>NZ_AP038372.1:6560000-8317500 GCF_045866505.1 Paenibacillus sp. P36
CATAGCGCTCCACCTCCCGCAGCCATGTCTCCTTAGGCCCATACTCCAAAATGTTAAAGGTTTGCCCTTCGGTTAAGTCCGAATCGAGTAGAGAAACCAGCTTCGCGCATTCCTCCCGAACCACATTGGCCTGCAAACTCTGCAGCTCCTGGATCCACAGGGACAGATCTTCATTCAACTTCTCCCGATCCGCTGTCTTCACCGCTCGAACAACACCCAGCCTAAGTCCGCCTGCTGAATCCGCATTCAATCTGAATCGTCCACGATACAAGAAATCTTTATCAAAAAACCGTTTCGTTTGCCAGGTTTTCCACTCCACCGGCCAGAGTCGGGTAAGTTCGCCCGAATCCCGAAAGCTCCCTCCACTGTAAGAAGGCTCTACCGCCACAATCAGGACTCTCTGCCCTTGGCATTCAAATCCGCAAATCGCTTTACCATGAGTTTCGGCATGAACCACTTCATCTTCGAATATAATCGACTTTCGAACACGATCGTCGAACCAGTAAGTAATGTTCCTGTAAAATAAACCTTCGATCATCGTTGTTCCCAGCGCGCCGTTAAGTTCGATTCCCAGCTGTTGGGTCAATCGATCGTAGGTCAAATGCACGAGCTGCTTGATTTCATCGACATCAGCGGGTTTAAGCAAATAGTCGGATGCACCGAAATGTACCGCTTTCTTCGCATACTCAAAGTGGTTGTAGCCCGTCAGCATGATAACTTTTGTCTTAGGCAGCGCGTTCATCACATTCGCCAGCATCTCGAGACCATCCAATTCAGGCATTCGAATATCCATAAAAACGAGTTCGGGACGTATGAGCTTGATTTGCTCCAATGCCTCGTATCCATAACCTACATCAAAGACATTGGCATAGGGGTGGGATTCCGTTAATTTCATGACGATGCTGTGCCGAACCTCTTTCTCATCATCCGCTACACAAATTTTCATATGAAGCCACCTCAACAGCTATTTTTATTGTAAACTAACAGAGAATCCGCCATCAAAACTACAAATAGCCCCCCGGAAGGAGAATGCTTTGTGCGCAGCTCACTCCGAGCCCTGCCACTTTCACTGAAATACAAAATTTTAGTGATTGTGCTTATTATTACAATTATCCCTATCCTACTCGCCAGTTTAAGCTGGCACTATCAAATGGTTCGCTCCAGCCTGCTTCATTCTTCAGCCGTATCATCGGAGTTCGCCCGCTATGCTGCCAGGAAGTCTCGCAATCGGTTCAAGAAATCAACCAATCCCTGGACCCGCTTGTGATTGATTCGAGTTTTCAAAAGTATATGAATATCCCTAAAGACGATATCGTCAGTCAAGCCGGCAGCATCCTTACTTTTCGCCCGAAGCTAGACCCCTTGCTCCAATCCCATCCGGAAATTGAGGGCATCATTTATATGGATAAGGAAGGTAAGATATTATACAATTCCAATCAGAAAAGTATGAATTATAGTTATGACTTTGCTTCGGATCCGCTTTTTATGAAAGCAGCTTCCGTGTACAAACCCGTACTGAGCCAACTGCATCAAACACTCTATACACTTGGCCCTCCCCAAGAAAGCATTTCACTTATTAGGCCGGTTACTTACCTGATCAGTGGGGAAATTAATGCGTGGCTCATCGTTGACATCAAAGCTGAACATTTTCGAAGCCTCATGAATGGGACTTACGAATCTGGTGACGGTCAAATCCTATTATATCACCCCGCTAGTGGAAACGTCATATCCAAACAAGATCTTTCCGGAGAACTTCATGACGATCTCGAACGCGCCCTTCATAAAGGCGGAGCACCGAACGAAGAGCTCTTATTTGAATCAGAGGGTGAACACTTCGAAGTTATTGCCCAAGAAATTGCTCCTACAGGCTGGCAAATGGTGTTATTAACCCCCTTCGACGCGATAACGCAGGGTATTAAGGAATCCAGGCTGTGGAGCTTGCTCATTGCCTTTCTTAGCATGATCGCCGCGTGTTTTATCGCGTTTCCGTTGATTTCCGGGCTGCGACGGGTCGAACACCAACTGTATGCATCCAAGGTGAAAGAAAAAGAAAAAGAGCTGCTGCTGCTTCAGGCACAAATCAATCCGCACTTTCTATTTAATACGCTTGAAACGATTGAATCTTTGGCAATGAAACGGGATGGTGAAGCCGTTCGCAGCGTGGTGCAGAGCGTATCACGCATGATGAGATATAACGCAAAGAGTGATCACGGCTGGTCTACCCTGCGCGATGAAATGGCTTTTGTTACTCACTTTTTAAAAATTCACCGGCACCGAAACGGTGTAGAGGTCGCTTGTGATTGGGAAGTGAGCCCGGATCTATTGGACTTGCCGGTTATGAAGCTCGTCATCCAACCGTTTATTGAAAATGCTCTTAAATATGGTTGGACTCCTGTCATGAAGGCAGATGATTTTCAGTTAACTGTTCGTATACATAGGCAAGAGACCTGGCTCTTTTTCCGCATTGAAAACACAGGCAACTCCATAAAGGATACGGATTTAGAGAAAATCAACAAGATGACTCGTGGAGAAATGGACGACGATGATCCTTATTTTCATCAGCATACCGGGATATCCAATGTTTATCAACGGCTCGTGTTCTCTTACGGCGACTCGGTCTTGATGCATTTCTCCAAGCTGCCTGATCAGGGCACCGTCGTAGAATTTCAGATTCCTTTCCATACCTGAACCACTGGCTAAGTCTTACTGGAACTACAGGGCTAGGTGGAATAACGTCTTCTGTGTCCGTTACAAATAATTGCTACTGGGGATGCGGGTGGTTGAGATGCTGTTGGTGGGTTTGATGGCACTTTAACTAGTTGGATTCTATTGGTGGGATCACGCTACTTTAACTATTTAGCTACTTTTGGCGGGATCACACAGCTAACGGACTGAGATGACCTTATTCTCCATTTTCCCAGCAGAAATAATATCTAACGGACTCCAGAGACGCTATTGGCCAAGAAACTACCTCATTTAGCAGTAAATTCAATAAATAACGGCGCTCCAGTCCGTTAGCTCATCAAATTCAGCCGAATAGGCGGAATAACGTCTTCTGTGTCCGTTACAAATAATTGCTACTGGGGATGCGGGTGGTTGAGATGCTGTTGAGGGTTTGATGGCACTTTAACTAGTTAGATTCTATTGGTGGGATCACGCTACTTTAACTATCTAGCTACTATTGGCGGGATCACACAGCTAACGGACTGAGATGACCTTATTCTCCATTTTCCCAGCAGAAATAATATCTAATGGACTCCAGAGACGCTATTGGCCAAGAAACTACCTCATTTAGCAGTAAATTCAATAAATAACGGCGCTCCAGTCCGTTAGCTCATCAAATTCAGCCGAATAGGTGGAATAACGTCTTCTGTGTCCGTTACAAATAATTGCTACTGGGGATGCGGGTGGTTGAGATGCTGTTGAGGGTTTGATGGCACTTTAACTAGTTAGATTCTATTGGTGGGATCACGCTACTTTAACTAGTTCCCGCTATTGGAGAAAATGGTTCATTCGTTAAGGAATAGAGGATCGTAGGTCCCCTGCTTACGCTCGGACAAACTGTTGCAATATATTTTTTGCAAAAAAGCCGCCCCTACGGTCATTATAGACCTTCGAGACAGCCTTATTCCCTACAAAATCCAATACAACGGAATAACAAGCAACGAAATAAAAATCCCGGTCGCCGCCATGGCGAAACCGCTGACACCGGCCTGCAGCTCCGATTCCTTGACCAGCCTGGCGGTTCCGATCCCATGAGAAGCCGTTCCGATGGCGGTTCCGATCGCGATATCGGCCCTGACGCCACACAGCCTTAACAACTCGGGGCCAATCATGCTCCCTATCAGGCCTGTTAACGTAGTCACGATAACGCCTAGCTCGGGAATGCCGCCCAAATGGCGGACGATCTCTACTGAGATCGGTGTCGTAACCGACTTAGGGATCATCGTTACCCAAATGTTTTTCGCTGCTCCCAAGCTCCACGTGATGCCACCCGCGCAGACTAACGCGCTGATGGAACCGGTTGTAAGCCCAGCCAGAATAGCCGGCAGATTACGACCAATCGACCTCGTCTGCTTGTAAAGCGGCACGCCCAAACCTACCGTAGCCGGACCTAGCAGCAGCGCAATATAATCCCCGCCAACCCGATAAGATTCATAGGGAATGCCGCATATAAGCAATATCGCAATAATGCCCGCCGATGTGATGAAAAGGGGATGCACCTTGTTCCACTTTTTGTGCAGTCCCTGCGCGATCGCATACACGATAAGCGTTAATGAAACGCCAAACATCGGCTGTTGAAAAAAGGCATTATCCACCTGACGAAGCCTCCCTTTTCTTCAGCATAGCCGATGTCACCCAGCCGCTGACGAGCAGGCCGACGAGCGTACTGACCACGAGACTGAGCGCAATCTGAAGCAGCATGCTTTGGAGCAGCGGCCATATGGCCAAGATCCCCACGATATAGGGAACAAAAAAGGCAAGCATATGGCGCAGCAGAAACTGCGTACTGGTTTCCACCCATTCCAACCGGACGATGCCGCTAAACAGAGCCAGGGTAAACAGGAGCAAACCGATAACATTACCGGGAAGCGGAATGTAGGCGAAATGCTGGAGCGCAATTCCCAGCATGTTGAATCCCAGCAAAATGGCAAAACCACGCATTAAAATAACACCTTCTTATTTTTCAAATCGACGTGCCAATTCAATATCTGCTCTTACATCTTCCAAGTAATAAGGATACCCGAAGGTGCGTTTGACTCGAGCCATAAAGTAAGGCTTATTATGCAAGCTCCAGTAATGACCAAGTTTCTCCCAGTGTACAGCTGCCTGCTCCAATTGCGTTACTGCCTCGGCCTTATGCTCTGTATGTTCGCTCAGTCTAAAGCGATTAAGCTCCAGAGAGGCTTTGAATTTACAGGCATAATACCTGGACATCTCTACGTAGGCAAAAAGATCGTGAAGTGTGCATGCAGCATGACTGCAGCATAGTTCACCAAGCTCGTTGGACAGCTGGATAGCGACACGTTCGGTTTGATCGGCAGCCTCTTGCAGCAGCTTCAAGATATCAGCAGGTGTTTCACGGTACTCTTCAAGCAGTCCCTCTACGCTGTCTCCCCGTTCTGCTTTTGCATATTCGGCTATGGACATAACACCGACCCCAGGCATAGGTACAGCGTTTACGAAATCCAGGATTGTCTTGAATCCGCTGACTTCTGATAAGCAGCTTTCAGCATGCCACTGGAAGTCATAATCGATCCAAAACAAGCGGTTGACAGCAGGTATAACCGAAGATGCGCTTCGCAATCCTTCCAAGAATAGAGGAGCATGAACTGGACCATAATGGGGCTTCAATAGATGCACCCAGACATCGTCACTTGTCTCAGGGTCGTACGACAATCGGCCCCAGAGCTGGAACTGGAAGATATGCCGTTCAAAATCATACTTCCATGTCTTGTGCCCATGCTCAACATGTTGAAAATCGTTGCCCCACAAGTAGCCGTCTGCTCCCCAGTAGAAGCCTTTCACATGTGGCTTGATCATTCCTTTGACATAAGCGCGGACGTAGTCGGGGTCTCCCCAACGATGGGTGAACACATCATCGTTACGAACCGTGTACAGAATGTTGGTCTTCTCCAGGTCGATGCCCTCCCAAGCACCCCAAAGACGCTCAAACTGGGGCTCCGGATGGGAATAACAATGAGCATTTGAATATTTCCAGCTGATATAAAATTGGTTGGAATCGAATTGGCTCTGCACCATTTCTTTGATTTCTTTGCCCGCATTCTGCATATTGGTACGGTGAATAAACGGAATGTCTCTTCCCGACTGTTTGATCGCCTCCACATACGTCTCGACAATCCACTTCTCCCGCTCATACCCGTTGCCGTCCATCCATTCGCTGGCCGAAGTCCCTAACCCTTTCAATTCAGGGTACGTGAGCAGCAGCTGAAGCACCATTTCACGAATGTAATCTCTAATCACTTCTGATGCACCGCGAAAGCGATTCAGCGGGTATCCCACCCGATGGATCAGGTTATCGTACATATTGCCGAAATCTCCTACAGCTTCAGGGAGCCCCAGACCTCTCGCCACTTCCGGGGTTATACGAATGTTCCACGTAAAGAGATAAATGTCGATCCCTCTGCTGGCGGCATAACGGAACATCTCCCGGAAGAACCGAATATTCTGATTGATTTCCGGATCACTGTACGGATTGGCGTCTCTGAATTTCGGAGAGACAACCATTCGATCGTAGGGATGCTCTGACCACAAACTTAAACAGTTGTACCGGTTTAGGGCGAGCATATCGATATAGGCTTTCCAAAAAACAATATCCATGCACGTTCCCTCATTCAAGACGAAGGGATCTCCCGAGTCGAAAGGTGCGTACGGCAAATTAAATTTAATACCGCGCAAGCGCATTGCCGGCTTACGGTACATCTCTTCCCCATCCGCCAATTCCGCTCCACGTGCCAACCGTTCTGCGTATTCTAGGCAACCGTACATAAGTCCACGCGAATCAATACTTTCAATGCGGATCAGTTCCCCTTGGCGGGACAGGCGAAAAGCCTGTTCTTCGCCAGAGGATTCCCCTTTCTTTACAGGTAGTTTCTGAACGAGGATTCCCCGTTCAGGCGTCAGTACCAAGCCCTTGCCATTATACTGCTCGACGAAAAACTGTCCCTTCGCATCCAAACTCTTCTTGATTTGATTCATCCCGAACAGGACCATCTCATCCTGGTGGTCATAAACGAGTTTCATAGACGTCCCTCCGCTTCATTAGAAAATCTGGCAATTTTAACGATATATTTTGACCAGTGCCTGCGTACCGCTGCTCTCTTCTCCTGCCGCAGCCAACTTCTCATACAGCTTCTTTGCCAGCGATAACCCGTATGCCTCAAGCCCCATAGCCTCAGCGGACTGCAAGGCAATGCCCAAGTCTTTGATCATATGCTTGACATAAAATCCAGGCTCATAATTGCCTTGAATAATCCTTGGTGCAAGGTTGCTTAACGACCAACTGCCGGCAGCTCCGGTTTCTATGCTTTTTAGCACCCTGGCAGGATTCAAGCCCGATCGTTCAGCATAAACCAGCGCTTCGGAAACACCCATCATGTTGGCTGCAATCGCGATTTGATTGCACATCTTCGTGTGTTGACCAGCGCCTGCTGCTCCTTGATAAACGATATTGCTCCCCATCGCCTGAAAAACAGGCAGGACGGCTTCGAAAGCCTCTTCGTCACCGCCAACCATGATGGATAGTTTTCCGTCTCTTGCCCCAATATCTCCGCCCGAGACTGGTGCATCCAGCGATTGTAGTCCTCTTTGCCGAGACTCCTCGTAAATTCGCGCCGCCAATGCTGGACTTGAGGTCGTCATATCAATCAAGTAGGAACCTGGTTTCGCAGCAGCTACGATTCCTGAATGCCCTAGGAAAATCTCCTCCACATCACTCGGATACTCAACCATGGTAATCGTCACATCCGCTTGGCGGGCTACGTCTGCAGCACCTTCTTTCCATATAGCACCCTCGTGCAGCAGGTCTTCCGCCTTGCTTTTTGTTCGGCTGTATACGTACAGGTCATATCCGGCCTTCATTAGATTTCGCGCCATGCTTTTACCCATTACACCCAGACCGATAAAACCGACTTTGGCTTTTCCTGCTGATGCTAGTTCATTCATTCTTATACCCATCCTTTGACATTAAAATTTGTTAGACAGATTAACCTGCGATCACCCTTTGACAGAACCCAGCATGACACCTTTGGCAAAATGCTTTTGCAAAAAAGGATAAACAAGCAGGATAGGAGCCATAGCCAGCATAATAGCCGCCATGCGGATCGTTTCCTGAGGCACAATCCTGTCGTCTCCGCCTGCGCCCGCTTGTCCGACACCCGTGGAGTCCGAATCGATGACAAGGGATTTAATCAACACTTGCAGCGTCCACTTTTTGGAATCCGAGATATAGATGAGTGCGTTGAAGTACGTGTTCCAATGGGAGACAGCAAAAAACAGCATAAATGCGGCGATTGCCGGCATCGACAGCGGGATGATGATACGCAGAAATACCCCAACCTCCGTGCACCCGTCAATGCGTGCGGATTCCTCCAGCTCCGGAGGGTGCGACTCCAGAAAGCTTTTAATGACAAGCAAACTCCACGCACTGGTAAGCGTTGGCCAAATTAGCGACCAATACGAGTTCAGCAGTCCCAGTTGCTTGATGAGCAAGTAACTCGGCAATATACCCGCATTAAACACCAGCGTGAAAATGACGGCTACCAGTAAGATCTTTCTTCCCGGAAGTGTTTTCTTGGTCAGCACATAAGCGAAGCTGAAAGAGACAATGAGATTCAAGATTGTACCGATGACCGTGACGAATACCGTGCTTTTCAGCGCATGGATAAAGCTGTTGGTCGATAAAATATATTTATAAGCGGACAGTGACCACTTGTCTGGAAACAAATAAAATTTCAGCGGGATGTACACCTTGGGATCCGTGAAGGATACGCTAAACACATAAATAAATGGAAACAAACACACAATCGAGATTAAGGCCAACAGAGAATAGTTCACATAATCAAACATGGTTAGTTTCTTTTTGGCAACAAAGCTCATCGTTCCATCCTCCCTTTTTCAACCCAGAATCACCTCAATATATTCCCTCGTGCCCCAGCTTCTTCACAATATAGTTGGAGACCAAGACCAGTACCAAACCGACCACGCCTTTAAACATGCCAACCGTCACACCGATGCTGACTTTCCCTTGCAATACGCCAATGCTGTAGGCATACGTATCGAAGACTTCCCCTACGGAAGAAACAAGTGGGTTCATCATGAGAAGCACCTGCTCGAAGCCGACATCCGCCATATGCCCGAGACGCAAAATCAATAAAATGATAATCGTAGGCCGGATGGCAGGCAATGTAATGTGCCAGATTTGTCTCCAGCGGCTTGCTCCGTCTACGACGGCTGCTTCGTACCGTTGGGGATCTACCCCGGCCATGGCAGCCAGGAAGATAATCGTTCCCCAGCCGGCTTCCTTCCACATATTTTGTGCGGTAATAAGCGCCCAGAAATAATTCGGATTGGATAAGAAGGCGATCGACTCATGCCCCCAGCCCGTAATGACTTTGTTCACGATCCCCACATCCGAAGACAGGATGAAGAAGGTTAGACTGACAACGACAACCCAAGACAAGAAGTGTGGCAAATAGACGATAGATTGGTTAAATCTCTTAAACGCCTCATGTCGCACTTCATTCAGCATCAGTGAAAGCACAATGGGAACGGGAAACATGAAGATCAAACCAAAGATGTTGATCGCAAACGTATTTCGCAGCATGATATAAAAGTTGGGATCCGAAAACAGCTCGACGAAATGCTTCATCCCCACCCATTCACTTCCGCTGATTCCTGCATAGGGATTATACTCGGTAAAGGCCAGCACCAACCCCCACATCGGAGCGAATTTAAAGACGATGAAATAAAGCACGCCTGGTAAAGCAAGTAAATAGACATATTTGTGCCGGGCCAAATTTGTCCAGCTGCGGGAGTGGGTCTTCGCCATAGGTTTGGTCGTTAACTCTGCTGTCGACGGCATCATCTTGCACCTCTCTTTTTATATTCCTGGATGTTCTGATGTTCTACGCTTCGATTCATGTAAACCCTTTCATTACAATACCTACTATATAACCGGACTGTTAGGCATCCTATAGACAATTCTTGAGAAGCCTGGGCAGGCGGTTCAAACGTCAAAAATTGTCCTTGCAGCAAAATTTGTCCGGTATCCAGGGAGGAACCACCCAACCAACAATTTTCATGGGCTGGAGGTGCTCAACACAAATATAGGGGTAAGCTTCGCTTACCCCAGCACCCAAAAGAGGCTGCCCCCGCCATTGCCATGGCTTTCGGAACAACCTCTAGCTGCTATTAACGTTGACGTGTCCGAAAACTACTCGGAGACATTTTGATAAACCGTTGAAAGATACGGTTCAGGTTACGCTCGGAATACCCCACGGCCAGCGCGATCTCACTTACGTTTTGATCCGTTTCCGTGAGCAGCCTCTTCGCCTCATCGACCTTGCACTCCACAACGAAATCAAGGAAGTTCACACCCATCTCCTTTTTAAAAAGACGGCTTAAATACGAAGGGCTAAGCCCTACTTGCTCGGCGCATTGCACCAATGACAAATCGCTGCCGCAGTTCGCCCGAATATGCTTGCATACCTGCTGGATAACGGATTGGCCGGATTCATTCCGGTAATTCGTTGTCAGCCAGATGTACATCGGAAATAAGCTGCCTGCAAACCAATCCGCGATTTCCTGCGACGTCTGCCTGGTGTGAAGCTGCCCAAACCAGTCGTGATCCAAGATATCGAGAAGTGTGGCCCCTTGCTTTTCCAAAGATGAGATGAGCGTGGACAGCAGTAGATGATAGCTTTGATAAATAAAACGATAGGACTGGGAAGCGCGAATCGCTTCAGAAAAAGCAGCCAAACCTTCCGCTGCCAGCTCCAGCTCCCCTTTATCCAAGGCGTCAATAATGGCGGTTTCGAATTCCCGAGGGTAGCGGAAAGCCGTCTGCTTCTTCTCATTTTCCAAATGTTCAATAAACAGGACGTTTTTCGTATGGTTAAATATGCGATACTGCAGCGCGCTTTCCGCCTCTTTACAAGAAACGGGCACATCTTCGATATGAAAGTAGAATCGGCCGACACCAGCCGTCGCCTTCATCGACAGATGCTCCTTCAAGGAGTCGCAGACGGATTCCGCATATTCTTCTGTAAGACGAAGCATCTCTTCTTGCTCCGTATCCGCCCTGAACTGCAGCAGCGCTACCCCCCGGCCTCTGTCAGGAATCACATACCCGCGCACGCTGGGATAAGTCTGAATGATTTCTTGCATGACATTGGAGATGACAAAGGCAATGATCCCCTTTTCATCCGGCCGAAAACGCTTCTCCCTCGCAATATTATCGGCATCCACGATGATGACAACATTCGTCGCATGTACGGTAATGCCATTGGCTTCAGAATCACGAAGCAGCGGTTCTTTTCTTAAGTATTCGCCGTTAATCAACTGCTGAAGAAATTTCTCCCTCAGTGTAGGTTGAATGCTAGCCATAAAACCACCTAGCTTTTCCGTTTCCATGTTTAGAAAATCCAGACATTCCTTGATATAATCGAGTTCGTTTTGTTTATTTTGGATTTGCCCGATTCTAAGCGCCTTGCTATGCTTCATCAACTGCCCGATGGGGTTATAAGCCCATTTGGAATTGAAATAAGTCAATACGACTCCGAAAGTAATGAAAATAAACAGAAATAGAAGGGTTACATTGCGTATCCAGTTCAGCTGGCCGGCAATGGTTTTTTCAGGTACGATGGTAACGTAAATTCGCCCGTATATATTTTTGGTATATAAAAAATGCGCTTGTTCCCCATCGATGCCTTTGCTCAGGAAACTGCCTGTATTACTGCTTCTATCCTTGATACCGTCTATGCTGCCCAAACCTTTCATTAAGGAAAGAACCTGATCGTAGCTCAGCTCCTCACTGCCAGGAATAACCTTATGATGAATGACGAACAAATTCTGTCCCATCGGCAGTAAATACGTGTCGGAATCCAGAAATTCACTAATCGCAGACTTTTCAATTTCAAAAGCGAGAATACCTTGCGCTTGACCGTCCCCCATATTAGGAAGCCGGCGGGCAAATGTCACATAACCGTCCTTCTGCGCAGAAGGCAAGTAGGCCCACTGAGAGAGCTCTCCGCTAGCGATGATCGTATCAATATCATTTTTATAGGGATAACTCTCTTTTTCGATAACTCCGTAACGGTTCGATAACACCACATTTTCCACGGTATTGTAAAAATAAACTTCATCAATAAAGCTGTCGCTATTTTTGACCAGATTGATTTTATCCAGGAAATCCCGATGCCACAGCCAGCTGTTGTCTTGATTCGGGTCTAGGAAGAAGCCTGTTAAAATAGGATCAACTGCGAGCTGAAGCGATTCCTGCTCAATGGTCTGAAAAATTCTCTCCGCACGATCCTTCATGCTCGATAACGACGAATTGCTTTCGTTCATGATTTGCTCCTGCGCCCGGTTCATAGCGAATTGATAGTACACTGCACTAGCCAGTATTAAAGGAATGCAAACAGAAATGCATCCAAGCCAAATCAGCTTATACAAATACCTACCATGACTGGTGACATGTTTGGAACCTGACTGACGAATGTGTTTTATCCAGTTAATCATTTTGCCCCCCACATCCATTTGCATGTTTATACGGTCTGAGTATACTTCGCTTTGTCATAGGACGAACCCTTTGGCAGCAGGTATTCATTTAAGCCCTTTCATAATAGCAAAGAGGAGTCTAAGGCCTTAGCCTGCGATCTCCTCCAGCTTATTCTTATTTGCCGAAATACTGCTTGTAGCTTTCCGCAAATTCCTTGTAGGCCTTTTTCAAATCCTGATTTTCGTTCAGTTTATCTACATAACTTTTGTACTCTTCCATCGTAATCTGGCCAACAATCGCTTTCGTTGCCATTGCTTGCCATTCCTTCTCATATTTTGGCCACACGTTAGTCCACGTATTGGAATTGATAATTGAGAATGGATTCAGCTTTCCTACTTGTCCGTAGACTTCGACTTCTTTCATTTTGGCATCGTTGTAAGCTTTTGGCGCTGATGGATTGAGCACTTTCATCTTGTTGTTAAACGCCAGTGAAAATACCTGATTCGCATTGGTGGTAACCTGCTTGACTCCCAAATCCGTCAGCTGCGGTTGGCCATCTACGACTTTATTGTGCACACCTTCGATACCGTAGTAGTTAAAATCCGTATATTCAGCCGTCGTGGTTTTCTCAAAATAATCAAGAATTTGCTTCACTTTGGCTTCTGGCACCTTTTTGGAAATATAGAATGCGCCGAATGTCGGATTCGCCAAACTGACCGTCACACCGCCAGGCCCTTTAAGTGGCGGGAGGGTAATGACTTTCGCATCGGGCTGTGTCTTCTGGTTCATCTGCTCCCATGTATAATCGCGCCAGATATTTCGTACATAGGAGGCGGCGCGCCCAGTTGCGTACATTTCTTCCGCTTGTGTTTTCTTCATCGAAGAGAATTCTTTCGCCAGAATGCCGTCTGCATACAGTTTGCGGAGCCATTCGACCATTGCGGTATAATTAGGCGTCAATTGATTTTTGATCAAGCCGCCGTCTTTATCATAAACAGGGTCAAGCGCGCCGAAGGCCCCTGAATACGTATCATCACCGTCAGCCAGTAGGAAGCCGTGACCGATGATGCCAATCGTATCCTTTTTACCGTTGCCGTCTACGTCACTGTCCACAATCTTCTTCAGATCTGCCGCATACTCGTCAATCGTTGTAGGGATAGGCAGGTTCAACTTATCCAGCCAATCTTTGCGCATCTTAATGCCCAAATCGATTTGTGGACGGTTGCGAGGAATGCCGTATACCTTTCCATCTAATTTCATATAGTTCCACACGTTAGGCCCGCTATTATTTTTCATGTTCGGGTATTTGCTGAAATCGCCGAGGAATGGCGTCAAATCCCAGAATGCTCCTTGATTGATGGCCTGAAGCAAAGTAGGTCGGGTCATATTGGTGGATACAATGATTTCAGGCAAATTCCCCGATGCCAGCACCAGGTCGAATTTCGTATCATAGTCGCCAGATGGAACCCATTCCACATTTAATTGGGTATTGGTTTTCTTCTGCCATTCCGTCCAATACTCATCATTCATGTTCGGCACATCCGCATAAGAAGGAACGAGGAATTGAAGTTTCAACGGCTCCGCTGATGCTGGTGTTGCCTTGTTCGAATCCCCCTGTTTCGCCGCATTGTCTGCACCTCCCGCCGGTGCACTGTTCTCCCCACATGCTGCCAAAATGCCAACGGAAAGCATGCTAGCCATTATCATACTGAAACACTTTCGATAAAACTTCGACATCGGAACCCCTCCTCAAGTTATTTCGAATCGCGTGACCATTCGCAAGCACGCTGTATTTCGGTAACGCTTACATTCTTTATTCTAGCTTCTCATCCGGAAGCACGTTAGTGACACTTCTTGTTCTTGCGGCCATTTGGAGCCAACCGCAAATTTTGTCCGGGCAGCAATAATCTGTCTGCTCCCCATTGTAGCACGGGTTGCAAGCCTCTTAATAGCGCGAAGTTACCATCTTCTTACGGGTGTAGAATTCAACCCCGTCTCTGCCATTGGCATGCAAATCCCCATAGAAGGATTTCTTGAAACCCGAGAATGGAAAGAAAGCCATCGGCGCAGGCACTCCGACATTAATGCCCAGCATGCCCGCATCGATCTGCTCGCGAAATTGCCTGATCGCTTTTGCACTGTCTGTATACAGACACGCGCCATTGGCAAATTCCGAACGGTTGGCGATCTCAATCGCTTCCTTCAAGCTGCTTGCGCGAACAATGCTTAAGACCGGTGCAAAAATTTCATCCTGCCAAATTTTCATATCGGTTTGGACCCCGTCAAAAATCGTCGGGCCGACAAAAAATCCGCTCCCCTGTGCCGCCGCCACATCTCGTCCGTCCACGACCATTGAAGCTCCTTCGCGAATACCCGCTTCAATATAGTCGATCGTCCTGTCTTTATGGGACGACCGGATAACGGGACCGAGGAAGACATCGGGTTCAAGCCCATTGCCAATCTTCATCCGACTTGCTGCTTCCTGCAATTTATTAACCAGTGTGTCAGCGATGTCTCCTACGGCTACGACGACGGAGCAAGCCATACACCGTTCGCCGGCCGAGCCGAACGCTGCGCCCAAGATATTGCTGACCGTAAGTTCCAGATCGGCGTCAGGCAGGACAATGCTATGATTTTTGGCTCCTGCCAGCGCTTGAACTCTCTTGCCATGAGCGGCGGAGGTTTTGTACACATACTCCGCAACAGGCTGCGAACCTACGAACGAGATCGCCTGGATGTCCGGATGCTCGATCATCCCGTTCACGATCTCCTTCGAGCCGTGCACTATGTTAAGCACGCCATCCGGAAGCCCCGCTTCCGTGAACAACTCTGCCAAACGGTTCGCTAACAGCGGAGTTCGTTCCGATGGCTTCAGAATAAACGTGTTCCCGCAAGCAATCGCCAACGGAAACATCCAGCATGGCACCATCATCGGAAAGTTAAAGGGCGAGATGCCCGCAACGACACCAAGCGGATACCGGTACATGCCCGATTCGATACCTGTCGCAATGTCGGGCAGCTGGGAACCCATCATCAGCGTTGGTGAACCCGCCGCAAACTCGACGCATTCGATCCCGCGCTGCACTTCACCATAGGCTTCCGTGTAGCTTTTGCCGTTCTCCTGCGTAATAAGCCGGGCAAGCTCCTCCCAGTGGTCTACCAAGAGCTGTTGGTATTTAAAAAGAATGCGCGCACGCTTCGGTACCGGGGTCTCTCTCCAGGCAGTGAAGCTGCTGCGGGCTGCTTCTACTGCCGCATGTAAGTCACTGCGCGTAGACAGAGGGACTCGCGCAATAGGTTCTCCTGTCGCCGGGTTCGGCACGATCTCATAAGAGGAGCTATCGGACGGAACCCATCTGCCCCCGACATAATTTTGTAAAACCGGAATCGTTGTCATCGCGCCGCTCCTTCTTCTTTCTTTAATTCGTAATCGTAACAAAATCGATATAGAGCTTCAATTTCACCTGCGGTTACAGCTCTCGGATGATTGCCGGGACTTCCGCTAGCTATCGCGTCAGAAGCCATCTGTGGAATCGCCTTTTCAAACGCCTCGCGCTCGATTCCCCAATCACGTAAATTCGGAATTTTCATGAGGCTGCATAGTGTCCGAACCTCCTCCATGACAGCGGTTGACAGCCTGTCTCTTCCGCTATTAACGAGGTCGGGTCGCATCACGCGCCCGATCTCAGCTATACGCTCCTGCGCATAACCTGATGTAAATTCAAGCACGGCGGGCAGCAGCATCGCGTTGGAAATTCCGTGAGGAACGTGGAATAGTGCTCCCAGCGGTCGGGACATCCCGTGAATTAAGGTCACCGAAGCGTTGGAGAATGCGGCACCTGCTAACATAGAGCCAAGTGCGATTTGCGCGAAGTCTTCCGCATCCCCCTTTTTTGCATAACAAACGGGCAAATGTTTGATCAGTAAGGCAGTGGCTTGCAGAGCCCAACCGTCACTCAGTGGATTGGCCTTCCTGGACCAGTACGCCTCGATGGCGTGACACAAAGCATCAATACCTGACGATACAATGACGGACGGAGGGCACGACATACACAGCAGCGCATCTATGATCGCAACTTGCGGCACCAGCTCCGGCTGGGCGATCATCATTTTGACATCCCTGCGGGTATCAATGATGACCGTCACTTTTGTGACCTCAGACCCTGTACCCGCCGTCGTCGGTATGGCGATTAACGGCAATGGCCGATTCTCGAACTTTTTCATACCGCCGACATAGTCTCCGATATATCCTGTGTTCGTCATCATGGCAGCAGTCGCCTTGGCCGCATCGATGCAGCTGCCTCCTCCCAAAGCGACAATCACATCGCACTGCTCCTGCCGGCAGATGGCGAGTGCTTCATCCACATGCCGGTCGGTTGGCTCCGTCTCAACACCGCTATAGATCGCACAGGAGAAGCCTGCTTGTTCCAAATAGTTCCTGCATGTCTGGACGTGGCCGATTTGAGCCATAACGGGATCGCTAACGATTAGGGCTTTGCTTCCCAGACTCGATGCATAGGAAGCCACTTCCGAGAAAGCACCTAATCCTATACTGATTCTCACCGGCATCAAAATCTCATGAATCATGCTGAGCACCCCCCTCATTCAAAAACAACGACATCATAATCCAGGATGCTGGACACGACGACAGAAACAGCATCTCCTTCTCTGGTCATCGTTAACGGGCTATGGTCGGACAGCCTGATAGCTCGCTGTGGCTCGAAACCATCACCTAACGGTAAACGAATCGTCACGTCACGGGCCGGAATGAGTTGTCTAAACATTCTCCGTCCGCCATTCACATTCACAAGATGAACCAGACGCCGTTTTTCTTGAACCCTTAATGTGGCCAACAGCGTGTCCGGACCCTCCACCTGCAACGGCAAAGTCTCCCTTGTCGTCCATAACACCGCATTCACCAGCAAAAGCGCCCAATCCGGATAACCGTATCGCGCAAACGCCGTATCCTGTTGTCCCGGAAAATAGACCGTTCTGCCGCCGCCAGCATGCTCTCTGGCAATGAGCATAGGCATTCCGGTATCCGGTTCCAGCGTGTACGACTGCCCCTCGGGGAACACACGGAATGGCGCGGACAACGTCAACGGAACGTCGGAGTCTTGGTCTGCGGCGACTCGGCAATAAGCGTTTGAAGCCGGAATGACCGAGGTATCCCCAAGCCTATCCAGCAAGGGATGTGAGGAATTTTGCACATTCAGATAGCTTTGCTTATATACGCCATTCTCCTCTCCCATCACGGAATTCGTGCTTATATAGGAGGCGCCTAATAAATTGGCCAGTAAAAAGTCTGAGCGCTTACTGCCATCCGTATCAAACAAGGAAGTTTCAAACGTGGCGATGACACTGCCGCCGTTCTTCGCATATTGGCTGAGTGCAGCAGCTGTCTCTTCCGACATGCAGGCAGTGGAAGGCAGGATGATCGTCCGGTATTTGCCGAGATTCCCCTTCTTCACGACGGCATCCGAGATGATATCAAACGGAATATGATGATCCGACAACGCCAATTCAATTCCTCTGATCGCGTCGACATAGTTAAGCTTTGGCTTCTCTTTTCCGTAGTAAAAGAGGGTATCCTGTGAGTATACGATGGCTACGTTTGCACCAGATCGGTCATCGTTATAATATGCTTGATTGTCGGCTACAAAGTGATATAACGATTTCACAGCCGGAAAACCTCTCTGATCCTGATGCCCCTGAATTGGCCCTCCGGATAGATTCAAGATGGCATTGCCCCCGTTAGCGTAAATCTGGGCCATATACACCTTTTGCTCAGCCGGTGGTACAGCATTTCTACGCCACGGCCACGCTTGGAAATAGGAGGCCAGCACCCAAGGCTGATGATCGCTGACATTGTCCAGGAAGTTCGCTTCCTCCGCAGGCCACAGCAGAAAGTCCCAATGGCTTGACTCCCCTTCCACACGAATCCGGGTTTGCGCTTCCACTTGAACCGCGTCGATATAGGCCGCCATTCCTTCAATATCTAACGCGCCTTTGGTCGTCCATCCCGTTTCCCCAAAGCACACGCTGTTACACATCACCGGCATATTCGGATCAAGCGACTTCACTAAGTCATACAAAAATTTGGAGCGCTCCACGACACGCTGCTGCCGCCACCGTTGGAAAGTTCCCCAGACAGGATCGTTCCAATCCTCCTTCACCGGAATCTGGCTGCCGGCATAAGCTCCGAATGCTTCTCTGCAGCGGGCACAATGACAAATGCCGTTGCCATAAGAGGAAAAGCCGTAGCTTCCTCCGCCGAATTTGATGCCGTCGACGTCGTAGCGCATCACGATTTCGCGTAAAATTTCCGCTAAATATTCATTTTGATATCCGCTTAGCGGACATGCGATATAAAAATCGCCCAAATCCTGATTTGCTTTATACGGCTTGCCTTCATGGTCACAGGAGCACCAATCGGGATGTTCTAACGCTGCATTGCCTGGAATCAGACTTAGGTCCATTGCCGCCACTGCGCGGATATCATAAGATTGAACCGCTTTCACAATTTCCCCTGTCAGATCCCGATCGCCCAAAAAAGGGCTTTTTCTGATCGACAAGTTGGTAGGATGCACCGTCACATACCCTGCGCAAAAAAACGATAACACATTTACACCGAGTTCATTCAAATCTTTCGCAAAACGCTCCGTGTCAAAATCAAGACAATCGATATCCCTGATTGTCAGATGTACGCCTCTGCTTCGCTTGCTCAACCAATCCGATTTTGCCATATTCATCCCCCAATATGCGTAGTGTGAACTCTGCCCAATCTGATTATAGATACGGTTAATGCCGCATCCTATAGACACATTTTGTTACGATGCCCCTGCTCTTGCTCAGCGCAATATTTGTCCAAGAAGGCATAATCTGTCCTTCCGTTGTTAAGCAAGTAGAAATCATCTACTGGCAGACATCTGATTACCACCGGCGTGTACAAAGGCAATATCTTCAAGTACCTGCGGACGATACAGCTCCCATGAGAAAGGTGTCTTGCCGAGGTGCATCAAGGGATGTTCTACATAGTGCGCCTTGGTTACTGTGATCAGCTGCTCCCAATGTCCGGCTGCATGCGGCGCCTCCAGAAGCTGAATCGCATGAAGACGTTCAGCTTCATCTCCAGTTCTTCTATACAACTCATACGAAACGGCTGCCCGCAGTTTATCTGCAAAATAAAAATTCAGATGAGCCCATGCTTCAATGTCTGCCTTTTCACAACAGAGTACAGGGGTATCGGCTTTAATAGCCGCCAACCATTCGAGCCCACGATTCGCATCCGCCTCTAACGTCTCTGCCAGCTTAAGGGGTGAAATTCTGTCCGATGTTTGGCCTTCTAAGCGTTGATTCACATATTCGGACACAGATAGATACTCAGGATTGAACGTTTTCCGCACCAGAAGATCCTGCAACGAAATAAACGATGCGCCTCCATCGTATTCCGCTTCGTCCGTGGACATGAAACCTTCGGCATACAAGGTGAAATCCCATGTGAACGAGTACATGGACGCGAGAGCCATTGGCATTTTACAAACAGCTGCATACGCTTTCAATAATGGCACTCCAATCGGTGCACGATGGCGCTGTTCAATCGCTTTCTCAAATACACGGTCGGGTGTATCCGGTTCATACAGCAGCCTTCCCCACAGCATGTAATAGAGCCAGTTTTTTTCAAATAGATAGGTCCAGTCCATATGATCGCTATCCTTCAAATGGGCGTAATCAATGCCGGGAATCATGCATTCCGACCCGATATAGTAGCCCCCAACGTAGTCCTGCCCGTTCTCTGAAATATGCTCCCGGATGAAATCCGGCTGCGCCCAGCGAAGCGTGAAGAAGTCCTCGTTGCGGACCATCCAGGTGATTTTGTAATTCGTTGGCGATGGTTTCCAATACCCCTCCATCCCATTCGAGCCTCCATGCGTCAGCAGCAACTTCGAAGAGGAGTAGGCATGCGACCAATTGAATTTCACTTCCACCCATACCGGTTCAGGCATGAAGCCGTTGCTTTCTATCGCATTTCGCGTGATGGAAGGATCTACGGAAAACGGTGCGCGATGAATGAATTTTACCGGCCGGCTCGCTTGCTTCATCCCCTCAAAATAAACGTCATTCACCCAATCCTGCCGACTTTGCGGCGTCATATCGTTCATTCTTTCCCCCAGCGAAATGCCGAGTCCAGTAAGATCCGGATACTCTTCAATCAGCTGAGTGACACATTCCCGGGTATACTGTTTGATCATGTCTGTGGAGTAAGAATCTCCATAATGATAAAAGGTTTCGTCGCTTATCGCTTGTGGATCGTAATGCTCCCGATAGGCTTCCGATACGAAAATGTTCCAATTGACCATATACGTCTCGATTCCACGTTCTTTGGCCATCCGGAATAAAGCGGTCCAATACTGCTTCCACTCCATTAGTTCTTCCTCATTGAAAGGGCATGCCTTCGGGAAATGTACAGGACGAATCATGTAGGGAAACGGATGCAGATTCCACAACGTCAGAACGTTATAGCGGTTCTCAGCCATCATATCGAGAAACTTTTGCCAGAAGGCAAGATCACGGACCGTGTCTTTTTGAAGCTCAAAACACGCATTCTTCCGGTAGCTTGACCAAGGAAGATTGAATTTGATGGCACGGAATGGAAAGCGAGCATTTATGATGCACTCCGGGATGGCCATCAGTGATCCATAATTCCGGAGTCGCTCTTCCAGTTCCAGCGTTCCGTACATGGCCCCCGCTTCATCACCGGCCAAAATGTACCAAGTTAAGGAACCATGCCCTTCCCGCTTACGGAGTTCGAAACCCTCTGGAGCGACAGAGTCATCTATGGTTACGCCATGTTGACTGGCGGCTTCCTCCCTATCGGAGATGACCATTACGCTCGTAGATATAACGTTAGCTGCTAAATCCAAAGGTTTAACCGGCCCCTCAATTCTTGCAATGGTGTCTAGCAGCTTAGAAGCTGCAAAACGGATCATGGATGAATCCTTGTGATACACAACGGTCGTAGTCACTTTCAGCTCACTCCTTCCCCTCATTAAGGCATTATCGTTATCGTTGCTTCCAGCTTGATTGTAACAAGTGATTTCGAGGCATAGAACCGTCAGTTCTTGATGTCCCCTTCCTGCTTATTCAGGGACAATAATTGTCTTCCTGATCATTTTTTGTCCGTAACCGCTCAAGCGATAGCAGCAAAAAGGCCAACCGGATAAATTCCGGTCGACCTTATCTTAACTAATCGGCGTTAACTTGCGTTCTGCGAATTTCGAGCCTCTAAACTCAGGCGGTATTCGACGTGCAACTCCTGTTTGAATGGCAGCCTGCACCACTTGATCCCGAATTTCTTGTACGACCTTCTCATTAAAAATGGAAGGAATAATATACTGTTCATTTAACTCATCATCTGTGACCGTGTAAGCAATGGCCTTCGATGCAGCCAGTTTCATTTCTTCATTAATCTGGCTCGCTCTGCAATCAAGCGCCCCTCGGAATATACCTGGAAAACATAGTACGTTATTGATTTGGTTCGGAAAGTCGCTACGGCCCGTGGCGATCACTCTGACAAAAGGAGCAGCCGCTTCCGGATCGATCTCAGGCGTTGGATTCGCCATGGCGAAAATGACCGGATCGTTAGCCATACGATGTACCTCTTCCAGCTTCAACACATTCGGTCCGGATACACCAATGAAAACGTCGGCGCCATTCATCGCATCCGATAAGCTGCCTTTTGTGTTCTCCTGATTGGTGTTCCGTGCCACCCAGTCCCACAATGGATTCTCGTAGGTGTGGTCACGTGTCAAAATGCCCTGGCGATCCACAGCAAGGATGGTCTTCGCCCCAGCTCCCAACAGCATTTTAACGATGGAAACCCCCGCTGCACCAATCCCCACAACAACAATTCGGATATCCTCAATTTTCTTTTTGGTTAACCTTAGGCTATTGATTAGTCCGGCTAAAACAACCACCGCTGTCCCGTGCTGGTCATCGTGAAACACTGGAATGTCCAGCTCTTCTTTCAGGCGGGTCTCAATTTCAAAGCAGCGCGGAGAACTGATATCTTCCAAATTAATTCCACCAAAGGCCGGCGCCATATTCTTAATGGTTCGAATAATATCTTCCGTATCTTTGGTATTTAAGCAGATGGGGACAGCGTCCACACCTGCCAATTGTTTAAACAACATCGCCTTTCCTTCCATCACCGGCATCGCTGCTTCAGGACCGATATCCCCTAAACCTAGCACAGCTGTACCATCGGAGATCACAGCAACAGTGTTGCGTTTAATCGTCAACGTAAAGGCTTTTTCCGGATTTTCATGAATCGCCATGCAGACTTTGGCTACGCCAGGTGTATAAACCTTTGATAAATCATCCCGATTTTTCACCGGTATTTTGGGCTGGATTTCAATTTTGCCCCCTAGGTGCACTAGGAACGTAGGATCCGAGATATGATGCAGAATAACACCCGGTAGCATTCTGATTTTATCCGCAATCAATTCCTCGGCTTGTTCACCCAGATTGACGGTAATATCCCTCGTGGTCGATTGCTTATCGGAACGAATCACGTCAATGGCGACGATATCTCCACCGGCACGACTTACCGCATTCGCCACTTCACCGAAAGTGGTCACCTTCTGATCCAATTCAATACGCAAGATGAGGCTGTTAGATGAAGATTTCACTATACTTCTCCCCCTCCGTAATACGGAAATTCTTCTTTTCCTGGCCAATAACGTCTTTATCTATTTGAAGCCGGCACCATTGCTTTGAATTCCCTGCGTCTGCGATGCAAGATCGGTTCTGTGTAACCGCTTGGTTGTTCATACCCTTTGAATACCAGCTCACACGCAGCTTGAAAGGCTACCGAGTGATCCAAATTATCGGCCATTGGACGGTAAGCAGGATCTCCGGCATTTTGCTCATCGACCACCTTGGCTAAACGCTGCATAGTCTTAAGAATTTGCTCCTCTGTACAAATGCCGTGATGAAGCCAGTTAGCCAAGTGTTGGCTGGAAATACGCAACGTGGCGCGGTCTTCCATCAGTCCCACATTATTGATATCCGGAACTTTGGAGCAGCCAATTCCTTGCTCTACCCAGCGGACAACATAGCCTAGAATACCTTGAGCATTATTGTCCAGTTCCTGTTGAATTTCTTCAGGAGTCCATTGCGGTTTTGCTTCCACAGGAATATTTAATATCTCATTCAGATAATCTTTCCCGCTTGCTTTTAATTCGTTCTGGACTTCCTTTACATCCATTTGGTGATAATGAAGTGCGTGTAACGTCGCTGCTGTAGGTGACGGCACCCATGCCGTATTGCAACCAGCCTGTAGATGAGCAATCTTTTGATGCATCATATCCTTCATCAGGTCCGGCATAGCCCACATACCTTTACCAATCTGAGCACGACCTTGCAAGCCGCACGCTAACCCTATGGTAACGTTTGATTTCTCATAGCCTTGCAGCCAACGGGAAGACTTCATATTATTTTTGCGAACCATAGGTCCTGCTTCCATTGAGGTATGCATCTCGTCGCCTGTACGGTCTAGGAACCCTGTGTTAATAAAAACAATGCGATCCTTCACTTCGCGAATGCAAGCCTTCAAGTTTACGGAAGTACGGCGTTCCTCGTCCATCACACCGATTTTGATCGTATTGCGCTCCAACTCGAGCATATCTTCCGTCCGATTAAACAAAAGATTAGCAAAAGCCACTTCCTCGGAGCCGTGCATTTTTGGTTTTACAATATATACGGAGCCTTTAAGCGAATTTTGATACGCACTATTTCTCAAAAGATCGTGTTTGGCAATGAGGCTGGTTACAACGGCGTCCAATATGCCTTCGGGAACTTCCTGCCCGTTCTGGTCTAATACGGCATCAATTGTCATCAGATGTCCTACATTCCGGACAAATAGAAGCGAACGACCAGGCAAACTAAATTCCTCGCCTGCAAGAGAAGTATAGATGCGGTCAGGATTCAAAGTCCTTGTAATGATTTTATTTCCCTTCGGTACGGAAGCCGAGAGATTTCCTTTCATTAGTCCCAACCAGTTCCTGTACACCAGTACTTTATCCTCAGCATCAACTGCAGCAACAGAGTCTTCACAGTCCATGATCGTTGTTAGCGCTGCTTCCATCAGGATGTCTTTCACGCCTGCCAGATCATTCTGGCCAATAAGATGTTGGCGGTCTATTTGGATTTCAACATGGATCCCGTTATTTTTCAGCAAAATAGCAGAAGGATCGTCTGCCAGTCCTTGATAGCCGATAAGCTGAGATGCGTCCTTCAAACCCGTCGTTTCCCCATTAGCCAGGGAGACGGACAATTCTCCATTCACGATCGCGTACCGAACAGCATCATGATGCGAGAAGTTGGACAAAGGTGCTGCTTGATCCAGGAAACCTTTGGCATACGCAATAACTTTATCTCCACGAACGGCATTGTACGCAGCAGTGCGCTCGGCACCATCCTCTTCATCAATAACATCCGTTCCATATAAAGCATCGTAAAGACTTCCCCAACGGGCGTTCGCCGCATTTAAGGCATATCTGGCATTGTTGACGGGAACAACTAACTGAGGGCCTGCTTGATAAGCAATTTCCTCGTCTACCCCTTGCGTAGTAATTTGAAAACCCTCGACTTGCGGTTCCAAATAACCAATTTCTTGTAAAAAAGCTTGATAGCTTTCGGCGTTAAAATTCTCTTTATTTTCAATGTGCCATCCATGAATAAGGTTCTGCAGCTCATCTCTTTTAGCTAATAAAGCTTTATTATGAGGGGCAAGGTCGTGAATTAACGTATTAAAATCTGCCCAGAACTTTTCACTTTTTAGCCCGCTGCCAGGAAGTACCTCTGAATTAATAAACTGATAAAGCACCTCAGCAACTTGTAGGCTTCCTACGTTTACATATTCGCTCATTTGGATGTCTCCTTTGTAAGTGTGGATTATGATTTTTGAGCAATGACAGGATTTTGCAAGTGACCGATTCCTTCAATGTAACAATCCACAACATCCCCATCCCGAACTTGATCCGCACCGGCAGGTGTTCCAGTCAGAATGATATCTCCTGGCATGAGGGTCATGAACCGGCTGATGTACGCGATCATGCTATCAATTGGCGTAATGATGCGTTCCATAAGAGCATCCTGCTTAACGATTCCGTTCACGGTGGATTGAATGCGAGCCGAGTGGTAATCGAAGTCAGTTACAATCACAGGACCCAGCGGGCAAAATGTATCAAAGGATTTGCCAATCGTCCAATGACCTTCCGGATGGAAATAATTGAAGGCCCCCAAGTCGTTGGCTACCGTGTAACCAAAGATCACTTCGTGGATGTTTCTCGGGTCTATGTTTCTCGCTTCTTTCCCGATAATGACGGCAAGCTCCGATTCGAATTTGATATCGTCCGTTCCAAGTGGCAGAACCACGGCGTCTCCGGGTCCGACAACAGTGGTCAATGGCTTGAAGAACAGAATCGGCATTTCCGGCACCTCTGGTTTTGGCGCACCTTCGCCAACAAAATTTCTACCGATACCGATGATATGCCTTGGTGTCAGAGGGGCTTTCAGTTGAACATTGTCCAATGAGAATGTCTTCCCGGTAAGAATACGGGAGGTGAAGATATCACCTGTAAATTCATGAATGTTAGATTCTTCTATGATTCCACTGCGTATCTCTGATTCTCCAGAAACGATAAAACGAGCTAGTTTCATACGAAAGGCCGCCTTTCTTGTTCATCATTATGAACAACGTTCTATATTTTGTATTTAAATTGATCTTCCCATAGTTTTTCGTTTGTGTCAATGGGATTTTTGCCGAATTCTTTTCGCACCTCGGCATACAAAAAATCCCGATTCACCTAAGTGACCCGGGACCCCTATCCTCATATATTTGTTGATAATCGTTTTGCTAAAGAGCAAATTTCACTGATGCTTTCGTCCTTCTTCCCTTCCCAATGATGGATGGGCATTGAACAACTGACCGCTGCAACTACGGTACCCAGACGGCGAATCGGTGCAGCCACACAACAGAACCCCATGACGCCTTCCTGTATATCCAAGGAATACCCTCTTTGACGCACGGTCTCCAATTCTTGCCAAAATGCTTCTCGGGAACCGATGGTATGGACGGTTATCTTATGGAGCGATTCCTGAGGGAATACCCGGCTGACTTGCTCCGCATCCATATCGATCATAAGCGACTTGCCAAGGCCGGTCGCATGAGCAGGGATACGAACGCCCGGCCCCGAAACCATCTGAACCGGTGTCGGTGCTTCCACTTTTGTCAGGTAAAGCACTTCGCTGCCATCCAAACGAGCAAGCTGCACGGATTCTTGCAGCTTGCGCATAACCGGCTCGGCCATTCGCCTGAATTCTTCAATCAGGTCATACTGGCGGAAATAAGCGCTGCCCAGATCGCCAACCGCGCTGCCCAGAGCGTACGTCTCATTTCTATCTCGATTGATCCACTGCAGCCGCTCCATGGTCTGAAGTAAAGAGTACAGTGTACTCTTGCTGATCCCCAAGTGCTTGGACAACTCGGATAACTTCCATTTGTAGGGCTCCTCCGTCAGTAAGGTAAGTACAGCATGTGCCCGATCTAGCGCTGGGACGGAATACTTTTGCTCCATTTTGTCACGTCCTTTATATGATAAACATCGTTCGATATATTGATCGTATTATCCCTAGATGCTACCATGCGTGCAATGGCTAGTCAATGTAGAATAACAGAAAGTGCCCATTCCTTCCCCCGCTGCTTATGAGCCGGTGAATGAATGGGCACATCCTAAATTAGTTAACCTTTGACGGAGCCTAGCATAACTCCCTTGGCAAAATGCTTTTGCAAAAAGGGATAGATGATTAAAATCGGCACCATAGCCAGCACAATCGAGGCCATACGAATCGTTTCCTGCGGCAATACTCTGTCATCACTGCCGACAGATCCTGCACCGCTGGCATCGGAATCGATAACCAACGACTTGACCAGCACCTGCAAGGTCCATTTCTTGGCATCGCTCAAATAAACCAGGGCATTGAAGTACGTATTCCAATACGAAACGGCAAAGAACAGAACAAAAGCGGCAATCGCCGGCATCGATAAAGGAATGACAATGCGCCAGAAGACGCCGATATCCGAGCAACCATCAATCCGGGCAGCATCTTCCAACTCTGGAGGTAAGGAATCCAGAAATCCTTTTATCACAATCAAGCTCCATGCATTCGTAAGACCTGACAAAATTAATGACCAGTGCGAGTTTAACAGGTTCATATCCTTCATTAATAAGTAGTTAGGCAAAATCCCTGCGTTGAACACCAATGTAAAAATAACGCCGCCGAGCATCCATTTCCTGCCGGGTACATGTTTCTTGGTTAAGACATACGCAAATGTAAACGAGAGGAGAATACTTAGCACAGTCCCTATTCCTGTAACGAATACGGTGCTTTTCAGGGCATTGACGAAGCTATTTGTTGATAAAATATATTTGTACGCAGACAGCGACCATTTTTCCGGGAATAAATAAAATTGCAATGGCACGTAGACTTCCGGATCGGTGAAGGAAACGCTGAATACATAAATAAATGGAAATACGCACGCTATAGAAATGATTGCAAGCAGCGAATAGTTAACATAATCGAAAATCGTCATTTTCTTCGTTTTTACGAAACTCATGGGTACTCCTCCTTAATATATCCCCTCTTGCCCTAGCTTCTTCACGACGTAGTTGGACAGCATAACAAGGATTAAGCCCACAACACCTTTGAACATCCCCACCGTCACACCAACGCTGATTTTCCCTCCGAGGATACCGATCGTATACGCATACGTGTCGAACACCTGGGAAACCGAAGTGACCAGCGGATTGTTCATCAATAAGATTTGTTCAAAACCGACATCTGCCATATGCCCTAATCTTAAAATCAGCAAGATAATAATCGTCGGGCGAATGGCCGGCAGCGTCACATGCCAGATCTGCTTCATTCTTGACGCCCCGTCTATAACGGCTGCTTCATATTGTTGGGGGTCAACGCCTGCCATTGCAGCCAAGAAAATAATCGTCCCCCAACCGACTTCCTTCCACATGCTTTGGGCGGTGAGCAGCCCCCAGAAAAAGTTCGGGTTAGACAGAAAAGATACCGTGTCGAAGCCCATATTCGAAATCAGTTTATTGATTAGCCCTACATCGGTTGAGAGCATAAAAAACGTCATACTAGCAACAACGACCCATGACAAAAAATGTGGCAAATAGACGATCGACTGATTGATGCGTTTGAACGTTTCATGCCGGATTTCATTGAGCATCAAAGCCAGTACAATCGGCAGCGGGAACATGAATATGATGCCGAAAATATTAATCGCAAACGTATTTCTCAGCATGAGATAGAACACTTCACTATGAAATAACTCGGTGAAATTGGTAAAACCAATCCATTCGCTCCCCCAGAGGCCTTTAAAAGGATTGTATTCCTTGAAGGCAATCAAGAGCCCCCATAAGGGCGCGAATTTAAATATTAGAAAATACAGGATGCCCGGCGCAGCCAGGGCGTACATCCATTTACTCTGCACCATGGCCGCCCATAACCGTGACCGTTCCTGAACGCGCGTACTTTTTACAGTTGTTTGTACCTGTGTTTGCATATGTGAAGCACCTCGCCCGTTTATTCGCTCACTTGATACTCGGCTTTTTCAAGCCATTCCGGCCGTACCGTGATGCCCCAGCCTGGTCCTTGCGGAACCTGCACCGCACCGTCCGAAACTTTCAACGGCTCTGCAAAAAGTCCATTCGTCCAAGCATCCTCTTCAATCGTATATTCCATGTATTTCCCTGCGTTCG
This sequence comes from Paenibacillus sp. P36, assembly GCF_045866505.1. Taxonomy (NCBI): domain Bacteria; kingdom Bacillati; phylum Bacillota; class Bacilli; order Caryophanales; family Paenibacillaceae; genus Paenibacillus; species Paenibacillus sp. P36. The sequence continues at coordinate 6,589,086 of NZ_AP038372.1, forward strand.
GAATAGCTGAGACCATATGCAGCGTAAAGACGGTCAACATCGATAAATTCGCAGCATGCGGTGTACAGGTCATTCCCGCTGCTTCGGCCATCCGAGCGACTTCCAGTGCGCGGCTCAAGCCTCCCACATAGCAAATATCCGGTTGAACGATATCGACGGCACGCATCTGAATCATCCGTTTGAACTGTGCCAAATCCGTATCCTGTTCCCCGCCGGTTACCGGAATATCCAGGGCGTCGGCTACCTGCTTCGTCCACTCCAGCTCCATGTAAGGGCAAGGTTCTTCAAAATGACACACCCCGTATTCGGCAAGCATCTTGCCTGTTTCAATCGCCTTAGCCGGCGTAAATCCACTGTTCGCATCGACATACAGCTGCGTTTGGTCACCGATGGCAGCTCTTACAGCCCGGACAACCTCTTCCGAACGGCCCGGATAGACGTCCACATCACTCGCAAAGTTGTTGGCAATCCTGATTTTGAAAGCCTCGATCCCCTGCGTTTCTTTGAGGCGCAAGATCCGGTTAGCTTCCTCCTGCGGTGAAATGTTACGCTTCATGCTGGAGCCGTAAATTTTAACTTTGCCGGGTTTTCCTCCGAGCAATTCACTAACACTTTTGCCCATGCGTTTTCCCTTCAAATCCCATAATGCCGTGTCCAAACCTCCGACTGCTCGGCAAATATAAGAACCGGGAAACTTATGTTCTTCCCTAACAACCTTTTCAGCCAAGGCTTCGATTTCATTCGCATCTGCACCGAGTGCGTGCGGAGCTACTTGCTGATGCAGCACCAGCGCAGAAATATTAGCATGGTAAGGAGCGATTTGCCCATAACCTTGCAGCCCATCTTCCGAAGTGACGCGGACAACGGAAAGCTGGCGGGTTGTAAAAGTCTCGATACGCTTAATTTTCATCCTATCGTTCTCCTCTTTTCATTGAATCTCTTCCTACCTGAACTGGGAGCGGAATTGCCCCGGTGTCATCCGTACATGTCGTTGAAAAATGCGGATAAAGTTGCGCTCGGAGTATCCAATTGCGGTGGCTACTTCGCTGATGCTTTGATCCGTATCTTTCAGCAGGCGCTCGGCCTGACCAATCTTCGTTTCCACCACATACTCCAGAAAGTTCTTTCCTACCTTTTTCTTAAACAACCGGCTCAGATAAGAGGGGCTTACGCCTACCCTCTCGGCACAATGCACCAAGGACAAATCATTTCCATAATTGTTATGAATGTATTGACACACCCACTGGATCGCGGATTCACCGGAGGCTTCCCGATCATTTTTCGTTAACCACAGGTACACCGGAAATAACGACTCCTCGAACCAATCGGTCATTTCCTTCGACGTCTGCTTATTTCTTAACTGCCCGAAAAAATTATGTTCCATAATGTCGACGACATTCGCACCCTGCTTCTCCACAGACACGATAAAAGCCGATAGGAAGATATGATAGCTTTGATAAATAAATACATAGGATTGTGAATGGCGCAGGATTTCCGTGAATTTCTCAAAATGCTGAATCGCTGTAGGTAAATCCTCCTGCTCAAGGGCATGAAGAATCGCTTCTTGCAGCTCTACCGGGTACCGAAGCAGTGACTGCGTTTTCCCATGCTCGAAATCATCAATAAATAATAACGGTTCTGCGTCCCGGAATATCCGGTATTGCAGAGCATGAATCGCTTCCTTATAGGAAACCGGAACGTCTGCAATGTAAGGATAGAATCGTCCGATGCACACGTTGACTTCAAAGGACAAATACTTATGAAACGCCTCGATCATCGCATAAGCATAGTTCGAGGTCAGCTCCTTCATGGTTTGCTGCTCCATCTCGGGCTTGAATTGCAGGATGGCCACGCCTCTGCCTTGATAAGGAATCACATAACCTTCAAGACTATGCTGATTCAGCAACTCCTGCATGACATTGGCCAAGGAAAAAGCGACAATTCCTTTCTCTTCCGGCAAAAAACGCTTCTCTTTATAAATATGGTCGGCATCGACAACCAGTACGACACTTGTAAATCCAACACCTATGCCATACGCTAAGCAATCCTGCAGCAGCGTCTGATTAGCCGTATAATCACCGCTTAGCAGCTTGAAGAGAAACTTCTCGCGCAAGGACGGCTCCATATTTTGCACATAACTTTCCAATTTCTCCGTCTCATTACTTAAATAATCCAAAGACTCTTTAATGATATCCAGCTCGTCTTCCTTCGGCTCAACACCATGGCCACGCAGAGAACGGCTGTGACTAATCAGTTGCCCGATTGGCGTATAGGCCCTCTTGGAGGTAATATACGTCAGAAGAATGCCGACACCCACAAATACTAGAACAATAAGCACCGTCATTTCACGAATCCAGCTTAATTGGTCAGTAATGACCTGTTCAGGCGTCACAGATACGTAAGTTCTGGAAAATACATTTTTCACGTAGTGATATTGTGCCGGTTTCCCATCAATACCCTCTGCGACAAATATGCCCGAGTTCTGATCCGATGCCTTGATCATCGCGATGCCTTGTAATCTGGCCGTTTCTTCGGCCTGGTTCACTTGGGGGTTTCGCTCGATCCCAAAAGGGTCGTTCAGCTTCACGATCATTAAACCTTGATCACCGGTCAACATGACGGCATCTGTTTCCATAAATGTGCTCAGCTTGGCAGCTTCAATCTCAAAGCCGAGGACGCCCTTGGGTCCTTCCGTACCAATCAATGGCAGCTGTCTGTAAAAGGTGATATATCCTTCCTTGCCCTTCAGCTGTGTCCATTGCGTAGGACGTTTGATTGCAAGTAATTCGTCAATATTTTGTTTATATTTGTAATATTCTTTCTCAATGGAGCCGTATTCATTGGAAATGACCTCATTGTTTGTGCTGTTATACAAATAAATTTCGCTAATAAAGCTATTGAAATTTTTAACCAAAGCAATTTTTTTCAGTATATCAAGCTTCAAAAGACCGCTTTCATCCTGAGGGTTCGTAAACTCTTGCTGAATAAAAGGATCATTGGCTAACTGGAGCGAGTCCTGCTCAATTTCCTGTAAAACCGTTTCGGCGCGGTCCTTCATGATCGTCAAGGACGAGTCGCTTTCCGCCTGTATGTATTTCTGCATCCGATGTGTAGAGAATTGATAATACGCTACGCTAGCCAATATCACCGGAATACATACGGAAATACAGCCAAGCCAAATGAGCTTGAAGAAATACGTTCTCGTGTTCGTTCGCCTCTTTTTGCCTAGTTTATTCAGAAACATGCTGCTCCAGTTAGCCATAAGTCCTCCCCGTCTTCTTAAGAAGCCCCATTGTCATACCACTCACTCATTCACACAGGTGGTTCGTGTGTTAAGCATAGGGAGCGGAGCCGCAAAAAGCAAGCGGAAAGAAACTCACCTCTGGCTGTTTATTTGGGAAACTTCTCCTTGTAATCTGCTGCGAATTCCTTATAGGCCGTTTGGAAATCCGGATTCGCATTCAGCTTTTCAATATAAGCCTTGTACTCATCCATTGAAATCTGCCCTACGATCGCTTTGACGACCATCGACTGCCATTCCGATTGGAACTTCGGCCAAATAGACGTCCACGTATTCGAATTAATGATTGAAAAAGGATCAATTTTACCTACTTCTGCATAAACAGCCACTGATTTTTCCTTGGCATCGTTATACGCTTTGGGAGCGGCAGGATTAATAACTTTCATTTTATTATTATAGGCTAGTGGGAAAATAGCTCCTGTGCCGTTAGCGGTTACTTGTTTTACACCAAGTTCAGTGAGCTGCTGCTGGCCATCTACCATCGTATAATCGACGCCTTCGATTCCGTAGTAGTTATAGTCCGTTTGTTCCGGCGTCGTCGTTCTCTCGAAAAAGTCCAGGATTTGTCTTGCTTTCTCCTCCGGCACTTGTTTCGAAATATAAAACGCTCCCGAGAATGGAACCGACAGCTGAACACTGGAACCTCCTGGACCTTTCATCGGTGGCAAAGAAATGACATTCGCGTCAGGTTGCACTTTCTTGATCGTTTGTTCAAAGTTGAAATCGCGCCATGTATTTCTGCCATAAGAAGCGGCCCGTCCTGTGGTAAACATTTCTTCCGCCTGGGTTTGTTTAATGACAGAGAAGTCCTTGGCCAGAACGCCGTCGGTATACAATTTGTGGAAATAGGAAACCATATCCGTGTAATTTGGTGTCAAATACTTGTTAATCATACCTCCGTCTTTCCCATAAATCGGATCGAGGCCTCCAAATGCCGCCAAAAAGCTTCCATCGCTGTCGGCGAAGAAATTGCCTGTGTTGCCTTGGCCGATCAAACCAACCGTGTCTTTCTTACCGTTCCCGTCAGGGTCTCCGTCTACAATGGTTTTAAGGGCAGTTGCGTACTCATCCAATGTAGTCGGCACAGGTAAATTGAATTTATCCAGCCAGTCCTTTCTCATTTTGAGGCTGAGGTCAATATGCGGACGATTTCGTGGAACACCGAAAATTTTGCCATCCGTACGGACATAGTTCCACACGTCTTTATATCCGTTTTTCTTCAAATTCGGATACTTGCTGAAGTCACCCAAGAGTGGCGTCAAATCCCAAAATGCCCCTTGCTTCACTGCATTTTGCAGCGTAGGACGCGTAATGCTGTTCGCAACAATAACCTCTGGTATGTTGCCGGATGCCAAAACCAGGTCAAATTTTGTATCGTAGTCGCCTGAAGGGATCCAATCTATATTTAGTTGAACTTTATTATCTTTTTGGAACTTCGTCCAATATTCATTGTTCATGTCTGGAATGTCCGCAAATGACGGTACCATAAACTGAACTTTCAGATCAGATTTTGCAGCTGTAGTAGCCTTGGGCGTCTCCTTACTCTCTCCACAGCCTGCCAACACTCCTAATAAAAGCGGAGCGAGCATAGTCAAGCTGACCCTTTTTGTTGTCAATATTTTCATAATAGCCTCCCTGTTGATGTTTGTGTATCGCCGCTGTTCAAGTGTCCGGAACTAACAAGACAACGTGTTAGGCTTTATTATAGGAGCATCGCCCACTGCAAGTAAGTGACAATTCTTGTTCTTGTTGTCCTGGTAGGCAGCATATCAAATTTTGTCACATCCCAAGCCAGCGCTGGATTCCAGCTGCCAGACGTAAGACAAAAAACCGGAACCCCCCGGGTCCCGGTCTTCATCCTCCACTTTTGCATCATTCACGAAAGAGACAAAGATTTTTGACAGAATCATGAGTGTTTGCAGAAGCAAGACACAAGAGTGACTTCTATATGGTAACCTATACATAAGGTTAATTTTCTTGGAAGGGTGTGTTAGCGACATGCGTGTTCAAAGCAATACGGTTAGCATCCAAACAGTTCCAATCTCATTCACGAAGGTACTCTTCGAAACCATAAAGATTGGCATTATTAAATCCAACCTCATCGCCATGATCGCAGGGCTTAGTGTGGCCTTGTTCGTACATCAAATACCGCTAATGGATAAAATCGGCAACATGACGTTAGCGCTAATCGGATCTTCCCTCGTGATTGGAGCGGCTGGTATTTTTAATAATTTATACGACCGTGATATCGATCGCATCATGGAACGAACGAAAAACAGGCCGACGGTTTCCGGCATCATTGATATCCGAAGCGGACTGTTCCTTGGGATTTGGATCGCAATCGGCGGTCTTGTCTCCTTGTATCTGGCGTCGCCTCTATCTGCTTTTGTAGGTTTCCTCGGGCTGTTCTTATATGTCGTGCCGTATACGATGTGGACAAAACGCAGAACGATCTACAATACAGAGGTTGGCAGCTTGTCTGGAGCAATTCCTCCGTTAATCGGTTGGGCCGCGATCTCACCGGATATTTTACATCCCCATGCCATTGCGCTGTTCCTGTTGATGGTTATCTGGCAGATGCCTCACTTCTACGCAATCGGAATTCGGCGCATGGAGGAATACCGAGCGGCTAACATTCCCATGCTGCCGGTGGTCAAGGGCATTCGCAGAACTTACGTGCAGATGAACGTATATCTGGTTGCGTTATTCCTGGTCAGCTTTTTGTTCTGGTCCTTTAATCCGTATATCGCTATAGCGAATGCGATCTTAAGCCTGGTCTGGTTAGTGATGAGCATCAACGGATATAAGCGGAAACCAGAGGACAAGTGGGCCCGTTCGATGTTCATCTTCTCGCTTAACCATATCACAGTGCTGCTGTTGATGATTGTCTGCTACTCGTTAGGTGCTCTTTTGTTATAACCTAATATGAAGTATTATCTTCACTCATTTAAATTTCTATGTGTGTGTGGACTTGCATCCCAGAATGGCCGGAGGAAACTCCGGCCATTCTTTTTATTTCGCTTGCCCACAATTATTCTGATCGGCGTGCAACTTCATTTACTTTTGCCAGCAGCTCTTTGAACTGACCTAGCGATTCTACATATTTTTCAAAGGACCCGCAAATTTCTGCAAAAATGTCTACTGATACACTCTGCATTTGGTTTTGCAGCCCTGCACCTTTTTCCGTTAATGCGACCTCAACCTTCCGCTCATCCTCCACAGAACGTTTGCGAACAACCAAATCCGCTTCTTGAAGCCGCTTCAGCAGCGGTGTCAACGTCCCCGAATCCAGCAGCAATCTGTCGCCAAGCTCCGTCACCGTGCTGGTCCCTCTTTCCCATAACACGACCATGACTAAATACTGTGGATACGTAAGGCCAAACTTCTCCAGAATAGGCCGATAAATGCGCGTTAATTCACGGGAAGTTGCATAGGCCGTGAAACAGAGCATATCCTCTAGCTTCATTACAGCTGCCTCTTTCATCCTCATTCCCCCTGTTATTTCGATATTGTACATTGTAACTCACCCTGCCTATTTCTCAAAATTTAATTTCAAACAATATATAGGCCCTCCTTTTACATAGAGCAAACCTAAATTTACTAAAATTATATTTAGCACAATCTAATTGACAGAAATGTAGTTCAAGGTTTATACTCAGGTACATAAGGTTTTGAAAAATTAAATTTCACAAAATTCAAATCGAAGGGAATGTGTCCTATGTCCATTTATAATTTCAATGTTAAAACAGCTAAAGGAACTCAGAAATCAATCGGTGATTACCGCGGTAAAGTCATGCTGATTGTGAATACAGCTAGCAAGTGCGCATTTACTCCACAATTTAAAGAGCTTCAAGAGATCTATAAGCAATATAAAGACGAAGGTCTTGAAATTCTCGGCTTCCCGAGCAATCAATTCGGCAGTGGCGAGAAAGGGAACAACGAAGAAATTCATAGCTTTTGCGAGATTAATTTTGGCGTAACCTTTGAGCTTTTCAACAAAATCGATGTGAATGGCTCCAATGCTGATCCCCTGTATAGCTTTTTGAAAAAAGAAGCCAAAGGTGTGCTTGGTTCTGAATCAATCAAATGGAATTTCACGAAGTTTCTTGTTGACCGAGATGGTAATGTAATAAAACGCTACGGTTCCACAGACAAACCTATGGCGATCGTAGAAGATTTGAAGAAACTGCTGTAATTTAAGCGGTGATCACCCCCTAACTACAGGCTCTTATTTGTCCGCGACAGCCCATTATGCAGCTGAAACCTGCAAAATAGCGGAACATAGTTCCCTCAACCTAAAACAAAAAACCACCTTCATGGTGGTTTTTTTGTCTATTTTTGCGCAAAATGACATTACAGGACTCGCTTGAAGCTGCTCACCCTTGGTGCCTTAACTTCTTCTTAATTCTTCCAGCAATAAGCTCAAGCAGGATAGCAAATGCTAGAATGAGGTAGGTAATTGCTCCAATTTCCCTTACATCATAATAATAGGTGCTGGCCATAAACATATCATACCCGATTCCCCCGGCACCAGCTGCGGCACCCATAGCTAACGCTACGGCGAAATTGATCTCAAATCGCATAAATGTCCACGAGATTAAATAAGTGATAGACGAAGGCAGAACGGCTTGACATACGATTTGAACCCAATTGGCGCCACTTGATTTCAAAGCCTCAATAACGCCTTCATCTAACTCTTCGAATGACTCCGAGTAAGTTTTCACGAGATAACTAACCGAATGGAAGGTCATGCCGATGACAGCCGCTACGCTGCCAAGTCCCGCTGCAACCGCAAAAATCAACACCCATAGAACAGTAGGAACCGCTCTTATAAAAGCTACTGCACCCTTTATGGCAAGAGATAGTTTAGGATTAGATAAATTGTTGGCTGCTAATAGGCCTAGAACCAGCGCGATGATGGCGCCGAATAATGTCGTTAGAAAAGCAAGACCAAGCGTAATGACCAGATGTTCAACGGCTCCCAACAAGGAGATGTGTTTAAAAAGCGGCTGGAAAAACATCGTTTTAACCGTATGAGATGTCGATATGACAGCATCTACCAGCTGTATGTCTTTATAGTCAAATGTTGCAAACGCATACAGTGTCAATAGGACCAATGCAGCCAAGGTGAGCCGGATCGCCATCGCTTGTTTATTGAATGGCTTTTTCATTCTGCCGGTGTCTTGGTCGGAGACGTCTATCAAGCTCGATTGAAATCTCATTTTACAAAATCACCTTTCGTAGATAGTTAGAAATCGCTTCAATGGAGAAAATAGCTAGGACAAGGACAATTACGATCAGTGAGGCGGCGCTGTAATTCAGACTTTTGTAATATAAGCTGAAAAGAAAACCGATACCGGTGCCGGTCAAAATACCGATTAAAGTAGCCTGCCGGATGTTTGTTTCCATCATGAACAAGATCCAACTGATTAGCTGTGGGATACAGGACGGAATTACGGATTGACATATAATCGAAAAATAGCCTGCCCCCGTTGATTTTAATGCCTCGACAGAGCTGCTGCTTACTTCATCGATCGACTCCGTGAAGGCGCGGGTCAAAAAGCCGAAGGAGCCGAAGAACAACGCGAAATAGCCGGTCAGCACATTTTGGCCAAAAGAAATCAGCAAGATCATCGACCACGCAGCGACATCAATATTGCGAAATACCGTCGCGATCGATCGGCTTACAAAGCCAAGCACACCTCCTGTTCCCGTCGTATGAGAGCCTGCGATCGCGAACATCAAGGCAAACAAGGCAGCTACAGTGGTTGCCGCTATAGATACAAGTACAGTCTCGGTTAAGCTGCTAATAATAACGGGCAGCCGTTTCAATGCCTTTGCGTCCGGATAAAAATTATTGAACGCCCATTCGGCCGCTTTAGGAATCGAGGTAAAACCTTTGATGACATTGTAATTCGTAATCAAAACAGCGATAACCGTCAATGCTAGTAATAAACCGCAAAATAACAGCGTATTCATTCGCTTTCTGGCAAAGAAATCAGGTTGCATAACGACCCTCCAGCTCCTCCTGATGCTCATGAAGCTCCGTGCCGTAAATACTTGCTAACTGCTCGCGATGAATTCCGCTCGGGGGGCCGTTATAAACGATAGCTCCTTTGTTCACGCCAAGTATCCGGTCTGAATATTTCAGTGCCACATCCACTTGATGCAGGTTAACGATAACCGTAATCCCCATGGTGGTGGAAATATTACGCAGATGATCCATGATGACCTTGGAGGCATTCGGGTCCAAGGAAGCGATCGGCTCATCGCAGAGCAGCATCTTGGGATTCTGCACAAGAGCTCTGGCGATCCCAACCCGCTGTTTTTGACCGCCGCTCAATTGATCGCATCGCTTATACACTTGTTCTTCCAATCCAAGTGTTTTCAGAATCGCATAGGCTTGATGCTTCTCTTCTTTGGTATAAATTCCAAACACACCTTCCAGTGTGGATTTGTAACCAAGTCGCCCGTGCAGGACGTTTTCGATGACCGACAACCTGTTCACTAAGTTATAATGCTGGAAGACCATTCCCATCTGCGTTCGCAGCCGTTTCAGCCCGCTCCTCTGGAGCTCAAGAATATTACTCCCACTAAATATAATTTCTCCATGACTTGCATCAATCATACGGTTAATACAGCGAAGCAGCGTCGACTTACCGGCCCCTGACGGGCCGATAATCGAAACAAACTCCCCTTCTTTCACAGTAAAATTAACATCTGTTAACGCTCTTGTATCCGTACCATACTGCTTTGATACCTGCTTGAATTCCAATAACGTCGTCATAGTTGCTCCCTTAATCGGTTTGGCATTGTTTCCTACCTTTTAGTTGGACAGCATTCGAACCGGACTGAAGAACCCATCATCCACGGTCAGAAATCTCTCTTTGCCGCTCTTCTGCTTGAACATGCCTGTCTCCTTCGAATCTTTAGGCAAGAAAATCAGAGGGTTATTCGTTACCGCATCGGATGTGAATGTATCCACTAATTTCTTCTTGTCTTCTGCGCTTACCGTACCTGTGTTAATGGCAAATGGTTGATTCAATACCGGCGTCACGGAGATCAGCGTAAATTCTTTGCCAATCATCGTATTAAACGGTTCACTTGCCCCCTGCTTCACTTTATATACCGCTCCTGGCGTGTTGGCCTTTCCTGAGCTCAGCTCGACATAGTTTGCAACGCAAGTATCACAGAAAGCGGCTACATCAGCTTTCCCCGTCAACAGATTCATCGCCGAACCTTGGTGCGTTCCACCGAAAAGCACTTCACTAAAGAAATTATTTTTGCCTCCCAGAATTAAATCATCAACGGTCAAACTTTTAGTCTTCTCTTTTTTGCTAAAATAATTAACGATGCCCGCAGAAGGAATTTTAAATCCGGATGTGGAGGAATTGGATACGAATGAGAACTTTTTGCCTGCGATATTATCAATCGAATAGCCGTCGCCGCTTTTATACGCTTGCTCCTCGCCTTTACGCACGTTTAACCAGCTATAGTAAACCGCATCCTCCAGCGTCCCTGACTCTCCACTCGGAATGACCAACGGTAGGACCTTCGGGTTCTTTTTATTGGCTTCGACATAACCTTGCGCTCCCGTGTAGACGATGTCCGCACTGCCGCTGGCAATGGCTTCAATGGCAATCGTATAGTCCGTCGTCGTTTTGTGTTCCACCTTTTTACCAGTTGCAGCGGCAACCACTTTACCAATTTCGTCCCGGGTACTTTTCATTTCTGCACCGGATTCATTGGGATACCACGCAATCGTGAGCGTATCCTTCGTCTTCACAGCTGCCGATCCGTTCTGCGCATCACCGGCTTTCGTACCGCAACCTGCTGTTACCGCGATCAGTGATAATGAAAGCATAAGCGTTACTATTTTTTTCATTTTAAAAAGCCTCCCTAGTATTTGATCCAACCTACTGCTCTTATAAAAGTGAAACGAGGATACGCTCGAGTTCTTCAGGCAATATTTCAACAGGATTATTATCCATTCTTCCCTTCGTGTACGAGAGAGAAACCAAATGACGGATTCCTTCAACTGTAGCGCCATATTGGCCCAGACGGCTTGACACCCCATAGAGGTTATAAATGCTTTGAATGAATTGATCCACTTCGTCCACGTTCGCAGCTCCAAATGCTTGCATTAACTTGTCCGGTTCAATTAATGCAGCAAAGTTATGCCTCATAACCGAAGCTAGTGTTAGGCTGGCCGCAATACCATGATCAATCCCATAAAGCATCGTTAGCGGATAGGAGATGGAATGGCAAGCTGTTGTTCTCGTGTTGCTAAAAGCCAATCCAGCCAGCAAACTTGCCAAGGACAGCTGTTCTCTCCAAACCAGATTCTCCGGTTCCTCGTTTAATAAGGGGAGAGTTCGCCGAATTCGTTCGATCGCTTGGAGCGAGTATACTCTGGTAATGGCGTTGGTATGAACGGACCAATACGCTTCGGTTGCATGGCATAAGGCATCCAGTGCAGTAGCTACGCTTAAACGCAGCGGCATCGTAACGGTCAACTCCGGAAGAATTAAAGTTGCGCTTGCATATAACCGCTCATCGCTCACGGAATATTTGCTGTCGTATTCTTCATCCCATACCGTTGCCCAACAGGTGACCTCAGAGCCTGTTCCCGATGTCGTCGGTATCCCGACCCATGGCGTATAAGACGGCTCTTCACGGTAACGTTCACTTGTAATCGCTGCACGAACTTCGTCTACGGTTTGATACGTCTTGCTTTGCAAGGCCGACAACACTTTGGCTGCATCCATGACACTGCCTCCGCCGATTGCCACAATCAGCTCATAGTCGAAAGGCTCGATCTCCTGCTTCAGCTTCAAAATATCTGCCACATTGGGATTATTCAGCGTAACTTCCACCAAATTAGTTTCTTTCGTGGAAAGCATGTTCATGACGGGCTGTAAACAATCGCTTTTATCAACGCCCGCTCCCCTCGTAAGCAGCAGGACCCTCTTGATGTCTGGGTAGCGTTTTTTTAACAAATCGGCAAATGCTTGTGCAGAGGTTGCTCCGAAAGATACAGCTACCGGATTATAAAATTGGTTCATCTCATTACCCTCTCCAAACCGCTGCGCTCAAGCTCCTCAATCACTGCCGGAAGCTGAGCAATCGATCCGATGATATAGTCTGCCCCTGCTTGCTCAAACGTTAATCTCGTTTGATTCATTCGTTCAGCCAATTCTTCCTCCGTCATGCTCTGGGCTTCGGCCTGTGTTAAACCAAGCTCACTGCTTCCTAGAATGACAGCGACCGTCCAAACCCCGGCATTTCTGCCTTCGTGAATGTCAGACACTGTATCTCCAACCTTAATGACGGATTTCGGAGGATAGATGCCTAGCTCCGTTAAGTTCTGAAATATCATATACGGATATGGCCGTCCTGCTTTTACTTGATCAGAAGCGATCATGAAGTCTGGCGAGTATCCCTTCCGCTTGGCTTCCGGTACGATGACCTCCATCATGCCTGAGGTGTAACCGGTCGTAGATCCGATGGCAATCCCCGCTTCGCGAAGTTGACTCACTGTTTCCAACGCTCCCGGAATCGGATCCGTGTACATTTTCAACGATTCCATCAAAATAGCTTCGAACCGCACATATAGACGATCAATATCTTCTTTGACTGGTTCCTTGCCGAACGTTGCCACCCACTTGTTCTGTACTCTTTCCATCTGCAAAATAGCTTGGATGTGATCCCATTTCAGAAGGCCCATCGGAATTCTCGCTTCCCGACTTGTGATCGGCACTCCCGCTTCTTCAAAAGTTTGAATAAAGGCATGCATAGGCGCGAAGCAACCATAATCAATCACGGTTCCAGCCCAATCGAAAATTACTGCTTTAATGCGTTCTTTATACGTCATCGTTACTCCTCATTTCTTAATGTCTTTTGATAGTTCTGATTATAGAGGGTTATGACGCAAAAACGCAATACATTTTGCAATATTTTACGTGATATTTACATTTACATGCTGTTATATGCTGTTTTTAACACTTAGAAAACATAATAAAAACGCAAGCTAGGATACGCTTGCGTTTATGATCGAGATATGATGTTTTTTATAGGTATCCAACAAGTCCCTATCCATGAAAGAATCCGTTACAATGGAATCAATCTGATCCAATCCGCAAATGTTAAGATAAGAGACAGTTTCGAATTTGCTCGAGTCCGCTACCACGATCTTCCGCTTGGCGCCCTTTAGCATCGCATTAATGACCTCAGCTTCACCTTGGCGGAAATCAGTCAACCCTTTCTCCAGGGAAATCGCATTGATACTGATGAATGCAAGGTCGATATTGAAATTCGTGATTTCTTCCTCAATCGATCGCCCATACAAGGAGAACTCCTCATGGTTCAAATAACCTCCCGGAATAATCACCGTGAAGCCCTTCTTCTGCGATAAAATATCCGCGATGCGAAGGGAATTTGTTAAGACTGTGAGTTTCTCGAAGCGAGCAGCAAGCCGCTTGGCGAGTTCAATATTCGTCGTGCCGGCGTTGAGAGAAACAGCTTGATACTCCTTCACCAGCTCCACAGCATACGTGGCTAGTTCCTGCTTTCTTTCATTTTGCGTAATTTTACGCTTGAGGAAGGCTTGATTCGTAGCTAACTCATCTCTTTTGGAAACCGCTCCTCCGTGCACGCGTTGAAGCTTATCCTCTTGCTCTAACCGTTCAAGATCCCTGCGAACCGTATCCAGGGACACTTGCAACAGCGATTTCAATTCCACGACGGTGACTTGCCCTTTGGATTCCAGTTCCAATAATATTAAGCGATGCCTCTCCGGTGCAAGCATTTCATATCTCCTCCGTGATTTTGCGTTTTTTAGCTTTATTTTCTTTTAAGATTACCAAAAAAACAGCATCGAGTAAATGTTTTTGAAAATTTGAACTCCTAATCGTAGATCTGAGTCTAAGTATTTGTTTCAGGAATCGACAAATTAGGGGAGCTAGCATCATGAAGGAAGTCAAACAAAATCATCCACGCTATATGCCTGGATTGGATGGGATCAGAGCACTGTCGGTCCTTGCTGTAATTGCGTATCATCTCAACTGGGGGTGGGCCTCGGGGGGATTCCTGGGAGTAAGTGTATTTTTTGTACTCTCCGGTTTCCTGATAACGGATATGCTGTTGGAAGAGCGCAAAAATAAAAATCGCATCGATCTAAAAAGATTTTGGATCCGCCGCATTCGCAGATTGCTTCCAGCCATGTTGTCAATGATCATCGCTGTCGCCATCTTTCTGGCGATTTCAAATCATGCCAGACTCATATCCATACAGGGGGATATTTGGTCGGCGGTAACCTATACTAGCAACTGGTACAACATCTTTCATCAAGTCTCCTATTTTGAGAGCTTCGGCCCTCCTTCACCGCTCGGGCATCTTTGGTCGCTCGCCATTGAAGAGCAATTTTATTTATTATGGCCTCTGATTATCATTGGCTTGAGTCGTTTCTTTAGCCCGACTCGTGGCAAGTTTGTCTTACTCACCCTCGCTGGTGCCATTCTTTCTTATCTCGCTATGGTGATTTTATATGAGCCCGGTACTGACCCTAGCCGGGTATATTACGGGACGGATACAAGAGCATTCGGGCTCTTGATCGGTGCAGCTCTTGCTTTTATATGCCCAAGCCGCAAACTTCTCGACCCTAACTCACGCAAAAATCGTTCATGGATAAATGTGACGGGTATCATTGGTCTTCTGGTTATCATTTACATGTTCCTTCAAACCGGAGAATACGATCAATCGCTGTACACCGGCGGTATGCTTGTCCTTTCGATTGCAGTCTCTTTCGTTATTGCAGCAGCAGCAAGCCCCTCTAGCTTTGTTAGCAAAATTCTCGGTTGGAAGCCTCTACGGTGGATTGGCGTTCGTTCTTATTCCATTTATCTTTGGCACTATCCTGTGATTGTATTAACAAGTTCGACTAGTCCTAATACGGATGTAAGCTATTTTCTTCAAATGATACAGTTAATACTTAGTATCGGATTTGCGGCTTTATCCTACACCTTTATCGAAAACCCGTTCCGAAACGGCAATTGGCGCATATGGACCCAAATTCCCGCATTTCGGTCGGAGGGACGTGCAAATCTGCTGCAATTTAAGTTTTTTATTCGACTCGTACCGATTGCCATTCTCATACTGATCTTCGTTTCCTGCATGTTCAATCGGAGCAGCACAGAGGTGGCACTCAATTCTCAAAGTCCAACGAGTACTAATGCGATTTCTTCGCCTTCTGATCAATTGACTGATGTAAAAAACGGTGTCTCGACAGCTACTCCTACCGTTGATACGACGCCTGACGTCATTGAAGCTGTTCCGACGCCTTCTCCCAAAGGCAAGAATATCCCTGTTTCGGCAAGCCCTGCCCCGACAGCTTCTCCTGAAGGTACCCCTTCGCCGGAACAGACGATTCTTGTCCCAACAGCAACTCCAGTAGTGGAAAATTCAGCTGCTCTGGCACCCCTTACCCCAGGGGCAACAAATCAGGATAACATCACACAGAGTGAGAAAAAGACGGCAACCTCGACGAACTCATCCGGTGCTTATACACGGGTTCCGTTAACCCAGAGGGTTACAGCTGTGGGGGATTCCGTCATGTTGGGCGCAGCTCCGGTTCTGGAGAAAATGTTTGAAGGGATTGTCGTTGACGGGAAAGTCGGTCGGCAACTGTCGCAGGCTACGGACATTATTAAGCAATTTAAGTCCGATAAGACACTAGGCCAAATTGTTGTCATTCACCTCGGAACGAACGGCCCTTTTACAACAGATCAGCTTGAAAAACTTCTCGATTCGATTGGGGAAGAGCGGAAAATCCTTCTCATTAATACACGTGTGCCTCGAAAATGGCAAGATACGGTAAATGATACGTTAGCCGATACAGGTAAAAAATATCCGAATGTCAAGCTGCTCGACTGGCATTCATTTAGTGAAGACAAGCCCGACTGGTTCGCTGGCGATGGCGTTCACTTGACGACCAAAGGTGCTGAAGCTTACTCCAAGTTTATTCTTGATTCAGTTACTTCTATAAAAAAGATATGATTGGTAAAAAGCCAGGAGCCCCTGTCAGATCAAGGATTCCTGGCTTTTATCATCACTGCTTTCTATAAAAAGGCAACCTGGCCAGCGGCACCTCAATCTCCAACTTAGCAGGACCTGACACCGTTGTACCGTCATCTCCAACCCATGTGCCCGTCGGAAAAATGACTTGGCGAGCTCGTGCCCCTTGGACGACAACAGGAGCAACCAAAAGTGAATGGCCCAGCATAAATTGATCTTGAATCATTTCCAAACCCTCTCCGGGAAATTCATAGGCCATATGACGAAGGATTGGCTCCCCAGTCCGTGAGGCATGTTTGGCAAGATCAAGGATTTCTTCGCCAAAGGCGGCATGAAGTCGGGCTGCTTCTACACAATAGCGCAGGTGCTCATCATTCAAAACCCGCCAAGGCGCTGCCGAGAACTGCATCATGGGGAATAAAGCCGAGCATTGAGCCGAACGAACAAATAATTCCGAATCCAATTGGTCAACTGAAAAGCTCGTAAACTCGCCTCCGCCGATCATATCCGGGCACGTATACGCATAGCCGAGAAGACCTTGTGCCAATCCATCCGGAATTAAGCAATCAAGCCCATTGTCCTCCCATCTATGCTGCTTGTCTTTCAGCCTTTGGACTAATGGCTGCCCCGCAAGCTTCCAACAAGCGCGATACTCATTGAGCGGATATTTCAGTCCAACTTTCGCCCAGGCTTCGCTATGACCGTTGCGTGTTGTTTTCTCATAACTCAAATCATCCGACTCATAGAACTCTAAATCGCCAGCATCCAGCTTAAAACCATCAATTCCGAATTGCGACTGCAAGGAATCAAGCTGCTCATGAATCCACGCAACAGCTTGCGGATTCGTACAGTCGAGAACGGCGCTGTATCCGTTCCACCATTTGCGAATCGCCGTTTTCCCCTCACCATCTTTTAAAAAAATCCCAGCCGGTTCCAGTTTACGAAATGTGCTGGAGTCCGGGCTAATAAACGGACAAACCCAAAGCATGACTTTAAATCCCCAGGCATGCAGTTCATCAACCATCTGCTTAGGCTGAGGAAAACGTCCTGGATGAAACGTCCAGGTGCCATAGGGTTCGTGCCAATTGTCATCAATCATGATGACGCCGGGCGGCATGCCATTTGCGAGCACATCTCTTGCATATTGCAATACTTTCTCTTGCGTTGGATTATAGAGCAGCTCGATCCACAGGTTATACTGCGGTGCAGTAAACAGCAGCTCTTCTGGCAATGTTGGAACTGCCGGGAAGAATGCACGGGCCGCATGACGGTATGCTCCGGCTAAAGTCTCATGCCCCTCTTCAACTTTCAATAAGGCAACCTCACCGATCACCCTTAACTCCTTAGGATCAATCTGAAAAGCGAACGGCTCCTCGCTCCAAACATATCGCCCTTTACTGGATACAAGCAGTGGGCAAGCCTGATTGGCTCCGCTGCTCGCTGCCAAGTCAACACGAAATAACGATGTGCCATACGGCATACTTTTCCCGTCTGCGACACGGCCTCCCCACCAATACTCGTCAGGCAATAATTCAATGACTAACTCATTATTAACCATCCAACATTCGCTCCCCTCTTTATAATCATTGTATCTCCTGAAGTAATGAGGGGACAATCTTAATGTAATGACTTATAATATAACAAAATTGACTTTTCTTAAGGAGAATTCCAATGCTCAAGCCCGCTGTATACGGATTTCGAAACGATGATACCTCCATCCTCACGCTCGATTCCATTGGATGGCAAATGATCAATAGCCCTGAATACAGCTTTAGCGGAGAAGAGCGTCCCGACTGCGGGCATGTCATTTTTCAATATACGATGAGTGGACAAGGTTATCTTGAGTATGAACAGCAACGTTTCCCTTTGACGAAAGGAACAGGTTTTTTAGTGAAGGTGCCTAGCAGCCATACATACTTTTACGGGGATCAAAAGGAACCATGGGAGATCATCTGGCTAAACTTGCGGGGAGAAGAGGCGAGTCGGATATGGGATTACGTGATGGCGTTGGAGGGGCCAGTCATCCAGAGAGATTCGGACACGCCTCTCATTCAGGGCCTTTGGAAACTCATGCGCATGGTCGCTGAAGATAAGGTCACCGACAAATATCACCTGTCCCTCGGCGTATATGAATGGATGCTCACACTCGTGCAATCCAGCCGAGAAATGACAAAAGACGTTAGCGCAAGCTCGAGCACGCTCATTCAGACAGCAAAAAAATACATGAGAGATCATTTTACAGATCCGCTCACATTGGATATGATCTCCGAGCATTGCGGAATTAATAAGCACTACCTCTGCAGGCTGTTTCAGCGGTCTGAGCAATCCTCGCCGCTGGCCTACCTAAGGGATCGGAGAGTCGAGGCCTCCATCGCCCTTCTCCGAACCACTGACCTGCCTGTTCAGGACATTGGCCAAACATGCGGCTTTGACAGCCCCAGCTACTTCGGCAAAATCTTCCGCCAATACATGCATATGACGCCAAAGGAATATCGAATGAAGAAGCTGGAGTTTCCTTATGATGCGATTTATTTGGAGTGATTAGGGGGAAGTATCACGAACCAAAGTTACTTCCTTTGAAATTAACAATTCTTCGATTCGCTGCAATTTTAACAGGTCATTATTCTCAATTGCCTTGTGCTCTCTAAGTTCGTTAAAATCTCCATTTATAAGGTGAAGTGTGAAGGGTGACGTAGCCCCAAAACCTCCATAGAAACAGTCTTCAAGACTGTCTAGAGTAAAACCGTAGTACCCTCCTGGCCCATTCATTGCCTCACCGAAAGCACAATAAAAGGAGAGCGGATCAACTACATTTGTCATATCCAAGTAAAAGTGATTTTCCTCAACAGATCTAAATCTATTTTGGTTAAAGAGAGAGTGTAAACGGACCACTTCCATCCAACCTTTTCTTTGCTTCTGCGTTAGAGCAACCCAATTATTACTAGTTAACGGTTTTGAGGTTACCCATTTATTCCAAATCTCTGAAGCTTCAATAGATGGTGTTGTTGCGAACCCGCCAAATATTGTCAAATTAATCCTTTCCCGATTAGCAGCATCCTCTTTATTAAATCGATATGGTTTTTCAGGAACGAAGAAATATTCTCCAATTGGCTCCTTTCCCTGAGAAAGTATGTGTATATGCATCCCGCCCATTCTAGATTTGGTAGTTAAACAGTGTTGAATATAAGTTTCTCTGAACTGTAAACCTACAAACGTTATTTCATATATGTAGCAAGCAATTTTCTTGCGCCCATCTAGAAATCCAATAATATCGTTGCATTCGCCTATGATAAGATTATTTTCATCTTCTACAAGTAAATATTTATTCATGAAAGCCTCCGAAACTTAGAAAAAACAGTTTATTAGATGATTTTCTCAACATTATCAATGATTTTTTTTATAATCGACTTTTTGGTGTTAAGTGTCTCTGAATCATGAATTCTCATTAAAAAGTCCACAAGTTTTTCCCTGTTCGGAACCCCATAGACCTTTAATTGCATGAGATCATATGGTTTCTTTCGTTCACGAATCATTTCCTCTAACGCATGAATCAGTGTTAACTGATGTCGAGTTTCCATTTCTGACCACTTATTAATGTCTTCCCATGTCGGTGATGAAAATGCGAATAGTTCAGCCCAACCATTTGTGGCAGGTAGTCGACCATTCTTCTCAAGCCAAGTTATTACGCGATTTGATTGGAATACTGACAAATGCTTTAATGCTTCATAAGGATTAACCACAGTTTCTGATATTCCCTCTAAGTATTCGATAACTAAAGGATAACCTTCCTCAAATGGCAAACACCTAGCGGTTAAATACGATCTGTCAGCAGGATCCAAATAACTTGACTCTAACCATTGCTCTCTGACCCATGCTTCAGCGTTGTTTTTAACTACCTCTCCGATTATTAAACATAAAACTTTCGATTCTTTTGCATGACAATTAGGCAGTCGTTTTAGCACATTTTCAAGAATTTCCGAATGATCGAATTGACGAAGTGCGTTTACTTCTCTTGCTTTGACTTCCCCATGGTACAAAATATATTGGAATAAGGATTCAAGTAATTCACTGGCATCTTCAAAACGCAAGCTCTGAAATGAATGAAACCAATTCTTCCATCGGTCTGCTTTTTCCGATTTAGTTTCAATCCCATGGGGGCCTAGAAAGTCTTCATATTGCCATATCTCTGCACCAATACAACTGAGTTCTGTCATGTTATTAAGATATTCCATAAAGGAAGCCGCTATAGGAATAACATTGTCTGTCTCATGATCCCAGTATACAATAGGAGGATTAGAATCATTACTCAAATCTAAAGCTAAATAATCACCATTCCTGACTTGAAAAAAAGTAAGTTTCCCCTTCAAGTTGATCGCGTAATCTTCTGCCGAATCTTCTCCCCAATATTCCAACCCATCCAGACTCCAGCCGATTTCCCCACTAAATATTTCTCTAAATTCTTGGGGGAGTATAGCTTCTTCGGGTAACGACCATCTCAAATAAAGCTGTTTTGAATTTTCTAGAAAAACATTCTTTAACTCACAAGGGATATTGATTCCTAGAGTAAACTCTTTCTTTTTAATTTCCAAATCGCTTGCGGGTTCACTCTTAGCGAGTTCGATTATTTTACCACCATTGTTTTTTATCTTCTCTACTATTGAAGACCATTTTTCGATCAGTCTATCGACAACCATATTTACCTCCTGTTACTTGAGTGAAACAGGGAACAGCTGCCGCGGCGATCTGTTCCCTGTTTTTGTGCTTTAGACGAAAGGCTTATAATCCTGTTCGTACGATAATTTAGTTTCCTCATACGTTGGAATATCAATGAGTTCAACATTTTCTATATTCAATCCTAAAAAATCCTTTGCAATTATTCTCACGCTAGTCTTTATCTCGTCAATGTCCCAAGATATAGATAATTTTGTCCACATATCAATATAGACAGGTTTATAGCCGTCTGTATTCGTAGGAGCAGAATGAGGAACTTGACGAGAAACATCTTCTAAGTCTCTTGGGTATATATAATGATAATGAATATCTTCGTCACCATTTATAAAACTTTTAATTTCATCACAATATTCTTTATCATCGCCTATAATATCCATATCGTATTTTAAAAGATGCCTAAGACCTGTCACGGTTGTAAGCTCAAAATATCCTAAAAACTTTTTTTGCTCTTGATCGGAATAAAGTGTAATTTCATCATTACAGCTCTTGCTGCAAAAACCATAAACTCCATACCAAAATAACCAATGTCTCACTCGGGCGTATATTGTTTGGATATCAATCACCTACCTGAAAGTCTTTGATCGTCTTACTAACCGAATAACAAAATCAATGATAATCCCAATCAAAAAGAATGAAAAAAAATGTATAAGGTAGACACGATAATACAGCCTGATACTTGAACTATCAGCAGCTAGTTTTGCGCTCTCAAAATTAAAAATCCAGTGACGGAATGGCTCCTTATACACCATATAATTCAAGACTGGATTTAATCCAATGAGAAGTATGTTTTTGTCATCGTTTCCCCAGTAATTGTTTAAGCAGATTAGGATACTGAGTAAGCTGAGCCAAAATGTAAATTTCCTTAATAGAAACAGCGAGTTCACCTCCATTACCAAATAAAAGGAATTAAATGATAACGAATCTTTTTACAGTAATCTTCATACCCTGCTAACTCCTTTAACAATATCTTTTCTTCATTTAACAGCCTCAGCACAATAAAAATAATGATTAAAATTGCGGGAATCAATGCCCAAATTGAACCTAATGCAAGAGGAGTGAACAGGATAATGGATATTGCCCCGGTATACATCGGATGCCGCACCAAGGCATAAGGGCCTGTTGATATCACTTGCTGGTTCTCACTTACTTCAATAATGGCAGATGTAAATGAATTCTCTTTAAAAACTAAAAAAACAATGATAAAACCTAGCAAGACGAAGAAATCCGCGACGAATACAAGATAGAAAGGAACATCTGACCAACTAAATCTATAATCTAAACCTGGAAGCACTAACAATCCAATAAAAAATATGGCGCCAGAAATGGATTGGAAAATCTTTTGTTCCTTTTCTACTTCTTTAGCATGAACTCTTCGTTCTATGAGCTCAGGATCTCTTTTCAAGAAATAACGATTGATGTACATCGTTGATCCAAAAAAGATGGCAAAATAAATCCACGCTTCAGAGAAATGTAAAGACCCCGCGGGTAAAAATAAAAATGCAAAAAAAACGATTGCAAACAAGATCGTTCTCATATAAACGTTTTTCTTTAACACCACAGCACCTCCAAAGTTCTCAAATCGTGTTTAAATAGATATTCGATTATTGGGTTTATTTCCCTTTATTTGCATACTATTCTCTCTATGGAACAATGAGAAATTGATCTTTTCTACGCAGTAGGGTAAAATTTCCGATAAAGCGCTTTCAATATTTTCGTGAAAAGGATG
Source organism: Paenibacillus sp. P36 (assembly GCF_045866505.1). Classification (NCBI taxonomy): domain Bacteria; kingdom Bacillati; phylum Bacillota; class Bacilli; order Caryophanales; family Paenibacillaceae; genus Paenibacillus; species Paenibacillus sp. P36. The sequence goes on from NZ_AP038372.1 coordinate 6,611,915, forward strand.
GGATCTACATGATGGGATTCGAATATTTACTTCAAGTGATGATTGCCGGAATTTGCGGACTATTCATTGGATATGAGCGTAAAAACAGAATGAAAGAAGCCGGGATTAGAACTCATTTTGTTGTTGCTATTGGTGCTTCTTTGATGATGTTAGTTTCAAAATATGGCTTTTATGATGAACTAGGACAAACTGGCATAGCACTCGATCCATCAAGAATAGCAGCCCAGGTTGTAAGTGGTGTAGGTTTTTTAGGAGCAGGCATGATCTTTATGCAGCGTCATACGGTCAAAGGCCTTACCACAGCAGCAGGAATCTGGGCAACGGCAGGCATCGGGATGGCGATTGGATCCGGCTTATATGTTTTGGGAATTGGGGTTACCGTATTAATTCTTATTGCTCAAATCGTGTTACACAGACGGTTCACTTGGCTAGCTGCGCCTAAATCAGAACACCTGATTATACGTATTATCGACGAAGCAGGTTCTTTAGAAAATATGCAAAAAACACTGAAAGAAAAAAATATCAGGATCGTAAATTTTCAAAGTGAGAAATTAAGGGGAACCTCCGAAATTCTTTTGGATCTTACGATTAAGCTGCCTGCGGAATTAGATTTTGAACAAATGATTTCCCTCTTTCACAACATCTCTTTCGTTAATGCCGTTGAAGTCCAGTAATGCAGAGACCGGAACCCCTGCGGGTCCCGGCCTCTTTATTAGTTCGCAAGAATATCGTTTATCTTCTTCTCTAACGAAATCAAACCTTCCTCCGGGTCCAATCCGCCCAAAATAATGCTTTGCAGATCCTCCGACAACGTTGTGAAAATCGTCGCGTATTTGTCCGTTTTCGGCGCAAATTTAACTTGGCGCTGAGCTTCAATAAAGATATCCCGGTAAGGCATCTGCTGATAGGCCTGACTCTGCACGACAGCCCGATTGGCGGGAACATGCCCTGCTTGCCCCCAGAGGGTGCTGCCTACTTCTGAAAAATAGGTCATGAAGGCCATCGCCGCCTTCTGTTTCTCTTTAGTCACGTAACTCGGTACGACCAGTGTATGAGAGCTGCCCCAATGGACCGGGCTGCCGAATATGGGCGGAAGCGGCGCAACGCCGACCCGCAGCGATTTTTCGCTCAAGTGATGTCCTGCTTCCCAAACACCGCCGAACCATAACGCCGCTTTCCCGTTGTGAAAGGAGTCCCATGGCGTTTTGTCATTCAAGTCAGCCAGACGCTTCGCATACAGCAGTTGATAAAACTTCAACACTTGCAAAGCTTTGTCATTATGTATCGCGGCTTTGGAAAGATCCGGCGTCAGCAGATCACCGCCAGCCTCATAATATAAGTTCAGAAAAGGTTCCTGAAAGTAAGGTGTATTCACCGCAATGGGCTGAACCCCCGGCACTTTCGTCTGAATTTGCGTCAACATCTGAATAAAGCCTTCCGGCGATGTTTTACCGAGCTTAAGGGTCTCATCCTCATTCAGCAAATTTGCTTGTTTCAGAATCTCTTTATTGTAGTAAAGAACATGAAAATGCGTATCCAGCGGAATTGCATATGGCTTCCCGTTAAAGCTTACGCTTTGTACGTTAAAACTCTCAATTTCGTCAAAATGGAAACCGCTTTCGTTAGCCAAGGCATCCAACGCCAGTATTTGTTTTGCTTTGATAAAAGGAGAAATGCGATCAACGTGCGCCACGGCGACGTCCGGCCCTTTTCCTGAAGAGAGCGCCGTGCTCAGTTTTACATAATATTCATTGGACTCCAACCTAAGCTGCTTTACGAAAACCGCTTTCTGCGAAGTGTTAAAGCTCCGAATAATCTGCTCGACATAATCGCCTTCGCCTCCCCCAAATGGATTCCAAAAAGAAATTTCGACGGGAGGCATGTCCCCTTGTGCCAATTTCTCCTTGGCCAATTGCGGCGCATTGGTTTCTAACGCATTCGAGCATCCTGTGAAAGTCAGGTAAGTCAGGGCGATCCCCCCAATGCACAAAGCACGCAAGAACCGCCCCTTGTTTCTATGATTTAGCATAACATTCCCCCTGATATGGCATCTCACCTCTATCTCTTAGCGCGAGTTCTATACTCCGATGGAGAAACACCGACATTCTTTTTAAACACTTTGGAAAAATATTTCGGATCGGCAATACCTACCAGATGACCGATATCAGCCGTCTTCAGCTCCCCTGTGAGTAAAGATTTCGCCTTTTCAATGCGGATGCGTGTCAAATATTCCAGGAAGCTTTCGCCCATCTCCTTTTTAAACAAGTTGGCAAAATAATTTTTGCTCAAATGGACAAGATTCGAGATCGATTGAAGCGAAATTTCTTGCTGATAATACTGCTGGATATACTGCGTAGCTTTTATGATGCTGTTTCGGTCGCTGTTATAAATCTGAATCATATGCTGAAGCAGCTCCTGATAAGCTCCCATAAACCAGGTTTTGCTCTGACCTAGTGTTTCCAGTTTGGATAACTCGTCAAAATATTGCTTTTTTAACTGCATGATACTCATCTGATCGCTAGATACATCGGACCATAACGTTGTCAGCATAATCAAAAGCTCCAGCGAAATAATTTGCACAATGTCATAATCTTTGCGGGCGTCCAACTGCTCGAACAGTTCTTCCAGGTAGGACTGCAATTCCTTGGTTTGAAAAGCGTACACCATCGAATGAATATGGTTTGTGCTTATTTTTATCGGCTCACCTGCTGGATTCATTCCCGGCACATAATCGGTGCCATAGGCGATCACTTTGCCGCTGCCAACGAACATTTTAAACTTAACTGCCGCTCTTGCTTGCTCGTATGCGGTATGCAGCTCAGTTAATTCTTGAAATTCTCCGCTAATTCCGATGGTGAAACACAGGCCATAACTGGCGTCAAGCTGAGTTAGACATGCCTCCGCTGCCTCACGGGCAGCCTTCTGGCCCTGCCGATGGGGCATGCCGATGAGCAGCAGCACATTCATTTCCCCTTGCCGATCGGGGAACACCTCATAGGCAAGCTCCCGTGCCTGCAGCACGCTATCTAATACCTTTCGCAGAGCGGATTGTTCCTCCGCGAAACCCACATTCGTCGCATCCTTACCCATGTGGAGCAAATAAAAGGGAGCGCTTCCTGAATTTCTAAAGTTGTTCTGGAGACTGCTTATATCTCGCTGAGCCCCCTCGACAAGCTCCTGTAGAAGCTTCTCCTTCCACAACGGCTCCACGGCTGGTTCCTCATGGATCGCTCCGGTTGGTGAAGTGATTTCTATGGCTTCCTTGACCTTCAGCAAAGCTTGCTCAAAATCTCGTGGCATCATATCCGATTTAATTAAGTACTCCGAAACGCCGTTGCGAATCGCTTCCTTGGCATACCCGAAGTCCTCGATATTGCTGAGGATCAGAATTTTCATGTGAGGGTTTATTTTACGCACCTCTGAAATGAGGGCAATTCCGTCCATGAGCGGCATTTTAATATCGGTAATCAGGATATCCGGCATTTCCTTACTCATAAGTTCCAACGCTTCTTGGCCGTTAGAAGCCTCTCCCATAACGATTAAGCCAAGTTTCTCCCAATCGATCATCGAACGAATGCCAAACCTAACGATATATTCATCTTCTACAATGATGACTCGAAACATGTTATTCCTCCTACTCGATCACGGGAAGCCAAATCCCGATGCTCGTTCCTTCATCCAGCGTACTCTGAATATCTAAGCCGTACGGCTTTCCGCAAATCAGCTTGATTCGCTCATCAACATTGGCTAAACCGATACCACCCATTTTATCAGCGGAGGCCTCTTGAAACGGTGTCTGCAAACTCTTCACGAGACCCGGGTCCATCCCTCTTCCGTTATCTGCCACTAGAAAACGAATGCCCCCGTCCGGATGCAGCGAGCAGCGGATATGTATTTCTCCTCCGGACTCGCGGTCGGAGAACGCATGGAGTATCGCATTTTCCACAATCGGCTGCAAAATAAGCTTAGGTGTCTTCAGATTACGGACCTCTTCGTCAATTTGAAAATACGTTTGAATGTCGAAATTGAACCTGAATTTCTGAATCCCCAGATAGCATTGGACATGCTCGATTTCTTCTTCGACCGTGACTGTTTCTTCTCCCTTGCCCAGTGAAATTCGCAGGAGCCGCGAAAGCAAGCTGACCATCTCGGCAGCATTGTTCGCCTTCTGCAGGAGAGCCGTCCATTTAATTATGTCTAGTGTATTGTACAAAAAGTGAGGATTAATCTGCGCCTGCAGCGCTTTCAGCTCCGCTGCGCGCTTATGGCTTTGCTCCTCATAGACCGCTTTAAGCAGCTCGTCAAGCCGGGTCACCATGTAATTGAAATTTTCGCCCCATATATCAAACTCGTCATTACGCCGCTTGGCCTTGAAGCGCACGGTCAAATCACCCGACATCACCTGACGCATCAAACGGATCATTTTCAAAATCGGTTTCGAAATCGAATTGGCCAGAAACATCGCCGTCACGATCGAAAAACCGATACAAATCAGCGCAATCACGATGATGATTTGCAGCATGCGGTTAGAGTCTTTGTACAAGGCAGACTCCGAAATGACATTTACGACCATCCAGTCGTTGGTATGCAGCTTTTTGTAATTCACGATCCATTTCTGCCCAGCATGCTTAAGTGGAAAACCATTGGTTTCGTCAGAAGACTGCAGCAATTGGTTTGAGCCCTGTTCCCCCAGTACTTCCCGAACATTTTTCCCTAAAAATTGATTGTCTGGATAGGAAATAATTTGACCGCCGCCATCAATAATGAAACTTTGGAGATCGGAGGAGCTCTTCGTCACTTTGCTGACGATTTCCTTGAGTACATCTTCGCGAATATCAAGCACGGCGATGATGCCAACAGGGCTGTCGTCAGAGGTTTTATAAATCTGCTTAGCCAATGAGAACACGTGGACGCTCTGTGAATTCAAACTGTCGACATACGTCCCGAAACGGGTCGGGAACCATCGGAAGTTGCTGCCATCCTCAAGTGTCTTGAGAAACGGCGTTACGATGCCGGCGGAACGGTCGCTCCAGCGGTAAATACCCTTTATATAGTGCGTTTTCGTTAGAAAGGAGATCGATTGAAAATCTTGATTAATCGCTATAATGGTCGATAGCTTCGTCGTTAAGGATAAGCTGTCCAAATCATACTGTCCGTTATCAACCCGATCGAGCGTGCGCAGCATGGAAACGATTTCATTATTGTTTACGACTTGCATCATCATGTCTTTATAGATGCCAAGCCGTGTATCGATATTATCGGCAGTTTGCTTGAGCAGCTGCTCGGAATATTCGGTGACTTTATTGTTGATGGTTGATTTCGAGATGGAATAAGAAATAAATCCCATTGCAACCAGAGGCGTCAATGAGAACAGAAATAAAAGCAGCATCCATTTATAACGTATGCTGCTCGTCCATATGAGTATCCTTTTATTTTTCTTTTCAGGTCGTTTCGCCATGATGGAAATCCCTTCTATCTATCCTTTAACCCCTGACATCGCCACGCCTTGGACAATGTGTCTTTGTAGCAGAATAAACACCACGATGGTTGGGATTGCTGCAATTGAGCTTGCCGCCATAATCATATTCAGGGACATTATATTATTCGACAAAAACGTTGGAAGTCCTGCCGAAAGAATCATGTTCTCTTGCGAGGTAATGGATAGGTAAGGCCATAAGAAGTTGTTCCAGGACAGAATAAAATAAAATATGCCGACGGACACCATTGCCGATTTCGTAAGCGGTAAACAGATGCGCAGCCACAAGTTGATACTCCTGCAGCCGTCAATCTGCGCTGCTTCAATATAATCCTTAGGGACACCGTCCATAAACTGCTTCAGCAGCAGAATACCGAGGGGATTCGTCAAGCCAGGGAGAATAATCGCCCAGATATTATCGATTAGTTTCAAGTGCAGCGTTGTCTCATATAGCGGGATCAGGATGGCCTCCGTCGGGATGAGCAGTCCTGAAACGATGAGCAGATAGAACAAGCCTTTGGATTTAAAAGGCAATTTGGAAAAAGAGAAAGCTGCCAGCGAGCTGAATAATAAGGAGACCACGGTGGTTATTACACCAATCACTGCCGAATTCCAGGTCCATCTCAGGATCTGGGAATCCTTCATCACTTTGGCATAATTAGCGAAGGTCAAATCAGACCATTTTATCCAATCACTTAAGGTATAGACATTGACGCCATTGGGCTTTAATGACACCAGAAGCATCCATATGAGGGGAAAAATAAACAATAGGGCAAGAACGACGGCGACGGCATTCAGCGTAATTCGTTTTATTGGCATTGGGACCTCCGTTAGTCTTGACGATCTGTCAGTTTAAATTGAATCAGGGCAATGAGCAGCATCATGAGACAAAAAACAATGGACTGAGCGGAAGCAAGGCCGAACATATCCTTTTTAAATCCTGTCACATAAATGTATCTGATCATCGTATTCGTCGAATCGCCCGGACCGCCGCCTGTCATGATTTGAACTTGCCCGAATAGTTTCAGACACGCAATAACCTGATAAAACACCTGTATTTTCATGACTCTAGACAAACCCGGGAGCGTAATATGCCAAAATTGCTTCCAGGCGCCTGCGCCATCTATTTTCGCAGCTTCATAATGATCCGTGGGAATTTCTTGTAACCCAGCTAGAAACAAAACCATGACGAACCCAACCGTCCACCAATTGGTCGTTATCGTAATCGCCCACCACGCAAAATTTTTATCCGTTAACCAGTGAATTTCTCCAGGGATGCCAATAAGCTTTAAAAAAGCATGGATCGGTCCGTACTTGGAGTCGAACATACGCAGCCAAATAAAACTGATAACAGAAACCGAAAGCACATACGGCAAGAAAAATATAGAACGAATCGTTGTTCGGAATACAATTTTTTGATTGATCAGCAGCGCCAATACCAGTCCAAGTACAATAACCGCCGGCGTACAAATCAAAACGAAGTAAACCGAGTGCCACATATACAAGTAAAAGTCTGAATCGGTAAAAATTTTCTTGTAATTCGCGAAGCCAACAAACTTTTGCATGCCTTGAATGTTCCATACGTGCAGGCTCATCCACGCCCCACGACATACCGGCCAGAGGTAGAAAATCGTAAAGGGAATGAGGAACGGTATCAGGTACAAAATCGCTTTCCAGTCATTAAGAAAAGGCCAAACGTAGGTTTTTCGAAGGACAACCGTCCCCTCGTTCTCTCTCACTTTAGTCTCCATAGGGTATACTCCTTCAATCTTTGCTCTGTACTCCAAACTAAAAAACCGGGTGAAGCCGCCTTTCTTGTTGCAGCCTCACCGGTTGGCATACGCAGGCTAGTTGGTTAAAATGTCGTTAATTTGCTTATCCAACGTTTTCAGCCCGTCTTCAGGGGATTGCTTGCCGAAAATAATGTTTTGAAGCGATTCCGAAACTGTCGTGATGATCGTCGTGTATTTATCGGTTTTCGGTGCGAATTTCACCGTTTTTTGCGCTTCGATGAAGTAATTGCGGTAAGGCAGCTTTTTGTATTCATCGCTTGTTGTTACAGCGCTGTTCGCCGGCACGTGGCCTGCTTGGCCCCAAGTTTTGCCGCCAACTTCCGAGAAGTACTTCATGAATTTGGCTGCCGCTTCTTGTTTCTCTGGTGCTACGTAGCTTGGAATGACGAGCAAATGTGAGCTTCCCCAATGCGTTTGGCTGCCGAAAATGGCCGGGAGCGGCATAGCGCCGATATTTGGCGATTTTTCGCCGAGCAGTAGACCCGCTTCCCACACGCCGCCGAACCAGAATGCCGCTTTGCCGTTGTGGAACGAATCCCATGGGGTTTTATCATTGAGATCTGTATATTTGTTGTTATAAAGGTCCATGTAGAATTTCAAAACATTGAGCGCTTTCTCATTATTAATGGCCGCTTTGTTCGATTCTGCGTTCAGCAAGTCGCCACCCGCTTCATAATACAGGTTCAAGAAAGGCTCTTGGAAATACGGCGTATTTACAGCAAGTGCTTGCACATCCGGCACTTTCGCATGGATTTGTGCGAGTGTCTTCTTGAAGCCCTCCGGTGATAGGTCGCCGAGCTTAGGCGTGCCGTCATCGTTCAGTAGTTCCGCTTTTTTCAGCAAATCTTTATTGTAATAGAACATATGGAAATGCGTGTCTAGCGGAACTGCGTAGGGCTTGCCATCGTAAGAGACGCTTTTGATATTCGAGTCGGAAATTTGTTTTAAATCAAAGCCGACCTTGCTGGCTAACTGATCCACCGGGACAATTTGCTTCGCTTTCACAAACGGTGAAATGCGGTCCACATGCGCGACGGCGACGTCCGGTCCTTTGGAGGAAGAAAGCGCTGTGCTAAGCTTCGCGTAATATTCATTGGACTCAAGGCGGAGCTGTTTCACGGTGACTTCTTTTTGGGATTCGTTATAACCTTTGATGATTTGGTCAACGAAATCTCCCTCTCCACCGCCGAACATATTCCAAAATGTGATTTCGACTGGGCTTGCCGGTTTGCTCGCAGCTGCTTTCTCTGTAGCTGCTGCTGTCGATGCCGCGTTGGTGGCAGCGCTTTCTTTTGTGCTCGAGCAACCGGAGATGACTAAGGTAAATGCTACACTGGCCATCAGCAAACTGGTTAATTTCTTTTTCATCGTACGTACAACCCTCTCTCTGATTGATGGATGATTTGCGAAAGCCTTTTCACTTGGCTCCCTTGGTTATTACTTTACAGGGTTAACGCCCCGGTCTAAACCGATAAAAGGATGATCATTGGGGAACAAATTTAAGATTGTAAGCGCATGCAGATGAAATGTAGTAGACGATCTTACGGTGGGTGTTCAAATGTACGATATGAATTCAACCTGATGCATCGTTTGCCACCTATCACCAATCACTCACTGAGTTATGGCTGCTGCAGCATTCTATGTTGTACTTTATGCAACCATTTGACTCTAATTGGGGGTCAGATCGCCTCTATATTGTACTTAGTACAACCATTCATGCACTAAACTGCTTATATCTCACCTTTTCGCAGCAAATGGTTGTATATTGTGCAACGAAAGACCGGATTCACGGTCAAAGCACGCCGTTATGTTGTATAAAATACAACAAGCCTTCTTATTACTTTCAGCTCCGCCAACGAACAACAAAAAAAGATGACCCCTATACAATTAGGGATCATCTCTAGTTACTAACCTTACGTCTGCCCTTGCAGTCTCTGAGCCAGCTTGCCCTGCACGAACCACGCATACACAGCAAACCCCGTCAGCAGCGCTATGGCCGTTAACAAAAATGGCAAAGCGTAATGATTGGCGGCCAAAATGTAACCCGCCCAATACGACGCAATCGTATTGCCGATACTCCGTGAAACCGTCCGCATCCCTGCAAATACATTGCGGTCTTCTTCGGCAACGGCGGACATACATTCGCTGTCCATCATGTTGTTCAGCATCGTAAAGCCAGTGCCTCGAATCATCAGCAGCACGGCGAAGACGGAACTAGGCATAGTAAGCGCCATCAGCCCTACTACTACGATGTTATACAGAAACAGAAATACAAAAGCATTGCGGCTACCCATACGCTCCAATAGATACGGAACGAGAAGTGAACCGACAAAAAAGAACACACCGGAGAGAGCTAGCAGTCCAGAGATGCTGCTGTCCTCCATTCCAAATCTAAACTTCAAGATGACGTTGAGGAACGGACTCAACAGTCCAAAGGTAAAGCCTGAATTAAAGATAAGCAGCGCAAGCAGGAACATGAGCGAATAGGCATGCGCTTTCTTGATCTTGACTGAAGACGGAGTTCCGGAGGTCTCTGACTTCTCGGTTGCAACGGCTCGGTCGTTGGCAGACGGAAGCAGCAAGCCCCTTAGAATACCGGAGAGCCCCAAACAGCCGCCAGCCACGAAAAAGGCGTATTGGTACAGCGTGCTGTGCCCTGGCAGCCACAACGGGAGATAGCCTCCCAACCATGTGCCAATGCCGGTGCATAAGGTAAAGATTGCAAACAGCAGCGAGTAAGCGCTGGTCTCTTCTTTTTTCGTGCGGCAATATTGAAAAATCAGCTGGATTTCCGAATTCACAATGGCGCTAATACTAAGGGACCAAGTGAGCTGTGCGGTGGTAATCATGCCGACACTGGTACCGAATCCAAAGATGATCAACGCTAAAAAAGCCAGCAGCATGCCGATAACAAGCATCGTTTTACGGCCTATGTATTTGACGACGATCCCTGCCGGGAGACTGGTTAACCCCACGGTCAGTGCTCCCAGCGAGGTGATGCGCCCGACGTCCTCTTTGGAAAAGCCGAGGTCCAGCAGATGTAAGTTTAAAATCAAGTTGAAAATACCAGCGCCGATGCCAAATAAGCTTTCAGTGGCAATAAATCGTTTGACGCCAGGGGATAAATCACGGAATAAACCGACTGTGTACGACCACATAGCTGCTCCCTTCCTCTTGCTGTATGAACCTATCTTACATGTCAGGGGCGCAGGGTTCAACATGAATCATAAAAACCGGAACCCCCACGGAGTCCCGGCCCTCTTATACCCAATCCATCAATAATACGTAAACATTTGCCTAATATCCACCCTGCCCGAAAGATTGTCACAAATAGCCACATTTTTCCGGACTTCCTCAGCATTTCGCATACCGATTAAGGCGACATCGACATGAGGATTAGAAAGCACAAACTGGATTAATGCCTCGGTATAATCAAAATGGTTTTCCGGATGCACCATCGCCATCCAACGTTGAAAAACACCCGAAGTAAACGCCCGCATAACCGCAATACCCAGGCCTGCTTTTTCCGCTTCAAGTATACTGCCAAAGGGTCTATTCGGATCATAGGGATGCTGCATCAATATATTGTAACAAATCTGCATGATATCAAATTGCCCGCATTGGATGAAATCATAGACAGCTCTGTTCGAATCTTCACTCGTAAAGCCAATAAAACGAACCAATCCCTCCGCTTTGAATTGCAGCAGTTGCTCCAATATCCCGCCGTGCAAAACCTGTTGCACATCTTGATCCTTGTAACTGGTACCGTGAAGCTGAAAAAAGTCCAATCGGTCGGTCTGCAGGCGCTGCAAACTCTGTTCAAGGGATCGCCTCAGATCATCGGGAGGGCATATTTTAGCTTTGCTCGCCAAGAAAACAGCGTTGCGGTTGCCCTTCAGAGCGTATCCCATCAGCTCTTCGCTTTTTCCGTTTCCGTATCCCGGTGCCGTATCGAAATAATTAATGCCTGCTTCAAGTGCGGCATCAATGGCTGCGATAATGTGGTTATTGTTTTCCGGCAAATCGGGATTGTACTCCCGCAAATAATTCCTTAATCCCGCTGGAGCTCCGCCAAAGCCGATCCGACTTACCATGACATTTGTTTTTCCGAACGCTACATATTCCATGTTTTTACACTCCTTATTCAAGGTATATTCCCATCGTCAGTTAAAAAACAAAGAGGCAAGGATCACCCTTACCTCAAGCAAATAATTTTAATTCTGAGCTAGACGTTTTTTGTACTCGGCATTAAACTCTTCCGTAATTTTTTGGTAGTTTGGATCTTTTTTCAACGTGTCAATATATTTATCCCAATCTTCCAATGCAATTTTCCCGATGATGACTTGCGTTTTCATGTCGGCGATTTTTTTCTTGTAGTCGGCACCTAACTTAATATCCGTATCCGATACAAGACCAATTGCCGGATTGCCAACGGAAACCTTCGCTCTTTCTTCCGTGATTTTCATGTTTCGCTGATAAACCTCTTTGGGCATGCCAGCCGCATATTGCCACAAATCAACGACTGGTGTACTGAACATTTTCCCCCATGTAGCTGTTCCAACGCTGTCTGCCACCGCTTTATCATTCGACACTTTTAAACCATCCGTAAGTGTATAATGAACGTCTTTAATCCCATACAAGGTCAAATCAAGCCCTTCGCCACCGGAACCGTAATTCACGAAGTTTAAAATAGCTTTCATTTTTTGTTCTGGAACCGATTTCGGTATAGCCAGTACACCATTCATCCCTGTACCTTGGGGCACATAAGGCTTGCCTCCCGCTTTGGGAGCTAAAGAGACCATCGGCGTCCATTCGACCTTCGGATCTTTTTTCCATTGGTCCATTGTGTATCTGAACAACGCCTCTGGCGTCTCATTCGTAATTCCGGCTCTACCGCTTGTAGCGAGCTCCCAATATTGGTTTTCTTTCAAAACCGGGAAGTCCTGCGGAATTAATCCTTCTTGGTACAGCTTACGCTGGTAGACCAGTGATTCTCTCATTTCCGGTTCAAGATACATGTTAACCAGCTTACCGTCTACAGCTTTCCACATGCCAACTGTTCCCAGGAATACTTCGTCAATGGTTGCTGATCCCCGCATCGTAAAACCGATTGTATCCTTTTTGCCATCTGGCGCATTATCTTTAAACGCTTTCATTACCGTATAAAGCTCATCCATATTGGTCGGCATCTTCAGCCCAAGCTTATCCAGCCAATCTTTACGAATGTCGAAAAATCCGCCCCCATCCAAAGGCCTTCCTGCTGGAATGGCATAACTTTTGCCATCAATTTTGGTATTGCTCCACGTTTTCGGATTAATGGACACCAGGTTCGGATAATCCTTGATATACGGCGTCAAATCCCAGAATGCTCCCTGCTTGACCATTTGCCGGAATAAAGCAGTCGTAATGTCCGGAATTTTGATCAAATCTGCAATATCGCCTGCGGCCAGTGCCACATTGACGCGGTCCGCGTAATCGCTCCCTGGAATCCATTGCACCGTCAGCTTCGTATTCGTTCTTTTCTCAAATTCTTTCAGAACCGGATTATCGGCACCCGGCGGCTGAGTGATCGTAAAGTCGGTCATGACTTTAATTTCCGTAGGCTTCGCTGGCGCTTTGGTCTCTTCCTTCGTTGTAGTCGTCCCTCCATCTTTCGCCGGAGCCGAAGAAGGTGCTGAGGAACAAGCGACTGTAAGGGAAAAGGATACAACTAACGTAGATAACACGAGAAGTTTTTTCATATTTAACTCATCTCCCATAAATGTAGTTGATAGACCGGTTCACCTTGCCTGAATTATACCGTCCAGCCACGTTCACTAACTTTGCTTGTATAATAAGCGTCGTCAATGTGTAAGCCGAAGCCGGGAGTTGAAGGAACGGTGATTTTACCATCCTTGATGCTATAACCGGAAGTGTCGATACCTGGAGTCTGCGCCTCATCCCATTCAACAAACATAAACCCTTCAATAGCTGGATACACCTGAGCGGAAGCAAAGTTACCATAGAAACCACCGTAATTGTGTGGTGCTGCTTTTACTCCGCTTTTAGCCAATCTTTTGGCTAATTTCAACCAGTTCACAATGCCATAATCCTTCAAATCGTATTGAATCGCGTCGATCAGGCCTTGTTCCGCCCATTCCACAATCGGTTCGGCCGCTAACCCTTCACCGTCTGTGATCAGCACGTTCAATTTCTCCTCGCGCAGCCACTCCTTCAGATTACGGTAGAGCCTGTCATCTTCGTGAAAAGCTTCCTCTATCCACAACAGATTGGACTGTGCCGTTTCTTTCAACACATGTTTGGTTAAGTTCAAATTGTACCCATTATTCGCGTCAATGGAAATGTTACATTGTGGACCGACCACATCTCTAATCCCGTTCACAACAGCAATATCTCTTTTGGTGCCTTCCATTAAATCCATATGCATCGCGCCACGGCCTACTTTAATTTTGAAACCGCGGAAACCTTCGTTATAGCCTTGCATGGCTTCTTCCTGGAGCAGTGCGACCGCGTCCCGCTCTGAACTCAGGTGCAAATCATCGAAGTACAAGGATGTATCATAGCAAGGAACCGTTAGTGGGGATGTCCACTCTTTTTGGCTCAATAGTTTATACACAGGCACTTCTCTTACCCTTGCCAGCCAATCAAACAGTGGGAATTGAATGCTTTGAAACCGGTCTTTGATCCATTGTTCTTCACAAAATATTTCACTGACTGAAGCTCCGATCATGACTTCGGCTGCTTCCCGAGAAACGCGAGACCAGCTGTAACCCGTGATGCCCCCAATCGTAATTCGCACCAGCGGAAAGCTTACTTCTTTTCCATGCACACCAAGCCTTGCATTGCAGCCAGCCAATCTTCTGCGTTCACCCTTCATCATCACTTGCTCGATTTTCTCAATCTTCCAATTTTTATCCAAGTCAGAAAAGTTGTTCATGCTACTCAAATCTCCTTTATGATTATATTTATTTGTTTAACAAGCCTGCCGGAATAATCCGTTGCGATTATCCTTTAACAGAGCCCAACATAACACCTTTGGTAAAATGCTTTTGCAAAAACGGGTAGACCATCAAAATAGGAAGCGTAGACACGACAACTGCGGCCATCTTGATCGTTTGAGTAGGCAGCTGCTTATCCGAAGCCATCTCTACCGCGAGTGCTCCGCCGACCGAAGTATCGGAATCAATGAGCATGTTGCGCAGGACAATTTGTAAAGGCACCTTTGTAAAATCATTAATATACAACACGGCACTAAAGAACGTATTCCAGTAGGCCACGGCATAAAACAACCCGAATGCGGCCAGCGAAGCGACAGAAAGCGGTAAAATAATTCGGAAAAAGATGCTTAGGTCATTACAGCCATCAATCATTGCAGCTTCTTCCAACTCGACAGGAATGCTGTCAAAGAAGCTTTTCATCAAGATTACGTACCAGCCGCTAGTCAAAACAGGGACAATCAACGCCCACACACTGTTTATGAGCCCCAAATCGCGGACTAATAAATAAACAGGGATAATGCCCGGATTAAAAAGGATCGTAACCATCACCATGATCATCATGACTTTTCTTCCGCGCAGTCTTTTACGGGATAGTCCGAATGAGAAGGCTGCTGTTATCATGAGGCTTAACAGGGTTCCCACTGTTGCCAGAAAAGCACTGACCCCAGTTGCACGAATGAAAGCAGAAGTGGAAAGCAAATATTCATAAGCGCCCACACTCCATTTGCTCGGGAACAGGACAAAGCCGTATTTCTCTATGTATTCACTAGGTTCCGTAAAGGAAACAACGAATACGTAATACAAGGGAAATAACGTAATAATGCCAATGACAACAAGCAGCAGAACAATCGCCATCCCAAATATTCGGTCTCCAAAGCTTTCTCTCATTGCCTTCCCTCCTCGGAATTTTCGTTTAATACACACCTTCTTCACCGAAGCGTTTGGCCAGCCAGTTAGCCCCGATAACAAGCACAAGTCCAATCACGGATTTAAACAAACCCGCTGCCGTTGTATAGCTGAATTGACCTTGTTGAATCCCATTTCGATAGACATACGTTTCGAAGACGTCGGCAACGTTCGCAACTGCGCCATTGCTCATCAGAAACACCTGTTCAAAACCAACATCCATGATTTGCCCCAAACGCAGAATTAAAAGAATAATGATGACGTTACGGATACCCGGTAAGGTGATATGCCACATTTGTCTGATCCGGCTGGCACCATCGATTTTCGCCGCTTCATAAAGCTGCGTGTCAATGCCTGTCATGGCTGCGAGGAAGATAATCGTTCCCCAGCCTGTGTCTTTCCAAATGTTTTGGCCGGTAAGCAGCCCCCAGAAATAATTTTCATTCGTCAAAAAATCCATTTTGGGAAAACCCGCATGTTCGAGCAGCATATTCACAATCCCATTCGATTGCGAAAGCAATAAAAAGGTAATCCCTGCGATAATAACCCACGAAAGAAAATGCGGTAAATAGACAATGGATTGAATTACGCGTTTAAAATATTTGTTGGTTACCTCATTCATGCAAAGCGACAATAAGATAGGAAGTGGAAAGAAAAAGACCAGACTCAACAAGCTAATCATCATGGTATTTCGAAACAATAGAAAGAAGCTGGGATTTGTAAAAAAGCGAACAAAATTTTCAAAGCCTACCCAAGTGCTTTTAAAAACGCCCATATAGGGGGAATAGTCCTGAAAGGCGATAACCAGCCCCCACATCGGGTAATATTTGAAAACAAGAAAATACAGGATGCCTGGAAGAACCAGCAGATATAAATACTTGTCACGTTTGAATTCGGACCATAGTGAAGTTCTTGCCTTTCGTTGAATAAGTTGCTCGTGATTCGCCTTCGTCACTTGGATGCCCATGTACCAATCCTCCCTTACAATGCTTGTGATCAGCTGATGGCCTAAATGTAAATCACCAGCCTACTTACCGCAATAATAATAAATTTTTACTATGTCTCGAAAAATTTCCGGCTATCGTCTTTTTTTGAAATGAACAAAAAAAGCCCCTCAAACATGAAGAAGGGCCGCTTTGAGATGGATATTTTACTACATCGATTGCGTGTGCTTTTCCCGATACTGCCGTGGAGTGATGCACTCACTCTTTTTAAACATTCGGATCAGATAGGACGGTTGATAGTGCAGCTGCTCCGCGATATCGTTGATTTTCATATCCGTTGTCACTAACAGCTCCTTGCATTTCTCAATTCTCATCCGAACCATCGTATCGATAAAATTGATTCCGTTGATTTGCCTGAACACCTTGCTTAACTTAGAGGGACTCATCTGCAGCTGATCCGCGTACATCTCAAGCGAAACGTCGAGTAAGATGTCCTTCTGCATTTGCAAAAGCAGATTATCAATCATTTCCCTCAAATTGCTATCGTAGGTTATCGTTAACGCTTTAACAAAAGGTCTTATCAGCTTGAATTGAAACCATTCCAGGATTTGATCCGGCTCGGACAACTGCATAAGCTGCTCATAAAGATGAACCCCTCCATATAGGGAGAAAAGATCCACTTCGTGCTTGATCATCGCATTATGGATCGTTCCGAGCAGTTTCATCATCCCTTGGTGAACCATGAATTCAGTGCTATGATTGGTTTGCAGTTCAAGCATGAATTGCTTGATGAGCCGCATGGCCTCCTCTTCAAGCCCCATACTGACGGTATGCACAATCTCTCTTTCCAGCTCAAAAGGGAACTGATTCTGGCTTGTATTCGTCAGCATGAACTGATTCATATCCAACATTTGATTGGACGTATGGTGGTCACGAAAACGGAGAGCTTTTCTTGTCTGCTCCAGAATCTTGGGGATGTCCTTTATCGAGTCGGATATTTTACTAGTCACAATCGTAACTTTCATATGCAGAACATTATTAACCGCCACGATGTAGTCATGGGCAAGTTTGTTGAAATTCGCTTTAATCGCTTCATTGGACTTGTCAGGATCCAGAACGAAAAATACACCAATGGATAAATCCTGAAAGTTAATGATATGCACCATATCCGATATCTCCGTGCACAGCTCTTTAATGATATTAGAAGCCGCGAAGGTAACCAACTGGGCATCCCGCTCTGAAAATTTACCGCCTAATTCAGAAATACCGTGAAACTGGGCGACCATAATGGCAAATCTTTTCGATTCAACATCCCAATCCAGCTGCTTCAACTTCTGAATAAGCTCAGATTCCGTGTGTGAGTACAAATTGCCTTGTGAAAATTGCAGTAAAAAACTTTCTCTAAGCGCAGGAATGGACTGCTTAATTTGGATAGAAAGCTCTTGCTCTGCTTGAAGCTGCAGCCTCCATTGATGCTCGATATACGTAATTTCGTTTTTTTCGTTCGATCGGTTTGTTCTGGAATTTTCAAAAAGACGTTTTACCCGATAAATGGGATCGTATATCTTGTTGGAGGCAAACCATGCAAGCAGCAACCCGATGATTAAGCCAAACATACTAATCCAGACAATAAGAGTGGATAAGGCAGTTACAGGCGCTACGATTTGCGATACAGGCGTAGCAGTGACAACCGTCCATTTACTGCCTAACTTAGAAATACTCCCATACGATACGTTATATTTTTTGTGGTTCCAATCGAATTTGAACATATTCTCATTGGCATTTTCTACAGATATTTGACTTTTTAATGCATCTTCCAGGGTCAGCAGCTCTTGACTGTCTTCTTGTCTTGGCGGAGTCGTTAAGTAGTCTCCATTTTCATTAAAAAGAAAAGCGACTCCTTCGCCTGAGACGAGTTTCTGAACCATTGTGTTTAATTTATTTTGATCCAGGTAAATAATGAACATCCCGAAGGAACCATACATTTGTCCACCGGGGAGCTTAATTATGATCGCTTTATTTATCGTGTCCGGCATATTTATTTTTTTTAAGGAATAATCCCAATAGATCGTTCGCTCTTGATCCAGCAAAGAATTCAACAGCTCGCGATCCTCATCGGTTCGCACAGATTCAAACCCGGCCTCATCACCGATGATCTTGTCTGAATCACGCAAGTATAGGCTTACACTGTTAATAAGGGAATTCGACTCCGTAATAAGTGAAAACGATTTCATAAGTTCGTTTGTTTTTTGAAAATCCTGAACGAAATCCAACTCCTTCAGAGTCTCGTCCAAACTCCGGTCGAAAGCAAGCCGCACAACGGAATGCTCCAGATTGGCCATATAGTCATTCAATTGCTGGATCGAGGAATGGAGCTGATTCTGATGCGCCTTATTCACTTCGGTTTCGATCCGATCTGTTCCGATATAGTAAATAATGACGCCTATAAAAGCAATAGGAATGCAAGTAATTAACAGTACAATACCTAGATTTTTCCAAAATATAGTTCCCCTGCTTTTACTCATTTGCTTATTCATCCGTTCATCTTCACACCCATCGCCTATTTTGGTTGTATTGAACAATTAATTCGTCACGCTTGTACATATTCCTCCAGCAGTTCCCTTTTTATACCATTCAAACTTCTTATGGAAAGTTTGATTTAAGCTATTTTATCCCACGATTTTCAGACTGAATTGGCATAAGATAAGGGTATATTAGCCGTATAGATGTACAAAGGAGAGATTTTAATGTCTGAGGTCGTTCTTAACCAGTAATTTCATAGTGCAACCCGTTTTGTTTGGCGTACGCGAGTAAACCGTTCAATTGGACAGGTTTGTTTTGTCGTGCACTACGGGCAGGTTGCATGTGAAGCTGTTAAGAACATCATTTTCTCCCTGAGCGGACTGGAAACGATTGTTGTTTCCAGTCCGCTTTTTTTTGTATCCAAAAGGAGGCATTCAATTGAACAAGTCCACTTATCAACGTTTGGAATACGACCGCATTAAACAGCGTTTGGCCGACTTTGCCATGAGTTACTTGGGCCGCGCCCACATTCAGAACATGGAACCAGTACTTGAAATGGCCCTCGTCGCAACCCTGCTTCAAGAGACCGAAGAAGCGTTAAGTGTTATTGCCCACGGAGCCAGTGCGCCGATCCCGTCCATGGAAGGCATTGAGCCGCTTATAGGCACTTTCGGGAAAGGATTTATTTTTACACCGCAGGACTTTATGCACTTCGCCAGATTCATCGAAAGTTCACAGCAGCTTAAGAACTTTATGAAAAAGAAGGAATCCGTCAGTCCGCGCATCGCTTCCTACGCGCTATCCTTATACGAATTGCATGAGCCGCTGGCCGAGATTCGGCGCTGTATCCGCAACGGTCAAGTCGATAACGAGGCGAGCGCCGCCTTGTCGCGTATCCGCAAAAAAATGAACATCCTCGACGACCGCATTCGCAAGAAACTGGACACCGCTTTGTCCAAATACCGCAGCTATTTGCAGGATAGCGTCATCTCGACAAGAGGAGGCCGGTACGTGTTGTCCGTGAAGAAGGAACACCGCAAACAAGTTGGCGGCGCGGCGCTGGACGAATCGGCAAGCGGCCAGACTGTCTTTATTGAGCCGGCAGATATCGCCGATCTGCATGGCGAGCATTTACACCTGCAGGCCGAGGAAGCTGCGGAGGTAACAAGAGTGCTCAGCGATCTAACGGATCTTATTGAGCATAGTAAGTATGAAATTTCAATCAACTTGGAAACGATTGGCCATTACGACTTTATGTTCGCAAAAGCTAAATACGCGAAAACAATCGACGGACGAACGGTCAAGCTGAACGATCGCGGCCGGATCTCCATACATGGCGGCCGTCATCCGCTGCTCGGCAGGCACTCGGTGCCGCTTGATATCCGCATCGGCGGCGATTATCGCGCGCTTGTTATTACAGGACCGAATACGGGAGGCAAAACCGTTTCACTGAAAACTGTCGGACTGCTAACACTTATGGTGCAGTCGGGTCTGCTCGTTCCGGTAGGAGAAGGAAGCGAATTCGCTGTATACAGATCCGTTATGGTCGATATCGGTGACGGACAAAGTCTTGAGAATTCGCTCAGCACCTTCTCTTCGCATGTCAAGAACGTGATCGGCATCCTCAAAGAGGCTGGACCCTCGTCGTTGGTCCTTCTCGACGAGCTTGCCTCAGGAACCGATCCTGGCGAAGGAATTGGCCTATCGATCGCTGTGTTGGAGGAACTGTACCGCCGCGGGGCTACGATCATGGCGACGACACATTTTAACGAAATCAAGAAATTTGCCGACGCTGCGCCCGGCTTCGAGAATGCGCGTATGGAATTTGATTCAGAAACGCTTGAGCCCCTTTACAAGCTAACGATTGGTCAAGCCGGCTCCTCTTATGCCTTCTATATCGCGCAAAAACTCGGTATGCCGCCTGCGCTCATCGAAAGATCGAAGATGATCACTTACGAGGCGACGCTGCGCTCGCCCGAAGCGCCAGCAATAGCTGCAGCGTTTACAGGAGAAACACCTCCTATAAACGTCCCGTTGAAAGAAAAAAAAGAGCGAGCGCCGATGCCGAATTTCGCTATTGGCGACTGCGTCTGGGTACACTCGCTGCGCCGTACAGGCATTGTGTGCAGCGAGCCGGATCATCGCGGAAACATTACGGTGCAAATCCAGAAGGAGAAAGTGCGCATCCATCGCAAGAGAATGTCTCTTTATATCGAGCGCAGCAAGTTATATCCAGAAGGAGACTACGATATGGATATCGTAGTCGAATCGAAAGACACCCGAAAGAAGCGAAAGCAGATGAGTAAACGTCATGTTGAGGGGCTAACGATTGAGTATAAGGAGAATGAGTAACTGAGTGTCACAATTAAATTACAAAAAGCCCATGAGTCATTAGGCTCATGGGCTTTTCTTAACTGGTAACGCGAAGTTAACTGACTCTCTGTCCCTATACGGACTTTTGTCTATTCAACTACCGGAGCAAGATTCCCTTTCGTTTCAAAATTAGGAATAATCCGGGAGGAGATAAAGGCGACAATGGGTACGGTAAGAACAACCCCGAAACATCCAGTTATTCCTTGAATGACTTCAACGGTTATCATATTCATGTTCAGTAATTGATTAATGGTTACCTGTGAAACATATATAATCATTAGAGAAGCTAGTGTAGTTCCCGTGAAGGCAAGAATCAGGGTATTCGCCATGGTTCCCATCATATCTCGTCCTACATTAATACCGGACATAAAGAGTTCTTTTTTGCTGAGATTAGGATTAGTTACGTGTACTTCATAAACGGATGAAGCAATGGCAATGCCTACGTCAATAATAGCACCAAGTGAAGAAAGTAAAATCCCTGCGAATAGCAAGCCCTTAAGCTGCATACCGGTTTGATCGGCAACAACGATTAAAATTTCCACTTCCGCTGTACTATACCCTGAGATATGGGCTAGATTACCAGCTATATAAGCAATGATTCCAGCGATGATCATCCCAACTGTCGTTCCTATTATGGCAGCGACAGACTTTGAGCTCCAGCCGTTTAATAATAGTAAGGTAACACAGCTTGTTAAAATAACAATCAGGACAGAGGCAAGTATAGGAGAATACCCCCTATATAACATAGGGATGAACAAGTAAATAATACAAGCAAAAGTAAATACGATGCCTGCCACTGACATTAGCCCTCTTTTTCCGCCAAGCCACCACAAAGTAGCAAAGAAAAGTAGAGTTAATGTGAATAAAAGTGGAGCTCGATAATAGCTGTACACGCTGACCAGGTAGTTTTGAGCATCCGCCGTGTCGACACTCACGATAAGTGTTTGTCCTGCTTTTGCAACCACGTTTAAATATACACTCACGTTGTTGGTAATGGTGTGAACGGTACCTTTATGTTCTCCAGAAAGTAGTTTAACCTCCAGCTCCTGAGACCCCGAATATAAATCTCCTCTAGTAGAATCCTTGACTAACTCTTCGTTAAGGACTTTTAATACCTTTGCTTTTTCATATTTTGTATAGGATGTATCACCATGCTCATTGTACTTGGCCTCGGGCATGTGATTAAAAAAGTACATAAATAAAATAACGAGCAACAAAAACAGGATAAAGAAAACTACTCTTACTTTCTTTGTTCTAAGCATTTGAAACCTCCAACTTAGTAGCTCTGTAGTTGTATGCCGATTCTATAAAAATGTTTGTCCCCGAGGTTTCCTTCCTTAAATTGTCATTACCCGTTCCAGCAGCCAAATGGCCCCTAAAAGAAGAGCAACACTTGAGCAGGCGACTACGATACGTCTTGCATATTTATAACGGTGCATGAAATAGAGCAGCGGCACAAGCAATCCGACGATTAAGATCTGAACCGTTTCAATTCCCAGGTTAAAACTGATTAAATCAATGGCCAACTCACTTCTAGGAATACTCATTTCTTTCAAAATGTCGGCGAACCCCATACCGTGAATAAGCCCGAACAAAAAGGTCAACACCCAGCGATGGCTAACCGAGGGACGCCTGATATTATCAATAGCGACATAACAAATGCTAAGCGCGATGGCAGGCTCGACAATCATAGGAGGCACATGAATGATTCCAAGAACTGTTAAGGTTAGGGTGCAGCTATGAGCAATAGTAAAAGCCGTAATCATAGTTGCATACTGTTTAAGCGTTTGGCGGGCAATCAGCAGGGAAAATAAGAAGAGCAAGTGATCATAACCACCCAATATATGGCTCATCCCCAGCTTGAAAAAGGAAAACCAACCGTTTATCGAATTTGTATGCTCCGATTCAAAATCCTTATCCGTTAAGGCCATGTTCCATGTACGAAAATTACCGGATAGAGCTTCAGTGCTTTTCTGGTCACCATGATTGATCGTTAAGAGGTTGACGTAATTCGTTTTCGCATCCTTTGTGTAGAGGTTATCGATGAAGGATACAGTCATCGAAGGCGATGCCGGAGGATAAATCGCTTTTAACACCAGCTTTGTCGCGCCCCCTTGCTGCTCAAGCCCTAAGCTTACCACTTGGGTCCAAGCCTTCGGTTCCCCGTTCATGGTAAAGGTTAAATTCTCTTTTAAGATGGCTTCCATCCGCTCTTTCACAGCACTGAACTCTTCTTGATCCAGCTTGTTATCCGAGTTGCTATCACCATTCATTAGCTCGATGACAGATAGTTCGTCCAGCATGTAGATCATCTCGGTTTGTGATTGGCTTAAAGTCAATGTTGTATATCCCGCACTATAAGCATGGGCATATGCAGCTTGTGCGAAAGGAAAAACCAGCGCAAATGCTAGAGTAAAGAAGCACAATATCATACGCCTATGAGCATAAATTTTGAACATATGTTGTTCCTCCAGAATTTTCATAATAAAGGACAAAACCCTCCCTATCTGCAATTAAAGGAGGATTCTGTCATTCCAGTTACGGCTTATTTCGTTAGAAGTCTCTCAATGACTACCGCTGCTTGAGCACGTGTTGATGAATCATTTGGTACAAAGTTATCATTGTAACCCTCTACGATGTCTTGACTTGCGGCTAATGCAACACCAGCTGCAAGAGAGGAATTGATAGAGCTACGATCTTTAAATTTACTTAAAATTGTCTCCATGTCTGTCTCGTGCTTGTAGCCTTTGACAGCCACAAGTGCATTCGATGCAATTGTTGCCATTTCCGCTCGGCTAATTTTTTCATTTGGTGCAAATTGGTCATCCGAACGACCCTGGATAATTCCTGCTTTGGCAGCAGAAGCGACTACGGATTTAAACCAGTCCCCATCGTTTACATCACTGAAAGATTCGGTAGCTGTCTCATCCTCCAAATGAAAAGTTTTTACGATCATTGCAGCGAATTCTGCGCGTGTGACTTCAGCATTTGGCGCAAATTCGCCTTCGCTGCGGCCTTGTACGATTCCTTGAGCAGCTGCAATGCCAATCGATTTACCTGCCCATGCTTGAACGTCAGTGATATCTTTAAACGTTACTTTGTTCTCAAAAATAGCATACGTAGAAAATGATTTGCGTTCACCTTCGGAGTAGTTACCTGCTGCATCATAACGACCGCCATAAAACTCCAATTTATCGTCAACTATTTTGGCTAGAGAGAATAGATCCGAATTCAATCCTTGTACCGTAATTGGGAATCTAATAATGACAGGTTTCGTAAAGGTCGTGTTTGTCCCTGAGTTATTAATAAACTCAAAATTGTATACATCCGATGCCATTTTCAGGTTTGTATTTAAGTTGCCTGCCGGTTGTTTTTTAATAGTTAGAGTCGTAATGCCTGTAAATTGATCTACGCCAACTGCTAAGGAAACACCATTTATTTTAAACGAAATAGCATCAATTCCGGCCTCTTTGGCTTTCGTTACTAGATCAGTAAGAATTGGGATCTCTGCATGATTTACAGCTTGTGCGCCTAGATCAAGTGTTGCAGTTACTTTAGCTTCAGCATTTGGATCGAATGCTTGTAATTTATCATTCATCATCGCTGCTTGATTCTTAATAGTTTGGAACAAATCAGTGAATGCATTGACGTTTAATTCAACCTTGGCTGTGTCGCCATCCACCTTAACTGAACCGGAAATATTCAATGTCGATTGTTGTTCTATCCCCTTTTCAACCACAGCGATAGCTTGTTTAAGTGCCGTTTGTGCATTGCCCCCATTGTTTTTGGTGGCTAATAGCTCAGTCAGCTTTTGGTCCGCATTTTGAGCAATTACAGCAAGTTCTTGTGGTGTAATCGATGTCACAGGGGTAGCGGATGGCGCTGATCCCCAAGAACCTCCCGAGGAGCTATTAGGCGGATTCCCCACACTTTCCCTGTTTACATTTAGAACAAGACCAGGTGTAATACTTTCCTTTGTTGCCCCACCGTTTTCGGTCGTGGTCGTTACATTCGTTTCTTTCATTGTTACTTTCGCAGGATCATTGCCCGTATAATTGAATATCACGTTACAGACAGTTACTTTTCCATTGTAAATATTTTTGTTATCAAAGAAGCCAAAATAATGAACTCCGTCTTTTTCGGTGTCCACTTTATTATTGCTAGTAATAGCGCTTGTGTACGTTACTGATTTAATTTGGATATTACCTTCAAGACCTAAACCAAACTCTGCGCCACTAAACATCGCATTGTTCGTAACAATGATCCCCACTGAAAACTCGTTTGTACTGGTGCCGACAGTAACATTTGGCTGTGAAAATTCTACACTTTGAAGATGATCAGCTGCAAATGCATGGATTTGCAAGGATAGGATGCATATAAGAACGAAGATCGTCATCATTTTCATTTTCATTTTTTACAAGGCACCTCGCTAGTTTAAAATCCAGGAAAAGGCATAAAGCCTTTTCCTGTGAAGGTCGATCAATGAATTTCCAGGTATCAATGATTATTCAAGAATCTGCCTTAAGATTAGAGTGAAGTCTGTAATATCAACAACATTATCTGAATTGATATCTGCAAACTTAACAGCATTCCAGTTTGTATCATTTGAAGTAGCTCTGTAATACTGTAGTGCTTTTGACAAGTCGGAAGCCGTTAATAGACCGTCGTTATTAAAGTCGTAATAGCTGATAACGGAGCCTGTCTTCCCAGTGATCGTAGATTTCGTATCCTTATTCAACCCAACTGAAGAAGTAGATGAGCTAAGTAGATTTAAATCTGCTGACGCCACTTTCTGCGGTCCAGGAACTAACTCAAAGGTAAGTTTAACAACATCTGTAGGTGCAATTGTCGAGATAGCTGTTGTTAAGCCTGCCACAACCCTAACTGAGTTACCTTCTAATTTGCTGTCAATTACTCCAGCGTTAGGAGATACTAGCTCAGCTTTCTTAAATTTGATTCTTGTGCTGTCAAAGCCGAAAGTTGCATCTACGGTGTTTACATAATTGCCGTTTGTGAGTGCATAGTAGTATTCAAAGGTAGACGGATGAACATCCTGCGTTTGTTTAGAATATACTTTGGCTTCCGTATCTTTAACCATTCCATAGGAATCAACGACTTCCATTGTATCGGTTCTAAACGTTTTAACCGTAATGCTTGTTGGACTTACATCAATCGTAGAGAAGGTCGGAACACGAAGTTGGCTTCTAACTGCGGAGTACACTTCTGGAGTTGTCTGTAGCGAATAATATTTACTGCCGCTTGATGAGTTGGCCGTGAAGTAAGTGGAACCTGTAGGGTTTACATCTCTTCCTTGACTGTCAACCAGCTGGTTTTTTTGAGGTTTGTCGCCTTTCATAACAAATGTTCTAACATAAGAGTGGTCATGTCCCATGAAGATCATGTCGATATTCAGCTCGTCAAACGTTGGGAAAAGGCCTGCTCTCAAATTTGTAATCGAAGACTCTAAAGAATGAGTTCCCGCTCCATAAATATCATGGTGGAAAGAGACAAACTTCCATTTGGCATTTGGAACAGCAGCAACGGTTTCTTTCATAAATTGGACATGTGCTGCTGCGCTGCTATTGTTTGTATTCAAAACCATAAACAAAGTGTCGCCTTTGGTGTAATAATAGTCGCCTGGGCTAACCGTCGTGGCACCTAAAGTAGACTGGTTCGGCTGAGTGAAGTGGTAAGCATAATTCGCACTGCCATCGTGATTACCAACAACAGTTGCAATAGGCAAGCTTTTAAGCACACTTGGACTTAAGAAAGCATCATATTGGGCTTCACTGTTATTCGTTTCCACCTGATCGCCTGCAGACATAATAAAACTCATCTTAGGGAACATAGCAACTGCTTTGTTAAGAGTGTTAGTCCAACCATATGTATCATTGGTTACACTCCCGGATGAGCCGATTTGAGGATCTCCTACAAACATAACGCTGTAGTTATATGGATCTTGTGATGAAAAGTAGTAAATCGGACTCCAATTGGTGCCGTCTCCTACACGGTACGCAAAATCTGTATTAGGTGTAATACCTGTAATCGTTACTTTATTCGAATAATAAACATTCGATGAAACTGTCGCTGCTTCGGAAGACGCTCCTGTGAAGGTCACTGCGTTAGAACCGCTAGGGAAATTACCGCCTACCACGAGAGCCTTATACGTTACTTGAACTTTAGCTGCGACTGGATTTACGTTCGTGTAATACGTAACATTCATTTCGGACTCATTTTTCCCTGGATTGAGTACAACGTCTGAAATCGTATAACTACTTGCATCTGCATTGACGACTGAATTCAGCTTGAACTTATCAGCGAACCCAGAAGGCAGAAGAGAAATGAGGAATAGAAGGGCCAAGACTAGTACAGTGATAGTGGTAAGTCGTCTTTTAGAATCAAATAAACTTAACATATATGAACCACTCCTATCAGATGATAGTGCCTCACCGCGCGGTTAGTAATTGAAAGGCACTCCTCATACTTTAACCTAGAACTGTAAAGAGAAATATATTTTTACGTGTGTTAATTGTAAACGTAAAGTATACAGTTCATGGTAACAATAGATTCACTGGTTAGTGAAATTACATTGAATAGCCCCTAATAAATCCTATTAATCCAAGCAATGAGAGTAGAATTAAAATAGTAGGAGTAGCCCATTTGATCTTGCGTATCGCAGACATTAGCGGATACAGAATAAGCACAATGATAGCCAAACTGATGATAATACCTGTACTATATGCAATTAATGAGGATGCAACGTGTTGTCCATTACTGCTCATTTTACGCAATACCTCGGCAAAACCAAAACCATGAATCAAGCTAAAGCAGGATACTAACCACAAATTTTGTTCCTTATTCTTGTTTAATAGAAGGTTCAAGGCAATATATAGGATACTAAGTGCAAGGCCAGATTCTACGAATTTATTCGGAAGCATCGGGATAGACAGACTAGCCAAAATCAAAGTCAGCGACTGAGCTGCTGCAAAAATACCTACAAATACTAGTAGCTGTTTCCTAGATTTCACGCTTATAAGAAGACCTAATAGAAACAAAAGATGCTCAAAACCAAGCAGCAAGCTCTCAGCACCAAGCTGAAAAAATGTACGGATGGCATGCCCAAAGCTCAATTGACCTACTTGAACCTCACGGAGATCTTTAACTAACACGGCATTATGCTTAAACTCACCCAGCGCTAGGGTTACATAATTGACATGCCACTCATCCATATCAAAAACCAAATCGTAATTCAATTTAAAGTGTTGAGGATTTGTTTTCACTGGGTACTCCAAAATCACTTCAGCAAACGGTTGATTGTCCTTCTCGAAATAGGTAAGCTGCGTCAGCTTGCCATCAAGCAGTAAATTATCTGCATACAATTTGATTTGAGAGAGCAGATAAGTTTCCACTTCCTTTTGTGAATTTGTAACGAATCGATTTAACACTTCAGGAGTTGTAAACTGTCTGTTAGGGTCATTTTGTGTTGCTCCTGCACGCATATCGTACATATCGAGTTGCAATTTGTACGTTATAACGCCGCCTTTCATTGAAATATCGGAATAGGCCAGGCTGTCACCGTCATGAGCATAGGTAAGAGGAACCCATAGAATGAATAATACGAACGATAATGCAAAGAAACCAACCCACTTTTTCACCATTTATATCCCCTCCTGATCTGCTGCAAATACCTATGCTAACATCTGCTTATCAATATAAGCCCATTATGTTAGAGGAGAATCGTGATCATATATATTTATTGTGAAGGAGTCTATTGGTTGGGTCTATGAGTCTATGAGTCTATAAGATGTCCTTTTAAAATGGATGAAGGGCCGCCCCAAGATGGGGCGGCCCTCATTTATCACTTGCTTAAGCTCTTAAATCTTTTAACCTGCTCGGTAATGGCAATCTCGGTAGGCAAGCGCTCCACGCTGGAGGCCCCGAAGAAACCCGCTATCCCGTTGGTTTTGCCTAACACATACTCAACATCCGCCGGTTCAGATATCGGACCACCGTGACAAATGACCAAAATATCCGGATTAATTGACTTACCGGCCTCATAAATACGTTGAATGAGATCCGCCGATTCATCAAGCGAAAGCGCCGTCTTGGCTCCGATGCTGCCCTTCGTCGTTAGTCCGACATGAGCGACAAGCACGTCCGCACCGGCCTTCGCCATTTGAATCGCATCATCCTCATTGAATACATAAGGTGTAGTCAATAAATCCAAGGCATGAGCTTTACGAATCATCTCGACCTCCAGCTCATAGCCCATCCCCGTTTCCTCCAGGTTTTGCCTGAAGGTACCGTCGATCAAACCTACGGTAGGAAAGTTTTGCACACCCGAGAAACCCATCTCTTTCAACTGCTTCAGATATACATCCATTAAACGGAATGGATCTGTCCCGCATACCCCGGCCAATACAGGAGTATTCTTGACAATAGGCAGAACCTCGCCGCCCATCTCCATAACAATCTGATTAGCATCCCCATATGGCATTAATCCGGCTAATGATCCCCGGCCTGCCATCCGATAACGCCCGGAATTATAAATAATAATCAGATCGACGCCGCCCTCTTCCGCACATTTCGCCGATAACCCCGTTCCCGCTCCTGCTCCTACAATGAAACGGCCTTGTTCAATTTGCGACCGCAATCTACTTACTATTTCCTGTCTTTGCATCGCCATTGTTTGCTTACCCTCTCTTTTTTCGTTCTAATAATTGAAGCAAATTATTCGCAATTACCTCAGCTACGGCCGGATCGTTAATATCTTGTTCCATATCAATCATCGGAATGTTCGATCTGAGATGCTCTTTTATTCCTTCATACAACGCCTGACGTTCTTCCTTACCTTCAAAAGGCTTGGCATCCATATCCAGCAGAGAAACGCCGTCTTTAGGAAACACGACAATAGTCGGAGCTGTACCCGCGTTCAGTTTTGTCGCCAATAAACGGCCCAGTTCTCTGTTCTCCGCTAAGGTCGTTCTCATCAATGTTGTTGTCGGGTTATGCTGGTAAAAGATTCGCTCCTTGAATTGCGCCGGTACGGTCTCCGGTGGACCGAAATTGACCATATCCAAAGCCCCAACCGAAACAACCTGCGGAATACCCGCTATTCCGGCTGCTTCCAGACGGTTTGGTCCGGCATCGAATATACCGCCAACCAAATGATCCGCCAATTCCGTGGTTGTTATATCCGCAACGCCCTGGATATACCCCGCCTTGATTAGCTCCTCCATCGCCAATCCACCTGTTCCGGTGGCATGGAAGACAAGCAGATCGTAACCACGCTCCTCCAGAATCTCTCGTACGCGTGTCGCACATGGAGTCGTTACCCCGAACATCGTGATGCCGAGCGTAACCTTATCTTCAGCAGTCCCCTGTTCCGTCTCCATATAATTCATCATTCCTGCCAACGCGTGAGCTGCATTGCTCAGTATTCGACGGGATAACTGATTGATTCCCGCTATATCAACGACGGAGTACATCATGGTTACATCTTTGATGCCTATATAGGATTTCGTATTGCCCGATGCCACAGTGGAAACCATTAGCTTAGGAACCCCAATGGGTAAACCCTGCAAGGCAGATGCCGCCACTGTCGTACCCGCCGTCCCTCCCATTCCAAAGGCTGCACCTACAATTCCCTGTTTTTCGAGGCCGGTAACGATTTCAGCAGCGCCTCGGGTCATAACCGCAATAGCTGTTCCCCGATCCTTACCACTCCTTAGCTCCTCAATGCTCGAACCGCCAGCTCTTGCAACTTCATCGGCGGATACATCGGGTTGAAATAACGGATTACCAAGTACACCAGTATCTACCGTGAACGTTTCCACCCCGCAAGCTTCCAGTTTTTCTTTTACAAATAGAAACTCTTGACCTTTCGTATCCAAGGCTCCGATAAGAACTGCCTTTTTACCCATCGTTACCAGCACCTCCAGGCTCTGATTTTCAGTTCAATCGGCTCCTCATAAACGCATAGCAGTCCTTCATACCTTCGATTACGCTGCCACCGCTTTCCTCATCCGCAGAAATCCATCCTTGATAGCCGATCTCATGAATCGCTTGGAAAATGGGACCAAAGTCAATAGAACCTTGACCGAGCACCCTCCATTCCCCTTGATCAAAATCCTTAAGATGAAAATTATCGATGACGTGTCCAAAGCTGCGTATGATTTCTGCTGCATCCTCGATACCAGATTTCACCAAATGAGCCGTATCGACTGTGAGTCCAATGGAGTGTTCTTTAATTTGATTGAAAAAGATATCAAAATCATCGCGATGCATAACGGGATTATTAAAATGATGGTGAAGTGATAGCTTCAGACCCCGCTGTTGCGCCTCAAGTCCCAAATCCGAAAGAACGTCCGCATATCTGCGAATGTCTGCCGGGGTCACATTGGCTCTAGGAATCCCATGGCAGTAAACAATAAGTTCCGTGCCGACCGCCGAAGCGAAACGAAACACATTACGCAGCTTCTCAACACTGGCACCATCCAAATTTCCGCCTGTTATTAAAGCTGAACTGCTGCCTGATAAACCGCCCCAAGCTTCTATGAAACTTTCCGGTTTTAGCAAAAAAGGGGCATATTGGGCTTCCTTTAATTGAAGTCCGTCATAACCAACGGCTCTGTACTGTTCAAAAAGCAAAGTTTGCTCCTCCATCGTGGAGGTAGGTCTGGAAAACGCCAATTTGATCGTCATATCTATTCTCCTTCTAGCTAGATCTCATCGATTCAATTGATCACAATACCCTCAGCGAGTAACTTCAGTGCTCCAAAAGCACCAAGTAAAAGAACAAGCCGCTGAAAGTAAACTTGAGGAATTAAAGGCAGCAGCTTGATACCTGCATAAGCTCCAATTGCTATTAAGGGAATGGTCCAAATACCAATAAGGAGAGAATCGGACGTTATCATTCCCAGATGGATGAAAAAGGGTACTTTCACGAGGTTCACGAGTAAAAAGAACCATGCGCCCGTGCCTATAAATTCTTGTTTAGGCACTTGTTTTGCAAATAGGTAGATAGCAATGATAGCGCCGGAAACGTTGCCAATTGTCGTTGCAAAGCCAGCAAGGATCCCCATCGATGCAATAAACCACATGGAAGATGGAAACCTGGAATCAAATTTTGCTCCCATGAGATCCCTCAGGACTTGAAGAAGGATCAATCCGCATATAAGCGCACCCAAAAGAAGCTTCAATTGATTGTTATCGACCTTTAGCAGTACGAGATAACCACCTATAACTCCGATAAGTGCCCAAGGCATCAGGCTGATCAGATGATTTTTTATCACTTTTTTACGGTAATACGCAACCGCTATGATATCACCTATAATTAGCATCGGCAGCAAGATGCCTACAGACATTTTTGCCGGAAAAATAATGGTCACTAACATCGCATTGAAGATGCCCATGGTCGAAATACCGGTTTTCGCAAATCCAACAAATATACCGGCGAAAATAAGGATTACGATTTGCAAATAGCTCAGTTCAAACATAGATTTACTCCGTTAAAAGGAATTATTCTCCTACTGTCTGGCGGTCAGGAGCCGAGTAAGCGATAATCATACGGCATGGCTCCCAACTTGTGGTTGTTGCATTATGAGGGACATTCCGTGGGATGCGCAGCATCATGCCAGGCTCCAGATGGAAGGTCTCATCGCCAAGTGTATGATCACACTCACCGGAAAGAATGAAAATGACTTCTTCACAATTAGGGTGTACGTGTCTTGGATTGGAATCCCCCGCATGAATATAGACCATGCCGAAGGTCATTTCACTGGCTGGATCAATATCCTGGCCGCAAAGCCATTGAATTTTCCCCCAACTTTGGTTCAATACACGTGATTCATCCTGTTTTCTCAAATCTGTTATAGTCGCCATTCGCTCATTCTCCTTTTGTTAGTTTACTTAGCTGCCAGACGCTCTTTATAGGATGCGTTCATTTCCTGGATAATCTTCTGATAGTTGGCATCTGTTTTTAGACCTGCAACGAATTTATCCCATTCCTCTATACTTACCTTGCCCATGACAACCTGTGTTTTAATATCGTTAATCTTCTTGGTATAATCGGCTCCGTATTTAATATTCGTTTCCGAGTACAACCCGATATCCACTCTTGGTGTGCTGATTTTCGCTTTGGCATCAATAATTTTTTTATTTCTTTCAAATATTTCTTTCGGCATGCCAGGTGCGTAGGCATACATATAAGGGTCATGCTTCATAAACAGCTTGCCCATTGCTCCAGGCCCCAGGCTATCTTTAACCGCTTGGTCGTTGGTGACATAAAATCCGTCTTCTTTTTTGTAATGAGTGCCTTCAATGCCATAATTGGATAAAATGTGGCCTTCTTCGGAAGCGCCGAAATCGAGCAGCGATAAAATTTTACGCATCTTCGCTTCCGGAACACTTTTGGGAATCGCATAAACGCCTATGAAGCCGCTATTTTGCTGTTGGAAAGGCCCTTTATTCGCTTCCAACGATACGATCGGTTCCCAATTTACCTTTGGATTCCGCTTCCATTGATCGAATTGCCAACGCCACATGGCCTCGATCGTTTCCGTCGTTATGCCCGATTTTCCGCTTGTCGCCAGATCCGTAATATCATTGCTTTTCATTACGGCGAAATCCGCTGGAATAAGCTTTTCGTCATACAGCTTTTTCTTATAAAGCAGCGCTTCTCTCATCTCGGGCTCTAATGTAATATCAATCAGGTTTCCATTCACAGGTTTCCACTTGCTGCTGGCTCCCGCATAAATAAATTCAATTTGATCGTGTGTGCGCATCGTGTAGCCAACCGGGTTATTCGTGCCATCAGGATCCTTCTCTTTAAAGACCTTCATTACGTTGTATAACTCATCTAGTGTTGTAGGCATCTTCAATCCAAGCTTATCCAGCCAATCCCGGCGAATGTAAAAGGTAGTCCCGCCCTCCAGCGGGCGCACAATGGGCACGACATAATTTTTGCCGCCAATTTTCGTATTGTCCCAAATAGCCTTTGGGGAATCCATCAAGTTCTTGTAGTCCTTGAGATAAGGGGTTAAGTCCCAAAATGCACCTTGCTTCACCATCGTTTGAAACTGGGGAACGGTCGAATCTGGAAGTCGGATCGCGTCCGGAAGGTCGCCTGAAGCCAACAATACGTTTAACTTGTCATCAAATACAGGATCTGAAACCCATGTAATATTAAGCTTCGTATTCGTCTTTTTTTCGAATTCTTTGATAACCGGATTATCCGGCCCCGGAGGCTGAGTAATCGAGAAATTTGCGAAAATATTGAGAGCTACAGGTGCGGACTCCTTACCGGTTTCACCCGGTTTCGGTGCCGAAACTTCTGTACTATTGCCGGTACATGCTGTAGTCAATACCGCTAAAGCGGATAGCATCGCGATAAGCACACTCTTTTTTTGAACCATCTTCATGCCGCCTAAACCCCCTTATTAAATATAAACTTGGGTTAGCCTTTGACTGAACCGAGCATGACGCCTTTGGCGAAATGCTTCTGTAGGAACGGATACACCGCCAAAATAGGAACCGTCGCAATAACCACCGCCGCCATCTTAAGCGTCTGGGTCGGCAATTGATTCTCGGACATCATTTCAACCGCTGCTGCTCCGCCTGTCGTTGTATCCGATTCAATTAACATGTTCCTCAGTACAACCTGTAAAGGCACTTTTGCGAAATCATTGATATACAAAATAGCATTGAAGAACGTGTTCCAGTACGCCACTGCGTAGAACAAGCCGAAAGCAGCTAAAGCTGGAGCCGATAGGGGAAGCACAACACGGAAAAATGTACCCAGGTCCGTGCAGCCATCAATCATGGCCGCATCCTCCAGTTCTACCGGAATGCTGTCAAAAAAGCTTTTCATCAGAATGACATTCCATCCGCTAACCAGCACCGGAATAATAAGCGACCAAATGCTGTTGATTAAACCAAAATCACGGACCACAATATAGTTCGGAATAATGCCCGGATTGAACAAAATCGTCAATAAAACCATCATCATCATGATTTTTCTGCCTCTTAGCCTTTTCCGAGACATCCCGAACGCCATTGCTGCTGAAAAGATTAAACTTAAACCGGTTCCGACTGTGGCAAGAAAGGTGCTGTTCAACATCGCAACTTTAAATGCATTTGTATTTAACAAATATTTGTAGGATACAAGCGACCAGTGCTGGGGAAACAAAACAAAACCATTTTTCATCAAGTATTCATGGGGTTCGGTGAAAGAAATAACGAAAACATAATACAGCGGGAACAATGTGACGAGTCCAATGACAACTAGCAAGATCGTATTAAAGCCGTTAAACAGCCGTCCTGCGAGGCTTACTTTCATTAATAGACACCTTCCTCACCAATCCGTTTGGCCATCTTGTTTGCCAAGACAACGAGCACAAGACCTACCACTGATTTGAACAAACCAACGGCCGTGCTGTAACTGAATTGCCCACTCTGGATGCCATTGCGGTATACATACGTTTCAAAAACATCCGCATACTTGGCGACAGCCCCATTATTCATCAGGAAAACTTGCTCGAAGCCTACGTCCATAATATGTCCAAGTCTCAAGATGAGCAGAACCAGGATGACGCTTCGGATTCCCGGGAGTGTTACATGCCAGGCTTGCAGCCATCTGTTGGCACCGTCTATTTTGGCAGCTTCGTATAGCTGCGTGTCTACACCTGTAATCGCCGCCAAAATGATAATGGTTCCCCAGCCGGTTTCTTTCCAAATATTTTGTGCAACGAGCATTCCCCAGAATGTATCTGTATTTGTCAGAAAATCATATTTGTGAAAGCCCAAGGATTCGATCATCAGGTTTATGATGCCGTTCGACTGAGACAGGAGTAAAAATGAGATTCCTACAATAATGACCCATGACAGGAAATGCGGGAGGTAGACAATCGATTGGATGATTCTTTTGAAAAATTGATTGTTCACCTCGTTCAACAGCAAGGACAGCACAATAGGAAGCGGAAAGAAAAATAACAGATTTAATAAACTAATGACCATTGTATTGCGAAAAAGAAGATAGAAATCAGGATTGGAGAAAAAACGTATAAAATGCTCCAATCCTACCCACTCGCTCTTCCAAACTCCCGCATAAGGCGAGTAATCCTGAAAAGCAATCAGGATGCCCCACATGGGAAGATATTTGAAAATAAGAAAGAAAAGTACACCCGGTAAAACCAACAAATAAAGGTATCGATCTCGTTTAATATCTAAAAGAAAAGGCCTGGATTTCTTGGGGGTATCCACACTAACGGATGTTTTCAAAGATGAGGACTGTGTGGTCATATTAAATGAACAATGCGCTGCTCTTCAGCGGATACATAGGCAGCATCGAGAAGGGAAACCGTTTTCAAATTATCTTGAGAACTGTTCGGTGCTTCCACGCCTGTTTCAATGGAGGTAAACAAATGGTTTATCCCTTCGAAAGTGGCCGTTTCTCTGGAAACA
This sequence comes from Paenibacillus sp. P36, assembly GCF_045866505.1. Taxonomy (NCBI): domain Bacteria; kingdom Bacillati; phylum Bacillota; class Bacilli; order Caryophanales; family Paenibacillaceae; genus Paenibacillus; species Paenibacillus sp. P36. Next base: position 6,648,390 of record NZ_AP038372.1, read on the forward strand.
TTGTTTTCCCATGTTTGCTCAGGGTTTTTTTCACGAGGGCGATACAAATGAATTTTTCCGTCAACGGCAATGATCGTCCCTTTTTCGCCAATAACGATCATTTCTGTTCTGCCTATGGCACTAGAGAAACTTTGGATGTAAGTCACGACCGCGTCGTTCTCAAACACAACTTGAACAGTGCCATCGGTTTCCCCGACACAATGGATTGCAGAGGAAGAACGGTTCTGAGCAACAACCGACTTGGCTTCAGATCCGAGAATTAAACGGAACCCATCAAACCAGTGAATTCCCATAACAGATAATGCGTGGCGGCTTTCTTCTAGCCTCCAACCTGCGTCCTGTCTAAACATGAGATTTGTAAACAAGATGGACGTTACTTTCCCAATCCGATCCTCGGCAACAATCCCCTTGACCAGTTCAAAAGGAAAATGGCGCCGGAAATTTTGGTTAATCGAGATGGGTACGCCATGCTGCTTCGCCTTCTCTGTAATCTCTTTTGCTTCAGCCAATGTATCCGAAAAAGGTTTTTCACAGAAGATGGGAATTCCTGCTTCAATAATCGGGAATAGGATTTCTTTGCGGATAGAAGTAGGTGTACACACGACAACAGCATCAACACCACTATGCTGGATAAAATCGTTCAACTCCGTAAATCGCTGAGCAACACCATATTTATCAGCTTTGGCATGTAACGCCTCGGGATTCGGATCACAAAGTGCCGTTACCTCAATTCGTTCCGGATGATCCTTATACCCCACGAAATGCAATTCAGTTACTCCACCAGCACCAACAATACCAACTTTGTACTTTTTCATTACGATCCAGCCTCCTGATTTGGTTTTGAACAGCAATCCATGACTAACCCTTCTAACCACTTCATGTGAAGAAACAACGCTGCCTGTAAGTTAAATGAATTTACTTTAAGTCACCTAAATTGTATTAAATTCAACTTGGTTGAATAAGCTCAGTATACCTCACCCTGCCAATTAATGCAATCGCTTTCTTTTCAAAAAATTTAAAATTTAGGGCAGAAAAAAAGACCACATACTCTAAGCTAGAATACGTAGTCCGTTATCTCTTGTTTTATTGGAAAACCTGGCTTCTCATCAACCTGACATTCAGAAAATGACTAAGTATCGCTTACCTTCGATTGCGTAAACACAGCCACATATTTCACTTCGTCTGTAATTGCCATTAAGGAATGTTTCTCAATAGAATCGAAGTAAAGACTATCCCCCGGCTTCAATGTATACTCCACGCTGCCCACTTTGTACTTCATTTCGCCTTCCAAAATGTATATAAACTCTTCACCATTGTGGCTGTATTCATTTTTGCTATCATTATCTTCCTTCCGGGATATGAACAGAAAAGGCTGCATCAGCTTTTCTCCACGTTCAACGGCAAAAGTAAAGAAAGAATACCCTTTATCCGTTTTGGTCATTCTTGCTTCGCATGTTTCCTTTTTCGTATAAATCGTTCCCGCTTGCTCCTGGTCGTCCAATAGAATGGACACTTTTGTACCTAACGCATCAGCAATTTTCACTAATGTTGAGATAGGCGGGATGGTTTTCCCGTTCTCTATTTTGGATAATAAACTTTTGGAGAACCCGCAAACATTAGCAATATCCATCAAGTTTCGGTTTTGTTCCGTCCTGAGCTTTTTGATTTTATTCCCTAGATCCATCATATGGTTGTCCCCTAATTTAATGTCATTCAACTAGGTTTATTCTAACGAAACTTGTCTGTTCAGTCAAGCCTGCTGGCGATTTACACGGCACAGAAGCGCTGTGGATGTGTGTGGCATTGGAGGAGTCCAATGTCAGCCCCATAATGGCCTCGATGCCTTCTGTATGTTGCACTTTGTGCAGCATACAAGCCTCAGATCGGCCGTGTCGCCTTCTATGATGTACAAAATACAACGTAGAAGGCAGAATTGAGCGGTTTTCAAGCTATTTAGATTGAATTCAATGTACTTTATGCAATGAAGATCGGGGTAATGGGGCTTAAAGCTGTTCTATGTTGCACTTTGTGCAGGCCTGTTGATTATCCACTAAATAGCAGGTAAAAAGGCCGCTCATTCGGTAAACTGTTTGTACACCTACAAACCTCACTTCACGATTCAAGGATAAACGACTTCGTCGTCCTTTTAGGACGAGCGTGTTTGTCAAGGTAGATGCGAAGCAAAAGTATAACACTTATACTTTCTTATACTACTCAAAAAAAAGCATGGATTCAGCATCCATGCTTCCTGTTCAGAATGAGATATATAGGTGTAACTCAACTTAACTGTAAAGCTTTCTCGATCGCTCCAGTTGCACCAAAACCATCATGGTAATCAATCTTTTTGCCCATTTTTTCTGCGAGCTCTCTCACCGCCCACATCGAAGTATGTTTGATTGCGCCTTTTAAAATAATAATAACATCCGCCTGATGAATGATTCGTTTGAAATGATTTTCAACGGAGCCTCCACCCGTTTTACCCGTATGGTGCTCAACAATCAGACCTCGCTTCTCACCCATTTTTTTGAACGTATTCGTTTGACTTCCGCCAATAATCGCAACCGTCTTCATGTTCGACTCCTCCATTCAATTCGAATCTTCGTTCCACGATTCTATTATCTGTTATAAATATCCTAACCGATTATACAATAATGTCAATAGGTTTAGTCGGAATTATTATTAAAAAGAGAAATCCTGACTCCTTAAGAAACCTCAAGAAGTCAGGACTTATAAATTAATTGATTGAAGCCTCTTCGCTGCGATCGGTTGCGATCGGAGGATCAATCGACAATGCCGTAACTTCTTTACGCCATTCATTCGTGAAATCCAGATCCACCGCAGCTAGTGAGGGCTCTAACTGTTCCACACTGCGCGCACCAATAATCGGCGACGTAATCGCCGGGTTGCTAAGCACCCACGCAACCGCTAATGTAGCTGGATGAATCCCCTTCTCACGCGAATGCGCTGCGAATCTATCTGCAATATCGTAGTAGGCCTCGTCACCATAACGCTTCGTATAGTTGCCCTGATCCACCAGCCTGCCGGTTGCGGGCTTTTTGCCATTCCCATACTTGCCTGTCAATAGTCCCCCGCCAAGCGGGCTATAACTGATGACGCCAAGTTTCTCGGATTCAGCCAGCGGCAGAATCTCGACTTCTGCTTGTCGTTTGACGAGATTGTACATCGGCTGAATCAGCTCAAAGCTTGCCAAGCCTTCTTTGGCGGAAATGCCAAGCGCCTTGGCAATTTGCCAAGCAGCCCAGTTGCTGACGGCGGGATACAAGATTTTCCCTTGCTTTCGCAAATCATCCAGAGCACGCACAGTTTCCTCAATGGATGTCAGTGAATCAAAGCGATGAATGAAATAAAATTCAATGCGGTCTGTTCGAAGCCGTTTCAAGCTTTGTTCTACGGATAAAAACAAATGCCTGCGCGAGGCTCCGCGTGCGTTAGGATCGGAACCAAACGGGAAACCCGCCTTTGACGTAAGGACCAGTTCATCACGTTTGCCCACGATCAGTTCCCCTAATATTTCTTCAGCCGCTCCGCTGCTGTAAACGTCGGCGGTATCAAAGAAATTAATTCCTTTGTCCAAACAGCGATAAAACAATTGTTTGGATGTTTCCTTGTCGGCGTTGCCGCCAAAAGACATCGTTCCGAAGCAGAGCTCCGAAACTTGTATACCCGTTTTTCCAACTGTCTTGTACTTCATGTGATCTTCTTGCCCTCCTTGGCTCTATCTCGTATATTCAAAGTTTCTCCTGTACTGCGCCGCAGGATGGCTAACCGGGAGCAAGCGTTTCCCCGCTCCAAACAGCTTCTCCCTAAGCGTCCCCGCTTCGTAGTCTAGTTGATATACGCCACGACGCTGCAGTTCTGGTACGACTTGATCAACAAACTCACGTAGGCTGCCAGGAGTAATCAGATGCGCAAGATTAAACCCGTCCAGACCGGTCTCCTCTACTTGTTCCTGCATGTAGTCGGCGATTTGCTCTGGTGTACCCACGAGCAAGCGACCCTGTCCCTTGTCCAGTGTCCCGATACGTTCCATGACTTCCTTGACGGTGAGGCGATTCTGGACTTGTTTAGTATACTGAGCCGCCCGGCTCTGGCCATGGTCGGTTGCCCGGTACTCCAGATAAGAATCAGGATCATAGGCTGATAAATCATATCCGCTCGAGCCGCCGAATTGTGCAAGCGCCGCCTCCCGACTCCACATGCCGGCGTATTCCCGCAGCTTAGCTTCGGCTTCCTCCTGCGTCGTTCCAACGATGACGTTCAAGCCCGTAAACATTTTGATACTTTGCGGATCCCTGCCTAATTGCTCCGCTTTGTTCCTTATATCTTGAATGTTGGCTTTAAGCGATTCCTTGGAGTTGCCGCCGACGAAAACGCATTCCGCATGCTTAGCGGCAAACGCCCGACCTCTTTCCGAGCTCCCCGCCTGGTACAGAACAGGCGTACGTTGCAAAGAAGGCTCGCTTAGATGTGGTCCAGGTACACGAAAAAACCGGCCTTCATGATCAATGCGGTGAACCCTCGCCGGCTCTGCATATACGCCACGGGCAATGTCACGCACTACGGCTTCGTCTTCCCAACTGCCTTCCCAAAGCTTATAGGCAACTTCCAAGAATTCATCCGCAACCTCGTACCGGTCGTCGTGCTTGATCATTTTATCCAGACCATGATTCAAAGCCGCGTTGGGCAAATAGGAGGTCACGACATTCCACGCGATTCGCCCGTTAGTCAGATGATCGAGTGTAGTGAACCGCCTGGCATGCGCATACGGATGTTCATAAGTAGTCGTCACCGTAACGGCAAAACTCAGATTTTCCGTGACACTCGCCATCGCAGGAACGATGAGTGCTGGATCGTTTAGCGGCACTTGAACGGCATCTCTAATAGCCGGATCCGCGCTCGCCTTATAGACGTCATAGATACCGACGACATCCGCAAGAAACAGCGCATCGAATTTGCCGCGTTCAAGCAGCCTGGCCATCTCCGCCCAGTATTCCAAATCCGTATAGTGATGCCTTTCATTATCTGGATGTTTCCATAAACCGTGTGAATTGTGCATCGCACTGTTCATATCGAATGCGTTCATGATGATTCGCTTGGCCATAGTCCCGTGTTTCCCTCCTTCCATTATTACCATCACATCTTATATTCATGATAAACCCCGTTGAGAAACCACTTGCCGACATGATGCAGCTTTAACCGAGCCGGATCGTGCAGAGTATGAATGCGAACATTCCGCCAATGGCGGTCGTAATTATGCTTGCGATCCATCGAGGAAGTACCTGCAACCTCGAAAAGAGCATTCGTAATCTCGATCGCCGTTTCCGTAACGAGCCATTTGGCCGAATCAACCGTCAGTGCGGCCTTGCCGGCGGTTTCCGCATTCAACTCCTTGCGTGCGTAGTCGATCGCATCGGCAGCCCGATCCAGCAAAGCTTCCGCCGCTTGCAGACGAATGCCTAGCTCACCGAAGCGGCGAATCAGATCGGGTTCCTCGTTCGCTCGCGTTACGCCGCTGCCGAAAGCCGGACGCGTGTAATCACGAACGAAGGCCGCTGCGTCTTCTAAGGCTGCTTGCGCAATACCGATATCAATGGCGGCGTGCATGATTTGCCCGAACGCAGAAAAGTATTGGGGACCTTCAAATATTTGAAAATGGGGCAATAAGCAGCTCTCCGGTACTTTCACGTTTCTGAGCACAACGCTGCCACTTGCTGTCGTCCGCTGGCCGATGCCAGACCAGTCGTCGAGCACCGTTACCCCAGGCGCGTGTCTCGGAACGAAAGCGGTCATTCTTTGTTCGTCTTCGTTCATTGCCGTAACCGGAATCCAATGCGAATAGAGTGCACCCGTCGTATAATATTTACTTCCATTTAGTACGAAGCCTTCCTCGCCATCCAGTTTACGAACTGTTGTCGTGATCTTTCTTGCCCCTTTGCTGCTGCTGCGTTCCGCTAAACCGTTACCAAACTGAGCGCCATTTAATACTTCCTGGAAAAAGAAGCTTTTCTGTTCCTTATTGCCAATTAACTCTATCGTTTTTACGAAAAAATGATGATTTTGTGGAATTTGCCCAATGGCCCCGTCAGCGTGCGAGATGATCTTAAAGATGTCCACAAGCGTTCTAGTGGATACATCCGGACCTCCATATTCCTTCGGCACAACAAGCCCAAGCAAGCCTAATTCTGCCAAACGCCGTATCTCGCGCAAAGGCAGCTTTCGCCCGCGGTCCCGGTCCGAAGCGCCGGGGCGAATTTCCTCTGCAAACAATCGCGCTGCCGCTAACGCTTCCTCGTCGCCCTGAAGCCGATGAGCCCTTGGGCGCTCATTGAAAAAAGAAAGCGGCAGATCGCGCTCAGCATATTGCGAGAGCGACTCCCTTTGGGGATGCTCGAGTTCTCCGCTATCAACCAGCAATTGCACGTTTTGAAGGATAGCCCGATCAAGCGATTCTTCCAGAGGAAAATCGCCTTGCAGACATCCGTGATCTTGCATCTCCTTCTTGAGATTGACAAGTCTGCTCCATTTATCGTCCGAAACGTTAACTCCTAATTGCTTATGCAGGTCATCAGAAAAAATGAAAGGAATGGCATTCTCGGATATTCCGAGCTGTTTGGCTGCAAGCCGATGCGCTTCCGTGGGATGATTGACAGCCCACTCGGAAGCTAGGGATATATGGGCGAGCAAACGTTCAACCTCAACGGAATGCTCTTGAATCAGAGTCGCCCCCGCCGAGACAGTCAGTACTGTCAACACGGGAGTATAAAAGCTGAAGCCTTCCAGTTCACGAAGACCCAGAAGCCGTCGGGACTCTTCGGAGAGTGCCCAGTCGGCATACACGGCATCGACTTCCTTGCTCAGCAGAGCGTGGAGCTCCCTCCTCCCAGGATGGATTCCGTCCGCAGCCTGTTTGCTTTGAAGCTCGATCCATTTTGGCCGTGCTCCCGCAATTCCCACTTTATGCAGAGCAGCGTCCACGAGGTTTGCCGCATTAAGTTTTCGAAGGCTGTCATCCGGGTTGATCCTCGCAGCGATCCCAAGCTTCGCCGCCTTTAAATCCGCAGCTGTTCGTAACGGTGAGTCCGAATGCACGAGAATGCCACTTCGTCGATCCTGCTGCTGAAGCCCGATAATGTGCAGCTCCTCTTTCAAGGCTAACCGCTGAAGAACAACCGATGCCGGATCCATTCGGAGCTCCAATTCATCGGCTGTCCCCGCCTTCATCCGTAACCTGCCGGATCCAGCATCCCGCAAGACCGGAATGCCTCTTCGCCGCAAATCGAACGGCAGTTCTCCCAATTCATAGGCGAGATCAATGGCATTCGGAATGTCCGTCGCTGGCTGCGGTAGAGCATCTATTTTTATTGACATACTTATCCTCCTATCAGGTCAAAGTAGGCTGCTTACGGTAGGCGGCGCCGGGATGATCTTCAGGCAATCTGTTTACACCAGAACCAAACAAACGTTCTCTTAGCGTCGATTCCTCATACTCTTCCCGAAACAAACCTCTACGCTGCAGTTCAGGAATCACGAGCTCCACAAAATCGCGCAATGTATCCGGGGAGATAATCTGCGTGACATTAAATCCGTCGATCCCCGTCTCTTCTATCCAAAATTGCATTTTGTCGGCTACCTCTTCCGGCGTCCCGACGACAAATAATCCCCGTCCACCAAGCGTCCCTAAGGTTTCCATGACTTCCCGTACTGTCTTCGGACGCGGGCTGTCCTTCGTAAATTGTGCTGCGGCTGTCTGCCCATGGTCCGTTTCTGTGTAAGCAAGCACGTCTCCCGGTTCGTATGCGGACAAATCATAGCCGCTTCCTCCCCCATAATGAGCCAATACGCCTTCCAAACTGTACAGTTTTTGAAAACTCTCAAACTTACTCCAAGCTTCCTCTTGCGTTCGTCCTACAATAGCCAGCAAACCAGTCATTAATTTGATATGATCTGGATCACGGCCGAAGGCGATGGCCTGTGCACGAATATCCGCTGCATATCGTTTCAGTGTTTGGACGTTCCCGCCGCCAAGAAAGACGGCTTCCGCATGCTTCGCTGCAAATGCGCGCCCGCGTGCTGAACTGCCGGCCTGATAAATAACCGGCGTCCGCTGTATGGAAGGTTCGCTTAAGTGCGGTCCGGGAACTTTGAAATATTTCCCCTCATGATGTATGTGATGCACTTTATTCGGGTCCGTGTATACGCCATTTTCGACATCGCGAATAACGGCATTGTCTTCCCAACTTCTTTCCCAAAGCTTATAGGAAACGTCTAAATATTCTTCAGCAATTTCATAGCGGTCATCGTGCTTGATCATTTGATCCATCCCGAAGTTACGCGCAGCGCTCGGCAAGTATGAGGTCACCACGTTCCAAGCAATTCTGCCCTTCGTTAAGTGATCGAGTGTCGACATCCGCCTCGCATGGCTGAAGGGCTTCTCGTATGTCGTGGAAAAGGTGACAGCGAAGGCCAGATGTTTGGTAACAAGCGCCATCGGCGGCACAACAAGAAAGGGATCGTTGCAGGGAATTTGCACAGCTTCACGAATTGCCGTCTCCGGTCCTTGCTTGTAAACATCATATACCCCGACAACGTCAGCTAAAAATAAAGCGTCAAACTTCCCACGTTCCAGCAATTGCGCCAACTCCGTCCAATAACGGATATCTGTGTAGCGATGCCGGTTGCTGTCGGGATGCCGCCATAAGCCGTGTGCGATATGGCCGACGCAGTTCATTTCAAAGGCATTGAGGTGGATTTTTTTGGGCATGTTGATTCCCCCCTTCTTTACAACCGTTTATCCAGTTTGCGTACAATATAGTTGCCAGTGAATTGAAAAACTTGCACGAACAGCACCATAATGACGATCGTAACGAACATTACATCCGTTTGATAACGGTAGTATCCATACCGGATGGCAAAGTCACCGATGCCGCCGCCGCCGACTAGTCCCGCAACCGTAGAATAGGAGAGGAAGCTGACGGTAACAATCGTAATCGCATTTGCAATACCGGAACGGGCTTCCGTATATAACACTTTCCAAACGATCTGGAATTTGCTTGCCCCCATCGATTCAGCTGCTTCTACCACACCGCGATTGACTTCCAGCAAAATTTGCTCGATAAATCTCGCAAAATAAGGTACCGCATTGATGATCATCGGCACGGTGGCCGCTGTTGTACCAAGCGCCGTTCCGACGACAAGCCGAGTAAAAGGAATGATCGCAATCATCAAGATTAAAAAAGGAAACGAACGAATCAGGTTGACGAATCCATTCAGAATGAGATAAAACTTGGGCCATTTGAGAAAAGAGTCGGGCCGTGTCAGGAATAAAATCGTCCCTAGCGGTGTACCGATGGCGACGGCAATTGGAATTGTCAAAATAAGCATATATAGTGTTTCCAGCAGCGCCTCAATAAGCTCAGGCCAAGCAGTCGCTATGTTATCAAACATAGTTGGCCTCCAGTTCTCTCTCCAGCGAGATTTCGTTGTTGAACAAATACTGTGCGATGTTGGATTGAGGTACGATATTTTTTTCGCTCAAATCAAATTTCTCTACAATTTTCCCATGCTCCATGACCGCCACTTTATTGCAAATTGCTTTCACGACGTTCATCTCATGAGTAACAATGACTATTGTGATGCCCAGATTGCGGTTAATTTCCTTCAATGCAGCCAAAATACTGCCTGTTGTCTGGGGGTCAACCGAAGAAGTCGGCTCGTCGCACAGTAGAATTTTCGGGTTGTTGGCCAGCGCCCGGGCAATTGCAACCCGCTGCTTCTGACCTCCGCTCAGCTTCGCTGGATACGCCTTTGCCTTGTCGGTTAAGCCGACCATTTCGAGGCAGCTTTCAATGCGTTTATGCCGTTCGGCCTTGGGCACCTTGGCAATTTCAAGCGGGAAGCTCACATTGTCATACACATTTAAATTGTTAAGCAAATTGAAATGCTGAAAGATCATGCCAATCGAAAGCCTTTTCTTCCGAAGTTCACGCAGCTGAAGTTTCGTCAATTCCTCACCGTCAACTATGACATCGCCTTCGTCAGGCCGCTCCAACAGATTGATCGTACGCAGCAGAGTGGATTTCCCCGCTCCACTAAACCCGATCAGTCCATAAATATCGCCTTCTTCAATTTGCAGCGAAGCGGAGGATACCGCATGCAGCGGTCCTCCGGCAGTAGTGAACGTTTTGCTTATATTTTGCAGGGTGATCATGGACAACCCTCCCCTTCGTCATTTATTCAAACTTTCCAATGATTCAATGGCATCTCCGTATTTTTCCTTATAAAAATCTTTTATTGCCTGGCTCTCATAAGCTTTTTGCAGCGCTTTGACTTTGGGAGTGCCTATTAGCTTGTTATTCACTGCCACGATTCCTTTATAAGGCAAGTCTTTTCCTGTCTCCAACGCCAAAGCATCCTGTTTTGGTTTATAACCAATCTGAACCGCAGTTCCGGCAAACAAGAAACCTACGTCAACGTCGTCAAGCGTCCTCTGCAGCATTAATTGGTCGACTTCTTTAAATTTGTACTTATGCGGATTATCTGTAATGTCTTTAAGCGTCGCATGGATGACATCCACACCATCCTTCAATTTCAGGAGCCCCAGATCGCGAAGCATGAATAGAGCGCGTCCATTGTTTGCAGGATCGACAGGAATACCGATGATTGCGCCGTCGGGAACGTCTTTGAAAGATTTATATTTCTTAGAGTACAAGCCTGAAGGGGTGAACGTTGTGTAAAAAGCTCTCGAGATGTTCTTAAGGCCCTGATCCTTCACGAATTGATCAAAATACGCCTCGTGCTGAAACGAATTCGTATCCGCTTGGCCGTCGTTGACGATTTTATTGGGTTGGATAATGTCGTTTACAATGACATAGTCAAGCGTATAACCGTCCTTGGCTAGTTCCGCTTTTAATATTTTGACAATCTCTCCGTTGAACCCCGCATCACTCATCACATGATGAATCACCTTATCTTCGGGATTAGCGGTCGCTGCAGCTTTCGAGCTGGCAGCAGGCTGAGCAGCAGCGTTCGTGCTTGCCTTATCCGTTGTCGAGCAAGCCGCAAGAAGGAACGTGAGGGCGAGGATAACGAACATGGTGGTGCGTATGGCTGGTTTTTTCATCTTTTTTTTACCACTCCTTTGATCTGATATTTTATATAAAAAAAGAGACTAGGACGGCGGCTTCAGCCGAACGTCGTTGTCCCCAGTTGTCTGGTCGGTATTTGATGGTTCGCCTATTCCTGTTTGCCAAGCGAATGGCGGCCGCATGCCGTTAACAACGTAATCACCTATAATACGTTCTTTATAGATTAAGGGGTTATGTGAGGCGATCGTCCGGGCATTCCGCCAATAGCGATCAAGCGCCTTCGATCTGGCTGTTGCCGAAGCGCCCAGCGCATCGAAAATTGCGACAGTGGCCTCTAGTGTCAGTCTCGCGATAATCGTCTGAGCCTGAGCTACTTCAACCTCCGCTTCGACATTCACCCGATCCGCGTACCCGGCGTCCTCCGAGGACTGGGCGTCGTAAGCGCGCTGCACAGCTTCGGCCGCATTCAGCACGATCGCACCCGCAGCGTAAGCCTGACTGTGCGTACGTCCCACAACTTGCAGCACTTGAGGATCTTCGCACGCTCGGGCAGCTGATGCGTGCGAGTACGTTCTCCGCCGTTCAGCAACCGCAGCTGCAACGTCCCTCGCAGCGGCTCTGGATATGCCAGACAGCGTTGCAAGATGAACCATTTGGGCAAACGCGGTGCCATACTTGGTGTAGGTTTCCCGGTCGAATACATCCTCTCTCTCGACCGGTGTATTAACGAACTTCGTCGTGCCGCTGCCTGTCAGCGTTTGCCCAAAGCCAGCCCAATCATCGACAATGTCAACGCCTTCCGCAGCAGCTGGAACCATAGCTGAGACGATGTCCTCTTTTCCAGCCGTCGCGCTAACTACGATCCAATCCGCATAAATCGTACCTGTGGAGTAATATTTAACCCCATTTAAACGAAGCCGATCCTCCGTCTCGGACAACGTGGTTGCGTAGCTTCCCACCTTGTTTTCTCCGATCTCCGTCAAAGCATTCCCGACAATCGCACCGCCTGCAATACGCTTTAACCATCGTTGCCTTCGTTCTCCATCCGGCAAGTTTAATACTCTTTCGACGAAGCCGAAATGGATCCGCAGCGCTTGTGTGACGTTGGAATCCGCTTCTGACAACTCGATCAGCAGTCCAAATAATTCCGGAAGCGTAGCACCGAACCCGCCATCCTCCTGCGATATGCGAACGGTCCCGAAGCCGCACTCCCTCAGCCACTCCATCTCTTCATGTAAAAGTTTACGGCTCATTTCCCGATCAACAGCCCCTTCGCGAATTCGTTGAAAGGTCGGCCGGAAACGCTCAGCCAGTTTCTCGTAGTTGTCCGACGGGCTACCGCCCCAAACACCTTCGGTTCTTCCCATTTTCCTCCTCCTTGTTCCCAATCTATACGGTGCCCTCAAGCTTTCAAGAGGATGCTAGCGACCTATTATCCGCATTCGGTAAAATATCGTTGGCAACCATTTCGCCAAATGGACTGACGAACGCATATTTCTCTTTCGGCGACTCCCTGTTGCTCAGTGGAAGTTTGGGAAAAAGCAGCTCTTCCACTCGGTAAGCTTCTTCCAAGTGGGGATATCCGGACATAATGAACGTTTCTATCCCCAGCTCACGGTACTCCAGCATCCGCTCCGCCACCGTGTCCGGATCGCCGACCAATGCCGTCCCTGCCCCGCCTCTAACGAGGCCGACACCTGCCCAGAGATTAGGGCTGATCTCGAGCTTGCTGCGATCCCCTCCATGCAGCTCTGACATCCGCCTTTGTCCGACGGAGTCCATTTTGGCGAAGGACGCTTGTGCTTTAGCAATTGTCGCGTCATCCAAGTTCGAAATTAAACGGTCTGCAGCCGCCCAAGCCTCCTCTTCCGTTTCTCGGACAATGACATGCAGCCTAATTCCGAAGCGAACTTTCCTTCCACTTTTTGCAGCGAGCTCCCGAACCGTCTCGATTTTTTCTTTTACTTGTTTAGGCGTCTCACCCCACGTTAGATATACATCCACATGATCCGCAGCGATTTGCTGAGCGACAGGCGATGAACCTCCAAAATAAAGTGGCGGGTAAGGCGTTTGAACCGGCGGATATAAAATTTTGGCATTTTCCACCGTGATATGAGATCCATCAAAGTCGATCTGCTTCCCCTGCATAAGCTGTCTCCAGATCGTCAAATACTCATCGGTAAGCTCATAACGAGTATCATGATCAAGCAGCAGTCCGTCGCCTCTTGCTTCGGAGGTATCTCCGCCGGTAACGATATTGATGAGCAATCTCCCTTGGGACAACCTGTCAAAAGTGGCCGCCATCCTTGCCGATAAAGTAGGTGACATCAGACCTGGCCTCAGGGCGATAAGAAACTTTAACCGCTTTGTAGCCGGGATTAACGCAGAGGCTGTTACCCAAGCATCCTCGCATGATCTTCCGGTTGGCAGCAATACGCCGCTGAAGCCAAGCGTGTCAGCCGCCTTGGCAATCTGGGTAGCATAGTCCAAATCTACCTCTCTTGCTCCCTCTCCCGTGCCCAAGTATCGTCCGTCTCCATGTGTCGGTATAAACCAGAAAATTTCCATTTCACAATCCATCCTTTCATCAAATTAAAAAGGAGACCTAATCCGCCTTATATGGCAGAAGGTCTCCGGTTGTCCGGTTGACAATACGTATAATCAATCAACTTCCATTCGCAGCTCCCCGCTTTGCCGACTCTTTAATGAGTTTCCAAATCGGCGCGGTTAAACTTTCTTTATCGTGAGTCAAATATTGATTCGCAAAACCTCGTACAGGATCCCCGGCGTAAAATCTCTCATACAGTTCATGTCTGGAACCAAGCGGGCTCCCCACCAAATCCCAGGCGAGCTTGAACAACTGCACCTTTTTCTCAGCGCTGACCGTGGCTCCCTCGAAGTACTCGCTCATTAACTCAGATATGGTGCCATAGAAATCTTCAATACTAGAGGGGACTTGAACAAACCCGCCACCGCCAATCTGCTGTAAAATCTCAACAGCACGTGGATAAAATTTTGTCCCTATATTTCTGGCCGTGTTTATATAGGACAGCTCTGGAACCAAAACGCCATTCTCATCATATTTGGCTTGTGCCTCAGAAGCAATGACAAGCGCCTTCATGGTATCGATTTGCGTCAACAACTCGCCAAGCTTCTCTTGAATGTGGAGAAACCCGCCTACACCAATCGCTTCCGCAACAGCAAATGTAACGCCGGTAATAAATTCGAGCTTCGCAACATAGCGCACGACATTCTGATGAAACGCTAGTGCATTTGCCGTCGTATTCGCCCTAAGCGCCATGACCTTATCCGCATCACCGTACATGAGTACGCGTTCCCAAGGAATCAAAACATTATCGAAGAACAAGACGGCATCCATTTCGTCATATCTTGCGCTAAGTGGGGCATCATGCGCTTTATCGCTCGCATAGGATTGCCGGCAAACGATATGAAGGCCTGCAGAATTCGCTGGCACTATTAGGACATGAGCATGCTCTCTGTGGGCTTGTTCCAATTTGAGAAAGGAGAAAATAACAAAGTCATGCGTATACGGCGCACCAGTCGCAATCATTTTAGCTCCTCTGACTACAATTCCCTCGCTTGTCTCCCTAACCACATGCAGAAAACGGGATGCGATTCTGTTATCGTCCAATCCGCTCGATCTGTCAATTTGGGGATCAATGATGGCTGTCGTCAAAAAAAGATCGTTGTCCCTGGCCGTTTCATAGTAAGCCGTAATTTTTTGTGCAAAACCCGGTTCTAATCGATCGAGCTCGTGGCGTGCAGCATACCATCCGGTGATGAAAGAACGGGCATAGTCAGAGAGCCGGCTCATCATGCCATTGCATTGTTTGGACCAAAAGGCAAAGGATTGGCTTCTCTTTGCAAGCTGCTCCGGGGTATAGGGAACAAGGAAGGAACTGTGGGCATAAGCCTCCCTGCCCTTGATTCGATAACCTACCTGATCTCGAAGCTCGGGGTCGTCAAGCGAATCAAACAAACCTCGTATTGTTGATAATGTTCCGCGAAAGGCAGGATGCGTGTCGAGATGAGTGACTTTATTGCCACCCAGCCATACCGTTCGCCCATCATTCAAACTTTTTATAAACCTTTCGCCTCTCAAGCTCTCACTCCTACCTTTTCGAAATTCCATAATTCCGATGAATTAACTCAGGTATTGACTTCATCATATCCATCCAACGCAGCCCGGTCAACAAACAAAAAGGAATAAAATGAAGCTTTTCGGACATATTAAATGATTTTGACTCGTTTATTTCATCAAACCAAACACAATCCTTTCAATTGTGCACCTATAAACTCATAGCCTGATAGAAGCCAATTGATGCTATTCTGCTTAGTTGAATTGCCATATAGTTGGGTGAATAAATCATCCCTTGTTTTAACCAGTTTAAGATCATACCAACAATCCAAGATGCCATGCTTACCAGCAAAATATCCAATGGAATCGGCTGCTTCTGGTCCATTCGATTATTATCAACCCTTTGACCTATCGTGTGCTGGATCGTTTCACTCAAACGATCTTCAAACCGTGAATGTGGCAACCGGAAAAGCAGCACACGATAAATGGGTGCTTGCTCGGACAAGTGCATGAAAAGCAACAGGAAGTAAGGATCAGGGACTTCATGATGCGGTACATATCTCAATATTTGCGTTTTATTGTTTTCGTATAAACGGAATAACTCAGCAAGCTTATCTTTCATGATTTTTTCAAGCAGATCGTACTTGTCTTGAAAATGGGTATAAAAGGTGGATCGACTGATATCCGCAGCATCTGTAATATCCCTCACGACAATGTCCTCGAAATCTCTCTTATCACAAAGCGTCAAGAATGCATGGGTAATATGTTGTCTCGTTTTATGAACTCGGCGATCTGATCGTAAAGTAGTCATGCTCATCTCCCCCTTTACAACTAAATAATTGACACTTTAGCGAATTTTGTCCGATAACGGACATTTCCTGGAATTATGTTCCTTTCCTGAATTTGTTATATGTTATCATAGAATATAATTCATAGTTAATCAATTGGAATTATATAATTTAACAGGGATAAATGACTTCGTCGCCCACCTTAGAGGAACTACAAGCCGCTATGCTAGCAAATTCAAACCGTTTCCGCATTCAGCGGAACTACAGGACCTTATTTGCCCGCCTAAACCCGATTTCTTCAAGAAAACGGACAAATAACGGCCCACAGTTCCCCTCCGCGCGAAAAAGGCGCTATTTCGTTGAAATAGCACCCTGTAGTTCCCACTGGGGAGAAACCGTTGGAGGAGTTAACTTCTGTCAGGAAGAAACCGTTGGAGGAGTTAACCTCTCCTCTGTAGTTTAGCTTGTTAAGAGCCCGATAGGAGCGAATTTTAGGGGTGAAGATCACCCAGCGCCGCTAAAATTCAGCGTTACTGAGACATTTTGGCGGAGGTGTAACCTCATACTAGCGTTAAGTTGGTTACGATACACCTTAGAGGAATTACAAGCCGCTATGCTAGCAAATTCAGCCCGTTTCCGCATTCAGCGGAACTACAGGATCTTATTTGCCCGCCTGATCCCGTTTCCCTTAAGAAAACGGACAAATAACGGCCCACAGTTCCCCTCCGCGCGAAAAAGGCGCTATTTCGATGAAATAGCGCCCTGTAGTTCCCGTTGGGGAGGAATCGTTGGAGGAGTTAACTTCTCCTCTATAGTTTAGCTTGTTAAGAGCCCGGTAGGAGCGAATTTTGGGGTGAAGAACACCCAACGCCGCTAAAATTCAGCGTTACTGAGACATTTGGCGGCGGAGGTAACCTCTTAAGCCTTCTTGCGATTTAAATGAACAAACGTAATCGCTAAAGCAAGCACCAGCACGCCGCCTTTGACAATGTCGAAGCCAAAATAAGGGACATTTAGCATCGTCAAACCATTCAGCAAAATACCGATCAAAACAGCTCCGAAAAACGTCCCAATCACATTCGGCTTTCCAGCGCCAAGCACGGAATAACCCACAAATACGGAAGCAACAGCTTCCATCAGCAAAGGAGCACCCGCGTCAATTTGACCGGAACCTACACGAGAAGCATAGAGGATCCCTCCGAACGCAGCAAAAATCCCCGATAGCACGTACGCAGCCAGACGGATTTTATTCACGGAAATGCCTGATAAACGGGCAGCTTCGCGATTTCCGCCTGTCATGTACATTTGCCGACCCCAACGCGTATACGTCAGAAAAATATGAACGGCGATTACAGCCACCAGCATGAGAATAACCGGCACAGGCACACCGAGCAGCTTGCCTTGGCCAATCCATAGAAACTCCGGCGTAAACTTCCCTTTGGCTACGGTCCCATCTTGGAAACGCATATTGTTATAGATGGAAAAACCTTTCGTATAGGTCTTTTGGACACCACCAATGATGTACATCACAGCCAAAGTCGCGAGCAAATCCGGAATCCGTACCTTCACAATCAGGAGTGCATTCAAAAGCCCAATAACGGCTCCAATGATAATCGGAACGATAATGACAATAATCAAAGGCTGTTGGTACCAGACCATCAACGCCGCCGCACCTACCGTCGCCAACGAAACTGTCGAGCCTACGGACAAATCAAAGCCGTCTACAATTTGCGATAACGTCACCCCGATAGCAACAAACATGACAATTGAAATGGAACGCAAAATATCGGCAATATTATCATAGGTCATGAAATTTTCATTAATAATCGAAAAAACGACGATGACCAAAGCAATAATGAATAACGCGCCATATTTAAAGGAAAAATCCAAGCTTTTTTCTTTCATGTTATTCGGCCTCCCCCGCACTCGCATACGTTAAAATGAGATCCTGCGTCGCTTCCTCTCGGGTGAGCTCCTTCACGACTGAACCATAACTCATCACTATAATGCGATCAGCAATTCCTATAATTTCATTTAGCTCGCATGATAAATAAATAATGCCTTTGCCTTCTGCCGCCAGCTGCCCGATGAGGCGGAAAATATCGCTTTTCGCGCCAACGTCAACACCTTTGGTCGGCTCGTCAAACATATAGACGTCGGCATTCGTCGGCAGCCATTTGCCTACGGCAACCTTCTGCTGGTTGCCTCCGCTTAAATGTTTGACGACGCGGTTCGGGTCGTTCGGCTGCACGCCGAGCTGCGCCACCATCTTCGCGGCGTGTTCGCTTTCCTCGCGCTGCCGCACGAAGCCCAGCGAGCTCAGCTTGCGCAATATCGGCAGCGACAGATTGCGCTTCACGGTCTCCTCTACGAGGACGCCCTGCTTGCGGCGCTCCTCGGGCACAAGCGCGATGCCGGCACGCACGGCATCCTCCGGCTGGCGAAGCGCAAGCTTGCGCCCGCTGAGCCACACCTCGCCGCCGTCCGTGGCGTCGGCGCCGAAGATCAGCCGGCTCAGCTCCGTCTTGCCGGCGCCGACCAACCCCACGACGCCGAGGATTTCACCTCGGCGGAGGGCAAAGCTGACGCCGCGCACCTTCGTGCCGCGGCGCAGTCCCTTCACCTCGAGGAGCGTTTCGCCAATGGGCACATTGGCTTTGGGAAACTCCTCGGTGAAGGTCTTGCCCAGCATCGCCTCGATCACACCGGCGATGTCCATATCAGCGGCCGCCTGCGTGAGCACCTGGCGGCCGTCGCGCATGATCGTGATCCGGTCGGACACCCGGAACACTTCCTGCAATCGGTGGGAGATGAAGACAATCCCCACTCCCTCCTGCTTCAGGCTATCCATAATGCGAAATAGCCGCTCTGATTCCTCCAGACTGAGAGGCGCCGTCGGCTCATCGAAGATCATGATTTTCGCTTTGTGCGCCATCGCTCTGGCAATCAAAACAAGCTGCTTCTGCGAAATGCTCAGCTCATCTACTTTACGCCGTACCGAGAACGTTGCGCCGATCTTCGCAAGTATCGCTTCAGCTTCGCTATGCAGCTTGCGCCAGCTAACCCAAGCGCCGCCATGAACCATGCGGTCCATCATCACGTTTTCGGTGACAGTAAGCTCAGGAACCAGCGCTGTATCCACTTCCTGATAAACGCAGTAGATGCCCTGAGCCATCGCTTCCTTGGGTGCTTGAATCGATTGCGTTTGACCGCCTATGGCAATTTGACCGATGTCGTACGTGTAGGCACCGGATAAAACTTTCATCAATGTGCTCTTCCCAGCTCCATTCGCACCTAACAAGGCATGAATTTCACCTGCATGCAGGTCAAAATCAACCTCCTGCAGTGCCTTCACACCGGCAAACGATTTGGAGATGCCACTCATTTGTAATAAAGCTGCGCTATCCTTCCTCGACATCCGCCTTCACCTCTCTTGGCAATCTGAAAGTCCCATCGCAGATTTGGCGATGGGACCCCGTTGTTCCGATTATTTTTTTTCTGCTGCTTTCAACCAATCCGTATAGCCTTGTTGGCTTCCGCCCCAGCCTTTTACATATTCGCTAAGCTGCGTTGTATTCACTTGTTTGTCTTTCGGCAGTTGCTCTCTGGAAACATACACTGGATCCAAAACAACTTTCTCTGGCGTTTGATCACCGTGCAGCTTTTGGTACAAGTAACGAACTTGAACGCGTCCGATATCTTTTGGATCTACGGCAGCAGAAGCTACCCAAGGGCTTTTTGGATCTTGCAGAAGCTGCAAGTCTTCATCGCTAAGATCGATACCGTATACTTTAATTTCCGTACGGCCTGCTTGTTGAATCGCACGGGTAGCACCTTTTGCAAACTCATCCCAAGCTGCCCATACCGCTGTAATATCGCCTTTGTTCGGGTACTTTTTAAGAATCGCTTCCATTTGTGTTTGGGTATCCAAAGCAGGGTCTTTGGCCGTTCCGAATGCCGCTACTTCTTTAATATCCGGATATTTCTTCTGGAAAGCTTGGTAGGCTTCCTGTCTGCGCTCCATAGGTGCGAAACCGGCAACCCATACTTTCACGATATTTCCTTTGCCGCCTGCATCTTTGGCCAATTGCTCCAAGGTTGCTTCGGCCATTTTTTGGTCGCCTTGCTCCAGGGAAGTTACGCCTGGCACAGTGAGGATAGAATCAAAGCTAACAACCGGAATTTTCTTTTCGACTGCTTTTTTCACACCAGCCTCAAGTGCTTCAGCTGTACCGTGGTCAATTAAAATGCCATCGAATTTTTGGTTAATGGCTGCATCCAGATTGGAAGCCATTTTGGCAAGGTCCGTATCGGCAACGAATACCGTAACTTTCCCGCCTAGCTTTTCGACTTGCTCTTTCACACCTTCAACATATTGAGATGAGAACGTGCCTGTATTGAATTGCATAATAAGTGCAATTTTCTTTCCGCTTAAATCCGCAGCACCTTTCGCCGCTTCCGTTGCTTTCGTGCTTGCCGCTGGGCTTGCTGTCGCACTGCTGCTCTCTTTTTGTCCGCAGGCTGCAAGCAAACTACCGAACACAGCTAAAATAACAAATAAACTGACCAATCTTGTTTTTTTCATGATTACCCTCCCGATCCTTACTTTTCCTATTTCCCCTATCACTTGTCGGATAAAATATACCAAGTTATCCACTAGGAATTAGTTTATATTAGCATCGGTTGGATATCTCGTCAATAGTTTTGATTGAATTTTGTCCATTGATCAATTTACTTTGGCTCCATGTGAGATTGCGAACAACACGGCTTGCTCTGTATCCATTCGTAACCCCTTGAGCGTAAGGCTTTTGAAATCCACGCCATCCATTTTAGCTCCCCTTACGTCAGCTCCCTGTAATTTTGCTCTAGCTAACAATGTTCTCGTAAGATCACAATTTCTTAAGTCGGCTTTTTCTAAATTGGCTTCCGTTAAATCTGATTCTAAAAATTTAATCCCACGTAAATCTTGCTTAACCAATCTGGCTCTTCTCAAATTCGTATAAGACCAATCTCCTTGAAAGATGGTGATTCCATCTAATTGGGCACTGGAGAAATCTGAACCTGTCATTTTGCATGTTTCAAACTTTGAGACAAATAAATTCGCTTCGGTAAAGTTACAATTCTCGAACGCGGTTTCCTTATGAACGGAGCTATTTAACGAGGCCCCTCGAAAATTACATTCAACGAAACGGCAGTTCCTTGTTGTAATCTCTTCTAATGATCCGTTAGCAAATATGCATCGATGAAATGTGCAGCTGATTAGCTCCCCATACCTTAAATCTTGATTGCTAAAGTCTATTCCTTCATAACTTTGATTGATATGTTCAAACATGGTAATCCTCCTTTAAATCTTTTAACGTATACCTCTCTACCATTTCTTTCAAATAATCTCGAAACTCTTCAACATAGGCTTTCGGCTCTATGATTTCCAGATTTGTCCCGAAGCCCGCTAAAAATTGAAAGCCAATACTATTTTGAGGAACATAAATGGTGGCCAAAAAGTATTCAGAACTATAGGTTTCAATGCTCTTTCGACCGTACCTTTCAAGAAGTTTATCTTTTATGCTCGGCGAAATCAACGCCTTAATAGCGACTAATTCCGGTTGATAGCTTGCTTCATGTTCCTGTTCCAATAAATAATCTCTAGGGTTAAAGGTATTTTCATCCATAAGAAGATGATCGATCCGTGATAATTTAAAAGTTCTATAACTCTGTCGATGTAAACAGAATCCTTTCAAATACCAGCTCGATTCACTAAAATGAAGCTGATAGGGCTCGACAACTCTATTCGTTGTGGTGCCATTTTTATCTATATAATCAAAGGTTACTAACCTATTCTTTAATATCGATTCTTGGCATATCTTCAAGGTTTGAAGTATCTCAGACCTTCCCTCCCATTCATAAAAGGACAGTTGGATTGAACTTTTCGGAGATAACGGGCTAACCATGGCTTCTATTTTTTTTATGGTCACTTCAACTTCTTCGCTAATCAGGATTTGTCCCAATCCACCGAGAGCAGTCAATATATTCTCCAAATCTGAGGTGCTTAAAAGACGTTTATCAACCTTGTATTCATCCATAATGCCGTAACCTCCATGAATTCCATTGACCGAATAGATCGGGATGTTTGATAAACTCAGGGTTTCCATATCTCGAAGAATCGTTCTTTTGGAAACGTTAAATAATTGTGCAAATACTTTTGTTGAAACGATATCTTTTTTCAGCAATATCATGATGATCGATAATAATCTCTCAACCTTCTCCATATTTCCCCCTCCATTTTTGTTCCTTTATTTTAAAAAGGTGACATACGTATGTCACCACTTATCTAGTATACTTCATTTATCACAAGAAAGAGGAGTGGTTTTATGGCAGCTATTGCCTATTTAAACTTTGATGGAATCACAGAACAAGCCATTGAATTTTATTCGAAGGCTCTACATGCAACCGAGGTAAAAAAAGTAAGATTCAGCGATTTCCCGCAAGATCCAAACTATCCATTGCCAGAAAATGAATTAACTATGATTATGGAGTCTTCCATCGAATTTGCAGGCGGGAAAATCATGATGTCGGATATATTGCCTTCGATGAAGCGTGTAACGGGCGAGTTGGTTAAAGGCAACAATATCCTGATTACTATCGTTATCGATGACACGCAGCTACTAGAAAATTACTTTGCTAATTTGTCTGTAGGTGGTCATGTTATCATGCCGTTATCAGAAATGCCTTGGTCTTCCTGCTTCGGAATGTTGGTTGATAAGTTTGGAGTTGCTTGGAAGTTTAATAGTGACGCAGATAAGTTCCTTGATAAAGTTATATCCAACAAACGGTCATTCAGTGGAAATTGAAAATTTTATTCCAGTAGAATCGAGAGCAGATTTCAGAATATGGCTGCAGAACAATGGCAAATCTGAAAAGTGCTGCTGGGTCCTGGTTAGTATGACGCCCACCACCGATGTGTTGTTATATTTGGACGCAGTCGAGGAATCTTTATGCTTTGGATGGATCGATGGAGTCAAGAAGAAGATTTCCGAAACGGAGTTGGCTCAAAGACTATCCCCTAGAACTAAAAAAAGTTCATGGACTGAATTAAATAAAGAACGGGTCCGCCGCCTCGAGAAGTTGGGGTTAATGAGGGACGAAGGAAGAAGGGTTCTTCCTGATATGAATCACAATTCTTTTAGAATAGATGAAGAGATAGAGATCAGGCTTAAAAAGGAAAAGCAAGTATATGATAATTTCATGGCATTTCCTGAACTTTATAGAAGAGTTCGAATCGATACCATACAAAGCATTAAAAGTCAGCCAGAATTGTTCAAGAGCAGACT
The DNA here is from genome assembly GCF_045866505.1 of Paenibacillus sp. P36. Taxonomy (NCBI): domain Bacteria; kingdom Bacillati; phylum Bacillota; class Bacilli; order Caryophanales; family Paenibacillaceae; genus Paenibacillus; species Paenibacillus sp. P36. Next base: position 6,671,710 of record NZ_AP038372.1, read on the forward strand.
CGACAAATTTATAACCAATACTAGAGAAAACAACATGTACGGTCAATGGAATGATCAAGGACGTCTACTAGATAATTAGATGCTCTGGACAATTTAGTTGAATGTACGCCCATCGAAAAAAAGGCGGTGCCCGAAGTAGGGACACTGCCTTTTTCTATTTCTTTTTCTACTTCACAGCGCCTTGCGTGATCCCATTAATAATCCACTTTTGAGCAATCAAGTAGACGATGACCATTGGGGCAAGCGCCAGCAGGTACGAGGCAAAAGCCAAGTTGAAATCCGTGCTGAATTGGCCTTGAAACACGTACTGCACAAGAGGAAGCGTGTAGGATTCCGGTTTGCCTAAAATAATAAGCGGCAGCATAAAATCATTCCACGTCGACAAGCAGCTTAAAATGGCGATAGTAGCATTAATCGGTGCAAGAAGAGGGAATATAATGCGCCAGAAGGTGCCATACGTGGAAGCACCGTCAACCGTAGCGGCTTCTTCCAATTCAATCGGTATCGTGCGGATATACCCGACATACACAAAAATGTTAAAAGCAAGTCCGTACACGATATAGAGAATAATTAATCCCGGCATATTGTTCATATGCAGATTCGTTGTCAGCTTTACGATTGGAAGCATAATAATTTGAAAAGGAATGAACATCGCACTGATGAAATAAAAATATAAGCCTTTAAAGAACTTGTTGTTCATATTTCGCGCAATCGCATAGGAAACAAGTGAATTGGTTAAGAGTATGAAACCAACGGAACATACAGTGATCACAAAGCTGTTTCCAAAAGCCGTGAAAAAGTCGGTCGCTTCAATGGCATTTGCGAAGTTTTCAAAATGCAATCCCGTCGGCAGCGAAAAGACTGATATCGCCATTTCCTCCGGATTCTTTAGAGCAATGGCAACCGCCATATATAAAGGGAACAAAATAAGTAATGATCCCAGTGCGATCAAAGTTGTGACGATCCAGTTCGTGGAGTGTTTGGTCATTAGGCTTCCATCTCCCGTTTCTGCAAAAATTTAAGCTGTAGGACAGAGATGACGACAATCACGATAAAGTAGATGACAGCATTCGCGGATTGGTAGGCAAATTCTCCGCCTTGGAAGCCGCCTTGATAAATCAAGAAAGCAATGGACTGCGTCGCGCGTCCAGGTCCGCCTCCTGTCAAAGCAACGATCTGGTCAAATACCATAAGGGATCCCTTCATGGCAAGCACCATATTGATCGTGAAAAAGGAGGAGATCATGGGAAACGTAATTTTCCAAAACGTCTGCCATTTACCGGCCCCATCCAAAGAAGAGGCTTCATAGATATCTTGTGGAATCGTTTGAAGTCCAGAGAGATATAGAATCGTATTAAACGCAATGCCTTGCCATACAGCTACAATCACGATGCCGATCCATGCCCATTGTTCATTGCCCAGGATGTTGGTGGAAAGAAACTCGATTCCTAATTTCTCCCCCATGGTAGGAACAACGTTGGAAAATAGGTAGTTGAAGATATAACTGACAATAAGTACGCCAAGCACGTTAGGGAGAAAATAAACACCTCGGAAGAAATTACGGTATTTAATACGTGAGTTAAGACCTAGTGCAATGAGCAAGCTTATTACATTAATAAATATAGTAACGACGATAGCGTATTTAAACGTAAACAAATAGGAGTTAATGACATTGTCATCCTGAAAAAGGTTAATAAAATTCTTAAAACCTATAAAATCGTAACCTTCACTATACCCATCCCAATTGGTGAATGCATAATAAATGCCTTGTAGAGCTGGAAAGGTATGAAAAGCGAAAAACAGTAGCAACGCTGGTATTGCCATACTGTAATACGCCGCTTTTTTTGAAACCATGATGAACCTCCTTTATAAATAGGGAGAGAGCACCTTACGGCGCTCTCTTCTATATGTGTCGGCGCTTACTTGCGGTTAGCAACTTTATCCCACTCGGTATCAAATTGTTTCACATAAGCATTGACATCTTTCTTCTGCAGGTAGCTTTGGATAATCGTATCCGCTTTAACAGCACCAGGAATGTAGTGATCGGAGAAGTCCTCAATGGCGCCGCTCGTGAACGAAGCATTCAGATCCTGTACACTGGCATCGGTTTGATTCACATTTTTCACGGCAGAGAACGCTTTTTGCTCATCAATGTAAGTTTGAACGTTTTCCGTTTTCAGCATGAATTCAATAAATTTCTTGGCCTCTTCAGGGTGCTTGCTGCTTTTGGAAATGGTCAACAGCGTATCCACGCCGGAAATAACTTTATTTTTAGCCGGGTCATTCGTCGCCGGGAATGGGAATACACCCAAATCTATGCTAGGATTCGCTTTTTTGATTTCTGGAATAGCCCATACCCCTTGCAGATACATGGCAGATTCACCTTTCGCGAAAGCCGTGTTACCATCGTTATAACCCTTGCCCATCATATCTTTTTGACCAAAATCAAGAAGCTTTAATTGCTTGTCAGCTACTTCGCGGAATTCCGGGCTGTCAAACTTCACTGAGCCTTTGGATCTTTTATCATAGAAATCAATACCCAAGATGTTGGTTGACAAGGAGTTAAATGGCACCATCACCGTCCAAGAATCTTTGATCGTCAAATAGATCGGAGTTTTACCGGCATCCTTCACTTTTTGCGCAGTAGCCAGCAATTCATCCCAGGTTTTCGGAACGCTTAGACCCAGCTCTTTAAACATCGTTTTATTGTAAATAACGCCACTTGCATTCGCTGTAAAAGGAATCGCGCTAAGTTGATCGCTTCCTGTCAGTTTTTTCAACATGTTTATGTAGGAAGGCTGGATATTGGCTGTCAGAGAATCGTTCGAAAAATCTGCAAATAATCCGCTCTTGGATAGCTGAGCATACGTATCCGTTGCTCCGAGACCAATAACATCAGGCACATCTTTTTTGGCAACACGCGTTTTCAGAACCGTTTCCGCATCCGGCGGGTTTACTTGAGTCACGACAATGTTCGGATTCGCATCGTTAAACTTTTTCACCAGCTCATCGAAGGAGGCTTTCGCTTCCGCTTTATTCTGGAAGAACTCGAGTTTCACTTTCTCTCCGGATGCAGCTGAAGTTGCCGGATTGGAAGCAGATTCACTGTTCGTCTTCCCGCCTCCACAGCCTGCTAGGACGGAAAGAGCAAGGACACTTGTACAAATCGTTGTAACTGTTTTTTTCATCGAAGAAACCTCCATTTTATAAAAGAATAAATATGAGTAAGACTAAGCTTCAGTAAGAGTAAACGTTTACTTAAGGGAGAAAAAAAAGAACGAACCAACTTGCTTCACATCACCACCCATAAAAAATGAAACTTGTTCAATTTTATGACTCTAAGCCCTTCATGTAGCAGCCATCTAGGTTAAACGTTTACTTAAAATTCTGAAAAAGAAGCCCTTTTCAAGGCTTGGATCGCACGGTTTGTCTTTCCACCAATTGATGGCTTACGATGCTGCTCGACACTTGCATTTCACTTTGTTCAATTAAAGAAATCAGCTTCTCTGAGGCCAAACGTCCCATCATTGTCAGCGGTTGATGGATGGTCGTCAGCGGCGGGTAAACCATTCTCGCAAATTTTAAATCATCATACCCTATGATCGAAAGATCATCCGGAATCTTGATCCCTTGTTCAAAAGCATAATTCATGGCGCCAATGGCCATCTCATCGCTTGCCGCGAACACAGCTGTAAAAGGTGGCGCTTCTGTCAGCAGCTTCTTCATAGCATCCCTGCTGCGCTCCAATTGAAAACCGCCAATGGCTACGCGCGATTCGAGGTATTCAATGCCATTGTCAGCCAAAGCCTGACGGTACCCCTCCAAGCGTGGATAACCCGCTATCTGATCCTTAAGCGAACCGCTGATCATGGCGATCTCCCGGTGTCCCTTTTGAATGAGATAGTTGGTCGCATGGTAAGCCGCTTGTCGATCATCGACTTTGACATACGGGATCATATGTTTTTGGGACATTGTATTTACAAGTATAACGGGAACTCGCATTTCCTTAATTGCTTGATAGTATTCATCCTTCAGCACTTCGCTTGTGAAAACAATGCCATCTACCTGCTTCTCCCTTAGAACTTGCAGATACTTCATGGTCCGTTTGCCTTCTTCAGCCGTGTTGCACACAATGACACTGAACCCTTTTTCTTGAGCAGTCTCCTCAATACCATGAAGAATATCGGATGAGAAGCTGCTGGACACATGCGGAAACAAGACGCCAATGGTCTGAGTCCTCTTATTAACGAGCCCTCTTGCTATGGCGTTAGGTTGATAACCCAGCTCTTCCACCGCTTGCATAACCTTCTGTCTGGTTCTGTCCGAATAGCCGGCAAGGTTATGAAGCACCCGGGAAACCGTAGCGACAGAAACATTCGCTGCCTTGGCCACATCTTTAATTGTCGGAGGATTCATACGGTAATTTCCCTACTTTGCATAACATCGAATGGATTACGTAAACGTTTAAGTAGTTTTAGAATAGTCTCCTGTGCAGGATTTGTCAATTAGTTTTTAAATCGCTTACAAAAACTGGACAACACCTTGATATAAATACCGGATATGCGTATACTAATAAAAGTACTAATAATTTTATAGGCGATGGAGTTCGCCATTAACCGCCTTTGCGCTAATAACTCCTACCAGTTTATTTGGCATGAAACTGGTAGGAGTTTTTTGTTTATACCTGCACAATAAAGGAGAGACAGCAGTTGAAACGTTATTTCCAAGGTCATACGTTAAGGATGAAGGGTTACGCAGAAAGGTGGATTCACTTTGGCATCCTTGCATCCATGCTCAAGTGGATTGTAATTGGTGGACTTGTCGGTATTTTAACAGGTTCTGCGTCTGCCCTGTTTTTGGCAAGTTTGGATTGGGCAACGAACACACGGACGAACCATTCGTGGCTGTTATGGCTTTTGCCTATCGGAGGAGCTGTGGTCAGTTACCTATACGTTAAATTTGGCAAAGATTCGTCCAAAGGCAATAACCTCATCTTGGAGCAAATACACGAAGGCAATGGAAAGATCCCTTTCCGAATGGCGCCACTCGTTCTATTTGGGACCCTCGTCACCCATTTGTTCGGAGGTTCGGCAGGCCGGGAAGGAACAGCGGTACAAATGGGGGGAAGTTTATCCGAATGGATTGGTAAAATTCTTAAACTCCATCCATTCGATCGTAAAATCATTTTGATGTGTGGAATCAGCAGTGGTTTTGGCTCTGTTTTCGGTACTCCCCTAGCGGGCACGGTATTTGGCCTTGAAGTTCTTGTGATTGGCCTCGTCCGGTACGAAGCATTGATCCCTTGTTTTATTGCAAGTTTCGTAGCGGATAAAGTTACCACAGCTTGGGGAATCCATCATCTTCACTATTCCATGGGGGCAGTACCGGATTTTAGTACACTTCTCTTGTTGAAAATTGTGATGGCTTCCGTCTTGTTTGGATTAGCAGGCCTGCTCTTCAGCGAACTAACCCATCGCCTAAAAGCATTATTTACGAAAGTTTTCAAGAATCCGGTCATGAAGAGCTTTTGTGGCGGATTCGTCATTATCGGAATGGTATACCTCTTTGGTACAAGAGATTATCTCGGCTTGGGGATTCCGCTGATACAGCAGTCATTCAGTGAGAGTGTGGCCCCTCTTACCTTCTTGCTTAAAACCATCTTTACTTCGGTCACTTTAGGTGCAGGTTTTCAAGGCGGAGAAGTCACCCCATTATTTGCAATTGGCTCGACTCTGGGAAGTTCGCTAGCTCAATACCTACATCTATCTGCTCCGTTCCTGGCGGCAATTGGATTTATCTCTGTTTTCAGCGGCGCAACCAATACACCAATTGCTTGTTTTATTATGGGCATCGAACTATTCGGGGCGGAAGGTGCTGTGTACATGTTCATCGGCTGCATCATCAGCTTCTTGTTTTCAGGTCACACCGGCATTTATACAGCCCAAAGGATCGGTATATCAAAAAGCAGGAGTGTCATGATAGAAGAAAATGCTACTCTTGGTTCTCTTCACAACAAAAAGTAATAACAGAAAAACAATAATTCTATTCTTCCATTACATTCTGGCTTGTCCGCGAACGCTGTACGTACCTTTTGATGATGGAAATTCCCCAATAAATGAGCGGGGAACATTCGACAAAGTAGGCAAAGTTCACCCAGGAATGCAAGATGAAATCATTAAGTTCGATTAAGTTTTTTACGGAATGCATCGCCATGCCCACCGCTATCGCGCCAAAAGAGAAGGATAACGGTCGTGAGTCTTTGAGCTTCAATAGTTGGGAGGATATAAAAACCGCCATGTAAAGTAAAATGCTGATTTTAATAAATAGTCCTGCCATCCATATGGCAACTACAATGGGGTCTAAATTTTCCAGGAAATCCCCAATGCGGATAAACCGCAGCATTTCCAAAATGGGATATGTGAAATGGGCCATTAGCGGCGCATCAAATAACAAAATACATAACAAAAAGTAAACTTCAAAAAATAGGGTACTTATTAACGAGGACCATAATAAAGTCCGAACCGTTTTCTCTGCCTTTGCAAGAAAGGGAAAGATGAAAATAACTAAAAACATTTCTCCAAACCAAGGGACGAACGGGTAACTCGTATGTATCAGATCTCTCCAACTAAGACTGGTTATTAAGGCAATTGTCCGGTCATAGTTTAATTCTTTTCCCACTAAAAGAGGGACAATCGAGGCTGTAGAAAATATGATAAAAAAGAATCCCGCGGCACATCGAAATATGGCTTCGATCCCTGATCTCACAGCGATAGAGATCACGAGACCAAATGAGCTTGCAATAACCCAACTTGGGGTAGAAGGCAAATAAATTTGGACCAAGAAATCCGTGGCTTGTCTAAGTACCATCCCTGCAAGATGAATAAAGAAAAAACAATAAATGATCATCATCATGAGATTCAGCCATTTGCCAACAACTTCTTTCCCATAATGAATGAAAAACTCGTTTGGCCGCTTCTTGGCATACCAAATCGATAAGCTTGCTATAAGTAGCCCACAGGCGTGGGCTATTATTACGCTTAACCACCCTTGATAACCTGCTACACCCGTGAGAGGACCTATAAGGAACCCGGCAGCCGTTGAGAAATTAAACAAAACAAGCATTAAACCTAACTCCACTTGACTGATCCGTTGCATGCTTGCTTTCATCCTCTCGTCAACAACTGGATTTATTGAAAATGAAATAGGTATTCAATCAATTGGTTAGAGCTTGGTAAATCCTGGTACAAATAAATAACCGTCAGATACAAATATGCCGCTACAATACATGAGCCCGTAATCCAATATGTTCTCGGTTTACGCTTGTGTCGAATTAAAAAGCTCATCTCATACGATGTTATCCCTATAAAAACAATGGTTATGCCAATCACAAGAGCAATCCTCCTATTCCTTATTGTTCCTGATGATTGCATTCTTTTCTGCTCCGGTCCGTTTAACGGAAATTTGGGTAACTACATGGAACTCGCATTTTTTATACTGTTCACGCCAATTCCCCTTCATTTGCTGCCATGCTTTGGGATATCTCCAACTAAGAATTCTTCCAAAGTTAAAGACGTCCACCTCTTCAGATTGCGTAGTTTGCAGCGTTCGTAAAATTCTGTCCTTCAATTGCTCCGAAAGCAGCTCCTCAAGAGCTTTTATTTGTTTTGGATCCATCAGATCGATATCAGATTCAGATGACAGAACATCATCATCCGCTTTAATATGAATATCAAAACCAATCTGATCACCATTGATCAATGGTTTAATGGAAGATTTGGATGTTTGAATGAGAAAAGAGATCGTTTTGCCATCCGTTGGGGATTTGATTGAGTTCATAGAGCTGCTCATTTTTCCATTTAACCAGAGTCCTGCCCGCATACCTATGACATCCAGCGTTCCAACCATGACACCGCTTCTGAAAAGAGCTGCCCCATCCGTTCCAACCCATGTGCTCATCTTTCCTTCTTCACTGATCATTTCCATTTGCCTAATTGTCAGCAGTCCGGTCACCATATCTCCGCCCGATGCCTCCGCTTCCAAAAAGTCTTTGACCGTCGCGCCCAGCGTCACATTCCTCTGGGCAAACTCACGCAGCACTTCTGACGGCAGCCGTTCAAACACAGGAGTCAATTTGGCAATATCAAGACCTTTTGTTGGGGATACAAATAGGAAAGATTTCGTATGGAAATTCGGCTCACGTGCAGTAAACTCTAACAACTGATCTATCCCAAATTCCGCCATTCTCCGACCAACGACAATGACGCGACAGTGACCCCAAGATATTTCTCTTGAAAGATCCGATCGGATTTTACGAATAGCTACGGGGATACTCTCGCCTCTTTTCGTCACAATGGAATAAGGGTTACCTTTGGGAGCACCCGTTAGTCCCAGACCGTTAGACATCCGATTGGGGAGGGGAAATCCTAATGAAACTTCATAAACACCATCTTCCGAATAATCAATAAACATGGCCGTCACAAAGGCATGATCATTGATTTCAATCCTGGACCAGCAGCCAGTTAGAAGTAATAAAGAGATAAACGCAGCAAAATACCTTGCGCTTTTTAAGTTCGAGCACAGTTTAATCACCATCATCTTCAGGAATTTGCGGTCTGGGCTTATACGTCAATCTTTGATCGCCTTCTGTGCCGTATAGCGCTGGCCTTCTCTTCATCATCCACATGGGAACCCGAATCAGCACATCCTTCCAATCACGAAATACAATCGGTGCCGTTGGGGAAAGGTACGAGGTACCAAATGAACGAAGTGTCACCAAGTGAAGATAAATAAGGATAATGCATAGTATGACGCCGTAAAGTCCCAGGGACGCTGCAAGAATCATCACCGGAAACCTCAATAAACGGAAAGTCAAGCCCAAATCAAAATGCGGAATAATGAAAGAAGCTATGCCCGTAATAGAGACTACGATGACCATTGGAGCGGAAACAATACCTGCTTGCACAGCTGCCTGCCCGATGACTAAGGCTCCGATAATGGATACCGTTTGTCCTATTGGCTTCGGAATTCGCAAACCCGCTTCTCTCAACGCTTCAAATGTGATTTCCATAATAATTGCTTCAATAATAGCGGGAAAAGGGACATTTTCCCTTGCTGCGGCTACAGCAATCAGTAGATTTGGCGGAAGCATTTCAGGATGGAAGGTTGTGACCGCAATGTAAACGGAAGGAAGCAAAAAAGAAATGAGCAAAAAGAAGTACCGAATCCATCGTATCCATGTACCTGCTACAAATCTTTGATAGTAGTCCTCAGCAGATTGAAGCAGCATATACAAGGTAACTGGAATCAAAATCGGTACAGGCGTTCCATCAACAAGAATAGCAACTCTTCCTTCAAGAAGCGCTGCACACACGGTATCCGGCCTTTCTGTATACTGCACTTGAGGAAACGGAGAAAAGGGATTATCCTCGATAAATTCCTCAATATAACTGCTTCCCAATACACCGTCTATTTCTATTCTCGATATTCGTTTTTTTACTTCGTCCACCAATTTTTGTTGGCAGATCCCTTCGATATAACACACGGTTACATAAGTGTTCGTGTACTCACCATATTGAAACTTCTCAACCTTCAAAGCCGGATGTTTGATGATTTTGCGGATCATTGTCAGATTAACCGATAGATCCTCAACGAATGCCTGCTTCGGTCCGCGAATGACATTCTCATTTTCCGCTTGTTGAATCGCCCTTTTTTCGACGGATTTCATTGGAAATAAAACCATCTGGGGCTCATTTTCGATTAATAAAACAATCGTGCCTTCAAACAAGCTTTGTAATACAAGACCTACTTCCTTACTGCTGCTTAAGGAGGAAACCGGGATTTGCTTAAATTGAAGAATGTGCTGAACGAGTTCCTCTGTCGACGCTACGCTCAGTTCATATAACATCGGAGCAATAACTTGCTCCTGAAGCATTTGTTGATCGACAAGACCCTCAATAAAAATAAATACACAAGAGATGTCACCTATCAGGCATTCATGAAAACAGATGTCAGCACAATTTTTCAATTGTTCTTGGAACCATTGACGTCTTAAAGATAACTCAACCTCAACATTAGGTATGGGAGACAAATTAGCGAGTGAACGGGTTGGCCGTGCACTTCGCTGCCTTTTTAACCAACTGGGAAAGCGCATAAATACTCCAAGTTTTTTCTTTTTAGCATGCAATATAACGGAGTAATTTATTCATAAATTTGGAAATTCCCCCAAGGGCAACTATACAAACCTTTCAAGCAGTTTCGACATCTACTGTACTATTAGAGGAGAGGAGCGTTGGTTGTTCATGTCAACAAAGCGAATTACATTATCAACCGGTATTTTGCGCAGACCTAAGAAAACAAAATTTGCATTAATAGACATCGTTAACTTAAATAAAATGCGGTCCCGCAGAGTGACGGTACAAGTTTTCGACTGGTCTAACGGCTCTCCAGTACCTTTGAAGGTAAGTCCTTGTGGCAGAAAAATATGTACAGTAACGATTGCTCCCAATAAATCTGTTTTCCTGTTTGCTGACGTGTCGAAGGTAGGCTTTAAGTATGAAGTGCGAATACAACAAAACGAAGATCCAAAACTGATTACAAATGTAACAGGTGTTACGAATACTCCTTTCACCCCACAACCAGGAGATACCGTGCTCCAACGAAACTTAGTCAGAATAGGTTAGCAATTAGACCAATCCGCATAATAAAAAGCGGCAGCTAGAGACTTGTAATAAGTTCTAGACTGCCGCTTTTTTATTTGATTTGTCCTATCAGCCCACAATCCGCCTTAATTTCGCCGGATAATCCGTAATAATTGCCGAAACACCACAATCCAGCATCCGTTTCATTGCTTCTTCCTCATTCACTGTCCAGACGATGACCTGTCTGCCGCTGTTGCGAATCGCGATGACATCCTCTCGTTCAACCATCGCATGATGCAATGAAACCGCTTCTACCTCCAATTCAAAATCCTCAATCAATCGAAGCGGACGCAGCAGCTTGCCGGCATAGACAAGGCTGATTCGGGCTTCAGGTGCGAGCTGCTTGAGGCGGTATAACATGCGATGATCGAAAGAGGAAAAAATGACTGAGCTTAGCCGCCCGTATTCGCGCAGCAAGGCAACGACCTTGTGCTCAATGCTGCCGCCATAGCTAAGCTTCAGCTCCACATTCAAGCCGATTTCCGGAGGCACCAGCTCAAGGACTTCACGGAGTAAAGGGACATGCTCCCCGGCATATTCATCTGAAAACCAAGTGCCCGCATCTGCCTGCCGGATGTCGGCGAGCGTCATCTCGCCAATGCATCCACGCAAATTCGTGGTCCGGTCCAGCGTTTCATCGTGACAAACTACGATTTCTCCATCCTTCGTGAGATGAATATCCAGCTCAATCGCATCGCATTGCTGTTGAAGCGCTAACCGAAGAGCAGCCAACGTATTTTCAGGTGCTTCACTTGCCGACCCACGGTGAGCCAAGACCAACGTCTTTTCATTTTGCCAATTCATTTCAATACCCCCTATTATTTAATCCCCGAATGCATGAAGCTTTCCACAAACTGACGTTGGAATACGAAAAAGGCCGTTAAAAGAGGCAGGATCACTAATACCGTAGCCGCTGTTACAGTCCCCCATTGCGCTCCCGTCTCAAACGATTGGGCAAAAATCGCAATTCCTACCGTCAACGGTCTCGTTTCAATGGAATTCGTAACAATGAGCGGCCACATGAAATCATTCCAATGCGCACTGACGGAGATTAAGCCAAAGGCCAAATATGTTGACTTGGCGGAAGGTAAATAGACGTGCCAGAGGATTTGCCACCAACGGCATCCGTCCATTCTCGCAGCTTCGTCCAAATCCATCGGGATTTGCTTAAACGTTTGCCTAAGCAGGAACACACTGAACGATGAGGCCCAATAAGGCAGCATAATCGCCAATTTGGTATCAACAAGGCCTAACTCTTTCATGATCGTGTAATTCGGAAAAATGAGAATGTCAGGCGGAATCATAATTTGAACAAGAAACAACATGAACATGAAGCCTCGTCCTGCGAAATTCAATCGGGCAAACGCATAAGCGGCAAGGGTTGCCGTTATCAGCTGTGCAGCCAGCACGCCGAAGACGATGATGATCGTATTGGAATAATAGCGTAGAAAAGGAATCGTGTGCCAAGCGGTCATATAATTTTGAATGGTGGGATGCTCAATGGCAAAGGGATTTACACGGGTGATGACCTCACTGGACGGTGTAAACGAGGTGAAAACTGCCCAAACGAGCGGAACTGCAAAAACGATAGCCAGCAGCGCAATGACAAACCGGTTGGTGATCTTAACGACCATGACGCTGACCCCTCTCTAGTAATGGATACGTTTATCCAGAAATGCATAGTTAAAGATCGAAATACTCAGTAGAATAACGAGTAGAACGACGGTAAGGACTGAAGCTTTTCCCATATCCCAGAAACTAAAAGCCGTCTCATAAATATGGTACAACAGCAAGTTGCTTGCGTTGTTCGGGCCGCCTTTCGTCATCACATACAGGTGATCCACCAATTTAAAAGAATTCGTCGTGGCAATAATCATAACGAATAGTGTTGTCGGCATTAAAAGCGGGAACGTAATCCTTCTGAAGGTCTGCAGAGGGCTTGCCCCTTCCATGGCTGCCGCTTCATAGACTTCCTTCGGTAAATTCTGCAAGCCAGCCAAGTAAAAAATCATAAAAAAGCCGGCTTCCTTCCAAATCACCATGAGCATCATCGAAAACAAGACCCATTGCGGATCGCCCAGCCAATGCGGAGCCGGTATGCTAAATACGCCAAGAAACTTATCAAGCAAACCATAACTGGGTGTATAAATAAACAACCATATATTTGCTATTGCGATCATCGGAATGACTGTCGGGTAGAAAAATAGCGCACGAAGCAAGCCGGTACCTCTGAGCTTATTGTTCACCCAAATGGCTGCATACATGGCCAACAAAATACTCACAGGAACTGTACCAATAGCAAGCAGTACATTATTTTTCAAAACCTTGAGGAAAATATCGTCCTGAAAAACATGCGCATATTGGTCAAACCCGACAAATGTCTTGTCGGTGAAATCAGAGCTATAGAAACTCCAATAGATCGACTTCAGAATAGGGTAAAACGTAAATACCCCTAAGAACAGCAGTGAGGGCATGAGCAGCGCATAGGCGAAACCATGTAATTTCCAGTTGATCTTGCTTTTTGTACGAAGTGCCGGTTGCATCGAATAGATCCCCCTTCTATCTCACAAACTCGTGAAAGCGAGCGGAAGGGAAGTGTTGGCCAATAACAGGGAGTTAACCTCCATTAGCCGAACACTTCCCTTTCGTTTTCGCTATCTAACGCTGTTATTTTTGAAAGTTTTTCAAAATGTCATCCGCTTGCTGCTGCGATTTGTCCAATGCCTCTTTCGGCGTCATCGTTCCTAGCAGCGCTGCCTGGATATTATCGTTAAATAGCTTTGTTACTTGACCATTCTGATAGGTAGAAAGCTCGCTGTCTGCATATTTCAGTTGATCCCTTGCTACGGCAGCTTGCGGGAAATCCTTAATGTAGTTTTTCAGCTTGTCTGTCTCATAAGCAGCTTTTGTCGTACCTACATAACCTGTATCAATTGACCACTGTGCGACTCGATCAGGCTGCGTCAGGAATTGAATAAACTTGACGGATGCTGCTTTGTGGTCTTCAGGAATATTTTTGAACACATACAGGTTGCCGCCGCCAGTCGGTGAACCATACTTTTTATTGGCTGGCAGGAACGCTACGCCAAAGTTGAATTTCGCATCTGTTTTGACTTTTGTCAGATTTCCTGTTGTGTGGTACATCATGGCCGTTTTTCCGCTAATGAAATCGGAAGGAACGGTTGCCCATTCGAGTGCACCTTCCGGCATGACTTTATCCTTGCGTCCTAAATCGGTGTAAAACTGCAAAGCTTCCTGAACTTCTGGTTTGTTAAAAAATACTTGCTTCCCATCGGCTGAAACAATGTTCGTACCGGTTTGCAGGGAAAGGGCTTGCGTCATCCAGTATTGATAACCCGTGCTAGGAATTTCAAGCCCCCACTGCGATTTGTCACTCGTCGTAAGCTTCGCTGCATACTCCTTCAGTTCCGTCCAGTTCGCCGGCGCCTTCTCCGGATCAAGACCTGCCTTCTTAAATAAATCCTTGTTGTAGTAGAGTACGATCGTACTGCGTTGGAACGGTACACTCCAAACCGTATCACCTGACTTCGTATTCCCCATAAAAGCTTCGTAGAATCCATTGAAATAATCCTTGGAGAAGCGAGGTGTCAGATCCTCAACAGCTTTCATGGAAAGCAAACTGTACAGGTCAGTTGAGAGCAATACCGCCAAGTCAGGTGAGTTCCCCCCTTGTACAGCTGTCGCAACCTTGGTCATCGTATCCTGATAGCTGCCACCATACACAGGTTTCACAGTAATTGTCGGATTTTCTTTATGGAAATCGTCAGCCAACTGATCAATCAGTTTCGTAATTGGTCCACCGACGGCTACTGGAAAGTAAAACTGCAATTCAACCGGTTTCGTACTCGCCGTTGCTGCGGCGCTTGCTGTCGGTGCTGCTGCCGTTTTGGTTTCTGTTTTGCTCTCTCCCTTCGCGCAAGCTGTTGCAACCAACGTGACCATAAGTAATGAGACTAGTGCTTTTTTCATTGTTTTTCCTCCTAAAGGTTTTTGGATTTAATTTCGCTAAGCTGATTTAAAATATAGTCAGGTTCAATCCCTGTTTGTACAATGTCTTTCTTAGAGTCCGCACCTGTCAGTACAAGAGCGGTGTACATGTCGTTTGAATTCCCGAACTGTATATCCGTGGATAAGCGATCCCCAACCATCAGGCATTGGGACGGCGGGATTTTCAGCAGATCAAAAGCTTTTTGCGCATAATATTTGGAGGGCTTTCCAATCACACGGACCGTTTTCTGCAGGCTGGCCGTCTCCAGTGCTTTCACAAGCGACCATGTATCCGGGATCACCCCATCATCAATCGGGCAAAAGGGATCGGGATTAGCTGCAATCAGCTTAGCCCCGTTTCGAAGAGCATTCACGCCAGCTGTTAGCTTCTCAAAGGTAAACTGTCTGTCCAAGCCGACAAGGACATGTGTCGCCAGCATCGGGTCCATCGTCATCTTGACGCCATACAGCGCCAATTCTTGTTCCATCGCTTGTTCACCAATCATGAGAACGCAGGCATCCGGCTCATGCTCTTGAAAAAATCTCCCAGCCACACATAAGGCCGTGAGCACCTCATTCACCTCGCAAGAAATGCCTAATTCGCTAAGCCTCATCTGCACGCTTTCCTTGGTACGAATGGTTGTATTCGTAACGAACATGATCGATTTGTCTTGCTCACGCAGCCAATTTACCGTATTCAACACACCCGGCAAAAGCTTACTTCCCGCGTAGATCGTACCGTCCAAATCGAATAAGTAGCCTTTAAATGCATGCAAATCCTTACTTCTTTTCTTCACATGTTTTCGCTGAAAAGGCACGATACCACTTTTATCATCGGTGCCACGCTCAGGGAATCTGGATGTTTCTGCCACAGCACTGCCTCGCTTTCAATAAAAATAACCCTTATCCGAAAAAACACGAAAACAAGCCTTCTCGGAGGATGACAAGCATGCTCCTGCTTATTTTCACATTTCCTGGACAAGGGTTTTCTCATGGTCTCGACCCTAAGTATCAGTTCTTGTGATAATCATAGTTCTACTATAGAGGAAGATTGTAAGCGGAAAATTATCGATATTTTAATCTTTTGTAAATCTATTGGCAACTCCACATGTTCGGATCTCCAATAGATATGAAGTCAGCCCCGCTATCAAGCGCTTCTACGATTTCTTTTTCATATCGAATAAGCCCTCCGACAATCAACGGTTGTTTAATCATGTTTTTCAATTCCTTGATCACTCTTGGCATTAAGCCTGGCATTAACTCAACTTCATCCGGTTGTATGCTGTTGATCATGCGGACTGCCGTTTGCAGCGCTGCCGTATCAATAATGAAGATTCGCTGAATGCTTTTTATGCCGGCTTGCCTAGCTGCTGCTATGGAGTTGGATTTCGTCGTAACAATCCCGTCCACTTTAAACTTTTCAGCTAAATACCCGACGGCATGTGCATCTCTGCCAAGACCGCCCACCATCTCCAAGTGCACATACACCTGTTTGCCTGCTCGGTGAAGTTGTTCCACAATAGATTCCAAATTGCCAATATGACCTGTCATTAAATTAACGCGAGTTACATCACTTTCTAAAACCTTTGCGAGCTGATCGTCTTTCGTCACGGATGCGATAATTGGATATTTACTAGACATGCGCATACACCCCCACTTTCACCTTAACAAACATTTATTTGCTAAGTGTTAACACCCCTCGGCCATCCGTCAAATGGATTTCGGAGGGAATGTTAACCTGTCCATTAATTAGAAAGGTTTAGGGCTTGCAGCATGCGGCTTAGCATCACAGCACTTTCCGCACGCGTGCCGGTACTTAACGGAGCAAAGGCATTGCCATCCCTGCCGTTGATAATGTGCAGCGTGGAAGCTACATGACTTGCATCCTTGGCCCACTCGGCGATATTCGCATCATCAGTGAACGTAGCTGAGTTATTTGGTTGCGGTTTTGCGTTGTAGCCTGCGAAGCGCAGTGATCTGTCAATCATAACTGCCATTTCTTGGCGGCTTATTGGCGCATCTGGACGGAAGGTATGATCTTCATAGCCGCCAACGAGTCCGAATTCTGCTGCAAGGCTAACCGATGCTGCAAACCAATCAGAAGCTTTGACATCCTTGAAGCTGTTTGCCATTGTGGCTTTGGATGAAGTTAAGCCAAACGATCTCACCAGCAAAGCAGCAAATTCCGCGCGAGTTACTTGGCGATCAGGTGCGAAACTTGAGGCCCCAACACCTTGGACAATCGATTTTGCCGCCATTCCTTCAACGGTTTGCTTGGACCAATGCTGTTCTAAATCATCGAATGTCACTGGGTTCGCGATAAGTAGATACGTGCTGTTCGTGCGGCTGAAAATAACAACTTCATTGCCTCGGATCATAAATGGAACCGGATTATAGACCGAATGGCCATTGGCATCTTGCTCTTCTCGTACGGCGGCCAAAGCTTTGGTATCCGTTCCGGCATCCAGCTTGATGGATCTTGCTATAAACGTTTTGAAACCAGAAACGTCTACGCTTTTCCCTTCTCCTGTTCCTACTCCTGCTGTAAGTGTAAAGTCAACGGCTTTCTTGACAGCTTTCCCGCCTGACGTTGCTTCTGCAGCCGATTTTTCATTCACTTTGATTTGAATGGTGAAGTTTAACTTATCTTGAGAAACCCCTAGCTTCTCTGCCAAAGCTTGCAAATCTACAGCTGACAGATTCAGCTCATAGGAACCAAGTTCGCTTTGAATATCGACTGTATGATGGCTTGCAGCCAACAACGTTTGAACGGCAGATGGTAACAGGATGGCAACAGCTTGATCCTTCTTCCCATTCAGAGGCACGGTTACGATCACCTTATCGTTCGTTCCCGATTGCTGGGTGGCCGATTGAATCATCACATCCGTCACTGTATACATAGGATTCTTGATTTCCGTACCTGTGTTTGTGCTTGTACCACTACCTGCTCCTGAGTCTGTTCCAGAACCTGATCCTGATCCTGGGTCTGGATCCGTTCCTGGATTCGTTCCTGGATCTGTCCCTGGATCTGTTCCCGGATCTGTTCCTGGATCTGTCCCCGGATCCGTTCCTGGATCTGTTCCTGGATCTGTCCCTGGATCTGTTCCTGGATCTGTCCCTGGATCTGTACTTCCAGAAGATACGTTCAACGTGATTGGTTGTGTATATAAGTCATACCTATTTCCGTCGTTCATCGTATAGGTGTATCGTAAAAGTCCGTGTGCAACCCCCGATTTCTTGGCAGTAATCTCCCTGCCATTCACATCCAATACCTCTTGTCCATCAAGTAAAATAAAGTCCGGTACAATTGTCTTCGTATCACCTTTGTACGATGTCACTTGTGCTTGAAGGAGAAGATGCTCATCTTTATTGAGCGTAAACTCCGTTTTCTCCGGTTTAATTCCTGCCGCCATATCTGCCGCCCAGTTGGCATAATCAGTCGTTAATCCCCATGCACCATTTAAGAAAAATTGATTAAAGGCCGTTCGATCATTCAGTGTCCAAGGTGAAATCAAGATGCCACGATGTTTAGCAGCTTCCATAAAACTTTGCGAAATACCACCGTATCCATTATTAAAGGTAGCATTCAATGGCTGAATCGAACTAAGTACCGTTCTCAGCATCCCTTTCACATTACTGCCTCCGGACAAGCTGGATAAAAGACCTGAAGGCATCGTCGGCATCAAGCTGTTCGTGCGCACAATCTGAGCGGCAACGAAGGACATGTTATCGATGTCAGCTTCGGCATTTTTGGCCTTCACCAATTGGACGAAAGCGTCAATGGCCGCCGGAGTTGATGTCTTGATTTCGTTCATGATCATTTTCCCGCGCTGTTGAACAAGATCAATTTGTTCCTCCAACGTCGGAATTTTCACATCCGGATAGCCCGCTGGATGAGACTTGTTGGCATTGAGCGCCTTAATTTCAGCCAATGTGTAGTTCTCGATATTTCCCGTACCGTTCGTCGTACCCGACAGTTCCCCATCGTGATGAATGACAAGATAACCATCTTTGGAAATATACACGTCATTTTCGATAAAATCCGCCCCGTTATCGAGTGCCAACCGATTACTTTCAATCGTATTTTCCGGTGCAGCCGAAGGTAATCCACGATGACCGATAATATATGGCTTACGGATCATTGTTTTGTTTTGGTTATACACGCCCAGTGCGGTGAAAGCTGCAGATGGCGTATCCGTTACGATGCCGTTCACTCCGGCTGTAATCAAAGTATGCATGGACAGATTTTTTCCGGCAGCCGCCGCTTCATCTTTTGCCCAGACCATGATCGTTCTCATTTGCAAATAATCCGTATTCTCTTTCGTAGCCGCCTGTTGTGGGAGCACAGCAATATGAGCCAGGTTGGCATTCGTTTTCTGGCGAATTTCCATCAATTGTTCTTGGCTAATATTCGACATGGCGCTAAAATCTACAATTCCGCGAATAATGGGATACGCTACTCTCGCTTTTTTAACCAAATCACCGTTGTCCGACATCACAAATACATCTTCGATTCGATTATCTTTCAAATAAGCGATCAGTTTATCGACGGTTACTTCATCCTTGAGATAAAATGCCGGCATCGTCTTCGTCCCGAAGGAATCCAAGATGGCTGCTACATCTCCAATGACTACTTCTCCTGTTGGATTGGTTACTTTAAGTTCGTTGTTCACGTGTAAAATAGCTGTAGCTGGTGTTGCTGTTGCCCCATCCGCCCATTTCGTCAAATCTGCCGCCTGGGTAACCTCCGTTACAATCGTAGAAGCCATCGCGATTTTAGTATCAGGCTCCGTTACACTGGCATAGCGATCAGTTGCCGTTGGTGGCAGGGCATCCTGCTGTAACGTTACCCGAATGTTATCAACCTTCATTTTGCTGCCGTTAGCTTGTAAGCCAATTCGACCTTTCATATACGAACCAGCATTATCTGTATCCACGACAACCTTGTCGTTAATCATTTCCATTACACGATTGTTGAAAGCTTTTACCGTATAGTGGTACATTTTGCTCGGATCTATGGCTTCCGTAAAAGCACCTGTATCCATAACATTCCAGGCATTAGCCGTGGTTCTTTCAGCAAACTCTACGCCATTTGCCGCTGTAGCGTCTTTTCTGACCGCCATTTGATAATACGGATAATCATTATTTTGAATACGATACATGATGGAATGCCATCTGGCCGTATCGTTCGCTTGCAAATGCGTGACATCCGCTTCGATTTTATAATTGCCAAATGTCCCTAGATAGTCTGGCAAAAGTACTCGCGAAGGATTGTCCGGCGATGCCGCCGCATCCATTTCAAAGCTTCCGGCTTTAACAACGGCTTTACTGGCTGTCGTCCCTTCTTTGCGAGTCCAACCTACAGGAAGTGTTCCTTCCGTTAGCTGATCAAAATTTTCTTCATAGAGGACATATTCCCTATCCGTTTCTTCTTTCGCTACGACTAGCATTGAAATGGAAACACCGTCTTTTTGGGCAGTTAAGGAGTATACACCTTTTTGAAGAACGTTCAGGCTGCCGCTATTCACCACAACGGAAGGGCCGTTGGACGTCCAGGTCAAATCATTTCCTGTCACGGTACCTGACGTAAAATCAGTAAAATCGGCTTTAAACGTAATTGAAGTTAAATCTACCGCTTGATTCACTGTGGCCAAAAAATAATTGGTATCATGCTTGAGGGAGCTGACTTTCGCTGGCACCATGCTAGGTGTTACGGTTACTTCTTGCACGTATTCCGCATTCTCATAAATGACTCTAACTTCCGCTTTCCCCGCTTTCACCGGGTGCAGCACATTGTTCGAGACTTTGATGATTGACTCATCAGAAGAGTAATATTTTAATGGTTTATTTAAAATGGATTCCGTAATACCGTCCGAATAGTACACACTGCCGGTAACACTTATCGGTCCAGTCAAGGCTTCGATCGAGCTAGGTACAACGAGGTTAAGGCGATCTGCTGTAATTCGCGTCACCTTCAAGTTGTCGAATGACACCTTGCTTTGATCCGCTTGAAGCCCTACCTTCCCTTTCTCCATCACTACCGTTGTTGGCAGGGTGGTATCCGTTACCATAGTATAACTTGGATCTGACTTGGCTTTCATGTATTCTTTGACATTGTTATCAAAAACGCGAACCTTCATCGAATAGTCGGCATTCAAGGTCAACGCTCTCCAAGTGCCGGAGATTGGCGTCGGTGAATACCAGTTGCCGTCCGCTTTCCGATAGGCGAATTCATAGGTACCATTTTGACGAATGGCCATTTGATTGTAAGGCACTTTTCCCGAAGAAGGCACCCTGAACATTAATGAAGCCCATCTTGCCGAATCCAGCACCGATTCAAATCGGATATCAGCTTCAACCGTGTAGTTGTCCCA
Organism: Paenibacillus sp. P36; assembly: GCF_045866505.1. Taxonomy (NCBI): domain Bacteria; kingdom Bacillati; phylum Bacillota; class Bacilli; order Caryophanales; family Paenibacillaceae; genus Paenibacillus; species Paenibacillus sp. P36. The sequence goes on from NZ_AP038372.1 coordinate 6,692,789, forward strand.
TTGGACTGGCGCAACAATTCGAGCTTGTTTACCCGAAGCTTTCCCATCAAATGTGACTCTGCCATTGCCATAAGTATCCTGTACGACCGTAAACGAAGGACTTCCTGCGTTTACATCACTAATCCAACCATAAGGTATGGTTCCTGCCGGAATCGCATCAAAATTTTCCTCAAGCAGCACCGGATTCACCGGATCTGTCACAGGATTGTTATCGATCAAGTTGATCACACCGAAGCCGGAGGTATCATTCCAGAACGAACTTGACTGATAGGCACTCCAATAGCTGTTTCTTTGCTGTGTTGCGTCCACCCCGTAGCGGTCCGTCACCCCAATTTCCAAACCCAATTTCTTGGTGAGATTAGGATCCATCTTCAACATTTCCCATGGTATAGCGGTCTCTAAGGACCACCCCGTCGACGTCTTCTGCATGGCTCTCAGAATCTTATTTGCATCTTTACTGCTTTGGCCGTTTGTTGCAGCTCCGAAATGAAACTCTGGTGACGTAGAATCCGCTTGGTACACAAATCCGAGCTGCATATCATCTGCCACGTAAGGGGAAGATTGGTGCATCGTAGGATCTAAAAAGAAATTAATATTATCCTGGTCAAACCAATTGCCTGATCCCGCCGCAGTCAGACTATCATCATCTGCCTTGACTCCTATGTATAGATACTTATTATCCCAGAGCATACCGAATTTACTATCTTTAAACGTACCGCTGCCTGTTTGTTTGGTTAAGCTTTGGTTAATTGACCATAGTGATTCATCCAATTTCCCGTCAATAACCGGAGCATTCACCGTTTTCCTCACATTTAATGTATTTCTAACGTCATCGGCTGCATGGGCCTGCTGCTCAGGCGAGAGACCAAGCGGTACGAAACTGGCAACTAGTGCAGCTACGATAAGACGATTAATAACTCTTTTATATCGTTTCATAGAATCAATCCTCTCTTCTGATAGGTATGGCATAAATCCGTGTTACATCTAGCATTTTTCCCTTACCTCGCTGCTCCTTTCTGTTTTTTGAGAACACAAAAAACCCTTCAAGCAAACAAATGATACAGCTAGCTTCCACTAGCCAATCAATTGCTGCCTAAAGGGTTTTCTCCTGGTCTCCTACCCCTGCCTATTCAATTCGGTTGTCCTATAAACAATACTAGCGAGTGATTGTTTATTAGGTGTTATCTATGCAATAAGAAATTGTAAAGTGTAACAGGCCCTATAAGACCGCTTGGTTCCTGCTGCACGAAGGACGACAAATAGTCGCGCTGATCCTTCACAAGAGTATTCGTCACTTCAATGACAAGACTGTTGCTCCCCTGCTTGATCAGTCCATGAACCTCCATCCGATACGGAGGACAGATACACACTCCCGCAAGCTCACCGTTCAACCATACTTCTGCTGTTTCATATACCTCACCCAGATCTAACAAAACGTTGTTCGTCGACTCACGCCATGCAAACTCCATTTCATAGCGAAAAGTTCCCGAAAAACGCGGTAAATAATCCGGCCTGCTCATATTCGTTAAAGCCGTTAGTTTTCCCCATTCCGTAAACTGAGGGTAATGTTCAGAATCAGCGGTTGAGACTCTCCATTCGCCTTGCAACTCAGCTTCCGATGAAACCGCGTAACGCGGTGATGCTGTATAACCACCCAGAGCAGCGCCGTTGAGCAGGATGATGGATTCGTATGGTGACAGTTCCAGCTGAACCCTTTTTGCCCCGTTCTCCTCTATGACATTCACATCAATCAACCGATTGGAGAAAGCATCGTAGGCGAATACATCATATTGGACGGGTAACGTAATTTTCGTCTGAATGGATTCATTGGGATGTTCATTAAAGAACATATAAACATCCAAATTCTCATGCACATAATGATAATTACGAAGATAGGGTTGGTATTGATCAACTTTAATCTCATAATGTCCATCTGCGAAAAGGTCTTGCGCCAGCATGTCCAAGGAAGTAAGTTTCACTTTCGGATGAGCGGCAAGCTGAGACTGTTCGTCAGAAACATCACTACCTTCACTCGACCGTAGCGGTAAGCCATCGATGAAGCGAATCATGAGTCCCTGATCGGCAAACTGGACTAACCGCCTGATCATTGCTCCCGGAAGTGCTTCCGCATAGGGCACGATGAGACACTCGTAATCCTCAACATGGACATGCAGCCTTCCATCTTTTACGCTGGCCATGTCCAAAAGAGCATCTACCGGAATCACATCACAGTCAATTTGGTGCTGCATCAATTGTTTTACCGGCTTTTGAAAATACATCGCTTCCCCGGACCATTCAGCCTCAGCGTGATACAAGACGGCAGCGGATGCCACATGTCTACCATCAGATATAAGATGAGAAATGCGATTCATATATTGATTCAAATACTTATAGTAACGGAACTGCGGATTTTTCCCATTCGCATACAGATGCGGCGGACAGTCCGGGTCTGGAAAAGCTTTTTGCGTAAAGGCATGGGGGACAAAATAGTTCACTCCGCGAACAAGCATATGGTCCGTAATCCACTTCATCAGCTTCAAGCCTTCCGCCCAACCATACGCGCCATATACCTCGCACATCGTCCTGCCCAGCTTTTTGGGATCGATGTGTCCAAGCGACACGCCAAGCTTGGCAAGGCCATAGTGATAAAACTCACCATCTGCGATCCCCGTAGCACTGCGGAAAGTCAGCTCATCAAAACCGGGGACAATCTGCCACAGCACCACATCAATGCCGGACATGTCTTGCCCCCAGAGTGATCGGAAGAAGTGTCCGGTGCTGGGGCCAAGCCTGGCATGAACGTTGTTGTCTTCCAGTACGTGTCCGATATAGGCTACTCCACGAGCCCTGCACCATTCCCCGATTTGGTTGCAGAAATTGTCCGCATATAACGTACTGACAATGTTCATGTAGGCATACCGCACTCTATTTGATTGTTCTCCGGCCTCATGCCAGAGGAGATGCAGGTGCTTGCGGTAGTCCTCACCTAACGCCTGCTCAAGTAAAACTGGCATTTCACTGCTCCAAGGGAGGACAACCCCTTGTTTTCCAGGTTTGGAATGGAAGTCGAAGGTCACTTTATCATTGTAAAATCCCGGTTCATCCGAGAAGAATCCGGCTAGTGTCTTGCCAAAGTCATCCTTGTAGCGCTCGTACACAGCCTCATATACCGTATCTATGAGAATTCGAACAGAATCCCGAACGAGTGGATTCAAATAATCTTCCTGGAGTTGGCTGCCGCCATCCTTGTTTTCTGACACAATAAAAACACGCCAATAGCCTTCGGGAATATCCCAGTAGAGGATGCCGTCTTGCACGAGATCCGTAATATCGATGCAGTCATTTGTTAAAGTTCCGTTTGTGGGATGGCGACGGACGGCGATAACGGAAATCAGCTTGTTTTTCCCGATCGCATAGTTGAGTTCTGAAAAAGTTGGGCGAAGCCCGCTCATCAGCAACGTATCCAACAGAAAAGATGAACCTTTAGCAGGACCCATGGTATCGATGAAACGTTCGCCTAAAAACTTGCGATGAAGCTCCTCCGGAGCCTCCTTCACTCTGCCTGCTGCATGTCCCGTAGGAAAATGATCATCATCAAGTATCCATACCTTCATGCTGCGCTTACGGGCTTCATCCATAATGATGTCCATATCCTTCCACCACTGTGGACCAAGAAAATCCGGATGAGGACGGGCCTCTACACACACAGCGCCAATTCCCGCTTCATGCACACGAGTTATTTCCTCCCTGATCACGTGCTCTTCCTCCCCATGCTGCCATAGAAATGGAAGGATGTAATTGTGTTCCTGACCCTCTAACACTTCCTTAAGACGATTGCTCATCGATCGTAGCCTCCTGTGTAAACAAAATACCCGCCCGTCTTTCACTCGACTTTGGGCGGGTTATCTGGGCAATGATTATTTCTTCACCTTCGAATACCACTCTCTAGCACGTTTCGTAACTTCCTCGCCACCCGTTTTGTTCCACTTCTCTACAAACTCATCGAATTTGCTGAGCGGATATTGCCCAAGAATAATCTTGGTTGCATATTCGATAAACAGAGTACGGTTGTTAATATCGGGAAAGCCGTCGTATATACTTGCTGGTATACCATCGCCGGCAATGGTTTTCGCATACTTTTGTGCTTCTTGCATATTTCTGTTGGTCTGATCAACAGCCCACATGCGATCTTCTGACGCTGTACTTTTGTTTAGTTCCGTCATAAAGTCAAGTGTCGACAGTTTGGAATATGGATCAAGAATAAGGTTCTCCTGTGTGCTCTTGTCATCCGGAAGTCGGACAGCTTTGCCATCCTTCATCGTATAGTGCATACCTTCTACACCAAGGAATAACGCGTTCCAATTTTTCTTGTCATACATATTGTTCAGCAGCTTCAACGTAGCCATCAGCTTCTTCTGATCCTTCGAGTTCTTAACAACCCACTGCGGCTCTAAAAATCTCTTCCACGTATAGAAACCTTTGTAGCCCGGAACTTCCGGTATCGGGAGGACAGCAAAGTCAGGTTTTACGCCTGTATTTTTATAGGTATTTTCCATGTATAAATAGCTGGTTTCTGCCCAGTGGAAGAAGTTCCCCGCTCTTCCGTCATTCACTTTTCCGTCCCACTTCGCCTTGTCGTTGAGGAGTGACTCTTTATCCAAAAGCCCGTCTTTATACAACTTGGCTGCAAATTCCAGGGCAGCTTTCATGTTTGGTGTGACTGCAGCATAACTCAGCTTGCCGTCGTACAGATCCCACTGGGGATATCCTTCGAACATAGCCACTCCATACATCGCGAATAAATGATCCATCCAGCGCGCTTCCTGACGGCCGCCTGTAGGAAGTTCATCCTTCAGTCCGTTGCCGTTGGGATCTTTGTCCCGGAACGCTTCTAATACTTTTACGTACTCATCTTGCGTTTTCGGCATCTGTAAGCCCAGTTTATCAAGCCAATCCTTGCGAATCATTCCTGCGTATCTGCCGTAGTCAACTACACCAGGGATAAAATAAATTTTTCCTTGGCCGGTAGGGTCGTTAGCTTTGACAATATCCCAAATATCCTTCGGGATGGCTTCCCAAAGATTCGGCGCATATTTGGGCAGCAGATCCGTCAGATCGGCGATCGCACCATTTTTAGCCAAACTATTCTCAATGCCCTCTTTTGGTAAAAATAAATCTGGTACTTCACCGGCAGCAATTTTCAGGTTCAACTGGTTCAAGTAGTTCGTGCCACCGTTCCACTCTACATAGGGATGAATAACGCCTACACCAAGCTTCTCTTTATATAATTCATATAGCTTGCTTCCTTTGGTTATCGGTTTGTAGCCGATGTTGGTCCCCCATACTTCAATATCAACTACTTCACTTCCATTCGCATCCTGAACCTTAGCGGAAGGTGCTGAACTCTCGGAGGTGCCATTTTTTGTGCTGCAAGCAGTTACAGCCGTTATCGCAAGGAGACATGCCGCAGAAACCAACCCTAGCTTTTTAATATTCATGTGTGAATCCCCCTCTTAATTGAAAATAAATGAATTCATATGTTCAAGGCAGATGCCAATAAACCAGAAATGTCCGATTACCCTTTTACTGAGCCAATCATAGCTCCTTTGACAAAGTATTTCTGAAGGAAAGGATACACCATCACAATTGGAATGATAGCGAAGATGACCGTGACAGCTCTTAAAGTTCGCTCGTTATAATTCAAGCCAGCCGTAGAAGCCGCCCCCACCATAATCACGTTATCATCTGTAATGAACTGCCGAATTTTAATCTGCAGCGGGAACCAGTTCGGATCTTGTAAGAAAAAGAGCGGATGCTGGAACTGATTCCACAGCACAACACCGTAAAAGAGTGCGAGTGTCGCGAGTACGGCTTTGGACAGCGGAAGCACGAATTGAAAGAGCATCCGGAAGTATCCACAACCTTCGATAAATGCCGCTTCCTCCAATTCCTTCGAAAACTGCTTGAAGAAACTTCTCATGATGATTAGATTGAACGGATTTAGAATATGCGGCACGATGAGTACCAATGGGTTATTATACAACCCTACACCTCGAACCGTCAGGAAGTAAGGGATAATCGGTGCTTTAAAGATCATCGCGATGACCACACCGACCATGATAACAGGTCCCCAACGGAATTCCGATTTCGACAGCGGATATGCGAGTAAAGCAGTCATTAACAAAGCAAGCCCCGTACCTATGACCGTCGTGACGAGCGTTAGAAAAAACGATTTCCACAGATCGGGACGGTCAATCATTTGCCCCCAGGAATCCAATGTAAATTGCTTGGGCCAGATGGTGACCAGGTTCATATCGACAGCACTTTTCGAACTTAACGAAGTGGAAATCACCGACAGCAGCGGTATGAGTGCCATAATAGACAATAAGATGAGAATGGCTGTAATGGCTGATACGAATATTTTTTCCCCACGTGATTCGTACATATCTACCAGAGCCCCCCATCCGAAACTTTCTTCGACAGCTTATTAAAGATAAACACCAAAGTGAATCCGATCACGGATTGAAACAAGCCAACCGCCGTTGCAAAACTGTACTGGGCTTGCTGAATACCGGTTCGGAACACATACGTATCGAGGATATCTCCTACGCTGTAGGTCATCGGAGTAAGCATGTTAAAAACTTGATCAAATCCCAGATCCAAGAAATTGCCGATTTCAAGCAAGAACAGGACTAGCACGGTAGGCAGCAGAAGCGGAAAAGTAATATGACGGATTTGCCTAAACTTCGATGCGCCATCGATCATAGCCGATTCGTAGAGCTGAGGGTCGATCGCACTGATGGCAGCCATATACACCACGGTTCCCCAACCAGCGTCTCTCCAAATGGATGAGATTACATAAATAGGCCGGAAATACACGCTCTCCTGCATCGCTAACACAGGTTCATGACCAAACCATCCAAAGACGATATTAAATAATCCGCTGATGGAAAAGAAGTCAAAAATGATACCGGCCACGATCACCCATGACAAAAAGTGCGGGATGTATAGCGCCGTTTGAATCCCTTTTTTCAGGGCCGATTTTCGAATTTCGTTCATCATTAGTGCCAGCAGGACAGCTACTGGAAACACTAAAACAATTTTCAACAGCCCCAAAATCATGGTGTTGCCGAACACCCTGACGAAATCAGGATGATGAATTAGCGTCTTAAAATGTTTAAGACCTACCCAAGGACTATCGATGAATCCTTTAAAAACCGAATAGTCTTTGAAGGCGATGACAGCGCCGGCCAACGGGATGTATTTAAAAATAACGAGAAACACAATTCCCGGAATCGCCATAACATACAACGGCCAATACACCTTCAATCGATTTAATGAGATTACATTCACTTTATTCCCCCCGTATTTTGCTGTTGATATCGCTTACATGTATAACTATACCGTCAGGGGGAACATCCCTCAATTGGGCAAATCCAAGTAAAAACAAGGTCATTTCTTAGAATATTGAAAAACCACTCCTCATCGGAGTGGCCAAATACGTTACAGAGTTGGTGTATTTTTTCTATACTCCCTGGGTTTGCATCCAGCTAACTTTTCAAATAACCTGGCAAAGTGCTGCGTGTCCGAGTATCCGACCATTTGGCAAATCTCATATACTTTTAGATCGGTGTTCTGCAGGAGTTCCTTTGCTTTATTAATTCGGATCTGCGTCAAAAAATTCACATAGGTTTCCCCTGTCTTTTGCTTGAAGAACTGGCTTAAATAATAGGGGCTGATGAAAAAACGGGCGGCCAGATCCGCAATTTTAATCGGTTCATGATAATGCTTGGTCATATATTCCTTGATTTCTGTAATAATGTCTTTCTTCTTTGGAATATTATGCTCCAACTTGAACGAAATAATTCCGCGAATCACTTTCACTGTCCATTCCTCAAGCTGCTCTAACGTCCGAGACCGGGAAATACTATCTAGCGACAGAATATGCCGGCCTAGGAAGTCGTTCTGCTGCAGCTGTTGAAAGGACATATTTCGAACGCTGGATAAAAGGATGTTTAAACACTGCGACTGTAGATCGGCCGGTCTCATACTCTTTTCGGCTTCCATCCTGCGAAAAATCTCTCGGATGATGTCCACACACCCCGCTTCGTCCATGTTGTCCAGTCCGGTTTCCAGCTTGTCTATCAGTTCTGTAGGAACAGCGTGGCTTGGTCCTGTTAGATTCGTGATCTCTGGAAACGGAATCACAGCGTTCGTTCCCTTTATGACTTTGTAGCTTAATGCATAACACGCTTCCTCAAAAGATTGACTGACTCCAACAACACGTTTCTGTATTGTGCCTATTCCGATCGTCATGGACAACTTCAGATCTTGATAAACGGCCTGCTTGAGAAGAACACAGGCCTGGACTACATCCTCATTTTTTATCGATTTGTCATTGGCCAGGATGACAGCCACTTGGGCCCCCGTATAGCGAAAGCGGAAAACCCCGCGATAGTGTTTAAAAGCACGGTCAATGTGGTCAAAAACAGGATGAAGCCCGAACTCCTTACTACCATCGACATTGCTATCGAATTCAAGAAGAACACTTCCGAAAAAGGCGCCCTCCATTGGAATTTGGGCAACCTGAAGCAGTTCTTCCACTAGTTCCGAATTGTCGTTGCCTAGATCGAGAACATCCCTCCAGGCTTTCTCCTGTTTACGACTAAGAACCTCTTGCTTCAATTCGTTTACTTCTTGAACTTTTGCTTTATCCGCCCGAATCGCGTCCATAACCTGATACACGCTTTCACGAAGCTGATCTATTTCCACCGGTTTGTTGATATAGAAGCGAACACCCAGCTGCATACCGCGCCGAGCATATTCAAAATCTGTATATCCGCTTAAAAGAATACATGGAATCGAGCTGCCTTCGTCCTTCAGCATGGAAATCATCTCGAGTCCGTCTGCCTGAGGCATCCGTATATCCGTAATGACAAAATCCGGCTGCAGGGTTTGAATAAGCTTGAAGCCTTCCAAGCCATTGTGAGCTGTACCAATAACCTCACATTCCGGTATATAGCGATTAACCATTCGCTTGAGACCTTCTACAATGCTCTTCTCATCGTCCACCAAGATGACCTTCATACGAAATAACCTCCCTTTTTCACATAGTTAACCCACATGGTTCGGCATGTAGATTTCAACGATTGTTCCACGCTCAATCCCTGAACGAATCGTCAAATAATACTGATCTCCATAATGGAGTTTAATGCGTTCTGCAATATTTTTAAGACCTAGCCCACTGCGCTCCGATGTGACGTCCTCTTCGAGTTTGTACTTGTCGAGCTCCGCATCCACCAATCCGACAAGCAGTTCCTGCTGCTTCTCGATGGACATCCCGCCGCCATCATCAATGATTCGAATGACGATCTCCCCTTCTTCGGTCCAGGCGCCTTCAATCTCAATATGCATAGGCTGGTTATAGTCCAGGAATCCATGATTGATACTATTCTCAACGATAGGCTGAAAAACGAGAGGGATAATCGTACATGCCAGCATCTCATCAGGAATCCTGATCTTCAAACTGAACATATTATCAAATCTGATGTTTTGAAGTTGCAGATAATTCGCTGTATACTCCAATTCGTTCTTCACCGAATGATGTTGGCCTCCCTTGCCTAAGACAAGCCGAAACATGCGAGCCAGAATCATGATCATCTCAGCGCTTTCATCATCATCTTTGGCCAATACCTTCATGCGAATGGATTCCAACGTATTGTAGAGCATATGGGGGTTAATTTGATTTTGGAGTGCCATGAATTTCGCTTGGCGCTGCTTGATTTCCGCAATATATACCTCTTCAATTAAGGTTCGAATCGTTAAAATCATTTTATTGTAACTATAGACTAGACTTCCAATTTCATCGTTCGCCTGCTCTTTCTCTATGGGCAAATATTGTCCCGTTTCCGCCTGCTTCATACTTCTGCGAAGTGCTTTAATAGGCCTTGTGATCGTGTAGCTTAATCCAAAAGAAATAAGCGTAATAATCAAGCAGCTTAGTAGAATGACGATGACCGTTATTCCTTTGATCCGGTTAATTTTCTGCAGCAGCTTTGAACGCGGTATCTCCGTTTTGATGGATAAATCCCCTTTTAAGGTACTGCCTGATAAAAGAATCAGATTTTCGTCTCCGGTATCCTTGATCGCATTCGTATCAAATCCGGATACCTGATCCCATGACAAACGCCCGCTAGCCGCATCGGAGTGGTACACAATCTCTCCTTGTCGATTGCTGATGATGACACTCATGCCATATTTATCACGGGCCAAAACAAAATCATGATCAAGCTGCAGCAAAGTGAAGGGGTCCAGGTCGATAAGAAGCATACCCGCATAGGCCCCATTGGAGCTGAACAGCACCCTCCCTACGGTTACGACCGCCCCGGCGCCTTTATCCTCGTAGTAGGAACGATCGTGTAACCCTGTAATGAAAAAAGGATCATCCGTATTCAGATACTTTTTATTCCACTCTTTGGCTTGGGCAAGTAATGCTTTCTCATTCACTCTGCTAGTTGTGGTCGTATATTGATATACGTTGTTATCACGACTAACCAGCATCAACGTGCTGATTTCGGATTTCAGCCAGGTGACTCGCGTCAGCATTCGTTGAACAGCTACCTTCTGGTTAATCAACTCTTCCATCGACAAGCTTTGTTCTTCGGCCAAATTGTAAATTAAACCGTTGTCGACAAGAACCGATTTGGTCACTTTGTCGTATTCGTCGATAAACTGATTCAAAGTGGTCCTGATCTGAGACGTATACAAAGAGGCAAACTCCTGGGACGAATCCTCAAGTCCCTTTGCCGATTGAGTAAATATGATAACGCTTACACCAATAAGAGGAATAACGCAAGCGAATAAATATCCGAACATGAGTTTGTTTTGAAATTTCATGTTTCTTATCATGACCACGATTTTTCGTGTCCAACGGCTGTTCATCATGACGAACCCATCCTTTTGTAAACATCTTATCGACTATTGTACATGCTTTTGTTTCCGTTTACACGAAAATATACCTAAATGGTTGATTGAAGTAAAGGGGGGATTTCTAAGTGTTTACAGGGGCATTTCATGGATATTTCAAAATGACTGAATAAGCCTCCCAATCCGGTTGCGGACTGAGAGGCTCAGTATCATTCTTTATTGCTAATTATTATTTAATCCAATCGTTTATTTTCAAATATATTGGCCAGAATGTCTCCCGGATTTTTGCCCGACATGAATTGATCAACGATTCCCTTCGTTGCACCTGCTTCTGACCATTGCTTCGTTTCTACCAAAACTTGTATCGCTTTTTCGAAGGTCTGGAAAAACGCGACTTGATTCTCCTGTGCGGTTTTCAGTTCTTCTTCGCTATTACGGATGCCTGACGATTCCGGCTTCCGCTCGTTAGTCGCTTGAGAAAGAGCTTTACGCATTTCTTCTGCGCCAAGGTCCGTGCAATAAGCAGGCGAACCGGGCTGTAGACGCCAGGATTCGTCAAGCCCGCCAGCATCGACAGGAGCAAAACCTGCCTCAGCTACCAACTGAGACACGATCGCCTTAGCTGCTGCATCATCGCCGGACACAGGTAAAGCAAAGCGGTGAGGAAGTTTTGACTGAACTTCTTCCGTCAAGTTATACCAATTCGTGGCACTGAACGCTTTGATAACCGAATGATTGATTTGCTGCTCAACCCAGCGGCTTTCGGGCAAACCTTGTTCAATAGGCTCAATAGCGCCATCACGGTGTAAAGGATAATAATTGCTGGTATCGATCACAATCGCCTCTGGTGCAACTGTATTGAGGAATTCCTTTGGCAAATCGAGAATTCTTTTGGTAGGAATAGAAAGGATAATAACTTCGGCTCCTTGAGCGACATTCTGAACCGTTGCGGGAGTTGCTCCCGTCTCCCTGGCTAATTCGTGTAGAGCTGGGGAATTACTTGAATTCGCGATAGTTACAGTATGCCCTTTTCGAGTGAAAATACGAGCAAGGCTTCCTCCGACATTCCCTGTACCGACAATAGCAATTCTCATATTGAACAACCTTCTTTCTTTGGTTTTTTATTTTAGTCATATGTGACCGAAGTCACTATACTGTAGTCATGTGACTGAAGTCATTATACTGCGGTCATATTTAATTTGTCAATTAGGATAACATGCGTTATAGTTTAGGTGTCGGGGGTGATATGCGATGGAAAAAAAAGAAACGAGTCGACAACTAAAAGGAAAATCCACAAAGAAAAAAATCTTCACGGTAGCGAAAGAACTTATCGTGTCCAAGGGATATAACAACGTTACGGTCGATGAAATTTGCGAAAAGTGTGAGATTTCAAAAGGGACTTTTTATATCTACTATAAATCCAAAGAGGACATCGTCAGAAAGTTGTTCAGAGACGACATGTCCGAGTATATGGAAGAGAATTTCGGGAAATATATTCAAGAGAACAAAGATGCTTCCCCTGTAGACAAACTCAAAACGTTTATCATGGTTGCGCTTGGCTTTCCTATAACTGTTGGCGAAGAACTTACTAGACTCACTTTCGTGGTCTACCTCTCCCTTAACTCAACCGAAACCTCGTTTTTTGAGGACTGCATCAAACAGGAGTTGTTATTTGAAGCTATTGAAGAAGGCAGGACGCAGTCCTTATTTAGAAAAGATTTAACAACGGAAGAAATCGTTAATTATGTTTACTCTTTTTTGACAGGGACCTGCATCACTTGGTGTCTATCTGAGACTAACTATGACATTGGCAAAAAGAATGAAAAATACGTGGATACTCTAATAAAAGGTCTCCGATGATAGATTCTTTCGAATAAAAAAGACCGTTCGGCCGAGTCGTGCTCGTTCGAATGGTCTTTTTTCATTTGTCTCAGCAATATTCGCGGTTAATCATTGTTACAACAGTCTTCACCTTCGTTCAAGTGTCCTGCTCGCTCGATTTTCGTTTTCAAATACTTCTCGTTATATTCAGAGACATCTCCCCAAAGCTGAACACGATCCTCTACTTCCAGACCCGCCTTTCTAAGCGCATCCAATTTCCTCGGATTATTCGTAATCAAGGTGACAGGCTTTGTTCGAAGCGTCTGCAAAACCTTGATGGCATCACTGTAATCGCGGGAATCATCCACGAAACCAAGCTGAAGATTGGCATCTACGGTATCAAATCCATTTTCTTGAAGAATATACGCAAGAGCCTTACTAAAGAGCCCGATACCTCTTCCTTCATGATTTGCTAGATAAAATAACGCTCCACTCCCATGTTCGGCAATATGTTTCATCGACTGTTTGAGCTGGTATCCGCAGTCGCATCGCTTGCTGCCAAAAATATCTCCGGTATGACAGATCGAGTGAAAACGGATCAAGGCATGATCGGCGTTTGAAAAATCACCATGGACAAGTACACTCGATTGTTGAAGCTCAGCTAAATTAGCAGCAGATAATTTGGCCACTATACGCTCAAAATCTTCCGTCACTTCATTGCAATTCAGCCAGCAATACCATTTAAACTCGACGGTTTCCCCTTGCAAGTTAACGGGTAATTTTATGGGGCCAACTAGATAGATAGCTCCTTTGTTTGTTTGAATCAGTTTTATTTTCTCTTGTAAAAGCGAAATCACTTTAGGATCAAAGTTTTTTACAGTCGGCATCATCGAATTGTCTCCCTTCGCCCTATATTTTTCCATTTTCAATCTATATTATTCTAACAGCCTTGAAATAAACTCCCCGCGGGATTACAAGTCGTAATCACACCTCAGTACGTCAGTCAATTTTGTAAAGACGCCCTCTTCGCGAAGCGATATAATTAAAAAAAGCAATTAATAAGTACATAACCTCCCCTGTTATAAGTTTTGTGTAAGAAAGGAAAATGTACAATGAACGATTGGAGTTCAGCCGAGCTGCTTGAACATTTATATGTTTCATCGATCCGGATTTATTGCAGCAATAAAGAGCGCCATGGACACATTTTGAGTAAAAGAACGATTCAGAGATATGCCATCTGCCTAATAACAAATGGTACTGGTGTGCTTTCTATTAATGAGGTTACCCATATAGCACGGGAAGGAGATATATTCATTTTATTGCCTGGAATGATTATCGAGGGCACATCCCAAGTGTTGGATCCCATTCACTATTCAGTTATCTTCTTCTCTTGCTTGCAAGTGAAGAAACATCGCAAAGAATGGCATATGGAGCCTCCCCATTTCCCTGTCAGCGGAAAGCATCCAATATCCTCTCAAGACCGTGCTGTAAAAGAAAGAATCGAGCGTATTCTGGCCCCCGTCACGAATCGCCAACTCTCTGAAAAGCTCGATTTGAAATATCAATTACACAGCCTACTTACTAAACTAATGATAATAAAGGGTACACAAGAGAAAGAACCTGAGACGCTAGTTGGCATGGAATATGCGCTCGCATTCATAAGTGAGAACTATATGAAAGACCTTAAAATTAGCCAGTTAGCTAAAATGGCCGGTTATAGCATCAATCATTTTACAAGAATCTTTAAAAATCATATGAATATGACTCCGACGGAATACTTTTTGCAACAGCGTATTAGAAAAGCCAAACAATTGCTATTTTCTTCTGAGAAAATGAAAGAAGTCGCTCAACAAGTCGGATATAAGGACGAACACTATTTCAGCCGGGCATTTAAAAAAGAAGTAGGGGTTGCTCCTACCCTTTACATGAAAGACAAGAGTCGTCGAATCGCTGCTTTGTACTATGGGCTTGATGATTATTTAATGACGCTGGGCCTGTATCCCGTTGCGTTTTTGTCCTATCAGGGCCGGGTATCCCAACATGATCCTGTTCCTTCGTTTGAAGCCTTTGGTCAAGAAGCTGTCCGACTTGAAAGTATCAAACTGAATTATAATAAGCTGATTCAAACCAAACCTGACCTCATCCTGACAAGTGATCGTTTTGAAATGGACGGATCCTTGACATGTATAGCACCGACCATCAAGTTAAGGCACTCCAACGATTATACAAAGATGTTGTCCTATTTAGCTTCAATACTGGGTAAAGAATCGCAAGCAGCGTCATGGAAAGACATGTATGCAGCTCGCAAAAATTCATTACAAAATAAAATAATAGAAAAATGGGGCTCACAAACTGCGTATTATATTCGAGTTAGTTCTGATTTTTATCGCATTTATGGCTCCCTTAATCAAACAGGAACCCTGCTCTATGATGATCTTGGACTGAAGCTTCCAATCGAATTTCCACATAAGGAATGGGCAATTGATTTTCAATTATCTGATCTGAAGTTATTCAATCCGGATCACATTTTTTTAATGACGGATCCTACAGAAATTGCAAGACAGCGGCTGCAGCAGCTCATGTTATCTGAGGAATGGTTAGCATTGGAAGCGGTAAGAAAGCAACACGTTTATGAGGCAAGCGATTTGCTATTCAAAACGTTAGGTCCAACTGGGAGGCTCTACGCCATGAATCAGATCGCAAGTCAATTACAAATTGATAAGGTGAAATAGTTCAAGGAAAAATAGGGAGATAATCCATTGAACCCGCTAAAGCGATTCCTTACAATGATAATGATTATTATTATTATTATTATTGTAGAGGGAAGAGGAATGATTACAAATGCTTAGGAACAAATATATGGGATATCTCCTGACCATCTTTATAATACTTATGTTATCAGCTTGCGGTACGGGGAAGGAAGCAGGCCAGCAAGTACAACCGAGTACAAATCCCAATTCACCTGCAGCTACAGCTGCTAATCAAACCACAAGAACCATAACCCATCTGAAGGGTACAACCGTCATCCCTGCTAAAATTAATAAGATTGTTGTCCTTTCAGCAGCTTATATCGACCACCTGTTAACCATTGGCGAAAAGCCGGCCGGCGTAAACAACGAAGTCCGTTATGGCGGAGATTATCTTCCATATTTATCTAAACAATTACAAGGTGTTCCCCTTGTTGGATCAGCAGACAAGCCTAATCTTGAGGCTATCTTGGCAATTAAGCCGGATGTCATCCTTGTTGAGAGCCGTACTGCTGCTACTACCTATGATCAACTTCAGAAAATCGCACCGACCATTGTGATGGGAAATGAGTGGCAAGAGTATGAGAGCAATGTTAATTTTTGGAAAAAGGATATCATGACGATCGCTGAAATGTATGACAAAGTGGATGTAGCAAAAGCGAAAATTGCCGAGCTTGAACTTAAAGTAGCAAAAGCACGTGACCAAATTAAAACATTGAAAAATAAGAATATGGCTTACCTGCGCGTTAGAGAAAAAAATCTTCAGCTATATGCACAAAATGGACATCCGACCAACGTATTGCTCTATAATGACCTAGGATTTACGCCGACTGCACTTACACCCAAAGATAAACGTATTGATCTATCTATGGAAAAAATTCCTGAAATCAATGCAGACTATGTTCTACTAGAGACGGATCCTAACGCCAATGACAATTTAAAGAATCTGAAGTCAAGCCCTCTCTGGAAAAACACCCCAGCCGTTACGACAAATAACATATATGAAACGGACTCTTTCTGGTTATTTAAAGGTTGGGGTGTCATCGGCCGTGGCGAAATTATCGATGACATCATGAAGATCATTAAGTAAATGATGATGAATAATAGCGACAGCGACGATGCATTTATTTACTCCATGCAAAAATATTTCGTCACATCTCTTCGCAACGGCAACGAATCGTCATATCCCTATTCAGCCATGGATCTATTGCAGGAATCTTCTCTTTCTTGCATCTTTACTCAGCAGTCTTCTCTGTTAGGTAATGCTGAACTCATTGTTACAGGCACTCTATTTGCTAAGCGATATTCCGTATTTATTAGGGGCCTCATTGCATCAGCAAGTCTTCATGATACTTTGCTATCAGCATCTCCCAACCACGTCAGGTTCCGTTTGACTCAGGGCGGTGCTATGGCATATGAGACGGAAATTTTGGAAAGATCTCTTCTACCTGCGTCTCTTACTCTGGAACGAGATCTCCAATTTAAAGAATATGTGCAAAATCTGCAAAATCATACGGAGTCACTTTTCCAAGCAATAGCCTTGCACACAGGTGCTAACATCAAAGTGATGTGGGCACTTGTCACTCATAATTTGCGGCAGCTCTATGTTCAGCTAATGAGCGATCAGAAGCACTGGCAAACAAAGAACCGTTTGGAACTAATACGGAGAGATCAGACGCTTGTGTTTGAACCACGAATCGATAATCGATTTGCCATTAAGTTAAATATTTTTGAGCATCCGGATTGGCAGGGTCCGATCTTGTATTTACGGCCATACTGCTGCTTGGCTTATCAAATTGATTCTGGTACAGCGACTCGTGATTACTGCACAACCTGTCCCAAACTAGATCCAGAAGAAAGACTACTTCTGCTCAACAACTAGCAACAGATAAAAGCCGAACTTGGGTAAATCCCATGTCCGGCTTTTATCACGTTTAAACTCTCACTTATTTACCATTCTGAGCTTTGTAATTCTTTATAAATTCGTCTTCAACTGCCTTCCCGCCCTGATCCATGTACTGTTGAACCAATGATTTGTACAAGCCATCGACTTCAGCCGGTTTAGCAACAATTAGTTTTGCAAGCATTTGTGCCGAAAGGTTCTTAAGCGCTGCGTTGTTTTTGGCATCAGCTGCATTCGGTATGGAATAGAAGTAGCCGGCATAATAGTCCACCATACTTACTTTCAAAGCATTCTCTGCATCCTTTTCATAACCAGGATATCCTGTAGAAATGGCTGCATCATTCTTTTTCTGATCACCAAGTTCAATCCCATTGGATAGGATGTCATAGTCCAGGTTGTTAGCAACCGTCATCATTTTATCTCCGGTATTTGTCGTCCCTGTCTGTTTTGGAACGTCATTCACCATGTTGTAGTCTACGCCTTCCTGACCGTTCTGAAGGAAGAGGGTTACCTTAGGGTCGCTCATCCAGTTGAGGTATTGTACGGCAAGGTCAACATTTTTGCTTGTTTTAGGAATGATGATATACATACCATTTGGGCTGTACCCGTTCTTAGGATGTTTGCCCGCATCATTTTGCCATGGATCGATTGGAACAAGTTGAGCACCAGGAACATTTTTAACCAAATTGGCATAGGTGCCGGGAGCCGTTCTGTACGGACCATCCCAGTTCGTTTGGAATGCTCCCACTTTTCCGTTGGAAATATCTGCGTCCAGCAGTTTTCCATCTTTGTCAGTTGCAAAGTTCGGGCTAATCAAGCCGGCATTATACATTTTGTTGACATACCCAACCGCTTTATCAAATCCCGGCATACTCCAGTTGGCCAACCAGATCGATTGCGGCTGAAGGGTAGCAAACTGTTCTTCCGTAAGATTAGATGGTTTAAAGGCTTCTGGTATGAAACTTAATCCGGGATTTAATGGCTGCAGGGAATAACCGTACGGGATGACACCGCTTACACCTCCAGGATTCTTCTCTTTAAATGCAACCATGGTGTCATAGAATTGTTGCGGTGTAGTAGGAACAGGAAGCCCCAATTTATCAAGCCAATCTTTACGGATAAAAGTGTTTGAACTTGCAAGAACAGTCCTCTTGCCCGGTATAGAATATTGCTTGCCATTAAACTTTCCATATTTTAATACATCATCGCCCAGATATTTTGTGAGTGTAGATCCATACTGCTTGAGAACTGGATCTAATTCTGCCAAGCCACCTTGCTGTACATAGTTGTAAACAACACCTTGATTGTACGTGAAGGTAATGTCAGGTGCCTGGCCAGATGCCATCAATACGTTCAATTTGTCTACTTCCTGGGCTCTAGGAACGGAAACAAATTTTACTGTGGCATTAAACTGTTTGCCGAAATTATCGTTGATATACTTCGTCCAGAAGTTATCATTCAAATCCGGCTGTCCGGGTTTACCTCTGTCGAAAACTTCGACAGTTAATGTGCGATGTTCTTTTGTAGCACCTGCTGCAGCCGTTTGTGTACCAGCGCTTGCTGTAGCAGTGGCGTTTGTGCCGGTTGGCGAACTACTCGTGCAGGCGGATAATGTAGAAGCAAGTAATAGGGCGGCCAAAGAAAAACCGATAGATCTTCCTGTCTTTACCTTCAAAGAACCCAACTCCCTTTTTTAAATTAATCGTATATAAACTCGCGAAACAGATGAAATCATCCATTTCACAAACCCATATCAGCCTTTAACGGCACCAATCATAATACCGGATACAAAGTATTTCTGAAGCCACGGATACACAAGAAGAATTGGAATTGTGCCAAACATAATACTTGCCGCTTTCAACGCCTCGGAAGGCAGATTTACAATAAGATTCTCGCCGGACATCTGCTGTGAGAGATTGATAACGTTATACAGCTTAAGCTGTATCGTATAGAATTTCTGGTCAGTAATGTAGAAAAGAGCATCCTGAAAATAGTTCCACCGGAATACGGCATACAGTAAACTGACTGTGGCAAGTGCCGGCTTGGAAAGAGGCAGCACGATTTTGATCAAAATCTGCAGCTCATTGCATCCGTCCAGGTGTGCAGCTTCCTCCAGACTTTCAGGCAAGCTTTGAAAAAACGATTTCAATATGATCATGTAGTATACGCTCATCATACCCGGGAGAATCAATGACAATGGCGAGTCCAAGAGGCTCAGATTCTTTACATTGAGATAATCCGGAATCAACCCGCCGCTAAAATACATGGTAAACACCATCAATAACAATAAAACATTTCTGCCTTTAAGCCTCTTTTTGGTCAACGGATACGCTGCCAATATGGTAACGGTCAAAGATACGAGCACAAATACGGCCGTCAGAATGATCGTATAAAACAAGGAGTACAACATACCAGCATCCCTGAAAACAACTTTATAAGCTTCTATATTAAAGTCTATGGGGTAGATGGTAACAGCTTGGGATATAATCGCCGTGTTAGAGCTAAGTGATTGGGAGAGAATATAAAGAAAAGGAACCAGACATATAAAAACCGCAATTAATATAACCGTTGCTGCTGTATAGTCAATCATTCTATTCTTAAACGTATGTGACATTGTCGATGCCTCCTCACCATATTCCGTTTTCCCCTAATTTACGGGAAATAAAATTAGAGGTTACCAAGAATATTAAGCAAATAACAGACTGGAACAAGCCCACAGCTGCACCAATTGAAAAGTTCGCAGATTGAATCCCTACACGATAAACATAGGTACTGATAACATCAGCATAATCCATAACAAGGTTGTTTTGAATGTTGAATGGACGATCGAAGTTAATAGCCATAATATTACCGAGCTGCAGGATCAGAAGGATCGCAATGGTTGGTCGGATACCTGGCAGCGTAATATGCCATATCTTTCTTAATCTTCCTGCTCCGTCTGCATCTGCGGCTTCATACAACTGTTTGTCAATTCCCGTCATAGCAGCAAGATACAAAATTGTCCCCCATCCTGCATTCTGCCATACGCCAATTAAAGAATAAGTTGCCACCCATACATATTTGTTCGTGAGGAATGGCAACGAATGCCCACCCATATGGCCAATTAAGGAGTTTAACATACCTGTGGGAGAAAGCAGCTGAGTAACAATACCGCCAATGATAACCCAGGAAAGGAAATGCGGCAGATACAATACGGTCTGGCTAATCTTTTTGAACTTATTCCATACCAGTTCATTTAATAAAATGGCCAAAATAATCGGCGCTGGAAATCCCAATATTAAATCCAAAAAGTTCAGCATCAACGTATTTCTAACAACCTGAAAAAATTGCGGTGATGAAAAGATTTGCTTGAATGTTTCAAAGTTATTCCAGGGACTCATGTTAACGCCCTGAAAAATGTTGTAATCCTTAAAAGCAATCTGTATGCCATACATAGGTGCATATTTAAATGTCACGATATATGCAATAGGGACTAGCAGCATTAGGTAAAGCATATAATCAAGTCTTATATAATACGACAAGCCTTTCTTTTTTTGCTGCGGTATGGCGACGCTCTTCTTCTTATCCAGAGCAACACTACTGTTCATTGCCTGCATAAACGACTACCTCCATTTCACTGGTTTCTCACCTTGCCCAGAACAGTTACTTCTTATAATCGCTGCCGAGAGTAATGTCGTTCTTCGAGAAGGAAACAACCGATGAGGTCTTCTCGTAAAAATGCGGTGCGTTCGCGAGCAAGCTGTCTCTTGAATAGAATACGCTGTCTTTCGTTAAAGGCAGGCTTACACTCTTGCCTGCAGTCGCCGCTTCATAGATGGCGGTAATGAGCTCGAGCGTTTTGCGTCCTTCACGGCCGTCTATGAGTACCTCCAGTGATCCGCTTTCGATCGCCTTCATCACATCGTCAATTTGTCCAGCGTGCCCGGTGTATGGGAGGTCTTCCATGCTGTTGTACGTGTTCTCAAGCTCTTCCTCGAGATCCGTGTTCCGAATCGGAAATCCGTTTTCCTTGGAGGTGGAGGCATAAACCTTCCAGGGTGCGGAAATTCTCGCCTTTTCCCCTTGGAATATAAGCTGCTGTTCTTCTCCGTGATGCACGACAGAGCTTGTTATTTGTGCCAGGCTTCCGTTACCGTAAGAAAGAATGGCTACGGAGATGTCCTCGACTTCCGCATTATCATGCGAAGTATTGCTCATCACCGCCTGGACTTTATCCGGCATCCCCATCGTCCACTGCAGCATGTCAATATGATGAACGGCGTGGTTCAGCGTACAGCCGCCGCCTTCCTTTTCCCAAGTGCCTCTCCACCACAAATCGTAATAGCAGTGCCCTCTCCACCAGTGGGAATCAACCTGTGCATGCACGACTTTGCCTGCCTTTCCGGTGTCGAGCGTGCGCTTCAGCCTCATGATAGGATCCCTGAATCGGTTCTGCCCGATAACGGACAGTATACGATTCGACTCTGAAGCCGCTTCCAACATGCGGTCGCATTCTTCCAAGGAAGAAGACATCGGTTTCTCTACCAATACATGCTTGCCAGCTCTCAAAAAGTCGATAGCGATTTGCGCATGCGTATACGGCGGGGTGCAGATCGAAACCAGATCAATATCGCTGTCCAGCAGTTCACGATAGTCCTCTTCGACCCTGCAATCGAGCTGGAATTTCTCTTTATGCCCAGCTGCCTTTTCCCTGTAAATGTCGCATAACGCAACGACTTCGCATCTTCCTTTGAACGAGTTTGCATACGCTTCCAAATGCGCATTTGCGATACCGCCGGCACCGATCACGGCTACTTTTATCATCGTCTTTCACTCCTTTGATTTATTTGAAAAATTTGGTGTGCTTCAGCTTCAAATTTTCTTTTTCAATCAAGAGCAGCTCCAAATGATCTTTTATCATTTTCTCCGCTTGGTCGGGATCTTTCTCCTTGATGGCACGAACAATGCCGTGATGCTGGGCCAATATTATTTTCCAGTCGGAATCGGAAGCAAGCCGTAAAATTCGAATGCGGTTGTCATGCGTTGCCATTTGTTGAATGAGTCCCCACGTACGGCCCCGGCCGCAGCCGATCATAATCGATTTGTGAAACTCTTCATCGAGCTCAAACAGACGCCCATAATTTTGTTCGGATTCGCATAGTTCTTGCAGCGAGATGAGATTTTGCAGATGAAGCACCTGTTCCTTGTCAAGCAGCTCACACGCTTCTCTAACAACGGCGGATTCCAAAGTTTTTCTAACAAATCTGGATTCTTCCGCATGCTGCAAATCGATCAGCGATATGATGGAGCCCTTCTGAGGAGTCGTTTCAATTAATTCTTCCTGAGTCAGTTTAACCAATGCTTCCCGAATTGGCGTCCTGCTCACTTGGAGCATTTCGACCAGTTCTTTCTCCGAGATAAACCGCCCCGGTTCGAGTCGCAGCTCCATGATGTTTTTCTTCAAGGTTTCGTAAACGAAATCCCGGATTAGTCCTCTTTTGTCTCTTGAAATGTCAATTTGAATACTCATAAGATTCCTCCAGCCCGACGAGCCGCCATTCATCTTTGAAGCACTTTCAAAAAAGCGCTTACAAAAATATAAGATGACTAGTTACCCTAGTATACCAGCTTGATTACAGTGAGCCGGATCGCTTTAAGAAATCGGCCACCCTCTGATTCGTTCATCCAGCCAGCAGATGCTGACGATGCCTTGCGATTACATAATTAGCTGCCTTTGACCTGTGATAATACTAACATACCACTACTATATTGGAGTTGACGATGCGCTAATCGTTTACAACATTTACCCATTTCTTGCATTCACTCCCGATTGAAAGCGCTGTATAAATGGTGTAGAATAGATCGAAAAGCAAGGGGGGACGTATACAATGTCTGAAATGATCGCCGATATGGTTGAAATAGGCAGGCTTCCCGACGTTCGAATGTCCTTTCACCTGATGGGGCTGCATGTTCGCGATGTGGGTCCCAGTTGGACCTATCCATCCCATGAACATCCGATGTACGAGCTTCATTGGGTGATCGAAGGGGACATGAAGATGATGATTGAAGGTCAAATTTATGATCAAAAAAAGGGAGATCTGCTTTTCATACGTCCGGGAATCATTCATTCATGCAAGTCCGCAGGCTCTCGTGGCTTCACTTATTTTTGCATCCATTTCAGCGTAGCAGATCCCGCTTTCTCCAAAGAGCTGGAGCGCCGTCAAGCCACCTGCTACGAAGCCTCCTCTCCCTTTGTCAAAGAATTGGCTCCATTTTTAACAGAATTATGCAATTTTGCCACTGAAAACAAAAATCGATCGCTTTCTGCTGCAAAAAACATGAAAATGTACGCAGCCGTGTTTGAGCTTTTGGGAACGTTGGTGGAACAACTGTCCCAGACCGACAACGTCGTGCTTACGAAAAAGGAATTACTGGCCAGCCGCATCGCCGAAAACATTGGATCTTCGATCCGAAGCAGCCTGCTTCATGGCCAAGTGGAAGACAACGAAAGAAAATTCGTCCAAGATATAGCCGAATCCCTGAATCTCAGTCCATCCCAGGTGAATCGGGTATTTCAACAGGTTTACGGGAAAGCTCCCCGCAAATATATGTCGGAAATTTTGTTAAGCGAGGCACAACGCCTGCTGCTTCAGACTGATCTGTCCATCGATCATATAGCCATGATACTCGGGTATAAAACAAGCGCCCACTTCAGCCGCCAATTCAAGCGTTGGATCGGAATTGCGCCATCTGTCTATAGAGGCACTGCCGAAATGGACGAAAGTCCCCCTCTGAAACCTCCATCTCCTCAGAAAACTTAATGATTTACATTCCCCAATGGCGATAACCGGCAGCCTCCTACACGACTCAAAAGGCTGTTAGCCTGCTAAATATCGCAGTCTAACAGCCTTGAAATAAAGGTGAAATTAATTGGCAGCAAGTAGTTCTGGAACCGTCACTAAGGTATAACCCTTTTGTCTCAGATAGGAGATAATTTGAGGAAGCGCCTCTACCGTGTTACCGAGTTTCCCATGCTTCCCGCCTGCAAAGTGCTGAAGAATTATTGCGCCTGGTCCAACTTCTTTTCGTACATTGCTTAGAATTTGCGGAACACTTTTCCCATCCCAATCTAACGTATCTACGGACCAACCGATCACTTGATGGCCAGATTTCATAGATGCATTAAGAACCTGCGGAGAAACCGCACCATAGGGTGCCCGAAATAAGGTAGGGGTTACACCTGTAATTTGCTTAATCATGTCATCCGTTGATCCAATTTCACCCTCAATCTTATCGGCAGTCGCGTCAGAAAGATTGACATGATCCCACGAGTGGTTACCGATAACATGACCTTCATCTACAACCCTTTTCAACATTTTCGGATGTTCTTTCGCATGTTCTCCGACTACGAAGAAAGTCGCTTTCACCTGCTCCTTCTTCAATATGTCCAAAATGAGCGGCGTATATTTTTCATCAGGACCGTCATCAAAAGTTAAAGCCACTTTAAGCCCGTCTTTTTTCACATTATTGATGACTACAGCACTTTCACTTTTTTGCTCACTATTAGAATCATCTATTTTCTTTATCACTTTTTGTTGGGGTTCTATGTGTACAGGTGAGATGACTTGTGTATTAGGTAAAGAAACTAAACTTTCAGGTTGCACGGAATGGCTGCACCCGGTCGTTCCTAATATAACAAATAGGATTAGTGCGGTTAGGCTAACTTTCATTTTTGTACCACTTCTTTCTGCCACTCTAATTGCTAAACTCAGACAACTAATTAAATATACTATAAATGCTTAAATTTATGTACTACATTTCTCATTTTCGATTGTATAAAAAAATGACCCTATCGAGTCAGGTATCTTCTCGATAGGGTACAATTTAGTTGGTATTACATCTAGTAACCACCAGCAAAACGGTCGGTGACTTGCTTGTCGGGGCGCGCCTGTCCCATCGCCCGCTCCATAAACCTCGTTCTTTTCTCCTGCGTAACGGCTGCTGCCAACTGTGCTTTATCCTGATCCCCTTGATGTACATCATTAATGATCCATTTTTGTCCGAACCCAGCATGAACGACCTCGTCTGCCCAATCGAAATCCTGAAACGTCGTCATCAACGGATCCTGAACCTTATCGCGACAAAACTCCCACTCTTCCCTCTTCCCCGGAGGATATTTCATGGCCGCCTTTTCTATGGCAATCGTAAGGTGGGTATAAGCTTCGTCAATACTATCAAATTCGTTTACGCACATTTCGTAAAATCCAATCCAATTTGGAATGTCGTAAATATTCCTTCCTTTTGCCCGTAACGCAGCTTCCCCGAACCAGGAATGACGGGCCTCGTCCCACAGATGGCGAGCCACATCGTAATGAAAGGCCCATGGCTTGCTATCCGCACTGAAATAGATGTATGCGAGTGCCTCGGTTGCCGTCATTTCATAAAACCGGTGCAGCATCATCGCCTCAAACCGGCCTGCGTCGTTGTCCTCGAACGTCATTCCGTCGAACTTGCGCCGGTTTGTCTTAAAACGGCTGTCCCGGATCGAAACATTCGGCAGCTCAAACGAAACGGCTAGTTCGGGCATTAAGGGCTCATGCTCCGTCCGTGGCTCCGTACCACTGACGCCACCAGCTCGCTGCAGCAAATTCTCGAGAAGAGATTTCCACTTCTCAGCATCCTGGCGTTCCTCTTCCGAGGCGGATTGAAGCAGCTCCGTGGCGGCTGATTGGCCCCAGTCGATTTGCATCTGCCGGTCAAGTTGCTGATGCCGGAGCATCGTGATGGTCGGCTCGTCGACAATAGGCTGCGCTCGCTGCAAATAATCGTCGATGGCCTCTAGCTGAGCCGGCTTCACCACTTCAAACAACGCAATTAACAAGGTTAATGTGCTTGCGGAATCGAGCACTTGATTCGTCAGCTGTTCGAGCGCGATGTCGGGACACTTGTCGAAAGCTGCCGTGCTCAGTCGCAGTTGCCTGCAGCGATTGCGGCATTGCTCATTGAAGGAAGCATCTTGCCACACCAGTCGGGCTAATGCGCCTTTGAGCTCATATTCCGGCCGGGCGATCAGATGGCCGGCTTCGATTCTTGCCAGCCGCCGATCGATGTAAGCGAGCCGGTGCAGCCGGTTGGCTGATTCGGCTACGGACATGCCAATTTTGTCCCACTGCTCTATTCCCATAAAAGGATGCATGGTATAACCCCCTTTAATTTATACAGTTTCGTGCAAATCAACGATATAGATATTGCCTTGTGTCCGTTCATTATGAGTATCCGAGGTAAAAAGAACGTACTGGTCGTTATGGCTGAAAATCGGATGCGGATGCACGTCCTGCACAGAGAAGCTGCTGTTGTGGAGACAGAGAAGTGTCATGTCCAGCTTGGCCTGCAGCCAATCTATCCGGCACAGATGAATACTGTGGGCATTAATAATGCCGTCAGTCACAAGCAGCGAGTCGTCTGTGCTTGTGGTGAAATGTCCATAAGCCGTCATATCAGGTGAAAAGCTTACTTCCATGTACTTCTCTTCCCGTGAACCCATATAACCGACAAAGCTGACAATCGGCTCTTGCTCTTTCGCTACTTCCTTCATCGCCGGGTCGTTTGGAACGCCACGGGTTCCGTGATAAATCACCGCATGATCTTGATTCGCCCACATTTCATGGCAAATCCACAAAGACGGTCCCCCGTTCGATTGATCCCTCACCTTCGAGATCTTCCCGTGATCATACAGCCAAATGCGCTGATCGACCATCCCGCCTTCATGGTTGAACAGGATGATTCGCGGATCGTTCGGGTGAAACTGTACGTGCGTCACCCAGCCCTGGTGCGTAAAATTGTAGAGCGTTTCCCCTGAGATCGTATCGATGACGACGACTTGTGAGCTTATGTTGTCCCGCTTCACCTTTTCCCGAATTAAGCTGAAAGGATTACCATCTCCAACCTCAAACGCTGCTGAATTGATATAAGGAACGCAAGCGTATCGTCCGTCACCAGACAAATGCGTAAATCCGGTCATCACGTTTGCCGGCAGTTGATAAATGACCCTTTCCTCCAGCCCGTTTACATCGAGCAATCGAACCTCGTTACCTTGAATATATAGCAAAAGACCTGTTGCAGGAGCAAAGCTAGGGCTTGCTTTGGCGAAACCGCGGTACGGATTGCCGTCATAGTACACATAACTTTTCATTATGCCGTCACTATTGTCTGTAAGTTGAACAGCAGAACCGTCTTCCAGCGACAGCTTGAACACATTCGGATTGCCGCTGCCCAGGTCGCTGATATATAGAATCTGCCGGTTATCCTCGGTAAAGCTGCTGCTCGTAAAATATAAATGATGATGATTTCCAGGCAGAGAAGTGAGCTGAGTCACAGTCCGCCCTGTTAACGCATCCTTGCGTTTCTGTAATTGATGTTTGAAAATGGTACCTTTGACCGTATTCACTGCTTCCACTCCCCTCTAGTTAAAAAAACGCGGCAGCCAGCTCCGATTCGCCCTTAGCAAGCTGTCAGCCAGCTCCCCGAGCTCGGAGAAATCAGCGAGCCCGCTAAGTGGATCAAGGCTTAACGCCTCGATCAACGTCTCCCGGCTGCCCTCCAGCGCCGCTTTCAATGTAAGCTCATGCACATCGGCGTGAAGCCTGCATAGACTGCCGACCGGACCGGGCAGATCACCCGAAGCCCACGGGTGAATCCCGCTTGCTCCAACAGTGGCGAGTGTCTCCACGATGACGTCCTTAGGCATGTTTCCGATTTGCCCTTCGTTCGGAACGTTAACAATCGCGGGCGTCTCGCCGCCAGTGACAACAGCCTTCATGATTTCCGTCATTTCTTCGCCGGATCGCTGCCAGGAAACCTCCTTCACGCCGCTTGCCAGCTGGCGGATCGTGTCCAGCTGATGCACCTTCGTCAAGCGCCTGGCGTCTACCGTCGTTTTAAGCACGCCGTATTTCATGCCGTACCCGTTTCTCACATTGCACAGACTTGGATAGAATTCGATCAGATGACGGTCGCCTGCCAGCGGCAAGTACCCAAACTGACGGCATAATGCAAGCTTCGCTGCGCTTTTGTTGTGAAAGGAGTCATTCTGTCCTGCTGCTCCTTCGTCTTCAATTTCCCAATGTTCACGGGCATATGCGCGGATTCGAGGCCGTACATCCTGGCCATTAAGCTCTGCCTTCGTCAGCCAGATGAAATGGTTGACCCCTGC
The DNA here is from genome assembly GCF_045866505.1 of Paenibacillus sp. P36. Taxonomy (NCBI): domain Bacteria; kingdom Bacillati; phylum Bacillota; class Bacilli; order Caryophanales; family Paenibacillaceae; genus Paenibacillus; species Paenibacillus sp. P36. Next base: position 6,721,377 of record NZ_AP038372.1, read on the forward strand.
AACCTTATAATGAAACCCTTGCTCCGGAAGCCAACGGTACAGATAATCGGTCACGTTCATGCCCTCAGGTTTGGGCAAACCAAGCATCGGGCCAAAATATTTCGGAGCCGCATGCAGCTCATGGCACATGCCGACGACCTTGACACTCTTGGCCGCCTTATTCATAGCCCTGGTGACGACGCTCATGGGATTCGTCACATTGAACAGCCAGGCACCCGGACATATCTCCTCCATTTCCTGCACAAGCTCGTAGGCAACTGGTGCCGTACGCAGCGAAGCGGAGATGCCGCATGGTCCAACCGTCATCGATACCGGCTGCCGGATGCCGTATTGGATCGGCAGCTCCAGATCATTCCAGAACGCATCCATCGCTCCTGGACTGAACGTCGTCAGTACGAAGTCCGCTCCTTGCAGCGCTTCCTTCCGATCATCCATAATGCGGATCTGGTATTCCTTGTTACGAAGTCTATTAAATGTGTGCAGCATAGCGGCTACAGCCTCAACATGCTCGCGGTTCGGGTCGACCAGTCTGATTTCGCCACCTTGAATCTCGTCCAACAAATACACGTCCCGCATGAGCCCCGCCATCCAGTTGACGCTCCCGCCGCCGATTATCGTTAAATTCATAGAATCCATCTCTTTCGCCTCCAGAGAGTAAGAGCTTGATATTTTCGGATTAAGCGTACCATCCGAGCCGTGAGAGCGTCTTCAATTATCTTGTTTTTCTCCCCATACATTCACCTATCTTGCTATAATATATTTATAGTGCTGTCGTTACTTAAGGAGGGAGCCTGCAATTGGACCGGACGACCATGTCGAACTACGATGTTCCTTATGACCGAACCCCGCCTTTCTCCATAAGCTATACGCATGATAGGGAAATCGGGAAAAAACCAGTCATTCACCATTATCATAATGCCTTCGAGCTTGATTTCTTTGTCAAAGCGGACCTTGAAATATTCGTAAGGGACAATAATTATACGATCCGGGACGGCGACTTCTTTTTCATTAACGAATACGAGATCCATCGGATCCACTACCAGCCGAACCGCCCCTATGCAAGATATGTGATTAATTTCAGCAAAGAGTTCATTCAAGGAATACTTCGAGAAGCCGGGCTGGAGCCCACCTTGGACTGGTTAATTCATCAAGGTCCACGTAAGGTGGAGACGAAGCTGGAGCAGCGCAGCGCACTCACGTCTCTCTTCAAAACGGTGGTGTCCGCGCATGAATTGAACGATTGCGATCCGCTAGCCGAGGCCAAGGTAAAGCTGAATTTACTTCAGCTGCTAATCCGATTTAAAGAGCTGGCAGACCAGCAGCAGCCGTCTCCTGCCTTTAATCCGCACATTAGGGGACTGATCCGCTTTATCGATGAACATTACGCTAAACCAATCACCCTGGAGCAACTCCAAGCCGAATTTGGGCTGAGTAAATATTACATAAGCCATTTGTTTAAAGAGACGACCCATTTTACAGTATTCGAATATGTGTTAAACCGAAGAATATTAGAGGCCAAAAAACTATTGGAGCAAACGGAGCTTTCCATTATTGATGTTGCCCTCGGCTCTGGGTTCAATAACCTGCAGCATTTCTATCGGATTTTTCAGCGTCATGTAAAGCAAACACCTCTGCAATATCGCAGAGGTGTGAGGTGAGATCCTAATTTTTTGAATGTATAAAGATCGAAGGGAGACAACTGTGTGGGCACGCTATGGAGACCGAATACATTCTTCTTCAAAATCTTTACAAGCTTTTCAATCGTCATTTTGCTTCTCGTTTCCGTGAATTACATCACTTCTTCTTACTTCCGAAGTAAAGTAGAAGGAGAAATCATTCGCTACAATCAAACAACACTGGATCAAACTGTCGATGGGTATGAAAACTATTTAAAAACACTAAGAGGTATGTTATCCAATCTGCTCTTTGACGATAAAATCTCGACCTTGCACAACCAATTTGCACAGAATTCTCCTCAGCAAGTGGATTATTTGAAGGTGGAAGAGGTGCTTGGACAGCTGCGTTCCAATGTGTCGAATTCTTCTTTTCATTTGGACAATCTTATCATCCTCTTCAACTCCGGCATTGTACTCGAAAAAGAAGGGATCAGCGCAAGTGATCGGATGTTCAGTCGTTTTTATGTCTCTGAGCATTACCCGACTTCTTTCTGGCTAGCGCAGCTTACGGAAAGCAACTTCAAGGCGAAGATGCTATCCATGGATACGTTTCAAATTGGACTTGCACCACAATCCAGCAATTTAATTCCGTATGTCGTTCAAAACGAACAAAATCACTTTATCATTATCGCGCTCATAAAGGCCAACAACCTATATGACGATCTTCAGCGGACAGTGAATTCCACCTTCGTCATCAAAGACGATCAACAACAAATCTTCAGCACAGATCGAGCCCCATCTACGGATCCGAGTACCCACTTTTATTCCTTTTCCGAAAAGGGTAAATTCTCAGGTCTCACTTATGACATGTATGTGCCAAATGAAAATATCCATGAGCAAACCATTCAGATGAATGTGACGCTAATCTTCATTTGCTTGATTGCCCTATTCGCAAGCCTGTTGATTTCCTATCTGTTCAGCACCAACATTCATCGGCCGGTTAAACAAATCTTGGTCTCCATGGAAGAGCAGTCTTCTGTACTTCCGCAAAGCAAAATCATGGAATTCAATGCAATCAGCCAGAAATTTCGTGATTTGACGGAGGAAAAGAGCGAAGTGCAGAAAGAATTAGTCAAAAAATCGAAATTACTGACGAATTACGGGTACATCAGTAAGCTGAAAAACATTCAATCGGATCTGAAAGAATGGAATGACTTCCCCGTCATCAGCGGCTCGATCCTCATGATTTTGTACCGCCTGGATTTCAGAAGTACGATGCCAGAGCAGATGACGGCTTTCACCGAAAAGGCAGCCGCCTACTACACCCAGTTCATCGACATGATTATGAAAGAAAACTTCAAGCTGTCGCATTCCTTCCAACCGGAGACGAACGAAATTCTTACGCTAATCTTTGCCGATACAAATCGGGAGCTAGTGCGCCAAACGATGAACTATTTCAAGCAAGTCTTCGATAAGGACAGCCACATATGTCTCATTACGATTACCGTCGGCTCGGTCTTTGAATCTTCCTCTGACATCAAGACCTCCTATCAAGAAGTGCTGGATATGGCGAATGGTGCCAAGCTGATGGAGGAGACACAAATCATCTATGAACATCCCGTTCATACGAATCCGTACGTCTTATCCGTTATTCAAGAGCAGCAATTTAATGCCGCCCTTCAGAACGGTGATCTTGCAGCTTGCTTACAGCTTGTGAATTCCATGTATGCCGTAATGGTTAATAAAGAAGCGAAATCACTGCAATACAAGCAATTTTCAGAAATGATGGTTGCCAAAACGATCCATAACATGGAACATTTGGTTATTAAATCCGACTATCTTTCTACGGCTAGCATAAATTCACTATTCAAAGAGCTCAAACATTGTGACACGCTCGATCAATACAAAGCATTTTTTGCTTCCTTTTTTCAAAAATCGATTGTCTTAATTCAAGATAAAAAGGCCGAAAAAGACGAAACCATCGATTTCATTATCAATTTGCTCGAAAACGACTTTACGCCAGAGCTATCGCTGGAATGGATTGCCGATCGGTTGAATCTTACCTCTTCTTATTTATCGCAATATATTAAAGATAAAACGGGCATGACCTTCAGCGATCACCTGAATCAGGTGCGTATTCGAAAAGCCAAACAACTTTTAGTGAGTACCGAGCTTAGTATTAACGAAATCAGCGAGGCCCTCGGCTACCAGAACGGGACTTCCTTTATTCGCATGTTCAAGAAATCAACCGGAGATACGCCTGGTGGCTATCGTAGAAAGAAAGGTATGGACACCGAATAATGTTATTTCCAGGCAGCGAACCCTGCGCGTTCTTTTCTTGCCATGTAATGCGGCGAAACAATCGGCGGGGCGCCGGCCTGGCATACAAGCCTATTATTTTCTACCAGTCCGGCATTCCGCTCATCCAAGATCACGATTAATTCCTGCCGCCATGTATCCAAGATCGAACTGTGATCCGCATCCCTCGCCAAGTCCCTGCACTCGCCCTTATCGACTTGCAAATGAAACAACTGTTCAGCGCCTGTGCGAGGGAACCAAATATATTTCCACTTGCCATCCGTCAAATAATGCATTTCATTGTCATCGGCATAGCAAGCACAGTGTTCGCCATGAATGAAGTTTCTTCCCTTCACTTGCTCTCCCCGCATAGCCCCCAGCAGATTTACGCCGTCCATACTGTCCGGAATGGCTGCACCGACGGTAGCCAAACAAGTCGGCATGATATCCTCCAGGCAGACCGGCACATCTGATCGGCTCACATGATTGAAGCCTTTGCCCCTCGGATACCGAATGATGAACGGAATGTGGGCAGAGCCTTCATAGGCATACGTTTTACGCCATAGATTGTGGTCTCCGAGCATATCTCCATGATCGGAGGTGAAAATAATTAATGTTTCATCTAATAAACCCGAGTTTCGTAAATAAATAAGCAGCCGCCCAATTTGGCTGTCGATATGCGAAATTGCGCCATAATAGCCCGCCCGCGCCCGATGCGTTTCTTCTCCGCTGCGCTTTCCACGCCATGCATCCGGTTTTGCAGCGTCCTCCGGGACGTCATGAAGGCATGACCAGTCACCGAGAAATGGCTGCGGCAGCTTTTTCGCTTTGAACAAATCGTAATAGAATTGCGGCGGATCATACGGCGAATGCGGACGCGCAAACGATGTTTTAAGAAAGAAAGGCTTCGCCGGGTCCCGTTCCTTCAGAAACTTAATCGATTCATTGACAGTCCAATTGGACGGATGTAAAAATTCCGGCGCATGGTACGGCCTTGCCATCCAGGAATTCCAATCAATGCCATGGTCTACGAAACCATAGTCGCCTGTTTTACTTTTTTCAAACCATTGCAGATAGTCCGATAGGAAGCCTACCGATTCCACTCGACCGGATTCGTCCAATACGGTATTGTGAAAGCCGTTCAGCGTACGCTGCGGCCAGAAATGCATTTTGCCGACTCCTTGGGTATGATAGCCAACTTTGGCTAGTTCGCCTGGCAGCGTATGCGCAAAGCCTACCCCCATCGGGCCTTGTCCTCGTCCCATCCCTAAAACACCGGTATGCCATGGCTTCATGCCTGAAATTAGCGACGCCCGCGCTGGCACACAGGAAGGCGATGTTGTATAGGCATGTTCAAACACCGTGCCTTCTGAAGCCAGCCAATCCAGATTCGGCGTATACGCCGCCTCGTTCCCATAGCAGCCTAACGTATCCCAGCGTTGTTGATCCGTCATGATTAAAAGTATATTCATTGGCTTCAATGCCGCACTTCCTTTCCTTTTTCGATCATCCTTTTACAGAACCGATTAATGCGCCTTTAACAAAATACTTCTGAATGAATGGATAGATAACGAGAAGCGGCAGCGTGGATACCATTATCGTTGCATATTTCAGCGCGTCTTCTGCAATAATCAGACTGTCGGAGACAGCCCCGCCATCCCCGTTAAATTGTCCGGCCAGAACAATCTGGCGTAAAAAAACTTGCAACGGGAACAGTTCTTCTTTTCTAAGATAGAGCAGCGGCCCCATAAAATTGTTCCAAATCCCGACCGCATAGAATAAACCGATCGTGGCCAGCGCCGCTTTGGACAGCGGCAGAACGATGCGCAGAAAAATTCCAATCTCCGAAAGTCCGTCCAGCTTGCCGGATTCCTCAAGCTCCTTCGGAATACCGCTGAAGAAAGTTCGAATAATGATGAGATTCCACGTGGTAACGACCCCGGGGAGAACCATCGCCCAAATCGTGTTGACGAGACCATAAGACTTGACGACAAGAAAGGTCGGGATCATCCCGCCGTTGACGAACAAGGTTGCAAGGACAATAAACGTAAACGTTTTATGGAAAACCATTTCTTTTTTGGAAAGCGCATAGCCCCCCATTGATGTTACAAGCAAGGAGACGACGGTCCCCAGCGCCGTATAAATAATTGTATTTTGATAGCCGGTGAAGATGCGTCCGTCTTTAAATACATACTTATACATGTCCAAGTTAATTCCTCTCGGCCACAACCAGACATCCCCCTGCAAGACATGTGCGTGATCACTTAATGAAATCGAAATCATATACAGAAAAGGATATAGCGTACTGACAGCAGCTAACGCCAATATCACTGTATTGCAGGCTTGAAATATTGAGAAGCGTCTATTCATTCGGATTCCCGCCTTTACCACAAGCTATTTTCACTAAATTTTCGGCTGATTGTATTTGCTGTATAAACGAAAATAATGCTAATAATGCCCGTGAAAAGATCAATCGCCGTCGCATAGCTGTAATTGCCGTCCACAAGCCCAACTCGATAAACGTATGTGCTGATGATATCCGCCGTCTCATAGGTTACTGGCGTCGAGAGCAAGTAGACGCGCTCAAAGCCGATTTCGAGCAGACTCCCGATATCCAAAATCAACACGATCACGATCGCTTGCGAGATGCCCGGCAGTGTAATATGTCTCATCTGCTTCCAACGATTCGCGCCGTCAATCTTAGCTGCCTCGTAGATTTGCGGGTCAATACCCGTGAGTGCCGCCAAATAAATAATAGTCCCCCAACCAGCATGCTGCCATATTCCCGACGTGACGAAAATCGTTCGAAACCATCCCGGCTCCATCATGAAGGTAATCGGCTCGTGGCCGAAGAAGCCCAAGACATGATTCACAATCCCCACAGTTGGTGACAGAAACGTCACGACCATGCCCGCGACGACAACGTTGGAAATAAAATGCGGCAGGTAAGTCGCCGTCTGTACAAAACGCTGAAAGAGGCGATTCTTGATTTCATTGAGAAGCAGTGCGAGTACAATGGGCATCGGGAACCCAAACAGAATATTGTAAATGCCCAGAAGAAGCGTATTTCGAATAATTTTGTAAAAATCAGGATTTTCAAAAAACATGATGAAATATTTGAAGCCGACCCAATCGCTGGCCATCACGCCTTTGAACAGATTGTAGTTTTTGAAAGCGATGATAATACCGAAGATGGGGACATATTTGAACAGGATAAAATACAGAAGACAAGGTAGAAATAACATCAATAAATATTTATCGCGTCTGATCTTGCTGAATATACTTCCAGCATGTGCAGCTTTCAAATCGCATCATTCCCTTTCTTAGGTCCCATGAAAATACCCGCCGCAAAGGCTAGATTACCAAGCTATGCAGCGGGTACGGTTTGGTTTTACTTTTGGAAGCTGAGCGCACGATCGTAAGCTGCTTTATAGACGTCCAGTACTTTTTGAACTCCCAGCTTATTCATTTCCGCGACATAATCATTCCATTCGGTCATTTTCTTTTGTCCAAGAATAAACTTGGAAATTTGTTCGTCTCTATATTTATTAACGCTTTGACCGACTGTCGAGATAACCTCAAGCTCTTTATCCGTAAAAGCGATGCGAGGCTGCGATTTCGTTTCGAAATTACCTAGCTGCTTGTAGCCTTCTTGCAAATTACTCGAATCCAGCGGCCAGTAAGCATTCACATCGAGAACGGTATACGAACCAACCGTGGCAATGCCGGACTGAATACGCAAATCCGTCAAGCTTTTGTAGTCAGGCTTCAATTGTTTCTGTCCGTTCACGAAGTTGAATGTTTCGTTCTCTTTGCCCCAGCTTGCGGTTTGAATACCTTCCGGCGAATACAGGAAGTCGATATATTTAAGCGTTTCATCCAAATGTTTGGTGGTCGAAGCGATGGCAAATCCGTTGGGCAAATACGCGCTGAATGGATTCTTCTGAACCCCGTTCGCTCCGCCTTTCGGTGGCGCCATAAAGGAGAGACTAAGCTCCGGGACGACGCTTTTGACTTGAGCCGGAATTTCATCAACGTTACCGATGTAGTTCGCCGCAAGGAACGCCTTGTTCTGCGCGAATAGGTCGACATACTGTTTCTGGGTCATTGCCATGAAATCAGGGGGGATCAGGCCCTCACTGTAAAATTTATTGATATATCCGATCATTTCCTTGTAGCTGTCCTCGATCGGACCGAAACGCCATTCTTTTTTATCAAAATCATAGTACTGGGTGTTCATCGTGCCGAAGTTCGAAGCGATATTCGTAATCGAAGACAGCTTATCGAAGAAGGCAATCGGGTAGCTGCTTGGATACAGCGCTTTCAACTTCTTCGCAGTCTCATAGAGCTCATCATACGAAGTAGGCGGCGTCAAATTATTTTTCTTAAATACATCGTCGCGGTAAACCCATGAAATTCTTGAACGTTTCTCTAGACCCGCCATTGGGAAGAAGTAGCTCTTGCCGTCTGCTGACATTACGGATTGCTTCACATCCGGATTGCTGTTGAGGAATGCTTCATAATTCGGCATTTTCTTGAGATAATCCCAAATATTAACCAATGCGCCTTGATTTCCGTATTTATTGGCGACTTGTGTACTTGGAACGACTAGAAAATCCGGCATGTCGCCCGAAGATACCGCCAGGCTGATCGCCGTCTCATAGTCATTTGGCGGAGTCTCTACATCCAGCGTCACATTGCTTTTCTCTTTCAAGTACTTGTATACCTGCCAATTTTTGTTATACGGCCATGTGGGGTGATTGCTAGTCATCATTTTCAAGGTAACGGCTTCCGCAGGCTTGGAGGAAACTGCTGTCTTGTCTGTTGCGGCTGATCCTGGATTGCTTTGTGAAGAACAACCGGTAACCATGGCGATAACTAACGCTGTCCCTGCAAGTTTGGCAAATCCTTTTCTCCTCATATCGTGTTGCTCATCTCCCTTTACATTTTCTGTTCGTCAACTTCCCCATTAGCGTAGTATAACCGTTCTAAGTTGCATATCGACAGTATCTTTGTTTATGTGCCGCAGATGCGATACCTGAAATATGGTCAGTTAGTGATAAAATTGTTCATTGGCATAGCATAGCTTCCCTATAAATGCAAGAATTTGATGAATATTTCCTGGCACAATTTAAATAAGAAAAAACGTCAGGAAGTTTATCCTGACGGTCCTTTATAGGTTGCACGCACATCGGCATGTTGTACTCATATCCTCGAATACCATTATAGTACTCTGGTTACATCGCTCCTTCACAGCTTTCACATGTACACTGTGGAGGAACAGTAGGATCTCCTTTACTCCAAGTCGTAAAACTGTATACTCTTTAATTCAATAACTGGTCGTTTTATGTAACGACCTACCATCATCTAGATACCTTAAATTAGCATTTGAATACCACAAATTGCTTGTCTTTCAAAAACGCAATTGTCCCTTCAACATCCACCGTTGCAGATAAATGCATTTCTTTCTCTAACATTTCACTTAAATAAAATGAAAACTTCGTCCTGTATAGCTCATAGACAAATGTAACATCTAATAGCTCGTAGGAATTCCAATGCTTCTTGGTAATTGACTCCAGCAAATGAACGATCCCATCTACTCTTCCTACCAGCTTGAGATGTCCCATATCATTGGTTGTCACTTGCATTCCCATTGCTCTCAACATCCACATCAATGTGTTAGAGATCATGGTCCCTGCAAACAATTCAATGAGGCTTTCATTTTTACCAAGAAAGATAACTCTCTGCCCAGGAGTTACACTAAGTCCGGTGTAGGTTTCACGCATTCCTTTTAAATCCTTTACCCCAACGTCGTTCAAATAAGAATAAGTTTGGCTTGAACAAAGTACCTCTTGCATTTTCTCGCTGATTTTACGATGAATGGTTCCTCTAGATCCAAGGAACACAGGTCTCTTCGCATCAAACGCAGGGGCCACATAAACTTTGTCCTTATTATGATCTACCGTTTCAATAGACCAAAGCTTTCCGGCAAGAATGAGGTTATTCCCTACTTCAACAGCGGGTGTTTTATCTACAGCCCCGATTCTTTGATTCATATGAAATACATTAAACTCTTCTTGAACGGAAAAAACACTATAGAATTCCCTGCTTCGTAAGATTCTTTCTCCTTCTAGACCAACAATAAACTGCTGTGATCCTGGAACCAGTTCAAGATATTCTCTTTTGACCATATGTTCTAATAATTCTACAAAATGGCCACTTGGAATGGCTTGATAAACGGGGTTACGTAAAATCGAGTCCATCAAATCATCTAGCATCAACCCATTGCGCTCACAGCACAAAGACAATAACTGATGGAAGAGTACATCATAAGGCTTAGCATAAGCAAGAGGTGGCTCTACCCATTTCTCAAGAAACAACTCCGTTACTGCAATGGCATGAAGAAGATGGCTGGCTTTTGTTGTATACATCTGCAAAATTTGCGGCATACCTTCTCTTCTACCAGTTCTGCCTATTCGCTGTTTTAGGGAGGCAACCGAAAAAGTTGAATCAATCTGAATGACCATATCCATATTGCCGATATCAATGCCTAGTTCAAGTGTAGCCGTGCAGACTACAGACTTCGGTTTCTTTGTCATCTTTAATTTCTTTTCCACATATTCTCGTTCAGACTTATCAATAGATGAATGATGAACATGATAGTCCCTCGAAGCTCCTTCATTCTCTGCTAAACGATTCAAGAAAACAGCTGTTTCCTCTACCAATCCTCTGTCATTAGCAAAAATCATACTTGAATACTCTTTCGTAAGATTCCTAATGTCCTGATATAACTCCAACGGAAATTTACCTTGCTCTTCATTCGCATAATGGTGCAAGGCATAGAAAATCTCTTTATCGCCTTCGTCAGATTGTAGAATCTTTACTTGCTCAGGGTTCTCAGGAGATAACCAATCAGTAACAAAACCGTTTGGATCATTTACTGTTGCTGATAAGCCAATAATACGGACCTGGTTTGTCGTATATTCCTGAACTCTAAATAGTAACGACCGTAATTGCGCCCCCCTCTCTGTAGCCAAGAAGACGTGAATCTCATCAATGACGATATACGTGACTTGTTTCCATAAGTTCTTCAGATAACTGGTTCTATTAATGAATAAACTCTCCAGGGACTCGGGTGTTATTTGTAAAATACCAGTCGGTTTTTGAATGATTTTTTTTTTGTCATTTCCAGTTACATCACCATGCCATTTATGAACCGGAACATTAACATACTCACAAAGTCTTTCAATGCGATCAAATTGATCGTTAATCAAAGCTTTTAGCGGAGCTATATACAGAACCTTTAGGTGCTCCTGGCCAGACTGCTCAATCTCACTTAGGATCGGCAAAAAAGCCGCTTCAGTTTTTCCCGAAGCGGTTGCAGATGACAATACCAAATGCTTTGTAGTTTCCAATATGGCTGGAATCGCTACTTCTTGGATGGGACGCAAGGCTGGCCACTTTAGATCCCATACTGCTTTTTTAATTTTAGGGGATAGCAATTCAAATGCGGACATCTTAAGTGCTCTCCTTACTGATTCGTCTTTTGAAATCTTTGAAGTACATTCGTAGTATGTTCCGAAGATTGATGCAGTGAATCAGAAACCTTTGTAAAGATCGTAGTCCGGTCCATAGATGGATTCTGATGTAGTACATTTAGGGCTCCAATAAAATCTCTCACAACTTCCCCAGGAGTAATCAAGTTCTCTGCACCCGGCCGTGAATAGATGGCTAATAAAAAGCCCTTCAAATCTTGTTCCATTATACTTTCTTGGTAGCCATGGTGAAACGAGTGTATATTCGTGATTTTCTGAAGCAAAACAAACAATTCTTCTTTCCGCAGTGTTGATAAACGGATAACAGGCTGTGTCAAATCACGAAATTCTGCCGTTTCAAACTTGTTGGTTACTAAACGCCTCTTTAATGCTTCGTAGCTGAAGAGTCCTCTACGTTCGTCTTCGAGAAATTCAGAGGTACCTGCAAATGTCACATACATATGATCGGCTTTCCCTTGCGTAATATCGTTGAAGAGACTTAATATAACTTCATAGTTCTTTTCTCTGGTTTGAGGATGGGTAATTTTATATAAATTAATGGCCTCATCGAAATTAATCACTAATCCTGAGTATCCTACATGCGTCACAAACATAGAAAAAAGCTTTAAGTAATCATACCAGTTCTGATCATCTATAATATCCCTTACACCAAGGTCGTTTCTTGCTTCGGTCTTAGTTGAATATTCTCCCCGAAGCCAACGAAGTACACATGTTTGAAGGTGACGATTATCCTGGATATAAGCATCAAAATAACAGGTCAGTATTTTGGCAAAGTCAAACCCACCCACTAAGTTCTCAAGTTGAGACAAAACACTACTAATCCTCATCTTTACTGCTGCTACAAAATCAGGATCTTCATAGTTGATATCTGTTATGTTTTTCTCTTGTTGCACCGTAAATTGTACATTTGTTATCCATTGTTCGATAATGGTTTGTAGTGCTCCCCCATCCTGCCGAGTTGCAGTGGACAAGTTTTTCATAAATTCAGAGTAAGTCGCTATGGCCTTGCCTTCCCCACCATATAAACGTCTTTCAGGCGTAAAATCAACGTCGGCAACAACGAACTTCTCCTTGAACGCAATATGTCTTACAATCGATAACATAAAGCTCTTGCCACTGCCAAAATCGCCAATAAAAAATTTGATAACCGAGGCTCCATCTTTAACTTGAGATAGCTCATTAATTACTTGCTCCGTCTCTTGTCGGCGCCCCACAATAATGTGCTCCAAACCTGTTCGCGGCACCACTCCTCCTGCAAGTGATTGTAGAATAGCATTGCTATCTTTTTTCCTTATCACACTCATCCACTCCTAGCTAATTACTTCATCAATAATATCGATAAAATCAACAACGACGATATAGTTGTCCCCATCTTCCTCTAACAGAACATCACCGAGATGCTCGACAGCTTTTTCATTAATTGCATGAATTAACGTATTAAGCATCATTCCTCGCTTTTTAGCGAAGGCCGTACAACTATCGATAGGTTCAACTTCATCTGTAAACATCGTCAGGAATTCCCGTTCAAGGTCTGTCAACTGCGAAGCAAATAATGTAACCTCTTGCGAGGCACCACTTCCTAATGAAGCTAACGGATTTTCACTATCTGCTTCTTGTAGAAGCTTTTCCGCTTCAACCCTTTCGGTTGAAACTGCTGCTTCTTGTTGGACTAAAATTTCCAAATCTTCAACTTGTAAAGCAGATTGAATAGCGTCACTATCGAGCTTTAATTGCGATATTAACTCTGTATCTAATTCAAATGATTCCGTAAGATTCACAGTAGGTTCTGGTGGTATAGTCGACGTTTTAACACCCGTTGCTGATTTTTGGACTAAAGAGAAGCGTTGTTCCAGTCTTTTCTTCAAAGCATCAGGGATCATATCTTCAGCCACCTTTATCTTCCTGTTAATACCCTGGTTTACCCGAACCAAATTCTCGACAAATCTAAGCAATGCATTCAATTCATGATGAGTTTGCGGCGTCGGCCCTCGGCGTATCACTTGTTTAGACACGGAAGATCTTTTACTTGTCATTACAGCAGAGCGGAACAAATGAGTAGATTCTGACCTTTGCTTAGGAAACCAATGATCGATTAGCGTCTTTCTATTAGCTTCAAGGTAGTATAGATTTGTCTCTTCTAACCCCTTTTTATAGGCTCTAGTAAGGAGCGCAGCATGCTCCTCGTTAAATTGATTTGCCCTGTAATAAATAAACTGTTTTTTCCAAAGTCGAAATGGAATCTTTACGAATAATTCAGCTGAATTAAACCGATCAAACGCCTCATATTGTCCGACATGTGAAGCAGATCGAACGGATGAACGGGCATACCACTCTGCAGACAGATCCTCCCTTCCACCCTCATAAAACAAATCTCCTATCCATTCAGGTAAGTATGTATTTAACTTCGTGTACCTTTCCTGATAAGCCTCATACATACGGATAAGTACTGCAACCGACTTGTTAGGGTTGGGCTCAAATGAGTATGCCATTAATTCATAGGCTAATAAGAAAATATAGCTTAGATCAGTATCCGGGTAGTTGCCGTTTACAACTTCTTCACGCCAATAAAAATACCACTGCTGTTGATACCTGGACATACTTCCAAAGGTGGGCCAGTACGTATGAAATGGTTCAAACGCAGCACTTTTTACAATATGATTGCGGTACTTATACGATTCGTCATAAAATTCATCAAACTGATAGGAGGAGGTAAATTCGACTTCATAACCGCTTCTGGAACGGACTTGAGTTTTGTGTCTACCACTAAGAATATCTGTTGGTAGAACCTTTAAATTAAATCCACCATCAGGCAGGTTTCTTTGTGCCACATCCTCTTTAATACGTGTTTGTCCTTTTACTCTCAAACTCTGTGTAGTCGTTTTATTTCTATTTTCTTCCAAGGAATAGACATTAGTAAGATTAAACCGACGAACACGTGAGGTTATAAATAGCAGTTCAATGAGTGAAATAATAAGCGGCACATACGTCCAGCAGAAAATAAGATAAAAGATACCAAGTTTGTATCTTCTAAGATAAAAATGATGAGCTCCGAAAGAACCAAGAAAAAAACAAAGTAAAAGGGCTATGGGTGTGCTTTTAGGAATTTGGTACATAGTAAGTGCCATCATCTCCTGTGTAGAATTAGTACTATTATACTACTCAGTAAATAGAAAGTCTCGGAAAAGGAAGAAAAAAATGGAGATAGACTGTGCAGTCTTCTCCACTATTGTTATACGACAACCTCAATATGACTACACATGTTTTCAAAAATCCATTTACATTAATCATCCACCGTTAAAACAACAAACAGCATTATTTTTTTGGTAATGGGCCTCATATCTATTTTAGCACTCCTCCAGCTGGTTACCCTCGAACTAGCCCATTATTGTATCTATCACCATTTGACATTCCAAGAGTAAAGTTATCAAATATAAGAATAATATTGATTTTACATACAATAAATTGTCCGAGATATCTAAACCTCTATACTAGAGGAATCGATAAAACGGACATTTTGTTGTGTAATATTTTATATTAGTATTCTCTAAAAAGTAGTATTTTTGCTCAGTACGTCTGCAAATAAAGAAAAGAAGGCAATTGCAAAAATAGCATATAATACAATAAAAATAGCCATCATTATTAAGCTCGCTTTGGCGTAATTAGACTTATTTTTGTTGGCACTGTCACCAAATGCCCAAACAAATAACATGACGATATTGGCGATTGGGATCATCAAAATTAAGCTAGTAATTAGCCAATTTTTCACCGTCATAACCTTTTCTCTTTGATCTAGCCCATAGTTTGTTGTTTCCATCGACATTTTAAAAATCCCCCTTAACCATCTTTGTATATAATTACCATTCCATAGTATATATGAAAAAGCACAAATGTAAAGGAATATTTTAACAAATAGAGAAAAAGACAGCGGTAGCCTTGGACGAGAAAATGACGTCCTAGACTGACGCTGTTCTATTAAGTATCATTCGCTGATAGTGTTACATTGTCCTTAGCGGGGCATGTAACCGTGTGTGACCATTAAGGTCATGGTCTTCATTTCATAGATTTTTTGGAGAGTATTGACATGCTTCATCTTCTCGTCATTAACTTCCGATTGGAGATACCCCTCTACGAGCCTGTACCCGAATACGAGAAGAATCATCTCGTAGACACAATGATCAGCAATTCGGGATACATGTGCATATTCTGAAAAGCCTTTGTAATACGCGGGGACACATCGCTGGTAGTATTCGACCATGTGATCGATATCCGGTTCATCCGCGATCAGGCTTGCGAGATCCTCGCCTAGGTGGCCCCATCCGCTGGTATCCCAGTCGATGAGCGCGATATTCCCTTCAGCATAGATCAGGTTAGATACCCAGAAGTCTCGGTGGCATAGCACGACGGGCAGTTTTTCGATACGGGCGAATATCTCGTCTGCTTGCTCATCAATGTCGATGAGCATTTGCCGCACGTGCAGCGGGAATTCGCAGTCCTCCGAACGGATATATTCGTAAACGATCGGCCATGACCGATAATGCAGGTACGTATTCTTCATGAGATCCGCATGGCTCAGGTTGGTCAAGCTCTGCAGTACAGCAGGCTGCTCCGCATACAACTTGCCTTGAAAGCGCCCTAACTCCAGCGCAGCCTTTTCATACATATCGTCGGTCAAGTCTACACCGGATACGCCATCAATATATTCCAGCCACAGCTGATATTCATTTTCTTCGGCATTGAGCTCGGCGTGATAACATATCGGCCAACGGAGGGTTTGCGAGAACGTTGCTCCCAAGTCAGACGAGTAGAGATCATATTCCCGACGCCAAGAGCCCGGATCGCCGTAACGCTCCCATTTATGCTGGATTTTCAGTACTATACGGTACGGCAATTTTTTGCCATCTATGCTTTCGGCGATCCCCGTTACCAGATACACATTTCCCACAGTTCCGCCCTTTAACGGCATAGTTTGGCAGTCGGCAAAGATGATATCCGTATTGAACTGTTGTCTTAAAACGTATATCAGTTTTTCAAGTTCTATATTCATTTATTCCTCCCTTTGCTTAAAAATAAGCTGTTAAAACACTAAGTACGACTCACATTTACCACCAAAATAATTTCTTCAGCGCTTTTAACGTTTCCGCTCTATAGGTTGTAGATAAAAATGCTGCATTAATCGCAGTTGATACTGCTAAAAAGACTGTGGCAAAATTACTGCCATAAAAGAGAACGTTCAATACAAGCATAATTATTGAACCTACTACAAGAGAAAAGGTCCATGCAAACATTGTATTACGATCACCCATAGCGTCACCTCAAAAATCAAAATTAAGAAATATATGAATTTTATACATTTACGATAGAGGCCTATTGGGACAGTACTAAAGGAGGAAACCGATGTTTCGTCGCTTGTTCGTAAGAATAAGCAAGTTTGATTAGAAGAGGTTCGCTATAAGCAGAGCCGGAAAAAACAATACCGAACGGTCCTTTCGTAATCCACCCCTCCGATGTCGTGCTTCCTACAGGTGCATACCCGGCTGGGACAGTAATTAAAGGGTATCCCGCCCTTCCCGCGATATCCGTGCCGTCGTAGTTACCAGGCAATAATAAGGCATCCAGATCGTGTTGTTCTAACACAGCGTCGATTCCTTGAGCACGGGAATACTCCTCATTTTTTCGTTTACTCTCCAGATATTCCGTATCCTCCAACGATCCGGATGTTTCATCACACCAGATTAGACGGGATTGGCCATATTTTAATGCGACATCCGCATGGTTTTGATTAAACGCTATTACTTCCGACAAAGTATGTACAGGTATGGATGCGGGCAGTCTGGCTAAGTAATCATTGACATACTTTTTAAACTCATGACGCTTAACATCAAAATTCCAGTTCACCAGCTCACAAGGAAGAGAAACAGGGTCAACAACAGTGGCGCCTTCCTTTTTTAATAGGGCTATGGCTGCCTCCATGATGGCTAATCTCTCTGGATCCAAGTTCTGATAATAAAATCTCGGTATACCAATTCTAGCTTTTTTCATAAAGCTATTATCGAGGAACTGCGTATAATCCTTATACGAGCGGTTTACACTTTCGAAGGTACTAGGATCCCGTTCATCAACGCCTGTCATTACTCCCAACAAAATAGCTGCGTCTTTTACCGTTCTAGTCATAGGACCCGGGGTATCTTGGCTATTCGAGATCGGGATGATCCCCGCCCGACTAATTAAACCGACAGTCGGCTTCAATCCGACGATTAAATTTTGACTCGCTGGACAAATGATGGATCCAGTTGTCTCTGTTCCAATAGCTGCAGCTGCCAAGTTTGCCGCTATAGCCGCAGCCGAACCTGAGCTGGATCCGCCGACAAAGAATTCCCCCGGCCCATAGGGGTTCAAAGTTAACCCGCCTCTTGAACTATAGCCTGCCCACATGGTGGAAGACATAAAATTAGCCCACTCGGTCATATTCGCCTTTCCAAGGAGAACAACGCCTGCTGAGCGAAGCTGCGCTGCCACCCATGAGTCTTCCACCGCATAGGAATCCGCTAGAGCTACAGCTCCTGCGCTTGTGTGCATGTTATCATGAGTATCAATGTTATCCTTCAATAGAAGCGGAATACCGTGCAACGGCCCTCGACTCCCCGTGCAAGCCCTTTCTTTATCTAATGCACGCGCGATGTCGATGGCATCAGGGTTGATTTCGATAATCGCATTTAGCCCAGAATACCTTTGGATACGTTCTAAATAAACGTTGATCAGATTTTCAGAAGTTATATTGCCTGAATCCATGGCTGTCTGCATACTATTGAAATCGGCCTCAATAATCCACTTATCTAGTAGGTCTTGCATGAAATCGCTCCTAACTCCAAGTGAAGTAGGGGAAATGGTTGACCTGAGCTGTCCAGTTCTGATCGTCCCACCTGATCAAATCCGACCCTTTTGTAAAATGCGTACGCACCTTCATTTTGCTCGTTAACATCAACCTGGAGATTCCTTCCTTTTAGTTTTACAGCATGGTTAATTAATCTGCTCCCTATACCCTTTCCGTGGTATTTGGGGTCTACAAACAACATTTCTATCTTTGTTCCGTCAAGCCCGATGAACCCTGTAGGTTCTGTATTTTCATTCATTTCCACCCAAGTTTCCACTTCTTTTAGTGCTCCATTTTTAACGATGTCATGATAAAATTGAATATCCTTTTCTGTCAGAAATGTATGGGTATGAACTACAGCTTTATGCCAGATATCCACTAATTTATCATGATCCTTATCTTGGTAAGCTACGATTTCATTTGACATTTATTTATCCTCCATAATTTAGCCTATCTGTTTCTATCTGCCCTTTAACTTATAGAATACATACTTCTCTTATCTTAGTAATGTGCAAAAATTGTTATAACCAAAATGCCCCGTTAGTTTAATCCTTTCTCCTCCAAACTCCCCCAGGACAAGGAACAAACCCACTAGCTGAGTAAAACGCAGTATGTTTAGAAGCGTAAGTCAAAGTTACAATATCTAACCCAAAACGGTCAGCCTCTTCAAGTAATTTCTTTACTAAGGCTTGGCCTATCCCTTTTCTCTGATGTTGCGGATGCACAATGATATCTTCCATATATCCGTGTTGCAATCCCATTCCAGCAATATAACCAAATGCTATTAATTCATTTTTCTCATCCCTAAGTCCGGCCCAGAAATTACAGCGTTCAAATAAAATGGGATAATCAGAATGCCTACCTTCCCAACCCACCAGTTCTCTTAAAGTTGGTACTTCATGAGGCTCTAACGGTAAATTAATGACGATCTCATGATTCAATTGACCATCTCTCCTTTGCAAATCATTATTATTTAAAAATTATCCATATGTTGGCACAATCCTGCCAGCTACTTTAATGAAAAATAGGAAACAATTGCCACGTCGATCTCCTCCCTAACGCTTTCCCCCTCCCCAAAGGAAAATAAAAACGCCGCCAGCTCCAATAACAAAGAGCAAGCAGCGCACACCTACCAATAGTTCCTCGCCTCGTAGTCCCTATCCTGCAATCCCCTACTGCACAGTCACATCATCGAATTTCGCATTTGCACGATGTGCGTTCAGCCCTATTTTACCTGAACTGAAGCTAGTATCTGTTGCCGACAATTCCAAATTGCCGTTCACCCAGAATTCGAGGTTCGCGCCATTAAGGACTGCCTTCATGTTGTACCACGTTCCTGTCGAGAACGCATAGTTTTTGGTGGCTAACGTTGTGAACACGCCGGCAACCTTTTTCTGGATTTTCAGTTCACCAGTGAGCTTGTAATACTGGAAGTTATAACTGTTATTCGCGTCTTGATAGCGTGCATCAATCCCTACACCTGCATAGCCGGCGGGATCAAAGGCATCTACTTTCACCTTGGTATTCAACGTGTAATTCGTCCAAGCTGCATTGCCATTCAGCGCATGGGTATCTGACGCCGCCGAGTTGCTTTGTTGATACACTTTGGACCCATCCGTACCCACAGCCCATGTTCCACCTGTCGTCGTCCAGCCACTTGCTGTTCCGGATTCAAAATTATCACTGAAAGCCGGTGTAGGAGGCGGTGTTGTCGTTGTATTGACCAGTTTAATCACATCAAAATACAATTGATAACCGGTGCTTGCTGCATTTTTACCCGTGACTGTATACTTGAACGTATGATTGCCTGCCGTTGTGAAGGTAACCGTTCCCATGTCTGTTTTCTTATAGCCTAAGCCATTTTGAGGATGAGCGGGTGAGGCTTCGAATAAAGATACGCTGCCTCCCTGATTCACTCCATCAATGGCGAGTTGGAAATCACCAGCACCTGGTCCCGTTGCATTATAGCTATACAATTTATAGGTCCCGGCCGTCGGCACGTTCACCGTTAATTGCACATAATCACCAACTGCTGTTGAGGTCATCCGCATACCAAACCCATAGTTTATCGAATATGGAACCGTATAATCCGAATAGAAGCCAATACCTGCCGTGTGCGTCTGATAAGGCCATTGATACGAGATGATGTATGTCAGAGGCTTCGGTGCAGGTGTTCCCGTAAAATTCCAATCCCACCCATAATTGTTATCCGGTACGGATTCCGCAGGATAGGTAGGCTCAATTACAGTCCGATTCGTGACTGTATTGGTGACGGTTAACGGCGCTGAACGCCTCCTGGTCAATTCGAGATAAATCGCATTACTACCGATAATATAAGGACTGAAGGTGTCCATATCAAGCGCCGTGGCATAGTAAAACCAAGTCATATCCGGATTCGTATACAAAGGTGTCCAGTCTTGCAACGTCAAACTTGTCGCCGAAGCAATCGTATTGTTATACACCATCAGATATTTCCCAATGACAGAGCTGTAGAACACATAGCCATTCGTACCATCGGCCAAATCTGAAGCATTTCCTCCTCTGCCCGGCTCATTCCAAGTCCCTAGGTAAAAGTTCTTCCACGCCGTCGGGTCACCGAGCTGACTGATGGGAGCACGTGCTACGCGTTCACTCTTAAACATCCCATCCGCAAAAGCTTGCGATCTCAGATCCGCCCACGCATGTGCATAGAAAATGTAGGCGTAGCCCCCGGCTTCATCAACGAAGAAATTATGGTCGCCTGCACCGAAATCATAGTAATTTCCTGTGTAATCCACATACCCATGAATATCAGAGTTATCGCTGGTAATGATGTCGCCAACTTTGGTTACCGTTGCTAGACCATCGGTTGATTTGTACATCTTGATCTTCCGATAATGATGCGCAGCAACACTGCCCAAGAAATAATCATATTCTACATGCGCCGTCACATAGAAGGTACTGGTCGCGTTATCATAGTAGAGGCCAACTACCCAATCCGCCGCATCCATCCCCGTTACTGTGTTTTCTGTCGCTGTCTCCAAACCTGCATAGGTCGTAGCTTTTCTCATTTTAAAAGCATTTCCTCGGCCCCATACGGAGTATAAATAGCCATTCGCCTTGGCAAATCCCGGTCTTGCGTCACCGCCGCCCCATGTCATATTCGTGATGGCGCCCATGGTCGTCTTGTATGGCGTATTAGCTGTCGTTGCGTGTGCCGTACCTGCCTCGAACGTAAACGTACAAACAAGGAAAACAAATAAGAGTACACTGGACCATAAACGGACTGCCTGATTCCTCACATTACATACCTCCTGATTTTTCATGACAATAAAATTTGAGCGGCGTCATCTATTTACTTATCCTTTTACAGCACCTAACGACAATCCTTTCACGAAATAACGCTGCAAAAAGGGGTACAACACAACGATCGGCGCAGAGGCTAATACGACGGTTGCCATTTGCGTTGAAACGGGCATCGGTAATGCTTCCCCTGCACTTAATTGGGAGTAGATATCGCTCTGCCCTATAAGAACGACCTGTCGCAATAGAATTTGCAACGGCCACAACGACGATTTGTTCAAATAAAGAATCGCTGAGAAATATTGATTCCAGTTGCTGACCGCGTAGAATAACGTAAATGTCGCGAGGGATGGAATCGAAAGCGGTAGTACAATTTTAAAAAAGATACCGAGATCATTACAACCGTCAATGGTAGCTGACTCGATGATACTTTCATGGATTGATTCGAAAAATTCCCGCATCACCAGTAAGTTAAAAGCGGAAACAGCTGTTGGAATGACAAGCGCCCATAATGTATTCATTAATCCTGTTGCTTTCACGACCAGATAGGTCGGGATCATCCCACCGCTGAACAGCATCGAGAATAACACCATGAACAGAAGCATTCTCCTTCCGCTGAAACGCTTTCTCGAACAGACATAGGCTAACAAAGATGTGACTGCTAAATTCACAATCGTACCTACCACTGTTATCCAGCCTGTATTTCGGAGGGACGAGAAGAACACGCCCGTGTTGAAAATGTAATGGTAGGCCTTCCAATCCAGCTGCTTCGGCCACAGAATGAAATTGCCTGATACAATTTCGTTCAATGAAGCAAATGACATGGCGACAACATTTACAATCGGCATCAGACATAAGAGTGTCAATAACGTCAAGATCACAATAACAGTCGTATCCATCAGCCTATTTGAGAAGTTGGACGTTCTCATTGCCTTGCTTTCCAAGCATCATTCATTTCGGTTAAAGCATCCTTACCGCCTCTGGCTTTCCAATCTTCAAACATCTGGTCTAGGTAATCCACTGGTTTCTCACCAACAATGATTTTCACTACGCCATCCACGGTATTCTTGTAGAGCTCCGCGCCTTTTTCCGCATATGTTTTGGAGAAAAGTCCCACATCCTGCGAAGAATATGCTTTACCTTGCATCGCTTTTGAGAACGAATCTTGCTTTAGTTTCGTCGTTTCCGGTGTATCTGCTGAGCTGAGAATCCATTCGCCTTCATTCGCATGATTCGTTAGTTGATACTTATTAGGGCCTTCCGTTTTACCAAGATCAGTAACGACCTTCTGGCCATTTTCCGTTTTGAAATGAACGCCATCGACGCCCCATTTGAAGAAATTAGCCCCATCATCACCAATCTGATCATCCAGAATCTTCAGCATTTTCTCCAGCTTGCCTGTATCCTTCAGCAGATCTTTATTCAGTGCGAATACACCGAAGAAACCTGCGCTTTTCACATAACCGCCCTCAGAACCATCCGGTGCCTTCAGTGGTGGAATGGCGATCAGTTGGAATTTAGGATCCGCTGCTCTCGCTTTCGCTAAACGCTCTGGCGTGAAGCCTGTATACCCCCAGTTCGCAACAACACCTGCTTTACCCAGCAAGAAGTCATCTTCCACCTGTTGATCCTTTTTAATAGCAAAATCCTTCGCGATCAAACCATCCTTATACAACTTGGCTAGATAACCGATTGCCTGCTTATTATTAGGCGCAAATTCACCTGGTATAATGCCGCCTTTGCCATCTTCCACCCAGCCAATGCTCGGCCCCGCTTTCATACTGGCCATCAGAGATACGAATGGATAAGCGCCATTCACGCCCGCACCGCTGTTAACACCAGCAGCTAATCCGTATGTATCCTCTTTGCCGTTGCCATCTGGATCTTTCTCTTTAAAAGCCTTCATCACAGTGTAAAGCTCATCATACGTCGTAGGAACTTGCAGACCTAACTTATCCAGCCAATCCTTGCGCATGACGATTGTAGCGCCAGGAATACCACGAAGACGAGGGATCCCGTAGATATGGCCTTTGTATTTGAGCGTATCCATGACGTCTTTGGGCAATTTGGCTAAATTCGGGTATTTCGCACTGTCAGATAGATAGCTTTCAAGCGGGATGAATTGATCACTGGAGATTGCATTGAAATAGACAGCGTCTAAGTAGGGAAATAACACCGTATCCGGCACATCACCTGAGGCCAAAGTAACCCCCATCTTGTTGTTGTACTCCCCGGACGCAACCGGTAAATAGTCAAATTCAATATTATAGCGGTCTTCAATCGCTTTCTTGCCCGTGCTTGTATCCGGTGGTGCCGCTCCATACAAAATATTCATCGCACGAATTTTATATTTTTTATCCACTTTTTGTGTCGCCTGCGCTTGCTGGGATGGCTGTCCTGTTCCAGCTGCATTTGCTGATTGTTCCGTATCCGCCCCTTTACTGCATGCTGCAACCAATGAGCTTACCATCACTACTGCGGTTGCTACAGTTAGTATGTTTCCAATGCTTTTCATATTGAAACCAGCCTCTCGCTTTTAAAATAGTAGCATGTCAATACACGCCTTTTTCACCGAATGCCCGCGCAAATTTGTTCGCTGTAACGATTAGTATCATACCAACAATACCTTTGAGCAGCCCCACTGCGGTTGTAAAGCTGAAATTTCCGTTCACAACGCCCATCCTATAGACATAGGTGTCCAGTACTTCCCCAACCTCCGAAACGGTCGAATTAAGCATTAAATACACTTGCTCGAATCCTACATCAAGTACCGTTCCTAAACGGAGGATAAACAACAAAATGATCGTTGAGCGGATACCTGGCAAAGTCACATGATAAATTTGGCGAAGTCGGCCGGCACCATCAATTTTTGAAGCCTCATATAACTCCGGATCAATCCCCGTCAAAGCAGCTAAATAGATGATCGTGCCCCAACCGGACTCTTTCCAAATCACCTGCAGGACAAGCATGCCTCGGAAATTATGTTCATTGGATAAAATATTGATGGGATCTAATCCCCAACTCACGAATAGATGATTTACTTGCCCATCACTCTGGAATAATAAATAGAAGATACCTGCGACTACGACCCAAGATAAGAAATGCGGTAAATAGAGCAACGTTTGAACGATCTTTTTAAAAAACTCCAATTTGAGTTCATTCAATAAGATGGCAATGAGGATCGGAACTGTGAAAGCGAATACAATTTGGTAAAAGCTAATAATCACCGTGTTCATAAAATAGCGTCCAATTTCCGGTGAATCAAATATGCGTTGGAAGTTGTCTAGCCCTACCCAATCACTTTTGAGAAATCCTTTGGACGGAATATATTTCTGAAAAGCAATGACGATCCCTAACATGGGGATATACTT
Source organism: Paenibacillus sp. P36 (assembly GCF_045866505.1). Classification (NCBI taxonomy): domain Bacteria; kingdom Bacillati; phylum Bacillota; class Bacilli; order Caryophanales; family Paenibacillaceae; genus Paenibacillus; species Paenibacillus sp. P36. The sequence continues at coordinate 6,746,371 of NZ_AP038372.1, forward strand.
ATAGATTAAGAAATAAATGATGCCTGGTAAAGCCATTAGCCATAAATATCTTTCTTTTAAAAATCGTTGCCCCCATAAATGCTCTCGCTTTTCTTTCTGAATCTCCATGTTGTTTGCTTTGCTCCTCTCCACTGAATCATCTGTTCGTCACCCCCTTGCACCCAATCATAGGCAATGAGGCGTTAGCGGGCAATCCACCATTTTTACGCAAAAAAAGCTTATGAAAGAGAGGTGAAATGGGTCAGATAATGCCTTGCATACACTATTTTTGCAGGGAAATGAGGCTTCGGTAAAAAGAGTGTACCGCTGACCATCCAAGAGAACCACCGATCTGTGATATACTAATTTCAAAAAAGTGACATGCAAATGACAAGGAGCTTGGTTATGGATACTCACTCTTGGCGCCAGATTAAACAAATCCTCGAGATCAAGAAACCCGGTTGGAAACTAAAAAATCGCCTTCTCATTTCACTTATCCTCCTTTCCAGTATCCCCATTGCCATTATGGCGCTATCTTCTTCCTTCATTAGTAACCGCATTCTAAGTGACCAGACCGATCAGATGCATCAGGTTTTTCTGAATCAGGTTGAGAAAGAAATGAACAGCCAATTTAAAAAGTTTGATGAACTCATGCTGCAATATACTTATGATAATTCGGCTCTCAGCCGTTTTACGAAAGAGGACTTAACGTATCAGAACTTTCAACTGGTTAATGATTTATTCACCGTGTTAACGAATTTGCGAAGCGGTATGGAAAATGTCGTTGAGATCGATTTTTTCAGCACTTCCTATAATAAGATTGTGACATCGAGTGGACTGCTGCTGCAGCCAGATGACTTTCTAGATCCCCTAGCTATCGATAAATCACGTACATTGACCAAATACGGCGGATGGTTGGATACACGGAATCATTTGAACACGCGCTTGGATCGCCCTGTCATCACTTACATCAGACCCATGAACAGCGCAGGCTCCAATTTGGTGAATAGTTTCTTTATCGTTTATTTGGATGCCGCCACTTTAAGCAGTAAATTGAAGGCGAACGTGAGTGATCCTGCAACCTATCTCGTACTTAATTCGGATGGAAATGCGGTCATGCACTCGGATCCCACCAAGGTAGGCAGCTTTATTGACTCCCCTGACTTTAGGAATGAGCTTACGAAGGGTAAAAATATGCCCAACTATCGCTTCACGATCAATTTGGACGGCAAACCGTCTCTCATTAATACCGTTTATTCAGCAAATCGCGATTGGTATTACGTGTCGATCCTGCCGACGGCCTTGGTCGCGAAGGAAACGAATCAACTGCGTAATCTCTTATTCGGCGTCAGCTTTGCCTTTATTTTACTCGCCATTCTTATAGCGGTTCGCACATCTCAAAGGATTTATCAGCCCGTACATAAGCTAACTCAACGTGTATTTACTAACAAAGATGCATCAACATCAAAGGATGAAATCCATTACATCACAGAGCATATCCAGCATGTGGAAGAACACAATGACTTTTTGCAAAAAAACCTGAAGCAATACCAGACACACGCCGAGCAGTACAGCCTCATGAGTTTGTTAATTGGGAATTCGAGCGATACGACCTTGCAGCAGGAGATGTTCGAAAATAAGCCCATCTGCTTGTTTCTTCTAGAAACTGATCCGATTTATATGAAATCGCATTATTCGCGCAACGATCAGTTTCTCATGTACTATGCCATTGATAACATTGTCGATGAAATTCTGAGCACCAAAGGCACTACTCGCATCATGATGATTCAGCCCGGTTTATTCGCGATTCTCCATCAGCCCGAGCAAGCTGCTTTCCAACAACTACGTATATATGCCAATGAACTATTACATACGGTTCGCACTTATTTGAAGCTGAATTTCGTCATCTCAGCCGGCTATTCGGAATCAGGCTTACCTGGGATTCATGATGTATTTACCCAAGCCAAACACGCCCTTCGATACAGCTTCTCGCTGGGTGCTAATCAAGTTATTATCAGCGACGAGTTGGATCCATCCATTTCTGATCAGGCAGACGCCTTAGTTGAGGTGGAAAATCTTATTCTACAATCGCTCCATGCATCGAATTATGGCGAGGCGCAGGAGCTTTTCACGCAAATCATTCAATTACTGAAGGATGACAGTTCATTAACTTCGGAGTTAGTCAAAACCTATTGCTCACAGCTTCTTGGGGCAATGATGCATACCGTAGGGAAGGATTATCAGGGGGATAAAGAGTCGGTGAATATGAAACAGTTGACGATGGAATTGGAGAGCCAGCGGAATTTGCAAGAGATTGAACGTTTTTTCGCTCTTCATTTTTTTGATAAACTAATCGTATCCCAACCAGAGAAGTCGTCGATTGAGCGTCAACAAATTGAGGAAGTCGTCGCTTATATCCGAGCTCACTATGATCAAGATATATCGCTGCAACTGTGTGCAGATCTTGTTGGCCTCAGCAGTTCCCAGCTCAGCCGCTCTTTCAAGAAAATCATGGGCATTAATTTCGTCGATTACGTGATTCAGTTCCGGGTAGGGATTGCCAAAGAGTTGCTTAGCGATCCGAAGAACTCCATTCAGGCGGTAACCGATAAACTGAGATATACATCCGTTAATAGCTTCATTCGCATATTCAAAAAAATTACCGGTACCACGCCGGGCCACTACCGCAAAGATGCACAGGAGATGCGGCTGTAAGAGGCTGTTAGATCGACAATTCCGGAGATGATTGATCGGCATATCTGCGTCTCAAAGCATCTCCGTAAGTTGCCGCCGCTCACTCTCTTTAAGTAATCATTTGCTCCACTATTTGCCTGTCCACATATCGGAAACGTAGCCTTTATCAAAAAACGATTTTGGTAAATAAAAATAACCTTGATCGCCCCAGCCTGTTCCCCATGAATTTCTGACAATGATATAGACCGTTCCATTTATTTTTTTATAGCCCACAGCGAGAACAGCATGTCCACCAAGCAACGCTTCGCCATGTTTAGGGAGAGGGACCATCCCTGTGCGTGCGACATCGGCGGATTCAAAGCTGTCATACACGGAAATGCCTAGCACGACCGGGTATTCGCGGGCTAGTGCGGATTGCAGCGCGGCAAATGAGGTCACGCGATGATACTCACTGATTTTGAAAGCTTTGGCGTCCGCTTCGGCTTTGGCGGAAGGCGTTTCCGCAAATTTGGAAACATCATAAGGAAAATCAGCTTCTGGCGCGCATCCAATCGTCTGTAGAACCTTCATGCCATCGCGAATATACGCGCCTGCATCGGAAGAAATGGTGCCCTCCATCGAACGCTCATGCCAATAGAGGTATAAACGGCTTAACCGTGTTAAAGGCTGCCCGGCTTTCACTTCATAATATTCCCGCAGCCCGGAAGCAATCGCATTGGCTGTGCAGCTGCCCAGCGAGCCTTGATCCACCACAGGTGAGGTGAACTTTCGCAAATCGACACTTTCTGGGAGCATGGCAGCATCGATATGAAGGGAGCGGAATATGAAATCCCGCACATCTTCTAAGTCTTGTTTTAATGTGTATTTACGTTGAGTCATACGATCATCTCCTTATGCCTTTGCTATCAATATATGAGAATCTAGCAAGCTAGCAACGGCTGATAAGGAGATGGTTATAAAAAATAAGAGCCGCTAGAGTTGGATTCTAGGGCTCTTAAAATTATGTTTATTCCTGTAATGCCAAAGGCAGATAGTCAAGCTTAAAAATTTTCCCCATTGACCTTAGCGGTGAGATTTGCCCTTAATTCCGAAAAAACTTCTTCATGCGAATATCGCTTATCCGTAGACTTGGCCTCAAGTTCTGCTTCTTTAAGCTTGAAGTAAATGTCACTTTCAAATTGCTTTCGCTCATACGCTTCAATGCTCATAACAACCATATCGCTATAACCGTTCTTCTTCAAAATTACGGGTTCTGAGGTTTCATGTACACCCCTTGAAATTTCAGCAAAATTATTACGCAAATCCGAAACCGGTCTAATATGTGGCATGTCATCACCCCTCATTAATGTAGCATAATTTTATCATAATAATGCTAACACAAGAATGAGACGGCCCTATTTACCCCACAATCAAAGCATACACAATACCCGGTCCGTGAACCCCAATGGTCAAATCATTCTCGATATCAGCCGAGCGACTTGGTCCAGAGATGAAATGAATACCCGCAGGCAAGTTCTCACTTCCTACACGATCGAAATGAACTAATGTTTCGCCTAAACGTGTTTTCAGTCTATCTACAGGAATAATAGCCATCAATACAGTCGGGAGCAAACTAACCGATCTTCCTTTGTCCCGAGATGACAGGACAGTTATGGAGCCTGTATAAGCCGTAGCGTAATCCGCCATCACAATACCAAAATCCGCTTCAGCGGCGCGGGCTTTCCAGTGATTCTCTGGTTCACGGTTCCAAACCGATACGCTAGTACCTTTTAGCACGCCCTCCAAATCGAGAGCATCAAGCTCCGATTGGTTTTGCTGGATGATATATTTGGCGCTCATTTCCTGTGCTTTATTCACTATGAATTGTTTAGCATCTTCCATGGAAGATAAACGAGCCACATTTCCGCCAGCAGCTTGGAAATTTTCCGTAAATTTCTCAATTCTCTCTTCAAGAGGCCACTCGAATGTTTGCCAGAAATCAGGCGCCCCTCGGTAAGGCTGAGCAGGTTTCTCAGTCACCCGTACTCTACCAAGCTTGCTAGCGATGCCATTTATAAATGATTTCTGTTTAGCACGTGACTCCGCTTCAAGCTGATCTAACCATTCCTGATGCGTATCAGCCATGTTCATGCCCTCCTCCGGCTTTTCTTTCCTTGACAATGGCTTCCATTCGTTGACGCACTTGCGGATCCAGTTCCTTCAGCCCTTGGCGCAATTCCGCCTCCAATGTCCCCCACCCTTCACGGAACGATTGCTTAGGCAAGCTTGGTGTTACCCGATACGAGTTCCAGCCTTTGAGCGGACCCAGCTTTGTACGGATCTCTCCATTACGGACGACAAGTTTTTGACCGATCTTGCCGAGCTTCAGCACACCTTTGAAACGGCCCGAATTGCTCATAACCGCCGAGAAGCCTTTCATGCCAACCGCTTCAAGCTTGTTGCCATGGCCACTCTCCACCTTACGGCGTCGTAAAGAAACAAGCATATCGTGCAGAGGGATTTTGACGGGGCACGCTTCGTAGCAAGCCCCGCATAAGCTGGAGGCATTTGCAATATCGTCCCACTCGGCCACGTTTTTCTTTAATGCAGGAGTCAATACGGCGCCGATCGGGCCGCTGTATGTGCCCCCGTATGCATGTCCCCCGATATGCCGGTACACCGGGCAAGCGTTCAAGCAAGCGCCGCAGCGGATACAGTTCAGCAACTCTTGAAATTCGGGATCTCCCAGCTGTAACGAACGTCCGTTATCGACGATAATGATATGCATTTCCTCAGGACCATCGGCATCCTGTTCTCTTCGCGGACCTGTAATCCCTGACATGTACACCGTCAGCTTCTGACCTGTCGCCGAACGCGGCAGAAGCGTTGCCATGACTTCCAAATCAGTCCAGGAAGGAATAATACGCTCCATCCCCATTAGCGTTATTTGCGTCTTAGGAACCGTCGTTACCATCCGGGCGTTACCTTCATTCTCGAACAGCACCATCGATCCGGTCTCGGCAATCGCGAAGTTGCAGCCTGTCATCCCGATGTCGGTTTCAAGGAACTTCTCCCTCAGCTTCTTACGAACAAAACCTGCTAGGATCGAAGTATCCGGTGGCAGCGTTTCCCCAGCTTCTTTGGAGAGTAACTCTGCAATTTGATATCTGTTCTTATGAATAGCCGGAATGATAATGTGGGAAGGCGTTTCTCCCGCGAGTTGAATGATATACTCCCCTAGATCCGACTCAATAGCTTCTATCCCGATAGATTCAAGCGCTTGATTTAGATGAAGCTCTTCGGTTACCATGGACTTTGATTTTACAACCGACCTTGCAGATTTACGTTCCGCAATCGCCAGAGCAATTTTCACCGCATCAGCCGATGTATCAGCGAAATGGACATGAACACCATTGGCACGAGCGTTATCCGCAAACAAATTCAAATAATAATCCAGATGAGCAATCGTATGGAGCCGGATTTGTCGACCTCTCTCTCTCCACATATCCCAATTGCCGTGTTCTTCAGCAGCTTTCTTCTTACCTCCACGCAGACGCTCAGTCGTGAAGCGCACAGCATTGCGCAAAAACTCATCGTTAAGCGCCAGATCCGCACGTTCTTTCACGCTTGAAGCAGCAGAATTAGTCGTACTCAAGCTCGATTCACTCCTTCATGCAGCAGCTCTGCCAAGTGCATCACCTTGACAGGTTCGTTTCGATAGCGCAGGTTGCCTGCGATATTCATTAAGCAGGCCATGTCGAGACCGACGAGAACTTCCGCTTCCGTTTCTTTCACATGATTCACTTTCTCAGAGACCATTGCTCCTGAAATGTCTGCCATCTTGACAGCAAATGTCCCGCCGAACCCGCAGCAATCTTCAGCAAAAGGAAGCGGAACAAATTGTAACCCTTGGACGTTTTTCAGTAATTCCAACGGCTCATCTTTGACACCAAGGAGTCTGCTTCCGTGGCAGGATGGATGATAAGTGACTTTATGAGGGAACACGGCCCCCAGATCCGTAACCCCCAACACCTGCACAAGGAATTGAGAAAACTCGTAAGTTTTTTTCTGAAGCTCTATCGCTTTCTCCAAAAGAACGGGATCATCTTGAAAGAGATTCGAATAGTGATGAATCATGTAGGTGCATGAACCCGAAGGAGAGATAACAAAATCGCTATCTTCAAACGCTTGGAGAATTGTTTTGGCCGTGGTCCGTGCTTCATCCCAATATCCGCTGTTATAAGCGGGTTGACCGCAGCAAGTTTGAACGCTTGGAAACTCCAACTGAACCCCATATTTGGCTAAAAGCCGCACCATCGCTTCTCCTACTCGGGGATAAATCGCATCGCTAAGACAAGTAATAAATAATGATACTTTCATGGTGCACCTCTCATCTTTATGACCTATATCTTTATCAGATTGTCAGATATGTAAAGTAAAAGAACCTCAACGATCGAGGTTCTTACTATTTATTCTACTATTTCTCAGCAACCATCGTATTTGTTAACGAACCCAATTTTTCAATCTCAATGGTTACAACATCTCCCGGTTTTAAATAGATCTGCTTCTCCTTCGGATAGCCGAGCACAACGCCGGCAGGCGTTCCAGTTAGGATAATATCACCTGGAAGCAAGGTCATGTGTTGAGAGATGTAGCTGACAATCTCGTCGCAATGAAAAATCATATCGGATGTATGGGAATGCTGTCTAACCTCGCCGTTGACGATACAGCGAATATCCAGATTGTTCGGATCTCCTACTTCATCTGCAGTAACAAGGAATGGTCCTAATGGGCTGAAGCCATCGCATGATTTACCAAGCAACCATTGTTGCGTTCTCATTTGTAAATCTCGCGCGGACAAGTCGTTCACATTGCAATAGCCGAATACGTGATCTAACGCATGCTCTTTCTCCACATATTTCGCTTTTTTGCCGATCACAATCACAAGTTCCGCTTCGTAATCAACCTGCGACGACACTTTCTCCGGCAGTGGAACTTCAGCGCCGTGTCCAGTTAATGTGTTCGAAAATTTATTAAAAAGAATCGGATACTCCGGAATCGGCGCATTGGTTTCTTCAGCATGCTTGCGATAGTTAAGCCCTACACAAATGATTTTGCTTGGGTTCGTCACAGAGGGTCCATATTGGATATGAGTCTCATCCAACAAATAGGCTTCTCCCTCTGAGCCTGCTTCAAGCACAATGTTCACAAGACGCTGCAGCTGCGCAACCGCCGCCGTTCCGCCTTCTATGACAGCATGCAGCGTCGTCGGTAAGCCAATCGTTTGGTTCAAAGTCATTCCTTCAATTGCTGCGGCGACATCCAAAATGCCTTTATCCGTTTTAATACCAAGCTTAAATTGCCCGTTGTCGTTAAATGTCAGTAGTTTCATTGGTACATATTCTCCTCCAGCTAGCTAATGTTAGGCGTTCTTGCCGAAAACAACACCACCGTCAATGTAGAGCGGAGAACCCATCATAAACTTGGAATCATCCGATGCCAAGAACAATGCCGCTTTAGCAACATCCTCTGACTTGCCCAGTTCACCGCTGAGTTGGCGCTGTTTTAGGGATTCGATGGCAGCTGTAGGATCGTCATAGGAAGTCTTCAAATAGTTCTCTACGAACGGTGTAAAAATCGTACCCGGCAGAAGGGCATTCACCCGGATGTTGTAGGCTGCATAATCAACCTGCATCGATTTGGTTAAAGCGAGAACGGCTCCCTTCGTTGCAGCATAAGAAACCCTGCGCGCGAGTCCAATTTCCGCTACGCACGACGACATGTTGATAATCGAACCTGTTTTACGCTCCATCATGTAAGGCAATACATATTTCGAAGGCAGGAATACGCCTTTTACGTTAATACTCATAATTCGGTCCCAAGCTTCCGGCTCAATTTCATGCACGGCTCCGACGCCGCTGATTCCAGCATTGTTAAACAGAACATCGATGCGGCCAAACTCAGCAATAGCCGTTTCTACCATCGTTTTGACATGCTCAGGATTTGTTACATCCGCGTGGAGAAATAGCGCTTCGCCACCTTTGTCCTTAATTTCGCTCACGGTTTCTCTGCCCTTGGTTTCATCCAAGTCGTTCACGATAACTGTCGCGCCTTCTTGTGCAAAAAGCAATGCCGTGCTTTTCCCGATACCTGATCCAGCTCCTGTGATCAAAACGATCTTATCTTGTAATCGCATACTTCCACTCCTCTATGATTCAGCTTGAATGCCATAAAATTTTGCCGCTGTTCCGCCTAATATGGCAGCTCTTTCATGTTCCGAATAATCGGAAATTGCCTGATTGGTTTGCTCCCAGACTTTCTCAAAGTCCCCCGCCAAGTTGGCTACTGGCCAATCGCTTCCAAACAGGAGTCGATCCGCCCCAAAATGCTTTAACGCATAGTCGATATAGGGGCTCAAATCCTCTGAGCTCCAAGTATGCCAATCCGCTGCCGTATTCAATCCGGATACCTTGGCGTACACGTTCGGGTACTGAGCCGCAGCAGCAAATTGTTCCGCCCATGCTCCCATTTGCTTTTCCTTGATCGGTGGTTTGGCGAAGTGGTCTATGACCATTTTAAGATCCGGTATTTTCTCAGCCAAATAAGGGATATGTTTCAAATGATTCGGGAATTCGCCCACGATATCGAAGGTCAAGCCGAAGGAAGAGAGAATCTTGAGTCCCTCTATCACCGAATCGCGGATGACCCAATCTGGATCCTTCTCTTCGTGAATCAGATGGCGAACCCCTTTGAAGTAAGGATTGGCGGCGTATGCCTGCAGCTTTTTATCCGCCACTTCCGGAATATTCAAGGGTACCCACCCAACAACCGCGCCTACCCATTCTCTTTCGGCGGCTACCTTTAACATATAATCGGTATCCTCGTAGGAATTCATAGCTTGTACGATGACCGTTTTGTTAATGCCAGCCTTGCGAATCAGTGGTTCCAATTCATCCGCTTCAAAATTACGGCATATCGATCCGAAAGACGGATCCAGCCAAGGGTACGCAACCTTTTCCAAATTCCAGAAATGCTGATGGGCGTCTATGATCATGGGCGAAAGCTCCTTTGCTTGAACTTATCTCATTCGCTACTCTAAGCAAAACGATTTTCTTCAGGATCTTCCATATCATAGCCAAAGGCATCAAGCGCCGGCCATAGCTCAGGGGCAATCGGGTAATTCGCGAGTTCCAGCGTTTGAGCGATCCGTTCCGGTTTACTCATGCCGACGACCGTACTCGCGATTCGCGGGTCACGAAGTGAAAATTGCAGTGCCGCAGCAGCAAGCGGAACATTGTATTCCAAGCAAACCTTGGCGAAATTACGCGCTCTCTCCAATAAGACTGGCGGAGCTTCGCTATAGGCATAACGTGCGTATGCTTCCGGACCTTTCGCCAATATGCCGCTGCCATAAGGAGCAGCGTTAATAACCGCAACGCCCATACGGCTCGCGACATCAAGCAACGGTTCGGCAGCCCGATTGAGCAGCGTATATCGATTGTGGGTTTCAACCGCACTAAACGCTCCCGTTTCGACATAACGAATGAGCATATCGATCGGTCCGCCGGATATGCCGATGTGATCGATGACCCCCTGCTCTTGAAACTTTTGCAGAACTTCTAGCGGTCCGCCGGATCCCATCACATTTTCGAAGGTGGTATGTTCAGGATCGTGGATGTAGACATATTGCAGGCGATCAAGTCCTAATCGTTCGAGACTTCCTTCGATGGAACGTTTAATTTGTTCGCCGCTAAAGTCGCCGGTCTTAAGGTCGCGGTCGGCTTTGGTGGCCAACACATACCCTGCAGGAAGACCACCATTCGCATGAATGGCCTTACCGATTCGCCGTTCGCTCTCGCCTTCACCATAAGCTGCAGCCGTATCCAGAAAGTTGATTGGGCTTTCGAAGGCGGTGCGCAACGTCATTAATGCTTGTTCCTCCGACGTGCTGTATTGAAAGGTTTCCGGCATATCTCCAAGCGGAGCGGCTCCAAAACATAGCGGAGATATGAGTAGGCCCGTACTGCCAAGCGGTCTTTTGGATAATAATGCGTTCGTCATGGCGTGTTCCTCGCTTTCTGATATTGTCTATATTATAACGACACACCCAAAAAGCCTCGTGTCATTTGAAAATCGATATTCCCTTGCTGATAGAGACGCGGTACATAAGTATGTTCCAGAATTTCTTTGCTGCGCTCAAGAATTTGATTCACCCAGAAGCTCGGGTTACCCCCGAGTACCAAATCGACATCCTGCTTATGGTTAGGCAGATCAGCCTGTTCCGACGTCACTTGCAGCATAGGGACAAAAGGATGCGCCTGCATCGGACGATCACCGATCAGCGCGATGATTAACTCCACACCTGTGGCGGCGAGTCCTGTGATCGTCTCTACGCCATGCGTTGTTGGCGTTTCCATCACGTGGAAGCCGTTTTGGCGGACGTGTTCCCCATAGGCAATGGACGGCCGAACTGGAGACGAGCCAAATAAAGGCTGACTAAACCCGTCCTCGGTAAGCAATCCGCTGTTCTCGGGAACGACGACCAAGCCTCCGGCGCCAACGATCATCTTGGTTAGCAGCCCCAGCTGTTCGCCGGCCTCTTTGTGAATGGCACCAGCGCTTACAATCCCAATGCGCAGACCCTCTAGGCCGACGGTCACCTTCTCCGCGGGTTCGGCGGCCGCCAATTGATCGGCGAACCAGGCCTCAACCTTTTCGCTCACCTTGGCAATTCCCCCGTCGAGCTGGATGCTGGCATAACCAAGTCGGCTCGCATCGACACCCATCACATCCATCTGATGGCGCATATAGTCGTTATGCGTTTTCTCGCAGCCATGTTCCAGCAGCAAGCAATGCTCCACCATCGGATGTGTAATATAGCCGATCATCGTACGGGAAAACAGGGATTCAGCCGGCCCCCCCGAGGTGCCGCAGCCTTCCGTGTGCGCCAAGGTGACGAAGCGCGAGAGCTCAGGCTTCCCTGCTCCTTGCTCGTTCAAGCGCCGTGTGATCATACCCGCTACCTGTCCGGCGCAAAGACTCGTCGGCACGATCAAGCCGATATGATCACTGGACTGCCGATTGCGTTGCCGAGTAAAGGAGAATTGGATTGAATTAGCCGTCGGTACAGCATCATCTTCAATGGCGATCGGAGCTCCTGTCGGTACAGGAGTGTGAAGCAGCGTCTCCAGCTGACTCGCATCGTTCTGCTGCCAGTTGCGCCAAATTTGTACTTGGGCATGGCCCGCCTTCTCGCCGACGCTTCGCTGACCGGAGGCAATTTGAATCGCCAGCTCGAATACCTCCTGGCCCAGCTCATCCATCGATTTGCCTTCCAGATACTGCCCCGCGTTCACATCCATATCGTTCGACAGCAATTGGAACCGGCGAGTTGTCGTGACCACCTTGACCGTAGGTACATACGGGAAGTTGGTGATTGAACCATTTCCTGTTGTAAAAAAGATCATGTTACAGCCTGCGGCTATTTGTCCGGCGATACTCTCCAGGTCATTGCCAGGACTATCCATGAAATAGTAACCGCCATCCTTCATGAGCTCCCCGTACTCCGTTGCATAGTCGATCCGTGTTGTCGGGTCCTTCTTCATGGCAGCGCCTATAGATTTGAGATAAATATTGTACAAGCCGCGATACATGTTGCCGCCTGACGGGTTACCTTCCGCACTGGTGCCATGCCAGGACGTGCGCTCCTTAAATCGGTTCACAAGCTCCAGAAATTTACGAGCGGTTTCCACGTTGCGTACTTTTGACAGGACATAAGGCTCCGCCCCAATCAATTCATCCGTTTCGGCTAGACTAGCCGCACCGCCGTAGCGCACCAATTGTTCCGAAACCCAGCCAAGCAGCGGATTCGCGGATACTCCGGAAAATGCGTCCGAACCGCCGCACTGCAAGCCAATTCGCAAGTGGCTGATGGATTCAGGAGTCCGCTGCATCGAGCTAACCGCCCCTAGCCAATTCCGTACGATCGCTTCCCCTTTAACCAGCTCCTCTTCGAAGCTGCCAGTGAGCGACACGAACTTATGCAGCACTTCGTCGATCGGGTAACTATGCTCGCGTGCGTAAGCTTCCACCATCTTGTTCGTAACCGATTCATTGCCATAATCGACAACTAGTACCGCTCCGACGTTCGGGTTGATCATGAAACCTGCGAGCGTCCGCAGCAGCAAATCCACATTATTCGGTTTCTCTGTCCCGCCCTCTGTGTGAGCGACAGGAACGATCCCGTCTATATTCGAATCCTTGTTCCATTTGCCTTGCAAACGAGCAGCAAGCTCATTCACGTAGCTCCCCGTGTGCGAGGTGGTACCGAGCAGTACGACGTAGTTCCTGGTGCCAACCCCGCGATCTGCATGGCGGCGATATCCCATGAACGTACGCGTATCCTCATAAGCTGGCGATGCCTGAGCCGGCTGGAAGTTCTCTTCGTCAAGGATATAGGGAGAAATTTGATCCGTAAAATTGGGCTCCGCCGGCACAGCGAATGTCAACTGGCGCACACTGAGCGCTTCCCGTACGGTTTTGTTAATCACATAGTGACCGGGCTGAATCGGCTGAATCGCAACCCCGAAAGGCAAATGCCACGAAAGCAGATCTTCCCCAGGAGCAATCGCTTTCACCGCGAATCGATGACCTTCCATCACCGTGTAATCCAAGACGAGGAATTGGCCTTCATACTGAATGACAGTACCGGAGTTCAATTGTTGAATCGCAACGGCGCAGTTATCCCCGGGCAAGGGAAGTCTCGCTACTTCTTCAAATTGGTAAACGACGTCCATCGATGACTGGCTCCTTTTATTGAGATTTTCCGAACTTATAAAATAAATAGAGTTTCTTCAAGGTTAGTGCTGCTCAATATTATTGTATCAAGAATATGCCATTTGTTAATTCTTTACCTTTGCAAAAACATACTCTATTTTGATATTCTATAAATAAGAAAATAACGCAGTGAGATGATCTGTGGAGGTCCGAAACATGCAAAAACCGCTTATAAAGAACTTTATTAACGACCACCTCCTACCATTGGACATTGTATTTAAGGACATAAAGACACCAAATCGTGAACTGCCAGAGCATCTACATGATCGCTTTGAATTGGTTTATATTTATAGTGGAAATGGTACGTTTTTCTTAAACCAAATGCTCTATGAGATGAATGAGGGAGACCTCTTCATCATTCCTGGAAATACCGTTCATCAGGCGTTGCCAGATTCCGAATTTCCAATTACCGCCACTGCTGTCTATTTTGATCCGCAACTGATTGGGCATTATGCTGCAGGTGATTCCTTTACGAATAGGCAAGTTTTTGAGCGCGCCCGCAAATATAAGAGCTATAAGCTTGTTGTCCCAGCAGCGATGCGCCCTCAACTCGAAGAAAAACTCAAACACATACATGAAGAATTGGAACGGCACGAAGCCGGTTTTAGATACGCAGTTCAGCTACTTTTAAATAGCCTTCTCATCAGCATTAATCGTTTGATCTTAAAAGAATCCCATCATCAACTGGTCGCGTCCGATATCGGCCCCCCTTGGTTACTGAACATCCTTCAACACTTAGATCAGTTTCACACTGAACCAATTGCTGGACTTTCGTATTTGGCAAAGCACACTTCCGTCTCAGCCGCCCATTTATCCAGGGTGTTTAAGCAACTAACCGGGATGAACATCACCGACTATGTGAATGCCAAGCGAATTTCAACTGCAAAGGAGCTACTTTTAACTACCGACTTAGGCATTGATACGATTGCCCATAATTGCGGTTATGAGAGCTTACCTTATTTTCATAAGTTATTTAAGAAGTTTACCGGCGTTACCCCAGGCGTATATCGAAGAAAAGTAATGAATGAAATTAGCTCCCAATTAGAAAACAAGACATAAAGGTCACTATTCCTCCCTGCCTTCCGCCAAGAATGCCAAAAACCGCGATGCCTCAAGGCTTCGCGGTTTTTGGCTTTTTATCTGTAATTGCACGAACTAGCGAACTGTATAGAACGGTCAACTCTTCAGAAGGGCGAATACCTAGCTCCTGATGAAGCAGCCGAACATAATTCGTATACAGCACGGTCAATCCCTTTTTGTCCCCCGTCATTTCCCGTATCATCATCAAATGGTGGATAACCGACTCATCTAACGGATTGTACTCTTTAAGCTTAAGTAATAACTTTGAAGCGGAGCCTGTATCTCCCGACGAAATCAGTACGGCGACAAGGCGTTTGACGAATGAAGTGTACATTTGATGATAACGTTCCGTTTCGTGAATAGCCCATACATACGCTTTATCGCCAAACAAATCACCTGTATAAAGCCGTTCAACGCTTAGAGCATTTTCCACTTGGCTGGCATCGATTGTGTGCAGTTCTTTCACTTGCGATTCGAACACTACATAATCAATATTAGCGTCCTGCCACTCAAGTGCGTAACCATCGTTCTCTGAACGTATGACCTCGCGCATACCAAGCGGTTCCAGTGACTTGCGCAGTTGGTAAACAGTTGTATTCAAATAGCTTTCCGCACCTGCTTGCTCCACACCGCCAAAAATATCCGTAACCAACTTAGAACGTGGAATACGTCTACCTCGGTAAAGCAGAAGATAGGCAAATAGCTCTGCGCATTTTCGCGAGATCCACTTCACTCGGCCCGTTTCATTGCTTACAACAACGTCTCCGAGCACTGTAATAACAATCGCTTTTCTTTCCTGCGCCGGTGGTACCTGGATCGTTGGCGGATGGAAAGCCCGCCAGTTCTGAAGCGCACGGTGTACGGTTCGCTGCAGCCTCTCTTGAGAAACCGGCTTGACCAGATAGTCGATCACCGAAAGTTCATAAGCTTCTAGGGCGAAATCCTTGTGAGAGGTGACGAACACAATTTGAACCGGAGAGCCGGCGTTTCCTAACCTTGCAGCGAATTCCATCCCATTCTCACCTTTCATGGAGATATCAACGAATGCGAGGCCTATATCCGTATGCTCTTGTAAAAAGAAGGCAGCAGATTTCGTATCCGTGAAGGCGCCGACAACATGAACCTCTGGCAGCTTATGCAACATTTTGCTCAAAATTACATGCATTGTCGCGTCATCATCTACCAAAATAACTTTCATGCCTCTTCGCCTTCCTTCCGATCGTCAATGACATCCATCCCGTCTCTTGAACGGTGTAAAGTAAAGAAAAACGTCGTTCCCACTCCCGGCACGCTGTCAAACCACAGATTTCCTCCATGAATCGCAATAAATTCACGAGTTAACATAAGCCCAAATCTGGCATGCCCTGCACCTTGTTCGGGGTCCGGCACTTTGATAAATGTATCGTCACGGCGCAGCATGTCCACTGTCTCTTCGTCCATTCCTTCTCCATTATCGCGTATGGTCACAACAATCTTATCCTTGTCCAGTTCAGCCCCAATTTCAATCCATCCACCAATGCCTGTAAACTTGATCGCATTTGATAGCAAGTTCCGCAGAATGAGATCCAGCATCTCTTTATCCGCGCTAACGGTAAACTTCTCGTCAATTTGCTCACTCAGCACAATATGCTTCATTCCTGCCTTCGACTCTGCTAGTAACAGGGCTTGACGAACGACTTGCTGCAAATTCCAGCCTAGCGGTCGAAACACGACATTCCCTTTCTGGTTGCGATACCAGTCGAGCAAATTCTCGACAAGATAGAACGTGTTCTGTACTTGTCCCTGGAGTACTCCGAACAATTCGGCATGCTCATTTTTATCTGCAGCAAGTTCTTCACCAAGCAGTTCGGTTATACTGACCAAGTGCGCAATCGGATCACGAACGTCGTGTGCCACAACCGTAAACATCTTGTCCTTAAACGAATTTAATTCCAAAAGCTGGTTCGCACTCTCACGCAGCCTTGCCTCGTTTTCTTTCAACTCCGTAATATCATTAAAGAGAATCATTTTTCCAATTGGTGTGCCTGAATCATAGATGAACGATACACTGCATTGATAATATGTATTTTTATAGCCATCAGCTTGGGATCTGTAGAATGAGAACCGTTCGTTTCCGTGATGAGAGTCAAGAATGGGTTGAATCAATTCAGGATTGGCTGAGAGAACCTCCCCGACATAGGCAGGGTAATGTTTCGTCAATGTGAGTTCCGGCAGGACGCCTTCGGCCGCTTTGTTGTAACTGACAATTTGATCCTTGTAATCGAGCAGGATAACACCATCTCGGATGGTGTCGAACACTTGAGTCAGCGCAAGCGGTGTAAATCGGAGCAGATTGAATCGCAGAATTCCCCAGGCATAGACGATCCCAGACACTGCGAACCCGAAAGGCGTCAAATCGACCACCATTCCAAACCACAAGGTAATATTGAACAGTAGGGGCACTGCGGCTCCCATGGTCAGTACGATAATTTGCTTGCGAACGATGCTTGAAGACCGCCAATACATCGGGATAAATAGAAAAAATCCGCACAATAATACGAAGTAATTATACAGCGTATGTGCTTTATACCATGGCCCTTTAACTGTTATATACAACGGAAATGAACTAGACTCATTGAAGATATATTGCTCATAAAAAAGGTGATGCCACTCATTGGTCAAATGGGAAAAAAAGACCCCTACAGGGATAACGAAAAGTGCCAGCGCAAGGCGTTTTCGGTAACGCGAAGCCGTCCCAGAGAACTGAATAACCTGGAAGAGCCAAAGCGTCGTGACGAATGGAATGCCCACATATTCGATTTGAAGCGAAAGCTTAACTTCATATAAGTTGCGGCTTAACAACTCGAAAGCATAACCAGTTGCGTACCAAGCCGCTCCTATCATAATCAGAATCATCGTTCTAGCGACTGGTAAATGCCGTTGCTGATAGGACAGAAACGCAACGTATATCATGAATCCCGCTGCCAAAAAAAGCAGTACGGACAACCATTGAACTGTGCTCACTGCAGCGTCTCTCCTCACTATGGAACTGCCATGCGGGTCAGCCCTAAGTAAACCTCCTTTTCAATATACATGCTTATTCATCGAGTATCTACCCTTCTCCCTTAACATTTCGTCGACTAGTAGGCCCAAGAACTTGAGGATATAAAATAAAAAAGCCGCATCACATGCGACTTTTTCTGTAACCATATTTATTTAATAAAATGCACGTACTGTAAGAACCTTTTCAGTATAACTGCTGCCTGCGCCCTCGTTACATACTCCGTCGGGGCAAAACGTCCGTCTTCCATCCCATTCATAATGCCGACTTCCGAAGCTCGGACTGCTGCTTCTTGCGCCCATGAAGATATGGATTCTCGATCCGTGAAAGCGTCTAGGCGACCTCCCTTTTGCCCTTGCCCTTTGCTGCCAGTTCCATGGCTGGTCAAGGTTAAGGCGCTCGCGATCACAACGGCCATTTCTTCGCGGGTAATCGGGGCATTGGGAGCAAAAAGGCCGGTACCGACGCCGCTAACCAAGCCACTAGCCACTGCCGTATCTACTGTAGATGCATACCATGCAGATGCAGGGACATCCGCAAAACCGGCACTGCCTCCGCTCTCCTTCACGGATAGCCCTAGCCCGCGAACGAGCAAAGCTGAGAATTCCGCTCGTGTGATGGTTCCCTCTGGCGCGAAACGGTCGGCCGCCACGCCGTTCACCAACAACTTGGACGCCAGATACTCCACATCCGCTTTCGCCCAGTGATCTTTTAAGTCAGCGAACGTTCGTGCTTGCACTTCTACAACTGTGTACATGCTATTATGCGGCACGTTCAAAATCGCTTCTGTTGTGCCATCTGGACCGATTTCCATCTGCGCGGGAACAAAAACGACAGTACCGCTTGCCGGGATATACTGAACGGCAACCAGGTTACGGTTCATGTTCTCTCGCTCCAACTTAAGGGTCCGAATCGCGTACGATCCGCCAAAGTCATGCACCTCCAACGTTTGCCCTTTTGCTTCTGCCGTCACTTTGTAGTCAATGACGTCGGAGAAAACAACAAAACCTTGTGAAACTCCAATCCGATTAATCTCTTGTCGAACATTCTCGCCGACCTGCTCCTGTAGGATGTTCACGTTCAAATCCGATAGTTCCGTGTTGAGACGCTCCGCCAAGCCGGTCAGATCGATCGCGCTTATCCGCAATTGATAGCTGGAGTCGTTCAGCCTCACCTCGATAATTGCATTAGGATAAGCTTGGGCCACATGCGCAATCCAGTCAGCCGGAAACTGTGTTTGTACCGCTTGCTCCCGATTGCCAATTTGAATGCTGACAAACGGTTCCTTCGCATCTTTCAAGAGTTCCAGTACCCTCTCCCTCGTCCGTTCGGGGAAAATGACCTGTTCGACCATCGTGCCGTCTGAACGTGTGATCTTTTGGATGTCGGAAGGATCGACAAGAGCGGTAATCCCGCCGTTCATATTTATCTTCACGGTCGTCCCAGTCGGCACAGTCGTCCCCAATGTAATCGGTCCATTGCCATTATCCGATGAAGACGGGATTGAGATCCCAGTAACAGTGATGGTTTTTACTGTTTCATTGCCTGCTTTGTCTAGGGCATATACGGTATAGTCGCCGTTGGCCGTAATCGTGAATTGAGATGCGGCCAAAATATCGGTTCCTTTCGTTCCCCTAGCAAAGTCAGCCTCGTTAAGGCTTCCAGGCAGCCAACGGAGCTCTGTCAGCGTATTTCCCGCAGTCACACCGTACACACTTGCGGTTACGCTGATAGCGTTACTTGCCGAACCGTTCAATGCAGCCGTCAGGGCAACATCGGGCGGTATCGCCACGATACGTATTCCGCTCGCGTCTGGTGCTACGTAATTCAGCGAAGCCGCAAGTCCGTTGGAGGTGCGAACAATGCTTGCACCGTTCGGGAGGTCCAATGAAGCGGCGACTTTAATTCCGTCAACATCCGCGAGCCCTGCCGGAATTTCGTACTCGAAAGTAAGTTTTGTCAATGCTGTGCCGCGCTCTCCTGTATACGGGGCGTATACCGTCTGATATACCGTCTGAGTGACGGAATCATCTCCAATCATGATTGGAACGGTGGGTGTCCCACTCACGGTTACTTCGTATCCGTAAAATACCGTAAAGCGAAGCGTGTCGTTTGTTCCATACAAATCATTGGCCGATGCGGTTAACACCACCCCCACCCAAGAGGCTTCAAATACCGCCAAAGCTTCGTGCAAACTGACAGTGGCTTCATCCAATCGAGTCTGAGATTGATTCTTCGCATCGTCGGCAATAGCCTGCGCTGCATCTATCGCGGTCTGCAAGGCATCGCGGTCTTTTGCCGAAGTTTGCCCTACATCCGTGCCTTCTGGATGACTCGTCAACGCCTGCTGCGCTGCCGTGATCGCCGTGCCCAGCGCCGTCGGAATGCCCGCCTGTATAACAGCGGCATTAAACACTTGAACCGCCGAGTTTAACTGGTTAACGGCCGTATCCAGTTGATCCTGCGTGTAGTTGCTCGCGTTATTGAGTATCTGCTGCGCTGCATTGGACGCTGTCTGCAGTGCGGTGCGCGCTACTGCCGAAGTTTGCCCCACGTTCACCCCTTCCGGATGATCCGTCAACGCCTGCTGTGCTGCTGTAATCGCCGCACCCAGTGCTGTTGGAATGCCCGCTTGTATAACTGCGGCATTAAACACTTGAACCGCCGAGTTTAACTGGTTGACGGCCGTATCCAATTGATCCTGCGTGTAGTTGCTCGCGTTAGCGAGTATCTGCTGCGCTGCATCTATCGCGGTCTGCAGAGTAGTGCGGTCTCCTGCCGAAGTCTGCCCTACATCCGTACCTTCTGGATGATTCGTCAACGCCTGCTGTGCTGCTGTAATCGCCGCGCCCAGCGCCGTCGGAATGCCCGCCTGTATAACGGCAGCATTAAATACTTGAACCGCCGAGTTTAACTGGTTAACGGCGGTATCCAGTTGATCCTGTGTGTAATTGCCCGCGTTATTGAGTATCTGCTGCGCTGCATTGGACGCGGTCTGCAGTGCGGTACGCGTTACTGCCGAAGTCTGTCCTACATCCGTACCTTCCGGATGATCCGTCAACGCCTGCTGCGCCACCATGATTGCCGCGCCGAGGGCCGTCGGAATGCCCGCCTGTATAACAGAGGCATTAAACACCTGAACCGCCGAGTTTAACTGGTTAACGGCGGTATCCAATTGATCCTGCGTGTAATTGCTCGCGTTATCGAGTACCTGCTGCGCTGCATTGGACGCTGTCTGCAGTGCGGTGCGCGCTACTGCCGAAGTTTGCCCCACGTTCACCCCTTCCGGATGATCCGTCAACGCCTGCTGTGCTGCTGTAATCGCCGCACCCAGTGCTGTTGGAATGCCCGCTTGTATAACTGCGGCATTAAACACTTGAACCGCCGAGTTTAACTGGTTGACGGCCGTATCCAATTGATCCTGCGTGTAGTTGCTCGCGTTAGCGAGTATCTGCTGCGCTGCATCTATCGCGGTCTGCAGAGTAGTGCGGTCTCCTGCCGAAGTCTGCCCTACATCCGTACCTTCTGGATGATTCGTCAACGCCTGCTGTGCTGCTGTAATCGCCGCGCCCAGCGCCGTCGGAATGCCCGCCTGTATAACAGCGGCATTAAACACTTGAACCGCCGAGTTTAACTGGTTTACGGCCGTATCCAGTTGATCCTGCGTGTAATTGCTCGCGTTATCGAGTACCTGCTGCGCCGTATCCTTCGCAGTTTCCAGTGCGGCGCGCGCTCCCGCCGACGCCTGCCCCACGTTCACTCCTTGCGGATGATCCGTCAACGCCTGCTGCGCCGCTGTGATCGCTGCGCCCAGCGCTGTCGGAATGCCCGCTTGGATAACAGCGGCATTAAACACTTGAACCGCCGAGTTTAACTGGTTTACGGCCGTATCCAGTTGATCCTGCGTGTAATTGCCCGCATTATCTAGTATCTGCTGCGCCGCATTGGACGCTGTCTGCAGTGTGGTGCGCGCTCCCGCTGACGCCTGCCCCACATTCACCCCTTGCGGATGATCCGTCAACGCCTGCTGTGCCGCCGTGATCGCCACGCCCAGCGCTGCAGGATTGCCAGCTGAGATGATTACGTCTTCGAATGTATCTATCGCCATTTCCAAATGTGCCACAGCCACATCTAATTCGCTTTGAAGATATTGGGCAGCTTGATTGAAAATTTGCTGGGCTGCAGTGATCGCGTTTTGCAAAGCGCTGCGGTCTGCCGCCGAAGTTTGTCCCACGTTCACCCCTTGCGGATGATTCGTCATCGCCTGCTGTGCCGCCGTGATCGCCGCCGCCAACGCTGCGGGATTGCCGGCCTGGATAATGTCCGCATTGAATGCCGCAATGGAAGAAGTCAGAGGTATTGCGGCGTTTGCCAGGTCGGAAGCGCTGGTCGCATTCCCGATTCCGTCGATAAAAAGCTTAGCTGTGTCATAGGCTGCAGACAAGTTGTTGTACGTATTGGCCGGTACTTGTCCTACTCCGGTGCCCGCCAGATGACTTTTCAACAACGACTTGGCGCTAGCGACCGCTTGAAACAAAGTTGTTCCGTCCACAAACGTATGTCCGTTGCTTGACGCATAGGCAGATACGGGTGAATTCGCAATTCCGAATATTTTCAGATTGCCTGGATTACTTGCAAATACGCCTGTCCCAAAAGTTGTTGCATCGCCTAACACCGTTATGCTTGTCAAGTTATTATTATAAAATGAGCTGCTGTCGACTTTCGTTACACCTGCTGGGATGACTAGTTTCGTAATGTGATTGGTGTCGAAAGCTCCACCGTTAATCGTCTTCAAATTTTCCGACAATTTAATAGATGTCAAATTATTCATATAAAAAGAATAGTTTCCGATCATCGTCACACTATCTGGAAATACGACGGAAGTCAGCGGATTGTTTTCGAATGCGCTGGCGCCGATTGTTAACAAGCTGTCAGGAAGGTCTATGGAAGTGAGGCTAGTATAACGGAATCCATACGTTTGAATGACCTTCACGCTGCTCGGAATCACGACGCTCGTAATTTTAGGTTTGCCCGTACCGTATGTATCAAATGCTGATCTCCCGATCTCGGTTACCGTCGTCCCCGCATACGCAGCGGGAATAACCACGTTCAGATCCGTACCCTTGTAGTCCGTAACCGTGGCGCCATTGGAACCGACTGTAAAAGTAAAATCGCTCTCAGCTGCATACACAGGTCGAATCTGCGAAAATGAAGTCCCAAACACAAATAATACAATGAATAGGGATAAGACTAATTTTTTCATGGTTTGCTCCTTTAATATAACGGTTTCTGCAACTAGACATTCGCTATCATTCATTGTAAATAAGGCTAATGAAAGAATAATGAAAGAATCATTACGATTTCGCTGTCATTACTTCCATAAAGCACTAATCTTTACAATTGATTTTCTTGAAAACATGGAAATGTCAGGATAAGATTTTAGATAATAGGAGTCAGGAGGGACAAATAAATGAACTTTATTTTCTTTTCGCCGAATTATCCAAAGTATTGCACGGAATTTTGCTTTCAATTGAAAAAATGCGGAGTGAATGTCCTTGGCATTAGCGATGTGGATTATTACCTGCTTGACGAGAAGCTGCAGTATTCGATGACTGAGTATATCAAAGTAGATCGTCTGGAAGATTATGATGAAGTTCTGCGCGCGGTCGGTTACTATACCCATAAATATGGAGAAATTGATCGTTTCGAATCCCTTAACGAGCATTGGCTAGAGCTTGATGCGCACATTCGAACGGATTTCAACATTTTCGGGACAAAGCTCGATTTCATTTCCAATTTGAAACAAAAATCGAAGATGGAAAAGTTTTTCAAAAAAAGCGGTGTCGAGTCCATACGCTCCATAACGAAATTCGATCGTGCGAAGGCAAAGAAATTTATTGCAAAAATCGGCGGCTATCCCGTCGTTGTAAAACCGAATATAGGCGTGGGAGCGAACATGACTTACAAAATCACGAGCGAGTCGGATCTTGAGCATTTCTTGCAGACCAAACCGCCAGAAGTCGAATTTATCATGCAAGAGCATATAGACGGCGTACTGCAAACCTACGATGGTCTTGTCAACAAAGATGGAGAAATCCTATTTGCTGCAAGCCACGAATTTCCGCATAGCATCATGGAATCCGTAAATGCTGGAAATCATTTTAGCTACTATTGTCTAAAGGAAGTAAGCGGGGAAATTGAAGAGGCAGGTAGAAAAATCATCCACACCTATGGGATCAGAGAACGCTTTTTTCATCTAGAGTTTTTCAAATCGAATAGGGATGGAAATATTATTGCGCTTGAAGTCAATATGAGGCCGCCCGGTTCGTGGATGACGGATGCGATCAATTACACTTACGACATCGACATCTACGAACTATGGGCGAATATGGTAGTTAATAATCAGGTGGAAGGACCTTTTGTAGGGAAGTATTATACCGGGTTTGCCAGCCACAAAAACCACCTCCCCTACGCCCATGGGCACGAAGAGATCATGCAGCGATATCACCATCAGATTGTTCATCACTTCAGCATTGAGGATGTACAAAGTCAGTCTAGGGGAAATTATGCGTATTTATTTCGCTCAAAGGACTTTAATGAAGTGAAACGAATTGAAGCTTTTATCCATGCAGTAGAAAACAAAGTCGAGGTGTATGCATGAAAGTAACCTATCACAAGGTATATAGTGATAACTTGCATAGGGATATGGAGTACAAAACTTACGGACATCAAGGGAAGCCCGTTCTTGTTTTTCCCACCTCCTGCGGGCGGTTTTATCAATATGAAGATTCCGGTATGATCGGCACGTTGGAAAGTTATATTGATCAAGGGCAAATTCAAGTCTGGACATGCGACAGCATGGACGAAGAGACATTTTATGCCAAGAACTCGACGACCGATGAGAAAATGAAACGCTATGACCAATATGATGCCTATGTGAAAAATGAGCTCATTCCTTCTATTCTGCATCAAAGCAAGGAGAATAACGGAGGACAAACGCAAAAGATTTTGGCGACTGGATGCTCGTTGGGGGCTTATCACAGTGCCAATATGTTTTTCCGGCACCCACAATATTTTGACAGTTTAATTGCTTTAAGCGGTTTGTATTCGACCAATCGTTTTTTTGGAGAAGAGGTTCCTCCTTCAGCTTATTACCACTCTCCACTTCACTATTTGAAAAACTTGGAAGACGATTTCTATCTGAATCATTACAGGAACAGCAAAATCATCATTTGCACAGGCCAAGGCGCTTATGAAGATTTAATGCGATCGGAGACGCAGAAGCTCTTGGAAGTGCTGCAGGAGAAACACATCCCAGCAAACGTGGAATTTTGGGGGCACGATGTCAATCATGATTGGTACTGGTGGAAGAAGCAAATCTTGTACTACATGAATTGGTGCTTAAGTTAATCCAGTAGTTAAAAAGGCTGCCAATTTGCCGGCAGCCTTTTGTCGTTTTATTTCATTCTTATATTTTACAATTATAGTGAATTTTGTCTATGACATTCTTCCATAACAGCAATTTGCTGGCGCACTTGTGACGGTGTAATTTCCAGTTCTTTCCCATGTACGATCGTATTATAAATCATGTTATAGAAGTTTTGGGCCATCGAAGGAAATACATCTTTCCCCTGTTCGGCGGGGATGTCCCAGCTCTCCTCGTACCACTTTAGTTGTTCACGGCAGTAAGCCGGCTCATTTTTTTCGTTGACCATAGGCGTTGTCACTAATTTCAGTTCTCCCGCTTCCTCTTGTTTGAAATATTTCCAGTCCAGATGGGTTGTGCTCCCTTTGATTCCGCCTCTAGTCCCTTGGACATTATAGGTAAAACTCGGATATGCGCAGCAGGAGGAAATTTCTATATCAATGACGGGACGCCCGTGGCCATGCAGGATGATCTTTACATAGTCCTCGGCGTCTCCAGCCGTATTCGCGCGATCCATCATAGAAGTGATATGCGGCATTTCCTCGCTTCCGAAAAATTGGAGGGCTTGATCTACCGGATGTGGACCCGTATTTAAGAGATTGCCTCCATCATTCGCTTTTAAAGTCTGCCAATCCCATCTTCTTGCAAAATTGTTGTAGGCAATACTGACCTGAACCACGCGTCCTATCACGCCGGATTTGATAATTTCCTGCACTTGGCGATAAGCGGGTGCGTACCTGGACTGCTGAAAAATAGCAAGCAATTTCCCTGTTTTCTTCGCCGTATCCATCAAAATATCAACCTCATGTGCCGTTCGGGCAAGCGGTTTCTCAGACAGGACATGAAATCCGCTTTCCATAATTTCTTTAGAAATCGTGAAATGAAAATGGCTGGGCGAAACATTTACAATTAAATCAATATCGTTTCTCTTGAACAAATCACGGTAATCACGGTAAACCTCACAATTCAACTCTTTTTTGGCTCTCTCCAACCGCTCCTCCAACATGTCAGCTACTGCAACAATTTCATATTGCTCCTTCATCTGACTTAAGGAATTGGCATGTATATCACGACCGCTGCGTCCTTGTCCTATGATGGCAACTCTAATCTTTTTCATATCGTTACCTCCGATATTAACTTGCGCATGTATTGTACATATTGGGGAAAGGCAATTTCCGGATTTTCCAATTCAGGATGCCATTTTTTCTCCCATTCTAGGGTGAAATAACCTTGATAGCCTTCACGAATTAATAGCTTGTAAATGTCTTTCAGCGGTATATCTCCATCTCCGGTTAAACAGTATTGGAAATCTTCTCCTGCGGTTGCTCCGGCACGTGAATCCTTCACATGTGTGTACTCGATCCATTTCCCCAGTGTCTTCCAAGTTTCCTCAGGCTGCTCTCCTACCATACGATAAGGATGGTGTACATCCCACAGTACCCCGACGGCTTCCGTATCCACCTGCTCCAACACCTTTTTCATATTTATGCATGAAATCCAATCATCATGTGTTTCAATTAAAAGCTTAACACCGTGTGCCTTTGCGATTTTTGCCATTTCGCTTACATGCTGAGCGACCTGCTCAACAGCCATTTCCCGGCTAACAGCATCGCTAATTTTACCGCCAAACACACGAATGTAGCGTGTCCCGAAAATACGGCAAAGCTTCGAAAATTCCCTAATCTCCTGCATATTCTTCTCGAAGTTTTCAGCTGAGAATAAATGGACGGAGCTGGAGAAACAAGATACATGCAGACCGGCATCCGTGATTTTACGAAGTGTTTGTTCAACCTGCTCAGAAAACTCCGGAAGCTTGTAAATATTCATTTCACCAGTTAAGCCTCTAAAATCAATTGCATCAAATCCATATTCAGTCGCGTTGGAAATAATTTTGTCTAAAGGCCACTCGGGACACCCTAACGTGGTAAAAGATAATTTCATATAGGTTCACTCCAATTTGTTCACATATTTTAGACTTCTTTTCCATCCTATTGTCAGCTATCAAATTTCCAGTAATGTTCCTTCATATTTATAGTTTCTAAATCTCGGATTTATGCCGTGAAGCATCAACCCCTGTCCCCAGTTTACATGTTTATCATTCGTCGGCTGATCCTCGGGATCACGAACCTGGACAAGTATATTTCTACGCGTCCGGTCGCTGCGGTTGATCGGTGAGCCATGAATCGTTAAATAGTTAAAAAATAAGACGTCCCCGGATTCAGCGACACAAGGAATTCCGCTCTCAATAGGATATTCTTTATGATTCAAATAATAGCTTCCTACATGTGGTAATGGCCCCTGTTTATGCGATCCCGGAATAACATGCAAACAACCGTTTTCCTCATTCGTATGATCCAAATGGATGCTGGCGAGCATCATGCTGTGCTTGCTGTGCGGGAAATACGGATAATCCTGATGCATGGGGAAGGCTGCCCCCTTCTCTGGAGGTTTGACCATCATCTTGGTATGATGCAGTTGCACATTATCGCCAATCAATTGGGTGAAAATCGTGATCAAATTCCTTTGCGTGATCATGCGCATAAACTGGGCGTCATGATATTGAACATCATGGAAGCCTTTAAGCACCAGCTTCTTTAATTCTTCCGGCGGCAGGTAGTCTCCAGCCCAAGCATGGCTCCGGTCAAATTTAGATGCAGCCGCCCTCTTCAAGAATGTTTCTACCGATTCACGGAACGTTTCAACTTCCTCTGTGTCATAGACACCTTTTACAAGTAAGTAACCATTCTCATGATAAAACTTCACTTGATCTTCAGAGATCATGCCAATCCCTCGTTTCAACTTTAATAAGGGCCTATTTGATCAACCCTTCACAGCGCCTACCAAAACCCCTTTGGTAAAGTATTTTTGCAAGAAAGGATACACGGCAATGATAGGTAATGTGGCGATAATGATCGTACAATATTTAATAATTTCGCTAACCGCTTCTTTATCGCTCCCACCGGAACCGGTAATCATACTGTCGGTACTGCTGTTTATCAAAATCTCACGTAAGAAGAGCTGTAAAGGATAAGCATCTCGATCTCGTAAATAAATCATGGCGCTGAACCACGAGTTCCAATGGGCCACAGCGTAAAACAAAATCATAACGGCGATCACGGCTTGCGATAAAGGCATCACAATTCGAAACAAGATCGTTAGATCATTGGCTCCGTCAATACGAGCGGATTCTTCCAAACTATCCGGAATCGCCGCAAACGAGGTTCTCATGATGATCAAATTATAGGTGCTGATCGCCCCTGGTAGAATGAGTGCCCACATCGTGTCAAACATGCCGAGACTTTTTACAAGCAAATAGTTTGGAATCAAGCCTCCGCTAAAAAACATCGTAAACACAATCATCATCATGATGGAATCCCGCAGCATGACACCTTTTCTCGATAATACATAGGCACCGATCGAGGTAATCACTACGTTGATACTTGTTCCCACTACAACATAAATTAACGTATTGGTGTAACCCGTGATGATATTGGGATTCTTAAAAACACTGATGTAGCCGTCTACATTAAAACCCAATGGCCAGAGCAGCAAACCGGAATGACTCGCTAAACTAGAGGGGTTGCTTAAGGACGCCATAGTAACATATAGAAATGGATAAAGTGTAATTAAAGCTAGAAACAGCAAGAAGCATATATTAAAAAAACCGAAAATCGCTTCGGCCTTGCTTCGCTTTAGATTCATCGTCATCCCTCCCTACCAAAGACTGGTTTCATTGACTTTTTTACTGATTTTGTTGGTAGCTACCAAGAGCGCAAAATTGATCACCGAGTTAAATAAGCCAACGGCTGCGCTGAAGCTGTAGTTTGCTTCCAGAATCCCTTTACGGTATACATAAGTTGAAATCACATCTGAAGTTTCGTAAGTAACGGGATTGTATAACAGGAAGATTTTATCAAATCCGACGTTCATCATGCTTCCCATTCTTAAAATAAACAAAATGATGATGGTGGGCATAATTCCCGGCAGTGTAACATGCAGCATTTGCTTAAAACGTCCCGCCCCGTCAATCGTCGCAGCTTCATACAAGTCCTGATCGATGCCGGCTAAAGCAGCCAAATAGATAATCGAGCCCCAACCCACTTCCTGCCAAATATTAGAGCTCACATAGATGGTTCGGAATAATCCGGGTTCAAGCAGCATCGTTATTCTTTCCATTCCCATGAAGGCGAGTAAATCATTAATAATCCCGTTTCTTGCCGTAAAATCTACAATTAAACCGCATAAAACCAGAACCGAGATAAAATGCGGTAAATACGTCACCGATTGCACAAACCTTTTAAAAACATCATTCCTTCGTACTTCGTTTAATAGCAAGGCCAAAATGATTGGCGCCGGAAAACCAAAAATAATGTTATATACACTAATTAAAAGGGTATTCGTAAGAATTCTTCCGAAATAAACATCGTTGAAAAAATCGGTAAAATGCTGCATTCCCACCCAAGTGCTGCCCCAAATTCCCTTCATTGGGGAGAAATCTTTAAAAGCAATCGAGGCTCCATACATAGGAATATATTGAAAAATAATATAGTAAGCGACCACGGGTAAGGCCATGAAATAAATGATTCTGTTTTTATACAAGTCTCTTCGAAGTCTATGGACAAAGCTGCTTTGCTTCGTCGTCTGATAGACACTTCTGGCATGCGCCGCCTCACCAACCGTCACATTCTCCATCGTTTGTCCCCTTTGAGTGAAGAAATTCGCGCAGCGGGCATCCAGCACTGATCTAACTTTTGGAGGCGATCAAGTGCTGGCGCTCTGGCTGCTAGCCAATCCAAATCTGGTCAACGTTAAGGCTTATTGCCTTGCCATGTATCTGTCATATGCGGCTTGCTGAATTTTGATCGCATCTTCGATTCCCATAGCTTTTAATTTGCTCATATAATTATCAAACTCACTAAGAGGGACTTGTCCCATAATCATTTTAGAGAATATCTCATCCCTATACGTATTAACCGCAGAAGTAATGGAGGCCATTTTGGTTGATTCCTCAATGGTTGGCGTTACGCCCGGCGGCATGGTTCTGTCGTAGGAGCCTGCTTTCCATAAGCCAATAATTTGCTGTTGTTCAGGTAAAGCCATGCGCTGCTGCCAAATTTCAGGTGTCATGATAAAGGCCAGACCGCCGGAACCTCGGGAATATTTAGATAACGCCTCATCAATCGACAAGCCCTGTGGATTATTCGTAATCTCTGGAAGCAATTGAGGCGAACCGTTCACCATCTTGTAGCTCTCGCCTTCAATACCGAAGGTATTGAGCAGTGATCCTTCCGGGCTGTAGCCATAGTCCAGCCACATCGCAGCTTCCTTCGCATATTTACTTTTTGCGGATATCGCAACACCGCCGCCACTGGCAACCTTAATTTCATCAACATTGAAATTATAGGATTTCGTGCCTGTAACATAAGGCGGAACCGTTCCTGATAATTTTACCGACGGATCTTTCGCTTTCATCAATTGAACGAATCTGCCGAATGTTCCTGATGTCGATCCCGTCCATGAGCCTGCACGGTTACCCATAACTTTGGTATCGAATTGTTTGGCATCCGTAATTCCAAAATCAGGGTCGATCAAGCCTTCTTTATACCACTTTGCTAAGGTTGTTAGCGCTTCCTTATACTCCGGCGTGTAAGGTCCATATTTGACTTTATCGCCGTCATGATAAAACCCGTAGTTAATCCCCCATGCTCTGACCCAGTTCTGCAGGTCCCCTGCTCCCTTAGGTGCCAAAGGAATTTCGTCATTTTTACCGCTGCCGCTAGGATTTTTCGTTTTGAACGCTTTTAGCACTTCATACCAATCGTCAATCGTTTCAGGTGACTTTAAATTCAGTTTTTCCAACCAGTCCTGGCGGATCTGCCATCCAAAAGTCTGAAAAGCAGGATTCGGATTCGGGTTTACTTTTGCATATTGATTCGGCGATTGGGCCTCGGGATAAACATAGATCGTACCATCGTCTGTACGCAGCTGTTTATTCGCTTTAGGGTCGGAGTTCATAAATGCTTTAAGATTGGGAGAGTACTTATCTACCAAATCATTCAGCGGCAAAATGACGCCATCCTTGATCGCTTTATTGGGCCCGCCGTTATAATCGCCTATCCAGTTATAATAAATCAGATCAGGTAAATCGCCCGACGCGACCATAAGGTTAAACTGTTCTTTGATCGCTGCCCCATCCATAGATGCAGGATGAATGAACTCGATATGAATCCCTGTCCTTTTTTCCAATTCTTTAAACACAGCGATTTCATTATAGTTTTTCATCGTTGCCGCTACTTTGGCATCCATGGGCACAAACATTTTTAAAGTGATAGGCTTATTAACGATAGGAAGCGGGATTGAAGATAAACTTGCTTCATTTTTTTCTGACGTACTTGATTGCTTCGTAGCATTAGAGGTGCACCCCGTTAATACACTTGCGAATAATACAACAGAAAGAGATAAAGCTGAAACCATGCCAAGTTTCCCCTTCATTGATCGTTCCCCCTAGACATTTTGTGAGTTGATAAGACCTAACCCTGGGAATAGCTGATATCCATAAAAACATCCTGTCTCACTGTCTTCTTGTATTTGGAGCTTCGGATCAGTTCGTCCAGCTTCTTCTCGTATTCGTCGGCATCCAAAGGCAGCCTGATGGTTTGATCTTTGAACGAAGAAAGCATAATCGCGTTCGCAAGGGTTAGTCCATTGATTCCCTCAGGACCGTGTGCGATAAGCTCCCCGCCGCCATTTTGTATCGCCTCGATAAATTTCTCTGTCACAACTTGATGCCCTGTAGGCACATTCACGTTCACAGGAATTTCCGTGTACCAATTTTCAACATTGCCCATCCTGCTTTGCGATTCTTTGATAAAACGAAGCATCGACTCACGGGTGCGATAAAAAACAATTTGATTATCCTCATAAACCAATTTTCCGTACTCCCCCACGATCTCCATCCGGTTGGATCCAGGTGTTTCAGCGGTAGTCACGATAAAATGGCCAACCATCCCGTTCTCGTGCTCAAAGTAGGCCGTCACTTCGTCTTCCACTTCGATATCATGATATTTCCCAATATGTGCAAAACCGTTGATCCGTGACGGAAGACCGAATAACCACTGGTAGAGATCCAGATTATGCGGACATTGGTTGGTCAAAATTCCTCCGCCTTCTCCAGCCCAAGTTGCACGCCATTCACCGCTATCGTAGTAAAGCTGGGATCGGAACCATTTGGTATTAATCCAGGTCGCTCTGATTAATTTACCCAGCTCGCCGCCATCAAGAATGTCTTTGATCTTTTTATGGTGAGGGTAGGTTCTTTCTTGAAACATAATGCCAAACATTAGATTGGGATGGTGTTCCTTGGCGCTTTCATAAGCGTCAATCGTTTTTTGTGCATCATTGACATGCACCGCAATAGGTTTCTCACATAGAACATGGATGCCCTTATGGAACGCATCAATCGATATAGGCGTATGATCGTAATGGGGAACGGCTATTAATACAGCCTCTATCTCCGATTTCTCAAAAAGCTCCGTATGGCTGTAATAGGCCTTGGTTTGGTACAGAGCTGCTGCTTTATCAGCCTTTTCATGTACAACATCACAAACGGCTACGACTTCAACTGTCTCCATCCGTGTCAAATACTTGAGATGGCTGCTTCCCATTCCGCCTAAACCAATTACACCTAATTTCACTTTTCTTTTTGGACTCAACCAATACCCCTCCCCGTATATTAAAGTGCAGTTAAGCCTGACCGCAGGAAGAAAAACGAAGAATAAAGCGTTTTCTTTTGCTATTCTAAAATAATACTCGAAATAAGTCATAGTTTTTTGTGATTAAAATATCGTTTTTTGTGCAGGAATGGCTACTTGATTCCCTTGACGGTAGTCTGTAAAATAGTTTTGTATAAACTTCTTTAATATGGAAGTGTAGGAAAGGTTGGGGAGCACCGGAGTTTATAGAACATCAGATTGATTGCGGTCATTATTTCACCGACTGTCGCTGGATTGTAACCAGCATCAGTAACACTACAATTCACCTGAATCTTCAGGTATTTAAAGTGAGGTAATATGGATGAACTTAGCTTATGAAAGTATAGACGAATGCATCCGTTATGAACGTAGAATCTATAATCCCAATAAATGTAATGTTAACTTTCATTTGCACGAAGAGTTTGAGATTTACTTTTTAATCTCAGGTGATGTGAACTACTTCGTTGAAAAGAACATGTATCCAATTAAATTTGGCGATGTCATGATTACAAATAATCAAGAAATCCATAAACCTTCCTTCAAAAACGATAACGTATACGAACGAATAACGTTACAGTTTACACCACATATCGTTCGCAAATTTAATTCTCCAAGTCTCGACCTTCTAAGCTGTTTTCTAAACAAACCTAAAGGCCAACAAAATAAGATTACGCTTCAACCTAGCCAAATCAATGAATTTCTACGTCTTTTTAATCAAATTGAGAATCTTAAACCCCATGCCGGCTATAAGATTTTAAAGCTTAATTATCTCATTGAATTGCTAGTCTTGATCAATATTATATTCAAAGACGTTAATCGTTCGGACAACCTTTCTTCTATGCCGGAATTATTAACTTCTCTATTAGACTACATTGATATGAATTTGGAAAAGGATCTCACCCTTGAATCTCTTTCTACTAAGTTTTATGTGGATCGATTCTATATGGGGAGAGTTTTCAAGAAATATATCGGTAGTAACATCCATGAATATATTCTTTTCAAACGAATATCCAAAGCTAAACAGATTCTCTTGGAAGGCTATAGCGTCACAGATACCTGCGAACTGTGTGGATTTAATGATTATTCTAATTTTTTGAAAATGTTTAAACGCACCGTTGGCATCTCTCCCGGCAAATATAAGGGGAATTTAGGTAATATGGATATTGATTAATCTGTTCGAAGAGGAGCGACTACTATATCCATGAAATTATCAAATTCACAATTATTGGCTTTAGAGCATATTACAGAGTACGCAAAAAGCCACAAAGATGAAGCTGAGCAGGCAATGAAGGAAATTATTCAAATGTCTAATATCGCGTCTAAACCATTTGAAGAAGCTGTCGCCAAACTCAAGGCGCACGCAAAAATTGCCCTGCATTTTCATCCAGACAGACCGGATCCGACGATGAAAAGCGTTGCCGAGGCCCTGCTTGAGCAAGGAATTTATAAGAGCCAATTTGAAACATTATTATCAAATGGTAGTGTATCCGCTTACCCTGGCGGTCAACGCGACCTTTGGGAAAAAAAGATCTTTGGAGGCGCCTATCAACGAATGGGCTCAACCAATAGCCAGCGTCCCAAGTATGGCGCACTGGATTTGATGTTACATCCCGATGGTCCAGCACCGCGTTTCGGATCTTGCTATTTCCTTCTATCCCCGGAGGTCTCACATCGTAGTACATTCACTTATTTAGATTCTCATCAAGACCCAAAGGAAAAAGGTACTTATGAGGAGTTCGATATCATTATGGCCGCTCTCCTGAAAGAGGCATTCTTAAGAGATTTTGCTATCGGGGAAAAAAATCTGACACCACAGAAATTAATCAATCATCTGTCGGTTAATTTAGAGAGGCCATTCTCTGACCCAGGAACCAAAGAGCCTAGCCGCAATCTTAACCATTATATTGAGGCCCAGATACATGGAGATATTTCACTTAAGGAAGACGTGGAAGTGCTCGTTGCAGATCCTTCATTTAAAGGTACTCCTACGGGCCGGACTCTGGAGCAAATATGCCTCAAGTATTCAATTGATCTCTATTGGCATATGGGCTTTGCGCTTTTGGCAAACGAAGTTCCCTCCGATTTTAGAGGTCCCTCGATGCCTTCCTTGGCCAAACGTATTGCACGAAATGATTATATCGATGTGAGCATGATTGGATCGGCTGTAATGGACTTGAAACGCAATCCCGCTGCTTGGAGCGATCGCGGAACCTATAAAGAAGTACTTCAAGAGTTGAAACTTATGTGGCATGTTCTAGTGAGATATGGAAAGCCACTTTCGAAGTTTTAAACTATACTTAATGGCAAAAGAAAGAAGAGACAGCCGTTAGACGAGGCTGTCTCTTTTCACTGTATCAGAACTGGGCCGTTTTATTGATCACTATTTTTATCTAATTTAAATACTTTGGCAATCGCTCCAACTGAGCCTAATGTACTAACTACATCCGTTGGGATGAAGATGGTTGATGCTGCTCCATTGGCCATCTCGGAAAGTGCCTCAAAAGACTTGTAAGTAAGGATCTCCGAATTTAGACCGGCTTCATTTAGTGCTTCTATGCGTGAACGCTCTGCATTCGCAACAAGCTTAATAGCTTCTGCACGTCCTAAAGCTTCTAGTTCCTGGGACTTTTGCTTGGCTTCAGCGTCAAGAATTTGACGTCGTTTCTCCGCTTCCGCTGCAAGTATAACAGCGGACTGCTGCGCTTCTGCACGAAGAACGGTGGCTTGTTTTTCACCTTCTGCCTGTAAGATATTCGCCCGTTTTTCTCGTTCAGCTCTCATTTGTTTTTCCATGGAAGTTTGGATATCAATTGGAATCTCCAGTTGTAAAATTTCCACCCGATCAATTCTCACTCCCCAGTTCTCCGAAGCATTATCCAGGGCTTGACGCAGTTCAGCCTGAATGCGGTCGCGATTCGAAAGAATTTCATCAAGTTCCATTTTACCAATCGTGGAGCGTAAAGCCGAAGCAACAATATTATGAATGCCTTGCACATAATTGGCTATGCCATATGTAGCTAATTTAGGATCAACCACGGAGAAGAATGTTGCAAGCTCGACGCCAATGGCCACGTTATCTTTGGTAATAACGGATTGGGAAGGAACTTTCTCCTGCTGAATTCTTAAATCATGCCGACTGCGAACATTATCAATAATGGGGATGATGATGTTAATACCTGCATGCAGTGTTTTATAAAACTTCCCTACTCTTTCAACAATCGCTACGGTTTGTTGAGGAACAATCCTAATCCCTTTAATGATAACAACAACAATGAGAATAATAAGAAAAAGAAAGACGATAACCCCTACCATATTACACCTGCCCCTTTTTTACATACAGTTTCGTGACTTTAACATCTATGACAATTGCTTCTTCACCTACTTGAATCAGCTCATCTGCGTATGCACTCCACATTTCGGTGTTCACCTTAACCAAACCGCCTTCACCAGGTTTGATATCACTTATTACGAATGCCTTTTGACCTATTAATTGATTTGGTGATGGCAGCAATTCTTTGGATGAAGGTATTAACTTGCGTACAATAGGCAACAAAAAAGCATAAATCAAGAACGCACCAACCGTAAACACACATAGCTGTATCAGAAAAGAAAGATGGACGATTGCAGTGGTCATTGAAAGAAAAGCACTGGCTGCTAGAACTAACATGTAAAAAGTGCCTGTATAAAGTTCAAAAATCACAAATAACACGGCCAAAATAAGCCACAGTAACCAAAGCAATTTGTTTCCACACCTCCCTTTCACCATCAATTCCTTGTTAAGTTTTATGTGAAATCCGGCTTGACTATGTCATTAAAAAGTACAAAGAAAGCAGTTACTTATGAAAACGAAACATACAAAAAAACCAGTAAACTCAAGGTTTACTGGTTTTTTTTATAAACTAACAGCATTGTTAACTGCCTAACCTAGGCGTCAAGCTCCATATAATCAAAGAAGTCGAAGTCCGCATGCAGGCGAGTTCCGCGCAAATCCTGTGCGCAAAGACCAACGAAAGCGCCGGTAAAGGATAATTTGCTTTGGTAGCTGTCGGCAAGATTACCGGAGTACAAAGTCGGACCCATTGGCTGCCACGACTGGCCGTCTAAGCCATAAAAGAATTGAATTTGATCGAAATTCATTGCGGCTTTGAGATATACCCGTCCTTCAGGAATCGGCACATACGTGTCCAATTCATCATATTGCCCCTGATCGCTAACAACGATCGCCAGATGCTTGCCGAGCTGGTCATCGTGGGAGATGCGCAAATAGTAATGATCGGACTCATCATAATAAAGCACAAGACCCGCCATTTGTGTAAAAGCTTGCGGCTCATACTCCACACATGTCACGATCTCACAAGTGAAGCTTTGAATGCGTCTTGCTACTAGACTTTGGTGGTGCAAAGAGGTAAGCGACTCTCTCCCCTTGAGCCGCAAATAGCTAGGACGCTCAGATAAGCTTAACCATGACTCGTCAGCCGGGACGCGCAGTGTGTGCCAATGCACGCTGAGCTTCCGTTCATCAAAATCATCGCGGATCGGATCCGGATCAAACGGTTGCGGCGTCAGCTCTGTTTCAGGAATGTGCAGCTGCGGCTGCTTTCCGCCTGCGGCCAGCCGCAGCCAGCCTTCCGGCGTCCACGTTACTTTCTGCAGGGAGGTTTCTCGTCCTAGTGGACTGAGTTTGCTGCCGTCCGGAAGAGGACGGGAACAAATGAACACCATGTACCAGTCCCCTAGCTGCGTTTCCACCAAGGAACCGTGACCTGCATTTTGCAGCGGATGATCCGGCGTGTTTCTTGTTGTGATCATCGGGTAGTCCGGATCAACTTCATAGGGACCCCCTACGGAAGTTGCGCGCATAAGGGTGGCGGCGTGCATCGGACCCGTTCCCCCTTCAGCTACCAGTAAATAGTAGCAGCCATCCTTTTTATACACCATCGGCCCTTCTGTCACACCCAAATCTGTCCCTTCGGTAATCAGCATGATCTCACCGATCAGCTTGCTTTCATTTGGACAGAACTCCTGCATGATAATGCCAGCGAACCGTTTTTTGTTTTTGCGAAAATCCCACTGCATGTTAAACAGATACTTGCGGCCATCCGTGTCGTGGAACAAAAAGTGATCGAAACCGCTAGAATTCAGATAGATCGGTTCCGACCAAGGTCCATCAATCGAAGGTGCCGTCACGATATAGTTGTGCAAATCTTTATATACACCTTTTCTACCAACTACATTCGTAAAGCACAAGTAAAACGTACCGTCGCAGTAGCTTAAGGAAGGCGCCCAAATGCCGCCTGAACTTGGCACACCGCGCAGATTCAGCTGACTCACCCGATCCAAAGGACGCGTCAGCGGTTTCCAGTTCATTAAATCTTTGGAATGATGAATGAGCACGCCAGGGAACCATTCGAAGGTAGATGTTGCAATATAATAATCATCCTCAACCCGAATGATCGACGCATCCGGATTGAAGCCGCGTAGAATTGGATTTTGAATCATGCTGTTGTACTCCCCTGTCGTAATAACATGATCTCACCGCTAATACCAAACTTCACAAAATGAAACGCCTTCCCCAGCGTGTGATTGGGCGCATCAGGTGAATCTGCAAAGTTTTTGACGCCTTTGTACTGATCCGGGCTAGTCAGATGACGGTCCCCGTCCACATGCCGATGGGGACCGAACACATTAAATGTGCTAGGAATGAGCTGTATGACTAGTTCATGGCTGCCTGCTGAGATCTCATTTGGCAGAGCCAATTGCCAGTGTGGACCCCACGTCCAGCCTAGCTCAACACCATCTACAAAAAGTTGCGCCGCATCAGCGTTGATGCCCGTTAACTGCAAGGTGACTTGCTCAGCACACGCTCCTAGCTCCAAGCTTTTGGTAATCGTCACCGGCCACCCGCAAAACGGCAAGCCTGCTGAAACTAGATCATCCGCTGCCAAATCTGAAGTTGGCGAAAGCAGAAAAGGTCCCTCCGTCATCTGCTGTCTGGCATCCTTGTCATGATAAGACGACAAACTTCTAACTAGAAATTTTCCTTCAATGAACACGACAGGATTAGGCTCATCCACTTCAGCTAATTCCAGCTGGAGCTCCAGGCTCCCGCCTTCGGCAAGCAAACTGTGTGGAACACTGAAGCGATAGCGGTCATCCTTGCAGGAGTAATGGACGAACATACGACCGTTCACCGACAGCTCCTTCGGCTTATCCAAAAGGACAACCTCCATCTCCGGATTCGAGCTGAAAGCTGCTGCCTCCACACACGCAGTCAGTTTGCCGCCCTCTTTGGCCGTGAACTCTACGGCAAAGAGGTTCGCTGCGGGCATGGCTGCCGCCCAAGCTGTTTGCACAGGTGTTTCTGCAGGGTGCGAATTCGCAACCGGTTGCTCACTAAGCTCGGCGCTAGCTGCAAACACCTCTCCGGTACGCACTTCGACGCCAGCAGCTTGCATTCGATCGATGATCGTCTTGCCAGCTGTATTACGCGTCCAGCTGCAGCCGTTCGCAACGAGCACCTTGCGATATGACCGGTGCCCAACCGTTATACAGCCCTCATCTACGGAAGCGATCTCCTCCAGGGTGCGCTCTTCGGACAATTCATAGTGTACGCCAGTTGCATGAACCTGCTGTACAAGGGCAATGAATTGATTGCTCAATCTGCCGCTCACCGTATCTGGCACACCTTCCCCGTTATGCTCATTAATGACCATCGCATCTCGAGGGTCAAAGTGTTCCATGATGCCGCGTGTCGGTGTCACAATAAGCAATTCCGGCTGACTCGAACGAAGCTCCGGCAGTTCGGCAACCTTGCTGCGGATACCGTCCAGCACGGACGGCAGCGCATCCCGCCATGTCAGATGCAGCGGCATCGATGGCGGCCAGTCATGTACCGCTTCCGATTTCAAGCGGAATTGCGCGAGGTGAAGGACAAATTGCTCCAGGCCATGACCAGCCAACCACACGATATAATTCGTAAACGATTCAGGCGTCACACCCCAACCACTGCCGCCATGTGCTTCAACAAGGCAGCTTTCGCGGCCTTGCTGTACGGATACCGAGTGCACCATGCGAGGATAAAAATCATTGCCTGGGAAACGTTCCAACGCATCAATCGCCGGCATGGTCAGACCTTTTAACACATGGAAGCAGGATCCACTGTAAGACAATTGGAAGAACGGATTCTCCTCCCCTTTCAGATGCCCTGTGAAGAGCTTGCCTTGTGCTGCGCACCAATCCTGGATCGGCTTATAAAAGCCCTCGATGAGCGCATCTGTAATCAGCTCCCAATAGCGTACGCGAACCTCTCTGCTGCGTTCACCTTCTATGAATAACAAAGGCAAAAGGGGGAGCAGCTCCTCGCCAAATCGTGCTTGATACATCTCCGGCAGACGGCTGATCCAAGGAATGTCACCATGCTTCACGGAGACGCTGTGACCATCCAGAAACGCCACTTCATCGGTGAAAAATCCTGTCACATAAGCCCAAGCCTCCGGAGCTAGACCATTGCGATACCCTTCGTGTGTAATCTCTATAAACAATGCAGTCGCCTGAGGATCCAGCGAAGAAACGGCATTTTTGGCATAAAAATTTAACTTACTTTCGCGACCCGCTTCCTCCTGCCACTCTACCCATTCAC
Organism: Paenibacillus sp. P36; assembly: GCF_045866505.1. Classification (NCBI taxonomy): domain Bacteria; kingdom Bacillati; phylum Bacillota; class Bacilli; order Caryophanales; family Paenibacillaceae; genus Paenibacillus; species Paenibacillus sp. P36. The sequence goes on from NZ_AP038372.1 coordinate 6,786,795, forward strand.
AAATCAAATCAGGACGGCGAGCAATCACTTGTCCACTTGCTGTTCCCGACGGCCAACCGTTCTCGTCATAGATCCAGAAGCTCATCCCGATTGATTTCGCATGCAAAATCAGATCAGAAACGATATTCAAATAGGCCTTGCTCATATAGACAGGAGTATCCGGGTAATTGCGGGGATGGAAAACGACGCCAGTCATCCCCGTTGCTTGCATATCGTCCAGCTGCTGTTTCAGCCTGCTCAAATCCAAGTTATCATTGATGGCCCACAGCGCCATAAAGGTCAAACGGCTTACATCCATGCTGTTGTACTCCTTTTCATTACCATAAATACAAATCGTTCCCTTTAAGCTTGAAAATCGCTTCCATGAAATAATAATCGCCATAAATAATTGCGTGATGATGGTTTGCCGAATGATAGGCAGCTGAACCGAATTGAATCAGGCTATCACTATCCGTTGACCAATCAATTCGGGAACTATCCAACGTTTTGAGCAACTTCAACGCAGCACCGAGGTAAAGATCCTTTTCATGCTCGCCTACGGCTTTCGCAATTTCAATCAGACCACACGCCGCAATAGCTGCAGCTGTATCATCCTCCAGCTTCGGTTCCTTCGGCTGTCGGAAATCAACGGGAATCACGCCATCTGCAGGAATGTTCGCGATAAAATAGTTGGCAATCCGTTTCGCGGTTTGCAAATAGTCATCCTTTTGCGTATGAATGTAGCTCATCATGTACCCATACAAAGCCCAGGTCTGCCCTCTCGTCCAGGAGGAGCCTTCTTCATAGCCTTGTCCGCCATACGATCTGATCACGCCGCCTTCAAACGGATCAAATTCCACGATGTGGTTCACAGATCCATCTGCTCGAACAAACGCCGTCATCGCCGTATCGGCATGCTTCATCGCAATTTGCTTGAACCGCGGATCTCCTGTTTCTTCCGAAGCCCAGTACAGCAGCGGAATATTGAACATGCAATCAATAATGGCCCAACCTCTCGTATCGGAGCCCTCTAGATCGTTCCAAGCCCGAATAAAGCCCCCTGCCAAATTAAAACGGCCCGCGAGCAGGACAGCAGCATGCATCGCTCTCTTGCGAGATTCCGGATTCTGCGTCACTTTATAATTAGCCACACTCGTCGGCAGCCACATAAATCCAACATCATGATGCAGTCCATAAAATTCATCAAAACAACGATCTAATTCTTTTTCGGAGATTTGCGCAATTTCTTTATATTTCTCGTTGCCGGTTTCATGATACATGAGCCACATCATGCCGCCCCAGAAGCCATTCGTCCACCAGTTAATTTCATCTGTCTCCGTGCCTGTAGGATTATCGACGATACGATTATCATGTGTTCCGTTAATGGTTGTGTACGGAATTTTATGTTTTGACTTCTCGCTGACCCCGTCCATTTTCGTTGAAATCCTATCAATAACGTCATTCAACCAACCTTGTTCCTGTTCTTTTAACATATGCTTCTGCCCACTTTCCCCATTGTTTAGTGATTAGCCTTTGGTTGCACCTGCTGCAATTCCTTTGACAAAGTACTTCTGAAGCGCGATGAAAGCGATTAAAACAGGGATAATTGAAATCGCCGTGCCTGCGAAAACCATGTCCCACTGAGAAGCATATTCGCCGACGAAGCCGAAGATTTCGACGATCATCGTTTTGGGCTTATCCGAAGGCAGCACCAAGCTTGGCATCAGGAAGTCGTTCCAAATGCCGAGACCGTTCAGCACGACCAAGCTCGCCGTACACGGCCCAAGCAGCGGGAATACGATCCGCCAGAAAATGCCGTACTTGGAGCAGCCGTCAATTTCAGCCGCTTCCTCAATTTCACGCGGCACCCCTTTCAGAAAGCTTGTATATAGCAACACGCCGAACCCGACCGAGCCGGATATATAGATGAGAATCGGTGCGCTTAATGTGCCGTATAAACCTATCATTTTCATCTCTTTGAACAGCGGAATCATATAAACTTGAAATGGAATCATCATACCTGCTAGAAAGTAGACATATACCATATTCGTCCATCTTTTATTCGTCCGTTCAATGGCATATGCCGCCATGGGGATGACCGCAATCATCGCGATAATCGAGCATAATGTTAAAATGATAGAGTTAACCATCGCTCTAGGGAAATCTGTTTTGGTCCACAGATACACGAAGCTGTCCACGTACCAGCTGGTTGGAAATGAGATCGCATCTCGCAGAATGGCTCCATTGCTTTTAAAGGCGGAAATCAAGCTGAAGTAGATGGGAAAAAAGAAGATAATAGCAAGGACCAGCGTCAGGACAAAGAGGAGAATCTCCAGTATATTTTTCTGCTTTCTCATCTTATAACTGCACCTCCCTGCTGCGAAGCAGCTTAATTTGAATCAGCGATACGATCAAAATGAGAATAAATAAGACAAGCGATAGCGCTGTTCCGAAGCCTTGCCGCAGCTCGCCAAAGCCGACTTTGTAAATAATGTACGTCAGTGTTTCTGTTGCAAATCCAGGTCCACCGTCCGTCATGACGGCGATCTGATCGAATATTTTGAGGGATGCAATCATCGACAACATCATGCAGACCGTAAAGGCTCCTGCCAGCAATGGGAACGTAATATGGCGGAATTGCTGCCATCGGTTCGCTCCGTCAATGCTTGCCGCTTCCGTCAACTCTGGCGGAATCCCTTGCAGACCAGCCAAATAAATAATCATATAATAGCCGGCGCCTTTCCATACCGTTGCAAAAATGATGGAGATCAAGGCATAATCCGGATTTCCAAGCCAATCGACGTTCAAGAAGGAAAGATGGAGTTTAGCAAGCAATTGTGTAATCACGCCAAAGTTGTAATTCAGAATAATTGTCCAGACAAACCCCATAACAATCCCGCTGAGTAACGTTGGGAAGTAAAAAATGCTGCGAAACAAATTGCGGAACCATTTCACCTGATCTACGAGCATCGCCAGCAGCAGGGCCACGACATTTTCAACAATAACTAAGACAACAGACAAAATTAACGTATTTTTCAGCGCATTATGCACGCGCTCGCTATGCCACATCTCTACGAAGTTATCGAAGCCGATGAAGCGAATATCCGGACTAACACCGTCCCAGGAAGTAAAACTAAGATAAACACTGCTTGCTGTTGGGACCATGACGAATAAGGTATAAAGGATCAGTGCAGGAACAAGAAACACGATGGAAAAGTTTAGCCATTTTCTTTTTCTCTTAACAGGCTGTATGCTTGTCATTCTCTTATGCCTCCTATATGAATTTGAAGGCAGTAGCAGGAAAACCTCCGCAAGTGACGCAGAGGTTCTCCGTTTGCAGCCTTTTCGCTTTTATTTTTTCATAGCCTTCACTTCGGTATCCCACTCAGCATCCGCTTTTTTCAAATAATCTGCGCTGAAATCACCTTTCACTAACCAATCTTGAACGGATTTATAGAACCAGTTACGGAATTGCGGCGGGATTTGGTTAGCTCCCCAGAAGTTATTGATTTGAAGTGATTTTTTAACATTTGGATCCGCCATCATCGTCAACACTTCTTGCAATTGCGGGGAAGCTTCATAGTTCATTTTTTCCTTTGTAGATGGGATTGCGCTTGCTACTTTCAAGTATTTCGGATATTGCTCTTTGCTGAAGAAGAACTTAATGAAGTCCGAGATCGCCGCTGTTTTGTCGGCATCTTTCGCTGCATTAGCTGACAGGGACCAGCCTGCTGGTTGAGCAAGACCAACAACGTTTACTGCACCTGTTTGATCCGGTACCGGATACCAGCCGAAATCAAATTTCGGATCCGCTTGTGCAATCGTCGGGAACATCCAAGGACCGGAGAATAAGCTTGCTGCTTTACCGGTCACGAGCATGGAAGCCGTTTGGTTGTCCGCCGTACTCATGTAACCTTTATCTACGTAGCCTTTCGTAAATAGATCCGTCAATAGCTGCATCGCTTTCGCCGGACCTGGATCCGTAAAGCTCACTTTGCCTTCGGAACGCTTGGAATTCCAGTCCGCATCTTTGATGAACACTTCGTCGATCAAAAATTTATTGACCCAGAAGCCCCAGTGGAAAATGTCTTTACCGCCGACAACGATCGGTGAAATACCTTTGGCTTTCAGCTTTTCCTGCACAGCGATGAAATCCGCATACGTTTTGGGCTCATCGGTAATGCCTGCATCCGCGTACGCTTTTTTGCTATAAATGATCCCTTGTGGAGCAGGTAGCGCGATTGGCGCATTATATACTTTGCCGTTTACTTGTGGAACGTTTTCAAACAAGCTTTGTAGATCTTTTGGAAGTTCTGCCAGCTTGCCGGCATCCGCGAACAATTGCGTGTCACGCATTTCAACTAAATCCGGGAATTCCCCAACGGCATCTTTGGTTTTTAAGAAGTCCAGATATGCCGCTGTCGTTGTTTCGCTCAAATCTTTGATTTTAACGTTCGGGTTCGCTTTCGTGTAAGCGGCAATGGAATCAGCCACCGCTTGTTTGGTCGCCGGGTCGCCTGTCGCATAAATGACGCTGAAGGTTACATCTTTCTTCGGAGCTGCAGTCGCTGCAGCTGTGCCAGCCGGAGCTGCGCTTGATGCTGGAGTTGCGGAATCACTTTTGCTGCCGCAGCCTGCCACAATGAGTGCTAATGCTGTCGATCCTACGAGTACTTTGGAAAAAGTTTTAACCATGGTTGAAAGTAACCTCCCTTTAGTTGTAGCTTCTTTTGAACAACCCTTGCTGTGCGCTTTGTTCGTTTGAATTAAGACTAACATACGCCCAAATCGTTTAGAATGAAGTTTTTTAAGCTTGATATGCATGAATTTAAGAAGGTGAAAACGGATGCAATAACTTTCATCTACATGGAAAAACAGCCTCCGCTTAGGCTCCGAAACGAAGCTATGGCAGAAGCTGTCTTTAGGAAAAACAGATTGACTACGATTTATCCTTTAATTTGACTCTTATACTCATGCGGAAGCTTGCCATAGCTTTTCTTGAACATATCGCTGAATTGCCGTGGATTATGATAGCCAACCTGCTCAGCAATTTCATAAACGAGCAAATCCGTTTGCAAGAGCAGCCGGACTGCATTTTTCATCCGAATGTTCGTGACGTACTGCTTAAAATTCTCATTCGTATGCTTCTTAAAGAAGCTGCTAAAATAATACGGATTCATAAAAACTTGGGAAGCCATGCTTTCCAGCGTTATATTCTCGCTATAGTGCTCCTCAATGTATTCCTTAATCATCTTCATTTGCTGCGCTTCGCGGCTGCCGCCTGCGGTGCTTACTTGCTCCAGTATGTCCAAAATACGGGCATTTATAAAAGCAATAAGATCACCAAAACAGTTAAATTGATGCATCCGCTGCTGCCAGTCTTTCCGCTGCTCCGACGACACCTGAGGGTCAATCCCCACAGCCGACATCTCCTCCAGTAAGTCCGTCAGCATGGCGTATACGATTAAGATCGCCGATTCTTTGCGACCATTGGCGCCCGCTGCAGTATGCTCAAAGAAGTTGCCCAACAGCTCCTGCACCTGCTGCTTTTCCTTGGCGATAACCGCTTTAATCACGGCTTGCTTGGCATCTGCCAAGAGTTGATCTGAACCGCCACGCCGTTCATTCTGTGACCAAGAAAGAATCGTTCCATCCTTTTCAAAATAGCTATAGTTCATCGTCTCAACGGCCGACATGTAGGATTGCCTTATGTCCTGTAGACTGTGAGCCGGCATTCCGATACAGATCGTCACATGAATTTTCAGATAGTATAAAATCTTATCCCGCATTTCGCTCACAAGCCGCTGCAAATCATCCTCTACACGCATGTGGTTCACAATGACGCATAAATTTTCACCTTTACGAAAGACGAGACCGCTGCCATAAAGTTGGATCAGCTCATCAACCAGATTGGATACCGCAAACACGAGTAGACGCTTCTCATGCTCCCCCCACCTGCCATCCTGCAACTGTACATGCGCAAGCTTCACATACAACACACTGAAATACGGACCCGTAAACTGTGTGTTCAAAGCTTGAAGCTTACGCTGTGCTTCCTCCCACCGAATATCCCCTTGAGTAAGCCTGTCGAACAACTCCTCGAGCTGCGTCTTTTTATCTTTTTGTTCATAAACAGCGAGCTTACCCTTGGAGGATTGATCTTCATTCGCCTCCTGAAGCAACGTCATCGCTTTGCCCACTGCCTCGAGCAGCAGCCTCTTCTCAATCGGCTTCACCAAATAATCGACCGCACCGAAGGCGAGCGCGTCCTTAGCATAAGAGAACTCCTGATAGGCGCTGATGAAAATAATTTTCGTCCGCAGCTGCCGCCTTTGCACCTCTTTAATGACATCGATGCCTGATCCGTCCGGCATACTAATATCCGTGATGACCAGATCAGGCTGTTTGAGTTCAATCTGTTCCATCAAACCTCTGCCCGTCATCGCCTCACCTACGATTGCAATGCCGAGCTCTTCCCACGGTATGAGTTTTTTTAACCCTTTGATAATGATCGGTTCATCATCTGCTAGAATGGCGTTCAACACGGACGCTCACCTCTTTCGTTAAAGGAATGACAAGACGGACGGTTGTTCCAATATGTTGACTGCTATTGATCTCTACACCAAAACCTTGCCCATACAGCGCCACAATTCGCTCATGGACATTAATGAGCCCGATACTGCTGCCCGTATCCAGTGAGCTGCCCTTAGCCAACTTCTGACGAACAAGTTCAAGCGTATCCTCATTCATCCCTACACCGTCATCGTCCACCGTGACACTAAGCAGGTTGTCCGGCAGCTTTTCAATCGATATACGAATTGTACCTTTCCCTGGTTTAGGCATAATGCCATGATAAATGGCGTTTTCGACGATCGGCTGCAGCGATAACTTCGGAATCGCATAGTCCATTAAGTCCGCATCGAACCGGAAGTCAAGGCCTAGCTTATGCTCGCCGTACCTGATGACCATCAATTGAAAATATTGTTCGACATTCGCTTTCTCAGCCCGGATTGCAACCGATTCTTCGCCATAATCGAGGACATACTTAAGCTGATGAGATAACGATAGAATCATATCCCCAACCTCGTTCGCATCTTCCGCAACGGCGTTCATCCGAATTACTTCCAGTGTATTGTACAAATAATGCGGTCTGATCTGGCTTTTCAATGCATTAAGCTCCGCCTGCTTTTGCTTAATTTGCGCTACATACACAACATCAATGTATTCCTTCAGCCGTCCCACCATTTTATTAAAACCATGGGACAGTAAACCCAGCTCATCCGCCGTCTTGACGGTCACCTTCGTATCGAAATTACCGGATTCTACTTTTGCCATTTCTCGCGTAATGCTGCGAATCGGGGTGGAGAAGCGATTGGAGAACCAGACAGCTACCACAATCAACGAAATCATACACAAGCCAATGACGATCGTAATCGTCTTGATGAGCTGCTCGACTTTGAGAAACAATTCTTTTTTATAAAACTCACCAACAATCTTAATGTTATTCTCGGCTGTTTCCTGTTGTAGATGCAAGAAATCATCTGATGGATTCGCATGAAAAACAGAACCGATTAGCTCCGTCTGATTGCTATAAAGGATAATCCCCTGTTTATCAACGACATAAACGGTATCCCGGTTATTCAGAACCATTTGCTTAAAAATCTCATTAAACACGCCAAGCCCAACATCCATATAAAAGCTCCCGACAATCTCGCCTTCGACCTTCGAAGACCCCAGGACATCGGTTAGGTTGCGACCAAACGTCATCACTTGATCCGATGCCCCAAGAAAATAATCTTGCTTATGTGTCGAAAAAAAGCCTAGACCGTTACGATTAAGCTTCATCTGCTCTTGCCATTCCACCCTCGGATATTGATATTGGTAATCCAGGGCAACGTTGTTCTTGGATAAGCTTTGAAAAGTTCCGTCCGGCAAAACAAAAAAGACACTTTGCAGGTTACGTTCTGTATACAACACCGTTTGCAAGAAATCGTTAATCGTCATCGTCAAGCGAATGTCTTTCTCCTTGCTTTGCGCTGCAATCGCTTGTCCCAATTGGCCATAGAGGCCGCCAACTCCGTAGGAGTACATGAGTTTGGAAATGTTGTTGTATTTGACAAACATATCATCTACATTTCGGCTCGCAAACAGCAGCATTTGCTCATAATTGTTCGTCGCATAACGCTCCATAAAACCGCTGAACGTCTGCAGTGAAATATAACTGAGAATGAGCAGCGGGATGAGACCGACGGAAATGAAAGAGAGTGTAAATTTGGCAAAAATGCTTTTGTGCAGCCGAAAAGGGTTCGATGCCATCTGGGAGCCGCCTCATGCTTTCGATTTAGAATAAGTCTATTTTAACAGAATTCGCCCGCTAAACGAGCGATGATATTTCATGTGAAGGTGCGCTTTTTTAAGAACTTATTGAAGGGCCTGATCAACAGGAAAATAAACGGTATACGTCTCATCCTTGATTTCATATAGAGGAATAAAGCGTATTCCCTTATCCTGCCCTTTCGTTCGATAGTAGCCGACATTCCACCAGCTGTGGTTTCTTTCGCGATCAGCTACGAGCATCGTCTCTGGCAAATCGGGATTTCCAACCAATCTACGTTCATATCCAACCAACCCTGCCAAAACAATCGGGCCATCCATAAAAGCTATCATCTCCTTTGCGCCAGGAAGTGGCTCGGTTGTCAATGATTTTGGAAACGCAATCTGCACGATATCCCCATTGCTCCATGTTCTACGAATCCCAATAAATGATTGCGGTCTTACTGGATCTGTCAGTTGAACGCCATTCACGTAAATAATGGGATCTTCTTTCACCCAGCTTGGGACTCTAAGTTTTAGTGTAAATTCAACGTCCATGTCACAAGTCATTGTCAAACTATACTTAAATCGATCAGGTCGATGGACAGGGATTGGCGGCATATCAATTTTCGTTATCGCCGTCATGCCTGTAACATTCCAATTATTCAAAGGATAGACGCCGTATTGCCCGTCTTGTTTCAGACAAATGTTAATTACAGTATCATCCAGCTTCAATTTAACTTCAGCTGGTATCCACTGACATACGGTCACTCCCGCTATATCCTCCATGAAAATCTGCTGTTCATAAGAGGCATTCGCTTGAATAAGCGTTCCATGGCAGCACCAAAAGTGCTGTGTAGGAGATCCCCACTTCTTATGGCTCCCCGCGCCGATACCTAGAAAATACGAAATCATGCCTGTTTCTCCATGCTGATGAGCAAGAACTCCGTTATAAAATCTTCTCTCCCAATAGTCCGCATATTGTGGTTCTCCTGTCCATCTGAGCAGTACATGAGCAAGTCGCATCATGTTGTAATTCACACAATGTTCCTGTCCAACTCCCATTCTTTCCACCATCTGACCGGGCGGCACCCATAATTCACCATCATCTCCAGCCCCCGTACAGTAATATCCTCTATTCGTAACCGCGCATGTCCAGAACGCCTCCACGACCTCTCGAAAACGTCTTTCTCCGGTTACTTCCCACGCTTTAGCAGCTCCCAAAATTTCAGGAATCTGCGTATTCGCATGCTTATTCGTCAAGACATCTTGTCCTGTTAACAAGGCGTCAAAAAATCGGCGGCGATCATAACGATGGATTAATGCAAGGTGTGTTTCATCATGTGTTATACCATATAGGTCTGCCCAGACCTCCAACATCCCGCCTGTTTCCAAGTCCAGCAGATCATCCATTTGCTCACGGCTAAATGGTTCGGTGAAACGATGAAACCAAACGGCTAAACCGCGCATTAAATCGAGCGCTTGTTTATTTTGACCAATTGCGTACATGTCGTATAGTCCCATCAAAAGCTTATGAATCGTATAATGCGGTGCCCAGACATACTTTCCTTTGGCTATTCTGTTCACATAGGACTCTGGAAATGCAGCAAGCCATTCCCCTCCATTCGCCTCCTGACAACGCGCCAATTCTTGGACGATGTAATCCGCTTTGGCTTTAACCAGCAAATCTTCCGTTTGCGCATAGATCCGCGCTGCTGCAGACAGCCAATGCCCCATCATATGTCCACGCAACTCACAAGTCAGTGATTCCCATCCCCAATGCCAATGCTCGGGTCCGTCCATACTCGTTGTAGTCGCGCTTGTAGTTCCTCCATTTCCACTGTAGCTCCACAATCCTGCTTCCAGATAGAAATTACGAAGCAGATTTTCATTCGTTAAGCTTAAGACGTACTTCTTGTTCAGCTCGAAACGTGCTGTAAGGGGTCCTGCGGACAATTTAACCCGTCCTGCCTGATAATCATTCATTTTAGTCATACGCAATGGGATACCTCCATTTTTTTGTGCCCTAATAGTATTTTAAATCCCAATAAGTATCGATAAGAATGCATAAAACAGTATTTTACATATACTTTTTTTGGGTATAATCTATATACAAGCCATATAAGGGGGCAAGTAAGATGGATCCGTTCGTTTATTTAACTGGTGATCGGTTTCCCATGATAAGGGATATGGGGTGGAATCAAGTAGACGAAGTGTATACGCATCACGACCGCCTATTGGATTTTGATGTATTCGTATTTGTGACCAAGGGGAGCATGCAGGTCATTGAGGGGACCACGGAATATATCATTAACGAGAAGGAACATTTATTTTTGAAAAGAGGACTTCATCATTGGGGACGCCCTGAAACAGTGCCAGGAACAGCCTGGTATTGGGTACATTTTAACGCCCCTGTACATGACTACTCATCCTATAAAGAGCACTCCCCTCTACCTGAAATCGACTTTTTTTATCCTGATCACTATGCCTACCGATTCCCTATGCCCAAGCATGGAACTTCGCCTTTTCATAGAACCTTAGAAAACAGACTACAAATGTTAGTGGAGGATTTTCAAAAGCCTAAGGAGCATGGTATGGTCCAGCTAAGCATTCAAGTCTATCAACTGTTTTTGGAACTTCATAAATCAACGAAAGAGTATAACAGAGCTACTAAAAGTGTAGGAAAAGGAGCAACGGTTACTGGGAGAGTTATGACTTTTCTTAAGCAGCATACGGACGAGGACTTTGATTCTACCAAACTAAGCAGCCATCTGAATTTGAACTACAGTTACGTATCGGCAACCTTCAAAACACAAACAGGACTAAGCATTATTGAAGCGCATACGAAATTAAGAATAAACAAAGCGATCGATTGGATGCGAAACACTTCTCTCAATGTATCTGAGATAAGCGAGAGGTTAGGTTATAAGAATCCTTATTATTTCAGTCGCGTTTTCAAAAAAGTAATAGGGGAATCTCCTTCTTCTTATATGAGTAATTTCTATAGGAATAAGTAGAGTCAAAAATAAAGAGCTGCTTCTTAGCAGCCCTGTGGATTTGCGAATAGAGATAATTTTGCATAGAAATCTTCTAATATAAACCGTAGAACATTTATTTGAAATCAAACAAAACGCCTAAGATCGGAGGCCCCGACTTAGACGTTGTTATCAAATAATTCCGTTCTATACTTCCTCAACGCGCACCCATGCGCCTTTCTCAATCGACTGATCCACAGCTTCCAGTACTTGCTGACACTGCACACCATCATAGAAATTAGGCGCAAAATCAGTACCATTTACGATGCTCTGCATGTATTCATACACCAGATGGATGAAAGCATGCTCATACCCGATCGTATGACCTGGCGGCCACCAATTGGCGGTATAGGGATGCACGCCTTCTGTTACAAGGATAGTACGGTATCCTTGAAGGTGCGGCGGATCGTCTTTAAAGTAAACTTCCAATTCATTGAGTCGTTCCAAATTGAATCGTATGGCGCCTTTACTGCCGTATATTTCAAAGGTTTGGTAATTTTTCCGACCATAGGCAAAACGAGTTGCTTCGAATGTCCCCATTGCGCCATTCTTAAATTCAGCCAAAAATGACGTCGCATCATCCACCGTGACATCGCCCATCTCATCCGATGCTACGGCTGTAAGACCCTGGCTTGATGCGGGGATTGGACGCTTATGTACGAACGTTTTGCTGTGTCCGACTACGCGTTCAAAGTCACCGATCAGGAAACGAGCTAAATCAATACAATGGGCATTTAAATCCCCATGCGAACCTGAACCGGCGACCTCTTTATTGAGGCGCCAGGCTAATGGAAATTCGGGATCCGCCAACCAATCCTGCAAGTAGGTTGCTCTGTAATGATGAATATCCCCAATTTGGCCTTCCGTAAGGATTTGTTTGGCCAACTGTACGGCAGGCAGGAAACGATAATTGAAGCAAATTGCATGCTTGACACCCGATTGTTCTGCTGCCTGCAGCATCTCTCTAGCATCAGCAAGCGTCAAGGCTAGAGGCTTCTCGCAGAACACATGTTTACCGGCCTTAACAGCCCCGAGTACAATCTCTTTATGTGCATTGCTTGGAGCATTTACATCAATTAAATCAATATCATCCCTATGGATTAAACGCTGCCAATCGGTTTCATAACTAGACCAGCCGAATTTCTCAGCAGCAGCCTGTACGCCATCCTTATCGCGACCACAGATGGCTTGCATAGCAACATCTGCATCAAGTTCAAAGAACATGCCCACATCCTTATAAGCATGGCTGTGAGCCTTGCCCATAAATTTGTAACCAACCATCCCCACATGGATCACAGGTTTTAAGCCCACCACATTTCACCTGCCTGTTCACCGATGATGATCCCTTTCAGGAAATCCGCAGCTTTCTTGAAGCCCTCATCGGTCGACATCAAGCTATCTTCGTGTTCAATGCTAATCGCTCCGTCATAGCCTACCTTGCGCAACGTGCTGATGATTCCTTTCCACACATCCATATCGTTCCCATAGCCAATCGTACGGAAAATCCATGAACGTTCAAGCTCATTGCTGTAAGGCTTTACATCGAGGACACCATTTAACGAAGTATTGCGCGCATCGATCCTCGTGTCTTTGGCATGCACATGGAAGATCGATTTTCCGAGCTTCTTAATGCACTCTTCAGGGTCCATCCCCTGCCAAAATAAATGGGAAGGGTCAAAGTTAACACCGATATTATCACCGGTTTCTTGACGAAGACGCAGAGCTGTCTCTGTGTTGTATACAACGAAGCCCGGATGAGCCTCAATCGCTACGCGAACGCCATGCTGCCTGCAGAAGGCGGATTGCTCACGCCAGTAAGGAATTGTTTTCTGCGACCACTGCCAGTCCAGTACTTCGAGAAAGTCAGGTGGCCATGGACAAGTGACCCACGATGGACTCTGGGACGTGTCGGAATCACCGGGACATCCTGAGAAAGTGATGACCGTTTCAACACCCAAAGCTTCCGCCAGACGCACGGTATTCTGAAAATCTTCATGATGCTCAGCCGCAATGGCTGCTTTCGGATGAAGCGGATTTCCATGGCAGCTTAAAGCGCTAATCGATAGACCTCGCTGCTCTACCATTCGTTTCAAATCAGCGATCTTGCTTGCATCGCGTAAAATCTCGGAAGGCGATATGTGGGCTTTGCCCACATATCCCCCTGTTCCGATTTCTACGGTTTGCAATCCAGCCTTTTGAACAAGATCAAGAGCTGACTCGAGCGTTTTCTCGCCATATAGTACTGCAAATACGCCCAGTTTCATAGAAACACTCTCCTGCAAATTTTAGTAGTTTGCATCTGCTTTATAATATTGATCAACATTTTCCGGTGTAACTGGAGCGGCATCCAAAATAATATGATGAGGAATGCTTTTCTCCCAGAAGCCCTCGACACCTTTGCCCTCTAACAGCTTAACAGCCAAATTAACAGCTGAACCGCTCATCGTCGGTGAATACGTTAAGGATACAATCACATCAGGCTTTTGTTTTTCCTTCATCATTTGATAAATTTCTTTCTCGCCGCCTGAGCTTACAATAAACATTTCCTTATCACGCTTCGCATCACGAATAGCTTGAACGATACCAATCGTCATATCATCATCTTGCGAGTAAACGCCATCAATTTTCGCATTGGCCTGTAAAATATTTTCCATTGATTTCAAGGCTTTTTCTCTTGTAAAATCACCTGGCTGTGTAGCAACGATCTGAATACCTGGATAATCTTTGATGTAATCGCGGAAACCCTTCGATCTGAGATCGGTAACCGTAGATGGAACCCCGGAAATTTCTACCACTTTTCCCTCTGGTTTTCCATTACGCTTCGTCATCTCGGCTACCAAATACTTGGCATCCCCGAAACCAATCCCGTAGTTATCTCCACCGATATACGTACGATAGTTCTCTGTATTTACAGCGCGATCAATAACAACCAAAGGAATGTTGGCTTTTGCAATTTTATCAGCAGCTGGTGTTAATGCGGCGGACTCAATTGGCAGCATAACAATGGCATTTACTTTTTTCGTGATCAAATCCTCAATATCCGAGGTCTGTTTAGCAGGATCACTCGCTGTGTACATAATCAGCTTCACGTTTTTGTGCTTCTGTGCTTCCGCTTTCGCATTCGCTACGAGAGCACCCATCCATCCGTGGTCAGCTGAAGGCACCGAAATCCCTAACGTGTATTCGCCTCCAGCTGCCGTTACATTCTGCGTTTCAGTCGCTTTTTCCGCAGGCTCCGTTGTTGTAGATACCGCTTTATCCGATGTCGTACAACCCGCTAACACACCTGTTAAGCTAATCATGACAACTACGGTATGAAACCATTTTTTCTTTAACATAGTAGACCTCCTGAGAATAAATTTGGAATGGCTTGCTATTCTTTCTTTTGAAGCATAACGGCTGCGATAATAATCAGCCCTTTGACCACCCCCTGCAGATAGGGTGAAATATTAAGCAAATTCATGACATTACTCAAAACCCCTAAGATCAGAACACCAAATAGGGTACCAATGATGCGGCCCCGCCCTCCGGATAGGCTGGCCCCACCTATGATTACAGCAGCTATCGCATCCAACTCATACATATTCCCTGAGCTTGAAGTCGAAATTGAATTTAAGCGTGAGGTTTCTATGATCGAGCCAATAGCCGCGGTGAATCCACAAATCATGTAAGAAATGATCGTCACACGTATGACCGAAATCGCCGATAAACGTGCTGACTGTCTGTTGCCGCCCACGGCATAAATATGTCTGCCGAAGACTGTCTTTTCTAATACGACAAAGGATATGAACACAATAAACGCGAAGATCAACACAGGATAAGGAATTCCGAGTAAATAGCCGTTACCAATTTTTGCATAGTTTGCATTCATTCCTGATATCGCGCCTGCATCCGCATAATAAAGTGCGAGTGACCTCGCAATAGTCATCATAGCGAGCGTGGCGATAAAGGCTGTGATTTTGCCATAGGTAATCATAAATCCGTTAATGAGCCCGAGGATAATACCCATCGCCAAGCCTAGCAAAATCGAGATACCAATCGGCAAATGGTAAGTGACCTGCGCAGCCATAATCACCATACCGGATAACGCCAGGATGGAACCGACGGATAAATCAATGCCTCCTAAAATAATGACAAACGTCATGCCTACAGATATAATGCCTACGATTGAAATTTGTCTTAATACATTGGTAATGTTAGCCACACTGAGGAAATGCTCACTTAGAACAGAGGCCAACACAACAAGTACAATAAAAGCAAAAATGACACTGTATTGTTCCCAAATTACTTTTACCCCAAATCTGTTTTTAGAGGCAGGGGGTGCACTCAAATCAGCTACTTTTACCACTACATTCCCTCCGCTATTCCGGCTGCTAATGCCATTATTTTTTGTTCATTGGCTTCTGTATGATCTAATTCTCCATGAATAGTCCCTCGATGCATGACTAGAATACGGTTGCATAATCCAAGAAGCTCCGGCAACTCCGATGAGATGACAATGACTGCTTTTCCTTCCGCCGCAAATTGCGAGATTAGATGATAGATTTCACTCTTGGCTCCTACATCAATGCCTCTTGTCGGCTCATCCAGGATGAAGAGTTCACAGTCCGTTGCCAACCATTTGGCGATGACTACTTTTTGCTGATTACCGCCACTCAGGCTCTTCACAGGCTGGGTTACTTTATTTACTTTAATATTTAATTCCTTCACCTTCCGGTCTACGGTTTGATCCTCGGTTTTTCGGTTAATCACCTGCCATTTGCTCACTTTTTTCGGAACTGCGATGGTAATATTTTGCGCAATACTCATATCTAGAAATAACCCGGATTGTTTTCTATCCTCTGTGGCGAAACCAAACCCCAATGCAACCGCGTCTACGGGATTACGCAAATGGACCTGTTTTCCTTTCCAATACACCCTTCCCGTATCTGGCTTCCAATCGCCGAATAAAGTACGGGCCAATTCCGTTCTACCTGCGCCAACTAGCCCCGAGAAGCCTACAACTTCACCTTTGCGTATGCTGAAATTCACATTGTCGAAATAAGGCTTAAGTGACAAATTTTCTACCTTTAATACTTCTTCACCGAATTTTGAAGCTTTGGATGGGAATAATTCATTCAATTCACGGCCTACCATTAGATTAGCTATCGAACGTTCGGTTAGCTCTGACATCGGTAATGTCGTTACATGCTGTCCGTCGCGCATAACGGTTACTGTGTCACAGAACAGGCGCAACTCGTTTAAGCGATGAGAGATATAAATAATGGAGGTGCCTCTTTCTTTAAACTTGCGAATCAGTTCAAATAACCGGGCGCTTTCTCTTTCTTCAAGTACGGCTGTGGGTTCATCCATAATGAGGATGCTTGCGTCAAGCGATAGCGCTTTCACAATTTCAACAATTTGTTGTTGACCTATACTCAATGAATGAATCTTTGCGTTGGGGTCCAGATCCAAATGGAAGCTTTCCAGGAGCTGCCGCGTTTCGGCAACCATGTTTTCCTTATCCGTGAAAATGCCCAGCTTGCGAGGCTCTCTCCCCAAAAACACATTCTCTGCAACCGTCATATGGGAGATTAAATTCAATTCCTGATGAATAATACCAATACCCAGCTTCTGAGAACTCGTAGGAGAATGGATTTTCACCTGTTTTCCATCCAGCAGAATTTCTCCTTCATCCGGTTCATGAATGCCCGCGAGTATTTTCATCAAGGTAGATTTGCCTGCGCCATTCTCTCCCACTAATGCAAGTACTTCACCCCGTTTTAACACCAGATTCACGTTAGCAAGCGCGTTCATGCCATTGAAAGCTTTACTAATATTTTTCATTACCAGCATCCCTTGATTCTCCTCCTCTTCTCACCATCCATACTTTGATGATAGAGGTTTTGACCCTTGGCAACAATGAATAAAACGGTGTTAAAACTTCACTTTCCTGCGGAATCACAGACGCCTCTAATCCATTTTCTTTTGTTTGTATAAGACGGCCAGCATGAGGATTCCCTTAAGAATGCCTTGTAGGTAAGGCGACACATTTTCAAGATTCATGTAGTTGCTAATCATGCTTAGAATGAGCACACCGCAAGCGGTGCCCCAGATTGTCCCTTTTCCGCCCGATAAATTAGCGCCCCCAATGACAATAGCCGCAATGACATCTAGTTCATAGGTAGTTGCTGAGGAAGACGTAGAAATGGAGTTCAACCTTGAGGTTTCCAGAACGGCTCCAACTCCTGCCGCCAGTCCGCTAATACCAAAGGCAATGATCGTCACCCAGTGCATAGGTGTACCGGATAAAAAGGCTGCAATACGATTATTGCCAACCGCATAAATGTACCTTCCCAGTAAGGTGCGTGATAACACGACATGGGCCAAAATCGCGGCAAGAATAAGCGGAAATAGAATATTTGGAATGCCTAATGTATAGTCATGTCCTAGAGCTGTATACTGGCTATACTTGCCTTGCAGGGCACCGCCTGAAGCGTACCAAAGTGAAATGGATCGAACGGCGAACATCATCCCTAAGGTAGTAATGAAAGAGGGGACCTTCCCATAAACGACAATCACCCCGTTCAAGAGACCAAGAAGCATTCCCGCTATAACACCTGCAAGAATGGATAACCAAATGCCAAATCCATCGATACCTTGTAAAACCATAATGATGGATCCCGAGAAGACTAGAATCGAGCCTACTGAAAAGTCGACCATACCTAGTAAAATAACGAAATGGACGCCAAGCGCAATCATGCCGACAACGGATGCTTGACGAAACAAGTTCATCAGATTTTCCCAAGATAGGAAGTAATCACTCGACACAGAAGCGATGACGAAAAAAACGACGATAATGAGAAAGACATGATTCTTCTGTATGAACCTCCAGGCCAGTCCCGGTTGATTAGCTCTCAAAGGCAAGCCGTATCTCTTATTCAATTTCTTGTGCCTCCGATCTGGGTGTACGTGTCATACCTGATGCTGATTGGGTAATTCTTTCCTCCGTTGCTTCCAAGCGCGTCATTTCATCCACAATATGGCCTTCATGCATGACTAAAATACGAGTACAAATGCCCAGCAGCTCTGATAAATCCGAGGAAATGATGATCATGCCTTTGCCTTCCTCCACAAGATCGTGGATAGAGGCATACATTTCCGTTTTAGCGCCTACGTCAATACTTTGGGTGGGTTCATCCAGGAAATATAAGTCACAATCCGCAACCAGCCATCTGCCCAGGGTAACCTTTTGCTGATTTCCGCCGCTAAGGTACTTTACCTTCTGGTCTGGCCCTTGGATGTTGATGCTCAGTTGGAGGATCGCATCCAGAGCTTTGTCTTGCTCCTCTTTAAACAGAAGAAACTGCCATTTATGTAAATGGTCCAGACCTGATATGGTCAAGTTTTGGGAAATATTCATATCTGGAAACAATCCTTTACCTAATCGATCCCGATTCACGAAACCAAAACGATGCTGGATTGCTTCGCGTGGGCCACGAAAACGAACCTCCTTTCCCTTCCAGATCACCTCGCCGGAATCTCTTTTCAGCTCCCCGAAGATCGTCTTCGCGAGCTCTGTTCTTCCTGAACCGACCAAACCAGCAAATCCAAGAATTTCCCCCTCATACAACTGAAATTGTATATTCTTAAACCAGGGCTTGCGGGTAAGTCCCTTTACACGGAGAAGCTCTTTTCCTTTCTCATGCGTGACCTGTGGGAATAAATATTTCAGCTCTCTGCCAAGCATAAACCGAATAACATCATTTTCACCTAATCCTTTCAAATCGCGCGTAATCACGTGTTTTCCATCTCGAAGAATGGTAATCCGGTCACAGATGTTGTACAGCTCCTCCAAGCGGTGTGTAATATAGATAATGCCAATGCCTTCTTCCTTAAAAGAACGGATCAGTAGAAATAAACGTTCTCTTTCCATATCCGTTAAGCTAGCCGTAGGTTCATCCATAATTAAAATGCGCGCACGCTTTGATATTGCTTTTGCGATCGCAACAGCATGCTGCTCGCTAAGCGATAGATGGCGGACCAGAGTGCCGGGATGATGCATGTAGCCTAACGACTTCATAATGTTCTTTGCATCCCTTTTCATCTTACGATGGTTCGCAAATAGGCCAAAAACCCTCGGCTCCACACCAAGAAATATGTTCTCAGCAATACTCATATCTTGTACGAGCGCTGGATCCTGATAAATGATCGACACGCCTAATTGCTGTGCTTCAATGGACGAGTTAATATGAACCCGTTTGCCCTCGATTCTAATTTCGCCTTCATCGGGTTGATGAAAGCCAGAAATCATTTTCACCAGTGTTGATTTGCCGGCTCCGTTGCCGCCAATCAACGCATGCACTTCTCCATGCCCCAGATGAAAATTAACGCCATCCAGTACTTTAACCCCAAAAAATGACTTGTTAATATTTTGCATATCCAGGAGCATCCATCCACATCCTCTATATTCATCTTTATCTCAGCACCCTAGCCCAATGATCGGAAACTAAGCCGCCGAAGGTTGGGCTAGGATTGCTTTCTAAACTTTCCTGGCGATTCGCCCGTTGTTTTCTTAAACAGGAGATTAAAATAGTTGGAATTCGGGTACCCGACCTGCAAGGCGACATCCTGTACGGAAAGAGTCGTCCCCGTCAGCAATCTTTTGGCTTTATCGATTCTGCATTTAATCAAATATTGGATAGGTGAAATGCCCATTTCCACTTTAAATAAATGGGCCAAATGATACGGGCTTACATAAACAACGCTTGCTAAATCATTTAAGGAGAGATCCCTGACATAATTTTCTTCTATGTAAGCCTTTACAATTTGTGGAATAGAAATCGAAGTTGAGCGCGGTCTGTGGTCTGTAAATCGAAATAGCATAATGAGAAAGGTTTGAAGCAAAGAAGCAATAATCTCCGATGACCCTATCGCAGGTGTGCAAGCTTCCTTATAGATATCCGAGAAAAATCGATTGAAGTTGTCGAACTCTGTCTCCATTCTTAATAACGGCAGCGCATCCTGATCAAGCAGCCGACCTTCCGGCAAGCCTGAAATGAATACCCCAGAAATCGAAATTAAAATACCTCGAAAGGATGTACCCGTAGTTGGTCGCATACCATATTCCATGTCTGGATGAATGACAAGTAAATCTCCTTCAAGAATCGATTGCATTTGGTCGCCGTTATAAAACTCGCCACGCCCTTCTTGAAGTAAAAAGATTTCTGTGTGTGGGTTGGAAGAAAAAGAGAACTCTGCCAAGTGCTCGGAACGAACTTGTACGGCTGATAGGAAGCGAGGTGTATCTAAAAAAATGGTCCCCATCTGATTTGGATTTCCCCACTCCTTTTGTCATTTTTTGAATTCCCACAGCACCACAAGCTCATAATCCAATCCATAAACGTGAAATATAGAACTCGAAATTTCGGGGTTTCCCTCTCTATTTGATACATATTGTATCAAATAGAGAGGGATCCGGCAATTTATTCCAAGTTTCGTCACTTCACTAAAATCACGAAAATGAGATTGAATGGTTGATTCTCATTTCATATTCGCGTGTTCATGCCCATTCCCATGTTCGTGTCCTTTCCCATTATCATGTCCATCGTCATCTCCAAACTGGAAATGTTCATAGAATTCCTCATATTTCTTGTCGCTCTCATCGCCTTCAATCCATGCGATTAGCCAGCCTTTATTGTAATACGCTACGGCAGGAAGCTCCTTATAGAAATGGATGAGCGGCAAGCCCTTTTCATTTTTCAAGTCCAGTGCGCCGCTATAATTCGTCAAATTAAAACGATACAGCTTAACGCCCTTTTTCTCGGCAGCCGCTGAAATGACGGGCTCCAGCTTGGTGCAGAGCCCGCAATTTGATTTATACAAGTACACAAAGTTTTGATCGTCAGAATGAATAATGCGCTTTAATTCAGCGATCGCTTCACTGCTGCTTCCCGTAATTTCATTAGGGCCGTTTACTTGTGAATCAGCCCATGTCGTTTCTATCCCTTTCCATTGCCCTATACCGATAACTGCAACCAGCAGCGCTAAAGCGCCCGTCATGAACCAAAATGTTTTTCTTGCCATTTTGATAAAGCCCCCCGCTATTTCAATAATTTATAGGCCACATAGGCAATATCCAAAATATTGATTTTTCCATCCAGATTCATGTCGAGACGCTCATCAAATCCGCTGTCGGTGGAAGTTTTACCGTTAGCTTGAGCGATCCGAATCAGATCATTAACTGCCAGATGTCCATCCCCATTAATATCCGGATTGGCAAGAGCAACACTGCCCGCATAATCTGCTGCTGGGCTTTGGATGCCGCCGTTTGAGTCGGAGAACTTGCTGCCCTGACCGATAACAAAGCGCGATAAGCCATGCCCGTCTTTCGCTTTAAATTTCAATTCAACTAAGCCAACTTTACCGTTTACCCCTTGTTCAACACCTAATCGAGTACCAATGATTCTCATTTTTCCATCTTGGTCACTGTAGAATAGGGAAGCTGTCTGGTTCTGAACCCCAAAATCTCCATGCAGATTCGGCGAACCTTCCAACTGTACAAGCGCTGGATTGTAATCCAAATACATGTCAAACCCATAAAGGTCATCTGCCTCTGCCTTGATGACTAGACGGAATACTTCACCAGGCTCTGCAAGCTCAGTGTCCTTGTCAATAAAGAGCTGAAACTCCTCGGAAGGTACAGTCACGGACATTTGAAACTCCTCATTTTGCTTGAAGATGATTGGATTCCATCCGCCGTATACGCGAATACTCTTCAACATAAAGCTGAGCTCATCTCTTTCTTGACCTGCTTTATACTGAAAAGTGATATCACCGATTTTCCCGCTTCTCCCTTGGGGCTGCGAGGATAGCTCCGGACTTAAGACGACCAGCTTATACAAGTCTGTCGTAGTATCATAATTGTCTGCCGCGCTGGATTGGATGACCGTGTTATCCGTGCTAAAGATCCCGCTCTTCTCATCCAACTGCTCCGGAAGCTTCATCTCTGCCTGAAATCCGGTAAAATCCGCGCTAAGGTTCTGATAGGACAATGACAGCTTCACCTGATTCCCTTGCCGCAACCCCTCCACGACGATATGTCCATTAGCATCAGAGATTGTATGGGGGGCAGCTAAGGATAGACTGGAAAACGAGAGAAGAAAAATAAGCGACACTAACACGATTTTCCTTAACTGGTTCATGTGGAATGTTCCCTTCCTCTCCCATCGTTTCATTTCACGATTAGTTTAAATTCAGCATGTTTGCTTTTCGCATCATTCAAATTCAAATAGAAATCAATTAAATCTTGAATATCCTGCTTATCGAACACGCCATCCCGGTTGATATCATAGATGTACGCTGTTCCGTCAATTTGCGCAGCATCGATCTCATTCCCCGTGATTTTCAATTCCGCATGGCGATTTCTCATATCGTTCTTATCCAGATAATAATTAATCATATCGTTAACATCATTCATATCGGAGACAGCATCTTGGTTCACATCGTAAAGATAGGCGCCGGCGGGGATCACTAACGCCCGCTCTACAATCACGCCCTGGTTCTTCATACGTTTGAGCAACTCATTTGAATCCGATGAGACGGCAAAGCCTCGTTGATTGATATATTGCAGTTGAGCCAATTCACCAACGGGTGAAAGATGGGTTACCGGATTGTACGCTAATGAAAGCCATTGGAGTTGCCCTAACGACTCCATCCCGGAAATGTCCGTAATTTGGTTATCTTCCACATTGAGTGATTCCAGCTTGTCGAGAGCAGTTAATGGCGAAAGCTCATGAATTTGGTTTCCCGCTAGATTCAGCTCTTTTAATTGGAGCAAAGCTTCTAATCCAGCCAAGCTGTCAATTTGATTATTAGCCAAATACAGATGTTCAAGATGGCTTAAAGCGCTGACGCCGTTCAACCCAGTAATGTGATTGTTCATCAGCCAAAGAGACTTTAAACCAACCAGCTTGCTGAATGCATCCATATTTGCGATTTGATTGTTATTCAGTATTAATGTCTCCACGTCCGTTAATGAGCCAATTTTAGCCGCATCCTTGATTTCATTGCCCGATAAATTAAGAGACTTGAGATGAATGGCATATTCAATTCCGCTTATATCCTTAATCCCTCTGTTCGACGCATCAAGGTCCGTCAATCCTTGCATATCATCATCTGTGATATCCCCTGCAGACTTATTCAATTTGTCCCTCACGGCGGCTTCCAAGCTAACATCAACAAACGAAACCGTTTTTCCGCTGGCATAAGCCTCATTGGTTAGCCCGACCAAGACGGAACATACTAGCAGAAAACATACACTTTTCCACCTTTTCACGTTTCGTCCCCTCCTCTCCCTATTATTGTTCGACGACCACAGAACCCGTCATAAACGGATGTACCATGCAAAAATAACCAAATGTTCCTACATCAGTAAAAGTATAACTGAACCTCGTTTCACCATTCGGATCTATGGTACCGTTAAATGACATGTCATAGGCGGTGACGGTATGCATCATCGAACTCTTCAGCACCCATGTAACTTTCGTGCCCTTCTTCACTGTGATTTGGGCCGAGGAGAACTTGTCGTTTAAGACATCGACTATAACCTCAGGCACAGGCTTTATCGTATAGCTTTCAGTTTTAACATCGCTTGTATTCCCTGAAGTATCGATGCCAATAAATTTCAAAGTCGTATCCTTATCAATCCGTATCGGCGATGTGTATAATGCAGATGCATTCGAAGGTGTGGAGCCGTCAACCGTATAGTAGATTTTGGCATCCGGGTCGTTATCCGTAATCGTTAAGGTCACGGTTTGAGCCGTTGGATACGTTGCTCCAACCGGATCAGCCGTTACAACAGGTGTAGTCCCATCATGCTCAGGGCTCTGACATTCCTGTCCCGTTTTATACTCAATCGAGATCGTACCCGTAGAACCGTCTACACTCACCTTTGGGCATAAAAGGGTTGAAATAACGCTTAGCGGAACCATCGCTTTTCCTTCCACCTGCAAGAGTGGAGCAGGCAGCTCGATTTGCTGTCCATTCCTAATGGCTTGTTTTTGAATGAGCCATAACGACATCTCGGTATTTTCCGTCTTGTAGGTATAACTGCGATCCTCCGCGAGCGCCTGTAAGGTGCCGCCGAATTGATCGGCGATCAACTCGAAAGGTAGATAAGTCTCCCCTTTCAACTGAAATGGAGCAGTATCGAGCATGACGTGATCACCGTTCACCATCGCATGCATACTGCCAACTTGGAAGGAAATCATGCCACTGTTCGCATTTCCTGCCTCTTCAATATGCGTCATCGTATGTAAACCGCCTGGATAAACCCCATCATTCGTATTATCCAGAATTTTGTGACTATGAAATGGAAAGTGGCCGCTTTGGTCAAACACAATGAGAATATCCTTGGTTTCCCCTGGATCCACAGCCACGGTGTCCTTATCGATGGGCAAAGGCAACGGCACGCCATTCTCTGCAATGACCTGAAAATGATGCCCATGAAGGTGCATTGGATGTTCATCGAATCCCGGGTTAATCAAACGGACCAAAATTTTCTCCCCGACACGGCCATGAACCATTGAAGCTGGATCAGTCTCCACATCAGGATATGATTTTCCATTAATCGTCCAAAAGCGAGGATGAAACTTTTGACGATCATACACATTTCCGCCCTCTACAGCCGTGTGCCAATCTGGATCAATTTCATTCATGTGAAAGACATATTCTTTATCAAAACGCGGTCCATGTGTCCACGCTTGATTGACCGAACCCTTTGCTTTCACAATAAAAGGTCCATTCAATCCCATTTGTAACCCATATTTATCGGGATCATAGGAATAGTAGAAATGGGAACCTGCTTGATCAGCATGAATCAGCCGGGTATCGCTTTGGCCAACAGACAGCGCTGGACTAGCTTTGGCTTGATCATCAACGCCAACTACATGCAGCGAATGGACCTGGAAGTCAGCCCCGGCTTTTTCTGGACCAATATTCATTACCGTGACCTCGACGCTATCGCCTTCCTCCACTTCAATCTTAGGTCCTGGGAAAACGGCTGTACCTGGCTTGTTTTGGAGACTGTAACCCCATATATAAACCTGATTCCCATCCGCTAATGTCATATTGCCGTCCGTAGCGTACAGCTGGATCTTCTTAACAGTAGCTGCATGAGCAACCGCAGTTGTTACAACGAATAGTGTAAATAAAGCGGTGAGTATAAACCCCCATCTTATCCATGTAATACGAATCATCGCAGTCACCTCCTTCAAAATGCCTGTTACATTTATTTTGTCTGTCCATCGAACTGGGCAGGGTAGGTGCCTGCCTGATCAAATTTGACTAGAATATCGTAGCGTTCTGCTGATGCCAAAGTGATAGATTGCTTATCAACGGCTTGCTTTAAAGGTCTGCCATCTGATGCTACAACTTGAAAAGTACGCCCGTTCATATGAAAGGTGCGTTTTTCATATCCGGAGTTAATCAACCGGATCAAATAGGTCTCGCCGGCAAGCGCGCGAATCGAAGAACCCGCATGACTGGATTGGAATTCACCATTCATCGTCCAAAAATTCGGTTTAAACACCGTCCGGTCATACAGCTTTCTTTGTTCAACCGCCTCATGCCAGGACTGGTCGATCTCGTTCAGATGGAACACGACTTCTTTATCGTAGGACGGTCCTCCCGTCCACACTTGCTTGGCCCCGTGACTTGCTTTTACAATAAGAGCTCCTGTCATCCCCATCTGCAAATGCTCAACCGTATCTACGTGACAATGATAAAAATAAGTGCCCGCATGATTCGCTTTAAAATGGTAAGTAAAGCTTTGCCCCACCAAAACCGGTGCGGAGGTATGCGGAACCCCGTCGTTCATTTGGTCTGTGTCCAATCCATGGGAGTGGATGGTGTGCGCCACAGGAAGAATCCCCGCCTTCGAAGGTCCGAGGTTCGTGAGGTTAATTTCAACATGATCTCCCTCCTCTACTTCGATCGTTGGCGCCGGATAAACGGCACTGCCTTTCTTATTTTCTAAAGAATACCCCCAAATGTACATTTGACTTCCATCAGGCATAGGGACATACCCATCAGTAGCATATAAGGATATTTTTTTCGTGTGAGCTTCCTCCGCCAGCATCATCGGTTGAAACGTGCTGAACATTATGGCAATACTGAATGCAACGAACAAAAGGAGGGTGACTACGATCCGGGTCGAATTTTTACTCATCCGCTATGCTCCTCATTAAAGATTCTCATCCCTCTTCACACTTGAAGAGGGATACAGAATCTTAGTTTGAATTAAATTCCTAATTCATCCAACAGCTTGTAGATCATCGATGCTGCCTGGGACCGTGTAGCATTGGCATTTGAACGGAAGGTGTTGTCCTCAAAACCGTTAATGATTTCTTCCTTCACCAGATACGCAATGCTCAATTTCGCCCAATCTGGAATATCGTTCGCGTCCGTAAAGCTTAAGGCTTGCCCCGTTGGCGTTGTATGCAGCGCTCTTGTAATCATTACCGCCATTTCTGCGCGTGTGATCAGAGCATCGGCATCAAAATAAGTACCGCCGTCTGCTCCGGCACGTCCCTCGATGATTCCAGCATCAACAGCTGCTTTCACATATCCCTTGGCCCAGCTTGGAATTTGGTCTGTATCCGCAAAAGAAGGGGATGCGTCTTCTCCAACTGCCAAGCCTAGAGCGGATACTATCATGCTGGTAAATTCAGCCCTTGTCACATTGTTTTCCGGTCTGAAGGTTTGATCTTCATAGCCATTTATCACTTTCATTCCGACCAAACGATCAATGAAGGCAGCCGCCCAGTGGTTGTTTACATCGTTTAATTTCACGTTAGTCTCGTCGGTAAATACGGCAAATTTCGCAAAATGATCGATTTCGGTTGAAATTTCGCCCATCGCATGATGATCTTGTCCGCCAAGATAAATCCATTGCTTCCTATCTTCATGATAGTAGTAAATCGCTGGTTCTTTCCCGTTTATGATTTTATTCGGATCTGCCGTTAATGAAAGGGCCATTGGTTTATTCAAATTTTTATCGCCAGTTGTCGTGATTTCGTAAATACGACTTCCAATTTGCAGGACTTGCCCGCCCTCACTGGCCATATCAAGATCAGCAAGACGCCGGATCGTGATCTTCGCATCCTCTTTTAAGGCATGGGCTGGAATAACGACCTTAACCTTTGTTCCCAACTGAATGGTTCCGCCTGTTGCAGCAACAATTTGTACGGATACAAACTCAGGATCCTGTGAATTCACGGTACCACTACCCGTACCAGTTCCTGTGTTGCCACCACCGCCACCGCCTCCACCACCAGTACCTGTGCCAGGATTTCCGCCTGGATTTGTCGACTTTGTATAGGTGACCACAAACGTATTCTCTTGTTTATTACCGGCACTATCCGCAGCAATCAAGGTAAAAGAATTAGCTCCTTCCGTAAGGGTGAAGCTTTTCTCAAAGGTGCTATTGTTCAACGTTACCGGCGCACCATTAATGGTTAGCGATACCTTCGGATCATTATCCGTTACGGTACCTTTTAATACATACGTCGCGCTATTCGTCGCATTGCTGGATTGTATGAGAATAACTGGTTTTTCCGTGTCTACGGGGCCATTACCGTCGTCGTCATTTATCTTGATCTGCTTGGCATCCTGTGCATTTGTCGGAATTTTGGCATAGCCTGTAGTCGCTATAATTTCATCTATCTTGATCTCCGTGGAATCAGCAGCCTTCAGAGCTTTGAAATGTAAATCTGCTATCTTTATTTGGGGGATGGTATCCTTGCCAGGAATTTGACTCTTGATTAGCGCATATTTCAGAATGCCGTTTTGTTCATCAATGAGTATATTACTGTTCGCATCTACACTATAAAAGCCGCCGGAAAGTACCGTATCTCCTTCCATAAAGTCAAAGATTCCCGGATCATATTTAATGGCAAATTGCAGGCCCATAAGCTCTGTCGTATCGAGTGCCATGATAGGTACCGTAATGTCGTCCTTCACCTTGAAAGAAGTACCTAAGGAGCCTAGTTTAATCTGAGACATTTGGCCTGCTTCTTCAGCATGCACAAGGCTTACGTTGGCCCTGCCGGTTGAGAATATACAGGTCATCAGCACTGCCGCACTTAACGTTATAATAATCCTTTTAGAAAAGGCTATTCTCATTGTTTATCCTCCGTTTTTTGTTCAAAGAATGATGAATGGGATACCAGTCCCGTTACAGGACTGGTATCGGGAGAGCTGTGCCTACCTCTTAAAGCTACTCAAGCAACTTTCTAGCTACAAACGCAATGTCTTCGATATTGACAACTCCGTCATGATTCAAATCGTATCGCGGATCGAACGATGTTTTACCAAATGCTTTAGCCACTGCAACAAGGTCAGCAACAGTCAATTTACCGTCATTGTCTACATCAGGGTTGGTTAGTACAAATGCAATGATCTTATCCTCTTTCAATTGGGTCAATTTACCGTTAACATCGGAGAAATCGCTTCCCTTGCTCAAGGTTGCGGCCCCGTCTGCTTTAAGCTTAAACGTAATGTCAACCAAACCTACATTACCGTCGAAGCCTTGGAAATCTCCAAGAGCGGTCAAAACCATAGAAAGCTTACCGGTTTCTTCTTTGCGGACAAGAACAGCTGTATCTCCCTCTTTACCAAACTGACTGTTGAGGGCACTGCTGACATACTCAAGCTTGCTAGCGTCGTAAGTGAGCATCAACTTGGACGCAAACAGCTTCTTAGCATCTTTAGCAGATACCGTGACCTTTACTTCATCCCCTGCTGACAAAATTCTACCTGCCGCATCCGAAGTCAGGACAGCATCCAGTTCAACAACCGGTTGATCGGTTACTTTGATATCCATTTCATCGATCGACCAATAATTAGCGGTAGATGAACCTGTTTGTGTAATCTTCACGTATTGGGCATTCACCGGGCTGAAGGTTGCAACGACTTTCACGTCGGTATTGTTAGCATTCTCAGCTACCTTCTTCCAAGTTTGACCATCACTTGAAACTTCAATGATGTAACCGCGTGGATAGTCTTGAGTATGACCTGATGCATCAAGAACAACCTCGTTAATCGTGCTTACTGCTCCCATGTTGACTTGGAACCATTCACCTGGTTTTTGGTATTCGCCAGTATCCCAGCGTGTGTTCATCTTGCCGTCGATGACATGATTCACGTCGGAAGGATTGCTAGCATCGTTTCCGCCACCTCTTGGGAAGGTTGTAAATGTCCAGTTTTTACCTGGTGCAGCCGCTAGGAACACATACAGCTCATGGATGGATGCATACCAGGAATTTGTCGTATCGTCTTTCGTATTCACAATTCTTACATAACGTGCTTTTACTTCACCGAAGGTTTTGTCAACGACATAATCCGTGTTTGTATCCGCTGATGCCACTGTTGTCCAGTTCTCAGCATCTGTCGATACTTGAATTTGGTATCCACGGAAATAGTCCGGATGTTTGGCTTGCTGTGCCGTCGTCCACAGAGATCCGAAGTCTACAAGCACACGGGAAATATTCGTATCAGCCCCAAGATCAACTTGATACCACATGCCGGCTTTCATGACCGTTCCTGTACTCCAACGGGAGAACAATTCGCCGTCGAATGCACAATTCAAGCAGCTTTTCGGATCATCTGGCGGAGTACCGTTCGTATTAAAGTTCTCGCCATGGCTGGCCTTCGCTACCCAGTTCGTACGACTTAATGCACCTTTCGGATCATAGGTCGGATTGCCTCCAGTGCCACCATCAGGACCGCAGTCTTTGTTACAAACATAGCCTTCCGTAGGTGCTGCATCTCCCAGAGATGCAAATTGAATCCAGTTGATATTATTTCCACCTTGCGGGAAGACAAAGTACACATCATGGAAGTCACTATTGTCAGCAACCACTGCCAAATTAGCCGTCATAAGCTTGCCATACACGTTATTGGTTATAGTTTCATTATTTTCGGACTGACCATAAACGTTATTCGTTATGGACTCGCCATAAACGTTATTCGTGATGCTTAAAGCATTCTTCATTACGTTATGTGGAACATGAGTGACATCACTGCTGAATGTTTTCCAGTTTTGCCAGCCCTTCGTTGTAGCTTCCTTGATGGCAGCAACTTTTTCGCCAGTTGGACTATCCAAATGAACTTCCATGTTCAGGTTGGCAGAGTCAGATGCCATACGGAAATACATTTTATTAATCGTTGACATGTCGATATCTTTAAACATGAGCCAATCATTGGCTTCCGTGAACCCAACATTTTTACCGCCGTACATATCTTGCGTATCCTCTGTTTTGACGCCTTGATCCGCAGGTGAAGTCGGCGCGTTACCCCCAGTTGCTGCAAAGTCAGCAGCATGAAGACGCTTATTCTTAAAAGTAACGGATGCTGAACTGGTTAATGGCGTTGTTCCTGTCGCGCCATTATCGGTCACTGTTGCAGCGATATTCCAAGCAATTTTAGCCTCCGGTCCATGTCCATCATCAAATAATGTAAAGGTTGGCGTACAACCCGTTGCTCCTGGAAACGGATGGTAGTGAGCGTCATGAAGCAGGTTGACAGACCACTGGATCTTATCGCATGCAATCGGTCCATCCTCTTCATCCGTTGCGAATGCTGATGCTGTGATCGTCTCGCCATTCGTGAAGAAACTTCCGGTAGCAGGAGATGTGATTTTCACCACAGGAGCGGTGTTGCCCGCGCTAATTTTCGTGTTCCACACGGAGAATTTCCCGGTTCCATTGGTGACCGTCAATGTTACATCATAGTTTCCGTTGACCGAGTACGTGTGAGACGGATTTGCATCTTGAGATGTGGTTCCATCTCCAAAATTCCATGCAAAAGAAATCGTATCTCCGTCCAGATCGGTAGTTCCCGTTGTATCAAAATTAACGGTTAACGGCGTTTTGCCTGATACAACGCTTGCTTTCGCTTTAATAACTGGATTTCTGTGCAATTGGCCGTAGAATACCTTGGAAATACCATCGTCTTCATCGGATTCCCATGATTTTCCGAACTCGGCAATATACAAAGCACCGTCCGGACCCAATTTCATATCAATCGGAGCAAGCATTCCGGATAAGAAATCTTCGACTTTGACAATTTCCCCATTGTCATCTGTTGTAACCGCTTTAACCCAATTGCGGGTAAAATCATAAGCTAAAAACTTTCCTTTTAATCCAGGAATTGCGTTTGGTCCTGTGTAGTCATAAACGGGACCAGCCAGTGCCGTTCTTCCGCCTTGACCCCAAATTGGATCATTGGTATACGGGTAGAAAGCAATCGGTTTTTTCGTCGTGGCAAATTTCTCTGCATATAAAGCATCATTGATTTCATTTAAGTTATTGGCTCCAGCATAGTCTTTTTTGTTATAAACCTTATCCCCAATCCCATAAGGCCAGCCAAAGTTTTGACCAGGGGCCGTTATCGCATTAAATTCATCGTAGTCGCCGTTACTTCCGCCAGCAAAGGTACCGTCGGGACCCACATCTCCTTCGTAGATGATGGTTTTACCATTTCCTTTTGTGGTGTCAAAAGAAATGCGGTATGGGTTACGGAAGCCCCAAGCATAGACATAATCTCTTGCACCACCTTGCCCTGTAAAGAAGGGGTTGTCGTTCGATGCAGAACCGTCTTTGTTGAAACGAAGAATTTTTCCACGCATATCATCCAAGTTCTGAGATGTCTGAAAGGAACGGGTTTGTGGCCCTTGTGTAGGTGTGTTGTTATCTCCTATTGTCAAATACAGTTTGCCATCCGGCCCGAATTTAAGGTGTCCAGCTTGATGGCAGCAGGTCACATCGGACGTTACTTTTAACAGGTTCTTTTCTGTATTTCCACTAATTCCCCCGTTCTCGTAGGTAAACCGAGAAACATTGTTAATCAGCTGACCCTCTGCTGTTTTCACCGGATTTGTATAATACAGATAAATATAATGATTCGAATCAAAATCAGGATCAAGGGCTATACCCAATAACCCGTGTTCACCCTCCAAGTTGGTAGGGATGTTCAAAATTTCCTTCGTATCTCCTTCTTGAGAAACGGTATACACTTTACCGAAAAGGCTGATTACGAAAATTTCACCACTTTTAGAAATATCGATTCCAACTGGACTTGCGATCGTTCCTTTGACCAGAGAAACCTTCTGAAGGCCGCCTTTTGGAGAAGACTGATCGCAATCTGTATCGGTCGCTTCTCCCCATGCATATTTCAAACCTCCGAGAAGATGCTGTTGGAAATCCTCTTTGAACCAAGTTTCCGGATGATGACCTAATGCCGTATAGAACATTCTTCCGTTTTGAACCGGGCTGCACCAAGCATTCGGATGGTCCTCGAACGGTCCTCCCGTTACGCCATTGCTGTTCATATCCAAGCTTAAAAGAATATGTTTTCCTTTATCCCGTGGATTTTCTTTGAAATAGTACACTTCCTCAAGTGCTGTCCAGGAGGGACCCAAGTGGGCAGTAGCTGGATTATTGGAATCTTCTACATTGAACTTGACTGTTTGTGTCCATGGATGATTACTGAAGTACGCGCCTGTTAAGTCGCCATATTCTTGCCAATCATACCCGGTATCTGTAGCCGAATGTGCGCCTACATAACCTTTACCAGATTTGATGAAATTCATGAAATCTTGCTTCTGTTGATCCGTCAAACCCCAATCGCTAAAGTTGCCTGTCGTGCTGACAAAAAAGACAACATCATACTTAGCAAGATTAGCAGCGTTAATATCTGCCGCATTTTCCGTAAAGTCAATTTCAAAACCATATTTTTTTGCCATTTCAGGAAGTGCTACTTTAGCTCCTTGATCAATCGATGCATGGCGGAAACCTGTTGTTTTGGAAATAGCCAAAACTTTGTGCCCATGCTCTTCACCTTCATGTGCAGATGCTACCCCAGAACTTAAAACAGAACTAAGCGGTAATAAAATGGTAGATAAAAACATGACAAGAGCTAAAAATCCATACATCACTGAGCGCCGTCGACTCATTCCTTCATCCCTTTCGTTTCCTTTAATGAATTAAAAATAAGCGTTCAAAATTCGAATGGGCCTGCCTATTGCCCGGTTTTCGTACTGAATGTTGACATTTTAACCCCGCTTCCTATTTGTCATATAATCGCATGCAGTTTCCGATATCCCCTCCCTTCAAGAAGGTGACGTATCTTCTGTTTTAAGAAACTTCAAGCGCTTATCTATCATCAAGGCGGACTCCAGTTCATTATGTTAAGCGCTTTCATCTAGCTTCCTGAGCTATTTCTTCTATAGGTTTATCCTAATTGAAACCGTTCACACGAACAATTAACTAAGTTGAGATAAAAGTACATATTCTTGTGGTATAGAACTATCCTTTTATATAAATCTTGGATTCCGTATGATAACGAATCGATTCACGAACAAGGTCATCATCCACATAGGTGATAAAAGAGCCTGCTTCTTGATGAATCCTTCCCAGCCCGTTTAGTAGAACAAGGCCTGTTTTGCCCGGAACATAGCGTCTATATCCCTTTTTGTTATCGCGCAGCATGTATTTCTCAATGTCTGGAATCCACGAAGATGGGGGAATGACGTTAGCACCGATTAGCTCCAATAGCTCGTGATGCAGGTCCACTTCATTCTCTGTCAGGAGCCCCAACCACTTGGATACCGTTGACATGCATAGCATACCGAAAGCAATGGACTCTCCATGTGAATAGTCCCCATTTCCAAGCAATTCCACGGCATGCCCAATCGTATGTCCATACTCTAACACGACAGCATGATTTTTTTCATAAGGATCATCCTGCATAACCGTCATCTTAGCCTCAATACAAAACTCAATAAACTGTTGAAGCTCCTCCATTCGATACGTACTCGAGGGTCTGAGCAATTTTCGATACGTATCAATTTGTTCTGGAAGAATCGCCAATAAGTTTTTCACCAATTCACAAAGACCGGAACGGATTTCTCTTGCCGGCAAGCTATGAAGAAAAGACAGCTCGACACATACGACTCTTGGCGTGTAAAAAAAGCCGAGAATATTTTTCCCTTGATCCAGGTTGACTCCTTGCTTTAACGATAAGACAGAATCGGATGCGGCAATTAATGTCGTTGGTATATGAATGAGGGGTAACCCACGGCACAGCATCCCAGCGACCATCCCAGCAACATTACCTGAAACCCCGCCTCCAAGAGCTACGATAACCGTACGTCGATCGGCCCCAAGAGCGAGTGCCTTTCTGCACAAATTTTCAATAGTAATCAGATTTTTATTTTTCTCCCCCGGGGGAAAAGTCAATAAATAAGTCGTTCCCGCTTTTTCAAATGCAGCCATCGTCTGGGCAACAATAGGGTGGGGAACGCCGCTATCGCTAATAATCATATACTTATCGACCTCAAAGGGATTCAACCATTCCGTAACCTGGCCCAGTATGCCTTCGCCTGAAATGAAATCATACTGATGCGTACCGAATTGGATCTGTTTTTTGTAAATGGTTAACCCTCCATTCGTTGTTAAGATGCTTCAAAACTAGAAAGGGTCGTGTCAACATACTGCTTGGATTTACTTACATGAGAGAAGGGATCCGCTACAGAACGGTTGGGTTCGCCTCCGACGATCACCCATCCATCAAATTGACGATCGATTAATTTCTTGAAAATAGGCCTGAATTGAATCCAACCATCTCCAGGAACCGTAAATACGCCTTCATTCACGGAAGTTAAATAATCCAAAGATTTTCCTCTTACATGATTTAAGACGGACTGTCTAATATCCGTGAGATGGATATAGGGAATTCGATCATAGTAGTGGTTCAATAGAGCTAACGGATCACCGCCGCTATAGTACGCATGTCCGGCGTCTAACAGCAAATGGACAAGTTTCGGATCTGTATCCTCCATCAATTTCCCAATTTCTTTGACCTTTTCCACAATCGTACCGACATGATGCTGATAAACTAATAACATGCCGTATGCTTGACAGATTTCACCCGCCAAATGCAAGGTTTCTATGAAAAAGCGCCATTGATCCTCTGTTAATCGAATGACATCTTTATTGGGCTGTGTACGAGTCGGATCCCAGTGCATAGACCCCCCTACTTCACAGATGATAACGTGTTTACCATTCATTTCTTTTAACCATTCCACATGTTTCCGGAACGACTCAAGCTCGCTCTCACGTAATTCAGGTTTGGAAAAAATGACGTTTTTCCTTTGTGATGCAAACTGAAGATCATAATCATTCAACATTTGCTTGAATTGATTTGGAGCCATGGAAAATTGTTCACCATGCTCGATACCAACAAAACCTAGGGAAGACATCCTTTGCATGAAATCAGCAGCACGGAACAGTTCGTCCGAAAGCTCAGTATCCCCTTGGTTCCAGGGAACTGGGGAATACCCCAATCGGAAAGGATAGCATCTCCGTTCATTCATTTTCATTTCCCCTTTCTAAGAATCGTAGCCCAACATATTGAAAATGATTGTCGGAATATCCCTTGCACGCCACACGGCAGCTTGATTGATGAATTCATGCGATGGACCCACAGCTATGAGACTTACCAAGTCATCTTCGGTCGTCGGACAAACACCATGAGAACCTTTGATGAGCTCCGGCGTTAAAGGAATGGACCGCGTCTTATAATCCATGAACAGCTCTACCGCATCGTATCCAGGCTTACGATGAATATCCACGGTTGTGGCATACGGAGGAGCTGCATTCGGATCCTGCCACCAATAATAGGCAAACCAAGCGTTTCGCTCCGCAATCGCAACAAGTTCGCCTGCATTCGGATGGTGTAAGCTCCACTGCTTTTTGCCGGCTTCGCCAAGGACTTGCGCCACCCCATCAACCTCAAGCAGAACGCGTTTCACATCATCCATAATGACAGGATCATGGATATAAATATGTGCGATTTGATGATCCACGACAGCAAAAGCCTGGCTATGATAGGTGTCAAGATACTCTTTGCCATTCAGTTCAATCAAATTTAACCAGCCTTGCTCCCGAAAAATGCGATTTAAATACACCGGTGACTCCACAGGATGGAGCGCGTATTCGGAAAGAATGACCACAGTGGTATCCTCCATTTTTCCCATTTGCTCCAGCGAATCCACAAACTGTCCAACGATCTGATCAATCTCTTTTATCGCCTGCTGTTGTTGTTCACTTTCTGGGCCAAATCTCTGAGCTTGGTAATCAAGATTCGGCAAATAAGCGAAGGTTAGGGTTGGATGATGATCTTCAACAATATGGAGTGCGGCCTTCGCAATCCATTCACTCGATGCTACTCCTGCAAGGGGTCCCCAAAAAGAATGAAGCTTGAAAGGACCTTGCTTCTCTGCGATTTGCTCATACAACCCAGGAGGGTTCGAAAAGTACCACTCCTCCATCCCCTGTTCCAAGTGCATAGGAGACGGTGTAACAATAAAATCCGCGTTATCATATTTAATATGCTGCATAAATAAAACAGCCGATTTCGATTCAGGATGGAGTCGTTTTAAGGTTTCCCAGATCCGTTCTCCTTCCAGAGGAGCAATCGTCTGTTCCCACATTAAAACTTCTCTTTGCTTACGATCAAAACGTCCGTTACCCACAATACCGTGACCACTTGGTTCCTCACCTGTCGTGATTGTGGCTTGCATCGCTCCTGTGACTGCAGGAAAAACAGGCTTTATCTTAGATACACTGCCCCTAGCAGCGATACGATTTAAATTTGGCGTTAACTCTTTGTTCTCCAAGTGAGCAGGCGTTAAGCCCACCACATCAAGAACAACAACATGCTTCGCTTGTTTTTGCATATTTTCCCCACTTTCTCCTTTTGTGCTTCACTAAGTCATGGCGATGGTTCGTGCCATCCAAGAAGATACGACGATAAACAAAGCTACGATTAATGCGTGAAGCCCACCGTCCATAATGGAAACGATTGCTGCGTTTAATAGCAATAAAGACAATATTCCATATTTCACTCCCCGCTTAATGAAAGCAGGTTTAGGCTCACGTAGGGCCGGATACAAGGCAAATCCCTCTACAAAACCATATAAGGAGATAAAAAATAGCTCCATCAGCGAAAAAGAGTCCTTAAACATCCCAAAACCGATTAGCCATAAAAAGATACCAAAGGGAATCAAGGCGATTAATAAAATGCTTGTCCTTGTGTACCCGTAATTTTCTCCCCGACTTAACGCCGTTACTCCGATAATATGCAAGAAGGGAAGCAGCGCAAGAAATGCGAAATCCCAAAAATGCTCATGCAAAAAGGATAGTCCCAG
Source organism: Paenibacillus sp. P36 (assembly GCF_045866505.1). Taxonomy (NCBI): domain Bacteria; kingdom Bacillati; phylum Bacillota; class Bacilli; order Caryophanales; family Paenibacillaceae; genus Paenibacillus; species Paenibacillus sp. P36. The sequence continues at coordinate 6,824,373 of NZ_AP038372.1, forward strand.
CCATAAGTTAAGACCTCGGCATAAAGCCATCACCAGTGTGCCTGGAATCGCATATTTTTTTGCCCAAGTATCGTAAAGCACAATAGCAGACACCAAGGCCAGAGCAATATAAAAGGAAAACAGACTGAAGACAGCAGCTAGAGCTAAACCACCTGCCAAAAGCATACATGCCAGCATGAGTGCATGGCTTCTGCTAATTTTCCCTGACGGTATGGGCCGTTCAGGTCGTTCAATTTGATCTAGCGAGGCGTCCATCACATCATTTAAAACAACACCTCCCGCATAAAGCAAGATCGAAGAAACGAGCAACAGCCAAACCATACCGGAAAGACCTTGACCAACACTGGAAACAATAAACGCCCCAGCTAATACATCACCTGCGGAGGTGACTAAATTAGGAACCCTTAAAATTTGCAGATAGGCTTTCATCTTGAACCATTAATCGCAGTTTTTGTTCTAGCCAACTCTTGAAGGATGGGAGAAATATAGTCAAACGCTTTTTTCGTAGCCGGCACCGGATCTTCTTCATAAGGGTACAGCTCAATCGTAATAAACCCCTCATAATTCGTCTTTGCAATTTCATTCAGTACCGCTCTAAAATCAATGACCCCTTCACCTGGGACCAAATGATGATGAATTCTTGAATTCGCTATATCTTCCAAATGATAGTGTTTTGTATATGCCGCTAATTGACTGATCAATTGCACAGGATCTTCCCCTGCACAGTAGAAATGACCGATATCGAAATTGAGGCCAATCCAGGGTGACGATATACGTTCCATAAACTTAAGAAATTGTGCGGAAGTCTCAATTAATAACTCCGGCTCAGGTTCAATCATGACCGTTACGCCTTTTTTCTCCGCGTGTTCGGCAAGTTCGTGGATCGCTTCCTCAAAAACATCCAACGCCCAATCTTCCTTTGCCCCATCCAGCGGTCCTCCCGGCTCAATCGAAAGATGGGGAACCCCCCACTCTGCAGCAAGATCAATACAGCTCAACGTGTGGTTGATTCGTTTTCGCCTTTCGCTTGCTTCCTTTTCAATATAGGAAGGGCGCCAGCAGTCCCCGAGAGCATATAACATGAAGGCATTCAAATTACAGATCTTCAGCCCATTGTTCTCTGCTCGTGCTTTGATTTCTTGTCTTCTGGCCGGGGTTAAATCGGGTGGATAGGCGTGTGGGATATCACACAGAATTTCTAATCCATCAAAACCAATCTCTTGTAACGTATCCATGGTCGTTAATAAATCGAATCTTTTATAGGCATTTGCGCTGAAACCCAATTTCATTGAACTTCCTCCTCATCCTATTCGTACATTTCAATATTTAATTTTCCTGACATTTTGTAGAACTGATAAGGGTTGTCCCATACGACCTTTTGAATCTCTTCCTGGGCAAACCCGGCTTCTTTCATCTTTTTACACGTACGAGGAACACTTATTGGATCTGCCGGGCCCCAGTCACAGGCACTGTTAATCATAAGCCGATCCGTTCCATATTGCTGCATAATCGCAATCGCTCTTTCCGGTGTAATTTTCCCTGGGTATACGGTCATACCCGCCCAAGCACCATATTCCAATGCAAGGTCAACGGTTTCTTCAATATTGTGATCCAGCAATACCTTTTCAGGACGAATACCGATTTCATTCAAAACTCGAATCGTTCTTTTTGTCCCCTCCCGTTTATTAACGTGTGGAATATGAACCATCACAAGCATGTCTTTTCTTTTAGCCAACTCAAGTTGTCTACGCATCACTTCTTCTTCCGCATCCGTAATTTTGTCAAAGCCTATTTCGCCGATTGCAAGACATCTTGGGTGCGATAAAAATGGCTCCATGCCCTCAACCACTTGAAGCGCAAGTTCCAGATTATTGGCTTCTTTCGGATTTGCAGCTATACATGAATAATGTTCAATATCATACTTTTTTGCTCTTACAGGTTCGAAATTTAGGATATGGCTAAAATAATCATAATAGGTATGAACCGATGTCCGTTCACTTCCCAGCCAAAATGCAGGTTCAACGACAATTTCAATACCGCTTAACGACATTTTTTCGTAATCATCTACCGTTCTTGAATACATATGTACATGAGGATCTATAATACGCATACTCATCTCTCCTTTGTTTTTGTGGATTAACACGGGATGGTATAACTTAACATGTGTGCGAGTGCACGTTTTGCAGCTCCATCGGGATCGTCAGGATATGAATAAATTTCAAAAGTAATAAAACGGTCGTAACAGATAAATTGAAGCGCTTCCAAAACTTCCCCGAAATTGATATCGCCTTCTCCAGGCACGAGATGATAATGCTTGCGTCCTCGAATATCTTCAAGATGGATATTAAAAATTTTCTCACCAAAACGTTGGATGGTCCCTGCCAAAGGCTCGCCAAGAACTTCCGTATGGCCTAAATCCAAATTGATACCCAGCAATGGGTGATTGAGCTCCGCAATGACGCGCAGAACCTCATTTGCATTTTCAATTAACAGACCTGGTTCATATTCAATACCTATCCGAATATTTCTTTTTTCCGCATAAGGCAGTATTTGTGTTAAAGATTCTACTAATAATTGATAGGCTTGTTCCGGAGGATTTCCGGCAAGACACTTACCAGAAGTCACACTGATACAGGAGGCTCCCCATTCGGCAGCCAAATCTATACACCTTTCGGTATATCGAATTCTTTGAAGACGTACTTCCTCTATTCGATTACATAAGGAAGGCTCAAAAACGGTTTCTCCAATACGATGAATCGATGGATAGACGCTAACCGCGGTATTCGCATTTATATTACTAACGGACATTCCCCTTTGTTCCAACAAGCGAGTCACTTGTTTCACTTCTTGAGGCGTAATAGCAAGAGGAGAAATATGAGGGTGATCGGCTAGGATTTCCAATGCTGAATACCCACAATTATGAATTCGCTCAATGGCTTCGTTCAAAGAGAAACGAGTGTAAGCATTACTACTGATCGCGTAACGCATATAACCTCTCCTTTTAGTGCTAATTTGGATCTCTTGTAAATATGACGTAAGGTCAATAAATACCAGCTCGCAATTAAGCGTTTTCAAATAAATGAGTTGATTTCCCCTTCCTTTGCTTGGATGACTAACCGTCATATTGCTTCATCACATAATAAATTCTATTGAATTAACACTTATTAAACAATTAGCTATATTGCGCAATTCCTACCTTTACTTGCGATTCTTGCGGTCCCCCAAAAGAGAGCTTGTCGCGGAGGCGGGCGACACGCAGCGACGATCTCATGCTGCTCCCGCAGATCAACACGCAGATGACGCCAAGCGTGATGCAGCGCACAAAAGGCCGCCAAGAAGTAGAACTTTCTACTTCTTGGCGGCCTTTGTTTATTTCTCGCTACTGAACAATCACATCATCGAATTTCGCATTGGAACGATGTGCATTCAGCCCTATTTAACCTGAGCTGAAGCTAATATCCCTTTTTGCAGCTTCATTGATAGTGTTCGTATGAGCTGCTCACTCGCTTGCTCTAGCAATTCAGGTGCTTGCTTCATGGCTTCTTCTAATGGCATAGGACCGGTCATAATGCTATGAACACTATGAATACCAACATCGTACAAGCGTTCGATCCCTTGACCTACCGAACCAGCGAAGGCAATTGTAGGAACATTGAATTTTTGTGCCTCTTGAGCAATGCCCATCGGTGTCTTGCCAGATACCGTTTGGTTGTCAATCCGGCCTTCTCCTGTTATGACAAGCTCTGCGTCTACTAGGTGCTGACGCAATGAGGAATACTCGATAACAACATCAATCCCGCGTTGTAGCTTAGCAGGAAAGAAAGCAAGGAATGCTCCACCAAGACCGCCTGCAGCACCGGCACCGGGCTTATCATGCAGATGCATACCGGTATGTGCTTCGATAAGATCAGCCCAATGTGTCATATTTCGCTCGAGTTGATTGATCATTACAGGGGTAGCACCTTTCTGAGGGCCAAAAACATGAACAGCGCCTTCTGGTCCGATCATAGGATTCTGCACATCCGAAGCGATCAGAAATCGAGACTCGGCAATTCGTGAATCCCAGCCACGATTATCGATGGTCACAATCTTGTCCAAGGCCCCTCCACCCCATGAAACATCTTCCCCGGCTTCGTCTACTAGTCGCATACCCAACGCTTGCAGCATCCCTGCACCACCATCAAGCGTAGCACTCCCGCCAATTGCCAAGATGAATTCGCGATATCCGGCATCCAGTGCTTTGGAGATTAGTTCACCCGTTCCATAAGTTGTTGTTATTAGCGGATTTCTTTGATCTTGCGGTATTAAACAAATACCTGAAGCACAAGCCATCTCGATTACAGCGACCGAGCCAGACTTAATCGCACCGTAACGGGCTTCTATCCGATTTCCTAATGGCCCAGTTACGATTACCGGATTAGACACGCCTCCGATACCTTCAATCAGGCAATCAATGGTCCCTTCTCCTCCATCGGCTACCGGAATGCGTACAGTTTGAACATTGGGCATATATCTCCTAAACCCCTTGTCAATAGCTAGTGCTGCAGCGGCTGCACTCATGCTTCCTTTGAAGGAATCAGGCGCAATAATTATCTTCATTGTCTTCCCTACTTTCCAAATGAAAACAACATTCTATTCGGCAAGCACGATATCCCATTCATGAATCTCATAGTTGCGGGCTCCTTCAATAATATAAGGATCCTCTTTCACCCATGCCTCGACTTCCTCCAGGCTATTTGCTTTGTAGATAACCAATCCGCCAGCTCCGTCTGTAAATCGTCCGTTTGCCAGCAGCTTACCTTCCTCTCGCCGATTCGCTAGAAATTGTAAATGCTGTTCTCGAAACTTCACGCTTTTATCCGCATCTTTCATCGGTAGAAAAACGGCAAAGTGTTTCAGGGACTCTTTATTCTCATCCCGCTGAAGCTGAAAACCCAGCATAGCAGACATATCCTGCCCTGCGAAACCGTTTCGAATCGCGCCTTTCAGCAAGCCTCTTACGCGGTTGCCAACAGATAGATCTACGCCGCTTTGCTTGGCCATTTCGATTGCGAGGTCCAGATCTTTTCCAAGAAGCTTAATCGCAAAACCAGGCTTGTAGTCTTCCTTGGCAATGTGATTCCTATAGTGACGTTCAAGCATGCGGCTTCCTGCAAAGCTCGAACCTAAAATCTGCACAAGTTTCTCTTCTTCAACAGATGATTTCCTTCCAAGCGCCAAACCTTCACTAACCGCTTGAGTATGAATACCAACCATCAGTTGATTAATAAGTTTCACGACCGAGCCGCTTCCGCTGCTGCCAACGTAATCAACTTGCTTGCCGATTGCTTGAAGCACGGGGAGCGCTCGTTCAAAATCGTTCCTATCACCGCCGACCATAATGCTCAGCGTACCTGCTGCGGCACCTGTCGTACCGCCACTAACCGGCGCGTCGAGAAATGAAATGCCGCGATCTGCAGCAGCCAAGTATATTTTACGATTTAACTCCGGACTAACGGTACTGTTGTCAATCAGCATGAGACCCTCACGCCCATTGTTAATCAAACCATTATCGTCCAGATACACCTGTTCAATATCAGCAGGCAGCGGTAGACAAGTCATAATCAAGTCCATGTGAGAGGCAAGATCCGCGACCGTGTGGCCCGTATGTCCCCCTAATGCTTCAAGCTGCTCTTCAGCCGCTTTGCTTCTGTTTACCCCGTATACCTCATAGCCTGCTTTAATTAAATTTCGAGCCATGGGCAAACCCATATTACCGAGACCAATAAATCCGATTTTCTTCAAAATAGTACCTCCTCATCTAATAACCTTATCTATAGATATGGGGACCTTTTCTCCCCGTTTGGCGCTCTCAACCGCCGCAAAAACCATCGCCATGCTCACCAAATTATCGGAACAATCCGTTTCCGCTTTGCGGCCTTCATTCAGCGATGCCATCATCTCATCGAAACAAGCGTCATGACCTTCTTTGCCCGTCCAGATCTCGGAAGGTCCAACTGTTTCAAACTCCTGCATGCGAGAATCAGTCGTCACTTCACCCCGCAACACGTTGCAATACGGATCGTTGTCGCCATCCCATATGAGCGTGCCTTTCGAACCTACAACCCGCCAACTTCCTTGCCAAGATGTTGGAGCGCCATGTGCACACCATGATCCGTTGTACGAAAACACCGATCCATCCGACATCTCGAAAATACAGATTGCCGAAGCGTTTCCTTTATACCAGGAATACGGGGGGTTGAACTCATGACAATACACGGATATGGGATCAGCCTGAAGCAAATACCTGGCCTGATCGAACGTATGAATAGCCATATCCAATAACAAAGGATTATTCATGACATCACGAAATCCGCCGAAGTGCGGTCCCAAGAAGAAATCCGCTGTTGTTTGTCCCGGCTTTCCAATTCGATCTTGATCAATCATTCCTCGTGCTTCCCTGATCTGTTTCGAAAAGCGGCGATTCTGCATAACGGAATATGTCTTGCCATGCCGTCGTACAAAGGCATCCATCTCGATGGCATCCGCCATCGAAACGGCCATCGGTTTTTCTCCGATCACGTCGCAACCTAATTGTACCGCTTTCATTACGATTTGCTTGTGAACCTCGGGAATCGTCACATCGAAGACTAAGTTCGAATCCGTTTGGCGTATGGCGTAATCCAAATCATCGCTGCATAAGCAGTCGATCCCAAATTCCCTTGCCATTGCTTCCGCAGCCGATCTATTAATATCAACCAATGCGACGATTTCTATATCCGCACGAGACATCGCATATTTCACCCAGCGCTTAGCCATATTCCCACAACCGACTTGTGTAAGCTTATATGTTTTACTCACAGATGACATGATGGACTATACCTCCTGCTGCGACTTAAGCTTTTCTAACGGCTTGCGATTTCCGAAGTTAGGTGCCGGTCTTGTCGTCGGCGCTGCCCAATGTACAGCATTTCGAATAACCGTTCGGATTTGTTCATTGTAATAGGTCGGATAAGTTTCGTGCCCCGGTCGGAAGTAGAATATCTTTCCTTGCCCGCGCTGATACGTGCAGCCACTACGGAACACTTCTCCGCCTTCGAACCAACTGACGAATATAAGCTCATCCGGTGTTGGGATTTCGAAGCTTTCGCCGTACATTTCCTCTTGTTCCAGTTCAATATATTCTCCAATGCCTTCTGCAATAGGATGGCCAGGTGCCACGACCCACAGCCTTTCCTTCTCGTCGGCTTCCCGCCATTTCAGGTTGCAAGTTGTGCCCATCAGCTTTTTGAATATTTTAGAGAAATGCCCGGAGTGCAGAACAATCAGTCCCATCCCCGCTAATACGCGTTTATAAACGCGCTCCACAATTTCGTCCGTAACCTCGCGATGCGCTTTATGTCCCCACCAGATCAGTACGTCTGTTTCATTTAGCCTTTCTTCCGATAGTCCGTGCTCATCTTCTTCCAAAGTCGCGTAACCAATCTCCAGTCCACTACCTAAACCTTCCCCAATAGCATGATGGATACCCTTCGGATAGATTGCTTTCACTTTCTCGTTTATCTGCTCATGTCGGTATTCATTCCAGATCAAAACACGTTTTTTTTCGCTCATACAAATTCGCCTCCTGAATGTTCAATGCGTTCATCTACCTCCGATTATAGACACCTCCCCCAAACAAAAGATACGATCAAACCTGACCTCTTCTTCTCCAAAAATGACATCCATGATATACTGTTTCCGTAATTGCCTACAAAAGCGAGGTGCTCCTCATTGAAAATCCCTAGCCATGAACACGTGTCTCCCGTCAAAGAGGAAGTTGTCGACTATTTCAATCCTTCTCTATACTTGAAAATATGGGAGATAGATCTTGAGCCTCTCCAACCCGATATGGAGATCACTGGAATCTGGCATTTCCATAAAGAAGTCGAATTTCTGATCGTTACCGAAGGAAACATGGGTATTCAAACAAAAGATGAGTATTATTCACTGCAAAACGGAGACATTGTCCTTCTAGGTTCCTCCGAGCTGCACAGAACACATAGAACGAACATGTCTCCTTTAAAATTCATTGTTTTCCAAGTCGATATATTCCGGTATTTCGACCAAAGCGACCTTCCTTACCTGCATGGCTTCTCTGAAACAACTCGTGCGCTAAGTGAGCTTAATTATTTGCTGCGTGAATCTCCAAAAGTGCGCCAGGAGATATTCTCTCTTATTCAATCCATATACGATGAATCTCAGCAAAGAGAGCGCGGTTACGAGCTGTTCATAGGTGCCGCCATTAAGCGTCTACTTTGGCTTCTCGTTCGTCACGATACCCGTGGCCTTCTTCAGAATAACGATTCCTACGATATTCAACGACTCCGACCTGTCTTCGACTATGTCGAACGCAACCTGCATCAAAAAATTACGATTGAAGATGCATGTACGCTCCTTAACTTCAGTTACCATTACTTTATCCGATATTTCCGTTCCGTCATGGGATGTTCCTTCATAGAGTTTATTAACCATAAACGCATTAAAAACGTCGAGAGACTTCTTCTTACTCAAAATCTAAGTATTACTGAGATTGCCCATGTATCCGGTATACCCAGCACGGCGCAGTTTTACAAACTGTTTAATCGTTACAACAAATGTTCGCCAAAAGAATTCATAAAAAACATGAGTGGCAAGAGATAATTCGAACGATCTGCTACGGACTTTTCTTACACTTTTCCAAGTTTTCAAGCTATGATTCCCACATTCCACCGTATTCGCAAAGGACAATTATTTTCTCAGCAGCTGTATACAAGTAATGTCTCTATTCTGCCCTTTGAATGGAATTTATGATGAAGTTGAAGCTAGGGCGTTCATCATCACGCTGCGCTTCAACACTATTTCGGGGAGGATACGAAAGATGAACGTAGTAAAACGATTACCGGTTTTAATCACGATTCTCACAACAATTACATGCATAACGGCATGCTCATCTAACGTGGGGAACACACAAAGCAACTCGAAGGGCACTGAAAACGCTATCAATTCAGCCAAGGAGCCTCTCTCCATTCAAATGTTCGCGGGACTATACAATGAAGTCCCTGATATGAATGATGCTTTTTGGACAGAATGGCAGAAGCGGACCAATTCGAAATTGAATATGGAATGGGTACCTTCCGGGGACTTGGACACGAAATTGGATCTCTTGCTTGCATCGGCACAATTGCCGGAGGTGCTGTCAGTTCCAGACTTCAAAAGGCCGTCATTAATCGGCGCAATTAAGAGTGGGGCTTTCTGGGATCTTACGCCTCTGCTTGGCGATTTCAGCAAATATCCCAATTTGAAAAACAATGTTGGCGCGAATGCATTTAAATACAGAACGGTTAACGGCAAAATTTATTCTCTTCCAGGATCACGTTCTGCGATTGACCCAGGAATCAAGATTCGCGAAGACTGGCTCAAGAAGCTTAATATTCCCGTCCCTACAACGCTTGATGAATACGCAGATGCATTAGTCAAAATCACACAGGGCGATCCTGACGGAAACGGTCGCGCTGATACACTCGGATTAATCGGCGGAGGTGTTATCATCAGCGACGGCGACGCTTCATTTGCTTCCGGCTTTGGAGCCATGAATCCAACCTATAACAACGAAGGAGGACTTATTTACACCAACTTAAATCCTCAATATACAGATACAATCGCTTATTTCAGAAAACTCTATCAGTCTGGTGCGTTGTCTAAAGAGTTTGCTGTAACGAAACGTACCCAAGCACAAGACCTATTCACAACTGGACGCGCTGCTTCCTATACAAGAAGCATCTGGTGGGACAAGGAATGGGAGGATTTGATTAAGAAAAACGGTCAACCGGACGCAAAGATTCTTAATCTGACATTAAAAGGTCCGAAGGCTTATGCCGTTAACTTGACGATCGGCGGCACTGGAAGCTTCCTGATCTCCAAGAAAGTTCCAGAAGCCAAAGTCATCCAATTGCTTGACTATTTCGAGAAAACAGCCTCTACCGAAATGACCGACTTAGCTTATTATGGCATCGAAGGCGTTCATCACACCGTGATAGACGGACAAAAGGTTCTCAATGAGAAAGGGGTTAAAGAAGTAAACACCACAAGTAAAAACGCCGGCGTACTTGCCACCATGAAATGGGGAAAAGTCATCAGCGCATCGGGAGATAAAGCTTATAATGATGCCAAAATAGCCGAAGTAAAAAACTTTGACGAAGTCGGCAGTGTGGATCCGTTCAACTATCTCAATTCAGACACATGGAATGAGCTATGGGCAAAGCGCCAAGATGAGTGGAAATCCATGGTCACCAAAGCAATCGTTGGTCAAATTACGATGGAAGAATACCAGAAATATGTAGACACTATTAACAACTTGCCAGAAGCTAAAAAAGCCTATGCTGAATTCGCGACCCAGTATAAAGCGATAAAACCGTAATTTATACACGTACGCATTGATATAAAGGAAAGGAAGGTAATCAGAACTTATCCTGATTACCTTCCTTGTCTGTTTATTTCTAGCTCTTGTAGATCCACGGAGAGAGAGGGAATGCCATGATGAATTGGCTCAAAAAAATTCAACACCTATTTCAATACGCAATACCTCGAACGAATTACTTTAAACGCCTCGTCTGGTTGGGGTGTATTTCCGTATCTCTGCCTCTTATCATACTTGGTTCAGCCTATTATCAAATTTCCGTCGAGAAGCTTAAGCATCAATTTCAAGAAGATAGCCTTACTTCTCTTACGCAATTAAAAGATAGAACGGAAAGCGCAATGACAAGCGTGGAATATCAATCTTTACAGCTGCTTAACAACCCTTCTCTTCGTTCCGCGCTTGGACAGCCTACATTCTCTGAACAATTTGTTACGCAGCTGGAGCTCCTCGACTATATGCAGGTTCAGAAAAATGCAAGTCCTTTGATCCAGGATATCGTATTCTACAGCAGCATGTCCGATACAGTACTTACTAATTTCTATGGAAAGTCTACGCTTGAAAATTCAACACAGCAGAGTAGTATCCAAGCCGCTATGAATTTGACCAAAAGCGAGGGATGGACTTATTTTCCCGGCAATCGCCAAAACGGATATATTTCCTATGTTCGTCAACTTCCTGTCATGAGAACTGGCCCTTTGCAAGGCTTGCTGATCTATCAGGTCAAAGCCAGCGAAATTGAAAAACTTATCTTTCAATCCGTCACTAACAAGCTATCCGAATCTCTTATCGTAATCGACCCGGACAATACCATACTGCTCCATTCAACCGATTCCTCCTTACTAGGAAAATCGATGAATGACTTGCCTCTGTACCAGAACATTTTGAATTACAATGGCAAAAATCAATCCTTTATAACAACTAACGAATCCGGCGAGAAATTTCTAACCGCAATTAACAAATCTTCGTTGGGAAGAACCTATATCTCGCTCTGGCCGGAACAAGAGCTAACGAAACAGTTAAATTGGTTACGTCTGCTTATTGTGAGCTCCGTCCTTATCATTCTCATCTTTGGTATTATCCTTACAATCGCGTCTTCTAAATTCGCTTACAGTCCGATCGATCAACTGATTCGGTATGGAGGACAATTGCGAAACGGTACTCTAGGGCGTGTCTCAGGTTCTGGAAATGAGCTGGATTATATCCGCTCAAGTTTGGCCTATTTGAATGAGCAGGCCAGTTCTCTCCAGAACTATGTTCAGAAAATCCAACCAGCCTTGCGCGATCAATTTATGATGAAGCTTCTGCTTGCAAGCAATGTCGTAAAGCTTGCCGAAGTCGAAGAGGGTTGCCGGTCGTTTCAGCTGCCTATGAGTGGCAATTTTGCCGTGCTCATTGTGAGACCGGAAAACTTGTTTAAGGAAAAGCGTTTTTTTCCCAATGAAGGGCCTGTTATTGCCTTTGCTGTGAAAAACGTCATGCATGAGTTGATTGATCATGAACACATATCTGAAGGATTCGTTCTAGGCGAGGATGAAAGGGAATCCATTGCCGTCATACAATTTAAGGATTCAGCCAATGAAACAGATTGGAATCAGGCTCTTCTGGCTTATGCGACAAAAATTCGCGAAATTCTTCGAACGCATCTATCCTTCGATGTTTCAATTGGAATTGGTGCTTTGCGTTCTGAAATTGCACTTATTTCCGAATCCTACAAAGAGGCATCACGCGCTTTGCAGCAACGGTTATTCGATGATAACCGGACCATTTTTCAATATCAAAGTAAATCAGCTACAGCAGAGAAATTAACCCTATTTAATTATCCCAAGGATATTGAATTATCCATTACGGAGTACCTTCTTCAAGGCGATCATCTGATGGCGAAACAATCACTACAGCTTTTTTACGAACGAATACGTATCTCTGATTCTTATAATACAGCCATCTATTGCTACCATATCCTTCTGTCCTCCATCATTCAATCGCTTGAAGAAATGGGCTATGGCGTGCTCGACAATCTTGGGGATAATCTATTCGTACAGCTTAAGGCTAGACAAACCTACAGCGAAGTTCAGGAATGGTTCATCGAAGTTCTCTTCCCCATTCATAAACAAATTGCAGAACAAAGCCGTAACAATTCAACGCGCAAAGCTGTACAACTGGTCTGTCAACACATTGAAGCCAACCAAGGCATGCCTTCTCTCATTGAATGCGCAGAACTCGTCCAAATAAGTCCTTCCTATTTAAGTCGATTATTCAAGCAGGAAGCTGGAATGACCTTCATTGAGTATTTAATGAAATACAAAGTCGAACGAGCAAAAAAACTACTGGAAGAGACGAACTATAGCATAACGGAGATTGCTGAAATCATTGGATACTCGGAAAGGAATCTGAATCGGGCGTTTCAACGCCATGTCATGATGTCTCCTAACCAATATCGTTTATCATTAAGGTAAGAGATCCATGTTGGCAGAAAAAGCCCACACATTTTGGGATGCAGGCTTTTCTAATGTTGCTATATACAACTGTACCACTACTGAAATTCAATTAGCAGGCATTCCCAAATATCCAGCTTCGGCAGTTTAAGGACTAGATGATTCCCCTTTACCTCATACGCAATAGATTCACCGGATATCAACGGCCGTACATCGGCTATTTTCCGGCCTCTAAGCGCCATCTTTATTTCAATGTTATGAAGTGGAATGTTCGTTGCGAGCGGCCTTCTTCCGACTCCGTTAACCAGATGGATAAGCCACTGGCCGCTTTTCTCGAACATCGACATCTGCAAGCCATGATATTTGGTAACCTCGACCATTTTATCCTCGCCAAGTGCTATGTTCATGATATTGGATACTAATTCATAATGCTCACCCAACTTATACTCATTAATGAGGGCACTCAATGAAAAGGTGAGATAAACAGAACTTCCGAGTCCCGATCCATGATGAATGCAAAGTGGAATATCGGTATGGCTGACTGGTAATGATGCTCTTTCGGGCGGAGCACCGACGCTTTCTAACGGAGAGAACGGCGGAACCAACGTTGCCAGGACGCTCGATTTCGCGTTTGACGGCTTAGTATAATGAACCTTTCCACGATGCGGGATTAGCTCCGTATCCTCCATGCCAACCTGAAGCGGATTGTTCGCTCCTTCAAAACGTAGATATGCGGCCGTTAGGTATTCGCTGACGGATGACCTACCTACTATTCCTAACAATTTCCGCAACTCCGGTTGCTCCGATACTTCACCCTCGCTAATTAGATGTCCGCCTTCTTCTACAAACTTGCTCAGGATAGCCGTGAAATCATCGGTTACCTTCATACCTTCAGGCAAAATAAGTGCCTTATATCGCGTCAACCGTTCTGAAGTAGCCTGTTCTTGCAATAACACGTCAAACGGTATTTGACAGTTGATCAATCCGTCAGCCCAACCCTCTGCTGCAGCGTCAGCTGTCCACATTAACGCTACCTGCGCTAACGTTTGTGCCTTATCCATATACATCTCTACTTTACTGACATTGCGATTAAATTCAGTTACCGTTTCAATAATTCGTTTATCCGTGATCGTATCGGGGATGCCAGTCAGGGAATGCCAGATGCTTCCTCCATGAGAAGTAATTTGAGCCAACCAGAAGCGATATTCCGCCGGCGGTAAGCCCGTATGCCTCCACTCCATGCCTGGGCTTGAGTGAACGATTCCAAGCGGCGGCGGGTTGTCTGGAATCGAACGTCCTAGCTTTATACTAAGCGCAGGTTTCCAGAACTCCGGAATTCGATGATGCCCTTCGGACAAAATATCTTGCGGTTCCGTACATAAGATATCCGTAGTTTCCATACGGGCATACAGATTATCTTTGTACAGATTGTAATATAGAATCATAGGTACTTCCGGAGATTTTCGCTTAATAAACTTGTACATTTTCTCCATATTATCTCGGATACAGGAAGATGGCCAATCTACAGCAAATAAGTTTCGGTCAAGTGGAATTTCTACCCCATAGCGATTACGGTATTTATCCTTGCAGATTTCACAGTAACAAGGCACATAATGCGGTGCATTAAAAAATATGCCATCAACATCGTAATGGCTTAACACTTCCTCGAGCACAGGTATCGCCACATCTTCATTTCGATAGCCGCTATTTAAGCACGTACTCATAAGCAGTGACCAATTGCCAGGACGCTCAGCGCCAATAATTTCCGGCAATCCCGAAGGTTGTCTTACAAACCAGTTTGGCTTCCTAAGGTAAACAACATCTTCTGTCTTGCTGAAATCCAATCTTGCAATGAAGCGAATATCCTGTTCATGACAAGCCTCAATAACTTCCTTCAGTAGATCAGAGTCCTGAGGAAGATACTCATTTACTTTATGTCCGTCTATCTTCGATGGATACCACGCATAGATGCCGCCGACATTAAATACGAGCGCCGTAGCCCCCATTTCTTTCATTTGCGACGCTAATTTACGAGGATTAATGAAGTGGGTGTCCTTAATCTGCAAGTTGGTCTGTATAATACGTTGAGGTTTATCTAACCAATTTATAACGTTTTCTACCATTTTCAGCTCTCCTTCATATAAATTCTTGAGTTAACCTTTAACCGAACCAAGCATTACTCCTTTAGCAAAGTGCTTCTGTAGAAACGGATAGACAACAAGAATAGGTAACATGGCTAACACGATAGAAGCCATCCGTATCGTTTCTTGTGGAATGGATTTCTCATCTCCGCTAGCTCCTGCCATTCCGGCATTATCTGAGTCGATCACCAACGACTTTACCAACACCTGCAGCGTCCATTTTTTCGTATCCGATAAGTAAATGACTGCGTTGAAATACGTATTCCAATGAGCTACCGCAAAAAATAAAGTAAATGTAGCAATTGCAGGCATAGATAGCGGGATTACGATGCGCAAGAAAACACCAATATCTGAACAACCATCAATTCTAGCTGCGTCCTCAAGCTCAGAAGGCATGGATTCAAGAAAGCTTTTAATAATAATCAAACTCCATGCGCTTGTTAATACCGGCCAAATCAGGGCCCAATAGGAATTTAACAACCCAAGTTGCTTGACTAGTAAATAACTCGGAACGATGCCCGCATTAAATACAAGCGTGAAAATAATAAATCCCATCATCGCGTTACGCCCTGGCAGTCCCTTTTTTGTTAATGCATAGGCCATCGAGAACGATACAATCAAGTTTAATGCTGTACCTACAACCGTGATGAACGTTGTGCTCTTCAGCGCATTGATGAAACTGCCTGTAGACAGGATATAGGAGTATGCCGACAGCGACCATTTTTGTGGAAACAGATTAAACTGCAACGGGATATACACGTCCGGGTCTGTAAAAGATACACTGAACACATAGAGAAATGGAGCAAGGCAAATTAATGAAATTAGGCTTAGTAGACCATAGTTAATCCAATCAAATATGGCTATTTTTTTACGTGCGACTACACTCATTTTTCTTCCTCTCCCTTTTCATTAATAAATGCCTTCATGACCTAATTTTTTGACCATATAATTAGAGGTCATAACCAGAATGAAGCCGACAACGCCCTTGAACATACCGATCGTAATACCTGCGCTGATCTGACCTCGCAAAATTCCTTGTGTATACGCATACGTATCGAATACTTGAGCCACTTGCATAACAAGGGGATTCATCATTAGCAGCATTTGCTCGAAACCGACGTCTGTTATTTGACCTATCCGTAAAATTAATAGAATAATGATTGTCGAACGAATGGCGGGTAAAGTGATATGCCAAATTTGGCGAAACCGATTCGCTCCATCCACGACAGCAGCCTCATATCTTTGCGGGTCGACCCCAGCCATCGCAGCAAGAAAAATGATCGTACTCCAACCTACCTCCTTCCACATGGTTTGAGCCGTGATTAATCCCCAAAAGTACTTCGGCTCTGATAAAAAAGAGATGGTTTCGAAGCCCGCCGCGCTGATCAGCTTATTGACAAGCCCCACATCCGTCGATAGCACGAAGAAGGTCATGCTTGAAACAACAACCCAAGACAAAAAATGGGGCAAATATACAATAGATTGATTAAATCGCTTGAATACCTCATGACGAACTTCATTTAACATGAGCGAAAGTAAGATAGGTAATGGAAACATAAAAACGATACCGAACACATTAATGGCTAATGTATTTCGCAGCATGATATAGAAATTTTGATCAGCAAATAACTCTCTAAAATGTTTAAAACCTACCCATTCGCTACCTGTAAAACCTAAATAGGGACTGTAATCTTTAAACGCGAGTAGAAGCCCAAATAATGGAACAAGTTTGAATACAATAAAAAACACAATGCCGGGCAAGGCAAGCAAATATATCAATTTATATTGCATCATTCGCTTGCTCAATTGTTTCCAATACCCACTAGCTGTAAAAACCTGATCAGCTCTTTCGATCTTCAACATAGGTCGCACCTCTCCTTCATGACTGTTAACCAGATTATGCTTATTATTGTACGGCCATGGGAATGAGCAAAATAGGGACATAAATTGAAAATGACCGATACAAGGTATCGGTCCAATTGAGATGAAAGTTATGTCTGTTTCTTAATCGCCTTATCGGGTATGGGCGACTATATTTCCTGTACGATTTACAACTTAGCCTTGTAAGTAGAAAGAAATGTCTATCTAACAATCGCCTATCCCGAAACCTCACATTTGACATTGCGAAACATGAAGCAACGAAAATCCCTCTAAATCGCAATAAAGAGCTGCCAATTGGCAGCTCTTTACTCTTTTTATCACTACTCCCGCTTCAAAGTGCTGTACCTCTTGTCGGCACAAACAACCCCGACATATCGGCACCCTCCAATTCAAGCAATTTTACCTTTTTTTGAATACCCCCGGCGTAACCCGTCAAGCTGCCATTTGAACCTACAACTCGATGACAGGGAATGATGATTGAAATCGGATTATGCCCAACAGCTCCACCTACTGCCTGACTTGACATGCTTTCCTTGTTCATCTTTGCCGCCATTTTTTTTGCAATGTCACCGTAGGTGATTACCTCGCCGTATGGTATTTCACATAGCATGCTCCATACCTCTTGACGGAATCCACTGCCAATGGGACAGAGCGGCAATTCTGAAATATCGGGCTTCTCGCCTGCAAAATATTTGTTCAGCCATTTTTTTACGGTATCGAATATCGGCATGTCTCCACGCACGATCACACCTTCAGGTATAGTAGCCCCGTGATACTTTTGCCCCTCAATCCATGTGCCAACAAGACCATTTCCATCAGATGCAAGTGTGATGATTCCAACGGGGGACGAGTAGGTTGTCTGATAATACATGTTCCTGCCTCCTTAGAGCGAGTTCCAAAGGTTGATGGTGGCATAACTGCGCCACGGTCGCCATGCTTCCGCCATTTTCAGTAATTCCTTTGATGTGTAAGGCTGTAATGCTTTTTTAACGCCAGCATCTGTTTCAAGGAAAGCGTCCGGCCATTCCATAGCACGCATAGCGATGTACTGCGCTGTCCAGCTTCCAATACCGCGAATCGCCATCAGCTTTTTCATCTCTTCCTCCGGCTGGGTCGGGAGGTCAAAATCAATTTGCCTCTGTACGAATGCTTGTGCCAGTTCATAAATCGTATTAGAACGTGCAGAAGTAACCCCTAACACTCCGAAGCGATCTTCAATCGCTCCGTCTAAAGACAATATATTTTCGGGTAAAGGAAAGATATGGGTCAATCCCTCAATTGAGGTTTGTATAGGCACTCCGTAAGTTTGGACAATTCTTGTCGCCAATGTGCTTGCCGCTTTCACAGTAATTTGCTGTCCCAGCACCGCCCGAACCGCTATTTCAAACGCGTTGAAGCACCCCGGTACGCGAGCTCCCAAAACACAAAGACCGGGTCGAATGTCGTTCATTCCCTGAAGTGTTTCATACACCGCACCAGGATCGCAGTATAAGTCAAACAGATGACGTATCCGTGCTAATACTTGTGGCAGTACCGGCAGTAAAGTTGCGCTCACGGTTACGCTCAATGCATACTTTTTAGGATCATGCCCCACGCGCACCCAACCGTGCACAGGTTTTCTATCAACGTTTACCATCTGCACGGTACGCATGTATTCGCCGTTTTTTACAACTTCAATTCCTGCTATTGCGCGTCCGGCCAAAAAGTTCAGCATTTCGTCCCAAAGATAGGGCGGACGATAGCTTAATGATAAAGTGATGTTGTCTTTATGTTTTTTTTCTTCTGCCTTCCGTTTTCGTAAAGCCGTAGGCGAAAGTTTGTACTGTTTTTTAAAAAGGCCGTTGAAACGACGCAAGCTGCCGAAGCCCGCCGCCATCGCAACTTCCAGTACCGACAAATCTGTATCTGTGAGCAGGTTTTTGGCCAGCAGCAATCTGCAGGTTTGCAAATACTGAATCGGCGACACCTGATATTCTGCTGTAAAAACGCGCCGCAAATGTCGGTCCGTACAACCAAGTCGCCCGGCTATTTCTTCTAAACTTTGCCCGCTACCGCTGCTTTCTTCTAACATTCTTGCTGCTCGATAAACTAAATTAGCTGTAGCGTCGGTGATGGAAGTGCCAGGAGCAAGTTCCGGCCTGCATAAAAGGCATGGGCGATATCCCGCCTGCTCCGCTGACGCCGCAGTCACATAAAAAGTGCAGTTTTCCGGCTTCGGCTGCTTAGCCCGGCACACAGGACGGCAATAAATTCCCGTAGACGATACGCCTACAAAAAAGCGTCCGTCGAAACGTGCATCCTTTGCCTTGAATGCTGCATACAGAGCATCTTTGTTATCCGTCATCTGGTCACCCCTCTCCTGACCTATTTTTATTATATCATGTTGTCCCAAAAGGTCTGGCCATTTTCGGACATGGTTTTTGAGGAGATACTATGACGATAACGCCAAGCCACACCTCCACATTGAGCAAGGAGAGATGACGAACTTAAGCAGATTAGGATGACTGTCGTGAAGTATACGACAAAGCTAAATGCGTTTCATCTTGATCAACTATCCTCTCGTACCTTTAACGAAACCAGGGAGCAGCTACCGCGTGACGAGCTGCACGCAATCCATCCATGTTAGTCTAACGAGTAATATAATTGGCTTATGAATATTTTAATTAGCACAATGACAAAAGCTGCGAGCCAACCGAAAAAGAAAAGACCTAAACACGCACTAAACATTTGTTTCCCGAAACTTCTTGTTTTATCTGATATCTTGATCGTTAAGATATAACCTATAAATATTAAAAAGAATAAAGTCCAAAAGATACTCTGGAATAAATAGATGGCGCCACCGAATAAAAATGATGCTAGGATAAAATAAATTATCGATTTTTTCTTGTTCATTGTTCACCCTTTGATGTTTTTATGGCTAAATCTCCCACGGTGTATCTCATTAACTAGGATTGCTCAGTCGGAAGTAGCTCAATTGATTTATATATAAGTTTTGTTTATTTGGTAATTCCATATCTCTATGAAAGTGACCAAAATACCACTTTTTATAAGATAACCGTTCTTGTATTTGCTCAAAGTAATCACTTAACTGATCCTTATGAATACCCGAATGCTTAGATTCATTCAATGTATGCAAAGTTGATGTAGGGCACATATGCGTAATTACAAAGTCAACCTCCCAATTATGCTGCTCTAAATTCTTTATTCCTTCATTGTACTCTTCTAGTGATGGCATCTCTTCTGGCCACCAATTAATATTCTCTTTTCGATACTCTTTATCATGAGATTGAGCTCCTCCAAAAGTAAATATCTTATATCCCTTAATAGTAAAAATCTGTCCTCGCATTAAATGTATAATGCTTTCATTTATTCGATGTACGTTTCCACCATTCCAACACTCCACAGGGTAAGTATTAAGCAACTGGAAATTCTCATGATTTCCGTCAATAAATAAAGTCCTAAAGTTTTTTCGAGCTAACCATTTCCTCCAATATATTTCATCATTTTTATTGTCCCAGACAAGTCCAAAATCCCCAGCAATTATTACGAAGTCATCTTTACTTAACTCTCTATTTATAGGGAATCTCTTGGAATTCAATTTACCAATATCAATATACCCATGAAGATCACCGGTTACGTACAATGTAATTCACTTCCTTGTAGAAGTCTCGATTTAATAATTAACAGTTCATTTTCTCCATTCAACATTCTTTTCCTTTATTTCTAACAAACCTGCCCAATACGTGAATGAAAAAGAGACCCACAGCAACGGGCCGCGAGTCCAAGTTATATAAAAAAAAGGGGCTTGAAGTGCTATCGTGTCCCATTGTCTATCCGAATGTTGTTTGGGTCTCTTTCCCATGTAATGATGGCTCTAAAAGAACGATTAGTGTCCAAGTTTTTCCTCCTTTCCATATCCAATGGTTCAACCATCTTTTTCTTGTTTAACCCTTTGGGATTCTCTAAATGTACCGAGAACGCCTGTAATAAGACCGATTAACCCAAATGTAAATCCATATCCAGAAGAATCTTCAAAAGACAGCAAAACAATTACTCCGAACAGTATAATAATGACACCTAAAAGTTGAGCTTGAAGTGCGCTTGGATTAATAAAGTCCAAAAATACACATCCATAAAAGATCGCAACAGCTATTAGAGTTAGGACGATTAAAAAGATTAAGGCAAAACTCCCCATCTTGACCTCCTCAAGATTCAAATACACACCAGTTAAATAAGATTACCTTCCCAATCAACAAAATTCAGTTGATCTTTTGGAAATAGGCACCATTCGATAATTGTTTTAACAAGCCCAGGTGTGATAATACGATCATCCCAAATTGGAGTTTGTACTCTAACCCAACCTTGAAGAACTTGATTTTCTATGCCCCCAAACTCCTTACCCTGTATTACAATATGCGGAGTCTTATGATTGTCTGACTGCGCTACACGATATGAAACAATTAATTTTTTATCTTCTGAAACAATACTAAGATTGATTCTCCCATAATCTTCGTCATCTTCTTGGACATTCCAATAATACATCTTGCCGTTATACTCTAGCTTCCGTCTTCCTTTTGTTTTTACACCCACAGGCTTATTCCTCTCCTATTCATAATAAAACCTCCCATCAGTCCTATTTAATCTAGGTCTTTCTACTAATGAGAGGTTTTAATCTGCTATATTGAACTAACCTTCTATTCGCTGTGAGCGTATTTCTCTCTGTTGCTTTCATATTACTAGATAAATTCCAGAATATCTCACATATGTTTATTCAACGGTTGACTTCGTTATCCTTCCCTTTTGATCAACTATAATGATGTTGTATCGCTATTTATCCCTAATATTTCTCGGCATTTTCAACCCAACTTTAATTAAAAAACAAAGAAGCTGCCTCTTAGCAGCCCCTTATGGGCGCAACTCCATCAAAACTTAAGTACGCTGTTCAGTGAGATAAGTTTTAACCGAGGGAGCCGAGTAGGTCGAAAACTTCTCTAGAATAGCTTCCGGGGTATGCTCAGCGATGACTATCGAGCGATATTTCGGTTGCATGAATTGCTCACGTTCCATATTATCAAACATCGACACAAGTGGATCAAAATACTGATTAATATTCAGCAGTCCGCATGGCTTATTATGCAAACCCAACTGAGCCCATGTAAAAATTTCAAAGTATTCTTCCAATGTTCCAGGACCGCCAGGAAGAGCAATAAATCCGTCTGCCATATCGGCCATCTTAGCTTTACGTTCGTGCATGGAATTCACCATAATAAGCTCTGTCAGACCTTTATGCGCAATTTCTCGGTTTTGTAGAAAATGAGGGAGCACGCCAATTACTTGACCCCCTTGTTCCAATACAGCATCAGCAACAGCTCCCATCAGCCCCACATTGGCTCCTCCATATATAAGCGTAATCCCGCGTTTGGCAAGTTCTTGTCCTAGTTTAACTGCATTTTCTTTATATATAGAAGAGCTCCCTTCACTGGAGCCGCAAAATACAGCAATTGATCTCATTAGCTGAACTCTCCTTTCATTATTATGAGTAACGTGTTCCAAGCTTTTGTTTATGCATTTCGAATATATCTTCGAGGGAAATATTATATTCATTTGCAATAACAATTAGATTCCCTAGCACATCCCCAAGTTCTTCTGTTAGATGAGCTTTGTTCTCTTCATATCTTACCATATTAAGATGTCAACCGAGTACAAGTAACTTTTGACTAGTGGGAGTGACGACTTTTCTATTCAGTATTGATATTCTACCACGAAAAAGGGCTGCCATGCGGCAGCCCTTCCTCATACTAACCAATTTTATCCACTACAATAGATAGCGGTAATCTAGCCGCCAACCTCTATGCGTTATTTTCCAAAAATTGTTTCAAACGATCCAACTGCGATAAATGATGCCTGTAATGCATCTCTATAAGCAAAAACCACTCCTTGGCGTTTAGAGCGCCGAATCCGGGATGAAGAATTTTTCTGCTCTCGGGTACCGTATTCAAAGTGGATTCCGTATTTTTCATCCGCTCCACGATCCCGTGAAAACTCTCCTTCAGCTGCTCCTTACTTTCCGGTTGTTTCGGAGTGTATTGCGGTGAAGCAGGTACCCGAATCCGCATGGGAGGAAAACTCCCCAGTTCGAAGGCTCCCTTGCCCCTCTCTGTTTTTTCCTCCATAGCGTCTACTGTCTCTACACTTCCAGCCAAACATTGATCAACATTGTGCAAATGCATGAATTGTGCCGATTGAATTAAATGCATATACATTTCACCAATCGACCATTCCTCCTCGTTCGGTTTTTTTATCAGCTGCTCCATATCGAGGCTTTCCAGTTCTATTAAATAACGCCCCACTGTTGTCTCAAATGCCTGTAATGCTTCTGCTGTACTTCTCATGAATCAAACAACTCCTCATCATTCATTCTTGGATATGATCCAAATATAACAAAACGCTACTGACAATAGCGTGTCAGTAGCGTTTTAAGATTTTTTCGGCCTCTTCCCGAATCCGATGTCGGAGAGACTCCGGTTCCAACACCTCGACTTTCCCGCCCCAGCCCAGGATATAAGACAGCAGCTCCTCCGGCTTTCGGACAAGAAAGTTGACGAGAAGACCGTCCTTCCGCTCCTCAGTCGATTCCATATAATAATGACAAGTCTCAGCGATTTTGTCCGCAATTTCAGGATGAGCCAGAACCAACACCCGTTCGTTACGATCGTCCGACGGACGGTAGTTGTTAAGGTTAAAACAGTTTGGAATGAGAAAGCGATCCTCCAATACGGTTAGCCCCGTCATCCGCGACAACCGGAAATGCCGAATTTCTTGCCGCAAGTCACAATGTGCAATCAAAATCCAATTTCCCTGAACAAGCGCCAATCCGTATGGAGCGATCTCACGCGTGCTCTTCCGATTGCCGTCCGCTTCCGGCATTTTTTTCAGATAGGTCATACGTAATTTACGGCGCTCCATAATTGCCCGCCTCGCTTGTCCGAGATAGTCCTTTTCCCTCAAGCTAGTTACCGGCTCGCCGGCCTGAAGAAGTCGCATCGTTTCCCGAACGCGCATCGACTCGTCTTGCACTGTTTCTGGCAGAATAGCTTCAATTTTGCGTCGGGCCGCCTTAGCTGCATTTGCGTAATCGCCATCCAACCTCTGTTCGATAAAGTCAGTACCCATAAGCATGGCTACCGCCTCTTCAGCAGAAAACCCTACTGGTGGAAGAAAATAACCTTCCATTAGGGAGTAACCCTGCCCGGGAGCCCCAAGGATCGGAACACCCATTTCACTCAGAGCTTGTATGTCCCGATATATTGTCCGCACGCTAGTCTCAAATATAGATGCCAAGTCTTCTGCTCTTAATACTTTACTCCGTTGTAGTTCAAGCATTATGGCGAGCTGCCGATCGGTCTTGTTCATTACTGTTCCCCCCGTATCCGTCCTATCACTCCATCTACTTATTCTACCACAGCGAATTACACGTTAGCATGGAATTGACAGCCGATCGAGAACCCCTACAAAGTTATTTTTATTAAAATATTAAAAAAGCCCGCGAGATCTCGCCGGCTATCTACTCCTTGCTAACCTTTTCCCCTCCAGTTGTGATGCTTGCTGGATATCTTCCATACGTATATGACCATAAAATATTTCCCCATCTGTTGAACTTGACGATTCGGTTTATAAATGAAACAATTATTTATGAAAAATCGACACCAAACAAACGAGGTGATTATATGGAGATCCTGTCCATGCATTACGGGAAGCACTGCGTTTCAGAATGGAAATGGCATGTTCCCGTTGGTTGTCATCCAGGGTTTACTTTGTGGAGTATTTGGGGCGGAGAAGGTCAAATCATGCTAGGCAAGAACGCCTATAAATTAAGCATTGGTGATGTGTTTTTAATAAATTACAAAAAAGAGGTTAACGCCTATCAAAATGAAAATGTCAGCCTCGATGTACGGTATATAGATTTTACATTGCGTAATCCGGACATCTTGTCTGACTTGACTGAGCATCGTCATTTTGATCACTATCATTTTGTATTAGAGCTTTTTAATCGCTTTCGTTTAGCCGAAGAAAGAAATAGCTTGCCGCAAATGAAAATATGGCTGGAAGCTCTCATTACGGAATATCAACATCTAACACCAACACCTGCCGGAGTTTATACGTTAAAAATTGATGAACTATGCCGAGGGTTTCAACGACATCCGGAGCTCCAGTATGATATGAGTGAACTTGCCCAGAACTTTTCTCTTACGACAGATCATTTTATTCGTATTTTCAAACAGGAACGTGGCGTTACGCCTTACGCTTATTTACAGCGCTGCAGGCTCGAAACTGCCAAAACTCTTTTGCGCATGTCTACCCTCAGTATCACGGACATCGCAGGCAGCTGCGGCTTTTCTGACATCTATAATTTTTCTCGTTTTTTTCAATCTAAAACTGGAATGTCTCCTAGCAGATTTCGCAATTGAAGGCTTCTTCCATCATTCCCATTTGACCGGTGTGCCATTTGCTGCACTCGAGTAAACCATATCTAACATTTGAGTGATCTTAAGTCCCTGTTGAGGCGTGCAAGGTACCTCTTCATCATTAATAATGGCATTTAAAAACGCTTGCCGAACATTCGGCATCTTAGAAGTCTTCATAGCTTCTAATGGAATGTCATGAACTTCGCCGCCAATTTCTAAAAATACTTTATTGCAGGAATCGTTCCCATCTCCAACTACTCTATGCAGGACTGCACCGCCTTTGGAGCCATAAATCCGTGTTGTAATTACCTCGTTCTCTCGATTGCTGGCCCAAGATGCTTCTAACTCAATCATCAACCCGCCCGTCATACGAAACATAGCTACTCCCATGTCATCAAGCTCGAAATTCTGAATGCCTTTGCGTGCAGCCTCTTCCTTGGAGACCTTGCAAAACGTATTTCCAAGTACCCATTCCGGATCTGGATACCCGCAAAACCACATAGCACGGTCAAGCACATGCACGCCAAGATCTATGAGAGATCCACCGCCGAATATTTCTTTTCCAGATGAAAGCGGATACCACCACGGCACTCCTCTTCTGCGCTGCCATAGCGTTCGAACATAATAGATATCGCCTAGCTTGCCTTCGTCGATAACGGATTTTAACGTTTGACATTCTTGTAGAAAACGCTGATTGAAGTTAATCATCAACTTCTTGTTGTGCTTTATCGAGGCAGCAAGCATTCCTCTCCCCTCATCTGCATTCCTTGCCATAGGCTTTTCACACAACACATGCACCCCTGCTTCCATCGCCTGAATGGAAAGCTTCATATGCAAAAAGTTAGGAACTGCGAGGCTAATCGCATCCAGGTTTTCCTCTTTTAGCATCTTCTCGAAATCCGAATATCTTTTTGAAATGTTATATTTATCGCCTATTTCTTTCAGTTTTGATTCATTTAGATCGCACAAAACAATTTCCTGAACAGATTCGCTACTGGCGTAGTCTTTGACATGACTTGCACCTACAGTTAATCCGACAACACCGACTCTAAGTTTTCTGTCGCTCAAGCTAGTCCCTCCCTTATTTTATTGCTGAAGCATAGATCACAATAATTCTTAAATCTTCGGGACCGTTATTGATAAGACCGTGACCACCGTTTGCACGGCAAACACTTATGTCACCAGGGGACATCTCGTAATGGTTTCCATCAAGCTCCATAATTCCGTGACCAGAAATGCAGTAATACCACTCTTCCATAGGAGCATCACTGTTATGCTGGTGATAGCCGAAGGTAGAACCTGGCGGGATGATATCATCATGAATGAATTTGATGTACAGCTTCTCACTTGTTGACACCGTTTGAATAAGATCCTTTAGTTGAAATGGACCTTTGCCACCATGGCAATTTTGACGAGTCTCATACGTTTGTGATTTATTTTCGATAAAATCCGTTTTTTTCATAAAGTAACTCCTCTCCAATCATGAGTTATAAGAACATTTTAGCTAAATTAATCATAGGTTTGACTAACTGGATTGTAAATGTAAAAAGGCGATGATCATTTGTCGAAAATCGATGTGAACCAATTCTGATAAAATCAAAAACCGGAACCCCAACGGAGTCCCGGCCCTCACACTATTTTCTCAATTCTTCCTCGAATCTTTCGCCAGCCGCATTTTTAACTCTATGAATCGTTCCGTCAGGCTTCTCCTCCAAACTGTATAGACCGAAGGTAGCCAGATTCTCTTGAAACGATAACCCATTCGTCCGATAAGGCCAATCCACCATATCCAGAAAAGGAAACCACGTTACGCCATAAAGCTCAATTCCCTCCTCACTCATCTTCCAGCTTGCACGAATGAGTTCCTCCAACCAAGAAACGCGTTGTTCTACGCTGCCATTATAGCTGGTTTCCGTAATGAAAATGGGCTTTTTATATCGTTGATATAGATCCCTGGCAATATCGATCATATCCTCAGCTGAACCCATCACCGCGCGTGGGATTTGTCCTTGCTCGGCCGTCTCTTGGCCAATCACATTCAAGGAAAATTGCGGATAATAATTGACTCCGACAATGTCTAGATCAATCCGATTCTCTGCATACCATTCTAAATCACGATGGCTAAAATGATGATCCAATACCCACGTGTATAAAGGATGCGCCTGCTGAATGCGACCCTGTACGAGCTCCCACATGATAAACCGGATTTCATTCCATAAATGGGTTTCTTCCATATAAGATTCATCTGCGGCTATATACTTCTTTGAAGCCTCCACATGCACCATCACCGCATCGGGGTCGACTTGCTTTAAATGCTGAACCGTTAGGATGATTCCCTTACATAATTGATTCATAAGTAAGCCGAAACCTAGCAAGCCCGTTAGATATGGCGGCCAAGTTCCACTCCATCCACACCATTCCGCATTAACGAATGGCTCATTTAGCGGCGTGTAGTAAGAAGTTATTCCTTTGTATCTTTCCGCAAATGCCCTAGCATATCTAGCAACGAATTGCGGGTACTCCGCATTCATGAATTCATTCTTAAGCCATAGCGGCGTACCATAATGCATCAAGTCAATGATGGGTACTAATTCTCGATGCCGATCAAAGTAAGCCATTACCTTATCTGTCCATGACCAATCGAATACGCCCTCGCTCGTTTCAATCCGATACCAGGGAACGCCATAACGAATCATGGTAGCTCCCGAAGCCCTCACTCGATCTAAGTCCTCTTCCCAGAATTGATAATGCTGTGTAATTTCGAATTCATCTAGGACCCTCTCGCCTCTCGCCGTTTGACCGATGAATGTGTTCTCGATTCCTACAGCCCAAACCCAAGGATGTAATTTGCCCATGCAGTTGTTCTCTCCTTTTCCGTCAAAT
The DNA here is from genome assembly GCF_045866505.1 of Paenibacillus sp. P36. NCBI lineage: Bacteria > Bacillati > Bacillota > Bacilli > Caryophanales > Paenibacillaceae > Paenibacillus > Paenibacillus sp. P36. The sequence continues at coordinate 6,852,592 of NZ_AP038372.1, forward strand.
CTTTTCTCTATTCTTTCATGCCGGTAAATGCAACACCTTGAATGAAATACTTTTGTGCGAATAAAAAGGCAATGACAAGCGGTGCGGTAGCAATCGCTGCCCCAGCAGTTAAAATGCCATACTCCACAACATGCTGCCCCATAAATAAGGCAAGTCCAGCCGGCAGCGTTCTCATGTCCTCGGTACTTGTAATAATTAATGGCCACAATAAATCATTCCAGTTATACATCAAGTGGAACAGCGCCAGACTCGCAATAGCGGGCTTAGCAAGAGGCAAAATGATTTGCCAATATAGTCTAAATTCAGAGCATCCGTCTATTCTCGCTGCTTCATCCAACTCTTTGGGCAAACCTACAAGAAACTGTCTTAACATAAAAATGCCAAATGCATTCGTTGCACGTGGGACAATTAAACCCACAAACGTGTTGAGCCAGCCAAAATGGCTAAGCATGATAAACAACGGAATAATGGTTACTTGGACGGGAATCATTAAAGCAACAAGCACAAGAAGAAACAACTTATTTCTTCCTCTAAACGAAAGTCTGGCAAATGCATAACCGGCCATGGAGTCAAACAGGAGAGAGATCAAGGTAACACTGAACGAGAAAATAACGCTGTTTTTGAAAAACACCAGAAAAGGAATCCTACTCCATACATGGATATAGGAGTCTAAGATCATTTTGGATGGAAGCAAAGTAGGTGGAAAATGTACAATTTCGTTCTCTGGTTTAAATGATGTTAGCACCATCCATACGAAAGGAAAAGCGATGACGATTGCTGCCGCAATGAGCATAAGATACTGGAAATTGCGGGTTAAAGTTACCTTCATATCCAATACCCCCCTAATCCGTTTCATTGTAGTTAAACAACTTAAGTTGAGTTAGTGTAATTAAAAATACAAAAATAAACAAAATCCAAGCCGCTGACGAGGCATATCCCATATCGAGCAATTCAAAGCCTTGATGGTAAATGTAATAAACAATAGTTTCCGTACTGAACAAGGGACCTCCGTGCGTCATAACAAACACCTGATCAAATACTTGGAATGAGGCAATGAGGGAGATAATGATCACAAACAACGTGGTATGCCTTAAGGACGGCAATGTAATATGCCAAAATTTTTGGAACGTGTTAGCGCCGTCAATTTTTGCAGCTTCATATAAGGAAACAGAAATCCCTTGCAAGCCTGCCATAAAAATGACCATATTGAACCCGACATTTTTCCAAATAGCAATTAGAATAACAACCGGCATCGCCCATGTCGTATCCCGCAGCCAACCGGTCACCGAAAAGCCAATGAGATGAAAGTAATAAGAGAGTAAGCCTATATCCGGATCCATCAAAAAGGACCAAATAATCGAAAGCACGGCAAACGAAGAGATCACGGGAAGGAAATAAATCGCTTTAAAGAAACTCATACCTTTAAGCGTTAAATTGCACAATAGAGCGAGCAGCAGCGAACAAATAATACCCAGAGGGACTGATCCAACTGTAAAATAAACGGTATTTCTCACGGAGTTCCAGAAGCGCTCATCCTGCATCAATTTCATGTAATTACTTAATCCTATAAATGGATGGTCTGGTTCCAGCAGACTCCATTGATGAAGGCTTAACCAAAACGAATTCATGATTGGCCAAAATACAAATAATGATAATATCAGTCCAGTTGGCAATAAAAAGAAAAAGGCTGCCCGGCTTTGTTTTATCAAAGGCTTTCTGATCGTGCGTGTGCTTGTCATAACTACCTCCTGAACCGGGTTACTCTTAAACATAAGCGGCATGAGAAGCACCCTGTTAAACTGGTGTTTTCGCCCACAGTCCGTAGGGTGCTTTTTCACACCATTATGAACTATTTGCCTGATAAAAGGGCATCCAATTTCTTGCTTGCATCTGCCATTGTAGCTTCTACGGTACCTTTATTGTTGGTAATCGCTTGAATAGCCGGAGTAAAGATGTCGCTATCAATTTTGCTAAACTGTTCTAAGCCTGCTAGATAAAATCTAGAATCATTTGCAACCGCTGCAAATTGAGGAATAAGTGGATTCGATTTTACCTGCGCATTGTCATTTAAATCTGTTCGTGTTGGTGGGAATCCGCTTTTTGAAGATAGATAAGCTTGTGCATCCGCACTGTTCCAGAACTTCATGAACTCGTAAACCTCATCTTTGTGCTTCGTGTTTTTCCCGATAACCATGGCAACCGCATTCGCAAGCGTAGCCTTACCTGCAGGGCCTGCTGGAACCGGTGCAACTCCAAAGTTCACGCCGCTTAATCCACCAGCCATCCAAGGACCATTAATTTCCATGGCCGCTTTGCCAGATGCGAAGATTTTATCAGCATCTCCACCTGTGAGATTAACGGGAGAAATCCCCTTGTTTGCGACTAGGTCAGCCCATATTTTAAGCGCTTCCACAGTTTTGCTGTCATTTAACATGGATTTCTTATGATCGGTAGAAAGAATATCTCCTCCGTTACCCCAAATGAGAATTGGCCACATCGGAATTGTTGCATGGTCAGCGAGCACCAGCCCATATTGTTTATCAGTGCCGTTCGTTTTCGTTGTTTTAAGAATAGCATCCTGCCATTCGGCCCACGTCGTGGGAGGAGCGGTAATCCCTGCAGCTTTGAATAGGTCCTTGTTATAGTACATTAATAACGTTGCTGTATTGGCCGGCACTGCGTATAACTTGTCATTATATTTCATTGCCTCAACTAAGCTCTTCGCCATAACATTTTGGTCGATCCCCTTCCCGTAAATATCATCTACCGGAAGAATCAAGTTGCCTTTAGCATATTGCGGAATCAGCGACGAATCGAAAGAGGCGATATCAGGACCTTGACCCGAAGCTAATGATGTAGGTAATTTGGCAAGAAGTGCATCCCATGGAGAAATGTCCATCGTAACTTGAATATTGGGGTGTTTATCATTAAATTGTTTGACTAGTTCCTCATAGGCCGGACGATCCGGGCCTGTGAATCCATTCCAATAGGTTAACGTTACTTTTTGTCCAGAAGCATCTTTACTTCCTCCACATGCTGTCAAAACAACGGATAAAGTTAAAACGGATACGAACGAAATCACCCATGATTTTTTCATTAAAAAGTTGCTCATATTATTCCTCCTTTGGTTAAATGTAAGAGACCCCTGTTTTTTGATACCTCGGACAGCCATTTCACGTTACATCGCTATCACTTCCTTTCAAATTTAAATCGATTTAAATTTATTTTAAAAAAACGCTTATGTCCTATCTGCACCGCATGATTCGCGAATGATAAGATGTGTAGACATAATCGTTCTTTTTTCCTTTACTTCTTGGTTATTTAGGAAGGCGATTAATTTCTCTGCAGCCGCATAACCAATCTCTCTCATGGGCTGATGAATCGTCGTTAGCTCGGGACTGACAACTGTTGCCATATCAATATCATCAAAACCTACAACGGACACATCACCTGGAACCGAAATCTTGTTTTCTTTGTAAAATTTCAATGCGCCAATTGCCATAAGATCATTTCCTGCGAACACTGCATCATAATCAATTTGTTTATTCATTAATTCTGCTGCAGCTTCGTATCCAGACTCTCTAGAGAAATCCTTTTCAATGATTAAAGCTTCATCGTAGTGGATTTTATTATCTGAAAGAGCTTGCTTATACCCCTCTAACCGATCAATGCCTTCTTGATGGTCCAATGGACCTGTAATATGTACAATTCTCCTTCGGCCAATCCGTATGAGATGCTCTGTAGCTGTATAAGCCCCCCCCTTATCATCTCTTTCGACCGTTAGCACATTGTCATGGTGCCATTTCCCCAGATATACAACAGGAAAGCCTGATTCGACCATTCTTAGAATATTTCTATCATGAATGGAAGCCGATGAAAGTATGATCCCATCTGTACGGCGATTCTTCAATATTTTGTTGTACGCGGCAGATTCATCCTTTTCCGATGGGCTTGTCGATAGCATCAAATTATAATTATGATTATCGAGCACTTCGTTAATTCCTTCTAGCAGCTGAGCAAAGTAAGGATGAGTGAACACATGATGAGAGGTATTGGGGATGATAAATGAGATGGTTTCCGTTTTCTTAGCTCTGAGACTGCGGCCAATCTCGTTCGGAATATAATTCAGCTTCAAAGCTGCTTCTTCTACCAATTTCTTCGTTTTCACGTTTACCCTTGGATCTCCGGAGAGAGCTAAGGATACGGTCGCCGTTGAAACATTGGCAAGATTAGCAACGTCTTTTATTGTTACTGTAAAATTTTTCACTTGTTACCCCTTATCGTTTAAATCGATTTAAATTGTATAACCGAATAATAAATCGTTCTCATTATTTTGTCAATACTTCCTATTATAAAGCCCCCATTCCCTAAAAAGAAATTAGATGTCGATAAATCAAAAACCGGAACCCCAACGGAGTCCCGGCCCTCATCCTTTCCAATCTCGCTCAACTTCCCATCGCGAAAATGCACTACCCGCTTCGCATTCAACTTTTGCCTTAATCAATTTATCAATGCAACTAATCTAACCGCCATATATTGACGCCCAGGAAGTTCAACACGGAACGCCCCTTCAAAAATGCCTGGCACCTGGGTTATCGTCATATTCCAGGTATCAATTACTTCTACACGATAGGAGACACCGGCCTCTTGTTTGAAATGCCGGTAACGCGGCTGATTGAAACCAAAGTAGTACAAGTAGTATTCATCCTTCACACCTGCGCAAGGCAAATCCCAGGAAGAAGGCAGTGGATTCAGTATGCCACCTGGACTTTGTTCAATGATTCGGCGAAGGAATGCGATTCCCTCAGGACTCGTCCCCGTAAGTTCGCCTCCTTTTGACCACCATAGAACTTCCTTCTCATTGTAATAGGTCTCTCCATGACCAACATAACCGCCACGTACTGCACCTTCCCAGAATCGACGGGTTAATTCTTCCCCCGTGATGTTTCCCCACCCGTGTTCGATGTCTCCTTCATACGCACATTCATCTACGATAATCGGCTTATTCCACTTTTCACGCCATGCATTTGTTTCTTCTGCCGTTTTATACATGTCGATACGTTGTATACTACAATGAGTTACCCAAGATTTGCTGTAATCGTAGAATCGAAGGCAATTATGATTGGAAATGAGATGGCCGACCGGATCGGTTGATGTCACGATTTCAGCAAAGTGCTCCCAGTCATCCTCTTTTTTAGCATTCATTAAATCAAATTCATTGGCTAATGACCACCATACATTCCGGTATGCAGCAAGACGTGCTGTAAGATATCGAAGATATCTTTCATCAACTTCCAGCGGCATCTGTGAGAACCCCCATCGATCATACGGATGGAATAGAATGAGATCTGCCTCTATGCCGAGCTTGCCAAGATCAGCAATCCTCATCTCAAGATGCTGGAAAAATACCGGATTAAACCGGCTATAGTCCCATCCGTCCTCCAGTGAGCCCTCGAAAGGATAATAAATGGGCTCGTTCACATTAAACTGATAAGATTTTGGGAATACGCACATTCTCAGCTTATTGAACGGGGAAGCTTTCAACGTCGACAGCGTTTGTTCTTCAAGATTAGCCGGCTGATGCGTCCAGGCGTAGCACGTTGTACCTACCGGCAGATATCGGAGGCCGTCTGCGTATGCAAAGTGGAATGTATCACTTACTCGAACCGGACCATGATTATCTGGAGCTGATTCTACACAGACAAAGGTGCCAACCTGTCCATCGAGCACTGCTAAATTACTAGATGTACGATAACTCCAATCTCCCAAGGTTGTAGGCATGAATCGAATACGAAATACGCCTTCGCCATCATAAAATCCCATCACATTCACTGAATGGTCACCTGAGTAGAACTCGGCGGATAGAGATACTTCAATAAAAGGATTTCCATCATATAAAGCAAAAAACACAAGCTCAAACATATCCCATTGTTCAACTTGTTCGCTTGATGGCCTGTTTTGAGCGAAAGCCATAGGTCTTCCTCTCCTTTAAATATTACTTTCCACCTTATCAAATCGAAAAAAATCAAAATCAGCATGCCCGCCAACAGACTTGGTCGCATAATTAAACAACCCGATTCGGTAGCCCATAAAATGATCAAGCGTATACTTCATCTTCAAAGGGCAGCCGATTTGCTTCCATGCTTCACAGTCAGATGAATAGTAAAAGCTTGCAAGATCTGTACTATTTTCAAAATCGAAATGAATTTTCAAGTAAATCAAATTGTCCTCGTAGGGAAGCCGCTCGACCGTTTCTTCACTACCATCGCCTCGATTGATACACATTGCAACATATCGCTCGCCGTTCGCAGCGATTTGAATACCGACTGTCCCGAAATGATTTTGAAGTGCAACCATTCCCGCATGATCACCCGGCTTCATATGGGAAACATCCATTGCCGTAATGCCGATGCATACAGGGCCTTCCGTCCGCTGCGTTAATGTATTGCGTGCAAATAGGATACTGTCGGTAATATTCCCCGTCTCTAATCGCAACCAGCCAGGACGTGCGATAGCAGACCACAGGCGGTTATCCGGATTATGATTCCATTGCCAGTTAAGCAGCAATTTATTTTCGTTATAGTCGAACTCATCGCTAATGACCAATTGGGTAGACGCCGTAGGTGCGGTGTTCGGCAATTGCGCTTGGAATGAAACTTGCGCTTCTCCTTCCATCCCAATGACCGGCCATCCCTCCACCCAAGTAACTTGAAGCACAATAGGAATTCTCCCCACAGCATCATGATCTTGAAAGAATAAGGCATACCACTCATCCTGCGGTGTATCCACAATGCCTCCTTGAGCAATCCCATGATTGCGGTACCCCATGTCATCGTCAAGAATCACTTTATATTCATAAACACCGAGCAGCTCTCTAGATCGGTAACAAAGCTGCCTACGGCGTCGATTTCCGGTATTGGGCCATTCAATGAAAAATAAATAATAATAACCGTTCAGCTTATACGCATGGCATCCCTCGCAGCGCAGCATGATGCCGTCACGTTCCGTCTCGAAGAGCCGCTGATCAATACCTCCAGATTTTACTGTCATCACATCAGCCGTCAGTTCCGTAATGCGAATACTACCGTTGCCATGAATGACATAAACGCGGCCGTCGTCAAACAGAAGACTTGGATCATGATGGATGCCTGCAAGGACAGATCGCTCCCATTTCCCGTTCTCGATATCATCTGTCCGGTATATGTAGAACTGGTTCATATCATTACTTGAGAAACACACATAGAACGTGCCATTATGATGCCGTAAGCTTGCCGCCCATGACCCTTTACCGTAAATGCCTTTCCCATCCAGCAAATTATAGGCGTCGTTATCCTCTAAGATGTCATAAACGTAGTTCACGATTCGCCAATCCATTAAATTCTCACACTTCATAATCGGGCATCCAGGCATTGCATGCATGCTTGTGCTAACCATATAGTAGTCCGTTCCTACTCTAATAACGCAAGGGTCCGGAACATCCGCCCAGATAATGGGGTTCGTTATCGTCACATTCTTCATCGCTAACTCTCCTAATACTTAAAATGCTAGTTCCACTACTCTTACTTCCTTACAATCTCACGATACTCCGCAGGAGTCATTCTGGTTGATTTTTTGAAAAATCGAGTAAAAGAGTGGGGAGTTTCATACCCTACCTGAACACCCACCTCAGCAATTTTAAGTTCGTCCTTCTTGAGCAGACTTTTGGCTTTCTCCATTCTAACTTCATCAATATATTCAGATAGATTAATGCCACTTTCCTGTTTAAAAAGCCGCGATAAATAGGACGGATTGAAGTGTATCACGCTAGCTAACCGTACGAGAGACAAGTCTTCACACAGATGCTCCTCAATGTACAACCTGATCTTCTCTATCACGGCTGCTGCTCTATTCCGTTCTACACTTAATCGAAGATCGAACAAAGACTCTGCGGTCTGTTTCAAAAACTCATAGCTATCTTGCCAGGATGAATGCCTGTCTCTTTGCATAAGCCCGGTTGTTCCAACCTTATCGTGCAGTTCCCATCGGTTAATATAGGATAATAGGCAGAGAGCAATCGTGTAATACAATTCCAGGGCAAAAGGTCCGCCATTTCCTCGTTCATCGTATGCTGTTTTCATTAGTTCGTTGAACAGATGGAGATATCCCTCTCTATTTCCACCTTCTAGATGAATCGCCAAGGACTCCGCTTTTTCTCTCAACGTTCTTGAGTTGGCCGCAGTTCCAATGGTTTCCAAGGTGACTGTTTGCACCATCTGGGCGCCGTCGCCCGCTCGCCAGTACTGTTCACTTCTCATTCGATCGTATATCTCAGAGAGCTGCTTCCATTCGCAGGTATCGGCGCAAAGCGTGATGGCAAAAGAAATTCCCAAAGATTCATGACAAGCTTGCTGCATAAGCTCAAATTGTCCCTCTAGATATTTTACCGTGCGGGAATAGGCTTCGTCAGATTCACTAACTTGTGTAGGCTTGGGTTGAACAAGCCAGACGAGGTCGCCATAATGATCGATGACTCCAAGGTGGTTTGTGCGTTCTTCCAAAAATGTCTCTGCCAAAAATTTGACTGCAAGTGCTGCATTCTGACTTTCCGCAAAGGAAGGGTGCGTATTCGTTCGTTGCAGGTCAGCTAGCGCCACAAGAATGGGCCTAGTTGGATCAAGAGTTATGCCAAGATTACGGAAATCAACGACCAACTCTTCCGTTGTTCGTGTCCCTTGAAGTAAATAACGGAAATAATTCCCTTGAGCAAGGGTTTCGAGTGTAGTAAGCTTCTCTCGCGATTGTTTGACTAGATCATGGAACTTCAAACTGCTTTCCAGTTCATGAATCGCATCTGTTACTGCCTGAATAATCTTATCGTATTCTTCACTCTTAAGGAGATAGCTAACTCCGGGTGATTGAATCGCTTGGTACACATAATCAAAATCATTATATCCAGTCAAAAAAATGATTTTGCAATGCGGCCAACTCCTGCGTATGTTTCTCATTAGCTCGAGACCGTCCATCCCGGGCATACGAATATCGGACAACACAATGTCCACTCTCGTCGTATTCATCCAATCCAGCGCTTCTTCACCGGAATAGGCTTTATACAAATCAAGATTGAGATTTAGTTGGCTAAATATGTCAAACAGCCCGTCTGTTATGATCTCCTCATCATCAACGATCAGCATTCTAATCATGAGCATCACCACCTTGAAAAGGAATAGAAATGATAACTTTCAATCCCCCGAGCTCGCTTCGGCTTATTCGTAGACCGTATGCTTCACCGAATGTCATTTTGACCCGGCGGTGAATATTCACTAAGCCCGTCGTCTCTGCATGTTCGTCTCCGTTATCCAGCGTGTCCGAGATACGTTCCAGTGTCTCATCCGTCAAACTATCACCATTATCCTCCACAATGATTCGTATCTCACTCTCTGCCAACTCGAAGCGTATCATAATACAGCCACTGCGTTTCATTTGTTCCAAACTGTGTTCAAAGGCATTCTCGATAATAGGCTGCACAATTAAACGTGGTACTAACACCTGTTCAATTTCCCGTGGAAGAGCGTCGAATTGTACCCGGATACGCCGAGAAAAGCGTAATTCCTGAATCTCCGTGTACATTCTGGCATGGTGAATTTCCTGTTTCAGCAGCACTTCGTCAGAAGCATTTCTGGTAACAAATTGAAAATACTCACCAAGTTGTGTGACAAACTGTCCGATTCGTTCAACGTCTCCGATCCTGGCCATCGTTCTCAGGATAAAGAAACTGTTGTATAGAAAATGCGGATTGATCTGGGATTGAAGCTGCTTCAGCTCCGCCCGTTGTGTCATAATTTTCTGCTTATACACTTGATCGATCAAAGAGCCAAGATTCGTGACCATTTGGTTAAATCGGCCATACAAGTAACCGAGCTCATCCTTAGACTCGTGTTGAATGTTTACATCCAGATCCCCATTTTCCATACGCCGAAAGCTCTTAACTAGCGTTAACAACGGTTTGTGAATAAATTTGTAGGTAGAAAATGCATAAATGGCAATGATGACAATAGCAACGAAAATAAATAACCAGGCCCACAGATAAAACTTGTCTAGCGGTTTTTTAATAATTTGCTCAGGGATAAACCGGTAAATCGACATATTCAAATAATCAGAGCTTGCAATTGCGGTATAATAGCGGCTTCCCGAGATCGTGAAGGTCCCTGTGCCGTGAACCGGGTTTTGTTTGATTTGCGCAATGGTTTCCGGCATATCCTGCCATAAATGCTCCAAAGATCCACTCGTGAGAATAACACTCGTATTCTCCTTGGTCATCAATGTTCCGCTTCCAGGATAGGTGTTAAACTGGCCTAAGGCCTCCTGCAGTCTCTCTTGATCCAGTTCAATTTCAATTATGAACAACGGTTGATTCCCATTGGTTATTCCCTGCTTCGCGGCACTTAGGAACAATCCGCCATTCCACTCAATGATCTGATTATTCCTACTACTTAAAGCTGAGCGCAGGCCATTGTACCGTTCGGTATTAAATTCACTTGGGCCATTGGCGGATGAAATCGTTTTCGATATCGGATAAATATGAGCACTTACATTTTTAATATAAGGAGAGCTGTTTTGAATGGCATAAAGCCGTTTTCGCAGTGAGTTAATTTTTTCCGTGCGTTTAAACACATCCATCGTGTCCCAAGTCAGCGTCAGTTCATTGAGATCTTCATCATCAATAACGCCAAACTGCAGCAGCTTCATCCGTTCTATCTCTTTCTCAAGATCGTTGATATAGAAGGTTAGTTGGGATACGGCTGTTTTGGAGATGTCTTCACTTGCCGTCTGGACGATCCAGTTATACAGGTAGACGCCAAATAATAGAATAGGCAGCATGATAAGCAAAAAAGTGCTGAGCAGCCGAAGGAAAATCGTGTTTCGCAAAGTGAATGGTTGACGGTTGATCAAGGTACAAGCCCCCAACTTTTTTCTTCCATTATAGCCTGAAGCTTGTAAGTTTCCTAAGGATTTTCGTTAGGAAGCCATCTATCATGCACTACCCCTTAACGCTGCCAAGGACAATCCCTTTAACGAAATATTTCTGCAAGAAAGGATACGCCAAGATAATCGGAAGGGAGCCTAAGAAGATCTGTGAAGCTTTCAGCGTCCGATCAGAAATGAGGGCCATATTTACAGCTTCATCACGTGATATATTCGTTAAATTTTGTTGAATGACGATCGTTTGAATATAGCTCTGCAGCGGATAGTGACTAGGGTCTCCCATAAGCAGGAGGCCGTCAAACCAACTGTTCCAATGTTCGACCATGGAGAATAAGGCAAGCGTTGCAAGAGCAGGCATGGATATCGGCACATAGATTTTCCAGAGTGTCGTCCAATAGCTCGCACCGTCTACGACGGCTGCTTCCTCCAGCTCCTTCGGCACCTCACGGAAAAAGTTAAGCAGAAGAACCACGCTGAATACGGGAACCGCACCGGGCAGCACGAGCGCCCAAATCGTATCCAGCATATTGTACTGCTTAAGTGTAGAATACCAAGGGATCAAACCACCATGAAAGAGCATCGTGATGAAGAAAATCCAAGCATAAACCATTCGCATGCGAAAAGCCTTCGTCTCCTTGGATAAAGGAAATGCGACGAGAATGGTTAAAATTAAATTTAACGGCGTCCCGATCGCGATACGTTCCAAGGATACAAGCATGGATTGCCAAAATGCTGCTCGACTAGCCGTAAACTTGTAAGAGGCTAATGTAAAGTCAACCGGCCACAGCTTTACATGACCTGCTGCTGCTGCGGTACTTGAACTAAACGAGATCGCAATGATATGAATTAACGGGAGGACGCAAATTAACGATACAATAATTAGAAAGGAAACATTCAGAACGGAAAACCACTCGAATCGAAATCGACTGTTGGGTACCCGGATATAAGTATCTGACACAGAACTGGATGATGGTTGTACCACGGTTTTCCCTCCTCCTAGAAGATTCTATATTTTGCAAACCGATACGCCACAAAGTAAGAACTTGAAATTAAAATAAGCGAAACTAGCGATTTGAATAGTCCTACGGCCGTTGCAACACCGTACTGAGCATCCAATAATCCGATCCGATATACAAAAGTATCCAGAATATCGCCGCTTTCATACACCTGAGGGCTATATAAATTGAACACTTGATCGAAGCCTGCGTTCAAAAGCTGTCCTAAACTGAGAACCGACAACAAGACAATGACCATTCGCATCCCTGGAATCGTGATATGCCATATCTTATGCCAGCGGTTGGCGCCGTCAATCGTGGCAGATTCGTATAAGCCAGGGTCAATGCCTGTGATAGCCGCCAAATAAACGATAGTTCCGTAACCAAAATTTTTCCATATATCCGATGAAATGAGTGTAAACGGAAACCAATGATTGTCTCCAAGGAAAAATATCTTATTCAAACCGAAAGCACCCAACAATTGGTTAACAATACCGGTAGAAGGCGATAGAATATCAATAAGTATCCCCCCTAGAACTACCCAAGAGAGGAAATAGGGTAAATAAATGGTCGTTTGCACGCTTCTTTTAATGACCTCATTCTTCAATTCGTTAAGAAGAATAGCGAAAATAATCGGTACGATTAAGCCTAGAATAAGCTTAAGACTTGAGATAAAGAGGGTATTCCACAGGACCTGATTAAAGCTGGGCAGGTTCATGACATATCTGAAATTATCCAACCCGACCCATCGCTGGTCACCAAATAATCCCTTAGCAGGGATAAATTTTTGAAATGCAATGATAATTCCCGCCATTGGGACATATGAGAATAGCACAATCAGTACTAATCCCGGTAACATCATCAGATGCAGCGGAAGCTCTCTCCACATTTTCCCGATACCCATACAATAACCTCCATTATTTAATGCATAAAAAGCAGAGGAAGGATGGTGAACCCGTCCTCTGCCCGCATCTACTTCTTCGTTGCTGCATACCATTCATTAACTTCTTTTGTAATTTGCTCGCCGCCCAGCTTCGTCCAGTCTTTCACAAACTTATCGAACTCATCTACAGAGCCGCCCATAATAATTTTGGTGTAAGTCTCATTCATCAGCTTCTCTAAAGTTGATTTCCGCTCAACCATCGTTGGCGTAGGTGCGCCTACGAATTTATCCATCAGGAACTGACTATTTTTATCGTACTGGTCAACGACGCCTTCAGAGCCTTCCGGACCATAAATGCGTTCCCATCCCCACAAAGCAAACCCTTCTTTTGAACCCGAATTGAAAGCTTCTATCTTTCCTTGAATCGTTTTGGCTTCTCCCTTCAGGGTCGAGAAGTTGTTCGCTTTACGTGCAGCATCGATCGCTCTGAATGCCTCAACATTTTTCTTTACTGGGCTCGGAGTTACCGGCGACAGCTGCCATACGCTTTCTGCTTCAGGCGGTGCATAATATTTGTCAAACTCCGCTGTTTGGCCAAAGTTTTTCTCCAGATGCATATTAAACAACTTGATAACCGCCTCAGGATGCTTGAATCCCTTTTTAACCGCAAAAAACTTACTTGTACTGAACCTCAATGGAACTTTAGGTGTATCGCCGGACTCCGAAACGATCGGGAATGCCTGCCATTGTGCACTCGGGTCATTGTTGCGGTTCAATTGAAGCGGCCAGATGGAATTCCACTGTTCGCCATACTCCATTCCGATCTTGCCAGCAGCTATTTGCTCAGCTACCTTACCACCGTCTTTGATTCCGAATTCCTGATCAATTTCTCCGTTCTTAAACATCTCTTGAAGGGCTTGAAGCGCTTTCTTAACTTCCGGCTGAATACCGCCAAACATCAGCTTCCCGGAAGCATCAGTGATCCACATATTCGGATAAGCCTTATATCCTGCCATGAAGCCCTCTAAGCCTACAGCTCCTCCCCACAAGGCTTTGTTTAGACCGAGGCCAAATGTATCTTTTTTCCCATTGCCATCCGGGTCTTTCTCGGCAAACGCTTTGGAAATGGTTTGTACATCAGCCATCGTCTTCGGCGGCTGCAAACCTAATTTCTTAAGCCAATCCGTACGAATCCAGATAAACATAGCGCGTTCAAGCGAAGAGTCGACCTGCGGGATCGCCATCAATTTGCCATCAATCGTTGCAGCATCGAAGGGACTTTTTCCCTCTTGCGATAAAATCTCTTTGGTGAGAGGAGCCGCATATTTCTCATACAAAGCTGTCATATCTTCAATTTGGTCGGAATCCGCTAATTGTTTTAATTGAGTTGCATTCACAGGAATAATATCAGGCAGATCGCCGGAGGCTAACGTTACATTCAGTTTCTGTAAATACTGATCAGAAGTATCGCTTCCTTTGACCACCCAATTGTTTTTAATATTGATTCCGAGCTGTTCCTTATATAGACGTGTCCATCGGTTGTCTTCGAACGTTTCGCCCTTTAGCACACCGAGTACGTTATTCTCAACAACATCACTGAGGTTTCGGACAAACGACACCTCAATTGGTGGATCATACTTGCCAAGCGGATCTGTATTTGCACTTTTCACATCGGTAGTTCCGGCGGTACTCACTGCTTCTTTCTGTTCAGTATTCGTTGTATTGTTCTGGCTGGTGCATGCCGATACGAGCGTTGCTACAGCGAGCAAGGAAGCGGATAACGCTTTCATTTTGTGCTGGTTTAGCTTCATGTACATCCCCCTATATTGAGTATTTAAAGCTATCACTGCAGTGATGTGGTTATGTTTTCATTATAGGGTTAGTATAACGTCTAAACAATGTACATCTCTTTACTTTACTTACCAGATCTTGTTGTTTTGTAAGCGTAATCATTGTGTGTATTGTCCTATAAAACCAACGGGTACTACTCAGCATTCTTTTCCCTTTTTTCTAACATCGTAAGCAGCTCCCCTGTAATCTAACGGCTTCTCCACTACTCGCTTCTCAAACTCTCTCAGGAAATGATGGTAATGCACGTAACCGACTCCCTCTGCAATGGAACGGATTGTGGCAGCAGATTCCGTCAGCAATTTCTTGGCCTCATTGATTCGAAGATCATGGATATATTCAATAATACCAACACCATACTTCTTTACGAACGCATGACCCAGATAGACGGGATTCATATAAAAGCGTTTTCCGATTTCCTTGATCGTTAGCGGAGACTTATAATTCTCTTGGATATAACGTTCGATTCCAAACAGTGGATGGCCCGAGCTGGATTCCCTCCGCTCTCTTAATCTTCGCATATATTCGGTCAGATAACTCCACACAGATTGCTCCAATGTCGTCAGGGATTTAGGCCCGTTTTGCAGCTCATTGCGGAATAACGGCCACATATCCATGGATACTACTTCCAACTCCCGCAGCACATCCATACTCTTCAGGACCACATGTACACAGAGCATGCGCACCATTTCCGGAGCTATCTTGTTGTTCTGGAACAAAGCGAATACTTGTTTTAAGTAACCGGCTGCCTCCTGTTCCTGTAGCCGTTCCGCAGCGCCAAGCAATTCCTCCAACTTTGCCATGATTCCGAGATTATAACTAAACTCCAACCTATCGGCATTCTCGTAATCAACAAGTCCCTCATGATCATAAAAAAAGTGGTGGACAGATGCCTCCACCGCCCCCGAATAGGATACATGCAATTCCCGAAGAGACCGAACGGGAGGCCCAATCGATACGTATATCGCCACGTCTTGCTGTCGAAACCTATCATAAACTTTACCGGCCAGTCCCCGAACGTCTTCCGCACAATCCACCACTAGACAAACTTGGCCAGGCATAAGGTCGACAAACATTGTTTTTATGGCACTTAGATAGGAACTGCAAGATGCCAGTTCCTCTTCATTCAACCCTTCTATCAGGATACACTTCCAGCCTTCAGCCTCCTGATCCAATTCTCCGATCCGCTTAGATACGCATTCATCCAACTCTTCCAGCTCTCCCCGGAGAATGGGAGCAATCATCATTGGAAGGAGTTGACTGATTGTCATTTCCTGTTGATGAAGCACCTGTTGTCGGGACGTAAGTTCCTCCATAACATCCCCCAAAGTGCTTTCCCATTCTTCATCCATAACAGGTTTGAGCAGATAATGACGCACCCCGTATCGCAGTGCTGACTGTGCATACTTGAAGTCGCTGTAGCCACTCATGATAATGAAAATCGGCTTATACGTCTCCGACAATAGCTGAACCTGACGAATCAGTTCCAGTCCGTCCATCACAGACATCCGAATATCCGTAATGACAAGTGAAGGTCGGCATTCCATAATTACTTTCAGAGCTTCTTCCCCGTCGGAGCACATGCCGCACACCTCAAACCCTAGCCCTTCCCAATCAGCCAGCATTCGGATTCCTTCAAGTGCAATCGGCTCATCATCGACGAACAATACTTTACACATGTTCAGCTGCCTCCTCCTGTGACAAGATTAAATGAATAGGGATTTGGATTGTAACAGTCGTCTGTTCATAGGCTTTGCTTTCTATTAAAAACAAGGAACGATCCTTGTAAAAAAGATTCAGCCGTTTATACACGTTTCTCAGGCCGATGCTTTTCCCTGCTTCTTCTTCCACATGCAAGTTCTGGAGAATGCTGTTCAGCTTGGCAGTGTCCATACCAATCCCGTTATCTTTGACCCTGATTATCAAGTAGCGGTCATCCAACCCTGCTGAAATATGAATCCTCCGGTCTCCCTTCACCGATTGAAGCCCGTGCTTGCAGGCATTCTCTACTAGAGTTTGAATGCTCATCTTGGGAATTCGACAGGATAATATCCTCGGTTCGATATCTATCTCATAGGTAAACCGATCCTGAAACCTGAATTTCTCAATCTGCAGATACATCTTAATAAAGCTAATTTCCTCTTCAATCGTCACCAGATCATCCTTCCAGCTGAGCAGCCTTCGCAAAATTTGCGAGAGGCTACGAATAATATCCGTAACATGCTCATACCGATGCTTCTTGCATACCACCAGGATAGCGTTAAGTGTATTAAACAGGAAATGCGGATCTACTTGGCTCTGCAGAAAATTCAACTCCGCCCGTACTCTTTCCAATTCCAAGTCCTTCTTCTGGATCTCCAGCTTATAGACATCATTAATCAGATTGCGGATTTTTACCGTCATCAGATTAAAGCTGCGCAATAATCCTCCAATCTCATCCTTGCCTTCATACATGTTAATAGGTTCAAAACGCTCATTCTTCACCCATTGCATATGTTTGGAAAGCCGTCTGACTCTCAGGTTGTAGGATTGCAGAATGGTAAAAACAAGTACCGTCGGAATTACTGTGCTGCATAAGGTGAGTAAAATTCCGAATTTTATGACCGCATTTTGCTTTTGTTGAAATCTCGCTTGTTCCGGAATCCCAATTAACTTCCAGCCGCTAAGGTAACTGGCAGCTCCCAAGCTGCTGATAAAATTGCTATTTGCCTTGTTATTCGATGCTAAGTAGTCTTTGGCTATTGGGAGTAAAAGATTATCCTCCCCAATGTAAGAGAGGTTCGAATCAAGAACAACCCGATTGTTAACGTCTACAAGTTTGAATTGCAGATAGTTCTGCTCCTTTTTAAAAAGCTCCTGCAGCTTATCCAGCTGCAAATCCACTCGTAAATACTTGGTGTAAGTCATCAAATCCGGAAAATTCTCCAGCTTGCGAATAATGCTCACATACACCCTCTGTTGCTGAGGGTTCATCGGGTTCATATCCAAGTAAGAGGCGACGACCACCTTCTCTTTCGTATCGGTCAGTTTCCGGTACCATTCGCTCTGTTTATCGCTGTCCTTCAGTACAAAATAGCTTCCTCCGCTTCCAATTGTCGGGTTCGTGGTAAACACGCCTAGCCATGAAATGTACGGATACTGATCCGTATATGGACGCAGCTTGTCACGCAAATAACTGTCATAAGTCTCGTAGTAGGTGGACAAATCGGAATAGGACGCTTCCAACTTTCCGTTAAATGTTCGATCTGCCGCTACTGTGTTACCAATGGCTACGCTTTCGTTCACGATCTGGGTGAGCTCATAAGCTGCCCGATCCAAAGAAATCTGCAGATTTTCCCTCTCCCGACTTTGCGTATCCCGGCTATTTTGCATGTAGAACAGGATATTGATACTCATAATTGGAAGTAAGACGCACAAAAGATAGATAAATAGAAACTTGTATTTTAGCGGTATGTCATTGACGATATGGCTGAAAAGCTTCCATTTTCGGTTCATTGTCGATCTCCTATCCGTTCTCAGCCTTTTTTGTACGACGAAGGGATTACACCGGTCAAAGCTTTGAACTTCGCACCAAACTGTTCAGGATCTGAATACCCCACCATGTGAGCGATTTCGGTTATTTTCATCTCCGTACGGAGCAGGAGTTTCTTAGCCTCCGTAATGCGAACGGTGTGCACGTACTCATTGAATGCGAGTCCGCGCTGCTTTTTAAAGCGTTGCCCCAAGTGAGCCGCATTCACATGTAGATGCTCAGCCACGTGTTGAAGCTGCAGCTTTCCTTGGAAATGCTGTTTAACGTATGCTTCAGTGGCAGAAACAATGTCGTCGATACGAGCACCTTTCTCCCTTGCGATCCACTCTGCCGCTTCCATAAACTCTTTCAACATGCTGTTTTTCAGTTCTCCCACATTCTTGGGAAGAGGTGATGCAAACCATCTCCGGGTCCAATTTTCCATATTTGCCCCTTGTTTGGCCAATTCCTGAAGAATCTCCAGCTTCAGCGTAGACAAATTTGCCGCCGCCCACGCTTCCGAAGAAGATAAATTGATAAATAAATCCAGCGTAAGAGTACGAACGGCATCTATCTGGCCATTGTTAACGGCATGGATCAGCGATGTCTTGGTTACCTCAGGGATCGATGGAGATTCCTCTGACATTTTATCCCGATAATAGTAGACCCTAGGGAGATTAGAGGGGAATTTGCACACCTCAGCTGTAAGCGCCTCCTGATAGGCTCTACTTAATGAAATAGCCCCTCTAACCTCACTACTGATTGCAAAAGTAAAGGTCTCTCCGCATTCTTTTCGCATATACAATATGAATTGATCTATGAGAGGGACCGTTAATACAGATTCCTTTGAGTCCACGGCAAGAATAAAACCACTCCTGTTAATGCCTAGTACGAACGGATGCACGCTCACATCGGTCAAGGCATTCGAATCCACTGCTTCCCTAAGACGCTGGAACAGGCTGATGCGCTCTTGTTCGCTATATTTCGAATTGCTGCAAGCAAGGTAGATACAGCGAATTCTCGATTGCTCGTTCAGTTTCAACAAGCTTCGTGCCTTGTCCACCCATTCCTTTCTGACGTCTCCCATCAAAAGCCGTGAAACCGTTTCAGCACGGCTGCGATCAAGGATAGAGCGCTGCAGAGCACGCCGCTCTTCCTCCGCACGAATGTCCTCCGCAACCGCAAGAACGGCGCTCTCTAATTCCGTCTCGTCCAAAGGCTTCGTCAAGTAATTGGACACACCGAATTTCATAGCCTGCTGCGCATATTGAAAATCAGCGTAGCCGCTTAACACAATAAATTTCGTATCAGGAAAGCGCATATAAACCTTTTCAATTAATGCCAAGCCATCAATGACGGGCATCCGAATATCCGTTATGATCAGATGAGGGCAGTTTTCCTCTACTAGCTGTAGAGCATCCTCGCCGTCTAGCGCCTCAGCATATATTTCAAATCCAAGCTTGTGCCAATCAACTAGAAAACGTAACCCTTCCAGCATGATCGGCTCATCATCGGCAATCAGAACCTTCAACATTCGCGTTTCACCTGATTTCCCTCTTGATATGAGATTATTATACGGTCCCACCCATAGATCCAGCAACGAAAAAGCCATTCTAGTCCTCGGACTAAAACAGCTTTTCCAATGCCCGAACTCTTATTCTTTAACACTTCCCAAATTTAAACCTACTACAAAGAAGCGCTGCAGGAAAGGGTAAACTAACAAAATCGGCACAGCAGTTACAATTGTAATGGCAGCCCGCACAGAAGCAGGTGTAACCATCCCTTTGGATTGGCCCGTGTTGACGCCATTTAAGAGCGCGGGATCACTGTTGCTGCTCATCGTAGAGCCTAGAAGCTTCATCATCTCGTACTGCAGCGTACTTAATTTAATATCGGAAGAAGCGTACAAGAATGTGTCGAACCAAGAGTTCCAGGAGCCAACTGCGATGAATAATGCAATAGTCGCCAAGACTGGCGTGCAGAGAGGAAAGATAATCCGCAGAAAAATGGTAAAATCTCCAGCACCGTCTATCTTCGCCGATTCGATTAAACTACCCGGGAGAGACTTGATATAGGTTCGGATAACGATCAGGTTAAACGCACTGACCATCCCAGGAAGAATGTACACCCAGAAGCTGTTCAACAATCCAAGTTGCTTGATCAGGAAATAATTCGGGATCAAGCCAGCATTAAAATACATGGTCAGCACGAATAATAGACCAATGATTTTACGAAACAAATAGTGAGGTTGAGCCAGCGTATAAGCTAGCATTGAAGTCAGAAACACACCTAACACAGTAAGCGTTACGGTTCGAGCGACCGAGATCCAGGCAGCATGATAAATTGTTCCCGAGATGAAAATGGATCGATAATTTTGCAAGCTCCAAATCCTCGGCCATAAGTAAAGTCCGCCTCGCAGCGTATCGTTGCCTTCGTTAAAAGATACCGTCAACGTATGAAGAAAAGGATACAGGGTAACGATGACCAGGAAAAGCATAAAAAATCCATTTAGTGTGTTGAATAGAATCGCTTCCAAGCGATTATTCTGGAAAGTAGCCGTTTTCATATCCAACCCCCTTATAACAACCGCTCTTCGCCGAGGCGTTTCGCGATATAATTCGCGCTCAAAACCATTACAATGCTGACGATCGTCTTAAATATGCCCGCCGCTGTCGCCAGGGAGTAGTTGCCAAGTGCAATTCCATATTTCAACACGAATATATCAATCGTTTGCGACCAGTCCACAACCAGACCATTCCCCAACAAGTACTGCACTTCAAAGCCCGCATCCAGGATATGTCCAACATTCATAATTAATAGAATAATGAACGTCGCTTTAATGCCCGGAAGGGTAACATAACGCATTTTCTGGTACCGGTTGGCTCCATCCATGGAGGCGGCTTCATAAAGCGAAGGATCTATGGAAGTAATCGCAGCCAAATAGATGATCGTGTTCCAGCCTACTTCCTTCCACACGTTTGCGGCACCGACAATGCCCCAGAAGTAATGTCCGATGCTTAACCACATAACCGGCTCTTTGATTATATGAAGCTTCATTAATACGACATTGACGATCCCATCCTCTACGGACAGTGTGGAAGCCACAATACCAGCCGCAATAACCCATGACAAGAAGTGGGGTAAGTAGGAAATCGTCTGGACTGTGCTTTTAAATATTTTGGTTTTGATTTCGTTAAGAAGAAGCGCCAGCACGATTGCTGTTACAAATCCCAGTACTAAATTGATCAAGCTCATGCCTAGTGTATTACGAAGCACCTGTAGGAAGACATCATCACCCATCAGAAATTTAAACTGATCAAAGCCCACCCATTTCTGTTTGAAAAATGGCAAGGCCGGGCGATAATTTTGAAAGGCCATTAACCATCCCCAAATAGGGACATAATTGAAAATAACCAAATAAATTAGAATCGGTACCGACATCAAAATTAACTGCTTTTGGCTTTTTATCGTTTTCCAGCTGAATTCTACGCCAATTTCCGGATCGATCCATTTCTTTTTCCTGACCGCTGCTTTGGCATCTTGTTTCTTCAGTATAGCTTCTTCCATTATGATCCCTCCCAAACCGAAACTTGTCGTCTATAAACGGAGAAGACCTATTCGTCTTCTCCGCTCCTCGGTAAGTGAATATGAATTATTTACTGCTCCAATTCTTGATCCGCCATTGAATCTGATCGTTGATTCGATCTTCGTAAGCTTTGACGTTCGCTTTGGAAAGCTGATCGGTATACTCTTTCCATACTTTTTCGAAATCCGCTTCGCTCGCCAAGACGGCTTTCGGCAAATACTTCACTGCCAGATCGTTCATCTTGGTTTGGGCTACTTTCGCTGGGGAACCGTCGATCAAGTCGATGGACCACGCTGGATAATAAACCGGGTTATCAACAGGTGTTTTGAAGAACTCGGCCCAAGTCTTATGATTGTAAGCCTTCAATACTTCTTGATCCACTGGCTTCAAGCTGTCATAGAACTCCTGCGGCTGCGTGTTCGGGTCAGTCGCGTTCCCATCCATGTAAGTACCCTGCATTTTGGGCAAATTAAAGAAGAACGCTTCTGCTTTATTGGCTAACTTCCAGGTATTATCATTTTGCTGGTCACGCTGTTCAGGAGTGCGATAGTATTTGCCATCTTTCACTTGATAGTCCTGACCTTGAACACCCCATTGCAGCGTTTTCTGCCAATCTTCCGTCATCAAACTATCAAGGAATTTTATGATTGCGACCGGATCTTTGGCCTTAACTGAAATGCCATAACCGCGATTGATGGTTAAAGCAGGACGATCCCGGTAGTATTCCGTCGCACCCGGATAGAGCAATGGGAAACCTACGTAGGTGCTGCCAAAGTTACCCTGAGAAATCAACGACTTTTCGCCGTCACTAAAGTTCCAATGCTGGTCAAACATACCGATAACACGACCGCTTGCGATTTTCGCCAAATACTGATCATAGTTCTGCACAAGTGCTTCCTTGTCCAACAGTCCTTTACTGTTTATCTCGTTCAGCTTCTTGTAATAGTTTTTAGCTATATCCTTGTCGGCAAAAATGGATGCCTTGCCGTTATCTACAATTACCCCGCCATCGTTCGGATGGCCTGCCAAATGCTCTGGAGGATTCTGCAAAGGGAAGGTTCTCCAGTCAAAGTTCAGCGTCTCGAAACCGATCCTGTCCGGGTGCTGCTGCTTGGCCTTTTCAATAATAGCGAAGTAATCCTCCAGTGTCTTTGGAGTCGGCCAGCCCTGCTCCTTCAGAATGTCTTTTTGTAACCAGAAACCAGGACCCTCATAAGTCGTTTCGGTAAATGTTCCAGTGAAGGCATTGTAGCCCGGAAGTGCGTAGATATGACCGCTTGCCGGATCCTTAATCTGGTTCCAAACATCCGCGTAATGCTTCTTCAGGTTAGGTGCGTACTTCTCGATCAAGTCTTCCAGAGGTACGAATGCGCCTGCAGCAATCAGCTTGTCATCGCCCGTAATCACATCTGGATAATCGCCACCGGCAATCATAACACCTAGTTTCTGCGTCAGGTCGCCGACCAGAAATTCCATTTTTAAACTGACACCTGTTTTATCTTTAATCATCTTATAAATGCGATTGTCTGCCGTAGGCTGCTGATAGGAGTTGGCAATGAACATAGATATCGTCATCGGTTTAATAGCTTCCGTCCCCTGCGTAGCTACCGCGCTTCCAGTGGTAGTTGGAGAAATGCTAGAAACAGTTGAACCGCTGCCTGCGTCACTGCATCCTGATAAGATGACACCGAAAGTCAAAACAGGAACGATCAACCGAAGTGTAGTACGCTTCATTAGTAATGCCATTTTCTTGTTTCCTCCCTTTCATATCTCCCTTTAAACGCTTACATTTTGATATCTCTAATTATATCGACTTGGAATGCGCTTACAATTCATAAAATAAAGGTCTTCCCCCTATAAATTAAAGGTACTTTTTAATCTGGGGTTGCATTTGTTGCGTTATGCTGCCCTTTTCATGAGAAAAAGCAGCCGATTAGCTCGGCTGCTTGCTTTAGTGTTGATATTCATTTCTGCGAATCAATAGTTACATCCAACTTTAATAAAACTACAGAAGCTTTAGGCATTGTAACCGTAAGTTCAAATCCTTCTGGTGAAATGATCTGTTCCATCGGTGTAACTTTATAGGGTTCCTCAAAAGAATTGCCATCCATATGATTGTTAGAAGATAATACGACCATTCCCCCATTGCATGTAAATTGGCCGCCATTTAGTTTCAACATGATCTCTTGATCTTCATCCACGGATAAGTTCGCAAGTGTAACTGCTAGTATACCGTCCTTGACCGATGCTGAGCAGGAGATGCTTGGGATATCATACGAGTTTCCTTCTAGAGTATAGGTTATGTTTCTACAATTGACTTCCGTTTTAAGGCCTATTGCATGCTGGTGGATTTTAAACATATCGAACACGTAGTAGCTTGTAGTTGCCACACAGGCGTTCCCCTTGGCAAGAAACAGGGAATGGATACAGTTGACAAGTTGAGCCACATTAGCCATTACAACTTTATCACAGTGATTGTTGAAAATATTTAACGAAAGCGCAGCCAGGACCGCCTCTCTCATTGTGCTCATCTGCTCAAATAAGTATTTACCCGGCAACGGGTGCCTGCCATTCTGCTGATGCCACACCCCCCACTCATCAACGACGAGTCCAATCGAGGTTTCGGGCATCGCAGCGCGAATCATTTCAAACTGGGTTTGGATGAACGGTTCCATGTCCAGTCCGACTCGCATCATTTCATACCACTGCGCATCATTATACACCAGCTCCGTACCCATTCTTCCCGTATTCGTCACATAGTAATGAAGTGAGTATCCGAACATCGGGGCAACTCGCCCCACCGTGTACATCTGTTTATACTTGTCAAAAAATTTAGCTGTCCATTCGGGAATATCTTCATAGGGTCCGCATGCGATGAACTGAAGATCCTGCCCTACACTTTTGCTGATGATGCCGTACTTTCTGTAAATATGACAGTAATCCTCAGGTGTCATGCAGCCGCCGCCACCCCAATTTTCGTTGCCAAGCCCCCAATATTTAACGTTAAAAGGCTCCGGGCTTCCGTTCTCCTCCCGCTCCTGCGCCAGTGTAGTCGTACCTTGCATCATATTGCAGTATTCAATCCAATTTCTAGCTTCTAGAACAGTTGTTGTCGTTGCATTAACTGCAAAATATGGCTCTGCATTTACTAGATTGCAAAAATCAATAAACTCATGGGTACCCACCTGGTTAGATTCCAGCTTCCCGTCGTTCATATACCACCAATTAACGGTTGTGGGACGCTTCTCTCTTGGGCCGATGCCATCTCTCCAGTTGTACGTCTCCGCAAAACAGCCGCCCGGCCAGCGGATAACAGATGGGTTAATTTCTTTTAATTTCTCAATAAGCTCCTGTCTAAATCCCTTTATATTAGGAATATCGGAGTCCTCACCAACCCATATGCCGTCGTATACGACTCCGCCCAAGTGCTCAATAAAGTGCCCATAAATATTTGGATTAATGCGTCCTATCTCTTCATTCAGCCAAATGTCGATTGTCGTCATCATTTTTCTCCCGCTCTTACCATTTGGGAAATAAAGGATAGGGACATGCCCTATCCTTTATTTTAGTCCGTATTTGTACAAGACAACCGCAATATTTACACGTTCCTCCGTGTATATAACCAGTGCAGCCCTTACACTCAGCTAGCCGACTATGCCATGTTTCTTCATCTACAAGCTCAATGTGCCTTGAATGAATCAGCAATTGCAGCATTGCCTGAACCTTTTCCGGTGAGACATCTATCGTCTCCGAGCAGTCCTTGCAGGGACCCTGTTTATTAGCCATCGGATAGCTCCCTCCGATTTAATTGATCGTCAGAACTACAACAGACATCGGTGGGATATCCGTATGGAATCCTTCTTGATTCAGCTCTACACTTGTAAATGGCTCGGGCTTAACTTGAGTAGGATTTTCAAAAGAATTATGGCTGCTCATCGTAGACGAAACTAAAATTCTTCCCGTTACTTGTTTACCGCTCAATCCTCCAATATTGCAATCAAGGGGAGCAGCATTGTGGGGATCCGTATTGCAAATGGTAATATTCAGCTTGCCCTCAGCATCTACGGAAGCGGACGCGCTAAGCTGCGGCACCTCTTCCCCATTGCACTTGTAAGTACCGCACTGAATTTCAAGCGGCTGCAGGATGGCATCCTGATGTACCTTAAACATTTCGAACACATGATAGGTAGGGGTTAAGATCATTTTTTCCCCTTCTGTTAGAATCACTGCCTGAAGTACATTAATTGTCTGTGCAATATTCGCCATTCTTACGCGATCAGCGTGATTGTTAAAGATATTTAAGCTAATCGCTGCAGATACCGCATCTCTCATTGTATTTTGTTGAAAGAGGAAGCCCGGATTGGTGCCCGGCTCAACATCAAACCATGTGCCCCACTCGTCAATAATAAGCGCAACCTTCTTCTCGGGATCGTATTTATCCATGATCGCCGAGTGTTTCGCCACTAGTTCTTCTGTGAAATAAGCCGCCTTCATGATGCCAAACCATTCACTTTCCTCAAAGTCGACGGCTTGGCCTCTTACCGCATTCGGATCCTTTAAGTAAATTCGGTTACCGTCAGGATTTTGGATAACGATGCTGTGATCCTTCAGCCTCGTGTAGTAGTGGAGCGCCAGTCCGTCCATGAAATGGCCAGCTTCCCGCATCATCACTTCCGTCCAGTGGTAATTGTCCCCTCTTGGGCCGGCAGCAATTTTATAAATCGCATTCTCCCCATAATCTCTAACATATGTGCTGTATTGTCTGTAAAGATCTGCATAAAACTCCGCTCTCATCCGGCCACCGCAGCCCCAATTTTCATTGCCGATGCCGAAATAAGTCAAATTCCATGGCATTTCCCTGCCATTCGCTTTCCGCAGATCGGCCATCGGCGATTCGCCGTCGAAGGTCATATATTCGACCCACTGTTGCATTTCATAGACCGTTCCGCTGCCAACGTTCCCGCATATGTAAGGCTCAGTCTCCAGCATTTCGCACAAGTCGAAAAATTCATGGGTTCCGAAATGGTTGTTCTCAACCACACCGCCCCAATGCGTATTAATCATTCGAGCTCTGGATTCCTTAGAACCGATGCCGTCCTTCCAATGATATTCGTCCGCAAAGCACCCGCCTGGCCAGCGCAGGATTGGAATTTTCATATCTTTTAAAGCCTGAACGACATCATTACGGATACCTCGTGTGTTGGGGATGTCAGAGTCCTCGCCGACCCAAATCCCTTCGTATATACAACGGCCCAGATGCTCAGCGAAATGCCCGTAAATGTTTCTGTCAATTTTGTGAACCGCTGCTTCTGGATTAATCTTCATACTGCTTTTCATACTTATCTGCCTCCTGAGTAGAATGATTTATTTGGTTCTAGCCCTTAACACCGCCACTGGACAAGCCTGAAATAAAAGCCCTCTGATTGATTAGGAACAAAAGAATAACAGGAATAATAGCAAGCACGGCTCCAGCGATCAGCATGTCGTAATTGTTACCATAAGGTGACATCAGCGAAGCAAGACCTATAGGAATTGTGAACATCTTATTCGTACGCAGCACAATTAACGGCCATATAAAACTGTTCCAGTTCTGCATCGCCAATAGGATCCCCATTGCACCGAAAGCCGGCTTCATCAAGGGCGCCATAATTCGGATAAAAATCCCAAACTCCGAGCATCCGTCGATTCTTCCCGCGTCCATATAATCTTTGGAAACACCGGTTATGTACTGCCGAAAGAAGAAGATCGCCATAGGTGATACGACAAAAGGTAAAATAACTCCGTAATACGTGTTAATAATGCTCATTTTCACAATAAGTTTATAGAGAGGAAGCATAAGTATTTCAAGTGGCACCATCATGACAAACAGTACCAGCATAAAAACAATATTTTTCCCTCTAAAGTTATATGCCCCTAGGCCATAGCCAACTAACGAGGATAGAAACAGTGAAACTACAGTATGAAGAGCCGTAATGCCAAGACTGTTTCTATACCAGTACAAGTAAATACTGCCTTTACCTGAAAACAATAGCTTGTAGTTGTCAAGACTCATAAGACTCGGGATGATCCTGAAATCCATACCATTTCGGAATAACTCTTTGGAGCTCTTAAAAGAAGCCATAAACATGTAGTACAGCGGAAACAGGACAATAAAGCAGACGATGAGAAAGAAAATGATGATGAGCGCCGTCAACAGCTTTCTTCTTAGCTTAGTATTCATTGATCCGTTCACTCCTTATTGAAGAGCCCGAACAATTTCAGTTGCACCAGATTAACGGTGAGTACGATCACGAGGAGGGTAATGCCGATGGCCGATCCCATACCCATATCATTTCGCTGAAATGCCTGCTGGTAAATTAACCTCACGATAGTAAGCCCGATATCCCCCGGCATTCCTTCATTCCAGAATACATAGCTTTCTCCAAACATTCTGTATCCTTCGAAAATGCCTATCGTTAACGTGTAGATAATAATCGGCTTTAAGAGCGGCAGCGTAATCCAATAAAACTTGCGAAAGACATTGGCCCCGTCCATTTCAGCAGATTCATATAATTCTTCAGGGATACTTTGTAGACCGGCAAGGTAATAAATCATATTAATCCCTGCGACTCTCCACGTATTGAGAATGACCATCAGCATCATGCCTGTACTATAATTCAGAATCCAATTCTGCGGAGAAATGCCGAGTTTAGAGATAAAGGAATTAATCAAAGCCGTATCCGCTTCTCCGAACATAAGCCTGAAAGAAACACCGGCTACAATCACAGACGTTAAGGCTGGAATGAAAATAACCGACTTAAAAAATGATTTTCCCTTGGCCAATTTTGTATTCAGAAAAACGGCGAATAGGATCGGAATTGGTATTAACAATAATAGCGACAGAATGGTGTAGATCGTATTGGTTTGGAGCGCATTGAAAAAATGCTCATCAAACATTCTCCTGTAGTTGTCAAAACCTATAAATTTACTGCTGTTAAGCCCAAGTACCTCGTGAAAGCTCATGTTGATTGTGGATGCCGTAGGGTACAGAAAAAAGATGAGAAATGCTAACACAAATGGAGATACAAAAAAGTAAGGAGCCCACTTTTCTGAATAAAATAACCGATGATTCAAATCGCATACCTCCCTGCTTGACGGCTGCCGAAACCGTTTTCATTCCTTTGTTTCTGCAGCCGTCATTCCTACATTCTGCCCATTTGTTACTTCTTCTGCTTGCGAAGCTCGTCAGCAGCAGCCTTTAATGCCTGTTCTGGCGTTTGCGACTGATCCTTTAACGACTTGAACATCACATTGGAATTGACCAAATCTTGGGAAGCTGAGCTTAGCTCACTCATATTCGGCGATTTTATTTCCTCTTTCATGTCTAGAAGCACATTGAATATTTTCTCATTGTTGAAATAAGGATCAGGCTTCTGCAGCTCCGGATCACTCCAAACGTCCCATCTGATCGGATCGAATTTCAGTTCCTGCCAAATTCTTATATTCGACTCTTTGCTTAACTTCGCATATGCGAGGAACTTCATAGCGATATCTTGGTTCTTACTTTGCTTGGTAACGGCTGTACCTGTTCCACCCATACCTGCGGATCTTACGTCACCCTTTTCCCATACCGGCATTGGCCGCACCAATATTTTCCCTTTTAAATCAGGCATATACTCCAGGAATCTGCTCATATACCACATTGGCATGATAAGTGAAGCTGCTTCTCCCTTGTTCATGTAAGTGAAAAATTCTTCAGCCCCGGTATTGCCTCCAGGCATAGGAACAGCAATTTTATCCTTGTAGATCATATCCTTCATCGCCTGAAGGGTCTTAATATTTATAGCGTTATCGAGCGTAACGTTGCCGTCTTTATCTAAATAATCGGAGCCTCTTTGCACGATCATTGGCCAGAAAGGTCTTTGTCCGGTAACCTCAAAAGCGGTCATCACCTTTCCAGTCGCAGCGACAACTTTTTTTCCAGCCTCGGTATAATCATCCCAAGTTTTAATGTTATCCACGTTCACGCCGGCTTTGTCCATAAGATCCTTATTGTAGTAAACAACCGTTGCGCCTACATGGAAATCAATGCCGTAATATTTTCCACCTTTACTGTAAATATCGAATCTGGACTGGATGAATTTGTCCTTCTCGGGCTCGATCACCTTGTTTAATTCCACAAGCTGAATATCGCCTTTAAGGAAGTTTTGAAAGAAGTTGATGTTAATGTCGGCAATATCAGGCGCGCCCACGCCGGATTGCAACGCAATTAATAGTTTATTGTGCATTTCTGCATTGGGATACGTATCAATAGACAATTCAATGGGCTGATCCGGGTTGTTTTTATTCCAGAGCTCGGCGGTTTTTTCGTAATACTTCTTATGCAGGTCCTGGAATGTCCACAGCGATAACTTGACCGCGCTTTTGGCATTTGCTGTGTCTCCTTTTGACGGCCCCGTTTCATCGCTGCTGCAGCCCGACAAAATGGAAGTCAACAGGAACACTGAAGCAACCGCTGTACATAAAGCTTTTTTCATACACTCTTGCCCCCTTCATAATTATTTCTTGGTGACAGCTACTAATTGGGCAGCGCCACTCACCTGTTACCTATTATACAAATTGTGTTTCACGGTCGAACTCCAATATCTTGCACTCCACTACAACATTTTGCTATCCATAAAGAAACATTCGCTCGTTTATTTTCTGCACGTCTGCTCATATTCCAAGGGAGTCATGCCCGTCATTTCTTTAAACACCTTGAAAAAGTAGTTATAATTGTTAAATCCTACATCATTCACAATATCTTTCAGCTTTAATTCACCGTACTCCATATATTGCTTAGCATGTTCAACACGCACATGATTTAAATATTCGGTTATTCCCATCTGACACTCTTCCTTAAAAACCCTGCTGATATAAGAGCTGCTAACACCGGCGAATTCAGCTACATCCTGGAGCGAAACATCGTTTTTGTAATTATTCTGGATGTATTCCATAGCCTTATGGGTAATGGCGCTAAGTGAATCTCGGTATTTCATCCGGTTCAGGATTTCAATAAGCTTAAGATATAGATCCATAATCCAGGATTTAATATCCTGAAGAACCTCATATTTCTGCATTAAATTGTAAGGAATGTCCCCTGCCGTATACAGTTTCGACATCTCAATGCCAGCGTCTTTAGACGTTTTATTCACAATATTAATCAATTCCGCACAGATAATCTGGGTTGATTTGCTGCTAAGCCGTAAGCTCGAAATTTTGTTAAAAACGGCATCAATTAAGCTTTTCACCGTTTCGAAATCCTGATTTTTCAAGGCAGCGTAAATGGCTTTCTCATCTTTAATGTCCAGGCAGAAAAATCCTTGTTCCTGCTTGTTGGTTGTACTTTCCATAAAAATTCCATTCTTCCCTTTATGAAACTTGTCCTCCAGGATTAATGAGGCTTCGGAGTATGCTTGGTGAAGCTGTTTTATATCATGACATACCTTGCTTACACCAAAGCTGGCCGTGATATTCAAATATTTTTTGATCTCCGATCTGATTCGGTTGAGGAAGGTATACACCTGATTGTGGAAATACATCCAGCTATGGTTATGTCCCAGTGAAAAAATCATCGCAAACTTTCCTCTGCTTGTATGGACAATAACCGATTTGTCCCAATCATTAAGAATTTCTTTCGAAATATCGAGAAATGTTTGAATGAACACATCGACTTCTTTTGTGGTAAATCTCTCTTCAATAAAACGAAAATCGTCAATCTCCACAGCTGTCACGATCAAGTTTTCCGTGTCCATCGTTATGTCTAACAGGTTGATTTCGCTTACGATTTCCTCCCGTCCTGACAGACTGCCCTCCAGGAGCTTTTTAATAAACTCATGGCGAGAACGATCCTTGCCTATCAAGAGTTCATGATTTATCTCATTTTGTTTGTCACGTTCATTTCGATAGGCAAGAATCGAATCTTCTGCCGTTTTTAAAATATCGAGCAATACGGAGGCATTTAGCCTATGCTTCAGCACATAATCCATTGCTCCCCTCTTCATGCTCTGACGGACATAATCAAAATCGTCGTAAGCGCTTAGCACAACAATTCTAACCTGTGGATACTCACTTTCTAGCTGCTGTATCAACCCGAGCCCATTCATTCCAGGCATGTTAATGTCGGTAATAACGATATCTGGAACATCCTCTTCCATAAGCTGCATGGCATGAATGCCGTTATAAGCTTCACCGGAAATATAAAACCCGCAATTCTCCCAATCAAGCATCGTTTTCAAATCTGTTCGTGACACCGCATGATCATCGACTATAAGTACCTTCAGCATATTTCCCTAGATCCTCCTCTCCTACAGCAGGCAAAGTAATTTCTACGGTTGTGTACAGGTTCGGAATGCTTTGAATGGCAATTCCATATTTTTCTCCAAAGTACAGCTTGATTCTTTCATCCACATTTCGAATGCCAATCCCACTCAGGCCATGTTTTTTGTTGGATGATGGTTCCCCCATGAGATCATTTAACGTATTGTTATTTATACCGATGCCCGTATCGGTGATGATAATTTTTAAATCCTCTCCGATTCTGTAGCCTTTAATGATAATCAGTCCTTGGCCTTCCTTCGGCTCAAGCCCGTGAAGCAAACAGTTTTCCACGATCGGTTGGAGAATAAATTTGGGGACATGAAAGTCCATAATGCTTTCTTCCATTTCGTAATGTACCCTAAACTTATCATAATCCCGGAAGGCCATTATATTTAGGTAGTCTTTTACATATTCGATTTCTTCCTGCAGGCTGATCAGAACACTTCCTTTTCCCATACATCCATGAAGCAACTGAATCAAGGAAGTGATGATGCTCGAAATACTCTCTGCCTTCTGAATATTGGCCATCCACCTGACAGTGTTCAATGAATTGGAGAGAAAATGCGGATTAATCTGGGCTTGCAGTGTTTTCAGCTCTGCGACCCTTTTCAATTTTTCTTTTTTTGTCACCTCGTCAATCAGATATTTAATTTCAGCCACCATATGATTAAAATTTGTCGCAACCTTCCCTAGCTCATCGCTGCTGTTGTCTTCGATACGAGTAACTAAATTACCAATTTTTACATTATTCATTGAATTTAATAAATGCTTTAAAGGCTTCGAAATACTTTTGGAAACGTAGTAGGACAGAATCAACGCAAGCAAAAAACAAAAAATTCCCAAAAATATAATATAGATACTAGTCTTTATGGATTCATCATTTAAATACGTAAAAGGAATAATACTGATTACATACCAGTCGGCACTGGGTATATAGTTATAAGCGATCAGATTTCGTTTTCCTGAAATTGTGCCGGTGAAGGAATATGAATCATCTTCTTTGTTCTTTTTAAGCTCCTCTATCAACGATTGATCGAGATAAGGCTTGGCTGCTTCCATTTCCGGGTTTTGGCCCGAAATAACGGTTCCTTTGCCATTTACTATGAAAATATCTGACCCTTGTCCAAGATTTATATCTTTAAATTTCTTTAAGATATGCTTTTCGTCAATCCTCATAATCATGTATCCGATCGGAATCCCATCAAAAGATTTAAAGCTTCGAGTCAACAATATGCCTACCTTCCCGTAATTGGTGAACCGATAGTTCGACTCTCTTACTTCGTCTTCACTGCTTTCAATGGTCCATAGGGGAACACCGTTATTCGCTGCCGTTTGTACAAAAATACCATTCAAAAAATCCGAGGTAAGATTAAATTTGAAGCTGACATCGCCATAAGCGA
The DNA here is from genome assembly GCF_045866505.1 of Paenibacillus sp. P36. Taxonomy (NCBI): domain Bacteria; kingdom Bacillati; phylum Bacillota; class Bacilli; order Caryophanales; family Paenibacillaceae; genus Paenibacillus; species Paenibacillus sp. P36. Next base: position 6,886,115 of record NZ_AP038372.1, read on the forward strand.
TAATTTTTTCTTTCTGCATTGTATATACAAGAACGTCCGAAACGCTATGATTAAATGAAAACCTTTTTGCTAGCATACTTTGCATTTTTAGCTCCGCGTCATTCCTCTTCCACTCATTCATCGTATTAAAGTCAGTTAACGTATTTTGTATGATGTCGGAAAATGCGATATCCACACTATCATTTTCAAGCTTCGTGAGTTCATTTTGGATATTTTCACTAACCTGATTCATTAACTGGATGGAGGAGGTACTAATTTTCGTTTTTATAGCCTGGCTTGACGTGTAGTAAGAAAAATAACCAGTAACTAATAGCGGTATCAAGGAAAGTATTGCGAAAGAGATCACCAGTCTGTTCTGAATATTCATTTTACGAATGAAACGGTTTAAGCCAATTCCCATATTCTCCCCCCTTGTGTAGACTAATAGGTAGATACCGCGGACCGCGAAGTCGGGCAACTTCGAAATCGCTGCGCAGCAATATCATCGCCTACCAAATTTGTAAACGCTTACAAATTACTGTGCAATCCGGCTTGTGCCGGACTACTTCACCTGATTTTACTTTGGTTGCTGCTGCTCCACATGAAATTTAAGTCATAGCAGCCTCAAGGTCATATACGCCTCCAACGAAAGTCTCAAAGACGACAACCCCATCCTTCTGCAAAATATCCAGTGTTGTTCCATTTGCCGTTACCGTTACAGGAATGCTGCTACGCACTTTGCATAGAGCAGTGCCTTTATCAGAAACTACACGAGCGGATTTCAGAACTCCTTCCGCCCACTCCATGTCGACTGTAAAGCCGCCTCTGGCGCGAAGACCAGCCACTTTCCCTGAGCGCCATGCTTCAGGTAGCGCAGGTAAAAGATGGATCTCCCCTGCATGGCTCTGAAGAAGTATTTCAGCAATCGCAGCCGCACCGCCAAAATTGCCATCAATCTGGAAAGGGGGATGATTGTCAAATAAGTTTGGCAGCGTCGAGTGGGTGAGAAGCGCATTCAGATTGTTCATCGCTTCCTCGCCTTTCCTGAGCCTAGCCCAGAAATTAATGATCCACGCTCGACTCCATCCGGTATGGCCTCCGCCATTCGCCAAACGACGCTCCAGCGTGCACAGTGCAGCTGCCGCTAGTTCGGGCGTTCCGTCAGGCGTGATCTGGCTCCCCGGATGCAAGGCAAATAAATGCGAGATGTGGCGATGACCGGGCTCCGCCTCTTCGTAATCTTCATACCATTCCTGAAGTTGGCCGTACCTTCCAATTTTCGGCTGAGGAAGCTTCATCAGTACTCGTTGTAGCTCAGGTCCTAGTGTCTCACTTTTCTGGGTGCCGAGTATCAGCTCTGTCTCTAGCACTGCTGTGAAAAGCTCACGAATGATCTGTGTGTCCATCGATGGTCCTGCACATAATACACCGGATTCCCCATTTGGAAGGATATATGTATTCTCTGGCGACACAGATGGGCAGGTAACCAGCTCACCGCCTGGCGTTTCCACGACGTAATCAATCAAAAATAACGCAGCTTCCCGCATGGTGTGGTATGCCCTACCGAGAAATTCCACATCCATTGTAAATTGATAATGCTCCCATAAATGCAGCGAGAGCCATGCGGCGCCCATCGGCCAGTAAGTAGAGGGCAGCCATGTATCCTGCGGAGCAGTATCCGCCCAAATGTCGGTATTATGGTGAGCAGTAAATCCCCTGCAGCCGTACATGACGGACGCCGTATGGCGGCCAGGCTCGCGCATCCGTTCCAGCAGCTCAAAGAGAGGTTCGTGGCATTCAGAAAGCGCGCACGATTCCGCCGGCCAATAATTCATCTGCGCATTGATGTTGATCGTATATTTACTGTCCCAGGGCGGAAGGAAGTGCTCGTTCCAGATGCCCTGCAAATTGGCGGGCAGCGAGCCAGGCCGGCTGGAGGAGATGAGCAAATATCGGCCGAACTGAAAATAGAGCGCAAAAAGGGACGGGTCGGACTCTCCACCGCTAAGCCTGTCCATGCGATCTGTTAGACTCATGCGTCCGATTTCCAAGTCTTCCGACAATGACAATGATACTCGTCCGAATAACGCCGTGTAGTCGTCTAGGTGTCTCCGATAGAGCGCTTGATAACCCAGATTGGCGACACTCTCCACTTTCTCCTTTGCTTCCGCCAAAGGATCAAGGAACCGGAATGTCGTTGCAGCCGACAGAACAAGTGTCACGCTATCTGCATTCTCCACGACCAGGTGCTCGCCAATCGCTTTCACCGTGCCGCCTTCAGCTGTTGCTCTCAGCACTGCACCGTATAGGCTGCCTCCCTCACCGCCACAATTACCGCTCATCCAGATCGTGTTGTTTCCTTCTCTTCCGGCATGGTCGGCGTAGCGCCAACGACCACGCTCCAGACGTGAAGTGAAACCGATTTCACCAGATCGGTTTGCTGTAAGCCTCAGGATGATTGCCTGATCTACGTAACTAGCAAAAATCTCGCGCTTAAATGAAACGCCGCCCTGACTGAAGGTGACGGTAACAGTGCCGCTTTCCAAATCTAGCGCACGCACGTAATGTTCTGGTTCGCCCTCTGGAAGAGAGAAGTCAAGTAAAAGATGTCCTAGAGGCATATAATGCCTCTGCGATTCCGGCAAACCGGACAATGCCATGACAGCGAGCTTCTCGGCTTCCTTCAACTTGCCTTCAAATATGAGACGGCGAATTTCCGGAAGATTTGCCTTTGCATCCGGATTATTACGGTCACGTGATCCCCCGTACCAGACGGAATCCTCGTTTAATTGCAATCGTTCCTGTTGCGTCTGTCCATACACCATCGCTCCCAGCCTGCCGTTACCGATCGGCAGTGCCTCATTCCATTTCGTTGCTGGACTCTTAAATAACAGCTTAAGATCTGTCAACTGCTTCCCCTCCTTCTCAGTTCCAACCCTCGTATCTATGAATCTACCATAAGTAACCAAAATCCGGTAGAGGCATAGTTGCCCCTACCGGTTACAGTTCCCCTTTACAAGTAGATCTCATTTGCTGGTCGTTAGCCATTGCTTCCTCTTCTGTTTAGTTGTATAAACTAAGTTCTAGCGGCCCTCTCAGCAGACGCGCCTTCCAACTGCTTGTGAAACTTTCGTGGTGTAGAACCCGTAATCTGCTTAAATTGTCGGCAAAAGTGCTCCACGTTGTTGTACCCACAGCGTAAAGAGACCTCCGCGATGGATAGCGAGCCGTGCAACAAATACTCCTTGGCTTGGCGGATGCGGCTTGTAATTACGTCATCCATACAAGAAATCCCGAAAGTCTTCTTGTAAATGGTCTGCAAATACCCAGGGCTGATTCGGATCGAGTCAGCCATTCTCGGAACCGCCCAATCCTGGCTGGGATTACTATAAATGGCGGTCCGAAGCGTCAACAAATTGTAGTATTGAGGTGTAATGACTTCTTGAAAGTAAGATTCCAGCAGCTTGTTAAACAGGGTTCTCAGTAAACAGTCAATGGATGATTCTTTATAATTTTTTTGAAAAGAGTGTTCACTGACGAGAAGTTGAAAAATTTTATGGATATATTCAGGGTCATTTAACGAAAAGGGCACTCCGAATGGAAGCGAAGTTTCCATTACGTATGATTCCTTGGATTCAAAACGAATCCAGTCGTTCTTATATTGTTCCGCACATGCCCGGTAATAAATTTTTTGATGCGGATGGTATAAAACCCCACTATGCGCTGGGTACTCTTTCAATTCTCCATTAACCCAAAACAGGGCAGGTGTATGGGTTACGACAAGCAGCCAGCAATGATGGCCCTCTGGGATATCGAACACAAAATTGCTTGCATGAGCGGCATCATACTCAACATAAAAAATGTTGGTCATCATGATCCTCCAGTATCCAAAAAATAACATTGCATCAATTATTTATTAGCATATATTACTCATTGAAAACAGTCAACGAAGCAAAGGTACAACGCTTAATCGGCGCTGTACTGGTCAATGTGTCAAGAAAGAACGCTCCTTGTATAAGTGTCATAAATGCGGTTTTTCTTCTCCCGCTCCTCTGTACTGAGCTTTTGGGCATCCGCAATTTCATAGCCTCCGAAGGTGTCATACAACCTCGATGAGGGATCAACTTCCACATAGGTACACCACGGCAGCCAGTGGTAGTGGCTTTGCAGGGTTTGCGTCGTAAAGTTGCCGCTTTCATGACCCAAGCCGGGCATGGCGTATCCGACGCTGCCATCCACGTCGCTCGACTGTCTGGTGTTCTTGTGGATGAACTCGGCGAAGTCAAGATAATGTTCATCTCCTGTAATGACATACAACCTGTAATAAGTGTATGAGCAAGCGGCCATATACACGTCGGCACCCCCTCCGATCGTGATGATGCTCTGACCGCTGATCGAATAGTGGTTGAACGGATGTTTCGGCCAGAGCGTGCGTACCGGGAATGACCAGGCATAGGTCCACGTCTCGGTATAATCCGCAGCGCCGATTGCTCCTTCCAGCCACTTATCCTCGCCGGTCAGATCATATAGGGCAAGGAATCCGAATAAGGCATAAATGCCAGCCTCTTTATCCTGAATGTCAGAGTTGTCGCAAGTACCACCCCGATACTCCATATTGCGGTAATTACAATCAAAGGACCAATTTCCGGCACGTATCGCTGCGGCCTTATATCTCTCGTCTCCGGACACAAGATAGAATTGGACCAGGAAACGAATCACGCTGGGCGTGTTGGCCTTCGTGTCCATACGGATGGAACTGTCGGTATGATAAGCCCGGTAATAGCTGCCATCTTCATTCTGAATATCCACGAGCCAATCGGCCGTTCTTTTGCAAAATTCCAGCCAAGATGGACGCAGGTCTCCTTTTCCGCGCATGTAGAGAAAGGCGTCCAGAATCGGCTCAATCCCATCGGCCAGCATCCTGATGTAGTGGGGATACGGCTCGAATCCGTTGATGTTTGGGTTATAGCACATTTGGGGCAGACCAGAATCCGTCATAGCCGTTCTCACCCAGAAATCAATTACATTTACGCCTTTTTCAAACGCTTCAGGCACGCCTTCTTTATCACCATAACGAAGCAGCTGATATCCGATCCCGGGCTGCTGCCCAACGAAGCCGAACTGGAAGGAGACACTAGAGATATCCATGTTGGGCAATTGGCAGGAAAAAGGCAAACCGTACGACTCCCCGTATTGACGTGTAAATTTAGTCAGAATATTCATACAATTATGGAAATTAAATTTGTTATCTACTTCAAATAACTTGTCGCGCAGCCGGGAATAGGTGTCCCGCCATATTTCTCTCATCATCGACTGGAAGCTGCCATAATGGCCGAATTGAATGCCGACGGCGTAATTTTGTTCAAATCCAACTTCTACGGGATGGTTAATGCGCTGAAACCTTTTCGTTTTCTGACTGTAATCCAGACCCTCATATTGATTTCTTCTAGGCATCTCGCCATCGCAGCCCGGATACACATAATCGATCGATAGGCCATCGATCTCTGTCTCTAATGCCTTACGTACACCAAAGCCGTAATACAAATAGTTCAGCGTCTTGCTCTCCGGCTTGCTCATTCCAATGGCTCCGATGGTACATTTCGGGTCCGTGTTATTCTCGGACCTTACAATGTCCGAAGACTGCATGGTTACGTCCGCAGCCCAGCGAGAGAGAGCCGCAGCTTCTCCTGAAGCGATGTGTTGCATCGCGAACAACGGCAAGGCGTAATTGGTTTCCATCCGCCAGAAATATTCGTTGTCCAGGTCTTTGCCCATTGCGTAATCAGGCGCGGATTCGTTCTGCTTATACCAGACACCAGGTGCGAAGCAGTGATAGTCATGAACGTCATCCGATTCCGCAATCGTCAAAGAGATCTTGGTAGAAAAGCCAAGGTCATCTCCCGCTTTCAACACCTTGACGTTCCTGCTTACTTTGAACCCTGTGTTGACCACTTCATATACGTCAGAGAAAAAGAATTCTGAACCTGTCGGGACACTTAACGTACCTTCAGCCACGATTTTATCACCGTAAGCGGTGATTTCGGCATATGCTTGGTCGTAAAACTCGTTGACGGCAAATGCGGTCTTTACCGTTACGAACATCGGCCGTTTGTTATCATAGAGCCGCTTGCCATTCTTCTGAACCTCAATCCCACCCTCTTTGGAGATCAGGATATAGTTGCCGAATTCCAGCTTCATGAAACTTCCTCCTTAGAATTAGAAAATGAATAAGGGATATATAAGATCATACATATCCCTCACTCATTAAAATTAGATTTTTTTACTTTTTCGCTAGTGCTTCAGCACGCATTTTAACAATCTTTTGCGCTTTTTCCGTATCTGAGGCATAGACATCATTCCAACCGAGGCCTATGACATCTTTCTTCATCGTTTCCCAAAGTTTGTCGAACTCTGCTTGATTCTTCGCAAATACCATTTTCCAAGATGTATTCTTTACATAGTCAGAAATCTGGCTGCGTTTGTTTTTAATTTCTGATGAATCGCTGCCCAGACTTGTATTGATATTGGGGACGATATCAATCATCTTATTTTTCAGATAGTAGTCTGTTGCGTTTTCTGCTTTATAGGTGTTTTGCCAATCTGTCGTTAGCGCTGTCTTATTCGCTTCAATTGTTGCAGCCCAGTAATTGCTATTATAAAACTCCCCTGTCAATGGATCTTTGGCAAAATCGCTGATGATCATTGTATTGAGCTTGCTTTGTCCGTCCTGATACCCGCCTCCTCCGTACTGATCCGGAACAGGTGTATTTTTCTGGAATGCGGTTTGGCCTACTTCGGTCAGTTTAAATTTGCCATCTGCCGTCTTTTCGTAGTTGAAGCCTTCAAATCCATTCACATAGTAGCGCAAACCTTCAGGAGAGGCCAGCCAATCCATGAATTCCATGATCCGATCGGGATCATTGGCTTTGGAACCGATAGCAAACGCTCTTCCATTGCCGTAATAGGCGTCACTTGACTGAATGATGTGCGTGTCAGCGATCGGAATAGCCACATTCCCGTCACCCTTTTTACCTCTTTCAATCGTATTGTAGAACCCTGTTTCCCATGAATACCACAAGAGAAATACCTGCTTATTGGTCAGCTTTTCCGATACTTTGTTCCAATCCTGGGTCGGCGAGTCAGGGTCAACCAACCCCATCTGATTTGCTTTAAAATAAAATTGCAGAATTTTCTTGTACATACTGTTGTCATCAATAAGGGGAACGACGTCGCCTTTTGCATTCAACTGCATGGTCGTGGTTCCTTCTGGCTGTTCATAACCGTACCAATTGCTCAACCAGCGTGCATTTTCCATCGTGCCCCTGCTGTCCCAATCCTTCCACAAGGTGATTGGAGCGATCGGTTTACCGTCGGGAGTCTTCGGATATTTCTCATGCATTTGTTTCAGTACATTCAAGAGGTCATCCAGATTGTTCAGCTTGGGAGCCCCGACGCCCTTATAATAATCCCAAGGCATGATTGGGCTTGAGTAAGGGATTTGCTCCGAGTAAGTCGTTGGTGAAGTATCGGCCTCAAAGGTCGGCAAAGCATAAATTTTGCCACTAGGATTTACTTTTTCGAATGCGGCATTGAAAGGTTTAAAATGATTGTCTACATATTTGGACAGGTTCGGCGTATTCTTGATCTTATCCGAAAGGTCCATAATCAGACCGGCTGGAATTAATTCTTCCAGCTGATTGTTGTTGACGATCAGGAGATCGCCTAAATTACCTGCTGCTGATCTTGTCTTGTATAGCTGATCGCCGGCAATCTGCGGAGCAAGAATGTTCAGAGTAATATTGAACTTATCCTTAATAAGCTTTCCATACCACCCTTTCTGCTCTCCTTGATAATTGGCTGCATTGTCAAAAACAGTGATGGTCAGCGGTTTACTGTGATCTAGTGCCTTTAATGCAGCTTGAGTACCGGAGTTCGGTGACTTACTTGGTTCCGTTGATGCAGTCTTATTGCTAGATTCATCTCCACAGCCGGTTAATGCGACCGATACCATGAAGAGGCTAGCAAACAATAACAACGCCGATTTTTTAATTGCTTTATCACGTTTACGCATACTCAACCTCCATAATTTTTCAATTTATTAATCCGGCGCAAATTATCCTTTCACTGCACCGATCATAATCCCCTTGACAAAAAACCTTTGGAAAATCGGATAAACCAACAAAATAGGCGCTACAACAATAACAGTCACCGTCATTCGAATGGAAGTCGTCGTTTGCTTCGTTGCCAGACTTGACATTGCTGTTGAGCCGGCATTCTGCAGATTTACCATGCTGGATAAGGAGCTTGCCTGATTCATATAGTTATATAGAATAAATTGTAAGCTATAAAGTTTGCTCTCCGTGACTAACAACAACGTATCCTGGAAGGAATTCCACTGATCCACTGCTGCGAATATCGCAACTGTAGCTAATATGGGTTTACAAATAGGCAGCATGATTTTGAAAAAAAGAGTCATGGTCCCGGCACCGTCGATACTTGCCGCATGCTGCAATTCCTTCGGCGTTGATTCCACGAAAGTTTTTACAAGAATAATGAAAAACGGAGCTACTATCGTCGGCAAAATGTAGGCCAAAAAATTGTTTGTCAGATGCAAAGACCTCATGGTCAAATACCAAGGAATAACGCCGGCATTAAAAAACATAGTTAAAACTGTATAGCGATACCAAAATTTCCGCTTCCACATATCCTCCTGGGTAAACATGAATCCCAGAAAGGCGGAAGCCCCTACCGTCAAAGTGGTTCCAATCACGGTCCTTGCTATAGAAATAATGGCTGCATCCCACAATCCCGGTATTTTAAACGCATCCACGTAGTTATGAAATTGGATATTTATCGGGTAGAAGATAACATCACCTTTGGCACTGATATCGTTAGCGCTTATGGTATTAATAATGATCGAGTAAAAGGGATATACACATATAAGCGCATACAGGGAAAACAACCCATATATTAAAACAGTCATCATCTTGTCTGTTGCGCTGACTTGGACTTTCATTTTTCTGGTGAGATGACTGCCGGGCGCTTTATCATTTGACGCCAACCCTGCTGCTGTATGACTCATACAATACTCTCTCCCCTTAGTCTTTTTGATAGTCCGTTCACAGAAAAGAGAAGCACAACACTGATCAAGCTTTTAAGTACACTGATCGCAACGGACACGGAGTAGCTTCCGCCACCCATTGCAAGGTTATAAACATATAAGTCTAGAACCTGTATGGAATCCTTGTTAAATGCATTTTGAAATACAAAATATTGCTCCAAGCCATTATTCAGAAAACTCGCAATTTGCAGCATCAACAAGACGAAATAGGTTGGCACCATGCTTGGCAAAACGACATGCCAGATCACCCTCATTCTTGTCGCGCCGTCTACATAGGCCGCTTCATATAGTGCATCATCTATACCCATAATTGCTGCTATATACAATATGGCTGACCAACCCAGTGTTTTCCAAGTTGTCCATATCCACATCATCATCCACACATGGTCGGAATTTTGAAGAAGTAAAATCGGGGAATCAATAAGTCCAATTTGTTTCAAAAGACCGTTGATTATACCGTCACTAGAGAACATTGAAAATGCCAGTGAATAGACCAATACCCAGCTGATAAAGTTCGGCAAGGTTGTTACCGTCTGTATGAACCTCCGGAACCGTACGGACTTGATTTCCGTCAGGAATATGGCAAAAATCATTGGAAGCCAGGAGAATAGCAGGTTCAAGCCACTCATCCCAAATGTGTTTTTGAGGATTTGAAGGGTTTGATCGATCTTTACTTGGTTTTCGACCAAGGTATGAAACCACTTCAAACCGACAAATGGCGATTGCGATAGCGGAATCGACGGTGCGTAGTCAAAGAATGCATAAACCCAACCATACAACGGGTAATAGGCAAAGATACCAAGCAAAATCATAAAAGGGAGTATAAAAAGAAATTTTCTTATTGAACTGCTTGTCAGGCTGTTTTTTTGTATTTGCACCATGTAACACTCCCTTTTCAATGGTATATTCAGCGTATTTATTGACACATTACGATATCTATAAATCTATATGGAATGCTGAAATGGCAATTTCCTCTACTGTCGTGCAACAGATCATAGCGCAACAGGTCAATTGATAGATTAAAGGATACGCCTTTGTGTTGATAGCGTTTTCATTCCATTTCGTTAAAGCAATTATAAAATATCAATTTTTTCAAAACAATGACCTATCCTCATCGATTATTGATCTATTCTCATATCGCTCGGATTAGGGCTCCTCAAACAAATAAGAAACACAAAACAAAGAAATGGCGGCTCAAGTTAATTTCAACTAGAGCCACCATTTCTTTTTTATATGTTATTAATTCAGAATTTTACGAGCCAGAATCGAGATATCAACGATGTCAATTGTGCCATCGCCACTCAAATCCAACGCTTTGTACTGATTCCAATCTGCATCTTCTTTCTTTTTACCATAAGCAGAAGCAATAATTGCAAGGTCACCAATACTTACTTTATTATCGTTATTGAAATCTCCATCGGTAGCTTTAATTATTGAATCATTAAAGCTTTGCAATGCCGCATTCAGGTTCAGGATCGCCGCTTCAATTTCAGCCTGGCTTACTCCTTGAGTCGACGCCACCACTTGAGCGGCATCAATTGCTGCCTGCAGGGTTGCTTTCGAACCTGATGGATATTGGCCAGGATATGTGCCTTCCGCTGCCGCATCATGCGCGCTTTGCGCTTCCGCAATCAGACGCAGTAAGCCCGATTTATCCAGTTTATTAATTTGGACTGTGTGAGTTGCACCAGCCCATTCTGTCTCTTGGCCCGCACCATTAGCAACCGTTAACTGATTGATGCGAATGGATGCGATCTGCGAATTATCCGTTGCAATAGCTTTAAACTTAAGCCTGATCAATCCACTCGCCATATCCGTATTTCCAATATTAGCCGCAATAATTCTTAACTTGCCATCCGATTTAACATCGCCGACCAGTTTGAAATTATTTTCTTGAAGCGAGTCCATGGATACAAACTCCAGCTTATCAGAATCATAATTAATCGTCGTATCTAGCGCGATGACTTCTTTGCCAGAACCCGCCAAGCTGAGATCAACATCAAAGGTTTTGCCGCCATCAACGGTTGTTGGTCCTGACAGCACCGCGCCTTCTTGACCGCTGATTGAGATCAGCGCGCTGCCTTTCAGACTGGAACCGATCGCTTGCGCCGTTACTTTCACAACGCCGTTCTTTTTGGCCGACAGCAATCCCGTCTCACTGATGATCGCCGCATTCGTCTCCGAACCGTCTTCTGCGGTTACCGACCATACGACGGGCACTCCCGCCAACATTTGCAGCGTGCCGTTTTTGGTTGTGATGGAGGTCGCTCCGTCCGCTCCGGTCACTGTCAGCTTCTGCTCGCCCAGAAGAGTAACCACACCCCATTGTGAACCGTTGGCATAGGACTGTCCGGTCACGTCGTTCCACATGATAATGTCCTGACGGCCGCCTGTTGCTTTCGCATCATTGATCTGTAAATCAAATCCAATGGCACGATTAGCTGCAGGAACACTTGCCTTAAACGGAATTTTAGTCTCAATGTAATAGCCGCCATCCACGACTTTGGCAAAAGACTCAAACCCCGCACTGATACTGCCTGGATTAAAGCTTTTCTCATTGAGATAGTTAACACGGTATTGTCCCATACCAGTGCCGTAAGTGGTTTGTTTACTGTTGGTCTCATCCACAAAGATTTCGACCGAGTCTTTCTCATACGCGTTGCTGCTGCTGCTGTTCAGATCAGGGTCTTTTACACGTACCAGTACATACAGGTTATTATTGTCCCATAGCACTTTACCTGAGCCGTCCGTCGTACCGTTCGCCATTGTCAGATGCTTAAGAATCGGCAGCGTGGCGGTCGTATTCCAGAGTGGATCGAGTTCGGAGCCGCCGATAACAGGCGTTCCGTATACAGCGGTACTAACTCCGCTTGGTATCAATTGAAGCTCTTTAATCGCGTTACGCAGCCCGTAATAGGCATTGTCCACTGCTGCCTGCCCGATCTCACCATTTGAGGCGGCAGTTTTGGCATCATTTAACGCGCTTGCAAAAGCATTCCATGAATTGCTTGTATAGATGCTAGAGTCCTTGTTATTGGCGGCCTCAATCAAGGCAGTCAGCAAGGTTTTGTCGACCGTTGAGACAATTGGATTCGCAGGTCCACCACGGCCCGCTTTGACATCGTTAAAATATGTTTCTACTTTCGTAATTTCGTCAGCTGTCAGCACCCTGTCGTAGATGAGAATCTGCGAGACTCCACCCAGGAAGCGGAAGGGGGTTGCAGCCGCCATCGTGTAACCTACGCCCAGATCCGAGCTGTTCCCTAAAAGCGCTTTAGCGTTGGTTCCAGTGCCGATGACATTGTTATTAACAAAAACGGCTCTATTGGTTCCGTTTAACTGCGCCCGAACGCTGGCCAAACCGTTAGTGGCTGTTGTTGTCATTTGTTGCCCGCCGCCCGATACGCTGCCATCCGTGTTACCAAAGCGGATGTTAACTCTGTTTGTTCCTACACCCAAATTAATACCGCTCCAACCGCTGTTAGCCGCCCAAGTTTGGTAAGCCTCGTTCATTCCGAAATAAACAAGACCATTTTGGTCACTGGAGTTGTTGGCTGTGGTTGTTGGTTTAACTAGCGCGTATATCGTCATCTGCGTACTGCCGTTATAATTTTTAAAACCTGCAGCTTTTAGCGGCCTTGACATCGCTGCGAAATCTACATAGTCGTATCCATCGTTCTTTAGCGTTGGGTTGCCGGTTGGTGCTCCAAGATTATCGCCACCGCTACCGGGGACGTTCGCTGGAACAAGCTTCGCCTGGACGCTTCCCATATTTGTCCATCCAGTCACGTTGCCACTGCTATCTTGTTCCACGCCCTCATCAGCCTTGAGCCATAAGTCAAGACCATTTCTAGGAATATCGACAGGCGTCATATCGCGCACCACTACACGAGCGTGCGACAGGCTGAGAACATCGCCTTCTTTCGACCGTACATAAATAATGTATGGACCGGGCAGCTTTGGCGCGGTTATTTCTATCATGTTGCCGGAGGCCATTGTTTCTTTGTCGCTTTCAATAAAATTTCCGTCGCTTGATGAGGAAATCCATATCTGATTTGTGGCGTCATCCAAATCGTACGCTAACCTGACTTTCCCGCCGGGGGCTACTGACACGTCAGCCGGGAGCAGCTTATTTGCCACCGATACTGTGGTAGTAAAATTGAGGGTTAGTGCAGGCGTTGAAGTGCTGCCTACCAAGGTCCAGCTTCCTTCGGTGCTTATTTCGTACCCATTCGCCACGGGCTTGCCGTTAAGCGTAAAGGTGTAATCATTACTCAAAGTCAGTTTTAGCGGACGTACCGCTGAAACTTCGTAGTTTTTCCCATTTTCCACATTGGTTGCTGAACCGCTCGCGTCGACGTATACCGTATACTTGGAAGTGGCCGTTTCTCTGCCGTCTCCATATTTGATATATAATTTGTATTCTCCTGCGACAGATGGAGCGTTGATTGACTTTACGTCGCCGGCAGCCTTTGTCATCGTATTGCCTTCATTAAAGACAGTTGTATTCGCTGGCGCGAGCCAAACTGTGTCTTGAGCTTTTAGCAGACCTCTGCGGTTCAGCTTTTCACCTTTACCCATGATGACGTTGGAAGCCAACTCAAACTCGGTATCGGCAATGAGGCTCCTTGGAATCATCTTCGTGTATTCGTTGGTAAGGCCTGAATTCAAAACGATTTCGTTGCCCTTAAGTGGCCAAATGCGGCTTGTGCTTTTGTAATTGTCATAAGTAGTCCTAGGGGCGCCATTCTGGTTGTTATCCCCGTCTACGTAACCTTGGACCATAATCATATCGCTTTTGCGCTTCCAGTTGTTAAACTCAATAAGACGGCTTTGCCCCACGGCATAGGAGAGCTTTGCCTGCACAACGTTGCCTATCATCTTGATGAACGTACTGCCTTCGTCGGGATGGAACCCGTTCATCCAGTTGTTGGAGTCCGTAGGTTTGTCAGTTGGATTCGGGTTAAGGAAGTTGTAGTTCATCTCCGTGAAATTCGTCCAGTTGTCAGAATTCCAGTTACTATTCTTGTTCGTGACGGGGTCGTTTGTTAACGGGTAGACGGTGTTGATGGTGTCCCATGTCCCTCCGCCCGGCAAATTACCCGGATCGCCCTGCCGGCCCAGAGAGTAAATCGCTCCGGAGTCGTTAACTACCGTGCAAATTTGCTCTATCCGGTTATAGTTTATTTTGTTATTTCTGGAGGTCGTAGATATGGCTGAAGACCTTGCGATGCTCGTTTCATTCGTACCATTGTAAGGGCCGCCTGTCTTGTTGGTACCTTGAGCAGTAAAGCCGAACCCATCATACTCATCCCAACCCCAACCGATGCTCATGGCGCCGTAAGTGGTGTCATAAATGTAGTTGTGCAGTACCTGCATATTCGTTGTGTAGAAAGAAGCCAGAGCGTTCGCGCCCGGGAATCCGTAGCAGGTCCTGTACAAAAAGTTATTTGTAATATAAATATTCTCCGGCACGGCTTCCGTACCCGCCGTAAATTTTTCCTTATCAACGCCAGCCCAATTCCTTATTGGCGTGCCAGAGACCGAAGCACTGGATTCATGCGTAATCGCCACATCATTTTCATAGATATGCTGCGGATGTCCGATTACAATGCCGGAAGCGAGCGTATCTACGATATAGTTGCCCGAGATTTCGATATCCTTGGCATCGTTTTCTACATGGATGCCATTAAATCCGGTAAGCCCGATCTCGCCGTTCAACACTTTGATGTTCCTCGCCGCGTTGATGATTACCGCTGCCGGCGGTATGTCATACCCTCTGTAGAAAGTCTCATGCCAGTTTATGCTGCTGGGGAAGTAAACTTTGTTCACGATTGAGCCCTGAACAGACGCATAACCACGTGAACTGGTTGTTACCGGACCGGATCCGTCGCTAAGTGTATATGTGCCCGTCAGTTCAGTTAGTTTGTAGTCGGTATGAGCAAACTTCAGGCCGCTAAAGGTTATGTTTTTGACACGTCCATCATCCGAGCCCGCAACAGGGTTCAACCGATCTCCTACAGGGATCCCTCTGATGTCGAGAACCGTCTCAAGCCTTGGAATGACCACGTCGGCGGTATTGATATCTTCGCCTTCAAGCGGGATGTAATAAAGCGTGCTTTCCGCCTGGTCGAAATAGAAATCTCCGCGTTTGTTGAAGAACTCGAAAGCGTTGCGGATCACTTGATTGTTACCTGGATTGTATTGCGTATTATTACTTAAAGACTGTGAAATCGCCGCATACGGCATCTGGAACCGGAGCATGACACCACCGGGCTTGTTGCTGGCTGCCGGCGCCTGTTCAATTGACGCGAAGGTGACAAAAGGCCTCGCCCATCTGGCGGTGGAACCGCCCATGCTTTCGGCTTCGATGTTTTGGGGATTCTTCGTTGCTGTTGTCAGACCTACGCTGGCATCGAATACGATACCCGCCCGGATGTTGCTGCCGTTCTGCCACGCCCAAGGGTTATTGGCAGTGGTAAAGCTGGCTGTGGGAGTGCCGGTGACGGTTCTGTTCGCCGAAACGACTTGCGAGCTCAGCGTCATGTTGGCTCTCTTATCGTTGACATAAATCGCCCGCAACTTATCGCTCCGGTTCAGGGTCGTTTTATACGCCTTCAAACCGCCAGTCTGGGTGAGGCCAACAGCTTCAGTCCACACGCCTTTTCCCAACATTTCACCCGCGCTGATTACCGGCTTCGCACCCGGCGCCGCCTCATAACGAATTGTGCTGCTTGCACTTCCGGAGTCATCCTTGTTGAATACCAAGGTCTCATCAAGCGAATAAAATCCATCCGCAATTTGAACGACGATATCCCCGCCTGTCTTAGGCAGAGTCCTTACTACGGATTTTGCCTTGGCAACCGTTTTGTACGGCTTTCCTTGCGTTCCGTCACCTGTGGTATCATTGCCATTTGTAGCAACATAGATAGTTGCACTTGGCGTACTGCTAGCCGCAGTTGCAATTGAAGCACTGTCAGCTGCGAATACCGATCCTGAAAATGGTAGCGTGAAAAATACCGTTACCAAAGTCAGAATCCAAATGAGTGATCTTTTTCTCACTTTCATAAAACCTCCTTGGATATAAGTAAACTACTATACACATTACCGCCTGGGCGGTATTAGTGCCGGCTTCTTCTCTCTGCAGATTCCGACTAAGCTGTTCTAACCCCAACGTTGGAAGCGCTATCAATTAATAACTTCATGATACCAGTCTGTACGAATATTCCCAGAGACTATTATTGGACCGTAAGGAAAATTCTCGGGTAAATTTGAAAAGATAGAGCGCTGCGTTAGCCTGCAGATACGGAGAAGGGACACCTTATCTGGCGTCCCTTCCTCTGCTTCACATTCCTCACTTCAAAATGGCACCTGCAGTCAATGCATTCTCGATCTTTTCGTTCCCTATTAAATAAACGATGATCATAGGCAAGCTGGATAACAGCATACTCGCGCCAATAAGTCCCCAATCCGCAACTCCCACATTGACAAAGAATCCAAGCAACCCCACCGTAAGCGGCCGTAATTGATCCTTGGAAGCAATAATAAAAGCAAGCGGAAATTCGTTCCAGATTCGAATGAATATAAGAACGCATTGCGTCATGAGCGCCGGCATTACGATTGGAAATATGATTTTCATATACGTTTGATAGACATTCGCTCCATCGATACATGCCGCTTCTTCCAGCTCATTAGGCAAAGACCGAAGAAAGGCATACAGCATCAGTACGCAGGAAGCGATAGCGAAGCCGGAATATGGCAAGATAAGACCCAAATAACTATTTTTGATATGCAGCCATTTAACCAGTTGGAATAAAGGGATAACGACGACTTCGATTGGGACAATTAAACCCATAGATACATATAGCAACATCGCGGAGTTGAATCTCCATTGCATACGGCTGAGGCAATAAGCAAGCATGCTGCCGGTTATCAACGTAATGACGATTGTGCCTGCGGTATAAATGACGCTGTTCTCGAAATACGTATAAAAATGATATTTGGACAGCGCTTCGCTAAAGTTCAACCAATCCCAGGAAGACGGTATCCCAAAAGGATTTCTGTAAGCTTCGCTTTTGGACTTCAACGACATTGTTACCATCCAATACAAAGGAAACAAAAACGTGCATCCCACAACTACCCAAAACACTCGACTTAATAATTTCAGAAAGCTCCCCTCCACTTAAAACTCCAGTTTTTCTCTGGCAACGAACCTTTGAATGAAAAAGGAGATCAAAAGGCATTCCAGAATAAAAATGACGGCGATCGCAGTGCCTTTGCCAAATTCGGAAGTATCAAATGCCGTGTAATACATCTGGTAGATGACCGTTCTGGACTGATCTCCCGGGCCACCTGCCGTCATGACTCGTACATGCGAATAAAATGCCATTGAGCCTAATGTAGACAGGATAAGCACGTATTTGATTACATTCTGCAGCAAAGGGATCGTAATTCGTAAGCTAACTTGAAAAAAATTAGCTCCATCAATCAATGCCGCCTCATAGTAACTCTTGGGTATGGTCTTGATTCCTGTATAAAACAGCATCGCGTTCAGTCCAATATATTGCCACAGGAATGTCAAACCGATGCTGGGCATGACCGTTTTCTTTTCCGTCAACCACGAATGTGTCCAAGAGCTCAACCCTAATGAGTTGAGAATCGCGTTAAATAAGCCCCAATTGGGTTCGTAGAACGCTAACCAAATCTGAGAAACAACAGTGACCGACAAAATCGCAGGGAACATCGCCACCGTCTTGAAGAATCGACGAAACTTCGGTGTCTGAGCATCCATAAAAAGCGAAAGCATCATGGATAGGGGGAGCCCCAGTAACAATGAAATGGCTACAATGAGATACGTATTTTTATGTGCGGTCCAAAAGGATGGAGATAATATCACTTCTTTGTAATTATTTAAACCAACAAAACCCAAATTTCTAAACCCGTCATGCTTATGCAAGCTCATCCAGATCTCCGGCAGCAAAGGGTATACGCAGAATAAGGTAAACAGCAGCAATGCCGGGAAAGCAAACACAAAGATAGACACTTTGGTGCTAAAGTACTTGTTCATCGCTCTCTCCACCATTTAATTTGTGTCTAAACCCCCTTGGATCTATCCCAAGGGGATTTAGCTATTCAATTATTTTTTATTTGGCAAACCACGTATTCTGGCTCCAGATCTTGTTCATCGCATCATTAAATTTATCCGCTGAGTACTCGCCCGTTAATAAATTCGCTCCTTGCGTAGATATTTCGGCAGACGTCTTCGCATCTAGCGAATTAAGAGCCCAGGATGGGATTTTATTAGGAATCGGATTGTACCAGTCAACGAACTTCTGCATAAGCGGGCTCCTATCCATTGCCTTGTTTCCTGTTTTCAAAGATATAGGAGCACCGGTAGATTCAAAGTATAACGCATCCGCCATGGCTAGAAATTCGGCAAGTTTGACGGCCTCTTCCGGATTCTTGGTTTTGCCGTTGACCGCATAACCGTTAACCGGAGAACCCCAGAACTGTACATTCTTTGTAGGGTTATACTTATCACTTGCGCTTGGAAATGGGAAGAAATCAACCGTTTCGTCTTTTGCGAGATTTGGCAACTCCCAAGTAAACTGCCATAACATAGCCGCCTTTTTGGATGTAAACATTTCCATCGCTGGACCGTAATCTATATTGGCTATTCCGTCTGGGAACACGCCTTCCTTGACCAGCTTTTCGATGCGAGCCGCTCCTTCCTTAACGGATGGATTGTTGAAGTCCGTTTTGTTGCTGACAAGGTCTGCCATCGCCTGCGGATCTCCGGTTTGAATCATTTGCTGCAGCATGAAGAGCTTCGGTCCCCACCCGTCCTTGCCAGGAGTTACAGCCGGTACCATGCCTTTGCTCTTGAGCGTCTTCGAGATTTGAATCAACTCATCAAACGTGGTTGGCACTTTAACCCCAGCTTTCTCGAACATATCTTTATGATAGAAGATGACAGGGGTGAAATAGGTGTCAGCTCCGGAAGACAAGCTGTAAATCCCGTTATCTACATGCTTTAACGCATCCGGCACCGCGTATTTGCCTAAGAAACCGTCTTTCGTAATATAAGGTGTCAAATCCAGAATGCTGCCTGTGCTCTTCAACGGCGTAAAGTAGCCCGCATCATTCCAGAATACGTCCGGCATATCCCCAGATGCATTTAACGTCTTCAACTTGTTGGCCATATCCTCGCCGCCGCCGCCGGGCTCAAACTCGACTTCAAGATTGGGAAGCGCTGTAGCAATATTCGGTTTAATGAATTTTTCCATAATTTTATTGCGATTTTCGTCCGTCGTAATCGTGATGACTTTCATCTTGATTTTTTTGCTGTCCGTCTTCGCCGTACTCTTGTTATCCTCCTTGCTTGTTGCCGAGGGCGACGGATTGTCGGACGGCTGGCTGGATTTTGTTGCATCCCCACTGCTGCATGCCGTTGTAACCAGAAGAGTACTTGCCATGAGGAACATAGCTGCTGCTTTTGACTTCGTTTTCATTGTTTACCTCCCCTATTTGTGAAAGCGGATATCAGATTGATTTCAGATTCTGAAAGCGGTATCAACCTTGAGTTAATTTTACGAATATTGCCAATTTTAGTACAGAGATTATTCTCGGACCAGTAGTAAAATTAACGGTAAAAAATAGACGTTATAGGCAAAGTTTTCACTTTCCCCCTAACGTCTGCATGGAAGCATATAGTCTAACTGATTTGATTCACATATTTGCTAGGTGTGATTCCCATTTGTTTTTTGAAGCATTTGCTGAAATAGTTGGCATCCGCATATCCCACTTGGTTCGCTACATTTTGGATAACCTTCTCTCCCTGATCAAAAAGTTCTTTTGCTTTAATTATCCGTATTTCGGTCAGGTAGTCATTGATCGTAAAGGTCGTTTCTTTTTTGAACACGAAGCAAAGATGATTGTAATTCATATGAACGCTCTTTGCGATATCTTCGATTCGCAGTTCTTCGTTGCCGTAATGCCTCGAAATATACGTTTTGACCTCCTCTATAACTTTTACGGCTCTATTGGTTTTGCGGCTATGCACATGATCCATGGCCTTTAGAATGAAAGCACGGATCCAGTCCTCCAACTCGTTGAAGGTTTTCATCCTCTGAACGTGTTGTATCAAATCGGGATGTGTCGTATTTCGGAAGACATCTTCCGAGCTTTGCGACGCTTCGGCCAAAAATTCCAGACATGTGGCTACGATTTCGATTCCAGCGAGAAGCAGCATTTCCATTGAAGCTTTTTGGAGGCGAGTATCATGAAAAAAACGCGAAAGCCATTCTTCCGTCTCGGAGCTGTTCCCGATTCGCATCGACATTAGCAAACCGCTTCTTTTTTCCACCGAAAACAATCCGACTTTCATCCCGGTTTCCGCAATCAAGGAATATGCGAACACCTTGTTGCCCCCCCATACAAACCGCTGCTTCAATGCGATTAACGCTTCCTTATACGATGCTGAAATCGACTCAAACGTTTCACAGCCATTCCCTAAACCAATCGTTACTGTACAGCCCAAGTCGTTCTCTACGTTCAATCGAATCCGTTCGCAAATTGATGCCAGCTTATTGAAGTTGCCGTCGGGTGATCCTATGATTAGAACCAGACGAGCCTCATGATCATGACAGTCGACACACTGAAAGGCGCTCTGCATATTATTTTGAGCGATTTCTTGTACCTTGGCTTTGCGTATCCGCATATCCTCCTCAAGATTCCTTTCATCACTTGAATCCACATCAACGACAATCGCCTTATAATGCAACCCTTCCAACTTTATTCCCAAATCGTTTAATCGATCCCGTTCGGAACCGGATCTAGAGATACCATTGCCCTGCAGCCAACCGTTCAGCACTTGCTCCTTCAGGACAGACAAGCCTTCACTTGCCTGCTTTCTTAAATCATCCAACTCAAGTTCGCCAAGACGCTCCGATCGTATCAGTTCTTTTATATCAAGTAAGGAGCTTTGGAGTTCTTCTTCGTTAATAGGTTTCAGCACGTAATTTATAACCCCTAATTGCACAGCCTGTCTGGCATACGAGAATTCGCTATGGCCTGACAACACCAGAAATTTTGATTTCCGGTCGCGCTCCTTGGCTTTGTGTATAAACTCCAATCCATCCATAATCGGCATATTCATATCCACCAACACGACATCAGGCTCTATCTCGGCCATCAGTTCCAGAGCTTCCGCCCCGTTTTTTGCTTCCCCCGCGATTTGAAAACCCAACTCACTCCACGGCAGCGAAATCTTCAAGGCTTGCCTGAAGTAATATTCATCATCGACAATAAGCACTCTATACATGGTCTTTCCCCCTATTCTATTCAATCCTTTATCTTGCGGATAATAGAAATGCCAGCCTCATGGATGCGAGCAGGAGCTAATGATGTCGAAGAGGCAATACGATTTTAATTTTAGTATAAACGCCGTATTCACTTTCAACTTGGAGTCCGTATCTTTCTCCATACAGCATTTGGATCCGATTGGATACGCTTCTAATTCCAAATCCCCCAGCTTCATCAAGAGCACTGGATCCCGCCATGATAGCCTTACTTTGATTATTGTGCATACCAGCCCCGTTATCGTAAATTTCAATTTCCACATTGTTGCCGCTTCGCTTTCCGGTAATGCGTATGATTCCTTTTTCCTTTTTGAGCTTCAATCCGTGATAGATGGCATTTTCCACAATTGGCTGCAAGGTCAACTTCGGAATCGAATACGTCAGAATTTCATTATCAATTTCCATCGTATACGACATATACTCCACATAACGCAGCTGCTGAATTTCCAAATAGCTTTCCGTTAAACGCATCTCTTCGCCAATCGATATGATATCGTTACCTTTGCTTAACGAAATCTTATAGAAATTCGCCATGTATTGGGCTGCCTGTATGGCTTGCTTCCCTAAGCCCAGCTTAATGAGCGAAATAATGGTTTCAACCGTGTTGTATAAAAAATGAGGCTTTACTTGCGATTGCAGCAATTTAAATTCGATCTCGGCCTTTGTCCTTTGTTTCTCGACGTTTTCGGCCATAAGCGCTTCAATACGATTCATTAAGTTATTGAAGCCCTCGCTTAAATATCCAATCTCATCTTTTGATTGGTAAGTACTTCTGACTTGCATCTTCCCCGTACGGATTTCTCGCATAGTCTTAGCAAGCTGGAAGATGGGTCGCGTAATTGATCCTGACAATAGAAAGGACACAATTAATGCTAATAGCAGGCATGCTGCGCCGATCCCGATCATTAATTGATTGATTTGTTTCCGATCTGAAGAAATATCATCCATAGGGATAACGCTTACAATTGTCCATTTCAACGGTTCGAAGCGCTGGGTGAATATCAACATTTCATTTCTTCCGCTGCCTTGGGTAAATGCTGTGTCTTTACCATTCTCGGGAATGGTTATGGAGACGGCTTCCTTGAAATCCCGGTATAACATAGCTTTATTCTGTGAGGAAATAATTCGGCCGGCAGAATCAACGATATAAAATTCCCCTCCCTTATTTTCCCCTTCGTAAATTGAAGCAATCGTCGCTTCTTTCACGTACAAAAAAACTCTGCCAACCATTTTACCGGTATCTTTATGAATGACCGCTTTGGAAACCGCAATTACGTTGTGCTCACCTTCATACAAGAATCCGAATTTGATCAAGCTTGTCCAAGTGGGTAAGTAGAAACGATCATCCGCTCCATAATCGTCACCGAATATACGGGAAGCATATGCGTTATCAGCAAACCCGACGTCCACCCAGTGACGATTCGAGGTGAGAATGCTTACCGCTTTAATTTTTGTGTTAGGCTCCACAATATTGCTGATCGTTTCTGAAAGGGTCTTTTTCATGGAAAGGTTATTTAATCCTTCAACCGGCTTACTTGCATTGAACTCACTATTTAATAATAAATCGTTATAAAGGACGTTCTGCAATCGATAATCGCTAGCCAAGATTTTGGAATAGTCTTCAATTGTAGCTACCAAAGTTTGAAGGTTGTTTTTGATGAGCACAAGCTCTCGGGATGAATTATTTATTTCTTTCTCGATAAGGGCTTTCTGTGAAATCGTGTTGGCAAAGTATGACTGAGTGGAAATAAATACGACAATAATTAATATATTCGCTATGAATATTTTGTTTTTAATGGAAATCCCGGCTATATACTTCGAGAAACCACTCATCACGCGATTACTTCCTTTCTTTTTAAGTGGATACATTTATTATGTAAAAATTTAGATCTGAAGTTCGTGGAGAGAGACATACATATAAGATATCTATGTGGGGGTTCTCTATTAAGAATAGCATAGGTTTAAAACGTGTCAATTTGAAATGTTTTGAGGCTATAATAACAAAACCAAAAACCGGAACCCTTTCAGGTCCCGGCCCTCATCCTATCCAACCTCACTCAACTTCCCATCCCGAAAATGCACTACCCGCTTCACCTGCTGAGCAATCGCCAGATCATGAGTAATCAAGATGATCGTCCTGCCTTGCTCATTCAATCTCTTAAATATATTTAAAATCTCTACACCCGTCTTCGAATCCAGCGCCCCCGTCGGTTCATCCGCCAAAATAATCGCCGGATCTCCCGAAAGTGTTCGCGCAATCGCAACGCGCTGCTGCTGACCGCCCGACAGCTCCGAAGGCAAATGCTTCCGGCGCTCCACCAAGTCCACCGCTTCCAATGCCTGCATGACAAGCGGCTCCCGCTCTTTCCTGCTCATGCCCCTGTAGATCAGCGGCAGCTCCACATTTTCATATACATTCAAACGTGGCAACAGATTAAAGTTCTGGAAGACGAAGCCGATCTTCCGATTCCTTATTTCAGCTAACTGCGCATCCTTGAGCCGATTAATGGCCTTCCCGTCCAGCACATAGTCCCCATCATCCGCAACATCCAAGCAGCCTAAAATGTTCATCAGCGTCGACTTCCCTGACCCCGACGGTCCCATGATCGCCACGAACTCGCCGTGATCGATATCTAACGAAACATCGTCCAACGCACGAATCGTTTCCCCGCCCATCACATAGCTCTTACTCACATGCTCAATCTGGATTAGGGTCATCCTCTTCGCTAATATGGCATTGATCTTGATTTCGTTAATGCTTACTTGTCCAAATAACAAATATTCATTTTCGACATAGTTGGGTTAATTGCAATACAGTTTACCGGATCTGTTTCAATAAATCCTCAATCTCCTCCTGAGACATTGTAGGCGCGCTAGCCATCTTTACTACAGCATTCAATAACAGCTGAGATCTGTGGGGATCGATTTCTTGGTCATAATAACCGAAAAAATCGACGGGATCTTTTTCAATAAAGGTTACAAAATCGTATACGAGTGGGTTCATATTATTTCTATCAAGAGGCATAACTTTTACTGTAGAGAGCAGCCCGCTCGCCTCAACAACCTTCTTCCTCTCTTCCATGCTAAACATCGAAGAAAGCACCTCAAAGGCCGCATCCAGATTGCTGTTTGCGGAAATGGCCCAGCCTGAGGAATAGCCTCCGTAATAGACTTGAGGATCTCCTTTGCCGTGAACCGTCGGAAAGCGGAAATAGCCGATGTCCGGATTACTGAGCATTTTTTCCGCAACCCAATCGCCTTGCAAATACATGGCCGCTTCACCTTTTAAAAGAATATCCTCGGCCTTCGGCCCGTCCAAGCCTAAAAAGCCAGGCACGAACATTTTTGCCGTAATCAGGCCACGGAATAACTGAGCCCCTTCTAAAAAGGCGGGATCGGTAAAGTCACCTGTTTTCTTAATTGCATGCTGAAAAGGAGTCGAGCCCCCCATACGGTTGGACAAATAAGCGAACCAATTAAGAAGTGGCCATCTCTCCTTGCCGGAGACGGTAAACGGCGGAATTCCGTTATTCAATAACTGCTGCGCAGCCGACATTAATTCATCCCATGTTTGCGGAGGCGTAATGCCATATTGAGCGAAGATTCGTTTGTTGTACCAGAACACGACATGACTGGTTGTGTGAGGCAGCCCATACAACCGGTCATAATAAGTAGCATATTGCAGCGCTTCCGGATAAAACTGCTTCATAAAAGCGGGCTTTTCCTGCATTTTCTCGGTTAAATCCGCTATAATCTGGGAATCAACCATATACTTAAACGACTCGCCTGTCCAATAATAAAACAAATCCGGCATTTTTCCAGAAATCATGGACAGTTTAAGCTTGGCTTTATAAGTTTCCACTTCATAAAAATAAGGCACGATCTGAACAGCCTTATGAGTCTGGTTAAAGGCTTGGATGCTTTGATTTAATAAAGCTTGTCGAAGGTCATTGGTCTCGACGTTCCAGAACGTAATTTTTACCGGGGCCGAAGAAACAGAAGGCGCTGCCGGTGGAGATTGGGAAACGTTAGGAGCATCCCTCCTACTGTATATAGTAAATAATAAAGTGACTAACAGCACGGCTGCAATCAACAGGTTTAGCTTATGCCTTCTATTCATGGCCGAACCCGCTCATATTCATCATTTTTTTATGTTCATTGCGGAACTCCTTGGGAGTCAAAAGCTCCGCCTCACGGAAAACCTTCACGAAATATTTAGAAGAGCTGAACCCCGTACGTTCGGCTACTTCGTATATTTTCATATCGGTTCCAAGCAGTAATTCCTTTGCTTTGTAGAGCCGCAACCGGGTCAAGTAATCACTAAACGTATAGCCGGTTTCCTCTTTAAACAACACCGAAACATAACTGGAGTTCAAATGAATATGCTCGGCAACATCCTTGATCCCAAGAGACGGATTCCACAACTCGGCGGAAATATAGACTAAAGACTTACGGATTGAATCGTTAAGCACCTGCGGTACAATGAAGGAAGAATCATGGTTGCCCCGTTTCCACAGCTTGTTCTCTTCAAAGGCTTCCTCGACGGCCGAAATTAAATTTTGGAATTCGACCGGCTTCAGAATATAGTTCACCGCGCCAAGAGTCAGCGCTTTTCTGGCATATTCAAACTCCGCATACCCCGTAAGCAGAATGGATTTTGTCTGCAAGCCTTCCTTCTTCAGTCTTTCGAGAAGCTGTATCCCGTTTAAACCGGGCATCCGGATATCCGTGATCAGTAAATCCACTGGATTTGTTTTTCGGTAGTGGAAGGCTTCCATCCCGTTTTCCGCCACTTGCAAATTGATTTTTCCTTCCGACCAAGTTTGTAGCGCTTTCATAATGCCGTTTCGGGTAGGCAGCTCGTCTTCGGCTATAAGAATACAAGGAAGTTCAGACATCGCGTTCAACTCCGTAAGGAAGATATAGATCCACAACAGTCCCTTGCTCCGGGCTGCTTTGAATGTAAACTCCATAATGATTGCGGTAATAAAGCTTAATACGCTGCTGTACGTTTAAGAGGCCAATGCCTGATTTGGAAGATGTATCCGGCCGGCCGGATGATTCCAATCGGTTTTTGAGTGCTTCAAGAGCATGCCGTTCCATTCCTACGCCATTATCTTTAACTTGTATACCTAGCAAGGTTTCCCCATCCTTTTCGACGGACCGTATCAAGACAAGAAGTGATGAATTTCCAATCTTCGGTTCAATCCCATGCTGTATCGCATTTTCTATTAACGGTTGAATCAACAGCTTGGGAACCTTTACTTCTTGGGTCAGCGGTTCGATATGAAACTGCCAGTTTAAGCGGTGGCCGAGGCGGTATTTCATAATTTCCATATAACGCTGGCAGTGCTCTATTTCGTCTGTTAAGCTCACCCAATCATCTTTGTCTGCAGCATGTATCGTATACCGGAACAGCTTGGATAAGGCAATAACCGTCTGGGCGCCTTCTTCCTCTTGTTTATCTATCAATGTCCAATATAACGATTCGAGCGTGTTGAACAAAAAATGCGGGTGAATTTGCGCCTGCAGCATTTTGATTTCCGCTTGGTTTTTGAGGCGTTCCTTTTCGTAAACCGTTTGCACCAGCTGATGCAATTCCCGGACAAGATTGTTATAAGAAATATTCAACTCATTCATTTCAAAATTAAAATAGACCTCTTCATTCAGATGCGGCAGCCCGAGGAACGGAATGCGCATTTTATTTCTGAGCCTGCGAATCGGCTTTGTAATAAAACTGGAAAGTATCCACAAAAGCAGAAGACAGAAAACAACGCCGACAATTAACGACCAAAGTAAAGCCTGCTTGAGTACAAGCAGCCCTTCTGTAATCGCTCTTACAGGGACAAGC
The DNA here is from genome assembly GCF_045866505.1 of Paenibacillus sp. P36. Classification (NCBI taxonomy): domain Bacteria; kingdom Bacillati; phylum Bacillota; class Bacilli; order Caryophanales; family Paenibacillaceae; genus Paenibacillus; species Paenibacillus sp. P36. Next base: position 6,913,425 of record NZ_AP038372.1, read on the forward strand.
ATGAGAATGGACCAGTGGGTTTCCGTTGACTGCCGAATAATCTTAAGATAATCCGTCCCGTGTATATTAATGATGGAATGAGTTCCCTGCGGAGCCGGGCGAAGCAAGAAGGATGGATCTACCGATGTCAGCAGCGAGGGAGAGCTGGATGCGACAAGCTGTTGATGCTGGTCGTACAAATGCATCGTGCTTCCCTTGATTGAAGAGAACTCCGTGTTAAAAAAGTCAAGAAGTGAATCGCTGATTCGGAAGACAATGTATCCTCCTCCAGCCAAATAGTCATCCTCCAACCGGATTTGCCGCACAGCGAGAAGGTGACCATTCTCCTTTTGCTTTGTGTCCGCCCATACAAGCTGCCCTTCTTTCAAATTGGCGAAAATAGCAGCCTCCTGGCCGATGCGTTCCAATAAATTTTGGTTTTCCAACGGATAGAACGGCTCATCGCCCGCGTACAGCTCAATGCCTTGAATGAGATCGGAAAAGGTCATCAAATTGATCAAAATAGGCCGGACCGACAGCTTTTGGTCAACCGTTACGGCTTCTCCTTGTTTAACTTTGTACAATAACTGTTGGATCCGGGCATCCGTCATCAGCAGCAAGCTAAGCGTGTCAACTTGTGCAAGCACCGCATCCAAGCGGGCACTGGCCTGCTTGGTTGTTTCCCCTACGTAGGATTCGGCATTGCGGACCAACAACTCGGATATTGAACGGTAAACCAATCCGCCTGCAATGGACAGGACAACCATCATAACCAGCAGGAAGCCAAGTAAGATTTGCACTCTTGTCCGGTTCAATTGCAAGGCGCCTATAATCCTGTTCATGCTAAACACATCCTTTATTCCTAGCAAAAAGAACCATACCCCATAGTATACATCATAGGAATGGTTTGCAAACAACATATATTTACCTATCGGAAACTTATCCTTTTACAGCGCCGGCTGATAAACCTCTGACCACTTTTTCCTGGGAAAGAAAATAAGCGATTAGCAGCGGTAAGGTCCCCAGTGTCAATGTAGCCATGATTCCAGGAATGTTAACGGAAAACTCACCGTAAAACGCACGTAAACCGAGCGGCAGTGTCATTTTTTCAGGTGTTGTGATAAGCACCAAACCAAAAACAAATTCATTCCATATATGAATAAAATTATAGATCCCTATCGTTGCAAGCGCCGGAGCAAGCAGTGGCAGTATGATTTTCCAAAATAATGCCGGCTGCGAGGTTCCGTCCATAATAGCCGCTTCATCCAGCTCGCGCGGAATTTCCTGGATGAATTGTGTCAAAATAATGATGGAAACCGGAAGGCTAAATGAAATATACGGCCCCAATAGTGCCCACAACGAATCATACAATCCGATTTCCTTTGTAAGAAGATAAACCGGGATCAATGTGGTATGCACCGGAATCATCATGCCTGCAAGAAATACATAGTAGATAGGCCGGTTCAACTTGAATCTTATGCGGGACAAGGGAAAGCTGACCATAGCCGATAATAAAATAACGGCAAACACGCTAACGACCGAGATCAATATACTATTGATAAAATATTGATCGATTCCGAGCTTAAACACGAGCGCATAGTTTTCAAACACAAAGTTGCTCCAGAGAGAAGTTGGATTTTGAAAAAACAGCTCTTGTGTTTTCACAGAAGTTGCAATCATATATATAAATGGATAGCCTGTAAAAACCAGCAGAATGGCCGCGATCAAATAAAGCCCTGTATACTTTATTATGGAAGGCATAGTGATCACCCTTTCTTTATCTATGTCATATTCCTATTGGTTTGCCTTCGCGCGAGATCTATCCGCTGCCAAAATAATCAATGCAACCACAAATGCGATAACAAACATAGTAAATGAGATGGAGCTCGCGTATCCCATATTGAATTGGGAAAAGGCCTGCTTATACATATATGTGGCCATTAGCTCTGTACTGCTGGAGGGACCGCCCTCCGTCATGACGAAGATTAAATCAAAATATTTTAACGAGCCGATTACTGATAAAACCGAGGAAGTAATAATCGTTGGTTTAATTAACGGCAGTGTAATATGCCAAAACTTTTTAAAGCCGCTGCAGCCGTCAATGCCAGCCGACTCGTAGATGTCCGTCGGGATTCCGGAAATGGCCGCTCGGAACAAAATCATATAAAACGGAGTGTACTGCCAACAAATGGTAATAATAACTGCGATAAAAGCGGTTTTCGTATCTCCAAGCCAACCATTCTGCCACGAGCCGAGCCCTATAGCCTCCAACGTTTTATTAATAACGCCGAACATCGGATCGTAGATCAGCGACCACAAAATCCCTACTGCTACGGTTGACATCAGCAAAGGCAGGAAATACACAGTTCGGAACAACCGCATGCCCTTTAGCGGAGCAAACAAAATAAGCGCCATAACGAGTCCGAGCGGAATTTGTGTAACAACGGAAGCGATAACCAGCAGTAAATTATTAGAAACCGTCATCCAAAAAACGTTATCCGACAAAAGAGATACGTAATTTTGCAACGCTATGAACGTTTTTTCAGTCTGAATCCCGCTCCACTTAAACATGCTGTAGTAAAAAGTAGCAAAAATGGGATAAATCACATAAATCAAGTAAACGAGCAGCGCCGGACCGATAAACCATAATAAAAATAGGCTGTTTTGTATCTTATTTTGCCGGCGTATATTTCGTGGCGAGGCATTGCTATTCATGGGAAGCTCCTCTCCTTGGTGTAAGAGTAGAAGGGGAGGCATCCCTCCCCTTGAATGACTTTATTTCTTTAATACTTCTTTTGCTTTAGCTTCCATTTGTTTAGCTGCCTCGGCCGGCGTCATGGTCTGGCCAAAAATATTCTGCGTTGTATCTTTATGCAGCTCAGCTAATTCGGATGGCAACGTTTGATCATAGAACGTTTGCAAGGAAGTCGCGCTGCTCAACATGTCGTTTAATTGTTTGGCAAAGGCATCCGTGTAAGTAATACCTTTCTGTGCCGAGATTGTGCCAGCTTGGTCAGCTAATTTTTGTCCCAGCTCTTTGGATGTTAAAGCTTTAACCAGCTCAACGGATTCGTTAGGATATTTCGTTTTGGAAGATACGGAAAGTACAGGTGATACTCCTCCGACTACGTCTGTAATTTTCCCTTTGCCGCCGTTGATGGTCGGGAATGGGAACATGCCTAATTTTTTCTCAAAGTCAGGCGCTTCGGTACGGACATTGTTAATATACGAAGAGGTTTGTACTTCCATTGCAGCTTTACCCGTATACATCAACTGACGTGAATTTCCCGCATCGTATTGAATACCATTAAACCCTGGATTAAAGCCGCCGGCTTTGACCAACTCCTGGATCATACCTCCAGCTTTTACATAGGATTCATCATCAAATGTGCGTCCTTTTCTTTCAAAGGCTTCGTTGAAAATTTCCGAACCCCCAAGACGGTTTGCATAATACATGAATAACAAAGCAGCAGGCCATTTCGTTTTATTAGCAAGCGCAAAAGGAATGATATTCTCCTTTTTAAGCTTTTCTACAATCGTCATCAGCTCGTCGTAAGTTTGAGGCGGCTGCAAATTGTATTTAGCGAAAATTTCCTTGTTGTAATAAACAGGAACTAAGGACAAAGCTACCGGTGCACCGTATACTTTATTATCAAAGGTAGCGGAGCTGATCCCGGCAGGGATAAAGGTATCGGTGCTGATTTTACCGGTTAAATCCAATACTTGGTTAGCGCTTACAAATTGTTTCAGCCAACCGCCGCCCCAAGAATGGAAAATATCAGGAGGATTTCCGCCGCCCATAGCAACGGTTAACTTCGTTTTGTAAGGGTCATTAGGAATTTGAACCGCTTCCACTTCCACGTCGGGATGATCCTTCATAAACTGTTGAATCGTTGCCTCAATCAGTTCCTTCCGTTTCCCCGTTTCTATGTACCATAACGACAGTTTCTTTTTCTCTCCGGCCGCAGCAGGAGCAGGAGCAGGTTGGGTTGGTTTGGAGTCAGGTGCTGCCGGTGCCGCAGTTTTAGTGCCACTACAAGCTGAAATAACAAACAGCGCGCATACGCAAAGCATAGCAATCCATTTCTTCATTGGGGAACCCCTCTCGATATGTTTATATTGAATGTTTACGCTTTCATAATATCACCGGTCCCTGCGTATAAAAAAGGTACTTTGATAGGCAAAAATGCCAATTTGATTGGGTATGTAGGCTTTTAACAGAAATGAATAAAGGAGTGATTGCGGGAGAAAATGCCGGGGGAATGCTTCTGGAGAAGTCGTTTCATATAACGAAACAGCCGCCAAAATCACTGCTTCAGTGAGTCTGACGGCTTTTTTGTTATGACCATTCGATAAACCTAACAGGTATTCATTCATTTCAACAAATTAGAGTGGAGGGATAATTACCGGAATGTTACCATCAGCTTCCCATCCAATCTCGACATAGGACAAATACCAAGTTTCCCCGTTATCGTTGTTGCCTTGAAAAAACAAATAAGTGCGCTGATCTTCATCTTCAAATAGATATGGATGACCTGACTCACTAGAATTCCAGCTGCCCGGTTCTCCATTCGGCAAAAGAGGCTCTGAAAACAGCCTTTGAAAATGCACTCCGTCTTCGCTTACCGCACATCCTATTTGCTGCGGCCAATTATTATAGGCACCCGCATAAAACATAAATACTTTGCCATTCCGCTTACACGTCGCCGCCGCTTCGATACATTGCCCCTCCCAAGGAAGCTCGGGCTTAAGGATTGACTGGTCACAAGCTTGAGTCCATGCGCCTGCTCCAAAGTCAGAATCAAGTGGCGCTGTTGCCACACCCTGCATTTGAATTTCACCCTTGGGATCGCGCGTCGCAAAATAAAGGAACAGCTTATCCTGGTGAATAATAACATCGGCATCGATAGCTCTACCGTTATTCCACTCACCTGTTGGCGAAAACACGGGGTTCGACTTATTTCTCTCAAAATGCAGCCCGTCTTCCGAAACGGCGTGACAAATCGCATCTTTTGGGAAATTCCCGTAGGTTTGATAGAACAAATGAATGCTTCCGTTCAATACAATAGCCCCGGGAGCACATATTCCGTTGATTTCATAAGGATGCTGCGCTGTCATTTCACCAACGCGTTCCCATTGCTCCAGATCATCGCTTACAGCAATACCTATGCCCCAGCCGTCCGGTTGACGCCCGTCTTCATAGGAAGGAATGGAATAATACATCCAATACTTTCCTTTAAATTTTACAACAGCCGGATCTTTAGCGTATGGCTTTCCCCTGGAATGATCAGCATAGTACATCATTTTTCATTCTCCTTTTTCTGGATAAATTATACATTGGTACAGTATAGCATTTATCCGAAAATTCTATCAAATAGTTTTTCCCGCGTACCGCATCAAATAGAAGCCGCGTTGTAAAGCTGGCAAAAGCACTCCCGTGCACTGTGTCACGATATAGGACAAACCATTCCTGCTAACGTGTCCCTTTAGTTTTATAATTAGCCCTCTTATTGAACAAATGTTCTCCGTTGGGTAAATATCCAGCTCTTCCACTACGTTTTTAAACACAGTGCCTAATCCTTTAATTCAATCCTATTTCCTTCGGGGTCTATAATTACTCCAATCGTTCCCCAACTATGCTTCTTTACATCAACAGATACGCCACGCTGCATCAACTCTGATACGGCCTCTTCAAAGTTATTCACGTTAAAACGAATAACTGTAGGATTCTCTGCCCGTGTTTTTTCCTTTACCGAAGCTACCCCGTTATCCTCTAACATGAGATAACTACCTCCGAAGTCTAATACGGATAAGTGCTCTCCTTTTTTGCGAACATGTAAACCTAATTTTTCAGAATAAAATTTTAATGCCACATCATAATTTTCACAAAATATAATGATTCCGGTTTCATTGATATTCATCTAGATCCTCCATTTTTAACCAACTGTGATTCCAAAATAATAACATAATTGCCCAAATTCTTGTTGAGGGATTCTGCTCACGGTCAAAAGAAAAAAGAACAGCTGCCGGCCACGGCAAACTGCTCCCTTAACTTTCCACTATTGTTCCCTGTTAGTTTAACGCTCTACCCAATTCGGTATATGATGTGCAAAATATTCTCCAACCTTGGTTAGTTCTCTTAATATTGCCTTAGAGGGGAGAATCCCCAGGAATCATGATGATATCAGCGGGATCAATATTTGTTTAAAAAAACATAAATTCCGTAATACAATCAAATGGATATGACATTCAAAGTCATAATGAAAAAGCAGCCGATCAGTCTGGCGGACTGCACAAATGTTAGTATTCTGCTAACATTTATTCGTTAGCTTAATCGCATGCTGGACAAAAACATCATACTCTCGTCAACCGACCTGTTAATAAATAACCAAGGTAAAAGGGTTTATTCATATTATCCTTGTACGTATCATAAAAGCGAAAGTAGTTGATACGACTTTTTCCACTTGCATCAATATCCTTAAAATGTGTTACTCCTTTTGCCACACCCATGAGCCCATGTATATGATATGCCTTTATCCATATTCTGATATACATGGATATATTTCAATAGTCGTAAACTAACATGTCAATGACAATAAGATAATAAATTGTGGAGTATCTAGGTCCATCACAGTTGAGAAACTTTTGTTCCATTAAACTCCCGTTAGCATAATGGCAAATGCTTCAATCAAAAATAACTGGGACCATTAAAGAAAAAAATTAAATATTTCATTCCAAAGTATGCTGAAAATGAATTAATGTAAAAAGGGGTTCCAATCATTATCCATACACCAGAAAATATGATCCCTACCAGTATGGGTGTAAGAAATTTAGGTTTATCCACCAAATTACCCCCGTAATTCTTCGTTGTAATACTTTATACAATTCCATTACTTCGAAGTTGTCTTAAACTCCCGTTAGGTGAGCAAAAGGCTGCCGATCGTGCCGGCAGCCTCCCATTGCTGTGTATTGAACAAACGTTCACCGTTAGCGCAATGAACCTTCATTTTTTAAAAGGGAAATACAATCTGCTGTGTTTGAGAATACAGCATCAGGTTTTATATCAAATACTGTACTTTGATAAGTGGATAACCACTGAACTGCATAAGTCCGAACCCCTGCAGATTTCCCCGCAATAATATCTACATTACTATCACCTAGAAACACTGCTTTCTCTACTTAAAAAGGCGGTTAATGGAGTTATCGTCCTCGCTAGCTAAAGATGTTATCGCAACACTATTTGTTTTAGTTCAATTAAGCTATCTATAACGATATCAGCTTGAGACAACTCATTCTCTTGTGCAAAATCAAATTTACACCCTATTGCAATTAAATGATTGTCTTTAGCTGCATTTATATCCGAGAGACGGTCTCCAACTACCGCTCCGTTGGTAATCGCATACTTTTCAATAATAATCTTGACTAGATCAGATTTATTTAAAGATTCAATTTGTTGAATACTAAATGTTTCAGTCACCCAATTATCTAAATTATAAAAATTCACAATGGCAGTTAGATATGCGGTTAAGCCATTACTCGCTATGTAAATTGTACAATTATTCTCTTTTAAATAACTCATAATCTCCTTTACATAAGGATATAAATCACCTTTTCCGATATTAATATTTTCAATTAGCTTTTTCAGGAAATAAGCATCGGTTCTTTCTCTCACTTCAATTGAGTGATTCGGCATCAAAGCTTCCCATACTTTAGGCAAAGGTACACCCATAATTTCACGGTATTTATCTATAGGTGTCTCATTGTCCCATTCTTTTAGTGACCTTAAATGATTGAAGGTATCTTCGAGTGATATTTCTAAAATCTTATCGGTTTGAAAAAGAGTTCCATCCATATCAAAAATAATTGATTTAATCATTGAGTTCCCACTCCATTTCTTATCTGTAAGGCACAATTCATATTCTATATATTACTGATATGAACTGCAATAAGGCAGGATGTGAAACATTTTTCCTAGAAGTTCAAATCTCCTTCCTCGGTGAGAGTGTCTCCTTAGCACACTCCCTAGTTAGTGCCATTAATTTATTCGATTTATCCCCCAAGCTCCTTCAAGCGATATTAAAAATATCTCTTAGGAATAAATACATTAATAAATACACCTATTAACCAGCAAACTAGAATGGGGTTTCAGACTCCCCCAACTGCAGCCGAAGGGTATGGATATTATGCGCGTTTTCAGATCGACAATTTTGCTTTTGGGAACTTCCGAGACGACTTTGTCAATCTTCGTTGTAGAGCTAAGTCCAAGTTGTAGCCTGTCGGGAGCCTCGTGAATAAAGGCTTAGCTGGAATTACTCAACAGAAAAATAGCTGCAATAGCAAAGAGACCTAATAGCCCCCCCACTTCAGAATAATTTTCAATATGATCAATTACCTTTCTACTCGTGCGAGCCTCTTCCCCGTAGTGACACTATCTCCATCTGCTGTAATTTTCTCCGCCAATTGAAGGTTTCTACATTTAGAAGAGGCGGTGGTTGTCGCAACAAATTATATGCAAAATCATAAAAGAAGTCATTTACATAACGTTAACAATAGGACCTGTACGGCCCGTTTAATCGCCACCTCGGGTTAACTGACCTGCTGGTTCTATGCAAATAAATTGTTTCTCCATACAAGAAGAAATTAAATAGGCGTGTACTCAATGAGTGCACGCCACTTAGCTTCAAATGCTCCCCGTTAGAGTTGCCTGTAATTCCTTTGTTTGCACTTGCGATATACACCCGCCCATTTGGTAGATTTGCAACTAACTCTATTAGAGTCATTTATGTGTCATTAATATTTACACATAATCAATAAACCTTAAACTTTTCAGTGCCATTTTCGCTTGTTTTGTCATTAAATATTAAACTTTTTAAATATATGTTATTTTATGTAACATATTAAATTATATTACTTGACGTTATACTAACACGGTGATAGAGTTTCCACTATATTCTCTAAAGGGAGTTGAAAAATATTGTTTAAGATCAAGAACATTTTGAGGCTCAATAAAGGTCAGTCTGCTACAGACTTACCAGCCTCCCAAGCAGTAAAACGTACCTGGAGTAATAAAGCCACTTTTGCAGCAGCACTTGCTCTATCCATCTCCATCGCAGGATTGGTTCCGTTCAACAGTGCATATGCGTTAACTAAACTGACATCGAAAAGCGGCACGGAATGGGAATTCCATGATTCCTTTGCGCCTAACCTCGATACAGGCAGTATTCGCAGAGCGAGTGCTACACCTCTGCAGGGCTTCGGCGATATTTTCGTACAAGTGTCCACCACACCTGGACCTCGCATGAATGGCCAAATGATGCGAGGTTTTGGACTTACCTTTGACAACAATGACACTTTTGCCACTACCCAATCTGTTAATCTGGGCAATGTACTTATTACACGCGATATATACTTTGATAGCACAAACAATAGAACACGTTTCTTTGACACCTTTACCAATACGACCGCTTCGCCCGTCACGGTCAATGTATCTTTCGGTGGATCACTCGGCTACGGTACAGGCCCCTATTACGCCAATGTAAAAACGACCTCCAGCGGAGACGCTGCCATCGCTTCTAACGATTCATGGGTGTTGATAGCCAATGCGAGAGCAGCAGATCGTCCAATCGGTGTTGCTCTTGGTTCGCCTGCTCCATTTGGAGGCGCGTTGCAAGGCACCGGCAACCAGCAAAAGGATCCTTTCACTACTCCACTGGCCACTTCAGGCAATGATGCAAACTTCTATGGTTTTATCCATCGCCTGACGATTGAGCCTGGCCACACCAAGTCGCTTGCCAGATATGTACTAGCTGGAGATACAGGCGCAGCCGGACTCACACAAGCTGCCGATTCGCTGGATCAGTTGGCGAATAATCCTGATCTTACGCACTTGACTCCAGCACAGGTATGCACAATAAGCAACTGGGACTTGTCCAAACTGGCTGGTTATGATGCTGCTGCTTGCGCAGCTGTTACTCGCCTTGACATTCCGGCGGCTCCCGCCTTACCACCTACGGTGACAACCGCCACTTACGATGTGCTTAACAAAAACATTTCGCAAATGCAGGATGCTATGGAGAAAGGCATTACTACCTCCGAAGACATCACAAGAGCTTATCTTGATCGCATTACAGCGTATGATTTTGGACAGTTGGGCTTCCATTCCTTCCTTCACGTCTCTGAAACAGCTATCCAACAGGCCCAGGCAGCGGACCGAGCTCGCAAGGAGGGGAAGAGAGGCCAATTGCTTGGCATTCCGATTGCTATCAAGGATCTCTATGATACAAAGGATATGCCGACCACCGGCGGTACCAAAGCTCTTGAGGGTTGGCAGCCCCAAGCAGACGCATACCAGGTTCAGAAGCTTAGAGAAGCAGGGGCTGTCATTATCGGCAAAACTAATCTTTCAGAGTTTGCCAACAGTGGCAGCTTCAGCGAAAGCGGCTGGATGCAAACCTGGAATGCGCTCTATCCGTCCAAAACCTCGTTCGGTTCCAGCGGCGGCTCCGCAGTAGCCGTTGCGGCAAACTTTGCAGCAGCAGCCTTGGGTACACAAACTGGTGTTTCGCTGTACGCACCGTCTGTAGGCGCTAGTCTGACGGCTTTCCGCGGAACGGATGGCATGGCAAGCACGCGCGGTGTTATGCCGCTGACATGGGGACAGGATTATGCAGGACCCATTGCCCGCACCGTCACCGACCTGACTTATTTGCTTAATGCAACTACAGGAACCGATCCACTGGATTTGGTGTTGACAAAGGAGGCAGATGCAAAAAGGCCAAGCGACTGGACGGAAGCACTTGATCGCAATGCCCTGCAAGGCAAGCGAATCGGCTATATTCCATCCTCATTCGTTTCCTCGTACGCCGATGACGGCACAGGTGAAGCCGTTTTGCAACATTTATCCGATCTGGAGGCGGCAGGAGCTACTCTGGTCGAAATGAGCACGCCTCCTGGCGGTGGATCAAGCCCATCGGGAAATGCCGGCGCTGAGGGCTGGGCGCGCTACATCGAGCTACAGAAGGATTTCCCATTCGCTAGCGGCGACGAGCTGCTCGCCTCGCCTAAGGTGCTGCTGTACAATCAGCGCAACTTGCAAGTGCGTCCGCGAATGACAGAAAGCCAGGTACAGGCCTACCTTAATTACAGAAAGAACTACAAACAGATTATTGCAGGCTGGATGGATCAGTACGATGTAGACAGCGTCGTTTATGCAGGATTTATAAGCGATGTGTATAACAACGACAGTGCAGCTACTCAGCTGAGCTCGGACAGAGGTACCGGCGTACTGACATCTAATGTCGGACTGCCAACTGTTATCGTACCTGTAGGCACAAGTCCAAATGGTTATTCGATTTCTATGCAGCTTGTGGGCAAAGCGTGGGATGACGCCAACATTCTGGGCATGGGCTACGCATTGGAGCAGCAAACCAAGGCTTCACGTGTTACAAGCTTTGCTCCTGCGCTGACCTACCAGAATAACAACAACGAATCGACAGATTCAGGCAACGGACCGTCATCCACACCAACACCAACGCCAACGCCAACGCCAACAGTAACACCAACACCAACACCAACGCCAACACCAACGCCAACGCCAGACAATGTGAACGAACCGTCACCAGAAGTGATCTCGTTTACCGACACGAAAGGACACTGGGCCGAGGATAGCATTGACTTCCTCATTAAGAAGGGATTGCTGGCCGGTTACCCGGATAACAGTTTCCGTCCTAACCTCAGCATTACCCGCGCCGAGGCAGTGAAGGTGCTGTCGACTCAGCTTGGCCTAAAGCCGCAAACAAGCGACTTTACTGATGTACTTGCCGATCACTGGGCTGCTGGCTACATCGGAGCCGCAGAGAAGTCAGGCCTCATGAACGGATATGACGACGGCACATTCCGACCGGATGACACCCTTAACCGAGCTGAGATGGCCGCCTTGGTTGCAAGAGCATTCAAACTAAGCGGCAGTAGTGCTGTTTCATTCTCAGATGTCCAGTTGGACTCCTGGTCATACACATATATCAATACTTTGATAGCCAACAAAATCGTCACAGGATATGATGATGGTACATTCCGCCCTACTCAAGCGATAACCAGAGCCGAATTTGCCACAATGATAGCCAGAGTACTGCAACGCTAAATAAGAGAAACCGACGATCGGATGTAACCAGCAGCCGTTTTTATTTTACATCGTCAAGACCAACAAACTGGACATCAAAAGATTTTCACACTCAAGAAGGCTGAGAACTATTTATCAACCTATACAATATAATAATTGTTGGGTGACAATTAAGTTTTGAAGTGCAAGAAGCCAGCAAACATAAGGGTTTGCTGGCTTTTCATATATATAATCGATATGCAAATTAAGGAGTGAAAACCCTATTTACAAATAAGACTTGAAGTACTTCTAACAAATAATTGACTACCCTCTCATTCAACTAACGTTCTGCGTTAGCGTAACAAAGTCACGGTAAAAAAACTATATTAACTTCTTCTGTTATTGTTCCAATGGTCTGTTATTTTGGAAACTAAGGATTTATTTTCTTTATAAAGATCTCGAAGTGAGATAACGGAGTGACAATAATAACATTTGTTTATTCCAAGCTATATTCATCGTAGATTAGACTTATAATAAGATCGTGTCTAGTTCTATTAGAGAAGTTAATATTTTTCTAGAACAAAAAGATGCTTTCACTTATTTTTATCCGACATTCTCTTCTTCATCTTCTGCTGCTGGTTGCTTCCTATCATCCGACAATAACTCGCTGTGCGTATCACTAGCCCTAGCATTATTGCCATCGTATTTATCATTCAACGGAAGAGGAGGAGTACTCTCATCTTTATTTTCACGATTTACAATGACATGTGCCAAATCACGATTCACAGCCAAGCTGGCATGTATCATTCTACCATTTAAATCATCCGCCTTGCTTTTTAGTTCTGCTGACCGAGCAGGATCGCTTTCCCAATTTTTAGCTTCTCTATGAAGCGTTATTTGCGCCATTTTCATGCTTTTGGTTTGCTTCAACTCATTATTTGTAGAAACTACTGCTTTCATGCTATCCAATGATAGCGAAGAATCGTGTTTTTGGTCAGGTGCTACCACTTGCTTGCTTTCATTTTTTCGAAAGTCATTCTCTTCTTCTGAGTCGTGGTCTACACCTGTTGCTTTGCGGAGGTCCTTATGTTGAAGCTCACGAATCTGCTGATCCAACTCCTGAATTTGTTTATCCATCTGTTCTAAGTCAGCTTTCATTGCTTCCGGGCTAGCACCTCTTTCAAGCGCATTTGACATGTATTCATTACGTCGATCCATCATATTTTGTTTTTGTTCGATTAATCGTTCCATCATCGATTGCTTTCCGTTCTGCCGATTAAACAGGTTTTGCGCTTGCAGGCTAATCGTCATTTTGTCCTGCTTATCACTTTTTTGCTTATGATTTGTTGGATGATAATGTGCCGATCCAGCAGCAGCAGCAGTAGCCGTTAAAGTTCCTGATCCCCCTGCAATTCGATCGTATTTTGGATTCATGGAAATAATCACTATAAATTCTCCTCTGCATCTAAAAATGTTGTTTGTACACTTCGTTTAAACAATGTTCGTTGGAGACAGCTGAATAAAGGCGCACCCTCCTAAGAGATAACCATGTCAATATTGGCACGCCTCCTAATAAAACATCCAAGAGATTCTCCCCTTTACAATTTCCTCCTTTGCTTCTCTCGATATCCCATGAACATACACCACTAATGATAGTTTGCATAATATGGAATCTTGATAGGCGATATATGAAAACCAGATAGTTATCTCTGCGACCTTTGCGGATTGCACTGTTCGTATCTACGTCCCTTCTGGTTCGGCGATCAATTTTTGAGAGAAGTAGCCCACATTTAGTGAATTCTAGCTTTTGATTAAATTTACCTCTTATAAACTTTGGGAAAACCGTGATCAAGACTCCGAAAATCAAAAAATAATCCACCAGAGATCGTGTCATAACCTACCCTCTCTTTGGATCAACAGCTAATCTCGATTTCTTTTTTATTACTCACATTGCATTCTTAACTCTAAGAAACTACGCTATAGTTCTCCGTTTCTTCAATGAATCCAGAAGCATTGTTTCCTAATTTTTCTCTAATATAACAAGTGAATAAACTGTTGCACCCATCTCACCACCTGACATAGCACTCTGAGATACAACCTTCCATCCTTCTTGTAAAAGCTGATTTAATTCACTTAAGTTATTCTTTTTATCGTTATAATAATGAACTACAATTGCCTTTTGCATGAATACACCTCCAGAACACCATTGTATCATACATATTATTCCATTAAACTGCCCGTTATTTTAATCCCAAGGCCATATTAACAAAACCAAAAACCGGAACCCTTTCAGGTCCCGGCCCTCATCCTATCCAACCTCACTCAACTTCCCATCCCGAAAATGCACTACCCGCCTCGCCTGCTGGGCAATCGCCAGATCATGTGTAATCAAAACGATCGTCCTGCCCTTCTCCGGTGTTGTCGAATTTTTTGACATTGTGGACACGAAGCTATGTAAATATTATTCTGTATAACTCTACAACAAAAAAGCTACTATCTTATTCACTATTATCTAGGGTTAGCTTCCTTTGACCATTACCGATTACTGGGGAACAGGCACTGTCGCGGACAGAAGCGGAAGGTTAAATCGAAACAGGGCTAGCGCTGCAAACATAAAAAAGATCGCCAAGCATCCGGCATTTTTGTCCGGACTTAGCGACCCAATTATTATTGTTCAACTACATCGGATTTATTTTCAGAAAACGTATGCAAGGACTCTTGCCCATCTGTTGCTTAGTTAAAAATTAAATTCACTCGATCAAGCGCTGGGTACGTACTTCTCATCTCCAACCTCTTGCTGCAGCCGATCCAGCTCCCGGGTCAATAAAGCTACCACACGCTCATAATCCGGATCATGATACACATTGATCATCTCGCACGGATCTTTTTTCAGATCGAACAATTCCCATTCCGGCGTCTTCGGTTCATCCTCAGAACCAAGCGTATTGAGCGCATCGGCGTAGTAAAAAATCAGCTTGAATTGTTCGGTACGAATTCCGTAATGAGCGTAGACCTTATGCTCCGATAAGTGCATCCAATATCGATAATACATTGATGTTCGCCAGTTCACTGGCTTTTGACCCGAAGCAATGGAGCGGAAACTTTGCCCCTGCATCGATTCGGGAATAGTAATTCCCGCGTAATCCAGGAACAATGGGGCAAAGTCAACGTTAAGCACCATATCGTTGCTCACGCTGCCTGCGGGAATTTCTTTAGGGTAACGGATAACGAACGGCATACGAAGTGATTCCTCATACATAAACCGTTTATCATACCAACCATGATCACCCAGGAAAAAGCCCTGATCCGACGTATAGACGACAATTGTTTCCTGAGCTAGATCTTCTTGCTCCAAATAATCAAGCAACCGGCCGATATTGTCATCAACAGATGCAACACAACGCAAGTAATCCTTCATGTATCGCTGATATTTCCAGCTTTTTAGCGCCGCACCCTCCAAGTGTGCAGGAGGCTCCACTTTAAGATCTGTCAGAGTTAAATCGCGGTCGATCCGCATTTCCGCTGCCGACGCTGCACTTGCCCGATTCGAGTAATCATCGTTAAAGGTCTCCGGCTCAGGAATATCAATGTCTTCGTATAGATGCGCATGCTTCTCATCAGGAATCCACGGTCTGTGTGGCGCCTTATGATGGCACATTAGGAAGAATGGCTTGTCCTTATCTCGATTTCTGATCCAATCAATCGATTTATCAGTAATAACATCCGTGACATAACCTTCGGTTTTGACGGTTTGATTCATTTCAATAAAAGAAGGATCAAAATAACTGCCTTGCCCCGGGAGCACGCTCCAGTAATCGAAGCCGGTCGGGTCACTATATCCGCCATGACCAAGATGCCATTTTCCAACAATTGCTGTTTGATAGCCGTTCTGTTGCAACAGTTTTGATACCGTGATCTGACGTCCATCAATCCGATCGGACAGCGTCTTCACACCATTTACGTGATTATAGGTACCTGTCAATATCGTAGCTCTGCTTGGCGTGCAGATTGCGTTCGTGCAGAAGCAATGATCAAAGCGCATTCCTTCATTTGCTATGCGATCCATATTGGGGGTAACATTAACTTTGCTACCATAACAACTCATAGCATGGGCGGCATGATCATCGCTCATAATAAAAATAATATTGGGGCGTTTCACGTTAGCGTTCATTGTATGCTTCCTTTCATTTTTCATTTTATCAATAAACCTATTTCACTGACTGGAAGCGGTCATACGTCCGTTGATAAATTTGCAGGAATTCGTCGAGGCCAATCTTTTTCAACTGAGTCAAATAACTATCCCATTCGGCATCCACATTTCCATCAATAATCCACTGTGCCTGCTTTTTCTTCACTAGCTCATTAATATCGGTGGAGAGCACGTTCATGCGATCGGAATCCTCTATCGTAAAGAACATGCCGCTTGGGAGTGTAAACCTTTTCATAAATGGTTGATAGATCTTTAAATACGCCAAACGCCCCTTAATTTTGTCGGATAGCTCGATTTTTTTATAGATTTCTTCTGTAATCGCTCCGGTTCCTCCAAAGCAAGGTGCTTCGGTGCAGCGAAAATCGTCGTATGTCGTTCCGGCAGGCGTCGGCAAGTATTCATACTTATCGCCATTGGTTTCCTTAAAATTAACGCCTATTGGTCCGAATTCCCACTCTACCGAATGGCGTTCCTCAAAAACTGAATTGATCCAGCGCATTGTTTCTGCAACATGTTTGTTCGCAGATGTGATGGAAAATCCGGACTTCGTTACAGCAAGAGTATCACCCAAATTAACGAGCTGCTGACCGTTCGGCCCTTTCAGTGGAGCGATAGCCACATAGCTCTTTGCATTATCGGGACCAACAACATTCTCCGCATTATATCCGGTAAATGCCCCGTAGACTGGCTTGCCTTTACCCCGACCTTTTGAGAAGTAGATATTTCTATCCTGTGTGAATGCTTCCTGATCAATCAAGCCTTGTTTGTAGAGACCGTTAAAATATTGAGTAGCTGCCTTATACTCCGGCCTATTCGCAATATAGGAAACCTTGCCGTCCTGTACCATAACATGAGAGCCGTTGTCAGGTATACCAAAAGCTCCGTACACACCATAGATCCCGTTAAGCGGGTTGCCGTTCAAGAAGCTAAACGGGATTTCATCCTTTTGCCCATTTCCGTTCAGATCTCCGCCATTCTTAAACGCGTTCAGCACTTTCTCAAATTCCACAGTAGTTGTTGGCACCGACAGTCTCAGCTTATCCATCCAATCCTTATTTACAAAAAGGACTTCTCCAAGCTCATTAGCGCCTTCCGTGATTACTGTCGGGATCGAGTAGATATGCCCGTCCGGAGCCGTGAGCATTTTCTTCACATCCGGTTGATTGGTTAGCAACTGTTTAATATTAGGGGCATATTGATCAATTAGTTTTTCTAACGGGATCAACATGCCTTGCGTTCCATATTTCAGAATGTCAGCATCCGTTAAACTGCCTGAGCCAAAAAAACCGTCAGGCAAGTCGCCGCTAGCGAACATCAGATTTTTCTTCTCCTGATAGCCTTGATCGGACGCGTCCCATTTAATGTGAATATTCGTTAAAGCTTCCAGATCGTTCACGACTTTTAATTGATCGGTCGCTTTTTTCTGTTGTGTTGCTTTGGCCATTACGAAATTAAGTGTCAACTTGTCTTTGACGATTGGATAACCATTCATCGCAGCGTTACCGCCATCTTTGCCATTAGTAGCGTTGATACTGCTAACCGGCGTACTTTCCGCCTTGTCATCTGTTGAGGCATTATTGCTGCAGCCTGCCAAGAGTACTCCCGAAGTAAGAGTTAAAACGAAGGTAAGCTTGAGCTTTTGTTTTAACACCATATTTTGTAACCCCTTTCACTTTTCATTGGATGATCTAGTTTCATAACCTTACCCCTTTAATGAACCGATCATGACACCCTTAACAAAATATTTCTGTAAAAATGGATACAAGACCAACACTGGCAAACTGGATACAATAATGACGCCAAACTTCATAATATCAGCGATTCGCATCATACTACTGTCATCTCCAGCACCCGCTACAGCCGATTCCGTTGGCGCGGAGTTAACAATCAGAATTTCGCGCAGCACGAGTTGAAGAGGATACAGCTTATGATCGCGTAAATAGATAAGTCCCGTGAAATACGAATTCCAGTGGGAAACAGCGTTGAATAAAACCATCACAGCGACGATTGGCAGCGACAAAGGAAGCACGATACGGATAAAAAAACGAGTGATCGTACTGCCGTCCATCTCCGCCGCCTCCTGCATTTCCTTCGGAATCGTTGTCTGGAAGAAGGTACGGGTAATTATGAGATTATAGGCCGAGACGGCGCCAGGAATGATCTGAGACCAAATGGTGTTTGTCATTCCTAGGTGCTTAATCAACAAGTAGGATGGGACTAGTCCACCGCCGAAAAACATCGTAAACACAATAAGCAGCATAAAGAAGTTACGGCCAACTAGATCGGACCTTGAGAGTGCGTAAGCACCCGTTAAGGATAGTACAACATTTAACGATGTGCCGAGAACGGTATAGATTAGTGTGTTTTTATATCCCGTCCATATTTGCCCATCGGACAGGATAAGTCGATACCCTGCGAACGTGATATCTTGCGGTATCAGCCACACCCTCCCGGTATTAACCGCATCCGGGTCGCTGATGGATGAAATGACGACGATGTAAAGCGGATACAAAACAACCAATAACACGATTGACAGGATTGTATAGTTGAGGATGTCAAACCATCGATCAAATTTGCTATTTCGGCTGAGCAAGCTCATCACATATTGCCCTCCTATTACCAAAGACTGGTTTGTTTCAAACGTTTCGCTAACGTGTTAACACTGATGAGCAGAATAAAATTGATGCCTGCATTAAATAGGCCAACAGCAGCACTATAGCTGTATTGCGCACTAAGCAACCCCGATTTGTATACATAGGTTTGAATGACCTCGGAAGCATCCACATTCAACGCATTTTGCATTAAGTAAACCTTCTCGAAGCCGACGGTCATAAAGTTCCCCAGGTTTAAAATTAGCATGATCATCACCGTTGGCATGATCGAAGGTACATCGATATGCCACATACGTTGATATTTGTTAGCTCCATCCATAATGGCAGCTTCGTGCAAATCCGGACTGACGCTTGTTAGTGCGGCTAAGTAAATGATCATCGACCAACCCGCGTTTTGCCATAGACCGGAGAAGACATAAATTGTTTTGAACCATTCTGGCCGGGCTATGAAATAGATGGGTTCTCCCCCAAGAAACTGTATGAATTGATTGACGAGCCCGGTCCGGGGAGATAGGAAAATGAACAGCATACCGACGATAACGACGGCTGAAATGAAATGCGGCGCGTATGTGACGGTCTGCACCCATTTTTTAAAACGTACATTTTTAATCTGGTTGAGCAGTAGCGCCAAGAGAATTGGCAAGGGAAATGTGATGGAAAGCTCAAAGAGGTTCAACAACACCGTGTTTTTCAGTACAAGTATGAATTGAGAGGAATTAAAGAAACGTTGAAAATGATCGAGACCTACCCATGGACTGCCCCAGATTCCTTTAACGGCGATAAAATTTTTGAAGGCGATTTGTAAACCATACATAGGTCCATAATGAAAGATAAGAAAATAAGCAAGGGTCGGCAACAGGAACAAATATAACTCATAGGTGCGCCTCATTCGCTTCCAATCTGGCAACCGTATTCGCGATATTCCCTTTACCTTCTGCTTCGTCACTTGCTGAGCCAGCTTCAAGTTTCGCCACCTCCTTTCGAGTGTTAGGAATTAGATGTCCCACACCCTGACTATAGCTTTGCGCTCAGGAGAGTGTATATATGCGAAATTCACATATCATTTGCGAAATGAATTTTATAGCAAAATCCCTCAGCACGCAGCCTCCAGCCAATGAAACAAGGAAGTAAATATGCGAAACTCCCACTACATAAGTGAATCTTATTTGTTAGCACCGCTAGCTCGATTCCACCGAATCTACGCTAGCCGCATATAATTTACGAAACTCACCAGGCGTCATATGAAGTCTTAACTTAAATTTGCGTATAAAGCTTGATACGTCATAATAGCCGATCTGTTGCACAATATCCCTTAAGCCAAGATCACTGCCCGCAAGCAGCTCCTTTGCTTTCTCAAGCCGATAATGATCTAGTAAGTCTATGATCGTTTGGTCAGTCTGCTTTTTAAATGCAGTATTCAGATAAGATCGTGAAATTGAAAAATGGTCTGCCATTATCTGCACCGAGAAATTATGATCTTGGTAATGCTCGCGGATGTAGGCTATCCAGGCTTCTGCTCCTTCTAACTCCAAAGCTTTGCCCGATTCAATCTGCCGTTTTATCGACAAGCACATCTCCCGCACCAACTCAGTCAAATCTTGAATTGTACTGAATCGCGCAAGGCTGACGACATCTTGATGAGCCATCTTGTCAAATTGAGGCCCATGTAGCTTATATTGCGCCTTAATCATGCAGCCCATCAAGTCGTAACAAATACAACGGGCAATAGGAAGGGGAACAGGATGCTGCAGCAGTTGATCGTGTAATTGCTTCAACACCTGTTCTGCCTTCTCGGCTTCGCCATGCTGCATTTGTGCCATGAGAAGCTCCAATTCATCTTTCGGATACCATGAAGACGAGAAGTTATCGGCTTTTACTTCACTATAGGTAATCAACGTATTTGAACCTTTGATCAGCTTATAATCAAGAGCGGTCGCTGCCTCAATATAAGATCTGCCTACACGGCTACTATCTGAATATAGTTCGCCGACGCCAATCGTAATCTTTCCGTAAACCGCAGCTAGATCAAGGTGAAGTCCGGCCAACAATAAGTTCCAGTCCCCTTCTTCTTCTTGTGTTATCGCACAAATGACCGTGCTTCGAGATTCATCTGCCGTTTCTACGACATAGCTCTCAAAATGTGTCCTGCATACATCTTCAAATTGTTTGTTATCCTGCATTGCCGAATCGACACCACTCGCCTCAGCTGAATCAATCAGTACAACGAAATACAACGGCTTCTCAAAACTAGCACCGCAATCGCTGCCTTCTCTATTCCACGCCACAATGTCGGATACCCTCCCCCGAAGGAGGTCAAGCAGTAGCTGATTCCGAGCAGCGATCTTCGTGTGAATGAGTTTTGCCTTTAGTAACTGGATTGGCCTGTAGTTCCAGCGCATCAGCACATAAATCAGAACGCTGCCGATTAATAATGCGATCAGCACATACAGAAAAAACTGTGCTTTTACAGCCACAACCTTGGTCATAAAATCATTCTCAGGCAGCATTGTTACATAGGTCCAACCATCATGCCCTTCCTTCAGTGTGGAAATTGCATAAGAAACGTGATCAAATTCTGCGATTTGCATCCCATTCGATACATTTAAAACGACCTGAAGAAATGACGGATCTTCTATATAAGCTTCGTGTCTCAGGGCAGCAATAATTTGACCATCCCGATTTATGATGAGCGAATTTCCGTGCCGCTCTTCCAATGTGCCTTCAAGGAGTTTCCCTACAGAATCCTCGTTGATGAGGAAAATGAGGGCCCCATAGGGTTTAGGACTGTTGTAAGGGATTGGTATCAGATAAGTTAAGGCGCGATTACTTGTCTGCAGGTCACTCGTCGCAATCTTTGCAGCAGGTTTGAGTACGGGCTTTGTCAAGTTGCCCAGATCCTGAAGGATCCGGCCAGCTTCCCCAGTCTTAATTCCATATCCGCCCTCAGCGAACAAGGTAATGGGAATCGTCGTACTTGGCGTATACAAATATGGACTATCCTTCAGATAATACATGATCTGATGAACGAACGGGCTAGCCGTCGTATATTGAAGTGCCCCCATAGCATCGATAGCGTATGACATTGATTTCTTAAGACGATCTGGGGACAGCTCGGGCTTATTGGAAACTTCAATGGCGATTTTGTTCATTTCCGTGAGTTTGGCCTCGAACGTGCTTCGCGCCTGCTCGAGTACATGCCGGTGTCCTATTGTAATCTCTTCTTGTAATATGATTACGAAACGTTGATAGACTAATAATCCGATGATCAGAATTGGAATCAACAGTACAATGACGTAAGAGAGTAAATAACTGTGAAACAACGGAATTTTTCTATTTTCCATCATCAAGCCGCCCTTCAAAATAAATGTTCGACAACGTGCATGCAAAAGCAAATGTGGGTTATCGGCTTCAAGTAATTTACAAACATCGCTTATTCTTAATTATTGAAAGCGAATTCAACATGAAAGATGAACATTCTTCGTTTGACACCCGTGGTACGTCCACCATCCCTTTCTATAAATTCTCTGATCAATTCATATTTCCTTCCCAATACAGTTACCGCAGTTGTTGCTAAAGTGAACTGAGAGATCCTGCTGCCATTGTCTGTTAATTAATATATACCTGTAGAAAACAAATAGCCTTACGATTTCTCGTAAAGCTAAATCAGTTATTATATGTCATCACAATTTAATGAAGTAATTTCCCATCCCGAAACCGCACAACCCGCTTCGCCTGCTGCGCAATCGCCAGATCATGTGTAATCAAGATGATCGTCCTGCCTTGCTCATTCAATTTCTTAAATATATTTAAAATCTCTACACCCGTCTTCGAATCCAGCGCTCCCGTCGGTTCATCCGCCAGAATAATTGCCGGATCGCCCGCCAATGTTCGCGCAATCGCAACGCGCTGCTACTGACCGCCAGAAAACTCCGAAGGCACATGCTTCCTGCGATTCACCAAGTCCACTGCTTCCAATGCCTGCATGACAAGCGTCCAGATTCAAACTAGTTTCTGTTCGGAAATCCAACTTAAATGGAAATTCCTTCTCCATAAAATCACGATAGTAATAAATGAGGTGCGTGCTCATCATCGTTCCGGCCTCTCCGTCTTTAACGTAGGTAGTTTACGTTAAATAATACCACAAACAAACGGCTGCTACTTTGTATAAACACGATACAGCCTCAGCTCTAAATTATGACGCGTGAATCTTACGCAACGTTAGGATCACCGCATCATTTGCTGCAACATTCACCAACGTCCCCCCTTCACGGACAGTAGGTCCGTTTCCATACAAGCTCGCTTCAACCTGCCAGCCCTCTTGCAATATCAATGGAACCTCTCTACCCTCCGGCGAGTAGTTAATCAATACGGCTATCTGTGAATGAGCGTCTACGATATGCTCGGTGAGTCCAATCTGAGGATCCTTCACTTGGACAACACGCGCACTTCGCGCCTCTTCAGAAATGAATTCATACATTTTCCAATAAGGAAATTGTTCCGGCTTGTAGCTAACACCAGCCTGCTGCGACATCGCCAGCTCTACGGGCAGAGCACAGAAATACACAGTACCTTTACCGAAGGATGCCTTAGTCAACACCGGATTGCCATCTGCTTCTGCGGCCAATACTTCTGCCCGATCGTTACGGAAATCCAGTTTAAATGCACTTGGCAGCGTCAACGGTATTTCTCCTGCTTCCGTTTGTAAGAACACGATAGCATCGCTTGCCCGTCGGCTGCGATTCTGCACCGTCAACCCTGTAAGCTCGGCAAAATTCAGCATATAGCCGTCATTCGAAGACAAATACAGCGTTGCTCCCTCGCGTACTTTATCCAATAGCTGCTCCCAGCGCTGCTTCGCGACGCCATATACGCCAGTCACACACGGAAGCATATAGAAATTCGCATCAGGCAGCGGCTGATCTTCAAAGCGAAATTCGAGATCAAAACCGGACTGCTTCCCGAGCAAGAAAGCTCCGATCGCCGTTGCCCAGTGATCCTGTGAGCTGTTCAGGATGCATACGGCTTCAACCTTACGAGCAGGCAGTTTCCCAAACGGCAGCTCTTGGATTACCTTCTTGAGTCGTCCCATCTCTTGGAGTGCCGGCTTCACTCGCCCTTCCTCCGTCATGAGACCCAACTCACCTTCGCATGCCACCCAATCGTAAGGGGCATGATTCAGCTTCGTTTGGTCATTGGCACACCACCACAATAAGCCGGGAAGACCATGCGACCATTGCGTAAGCATGCTTGTACGCGCGAAAGCTCCAGCGACTTCCTCGCTGCATACCATCGGCCCCATTGTGCCCATCTCTTCTGCGAAACAAGGTTTTTCACCAATTTGTGCGTATAACAAGCTTTCCATTGTCGCGTGAATTGTCGGACGAATCGATGTTAACGGATCGAAATCCATATATTTCGTCCAAAATGGATACGGATGCGTTGTGAGAATATCCGTTAGCTCACCTTGATCCTGCATGGTCCAATTGCCTGTCGGAAACAGACTATGCATGCCCGAAATCAAAGGACGTGTCGTATCCTTCGCCTTTATCGCATTTGCGATCGAAGCTGTCCATACGTAAGCTTCTTGTTGAGACGCCACTTTCCCCATGACATTGCATTCGTTCCCGAGATCCCAAGCAATAATCGCATCGTTATGTTTCATCTGTTTCACAAAATATTGTACAAATCGAACTTGCCATCGAATGGCATCCGGATCAGTCAGAATCGCTTTCCCTCTTAAGGCTGGCGGTACAAACAACCGTCCGCTCATCCAGCCTGTGATTAGTCCAACGATGAGTTTTATGTTATATGTAGCCGCGATTTCTGTGAACGCTTGGAATCGAGCCATCATTTCTACCGACATCCCTGCTTTACCAGCTTCTGTGGTAGGCAATCTTTCTTCTCCGAAGCGGTAGCCAAAATGCTCACCTTCGCTTGAATACATATTTTCAATCGGCTGAAAATCAGGCCATAACGGGAATACGCGAATGACTTCGATTCCTGCCTCTGACAATCTTTTCAAATCGAGATCAACCTGTTCGGGTTGCCAATTGGACCACATCGCTGTTCCAGCGTGAGATGCCCAGTAATTACAGCCTACGAAAAATGTGCTAGGCAGATTTAACAAGTTATTCATCTAGTATGCCTCCTGAAATGGAATATAACGTATCTCAAGCGTACAAAAAAAGATGCACATACACTATAATAAAACTATCGAAAAATATAACGATTCTACTTTCCCGTGCCAAGGAGACAATGACATGAGCCAGATCCTCCCTCCCTATTTTGAGCAAAATAAAAACCAAAGCGGCCAATCGGATATTGATCGCCTCTTCTATGTTGGTGTGCAAACGACCGTAGATGAGGGCTACCAGATTGGATCCCATTGGCATTTTCATATGGAAATTATTTATATCGCTTCTGGGAATGCCACAATTACGGTAGGAAGCGATCGGTTTGAAGCCGCAGAAGGCACTTTCATTTTAATTCATCCTTGTGAAGTTCATAATGTTTCTATCGCGCCAAACCAAGCTTCCAGGCATTATGTCATTGGCTTCGATCCAGAATTACTGAGGCCGATGCCTCAGCTTGCTTTCGAATTGCAATATTATTTGCCCTATATCACTCCGCTCGCAGGTCTAAACAAGTGGATTGTGCCAGAAGTCCAAGACAAGCCTGCCCTTCATGACCTTGTCGAAGACATGTATCGTGAGTACAAAATGAAAGAATTTGGCTTCGAGTTGGCTGTCTCCGCATCTATTTTCAAGCTCATTCTCTGGCTGCTTCGCGATCAACGGGCGCTTCTGTCGCCTGATCAGCTTAAAGTGGCAGGTGAGGAGACGCTGAACATGTCCGCATTCCGTCAGCTTCTAGCATCCATTAATGACAATGTGCACCAAACGATATCTGCGGAAGAAGCGGCTATGCAATGTATGATGAGCTATAGTCAATTCGCGCGTTTTTTCAAAAGTGTCATGCACACGTCCTTCACGCAATATGTCATGTTTATTAAAATAAGAAGAGCCGAGCAATTGCTGCTCGACCCTCTAAAAAGTATCACGCAAATTACGCTTGAAACGGGCTTTAACCATTCCAGCTATTTCATTAAACAATTCAAACGCCTCAAGGGCATTTCACCTAAGCGGTATCGAAAAGAGCAGCTCCTTATGCAGGGCAAAGCATGAGCATCACGGCTTAATTTTCAGGAACAAATCCCGAAAAATCGGGTCTCGTTCTACATGGGTTACATAACGGATGAAGTGACGGTAGTTGTCTACGCTCCACCTCGCATCGTCTGAGAGAACCGGGCTTGATATAAGCACGCTGGGGGTATGCTGGTCATTGACGAGATAGGCAATCGTAGATATGTCCCAAATAATGCGTGAGTAGGCAAAATGGTCAGGATGACAATTACGATAAGTTTCATATAAATACTTACCAACAACGCCGGAATCCTTCACATAGGCTTCAATTTCTGCCAGTGTTGTCTTCAGGTTGGAGGCGGCTCCATGACAGGGAATCAGCACCAAAGGAACGCCGCTGTCTAAAATGACGCGGGCCGCATGAATATCCTGCTCCAAATTGAATTCACGCGTATCCTGCCAATGGAGGGCATGCCCGCCAAGCCAGACAACGACGATGTTGTTTATAATGCTTGGATTCATGAGAATGGCCGAGGCCACATTGGTGATGGCGCCAATTGCAACGACATACAAAGGATCTTCCGGCGAGGAAGCTAATGCCCGCTCTACCAGATTGCGGGCTGCCTCACTCTCAACCGGCGTTTTAGGACCCGGTAAATAGCGCTCGGAGCCTGGATAGACTGGAATTTCCGTACGATTCATCAAATCTAATATTTTGTGCAGCTCGCGGTAACTCTTCTCCATGCCATCCTTCGGACTTGTAGACAAATTATTAAAAAAAGGAGCCGCATAAAAGGCTTCCACTTGCAATCGCTCCGGCGATTGTAAGGCATAAACAACAGCAAACTGATCATCAATTTCATTAAACGTGTCCGTATCCATCACGATTCGCAATGTTCCCGATTTGGGCTGCAATCGCTGAATACGGTGTTCTTCTAATATCTTAGGATAATTCATAGGACAACTCCTTGGTCGTAAAGAATAGTATGATCTGGCTTCTATTTCTACATATCCATTCCGGATATACACCTAGTCTACTGCCCTTCATGATATACTTTTATCATGCTTCGGCTCACTTTTTATAGGATTCGGCTAATGTGATAGCAAAGGAGCTCCACCGATGAATGGACAATTAGAATTTCTTTTTCATACGAAACGAGATCAGCATATTCATATTGCGCCTCATCAACACCAATGCTATGAATTGGTATACTACTTGAGCGGCAGCGGAACGACACGCATTGGGGATGTCATCTATCCCTATCAAGCAAACACGTTTACACTGATTCAACCGCACACCCTCCATGACGAGAGGCATGAGACGGATACCGACGTTTTTTTCATTGGATTTCAAAAGGATACCTCACCCTATACGCTGCAAGAAGGCCTGTATGCCGACTATGAAAATAACCCCATCTTAGCTTACTTACAGGCAATGGGGTTCGAAATGAAGCATAAACGCTCCTTTTATATGTCGAAACTGAATCATCTTGTAAGTGAATTAATCATTGAATTGCTTCGATTGGATGATTTGGTAACCTCGGAGCCTAACGCGGATAAGATCATTTATGCCAAAAACTACATCGACGAGAATTATAGTCAACAAATTCGTGTAGATACGTTAGCTCAGCTGGTGGGTTACAGCTATGATCGATTCCGTCACTTGTATAAAGAAAAGTATGGACTATCACCTATCCATTACCTAATGTCAAAGCGGATATCGGCTGCCAAACGGCTCTTGCTCCAAACCAAACTGCCCATCACCGATGTGGCCGATGCGTGTGGTTTCTCAACAGATGCGCAGTTTTGTTCACTTTTTAAGCAGGCGACAGGCCTTACACCGCGTCAGTTTCGTGTGCAAGAATAAGGCGCTACTGATTACCGTCCTGCACAGTAACCTTCCTGGCCATCTTCTGAAGGATGATACAACCTGAACAGAATACAACTTATCTGTCGCTCACTTCATTCACAGGGATGTTCATAAGGTCTACTATTAAAGACGTAGACGACGATAACCTGACGGAAGGAAGCGAAACACATGAGTAACTCGACCACTAAAAAAGTAAGAATCGCCCTAGTTGGGCTTCGATTTGGAGGGGCTTTCGCACCGATCTATCATGCCCACCCGGATGTAGAGCATGTAGCCATTTGCGATACGGATGAAGAGCTTTTGAAGCAATATGGAGATAAATACGGGTTTGAGAGACGTTATACGAATCTAGATGACATTCTGAAATCTGATGAATATGATGCCGTTCATCTTGTCTCTCCGATTCCTTTACATGGGAAACAATCCGTAGAAGTCCTTCGCTCAGGTAAGCACTGTGCCTGCACAGTGCCGATGGCGACGAGCTTGGAGGATTTGCGGGCAATTGTTGCAGCGGAGAAAGAAAGCAATCGCAATTACATGATGATGGAGACAGCCGTGTATACGTATCAATTCTTGTATGCGCAAGAGATGTACCGCAAAGGTGAATTCGGACGCGTACAATTCCTTCGCGGCGCCCATTACCAGGACATGGTGAACTGGCCTCCGTACTGGAAGGGCTTGCCCCCGATGCATTATGCAACCCATGCGATTTCCCCATTACTTGCTTTATCAGGAACTCGCGCAACGAAAGTCAACTGTATCGGGTCAGGCCTTATGGCGGACGAGCTCGTACAGCAATATGGCAATCCGTACCCGATTGAAACGGCAATTTTCCAATTAGAGCAAGAGCATTTGAGCGCCGAGGTGACGCGTACACTTTTTCAAACAACCCGCCCTTACATGGAGAGCTTTAATATTTATGGTGAAGAAGCTTCCGTTGAATGGCATATGGAAGATGGCCCCCTGACTGTCTTTAAAACCGCAGCCCAACAAGGAGAGCGCGGCCGTAAATCCGATGTTACCTTGGTGAAAGCACCTTCCCGTCCAGACCTGCTTCCGGAAGAGCTAGCTTATCATATTACGAACCAAGCTATTCTGGATCCGAACAATCCACACCAATCCGTACTGCAAGGCAATGGTCATCATGGCTCGCATCCGCACCTAGTTCATGAATTCTTACGCAGCATCGTCGAAGAACGGAAACCAGCTATCGATGCCGTGACAGCTGCCAATTGGACAGCAGCTGGCATCTGTGCGCATGAATCTGCGATGCAAGGCGGTAAGGAAGTCATTATTCCTAGCTTTGAGTAGCTTACAAACGTACGGTCATGTGCGATAAATATTGCGAATGTATTCCGTTGGCGACTCCCCCATCACTTTGCGAAACACACGGGAGAAATAATACGGATTCGTAAAATGAAGGCGATCGCTCACTTCTGAAACGTTGAACGTCGTTGTTCTTAGAAGCTCAGCTGATTTATGAATGCGAAGCCGTTCATGATAGTTGAATAAACTAATTCCCATTTTAGATGTAAACAATGTGCTCATGTAGCGGTAATTAAGCTGGAATTCCGAGACAATCTGTTCCGGGTCCAGTTTATTTTCCCAATGCTCTTCCAGATAATCTGCAAGCTTCTGCACAACAGCATCCGACTTGCTAGACAATTTGGGACGTTCCAATGATAGCCGATAAATATCGAGGAAAATGTCCATCGTCTTCATACTTAAAGTTAAATGACTAAATAAGGGCGCAGAGCTGTACAACTCGTATAGCTCTTTTAATTTGCTGATCAGTGCAGAAGGCTGACCTAAATGAAAAAGCTTCGGCAATACCAGCTCGTATTGATAATCACTTGGTGTGAATAATTGATACGCTTGTGTGGCACGGAAGGAGGGTAAACTTCGTTCTTCCACAACTTTGGTGGGGAGCGACTCCCCGACTCGATCATAGAAGTGAACCCAAATCGTTGAGGTATCTGCCAATGTGCCTGGACCTCCCCAATGATGTAGTCCACTTTTGAGAAAAAAGCCAGTCCCCTCTGTAAGCAAATATTCCTTCCCTTCCTCCACGACCTGCATCTGACCTTTGATGACGAAAATAAACACATTAAAATCAGCGTTTCTGTCTGGATGAATCCAACCCTCATTGGTCAGTGTCTTCCCCATATCGCGAATGAATGGAAAGCAGCCTGTATGTAAGCGAATTCGGTTCATAGGGTTGTTCCTTTCAGTAAAGTATCTATAAGCGAGCTCCGCTTGGCGTTTGACCGAACTTCCGTTTAATATAAGGTGGAAAATACGTATCATTCTTTATCGTTCGCAGGACAATGGCTACTACGCCACAGATGGATTTTGCACACATGAAAAGATACAACTTGCTGATGGGCTTGACATGGGCAATCTGATCGAGTGCCCAAAGCATAATGGCATATTCGACTATATGACCGGCGAAACGAAAAAAAGGCCGGCATGTGTGCAATTGAAGACATATCCCGTACAAGTGCTAACAGGTAAAGTTTACATGAAAATCAACTGAGGACGCTATATGACTGTGAAGGAGTTGCGATAGATGGACGGTGACGGTTGTCCGAGTATAAAGGAATGACCCGTATCGTCGGGGAAAACAACTCGGACAGGTCGCTACGTTACATTCAAAATTAACACAGCCAAGAGTGCTTGGTGGACGATTATTGAAGTTAACCTTTTTACCCAATAAGCCTAAAAGAAAGGACTTGAAGCGTGAACTACCACTCAAGTCCTTTTACATTACTGAAGGGATCATTGGGACGATACCCTATCATTTTACATCAGCACATAAATGTCATTTCCCTCAACTTCAACCTCATACCCGCGAAGCTTGACCCCGCCTTCCACCAAATGCTTGCCATCTGTAAGTCCGAATTCCCAGCCGTGCCATGGGCAACGCAAGATCTCCTGATCCCGGCCGTATTCGTACTGATAGACAAGTGAGGGGAGCCGAGTCCCGCAAACAACGCCCTCACAGACAGGGGCAGCAGCGTGCGGGCATAGGTTTCGCCAGGCATAATAGCTGCCATTCACAACGAATATACCGATTTCTATCCCTTTTAGCGTAACAATTTTGCGGCCAATTACACTCAGTTCCTCCACAGTTACAGCTTTTATTCGCGATTTCACTTTGTTCATGGCCTACACCTCCTGTTTCAACACCGGAAATGTCTGCGGTCCGTACAGCTCAATCGCGTTATCAGCGAGAATGCGCTGCCTCAAATCCTTCCGGATCGGTTGAAGCACCATGGACGGATTATCAAAATCCCAATGCGGGTAATCTGAAGAGAACATAATCATGTTATCTCCGCCAATCATGTCAAAAATCTGGTTCAAGTGCACCGGATTCGCTGGCTCTTCGATCGGTTGTGTCGTCAGCCGGATATGTTCGCGAATATATTCCGAAGGAAGCCGCTTGAGCCATGGTACAAGGTCCCGCAGGCCCTTATAATTTTTGTCCATTCGCCACATGAGATGCGGCAGCCAAGCAATTCCGCCTTCAATGGCAACAAATTTCAGTTTCGGATATTTCTCGAACACCCCTTCGCAGACGAGACTGTTCACATGCGCCATATAATTCGTTGGCAGTATGTTATGCCATTCCAAATATGACGTCGGATAGCCCGATGGTGTCGGTGCGCCTGCTATCCCTCGTCCTTCAGTTCCCGGATGAACGGCAACTGGTAAACCGTTGCGCTCTGCCGCTTCATAGATCGGATGAAAGAAACGCTGCCCGAACAGCATGCGTGAGCCGCTGCACATAATCACCTGAATCATATCCTTATGCTTCGCCATACGATCAATTTCCTTGGCGGCAGCGAGCGGGTCCGCATGATTGACGAGAATGGAGCCTTTGTAAACAGGGCTTGCCTTTAGCCAAGTCTCTACGAGCCAATCATTGTAAGCACTCGCAACAACATTGCCATAATCGGGATTGGGATTTAAGGAAACACCGAGAATGCCTGAGCCCGTCAAAATACCGTAGTCAATCCCGTATTTCTCAAAATGGTGCTTCAGCATATGCTGCGGGTCACTGCCCGGAATGCCACCGCCTATCGGAATGGTATCCTTGCGCATCACCCCAATCGGTGAATGCCAGCCTCCACCGTATGCGGGCCCCGCCGATAGCCAGTAGTCATGCCATACTTTAGGTAAAAAGGGCAGCAGATCTTTGGAATGTGCAATCGCATTATGCACGTCAGCATCAATAATGTTAGGTCTACTCATCTTCAAACGCTCCTTCATATCAAGGTTGTAACCGCTTATAAATACCACTATAAAGGTCTATACCTCGAAGGTACATGAAGAATACGCATTTAAATCTGGACTTTTATCAGGTTGTTCACCATTAAGAATTCCGATAATCGCGAGGGTTCATACCGGTTTCTTTTTTAAATACACGCGTAAAATAAAAAGAATCGGCAAAGCCGCACGCATCCGAAATTTCGCGAATCGGCAGCCTGCTGCTTTTGAGCAAATATTTCGCCCGGTCGAGCCGCATTCGCACCAGATACTCCGTTAAGCCCAGTCCGGTAACCTGCTTAAAAGCCAGTGATAAATAGCCTGGTGATAACGATACATGCTGAGCGATCATTTCCCTGGAAATGCTTTGCTGGTAATGATTTTTAATATAATCAGACGCTTTCTGTACAGCGGCCGTTGTTGGATTCTCGCTGTTCGGCATAGCCGTTAATTCATTTACTCTTTGAATCACGTTCATGAACGCCAGTTTGACCCGCCATTCATAACCATCCACTTTTGACTGCCATAGCTGAAAAGCATCTCGAAACGTTTCTTCAATATCCGTCTGTCCGATTTGCACAACCTGACCGCTCACCGGCACAATCTCCGCGCCTTCCGTTAGCAGCATCTCCCCATTCTCCCAACGGCTTGACCAATATTTAAAATGAAATGATATAAAGCATACGGTATTGTCAGACTGCGTTGTAATCCGCATATGCGTGTTAGGCCGAATTTGAAACAAACACCCCTTATAAAGCTGATGTCGTTCCCCATCCAACTCAAGCCATCCTTCTCCTTCTACCACATAAGAAAATGTATGCAATTTCGTTCGTTCCCTTAGGAGTTCATGATGAAATTCATCCCAAAAGCGTTTATTTCGTTCAACAACATCTAAAATCCGAGGTGTAAAGCTTGTCAAAAATTCATAGTTCATACTTGTCCTGCCTTATCTCGGAATTGCCCCGGTGTCATGCCCTCAATCTTTTTAAAGAGGCGGTTAAAATAAGGTGGCTGGTAGCCGACTTGCGTCGCAATATCATTAATTTTTTCGTCTGTATCCAGAAGCAATTGTTTGGCTTGTGTCAATCTATATTGAGTTAAATAGTCAATAAACGTTTGGCCTGTGACTTGCTTAAAACCCAAACTCAACTTCTTGGAATAGGTCCCATGCAGATCCGCACAATACTCGAGTGATATGTCTTTTGCATAGCTGCTATGAATTGTTGTCAGCACGTTTTCTACAAGTCGTTTTATCTGCATATCCTGTGTACGATGTAGCCTGTGTATATACGGGGCTACGATATACTGCTTTATCCATCTGACAACTGCTTCAGGCTCTCGGATAGCTGCAAGCTGTTCCCACATATCCACCCCGTCGTTTAGCTGCAGTGGGTTATACCCTGACAGCAAAATGGTGTTCTGCAAATTCCCGCACAGCTGCATGAGGGCCTGCCTGACATCCAGCTCCGTACTCGCCTCATCTTTTAATAAGGTGAAAAAATGATCCAACAACGCCGTAAGCTCATCCTCATGCCCTGAACGCAGTGCTTTCAAGATTGCCGCTTCCTCTTCAAACGGGTAGACAATAGCATCATGTCCGCCTGGAATCATATCCTCCACATCCAAAATTTGCTGCGTCTCGCCATGCTTCCGATAAGCAAGCGCATTCCGGGCATCTTCAAAGCAAAGTGACAGCTTACGAAGTTCATTCGTTCGGGCACCGACACACACCGTGACTTCCACTTTCAACAGGCTGTTCAAGGTATGTGCCAATTCTTCCGCCAAGTGGAATAAGCTTGATTGTTGATTTTCCTCTGCCATGTCAGTGCGAAGTCGCACAAGCACACCTAATGTCAGGTCATGGAAATTAACGACAAGTCCATCGATTCCTTTGTTTTTCGTAATTTCCTTCACAATATTCATGGCAGCAAAGGTCACTAATTGCTCATCCCCAGGTGAAAATTTCCCCTCAGATCGGTAAATACCATGGATTTGCAGCGCCAAAATGGCGTGCTCGCGACCATTGACCTCCCAGCCTAGCTGTTCGATACGATCGGCCATCTCCTCTTCGCTAAGAAAGGATAACTTCCCTTGGAGCAACTGCAGCATAAAATTTTCGCGGAGCGATGGCAAATGTTGATCAATACGCTCTTGAAGAATCTGACTTTCGCGTGATAAATGCTTCCATTCGTCAGCAATATATTCGAACTCATTATGTCCCCCTGATGATCGTCCAGGAAACAATTGTTGAAAGAATCGGTGAACCGGATTGTACATCCGGCGGTAAGAATACCACGACAGCAGCAGCGCAAGCAGGATACCTAGACATCCCGTTATCATGATCACGCGTGATAATCGTTGGACAGGCTCCGTCATTTGATCGAGCGGTGTCGCAGAAGCAACCGTCCAGAGATTCCCTATTCGCTTCATCTGACCAACAGATAAGGAATAAGCTTCGCCGTTCCAGGTTTGGATGGAGGAAGTTACTTCCGTTTTACTCCCTGCAATCGATTTCATTAATATTTTATCTAAATCGGTAGGCCGCTCTATGCTGCTTTGCCCTAAAGAAATGATATTACCATCCTGCTGGAGGAAAACAGTAGAACCCGTCCCTTCCGCATCCAATTCTGAAATGAGCGCATTCAGCTTCTGCGCATTGATTTCTATAATGAGCGCAGCTTCTGTTTCAACGAGCCCCCCAGGTATCCGTACAATTAGCGAAAAAGGCGCCATGCCATTATTACTCTTTAGCTGATTGGACCAATAGACATCCCGTTGGTAGGAAGCAAGCGTATGGTACAACTGCAAGTCATCCGACGATTGAATGACGTTGATGCCTGAGTTCTCTTTAATCAGCATATGCTGTTTATCCAAATAGAGAGTCACATCGCCAATTAAAGGGTCCGATGATTTGATCCAAGTTAACGACTGAAAGATGGAGCGAGTACCCCTGAAATCCTGGTAGACGTCCAGATCCGCAAAACTGCTGCCCAAATTCAAATTAAATGACCATTGCGCCATGATAGATTCCAAATGATTTAAATTTTCATTGATCCGTTCAATGCCATAGGCGACTTGGTTTTGATGTGCTTTCTGTGCTTCTTTTTCAATCTGCTGTGTGCCTAGTACATACAAGATAATGCCGATAATCGCTGCCGGTAAGCAAGCACTTAGCATGACGATGATCAGCTCTTTCCGTCGATAAACCGGTTTGCGCATACGCACCCTTACTCCCCTCATCTGCCCGAACACAGGTAGATTACATATCCGCCACAATGTAGCTCCATCATATAAGAAATCATGCGGCCTGCAAAGAGCAGAATCGCCAAAAAACGTGCCAAGAATGAAAGTCTAATCGCAGGAAATTCTCGAGAATAAGAATGAAACGCCAGGAAATCCCCAAGAATGACTGTCTAATTGTCGGAAATCAATCCTCATCCTATAGTGGAGCCATGAACAACACATTCACTCCACAGAAAGGTGAGTCCTATGAAGTCCAAAACAACAGCGCTAATTACTCCGTCCAATAAGCGCACCTCCGCCACGATGGCCACGGCTTCCCAATGGCGCCGCACATGGCAAGGGCTGAAGCGCGATCGCATGCTCTATCTGATAGCCTCTCCGATGCTATTGTTTTTCCTCATTTTCAAATATGTACCCATGTGGGGGATACTCATCGCCTTTAAAAACTATACCCCTTACGTCGGTTTTTGGGATAGTCCGTGGGTGGGGCTGGAGCATTTCCGTCGATTCTTTGGCAATGAAAGCTTCTTCCTGCTCCTCCGTAATACGCTTGCAATTAATTTGCTGAATCTAATATTCTTCTTCCCTATGCCAATTCTGCTATCGCTCATGTTAAATGAAGTGCGCAGGGAATGGCTCAAGCGTATCATTCAATCCATCATTTACTTGCCGCATTTTCTGTCTTGGGTCATTATTGTCGGCATTACCTATCTCATGCTCTCCACTTCGAGCGGTTTCATTAATAAGCTTCTGGATGCGTTGGGATATGAGAAGATCGACTTTCTTACCTCACAAGGGATGTTCTGGGGGCTGCTGACGCTTCAATCCATCTGGAAAGAGGTCGGTTGGGGAACGGTCATTTTTCTTGCCGCCATCGCGTCTGTCGATACGCAGTTATTTGAAGCAGCACGTATGGATGGCGCAGGCAGGTTTCGTCAAATCTGGCACGTCACTTTGCCGGCTATTCGCAACGTCATTATCATTTTACTTATCCTGCGTATCGGTCACATGATGGATGTCGGGTTCGAACAAGTCTATCTCATGATGAACGGCGCTGTCTCCGATGTTGCCGATGTATTCGATACGTATGTGTATCGCAGCGGTATTCAGCAAGCTCAATTCAGCTACAGCACAGCCGTCGGTTTGTTTAAGTCGATCATCGGCGTCATCCTTGTCGTCCTTACCAATCGGCTAGCCAAGAAGTTTGGCGAAGATGGCATTTACTAGAAAGGAGTACTCAGCATGAACCAACGAACACTTGCGGACAAATGGTTTGAAGGAAGTATCCTCGCCGTGTTAATCGTGATCGCACTGACGATGTTATTTCCCTTCTATTATGTAACAGCGGTCTCTTTTACTTCACCTATTGAATATTTACAGAAATCGATCGTACTCCTGCCGGAAAAATGGACACTTGATTCCTACCGCTATTTGCTCTCCAATAATGTCTTTATACAAGCTGCCGGTGTGAGCACATTTCTAGCCGTGGTCGGCACAGCACTCAGTTTAATTGTGACATCGGCTGGTGCCTATGCCCTCTCACGCAAACGGTTACAAGGACGTCGTGTGCTACTCATCCTAATTCTCCTGACAACGCTGTTTAATCCAGGCATTATTCCACCTTATTTGGTTGTTCGAGATTTGCATATGATCAACACCATCTGGGCATTGATTCTTCCCGTTCTTACCAGCGGATGGTATGTCATTCTCATGAAGGGCTTTTTTGATAGTATCCCCGATGAGCTTGAAGAGGCAGCTAAAATCGATGGAGCAAGCGATCTAGGTACATGGTTCCGAATCATTCTGCCCCTCTCTCTTCCATCGCTGGCAGCTTTCGGATTATTCTATGCCGTTGCCTACTGGAACACGTTCTTCTCGGCGGTGCTCTACATCACAAAGCCAGATCTTCGTCCTTTGCAAATTGTCCTGCAAACGCTGCTCATTGACTCCTCCTCCTCCTCCTCGGGGGAAATTGCGAATCAATTAGCCGGGGATATCCAAATCCCAACCGATACCTTGAAAATGGCGGCTGTCGTCATTGCCACACTACCTATCCTGCTGGTGTATCCGCTTCTTCAAAAACATTTCGCAAAGGGAGTGATGGTGGGGTCTATTAAAGGATGATGAAGTACAAAGATTCAGGTACAATAACCTAGGGAGGTTCTATCTATGCAAAAAAAATTCAAACTCATCTCCATTTGCGCACTGGTAACATTGACCGCTGCCCTCACTTTAACTGCCTGCAGTTCCGATAGAGAAGAGGCAAACTCTCAGCCTGTGGCAACGAGCTCAGGACCGGTAAAAATTTCAATTTTCAGCAATCAACAAGGTGCACAGGCTGTAGATCCGAGCAATCCCATCCTTCAGGAAATTGAAAAGAAAACAAATACAACATTAAATATTACATGGGTACCCGTCAATACGTACGCCGAGAAAACCAAGATCATGTTAGCCTCAGGCGACATGTCGGATTTGAATCTGGTGATGAATGTTTTTGATTCCCAAGTCGTTCAAATGGCGACTTCCGGTGCCTTCTGGGATATCACGCCTTATATTAAAGATTACAAAACATTGAGTTCGCTTCCGAACACCGTGTGGGACAACGCCAAAATCAAAGGTAAAAATTACGGTGTTCCGCGTCCTCGCCCATTAGAAGGTTCTTGGGGCGTCCACGTTCGGAAAGACTGGCTGGATAAGCTAGGCATGAAAGTACCGGAGAACATGGACGACATGTACGCGGTGTTAAAAGCTTTTACAGAAAAAGATCCTGATGGGAATGGCAAAGCCGATACCGTTGGTCTGACTGGTCAAGTCGAAGCGGACGCTATGGGCTTATACGGATGGGTTGAAGATGTGTTCAACAACAATAATGGCTACTGGAAGCTAGTTGATGGTAAAATTACCCCTGTCTATCTAGAGCCGACAGAACGCAAAGCGTTGGAATGGCTGAAAAAAGCGTATGATGAAAAAGTGCTCACGCCAGATTTCGCTGTCATCAAAAACTCGCAAGCGCGCGAGCAGTATATGGGAGGCAAAGCCGGTGTACTAGGTTCTGCACTCAATCCCCAATGGCTCTACACCGATGCGATGCGTAAAATCGATCCGAAAGCCGATTCCTATCCACTTACGTATTTAACAACGCCAGAAGGCAATAAATTTGCCGGACAGGATTCCGGAAACTTTGGTATGTATGTGATTCCTAAGACGGTATCCGAAGCAAAAATGAAACAAATTCTGGCCTTCATGGATCGAGCTTATCAGGACGATGTCGCCGATTTAGCGCTTTATGGGCTGCCAGACAAGCATTACACGGTGAAGGACGGCTTTAAAGCAGCGACAGATCAAGCGAAAACGGATAATGTGCCGGATACGACGAATAACCTGCAGCAGATCATTCAAAAATATGATAAATATCAACGCGCCTACTATAACGGCATTCCAAAAGAGTTTTATGACCGCAGCAAGAAAATTATTGATGACCGCGCTACATTCAGCAAACCGAACGTGGCTAACGGTCTCATCTCGCAAACCAACCTCACGAACGGACCGGACTTGAACAAGAAAATGCAAGACATGAAAATTAAAGTCATTATGGGCAAAGAGACGTTAGCGGCTTGGGATGAATATGTTGCAAAAACCAAAGCTGACCCAACGGTTCAGAAAATTATTCAAGAAATGACCGACGCGTATAAAAACAAATAGGCTATGAAGTGCAAAGGCAAGATACCTGACAGGGTATCTTGCCTTTTATTTTGGAACGATTATGATCACTTGACGACGATATTCTTCCGGAGACATGCCCACATATTCCTTAAAATTGCGATAGAACGTCGCCATGCTCTGGAATCCACAATCAAAACAAACATCGGTTACGTTACGCGTAGTCACAGCCAACAATCGTTTTGCGTGCTGAATGCGAAGTGTAATCATATGGCTTTTAAACTTTCGGCCCGTTGCTTCTAGAATTAATCGCGACAGATGGGACTGGGAAATATGAAATAAGCGAGAGAGCAGCGCTAAGTCCACATCCGTTTGGTAATGCTGCTCCATATATTCCAAAACTGGCCGTATATACACGTAATTATGTACGCCATTTGACCAAGATACATTGCTGATATCTTCCTTGGACATTCGCAACAACGCAACACAAATCGATAATAACAAGCTTTTTAGCGCTGTTTTAT
Organism: Paenibacillus sp. P36; assembly: GCF_045866505.1. NCBI lineage: Bacteria > Bacillati > Bacillota > Bacilli > Caryophanales > Paenibacillaceae > Paenibacillus > Paenibacillus sp. P36. The sequence continues at coordinate 6,953,031 of NZ_AP038372.1, forward strand.
GACCGGGAGCTTTGCGACTCTGTTCCTCATACATCTGTTCAATCATCAAACGCAGACTCTCCATAACCTCTCTGCTCCCTTGCAAGCGATTGCGAAAATGAAAGGGAAAGTAGCGGAAAGGTACCATCAACTCAGGCTCTTCCTTAGCTAATAGTTCCGCATCAAAGTTAAAGAAAATAAACTCACACGGATGATCGAGATCCGACTTGGCAATATGATTTTCAAGGATATTTACAATAAAAATATCTCCAGGTTCAACGGGGTATACTGTTTCAGCAAAATAAAAATGTCCACGGCCAGAAAGACACAGCCCCATCTCAAAGCTGTTGTGATGATGCTGAGGTTCAAGCTCCTTACTAGGAGTCCATTTAAAAACATGCAGGGGGAGCTCTTTATCTTCGTACAGGATAGGCAGAATCATCTGTGTTTCCTTTCTTTGAAACCATGTACGTTCACAGCTTTAATTGTATCAGAAAAAACCCGGAAGGAGCATCTGGATTGCTTCTCCGGGCTTACCAAATAAAATGTACTTTTAATTTTTTAATTTCAGGAACACTTCATAGCTTCTCCGAGCACACTCTGAAATGGCAATGGGGTGAAAGCCGATAACAGCTGAGTATAACGTATCGTTAAGAGGCTTTACCCAATGCGCAGGGAGCTGCTTAGCCCCAAGTGAAGCGCCCATAATCGAGCCTACTGTCGCTCCGTTACAATCTGTATCCCACCCGCCTAGAACGGATGTAGCGATGGCCGTCGTAAAGTCACCTTTGGCGAAAACCAGCGAAGCTGCGACCAAAGCGGCATTATTATTGGTATGAACAGGGTCATAGTGCTGGAAAGCATCCCAAAGTTGTTGGACTAAAGCGAGTTGATCTGTTGTACCTTGGGCAATATCCACGGCTTTTCTAACATCCCGTGCTAAGCGGCAGTTTTGCGGAATTTCACTAAGTCCAATCTCTACCAGTTTCAGGGGATTCGAATCCACGAAAGCGGCAGCAATCATTGCAGCAACAAACATTTCACCGTAAATGCCGTTTCGAATATGAGAGAAGGAGGCATCTCGCCAAGCCAACTCTGCGGCAAGCTCAGGCTGGCCTGCTGCTCCATAGGCAAAACCGTCTGCCCGAATTTGTGCGCCTATGAATTCGCGATATGGATTCAAATAAGTGCGTACCCAGTGCTTCTTATGATCCCAATCCTGCGGTTTTTTAACTTCACCATAATGATGCGTAACTTGGGCAAAATTCAAGTAGGATTGCGTTTCGGCTGTACATACCTGGTTATAGGATAGCACCTCATGCCATAGCTTGCCGATATCCCAGGAATCCCAATCCATCCCTTTTCTCTCAAGCAACATAAGTCCAAGAACGGTATATCGAATATCATCATCCGTTTGCATGTAAGCAATTCGTTCTTTTGTACTTTCCGACCCCCAGGTTGCTAATTTTATTCCATATTCTTTCTCCGCTGAGGAATTTCCTGGTGTATAGTTCTGAATTGGCCATGCATTCGCTCCTTCAAACCAAAGATACACGTTCTCCCATCCCGGTCGGCCATGTGAGCCTGCCATAAAGTTCGGCCATTCCAGCGGTTTACCCAACGCGCAGCCTATAGATCTGCCGAGCCATGCACCGTAGAACTTGTCTTGCCATGCTTCAGATGACAGATCAAGTTCAAGCTTACGCGGCCCCTCTGGACGAAGCGCTCTGATTTCTTCCAATTCATTAGGTTCATCAATATTCGGTTGCTGCGGTTCCAGAGCACATAACTCGGTATAAATCGACAACAAGTCGGCTTCATTCTCACTTGCTGCTTCAATTCGCTCCAGAAAACCATTCACATCGCAAGCTTCATCCCTGCGTTGAATGACTTCTGCTCTCATCAATTCCTGTAGACCAACCCAACCCGCCATTTGAAATCCTCCACAACATGTTTTTTGACATGTTTCAAGTCTACAGAATCGAGCCTTCCCTAACCTCCTAAATTGTGCAATTCATTCTCATTTTTTGCGAAATCAGCGAGAAGCAAGTCTAAGCCGGCGTCCCTCTATACACCCTGTAATATACATATAGCTGCCATGCATGCACATGCGTACACAACCAGCAAAAATTACGCTAGTCGGATAACAAGTTTTTCACAAGTAAATGGGCAGTCCTTTTGATGCCGATGCATAAGCGGATAAAATAATCTGAAGCGGCTTCGCTCCTTCTTCCCCGTTGACAATCGGCTCCCGATCCTGGTCAATCGCGTCAATCAGATCCTGCAGTTGCAAACGATGTACGGTACCTACAGCATCCTCCGGATTGGCTGTCTTTTTATTCAAATTGACCACTCTTTGTTCAGCGAGGTGGGACCAGTCGCTCTCTCCATCGCGTGTCGCAACATAAACAAGTTCATTGTTTTCCAGAATTGCGCTTCCCCGCTGTCCAAAAATTTCGATGCGCGTTTGAAGTCCCGGATAAGCGCAGGTCGTGGCAAACAACGTGCCGATGCCGCCGTCGGCATATGTCAGCACCGCTGCAGCGATATCCTCCACATCGATGTGCTCGTGGCCGATAGTCCTCGTATGGGCATGCACGGATGTCACGCTGCCCATCAAATACTGAAGCAGATCAACCGTATGTATGCCCTGATTAAGCAGGGCTCCACCACCGTCCAACGCCTTTGTTCCACGCCAAGAGCCGCTGTCGTAGTAATCTTGAGTACGGTACCAATTAATTGAGGCGTTGCCTGCCAACAATTGTCCCAAGCGGCCTTCCGTTATCAGTTGCTTCAACGCAATGACATCTGGACTCAGCCGATGCTGTGAAATCACGGCAAGCTTAACGTTCGCCTGCCGGCAAGCGGCAATCATCGCCTGTGCTTCGTTCCAGGTAATCGCCATCGGTTTTTCCGTAATCACATGCTTGCCAGCTTGCGCACAAGCGATGACTTGCGCGCTATGCAGCCTGCTGGGGGTGCAGACCGACACGATGTGAATGTCCTTCCGAGCTAACAAATCGGATATATGGGTATAACCTTCGCAACCAAACTCCGCAGCAAATTGCTGCACTTTGTCATGATTGCGGTCACAGACAGCAATCAGTTGCCCCTTGTTCAGCTGTTTAATGGCATTGGCGTGTATACGGCTGATCATACCTGTGCCAAGCAGGGCGAAGCCGAATATTGGGCTATTCATTAGACCTTGTCTCCTCCCTCCAGTCCAAAATCACGCCCAGCGTCGTCTCTTTAGCATGGATTAGAAGCTCATACGCTTGCCGCGCTTCCCTCGCAGGGAGCACATGCGTGAGCAAAGGATCTACAGTTAGTTGCCCGGTATGAATCAAATGAAGGGCATAACGCAGCATGCGTGTACGGCCCTCTTCGCCGTCAATTGTTTGCAAGCCTTCGTGGGCGCCTGTTAACGTAATGCCTTTGACATGAATGTGATCGTATGTCTTCATTTGAATCGGACCGCGGGGAGAACCGAGCAGAACCACCTGGCCCAACTGGCGCACCATCTCCATGGCTTCGTTGGCCATCTCCGGAACGCCGGTTGCTTCAATGACAATGTCGGCTCGATCTGAATTGCCTTTTCCGTCGCCAAGCAGGCCAGTTAACTGACTATGCAGAGCAGTATGCGGGTCGGATTGGTAGACGTTGGCAATTTTGCATGCGCGGGCTGCCTGCAAGCGGCCCGGAACGGTATCGACGCCCAACACATCGGCCCCTTGAAGGGCAAACAGCTGCGCAGCGAACACGCCGATGAGTCCCATGCCGATAACCACCGTTTTATCGCCAAGGCGGACCTGTGCTTGTTGGAGAGCGGTAGCCGAGATACCCGCCAGCCTGGCAAAAACAGCTCTTTCCCCGGGAAGATCATCAGGAAGTACAAAAACGGAGCGAGAATCCGGCGTATATGTAATAACGTTATGACTTGCATGCGCACCCATGGCAAAAACCCGTTGCCCTACCTGAAAGTCGGTTATGTTCGCACCAACGGCTTCGACTGATCCAACCACGGCATAACCAGGGGTAAAGGGATATTTGGCCCACGTGTTTCCAGGATTCAATAACCCGGTATGTGTACCTGTGTATAGTGCTAGCTCTGTCCCAGGGCTTATGAGACTGAATGCCGTTTTAACCAGCAGTTGATTCTCATCTAGCTCAGGAAGAGGCGATTGCTTCCATTCTACTTGATAAGCCTCTGGGAATATAACAGTTCGGCAACTTTCCATACGACATTCCTCCAAAATAATAATTTGTAATAACGTTATGACAATTAATTAAAAGAGAAGTGCAGGGGTTAGCCTGCACCCGTTTAAGAAGGGTGGCCTGTTCTGCCCGGGTTCACTCCGGTACTTCCTCGAATGATGAATTCCGTCGCAAGAATGGACGTACGGTTCGTTGAGGCTTGGTCTTGACCTTCGATTTCTGTAATCAAAGCTTGCACAGCAGCACGGCCAATTTCTTTTAGAGGCTGGCGTACGGAGGTGAGCGCTGGATTCACCAAGGAAGCCATAGGGATATCATCGTATCCGATGACCGATATGTCAGCAGGAATGGCGAGCCCGGCTTGCTGCAAACTTTGCATAGCACCTAAGGCCGTCATATCGTTCCAGCAGAACAACGCCGTCGGCGGCAACTCCCTGTTCAACAGGCCGGCTGCAGCCTGACTGCCAAAGGCAAATGTGCCTTCCCCGCGGATAATCAGGGCTTCATCTACGGTTAGGCCGTTTGACTCCAGCGCGAAGCGGTACCCTGCTTCCCTGTCGGACCTATGGGAACCCAGATAGGCAATTCGTACGTGTCCGAGTCGAATCAAGTACGTGACAGCTTGAACAGAAGCCTGAAAGTGATCCGCTGAGATGTTATAATGCGCCGTCGGCAGCGTGTAATCCAGAGAAACGAGCGGAAGACGATTCAGATGCGTCTGATACAGCTTGTGAAGAGCTTCAGCATCCTTAATTACGCTTCCGGAAATGATGCCGTCAACTTTGCGTTCTACGAGTGTCTTAAAACATTCCAAATTTTTGTCAAGTTCATAACCTGCTGAGCAGAGAAGTAGTGTATATCCTCGTTCCCAGGCTGCTTCTTGTACGTGTTCGGCCAACGTAGACCAATATTCATTGGAGAGCAATGGGACAATCAATCCAATTGACTTGGTTTGTTTGAAGATCATAGAACGAGCAGTTTCATCGGGGTGGAAATTCAGCCTGCTAATAGAAGCTTCCACCTTGGCTTTCGTTTCTTTGCTTACCCGGTCTTTGCCGTTAATGACGCGCGACACAGTGCCTATAGAGACGCCGGCGTCACGTGCAACATCTTTAATTGTAACTTTCATTAGAGATCCGCCTGAGTGATAAGTTTAGTTAATTTCAATTGTAAAAACGTTATTACACAAATTAAATCTATCACCTCTTTAATAGCCTTGTCAAACCATTTTGGATAACACCTTAGAAAGAAACAGCCCGCCAACGGATCAATCCCCCATTGAACGAGCTGAGTAGGAATAACTAAATGTCGGAAGCATTTTTCATAATAAATCCACGTGGATCAATCAATTCTCCTTCGTAAAGATACGCCTTATCACCAAAATTGACAATTGCCCGCTTTCCGGATGAGAACAGCGTTTCCTGTACGTGTCGATCCTCACTCACGAAGCGATGAGAGACTAACTCGTCATAACAGATCTGCTGCAGCCAAGGACAAATCCGTTGATAGCTCTCCACAAAGGTAGCTTCAAAGCTATCCCACCGATCTTGATCGATCGACCATAGCGGTGCAGAGCCATACAGAATGTTAAATAAATCCTTTTTCCACCAGATTTCAGGACTATGATGATTAGCGTCTTCCCAGCGCCAGGAAGTCACAATCGCATCGTGATAGACAAGTTCATACAGCGGGACTCTTGTGTATTCGTTAATGGAGTAGGCCAAATAAGTGTCCGTTGCAGTTCTAGTACCCAGCATCACTGAAGGCCTTTCATTGTTTTTCCAATCTCCATAGTGATAAATGGACCCCTTCTTATGAATATCGGAGTTAAACCATGTACGCTGCAGCGTCATCATCCCATGCACATACACGCCATGGGAACCTGCGAAGTCCGCCCCAAATTCTGCACCAATAAAGGTGCCGTAGTTATCTTCCAAATACTCATAATTCTGTACAATGGCTTCCGCGTACTGCTGACGGGTTAACGGATGATCCTCATGATGACATTCATAAAGTCCGTTTGCTTGGTATACGTCCACAAAATACGTCTCATGCGGGTAGATTTGCAGCTCTTTCTCTACCCGCTTAACCATTTCCGGGCGTACAGCTACAGGACACACATATGTGCCGTATTGATTTGAATACGTAGAGCCATCTGGTTTCCTGGATGTGATCTGCTCAAATAACCCTGGATATACATTCCTTTTCAGAGGAATCCGCTCGATTTCCGCATTACCTGCATGACCTTCCGGGTGAATATCAGTGAAGAGCTCATAAGCGCCTGTCGCATAGCCCAGCTCTTTCAGACGGCTGTCGTAATCCTCTTCCGGATACGGCAAGTGATTGGCGTCCCACAGAAACATCGCTTTATCAATTCCGGCTTCTTTTAATTTTTCAGCGAAGATGACCTCACGTGCTTTATCCCAAGCATAAATATGTACAGCTCCTAGGATTTTTGCAATGGCTGGAAAACGTTCCTGATTTTCTTTTAAAGAAATCACATTATTTTTCGGCCATGCATAGGCTCGATATCGTTTACACTGGGCCACATACCCACCTTGATCGAAGAAAATATAGCGGATTTTGCGTTCATAACCGAATGCTCCCATTGAGCTGAGCCAAGTCGGTGCAAAGGTGATAAGACCTCGCTCGCGCTTGAGGTCAATGGCTGCGTCAAATGGCGTCTCAATAATGGCCATATAGCCCGTTTTAAGTGCCGTATCCGTAACGCCAATCCATGCCATCGCCGCACCCCCTCCGCAGAAGAAGAGAGGCTGCTCCTCCAGTGGATAAACAGTGTCCGTTACGGGAAGCAGCAAACCCTGACTATCGGTCTGGAGTACGTAATGTTCGGGATTCGGCGCCTCGAAAGCAGGCGGAAAGCTGATTTTCTCAAAGGGCGTTTGCGAATCAGCCGATAGTGTGAAGGTCACTTCCGATTGTTCTGTTAGGGCAATGGTCACTGACATGGCGAACGTGCCTTGCAGGTCTACTTTTAACGTATTGCCGCTCTGCGACACGTGATGAATCTGCCAGTCACGCTCAAACGGCAGCTGTTCCCAGCTTTTATCTACACGTTTATCGGTAACTGTTATTCGCTTCTCAAGGGTATCCAACTTTAATTCGATCTGATGGTCTTCCAGTATCCAAGTGTTAAGCATGTATTTCTCCCTCTTCCTTATCCTTTAATCTATCTATTTGCAAGTCTGCTTCTTAATGATATTCATAAGCACCACGGTCTACGGTTCCTGCTACAGGGCGGCTAATACCATCAAAATCCAGCGTAGCTGTAAAGGAATTATCACCGCTGTTAATAGCTGGCGACGTGCTTTTTAAATGAAAGTCACGAAGTGACAGGTTGCTGAATAGCGGGTCTGTTGTTAAATTTCCTGTGCCTGTTTTGAGAATCGTCCCGTTGTAAAAAATATTACTGTTAAAATATACCGATGGGATCGGAACCCCGCTGGCATCGTTCGCTTTACTAACCGTCTCTCCACCTGCGTACATGATATTGTTGATGACATAGACATTGCTGGAGTAATTCCCAATGATCTCTCCATAATTCAGATTAGGACTCTGCGAATTCGCATAGGTCGTATTGTTATTGACATACACATTCTGCGAGCTGAAAATATTAATGCCTGCCCCTCCATTGGAATAGGAAATATTATTATCTACGATCGTCTTCCCCGTATAAGGCGTTCCGCTAATTTGATCATTTATGTTATCGTCAATAATTATGCCGTTTCCGTCGGAATACACACCGTGACCTTGCCATTTATAATTTGTCTGATTACCGTAGACCAGATTGCCGGACACAAAATTTTTGTACCCCGTACCGCTGTCCGTATTTCGCGAATGAAAGATGTTAATACCGCTCTGCGCCCAAGCTGTAAACCAACAATTGTTATTAACGGTATTGTTCGAGAAGTTAATATAGTCTGCTTCCTCGGCTCCGATACCTTGCCCTGGTGTATCATGCACTTTGTTGTTGCGAACATTGATATGCGTCGCATATACAGTAGGACTTACATCCGTATTCTTGACAACGCTGATACCATTCGTATTGAATTTGCCGATGTTTCCAAGTGTATTGGTATTTTCGTAGGACTGTGCTTCCGTATTGGATAAATTTTGACTCCAGCCGTAAATCTCGAAGCCTTCAATGTTAATGTATGAAGCTCCCTTGACTAATATATGGTGCCATGCGCCTTGGCTAACACGCAAAATCGGTGTATCGCCCGGGTAGGCCTTATACGTGATATAAGCATTAGCTGTCCCTGAGCGAGTAATCGTTAAGATCGGATTGCCGTTATCCCAATACGTACCATTCATGACATAAACCGTGTCTCCGGGATTCGTCTTGTTGGCAGCCGTTTGAATGTACCGAAATGCATTTGAAGGTTCAGGTCCAAGTCCTGTGTTTCCATCATTGCCGTTAACACTCACATAATAAGTCACAGGTGTTGCCGCATGCGCGCCAGTCGGGAGACACATCCATAAAGCCCACACACCGATTGCAATCAAAAGCCATTTGAACAAAGCGAGGTCATACTTTCTCATCATCACCATTACATCCTCCTCCAAATACTTATAAGGACAAGCGATTACTGGGTCCATTATCCTCCTTGCATTCCAATGAAACCGTTATCAATGCAATCCAAAATCCCCTCCTTGAAATGAGTTGTACGTTCTGTTAAATCCATAATATGCTTACATTTATATTCTACCTGATTGCATTTTTTCGGAAATAAAGAATATTGGGATTCCTATTGCTATATTAAGATTAATCAAAAAAAGCGCCGCCAAATGTTGAATATGCCTCTCACGACAATACTCATCATCTGGTAGCGCTGCTTCCACATAATTAATTGATATACTTAGTGTACAACTCATATAGCAGTTTAGCAGCCTCTGCACGTGTCATACTGTCAGTCGGCCGAAGACGCGTTCCATCTCCGGATATAATTCCTTGCTTAACCAATACGGCTACGCTTTCTTTGGCATAATTCGCAACGTCCGCATTATCTATAAATGCGCCAAGGCCCGATGCCTCACTTGTAAGTACGAGCTTATTGCTTAGTTGTAATGTTCTAACCGTCATTACCATTAAGTCCTGTCTGGAGATTGGAGCATTGGGCATAAACTGTTTGCCATCTGCCCCATTCGTTATTCCTAGTTTTCGGGCTATGCTTACCGAGTTAAAGAAATAATCACTGGTTTTAACATCATCAAAGGATGCCCCATCTGCGTAATCTGCCTTCAGCCCAAGGGTGCGAACCAGAAGTGAAATAAAATCTGCGCGTGTAATAGGGTTACTCGGCCCAAACGTTGTATCCGTAACGCCATTAATAATACCTTTGGAAGCGAGAACTTCAATCGCTTTACGCGCCCATGCGATGTCCGTAACATCAGCAAAGCTTTTAATCTCATATACGATCGCATACTTGCTAAAATGAGTCGTCTGAAAAGTTACCCGCCCAGTTGCGGCATCGTATCTGCCAGATGGTACTCTTTGCACGTTGCCATTGTCGTCGACGTACCAGACATTCACATGTTCCGGGTGTAGCAATTCCTCTGCCGATGGCTGGTAAGCCACACTTACGGTAACCGGAGACTTATCGTTATGCCAAGCCAACTTTTGACCATCAACTTCAATATTTAAATCAATGACAGGATGATTGCCAATGCTATTCTTTAGTTCGCTGCTGAAAGTTGAAGTATCTGCAAGACGAATGGATAAAACGACATAGTTTGATTTTGAAAGATCACTATTTTCCAGCATATCCTTCGGTACTGTTAACGTCCCAAGCGGAGTTTGAATATCCAACTGTGTACTTCCACTATTATTCTGAAAGAATGCGGAAGGAATGGACAGGGCATATCCTGTTGCGCCATTAACAGCATGAATGGTCACTGTCTTATGAGATGTAGTATTAGATCCTGTAAGGCTTTCAAGCCCTTTTAGCTGCTCAGCCGTAAGTGTTGCTTTAGCTGTCTCCTGGCTAAGAGTTGGTGTCAGTTGAAGGATGTTCGTATTATTATCGGTAGTACCTGTCCCAGTACTTGAGGGTAAAACGGAACCTGCACCTGCACCTGGGCCTGGGCTTCCCCCAGTCGACTTGCTCGTAATACCTAGAGTTGAAGATGCACCCTCAGTCCAAGTAGAAGGTGATCTCCCAGAAGCTCCCGATTTAACGGAAACAAGCGTGACGTCTGCGTTCCCAGGCGCAAGTGCTGTAAAATTTAAGGAAAGGAGATTCACATCACCCTGACTAGGCGGCAATTGTCCTGTTTTAGTAATGGCATAGAGAATCCTATCTCCTTGCACCTGTGGTGCAACCTCTAAATTTGCACCGGCTGGGAAAAGTTCACGATTCGGAATAATATCAGGTACACCTTGTGTGCCTGATTTCTCAACAAATTGTAATCGCCGTGCATCGTACGTAAACACAATTTCCATGCCGTAAAGGTTAGTAACCTGCGCTCCTCTTATTGTCATGGTAACCGTTTGCCCTTCCTCTACCCGCTCACTTGAAAATGAGACCGTAAACGAAGGTTGGGCTGTTGCTGCATAGCTTTTAGTTGACAAAAAGCTCATCGTGAGGGAAACCATGAGCATCAGATAGGCAGCCAGCTTAACATAGTTTTTCATCGTCATTATCCACCTTGTGATCGTGATTAGGAGGAAGGTTTCCCCTTCCCCCTATCCTTGCATCTATTGTATTTGGTTAGCTGTTACGATTAGATCAAAAATGTCAATGACATTGTCGTTATTTACATCGTATTTACTTATCAGATTCCAATCACTGAGAGATAGTTGGGATTTAGCTTTACCGTATTGTTGAGCCATCTGAACTAAATAACCTAAGTCATAGACGGTACTAGTGATTCGCCCATCTTTAAACTGATTAATTGCTAAATTCAGTTGATTAGCTGCTTGGTCAACTAGTTCTTGCGTAGCTGCGAGAGTGTTCAGCACTGAAGTAGCAGTCGTAATCTGATCTTGCAGTTGCGCTTTGGAGCCTATTGGATATTGGCCGGATTGCGTACCCTCAACCGCTTCTGACAAGGTTGACTGAGCAAGCGTTATTAACTGTTGAAGCGTACTTGTGTTAGCCACGAAAATAATAACATTTTGCGAGGATAACTGATCTTGACCAAGTTGGCTAAGTTCACTTTGCGCGTTTGAGGTTTTTGCTGCTGTCACAGCAATCGCTGTTGCTTGGCTCTGTGCAGGAGCTTTAGCCTTCCAGTTTAACTTAAACAGATCGCCAGGTGCTGTAATCGCACCGCTTGGTTGCGTAGCCACGCCATAGATTCGGACTGTCCCCGGAACAGTGATGTCTGCATGAAAGGAGGAAAATCCACTCTTCAATGACGTAGTATCGACAAATTCAATATGGGCTGAATCATAGCTAACTGTTACATCCACTCCATAGACAGCCGTAGAAATCGTATTTGTCGGAGAAGTCAATCCGACATTCGTAGAGAAAGAAGCTCCTCGATAAACAGAACCAACACCTGACATGGATATTGATAAACCTTGCAGATTACCCACAGTTTGACCATTGATTGCTACCAACGTACTGCCTGATATTTGTGTACCATCTGTCGAAGTAGCAATTACGCGCACACTACCGTTCTTCAACGCCGTTAACAAGCCTGAAGTATTAATTGTCGCTTTGTTGGTTAGCGTCACACCATCAGGCTCATACACACTCCAACGTACCGTACCCTGTGTAGCTGCAAAAGGAACAATAACCGCCTGGAATTGTGATGTTCCACCGTTGGTACTAATATCGTTTCCATAGACCGAGATGGATTGAACAAGAACCGGCGCTGCATTCGTCATAACAGCAGCTGAAGCACTAGCTCCCGAGAGATTGCCCGCAGCATCTCGCGCGCGGATGGTAAAGCTGTATGTGGTACTTGGTTGCAGATTGCTAGCAACATACGTAGTACCTGTCAAACCAGAAGCTATTTTTGTCGTACCGCTATAGACCTCATAAGTTACAGAAGAAGTTTCATCCGTTGAAGCTGTCCAGCTCAGAGTAGCAGATTGGTGCGTTTTATCCGTCACCTGGACATTTCCCGGTACTGTTGGAGGAGTGGTGTCTGCCACCTGACCCCCCAGCAGTGTCACATTCCCCCATCTAGATGTGTTGGAATAACCAGTCCCCTTAATATCGCTCCAAATCGCTGTACTTGTTCTAGCCCCTACACCGTTGTCATCGTTAACCTGAGAGTCCAAACCGATTACTTTCCCATCAGAACCTTTAATGGTCTTAAACGGAATTTTCACTTCGACGATATATCCATTTGCTGTTTTTGAAGTTGCACTTGTAAATTCCGATCCGTTCCCTTGGCTTCCTACGGTCTTTTCATTGTCATAATTGATTCTGTACTGTCTGTCATCCGCTTGATGTGAGGTTGTTTTCGCGTTATTCTCATCAAGGAATATTTCCACAGAATCTTGTTCCCATGCATTTGCATTCTTTTTGCTTAGTACGGGATCCGTTACTTCCGACAAGACATACAAATTATCCGTATCCCATAGTACTCGAACTTTGCCCGTGGCACCTGAAGTCACTGGAGCCGTTGCGTTATCGATATATTTGTTAACAGTAAGAACCGGAGCAGTATTCCATATGGGGTCCATGGAACCGTCAATCGTAGGCGTACCGTAACGTGCTACACCGTTCTCGGGCATGAACACCATGGTTTGTCTAATTGCATCGATATCAATTACATCATTTACAATCGGATTAGCACTCGTATAACTGGTTTCGTAAGCGCCAATGTCGTACTTCGCTCCCTGCGGACGAGCCGCTAGCACAATGTCAATGGAAGGTGCAAGCGTCTTGGTTCCTCGATCAATCGCCGGGGAATCCGACTTAAGACGAAGGAAGTTCGCATTTGTTGGATCAAGCGATACAAATTTGGGGTCAGCGACAACATCGTTGGTACCCATTTCTTTGGGCGTACCTCCGCCATAATAAATGTTGTTGGCATAGATGACCAATTCACTGCCATTCGCATTATTGATAGCGTAATTGATTTCTCCTTGACGTAGATCTCTTGAATACACGATATTATTAAAAATATTTACTTTGTCTGAGGAGCTAGCGAACAATTGGGCATACGTTAAGTACGGATTTTGATTATTGTTGTACAGCGTATTATTCACAATATCTACGTTAGCGGAGTTAAAAGAATGAATACCCGAGCCCCCATTGCTGTAGGAGATATTATTTTGCACCAACGTTTTTCCTTTATAAGCAGGGAACGTGCTACCGGTGTTTTTATTGTAATCAATAATAATGCCGTTTCCATCCGAATAACCCTTTGTTTGATTCCATTTGACATTCGTTTGGTTATGATGAACGATATTATTGCGAATAATACTCTTATAACCTGTCTCCTTATCGACATCCACGCCGCCTAGGACACTAATCCCGCTGCAAGCATACATCGTATACCAAGCATTGTTGTAAACTATATTATCCTCAATTGTGATGTAATCCACATTGGCTGAGCCTATTCCTCCGGCAGGTAAATCGTGAATAATGCTATTTCTCACGGTAATATGATGAAACGCCGGCAAGCCATTAGCTAAGTTGGTTCCGCTGTTAATATTGATTCCGTTAGTGTTAGCTTTCGTAAATCTAGGGTCTCCATAGTTAACCGGCAGGCCAGCTTGCGTTTGCTCATACCAATAATTGTATGCGGCCTCACCGTCTGCAAGCTTAAGATTCTGGTTGTTCCCTTTCACCTCAATACCGTCAATGATGATATAGCTGGCCTGAATGAGGATGACATCCCAAGCATTATCGGAGTATAAAACAGGATGAGCGCCAGGCGCTGCTTTGTATGTGATATACGCTGGCTGATTTGTTGCTGTGTTGAATGCTCCTGATTTCGTAATGGTCACCATTCGGTTGCCACCACTATACGTATACAGACCATCCATGATATTCACCGTATCGCCAGGTGCGGTAAGATTAGCCGCCTTTTGAATGGTCTGGAATGGGGTATTCGCAGACTTTCCATCATTGGAATCGCTTCCTGACGGACTCACATAATAGTTGATTGGCGTTCCGATTACAGGTGCCGCATCAAGCAAAGTTCCCGGCGCTGCATGAATGATTGGATCTGCACCAGCAACGTTAGATGCTGATACCTTAATGTTATCGACTAGAATCGTTGCTTTGCTATGCGTGCCTGCGTCGACATTGAGCATCATAGCAGCCAACCCATTTGTTTTAAACAAATTGGAGTTTTGGATCGGCTCATTATTAACTAGACGTGTAGTTTTGCCATCCTTTACATGGTAAAGATCATAGCTTAATGTATCTGCATGTACGACCAACTTGAGGGAGAACGCTTTATTAACTTCCCATGTCGTTCTGGCGGCAAATGCGCCATTTCCCGTCCCTGAGGAGCGAGCATAGATATTGCCATTTTTCGAGAAAAGCAAGGTGTTACTCTTTACACCCCAAGATCCATCAATCAACCTTAGGTAATAATCGGCATTTGTATCTTTAAGCATAAAATCGGCTTCCAGCGTATAGCTTTTGTAAATCGAATCTGCTGCCCAGGATTGAAAGATTGGAAAACCAATATCTCCCGGTTCATCCTGCGTCGTTGTCACATCCACCCACCTGCTGCCGCTCTCCTCTACAATTTTCATGACGGATGGTGATTTGGCATCCAGAATATTGGTTAGAATGACAGATCCGGTAGCCGTACCTGCTATTGAAGTATCTGTGTCGTTTGTTTCGAAGGTCGTTGTTCTTAATAGTGTAGTTCCTGCAGCAGGAACATAGGCATCTCGAACATCATTAGAGTATGAGAGTTTAATATTATCGTATCGGACGCTTGTGCTCGTTGCAGCAGTTGTACCAACAGCCTCGATATTATAATAAACGACGCCAGTTGTTAAAAAGTCATGTCCACTATAGGCCATTAAAGGCTCACCACTGGCAAGCATCGTTGTTACGTTAGTCGTTTTATCTGTGATAAACAGATCGTATTTATTAATATCGTTGTAGAGATCCAACTTAATGACATAGGTTTTATTCGCTTCCCAAGTGCCTCGCTTGACATAAGTACCTTGAGCGACTGTACCTGATTTTACTTGTATATCTCCACTAGGCAGAAACTTGGCAATGGGAAGATTTTGTCCCCAGTCCCCCGGTATAACCTTCAGATCAAATTCTTTGGCTTGATTGCTGAATGTTAAAGAACCTTCGAAGCTAAAACGGTTTCCAGTTGCTTGTCCGCTTGCGTTTGCTGCATAGTAAAACCGCGTTTTTCCCTGTGCATCCGCCGGCACGGTTACTTCCAGTGCCCTATTACCATCTGACTCACTTACAATTTTTTTTGTAAAAGCAGTTTCTACAGCAAACATGCTTGGTACAGGCGTAATATCTGCACCGACGGCAAACGCGCCAAAGTTAGGATCCGTGGTTTCAAAGGTATGATTCATTTTAACTGTTTCAGCCGCATCAGCCCTACCGCTAAATTGCGAAAAACTTACACTTGCGATTGAAAATAGAAGTGTGAGCGCAGTGATGCATGAGGCAATTTTTTTCATTTTCTTCATTCTTTGTTTCCTCCTCGCAAACTATTGAAACCGCTATCATTTTAACCTCCAAAATCTCAGCAAACCTGATGCTTGCAATAAATATTTTTACATGATGCACCTCCATTGGCATGAGCAAATCGATTGGAATTTAGAAATCCAATTGTAGTTATTCTTTCATTCATAATCTACCTGATTGTGTTTTTTTGGAAATGAAGGATATTTAGATTCCTATCACTATATTAAGATGGTCATAAAAAATCGACCGGATGGAGGTCCCCCTCCTATCCGTTCGATTAAATATAAGCAGCGTCACCGGATTATCGAGTATCCCATGTAGGTATTCTCAATAATCTAGTGACGCTGCCTATTCCTTACTTTTTAGTTTTTATAAACTCATCGATTTGTTTTTGCTTCTCTGCAATAACTTTGTCCATGCCGGCTTTTTTCAACTTGTCATTAAACTCTGGCAAGTACTTCTCCGGATCAACCACACCACCGCTAAGGCCGTCAATATAAGATTTGACAACGCTGGCAAGAGCAGCTTCTTCATTTTTTGTGCTTTCGCTGTTATAAGTAAAGCCAAGAATTGGGGATGACACGCCTGCTGCATTGAACGTTTTGAATTTCTCCCATTTCTGTGGATCTTCGTTTTGGAACAAGTAAGTCAAAAATTGGTTACCAACTTGCCAAGTGTTCCCTGGGAAATAGCCTGTGTCTTTTGAAGCTGCGAAGCCATCCGGTACCTTGATCACGTTATCTTTACCAGCAACCTTCACGTAGTGCTTGCCTTCAATACCAAAGTCCATCAGATTGACGATACGCGGATCACTGTGCAGCAGGTTAAGGAACATAACCGCTCTCTCAGGGTCTTTGGAAGTTCTGGAAACAGCAAGCATCGAGTTGTTGAGATCAGCAGATGCTACATAAGGTTGTGTAAATTCAACTTGTACTAATGGTTTTTTACTTGAGTTGCTCGCTTCCAAGTCACCGCCCGGTTTAAGCTGCGACCATCTTGCTGCGACAAGCCCTTCATCCGTTTGTGCTTTCAGATTTGTGTTTGTTCCTGGATCCTTTTGGAAATAGCCTTTTTGATTCCAGTTATACATCAGTTTGAACAAGTCCTTAACTTCCTGTGTTTCAAAAATATTGACAACTTTTGGCGTCGTACCTGTCTTGGAAATAACTCCTGGGCTTTGGAAGCCACCAATAAACTCATATGGCAGCAAGTTCAAGAAGTTGGAGGATGCTTGAATCGGGATCACATCCGCCGACTCGCCTGCTTTGACTTGTTGCAGGAATGGTTCAAGATCTTCCAGCTTTTTAATCGTTTTCAGGTCCAACTTATACTTTTCTACCAGGTCTTTGCGCAATAGTAATCCTTGCTGGGAGGCCATTTCTTTTTCCGTAGGGAGTGCATAATTCAATCCTTTAATCGTTGTGCCCGTCAAGAACTTCGGATTCATCGACTTCAGAATATCTTGTCCGTACTTTTCCAACAAATTATTCTTGGGATCGTTCAGTGCAATATACGCGCCTTTGGCCACATTGATACTAAGATCATTTCCGGAAGTAAACATGAGGTCAAACGGCTCACCGGAAGCGATCATTAAGTTCGTCTTTTGGGCATAATCTCCCCAGCCCAAGTGATTGATCTTAACAGTCGCATTAATTTTTTCTCTCGTAATCTTGTTGATTTCTTCCTCAACCAACGCCACATCTTTTTGTGCAGTAGGTCCTGCGAAATAAATCGAAATTTCACGTGGATCCAATTTTTTGGTAGCAGCTGCTGTTTCTGCTGATGACGAAGAGCTTGGTGAAACTGCTGGTTCTCCCGATTTTGAACAAGCGGATAAAAGCAGTGCCGGTATCGTAACAGCTAGGGCAATCGTATTCAGCTTTTTCAAGTTATTCATGTACAAACCCTCCTAAATTATCTACAAGTATATGCTTAACCAGATCGTCTGGATATAGCCAATTTATCATGACTACCCTTTAACGGAGCCGACAGTAAGTCCCTTAACCAAATATTTTTGCAAGAAAGGATACACCAGAATGATAGGACCAATACCAATGACCGCCATCGCCATTTTTGCCGTTTCAGAAGGAAGCGTTTTTTGAATCGCATTAACAGCCTGAATACTGGCAGCACCAGAGTTGATATAGTTAAGATCGCTAATGACCTTATATAACAAATATTGTAAACTCACCAATTGAGGGTTGTTTATAAAAATTAATGACGTATACCAGTCGTTCCAATACGATAACATTTGAAACAATCCGACTGTAGCAAGCACTGGCAAGGATAATGGCAAAATAATTTTTCCATAGATTCTCAACTCGCCTGCACCATCGATCTTGGCTGATTCAATGAGCGCATGAGGAATGGTATTGGTGAAAAAAATACGCATAATAATGACATTAAATGGGACGACGAGATGAGGAATGATGAGCGCGAATAGCGTATTTTTCAGACCAGCTTGTGTATAGAGCAAGTACCAAGGGACGAGTCCGCCACCGAAGAGCATCGTAAAAAAGACAATAAATGAGAACTGATTTCTGTAAGGGAAATCGGGCCGTGACACTGGGTAGGCAAACAACGATGTAACTAATAAGCTCAAGAACGTGCCGACCACAGTCACTAAAATCGAGATGCCATAGCCCGTTGTTATTTTATCCAGATCATCAACGAGGAATCTGTAAGCGTCCACGGAAAAAACCTCAGGAATGAATTGATACCCATCTCTTAAAATGTGGGTCTCGTCAGAAAGCGAAACCGAAATGACCAGAATCAAAGGCAGCACACATAGTAAACTCGCAAGTCCAAGGACAGTCAATAGGATAGAATAACTAACCGTTGACATTGCGTTAGCGTGATAACTTTTGGTTTTTCTTTTTATGACTGCACTTGATTTAATAACTTCTTCCATCTTGAATCCCCCTAGAATAACGCATTTTCTTTGCTGACCCGTCTGACAACGAGATTCGTCAACAACACCAGAACAAATCCCACTGATGCTTGATATAAGCCGGCCGCAGCCGACATGCCCACATTACCGTTCAACAGAAAATTCCGATATACGAAAGTATCGATAACTTCCGTAGCAGGCAGCAGCGAACCTGAATTCAATGGAGCCTGGTAGAACAGTCCGAAATCAGCATTAAAGATACGGCTTATTTGCAGTAGCACCATAACAATTACAACGGGAGCAAGCATAGGCAGCGTAATATGCAGCATTTGTCTGAACTTGCTGGCACCATCAATTAAGGCCGCCTCATAATATTCGGTATCAATAGATACGATGGCTGCCAGGTAAACAACCGCAAAGTAACCGACGTGCTTCCACGTGTTGACGATAGGGAGAATAAAAAACCATTTATGCGCGTCCGAATACCATGAGAGGGCTTCCATTCCGAAAAACCTCAAGACCGTTGCATTTAAAAAACCGGATTGACCAAGAATGGCATATAGGATGTAGCTTACAGCGACATACGATATAAAATACGGAAAAAGGATTGTGCTTTGAAATGTCCTCTTCAGCTTCATACCACGAATTTCATTTAAGCCAATGGATACCGCAACAGCACCAATCGTGTTTAAAACGATAAAAACGGCATTAAAACCAATCGTATTGCGTGTGGCTGTCCATGCAACGTCGGTTTGTATGAGGTATTTAAAGTTTTCCCAGCCTACCCAGGGGCTGTGCCAAATGCCATCTGAGAAATTATAGTTTTTGAATGCAAGAATAACACCGAACATAGGAATATAATTATTGAAAATTACGATGGCAAGTGCCGGAAGCATCATCAAGAATAAAACCCGGAAGCGTACGATATTTCTCATGTGTACAGTAAGCTTAAGCATGTTCACCCTTCACTCCATTCTCTTGTTTGTATAGTTTTATTTTAACTTTTTACACTGTTTTGGAAATAAAGCATCTTAGGATTTATGTTAAAATATTCAGGTCAATCACAAAAAAAAACGAAGAATGTCGTTATGACATTCTTCGTTTTTTTATTTGCCGATTGGGTGACGCTTGTCAAATGAAGGATCCATATAATTTTGCATGGATACGGAGCCCATCTGAACAGCGCTTTGAAGCATTGTGTTTAATCGCTGTGTTTCAGCTTGCAGCATGTCATTGACTGAGGATGTTCCTGAAGCCACGTCCCGATATGCCTTAAGCCGATTATTCCAGCCAAAATGGTCCTGATTAACCACGCTGGAGGTTATCGTACTGTCCAAGAGGATTGGCTGTAAAGGATAAAATGATTCCATATCTGTAGGCAGGAAGTTGGTGAACTTCGACGATGTCTTTGTATTCGGATAGTCTTCTCGGATACGCGCAGAGACGGGAATGACAACGTCCTTTTGATAGAGTTCACCGATTACACGATCCGAATGGAGATACTGCCAGAAGTGAAGGGCTGCTTCGCTATGCTGAGTTGAGCTGTTAATCCCAATGACAGGCTCCGGAACTAACATTAACGCTCCAGCGCCTGCTTTCTCTTCATCTAAAGCCGGGGGCGTAGAAACGCCCCAATCCACAGAGAGCTTGAGTTCATTTTCAAGCCGATAGACATCACTGCTTGAAACAAGCATCATGCCCACATTACCTTTGGCAAATTGGGTTAAAGCTGTATCGTACTTCATCGAACTGTCTCCGGGAAACAGACTGCCATTCTTCTTCATGGTCAGCATGGTTTCCATCCACGGCACATACCCCGTTGTGTCAAATTTGCCAGTCCGGAAATCAAATAAGGTAACACCACTATAGGTCATAGGGATTTCCATACTCTGCATAAACCCGTACCAATCTTCCCCAAGCGGCCATACAAATCCGTATTTCTGATTGCCAAGTTGCTTCTGGCTAATCCGAGCAGCCATCTCTTTCATCTCGTTAAGCGTCTTTGGCGGTTGGTTCTCATCCAGTCCTGCAAGGCGAAACAGATCTTTATTATAGGCAAGCCGAACCGTACTGAGTCCATAAGGAATAGCGTATTGTTTGCCATTGAAACTGCCATATGAGAGTGCCCATTTGGAATAATTTCGCATCATAGATTCGGGAATATCACTCGTCAAATCTTTGAACCAATTCTTATACATGTACGTAGTGATCCAGTCCGACTGAACAGCAAAGACATCCGGTCCTTCCCCTGAAGCCATGAGCATATTCAAGGTTCTCGTGTAGTTTTCACGAGGAATGGTCAGCATTTGAATTAAAACATCGTCCGAATTTGAATGGTTATACACATCGATGACTTTCCGCATTTCCGTATCCGAACCATACGAGTTAAAAGCAAAGGTAAGCTGTTTTTTGGATGGTTCTCTTAGAGGTTGTACGGCTTGCTTCTTGGGCATGTTCATGCTCCCTAACTGCTGGGTGCCAACTGCAATTAAGCCCATTAGAAGAAGAAGACCACCCGCTAGAAGCCATTTTTTTTGTTTCATTTCTAAACTCCTTCCCTTACAATGGGGATAAATCTAACGCTAGGAAGACAGGTGACTGCGTGATGTGGATACGCTCTCTTAAGCAACTTTTCCCTCATCATATCAGTATTAAAAGCAGACTGCTCATCTATTTTTTGTCACTCGTACTCATTCCGTCATCCATTATTGCAATTTCTCTGTATCATCAATCTAGCTCTACCATTTCTCAGAATATGACCGATTCCATTAACCGGAGCATGCAGATGATGGAACTGAATGTCCAGGAAACCCTGGAGCAAATTGATGATATCACGACAAAAATTTACACTAGCGACACCTTACAAGGCATCCTGTCCAGTGATCCTTCCAGCGACGAAATTGGCATTGTCAACGAGATGACGCAACTGAGTACACTTCTCGACAGCTATAGTTTTTCAAATCAAGGCCGAACAAAATTCACTTTAAATCTATTCCTTATGAATCGGCCTGTCTACAATCTTTTTCCATCCATTCCCCATGTTTACAGTGTCGAATCCGTTCAAAATCTGGGATGGTACCAAGCAATGTCGTACAAGAGCAGGTTTAAAGTGCTTGGCCTGTATCAAGGTACTAATGAGTCGGGTAATCCCCCTCAATACTCCATTCGTACCGCCAAGCAGCTTTATGAATTAGATAATTTCGCTGTCCCATATGCCGGACTTATTACGGCGGATGTCAATATTGCCGATTTTGGAAAGATGATGGATAGCTTAAAGCCTTCCGAGCATAGTGAAGTCTACATCCTGAATGCTGCAGGTGAAGTCATGATTGGTCCTCGTATGGATGAAGTCAATCAGCCATTTTCTGTACCGGAACTATTCTCACCTAGCAAGTCCGTACAGGAGCCTGAATTCCAATCACAAATTACCTCCTTTCAAGGTGAACAAACACTTGTCGCGAGCAAGTTAATTCCACAACTGGACTGGAAACTTGTAACCGTTTCACCACTTCGTGATTTAAATGGGAAACTGCTCACATTTAGAAACGTGATGATTGTTGTCATCCTTTTTAGCATGGTTATGGCTTTCATCCTTGCCTTGTTCCTATCCAACAATATTACGAATCCGATTCGAAAATTTATACGAGCAATTAATACGACAGATTCGGAATTGTTCAATGTTTCCATTGAATATAAGCGAAATGATGAGTTTTTATTTTTATTCCAACGTTTTAACAAAATGATCCGACAAATGAAAGAGCTGGTCGATCAGCTCTATGTGACCGAAGTTAAAAAGAAAAAAGCGGAGCTAGAAGCACTGCAGGCTCAAATTAATCCTCATTTTTTATACAATACATTAGATTCGATTAACTGGATGGCACTGAAAAAGAAGGTGCCTGAAATTAGTTTAATGGTCACTTCGTTATCCGATTTTTTCCGATTGTCTCTTAATAAGGGTCGATCTATGATTCAACTTCAGGACGAGGTGAACCAGGTTCAAGCTTACCTTACCATTCAACAAATTCGACTGAGTAACAAATTAACCTTTGAGATTGATGCCCCCTCGCATCTCCTGCAATTGATTACGGTTAAATTGATTCTTCAACCACTCATTGAGAATGCCATTATTCATGGCTTTGATGCCAGTAAGGGGCGTGGGCATTTAATTATTCGCGTAGCCTTAGAGGACGATATCTTGACACTGCGAGTTTCCGATAACGGCAGCGGCAATCAGGCGGACGTCCATAAAATTCAAGATTTGCTCGCGTCTTCAGGCGACGAAACCGCGTCATTCGGGATAAGAAATGTGAATACCCGCATTCAACAATGGTTTGGCCAACCGTATGGCTTACAGTATGAAGCTAACGAAGAGCAGGGATTAACGGCAATTATTCGAATGCCCGCCAGAAAAACGGCGGATGGGTTGTCGAACGATCTTTTGCTGGATCAACGAGATCATTTATCCTAAGGAGGAATATGTATGATAACGATGGTGATTGCGGATGATGAAGAACTGATTCGGGAAGGTCTAAACTCGATTATAGACTGGTCTGAATTTGGTATTGAAGTCGTAGGTCTTGCAGAAGAAGGGCGCGAAGCCTATGAACTTTGCATGAAGCTGAAACCGGATATCGTCTGTACGGACATTCGGATGCCGATCATGGATGGGCTTGAGCTTTCCCAAAAGCTGCGCGATGCCGGAAGCACAGCGAAAATTGTCATTATCAGCGGCATTCAGGACTTTCATTACGCCAAAACAGCACTAAGCATGCATGCGGAAGCCTACGTCCTAAAACCTGTTAAGCTTAATGAACTCACCGAGGTCTTTGGGCAGGTGGCTAGTAAAATTAACAGAGAACGCGACAGTGAAGCTATGAACACGAAAGTGCATAAGCAGCTGCAGGACAGCATTCCCGCTCTGCGCGAGAAGTTATTGATTCAACTGCTTTCCCGCTACTACACGAATGAGAATGACATCTATGACAAAATCGCCTACTACCAAATTCCGCTCCAACAAGAGGAGTTCTCCGCCATCGGGCTGATTAAAATCGATGATTTCGAGCTTGCCATTCAGCACTATAGCGAAGAAAATAAGCAGTTATTGTTTTTTGCCATTCATAATGTCGTAGAGGAAATCCTGACGAACACCCGCTCCGGATTTGCTTTTACAAATACAATGGATAATGAACTTATCGTCATTTTTAACGAAAAATCACTGTCAGATCAAAAGTATATGGACCTTGCCGAAGAGATCATTCGGTGTATTCGTCAATACGTTAAAGTATCCGCTTCCATTGGCATCGGCTCGTCCGTCAGTTCCGTCTTGCAGCTCAGCTATTCCTATCAAGAAGCCAAGGAAGCTCTTCAGCACACGTTTTTTACCGGGAAAGAATCAGTCGTCACGATTCATGATATTGCACACAATAAAGTGGAGACCGAGCGTCATATGCACTTGTACGAGCTAGAAAAACAGCTCATTCAACAGGTGAAACTAGGCGATGCAGATGGTGTCGCAAGATTGCTGAACAAGTTATTTGACGACATTATCCTCCCGAACAGCGCACAGGTTGAACAAGTGTATTACCGCGGAGCTGAGCTTATTTTTCAACTGGCGCGTCCCCTGCATGAAGCCGATGAATCCTACGAAGCTATTTTGGGCAAATCTACCATTGAGCTTGTTCAAATGATTCAGAATACGAAAGACATTGGCAGCCTGCGGGACTTAATGACCAACATCATTAAAGACATCGCGCTATATATGCAAAATAAACATAATAGCAAAAGTCAACGCGTCATTGTACGCATCAAACAGTATATCGACAAGCATTATATGAACAATGTCACCATTCAATTGTTGGCGGAGGAAGCCTTCTTGAGCCCCACGTATATGTGTCAAATTTTCAAGCAAGAAACAGGCGAAACAATTATTGAGTTCTTAACAAAGGTTCGTATTGAAAAAGCCAAAGAACTTCTTAAATCGCCCGATTTAAAGATTTTCGTCATTGCCGAAATGGTTGGTTTTGAAAATGCCACTTACTTTACGACGGTTTTCAAAAAGATTACAGGTGTGCTTCCCGGCAAATATCGAGAAAGCCTTTGAGCAAGAAATAGCCCGCCTCCAGGCTCTGTTCAATAGAACGGCTGAGAGCGGGCTTATAAGTCCTTAACGCGAATGGGAATTTACTCTACTTGTTGATACCGATAAAGTACAAATGAAAAAGGTGCAGAAAGCATGAAAGGATAATGACCGCGGGCATCTGGCTTCAACTGAACCTGCTTCTGTCCTTGGTTCGAAATCACGACATCCTTCTCTTCCATTCGAATAATCTCCGTTAGGCAAAGCGTTGAAGAGGGTTCAACACCCCAAAGCTGCATGGCATAATCTGATTGTTTATGCTTTTCCCGAATAATCAACAGATACCCGTTTTGCTCATCCAATATACTTTGCAGCCCCGTCCAGGAAGCCCCCGACGGCTCTTCGCCAAGCGGTAAAACATGTCCCCCAAGTATGACAGGATGATGCGGTTTAACCGCTTCAATCGCTCTGCTTAACACATCCGATTGCGATGTGGTTAACCCCGTTGTCTCCATCCAGGCCAATGAATTTGTAAAAGCGACCACCATTAAGGCGTATACCTGTCCACTATGAAATGGCGCCAAAGGATCATCTGTATATTTGTCTTGATTCCGCTCTACATTTAAAAACTCCATTTGCAATCTGTCAGCGGGGAGATACGGAAGCAACGTCCACAAGTTCCGTAGTGTCCAATGGGGATAATAATTACCCCAATCCGTATAGCGATTTTCCAGAAAAATAATTCCATATTGTGTCTGTCCCATGTACCCTAACCGTGTCTGAGCCGTCGCATCGATATTGAAGACCACTTGACCTCCTGTAGCTTTGACCACTTGACGCATCATCATGAGAAGTCTCGTTTCTCCAAGCTTGGAGTGAATGTCTATGCCGTCAAGTTTAAAGGCCACGATGTGATGCTCCTTATGCAGTTCAAGCAACGTGTTAACATCCTTTTCCCAATTCACATAATCATCAGAGGAATCCGGCGAAAACCATAGGCCAAGCTGGATGCGCTTTGCGGCCGCTGCCTCCACAATAGGAGACAAGCCATTAGGAAAGCGTTCCGGATGAACATGCCAGAACTGTCCGTCCCCACTGTAATAATGGCTCCAAAGTCCGCCTCCAGGCGAGGCATTGACGGAATTGCAAGTAACTCCTTTTTGCCAGCCATCATCAATTTGCAGCAGCGTCAGACCTAAGTTGGAAGCTGCTTGTAGTTCAACCAGCAAGAAGCCTTCATGTAAAGCACCATCTTTGGAACGGTCCCCCCATGTATTACTCATCAGAAAGCTATCTCTTTCAGGTTTATAATAGCGAAGATTTCTATGGTAGTCATGCATCAGACGATGCTCACTAAAAGTATCTCCATCAAAAACGCCAACCATTGTTCCATATGAGGTTACGGTCTCCCCTGTAGTGAGATCCGCTTGCTTGATGCCTGAACCTTGAACGGAAAGGCGTTTCCCATGAAAATAAAAGTCGGTACACCCCGGCTGTAAATCTCCAAGCGGTGTCGGCCCCTCCTTCACAATCATAAGCCCGCCGGCGCCAAGCGTCGATTGGAGTGTAAGCAAGTTGCCGCGCAAACTCAACTGCTCATTGACGTACAATAAGCCACTTTCTTTGCTTATCAGATTATTATGTGTATCTGTCTGATCACGAAAGCCAACACACGCCCACCGGCAATGTAAATGCTGGATTGGGAGCAAGTCACAGTAGTCTCCTCCTACTCTCCCGCGTTCCTTATTATTGTCATCCAATTGCAGCTCGTCTTCTTTACTAGAGAGTCCCTGGCGGTCTGGTTGAATCCAAGCTAAAAAGGACGTACTAGCTTCAATTTCGGTCGCAGATTCCGCATTTCCTGCCAAGACCGAATACTCATGACGAATAAAAGAGGATCCCGGATACACTTTAAGCGTTAAACGGACACTTAAACGCTCACCAATGTGGTCATAGGCCAAGTCCACATCCGTCCTTAAGTACGGCTTGGAAATGCCGTAGTCATCCTCAACGCAAGCGGTAACAGAAGCGTTTGTCAGCTTTGCCGATGGTGACAGCCAAGGAAACTGAAACATCGTAGTTTCATTCGTCTGGGACAACCATTCCACTTGATTCTTTTTATCATAGATCGACTTGCTGATCGGCCCTCTTTCTTCGAAAGCCCAACTGCGTTCAATCGCAGCGTTACCAACTTTTAATTTTGAACCCTCAATCTGGATGTAGCAATCCTGTATCCACTTCGATTTCAACATAGAGAAACACACTCCAATGTGGTAATATATTATCCAACAAAATGAGTATATCTCCTTTAAAATGAATGAAAAATAGGAACATTTTGAATCGGAGTGGTAAAATATTGTGAAAAAAACTTTCGGATTCCGTTATACCAACGAAGATCATCACTTATTTAAACTTGTGTCCATCGGCCATGAAATCACGCGTGATCCCAACTATCACTGGAATGGCATGAAACGCGATGGATCAGGCTTTATTTTTCAATTTACACTTAAAGGAACAGGCATGCTGCGCATTGGCGAGGAACACATGGAGATCTGTAAACATCAAGCATTCTTCGTTCAAATCCCGAGTGATCACACCTACTGGTATTCTCCTGAAACCACGGATCCATGGGAATTCATTTGGATTCGATTCGAGGGCATTCGAGGAGAAGGGCTGCGAAAAGAGCTTTTCGGTGGACACAACAACGTTATCCACTTGCTTCCCGAAGCCGCACCAATTACATTGCTATGGAAACTATATGAGGATGTGAACCAAAAGCAGGTAGGTGACCGCTTTGATCTATCCCTGCGCATTTATGAATGGCTGCTGGCTCTTCAACGATTTCTTCAAAGCAAAGAAGCCGTCTCTCCGCATGAGATACCGGCTTCTTACCGCAAAGTTGCAAGTCATATTGATTCTCATTATGCCTCCGATATCTCCTTGGATGATCTAGCGGAAGTTGCGGGAATTAACAAGTACTACTTATGTAAAATGTTCCCCCTTTATTATCATGTCAGCACCATGGATTATCTCCGTAATCGAAGAATCGAAAAAGCCGCCGAGTTGCTGCAAAATCCTCATCTCTCCATTAAGGAAATCGCATCTCGTTGTGGCTATCACGATGTTAGTTATTTCGGCAAGGTGTTTCATAAAATGATGGACATGTCGCCTAGTTCATATCGGGAAAATGCGAGTAAGCATGAGGATTATTTGAGGCTGCTGGAATGACATCGCGTTTATTGGCTTTCCTGTAGCGCGCAGGCGAAAGATAAAACTTCTTTTTAAACAGATGATAGAAATGACTTAGGTTCTCGAAACCTGACTCCATCGCAACCTCAATAATCTCCATATCCGTTGACACCAGCAGGTTAGCCCCATGACGCAAACGAAAAAGATTGATCCAATCTGTCGGCGTGCAGCCAAAATGTTTTTTAATGCTTCTGCTGATATGCTCCGCGCTCATTTCACTAAGCTGATACATCGCTGCCAAGCCTACTGTAAAATGCTCCTTTTTACTCATTTGATTTTTCAAATGTACTAACCACGCAGGGACATTCTCATCTTTCCCAGCATCCAAATGAGGGACAAATTTTTGCAGCACCTCTGTAATCATCATTTTAAATAAGATGTTGGCCTCATTACATCGTTCATTCGTAAAAGAAGACCATGCAAGCTGCTGAAAACGGTCCAGCCATTGACGAGTCTCGGAAAGAGTAAGGGTTACGCTGGGAGGTAATGGCGCGTCTAACAACTGCTCGATCGGTTGGCCACTCCCTAAATAAACTTGTAAAGCTGCCATAGTCTGTGCTGGGAACGCAACATTCATAATCTGACAGTCGCCTTGTCCAATTCGTTCATAAGCATGATAATCATTTGGCCGAATGAACACTAGCGTGTTGCTCGGGAGTATGATTTTTTGATTATTTACTAGATGGTAAACTTCGCCTCCATAGGTTAAAAAAACTTCATAGAAGTCATGGTCATGCAGTCCTGTCGTATCTTTAATCGAACGATAAGCCATGTAATGAAACTCATGCTTATCCTGGAATACATTTTTGGCGTAAACACGCACCCTACATCTCCCCTTTCCCATGAATATCAACACAGCACAAAAATGATCATTCCCAAACAAGATGATGACCTTATTTTATCATATTATGAAGAAGAAAAAATCAACTCAATACATTTATGGAGGATGAAGCACATGGGACAATTAAAGCTAAATGAACAAGAAATACAGTTTTATAAGGAACAAGGTTATTCGATTTACAAAAAGCCATTATTTAGCGCTGAGAAGCAAGCTGAGTTGACTGCGATTTTCGAAGAACAGTTGGCGCTGAAGGGCAGCAAGCTATCCGATGAATTAGACACTCCGCACTTCCGTGACGAAAGATTGCTTGAATTTTTGTTAAGTGATGATGTCTTGGATCTCGTTGAGCCCATCATAGGACCGAATATCGGCCTATGGTCGTCTCACTTTATTTGTAAGGATCCGCTCGTTGGACGTGCTACGCCGTGGCATGAAGATTCTGCCTACTGGAATGGACGCCTGGATCGGTTCGATAGCATTGTGACGGTGTGGTTGGCCATTGATCGCAGCTGGAAAGAAAACGGCTGTATGCGCGTCATTCCAGGAACACATGAGAACGGGTTCTCCGAATATGAGAATGTCGATGGCGCCTCCAATACATTTGGCACACAAATTAAAAATGTTGATGAATCAAAAGCTGTTTATTTTGAGCTCCAGCCTGGAGAATGCTCTCTCCACGATTCTCGTATCATGCATGGCGCTGCAGCCAACACAAGCGAATATCGCCGCTGCGGATACACAATGCGCTATTTCTCCACGGAAGCGAAGGTGCTCCCAGAAAAAAATCCAGGTCACAAAATTTGGCTGGCGCGTGGAAAAGATATTGCAGGAAATCCATTTGTCAATGTATCAACACCTAGTCACTAATTGGAGGCAATTCGGATGAATGTGCTTGGTTTCCGGTCATTCTGGGATTTACTCCCCATTGCATGGCAGATGAATAGAGAGACAGAAGCAATCATGGAAAAAATCGCAGAAGCCGGCTTTGACGGCATTGAATTTATTCCACCTCAAAATCCCAAAGATGATGCTGTGTTCGCTAAAAAGCTGGAAAACTTGGGCCTGCAATTTATTGGCCAAATCAGCACGCAAGCACCCGATCATGCAGGCTCCTTTCGAGAAAAAATAGCTCGGCTTCGTGACCTGAATCCCGTTATGATTGTCTCTCACAGCGCCAAGGATTCCATGGCTTTTGACCAGCAATGTGCTTTTTTCGAGGAAGCACTTGCCGTAGAGCAAGCTATTCAGATCCCTGTAGCCCATGAAACTCATCGAGGAAGAGCCATGTTCGTGCCTTGGACAACAGCTGCCTTGCTGCGGAAATTCCCTGAATTACACATTAACGCGGATTTCAGTCATTGGATGGTCGTTTGTGAAGGCATGCCGCTTGAACCGGATGAAGATATGCAGCTGGCTATCTCCCGCGCCATTCATATTCACGGGAGAGTCGGCTACCCGGAGGGGCCACAGGTACCAGATCCAAGGGATCCCTACTATGAACCCTATGTGAAACAACATTTGCAGTGGTGGACCATGATTGCACAGGAACGCCGTGATGCAGGTCATACCCAGTTCACGTTTACACCTGAATTTGGTCCCTCTCCCTATCTCCAAACACAACCTTATACGAACATGCCGGTCGCAGATACCTGGGACATTAATGCCTGGATGTTCCGTACGTTCAAAGAGAGCTTAATGAAATAACTCAATGTAGTAAGTAAATTAAGCAGGGATCGCTGATGAATTCAAGTCAGCAAAGTGCTCGAGAATATAGAAACGGCGGCACCAGGAATAAAATCCTGAGTGCCGCCTCCAAGGATCATATCGTTACCTGAACATCAATTGATATTTTTTGGGTGTATCTCCATATTTCTCTTTAAAAATACGAATGAAATGATTCGTGGAATTATACCCCAGCTTATTAGCAATTTCATTCACAGTCAGTTGATTTTCTTTGAGCAGCTTCTCTGCTTCCGCAAGTCGACAATCCGTCAGATACTCCATGAAATTGATGCCCGTGCTTTTTTTAAACAATTTGCCTAAGTAGTTGGCCTTAATGTTCAATTCCTCAGCAACAACTTCCAAGCTGATGTCGTCGTATAAATGTTTATGAATATAATTTTTAATCTTGAACTCAACGTTGTGATCGTAGCTCATCTTTCTCTCTTCGATGGCAGCGATCGCCTTTTCCATCAATCCCGTCATCCAAGCGGAGAGTAGTTCGATGTTCTCGAAATCTTTATACTTTTCCCGAATGTCATATCCGAATAATTGCATGGAATTTAGTCCCATGGCTTCCATCGATTTTCGCAGCGTAATCATAACCTCACCGTACAAATTGTGAGCGTATTCAACGGTGCAGGGGATCTCAATCAAGTCATTCTTCAGCGTCTCGGATAGCTGAGACGCCTTCTCCGTATCTCAGAGGCGGATGCAACCCTCGATCTCGCCTAACACCCTCTCCGAACTTCCGGATCTTCGTCTAGCAGCGACATCGAGTTGCGCATAACTCAATTTGCTCACCTTCGGTAACAAGTACGCGTATTTCAACGCTACGAGCGCTTCCTGGTAAGAAACAGAAATGGGCGTTTCCCCGATCGTATATGTTTTTCCGTAGGCAAGCACATAGTGGTCGTCATAAATAGTCACAGTATGATCAATAATTCGCTCGAGAATGCCAGACAAGCTAGCGTGATCATCCCAAAAGAGAATGCCCTGAATTTGTTTACTGTAATCCTTGATCGCCCATATTTGAAAGTCGGGATCCGTATTTTCTTCCAGTAAAGCAATTAAATGAAACGACGCTGCGTACTCATTTTCAAATTGCTCCAACTTCGGCGTTTGAATAACAAACGAACAAAATTGCTTCCAGGGCATATCTGCTTTAACTAAGTCATTGGTCAGCAAATAGGCTTGGGTAAACGTTTCGTCATGCAACAAACTCATAATATAATTATGCCGAATGACCGGCTTATTGATTTCTGCCTTAAGGTGCAAGTCTACAAGCTTAGTCGAGTAGTCACCAATCACATGGCGAATCGGTTTATGCGCACGCTTTGTTAGGATGTAGGAGATTAGAACGCTAACGGATAAAATCAGCAGCACGACAGAGATCAGCCAATTTTTGAGATCAATTGATCTTTTGTAAAATAAATCTCTATTCACCAATGAAACGTAGTGCCAGTCGTTATACTGTGACTTCGTATAGGAAACCATGGTCGAATTGCCCGCAATATCCGTATTAAGCATACCTTCAGTCCGATCCCCGAGCACTTGAGCGATCCAAGGCTTGCGTTCATCTTGCAGCTCAGCCACTTGATCCTTAATCTGATTATGCGCGATGATATTCCCTTGTTCGTCTACAATTAGGATGAGGCCATCCTCGGGCTTTTTTAGCGCCTGCAGTGATTTTTTTAATGTATTTTGTTCCATATTGAACGCAATGATCGCTTTCCGCTTCTCGGGAGGGGCAAAGTATGGAATGCTTCTTACATAAGTAATAATAGGCCCTGTATCTGAATCGTCAACCTGTCTGGGTGGAATCCAGCGCACTTGCGACTCTGTTGTTTGAAACTCATCCAGCCAATCCCGTCTGGCGCCAATGTTACAAGTCATTTCATTCATAAAGCAAAAACGTGAATTGTAGAAAAGGACGTTGTCATTTTTGTAATAAACATCAATTGAACTAACGTTCTGCAAGTTATTCCGCAAGGTATCCAATTGGTTGGCAATGCGCAGGATTGCTATCGTATCATAGCGAATGGAATCCGTCATTGGTTTGGTGAAAGTATCATCAACCGTCGAATCCAGAAAGTATGTCTGAAGCGCTTTCATCCTGTCTTTCAGAAATTCATTATCAATTGAGTTCTGGAATTGAAGAGCGGTCTTGAGATTTAAATTCTCCAATTGTTCATTCAGCGCTTTACTAAAATAATGATAATAGACGGCAACAGGAATGAAAGTAATGAGAACGACCAACATGAGATTAAACAAAAATAATCGTTGGAAAAAATGTTGCTGACCATTTGTTTTGTTTATTTTAGTGCGCTTCATGTTAACCTCTCCCTTCAGACTTCAAACGTAGAATAGAAGCAGGCCCCCGTGAGCCGCTTCTACCCTCGTCAGTTATTTATTTGCCAATCATGTTATTGTAGGTGGCATTCACATCTTTTTCAATTTCATCCCCGCCGTTAGCTTTAAATTTTTTAACGAATTCGTCAAAGACATCTGGGCTGGCTTCACCCGTAATAATTTTGAGGTAGTACTCATCTGTCAGTTTGGTTAAATTCACCGCATTTTTAGTGAAGGAGTCAACTGTCGGCGCAAGGAATGGAACGTAGCCTGTCGTTTTTACAGTATCGGCAAACTGGAATAAGAACTTGCTTATCTTTTTGTTGAAATCAGGAACTTCGACCGCGTGGAAAACGCTAATTCCTTTTTTTGTATTTTCTGCCGTTGTAGCCGTTGGTGTCAAGCTGATATAGTTTCCATTCTCTTCTTTCCACTGTTCGCCCTCCATACCGCTGAATGTTGTTTTGTAGTAATTGTAATCTGTATTTGTCGTTTCGATCATTTTCAAAATGGTTTCCATTTTGCGCGAATCCTTGGCGCCCTTCGTTGTAATACCCACAGGCGTCGAATTCACGCCCCATTGCATTGTCCCTGACTTGCCGTTCGGGCCTACAGGCGGCTTGCCGAACACAATTTCCGCGTTAGACTGCGATTTCTTTAAGTTCTGGAAGGAGCCGCCTCCTACATCGGCAGGGTTAGCAGGGTCCATTTTATCACGCCAGTGGTAGAACATCCCTTTACCTGTAAGACCGATGCGATTATTCGTCATCGCATTGGAATCGGCCCAATAGCCGCCTGTGTTTTCGGAAGTGATGAACTCAGGGTCGATTAACCCTTCCTTATACCATTTGGCCAGCAGCTTAAGCGCATCCTTCATTTCCGGTTGAATGGCGGCGAAGGTAATTCTACCATCCTTTTGAGTGTAATCGAGGTTGACGATGCCTTTGCCGGCATTCTTGAAATCGGATATTCCGGGATAGCCGAACGCGCCCAGAATGGCTGGCAAGGCATAATCCGACAGGCCGTACGTATCCTTTTTACCGTTCTTATCCGGATCGTTATTGCGGAATTTCAACAGTGCATCTTCAAACTCCTGAAGCGTCTCCGGCGTTTTTGTAATGCCTACATTTTCCAGCCAGTCTTGGCGCCAGATTAGCGCTGTCGGGTACTCCCCGTTCGTGTTGATGTTCGGCAGCGCGTAGATTTTACCATCGCTTTTTACCGCATTCCATAGATTGTATTTATCAATCGTTTTTGCGTAGTTTGGCGCAAATTTACGAATCATGTCTTCCGGGATCGGAGCAAGCACGCCGTTGGCTACGTATTTGGAAACCATGTTGTAGTCAGGCTTGATGAGCATAACATCCGGCATTTCTCCAGCCGCCAGCTTAATGTTCATCGTATCTACCCACTTATTCGGATCTATGTACCATACATTAAATTTGGCATTAAACCGTTCTTCGACCATCTTCTGAATTCTATTATCTGCATCTGGCTGGCCAAATGCGTTGTACGCCAACCAATCAATGGTGACCGGACCTTGTGCTGCGGCGTTGGGGCCCGAAGAGGCCGTCGCTCCGGCTGAACCTGTTTCTCCACTTTTCATGCAAGCTGCGAGCATACTGACTAGGACTGTGCTGGACAGGATAACGCTTAATACTTTGAAGAATGTTTTTTTCTGCATGTGAGAACCCTCCTAATTATTTATCTTGGAATATGTTAACCCGCTAATGGGGAATAACAACGAGCACTATCCTTTGACAGAGCCAATTAACGTGCCTTTGACGAAGTACTTTTGCAAAAACGGATAGACACAAATAATGGGAAGAATGGACACGATCAGCGTTGCCAGCTTCATGGACTGTGTATTCACAGCAACCATTCCCGTTTCCGTACCGGCGGATGCCAGATCTCCGTCGAGCACAATTTTGCGCAAAATCATCTGCAGTACTTGCTTCTTCTCCGACTGGATGTACAGCATGCTATCAAACCAGGCGTTCCAGTGATAGACCCCTGTGTACAGAGCGACCGTTGCCAAGACCGGCATAGAAAGCGGTAAAATAATTTTGATTAAAATCGTAATGTCGTTCGCTCCATCCATCTTCGCGGACTCTTCAAGTGCCTCTGGTATTTCATGCACGAAATTTCTGACAACAAGCAGTAGGAACGTGCTGATCGCACCAGGCAGAATCAACGACCAGATACTGTTCATCAGTCCGAGAACTTTCACCAGCATGTAGAGCGGGATTAAGCCGCCGGAGAAAAACATCGTGATCACAATGAAGCCAGTCCAGAAGGTGCGGTTCGGTAATGTTTTTTTGGACAAAGGGTACGCTCCTAGGAAGGTTAGGGAAACAGTCAGTACAATCGCTAGTGCGGTTCGTACAATTGTGTTACCGTACGACGTCCAAATTAACTCGTTATGGAACACCTGTCGATAACCCGCCAAATCGAAAGCAGTCGGGATAAAGTGGAAGCCGTAGCTGTTGACTACTTCAATTGGGCTCATCGACAGTGTCAGCACTTGCAGAAAAGGCAGCAAGGTGGCAATTGAGAAGAGAGCTAATATCAGATAGACCATATAGGAGAATACGATGTCGGGTTTGCTTTGTCGGCGGGTGTTCATATACGTGTTCCACTCCGTTCTTCAACTATTGTTCTTGATTTAGAAAATCGTTTCGTCACTAAAACGCTTGGCCAGGAAATTGGCGGTTAACACGACGATTAGTGCAATTACGTTCTTAAATAGCCCTACGGCTGCTGCGTAGCTGTAATTCATTTTTTGAATTCCTTCGCTATAGGTGTAAGTCCCGATAACCTCTCCGACGCTGCTCACTTTCGAGTTCAACATATTGTACACTTGATCAAAATCGTCGTTAATGATTTGACCGGATGTCAGAATGAGAAGAATAACAATAACCGGCGTAAGAGAAGGTAATGTTATGTACCATATTTTTTTAATTCTACTAACACCGTCCACATCTGCGGCATCGTACATTTCCTGATTGATCCCGGCGATCGCTGCCAAATAGATAATTGCATTGAAGCCTACTGTCTTCCAAATTTCCGTACTGACCAAAATCGATCGAAACCAGTCGGCGCTTGCCATAAAGAAGATCGGTTTCATTCCTAGCATGCTAAGAATAATGTTGATCGGCCCACGGCTTGGCGATAGAAATTCGATAATGATTCCAGACAACACAATCCAGGAGAGGAAGTAGGGCAAGTACGTAATCGTTTGCACTGTTTTCTTAAATATAGGAAGACGGACTTCATTAATCAAAATCGCCAGCAAAATCGGCGCTGGGAAGCCAAACAGCAACTTGTAAAAGTTAATAATTAGTGTGTTCTTCAGCACGGGCAGAAAGTAGAGCCCTGTAAACAACTCCTTGAAATTGTCAAGTCCGACCCAGGGACTTCCGGAAATTCCTTTCGCAATTTTGTAATCCTTGAAAGCGATAATAACGCCATAAATTGGCGCGTAATGAAAAACGACATAGTAAGCGAAGACGGGGCACAGCATGATAAAGAAATACTTGTGATCGAGATACTTTTTAATGAGTAACCTTCTTTTCAGATGCTCCGGGCTGTGCGTTTTTTTCGCTTCAATCGTTGTGGTAGTCATTCTGTCTCGTCCCTTCTTGCAAGATGTTCATCTCTTGTGTTGCCCTCAATATAGAGGATGTAAGCCTTTTCATCAATGCGCCATTTCTGAAAAAGTCACGATTTTATTCACTTTTTATTTATACAAAAGAAAAATGGCGGATTTCCGCCAAATGAACAATAATCGGCATTTTTTACTTGGCAATGCAAAAAACCATACAAACTGCTTGCATCAGTGTACATGGTTATAAGGCAATTTGCTTAGGCAATCAAAAAGACACTTTGCATATACTCAGCACTCCCATGGCAGTAGCCGCCAGTAAGCAATGGTTCGCAGTGGAAGCTTGCGTTTGAAAGCACACGTTTGAAAGCAAGCTAGTCCATGCTCGATTGCATGGACTAGCTTGCTTTTTATCCTCCCTCCTCCAGCGTAACCGTAAAGCTGGTCCCTTCACCTACCTCGAAAGCTGTCAAATCGATCAAGAATACGTTTTCGGCGTAGCCACCATGATCCAAATGTCGCTCCGTTGTGATTGAGGCCATCAACTTTGAGGCTTCGTAACGAAGTAATTGGCTTTTTCCCGCCGCTTCCAAGCGGATTTCTCCATCACACACCAGTTCAGGCTTTATTAGTGTGATAAATCGCTCCGTCACCGCCGCACCCGGCGCAACAAATGCGAAGGTATCCGTCAGAGTAAGCTTACCTTTCTGCTTGTCGAGCACAAATTCTCGCTCTAGACGCTGCAACCCCGGAACCTCGTACGCTTTGGCGATGTTCAACTTATAACGATCTTCCGTTTCGGTAGAAGATATTTCAAGAACCTGTCCGGCGTAAGCCCGCCCTTCTCGCTGAGACTGTCCATTTACGATCGGAACATTATGACCTAACGAACTGTTGCACAGAATCGAATACCGTTCTGTACCGAAATAAGCTCTTGTATATAGACCTGCGCCCAAATCGTCTATCCATCTGACCCCATTCACCAGCCATATGAAGTTGCCAATATCATTATGGTTATGTGGCTCGTCGTTATGGCCGCCCTTCGCCGCAAAACTAACCTCCTGATCGCCTGCTTGATGTCTCGCAATCAGCCACTGTGCTTCCGGCAGGAAGTCTGTCCCTTGCTGCAGTCCGACTCTTTCCCTTAACAGCGGTTCATTCAGCCATGCAACATTACGAAGCGCTACCGCCAAACGTCCACAATTATCAATCGACTGTGCCAAATAGTCGATTGAAGCAATCCGGATGTCCGCAAATTGTTCGCTTAGACGGCTGAAAATACCAGGCTGCACGCCCCCGACACGGGAACAGTCCGAGAAATTGGCTACCTGATTTCCATGCAGAAAGCAGCGTTGCGGAAACAGAGCGATCCTGTGGACCTTCTCTGAGGATTGCAAGAGATCTAATTTGCCGCCGGTACGCTGTTTGAGCAACTCTGAGAAATACATATAATAGCCGAAACCATAGTTCCAGTAGACCAATCCTTCCAAGCAAGCTCCTTCGTCCGTAAACCCCTCAAGGAAGCAGTCCATTGCGTCAATCACACGAGTCAAGATCGGCAGCAGTGCCTTGGAATCTTTTAGCAGATAAATAGCCGCCATCCCGACACTGCCCGCACACACGGCCGCCCAGTTGATATCACATGTCTCCCACCAAAAAGCGCGTTTTACGCTCATGTAAGGCGTAATTACTCTGCGCAGCACTTCTTGACGAACCCGGTTCACCACTTGGCACCCCAACCTGTCCCCAAGCAGATGGCATGTTTCGCTCAGCGCATGCGCCGTCTCCGCAGCGAACAAATCGATATGCTTGTCTTCTTCTCCTTCCAGCGCAGCATCGTGAATATTTAAATGCGCTGGCAAACACCAGGTAAATTCATCGCACATTGCCCAAATCGTATCTTCCAGTGCAGAAATATACGTGTTGCTTTCATCTCGAAGCGCAGCGATGACAAGAGCAGCCAGACGCCGACGGCGGTCAAAATACGCCAGTTCAAACTCTGCGCGTGTCCCCTGTGTCCGAAATAAGTTAAACAATGTAAAAGTCAGCACCTCAATCGGCTTGTTCAAATATCCGTCCGCATTCGACAGAATTTCGTTATACAACGTTTGGAATACCGTATTATCTTTCGCCTGAATATTGTTCAATCTATGCGCTTCATGAAAAAGTTTTTCATGCTCCGTTTCATGCGCAAGCAAGGCTTGTAAGAAGTTCCGGCTGTTCATAGCATCACCTCGTAATTTTCAAAATTTCAAAAGGCCCAATGAGCTGACGGAAAGAATGAATGATACCATATCCTAAGCGTACATAAGATTCATTACTTACTCTATAATAAAACTATCAAAAAATATAACGATTCTATTAATCAAATCTGAGGGAAACAAGTTCATAATTCTAGCTTCCTTCAGACTTCACCTCGCGATGGACCCCCCTTGCTTTTCACCGCCAAGTTAATCGCCATGCGTAGCGCACAGCAAATAAGGGCGCATCCTAGGATGCATCCTTATTTGTTGCTTAACCAATGACTACGCTGATTCCCCCTTAATACTTGTAGGGATCAACGGTTTGAATCGTGCCATCAGGATTATAGTGAAGCTCAAGTATATTTGACGCTGCGCTTGTGGCACCTCCGGAAAGTGTGCAGCTGTGACAGAACAGGTACCATTTCTCCCCAACGTGCACTATGGAATGATAGGTTGTCCAGCCCACGACGGGCGTCAGAATCGTTCCTTTGAACGTATATGGGCCTTCCGGGTTACGGCTAATCGCGTAGACAAGTTTATGGGTCGTTCCCGTCGAGTAAAAGAGATAGTAATAGCCGTTGTATGTATGGACCCGAGGTCCTTCGAAATATCGACGATTCATTCGTTCTAGATTGCTGGTTTATTCAAAGATATCCACAAATTAGCTGAAGTTATTAATATTTTACCTGTTGATACTGTTAGCAAATAGAGGACCATAAATTAAAAACCGGAACCCCTTCAGGTCCCGGCCCTCATCCTATCCAACCTCACTCAACTTCCCATCGCGAAAATGCACTACCCGCTTCGCCTGCTGAGCAATCGCCAGGTCATGCGTAATCAAAACAATCGTCCTGCCTTGCTGATTCAAACCCTTAAAAATCTCCAAGATCTCAACACCCGTCTTCGAATCCAGCGCTCCTGTCGGCTCATCCGCCAATATAATCGCCGGATCTCCCGCCAATGTTCGGGCAATCGCAACGCGCTGCTGTTGACCGCCAGAAAGCTCTGAAGGCACATGCTTCCTGCGATCCACCAAGTCAACCGCTTCCAATGCCTGCATGACAAGCGGCTCCCTTTCACGCTTACTCATCCCCCTGTAAATCAGCGGCAGCTCCACATTCTCATACGCATTCAGCCGTGGCAGCAGATTAAAGTTCTGGAAAACGAACCCAATCTTCCGGTTCCTTATTTCAGCCAGCTGCGCATCCTTGAGCCGATTAATGGCCATCCCGTCCAGCACATAGTCCCCATCATCCGCAACATCCAAGCAGCCCAAAATGTTCATCAGCGTCGACTTCCCCGACCCCGACGGGCCCATGATCGCCACAAACTCGCCGTGATCAATATCTAACGAAACATCGTCCAACGCACGAATCGTTTCCCCGCCCATCACATAACTCTTACTCACATGCTCAATCTGGATTAAGGTCATCCTCTTCGCCTCCATTATCTGAAGCCAAATAAATGAAGTATGCGACTTCTCCAACTGGCCGACCTATCGCTTCGCCTTATAAAACTCATGATACAGCTTCATGAGCGCTCGCTTCTCAATCCGTGACACATAGGAGCGGCTAATGCCCAGCTCCTTCGCAATCTCCCGCTGCGTCCACTCTTCCCCGCCTAGCTCTAGTCCGAATCGCCCGACAACGTCTTTCTCGCGATCGTCTAAGATCTCTAAATTCAGATATATTTTGCTTTTCTCTATTTTTAGTTGAAGCTTATCTACGACATCGTCAGCTTCCGTACCAAGGATGTCAATTAAAGTAATTTCATTCCCCTCTTTGTCCGTTCCGATGGGGTCATGCAAGGACACATCCTTGCGCGTTTTCTTCAGTGACCGAAGATGCATAAGTATTTCGCTCTCGATACAACACGCTGCGAAAGTCGCCAGCTTTGTCCCTTTGTTCGGGGAGAACGACTCGATGGCTTTGATCAAGCCGATCGTTCCGATCGAGATCAAGTCCTCCAGATCTTCTCCGGTGTTGTCGAATTTTTTTGACATTGTGGACACGAAGCTATGTAAAACTTACTCATCAATTTCATTTGTTTGCGGTAGGAGGTCCTTCATAAAATACAAAGTTTTGGGTAACCTCACTGGTTATCAATAGATTTGTGAAACGCAACGTAGTGATTCCATTGATTCAAGATACGCTGCTCACGAGTCCGTGCTTTTTCTTTCACATCACAACCTTTCTCATGTCTGCCATCCTTTCTTCATCTCAAATATTTTTTGGAAATGAGCATAATAACTCAAGTCGTTAATTTTGCGTATACGATAAAAAACACCATCATCTCTCCAATGATTGCATAATTAGGTACATGAAAAACCAAGTCCAACGCCATAAAACATCCAATTATCCCTAATAATATCACCATTTGATAGTTCTTCAGGCGTAGGTGTTTGTGTCTGTATCGGTGAAAAACCAGTAAAGTAGAGAAAAAATATAGCAGTATTGATCCAAAAATAAAACCCAACATGAATAGATAATCGAGTTGTTCCTTAAATAACAATTGGATCGAAGCAGCTATCGAACTCATGGATAAATAAATGAATAGATGGCCATAAATAATCGTTTGACCGGTAGTTTGTATTTCTTTGCTCACTTTCCGTTCAATGTGATCAAAATATTGCCACCACAAAGCAATAACTAATATACATGTGTATGAGGCAAACAATATGGAGCGCAATGTCCAATCACTTGACTGCAAAACAGCAAGTATACTGATCACTGATTCACCAAGAAGAATTAGTGTAAACAATGCAAAGCGTTCCAATAAGTGATAGGTATGTATGGGTGTTCTTATCAGATACCGTCGGCCGATTAACGGCAGCAAAATATCTACAGCAATTCCCGCATACAGAATCGCGTAACGGATCCATGAATCAAAGAATAGCGAGCAAGAAGATATCAATATTCCGATCCAAAAGCGAGTCCCCAAGTATTTAGCGGTCATTTGTTGATGTGTGCCTGTTGCTTTGTGTAACGTAAGATATTGAATAGCTGTCAGTGCTCTCGAACCAATATAGCCTACAAAGAAGGGAATATAGAAGTGATCAAAATTAACAGATAGGCTTGCTGTCATAATTAAAACAAAGAATAGTTGTAGGAACATGAATATCCTTTGAGTAACGATATCTTGGCCAAAACGATTATTAAAGAGAGTTTGTCCTACCCACGCCCACCAGATTGTAATGAAGATTAAAACAAATTTGGTTAAGTATTCAATGGAAATAGTCCCATGATCGGCATGCAGCAAGACGTGGTTCGCTTTTGATACTGCTGCTACAAAAAGCAGATCGTAAAAAAGCTCCAACCAGGTTACTTTTTTCTCAACCATAACTTCAAAACTCCCTTTATTTGACTTCATGTTTACTAAACAATGAGAGAAAGGACTATCATCAAAGTTCGATAGCCCCACGTATATAAAAATTATATTTTCAATATATTAGAATATCACTTATCTACTAAATAAGCCGCTACTTCAGCTAATCGCGAAGCATAACTCCATTCGTTGTCGTACCATGTTGCGACGGATAGGAGTTCTCCCTGTACTTGAGTCAGAGGAAGGTCAATGATAGAGGAATGGGAATCGCCTACGATGCGAGAAGAGGCCCATTCGCCTTCTAAAATATCTAAGACTCCCTTTAGCTGACCATCTGTGGCGGCACTACGGAAAATATCATTTACCTGTTGCACCGTACATGGTTTTTCCGTAATAAGATTTAATTCAGCAATACTTCCGGTACGAGTTGGAATTCGGTATGCCTTACCTGTAATCTGTAAATCGTTCCATATGAATTTAAGCGCTCTTGCAGCTCCAGATGAAGAAGGAATGATATTTTCCGCAGCGGCCCAAGAATCCCTTCGATCCTTCATAGGCTGATCCGTAAGCGATTGCGTGTTTGTATAGGAATGGACGGTCGAGAATAAACCATATTTGATCCCGAAGTTTTCTCTTACGATTTTGATGACTGGAGCCAATGCATTTGTCGTACAACTCGCCATACTAATGATTTTATGCTTATCCGGGTCGAAACTATCCAGATTTATCCCTTTAAGCAAGACAGCATCACAATCCTCAAGGCTCTTGCTGGGTCCACTAACCAGTACTCGATTTGCACCACGGTCCAAATGGACTTGAGCAATAGCACGGGTAACGGCTCGGCCTGTGCAGTCGATTACCAGATCCACATCCAAGGCCTTCCAATCCGGAACTTCTTTAGACGAATTGATAAACTGAATTTCCCGTCCGCCGATAACTATTAGACCATCCCGTCCGGAGACATCTTCAACCCAGCGTTTATAGTTAGTGTCCACTTCGAAAAGAGCGGCAAGGGTCGCTTCGTCTTTAATATCTGAAATTGATACCGGAACGAAAAGTTGATCCTGCAAAGCGACTCTTAATAATTGCCTTCCTATACGTCCAAATCCATATATCGCTATTCTGCCCATCTTTAACCTCCATTGAAAATGAATTATACTATTCTTAGTCATCCATGCTCTATATGCCAAATTCATTCGGAATATACTCGATCCGAGACTCGGCGAAAATAGTTTGCAGATCTTCGCTCTTTAACCACTGAAATAAAATCGGTCAATTGAACACACTCCTCTCGGGAAAAAGCATCAAAATTATTTTAATAATACGTCATTATAATCTTGATGTTGGTCAAATTGACTTTTGGCGAAAGGACATAGTGGCATAATCTTTAACCTTTCCTTCCGAGCAAACTCGACTACGCGCCTAACTAATTCTTGTCCTACCCCTTGTCCTCGCAGACGATCGGAAACAAACGTGTGATCTACGATTATGATTCCATTCCCAGATGGAACATAATGTAATTCCGCCTCTCTT
Source organism: Paenibacillus sp. P36 (assembly GCF_045866505.1). Classification (NCBI taxonomy): domain Bacteria; kingdom Bacillati; phylum Bacillota; class Bacilli; order Caryophanales; family Paenibacillaceae; genus Paenibacillus; species Paenibacillus sp. P36. The sequence goes on from NZ_AP038372.1 coordinate 6,996,662, forward strand.
TTATCCTGATCTCCTACATAAAAACTGTCCGTATCTTTATTAATTTCAATCATTATTGTTACCCCATTCATGCTTGATGATCTTTTCTTATATATTGCAAAGCACCGCTTGGGCATTTATCAATAAGATCAGCGATTTTGTCAGCCGTTTCTCCATCTGTTTGAATCCATGGTTTCTTTTTAATGTTGAACACTCCCGGCAACCCTCTCACGCAATTTGCCGAATGACCACATTTTCCAGAGTGAAACAAAACATCAATATCTTTCCCTTTATATATTTTGAATTCTTTCATTAATCTGACTCCATCTCACGTACTTGAATAGGTGATAAACCTTTTTCGATTTCTGCACGTTCAGCTTCAAACCATTCCGGAAGCATCAGTTTTTCACCTAATACATCTGATTGCTCATCTACTGCAAAACCTGGTGGATCCGTGGCGATTTCAAATAGGATACCGCCTTCTTCACGAAAGTAAATCGCATTGAAATATTGCCGGTCGATAATAGGTGTGGGTTGAAGGCCATGTTCCTGTACATGAGTTCTCCATGAAGCGTGATCTCCATCATCCTTTGCGCGCCATGCAATATGATGAACAGTACCTGCTCCACTTATGCCCCACTCCATTGCCGCAATGTTTACGTCAATAACATTACCAATACTCCCTGTCGATTTATAGCGAATAAAATCCCCTTCTTGGTTCACCTTTTGAAGACCCAAGACTTGCTCTAGGACATTCATCGTTTTTTCCGGTGCGGTACTAAACAGAACAGCACCGCCAAAACCTTTGATAGCTTTATCTATTGAAACACCACCGAACGACCACTGACTCAAATCTCCTTCCTCGCGCTCTACAATCTCTAGCTGTAAACCATCCTGATCTGAAAATGTTAAGTAATTCTCATTAAACCTCGTCTTTAAAGAATAAGGAACATGAAAGCTCTCTAGGCGTTCTTTCCAAAAATCGAGTGCACCCAAAGGAACAACATATGTTGTTATACCGACCTGTCCTCCACCAATACGCCCTTTACGGTTCAATTCATATGGAAAAAATGTGATTACGGTACCTGGACGACCTGATTCATTACCGAAATACAAATGGTAAACTTCCGGAGCGTCAAAGTTGATCGTTTTTTTTACAAGTCTCAGACCCAGTATCCCTGCATAAAAGTCCACATTTTTTTGAGCATTCTTTACAAAGGCTGTTATATGGTGAATTCCTTCCGTTTGTTTTTCCATTTTGCAAACACTCCTTGTATGATCTTTAACTGTTTGTGTCCTATCATATTGAAATTATCCTTCATGAACAATTCCATTATTTCTATATCACATATAGTCATTAACTATATCTTCAAGGGCGAAGCTAATAATTTTATTTAAGAGAGGCTATCCCAAAAGTCATTTAAATGACTTTTGGGATAGCCTCTCTTGATACAGATAATATTCTGATTATCGGCCGTTGCAATACGAACGAGATTGGGCACGCCAAGAAACCTACGATGCCGCCTTGGCGATCGCTATGCAGCACAGCGATTCAATATGGGCTGGAGGCAAATCGAGGGAGCGTTTTCACAATTCCTATTTGTGATGGCCATAGTCTACCAACTTTTTCGATTGTTCTAGAAAAAAGTCGATAAATGTTTGAACCGAAGGATTGTTGTAATGATGTTTTTTAAAAATAAGCTTGATCTCACGAACAGGCGATGGATCTACAAGACGAATCATTTTCAATTTCTGGCCAAAAAAGCTTTCGATTAAAGAAGCAGGTAAAATAGCTACCCCCATCCTATGCAGTACCATAAAAAGAAGAATTTCCACAGAAGTTGACTCAAACTTTGATTGCAAAGATTTGGTGATCTTATCGCTGAATGTATGAAGTTGCTCGATTACACTTAAATCCCTAACAAATAAGGCAGATTCTAAATCCTCTAGCTCCTGAAAAGAAATAACGGTTCGATCTGCCCATGGATGATCCTCATAAACGACCAATGCTTGTTCTTCTTTATATAGGTGCATCATATGAATTTCTTTGTTTGGTTCATGATAGTCGATAATGCCAATATCGATACTACTATCCAATAATTGCTGTGATGAATTCTCTGCACTGGCAAATTTTAATGTTATACCAGGATACTGTTCATGGAATTTCAAAAATCGGGGTACTAAACAAAAAAAGTCCATAGACGAGATGCCTATCAAAAGTTTATTTGTGCGAGCATTGCGTAACTCGTAAGTTTCTTTCTTCGATTCCTCAATGAGCCTCATCACGAAAATAGCTTTTTGGTAAAGTATTTCCCCGGCAGCTGTAATCTTTACCCCTCTACCAACTCTCTCAAACAAAGGAGTTCCAACTTCTCCCTCTAAAAATCGGATCTGTTGACTTAAAGTAGGTTGAGACATCATTAAAACTTCTGCAGCCTTAGTATAGCTTCCTTCTTTGCAAATTTGAATGAAATATTCTAATTGCCTGAACATGAAAATTAATCTCACTCCTATTTTCACAATAAAGTTGTAACGCACTTAAGCATTGGCTGGTTCTGTTATTCGTTAGCATAGGGGGACTTTTCTTGGTGCTTCCCTTACTGGGTGTTCACCCCCTGGTGGTAATGAGCGTGATCGGAGTGATTGTTGGACTTTGTAAGCATTATATCAAGGAACCTGTCATGTAATATATCCGCTAGATTTCAGGTAAAGGTTGCTAGATTTTAGGGTTGGTACGTTTGTAACTCCCTAACCACCCGCTTAGTTTAATACTCTTAATTATGCAGAAAAAAGGTACAGTCCCTTCAAAAAATGAAGAAATCTGTACCTTACTTTTATACATGTGACTTTTTCAGTTGCTTGATTTGAGGGTCCTGCTAAGTTCAGTACAATTTTAGATCACTTGGATTTCAAACAGCCTTCGCTGGCTTCGGTATTCTAGCGCTGTGATGCCTTCGGTATCCTTGAATATTCTCGTAAAATGCTTCACATTTTCGAATCCAACCTGATCACTGATTTCGTACACCTTCAAATCGGAGTGCACCAGCAGCTCCTTCGCCTTGTCCAGCCTTAAACGGCGAACATAGTTCGAGAAACTCTCACCGTAATATTCTTGGAAGGCTTGGCTGAAATACGAGTAATTGAGTGAGAAATGGTTGGACACGACAGCCATGTTCAAGTTGTCGGCATAATGCGTCTGCAAGTAGGCGACAACTTTTTGCATCGTATTTTGCTCCGTAGGCGCTTGCTCTCTCCGATCTTGGATGAACCGATCCAGATTATCGAGAAGTTGCTCAACAAATGCATAATAATGTTCAAAACGATCGAAATTTCCGATATGGCCAACAGAGGCGTAGTGACTTAATAGGTCAAGCACTCTATTTCCGTATATGTGGAACACCTTGTCGAATAGCTCTTCATTGAGCAGCTGGCTGATCCGCTCCAGGTAGCCGATTTCACAGCAGCTAATTATACGAACGTCTAGAATTTGATTGAGAAGCTGCTTCATTTCGTTCCCGCGTCCCATTCCCATCAGATTCGATAATCGCCCAATCAACTCAACAGGAACGACATGCCGCTCATTGCGCTCGCTTATGCTGGTGTAGTCCAACACATCGAGTTCAGGAAGCACAATACCGTATTTCAAGGTTTGCTTCGTTTGGCTATATGCCCACCTTATCTGCTCTATCCCTTGAACAGACTCGCTAATCGCGATTCGCAGCTGCGACTCATATACACTCAACCTCCACCGTTCCGCCAACTGGTAGAACATAACCGGATCGCGTGCGATTATAATCGTTCCGCCTTTTCCGTCACGCGTGAGTATCCAATCCATATGCCCTTGTAACAGCTCAGCGATCTGATTCCTGAAGACAGCATCCGTACTGCTGGTCTGTGATCCTCTACCGCGTCGCGTAAGCAAGCCCAGCGTATATCCTGTATCCAACCAGCTTAAGCCTGCCTGCTTCAGTTTGTTCTGTGTTATTGCATCACCAGCATCCTTCTGGGTCAAATGCAGGGTTACTAGCTCGGCAGCAACAAGGACGGCATCTTCGCCCGCCTTGTCTACTCGCTCTTCTCTCATTCTTATGTCCCGCATTAATCGCTCCAGGACGGAAAACAACTCCTCCCGCATCACAGGCTTTACAAGATAATCCTTCACAGCACAACGGATCCCTTTCTGTGCATATACGAAGTCATTATAGCCAGACAGCAATACAACCTCGGGTTTAACCGGATGGTCTTGCAGCTGCTCGAGCAGTTCGATCCCATCCATAATTGGCATTCGGATATCTGTGAACATAATATCCGCAGGCTCCTGGCTAAGCAGCTCCAGCGCCTCTTGTCCATTCTCGGCAAATCGGTAGTTGAACAGATTAGGAAACTGCCTCTCAATCACCGATTGCAAGCCCCTCCGAATGTTCTTCTCGTCGTCGACGATCAGCAAGTTAATCATAAGATGTCTAATCCCCCTCCTATGGCCCGATACGGCAAAGTCATGATTATACGTGTATAGCTTCCTTCCTGACTCTCGATCTGAATCCCATATTCCGTCCCATAGCTCATCACTAAGCGTTGGTCCACATTACGCAGACCGATTCCATTACTGTCCTGGTTATTTTTGAGAACGAATAATTGCCGGACATTCTGGTAAGCGGACTCTTCCATTCGTAGCATTTGGTTCAATATGCCCAGCTTCTCTTCCGGTATGCCGCAGCCGCTGTCAGTGATCTCTATGACACAAGCTTGATCACGCAGGACGGCAGAGATCGTAATGACAAGATTTCCGTCACTGGAATGCATCCGGCTCATCCCATGCTTAATTGCATTCTCGACTGCGGGCTGAAGTGACATTTTGAGGGATTCCTGCTTAAGGCATTCCGGTGCTATTGACAATCGGAGATCAAGTCTTCCGTCATAACGGATGTTCATGACGGATACATAATGCTGAACCTGCTTAATCTCATCGCTAAGCATTACGTGATCCTGCTTCCATTCCATCGAATACCGCATCATACCGCCTAGCGAGGTCATTATGTCCGAAATAAGGTACTGCCCTTCAATCTCCGCCAGCATCTTGACGTTCTCCAGCGTATTATAGAGGAAGTGGGAATCGATCTGGTTCTTCAGCGCCCGAAGCTCTGCTTCTTTGCCTGCCGCCTGCCTAGCTGCCTGCTCTTGAATGAGCTCGTTAATCTTCAGAATGAGCTTATGGTAATGCAAGCCCAGCTCTCCTACCTCATCGGTACCAGTTATCGGGGGCAGCTCGATGTTGAAGTTACCGCTTCTTACCTGTTGCATCGATTCTCTTAACGCCTTAAGCCTGCGCAAAATTATCGCCTGCATCGAGTAAGATAGCAGTACGAGAAATGCCACTAATAACGAAATGAGTACAATATAAAGAACTCTCGAATGGTTAATGCCTTCCATCGTGTCCGAAAGACTAACCATATTGACCAGATGCACGTCGATCGAAGGAATGTAGCTCTGAAATGCCAAGTAGGACTGCCCATTAATCTTGAACTGTACCGTCTCGATATCTGTATTACTCGTCAGCTTCACGCTGTTCATCAATTGCTCCACACTGTGCTGTTCGAACACAGGTGATTCCTTCAAGCTGAATACCCGTCCGCTCCTTGCTACTACAATCAGCTGGGAGTTCTTGTCCTGCACACTACTGAACGTTCGAGAGAAGAAATCCGACAGCTTCATCGATATCTCTAGAATCCCGTTATGTGTTGCGTTGTCTGCATATTTAAATTCCTGCAAGTACGTCATGAAGGGCTCATTCGGCGATGGTTCGGATGGCATACCGGTGAGGGAGACGTTCTCCTGTATCTCCCACCAGGGCAAACCGCGCTGCTTCATCACCTCATCATGCCAAGGCTTGTCCTTAATACGTGATTCCTGTAGAATGACTGGCCAAATCTCGTTCACATAAGGGTTGCCCGTGAACAACCGGACATTCGCAATTCGTGGATTGTTGAACAAAAAATATTGAAAGTTGTTGACAACATCAAGCTTAATATGAAGAACACGCGCTGTATCCTGAATTTGTTCAATTTGCAGATAATTGTTCATTTCCCGATTGGATAACGCAAGCTGATCGGTCCATCCCATCAGCTCCATGTTATTCTCAATGTTTATTTTCTCGAACTCCAGCACATTCTCGTTGTTCTTCGTCAATTCTTCCATTGCCTTGGTGGACTCTTCATTGAGGGTATACCAGGAGAACAGAATAACCGGTATGAAGATAACGAACACAAATGACAGAATCAGTTTGACTTGAAGCGAAAGCTTAAACGTAAATACACGTATCCCCAATAACCAACGGATTGCCGCGAATCCCATTTTCCTGTCTCACATCCTGCTGCTTCCTCTATAAAATTATTGATTGAGCGCCGACTTCAGCTTCTGTACATTTCGTTCATAGGCTGCTTGGCGGCTAGCTACAAGGGCTCCATACTCTGGATCCTTGGTAATACTTTTCATGAATTCGGTGAATAGCTGATCGAATTCAGCATCCGACTTGGACATCAGCAGCTTCGGCAGTGTCTCGGCCCAGAGCCTCACGTTTCGGTCTTCCGCAATACCTTCCTTTGTCGTCGGGTCCGGGTCCAGATTGTCGAACTCAGTCATGCTGATCGTCTTGCCCCTCGTCCAATCGGCAATTTGTTTGGTAGGCTCAGCATCCATTCCCGTCATCCATGCTAGATTCATGTTCGTATCCATTAACATCCAGTACATATAAGAACCGCCATATTTGCTATCGAATGCTTTGCGGTCGGTGTTGAGCAGATGCATGACCTCCGGCAGGAACTGATCTTTGCCGTCTATCGTATCGTAGGTAATGCCCTTCTCTCCTAAGTACAGATCCTTGTTTCCCTCTTCGCTGAGCAAATAGCTGAGAAAGGCAATTGCCCGTTTCTTATCCTTGACATTCTTCGAGATGAGCGTCACCGTCCAACCGGAGACGCCATTTCCTGCAAGTGTTGGCGCATCATGCACATCATTCGCAGGACCATCAATCGCAATATACACCTTATTCGGGTCCTTCTGATACAACGCTTGATTAATCTCTGTAAAATCAGACCACTGATACAGCATGGCAAAATAGCGCCCTTGCGATATTTTTTCATCCTTTTCCAATCGTTTTTCGTCAATGTAGACATCTGTCGGCATCAGTCCGTCCTCATTCGCTTGGCGGAACACCTTCAGCCATTTCAGATAGGTTGGATCGCTTCGGCGGTCGTAAAGTTTGCCGTTTTTCTGCTGCGGAATGGCTAGGAAGTTCTGAAGATACGTATCCAGCGAAAAGTTGCCGGTCTCCGTAAATTCATGCAGGCCGATCGGAATGAGCGGCTTGCCGTCCACTTTCGGAAACTTCTCCTTCGCAGCCTTCAGCGCGCCGAGAAACCCTTCCGGCGTGCTCATATCCGGCTTCCCAAGTGCTTCATACATGTCTTTCCGAACAACAAAGGTCTGATTAGACGTAATAAACTGACCATATTTCTGATAATCCGTAGGGGATGAAGATGCATTCGGATAGCCATAAACATTGCCATCAGCCTGTGTATACCAGCTAAGCTTTGCAGGGTCTGCAACTTTAATGAAATAAGGATCATACTGATCCGCTAGCTTATTCAATGGAAGCACCATATCTCCCTTGATCATCTTCAACACGGCATCTTCGTACCAGCCTAACGTGATGAAGTCAGGGAGCGTCCTTGCTGCCATCATCGTGTTGAGCTTCTCGCTGGCGTCACCAGCAGGCATGATAAAGTTCAAGCTGACGCCCGTCTTCTTGGTTATATAATCAGAAACGACGTTCCCTCCCCATTTGCTGGTGAACCAATCAAAATTTATGTACCAGTCAAACGTAATCGGTGTCGTGTCCAGCTTCCAGGCAGGCTCATCCGGAGAAGGCTTCGTTTGAGAAGCAGCACCTGCCTGCATAAGATTGGCGTTCGATTTCGTATGATTCTCAGGAGTGTCATTGCTCGATGTGCCAGTGTTCCCATAACAAGCCGCTAATGTCCAACACATCATCAGAGCAAGTAACAGCATTGCTGATTTACGCATTTTATCCATTCATAATTCTCCTTCGTCTGTGCAGTGGTGTACTTATTATCCTATATAGGAAAGTGGTGATCTTGTTAAACGCAAACAAGCTCTCAGCTGCGCAAAACCCTCCTGCTAGTATAAAGGTTACTGAAAGAAAAAGAAAGAAAGCTTACATTTTAGGTAAGGTTATTTAGGTTTCCTAAACCGCCAACGCAATAAGCGAGCACGACAAGGAAATATTCCTTCGTCTTGCTCGCGTTCGTTAGCTATGATGTTCTAATTCTTGTCCTACTTCTTCATTATTGCAGCACTGCTTGGGCATATGGATTCATCTCTTGAATGAATTTGCGTACAGTGGGCCTCATAGTAACGGAATTAAGATATGCAAGAGATATATCCCAACATGGAACATTGCCTTCTAATTTTACAATTCGCAAAGAATCGTCCCTTAGACTTTCGAGCAAAGATGTTGGTATAAGAGCTGCTCCAAGCCCATGACGAACCCCATGAATCAATACTGAAATGGAGGACGTTTCTATTATCGACTTCAAGGTAAACCCATAAGAGAAACAATACATTTCAATTAATGATTTGTTTTGTTCTCGAAACATGATCGAATTCATTTGATTCAAGGATCGAAAAGGAATCGAAGATTTATCGGCCAAAGGATGTTCTGAGTGAATCAATAGCGCCATTTCTTGTCTATACAAATGAGTCGAAATGACCGAAGCATCAGAAATCGGATTTGCAGTGATTCCAATGTCCACCCTTTGCTCCAAAACTTTATTCTCGGCATCCTCTGCAGCGATAATTTCCAATAAAATATCCGGGTACTTTTCGCGAAATCTCATGAAATAAGGAGCTAGATATCCAAACTCAGCAGGACAACATCCAATAGAAATTGTTTCTCTAGATATATTATTTCGGCCATATATTTCATTTCGCGCCTCTTCAAGAAGATTCATAATAGCGTTCCCCTTATTCAAGAGAATTTTACCCGCTTCCGTTACTTCAACTCCCCTACTTACCCGATCGAACAATGGAATATTATACTCATCTTCCAAAACTCGAATTTGCTGGCTTAGTGTAGGCTGAGTCACACCTAATTCTTCTTTAGCTTTGGTGAAACTTCCCGATTTGCATATTTGAATAAAATATTCAAGCTGGCGAAGCTCTATATAAACCACCCCGATCATCCCACTTGCGTATTTTGCTTACTGGACTTTATAAATATTATATCAAGTAACCTGTCATGTGATATATCCGCTAGATTTCAGGTGAAGGTTACTAGATTTTAGGGTTGGTGCGTTGGGAACATTATCTGTGTAGTCTGAAAATATGAAGAGCCCGCTTCTCGATACGAAGCAGGCTCTTCTTTTACTAGTTTTTTTATAAAATCGGATTACTTCTGAAACATCGCTCGCGCAAACGCTGCTTCGAACAATGCTGTTACTTCGAAACGATGCCGCGATACACCCATGGCTTGAACGGCTCCAATTCGCGTACTTGAATAGGAGACAAGTTCTTTTCTATTTCAGCACGATTGCTTTCGAACCATTCTGGCAGCATTAATGCCTCGCCTAAGCGATCTTGAGGCTCATCCTTAGCAAAACCTGGCGGGTCTGTCGCGATTTCAAACAAGATCCCGCCTTCTTCCCTAAAATAAATGGCATGGAAATACTGCCGATCAATGATCGGTGTAGGGTGGAAGCCCCAATTCTCAACATGGCTTCTCCATGCTTCGTGTTCTTCATAATCCTTGGCTCGCCATGCAATATGATGAACCGTACCGGCTCCACTTATGCCCCACCCCATTGCCGCAATGTTTACGTCAATAATATTACCAATTCTCCCCTTTGATTTATAGCGAATAAAGTCTTCTGTTTGTTCCACCTTTTGAAGACCTAAAACCTGCTCTAGTACTTTCATCGTTTTTTCAGGAGCGGTACTATAGAGGACAGCGCCGCCAAAACCTTTGATTGCTTTATCTATTGAAACACCACCGAATGACCACTGACTCAAATCCCCTTCCTCGCGCTCCACAATCTCAAGCTGTAAGCCATCCGGATCTGTAAATGTTAAGTAATACTCATTAAACCTCGTCTCCAAAGAATAAGGAACATGAAAGCTTTCAAGGCGCTCTTTCCAAAAATCGAGTGCACCTAAAGGAACGACATATATTGTTACACCTACCTGCCCTCCACCAATACGCCCTTTATGACCTTCATACGGAAAGAATGTAATTATGGTGCCTGGACTTCCTGCTTCATTACCGAAATATAAATGGTAAACTTCCGGAGCGTCAAAGTTGATCGTTTTTTTTACAAGTCTCAGACCTAGCACCCCTGCATAAAAGTCCACATTTTTTTGTGCATTCTTTACAAAAGCCGTTATATGGTGGATCCCTTCTGTATGTTTTTCCATTTTGCAAACACTCCTCGCATAATCCTTAACTGTTTATGTTTTAGCATATTGAAATTATTATCAATGAACAATTCCATTATTTCTATATCATGCATAGTCATTAGCTATATCTTCAAGGGCAAAGCTAATATAAACAATTTCTATATTAGATATAGTCAGATTCATATTGATAGTTGCCTATCTGTGCTTATAAGATGTTGTATAAACTTCCAATTGAAAGAAGTTTAAGTTTTAGGATAATTCCCGGCCGGATGAATTGTTCTTATAACATTAACAAGGGGGAAATTCTATGGGCGTACGTTTTTTAAAAATGGCAGTCGTTTATATTTTGATTGGTATTTGCATCGGTATTTACATGGGTGCAACACTTAACTTTGCACTAACAAGCGTACACGCTCATACAAATCTTTTCGGGTGGGCAACATTGGCTCTTTGCGGATTTACGTATCTTCGTTTTCCAAAAGCAGCAGAATCTCCTCTAGCGAGGTGGCACTTCTGGTTGCAAGGCATCGGCCTGCCCATCATGCTTATTACCCTCGCTTTAATGGCTCATGGTTACGCTCCAGATTGGGTTACAACGTTAAAGCGTATTGGAGAATCTGTAGCTGGAATCGGTATCTTGATATTTGCTGTCAACGTTTTTACTAACGTGAAAGCAATGGACATTCATAATAACCATACGCATGATGTTTCCAAGTAATACTCAGATACGTTCTTATATAAGGCGGAGAGGTGATAATTAATGAAGGTAAAATGTCTGGCTATTTTGTTTTCCACTATATCTATGCTCTTGGTATCTGCTTGCTCAAAACAAGAAACCCTTGCTTCAAATTCGAGCGCTTTGAGCACCTCAATAAATGACGGTGAACTGCTGTACAAAAAAAGCTGCATTGCATGTCATGGCAACAATTTAGAAGGTGGAGTTGGACCGAAATTACAAAAAATTGGTTCAAAACTGAGTGTTGATCAAATAAAAAACCAAATTATAAATGGTGGCGGTGGTATGCCTGCTGGAATCCTCAAAGGGGACGATGCTCAAAAAGTAGCCGTTTGGTTAGCTGAACATAAATAATCCAATTAAAAAATCTGAAGAACAAGGGGGTAGGATCTTGGTTAACGAACCGTTGTCCAACTCGTCAAATTTCTCATTCATTACCGCCGTCCTTTTCTGGTGTTCATTAGTTGTAGTATCTTGTGTGTATTTAACAATCCCGTTAATAACGGTTTTTGCAGACGTATTCAAGGTGTCGTCTTCTCAAGCTGCTTGGGCTGGCAGTGCCTTTTCGTTTGCTTTTGCAGGTGGAGGTCTGTTCTTTGGAGTTTTATCCGATCGTTTTGGGCGAAAAAAAATGATGTTGTCAGGGTTACTATTGCTAACTGTCATAACTCCTCTAATCGGAAGTGTCAGCAGCTTTTCTTGGCTTGTTGCCCTTCGAGCCATCCAGGGTTTAGCTGCATCCATGTTCCCTCCGTCTGTCTTAGCCTACGCCATGGAAATGTTTCCGATAAAAAGAAGAATAACCATTATTGGGTTCATCAGTACGGCATTTTTAATGGCAAGTATCGTTGGACAAATATATAGCAGCTATATTGTTTTATTCTTTAGTTGGTCTTATATTTTCTATATTCTTTTTGCGGTGTATTTAATATCGTTTATCTTGATTACCTTTATTGCAAAAGATGCAACACTGCAATCCGATGGCAGCTTCTTTTCTGCCTTTTTGCGAATAGGCCATATTTTTAAAAAGAAGGGTTTGCCACTTTGCTACATTATTTCTGCTACGCTCTTTATTTCGCTTGTCGGTTTTTTTACGACACTTGGAAGTTACCTAAACAGTTCGCTCTTCGGATTAAGTCATCAAGATATTCTATGGGTACGTGTGGTTTGTATTATCGGAATGCTAATAGCACCATTTGATGGAAGATTGGTTGCGAAATTTGGAATCAAAAACGTTTTATGGTGTGGATTGATCTTTGCTGGAATCGGCTTGGGATTGTTAGGCCTCTGGCCTAACCTCATTTTTTTAGTTTCGATGAGTGTCGTGTTTATTATTGGAATTGCTGTGGCTCTTCCCGCACTGATCTCACTAATTGGTCACATTGCGGGGGAAATCCGGGCGATCGCGGTTTCGTTCCACATGTTTATGGTGTTCATAGGTGCATCACTTGGGCCGATTCTCTCAATTTATCTGATCAATCATGGAGGCTATTTATTCTCTTTTGAAATATTAGCTGGACTGTTGTGTTTGAGCTTGATTGTCCCCTTTTTTATTCGTTTAGAAGAAACTCGCAGTTAACCAGCATCGTCCCAAACAAGACCAACGCGAACTCTGAGAATTGATTCGGTATCGTATCCGGTAATTCCGGTTCACCATGGCTCATCGTTTGTAAACATATATTACTTTGGAGGTTTGTACATGGAAACCAAAAATGGCCATTTAACTACAAGTTGGGGCGCTCCCGTTGGAGATAACCAGAACTCCATGACTGCCGGCTCACGCGGTCCAACCCTTATTCAAGACGTCCACCTTCTGGAAAAGCTTGCTCATTTCAACCGGGAACGCGTCCCCGAACGTGTTGTGCATGCCAAAGGTGCCGGCGCACACGGATATTTTGAAGTAACGGGCGATATTTCCGCCTATACAAAGGCCAGCTTTTTGTCTGAGGTTGGCAAACGTACACCCGTATTTATACGCTTCTCCACGGTAGCAGGTGAGCTGGGATCGGCAGATACCGTACGTGACCCGCGTGGCTTTGCTGTAAAGTTTTATACGGAAGAAGGAAACTATGATTTGGTGGGCAATAACACGCCTGTCTTCTTCATTCGGGATGCCATTAAATTTCCGGATTTCATTCATACCCAGAAACGCCACCCTCAAACTCATCTAAAAAACCCCAATGCTGTTTGGGATTTCTGGTCCTTATCTCCCGAATCCTTGCATCAAGTCACTATCTTGATGTCCGATCGTGGTATTCCTGCGACTCTGCGTCATATGCATGGCTTCGGAAGCCATACGTTTAAGTGGGTCAATGTGGACGGTCAAAGCATTTGGGTCAAATATCATTTTAAAACGGAACAAGGCGTGAAGAACCTGAATGTCGAGCTGGCCGCCAAGCTGGCCGGTGAAAACCCAGATTATCATATCGAGGATTTATTTAATGCCATTGACAAAGGCGACTTCCCCGCATGGAAGCTGTATGTACAAATGATGCCGATGGAAGATGCCAAGACCTATCGTTTCGATCCTTTCGATGTAACGAAAGTGTGGTCGCAGAAAGATTACCCTCTTATCGAGGTTGGACGCATGGTCCTCAACCGAAACCCTGACAATTATTTTACCGAAGTTGAGCAAGCAACCTTCTCCCCTGGGGCGTTCGTACCCGGTATTGAGGCTTCGCCGGATAAAATGCTTCAAGGCCGTTTATTCGCCTATGCCGATGCTCATCGCTATCGGGTCGGCACGAACCATAATACACTGCCTATCAATAAACCTATCGTAGAAGTGAATAACAACCAGCGTGACGGACAGATGCGTTCCGATCGTAATGGGGGAAATTTGATAAACTATGAACCAAATAGTTATGGCGGAGCTGCCGAATCTGAAACGTACAAGACAGCCCCGTTTGAGATAACCGGTTCAGCTGATAGCGTCCCATATGACCAAGATGATCATTACACACAAGCCGGCGACCTGTATCGATTACTTAGTGTAGAAGAACGCGGACGATTAGTATATAACATAGTAAATGCTATGAAGCCGGTGGAGAAGGATGAAATTAAACTCCGCCAAATCTCTCACTTTTTTCAAGCAGATCCCGAATGGGGGCAAGCCATCGCCAATGGGCTTGGTTTGAGAGTTCCACAACTGACTTAATACGATCCGTCAAAAATAGAGCAGTTCACACAGCAAATGATAGCTGGGGAACTGCTCTTTTTTTACTGAAGGAATTCTCCATTAAACGAGCCAGCTAAATGTTCGGCTCTTCTTTCTCGTGCACCAACTTTAATGGAGTTACGTCATTACCTTCAGGGTCGACAACAGATAAGCTTAACATGGTAGACAAAGCTTGGCCTCTAATAAGCTGCAAATACTCTTGACGCAATGCTGCTTGTTCAGATTTCTCCTCTTTTGTCAAACCAATTTCGCGTTGTTTCCTGCTTAGCTGGTTGATACGATCAAGAATAGGGATCATTTTCTTCACCTCAATGACAAAAGTTTCTAATATTATAGGAAAAGACCTTCAAGAATCGTAGCTTTTTAAGGCCGCTCTCTTTCAGGTCTTCCGTTAATCCATTATTCTTTAGAAAGATTACAATTATCCTAAGTAAGATTTTAACATCCATACATGCTTTTCCAGGGAGCTATGAATCGACAATAGCATATCACTAGTTGTCTCATCACCTTCACGGTCAGCAGTATTCATGCCCTCTTTCAGCTCACTCACTATAATCCCAAAATCAGCTACAAGCGTGCGGACCATCTCATTTGCATTCTCATTGCCTGCTGCATCTTTTAATGAAGTTTTTTCGATAATTTCATGAAGTGTCGCTACCGGACTACCGCCTAATGCCAGCAGACGCTCGGCAAGATTGTCCACATGAAGTGCAGCTTCCGTATAAAGTTCTTCGAACTTTAGATGTAAAGTGAAGAACTGCGCCCCTTTAACATACCAGTGATAGTTATGAAGTTTGGTGAACAACAGACTCCAGTTAGCGATTTGAATGTTAAGCACTTCCGTTAGTTTTTCAGTCATCAAAAAACTCCTTTCGAATTTAGCAACATTACCAACTATTCGCTTAGGCTATACGAAATATAGAATGATCGATATTGATCTTTTAATCTAAGCTCGAGGAGCGCTTTCAAACTTACCTTTATGAGTCAAATCGCAGAACGGTTTTTGACTGGATAAACCGCACCGGCAAAGAATAAAACTTTCCTTGGTTTCAAAACGGTTGCCCACCGCATCCACCATTTCTACTTTGCCTGTAATACGCAATGGCCCATTATCGTTTACTTTGATCGTAACTTCAGACATGATGATCTCGCCCCTATTGGATTATTTTGGTGAAACATACTTAGAAAACGAAGCAATCCAGGTCACAGAAGCCACTGCCATGGTGATGGTTGCATCCATGATGATGGTGTGCCTTTTGAGGTGCCTGAACCCCCGCTCCGCCTCCTCCGTAATTTGTTCCATTGTAGTAGCCTCCAAAGATATTATGCGGAGACCAGTCTGGACTTGCTTGGGGAGCCGGCGGCGACAAAGGCTGAAATTCATTAGTACCATAGACAATTTTGCCTCCTACAACAGTGAAGACAGCTTCAATTTTTTTAATAGCTTCTTCGGAAACAAGAAAGAAGTTATCAGAAAGTATCGAAAAATCGGCATATTGACCTTCTTTAATTTGCCCTTTCACATCTTCCTCTTTTGAAAACCATGCATTTCCTGCTGTATACATGCGAAGCGCTTCATGCCTCTCTACACGATTGGAAGCAGGGTACAAGATTAGCCCACCAAGTGTCTTGCCCGTTACTAACCAGTATAAGGCAACCCATGGATTATAACTGGCTACTCTGGTTGCATCTGTCCCTACTCCAACACGCAAGCCAGCTTTAATCATCTTGGTGATCGGAGGCGCATTTTCTGCTGCTTCGGCCCCGTATCGATCGACGAAATATTCCCCCTGAAAAGCCATTCGGCTTTGAACAGCGATCGAACCGCCTAATGCGATGACGCGCTCCAAATCCTTCTCCTGGATTGTTTCAGCATGGTCCAGAATCCAGCGTAAGTCTTTAAAGGGAACCTCTTTGTTCACGCGTTCAAATACATCGAGAAAACGTGTGATAGATTCTCCGTAAGTGGCATGAAGACGAAATGGCCAACGCTGCTCTACGAGATGCTGGGTTACTTCGAATAGTTCATCTTCCAGTACAACGGGAAGTTCCGGACGGGGTTCAACAAAATCTTCGAAGTCCGCTGCGCTATAAACAAGCATTTCACCAGCACCATTATGACGATAGTAGGAACTGCCTGTGTACGGCTGCGTCGTAGCGGTCCATGCTTTAAAATCACTCAGTTCATTCTTGGGATGCTGGGTGAATAAATTATACGCCGTGCGAACCGTAATTTCTCCACGTCTATCAAGCTCATCAAATACCTGATAATCGTCAGGGTAGTTTTGAAAGCCCCCACCAGCGTCAATAACGCTTGTAACTCCGAATCGATTCAATTCCCTCATAAACAATCGGGTTGAATTGATTTGATCCTCGTATGAAAGCTTCGGTCCCTTCGCTAGGGTCGCATACAAAATAGTAGCATTAGGCCTAGCGATGAGCATTCCTGTCGGATTCCCTTGGCTATCCCTTTGGATTTCTCCACCTGGCGGATTCGGCGTATCTTTCGTATATCCGATGACTCGTAATGCTGCTTTATTCAAAAAAGCCTGACGGTAAAGATTGAGAATAAATACCGGCGTATGCGGAGCAATTCGATTGATTTCATCCAAAGTTGGCATTCGACGTTCCGCGAATTGAAATTCTGTCCAACCGCCAACAACACGAACCCAGTGGGGTGCTGGCGTACGATCCACCTGCTTTTTCAGCATCCGCAAGGCATCCGCAACGGATGGCACGCCATCCCATCGAAGCTCGAGATTATAATTGAGGCCGCCTCGAATAAGATGAATATGAGAATCATTCAAACCTGGAATCAACATTCGTTTATTCGCGTCCACAACCTGCGTGGTAGGTCCAGCATATTTCATGATCTCGGCATCGTCCCCCACGGCCAGGAATTGGCCGTTCTTCACTGCAATGGCTGTTGCAGTTGGATTAGAATCGTCCATGGTCACGATATTGGCATTATGAATGACTAAACTTGCTTCAACAATCCTTGATTTCTCAGACATGATTATGTTCTCCTTTGTTATTTAATGGGAACTAGGCTTGCTTCAACAATCGTCGGTTTCACAGACATTATTTTGTTCTCCTTTGTCATATATTGGGTTTACTTACGGCTTAACCAAAGTTGTATCCAAGGCATCAAACGTTGTCCTAAAAACATTCCTAAGAGACCAAGTAATCCCAAAAAAGGCGGCGCTGGAGAGGGGATCTTCAGCGATTGAAAAACAACGCCAATGACGATACCCGTAGCTAAAGCGAGAAGCATTGAACCCCACATACTAACTTTCCTCCTTCAATCCAGTCATTAATGATGTTTTTTGTTCAATCATTTACTTTCTATTTAAGTTTATAAGTCAGGATTTTTTCTATCAATAAGGCTTTCTCTATACCAGCCATAGAAATCACTTATACATTATTTTTATTTTTTCTTTATAATCTATAGTTTTCACCTATGGGATTTATAGAAAAATGAAGATTGTTCATCCTTTTACATTTCAATAGACTTGTTACATGCAGCAGGTTCGGGTTCTCATATTTGTGGATCTGTTGTAATCAATCATAAATAGAAAGTAGGGATTTTTACATGTTTAACGACAAGTCCGATTTACTAACTGCTGAGAACTCCGCTATCATTCTAGTAGACCATCAGCCTCAAATGCTTTTTGGTGTACAAAGTGCCGATCGCCAAACGATTATTAACAATACGGTTGGACTGGCTAAAACAGCTAAAGTTTTCAATGCGCCAATTATTCTTACAACAGTTGCTGCTGAATCGTTTTCTGGTCCTATTCATCCGCACATTCAAGCTGTATTTCCTGATCAAAAGCCGATTGACCGAACAACAATGAACTCCTGGGAAGACAAAAACTTCGTGGAGGCCGTGAAGAAAACAGGTCGCAAGAAGCTGATTATGGCAGCTCTGTGGACAGAAGTTTGTCTTGCTTTTCCTGTAGTTTCAGCCATCAAAGATGGATATGAAGTATATATCGTAACGGATGCTTCAGGCGGGACGACGACGGAAGCACATGACATGTCCGTTCAACGCATGATTCAAGCAGGAGCCATTCCCGTGACCTGGCTGTCTGTTCTTCTTGAGTATCAGCGCGATTGGGCGCGTCAAGAAACGTATGATGCCGTTTTGGAGATTGCTTTGCAACACAGTGGCGCCTACGGTGCGGGTATTGTTTATGCTCAAACGATGTTTGGCGGCCATGGAGGGTAACCTATCCATTCCAAAAAAAGATAGTCAATTCATTTTGACTGTCTCAGCCTAACCAAAACCAATTCGAAAGGAAATATGAAACATGGCTAAATTAACAGTAGGAACAGAAAACGGGCAACCCATTGAACTATATTTTGAGGATCTTGGTGCAGGCAAACCTGTCGTTTTGATCCATGGCTGGCCGTTGAGCGGGCGCTCGTGGGAGAGTCAAGTTCCAGCGCTCATTGATGCAGGTTACCGCGTTATTACATATGACCGCCGTGGATTCGGGCAATCCTCCCAACCGTGGACCGGTTACGACTATGATACGTTTGCGACGGATCTCCATAAGCTGATCGAGTATCTGGACCTTAAGGACGTGACACTGGTCGGATTTTCGATGGGTGGCGGAGAGGTTGCCCGTTACGTTGGCACATACGGAACAAGCCGTGTCAAAAAAGCCGTGTTGGCCGCTGCAGTTCCGCCGTTCTTCTACAAATCCGCTGAGCATCCGGAAGGTGGTCTGGATGAAGGCACCATTCAGGACTTCCAAGACGGTTTGAAAAAAGACCGTATCGCCTTCCTTGACGGCTTCACTCACAATTTCTTTAAAGCAGGGGATAGAACCGACCTGGTCAGCGAGTCCTTCCGTGTTTACAACCTTGATATTGCTACTTACGCTTCGCCAAAGGGGACGCTAGATTGCGTTGATGCCTTCGGCCGGACGGATTTCCGTGGCGATTTGGCCAAATTTGATATTCCATTACTTGTTATCCATGGCGATTCCGATGCGATTGTGCCGCTTGAAGTAAGCGGTCAACTTTCATACGAAGCTGTTTCAGGCAGTCAACTCGTCGTAATTGAAGGTGGACCGCATGGCTTGAACGCGACTCACCCTGAACAATTCAATACCGCTTTGATTAACTTCCTTAAAAACTAAATTATATGAAGAGGCTATCCCAAAAGTAATAATTATAGATATTCGGGACAGATCTCATTGTAAAAAAAGTGAATATTTGAAATGAAAAAGGGAGCTAAGCGGCTATTTGCGCTTAGCTCTTTCGTTTTTGGCATCCACTACTGCTTTCTTCATCAGATTGTAGGCAATCGAAAGTCCCCCGACCTCCAGACTTACTTTGGGTAAACCTCGAAGCAGAAACCTTCTGAATCCACGGTTATTCTAGTTGTGGTGCAAAGCTCTAATTCATGATAACGTTATAAAAGCACATTCTGGATGCTATGCTCAGTATCGGGTCATGTCTTAAGTCCAGTAGATTTTTTAGTTTCTTAACTCGCTCACTTTGCATGTAATGATTCCGTTAGGTTCTATAGCTGGTAGAATAAATCAAACAATTTGAAAATAAAATAGCCGGAACCCTTATTTGGAGTCCCGGTCTTATAAACACTAAACAACTTCATTCAACCGCCCATCCTGAAACCGCACTACCCGCTTCGCCTGCTGCGCAATCGATATATCATGCGTAATCAAAACAATCGTCCTGCCTTGCTGATTCAACCTCTTAAAAATCTCCAAAATCTCAACACCCGTCTTCGAATCCAGCGCTCCCGTCGGCTCATCCGCCAGTATTATCGCCGGATCTCCGGCCAAAGTCCGGGCAATCGCAACTCGCTGCTGTTGACCGCCAGAAAGCTCCGAAGGCACATGCTTCCTGCGATCCACCAAGTCAACTGCTTCCAATGCCTGCATGACAAGCGGCTCCCGCTCCCTCCTGCTCATGCCCCTGTAGATCAGCGGAAGCTCCACATTTTCATACGCATTCAGCCGTGGCAGCAGGTTAAAGTTCTGGAAGACGAAGCCGATCTTCCGGTTCCTTATTTCAGCTAACTGTGCATCTTTAAGCCGATTAATCGCTTTTCCGTCCAGCACATAGTCCCCATCATCCGCAACATCCAAGCAGCCCAAAATGTTCATCAACGTCGATTTCCCCGACCCCGACGGGCCCATGATCGCCACGAACTCGCCGTTATCGATCTCTAACGAAACATCATCCAACGCACGAATCGTTTCCCCGCCCATCACATAACTCTTGCTCACATGCTCAATCTGGATTAAGGTCATCCTCTTCGCCTCCATTATCTGAAACCAAATAAATGAAGTATGCGATTCTTTAGACACGCTCGACCGACCTTACCGCTTACCGCTTCGCCTTATAAAACTCATGATATAGCTTCATCAGCGCTCGCTTCTCAATCCGTGATACATAGCTGCGGCTAATGCCCAGCTCCTTCGCTATCTCCCGCTGCGTCCGCTCTTCCCCGCCAAGCTCCAAACCAAACCGCCCGACAACGACTTCCTTCTCGCGATCATCCAAAATCTCTAGGTTCCGATAAATCTTGCTCTTCTCTATCTTGAGCTGCACTTTATCTACGACATCGTCGGCTTCCGTACCGAGGATGTCAATCAAAGTAATTTCATTCCCCTCTTTGTCCGTTCCGATGGGATCATGCAAGGACACATCCTTGCGCGTTTTCTTCAGTGACCGAAGATGCATAAGTATTTCGTTCTCGATACAACGCGCTGCGAAAGTCGCCAGCTTTGTCCCTTTGTTCGGGGAAAACGACTCGATGGCTTTGATCAAGCCGATCGTTCCGATCGAGATCAAGTCCTCTAGATCTTCTCCGGTGTTGTCGAATTTTTTGAGGTTGTGGACACGAAGCAACGTAAATCCCTCTGCATCGCAATAAAGAGCCGCCAATTGGCAGCTCCTTACTCATTATACTGCTCGAATATAGGTCAGATTATCTGGACGCAGTTACCTTACAAACACCATGATAAGCTAGCAAATGATAATATGGACCATTCATATCACTACTTAATCGCCATTTGATGTCACTAATTAACGCATAGGCATGTTTGGCCTGTACCTGATCATATGCCTGAAGCAACGTGACTTCCTGCTCACACCTTTTCATACACTCCATCAGCAGCGCATGTCTATTTTCCAACTTCGTCATCATTAGCATTCGATACCTAAAGAACATCTCCGTATGCACTTTGAAGACCTTAACTACCTGTATCTGAAAATCTAGACAAGTCCTCAAAGTCGTATAGTCCGCTTCAACAAGCTCACATTTGCATTGCTCCAGGATTTCACTCATTTTTAAAATATGAATAAGGGCCTGTTCTTTCTCAGCAAGGATAAGCGATAAATTTTCTTCCGTAGGCTCTAAAATCCATTTCCGTTCCTGACCCGCTGTATTATAAGGATGATCCATATAGGCCAATTGCCATTCATATCTTTCTATAGAGCCAATAAAGGAGGAATGGAAATTATTCACGACAGATTCATTGGCATACTGCGCTTGTTCCGCGACTTTCTCTGACAATTGGAAAAATTCCAACATCTGATCAGGGAATCCCTTTCTCTTACACATTTTCCATACATCGGCGAGCTCTATATTCATATCCCAACAGGTTTTGAAATAGACGTCATATTTAATTGACTGTACGCCCTTCAATACGGCATAATCCCCGATAAATCTGGTGTTCGGTCCTAGGGCATATCCCCGTATCCTGCACATGAATCCGCCTATTCCCTTGTCATAGTAATGCCTCATGCGATCTGGTATGAATTGCAGCGCACAAGTGATCCATCCAGCCCAATCCCCTCTGTACTCGCCTCCGAGATCGAACTCTACCCATTCCCTGCCTGGAGAAAGCCTGCCTGGGAGTGTTGCTGGAGAATGAAACCGATAAAAATCCTCAACCTGCATTTTACTTCTTGAGTCACAACGTTCAGGTAATCTACCCAGAATATCTTCATATACTTTCTCACAGTCAGGATGATGGGTAAAGCTGGAACAAATAATCCTCGCATCACTTCTGCCTGCTTCATCCATAGCCTCAAGGGCTTTATCATACATCTCAAGGAAAAGCTCCCCAATCGACCTTGTATCAGACTCAGGACGATAGCATTGCCATATTTCCATAGCTTCGCCTGTCCATAGTTCAATACCGGAAAGGGATGGGAAATCCTCCATAACTTCTTTGATTTTGGATTTGTAGAATAACCAAGTATCCTCACTATCTAGCCGCAGCACACATAGACCTGTGTCCGGATTGCGATAAAACATGTCAGGGTGTATCTTTAGAAGATCTTCAGGGATGTTAAACTCGGTGCAGGACAGGTAAAAATCCATCCCCCAATTTTTTGCCTCATTAATAATCGTACAAAGGCATTCCTTAGCAAGCTTAATCTTGCCCAGCTGATCCTCTCTTTTCAGAATCGGAAAATATCTAAAATCAAGGAATTGGTACCAGCTCATGCTGATCCAACTATCGATCCACATCAAATGATTCACGCGTTTTCTGACTAAAAGTTTAATTAGGTTGAGATTCTCTTCCAAGTTTTCCACCGATGTCATTGAAGGACCCCAATGCCGCTCGACGCCTCTTTTTTTAATATCAGGTGATGAGGTCATATTTAATCGAGGTAACCGCACTTCACCATTCAGAACATAGGTTTGATCAAGAATTTCACATATGCCATATAGGATAGCTTGTTCACTTGCACCGGATAGATTGATATGATAATAGCCATCTTTCATTACCGTAAAAATCACAAACGTCTGTTCACAATGATCTTCTATTACTTGTGGTTCAAGAATACGAATTCGGTTACCTTCACTCGATTCCGTACACATTGTAAGGTTGTCTACTCGATACTCGTCTCGCCATTCTTCGATCAACAACCCCACTGCATTGTTCGTAATGATGCCGCTGTTATAGCAAATCTCAATACCTAACTGACAATCACCATGTTTTGTAATATGCAAATCCATCTTGCCGTTTCTCCATCCTTTCGAAGCTAACTATCCGGCAATAAGATAATTTTACCTGTAGGTTCAATTACAGGCAGCCTGACGGTAACTTTGGTTCCTTTACCCGCTTCACTAACGACATCCAGACCATAGGGCGATCCAAATTGTAGTTTTAAGCGCTTATTAATATTGCCTAGTCCTATGCTTTGTTTGTCCGTTCCTGACAGTTCTACATTCTCGTCTTCTCGAATCCCTTTACGTAGTTCGGATAACTGCTTGTCCGTCATTCCGACGCCATTATCCTCAATATCAATTTGCATATAACCGTGTTCAGAAATATGACCGCAAATAAACAGACGTCCAACCCCTGATTTCATTTCCAGGCCATGATACATCGCATTTTCAACGATCGGTTGAAGAATCATTTTCAATGATTTCATTTCTAAGAAAGCCTCATCCATCTCGATTACAATATCAAATTTTCCCTTGTACCTGATGTCCATAATTAACAGGTAATCTTTAATACAGCTCATTTCGTCCTTGATACTTACGATTTCTTGGCCCTTAATGCTATATCTGAATATGCGCGACATCGCAGACGATATACTGACGACCTCACTCACATCATAGGCCAAGCCGATACTGCTCAAGCAGTTCAACGTATTATATAGAAAATGAGGATTAATTTGGCTTTGCAGCGCCGACAGTTTCGCTTGTTTTTTAGATAACTCAGCTTCATAGAGGGACGTTTGATTCTCAACAACTTCTCGCGTCATCGTCTCTACGTTATCTAGCATTTGATTAATATGTGTTGCAATAATTCCGACTTCGTTTGTAGACGGAATTTTTAACCTTTGCTTTAAATTCCTTTCACCGACATGCGATAGGAATCTCACGATCAACATGATAGGACGTGTCGTATTGTACATAAACATACTGCCAATAACCGTCAACAAGATAATCATAAGAATGCCCAGCCAGATACCTAAGGAAACGATCGGCTTCATATCACTTGTTAGCTCAGCAATCGGGAGAACGCTGATGACCTTCCAATTCACACTATCAATTCTCTTATATTGGACAAGCGATTTTTTACCCTCATAAACAATTTCATCTTTGGCTGTACTACTTATGCCTTCCTGCCAAAAAACAGGCTCGTAATAGTCACCTGCTTTAAGACCTTTATTGCTTACAATCACCCGATTGTCAGAATCAAGGATCAGAAAGAGTGAATTCTTCGTTAATTCCGTTGTGTTTACTAATTTCTCTAATTCCCTTGTATCAAGAAGAAAAATACAATTGCCGATTTTTGAATAATCCCCCGTAGCGTCAAATGAAGAAAAAATAGGTGAAATATACGAATAATAATAGAACGCATCACTGTTATCTCTCACAATCGATGAAAACACAGGTTTAATAAACTCTTTGCTTCGAAAATTGTACATGTTCCCCAAAGTTTTCAATATATCATTGTTGTAATGAAGATTGTCCGAGATCTGCCTGTCATTATTATTTAAGAGAAGAATGCTATAAATATTTTGATTGGATGACCTTGTATGCGTGAAAATTTCAGAGACATATTCATTTAATTCCGCACTCCGAATGCTATTCGTCGACACCAATAATTCCTGTACATACTTACTATAACTAACCGTGATTGAATCTCTCTCTACACTCTTAGCAATCGTATCTACATTTAGCGCTACCTGTTCCATCATATTACTCGCGTACTTAGCCGCACGTTCCCGAGTAAGCGAATTGAAGAAAACATTATACATGCTTTGCATCAAGATCATCATAATGAGTGCAATCAGGATTAACAGCGATATTTGGTGCTTAAGCTTCAGATTACTAATTAAGCGCATTCAAATCCCCACTCGTTTTACGATATTTGGCAGGTGTACACCCTAAATTCCGTTTAAACACTTTATTAAAATAGAAATAATCACTATAGCCTACACTTTTGCATACATCTGCAATAGACAAGCTACTATTCTGGAGCAATTCAGAAGCTTTTTTCATACGCAAATCCGTCATATATTGGGAAAATGTCATACCTGTAACCTTTTTAAACAACTCACAACAATAGCTCACATTAATGAAAAACTTCGCAGATAAATCCTTTAGAAACAATTCTTCATGAAAGTGTTTATTGGTATAATGCAGCAGTTCCATAAATTTATTATTGGCATCACCAAGCTGCTCTAGGTCTGGATAAGAGAGTTGTTCATACACGTATTCACTTAATGATTCTAAATTCATGAATTTTTCTTTCATTTCACTATAATCTAGAAATTCAAAGTCCAGTAAGCGACTGCTGTTTTCATCCTCTTTTAGCGAAAGCATAACAATCTCATTCCATAAAAACACAGCATCTTCAATGCCTAATTGGTTTACGCTAAAAAAAGTCTTTATATCGGATGACATATCCTTCATGTTCTTGTAATGAACACGTTCAAGTGCTTCAATCATGCCTTCAGCAAATTGTTTAACGAGACTTTTCTTACTCTTGCCATATTGTGAAATTCGCTTTGACGGGTCTACAAAACAATCATTACTCGCGATATCCGACGTTTTCAGAAGCATGGATACATGATCAGACCCGTCACTGGATAAACTAATCCCAGCCCTGTCAACGACATGTTCTTGCGAGGTCAGACTGCGATAGACCATCTCACTTTTATCTTCATCACTATTAATAATAAGCACACATTTTTTAGGGCCTAACTTCAAGGATGTGAGCTGCGACTTACTCCCTAATTCTAATAAAACCACATCATCATATTCCGCATTTTTAAAATAAACCGTTACAACCTGATATCTTTTGTAGGCTCTATGGCGCAAACGGGTACTCAAAATTGCCTGATTATCCTTGAATTCTTCCAGCAAGGACATATAGAAGTTTAAATCATTTGTGCTGCGTTTGTTCTCTAACTTTCTATAAAGCTTGTCTAACATTTCCTCGGCCTTTTGCATATCCAGCGGCTTTAATTGATAATCCATCGCACCTTCTTGAAGTGCATGCTGCACATAGGAGAACTCCGCAAACCCACTAATCACTATAAAATCAGTGTCTATACCTTGTTCTCTCGTCTTTTGCATCAGTTCAATCCCTGTCATGTCAGGCATTCGAATATCCGTAAAAACAACATCAGGATGTTCTTCATAAATCACTTCTAAAGCTCTTGCTGGTTCTGTCGTTTCACAAATAATTTTAAATCGCTTCCCGTTGCGCTCGATTAATTTACGAATACCGATCAAAGCCCAAGGTTCATCATCAACAATGACCACACGATACATACAGGATTCACCACATTTCTGCCAGTAATAATCTGTAAAGGGAACTCTTTATCCGTGGACAAAGAGTTCCCTTTTCTTGACTTATACTAATAATAGCATAACCAGTTTTATTTAATTTTAGAATTTTTCTTCGCAGAAGGTAGCAATTCTGGTGCCATTTTCAGTTGTTTAAAATCTTCTGGAGATAACATCTTGTCTTTATTTTTTTGGTAGTAGTCGTTGTAGAACGCATCCACATCTTCACCGCCGGCTTTTTTCCAAAGCTCTTTCGCATCTGCTATAGCTTTCTCAGCTGTCAGATTTGGTTGAGCAAGTGCTTTTAAGAGATAATCGTCTACAGCTTTGGTTCCATTCGCTTTCTTCAAAAGCGTATCAGAGGCAAGTGCAGGCAGTGTTTGTTGCCATTTTCTTGGATCAATCGCATCTGGCTTATTAACAACTTGCGCCATCTTAAAGTACAAATCTCCAAACTCCTGTAGGACAGGGTCGCTCGATTTGAGATACGAATTGTAATATTCATTGGCTAAAGGACTGATTCCAGAACCTAAGTTAAAATCGAAGGTTCTAATGATACTGTAGTCTGCAGCATAATCATACTCAATTTTATTCTTGGCCGGATCTACAACAACAACAGTTCCTTCTGCATCCCTTTTTTTGTAAACGCCATCAGGTCCATTAACTAAATAGTCGGAGACTTTCGGATCGTTTAGCCAGTTAATGTACCTAGCAGCAGCATCAGGATCCTTGGTTGCTGCATTAATAAAACCTACAATGGAAGGACCTCCATTGATATAGCCTTCAAAAGTTCCATACTTTGTCGCAGGCAAATCAAAGGTATCCAGTTTAGCATTCGGGTTAGCCTTTTTGAAATTCGCAAATGTTGGTGAATTCAGTTGACTAAATTTCCCTGTCAAGAAAATACCGATCTTTCCATTCGTGAAATCCGTTAGTGCTTTGTCGCCTTTATCAAGTAAGAAGTCCGGATCTACAACCTTTGCATCGACAATTTGTTTCGTGAACTTCAACCAATCCTGGATTCGATCCCATACGAATGTCAGCTTGCCATCCTCAACAGCATATTTCTCCGGATTACCGAAGCCAAACATGTGAGAAAGCACTCTTTGGGAATCCGCGTTTAACGTCAATCCATAGGTATCATTTTTGCCATTCCCATCAGGATCTTTCTCTGTAAACGCTTTGGCTACAGCAAGCAAGTCTTCTGGTGTCTTTGGCATAGGAAGATTTAACTTCTCTAACCAATCTGCTCGAATGATTGCAGCATGATTAGGCGATACAGGTGATACAGTTCCGACCGTGTATCGTTTCCCATTAACTGTCGTGAGTTTTTGAAGTGCTGGATATTTATCTAAAGTCTTTTTATAATTGGGCATTTTCGCAAGCAATTCATCTGTGATTTCTAAAGCTTGTCCCTTTGAAATAAAAGGCGTCATATCTTCATAGTTGGCAACAACATCTGGACCTTCGCCCGCAGCAAACAGCATGTTCATTTTCTGTGGAGCTTCTGTTCTAGGTACTACGATGAATTTCACTTCTTCAAACGGCGCATTTTCTTGAATCCACTTTGTCCAACGGTTATTATCATACGTTCCTTCGGAAGCTGGAATAAGTCCGCGATCATAAACCATCACCGAAACTTTACCTTTTTTCACCTGACCACTAGGCGTTACACTTGCAGTGCTGCCCTTTTTAGGCTCATCTTTCGTAGAGCTACATGCCGTGATTGCGATAGAAGCTGCCATAACCAGCGATAATGCAACAAGACCTCGTGATTTTCTTTTCATACACTTATTACCTCCCCTTTTTTTCAAAAAAAAGATCGAATCGAAATGAAATCGCTTTCGATATATGTGAAGAATACGAAATAAATATCGTACCCTTTACAATCAACAAGTATTCCTCAATCATAGCCACAATACCCTTGACCTAACCTTTAACCGACCCTAGCATAACACCTTTAACAAAATACTTTTGCAAGAATGGGTAGACAGCAAGCATAGGCAATATCAACACAACAACACCTGCGGACTTTACGGATTCCGAAATGACCTCACCTGAACCCGCTACCGCACTTAGATCTTGACTCGTACCAAGTTTTATCTGCTCTAATTGGAAAACCATCTGCTGTATGAGCACTGGTAAGGTATATCCCTTCGAATCATTGATAAACATCAGTACTTTCAAGAAACTATTCCAGTACGTAACTCCATAAAAGAGACACAATGTGGCTATTACAGCTTTGGAAAGCGGAAGATACATCTGAAGTAAAATCCGCCATTCGGAGCAACCATCGATTCTAGCTGCTTCTTCTAACTCTTCGGATATATTCTCAAAGAAAGACTTCATAATCAACATATTGTAGGGACTAATCAGTGTTGTTAACCAAATAGACCAATAGGAGTTCATTAATCCAAGCGATTTCACCAATAGATACGTTGGAATCAAACCGCCGCTAAACAACATCGTAAAGACGATTAGAAAGGTTACTTTCCTTCTAGCAAACAATTTCCTTTTGGATAATGGATACGCACAGAGGATCGTGAAAATCATACTAAGCGCAGTCCCAACTACCGTAACAATGACGCTATTCTTAAAATATTTAAATAGATCTGTGGATACAATCAATACTTTATAAGCTGCTGGTGTAAATTCAACCGGCCACAAGAATACTTTGCCTGCTTCAATAGCCGAACCGCTGCTGAATGAAGTCGCAATAATATAAATGAGCGGAAGTAAACACGACAGCGATATGATAAAAAGCACAATGTTATTAATTTTGTAAAAGGCTTTTTCTCCCGTCGATATTTTCATGTCCTGCCCCTCCTTCATAAGTCTAATTTGTTAGTTGATTAAAATAGTGCGTTCCCTGACATTTTGGCTAATCGATTCGCCACAAGGACAAGGATCAGACTAATCACAGAATCGAACAATCCCATGGCCGTCGTTACACTAAATTCGCCTTGTTGAATACCCATTTCATAAATAAAGGTGGGCACGACATCCGTCATATTTTTCACAACAGGATTCTGCAGAACGAAAATACGATCAAATCCAACTTCCATAATTTTTCCCGTTGCTAAGATAAACGTTAGGACAATGGTTGGGTACAAACTAGGAAGGGTAACTTTCGTAATCTGCTTCCACTTATTAGCGCCATCGACAACCGCCGCCTCGTAATACGTAGGATCTATGCTCGAAAGCGCTGCCAGATAGATGATGGCATTAAAACCTGCATCCTTCCAAATTCCGCTTCCCAGGAAGATGGTCATCCATGCGGTGTGATTAAACAAAAACTGAATGGGTTCCCCGCCAAAATATGCAATAATAAAATTAATTGGACCATTTTTAACAGAGAAAACGTTAATAATAATACCACCTACGATGACCCATGAGAAAAAGTGAGGCAAATAAAGAACCGTTTGTGAGGCTTTTTTGAACCATTTCATTCTTATCTCATTGAGCAGAATAGCCAATACGATTGGAAATGGGAATGAAACAAGGACGGATAATAGACTTATCACTAACGTATTTCTGATAATTTCAAGCGTATGCGGCTGTGCAAATATCATCTTGAAATTTCGAAGCCCTACCCAATCACTTCCGATAATGCCGTCCATAAATCGATAATCCTTAAAGGCAATCACCGTGCCAAACATGGGCACATAGCTAAAGATTATAAAAAACAATAGTGGCAGAGACAACATGGTGTACAAGGGTACGTTTTCTTTTATTCTGATTCTCCTGTGTAGTTTCTCACTATTTGTCATTCGGTTTCCTCCTGAAGCTGCTTCACAATGTCATTTGATGTTTTTATTGTAGGGCATTCATGCATCAAGAAAAATGTAATAATCTCGTCTCTTTTATGTAATATGTTCGTAAATGGTATTCCCGACAAAAAAAAGAGCCAGCTAGGCTCTGTCTTTTTTTAGTTATTTACACGTCACACGCTTAGCAAGTTGTGCAGGAGAAACCAACCCGGAGGTCATTGGTGTGAGGTGGACTTGGAAGTGAAAATCCTCCGCCTTCAACACATACTGCGGAAGAACACCAGGACCACAGCTGGCACTGCCGATGCCGTTCTGCGCTAGATCGAGATGCAAGAAGATGCGGTCACGTTCCTTTAAATCAAACGTATGCTTCGCTTTCTCTAGGTCTTCACTGGTATAGCGACGAGCTGTGAATTCGAACTGCGGCGAACCTGTCGCCAACAGACCAACTCCTTGTTCATTCGTCATTGCGAGCCAGCGTGTATCCGAGCGGTTGCCATTTTCCTGCGGTACGATGTATTCGGTGAACAGCTCGCGTACAGTTCGTCGATAGATTCCAAACTTCGCGGCTTGCTTCGAATCCGCATACGTTTCACCGGGGCCGCGGCCGTACCACTCCGCCTGCTCATAATCGTTCGGCAGCGCCATACGAAGTCCGATGCGTGGAAGCGTCTCTGGAGCGCCGCTGCCCTCGATCGATCCGTTTACGGAGATCGCCACGTCCCCATTGGCAAAAATCGTATACGTGTACAACGTGTCTACCGACCATTTTAGGATCGGTGGCGCAACACGTACTTTGCAGGTAATCGTGACAACCGTTGAGCTGTCATTTTGATTCCAGTCCACACTCATGACGCGGTGCTGCAGCCAGTGCAGCCCACTCTTCTTCCACACGACCGTCGCGCGTTGGTCATTGTCGATGTAGGTCCTCCAGTCGCCGATGGGTCGCATATCATTGTCCGTGGGAGCCCGCCATAGATCTAGCCTCGGTCCTTCCTCCAACAGGCGGAATCCTGCATGTCTCCAGTTAGCAATAACGCCATAAACACAATCAAACTGAAGTTCAAAATCACTTCCCTGTACGTCCAACATCACACCGTTCTTAGTAACAGATAATGGCGCGTAGTCAGACAATTCAACGGTATGATTAAGCTCCGACTTGTTGGGAAGTTCAAACTGAGCCCACGCAACCTCAAAACCAGCTTTAGCCCAAGCTGTATCCGCAGCAAGTAAAATGCTGACATTCAACCAGTAATCGGTTGCAGGCTGCAATCGCTCCGGCAGCGTATAGTTGATGTTCACGTTGCCCTTACAGCCCGGCGCAATCTCGGGCAGTTCTCCTTTACCCGAACATACAACTTCGCCGTCGACCACGACATCCCATACCAATTGTAGATGCGCCAAATTCACGAAATCGTATCGATTCGTCAGCATAACCTTCCCAGCCTGCAAGTCCATCGCTTCGATGATAACGGGTTCCATCACTTTCTTGAGTTCAAGCAGGCCTGCAGAAGGCACACGGTCTGGGTTAACAAGACCATCAATGACAAAATTCATATCGTTCGGAGTTTCTTCAAAATCTCCTCCATAGGCGAAAAATTCCCTACCGTCAGCTGTCCGCTGCCGGATGCCTTGATCAACCCATTCCCACACGAAGCCACCCTGTAACCGCTTGTAGGTATAGAAGACATCCCAATATTCCTTCAAGCCGCCCGGCCCATTGCCCATGGCATGCGCATATTCGCATACAATATGAGGTTTATCCAGACCTTCACGCGCGCCAAGCTCGTGAAGCTGCCAAATCCTGTTGTACATCGTGCTGTAGACGTCTGCACTCACGGCTTCTCTATCTTCCGCATAGTGCACCAGACGTGTTGGATCGTGCTCCTTGGCCCAGTTGTACATCGCTACGTGATTACAACCGTAGTATGACTCATTGCCCAGTGACCAGAGGATAATGGAAGGATGATTTTTGTCCCGCTCCATCATCCGTTCGATTCGATCCAGATAAGCCGCTTCCCACTCAGGGTCATCACTTAATTGATTCGAATTGTCTGTCCGATGGAAGCCGTGACACTCCAAATCGGCTTCATCAATAACGTATAGTCCGTATTCGTCACACAAATCATAGAAGCGTGGATCGTTTGGATAATGGGAGGTACGGACCGCGTTAATATTGTGCTGCTTCATCAGAAGTACATCTTGTAGCATCGAATCAAAAGGTATGGTTCGCCCAAGGTCTGGATGATGATCATGTCGATTGACCCCCTTGAACTTAATTGGCTTCCCATTTACTAATAGTAAGCCGCCACTCAATTCAACACACCGGAATCCAACGCGTGCGGACGAAATCTGTGTAGTTTCACCAGTAACTCGGATCAATAGCTTGTATAAGTATGGATCTTCCGCAGTCCATTTCCTAGGATTAACGATAGGAAGCTTATACACAGTCTCTTGCTCCTGCTTCAGCAAACCGCCTGTTACGACTCCCTCTGCATAGCCGCCTTCTACTGCTTTCCCGTCCGCATCAAGTAGTTGGAGCTCGATACGAACAGCTTCTTTGGCTTCGTTTCTACTTCGCAACTTCAATTTAACTTCAAGAGAGGCATCGCAATATTCGCTGTCAAGTATCGTACGAATAGAATAATCGTATAAGTGTGTCTGTGGTGCAGCTGTCATATACACGTCGCGGAAAATACCACTTAGCCACCACATATCCTGATCCTCAATATAAGAGCCGTCCGACCACTGCATGACACGAACCGCAAGAACGTTCGTCCCCTCGTGAATGATGTCCGTGATATCGAACTGCGAAGGCATACGGCTGCCCTTACTGAAGCCAACTTCCTTGCCGTTTACCCAAACGAAGAAAGCACTGTCCACGCCTTCAAAATGTAGCGTAATCTGCTGTCCGCTCCAGCCAGCCGGTACTGCAAATTCTCGGCGGTAGGAGCCTGTTGGATTTTCGGTCGGCACTAGCGGCGGGATAACCGGGAACGGATACACAACGTTCGTATAATGCGGTTTGCCATAGCCGTGCATCTGCCAACAAGATGGTACTGTAAGATCATCCCAGTCGCTCGCATCGAACTCTTCTAGGTGGAAGCTCGAAGGAGCATGTGCAGGTGTCGGAGCGTAATGAAATTTCCAATTTCCATTTAACGGCGCATAATAAGGAGATAACTCCCGTTCATTACATAAAGCACTCTCATCATCTGCGAACGGTATGAATGCAGTTCTTGCTGGCAGCCGATTCCGCTGCATCAGTTTGTGATTTTCCCAATCGTTCCTCATATTCAGTACTCCCATCTAAGTTGAACTATTTGGTTTCAAAGACTTAATATCTCTTCAATTTCCCTCAACTCTTCCTGACTAAAATCCAGATTATTTAAAGCAGCAACGTTATCTTCGATCTGACTTACTCTACTTGCTCCTATTAGAGCCGATGTGACACTTCCTTCTCTAAGCACCCAAGCGATGACCATTTGAGAGAGGCTTTGATCACGTTCTTGCGCAATAGCGTTCAAGCGTATGATCTTAACCATGACCTCTTCCGTGATAGCATTGACACTTAAAGCTCGACTTGCGCTTGCAGCCCTTGAATCGGCAGGAATTCCGGTGAGATATCGACTGGTCAACAATCCCTTTGCCAAAGGTGAAAAGGCTATGGAACCCATGCCTTCCTCTTTCAGTACATTCTGCAGCTCGTTTTCTATCCATCGATCAAACATATTGTACTTGGGTTGGTGAATCAAACAAGGTGTACCCAGTTCCTTCAAAATGCTAGCAGCCTGTTTGGTCTGATCCGCGTTGTAATTAGAGATACCTACATACAAGGCTTTTCCCTGTCTTACTGCCAAATCAAGCGCACGCATCGTTTCTTCCATAGGTGTCTCTGGATCACATCTGTGAGAGTAGAAAATATCAACATAATCAAGTCCCATTCGCTTAAGACTTTGGTCAAGACTGGTTATCATATGTTTCTTCGAGCCACCGTCTCCATATGGGCCTTCCCACATTAGATGGCCTGCTTTAGTTGATAGGATCAACTCATCCCGGTAAGGTTTGAAGTCAGCTTTATATAAGCTGCCGAAATTCTCTTCGGCAGATCCTGGAGGCGGTCCGTAATTATTTGCTAAGTCAAAGTGGGTAATGCCTAGATCGAATGCACGGCGCAGCATTTCACGTTGGGTCTCTAGGGCATTTACACCGCCATAATTTTGCCAAAGTCCGAGGGAAATAGCAGGCAATTTGAGGCCTGAGTTCCCACACCTTGTATACTTCATGTTGGAATATCGTTCATTTTTAGGTACATAATACATACAATAACCCCCCCATTTGGGGTAGGGAACTCTTTGTCCTAAGACGAAGAGTTCCCTATCCCATTTCTTATTCCGTTTATAAGACAAATTCATTCTATGGTATACTTTCATCAATAAAAATGTACTAATCTCGTATCTTTTATGTCATATATTCGTAATTTAAATAAGGTGCAGGCAAAAAACGATCAACCGCTCTTCACCCACACCCAACACATCACTACATGTCTATTTCACTCCATAATCTTCCATTTTTGATTATCTCCGCCATTATCTGTCCACTGGGTAAGCTGAGCTCCATCTGCCGTCGTCCCACCACTATCCAATGCTTTACCGCTCTTACGATTAATGAGTTTCGAGTATCCATCTCCAACGTCAACGATCTGCCATTGTTGATTGGTTCCTCCGTTATCTGTCCATTGAGCGACTAGAGCTCCATTGGTTGTTAAACCGCCAGTCACTTCCAGAACTTTTCCACTTTTGAGGTTGATGATCTTATAATACCCGCCGCCAACATCGACAAGCTGCCACCGTTGATTCTTGCCACCACTATAATCCCATTGCGATATTTTTGCTCCATCCGTTGTAGAACCACCGAAAACTTCAACAGCTTTACTTGAATCTACGTTCATAATCTTCTTAGTAGTAGGATTGGTGTTAAAAGTAATATTCGAAGTGTTCGCACCGATATCAATTAGCCCCTGGGAAGCATTCGTGATTAAGTTACCATTCATTTTTAAATCGGTGATGCTTACATTGGAAACTTTGCTAGAACTGTCGTAACCTTGGATAAAGGAATGAAAATTTCTGGTATCCTCAAAGCTAACGCGAGTCAGTTCTATATTGCTGACGGGGCCAACCTCGCTACCACTATATTTGGCCGTCCAGACAAGGAGTGGAGATGTTCTAAATTGACCACTGGTTCCATTATTAAAAATCCTTTCCGTACGGATGTCGATAAAATGAATATCATCCCATACACCATTTCCTTGGTCATGATCCACACTGACGCCACGATACCCCTGAATCACGTCAATATTGATAAACCAAACATCGCTAATCGATGCATTTCCTTGCATACCTACCTTCGTACCTGCAGATTCGGTAAAAGCAACCGAATTCTTGTATACAACATCGGTCATTGGTTCTTCCGTTGATGCTTTCGCATCAAATACGTCATCACCGGTATAGGCGAAGCATTGATCCACAACTGCATGGGAAGTATTAACAAGATCGAAGCCATCACCATGAATCCAGTTGACGTTATTGATAATCTTCACATTATTGATTTTGACATTCGTAGCGTCCTGAATTCTAAAATTCCATGTTGTTCCATCTCTTAGTGTGATACCCTCGAAGGTCAGGTTATCTGGCTTTGTACCCGATGCGTCTTTGTAAGAATGGATGATATATTCTCGATTCGGTCCACTATCGCCCGTTGTAAGTGTAGTCCCGTTTGAATCAATCATCCCTCTTCCTTTAATAGCTACATTAGATGCCCCTACGATACGGATGTTCGCATTGGTAAAAATGGTGTTAGTGAAATCATAATCATTTACATCTGATGACCCGCGAAGGATGGCACCAGCAGCTAAATAGAGTGTGACGTTACTTTTAAGTTCAATTTGGGAAAATTTATAAATACCGGCTGGGAAATAAACGGTTCCGCCTCCGGAACGAGCATTCGCATCATTGATGGCTTGTTGGATTTTGGACGTCATTAAATTGCCGCCTGTGTTATCTACGCCTGCGTAATCCATCATGCTTTTCACGCTGCTTCCATTAGGCGTTGGCGCATCTGTTTCCACAGGATCAGCCATGATCACAAGATTCTCCAGGTTGTTGATCTTGATCACTAAGTACCGCGATCCAGCTTGGGGAAGTGTGAAAGTTAAATCCTTTCCGCTTACCGTTGCCTCGATGCCGTAGCTATGAGGACTAATATTATAGGAAGTGATATTTTCCGAAGCGGTTACTTTAAATGTGCCAGTTCCGGAATAAGACAACTGAGCAAAGGAATAATCAAACTGTCTGGCAACCCTGATCGTAGTCGAATCAACCTTCAACGTGTAGGCCGAGCTTGTACCGAAGTGAGAAGGATAAGTCACGACGTTAGCCGCCGCCGATGCAGGCTGAGACATATTAACAGTGAAGCCAAACATTAGAGCAACAACCAAGATAACCTTCGCTAACAAATTTCCGATTCGGCTTTTACTAAAATACATGATTACTTCGCCTCCAGATGATGCTAGATGTATTCGTTCATCTTTAAAAATAAGTGTGGTGTGGTCTACTGCGCAAATAACTGGAACTTCTGATTGTCTCCGCCATTATCTGTCCACTGAGTGAGTTGCGCTCCGTCATCTATCGACCCACTGCTATCTAATGCTTTACCGCTCTTGCGATTAATAAGTTTAGAGTATCCATTGCCTACATCAACGATCTGCCATTGTTGATTGGTTCCGCCGTTATCTGTCCATTGAGCGACTAGAGCTCCATTGGCTGTAGATCCGCCAGTCACTTCTAGAACTTTTCCACTTTTAACGTTTTTAATTTTATAGTAACCACCGCCAGCATCGACAAGCTCCCACCGTTGATTAGTTCCAGCATGATAATTCCATTGCACGATCTTTGTACCGTCCGTCGTACCACCACCGAAAACTTCCACAGTTTTACCTGAGTTTGCGTTGGTAATCTTGTAATTCGTGACCGCCGTGTTAAACGTAATGTTAGTTGTGTTTGGCCCCATATCAATGATCCCCTGTGTAGGGTTTGTGATCATGGTACCGTTCATCTTCAAATTCGTGAAGTTTACATTGGAAACCTTACTTGTGCTGTCATAACCTTGGATGAAGGAGTGGAAATTACCGAGATCCTCATAGGTAATACGAGTCAATTCTACATTGCTGATAGGGCCAACCTCCGTTTTATACTTGGCCGTCCAGATGAGAAGCGGAGCCGTCCTATATTGGCCGGAAGTTCCATTATTAAATATCTTTTCCGTCCGGATATCGATAAAATGAATATCGTCCCATACCCCATTGCCTTCGTCATGACTCAAACTAATGCCCCTATAGCCTAAGATCACGTCGATATTAATAAACCAGAGATCCGTCAACGAGGCATTGCCTGCAACCCCTGCCTTCGTACCTGCAGATTCCGTATAGGCAACCGAATTTTTGTAAACGACATCCGTCATTGGTTCTTCTGTCGATGATTTCGCATCGAATACGTCATCCCCTGTATAAGCAAAGCATTGATCCACGACAGCGTGGGACGTATTGACGAGATCGAAGCCGTCTCCATGGATCCAGTGGACATTATTAATAATCTTTACATTCGTGATAGTCACGTTCGTCGATTCCTCAATATTCATGTTCCAGGTTGTTCCATCTCTGAGGGTAATACCTTCGAACGTGAGACCACTCGGCTTTGTTCCCGACGAATTCTTATAAGAACGGATGATATTTTCACGGTTCGGTCCACTATCGCCTGTTGTAAGCGAGGTTCCATTGGAGTCAATCATCCCTCTTCCTTTGATTGCTACATTCGATGCCCCTACGATACGGATGTTAGCCTGTTTAAAATTAGTGTCAGTGAAATCGTAATCGCTTAACGTCGTTGACCCGCGAAGTATCGCACCTGCTGCTAAGTAGAGCGTGACATTACTTTTGAGCTCAACCTGAGAGAATTTATAGATACCAGCTGGAAAATACACCGTACCTCCGCCAGTACGGGCATTGGCATCATTGATAGCCTGTTGAATTTTGGACGTCATGAGATTGCCGCCCGTATTGTCTATGCCTGAATAATCCATGATGTTTTTCACGCTGCCGCCATTGGGTACTGGGGCCCCGGTTTCCACGGGATCTGCCATGATCACAAGGTTCTCCAAGTTATTAATCTTGATGACTAAGTACCGCGATCCAGCTTGGGGAAGTGTGAACGTTAGATCCTTGCCGCTTACACTTGCGGTAATGCCGTAACTATGAGGACTGATATTGTAGGAAGTAATATCATCTTTGGCTGTTACTTTGAATGTCGCCGTACCGTTATACGATAACTGAGCAAAGGAATAATCGAACTGCCTAGCAACCCTGATCGTAGTCGAATCAACCATCAAAGAGTAGGCCGAGCTTGTACCGAAGTAAGAAGGATAAGTCACGACGGTAGCAGCCGATGCAGGCTGAGCCATTGTAAATGTGAAACTGAAAATGAGGGCAGCAGCAACAATCATTTTCGTGAGCAAATATCCAATTCGCCAATTCTTGATTTTACTAACACGCATTCTTATTTCGCCTCCAGTTTACTTGTAGTTGCGTTCATTCATCACGTACACGCTAAGCTGCGAATCTGTCATCCATGATGGTTAACAGAAACCACCTCCTTCTACAAAGTAAGCGCTTGCAAACAACTCTATTTTATGTCCAATTTTTACGAATAAAAAGGGAATAATATCGTTTCTTTTATGCACAAAATTCGGTGATCGTAGGGCATATAAAAAAGAGAGCCCGCAATGTATGCGTGGCCCTCTTTGATCTAAGACAAAGAAACAACCTTTTTCGAATCCTGCGATTCGAAAGCAGCTAGAATAACCGCGAGCGACTTCAATCCTTCTTCACCGGAAATACTTGGTGGAGTATTCGTTACGATGCTTTCCACGAAAGCATCCATGATACCGCTAGACACTTGCTTCTCATTCGTCGCCATCGCGCCAACCTGATACTTCTGGGCGGTGCCGTCACGAAGTTGCACAATCACTTGATCAACCGGATGCGTTCCGATGTGCATAGCGCCATTCTCGCACCACAATATGGTGCTATTATCGCCGCCTTTATAATACGTCCAGCTGGCAACCAACGTGCCGATTATTCCACTCTTCATACGCAAAACGCAGGTCGCGTTATCGTCTACATCGGTTCCTGCTTTGTGCAGCGTGCTGACGAAGGCAGCAACTTCCGCCACTTCGTCGTCAAGCAGCCAACGAATCAAATCGGATTTGTGCACACCGAGGTCGCCCATCGCACCCATGATCGCATCTTCCTTGCGGAAGAACCAACTGTCGCGACCATCGATACTCCAACCTTCAGGTCCCCCATGACCGAAGGACGTACGGAAGGAAAGGACTTTACCCATTTTACCTGATTGTAAAATTTCCTTAGCCTTTTGATGAGGCGGCATCAGACGTTGGTTTTGACCCACCATCAAAAACACACCGTTCTTTCTTGCCGCTTCAATCATAGACAAAGCATCGACTTCGTTTGTTGCCATCGGCTTTTCCACAAGCACATGTGCTCCTGCATTCGCTGCGGCAATTGCATA
Organism: Paenibacillus sp. P36; assembly: GCF_045866505.1. Classification (NCBI taxonomy): domain Bacteria; kingdom Bacillati; phylum Bacillota; class Bacilli; order Caryophanales; family Paenibacillaceae; genus Paenibacillus; species Paenibacillus sp. P36. The sequence continues at coordinate 7,036,743 of NZ_AP038372.1, forward strand.
GGGAGCGTGAAGCACGTTCGGCGTACATACGCTAACGGCATCCGGCTTTTCCACCTTCAGCATTTCTTCATAGCTTGTGTAGGCTCTACCGCCGTGCTCTTGTGCATAGCCTTCGGCTCTCTCTAGAATCAGATCGCAAAAGCCTACCAATTCAACGTTCGGATTCGCTGCATATTCTGGAATATGTCTCTTCTTGGCAATGGACCCGCAGCCCACAACCGCTACTTTAATTTTGCTCATGTCTGGTTCGACTCCTTAAATGTGTTTATTTTCAATTAAAATTTGGATAAATAGTTTTGTTTCAACCAGTTGTAGCTGGTAGCAACACTTTCAAGCGGAGGGTTCGCGCAACGATCCTGCTCAACAACAATCCATTCTACACCAGCGTCTGAGCCGGCTTGGATGACAGATGGCAAATCGATTTCCCCTTCACCCAATTCAACCGTGTTGATTTGCCCGTTCACTTCCCCTTTGAAGTCTTTCAGATGAAGCAGCGGAAGGCGGCCTGCATAATTCGCAATATATTGCAGTGCGTCCAAACCCGCGAATTGAATCCAGCCTGCATCCAGCTCCACTTGCAGAGCCGCTGGCGTAGCGGATGCATACATGGCATCGAATACGTATTGATCGTTTATTTTCATCTCAAATTCAAATGCATGATTGTGGTAAGCGAATTGAAGCCCTTTCTCCTTCACCTGCTGCCCTGCTTCCGCAAAATAAGTGAACAAGCTTTGCCATGCTTCAGGTGTTTGACGATCCTCCGCAGCAATATGCGGACAAATGAGATAAGACGCATCAATCGCAAGCAAATATTCGATTTCTTTATTCAAATCGGCCTTCATTTTGGCAAGGCTAACATGTGCACCGATTGCTTTTAAGTTCAATTCTTGCAGCAGATCCTTCAACTTTTCCGCAGACATGCCACCATAACCAGCAAATTCCACTCCTTCATAGCCGAGTTCAGCCACCCGCCGAAGTGTACCGGTAAAATCCTTAGCCAAATCCTCTCGCACAGTAAACAACTGCAAACCGATACCCATTCTTCTCATCACATGTGTCCCTTTACCGTTAGATCTGATGCCTGGATGCCTACAATGATTCGTGTATCCAAGTTATTCGTAACGACATCTCCACACAAGTTTAGATCGTTAAACGTAACATTAGTTACATCATTCGTATCACTTGAGCCATACATATGTATGGGGTTAAACGCCTCTTTTTCAAAATAAGCGCTATCAATATAAACATTCTTTACTGGTGCTGTACCCGCTTCTATTTCTACAGGAATACTTTTCCCCATGGAGGTAAATACGTAGTTTTCCACCCTTGTATTTACAAAATGAATATCACTCATCAACTGCTTCCCTGAGGTTGCTTCTACCACAATGCCTCGTCGTGCCTGAACGACGTCGTTATCTTCAAACCAGACGTCATACATGGGACTGTGTGATTGCAAACCCGCTTTGAGACCCGCACAAGATGAGAATACAATATTGTTTTTGAACCGAATATTATACATGGCATAGTCAGTTATCGTTGATTTTGCACAAAGAGCATCATCCACGGTCATGACAAAGTTCTTTTCTGCTAACGCGTTCCTAGTTCCGCATAAATCGATACCATCATTCATAATTTTATACTGCTCGGCATTTTTGTGATTAATAATCTTAACATGTCTTACCGTAAATCCTTCGCCACCTTGAATACCATTAATCGTCCACGTGGTTGAGTCCTTGATGATAATGCCCTCTATCGTAACATGATCGGAAAAGTTACCTACGATGACGTTTCTTCTGTATCCGAGATAGGTCGAAGATGTACGATCCTTATCCATAATCGCTATACCACTTGCGTCCAGCGTGCCTCGTCCTATTATTTTGGCATTAGGTGCATGGTCTATCCGGATCATGGGATCAATAAATACTTTACCTTCCCTACTAGTCGTATAATTATAAAGGGTTCTATCCGGATTTGACTTGATGACGGCCCCGCCTTGAAGATACAAGGTGACATTGCTCTTGATATATAGAATATCCTTTACTTTATATACACCAACAGGAACATAAACGATTCCCCCACCTGCTGCAGAGGCATCATCAATAGCCTTCTGTATAAGATGGGTAACATCGCTCGTCCAGGTGTTGTCTGCCTGATAAGGTGCATTAATAATATTATAGATACCTGTCCCCGAAGATGAGGGAGCGTTGCTTTCCAAAGGGTCCCCCATAACAACCAGCTTCTCCAAATCATTGATCTGTATGACCAAATAGGATGGCTTGGTCGAGCTACTGTCGAGTCTGAAAGTCAGTTGATTCCCACTTACTTTTCCAGTAATCCCCATGCTGTGTGGGCTTATATCATAACTTGTGATTGGCTGGCTTGCTGTGACAGTTAGTGTGCATATCCCCGAATAGGAAAAATGAGCATAATGATAGTCCAAAAAATGTTCAACAATGACAGCATTCAGGTCTACATGTAACTGAAAATCCGAGCTTGTTGTCGTATAAGTTGGCTTCAAGTAAGTAATCATAGCAGCAACACCTCTCCATTATTGTTATATGTTGCTAGACATGCGACTTAATAATTCGTTGCACATTCTCTCACTTGGCGGATGAGGTCAGGAAGATTCAGCAATACATCACCATCGTACCAACCTTTCCACTTCCCTTTCTCCGCATGCATACGGATAATTGATGCCTGTTGAAGTTCCGCTGCTGCCTCCAAGATTCGGCCACGTACGTTCTTTTCCCTTGTAGATTCGTCAAGTGCAATCTCCGCCGCAACAGATAAATGATGGACCGTCCGATATAAAGCGCGGATAAGAGATAGCTGGACGATCAGGTTGGTCGTAAAGAACTCTCTACGCTCCTCGTCCATTTCCTGTAAAGCCTGATGAGCCGTGTCCAAAGCAATGTCCCACTTCGGAAGGGCATCCCCAGTGGCATTTTTATAATAGCTTATGAAATCCGCTGTTTGCTCGAAAGCCAACAGGGTTTTGTTCTGGATCTCGTCTTTGGTAAACGATTGACCATTCAGGATAGCAACCAGCTTAATCGTCAACCTGCGGCACATGCCGTCCATTAGGAGCATACGACCAGGATATCCCTGGTTGTCTAATGCGTGAAACGCGCCGAAATAAGCTTGATAAGCGAGCTCAGCTGCCTGTCCGCCTTGATGACCGTAATGTTCGACAGACCAATCTTGCAAGTACGCTTCTGGTTGGTAATTCCCAAAATTCCATCCGATAGCAGCCGTATATTGGGTCCCAAGCAGCATTTCTCTGAGGTTCGTTACATTGACTACAAGGTAATCTGTATTTCCTTGTTGAACAGCTGCTTGCAGATTGTAATAAATTTTCTGCGGTGAAGTCCCCTGGACCTGATGGGGTCCGCAACTCCAGAAGGCGACATGATAATAAATGCCGTATGGCCTATCCAGCTCCCGTTTCACTTCATAGAAGCTGTCACCTAACATCTGAGTTGGCCCGAAATCCGCATGGATAATGATCGTTTCTTTCGGGAAGGATAGATGTCCTCCCTTCAGAAGCTCCATACCTTCCATCCACAAGGTGGCTGTAGAGGCGAAGTCGTTGTGACCTAGCGCTTCGGCGATAATCTCGTGTTGCTTGGCAATGGCACCAGCGATTAACTGACCTCTTCCACTTGCTGTTTCCGGCGCATAGGGATCATCTGCCCACACGGGCTTATCACCCATGCCACGAAGACCAAGTTGCCAAACCACATTGTCATATCGCGCCCAACGGCATGCATAAAGCCGCCAAACCTCCTCATACTTTTCGGGATTTTTCTTATAAGATAGGGGCTCAGCGTCTCCCCTTTCTTGCCAATAGTGTCGGACCCTTTTGGGAAATACCCCTAACGGCTCAATATGATGTTGGGAAATTAGTAGTCCACGCTCCGACACCCGCCTGACCAAATCCTCATCGGATGGATCGAGGATATCCAACAAGGAGCATGGGATCAGCAGATTTTGTTTGAGCCGAAGTGCAGTCTCCATAATTGGTTCCAAAGCATTCGCATAACCCGCATGCTTGGTGAAGGCATTATTCTGAAAGTCTTGATCGAATTTTCCAGTCCATCCTAGTAATAAATCCTCATCATTGATGAACCAGCCTCGATAACGGAACGTTGTAGGTCCATCCGTCAACGAAATGTTGCCCAAATCAAGACTTTCCTTGCGGGCAGGTGTATGGCCTGTCCACAGATACAAGGGATTCACACCCAAAACGACTCGACTAAATTCGTAAATACCATAGATCGCTCCTCTGGTATCACTGCCAGCTATTATGAGATGTCGCCCTTCTTCCCCTAAACTCTTGACGAAGTAATGCTCCGTTTTTCCATCGATATCACTTATATCTATCTTTTTCTTCTTTAAGAAATCTGAAAAAGCAGAATTACTTAAGCTTCCTACAAGAATGGAAAAGCCTACTACATCCGAAAGGTACTTTCGGCAATCTGCCTGAATATCCATCACATGGCTCAAATCACGGATTAGATCTTGCAGTGCTAACCCAATGCCTTTATGTTCCTGAGCGTCTATCCTGATTTCCACTGTTTCTTTTGCTTGTAAAAACAATATGATACACCTCTCTGCTTCTCTTGCTATCATTTCACACTTGGCTACAGCCTTTTTTCAAAATTAGTATGATTACTATATCGCATAAGTTCATCAAGAAAAATGTACTGACTCCGTTTCTTTTATGTAATATTTTCGTTTGTGCGTTCACTAAACTCCCGCCAGACATATCAAAAAGCAGTACGATTTATTTTTAAATCGACTGCTCTTCTTAATTATTATGAAGCAATTTACAACATCCTCCTTCTCCATAGCGCAAAAGCGATCCAAATAACAATAACTAAGGCTATTACTAGTGTAATAATCCATGAGAAGGGATCTTTATCAGCAATGGGTAAGGTAACATTCATACCAAAGAAACTAAATACAAGTGTAGGCAGAGTTAAAAAAACTGTAAATAACGTAAGAGTTTTCATTGTCTTATTTAATTCATTTGATATTAGTGAAGAATACGACCCCGTTATGCTGTTCAAAATTCTTGTATATAATTCTGTGGTTTCGATTGCTTGATTATTTTCAATTTTTAGATCTTCAAGAAGATCTTTGTCATCCTCATATAAGGTTAAGGATTTGGTACGAAAAAGTTTGGTTATAACATCCGCATTAGCCTTTAAAGAAGTGAGAAAATAAACTAAGCTTTTTTCAATCTCCATTAGGTCATAGAGCTGCTTGTTTGTTAATGAATCACGTAAATGACTCTCTATTTTAAGACGCTGTTTGTTGAGCAGTTTCAATTTTTCGATATACAGAGTTGAAAATGACAATAATATCTCTAGTGCAAAACGATTCCTCATAGAGGTGTTAACGTTTTTCTTGATCATATTTTCTAAAGAGTTACTCGATTGGTTACAAATCGTAACGATGTAGTCCTTTCCTACGATTATTCCAATAGGAATTGTAATATAAGACTCAAATGGATGATTATTAACATCTATAATTGGAAAATCATTGATAATTAGTGTGCAATCCGCCTCTTCATCATATTGAATCCGTGCACTTTCTTCTAAATCTAACGGATCTTCTAAAAATTCAATTGGGATATTGCATAGCTCAGATATCTCTATAAGATCTTCCTTTAATGGGGCAATAATGTTTATCCAACAATCTTTTTCGAAGTGCGCTATCTTTTCCAGAATTCCATCTCTAGAGGATTTGTAAGTAATCAACATCAGTTATCCTCCTTTCTTAGGTACTCTAGGAAAGCTCAATAGTCCGGGCCATAAAGCCCGGACTCAGACTTTCACTAATCTTTCGTTGGAATCACTGGTACCAATAGAAAAGAATCATACTTTCCACCTGTATAAATTGAATGAGTCCCTTTATTCACTGTTTCCGTGTGCCCATAACCTCTTGAAACTGCACCTGCTGGGAGATCTTCGATAATGATCTCGCTGCCTTTTATGACTAGCACCAGACTTTCACCACTTGATAGGAAAATACTCGCAGGCAATATCTCAATTTCTACCGGCACAATCTCGCCTTTATTTACTTTCAATAATCTCTTATGCTTCAGTACCGGTTGATAAGGCGTAGATCTCTCAGTATCCAACTCTCTATGGGAAACCCTCAGCCAACCACTCGACACCTGACCGTTTTCAAGATGGTTAAAATCAGGCAGGTACACTTCATTGCCGCGTTTGTCGTACTTCTTAATGCCGACAAAAATATCCATATCATCCGTGTCGTCGGTTGAGACCCAGAGTTTGAGCTTCATATTGCCGGTTAGCTCGATGTCCCTGTCAGCGGTAAATGTAAACTTTACCTTATTATTTTCTGTTTGACCGGGCTCGGCATTGTAGGCAAGTTTGGTTTCGTTCTGAACAGGCGTCTGTTGCAGAAGCGTAGCTTCGCCATTCAGATAAAGTTCGGTATATTGAGTTTTGGCTATTGGCCATTCATTCGCGCTGCGAATATGTCCCTTATAGAATTTCTCTCTGACCTCGTAGCGTACCCGAGGCGTTTCCCTCCAATCATTCTCAATGCCTTTCAGGAAGTAATCGAAGAACTCCTTCTGCAATTCCAACGATTCACGCAGATAGTAGGTTTCCCACTCCTTGCGGCCATGGACTACCAGCCACTTGTCTTCGGATGAAGCTTGTTTAAAACCTTCAAAGGTGCCGCGGGAATGCAGGCCATGAGTCGACCAGCTGGCGCAGACCAACATAGGTACCTTTATATCAGACAATTTGACCTGTCTTTCTTCCCAGTGCTCATCGAATAATGGATGTTCTTTTTGCGCCGCTACCATTCCTTCTATGTTGTTATTTGGCCAACGGGTATGTTGTAACTTCTCGAACTCAGCTGAGAAAACCGTTTCCGGTATTCCACCGTGAAAGTACCATTCCCGGTACAAATCAGAAGTCCCTTCCCACGGGATGATCGCCTTCAGATGTGGCGGATTCATAGCGGTCACCCGCCATTGGGTCATGGCCAGATAGGACACCCCATTTAGTCCCACATTGCCATCGCTCCACTCCTGAACGCCTGCCCATTCGATGACTTCATAATAATCTTCCGTTTCCGTTTTCGTCCAAGGATAGAGGTCACCTTCCGAATTTGAACTACCCCGCGTTGCGATTTTAATCAATACATAATCGTTTGGCACCCAAAAACCGGGATCAGGTGACTCAAATGGCGCAAAAAGAGAGGTAACGATAGTACCTACCGTCGGCCAGACTTGACGAAAAATATCATACGGGGGTAAGCCATCTTTATTATAAGGATCCATACTCATTACTGCTGGGAACTTCCCGGGCTTATCTGGACGGAATACATTGACGTAGATTGTGATTCCATCCCGCATTTTGATCGGAACATCTCTCTCCATGATCATCTCTTGATTTCCATAATGCGCAGTAGTCATGACTATTTTGTTCAAGCCTGGTTTTGTGTCATTGGGGTGTGTCGGTTTCAGATCAGGTCTTCCTAAGAATTTGTTCATTTAACATTACTTCCTTTCACTTCAAAGATTACTACAATCCGTATGCTTTCATTTAAAACAGTATCCCCAACTTTGCATATTTGAATGTCGAGTTTTGCATAGCGTATATCTTCGTTAAAAAGTTGCCTGTCACCCTCCTAGATGTTAAATTATAACGAACAACGTGTTGTTTATTACACTTCAAATTATAAAATTGCTATAGACTCTGTTCAATAATTAAAAATGGCAAATGTGTTGGTTACGGAACACCTTTAATAAATGTGTTGGTTAAAATTAAGGAGGAATTCACTTGCGCAATAGTAACCCTGATTTACGTGTCATTCGGACCAAAGAATCCATTCGTGACGCACTCGTAGAATTAATAGATGAAAATGGTTTTGATGCTATAACGGTTAAAGACATTACAACAAGGGCGAGAATTAATAGAGGCACATTCTATGCACACTATCAAGATAAATTTGATTTAATGACAAAATGCGAGGAAGAAATTATGCTTGATCTGTCTAAACTTACAAAACAAAACTATCCGAGTGTTATTGCCGCCCTTGAAATTGACTCTCAGACTTTGACACCATTTTCCTTTACAGTTTCATTGTTTGAGTATTTACATATACATAGTGGATTTATGAAGGCTGTTTTAGGTCCAAGAGGGGATTTATCATTTCAAACAAGATTAAAAAAATTCATGTGGGAAACACTTTATGGAAATAATCCTAATGCATTTGTAAAAGAAGAAAATCTCCTTGTTCCAGAACGATATTTAGCTTCTTATATGGGATCTGCAATAATTGGGGTAATTCAACAATGGTTGGAAAGCGGTGGGAAAGAGTCTCCTCAAGAAATGGCTCGTATCTTAACGACCATGTCGGTTAATGGTCCCTTCTTTGCAGCTGGTTTAAAAAAATAATTTTCAATGGATATTGGACATTCCCTTAGGAAAAACTGATACTGTTCCTGAATTTTAATAACACTTAACGAAAATCGAGTAGGCCCATGCGCAATTGCATGGGCCTATCACAGATCCCGGACGTGCGGGTCACCGCATCCGACTCCCCCAGTGTTATTCCCCTTGGGGATGAAGTTCTTTGTAAATGGGTAACTCTTTGTTATCCCACCCTCGTCCTCGCATTTCACGGTGAAGTTTTCTCACTTCCAACTGCGTAGTTGTACAGAGCTCAGTCGTCATCTTATCCAGGCATCTAAGTCTCGAAATCCATTCCTTACCAGTTCTCTTCGGAAGCCATTGGTGGTATTTGGACATTCCCTTTTCTTGCAAAGTAATCCTACTTCGTCAGCCAACATGGTTTGCCGCCTGTTCTGGGTTATGCCTGAGCATCCTCCTCACCTATCCTCACGGACTAAGCACTATGCGTTAGCTATGTACTTCCGCCACCTTGCAATGTACTGGAGACTTTCACTCCTTAGTCGATTGCGCTGCCAAGCGCACATGAAGCCCGCTCCAGCCTTCGTAAAGGCTGGGCTAGGGCTTTAAAACCAAAGACTTGCTTATTTTAGGGTATCCAGGAGGCTCTTAAACTCCGGATTAGTCTCTAGAACGTGAAGTACAATAGTTAACGCTTCGGCACGGGAAGCCTGCTTAGCTGGAAGAAACATACCATTCCCTACCCCGTTGATGATGCCGGCTGCCGCCGCTTGCCCGATCTGCTCCTTATTCCATGTGTTATCCAGATCCGAGAAGCTGGAGGACGCAGCATTAACGCTGTCCAGGTTAATGATCTTGGAAATCATTGCAATAATCTCCGCACGACTGATTTCCCGATCAGGCAGGAATGTGCCGTTCTCATAGCCGGAAATTATACCTTTTTGCTCCAGAGCGCTAATGGAGGTTTCGGCCCAGTGACCGGAAATATCACTTAAGGAGCTTCCGGCAGCCTTGCCTGCAAGGCCAAATACCTTGGCAAGAACCGTAGCGAACTCCGCACGGGTGATACTTCCATCCGGGTGGAAGCTGCCGTCCTGATATCCCGTAACCAATCCTAACTTCACAAACATACCAATTGTGGAGTCAGCCCAATGAGAGGAAGTATCCGTAAATTCCAACGGAGCCGGAATAGACTTGGCTTTCTCAACCTTTTGTGCGAAGCTGGTTAGCAAACTGGCAATATCAACGACATTGTCCATGAATTGCACTCCCGGCTGAACGGGTTCTGGTGTTGGTGTTGGTGTTGGTGTTGGTGTTGGTGTTGGTGTTGGTGTTGGTGTTGGTGTTGGTGTTGGTGTTGGTGTTGGTGTTGGTGTTGGTGTTGGTGTTCCTGCTCCTGCTCCTGCTCCTGTTCCTGTCCCTGGATCTGGATCTGTTCCTGGATCTGCTGGTGTTCCACCTTTTCCAGCAAGTGCTTCTACTGCTGCTTGAATTGCTGCTGTTGCTTCAGACACTTCCTGTTGTGTAGCATTATCCTTTGCAGCTACATCTTTTCCTGCATTCAATTGAGTTACTAATGCTGCCCAGCTGTCTGCTGTATAGTCTGCTTCTTTTAATCCTTCTACATAGGCTATTGCTTCATTCAGTACCGTTTTATCAACAACTTCTGGATCTACAGCTACAAGTGCTTCTACTGCTGCTTGAATTGCTGCTGTTGCTTCAGCCACTTCTTGCTGTGTAGCATTCTCCTTTGTAGCTACATCTTTTCCTGCATTCAATTGAGTTACTAATGCCGCCCAGCTGTCTGCTGTGTAGTCTGCTTCTTTTAATCCTTCTACATATGCTATTGCTTCATTCAGCTCCGTCTTATTATCAACTCCTGGTTCCAAGGTGTCAATTGCTATCGGTACCTTCACATCATTGTAAGTAAAATCGCTGATTTTGATATCAATTGCTGTTTGTCCCCCGCCGGAACCTGCATAGAAACCTACAGATAGATTTGCACTTGCTGCCAAATTTGCATTTGTAGTAGTTCGGGGTGTTCCTTTGTCCGAAATGGCTGTCCAATTTTCACCATCATAGCTATAGGAACAAATAAATGTATTTCCGACTTTTTGAATTTTAACGTAAACGTCCTTATTATAATCTTCATCTGCGTTGTAATATTCAGAGGTAGCTCCTGAGGTGGTTGACATGACGCCCAACGCCTGAGGGTGACTTCCCATGATGCCACTGTGATAACGCCGTCCTGCTGCTACCGATAAGCTATTCGGATTCGCTTTATTAAAGACTGTGATAAATCCACCTTGATAATTGGCCTTAAGACCACCGGAAATCTTAGCTGTGATAGTAAAATCTTTATCGCCTTCCGGTACGTCCATAGCGAACATATTTTTCCAGTTATTAGCACCAAGTACTCCCGTTTCTGTTGAAATTGTTGCAGAATCGGCATTATTGATAATAACATTTTCATTCCGATTAAGGATTGTCCATTTATTACTATCAAGAACATACCTTGGAGGTGTAACTGTTACTTTAATTTCAGCTTTTACAGTTTTGTTGTAAGCAGAAGCCACCGTTACTGTCGTCTTACCTTCAGCAACGCCTCTAATTACACCGTTCTGATTTACAGTTGCGATGGATTCGTCTCCAACACTCCATATTACATCTTTAAATTCTGCTTTTCCTGGACTGAGTGTAACTCCAACCGGATTAGATAAATAACCTTTTTCTACTGTCACTTCTGTCGGATTGGCAACGATTGAAGTGATGCTATCCAACTCTGCTGTTGGAACTGCACGTAAGGCATATCCGCCGCCGTAAAGTACATTGATGTCTAATACGGTTTCGTTTGTAACATTCGGGATAATTTTCATATCCACGTCTTGTCTGCCGTTTTCTGTGTAAAGCAAAACTGTATACGTTTTACCTGCGTCAAGGGATTTTAATGGAACTTTCATCGTTCTTGGATTCACACTGATTCCAGAAACATACCAGTTCGTTCCGGCTTTTCTAGCTATACTCAGATACTGGCCAATCTCACCGTCAAGTAAATCTGTTTTATCCCATTTTTTGGGGTAATTTTTATAGTAAGACATTCCTTCCGGAATACTTCTATAAACATCCGGCGCAGAACCCATACTATGAATTCCGTCTTCAATCAACGCTGTCAATGCGAACTGGAATCCCATAGTCGTCTTGTTATAATCCTTAGATCTAATTTCTTCCGTAACCTCTGCTGGTCCAATTGCTGCTCGGATAAACGGAATCATGGTGTACTGTTCCGCAGTAATACCTCCTGCTTCCTGTCCACGGATGGCTTCATGTCCATATACGTTTGGATAAGTACGAATTTCACCAGTTGGTTTATTTGCACCATGTGCAAGAACCATGAGCTTGTACTTCGCTGCATCTCTATATAGATCATCATAAAGCTGCATATTAGCCTGACCTTCCCCATCAAAGAAATCCGGCTTAATGCCTACGATACCTTGTTCAGACCATTCTTTGAAGTGCTTGTCGCGTTCTGCCTGTGTATCAATATCGCTTACATGTACCCAAGCCCACAATCTAACTCCTTTTTCTTTTGCTAACGCTTTTACTTGCGGCCACCAGTCACGCACACCAGTCACGTTTCCACGACCGCCCAGAGCCCAGCCTTCATCAAGGATATAATAATCCCATCCGATTTCAGCTCCAAAGTTAATCCAGTTTATATGTGTTTCAGCTTTCGACTGATCACTGATGCCACTTCCCCAGTTAGCTACCCATGACCAGGAAGATAAACCTGGATCTACCCATGATTCATAGTCATATTTTGCGTAATCTGCTGGGGTGCTCAGGTTTTCAATCATTGTATTTTCGACAATGTCTTTGGGAGTACCTGTGATTGCTGCTCTCCATGGAGATTTAAAAGGCGTCGTTGTCACTACAGCCTTCGTCCCTTGTGTCTTAGAGAATGAAACATCTAACATTCCGTTTTCTTTTACTGTAAACATAGAACCCGTGTAAGTTCCGTTGAGGTCTGCTTCTGAGAATAGCGTCCAGACACCATTTTTTCCATATAAGAATGGTATGGAGGGAGTAGAGCCCGCTGCTAATCCTTCAGTTGTCGTTTTTGTATACTGACCTTCATAGTTCCATGTAGCTGAAGTATAGTTCATCCAATATACATCTGCTTCTTTTGGAAGCTGTAAGCCTGAAACTTCATCACTGATTTTAATCTCTTTTGCCCCGTCTGTGCGGACAGCATATCTGTATGCCGAACCATCATCATAGGCACGGATTATCAAATCAAATTCAACAGAATTATCATTTTTCCTTGCAAATGTAAGCGTCTGTTCCTTATAGTGATTTGTATATTCGTCACTCTTACCAGAAAGCACCTTATAGCTTTCGTTGATTTCTTTCACTTCTGAAACTTTTCTTACTACAAGGCCACTCGAAAAGTCACCTAAGCTGGTTACTAAACCAAGTGGTGATGTATCAATATTTTGTACACCATTCTTTTTTGCAGTATATTGAAGAACGCCACCTGTGATCATTTCTACCGTCATCTTGGTATTGCCATCTGGAGATGAAAGTTCCCATGATTCTTCTGTCTCAATATCTCCAACTTGAATGGCCAGCGCAGCTGTTTTTGTCACTTCGCCCAATGTTGCTTTGGCAGTAATGACTACATTGCCGTTATGTACACCCGTAACAACACCGTCTTGACTAACCGTTGCCACATCTTCATCACTGCTTGTGTAGACGACCGAATTAAATTCTGTGATTTCATTTCCATCATAATCTGCACCTGTCACATTAAGCGTTTGTTTATGTGCAGCACCTACACCCATTCCTGCTTCACCAGAAAGCACAACGGATTTTAATGCCTTTGAATTTATAGCGAAGGGCACCGGTTCACCACCGATTCTCAGATCAGAGAACGTAATGTTTGTAGGTGTATTCCCGCCACCGTTTGCTGCAGCAATTCCCAAATAAATCTTCTCAGGATCAATGAGCGCATTGCCCTTATCTATGAATTCATAATTTTTGCCGCCAGTGGTATCAATAATCTGATTCCAATCTGCTTTGTTGTCACTGTACGCCGCTGCATAGAAACCAGTGATTCTTCCGTTCTGCTTCTGAAGTTTCAGATAGAACTCATTGCCGATGCTTGCAGCACCTTCATAATACTCGCCAGGCGTACCACCATTCTGCATAACGCCCATGAGCATGTTTGTTCCATATGTTCCAGCAAGAAATCCATGAAATCTGCGGACCACACCAACGGCATTCGCACGGTTTTTTCCGCTTGCGATCATCAGTTGAGCCCCCTGATAGTTTGCCGTAAAATTCCCATTTACTTTTACAGTAAAATCATAGTCCGTCTGGTTTGGAAGCTGATAGTAAAGAATGTTTTTCATTCCCCCTGCATCATTAATTGCTCCACCTTCCGTTGTGATCGTAACACTTCCATTCGCATTAACAACAAGCTTTCCTGCTGTCGGATTTTCTACTTCCCATGCACTATCCAGCACCATGCTTGCTGGTCCCGCAGCTGGCTGCACCGCCGCAAGTCCCATGTTTACCCCATTCGGGTCAGATACATAAGTAGCTTCAGACACCGATGAAATTTCTGGTATCGTGACGTTGTTTTCATCAGAATTATATTGGTCTTGTTTAAATAGGGGTTGTTCAGAATTGGCATAAGCGGCATTCGGCAATCCAAATGGCAGACTGACAATAAGCAAGCTCATAATTAAGAATAGTTTTACCGCAATTTTCGGTGTAGAACGTCTTTTTTGCAATGTTACTCCTCCTCTTTTTCTTCAGGTCCGTCTCCCCCGTAATGATAACGGAATCTCTGGGATTACAATAATTTTCATGCCATTCGTACAATGTGCGTTGAGGCATTTCGCGCTCTTGAAACAATGTCCCCACCCTTCATCGCATAGTCTTCCAATGGCATCAATAGATAAAGGATAACATGAATGTTGGCGCTTCCATGAGTCTCATAATTAATATTGACTTGTCCATTTTTATGGTCAATAGACTTCTTTTATTATCCATTTCTTTTCAACATCTGTTTATATTCAGTAGGGGAATGTCCCTCAATTTTTTTAAATAAATTCGTAAAATGACTAGGGTTGAAATACCCGACAAGTTCCGCCGCCTCTTGTATCTGGACAGGTCCTTCTGCTAGAATTTCCTTGGCCTTGTTAATACGAAGTTCAGTCAAGAAGCGCATAATCGTAAACCCCGTTTTCTGATGAAACACGGTACTCAAGTAATTCGGCGTGACATGAAAATGCTCCGCAATTAAGTTTGTACCGATCTCGTTCCTATAATTGGACTTCATGTATTGGATAACTTTCTGCACAATGTCCTGGGATGGTTCATCCTTGTTCATTCGTTGCAGCAATCGTTCACCATGCTCCTTCAAAAGCACAATACACCGAGACATGGACGTGCAAGACTCAAGCTGAATCCGCAGCGTTGTTGTTAAATAAGTGCCAATTGATTCCATAATGCCGCTACCTTCAAATAGACGTTCACTCGCTGCAGCGTATTGCTTAATCGCAAACAACGCATCCATATACTCTGAGTACCGATTCTCGCGGTAAGCCTTAACCAATCTCTCCATTCTTTTGCACAGTTCGTGATGTTCACTACTAAAGTGCTGAAACGAATGGCTGTTCCACATTTTACCCAATCCCTTCAAGATACGAAGAATACTGCTCTGCATGATGCGACTCACATATTGATTAATATCATGCAGTGGTAAATGCTCCTGAGAAGAAATGACCGTTAGCTTCAATTCAGAAGTATTCCAGCTATCAATGATTTGTTGCAGTCGCAAGATAAATTCGTTCCAGCTTTCCTTGTCTTTGACACTGTACCGAAGGCCTCCAACGATAGTAAACTGACCACTCGGGAGGGCAAAGCAGGTAAGCAGCACTCCCTTTGCCGTAAACTCTTCTACAATACGGTTAATTGAGAGGTATACCTGTTTAGACAGTAAGGATTCAGCTGTTCCTTCTAAAGAACAATCCCAAAAAACGACAGCCATTTGAACATGCATGTATGTATACTCGGCCTTAAAGCAAACATTATCCTGCTCAAATCCATAACACAGATTCTGCACTGAATTCGCGAATTGTCTTTGTTTGTCTACAACCCTTTCTTGAATAGATGCCTTTGCAGAAAGTAAAGCTTCCCGCAACTCCCCTAAACTAAGAGGTTTTAGCAAATAGTTAAGGACACCAAGCTGAATACCTTCTTGTGCATAAATGAACTCAGAATAGCCTGATAAAATAAACCATTCCGTGTGAGGAGCAACAACCTTACCTTCTCTAATAGCTTCAATGCCATTCATACCAGGCATCTTGATATCCACAAAAGCGATATCCGGACGCTGCGCTCGAAGGATGTCTAACAGTTCAGAGCCATTGCCCGCTACTCCGACAATTTCCCACTCACCTTCAATTTGGCGAATCATACTAAGTAATGTTTGTTGAGCTAAATATTCGTCATCGGCAATTACTATTTTCAATTGGATGCCTCCTTGATAGGAATTCGAATATGTATGCGCGTGCCCTCTCCAATCTTGCTGTCCAAAACAAATTCACCTTCCGGATATGCAAGCTTCAAGCGTTCTTTAACATTAGTTAGACCTACACTTTTCCCTGCTTTACTTGCATCAAATCCAGCACCATTATCCGCAACCGAGATAGATAGTGTATGATTGTTCATCACATGAACATCGACGTTCAATTCCCTTTGCTGATTCAGAGGTTCAATCCCATGAATAATACTGTTCTCAACAAGTGGTTGAAGTAATAACTTTGGAATAGGAACACTCATGCTATCTGTATCATATCGAATATGGTACTGCAAACGATCTTGGAACCTGAGCTGCTGTAATTGGCAGTACCAAGCGAGAAAATCGCACTCATCCTTAACACAAGTCCAGTCTCGCCCAGCAAGAATATACCTAAGCATTTTACTGAGGTGAATAATTGACTCTTCCAGTTTCTCTTGCTCTCCAATCCGATTAAGACCAATAAAGCCATTTAAGATGTTATAAAGAAAATGGGGTTGGATTTGAGCTTGCAAGGACCGATATTCTGCTTGCTGTTGATTAAATTTCGCCTGATATTCGCGGACAATAAGCTCTTCCACTTGATTAATCATTCGATTAAACGCTAATCCAATTTGGGCTACCTCATCCGTCCCCCTAACTTGCAGACGTGTTTGCAAATTACCGATTTCCACTTTCTTCATCGTCCAGATGATTTCTTTAAACGGACGAATAATCCACTTTGATAAAAGAAAGAAGACAATGACAGTTAAGAAAAGTCCGCATACAGCGAACAATCCCCCGATAATGTACAACCACCTTAGCTGAGAGATAATTTCTGAATTTGGCAAAAAAAAACCAACTTCCAATGGGCTGTTCCAATATCTCGGCGAATAACCGTGTACGTATTTTCATCCTCTACTATCGAGACTGAGGACTCCCCTACGCTTTTACGCATTAATGGTGATAATGGTGCAGTGGAATAAACCACCTGTTGATTGTCATCGAGAACAGCAATGGTAGCGTTTACGTTAAATTGGAAATCTTGGATTAAATTCCGCAGCACCCCAGTATCTGCATCGGCAATAATAAAAGCGAGCTTTAACTCCGTATCAGGATCTCTTATAATCCTAGCTACAGAGAATACATCTGTCTCTAACGGCTGCTTCAAGTAGTCTTGTTTATGACTACCAATAAAGACGGCAGACCCCTCTGCTGCCAACGCTTTGCGGTACCATTCTGTGGTAGAAAAGGGATAATTGTTAACTGACGCTGTCAAACCTGTTGATTTGGCATAGATGGAGCCATCTGAAGTGACCAGTGTCGTTCCTGATATATCTTTTCTCGACATGCGAATAAAATTATGGAACTTTTCATTCAGCACTTCATCCATCTTCAATTTCTCGAGGGGGGAAAGTTGCGCTATAGGATCTTGTTTGGCTTTAAATTTAAGCGCCTTCATAATATCGCTGTCAAAGTACGGCGTTAAAGTGAGCCGCTCCAGTTCATTCAGATAGCTTTCAATGTTTTTCGTAAAGGCAGCAGCTGTGCTTTCGGTATATTGTGTTGTCTGATGCAGCAGCAACTTTTGAAAAAAGTTCGGTAGAAAGAATACGATAATAACCGTTGGAATAACAATCGTCCAGAAATACAGCATCATGAGCTTAAAGCGAAAAGAATCAGATCTCAATGCGTTCCTGCCTCCTAGCTTCTAGCCCTTTATTTGGAAAGTCGATTGACTTCTTGTTTCATAAGTTGACCGAACTTTTCTGGTGCTACATCGCCTGCTAGCAACTCAATTCCCAGACTCCGCATCACGTCCCACATCCCATTTGGCAAATAGATACGATCGAAATATGGGGTGACACGTACTTGTTCGTATAGCTTATAGAACGGTACAAATTCATGCTCGGGAGTTACACCCTTCAATCCTGGCGGAATTTTTACCACGTCTGCAATTTTTTTCATATTGGACGGCTTTGCGAATTCATTCACCAGCAGCTTTGCTTCGGCCAAATGTTTGGACTTTCTCCAGATGCCCATTGTGTTGCGTTCTCCGCTTGAAAAAGCAGGTTTTCCTCCCACACTTAATGATGGAACTGGCATAATACCTATTCTTGTTTTCGGGTTTACTTCATAAGCATCGTCTGCAAAAGAGGGAGAAGCGAATGAAAATGCGACTTTGCCTTCGGCAAACAACTTGGGCAAGTCGCTGTATTTAGCCGTGAAAACATCTTGATTGATATATCCTTTATCGAACATTTCCTTCCATTTCATGGCAAGCAAATTCCACTGGCTCCAGTCCGAATCTGTCGCTGTCAGCGGGTATTTTTTAAAAACTTCTGACTTTTCAAATAGAGAGCTTGCGAAATAATCAAAATATTGCCCGATAGTCCATGAATCAATGCCGGAAAAAAAGAAAGGAACGACTTCTCCGTGGCTTTCTTTCACAATCTTATCCGCGGCCTTCATCAACTCATCAAAAGTAACTGGCACTTGAATATGATATTTTTCTAAAACATCCATGTTATAAGAGAAGCCATCCCTCGCTTCACTAATAGGCAATACATATACTTTCCCCTCGTCATCCGTTACAACCGATTTTATCGTCTCTGTCAACTGACTCGCCCACGGCTCATCTCTGAGATCCAGCAAATACTTCCCATATCGAATCTTGGCCCAACCATGCGTGTCGAAAATATCTGGCAACTCGTTGGTGGCAAGCTTAACTTTCAGAATCTCTTCATACTGAAAACCAGGAAATTGCAGTTCCACTTTAATTTCCGGGTGTGTGGCTTCGAAGGTGCGTGCAATCTCATAATACACGTTTTGTACTCTGACATCGGTCACATACATGTAGACGGATAACTTTACATCGCCTGAGGATGCGATCTTTTCACGATCCACCGCAGCGACCTGCTCCTGCTGATTGGATCGCCCAGTATCAGCTATTGTGCAACCCGATAGCATAAGAGAGATGGAAAGCAGCAAGTAGACGAATAGATCCACATATTTTCTCATCAAAAGCCTCCGAGGTTATTATTGAAATTGATAACGCTTACCTAATGCTGTTTGATAGATTAGTGCTCCTATTTCCTTTCGTAATCTTTTTATACGGTATCCAGACATATAAACCATCTGCCATTTCGTAGCCAATGTTGGTTTGATCCGGTATCTGTCCAGAGGCCAAACTATGAGCCACGGCATAGGTTGCTTTTCCTTGATTTACAGCATCATTCAGCACAGTTCCCAGAAGTGCCCCATCTTCCATCGCTTTCATAGCCGAGGCTGTGCCATTGACCCCAACAACGGGGATAAATCGATCGCCTGTTATAAAGCCTTTCTCTTTCAGTGCGTCAATCGCCCCAAGCGCCATATCATCGTTATTGGCAAAAACAGCCTCTATTCGATCCCCACATTCAGCTAGGAATGCCGACATTTTCGCTTCCCCTTTGGAACGCTCCCACATTCCTGTATCCTCAGCAAGCTTTTCCACCTTAATATCCGCATCTTCTACGGCTTTAATGGCGAATTTAGTCCGTAACTCGGCATCCTGATGGCCAGGTTCACCTTTCAACATCACATATTGCAGTACATTATCCTTGTTTTTATCCGCTTCCGGATGCGACTTAAAATAGTCAACGATCAGTTGACCTGACATTGTACCGGATTGTTCCGCTTTAGCGCCGACATAGTAAACCTTGTCCCATTTTCTCATAGCATCTGCCACAGGCTCCCGATTAAAAAAGACTACTGGAATGTTAGCTTCTTTTGCCTTTGTAATCATGGCGGCTGCTGCAGTCCGATCTACTGGATTAATCGCGAGGGCATCTACCTTTTCTTTCACAAATTTATCTATTTGATGATTCTGAGTTGATTGGGAGTTGCGGCTATCTGCGAACTCGACGATGACATCTCCATCAACTGCTGCAAGTATGCTGTTTCTCACTTCTGTCATGAAAGTATCATCAAACCTGTAAATTAAGACTCCAATTTTTAAGGGAGGTGTCGATATCGTTAAATTTAAATTCGTAGCAGGTTGTGACACAATATGAATTGGAGCATTAGGATCATCTGATCGCATGATGCTGCATCCGTCCATCATAAGTAAAAGTGCAGTTGCAAGGATGCATGATTTCACTCTCTTATTCATCTAATAATCTCCATTTTTAAAAAATATAAATATTCCCATTATCCTAGAATATTTATAGTTCAATGTACATGCATTTTTCTCATATCCCCTACTCTATTTTTAAGGTTCTGGTGACGGTGTAAGCAATGTCTCATTGGAGTCAATCATCCCTTTGCCTTTGATCGCTATATTCGATGCCCCTACAAAGAAGTAAGCGCTTTCAAATAACTCTATTTTATGTCAAATCTTTGCTAATTGAAATGGAATAATATCGTTTCTTTTATGCACTAAATTCGTTGATGGTATGTCATGTAAAAAAAGACCCCGCATACTCTCCCATTTTACCTGATTGCAAAATTTTTTTGGCCTTTTGGTACCGAAACTTCGTGGAATGTATATCAAAAATAAACCGGGACCCCTTAGGGCCCCGGTCCTCATCCTATCAAACCTCACTCAACTTCCCATCGCGAAAATGCACTACCCGCTTCGCCTGCTGAGCAATCGCCAGGTCATGCGTAATCAAAACAATCGTCCTGCCTTGCTGATTCAAACCCTTAAAAATCTCCAAGATCTCAACACCCGTCTTCGAATCCAGCGCTCCTGTCGGCTCATCCGCCAATATAATCGCCGGATCTCCCGCCAATGTTCGGGCAATCGCAACGCGCTGTTGCTGACCGCCAGAAAGCTCCGAAGGCACATGCTTCCTGCGATCCACTAAGTCAACCGCTTCCAATGCCTGCATGACAAGCGGCTCCCTTTCACGCTTACTCATGCCCCGGTAAATAAGCGGCAGCTCCACATTTTCATACGCGTTCAGCCGTGGCAGCAGGTTAAAGTTCTGGAAAACGAAGCCGATCTTCCGGTTCCTTATTTCAGCTAGTTGTGCATCTTTGAGCCGATTAATGGCCTTCCCGTCCAGCACATAGTCCCCATCATCCGCAACATCCAAGCAGCCTAAAATGTTCATCAGCGTCGACTTCCCCGACCCCGACGGTCCCATGATCGCAACGAACTCGCCGTGATCGATATCTAACGAAACATCGTCCAAAGCGCGAATCGTTTCCCCGCCCATCACATAACTCTTACTCACGTGCTCAATTTGGATTAAGGTCATCCTCTTCGCCTCCATTATCTGATCCCAAATAAATGAAGTATGCGACTGCTCCGACTGACCGACCTTACCGCTTCGCCTTATAAAACTCATGATACAGCTTCATCAGCGCCCGTTTCTCAATCCGTGATACATAGCTGCGGCTAATGCCCAACTCCTTCGCAATCTCCCTCTGCGTCCGCTCTTCTCCGCCAAGCTCCAAACCAAACCGCCCGACAACGACTTCCTTCTCGCGATCATCCAAAATCTCTAAGTTCCGATAAATCTTGCTCTTCTCTATTTTGAGCTGCACTTTATCTACGACATCGTCAGCTTCCGTACCGAGGATGTCAATCAAAGTAATTTCATTCCCCTCTTTGTCCGTTCCGATGGGATCATGCAAGGACACATCTTTGCGTGTTTTCTTCAGTGAGCGAAGATGCATAAGTATTTCGTTCTCGATACAACGCGCTGCGAACGTCGCCAGCTTTGTCCCTTTGTTCGGGGAGAACGACTCGATGGCTTTGATCAAGCCGATCGTTCCGATGGACTTGACTTGAAGAGAACATACTCATCATCAAACATTGCTTCGGCGGCTGCAGCCTGAGCTAAGGCAATAATTTGATTTTTTAACCAATTACTCGTGGCGAAAGCGATTTCTATTGAATTGGAGCTTTATTTACATTATGTTTGCTTTGACTCTCTTCAACTATTGCATTTAAAAGTCTCCAACTGGCGCGTTAACCGACAATAGACGCTAAGCTCTTGTATACGAAATAAAAAGACCGCCAGTGTACAACATCTGACGGTCCTTCGATTCCAATCACTTATGATACATCCTGTACATCATGACGGCAGCTTCCGCTCTCGTCGCGAATCCTGCAGGATTAAACAAGCCTCCACGAATCAATCCTTCCTTCAGTCATACGCCGAAATAAATGCTGAGCTGTTGTATCTGCATCTGCCGTGAGTGTTTGAGCCGGAAGCACAAACGTGTAACTTGTCGCGCCTTCTACGATCGGCACTTCAATCGGCAGTACTTTGGTGCCGGTGGCATCAGCCGTCAGCTGACCGAATCCATCTGCAATAGTTTTAGCGTCCACAACTACCTTCGCCTCGACTGTCTCCTTGACAAGTTGAGACTTCAGAGCAATATCATTCGTGGATGGTGTGTGTTCTCTACTTACTTTTCAACGGACACAGTTAGCATATCGCTGGCGGTCACGCCTGCGGCATTGAAGAACTCAACACGATACTGATACGTACCTATAACGCGACCTGTGATTGCTGTAACAACGTTTTGAGCACTTGGCGAGGATGCTTCCAGGCTTTTTGTATCAATGAGTACCCCATTTTCATAAAGACGATATCCCGTCGCATTGGTCCCCCACCACATGTTCGTGGTGATATGGTAGCTGCCATCTCGATCCCAATTATCTTGGGACAAAACAGGCTTTCCTGGGGAAGCATCTGTGATGGTTACAACGAGAGGTTGACTAGTTGTCGTGCCAAATACATTGATAAGCTCACTCGTATAGATGTACTTGCCGTTAGATTTACCGTGTACCTCCATTTTAGTGATTTGAGCCGTTGGTGAAGCGTCCGATAGTGTTAGGGTCTTGATGAGAACGCCATTTTCGTACAGGTTGAACAACGTGCCATTATTTCCCCACCACATGTTCATTGTGATCATATAGTTGCCATCCTTGAAACCTGAATATCCGTTGTCGGAGGATAGGACCGGCTGCCCAGGAGCACCCTTGGCAAGGGTAACCGGAGCCGCAGGAACGGTATACGCTACACTTGAACTCACAACGGATAGATGACCCAAGCCATCGTACGCCATGATGGAATAATGATAAATTCTGCCTTCCTCCAGATTGCCGTCGATGTATGAAGTATTGAACGTTCTGGCTACTTCCGTACCATCCCGATACACGATATACCCTACTTGACCGGGATCTTGAGACGCGGAGAGTATCCGCACTTCCTTCTTCAGATCTTGCACTACGGCTACCGGTGTGCCAGTCGTCGCTGTGGTAACCATGTTGGAGGCATCAGAAGCGGCCGTTCCTATCACTGCTGCAACTTTATAATAATATGTCTTCCCGCTTTGGAGTCCCGTGTCGGTGTAGGTCACCGCGGAACCGGTATATACCATCTGGTAGCCTTCGTTAGCATTAGTGGAACGGTACAGCTTGTAGCCTGTAGCTCCCGCTGAAGCACCCCAAGTTAATTTGATGCTTGAATTGGTGTTTTGGCTTGCGGCTAATGCCGTTGGCATAAAAGGCTTGAAATATGCTTTGACATTGTCAAATTCGAAGCTGCTCACATTGTCGACAGCCATTTTCACGCCGTAAACTGCGTTTGTGACGGTTCTAAAATTAAATTGGCTCGCAGCCGCCGTAGCAGAATCATTTAAGAATAAATCGTATTTCTTCGTGTTTGTATTCACAACAAGCTTCGTTCTATACCAAGTCCCGTCGAAAACAACCGGAGAGAAGACCGTTGTCTTGGTGCCGGAATTGTAGGCAATGATTTGGCCTCCGCTAAAATACACGTGAGCGGCTGCATTATTGCTAGCATCTATGATGACAGGTATATTCTTCCAGTTTGTATCTTTCGGTAAAACCATCGTTTCTACCGTAACAATGCCTTGAATCCCTTGCGGATTTCCGAAACTTCTTAATGCACTCGTCTCGAGCTTATTACCACCGGTAACTCTAACCGCATGGCCTGGCGCAGCCGCATAGGTAGCATTGACAACCGTCACCGGTCTGCCGGTGTCCTCTACAATCGTCCAACCTGCAGGATCGGCTCCGAGCGCATCGTTATCGAAATTATCGTCAATGAGCGTCTGCACGACACCGAATGCGGAAGAGACGATATTCGAATCCGGGGAAGTACCTTCCTCATTCATTGCAACGACCTTATACTGATAGCTCGTCACTCCGTCAAGTCCCGAATCCACGTAGGACAGAGAGGCCGTGCTGCCGATTAGCTCGAACAAGTCACCGCTCGCTGTAGATCTGTAGATCGCATAGGTAGCCGCATCCTTGCCAGGCTTCCAGTTTAGCTTAATAGTCGAGCCTATGGAATCACTGGCGTATAGCTCTGTAGGCGCTTTAGGGATGTCCGTACCTGAGTCATTCGTTGTTGCCGCCCTCAACACGCTCGATTCTGCCGAGACCGCACCGCCGCTTAACGTTACGATTTTGTAGAAATGGTTCGTATTCGGAGTTAGACCACTGTCCGTAAAGGTGGTACCGGAAGCTACCTCCGCCACTTGTGTGAAGCCAGCAGTCGGATTCTGGGAACGGTACAAGCGGTAGCCTGTAGCTCCCGTAACGGAATTCCATGTCAGCTTTATGCCTGTTCCATTTCTCTCAGCTACCGCTAAATTCGCTGGAGCAGCCGGAACATAGGATATCTTGATGTCATCCAACGTCATGGCGCTGGTCGTACCTGCTAAAGCAAACATAACCGTATCCAGATTGTTAACCGGACTTTCTCTATAAGACCAATTGGAGCCTAATAATTGATCATCCACATACATATCGAATTTCTTAGTTACTGTATTGATAACAGCTTTCAAACGGTAAGTTCGATTGAATTCTATCGGATTCAGCAGATCCACCTTGATTGAGCCGCTGTATCCCCAAATTTTCCCACTCTGCATGATGATGTTAACCGCTCTTTTACCCGCCACACTATCCCTAACATCAAGTACGGTTTTGTATTCCGAGTTTGAGGCACTTACGGTTACTTCTGCCGTTACATAAGCTCCAGCAGGTACGCTAAAGGCATGGCTAACGACAGGATCGCCTGTGCTTTCTTTCTTCAACACCACCTTCGCACCTGTTGCCGAATCTTCCTTGACCGAAACTTCCCCGCCGATGGTTCCTGTTGGTACCGTCGCAATCCACCCGCGTTGCCCGTTCAGCTCACCTCTGGGCATATCATCGAAGTTTTCATTAATGGCATATGCCGGAATGTTAAATAAGGTTGAAATCGGAGCCGATGTAGCAGACAAGCCTCCGGGATTTACAGCAGCGACTTTATAATAATAATTCGTCCCCTCTGCAATTCCTGCATCCGTATAGGTCGCTGTTGTGACAGCCGGCCCCGTCAAAGGCTCGTATTCGCCAGTCAATGAAGCAGACCGGTAAAGTCGATATTCCGTAGCTCCCGGCACTTCATTCCAAGCAAGTGATATGCTCGTTCCCGCAATATTCACGACTTTCAAACCGGAAGGCGGAGCCGATACCGTCCAACCTGAGGCAACGGCTGAATAAGCGGACATTCCATTGCTGTTCATCGCTGCTACTTTATAATAATATGGGCTGCCACTATACAGCTTCGTGTCCGTATAGCTCAAGGCTCCACTCGGAAGATCAGGGATCGAATAATAATCCCCATTTTCTGAAGTGGAACGGTACAGTCTGTAATCCGCTGCGCCTTGAACGGCATCCCATTGCACGCTCAAGCTATTTTCCGTATTTCCGTCAACCTTTAATCCTGTAGGTGCGGAAGGCACTGTAACGGCTCGATCAACACCATTCCACGTCAGCTTGACACTATTGGCGGAGTTTTGTACTGCTGACAAACCGGTTGGCGTAGCAAGAGCTTGGTTTTTCCCCGGCAAGCGAAATTTAACTTTAAACGTTTTTCCTAATGCGTTATTGACATAAACTGACAATTTCGCTTTACCGTCAACATGGTTCAAGGATACGCCCGTATCCAAATAAACGATATCGCCAAAATCTGTATCCAGTACAAGATCAATCGTCCCCGTATTGGCCATCGTAGGATCGGAAACAGACACCTCGGTATCCTCTTCCGTCTTTCTGATCATGACGGAGGCCTTCTTATTGCTTGTAATTTGATCTACAGTCGTAACGCCATCGTTCCAAAAGTTGATCGCAGTGATGCCTAGCTTCGTTTCCTTGACAGCTTGTACATTCGGCGTATTGGCCAGCACTTCAATATCCGGAAGATTAGCGTATTGATCAACTTCTTCACTTGATTTCCCAGGTAGCAGCACATAATCATATGTTCCGTTGGTAGGATTCGTACCGTGATCGAACCACAAATTCATATAGTTGCGTGTATATTCAGTTGTATAATCAGAGCCTTGATAGTATTGGTTCACACTCGACCATTGGTCTGTTCTCGACTCTCGCAAGCCATGAATCGACGCTGCCGTAGGGAAATAGTAGCCGATGTCCGAGCCTGGAGCATTACCAGCCAAATGAATCCTGTTCACTTCGTCCATGGTCTCGCTCCAGCCTATTGCCGCTGGTTTCGTTGCACCGTTTACTGTGAGCGTATTGTCTCCGCTGTCGTTCAACTTGCGATTCTCAACAATCGTTTCCACAATCTTGTTATCTGTGGACGTAATGCCGGCGCCAAGACTTACGATCTCATCATCGAACATGAACCACGATTTCTTCGCTTTGAGACTGTATCCGTTGGCCGTGTACTGCATGCCTGTAGCACCATACAATCCCTCTATCTCCGTGCCTCCAACCCAATTATTCGGATTTTTGGCGTTTGGTGCAGCCGTCGTATTCTGATTGACTGTCGTCCCTGGCAAGCGGTAGCTGTTAACTGTAGGCCAGAAGGAATCCTTGTATTGGCCCAAATCCGAATTGTATAGATACGTCATCCCATCTCCGGTATGCCATCCCTTGAGATTCTCTTCATTGACGATTTCAAAATTCCCGACTTTGTCGGAGGACATACTGATACCGAAGACATATCCCGGTCTATGATGTACGGCTTTGGCCATATTCGGATATTGTTTATTTCCGATATAGGGTGCTCTCGGTGTAATGGAGGAATCGTTTACAATTTGTTTGGTCTGAATAATAATGATGATCGAGCTCAAATCCGCATATTTCGTAGGAGAAGTAGACTCCAACATCCACTTCTTAACCATCGACTTATAAGCAGCCCGATCTTCGGCCGAAGGCGCGGAATAAGACATTCTCACAACCGCCGCACCCAACGCTCCCATGGAGGTTGCTCCGTTATCATCGCTGGCTTTTCTAGCAATATTTCTTCCTCTCACCATGTCAAACATGGAATTATTGTAAAAGAGGGGCTCGAAGGCAGTATAAATCCACTGATAAATATTGTTGACATCTGGATCCGTAATATCCCAAGTCGAGCCTGCTATTATATACATAACCTTGGTCAAATTATCGATAAGATTAATCCCATATCCACCGTTATAGGCGATGAGAGCAGTATGTTGTAGAAATGAACCGTCACTATACATCCCTTCTCCGGAAGTAACATAATCGAATACCGAGCTAAGCTGATCTCTTCCCTCAATCATCTTCGCACTGTTCTTGACGATAATCCCGCTTGAAATTTTGATGTTGCAGGCCCACACGCGATTGGCTCCTGTCAGACCTGCTCCCCAAGTAAGAGCTTGATAGTCGATTACCGCGTGCCAATTGTTAATCTGCGTCGGTGTCAGACTGGAATAAATCATCGTCGTGATGTTGTTAATACTTAACGGTGAGCTGATCTGCCAATCAAACCAGTTGTCGTAGCCTCGATAGACCACACTCTTGTTATATCGATTAGCATACATCCAGTCCATCGCGCTGATGATATCTGCCAGCATGGCTGCGTTATGTTCTAAGCTTGAGCCTCTTGTCGCATAAGCTAGCGTCATCGCTTCCAGCCGCTGATAGCTGCCCGAAACATGCTCCGATTCCGTAGTCGTAGCCATGTCACTCCATAGGTAGGCTCTTCCTTCGCTTTTATTCATCGTGTCCCAGTTATTCTGAGCAATAGCAGTAATGCTTGTGATTTTTTCGGCTATGACCGGGTCTGCCGGATCATAATCCGGTCCGCCGGTTAGCATATCATACATTCTAGCCCGGAGTTGGTCATACTCATCTGCAGCAGCATCCGCTGCAGCAGCAGAAGTCATTGGCAGCGCCACTAAGTTAACTAACATGGCTATCACCAACAAAAGCGCTTTCAAACTTCGTGAGTTACTGGTCATTACACCTATTAACCCCTTTCTTAAAGCAATTTGAATTGACCTTACTTCTTTCAGCTTCAAGCATGAAGGTCACCTCCTAGCTGCGGTGACTAGTTCATCTTACTTGGCTGCTCTCGCCGGCACAATATACAAGATTCCGATTAGTTTACAGGCGTGCGCAGATGTGAACTTATCATATAGCTCTATAGGGTCCGCTTCAATATACAAAATTTTGTTGGGTTAACACGTATCTTCCCCTATGGAAATGAAAAGAAATGGCGGTTACTGGGAGGCAACCCGGTTCCACCATCTTGAGAGTAGGAGAATCCTTAGTTGGCATTTTGAATGCTGGATCGGAGCCGCTTGCATCTTATTCAAAATATATACTAGTACGCGCCGACGTGTTGTTTAAGTGCTGCAGCATTGCCGCCTCTGCTATTGACGAAACCCCATGCTTGCCTGCAATTTCGGCGGGGATAAATATTGGACAAGCAACTTCCAAAAAAAATCCTGTCCTTAAGACAGGTCAGCCTAAATACGTGTATTTAACTACCGCTTCGCCTTATAAAATTCATGATACAGCTTCATCAGCGCCCGCTTCTCAATCCGTGACACATAGCTGCGGCTAATGCCCAGCTCCTTCGCAATCTCCCGCTGCGTCCGCTCTTCCCCGCCAAGCTCCAAACCAAACCGCCCGACAACGACTTCCTTCTCGCGATCATCCAAAATCTCTAAGTTCCGATAAATCTTGCTCTTCTCTATTTTGAGCTGCACTTTATCTACGACATCGTCGGCTTCCGTACCGAGGATGTCAATCAAAGTAATTTCATTCCCCTCTTTGTCCGTTCCGATGGGATCATGCAAGGACACATCCTTGCGTGTTTTCTTCAGTGAGCGAAGATGTATCAATATTTCGTTCTCGATACAACGCGCCGCAAACGTTGCCAGTTTTGTCCCTTTGTTCGGGGAAAACGACTCGATGGCTTTAATCAAGCCTATCGTTCCGATCGAGATCAAGTCCTCTAGATCTTACCGCCCTGAGCGCTTATAATCGCACCTAAAAAAAGAATGGAAGCAGATAAGCCTCCATTCTTTTTTTATGCCGGATTAACCGAATGAATAGGTTTCCCTTGTAAAAATG
Organism: Paenibacillus sp. P36; assembly: GCF_045866505.1. NCBI lineage: Bacteria > Bacillati > Bacillota > Bacilli > Caryophanales > Paenibacillaceae > Paenibacillus > Paenibacillus sp. P36. The sequence continues at coordinate 7,066,099 of NZ_AP038372.1, forward strand.
CAGCCACATTTCCCACAGCAATATCCATCAAGCGGCTCCTGGCCTCGAAGGTTGCCCATGCCATATGCGGCGTTACGATGCAATTCCTGGCAAACACAAGCGGATTATCCTTACTAGGCGGTTCTGAGGAAAGTACGTCTAGAGCGGCTCCTGCAATATGCCCCTCGTTCAAAGCATTAGCCACATGCTGCTCGACCAACAGCCCTCCCCGTGACGTATTAATGAGAAAGGCGGACGGTTTCATAAGGGCAATCTTCTCCGCATTGATCAGCCCTTCTGTCTCCGGTGTAAGCGGGCAGTGCAGGCTTACAAAGTCGGAAGCGACGAGCAGATCCTCCAATGGAACACGTTCCACGAATTCCGCTCCTGCTTCGGACACCGCCCTTCCCTCTCTACCTGCGACCATCACGCGCATGCCAAATACCTGCGCTAAACGGCTAACCTGCTTGCCTATGCGGCCATAGCCGACAATCCCCAACGTTTTGCCTGCCAGTGCGATTTGTCTGCTAAGCGTATAGCAAAAGTCCGGAGATTCTTCCCAATCCCCCGCACGCACACTATCGCGATGCATGCCGATTTTGTGGCATAGTTCCAAGATAAGGGCGAAAACAAATTGAGCAACAGAGTCCGTACCATACGTCGGTATATTGGTTACGACAATACCTTGGCTGGAAGCTGCTTTGACATCAACGACATTATAGCCTGTTGCCAATACCCCGATATATTTCAATCGGTTCAAGCCAGTAAGCACTTCCTTCGAAAGTGGCGTTTTATTCGTCAGCACGATATCCGACTCCTGAATGCGTTCCTTTACTAGCTCTGGCGGCGTTCGGTCATAGACATTGACGGTACCAAGCCTCTCCAACTCTTCCCAACTCAAATCTCCGGGATTGAGCGTAAAACCGTCAAGTACAACGATATGCATTGTTTCACCTCTTGTTAATACAACGTATAAATGACTTTATTCTCTGTATAAAATTGCTGATTCGTACTCCCGATGGAAAAAGCACCGAATCCGGATTGCTTAACGCCCCCGAACGGCATATGCGCTTCACTTGCAGTCCCATGATTCACATGCACCATCCCCGCTTCAAGGCGAACAGCGAACTCATTGGCATCACTCAATTCATCAGTGAATACCGATGCTGCAAGGCCATATTCGGTCCCATTAGCGATACGTAATGCATCCTCTTTGGAATTTGCTTCAATGACTGTAAGCACCGGGCCAAAAATTTCCTCGCGGGCAATGGTCATATGCTCAGTTACCTTCACGAATAAAGCAGGTTCCATATAAGCTCCATTTTCATATGTGCCGCCGCTTAGTACTTCGCCGCCATACAGCAGCTCAGCCCCCTCTTCCTTACCTAGGCGGACATAACGCTGTACGGATTCCAACTGCTCTTTATTCACGAGTGGGCCCATATGAATGCCCGGTTCCCAAGCCGGACCTACACGAAGTTGTTTAACTTCTTGCAGTAACGCCTCTGTTAGCTTATCTGCCTGCGACTTAATTACCACTACCCGGCTAATGGACGTGCAGCGTTGACCGGAGCAAGCAAACGCAGCAGAGACAATCTGCTTTGCTGCTCCCCCGAGATCCGTGTAGTTTAGCACCACAGCGGCATTCTTGCCTCCAAGCTCCAGCTGAGTACGTGCCAAACGGACGGCTGCCGTTTGTTGGATTCTTAACCCCAGCTCTGTTGATCCCGTGAAACTGATTCCCTTCACCCGCGGATGTTTAGTAAGCGGATCTCCGACCCGCGATCCTCCGCCCGTCACCATATTCACAACCCCGCTCGGCACCCCGGCTTCTGTAAACAGCTCCATAAGCCTTGCTGATGCCCAAGGCGTGGCAGATGCCGGTTTGAATACGATCGTACAGCCATAGGCGAGCGCAGGTGCGATTTTGCGAACAGGTGTAACAACCGGGAAGTTCCATGGCGCAATTGCAGCAACAACGCCAATCGGATAACGAACAACCGTATTCCGTACATTCCGGCGTTCGCTCGGAACGGTTTCTCCTAAGATACGTGAGGCTTCTCCTACTGCAAAGCGTGCTTCTTTCACCGCCCTGGCCACCTCGCCCCGGGATTCGGCAATCGTTTTACCCTGCTCGGCGGATAGCCGGAAAGCCAACTCATCGCGATCAAGCTCCATCAAGTCTGCGAAACGCAGAAGAATCGCCCCCCGTTCCGGGCCAGGCAAGGCAGACCAACTCGTGAAAGCAGCATCAGCCGCCTCAACTGCGCTGTTCACGTCATCGGAGTCGGAATCTGCAAAATATCCGATTACCCTCTCATGCTCTGCGGCATGAACAACTTGGAAAGTACGCCCGCCATTTGCGGGCCTCCATTCGCCGTTTATGTAATTTCCATAGGTCTGACCGCTGGATTCTTGTAACCAACTAAGCATTTCATGGTCTGACATCATACTTTCGCTCCTTTCATTACCTTGCAGTAATGGCATTGGTCTTGGACATTGCAGCTCGACATAACTGTTTAAGATCTTCGTGCGTTGGTTTTACAGGATTGACAGGCACATTGCCCGACTGCATCGCTTCTTCAGCGATCATATTGAGGGCCTCTTCTGTTACGCCGTAATCCGAAAGCGTCTGTGTAATGCCAATATCCTCTTTTAAGCGACGTATAGCTGAAACAGATAGATCGGCTGCTTCCCGCAAAGAAAGGTGGTCGGTCTTCTCCCCAAAAATGACGGCTATTTCCTTAAATTTCTCCAAATTCCCAATAAGATTGAACGCCATAACTTCAGGTAAAAGGATCGCGTTTACGATACCATGCGGAATCTTGAAATGTGCTCCCAGGGGGATGGCCAATGCGTGCGAAAGCCCAAGGCGAGTCGGGTTAAATGCCATCGCCGCGATCAGACTGGCAAGCAGCATGTCGTGACGTGCCTGCAAATTCTCCCCCTGAACGACGGCAGTCCGCAGACTGCGGGCAATCATCTTCATGGCCTGAACGGACATACCTTCGGAAATCGGCTGTGTCGCTTTATTGACGTAAGATTCCAATGCGTGCGTCAAAGCATCCATCCCTGTAGATGCAGTGAGAGATGCTGGCAAGGATGCCGTCAGCTCAGGATCGCATAAAGCGAGCGATGGACAATTGTATGGGCTGCCCACGCTGAGCTTGACCTTCGCCTTTTTGTCAGATAGCACAGACCAAATGGTAAGCTCACTGCCGGTCCCCGCAGTCGTCGGAATAGCAATAACCGGCGCTCCTTTCCTCGGCACTTTATTAATGCCGACATAATCGCGAATATTGCCCTCATTAACGAGCATCAAACCGATAGCCTTAGCCGTATCAAGGGAACTTCCGCCGCCAATGCCGACCACCAGGTCGCACCCCTCCGTCTTAGCCAGATCCGTAGCGGCGGCGACCGACTCAATATTGGGATCGGGTTCAATGTCTGAGTAGATGACATACGATATTTGCTCTTCGTCCAACGGTGCAGTCAATCGCTTAACGCCTCCAACCCTCAGCACACCGGGGTCGCTGACGATGAGCACCTTGCTTCCTCCAAGTTCTCGAACATGATGCGGCAATGTTTTTGCAGCTCCATTGCCAAACTCGATAATCGTAGGCATTTCGTAACGAAAAATCCGGTTTATCATTTTGTTTCCTCCCTCTATTTCACTCCATATTCTTGGGTAGCGAAGCCACTACACTAAAGCCTCGATCAGGCCTCCTGTCAACCTGAAGGCCATACTCATTTCCGTACAACATTTGCAAACGCTCATGAATGTTCCTTAGGCCAAGACTCTTTTTCGGCTCAGCATACTTTCCTGCAGAAGCAAGCAATGATCTACGGATTGTCTCCAACTTCTCTTCGCTAATCTCAGCCCCATCGTCTTCCACGCCGATATGGAGCGATTGCTCATCGACAGCTGCCCAAATCGTAATTGTTCCTTGTTCTTCCTTCGTCTCAATGCCATGAAAGATGGCATTTTCCACTAGCGGCTGAATAATCAACTTCGGAATCTGACAGCCCAGAATGTCTTCAGGGATACGTGTTTCGAGCTCGAACCGGTCTCCATACCGGAACTTCTGTATGCTGATGTAATCTTTGACATGTTGAAGCTCTTCATACAAGCTGACGATGGGTGCCCCCTTAATACTGAAACGAAAAATTTTCGCAAGACTTATGGCCATCTCCCCTATATCCGGTGCTTGATGAATATCAGACAGCCACTTAATGGACTGCAGCGTGTTATAGAGGAAGTGGGGATTAATTTGTGCTTCAAGTGAGGCGAGTTCGGCTTCCTTTTGCTTCAAATTAGAAACAAATACCGTAGAAATTAAATTCTGAATGTCTCCGATCATGATGTTAAAATGCTTATTTAGCTTTCCTATTTCGTCTGTATTGTCCACTTTGGCACGGACAGACATGTTGCCCTCCGCTACTTTTTCCATAAGACGAATCAGGTTGGAAATCGGACGCGTAATACGCCGACTTAAAAAGTAAGCGATAATCGTGCTCATCACGATCATGATTAACACCGACACCATAATTATGTTTTTGACTCTGGATGCATCAACGAACAATTCGTTAGCAGGAACAACAGAAATCATTTTCCATCCTGTCGTATGGATGGTAGCAAAGGCAACCAGCATGCGAACATCGTCTTCATCCGTAAAATAGTAGCCATTATCCTCGGCAAAGACCGGTTTGAGCATCAAACTTTTCATTGGCTCCAGCTTTTGAGTGACGAGCGTCTTGTCACTTATGGAGATCACATTGTTGGCATCGTCCAAAATCATGGTGTAACCGTTAGGAGCCACAAGCCCGGTAGTATAAATATTTTCTAAGGTTCGCTCATTGACGTCCATCCACAGAATACCGATTTGATTCCCATACGAATTGCGAACTTTTTTTAAGAAAGAAACTACATTCGCATTCGAACTGACCGTATAACCGCCTACTTTATGTGAAGGCGACCAATTCGCATCTGCTGAACTGGATTCAGTAAAGGTCTGAAACCAGGGAAAATCGGTGAAATTCGGCTTTTCTCTTAATTGATTAGCGGATGAGAAGTAGGTCCCCTGTGTGTCAATGAAATACATGCCGTTAATATCATTGCGGTAAATTGTATATTTGTTCATCTCGTCTTCAATACTGCGGCTGATTTGGCTTTTTTCGTAATCAGACGCAGCCGGGTACGCTTCGATTTGCTTTTTAATTGGATTGGGTAGATTAAAAGAGTCGTAAAATGCGGTATTAGCCGCTTTCTCGGCATCCTCCAATATAACTTCCGAGTTGAGTGAAAGTTGATGCACGGTTTGTTGGATTGAGCGGCTCAAGTTATTGTTGATAATGTGCGTCGCTACGCTGTAAGCGAAAGAACTGACCACCGTCAGAGGCAATACGACTAGACTTAGAAAGGAGAGCATAAGCTTCGTGAATAAATTGAAACTAATTTTCTTCATGGCGCGATTTTCCTGAAGTCGCTCGGCGTCATCCCTGTATGTTTTTTAAACATCTGCCCAAAATGGCGAAAATCTTTGTAGCCCACCGCTTCTGCAACCTCATAATTTTTCATTCCGCCTGCTGCAAGCAATTCTTTTGCTTTCTCAAGTCGCAGAACCGCGAGGAAATCCGAGAAGTTGCTTCCCGTTTCCTGAACGAATAAATAACTAAGATAGCTGCGGTTAAGGAACACACGATTAGCTGCGTCAGCCAATGAAATATCTTCTCCGAAGTGCAGATTTAGAAATTCAATAACATCGCGGATGACTTTACTGTACAGTTTAGGCAGGTGTTGATGCGTTTGTACCGATTCCTGAAATAAAATATCCAAGCTTGCCACCGCGTCGATCAGTGTATCGGACAAATACAACACTTCACGCACCCGCTCCCGCAGGTCTGTCTGACTCTCACGGTTGCGATCCTTCTGCAAGATCTCCAGCGATTCGGCCAACTTCAAATAAAAAGCTTCGATACTTTCCGGATCATAGGTACAGTCTTTGGAAAATCGATCCGTCATCTTCTCCAATTCGTCCAGCAGCGGCTTCGTGCTGCCAAGCTGAAGAGCCTGCGTAACGGTGTGAATGGTGTCATTCACCGGTAAAGATTTACCCGCCCTTTCTTCATTGAAGGCAAAAATGCGTTGGGTCGGACTCATCCAACGTGATTTTAGCGCGCGGTCCGCATCGCGATAGGATTGGCGCAAACCCTGCAGACCGGAAGCTATACTGCCCAGTCCCCAAGTAGTGGGCACACGCAAATAGTCCAGTACTGCTGCTTGCGCCTGCAATACAAATTGATCTATCGGTTTGAATGCGCTCTCATCCTGTCTTAAAACTAATAGGAGACTACCCGGTCGAAGATCAACCAGTTCACCACTGCCTTCCGTTCGAACCAGTTCTTCCAGAATGTTCTGTACGGCAAAATGCAGCAATCCGCCATCACGGAACAATGTGCTTTTCTCTTTAAAAGAATTTATTTTGACCAATGCAACCGCGTTTCTGCCACATATGGAATCATTTAAGCCGAGCACGTGCTCATAGCGTTGAATTTCTTTTTCCCCTGCCTCGCCAAACAATAGTTCTTTCAGCACTTTTTGTCTGGCAATGCCTACCGATTGCTGAAGGAGGTGCGACATTTGATCCTGCTCACGAATTTTACCCCGTTCATCAGCAATTTCCTGGGTCACTTTATCTATCGTTTGTCCCAAAGATTTACTGTCGATCGGCTTCAAAAGATAGTCCGTTACCCCGCAAGCAATGGATTTTTTGGCATAGCTAAAATCATCGTAGCCGGAAATAATGACAATTTTTATAGAAGGCCATCGTTCTTTGACGATTCTAGATAGCTCCAAACCATCCAGTCCCGGCATCCGGACGTCTGTCAGCAGTACATCAGGCTGTTTTTCCTCAACCATTTGAAGAGCTACTCTCCCGTTAGGAGCCGTATTCATTTCGCCAATTCCATAGTTGCTCCAATCAATCGCCTTTTGGATACCCATCCGCATTAACGGTTCATCATCTACGATCAATACTGTCAACATGCTCTTGTTCCCTCCTGCAGTGGATACTTGTATACGGACGATAGGTCTGCTAACTAAGGAATTCAACGAAACTGCCCCTTTCCCTCTTCATTCTTGCATAGATTGAACCACTTCCACTAAATGGAAGATCGTTTGATTACTCTCTAATTACACGGCTCACCGCTGCAAAATCCAGCTCGCCGTTCTCTTTAGCGGCCATTTCATATAGCTGAAAAGCCTGAGACGCTACAGGCAGCGGTTGGCCTTTACCTTCCTGAAGGGCAATACCGATGTCCTTTTTCATTAGATTAAGTTTAAAGCCGGGCTGGAAATTCCGCTCTGCGATCGCCTGCGCTTTGTTTGCAAACATCCATGAGCCGCCGGAACTGCTGCCAATGACTTTCTGTAAAGCATCCAAATTAACGCCAAGCCGTTCGGATAAAGCAATAGCCTCAGAGGCAGCCAGCATATGCACGGCTGCAAGCATCTGGTTGATTGCCTTAACCGCCTTGCCTGCCCCGATAGCTCCGATGCGATGTACCGTTTGCGCCATCGCCTCAAGAATTGGCTGTGCCATCTCCAACGCCACATCGCTGCCTCCGGCCATAACCGTCAGCGTTCCTTTCTCTGCACCAATCGTACCTCCGCTGACAGGAGCATCCAAAACATGCGCTTGTTTGGCTGCATATGCCTCAGCAACTTCCTTCATCGCGCCAGGGGAGCCCGATGTCATTTCCAGCAGCAGTTGGCCTTCCCGCACTTCAGCCAGCACTTCGTCGGCCAGCAGTACCTGCAGCATTTGCCGATCCTCCGGCAAAATACTAATGATCGCGCCGGCTGCGGCTATCGCTCCCGCCGGGGAATCGTGTACCTCTGCCCCCAGTTTGCGTAGCTCATCGGCCGGCCCTGGGTCTCTGTGAACAGTCACATGCAGCTTGAAGCCTGCTCTCACCAAGTTTCTGGCCATCGGCAATCCCATTGCTCCCAGTCCAAGAAAAGCAATTTGGCGCATATCTAGCGGATTCATCGTGATTTCCCCCTTTTGAGTAAACATAATGATGGAATATGGAAAAACCCCGGTATAACCGGGATTTGTAGGTTTAGTAGCCAGCAACAGACGCATCGACAGACAAGCCCATTTTATCGTACAACTTACGGCGGCTCGTTTTATCCGCTTCCATTTCCTGTGTCGCATATTTCGCTACATCCCATGCTTTTTCCAGAGGTACGACAACGATTCCATCTCCGTCTGCAACGATAATATCGTTTGGACGCACGAGTTGGCCATTAATGTTAACAGGGATATCATGGGCTTGATATTCCACACGGCCTTGAACCATCGTTTGCGACACGTGACGGGAGAATACGGGCACCTTGTTCAAGATCAGCTCATCCGTGTCCCGCGCTCCGCCGTTTGTGATGATGCCACGGCAGCCTTGGCTTTTATACTCCAAGCCGTTATTTGAACCAATAATGCCAACGTTCGTATCGCTAGCGTCGAGCACCAGCACATCGTCTTCACCGATACTTTTGCCCCAGTGATAGGTTGCGATATTGCCGTACCAATGATTCGAGAATTTCGTGTACGCTTCCGGCTCCATTGTAGGGATCGTGCGGTTCGTCGGTACGAATTGAACCGTTTTGGCAAACCCGCAGAAGCTTGTGCGGAACAAAGGCTTGATCGTGTCCGTGTGGATGCTGCCCATGAAATGCATCATGTTCCAGTCCATCCCGTCGCGAACATCGGCAACGCGCAGTTTACGGTAAACTTCCATCAGTTTTTGTTTTTCCTCTTTTGTCAATTCGATCATTTTCAGTCACCTCTACATTGGATTTGGTTTGTTCATTTGCAGGCTGTATAGAAAGAGCGATTCCTATTAAAGCTTCAAACCGCTCGATGCCACACTTTCAATGACGTATCGTTGCAGGAACAGGAATAAAACAACCATTGGGATGATGGTTAGTGTAGCAAGGGCAAGACTGCTTCCGATGTACGTTCCATTCGGTCCCAGCGTGAAATTCGCCACACCGATGGAAACGGTGAACATGCTGCTCTTTGATAAAATGAGGAGCGGCCAAAGCAGCTCGTTCCACTTGTGCATCACCGTAATGATGGACAAGGTAGCAATGATCGGCGACGTGAGCGGCAAATAAATTTTCATAAATATCGTAAAGTGATTGGCACCGTCCATTTTGGCTGCTTCCCCCAGTTCATTCGGCAGCGAATCCATGAACTGCTTCACCAGGAATACGCCGAATGGATAAGCGAGTGTTGGAAGAATAACTCCAACGAACGAATTGATCAGGTTTAGTTGGTTAAACACCAGAAAGCGGGTGAACACAATGACTTGATCGGGTACCATCATGGCGGTGAGAATGATCAGGAGCCAGATCTTTTTACCCCTAAACTCCCCTTTGGAAAGGGCATATCCTGCCAGCGTGGCGCCTACAATGTGACATACCACGGAACCAGCGACAATAATGATTGAATTTATGTAATACGTGCCTATCGGCAGGGACTTGAAAATTAAGGAAAAGTTTTTCCACCCGATCTCCTCGGGAACGATGCGAGGCGGAAAGCTAAGCCCGAAATTCGCATTAACGTCCAGAGAGATGCCGATCATAAGCACAAAGGGATAAAGAAAGACTACGGCCAGCGCTGCCAAGACGAGCAGCCGGATCATTTCGAACAATTGATTGCGTCTTGTCATTCGAACCTGCCTCCTCTCATCGTTCCGCTCTCCGGGAGATTTTCAGATTTATGATGGTGATGATCAGAATCATCAGGAACAGTGCAACCGAAGCTGCTGAACCGTAACCATATTGGGACTTCTCCATCGTTTCTTCATAGAAAAAGAGGACGATCGTTTGCAGCGAGCGGAGCGGACTACCAGAGGCACCGCCGAAGGTATACACATCATCGAACCGCTGGAAGGCGCCAATGACGCCCGTTATTAATAGAAACCAGAGGATGGGCCGGACGCCCGGCATCGTAATATATCGCATTTCATCCCAGCGGGAGGCGCCGTCCACACGGGCGGCCTCGTAGTAATCTTTGGAGATCGACTGCAGGCCGGCCATCCAGATAAGGATGTTAAAGCCGACCGACTGCCACAGCGCCAAGGCAATAACGACCCATTTGATGAGCATGGGGTCGTTGACCCATTGTTTCGGCCCGATACCGAACCAGGAGAGTACATAGTTGACCGTTCCTGACTGGTCGGGGAAAAACAAGACCTTGAACACGAGCACCACTGCCACCGCCGAAGTCACATTCGGTAAAAAGTAGATTACTTTCAACAACCCTTTGCCGTACATTGCCCGGTTAATCAGGGCAGCCAGCAGAAACGATAGCGGCAGTCCCAGCAGTAAACCGAACAAACCAATGTACAGCGTGTTATAAATGGCGAGGAAGAAATTCGGATCCGTCAGCAGGTGCTTGTAGTTAAACAATCCTGCGAACTTTTCCAAACTGCCGTCGCCTGAAACATAGAAACTGAGGAGCAACGTTTTGATCATCGGGTAGTAGCTGATTAATGCTAAGACGCCTACTGTCGGAAGCAGATAAAGATACCAGGTAAACTCCTTGAAGAATCTGCCTTTCCTCGGAAAATGCTGTTTGGATATCGGTAGAGCCTGCTTGGCATCTGTAACCGTACTCGCGTATGTCGTCGGTTTCATATTGAACCCTCCTTTAGCGACTTTACGGTTTGCGAGAGAGTTACTTCTGATCGGCGGCTTTGTTTTTAGCGAATTCATCCAATACTTCTTTTTGGGCCGCATCAAGTGCTTCTTGGGCCGGAGTATTTTTCAGCAGCACCTTTTCCATGCCTCGTGTTAGCGCAAATTTGGCTGTCGTGAACCAGATTGGAGACATATATTGCGCTTGACTCACCATCTTGAACATCTTCTCATCGTTGGCATCCGGCTTGTAATCCGGTCCAAGCGACTTGGTCGAAACCGGCATCGTGTTCTTCGTTTCCCAAAGGAATCGCTGTCCGTTGCCAACAGACATCCACTTGACGATTTCCCAAGCAAGCTCTTTATCCTGCGTGTTCTTGACCATTTGTACTCGAATGCCGCCAAGGAAGCCGCCGGTTCCTTGAGGACCTTTTGGAATCATCGCCACATCGTACTTATCCAGCATTTTTAGCGATTTAAATTTTTGCAGCTGGATGGCCGGCAGATTAATGTACATCGCGATGTTGTTTTTCGGCGTGGACCATTTCTCGGCACCTTGCCCTTGAATCATGCCCGGAGGTGTAAAAGGGATCATCGATTTGTAATAATCTGCCGCTTTAACCATGCCGATGCTATTCAAAGTAACCTGATTCAGGTATTCCTTATTACCCATTTTACCCATGTCTGCGCCGAATGTATTGGCGATGATGGAGACTGCGTAGCCCGCTTGGTCACCAGGAATACGGGTGTATACGCCATAGGTTTGTTCGCCTGTTTTTGGGTTTTTGCCGGTTAGGTTCTTCGCTTTATCGAGCACTTCATCCCAGGTCGGATTCTCTGACAGCGGCGCTACGCCGAAATCAGCAAAAATCGTCTTGTCAAAGTAAATTCCTGAACCGTCTACTGCGATAGGCAAAGCATTGTTGACTGTTTTCCCATCCTTATCGACTTCCAATGGACCGGTAAGCAACGTCGGTGATAAATATAAATCTTTGCTCCACTCTTTGTCTTTCTCTTCAAACGGCGTCAAATCCTCGCTCAAGCCCTGGTTCCACATAAATTTACTGTCTGATTCTATGGATACATCGATTTGACGCGATTCTACCAACGCCTTCGCTTTCGCTTGATGATCCTTATACGGATATGTGACAACCTCAAAGTCAATGTTCGGGTAATCCTGCTTAAGCCGCTTCTTCAACTCGTCTGCTCCGTAAACCATTTCCCCCGTGAGCGGGTCAGGTGCTGTCTGATCGTTCAAACCTACATAGCCTATTCGAATTTTCCCTTTTAATTCGGGCTTCGCCTTAATCGGAGAAGTCGATTTCCCAGTTGTTTCACCTACTGTACTTCCGCCTTGAGCAGCATCCTTACTCTCTCCGCTGCTGCAGCCTGCAGAAGTTGCTAGTACTATTGCAGCCATTGATAACGTAAGCCATTTACGATTCATTTATTCGGCCTCCCTAAGCTCTTATGTACGGTACCGCTTACATCATTATTGTAGCGGAGCCTGGACATAATTGTTAGGCGGCCCTGTTTGGATTATGTTGATTATGTTTGGGAGCTTTCAATGACTGGGGCTATAGCAGCTTCGCGAAACTGCAAACCGTATTTCAAGCCAATGTCATTCAACTCATCAACCACCTTGAGCGGAAGCTGAATACCTTCTCGCTTAAGTCTTTCCGTCTGTCTATGTTCGATTTCACCGGGTACCAAAATCTCATTCACACCGGGTGCTTTAGGTTCATTCTTTATTTGGCGGATGTACAGATCGACCCTTTGTTTAAACAACTCCAGCGGAATAAAATGGCTAATGTCCACCGCTATGAAAAAGTGACCTACGTTTTGCGGTTCATCCCAATTTTCATACATGTTATTCACGTACTGCCCATAGCCCGCGCCGGTTAACACTCCCGACAAAATATCAATAAACATGGATATCGCATAGCCCTTCGGACCTCCGACCGGAAGAACAGATCCTTCCAATGCGGCTTCCGCATCGGTCGTCGGATTTCCCTCTTTATCGATCGCCCATCCTAAAGGAATCGCTTCCCCCTTTTGTGCTGCAACGATGATCTTGCCTCTTGCAACAACGCTTGTAGCCATGTCCAGAATAAAAGGGTTCTCCTCTCCAGCCGGAACCCCAATACATAAAGGATTCGTACCGATGAAGGGGCGAATTCCGCCCGACGGCGGCATCGTCTGCGATGCGTTAGACATCACAAGCAGAATCAGATTTTGTTCAATCGCTTTCTTCGCATAATAAGCCCCCGTGCCGAAGTGATTGGAGCCCTTTACGCCCACGACTCCCGCACCATATTGCTTAGCTCGTTTCATTGCCATATCAAGCGCAAAACTTCCCACCACAGCTCCAAAATTATTGCTCCCATCTAGCAAGGCGGTGCTCCCGTGCTCTGACACAATGTTCGGCTCAGCGTGAGGGTCCATCATTCCTTTTTCGACACGTTTCAAATAAATGCCAGTTCGCACTACACCATGAGATTCAACTCCGCGAAGATCTGCCTGTACCAGTGACTCCGCTACCGTGGTTGCACGGTCCGCAGGTACGCCAGCACGAGTGAAAACTTCCCTGCAAAAGGATTGCAGTTTTCCCCAATCATACGTATGAGGCAAACTCATAACCCCTCACAGCCCTTCTGTTTTAAAGTCTGATCCACCCAATCACGGTTTACCGTGCCATCCTCAATGGACTGTAAAATAAGCTGTTCACGTACCTGCTGCTCACGGATGAGCTGTAGCAAGTCTTCTGCATCTCTCAGCGGCACGATAGCCAAACCATCTTCGTCGCCGACAATGATGTCACCCGGTTCAACGATCATCCCGCCGATTGAAACAGGAACGTTAATTTCGCCAGGTCCATCCTTGTAAGGTCCGCGATGGGTTATACCCCTCGCATATACAGGAAAGGTGTCATTCGTAAACGCCACTGTGTCACGGATTGCACCGTCAATAATAAATCCGGCAACTTCTTTCTTCTGAGCTAAGCGAAGCATAATTTCCCCAACGATAGAATTGGTCGTATCTCCCCCTGCATCAACGACAATGACATCCCCAGGCTCTGCCAAATCGATAGCTTTGTGTACCATCAAATTGTCCCCGGGTCTTGTCTTGACGGTTAATGCCACTCCCACGAGTTTGCTCCCTGCTTGATGATATGGACGCAACTCTGAACAAATCGCATGCATCCGATTTAAATTATCACTAATATGCGGGGTAACTACATCTTGAAACTGATGAAGCAATGTAGGGCTCGGGCGCTCTGTCCGCTGTAAAATTCGAAAACCTAGATTTGGCATAAAGGCACACTCCTTAGAAAGTTTAAAAGATAATACATTCGAATGATTATTACGATTAAAATAATAGGTTTATCGATTTAGGAAATCGATTTACAACTAAAACTTAACACGTTTTTTCCAATTCAGCAAGCGGTTACATCAAAAAAAACAAAAAAAAATGCACCAGTCGTAAATGACTGCGCATCTTTATTTATTGATGATCTTCGTTTGCTTTACCGCTTGAACTCCTGATGATCAGATTCGGTTTTAACACGACATGCTTGGGCTTACGCACCGCTTTAGAACTAATTCTTTGTATCAGGTTTTTAGCTGCAATCCTGCCCATCTCATAAGCCGGTTGTTCGATTGTAGTTAATGGAGGGTTTAAGTGTTTAGCCCAGACCGTCTCATCATACCCAATTAAGGAAATTTGTCCAGGAACCTGTATACCAAGCTCCTTAAAACCTTCCAGGATTTCCAATGTCATCATATTATTTGTAGAAAAAACAGCATCAACATTAGGTTTTTGCTTAAAGTAGTCGATCACTGCTGCCTTGGCCTTTCCGCTTGCGTTTACAACTTGAATCACTGTTTGATCTGTCACTTCAAGACCGTTTTCTCTTATTGCCTCAGTAAATCCAAAGATACGTTCCTGCCATGTACTGATGCCTTCCGGCTGGTAAACGAAGCTCACCAGATTACGTCTGCCCATTTGGATAAAATGTTCGACAGCCAGTCGTGCTCCTTGTACGTTATCTACGACTACATCATCAACTTCCAAATCTGAAATTCGGCGATTAATGACAAGAAGGGGATACTTCTTATTGACGATTTCCGTAAATAGTTCTCTATTATTGACAGTTGGATTGACAATAATGCCATCCACCTGGCGCATTTGTAAACCATCAATTAACTCTGCTTCACGTTCGGAATCTTCATTGGAGTTGCATACCATGAGACTATACCCTGACAGACGGCATGTATCCTCAACACCTTCCAATACTCGGGACCAGAATGGATTACTTAAATTAGAAAGAACGATACCGATAATATTCGTCCTCATTTGCTTTAATCCCCGTGCCATGGGGTTGGGACGATAATTCATATCGCGTATGATCTTTAAAACCTTTTCTTTCGTTTCTTCCGTCGCTTGCGAGTAATTCCCGTTGAGTATACGTGAAACTGTTGTTTTAGATACACCAGCCATTTTAGCCACATCATCGATGGTTACTTTCAATGAAATTCCTCATTTCATTCCGTGTATAAGTTTCAGCTTAACTGCGTATTAATCTAACAAATATAACAGATAGCAGAATGCACCGTCAATCTACGGTTATCTCGCTATTTCTCCATCTCATTCAACTTTTAATGATAATCATGACACACTGCTGCACGGATACCAGATCCGTCCCCTCCATATTTTCAACTACACAATAAAAAATAAAAGACGGATATTTACTTGCCTTTAGATCAAGTTGGCAGGTAAATATCCGTTTTCTGTTGAGCTACTAATATAGCCCTGACATAGTATCTCTATTAAATAACCGTATGATCAAGGGCTCTGCCCATGGCCTCATATATTCTTTTCCGTCCCGCTTTATCGCCCTTCAGCTCCTGATGGGCATACTTCGCCACCTCGTAGGCAAGTTTTCTGGGCACGACAATAACGCCATCACCGTCCGCTACAACAACATCTCCTGTTCGAATGACTACGCCTCCGATATTGACCGGCACATCCAATGCGTCGAAACGGATCCGGCCTTGATCCATTTTTTGCGAAATAAATTTGGACCACACCGGTACACCCTGCAAAATAACTTCATCGGTATCCCGTACTCCGCCGTTCGAGAGATACCCGACAATCCCGTCTTTAATACCACCTAGCGTATTATTGGAACCAAGTATTCCCACATCAACACCGCTTTGGTCAATGACCATGAAATCGCCCTTCGTAATGCTCTTATGCCAAGGATCATAGCATACTTCTTTATAGTACCATTTTGCCCATTCCGTATATTCATCAGGAGTCATACTCGGTACGGCTTCTTCAAAAGGCACATATCTGGCTGTCCGTGCAATGCCAACTACCCGGGTTCTGAACAGCGGGCGAATTTCATAATGTACGGAACCGTAATGATGCATCATATTCCAATCCATTCCATCGCGCACATCTGCAACCCTTAGATCTTTATACAACTCTAAAATTTTATCTCTATCGTCCATGTTCATTCATCCCTTCACTATGTATTGGTTAAATGACTGTGTGATCCAATTCTCTATTCATCGCTTCATATATTCTGCGTCTGCCTGCTTTATCGCTCTTTAATTCCTGATGCGCGTACTTGGCTACTTCTACAGCGATTTTTCTCGGCACAACAATGACACCATCTCCGTCTGCTACGATTACATCGCCCGAATGTACAACAACGCCTCCGATATTGACCGGCACATCGTTCGCATCGAATTGGATTCGGCCCTGATTCATTTTTTGCGAGATAAATTTGGACCACACGGGAACTTCCTGCATAATAAGTTCATCCGTATCACGAACACCGCCGTTCGTAATAAAACCAACTGCTCCTTGGGAGAAGTATTGCAGCGAGTTATTAGAACCAAGAATCCCCACATCAACACCGCTCTGATCAATAACGACAAAATCCCCCGGTTCAGAAGCTTTCATTCCTTTATTATTCGTGATGTTGGCGTAATACCATTTTGCCCACTCTGTATATTCATCTGGCGTCATTTTAGGTATATCCCCTTGATAAGGAATGTATCTGGAGGTTTGAGCAATGCCTACCGCTCTTGTACGGTAAAGCGGGCGAATTTCATGATGAACCGTACCATAATGATGCATCATGTTCCAATCCATGCCATCCCGCACGTCGGCCACGCGCAAATCTTTGTACAACGCCAATAAATTCTGTCTTTCCTCTTTGGACATACTGTCCTTGCTCATTTAGCTCACTCTCCAATACCAGATTTATATTTTCATCCCTAAAAATGTGTTGCATTTTTAAGGAATAAAAATCAGCCGCCATGCTTTCTGAAAGTCAATCTTCTACCCCTTCAGTCCGCCTGTTGAAATGCCCTCGATTAAATATCTCTGGAAGAAGATGAACATGGCAAATACAGGAACAAGGGATAAGATCGACATTGCAAACAAAGCTCCCCAGGAGTTATCCCCCATGGAATCCGTAAACATTCTGAGCGCTAAAGCAATCGGAAATCGTTGAATATCGCTGATATACAAAAGCTGACTAAAGAAATCATTCCAGGTCCATATAAACGTAAAGATCGAGGTCGTCATTAGCGCTGGAACCGTAAGTGGAATCATAATATACCAATACATTTTGATAGGACCGCAACCGTCAATTTCAGCTGCTTGATCTAATTCTCGAGGAAGGGAGCGAATGAACTGCACAATTAAAAAAATGAAGAATGCTTCAACCCCGAGAAACTTCGGGAGAATTAAAGGCAAATACGTATTGATCCAACCAAATTTATTAAACATGATATATTGCGGAATTACAGTCACATGAAAAGGCAGCATTAAAGTCATGAGCATAACAGCGAAAAATGCTTGTTTAAGAAAAAAGCGAAGTCGTCCAAAAGCATAAGCTGCCATTGAGCAGGAAATCAAATTTCCAACTATGCACATAGCAACTAGAAAAAAAGTATTCAGAAAAAATTGACCAAATGTAACTCCGGACAGGCCTGCCCATCCTTGCTTATAGTTTTCAAATGTGATTTTATTCGGAATTAATGAGGTATTCGTAAAAATTTCTGTATTTTCTTTGAACGAACTTATGAACATCCATAACAGCGGATAAATCATAATTACACACCCAGCTATAATGCATATATGGAGAGCATAACGGGATGCTCTGCTCTTGACCAAAGGGATCACCCCTATTCTTGATAATAGACCCATTTCCTCGATGTAACGAAGAGCAGCGATGTAACAAGCGCAATGGTGATGAGTAGCATCCAGGCCATAGCTGCTGCGTAGCCCATGTCAAATTGAGCGAAACCTTTCTGATACAAATACAGGGTGTAAAACAAAGTGGAATTCAATGGACCACCAGTGCCGCCGCTCACGATAAAAGCAGGTGTGAACGCCTGAAAGGCATGAATAATTTGCATGACAAGATTGAAAAATAGAATGGGGGTCAGCATTGGAAAAGTAATATTTAAAAATTGCCTAAATGTACCTGCCCCATCGATTTTCGCAGATTCATATAAATCAATCGGGATTTGTTTTAAACCTGCTAGAAAAATAACCATCGCAGAACCGAATTGCCATGTTGACAAAATAATTAAAGTGTAAAGCGCTGTGCTCGGAGTGGCAATCCAGTTCAAACCCTCTGCGCCAAAAAAGTGCAGAATCTTGTTAATCAAACCTTCACCGCCAAAAATTTGCCTCCATAACAATGCAACGGCTACACTTCCCCCAAATAATGACGGCACATAATAAATAGCCCGATATATTCTTATACCTCGTATTCCCTTGTTCAGGAGAAGCGCAACGGCTAAAGCAAAAGAAAGCGCAAGCGGAACAGCCATCAGCACGTAACTAATTGTTACTTTAACGCTGCTGATATATTTTTTGTCATGAACCATCTCTATAAAGTTACTAAGACCAATCCACTTCGGCGAAGAGAACAAATCGTAATTGGTAAATGCCAAGTAGAGTGAAAAACCCATAGGAAATGCGCTTAAACCAATTAATCCAATCAGCCACGGCGTCAAAAATAAATAACCTATCCAGTTGTTTTTCCAGAACGTCTTAATGGCCGTCATGATTTCACTCCCAAAGTTGCGGCCAGATGTCTCCTATATCTTTTACATCCGACCGCAAGAATGAATGGTATAAATTCGCTCGATTATTTATTTAATATGGTTGTTGCTTTATCGATAAAATCCTTGGCTCCTTGATCAACCGTGCTTTTCCCGAAGGCAACGGATTGCGCAGTCTCCGTGAGCAGTGTACGAACCGCGCCTTGACCTGCTGGTGGTAGCGGAAGCTGACCCGCTGTCTTGAGACTCGTTTGAATCGCTTCCGTTGTTCTTTGCTCAGCCGGAGAAAGAAGCGGCTTGATCGTTTCATTCCCCTTTGTCGAACCGAGCGCGCCTTGTTCAAGCTTAAACACCTTCTCTGCTTCTTCATTGTTGACAAAGAAATCTATGAAGCTGGCGGCTGCTTTTGCTTGCTTGGAATTGGCAGATACGGCTAGGTAAGCTCCTTCAACAAATTCTCCCTCTTTGCCATTCGGATCCGTTGGTCTGCGTACCGATCGAACTTCACCATCTTTGATGTAGTTTTGATACAGCGGAATCTGGTTGAACGGGAATACCGTCAGTGCGAGTTTTCCTTTGACGAACAAGCCTTGATCAAGAGATACCGTTAAATATTGCTCTGTAGTAGCCGCATCCGGGATCGCCTTGATTTTACGCAGTTTATCCCAAATGGAGAACCATGCGACTATATCCTCTTTGTTTACGCCCAGTTTGCCTTCCGCCGTGAACAGATCCTTTCCTCTTTGACGGGCAAATACCTGAAGGCCGGTAATATCGTTACTGTTATCGCCAGAAGCCCAGACACCGGGTTCTTTAATCGCTTTTTGAATCTCGGTCACTTTAGCGGTAAAATCATCCCACGTCCAGTTGTAATCCGGATATTTGACACCTAATTTATCAAACATCGCCGTGTTGTATTCCCATCCGGTCATCGTTACGCCTTGTGCGACCATGAAGGTTTTACCGTTCACTTTGCCTGCCTCTTGAACCGCTTCAGGAAAATCCTTTAAGTTAATTGTGCCGTCTTGAACAAAAGTTCCCAAATCGAGCAGCGTATTGCGGCGTGCATAGTCCGCAACATATGTAGCATGCATTCCAACCACATCAGGCATATTTCCGCCTGCCGTTTGAGTCGCCATTTTATCCCAATAATCATTAAATGCACCGAACTCTCTTACGATTTTGACATTGGGGTGCTGTTTCTCATACATATCCGCGATGGCGTTATACTTTTCATGACGCTTCCCATCCCCCCACCAAGCGAAGCGAATGGATACCTTTTCTTCACTTTTGGCCCCCACCGTCGCTGCTGGAGCTGCCGAAGAGTTCGTGGTAGCAGGTGTGGAGCTATTACTGCTGCACGCTGTTAATCCTAAAGCTGATATTAGAGGAATGAATAAAAGCGCTTTCATTTTTTTCATTTAAAGCCCTCCTTTTTTGGCTAACTCATTTATCCACACTATTTCATTAACTTATTCGATTCATGGTTTATGAAATAGCCTAGATCATTAATCAAAGATCGTTTTTGTTGTGGGAAGTCTGGATGGAGGGTACATCTGGTGTAAAGTTGATTGCCTTATATCATTCTCGCGAGGTTAATCGATTTAGTTAATCGATTTCTTAACTTATATTAAAACGAAATTGCCGTTACTGTCAATAGGAAATCGATACACTAAATCGATTTCCTAAAAGACAATCCCAAAAACCTTGTGGAGAGACGCTCTGCATTGCTTTTGTATGGAAGATAGGTCGAAATCTTCTATTTCCGCTTGCCCTCAAATGGAACCAAAAAGCTCGAAATATTAAATCATCTAAACTCCTACTTTTATCATCCATGTGAAATCCTGCGAATGAGCAAGCATTCGTGAGGAAATCCTTATTCTCTGGGGAGTTTAAACCCGTTCCTACGTGTAAAAACAACAAAAAAACCGAAACCCCTTTGGGTCCCGGTCTCATCCTATCCAACCTCACTCAACTTCCCATCCCGAAAATACACTACCCGCTTCGCCTGCTGAGCAATCGCCAGGTCATGCGTAATCAAAACAATCGTCCTGCCTTGCTGATTCAACCTCTTAAAAATCTCCAAAATCTCAACACCTGTCTTCGAATCCAGTGCCCCCGTTGGTTCATCCGCCAATATAATCGCCGGATCTCCCGCCAATGTCCGAGCAATTGCAACGCGCTGCTGCTGACCGCCAGAAAGCTCCGAAGGCACATGCTTCCTGCGATCCACCAAGTCCACCGCTTCCAATGCCTGCATGACAAGCGGCTCCCGCTCCTTCCTGTTCATGCCCCTGTAAATCAACGGAAGCTCCACATTCTCATACGCATTCAGCCGTGGCAGCAGATTAAAGTTCTGGAAAACGAAGCCGATCTTCCGGTTCCTTATTTCAGCTAACTGTGCATCTTTGAGCCGATTAATCGCTTTTCCGTCCAGCACATAGTCCCCATCATCCGCAACATCCAAGCAGCCCAAAATGTTCATCAACGTCGACTTCCCCGACCCCGACGGACCCATGATCGCCACGAATTCGCCGTGATCGATATCTAACGAAACATCATCCAACGCACGAATCGTTTCCCCGCCCATCACATAACTCTTACTCACATGCTCAATCTGGATTAAGGTCATCCTCTTCGCCTCCATTATCTGAAACCAAATAAATGAAGTATGCGATTCATTAGACACGTTCGACCGACCTTACCGCTTACCGCTTCGCCTTATAAAATTCATGATACAGCTTCATCAGCGCCCGCTTCTCAATCCGTGATACATAGCTGCGGCTGATGCCCAGCTCCTTCGCTATTTCCCGCTGCGTCCGCTCTTCCCCGCCAAGCTCCAAACCAAACCGCCCGACAACGACTTCCTTCTCGCGATCATCCAAAATCTCTAAGTTCCGATAAATCTTGCTCTTCTCTATTTTGAGCTGTACTTTATCTACAACATCGTCGGCTTCTGTACCGAGGATGTCGATCAAAGTAATTTCATTCCCCTCTTTGTCCGTTCCGATGGGATCATGCAAGGACACATCCTTGCGTGTTTTCTTCAGTGAGCGAAGATGCATAAGTATTTCGTTCTCGATACAACGTGCTGCGAACGTCGCCAGCTTTGTCCCTTTGTTCGGGGAAAACGACTCGATGGCTTTGATCAAGCCGATCGTTCCGATCGAGATCAAATCCTCCAGATCTTCTCCGGTGTTGTCGAATTTTTTCACTATATGGGCGACTAACCGTAAATTGTGTTCAATCAATTTATTCCTTGAGTAATCATTGCCTTCGGCCATCAGTCTAAGATGCTTTTCTTCTTCTTCTTCCGTTAAAGGTTGTGGAAACGCGTTATTTTTGACGTAGGATACGAGTAATGTTAACTGCTTGATTAACACAGCAATTGCACTGAAAATTCCAGGCATTCCAGCCACCCCCTCAATGTTAGCGGATCTTAGTTGCTTCGGAAGCCTCCGCTTTAAAGATTAGTATTAGTGTATGTGGGTTCGTGCCTAGAAGTGCATGTACGGAATAAGTTACTTGAATTCGTCTGCGTTAGGGAAAGTTCAATTGATACTGAGGTGAGACAGAAACTTCAATCTTCTCTCGTCATATTCAGCCACCACTTTTTCTTTTGAGATTTCCATCAAATAGAACTTTAGATTAACTCCCATAACCTTTTTGTTATAATTTTTACATTTTAACCAATTAAAGGTAAGTAAGTATTATTATTTGTGCATTTAAAAGCCCCGCGTTTATAGCCGCGGGGCTGCTTGTTCACAAAATTAGGAGTTTTATTTAGATATAGCTAAAAAAACTAACCACCATTATTTCTGGAGAGGAAGAAGAATGGAATCAAAGATAGTTTTATTTGGGATAATGCAACCATCTCTTGTCATTTTACGAGTGGACTGCTCCGAATAATCCTGGCTCTCCGTTATTTGTAATAACAATACCTTTATTTAATCGATAATGTACCACTCCAACTGCAATTTCTTGATTAAATACATCGTAGCGTCATCAATTCAAGTTTGCATTTTAAGAATAATTAATCTATTGATGTCCAGATGTCTAAC
This sequence comes from Paenibacillus sp. P36, assembly GCF_045866505.1. NCBI lineage: Bacteria > Bacillati > Bacillota > Bacilli > Caryophanales > Paenibacillaceae > Paenibacillus > Paenibacillus sp. P36. Next base: position 7,088,937 of record NZ_AP038372.1, read on the forward strand.
GCAAGTGAGCGAATTTCAATGTTTATGTGATCTCTATATAATCTTAAAAGGCGGGTACAATCCGGACTCCATAATAAAACACTTCCAGTAACTTCAAGCAGAGAAAGTCCAATAAACTGAGATTCGTAACGGCCCTCAGACCATATTACGTCTACAATTTCTAATATTGTTTCTGGATTCCAATACCCTTTGCTATCTTTTAAATTTTGCGCAACTTGTCTATACGCATCTTTCAAAAGATGCGGCTGTTGTGTCATGCAATTAACAACACTGTTTAGATAAGCAACTGATTCCTCTACATCATTCCAATCAATTGATGCTATATACAATTTTATCACAGCATGCTTTAATGTCTCATTTGACGCAAGACAGTCATTTATACCCATATACAAAAGCTTAAGGTTTAGACGTGTGTTCTTTGGCAGAGTTATCAGTTTGTCAGTAAATTTCAAGAGCCGTTGTCGATGAGGCAAATCTCTTTTGGCTGTTGCATTCCACTCATCACTTATTTTAACATTAGCCAAATCCTTAAACACACCAATTACAAATTCATTGACCTTACCATCACGGCATGTTTCTATCAACGTGTTCATTGCCGCATTCCATCTAGTGCTATCTTCTAAATTGACAAGTGCTTCTGCAGTGGCATTCGCAATTATTACTTCATTTCCATTTGTCCAATTTTTCATGCAATTGAAAGCATCTCTTCCAACAGTCGCATCTGTATGACTTGCAATTTTAATGATTAATTCTAAATATCGAGATCTATAGTCTACTGGAAGTTCATTAGGTTGTTGGAATAGTAAACTTTTTGCAATATCACTTTGTGATGAAGAAGCCATTAAACTTAAAATATCCCATCCACGTTCATCATCTAAATATTGTCTCGCTGCATGCCCTATTGCAATGATTACATCCTTATGTGAATTTACTTTTTCAAACTCGTTCATCAATAACAAAATGCTTTCGCTACTTTTATAAGCACCCAGTAACCTGATTGCCTCTTTTCTGACCGTGATTTTAAGTTTGTCTCGATTTAAAAGTTCTTTAAGCATTGAAGTCAATAAAACCGGATCAACTCGACGAGCGCATCTAGGTATCGAGTACATGGCTACACGGGCTCTATCCCCATCTAAATTCTCCACTAGAAGTGGAAGTGCCTTTTCGGGCTCTTGTAATAATGAAAGTGCATAAAGTGCAGCTTCTACTACAGATACTTCCTCATCCTTTAAAAGTTCTAGTATCTTATCTGGGCAAAGATCAGGCATTTTTGCCATTATTTTAATAGCTCTTGAACGCTCAAAAAGACTACGCTTAGCATCGAATGCAACTTTTTCTAATATGGAGCTAAAAGATTTTTGCTGACGTGGCAACCACCTATTAAACCCATCCGTAGCCGGCACAAGATGAATGGTTTTGCCCGTTAAAAACTTACCTTTAATAGCAGTACCAGAAATAAATGGATCCAACCATTCTTGACGTTTTAAATGCAAATGCAGGAACACTTCATTTATTGTAATAAAAGAGGCATCCATCGTTAATAATTCTTTGACTCTTTCATCACGTGTTTTATTTGGTGCAAGCCAATGTCTGGTCGCTTGTACTGCTATAGAATCTGTTTTCGCCTTCGTCGCTTCCTTTAATAAGTTTTGAAGTTTGATTATGTTAAAACCTCTTTTTCCGAATGAGTTTGCCAAACTAATTACAAAATTGTAGTTTTCTCTTTTGTTCGCTTCCACAACTAATGGATAAATCTCGTCAAAAATTATCGTTTCTGTACCCCGAGGTAAACTTTTCTCTAAAGATGGTAGTGTAAGATAACCATTTTGCTTAGCTAGTTTTATAATCGTTCTTAAAGAGAACTTAAAAATCTCGCTTTTGGGATTTAATGCATTATATCGCATAATGGAAAATGCTAATTTTTGGAGAGCAGCCTTTGTACCATATGAAGTATCTCTAGCTTCAATCACACTATCCACAAGTAAAGTAAGTTCTTTTATATTCTCATCCGTAAACATAGAAGAAGGACTGTTTGAAAGCTCTGTAATCACTGCGCCTCGCACAGAATCCTGATCATTTTTGATACGACCTAAGAATACCAAAGTCTTTTCAACATCATGTCTCGATAGAGCAGTACTCTTAATTAATTGCGCAAGTGCCAGTGCGCGTTCGTCTGCATTGGATACATGTGTTGCTTTTTCAAGCATCTCTCTTGAATTATTAATAGAACGACAAGCAGAAATCCTAATCGTTTTCACCTGATTATCATAGATTTCACGAAGACCAAGCATTCTTGTTGCTTCCTTGTCGCGTAATTTATGCGGTAATTTATACAGTAATGTTTCTGGAAAAATGCGCTCTTTACGCTTATCTTCTTCATATATTGACTCAAAAATCACTTCACGATTTGAAGGAGCAATACAATGGAGTAATTTCACAATATGTATTGGATTATCTGCAAGTAATTTTGCTATTTCAATCCACTGATCTATTGTTAAACAATTTCTTTTTCTTAAAATGCCATCAGGTACACCATGAGAAATTAGATCGCTTCGCGACTCTATTCGTGTTAGCAGCATAAACACTGCATCAGGATTTATGCGAACTAAAGTACCAAGTTGTTTTTTTAGCGCAGGATGTATGACACCCATTGAGCCATGATTCATAGCACATTCTAGAACTAAATCTGCCTTTAAATTGCATAAAATTTCGATAGCTGATGAAAACCTCCACCACACATATCCCTTTTCCCTAAGTGGTGTGCTTTCTAAAGTTGTTTTAAAATACTCCGCAACCACTTCAAGATGTCGTCTGGCTAATTTGTACCAATCTTTTATGACATACCCAATATCCAAAAGCCATTTACGAACAGTTTCCTTATAACACGCTGGTAGTAAGATGGATGCCTCCTGCGCTCCCCATCGAGCATAAACAAGAGGCAATAAGCGCTCCGCCCATTCTTGTCGATTTAAAATCGAAATACTGCTCAATAATTTGTGACGACAATCATGTGATAAATTTAGTATTTCACGTTCAATATCAATATCTGAAGCCACTTTGGCCAAAAGGCCTGCTGCCTGAATTCTAATAGTGGCCATAGGATGCCTTAACGCTAACAAAATAATATTTGCATCTTGTGCCACACTAGCACCAATTAATGCAAGCTGTGCCTCATAGGCACCATCCTTCAGTAACGAAGAAAGCAATCTTGAAAACTGGATTGATCCATTATTATTACGACCTAGTATTGCCATTTTATTAATTCTGTCTGAATATCTTAGTGAATCTAATTCTTTAAGTAAATTCTTTTTATCCATTGGATCTTTTTTAAAAATCATAAGTCTCCCTCTTTCACTTATTCTTATTTATTCAAACTTTATTCTCCGCATAACAAGTTGTAATATCATTATCTCTTATGCAAATGTCGTTGAGTAGGGTGTAAGTATTACGAGGAATCCAAATAGCTTACTAAACACACAAATTCGAACAACAAAAAGTCCAAGTAGCGCATTTAACTTGGACTTTTGAAGAAATAAATAAGTTAAGCGAAATAGCCAAATCTCATTTTCGAACCATCAATATTACCGACTCCACATGTGTTCTATGCAGAAACATCCCTGCTTGTCCAACAAAACTACAGCGTTTCGTGTCCACAACCTCTGAAAACACGTTATTTTTGACGTAGGATACAAGTAATGTTAACTGCTTGATTAAAACAGCAATACGCACTCTGCCACCGAAGGATTTCCTATTACTTAAGAGGCGCCCTGCAAGCATACAGTAACGCCCCTCGGATATTTCATTCAATTTCCGTCTGCAGTAACAACGGTTCCCGGCCATTTAGGCGTCTGATCGAGATAGCCCTGCGGCACGTGACGCCGTGCATCATAGCTTACTAATTGATCGCCGTTCAGCGCTTCGGTAAAGCCATACGATTGATAATATTGCGCCATGGCTTCCCGGCATTGAAGGCACAGCTCAGGATGCTCCGCTGAGATATCCGTAAACTCCTCCGGATCGTTCTCCAAATTGAACAAGTTAATTTTGCCGCCATTGGTATGGTAAATAAATTTGTAATTGCCCCAGCGCAGCATCATCTTCATCACTCGGCCCCGGCCGACCTCAGCGAAGATGCGGTCCCGCAAAGGTTGGTCCGGGTCCGAAGCGGCAGCCAGCAGATTCAATCCCGAAGAGGCTTCCGGCACTTTGCCGCCGGATGCGGTGATGAAGGAAGCATAAATATCCTGAAGCAGCGCCAGCTGTTCCCTTCGTTCGCCCTGTGGCACCGACGCCGGCCAGCTGACAATAAGCGGTACCTTGGCTGACGCTTCATAGAAGGTGCGTTTACCGTAGGAATAATGATCACCCAACATCTCTCCGTGATCCGATGTAAATACGATGAGGGTATCGTCGATCAATCCGCACGACTCCAGTGTGTCGAGGATGCGCCCGATTTGCTTATCCACCTGCGATACGCTGCCATAATAGTAGGCCCGCATTTTCAATTCATCTTCCAATGTCAGGCTATCTATACCGTTAACCTTGTAATCGTTCATCACGTCGATGGCATAATCGTCGGGTGTACGTTCAAATTCCCTGCGTACAGGCAGCGGAACCTGCTCCAGCGCGTACATCGTATCGTACGGAACGCACGGATCGAACGGAGGATGCGGTTTAATAAAAGAAGAAAAGATGAAAAACGGCCGGTTTTGGTTTTGACGAATAACACGGCACGTCGTATCCCCCGTCCAAGCGGTTGTATGCAAATGCTCCGGCAGTTCCGAAATTTGAGGAACGTAATACAGCTCGCTTCGTTTGCCGTGAGGTTCGGTCAGATGGCCATAGCCCTGCTCACTTAAGAACTGCAAATACTCATCATCGGCAAAGTGGGCAGGAATTTCTTCCGACAGCAGCATGCGGTCAAAGCCGTAATGCTTTCTTTCCGGTTGGAAATGCATCTTCCCTACAGCGCATGTGAAATATCCCTGCTCACGAATCAGCTCAGGCAGTGGATGATCGATTTCCTTTGCCAAATTTTCATTTTTAAGCAAGCCCAATTCAAATGGGTTGAGACCGGAAATCAGCCCGTGACGGGCGGGGACGCAAACCGGTGTTTGGCTGTAAGCTTGATCGAAGCATATTCCCCTCTGGGCAAGCCGGTCGATGTTCGGCGTCTTCACGAGTGGGTTGCCGTAGCACCCCAGCACATCAAAACGCAATTGGTCACACATAATGAGCAGTAAATTCGGCTTTTTGGCCATGTCATTACCTCCGAAACTCCCTTTATTTATGCTGGACGTGTCATAATCTCACTGTGTCACATTATCACAGCCTTAGTCAGTCCAACGTCAGACGCCGCCCTTTTGCAGAATTCCCTCCTGCCCTTCCCACTTCGGAAATTCCGCTTCATCCTGAAAGATGCCCTGCTTAATCCATTCCTTGCACGCAGGGTCCGTCAACGTTAGCGTATAATCCTCGCCATTGCTGCCGATCAGACCCAGATCACGCTTCGCTCTCAACGAAACCACTTCCGGATCGACAATCTCTCTCAGCAAAACTTCAAATTGGTGGAGAAGCTCCTGGTAGCTTTCCTCCCCTGCCAGGTCCGTCATTTCCTGGGGGTCCTCCTCCAGGTTAAACAGCGATGGCCGGTCATTGACGTAGTAGGTAAACTTGTAGCCATCCTTCACGAGCATATACCAATCCTGTTTAAAGAAATTGCCATGATACTCGGAGAACGCGTAGTCGTGCCTTCCCTGCTGACGGCCGTCCTTGATCAAAGGAAGCCAGCTCATTCCCGGACGATCCGGCTCTGTCTCCAAGCCTGCGATATCCATGAGCGTCGGATACAGATCAACCAAGGTGACCGGTTGATCAATGCGCTGCCCGCTTGGCAGCCCCGGACCTTTGACGATAAGAGGAACCCCGACAGAAGCGTCGTAGCTGCATTGTTTAAAGAAGAGCCCATGCTCGCCAAGGTTTTCACCGTGGTCGGACATGTAGACGATATATGTGTTATCGTACAAATTTTGCGCTTTCAGCTCGGCAATAATTCTGCCGATATTGTCATCCAATGCCGTAATCATCCCGTAATAGGAAGCAAGGAGGTTGCGCAGATCAGGTTCGGTGATTTCCCCGAGACCGAGAGCATTTTGCATATTGCGTACCTGTGGATGCAGCCGGTCGTTCGGGAAATGGGCGTCATGCGGCATGACCACGTTATCTGGATAATACTTATCGTAATACGGCTTCGGCACTCTGTACGGCCAATGAGGGAACATGAGTCCGACGTACATGGCCCACGGCTTCTGTTCCTCGTTCTCCCCCTTGTGCTTCAAGTAATCGATTGCCCAATCGGTGACCACCCGGTCGTGATCGTAAAATCCGAGATCCTTATCGTATCCTGTGTTACCGTCCGTGACGACATCTTCGCGTATGCCCGCATTAAGAATGGTCTTGCGCTTATCTTCCCGCACATGGCCTTCGAGTCTGGAATACAGTGGTGTGGTCCGCGGATAAGGGTTGAATGCCGGACGTTTCTTGATAATTTTATACTCGCTGAATCCGCCGTCCTGATAGTCACCGCAGAAATCCATCTTTCCAAACATCGCTGACGGAATTCCCGCCTGATCCAGCTTTCGCGCCCATGTCATTTCCTCGCGGTCCAGAGGGCAGCCGAGAAACCAGCTGTCGATTTGATTCGGATATTTGCCTGTAACAAAGCTCATTCTGCTTGGCGTACAGACAGGGCAGTTGCTGTATGCTCTGCTGAAGTAAGTCCCCTCTGCCGCTAATTGATCAAGATTTGGCGTCTGAATATACGGATGCTCACGGTATCCCGTGATCAGAGGATGATGCTGGTCGCTGCAAATGACTACAATATTAGGTTGGCTCATAGGTCGGTACTCCCTTCACGTTTGATCCTATACTCGTAAGCGAAAATTTTCGGTAATGGGTATGACTGCCTTCCGCATTCGAAAACCCAATCATGCCGTTCAGAAAAGAACCCTCGTCATCGGAAAAGTCGATGACCGGCGCGCCATTCACCGATATTTGGAATCGATTTCCTTCAGCCCTTACAGCTAAGGTGGACGCGATTCCCAATTGCCAATCATAACGGCTCTCGGACAGCACCCGGTATCCGTTATCGTTTTTATACAGCACCAGCTTGCCTTCCGGGGCAAATCCTACCGCATAGGAGCGAATGCCTCCCTGCACGCGAAAATTGATCCGATGGTGTTCCCCCAGCTGCGGGACGATAACGGTCTCAAACGCATAATCCTCCCAATCCAGCCTGCCCGTATAGCTTTCCGCCGTCTCGCCGAAATAGCTTCCGCTCAATTCACCGTTCTCCAGCGTCCAGATGCCTCGCAAATAAGTCATTTGGCTGACTTCGAGATGCAAGCCATTCCATTTTTCGAGCTTTTCTTGAGCAAAATCGATCGCATAATCCGGCTTCCCGCCAAAAATAACGTCATCGATATAACAGACGAGACTTGGTCCTTTGTCGCCTTTGCCATCCATCGGAATGAACTCGATCCCCGCCTGCTCCAGGCAGCAATTATTCAATCGGGGAATTTGGAAGACAAGTCGGATCCATTGGCCGGCGCTTAATAATACGGTGTCACCGTAGTATCGCGTGCCGCTGTTCCCATCCTTGACATACAGTCGAGCCGTCACACGCTGGTTCGTGGAACCGGGCAGCATGACTTGGGCTTCCACCGTTTGGCCGGGGTATAAAATAGGCGAGAAGCTCGGGTCATAACGGCTGTCATTAAAATCGTCGGGGCGGTAATACGTTTGATGATACACTCGATAAGCGCAGCCTCCTTGAACACAGTCAAAGAGCACCTTTAATGACCTCTCGCCGGAAGCGGCAAACTGATCCGTGTTCTCGATCCGTTCCGTCAATGGCAGCGGGTCGTTGTGCTCAAGGCGGAACGCATGCGTAGAACCGGGATACTCGAAGTGGAACCTCATGTTCTTCTCTGCGAATATCGAAGCCCAGCGCTCCGGAGCCTCCTCGCCGGCAAGCTTATAGCCAAGTCTGGCGATATAAGTGGCGCACCATGGAATATCCAGTATATTCAGCGACCCAATGACGCTCGAGCAGCACAGGAAATCATTAATTGGCTTCCGCCACTTGTCATCGATGGCTTCAATCCCCCCGCGCACTCCCATAATGGTAGCCACGTTGGCAACGTTACAATCCGTATCCCAGCCGCACATATTGCAAATGTTAATCGTCCTGGAAAAATCGCCTTCACCATACAGCAGCGATAAAATCATGACGGCCGAGTTCGGTATGATGTGGCAGTGTCCAGGGTACTTGTCGTAGCCGTAATGAGCCTTGACGAATTGAAACGCTTCCCGCCAATCGTGCGGGCTCGCCTTATAAAAGGCGATGACGTCGCGTGTCACTCGCGCATATTCGCAATCCGCAGGGATATGCGCCAGCCCCGTCTCGATGATTCGCTCGATATCCCGCTCAACAAAAGCGGAGGCGATGCAGGCAGCTATGAACATCCCTCCGAATTTGCCGTTCCCATCGTGCGACACCGAAGCGATTTTCTCCGCAAAATGCGCCGCCATTTGGGGATTTCCAGGGGCGATCAGTCCCCAGCAGTCGATAAAAATCTGCCCTCCGATCTGTTCGGCGACAGCGATTCCGTTTTGTTCGATAGACCCGGAACGCGGGGCCATGATGCCATTTTTCAAGTTAAGATAGGCGGTATGCTCGGTTGATTTCCCGTAGCCTCCCCACCAATAGAAACCGTGGCCGTCCGGGGCGTAATTCAACCAGGTCAGCCCCATTTGCTCCGCCGTAATCTCCATTCCACATACGTAATCCTCTAGCGCTCTCAGGAAGAACATCGGACCGTTCGTATCGTCATCTGCTGCAAAATTTTTAAATTCATGCAAATACTCCGTAATTTCACCGAACGTCCGCTCGATCCGGTCATATGTCCAGTTCTCGATGTTTCCTCCGTGCCTAACGCCAATCACCTTGGCCAGCCATCCGGCATACACTCTTTCCACGTAATCGTTTGGTATGGTCATGAATCATTTCACCTTCGCTCGTTAGATTTGGGGAAACGCAGGTTCGACCACCGCCAAGCGGCCAACCTACCTCTGTTTGACGGTGGACTCCCTGACAATCAGCCGGGGCTCCAAGGTGATTCTCTCAAAAGCTCTAGCCTCATCATCAATACGGAGCAGCAGACTCTCTACGGCAATACGCCCCATTTCCGCTACTAAATTGGAAACCGAACTCACTTTAGGTCTGGTTAAATTACACCATGGAATATTATCGATGCCCACGACAGCGACATCCTCCGGTACGCGCAGCCCCAGATCGATCAGACCTTGAACGACACCGATAGCCACAAGATCATTGGCTGCGAACACCGCATCGGGGATTTCATTCAAATTGTAAAAATAACGGGCTGCTTCGAGGCCGGTATCGATGGCCAGTCTTTCGCCGTTGTACACTAACGCGCTGTCGAACGCCATAAAATGAGAGGCAAGCGACTGCTCGTAGGCTGCATAGCGGGCTCCACGGTGTACCGTCGTGCTGCCGGCGTAGGCAATGCGCCTTCTGCCGATCCGAATCAGATGATCCATCGCCATGTATCCTTCGTTTTCTCTCAGCCCTACCGTATCTGCCGGCATATCATCCTCGTAATTTCCGATCAGGGTAACGGGAACGCTCGCTTTTTTTATAATCTTGCTTAACGTCTTCGGATGGCTGATCGATAGCAGAACAATCCCGTCCACATGCATATCGCTTGCTTCCTTGATGACGGCCAGCTCCTCGGAAGCGTTGCCGTAATGGTTGATCAGCACTACGCGAAAGTTGTTTTGCTTCGCCACTTGTTCGGCGCCCCACGCAAGCTCCGGATAATACGGATTGCGAATATCGTCAATGGCGAGCGCGATTTGGCGGCGCAGCTTGGTCTTCAAGCTTCGCGCCATCATATTCGGCGAAAAGCCAAGCTCTTCAATCACCCGGTTCACTTTTAACCTTGTGACGGGTTTCACCCCGGGGGCATTGTTAATAATGCGAGAAACGGTAGATTTGGCCACCCCCGCCGTTCTGGCGACGTCATTAATGGTTACCTTGGGTCTTGTTTCCAATGTCATTCCCCCTCTCGAACCCGCTTTGGAATCGATTCGATTTTCATATTCCTACTCACGCAGCTATCCCTTGACCGAGCCCATCAGCATCCCTTTGTTGAAATATTTTTGCATAAATGGATAGCCGACCAATAGCGGTAACGCAGTCAAAACAATCGCAGCCATCTTCACTGCCGGACTGTACTGGAAGGTTGTTGCCATAGTCTCCATGCTGCCGTTAGCTTCGTTCATCATTTGCCGCAGGAATACCTGCAAGGGCCATTTATCCGAATCGTTCAAATACATGACGGCATTGAAGTAGGCGTTCCAGTTCTGCACCGCATAGAAGAGCGTAAACGTTGCTACCGCCGGTAAAGAAAGCGGCAGGATCACTTGCCAGAACAGCCGCAGTTCCCCGCAGCCGTCGATACGGGCGGATTCTTCCAGCTCTATAGGGATGTTCTGAAAAAAACTGCGCAAGACGATCAAGTGAAACGGCGCGATCGCTCCTGACAAGAAAAGCGCCCAATAGCTGTTCAGCAGATGCAAGCTTTTGACAACCAGATAAGTCGGGATAATTCCTCCCCCGAATAACATGGTGAACAGCACCATGAAATTGAGCACCCTCCTTCCCCCCAGCCATGACTTGGAAAGCCCATAGGCCATGAGAGAAGTCAGCGCCATGTTCACCGTCGTGCCGACGAGCGTGATATATACCGCATTTTTGAACGAAATAACGAATTGTTCACTGTTCATCAGATAGCCGTACGCATTGATCGTCCATTGATGAGGGATCAGAAAAAATCCACGGGTTACGATCTCTTCTCTTGGCGCGAACGAAGTCAGCACCACATATAAGAACGGAAATATCACGGATATCAGGCTGATCACCAATATCCCTCTGGATATGAAGGTAAACATGAGATCTTTATCGCGGATAGGAAAGCCCTTCATCCTAGTACACCCCCTCATGACCGAACGCTTTGGCCAAACGGTTGGCCAAGACGATCAACAGCAGCCCGATCACCGATTTAAATATGCCTACCGCCGTGGAGTAGCTGAAATTGCCCTGTAGTACGCCATTGCGGTAGACATACGTATCAAACACGTCCGCTACATCCAGATTCACCGGATTTTGCAGCAGCAGAATGTGCTCGAAACCAAGATCCATGATCTGGCCCAGCCGCAAAATAAATAGGATGACAATCGTTGATTTTAACGCCGGCAGCGTGATATGCCATACCTGTCTCCAGCGGTTCGCCCCGTCTACGACGGCTGCCTCATAGAGCGTCGGGTCTACGGCCGCAAGGGCAGCCAGAAAAATAATGGCATTCCAGCCGCTTTCTTTCCAAATATTTTGGACCACATACACGCCTCGAAAATAATCCGAGCTCGTCAGCCATTCGATTCGCTCATACCCCATACCTGCAAGCAAATTGTTGATCGCGCCGTCCTGTGTGGCAAGCAGCAGCGTCGTGATACTGACGACAACAACCCAAGATAAAAAGTGCGGCATATAAATAACGGTCTGCACGATCCTTCGGAACCATGACTTCTTTGCCTCGTTCAACAGAATGGCGAACAAGATCGGTGCGGGAAAAAACAAAAACAAATTCAGCGCGCTCAGCATCAGCGTATTGCGGAGCAGCGTCCAGAAGTCCGCATCCGTAAACAAACGCTGGAAATGGTCCAGACCGACCCAGGGACTTTCAATAAAGCCCGAGAACGGATCATATTCCTGAAATGCGATCACCAATCCGCCCATCGGAATGTATTTGAAGATAACAAAGTATAAAAAACCCGGGAAAATCATCAAGTATAGAGGAATACCGCGTTTCCAATTCACCTGCCGAATCCTATTCGCTACAACAGGGACATAGGCTTGGGAGGCTCTATTTGTTTGTTTTCCGCTTCTCATTTCATCTACCTCTGAACTATGTCATGTTATTGCTGAGATTTCTGATAAGCTTCGTTATATTCTTGGGTAATCTTGTCACCGCCGTCCTTCTTCCACTGTTCCACAGCTTGATCCAAAGAATCGATCGGCTGCTCGCCCATAATGACTTTGATGAAAGCGGTCATGAATTTCTGATCAATGGTCGCTCCGCTTTTGACATCTGTCGGCGATTCCAATCCAGCCGCTACATTCGTCCATTTGAACGGTTCGCTGTTTTTGAACCATTGATTGACGTCGTCAGCCGTCTTTTTATCGTCCCAGAGACGAATTTGCGTATTAAGGTCGAATCTGCGCAAATACCAGGCTGAAATCAGGATCGGACGGTCCTTATCGAATGCATCCAGCTTCGTGTACTTGTCGCCGTCTTTTTTATAGTGAACCCCTTCTATCCCGTTCTTCGTCAAGATATTCCCTTCATCGGACACCAGATAATCAAACAGCTTCAATAGTCTTTCTTGCTTCTTCGGATCACTCTTGGAATTAATAACGATTCTTTGGGTTATTGAATTTGTCGATGTTCCTTGCAGTCCCGTAGGCCCTTTTGGCGGCAGGAGCTGCACAGTTTCCGCTTTAGGATCGATTTTCTTCACATTCGGCACAATGGTCTGATATAAAACATTCGGCACGACATCATCGATACCGACTTTGCCCGCCTCGTATTTGTCCTGCGGGTCCTTCACCTTATTGATGGCAAAATCTTTGTCCATCACGCCCTCTGTATACGCTTTATTCAAAAAGACGGCAAAGTCCTTGAGCTCTTTATTCTGCGTATGCCAGCTGATCAACTTGCCATCCTTCACCCCCCAAATATTGACGAGACCGAATGCCGCCTTAATCGGATCGATATGCTTGAAGTCCGTTTTATTCGGTGCCAGCGAAACCGAGAAACCGTACGTATCGTTTTTCCCGTTTCCGTCAGGGTCTTGCTTAGCGAAGGCTTTGGTGACGTCGTAAAATTCATCTACTGTCGTCGGCATTTTGAGATTGAGCTTATCCAGCCAGTCTTTTCGAATGCCGAACGACGTCTGGGTTTCGATCTGATAATAAGGAAAGCTGTAATATTTACCCTTCGGGCTCATAAACTGCAGCTGTTCTTCTCCGCCTAGTTGTTTGGCCAAGTTCGGATATTTGCTGAGAAACGGTTTGACGTCAAGAAACACACCTTTATCCCGCCATTTCAAAAAGTCATCTTTCATTAGCAGGAACGAATCCGGAAAATCCCCTGAGGCGGCCAGCACGTTCATCTTCTCTTTATAGTTATCCTGTGAAACCCACTGGAACTTAAGATCCACATTAAACTTCTTATTGAGATAATCGATCATCGGATTGTTTGCCGGCCATCCCCCTCCTTCGTAGCTGATTGCCATAATATTCAGTTCTAGCTTATCCTTCAGATCATCCGTCGTGCTTGAATCGGTTGTTGCTTTACCCGCTTCCGGGGTCGCCGTTGTACCGCTGGAGCACCCTGCAACCGCCCCTGTCGCTAACAGAACAGCTAAAGTGATTGGAATCCACTGCTTCATTTTGAATACGCCTCCCGTACATTGATATATAAAATATGCATCCCCCGCTGGCCGCCTCCTTCTCATTCCGCTGCCGATGGCTTAGGCGAAAAGAGCTGCATTCAGAGCGCTGCTGTCGAGAGTCAAGCTCCTTGGAACAAAGCTGCAACATTGGAACCGGTTCGATTTTAATCTATGTAGCAACTTCCTTTTCCATGCCGAAACGCAAAAAAGGAGACTACGCCAATTAAATGCGTGTCTCCGGTGGTCCGGTCAACAAGGATATGTCGATAACTTATAATTCCAATCTAGTTACTGTGTTTTATTCTAACGAGTTCTCTTTAAACCGTCAATAGTTTTTAGGTCTGAGAAAATGAGTCTTGTAATCGCCCCAATAAAAAAAACTGCCCCCAGCCAAAATCTCGCTGAAAGAGCAGTTCGAAAAACATTATTTCGGTTCGTTCAAAATATAGTCAACCAATTCGTCAAGCGGCACCGTCGCAAGAGCGATCGCTGTGTCCGTTACACCATAATAAATATATAAAAGTCCGTCTTTCACTACATTGCCCGTCGGGAAAATAACGTTTGGAATTTGGAAGCCGAACTTCTCGTAATACGTTTCCGGCTCCATGATGAAATTATGAGTTCTGGCAATGATTTTTTCCGGATTCTCTAGATCGAGCAGCAGTGCCCCAACTCTGTACACGGTATCTTTATCAACACCATGATACAGCGTTAGCCAGCCTTTATCTGTTTTGATCGGAGGTGTGGAGCCGCCGATTTTCTTGAATTCCCAATCATCGTTTTCCGCTTTGGCGAGCAATTTCGGCTCTTCCCAGTCGATCAAGTTGTCGGAATAGGTGATCCACATCGCCGCTTTTTCCGTACCGTACTTCTCGCCGATATACTCTTCCGGACGACGCAGCAGTACGTACTTGCCGTTAATTTTCTCAGGGAACAGGATGTTGTCCCGGTCATTAATATCAAGCGGAGTCGTATCGCATAGGTACTCCCAGTTAATGAGGTCCTTCGACGTCATGATTCCGGAACGTGTCAGCCAGTGCTCTGGCTTCTCTCCCCAACCGTCCGGATATGTCGGAACTGAACGTTCCGGAATGCCGGCTCCGGTCGGATAGTAGCTCATTGCACAAGGACGCAATGCGTAGTTCAAGTAAAACGTATCGTCGATTTTCACGACACGCGGGTCCTGTACGCTGCCGTACGGAAATCCGAGCATGTCCGGCGTAACGATCGGTTGATCCACCACATGGCGGAAATTAACACCGTCTTCACTTTCCAAAAGTCCTAGAAAGTTTTTGCAAGGCGTCAACGATTCTGCCGTACGCTCAATCATGTAGAACTTGTCGTTGTCGATAATAACTGCTGGATTAAAGACCGTCACTTTACGCCAGTCGTATATGCCCGGAACCACGATTGGGTTAGCGGGATGTCTTGTGATTTTCATGGTGGTGCCTCCTGATCAATAATTGTCTGTTGTCCATTGCGTCTTGCCGTTCACCTCATTATATAACTGTCCAGTGAACGCCTCATATCCGTGAAAGTTTAGAAAACATCCAGATTTTTATGGATGCCATCGGAAAATCTAACGTGTGATGTGAAGCATCGTTTCGGCCGTATGCTGCGAATCGCTGCCGACCATGATTTTCACATTTCCCGGCTCTACTTTGAATTCCATTCCCGAATCCCAGATCGCCAATTCCTCGAAACCAAGATGGAAGATTACGGACCTCCGTTCACCGGGAGCCAGCTCCACTTTCTGGAATCCTTTGCATTCGATGATACGCCGGGTAACGCTCGCTTCCATGTCTTTGATGTAGAGCTGAACAACTTCAGCTCCCCTCATTGCACCTGTATTTTCAATGTCAACCTCGACAACAACAGAACACCCGTTCTCCAATTCTGCTGTAGAGATGCTCGTTTGAAGGAGGCGAGGTTGTCCGTAATCGAACGTCGTGTAGCTGAGGCCATATCCGAACGGATACAGCGGATCCGAGGTCATATCGCGATAAACGCGCTTTCGGCCTGGATCCTTCTGGTTGTAATATACCGGAAGCTGTGCGGTTGACCGCGGCAGCGATACTGCCAGCCGGCCGCTCGGATTGACATCTCCGAACAAGATTTCGCCGATCGCCTGTCCGCCTTCCTGGCCCGGATACCATCCGCAAAGGATGGCATCACAAGCATCCACGATGCCGGTTAGCGCATGCGGCCGCCCCTGGATCAAGACGGCGATGACCGGCGTTCCCGTTGCGGCAATCTCCTTCACAAGCTGCTCCTGCACGCCTCCAAGCCGCAGATCGGACAGATCGACGCCTTCACCGCAGTCCATCTCGGAAGGATTGCCTGCCGTAATAATAGCAGCCCCGTTCGTATCAAACCCCTGATCGAAACGGCGGGCGCTGCTTCCTCCCAATACGAGAACAGCCACATCCGAAGCTTTAGCGGCGTTGACCGCTTCTGCGAATCCGGCGGTAGACTCGTCGCGAATGCCGCAGCCTTTCGCGTAGACGACCTCCGTCTCACGCCCGGCGCCCATACGGATGCCTTCCAGCACCGTGGTTCCTTTTCCTTCCCGCTGTGTGGACGTATAATCGCCGAGCTGGTTATAGAGTTGATGCGCATTCGGTCCGATGACGGCGATGCGTTTCAACGTTTTACTTAACGGAAGTTGATTCTGTTCATTTTTGAGTAAAACCGCCGATTCCCGAGCAACCTGAAGATTGGTACGGCGGAACGCTTCGTTGCCAATAACGCGTGCAGCCGTCGTTTCGTCGGTAAAAGGCTGGTCGAACAGACCCAACAAAAATTTAAGCCGAAGCACACGGCGAACAGCGCGGTTGATTCGCTCTTCATCCGTTACCCCATTCATAACCGCATTCTCTAATGTCGTGAATGCCTTATCCCACAAGCTGAGATCGACGCCAGCGGCTAACGCGGCGGATGCGGCCGACTCCGAATCGGCTGTCTGTTGGACGAGCCGGTCCACCGCTTCTCCGTCCGCCATAACGATGCCCTGAAAACCCCATTCTTCGCGCAGAATGCCAGTCAGCAGCTTCGTATTCATATGGCATGGCACACCGTCAATTTCGTTGTAAGCGGCCATACACCCCATCGCTCCCGCTTCGACGCCAGCCTTCATGCCCTGCAGATGAATTTCCCGCAGCTCTCGTTCCCCGATATTCGCCGGCCCAGCATTGCGTCCACCAACGCAAGCGCCTTGCGCGCTTAAGTGCTTCAGCAGTGCGACGACTTTATCCGGTCGCGATAACTCTTCCGGCGTCCGGCCTTGCAAGCCCCGTACGACGGCTTCGGTCATGCGTGAAGCATGGTACGGATCTTCGCCGTAGCATTCTTCCGACCGCCCCCAGCGCGGTTCGTGCAAAATATCGAGGGCGGATACCAGCGCAAGATGTGCGCCCCGGGCCCTGATTTCTTCCGCTGCATGAGCGTATGCTTGCTCGATCAACTCAGGATTCCAGGTCGATCCCGCGCCGATATTTACCGGCAGCAGTGTTCCGTCCAATGCCTGGTGGCCATGGGGACACTCTTCCGACAACAGAACAGGAATACCGAGCCGGGTATTCTCGATGACATACCGCTGCACCTTATTGGCGATTTTCGAGCTATCGCCTGCCGGAATGCCGTTCTCATAGGTGACCGCGGACCAAGGATCAGCACGGAACAGACCATACAATGCGCCCATCCCATCGCCGAAGGCCACCTCCCGTTTGAATGCATCCGTCAATTCAATGTCATGTTCCGTTCGGCGGTAGGCATCCCAACCGTACATCTTCTGATTAAGCTGGCCGACCTTCTCCTTTAACGTCATGCGCGACAACAGATCGTCCACCCGTTCTTCGATGGAAAGTTGCGGGTTTCTATATGTCTCCATCCCCAAATTCACACTCTTTTCTTGTCATAAATAGCAAGTTGCGAACCGATTCTCAAGTCGTATTTAGATCGCGATATTCTGTCGGCGTCATGCCCGTGTACGTTTTAAAAATTGAAACAAAGTATTTGTACTCCTTGTAGCCCACTCTGTCGGCGATCTCGTATACCTTGTCATGCGTTTGCAAAAGTAACTGTTTGGCCTGCTCGATACGAAACTGGTTGACGTACTCCGTGAAGCTTTTTCCTGTGCTTTGTTTGAAAATATAGCTGAAATAGCTGGGCGTAATTTTCAGCCAGGCTGCCACATCAGCCGCCTTCAATGCGCTCCCGTTGTGCTCAAGGATATATTTTTTCGCTTTTTCGATAATCCAATAAGGCTTGGAAATTCCGCTCATCTCGATTAATGTAAGGACGGCCGTCAAATCTTCCTTCGCAATTTGGCTTATAGCCGCATAAGAGTTAAGTGCATCTAAATCCAATGGCGCTCTATTCAAAGCATCCAAATCTTTGATCCCACTCTCCCTAAGCCGCTGCTGCAGCAGAACGCGGATTTCTCCGTACGCGATAGCCGCTTCGTCCAACAAATAACCACGACTTCGGAAAAATCCGAAGATGTCGGCGATCAGCGTTTCAATCTCTGCTAGATCATACCGGAACAGCGCATGCATCAAATTTTGTACCATTTCAGCGCCGGGAAAATGTTCCGGAACCCCATCACGCTTACGGTCAGCCTGATCTTTAAATTCCGCTGTTAGTATGGCCTGTTCATCCAACACATGATAATTCAACAGAAGCCTGGCCTCGCCACAGTGTTCTGCCGTATCGGCAAGCGAGTCATAGGCAGTCGAAATGCTGCCGTACAATGATTCCGGACCTTGCCAAGCCTGCAGCATGTCATCTATCGCTTCGTTCCACGCAAGTTCCGTGGCGAGCCGGTTCGATGTATCCACGCATAGTGTAAACAGTAAATTGGTATGATCGAATACCGATAAACAATGAATCGCATGCTTTTCAAGCGAGAGGTGAACATGGGTCATCCATGCTTCCTGAAGCGATTTATGCTCGGCAGATGATGTGACCGAAAACCATTGGTAAAAACGGTTCATCTGTGTAGCGATCATCCGGAATTGAGCCCCAGGTTGAAGCGCTGGCATGACGCTCGAGAAATCGTAAGAAGAGTTGACGCCTCGAACGACATTGGAAAGCCACATCATTCTGTTCTCATTGTCACGATTGACCTGCTCCGCCTCCTTGCGCACCTTGGCCACAATGTTGCGGACGAGTCTCAGCAATTCGTCTATATCCACCGGCTTGAGCAAGTAATCGGATACACCTAGTCGAACCGCCTGCCTGGCATACGCAAAATCCTCGTATCCGCTTATAATCACGATTCGGACATTAGGCAAGGCTGACATAAGATGCTCAGCAAGCTCCAGGCCGTCCATCCCGTTCATCCGGATGTCGGTCAGCACCAAATTCACCTTGTGCTCCTCAGCAAGCCGAAGCGCTTCCGTTCCGTTATATGCCTCCCCGATCACTTGAACGCCAAGCTCCTCCCAAGGGATCGTGTATCTTAAGCCTTCGCAAATAATCGGCTCATCATCGACAATTAACATTTTAACGTTCATGCCATTCACCGCCGTTCTGCGATTCATAAGGAATGATTAAACGAATCCAGGTCCCTTCTACAGAAGCCTCAACAATTTCCAGCCCGTATCCCGCTCCGAATACAATTGACAAACGCTCGTGAATATTCGCCATCGCTCCCCGATGATCACTATGGCCTGATCTTGTGAGCGATTCCCGAATCTCTGCGATCTGCTCGTGGCTGAGTCCTCTGCCGTTATCCTGCACGTCAATCCATATATCCTGATTAACTTGATAGCATTTCACTTTAATGAAATTTCGTGGTTGACCGCTATCGAGGCCATGCTTCAGGAAGTTTTCCACAAGCGGCTGAATGGTCAGCTTCAAAATAGCCGCATCAGCGATATGTGCTTCCGCTAACAGAGAGTACTCCAGCTTGCCGCCTAAGCGCTTCTGTTGAAGAAACAAATAAGATTGAACGAATTCCAGCTCCTGCTGAATGGTCGATCTGTCTTGTTCCCGGCCCAGGCTGGAGCGAAAAAACTTGGATAACATCTCGATAAGCTGGCTTGTCCGGGAAGCTTTCTCCAGCCGGGCGGTCCAGCGAATCATATCTAAGGTATTGTATAAAAAATGAGGGTCCATCTGTTTTTGCAGCAGCTTCAGTTCGGATTCCCGCTGTCTAAGCTCCAGCTTGTACTTATATTCAATGAGTTCTTGGATCGTCATCACCATACCGTTAAACTGCCTGTTCAGCTCGGAAATTTCATCGTGCGACTCAATCGGTACTCGGACCGTAAAGTCGCCCTGCTTCACACGACCCGTTTCCCGCTTTAAACGCAAAATCGGAAGAATGATCGTGTAGTGGAATCCAATCAACGCTGCTAACCCAAGGATCAGCGTCGCGACGATAATCAGCAGCATGATAAATTTTAAACCGGCTGTATTTTCGTTCATCGTAGCCTCTGGAACCATAGCGACAACTTGCCATCCGGTATTTTCCATCGACTGATGAAACGTGAGATAAGAGGCTCCGTCCAGCTCATAAGTGAACGTATCCCCGCCATGCTTGCGCAGTGTATCGAGCAGCGCCTTGTCTGTATCCCGCTCGCCGGTCACCTTCTCATCCGAAGTGAGGATTAAATTCCCCTCTTTGCCCACAATAAAGATAATTCCGCTTTCTTTGAAAATACCGCTTTTCAGCAAATTCACGATGCTTGACGCATCAAGACGGATGATGAGTTTGCCCAAGGGCTGCGTAATTTCATCGAACGAATTGATAATCCGGAACAAGGAAATGACCTTCGTTGGCCCGTACCAATCACTTGTAACCGGATATGCTTCGCTCCAGACCAAACCGCCTTTGCGCTGCGCTGCTCGCTGAAGCCATTCGTTCTCATTCCCGCTGACCGGCTCCCCCATATGGATCCGATTTTCGTTCAAGCCTTGAATCATGATCGACTTGATATAATTTTTGGACATTAATTGAAACGTAAGAAAACCCTCGATATTCTCCTTATAGAGCTCCGTCTGTTCTCCTGTCATCCATAAACCCGACGGGTGCAAAAAATTGCGGATATCAGGGCTAAATATCATATAATCCGCGATATCCTCCACCATCTTCGTTTCTTCCGTCAGCTGATTCGTAACGGTATCGAGACTCCTTTTGGTGGATTCAACGAATTGCTGGGTCAAGATGCGACTGAACTGATGCTGAACGAGAACTCCGACTCCGAATGTAGGCAAAGTAACAAACAGCAAAAATATGAGGAACGCTTTCCGCTTTAAGCTGAAGTTTCCGAACTTCCACAAACGAGCCCGCATTGTACTTTTCTCCTCATGGCCAAAGTCGGTTGTTACCGTATCTGCACCTGCTTATCCCTTGACCGCACCTGCTGTCATGCCGTTCACAAGCTGCTTCTGAAGAATCAAATAGAAAATGATGATCGGAATCAGAGCGATCGTGAGTGCAGCCATCTGCAGTGTAAGGCTCGCCGTTTCAATGCCGACGAAATTAGCGAGTCCGAGCGGCAATGTTTTCAATTCGCTGGAATTGATCAATACAAGTGCAAACAAGTATTCATTCCAATTATAAACGAAATTCAAAATGATGACCGTTGCCATGGCAGGTCTCGTAATCGGCAGGATAATGTACCAAAAAATACGAAAAACGCCACACCCGTCCATGACGGCGGATTCTTCCATATCTTTCGGAAAACCTCTCATAAACCCTTCAAGAATAAAGATCGTGAGCGATAAATGAAAGGCGGTATACGGCAAAATGAGCGACAGACTCGTATCGAGCAGCCTCAATTTTTGCATAATATGAAAAATCGGTATCAAGGTCGCATGAATCGGAATTAACATACCGAGCAAGAAAATTCCGTAAGTGATTCCCCGCAGCTTAAACTCAAACCGGGATAAAAAATAAGAGGCCAACGCTCCGAGCAAAACCGTGACAATAACGGAGACAGCTGTAATGATGATGCTGTTTTTGTAATATGTCCCCATATTCGCCACTTCCCACGCCTTCGCATAATTGCTGAAGTGCAGTACGGTCGGCAGCGAGAACGGGTTCGCAGCATAATCCTGCTCACTCTTGAAGGAATCGACTACCATCCAAAAAAGCGGTAATAGATTAATAATGGCAAACAATATTAAAAACGCGTATATGATGAAATGCTTAATTTTCCCTATCCGTTCCATTCGGCTTCAACTCCCCCTTCTTCAGCTCTTTTTTTCCATGCCTAATTTATTCACGACAGTGACCACAATCAGGCTGAATACAAGGATCAGAATGGATACCGCACTTCCGTAACCGAAACGCATGTTTACGAATGCATTGTTATACATGTAGATCGTCATGACTTCTGTATAATGGGCCGGTCCACCGCCGGTCATGACCTGAATCAGGTCGAAGACACGGAAGGAACCACTGATGCTGTACACAACAGCGACGACGAGTGTATCCCGAATCATTGGAATCGTGATGAGAAATGTTTTCTTCAGGCCGGTAGCCCCGTCCATATGAGCAGCCTCGTTAACTTCGGCCGGTATATTTTGCAAAGCGGCAAGCAAGATGACCATATACAAACCGCAGTTTTGCCATATATAAGTGATGCTAATTGACAGCATGGACCACTCGGTGCTTCCAAGCCAGTTCTGCTTCAAGCTGTCCAAACCAAAGAGTCCGAGAACGGAATTGAGCATGCCGTATTCCGTATTATAGATCATTCCCCAAATCAAAGAAACGATAACGGAAGAGATGACAACCGGTAGAAAGCCAACCGTGCGGAAGAAACCGGAACCTTTCAATTTCTTATTGAGCAGCAGCGCCAGAAGCAACCCGAATGGGATCGTTCCTACGATACCCGCAATCATAATGAAAATATTGTTTTTGAGCGAATTCCAAAAAATCGGATCTTTCATAATTTCGATGAAATTATCAAGCCCGATGAATGTCATGGGCGAAATACCGTCCCAATTCATGGCGGAGTAGTACAGCGACAAGCCGATCGGTACGACGGCGATGCCTAAATAAATGACAAGCGCGGGCAGCAGCCCGATGAAAATCGAGAACTTCGTTCCCTTGAGCGTATGCATGGCATTTCCTCCTTTTCCCAAATTTGCCCCTTAAAAAGGGAAGAAAACTCGAACCCTCGAGTTTTCCTGCCTAACTCATTTACTTTTTAAGATTATCAATCGAATTCTGCAGATCTTTGGCCAACTGCTCCGCAGACCCTTTGCCTACTGTTAGAGCCTGCAGGCCGTTTTGCATGACATCGACCACTTGTGCAGGGATCACGCTATCGAATACCGGAGCGATTCCTTTACCCGTAAGCGCCATCATCTCTTTTAAATAAGGGCTTGCATCTTGCGGAATTTCGACTTTCGCAGGGACGACGACACCTTTGCTAATCAACGTCTTGTACAAGTCTTCTCCAACAAAGAATTTCAAGAATTCAATAGCTGCCGCCTTCTTTTTCTCATCCAATCCGTTGCTGATGGAGATTCCGTATTGAACGACACCTGCGCTTTTCTCAGGATTCCCCTTACCGCCAGTAACACTAGGGAATAGAGCGATACCGAATTTATCTCCTTCCTTATTGTTGATACGGACTCTACCGTCAACCGTAGAAGAAGAAATATGCATAGCTGCTTTGCCTTGGATAAAATAATCTTGCGCCTGAACAGAATCCATATTGTTCATGTCTGTGTTGAAAGCGGATAGTTTGGTCAGTTCTTCAATGACTCCAAGCGCTTTCACATATTCGGGATCTGTAAATTTAGCTTGCTTATTCAGCACCTGGTTCAAGAAATCGCTGCCAACAAAACGATCCCCGATAATTGACATATAGGAAGATTGAAGCGGCCATTTCTCTTTGTTGCCCATGGCAATCGGAGTCATTCCTGCAGCTTTCAGCTTTTTGATCGCATCGATAAAGTTATCGTACGTTTTTGGGAACTCGGTATAACCCACTTTTGCAAACATGTCTTTGTTGTAATAAATAATGTCGACGAATGATTGCTTGGTCGGAATGGCATACTGCTTCCCGTCCACTTTCATGCCGGCCAGCGCATCCTCAGGAAGGATGTTTTTCCAGTTATCCATAATCGAATCGATCGGCATTAACAGATTTCCGGCGACGAGCGGCGTAATATCTGCTCCCGGCCATACGACATTAATATCGGACAGGTTGTTTCCAGCTGCAAGCGTACGAAGCTTTGTTTTATACTGGGCAGATGGCACCCCGTCTTGCTTGATTTTAATATTCGGGAACTTTTTCTCAAATTCTTCGATTCTCGCCTTATAAGCATCATTATCGACATTCGGCGACGTCCAAGGATGCATCATCGTCAAAGTCACGGTTTCGCCCGCTGCTGCTGTTGCCGGTGCTCCTCCGGAAGTTGCTGTGCCTTCTTTTTTACCGCAAGCCACGCCTACCGTCGCAAGCATGGTAACCATGCCGATCAATAACGATTTTTTAAACTTACGACTCTCCATCTTCAACCCTCATCTCTGCGTATTTTGTCCTAGTTTTAATGCCCATTTACTATTCCTTTAGATTATAGTTCCTATGAAATGAATCTAATATCCTACGAAATTTTGATAATATCCGAAATATGCCACTAAAATGCGGAGCGCTTTCAATTTCCTCAGCTAATCTGCCTGAATCATCGGCGAATCCTCCTAGTTCCAACCGAACGATGCTTCTATACTTATCTTATAAAGGAACGCCAAACCAATACGGAAAGGACGATCGCCATGAAGGATCAGCTATCCGGCCAACATCCGGCAGACCGTTGGATCTCACAGGATCAGATTGAATTTTATCAGGAGAATGGATTTGTTCAAGTCGATGATTTGCTGGATGGGGATGAACTTGCCACATTACGCGAATATATGGAGGAGTCGATGAGTGCGAAGGAAGGCTTATCGGTGAAAACGGGGAAAGACAACGCTGCATACGCCAGAGTGCTTAATCAAAAGGTGAACACCTGGAGAGATCACGGCGGCATGGCGACCTTCGCCTTTCACCCCCGATTTGCGGAAATAGCGTTACGTTTGACAGGTGCTAAGGGGATTCGTTTTTTCCACGATCATGCGTTATGGAAAATGCCCGGTGACACGAATGCCACGCCGTGGCATCAAGATTCTCCGAAGTGGCCGATGAATGAGGACGGCTGCATGAGCATCTGGATTGCGCTTGATAATGTGGATGAGAATAACGGCTGTATGATGTTCGTGCCGAAATCTCACAAGGTGGGGAAGTTAACGAATATCTCGTTGCATGATCCGGTTAATATTTTCGACTTTGTTCAAGGGACCGAAATAGCTGAACGGAAGCCGGTCATCGTACCTCTGAAAGCGGGCAGCTGCACATTTCATGACGGGCTTACCTTTCATTATGCGCATGCAAATAAAACCGACAAGCCTAGACGCGCTTACGCCATCATCTATATGCCGGACGGTACTACGTTTAATGGGAAACCTCACATGGTTTTGGATGGGCAGACCTATACGCCGGAGGAACCGCTGCGCGGGCCTATGTTCCCGCTGCTTGCCAAAGTCCCTGCTCAAAGCTGATCCTTTCGATACTGGCTGGGAGACATGCCGGTCCAATGCCGGAACGTGCGATTGAATAAGCTGACGTCCTCGAAGCCGACCTCTTGGGCAATCGCTATCATTTTGAGTTCCGTCTGGACCAACAGCCGTTTGGCGGCCATAATTCGCATTTCATTGCGATATTCCAGAAACGTACGTCCTGTATTCGCTTTAAACTTGGCTTTGAAGGTGGAGACACTCATCCCGCACAGACGGCTAACCTCGGCCAGCTTAAGCTGCTTCTCCAGATGACGTTCAATAAAGCGGGCGATTTGTTCCATCGCCTGCTTTTCTGATGGACTCGCAAGCCTTACGCTTTCGTTGTTCTTGCGGTTGCAGCGGCTTAGAAAAACGAAACATTCCACCAGCTTGGATCGGATCATCGATCGGTAACCGTGGTCTTTCACCGTAAATTCCCGAACAATTTCGTCGAGCAATGACTTAAATACGCTCTGCTCGACGGGGGACAGCCATAGTGAGGGCTGATCTTTGACCGATTGGCGCATAAAGGGAACGACATAATAAAAATCAAAAAAGGAAGCGTCTTCCTTCAACTTTTCCAACTCATGAAAAATCAGCGACGGATGAAACAAAACATTATAGACAAGAAGCTGTTCATGCTCCCCCACCCTGTAGGAATGTTCCATACCGGGTTCAATGATGAACGCATCACCTGTATGAAGCCTGTGTTCAATTCCTTTATATGTATGCACGCCGCTACCTTCGACGATGTAGACAAATTCGACGAATTCGTGGCTGTGCGGAGCTACGTACCGTCCTGCCGGGAGTTCGAAGGGGGCTGCGTAGAATGGAAAAACATCGCTTTCCAGAAAGCGGTCATTGGTATGATTAACCATAAGCTTAGCCCCCTCTCCCTCTACATTTGTCCGCTTACTCCGCTCTTTTAACCGTGATACCAGGCGGGAAGCTTTCGGTCCACACCCCGTTGTTGTAACGGAGCTGAATCTTTCCAGTTGGAACTTGTACCTGCAGAGAAAACGATGTCCAAGATGCCGGAAGCTGCGGATAAAATGCAATTTCTTCCCAACCCGGCTTGGCAGGCTTGAGTCCAATAATGTCTTCAATCAGTACAGGAACGGGTCCGCTTGCCCAAGGATGGCATAGGCTGGTGTTCCATTTCTGATCCTTCCCCCACGCCTCGAAGCATGTTGTTGCTCCTTCTTTCAGCATATTCCCCCAAGAATGTTCATCCTCTGACGATAGCAAATCATAGATTAATTCATACTCTTTCACCTCTGCAAGTGCCTTCATGACGAAGTAGGAGAAATAAACGCCGCACGCGAATCGTTTGGTTCGGATCATGTCTACGATAGCCACGACGGATTGATCAGGGGCGATGCCGAATAATAAAGGAAGAACATTCGCGTGCAGAGCATGATGCCTACTTTCCTCGGAATCTTTAAACAAGGCTTTCTCCTCATCATAGAAGGCGTCCAAGAAGCTTTTCATTAATTTTGGCAGCCGATTCTCATAAGTGACGCCCAGCAAATCCCGCATCTCGTTCACCGTACGCACGCAGCCGATATATAAGGCATTGATGACATTATGACAGCCAGGGCCAATCGGCTTAGTTAGTTCAAAATCATAGTTATCGCGCAAACCTTGCGGCCAATCGACAAGATTCCATTTATCTGCAACGCCTTGCAGCAATCCATCTTCACGCTCAAATTTCTCAAAATGCTGCAGCAACCCTTCCGCATACGGGTACATCTCTTGAAGAAAGGCCGTATCTCCACTGTAATTGAAATACGTCATGACCTGCATCGGCCACTGTAAAGAAAAATCAGCTATTTCCTGCATAAAATGTCCCGGCACAACGGCCATGAGCCCGCCACAGACGAAAGAGCTGCGTCCGAATTGCTCAATCGCCTTGCGATATAACCGTAAATCGCCGCTAAGCAGCATATGCGAGTGACCAATAATCGTATTGTCGCCCAAATATTGGCCTTTCTCCCGACTGGGACAATCCACGAAGTTTTCCTGTGATCCGTATTGGACACCATTTTTGCAAATGTCAAAAATTTGATTCATCCGCTCATCCGAGCTGTGCAGCAAACAGCTTTGTTCATCAAACGGATAATGTCTTACCAGAGCATGGAAGGATGCAGGGCTCAGAGATTCCTCCGGTCCTCGCACCTCTACATAGCGGAACGCCTTGTAATCAAACGTTTGGAAGAAATCGCTGTCACCGGATAGTGTCCACTGATCATGGTAAAGGCAATTGCAGCGCATTTCGTAGCGTACCGCCTGATCCCCCGGCAGCAGTTCTTCTCCAGACCAGATTTGCACTTCTTCTCCCGCTTTTCCATGCGCCATCATGGCGAATTGGCCCGTCAGTTCTCCTCCGAAATCGATCAGATAATGACCGGGCGCCAGTTGTTGGACATTCGATGGCTGCTTCGCATAGACGTCAACTAGCGGAGTTGGCTGCAGAACAAAGGTATAATCGATATTTTCCGCCGATTCTGCATACTGCCAATCGGAATCGTCATATCCGACTTCTGTCCACCCTCTCTCCGATTGCCTGGCGTCCACATGCTCGGTGAATTGCGTGTCATAGCCGAAAGCGACACCGGGCCGATTGTCATATACCCGCTTCGCTTTCCATGTACGATCTGTTTTAACCAGCAAATTCTCGCCTGCCCACAGTTCTGCTACCACACCTTGCCTGTAGTCGGCGCTGTTATAAGCGCGATTTAACAACCCTTGATAATAGACATGAATGGCAATGACATTTTCCCCGGCCTTTAAACTTGAAGCAATATTGATACGATTGAAATAGTAATGATTCGCATCGCTCTGAGCCGGTCCCTGACAAACGAACTCGCCGTTTATATACAGCTTGTAATAATCATCCGCCGTTAGATGAAGCCGGATCTCCTCCTCATTCAAGCTCTTCTCATCCAACCTAAAAACGGTTCTTACATACCAGTGGTGATGCTGCAAATCGGTTCGATGCGGTTCTACCTCACGTACTTCAAGCTCTTTATGGTAGAGATCAGACTTTTTTACATTTATAAATGAATGATCAGTCAACCAATCTGCCTGCCACTTTGCTGACAACCGAACCATCTCCTCTTTAATCATAAGTACACGCCAGACTCCGTATTACAGTATTTTGTCAGTGAAACGTTTCTTCCGAAAATCGCTCGGCGGGAAGCCGGTCAACTTCTTAAACGCTCGGTTAAACGAAAAGTAGTGCTCATAACCAACGAGCCCAGCGATATCTTGTATCGAAGTGCCCGTTTCTTCCAAAAGCTGCTTCGAATGAAAGATGCGCAGCGCCGTTAAATAATCGATAAAATTTTCACCTGTTTCCTCTTTAAATAAGCGGCTGACGTAATTTTTACTTAATGAAAATTGTTCGGCAAGCAGCTGCAGAGACAAGTCTGCATTTGCGTAATGGGCATCAATATAGGCTTTCACATCGTGAATCAGCAGCCTGTGATTTTTAGTTTCACGCAGCTGCTTCCATAGCTCGGCAACGGTGCTGAGCCGTTCCAGAAGAATCTTTCTGATATCGTCCATCGTTTCGAATCGGTCAATTGCCTGGGAAATAGGAACGAGTCCCTCCACTCGCCATGACTCGGTATATTCACTGGGAAATTCAGACAATTCACGTGTAAACGTAAAGGTCATATAGTAAAGCAGGTTTTTCAACTCGTCCCGGGTATACAACTCGCGATTGATCGCTTTGAATAGAAAATCGAATTGGTTATACCATTCATCGTTTCCGCTTTTATACAACTGAACGATCGTGCGGATTAACTGTAAAATATCAAATATCTCAGTTTCCGTCTGCCGCGCAATGACCTCATAATGAATAACGCGATTATTTCCCAATGCGGAGCGGTACTGCACAGCCTTAACAGCCTGCTCGTAGGATTCGCCGATATCCTCCGAACACTCCGTCTTTTTCCCTACGCCGATCGTTACCGTGAAGGCAAGATTGGCTTCAACCCACGCCCGCATACTCTCACAAATGGCGCTAATATCGCTCATCGAAAGTTCGCCGTCCGCGCCAAACAGAATACTCATTTTATCCACAGATATCCATTCACTCCAAATACCTATTCCATACTGTTCAGCGGTTTCTTTCAACACATTCGACAAGACAAATTTCAGGAGCACCTGATCTCGCGTAGAGTAGCTTTCTGTAAAATCACTAATTCTATCGATCTCCAATTTAGCCGTATTGAAAGAATGCCAATTGCAAGGGAAGCCAAAGTTATGCATCTCTTCGATCAATTCGTCTTGGCTGATGGGACGATCCCCTGTCAGAAGTTCTTGGAAAAAATATTTCTGGCGATAAGGCAAATTTAAATTACTCTCCGACTGATAACGATCAGCGAAATCAATGATTTTATCTACAGCCGCATCGACAACCGAAATCAATTCTCCACCTGGCTGCCTGACGTTTAAATAATCGGATATTCGGCTCATACTCGCATCAATCGGTCTTGCATAGCGTTTGGACAGGTAGATAATTAAGGCTGAGGCAATCAGAACCATCACAACTCCGATAATGATCCAACTATAATAGAGCTCGGAAAAAAAGCCATAATGGTAGGATTCTTTTATCCCACTGTTGAACGTCCACCCTGTCTCCTCAAACTTCAAGTTAAGGATGTCCTTATTCGCTTTCACTTTACTTTGCCCGATTAATTGTCCTGCCTGATCGACTAAGGTAATTGAACTAATTGAGCTTACAGAGATGCTTTGCAGCCAAGAGGCCAGACTCGAAACATCGATATTCACGATAAGGATGCCGCTTGGCTCCGTCAGAAAAGGGACCTTTTTCACGAGGGATACAACTTGAGCGTCATAAGGTTGAGAAGGAAGAACTTTGTAGGTTCTTACATTCGTCCAAATGCTTGGAAGCGGCTGCTTCATCTGCTCCTGAACGAAATCGCGATCACCAAACTCTGCAAGTGGCAAGTACATTTCTGTGCCGAGCACCGTCATATCGATATTGCGATAAAAGTAAATGGATTGAATGAAGGGAAAACCCGCCTGGACCTGCCTGAAAAGCTCCGCCACCTTACTGCGCAGCAAATACGGGTTAACATCAGAATCGTGAAGCTGAAACATATACTGATTAAACTCCCTGTTATTCACGGTTGCCGCATTCACATTCTGATCGATGTTGCCAAGAATCGAGTTAAGCTGAAGCATGGTGTATCGCGTAAATGCTTCATTGGCACTCACAGTTTGCGTTTGGGACTGCTTATTCATTGTCATGAAGAAAACAAAAAACAAGATGAATACAAGCAAATAGACAATTGGCAGGTAGGTCGTGACCAAACGGTAAAACCAAGAATGTTTCTTTAACATGGCATGCTCTCCTCGGGCATCGAAATGAAACGGAGAAACCGTCTATTAGGGACGGTACGAACAAGGCTGTCGGCAGACATCCACCGACAGCATTCTTCGTACTCTTTTAGTTAAAATTCATAGAAAGTAAGTCGTTCTGGCTAACCATCGTATCCTTATTTTTCGTATACCAATCCTGATACCAGGCCTCCAGCTTATCGCCATCCGATTTTTTCCAAAGATTGATCGCATCCTGTTTGGCTTGAGCCGAAGTATACGAAGATCCGCTTACAATCGCTTTATTCCATAAGTCTCCAATCGGGTTGCTGGTGGAATCAAGCAAGTTCTTGGAGATGAACTGCATGTCAGCAGGAAGCGTGGGCATGAACCCGCCAAGCGTGATGCTGGCTAACGGGCGGTCCTTTGTAATGTTCAAGCTGAAAACGTCCTTGCCAAGATCGTAAAATTCCTTCTGAAGCGGAATGCTTTGATCAAAACCCTTCATCGTCGTATCAAACTCGTTATAAACATATTGGCCGCCTAACATACGGAAGTCGCCTAACCAATCAAGTTCCTTCTTATTTTTCTCCGCATTAATCGGAACTTCTTTGTTATTTTCAACTTTGTAATGTGTGCCTTCAATGCCGCTATAGGTGGTTTTGACCCACTCCGGTGAGCTCAAATAATCAATCATTTTGATGGCCGCTTCAGGATCTTTCGTTTTGGCGTTCAACACACCCGTCAACTGCACCGGTGGATTGAAATCAGGCGAAAAGCTGCCAAATTGGCTGGAAGGTAGTGCGATGGCCACCAGCTTGGCATCCGGGACATTTTTACGCAAGGTTTCGTATTGAGAAGTAAACACTTTGTATGAGCCTGCAGCTGTATAGATCCCTATTTTACCTGTAACAAAATCCTGCTCGGCTTTCTTTCCATTCTTATCAGTCAGAAAATCTTTATCGACGATGCCTTCATCAAAAAGCTTCTTGCGGAAAGCGTTCGCAGCCTCAGCCCGATCCCAATCCTTCACCCACTTGCCGTCTTTGAGAATCCAGGTCACATTCTGGAACATAGGGTCAATTAAGCTGCCACCTCCGGCCATATTCAAGCCGTATGTATCCTTCTTGCCGTTACCGTCAGGATCTTGCGTTGCAAACGCTTTCGCAACTTGAAACAATTCATCCGCCGTTTTTGGCACCGATAGTTTCATCTTATCGAGCCAATCCTGCCTAATCACCGTATAACTGTATGGCACATAGCCAAGAATACGGCCCAGGTCATAAATTTTCCCGTCATCCCTCGTGCTCAGCTTTTTGAGTAGAGGAAATTTATTCAGCAGCTGCTTGTAAGTTGTGCTATTTTTTTCAATCAAATCTCCGATGGGCATGATCTGTTTTTGTAAATACAGTTGATTGCGGAAGCCCACATCGTATTCTAAAATAACATCCGGCGCTGACCCTGACGCGACAAGGGTATTCAGCTTGTTAACGGATTCTGCACGCGGGACAGGGGATATCTTTAAATTGATTCCGGTTTTATCCTGGATGAATTTCGTCCAAATGTTGTTTTCGGCAGTCCCGAGATCAGGTGCAATCGTTCCCCGATCATAAAACGACATCGAGAGGGACATGGCACGCGCAGATGCCGAAGTAGCAGGTGTGGTTGATGTTTGTTGAGCTTCTCCCGTCTTACTGTCGGAGCAGCCTGCCAGTGACGTTGCCGTAAGCGTCAACGCAACCGTGGAGATGACTAGCGCTTTTTTGTTCATATAAGAACCCTCCTGTTTAGTATTGTATACAAGCATTCTTCTTTTAGGAAGAGCAGACTTGTCAAAAAATCAGATGTTCAACCTATCCTTTGACTGAACCAATCATGACGCCTTTCACAAAATACTTTTGCAGAAAAGGATATAAGATCAGCATTGGTACGATCATGACAAATACCCCTGCCGCTTTAATCGACTCCGGTGTGATGGATGTAAGATCTTCCGAAGACGTGTTTGCAATTTCCTGTAGCAGCTGCTGGCTGGAAATCATTTGCTGAATAAGTACAGCAAGCGTATTTTTACTGGAATCGTTGATGTAAATCATGACACTGAAAAAGGAGTTCCAGTAGCCAACACCGTAGAAAAGCGTAAGTGCGGCGAGTACCGGCAAGGAAAGCGGCAAAATAATCTGAAGCATCAGCCTGATCTCTCCACAGCCATCAATGCGGGCGGCTTCTTCAATCTCCTCTGGAAAGCCGTTAAAGAAGGAGCGCATGACCAGCATGTTATAAACGCTTATCAATCCAGGCAGCCAAAGTGCGCCATAGGTGTTGATCAATCCAAGTGATTTGATGACAAGATAAGTGGGAATTAATCCTCCATTGAAAATCATTGTAAACACAATCAGCATGGTGAAAAACTTGCGGCCGTACATAAATTTTTTCGATAAGGGGTATGCCCCTAATAAGGTGAAGAGCATGCTGAGGAACGTTCCGACCACTGTCACCTCGACACTATTCCGAGCCGCTTGCAAAATGCGTGTGCCTGTAAAAAGCTTATGGTACGTCTCGAAATTCCATCCGATCGGCCATAAGCTGACAAATCCGGATAAGATGGCATCATTGGTACTGAGAGACAAAGCGAGCATATGCAGCATGGGGAGTAGGCAGCTGACAGCGATAACGCCAAGAAGGACATAATTGATCAAGTAGAAGATCTTTTCTGTAGACGAAGCTTTAATGAGAATACCCTCCTTTTCTACCAAAGACTATTGCCTGTTCGTTTGGCAATTACGTTGGCTGCAATGACGAGCAATAAGGCCACCATCGACTCGAAAAAGCCCATTGCCGTAGCCAGACTAAACTGGCCGCCGTTAATGCCCACCCGAAAATTCCAGGTGGAGATGACATCCGAGACTGCGGATACCGCCGAATTTTGCAGCACATAAATTTGGTCGAAGCTGACCTCCATGAAGTGGCCAACCGATAGCACAAACATGATCGCAATGGTCGGCAATATGGCCGGTAGTGTAATGCTCCAAATTTGCCTTAACTTGCCTGCCCCATCCATGCTGGCCGCTTCATACAGCGACGGGTCAACAGCAGCAAGAGCGGCCAAATAAATGATGGCGTTCCAACCTGCTTCTTTCCATATCCCACTGCCTACAAATATCGCGATCCAACTGTTCTCTTTGTACAAAAAAGGATAAGGTGTATCTGACCACTGGGTAACAAAGTGATTCAGAAACCCTTTTTCCTGGGCAAACACGAGGGCAATAATTCCGCCAATGATGACCCAGTTCAGAAAGTGAGGCAAATACACAAGGGTTTGCACCAGTTTTTTAAACCACAACTTCCTCGCTTCGTTCAATAGAATGGCTAAGAAAATGGGGAACGGAAACCCGACAACAATTTGTAGGAAGCTCAGAATAATCGTATTGCGGATAATTCGCAGCATTTGAGGTTGCGAGAACAGAATCTCGAAGTTTTTGAAGCCTACCCAGGGACTTCCGAATACACCATCGCCAAAATTGTACTCTTTAAAGGCAATAACCAGGCCCCCGATAGGGGCATATCGAAAGATAAGAAAAAAGGCTAGCGCCGGTAAAAACATAAGCATAATGGGAACGTTTTGCCGGAAACGCATGCGATCGAATCCCCGTCTTCTATGGAGCTTTCCAGATACTGTCGTATTGAGCAGCTTTTCTATTTGTCTCACCTTCCTCAAAATTTGATATCCGTTCAATAACCTTGAACCGCTTTCCAAACTCTGGATTTATCTTATCTCGTGTTCTCCGCCCTCACAATTCACACATTTCCGAGTAGATCACATTTCTTACATAGCCATCTGATCTCACCTTTTTCACTTACCTCAACTTTTTCAATGTGGGAAAAGCTACAAAGACCAAAAACCCCCTCCATGTCTCACCTGGAGGGGGTTTGATACGAGAGAACGCTTCAAGAACGCTACCCGTTACTGGAAAAGAACGCTATAATACCGCTTCAAGAACGCTGTCAAGATGAGCCCAAATGGCGCTCCAGCTGCAGCACTTCAATGCCGGCAAGCAGCACAATACCGATGCCGTGCGTATCATTAAGCAGCCAGGAGAGATCATCTTTATAGTAGCCGACGCTATACGAATATCCCGAACCGCGGCACACACCGTACACGTTGCCGAATTTATCGATGGAGATGCGGGCCATTCCGTTCCAGCCCTTATGAATCGCTGCGATATACTTCTCCGTTTCTGTCACCCAGCCAAATCTGACGCCGCGAGCAAATGCATACAAGAACATGGAGGTACACGAGGTCTCCTCATACGAAGCAGGTTCTGTCAGCACTTGGTGCCACAGGCCGTTCTCCCCTTGCAGGCGCAAGTAACCTTCGCTCAGTTCATTGAAGAACTCCAGCAGCTCGTTGCGCTGTGCGTGGTCGTCAGGCAGCACAGCCAGTAATTCGGACAGGGAGAAAATGACCCAGCCATTGCCGCGGCCCCAAGCGATTTTCGTAGGTTTATCGATCCCGAAGTCATAGACGTGAGACATGATTTGCAGCTCAGGGATGTACAATTTCTTCTTAAATTGGATGAATTGATTAGCTGCATCTTCCAGGTAACGGATCTCACCCGTCCGCTGGTAGCTGCGGCACATGTACGGCACGCTCATGTACAAATCGTCGCACCACAACGTCGCGTTCGGGAAATCCACATGCTTCGGCTTGCGGTACAGCGATCCATCAGGCAGTCGATCCTGCTGATTGCTAATATAATTCGCAATCACATCGGCAATCCGCTCAGCGCCCTGAAGCGGCTGATTTTGCAGCGCCAGCAGCATCGTTGCTCCAAACGAGCCGCAATCATCCAAACTGTCCAGTGTCGCCAGCGTGTTCAGCACACCCGAGGCGCCGTACTGGGCTTTATCCCAGCCCGCATAGGTATAGAGCCGCGTGCAGGTTTCAATATGCTTGTAGACATATTGCAGCAAATCGTCGCGGCCGAGCAGCTTACCTGTCTGCAGCATCCCGTACAACGTCACGCCAAGCGGATAGTTCCACTTGCCGAACAAGGCATTCTCCGTGAACGGCCGCACCCACGTGTTTGGCTGATCCAGACGCCAGAACGTTCCACCCTCCTGCGTCTCCACCAAGGCAAACAGCGAAGCTTCAACATCAGGCATCACGTCCTCTGCACCGAACGGCCCTAGATACAGCCACTCGTCCTTCGCCCCATGTACAGGATAAGGCTCTACGAGCTCGATGCCAGACGAAAGCGGATCCAGACGAAAGCCTGCGCTCCCGTTCGCACCATAACATTGAATGACGAGGTTATGCTCACCGTACGCTAACTTCACCACGGCATGAAAAGCGCCTGTTTTGTCAATGCTGGCTTGCAGTTTCCCATCCACATAAATCGCAAGGCTTCCTTCCGCATGACCGCTCAACTCAACCTGCCGGGGTTCTGCCGAAAAGGAGCGAAGCTTCGTCCACGCGAGCACATACCCCTCGTTCAGTTCGCCGAAGATGCGGGCTACCGGGTTTTTCGCCTGCTCGGCAGCACTCCATGCCAGCTCCGGAAACCAAGCGACACCGTGATCCCCTTCCGTGCTTCCTTCGCCCGGGAGCTCGCTCCACACATGATCCTGCGGGGAGGTGTAGATCCAGCCTTCGTGGCCGAATCGCTCGGGTGAAGGTGCGAGGAAATGGATCGGGTTACTCTTATAGGAACCTGGCCCCAGAGAACCTCCACAGCCCGCTTCCGTTTTAGTAAACTGGAACACCAAGTGATTCCAGCCTTTCTTCATCTGAATCGTCACGACCGTTCTGCGTTTGGGATTCAGTTCATCGGCGATATTCGCTTTATATATGGGTTGCCCATTCGCATACAAAATGAGCGGACCATAGCAGTGCAAGATGAAATTGAGCGGTGTCTCCACGTCACTCCAATATTGCGACCATGCGTAAACGATCTGTCCGTTCTGAATCTCGGGAAACCGGTTTACAAAATGAAAGTCATAACTATAATCGTGATTCTTCAATATGCCATTAGCACAAAAAGCTCGGTATGCCATCGGATGAGGCGGGTTGTTGCCTACATATCTGTCGGCTACTGTAGCTAATATTTCGCTTACGCGGTCTCCACATTTCGTATAAATGCTCTCATTGATGTCAATATAACGCTCAGCCATGGTCTCTTCCTCTCCCATTCCAATGCAGAAAGGGGCGAAGTTTCCCCGCCCCTTGCCAGATTTAATTTTTATTTAGCCGCTGCGCCAGCGCTGCGTTTTTGGTACGCATCCGTCATCTCTTGGCTCATTTTCACCAAATCAGCATCTGTTTTAGCTTTTGTCACGAAATCGTCCCAAGCGGTAATTGGCTCACGGCCCAGAATGATTTTTGTTTTCAAATCTTGTACTTTTTTCTCAAACTCAGGCAGCAGCTTTTGCGCTGTTGGCGAGTACAGACCGATACTGATATCGGCTACGCTTGTTTTGGCACGATCATCTTGAATCTTCATAAACAGATCGTTTGCTTCTTTCGGGAAGTATACCTTCGTAGAGCTCGCATATGGATCGGCTACATAGACAATTTGGTTAAAGTCAGGACCATTATCTTTGGCCAGCTGCTCGGTGTTGATCACTTTTTGGCCATCTTTCACCGTGTAATCCACACCTTCGATGCCGTATTGCTGAATAGCGAATACATCGTCATTCATCCACGTATCGACCATTTTCAAGATGCGTTTCATTTTTGCTTCAGGCACGGATTTCGGGATTGAAATCATACCGGAGAAGCCAGGGCCTTTCGGATTGTATCCATTCATATTGGTCAACGGATAGAAATCCGTTGGCTTCATGTTCGGATCGATTTTCTTCAACAATTCGTAGTGATCGTTCATCGTGCCCGCTTTATCCATAATGATGCCCGCTTTACCGCCATTGAACAGGTCCGCTGCCTGTGACAGCTTGTAGGAGGCGAAATCTTCCGGCAGCAGCTTATCTTTGTACATTTTAGTCAAGTATTCAATGGAAGTGCGAGTTTCAGGCAGCAGCGCGGTATTGACGATTTTGCCGTCGACCAGCTTCCATTTATCGTTTTTCACGTTCGCGCCTGTGAAGCTGTTCTCAATCATCGCAAGCGTTCCCATATCGGCCGGAGGCGTCATGAAGGCCGCGAGTGCGGTTGTATCGTTTTTGCCGTTTTTATCCGGATCTTTCTCCGCAAAGGCTTTCATAACTGTGTACAGCTCGTCGGTTGTTGTTGGCACCTGCATCCCGAGATTGTCGAGCCAATCCTTGCGAATAATGAAGAAGGAATCGGCTTCAGCTGGGCGAGGACGCGGGATCCCGTAGTTTTTGCCATCCTGCATTTTCGTCAGGTCCCAAGCCGTTTTGGAGATTTTGGAATTCAAGTTCGGATAATCTTTGATGTAAGGAGTCAAATCCCAGAAAGCGCCTTGGGATACGGAATTACGGAAAACTGATGTGAACGGATCGTTAATCGTAATCAAATCAGGAATATCGCCGGATGCTAATGTCACATTCAACTTATCCGTATAGTTGTTACCTGACACCCATTGAATTTTCATTTTGGAGTTTGTCGCTTTTTCAATCGCCTGTTTGATTTTGTTATCATCTGCGGCCGGAGACGGCGTAAGCAAGATCGTCATGATGTTCACTTCAAGCGGTGCTTCCGTTCCGCCTGCGGCATTACTTTTTCCCGTATCCGCTTTGTTCCCGCATGCAGCCACGACACTGGATAATGCCAGCATCAGTATCATTGAGCCCAAGACAACTTTTTTGCTTTTTCTTACTTTCATTTTGTGATCCTCCCTTGTTATGAACTTCTGTGTATCGAACGCCTTAACAGAGCACAAGGTTGACAATAGTACATTCCACTTTGATCGACAATCGGACTTTTTTGTACCGCCATTTCAGCCATTCTAGGACTATCTTGCAGCTTGCACTTCGATGCACAAAGGCTCTAATCCCTTATTCCGTGCGGTTTACCTCGCGAAATTGACTTGGTGTAATGCCTTCGTACTTTTTGAAAAGCCGATTAAAATAACTATGCTGATAGCCGATCGCATCGGCGACTTCGTTGATCTTCATATCCGTTTCGACGAGCAAAGACTTGGCGTTGCTAATCCGAATATTCGTCAGGAAATCAATAAAATTAATCCCGGTTATCTGCTTAAAAGCCCTGCTTAACGTATATGGACTTGTGCCGAATAAATCGGCGCACGATTCAAGCGATAATTGCGTCATGTACTGCTCGCGTAAATGAGCGATGACTTGCTCGATGATCTGCTTGAAATGATAATCCTGACGGGAGATCATCTCCTGCACGAAAACCGCAATCACTTTGTGCTGAAACCACTTGAGCATTTGCTCAGGCTCTTTGATTTGCGCAAGCTGCTCGAACAAGTTCACACTGCCGAACAGCTGCACGGGATTCATCCCGGATTGCAAGGACGCATACCGAATGCTGCCCAAGAGCTGCAGCATGCCTTGCTGAAGCATAAATTCGGTCGAGCCGTTCGCCGCCAATTCCTTCATAAATTGACCGATCAAATCAACAGCGTCTGACTCCTGACCGTTGCGAATCGCATGAATAATTTCTTTATCCAAGGTGAACGGGTAGCCGGTTTCCTTGAAGACATTGAGCTTGGAAAGCTGCTCCGTCTTAATAATCTGATTTTCGTCAAGCAGATCTCGATATACCAACGCTTGCTTCACTTCCTCGAACAAATGTGGAATTTGTTTCACGTTGTGAACCCATTTGCTGACCGATATCGTAACCTGCATTTTCAGAATTCGGTTTATCGCGAGAATGACTTCTTGACACGCCTGCTCCAAATCATCCTCTAACCAGGTTAACGGGTGAGCTGCGGGAAAGGATAGCAGAACCCCAATCGAAAAGTTATGGAAATTCATGATTTCCGCTTGTTCATATTGGCTTGTGAACAACTCATCGATAATGTTGGCGGCGGCGAACGTCACAAGACTTTCATCGCCTTGCGAGAACCTTCCCTCAAGGTTGGCAAAACCCGTCAATTGAATCACAAGCGCTACAAATTGACGCTGCTCCGTTTCCCAGCCATAGCGCTTCATCCGCTCCTTCAAGTCGCTCTCTTGCAGAGAAATCAAGTAACCTTGCGCCAGCTGGAGGAAAAAACCCTCCCGCAATAGCGGCATTTGCTCTTTAAGTTTGTGCCGCATCGTCTCCGTTTCCTTGGACATATGCTGCCAGTGCTTCTCGATCATGGCGAATTCGTCCTTCACCTCAGCATTCTTTTCACCGGACAGCAGGGTCAGCAGCCGCTGTACGGGATGATAGATGCGGCGGGACACGAACCAAGAGAGCAGCAGCGCAATGAGCAAGCCAGAGAAACTGAGAATTAATATCCACTTGGAAATGGAAACGACCGGGGCTGTAATGGAAGATAGCGGCGCGGCGGAGATATACACCCACTTCTGGCCCAGCCGGTTAAAATGGCCGTACGAAACCGAATACGAAACCTTCTGATAGTCAAATAACAGCGATTCAGGCTTCGCGTCGTTCACCGCTGCTTCCCCTAAATCCGCTTGATGCTTCATGTAGGCTTGTTTAAGCGCTTGATCGAGTTTTGATCCTTCCGCCCCGCTGCTGCTGGATAAATTCCAGTTGTCCTCCTCATTGAACAGCATCGTAACGCCCTCATCATAAGGAGT
Source organism: Paenibacillus sp. P36 (assembly GCF_045866505.1). Taxonomy (NCBI): domain Bacteria; kingdom Bacillati; phylum Bacillota; class Bacilli; order Caryophanales; family Paenibacillaceae; genus Paenibacillus; species Paenibacillus sp. P36. The sequence goes on from NZ_AP038372.1 coordinate 7,129,144, forward strand.
TAGCGTTTTTAGCACCTTTAACAAGTTATCCTGATTCAATGTGGCAACAAGAGCACCGAAGGGTTCGGTGCTGTCGCCGGGAATTTTATTCACAATCGTAAGCTCCTGCTTGCTCGTTCCTTGTATCTTCGGAAACGTCCAGAACATCGACTTATCATGCTTAAGCAAGGTCTCGTAATTCTCGACATCCGCCGAATCACTTAGAAATTTGTAGCGTTCCGTTGTGAAGACAAGCGGACGCGGCTTGTCCAGAAACAGCTCTACTTTCTGCAGAAAAGGATGTGAGCTCTCAAGAGATAACAAGGTCCGGTACATATCCTGAACCGTCTCGTAATTATAGGCAAAATTAAGCGTCTTCAATTTATCGTCAAACTTGGAGTCGAACGCCCAATGCGATACCGTCATTTCGAGAAAAGCAAGCTGGTCGTCGATATTCGCCGCCCGATTGCTAATCTGATTCTGGTGAAGTCCCTGAAGCTCTTCCTCCACATTGTTCGTGGCGATCCAATAAATACTGAGACCGGTAATGAGCCCGGGAATGCTTGCCATAATGAGAATCATCGCAAGGCTTTTCCAGAAGAAGCGATTATTATATTTATATTTTTGAAAATAGCCGAGTAACGCGCCCCAAATTCCAGTCAAGATGCTCACCTTCCAATACCTATTTTTTTACACGATTCGACATCTAGAGCTGGAATCCCTCCCCTTCGGGTCGTTACCCTTTGACTGATCCTACCATGGCACCTTTGGCAAAATGCTTTTGCAAGAAAGGATATACCACCAAAATAGGAACCGTTGCAACAATGACTGCAGCCATTTTTAATGTTTCAGAAGGAGGCGGTACCGTGGAAACATCCATCCGCAGATCCGTGTTATTCGCATTGAGCAAAATGTTTTGCAGCATCACTTGCAGCGGCCATTTGCTGGCATCATTAATATAAATCAGGGCATTAAAGAACTGGTTCCAGTAAGCGACCGCATAAAACAACCCGAATGCAGCCAGCGAAGGAAGCGACAATGGCAATATAATTCGGAAAAAGGTCGACAAGTCGTTGCACCCGTCCATTGAAGCGGATTCCTCCAGCTCGGCGGGGATACTGTCGAAAAAGCCTTTCATCAAGATGACGTTCCAACCGCTCGCAAGTGCCGGTAAAATGAGCGACCACAGGCTATCGATGAGGTGCAAATTACGTACCAGCATATAGTTCGGGATCATACCAGGATTAAACAATATAGTGATTAGAATCGCGATCAAGGCGAATCGTCTGCCGCGTAGCCTTTTTCTAGATAACGTATACGCCAAGGAAGCGGTGAAGATCAAGCTGAGTGCTGTACCGACTAGAGTTACGTAGACGCTAACACCGATCGATTTCGGAAAAGCGCCTGTCGCCATCAGAAATTTATACGATTCAAGCGACCACACCTTCGGAAAGAGCACGAAACTTTCCTTCAAATATTCCGTGGGATCGGTAAAGGAAACGACAAACACATAATACAGCGGGAAAAAGGTGATGATGCCGACAAGACCCAGCAATACGATATTCCCTATGTTAAACAACCGGTTTCCCAATCCTTCTTTCATATAATTCCCTCCTAAGGACATTGCTATAGCTATGTCTCTCCATAGATATGGACGCTAGTAAACCCCTTCTTCGCCCATTTTTTTCGAAATCCAGTTTGCCACTACGACCAACACCAAGCCTACAATCGATTTGAACAAACCGGCAGCGGTACTGTAGCTAAACTCGCCTTGTTGAATACCGACCCGGTACACATACGTATCGAATACTTCTGCCACATGGGAAACAGCGCCATTGTACATCAGGAATACCTGCTCAAAACCAACATCGAGCATATGACCGAGGCGCAAAATGAGCAGTGTAATGATCACGTTGCGGATCGCCGGCAGGGTAATATGCCACATTTGGCGAAGTCGGTTTGCCCCATCAATTTTAGCGGCTTCATAAACACCTGGGTCAATGCTTGCCATCGCGGCCAGAAACAGAATCGTCCCCCAACCGCATTCCTTCCAGATCGATTGCAAGGTCAACATGCCCCAGAACGTATCTGGATTCGTTAAAAAATCAATCCTGGCCAAGCCCAGTCCTTCCAGAACTTTATTGACCAACCCTTCACCTTTGGCAAACATGAGGAACGTCAAGCCGGAAATAATGACCCATGACAAAAAGTGCGGCATGTAGACGATCGATTGAATGACCCGCTGATACACCACGCTGCGAAGCTCATTCAAGAGCAATGAAAGCACAATGGGCAGCGGGAAAAAGAGCACGAGGTTCAGCAAATTAATGGCCATCGTATTTCGGAAAAGCAGCATAAAGTCCGGATTGGTAAAAAATCGTTCGAAATGCTCGAACCCCACCCATTCACTGCCGGTGATGCCGGCAAACGGCGAAAAGTTCTGAAATGAAATGACGACGCCCCACATCGGGGCAAATTTGAATATCAGAAAAAACAATGCGCCTGGCAGGCCAAGCAAATACAAATATTTATCCCGCCTTAGATCTCTTATAATGCCCCTCTTATGCCATTCTCGGGACTTCGCTAATTGGTCAGATGCCGTAGATTCCGGTTGCATGAGTGCCATCCTCGCCATTCCCCTTTCTCATTTTTTTCTCGTATGCTTAACAACTTAGAATAAAATCTTACCGTTTACAATCAGACAATATTGTTCGGGTTTAAGGCAATTTTGTCGCAACCGGAATGGAAGGTGAGACTATTTTGCCGATTGAGACAATCTTGTGCAAGGGGTTAAAAAGCGCGCCACGTCAGGGATTACGTTCCGATATGCGCAAAAAGGGGCAGCCCCTGGTCAGTCATGACACTTGGGCCGCCCCTCATTGTTATTCCATTGCCGCAAGCCCATGCCGGTCATAAAAGACCGGGCCGCGGGACCAGACGCATGCCAAATGCATCAGAAGCTCCCCCGTCATGCGCTCACGAATTCTCGCATATTGTTCATTGTCATACACGTTATGCCATTCGTTAGGATCCACTGCCAGATCATACAGCTCTCCTTGAAACTCGCCGATTCGGCCAATCGCCTCTCCGAGCTTGCCAGGCATGTACAGGATTAGTTTATAATCCTGTTTTCTCCACATTAAGGCAGGCGCCGAATGGTGCGGCTGCGCTCCTTTGCCATGGAATTCGCAGAAGGTCCCAAGACGCTGCGTCTCGCCCAGTAGATCGAGCCCGGGCAACTGCGGATTTACCGGCAATCCCGCTACCTTAGATAAGGTCGGTACAAGATCCACCAACTCGGCAGGACGGTCGTCGACAGACCCCCGCAGCCCTGGTGTCAAATAACTTCCGGCTAAGATCATCGGCACACGGACACTGCTATCATACAAACAATATTTGCTGAAGCGGTGCTGTCTCTCGCCCATCATCTCGCCATGGTCGGAGACGAAGACGATCAAGGCATTGTCCAGCCTCCCTTGCCGCTCCAACCGCTCCAAAGCCTTACCCAAGTAATCGTCAAGCCAGGAGCAATTCGCCCAATAGCGAAGTGTGGTCCGCTTGCGCTCCTCCGGCGTCATCGCTTCCCAGACATGCCGCTTCTCCCAATAGTTGCTCTGGCTGCTCTCATTCACAGCGTCGGTCGCGGCCAGATGCGTATTCTGCTCAAGCTCCCATGGCGGCTGAGCGATATGTGGAATCTCGTTGATATCGTATAAATCCTCGAATTCCTTCGGAACGTTGAAGCCGGCATGCGGTTTCAAGAAGGAAAGATAAAGAAACAGCGGGCGCGACGCGTCAAGCCCCTCATCAATAAAATTCAAACATTGTTCCGCCACCCATCCGTCACGGTGCCAATGATTCGGTATTTGACTCGTGCAGCCGATATAACCTTTTGAATTCTCCTCGCCGCCACCGTAGTCTTTCGTTTCTTCATAATAAGCGGCGAGCCCCTCCGGCTCGGCATCCCCCATCATGACAGCGCCATCCTCATAATGTCCGCTGTCATGTGACAATCCGACAGCCCGTACTTCGAAGCCGCGTGCTGAGGGAACCGGATTTTTCACACCGTGATTCCAATGGGTTTTCCCGAAGCCTGCGGTTTGGTACCCTGCTTTTCGCATCAATTCCGGAAGCGGATCGCTCGGCAGCTTGTCTTCGTCGTACAAGCCGCCGTGATTGGTTCGCACACCGAGCTGCGAAGGATAATAGCCGAACATCATCGAGGTGCGGCTAGGCACGCACATTGGCGCCTGACATACCGCCTGACTGTATGTGATTCCCTGCGCCGTCAGTTTATCGATGTTCGGTGTATGGATATGCTCGTTGTAGGCACCGATACAATCCCAGCGCTGCTGATCCGTCATGAAGAAGATAATATTGGGTTTGTTCGTTGCTTGTTCTGTGTTGTTTGGCATGAACGTCTTACTCTCCTTCCGGGTTCTGGTAGGACTGCACCCGCTTGGCTGTGTAAGCCGGCTTCAATTCGTGCTTCGCATAATCAAAATATTTCCCTTCCAGCAAGCCGATTAGCGTGTTAGTCACGCGAACTTCAATACGGTTTGTACCTTCCGTCAGTATGGAGGCAGGGCCGCTGAAGCGGTACGGCATCCAAGTACGGGCGCCAAGTGACACCTTGTTCACCAGCACTTCCGCCACGTCGTGGAACTCACGATCCAGTCCTTCAAATGTAAGCTCGAAGATATCCCCATCGGGCAATTGGCCAAGCTGAAGCTCACGGCTGAAGGTCATCGTTCCGGCAAAATGCGGATAACCCGCATATGGACTTGCCGCGAGCGGATGCTGCTGGACGACCGGACGTTTCAAGACAGGACGCTGTTCGGCGTCAAAGCCGGCTTGGAAGCTGCCCGTTAGATACAGCGCATCGATCAAACCATGCCAATCCTGCTCAATCGTCACCTCAGCTGAAATTTCATTGACGCCAGGCTGCAGATACGCTGTAATTTCACAACCTACGTTCATGTAGTCATACAAAACGTGTCTCGCGAAATCCACTTTCTGAAGACGATGGCCGTTAATCAAAATCGAGCCTTCTCCGGAAAGCGCTCCTTGATCCATCACGAGAAACACCCGATCCAGTTGGTTGTCCACGACGATGGTTGTGGAATACCGGGCTTGAAGCGGATAGGCCATACTGATGCGCATCGGCGTTCCGAACAATTGGCTCATCTGTACTGGCAGCTTCGTCGAAGCCGTCAAGTCCGCACATTGGTCAATGAAAGTTTTGACCTGAACCACGGGCGCGTCCTCCTCCGCTCCCGATGCCAAGCTGTTCACACCAGGAATCGAGAGGTGAAACGCATCGAGCCGAACCGCGTTATCCTCATCGGTTTGCATGGTCCATAACGTAGACTCCGACGCATCGACGGTGAGCTGCCAAGGTCGGTCTGGCAAGGCTTGCACAGCTGTACTCCGCGTGATACGGAAAAGTCTGGACTCGTAGGCACCCAGGAAAACCGGCAGCGTCCAGCCGCTATCCGTACGTTCAGCCTGCGCAGGCGCCTCGTCGCCGCGATCCAAGGATAGCTCTGTAAACAGAGCCGCATGATCCACATTTTCCTCCCAGAGAGCGGTTGAAATTTGCAAAGACAAATCACGCTCAGCCTCTTCTTGATTGCTTATGAAAACAAGGAAACTGTCCGCATCGATTTGGCGAGTTTGCAGGAGAATACTGCGTCCGCCATATGCCGGTTCAAGCTTCACCGCCAGCGGATGAAGCTCCTCAAGCAGCATAGACAGACTGCCCAGCACTGCAGCTTCGTCAGCGGATGCTGCGAATGGCAAATGATACGCGCTCGCAGCGCCTTTGGACCACACCGGCGCTGATACCGCGCCTTCGCTCCAGAAATGCTCTCCGCTTGGCTGCTGCAAACCGAACACGCTCGCTGAGGAAGCCGCGTCCAAGCCATTCGTTTCAATCGCTTGATACGGCAATTGTCCCATGCTGATGACCGTTCCACCTTGTGCCAGGAACAGTTCCAGCTTCGCCCATGCGCCACTTTCCAGATTCGTCATTGGCGGCACGATCACATTGGTATAGCTGGCATTGCCCAGCCTAATCTTACCGTCCTCCACCACCGCTTCTGCGAGCAGCCCTGTATCCAAATGATCATAATCTCTGCCACTGTAAGTCAGTTCGTTGCAAATGCGCGTCCACCAGGCCTTCAAGTCGTCAAGCTTGCGCTTCTCATCCGTGTTCTTACCGCCATAATCAAAATGGTGGAAGGGATTGCCCATGTAGGCCCACAGCGATGTTGTCGGCTGAAGCACCGCTGTACGAATATCCGCTTCGCCGCAGCTCATGACATAGCTGATCCGGCCGACGTAATCGCCGAGCTGCCTGAAATGCGTCCAATACGGATTTTGCAGGAACTGAGAAGGCGGCGCGTCATGCTTCATCAGCGCATCGAGCGTGTAGAAAAAAGCATGGAAGTTAAAAAAGTTCGTGCCTTGCGCAGCCATACGATCAATCATCCACTTCGCGTCCTGGAGCGTCATTGACCATCCGACACTATGGAAGCACTCAATCAAGTTGCGCTCGCGGCCGAACTGGCGGGCAATGGAACTGACCATTTTGGCGCTGGAACGAAAGCTTTCCGCCTGATTATTCAAAATCCAATCCAGCGAACGCCCGAGCTTTTCATGCGCGGTATCTCCACCTGGCACATGGCTGTACCGCTGTGTCGTATGCCTTACGGACGGCACTTCAGTCACGTATTGAAGCCCAAACCGTTCACACCAATCATGCACCTGCTTATGATAGGAGCTGAGCAGAAGCTCGTGAATCGCTTGATAGTAATCATAACGGATACGAGCCGACTGCTCCCCTTCTTCATACAAAAGGGCATGCAGATGTTCCCGTAGATCATAGCCGTTTTGCTCCATGAAAAAAGCCGGCAGCTGCGGCGACCACGGCAGCTTGCCCAAGAGCCCGATCTCGTCGGTAAACATGCCCTTGATCGTACCGCCGAAGTATTCGCCCAAGTGCTGCGCATACTTGTCGTGCGTTAATCGAATAAACGTGGCCATTGCCTCATGATGGCAAGGATCGACGAACGTCCCGTAATATTTGAAATCTTCGATTTCCTTCTCCTGCATGATCAGTACTTCCCAATCACCGGGAGGCGCCGTCCACTCCATCTTCTGAATCGTGCGGTACGTAAAGAAGCGCTTTTGGTTATAACTCGTCAAGCCCGCTTTCTGAAAAATCGGCTCCGCCTGAAAGTTCCCAATGGATGAACGGACATCCACCGCCTCGGCCCAAAGCTTCTCACCTTTCGAGTTGACAGGAATCGCTTTTGCATACAAAATACGCGCCCACGGCAGCTCCATGGACACATGCTCTCCGCCCTGCACCCGCTCGGCCCGATGCTCGAGTGTATAGTGCTTGGCCTCCGGATGCTCCAGCGTCACCTCGCCGCCGGCGATCCCGCTCGGATACGGGTACTCGTCGTAGAGCCACACCTGCAAATTGCGGCGTTCGGCCGCTTCGACTGCTACGCGTACTTTTTGAAACCAGGCATCGGATAAGTAAGGAATCTCCAGCCCCTGCCTCGCACAGACGAAAAATCCCCCCAACCCCTTGTCCGCCATTTCATCAATCTGATAACGAATCTGTTCGTCGTCCATTTCCCCATTCCAAAACCAAAACGGATGAATGCGATATTCCGCTTCCGGCTGTGCAAAAGACTGCGTATTAAACTGGGCCATGTAAGTTCATCTCCTCGGCATGTACGTATATGAAAATATTGCTTCCATCTATTGATCACTATAAAGGAAGTAACTTTGCCCTAACAATCGCACTATTTTGACGTGCCTAATTCGCTCTGCAACTATCTTGCCCGGTTTGCACATCCTTGCGAAATCAATGAATTCAAGCTAAACTTACCGCCCACATACGCAATAAGGCTGCCAAAAATTCCTGGCAGCCTTGTAGTATTCGTTTACACAGCAATTACTTCTTTTTCATTTCCTGATACACTTTCTTCTGTTCGTCCATGACCTCTTTACCGCCGGTTTTCATATAATCCGCAACCATATCGTCGTACAGTTTATCGAAATCCGCCGGTTTTGCCGTTACCGTCTTCACAAAAATCTCAATGGCTTTATCACCCAACGTTTGATTGTATTTAATTTGGGCTTCAATCGGTCTGTCAAAACGCGCCGGCAGCTGCCCGTCCTGATCGCCAACCTTAATACTATTCATCGTGAAATCCTTATATTTGGGATCAGCTGCGTTTGCTTTTAACGTTTTTTCCTGATCGCCCATATCTTTACCATTGATGAGCATGCTGTAATCCAAATAATTGTACATGACCTTTTTCGCATCATCAGAGTCCAAAATAACCGGAATGCCGTCATCGCCCTTCTTGTAAGTAACCCCTTCCGTTCCGTTCTGCAAGTCGAAGATCACCTTATAATCCGACATCCAGTTCAGAAACTTAATGGCTTCAACGGATCTTTTGCTAGCTTTCGGTATCATGAGATGAGCAGACAGCGGATGGTAAATCTGCTTCACATGTTTGCCTTCATAGTTCGTGAACGGATCTACAGGCAGCAGCGTAGCACTCGGAACATTCTTCTGCAGAGTGGAGTAATAAGACTGATAGACAGGTTCGTTCGTATTGGTGATTGCGAATCCGATTAATCCGTTCACCAGATCAGCCTGAAACTTTTTACCATCTTTATCCAGGGCAAAATCAGGGCTAATCAAACCTTCGTTATACAGCTTGTTCAAAAACTTATACCCTTCTTTATTGCCCGGTTTCATCAAATCTGGAAGCGAGTAATATTCTTCTTCCGTCATTTTCTTCCAAAACGTACGAACCAGAGGATCAAGGTTATTGTTATAGCGAATACCGTAAGGAATAACCTTACCACCCGTATTGCCAGGATCTTTCTCCTTAAATGCTTTCAACACAGCGTAGAATTCATCGGTCGTTGCAGGTGGTTTCATCCCCAGCTTGTCAAGCCAGTCCTGGCGGATGATTGGCGTCGAGCTGGCGATAATAATTCTTTTGGCCGGGATGGTGTACTGCTTGCCATCAAAATTACCATAGCTGAGAAGCTTATCTCCGAGATACTTTTTCAAATTCGCACCGTGCTGGTTGAGCAAATCACTAAGCTCGGTCAGCCCCCCCTGCTTCACCCAATTCTGAACTGCTGGATCACTATAGGTAAAAATAATATCAGGCGCCTCATTAGCCGACATCAGCACGTTCAGTTTCGGCACTTCCTCTGTGCGCGGAACGGTGACAAACTGCAGCTTAATATTATTTGGATCGCCGAACTTTTCCTGCATGTATTTAACAAAGTAACTTTCCGTAAGCGGCGGCGCGCCAGGCGGCGTATTGCCACGGTCGAAAAGCTCTATTTTCAGCGTTACGGGATCTCCCTTAGCCCCGCTTTCCTTTGCACCATCCGAGCTGGAGCAAGCTGTCATCATACCTGCCAATAAAACGGCTGCGAGTGAACTGTTAATTGTCCGGATCAGCGATTTTCGATTGCGCAAATCATTCATCTCCCTTTTTCATGTAAAATGGGACTCATCGTTAGAATCTTTCAACCCTTCACTGCGCCAATCATAATCCCGGAAATAAAGTACCGTTGAAGCCAAGGATATACGAGTAAAATCGGAATCGTCGCAAACATAATGCTTGCCGCTTTCAGACTCTCGGGAATCGGAGCCAAAGCGTTCATCCCTTCCGTTGCCGTCGCATCGCTCATTTGATTGCTGATGACCAATTGGTACAGCTTCAGCTGAATCGGATATAAATCTTGATTGGTAATATAAAAGAGCGCATCCATGAACCCGTTCCAACGCCCCACCGCATAGAACAAGCTTAAAGTCGCCAATACAGGCAATGAAAGCGGTAACACGATGCGAAATAACGTTCCGAAATGCGAGCTTCCGTCAATCCGTGCAGACTCTTCCAGTTCTTCGGGAATGGAGCTGAAGAAGGACTTCAGGATGATCAGATAAAAAGCGTTAATCATGCCGGGCAGTACTAACGCCCAGATGGTGTTCGTCAGCTTTAATGATTTTACAAGCAAATATTCCGGAATTAATCCCCCGCTGAAAAACATCGTAAATACGATGATAATCAAAAAGAAGTCCCGGCCTTTCAGCTTTTTCTTCGTCAGCGGATAGGCTGCGCAAATCGTCATGATCATGCACACTACTGTAAAAACAACCACAAGTATAATTGTAAAAAATAACGAGCTGATCATCTTGGCATCCTTGAAAACCGATTCATAAGCCAGTGTGTTCCACTCTACCGGGAATACCGTCACCTTATTTGATAAAATCGCCGCGTTGGAACTTAACGAGACGGCAATCAAGTGAAGGATAGGAACAAGGCAAATAAAGGACGCCACGGTTACAAGCAGGATGATAAAGCTATCGATAATCTTGTCGCTTGCACTAACTCTCATTTGACGCCCTCCTTACCAAATGCCTTGGTCGGTCACTTTTTTGGAAATATAGTTTGATGACAACAGGAAGATCAGTCCGACGACAGCCTGGAATAATCCAATGGCCGTAGCGATTGTAAAACGGGCTGAATTTATCCCGACCTTATAAACGAAGGTACTTATAACATCCGACACGTCAGTAACTAACGGATTTCCCAGAACATAGGGACGTTCAAAACCGATGCTCGCCATGTGCCCAATATTGATGATTAGCAAAATCATTATCGTTGGTTTGATTCCGGGAAGCGTGATGTTCCATATCTTAAGCAGACGCCCTGCTCCATCCACCTCCGCGGCTTCATATAACTCTTTATTAATGCCCGCTAAAGCCGCCAAATAAATGATGGTTCCCCAACCGGCATTTTGCCACACGCCTGATCCCACATAAGTGATCACCCAATAGACGGGGTCCGTCAGAAATGGAATCGCTTTCAAACCTGAGGACTTCAATAATATGTTTACCAGCCCTGTATTCGTGGAAAGCAGCTGATAAACCATCCCCCCGATAATGACCCATGAGATAAAATGTGGCAGATATAAGATCGTTTGTGCACCCTTTTTAAACCATTTGATGCGAATTTCGTTCAATAACACAGCCAAAACGATAGGTGCCGGGAAGGATACTAACAGATCCAATAGATTAAGCAGCACCGTGTTTCGTAGCACCTTGTAGAAATCCTTCATAAGAAATATTTCCCGAAAAGCATCCAGGCCTACCCAAGGACTCTTCCATACTCCCTGGAACATATTAAATTCTTTGAAAGCGATCGTTACCCCATACATTGGGATGTACTTGAAGATTAGGAAATACAGCATGGGCAAAAATAGCAGCGCGTACAACTGCCAATCCTGACTCGCGATAAACCTTTTGCTTTTCTTCAAGACTGACGAGCGAATAGTGTACTGAGCGACCAGCGTCTTATCCATTGCAGGTTCGTTACCAGGCATATGATCCCTCCTTTGCGTCATTGTCTTCCCACAATAATCCAAGTTTGGACAACGTTCAATTAACATGAATCGCCGCTTATCGAAATGTAAGAAAAGTGATTTTTCCTAAGTCCTAACCTTTTCTCACACCTTAACATTTCCGAATAAATGGGTGAAAGCGCTTGCTATTTTCTGTTTTAACGTGTCCAATCCGCTTATCCCTTGCTATTTACCTCCGTTTTTTTACGAAAGTCCCCTGGTGGAATGCCGAGCGCATTTTTGAAAGCCCGGTGAAAGGAAATGACATGAACATAGCCAACCCGTTCAGCAATCGTTTGTACCGGTAAATCGGTCATCAGGAGTAATCTTTGAGCTTCCTCCAAACGAATCCGCACCAAATAATCAATAAATTTCTCCCCAAACTCCTCTTTAAACAGCTTGCTTAAATACCGGGGATTCATTTCAAAATGGTCGCTTATCCTGTTTAAGGATAAATCGCAGTCGTAATAATTCGTTTCGATATACACTTTGACTTGGCAGATGAGTTCATGATTGTTCCTTGCGTAGCGGGCTGCTCGCACTCGGGGCTCAAGCTCGGAAAGCAGCATAACCAACCGTTCATGCCATTCTTCCAGCTTTTCAGAATGCTCCACCAAGGCTTCAAGCACCGGCTTATACTCCGTGGTCCACAGTTCCTGTGCCTCTCCGGTCATTTCCATGAGCTCTTTATTCAAATGATAAATCAAATAATTGGAAATATGGTTGATATCCCCTTGGGAGAACCGGCCCTTCTTTAGCGCATGAAAAAGCGAAATCATATGCGTCTGCCATTGCCCGTCGTCCGTCCGGAACGATTTGACGATGGTGCGAACCGATTGCAGATGAGGGAAAATCCGGCCTTCCGTTTTGGCATGTACATCTCTGCTTCCAATCAGTGAACCTAAGCCAAAAACCGGCTTGTAAGACAAATGTTTTTTGGCTTCCGCATAGCTTTGGGGTATGCCTCCAAGTGTCTGGGTCTCCGGCCCGATGCCAACGGACACCGTAAATTCAAGATTGGCCAGAATCCAATCCTGCAGTTTTTTCATGAAATCATAGACCTTATCGCCGTCATGTTCCTGGCTATCATTCAAGTAAAACATGACAGCCATTTGCTGTGGCTCCACCCATTCATTCCAAACAAAGATCCCTTCGTTCTGGGCAACCTCCTGAAGAACATTGCTAACGACAAATTTAAGCAAATACTGGTCACTCGAGCTATAGTCACTGATAAAATGAGCATAGCGATCGATTTCCATCACCGCCACCGCCAGTCTATCGAACTGGGAGGGGAGCTGTAATCTCGTTGTTTCTTTCCTCCACTCCGTTTCGTTCATCAGCCTATGGCCTTCCAACCAATCGACCAGCACTTGCCTTCTACGAATCAGTAGATCATCTTTATGCAGTTTTTCGTACTGGCTCGTCCTTTCCAACAAGTTATCGATGGCCAATTCGATAAATTTCAGCTCGTTGACCCCTGCCAGCTCACTGCTTTTTCGTTTCGTGTAATCATTGATCCTTACCGCGATAGACTGAATAGGCTTGTAATGTCGGTGGGTAATAAATGTAAACCAAAACACGCCTATGATGATCGTCGCTATGCCCACTATGATCCAAAGATCACTAAATTGGGACATCAACGATAATTTCTGATCTCTTTGTCCGCCTGGCATATACAGCCACCCTGTATAGTCAGAAAAAATTCGTTCCCTCTTTAGCTCTTGTACGGAAGTGCTTTGGCTCTGCAGCGCCATGTTTCGATCAAAAGGCTCCAGGTTAGCAGTAAGCAATCGAATGAAACCGGCATCGTATCGCGTCAAATCTTTGATAAACCCAACCAATGCCCTAACGCGGATGTTTACCACGACAGCTCCCTGTTTGATATCATCTAATGGGAAAAATTTGACTAATGACACCACTTGTTCCTCACTTGAATCATGAATGAATTCGCGATAGCTTCTCGGACTCGTCCACCCAGCCGGCGCCGTCTTCGAATGATAGGCAGCAAGAAGAAAGTCACGGTCCCCAAACTGATCCAAGTCGGATAACCCGTTTCTGGATAAAATTTTTCCGGATTGCTCATTGTACATATAAATGGAGCTGGAAAAAGGCAGCAAGGAAGAGAAATCATCCAGCTTATGCGAAATGACAAAGTAATCAAAAAGCGTTTTATCACCGGTCGTATACGTATAGAAATCTTTTAACTTCTCATCTGTAAAAATTTCTTTGATCGTCATTTGTTCGGAAGCCTTCAGATTCGCGTCGACGGCCTGCATCACCTTTCTCGCAATAGAGTCATCCGTCATCGCGATTTGTTTTTGTGCGGAGTTGTTTAATATCGAGAAAAAAGAAAAGATTAAGACGGAAATGACAACGAAAAATAGAGGAGCGTAAGACAACAGCATGCGATGATACCAGCTCATTTTCATCAAAATCAGTCCTCCTGCACCTATAACTTGATTGACAACAAGCAGAATACGATACTTTTCCGCCAATTTCCATCTATTTAGCATAGTCGATTAGAGTGAAAATTGTTGTCGAATCCTGTTTGGAACACCATGGACGAGACGCAAAAAAACACCGGAAGTTGATCCGATGTTTTTACGTGAATTAACATTCTGCTGAAGTCATCTCATTTGTAAAAATCCGCTTATACTCCCCGGCTGACATCTTCTCTGCCGATTTAGGGGCGTAGTGAAACTGCAGCGACCGACGGCGTTTCGAAGAATGATTATTCGGTGTGCCATGATATAACAGGCCATGAAAGAATAAAATTCCGCCCGGCTGGAGTGGAACGGCCACGTCCTTCTCTACCGGCACGTTCGCATCACAGATTTGCCAATCTCGCACCGCGTAATGCGGTGTGGCTCCATCCATATGAGAGCGTGGGATGACGTGCATGCAGCCGTTGTCGAGTCCCGCCTCGTCGAGTGCGATCCAAACGCCAACCACCGGCTTTTTCCATGTCAAGTTGTTGTAAGCCATATCTTGGTGCCATGGCTTTTCCGCTCCCCCGAAGGGTGGCTTGAGCAAAGCCTGGTCCTGCACAAGATTAGCTTCTTCGCCCAGCAAGCGTTCTACAACGGAAAGAATAGCCGGATGATAGGCGATCGATCGCAGCGACTCATCAAACTCCACGAAGTTGAAAAGCTTTCTTACCGCAAACTCTCGTTCCTCATCGGTCTTTAGCTCACTCTGCGGTTTGGTGAATTGCAGCTTAACCTTCGTATCACGGTTATGAATATTTTCCATAACAGCAGCAATCGACTGCCCAACTTCTTGGTCCGTTAATATTTGCTCTATGGCAATGAATCCAGCTTTCTTATACTGTTTGACTTGCTCGTCCGTAAAATCATTGATCGAAGCTAATGGCTGATGCACATTGTCAAACCGGTACATACGTTGGTTAATGTCTTCTGAATTTTGTACATTTGTACTCATTGAAACCCTCCTTCAAGAGTGATAAATCTACATCCATTACCCTAACAATACCGTTTTTCTTCTTGAATGAAAATGGACCTAGGAGCGACTTTTTTGTACAAATCTGCATGCATCAGACATTCATAAATTCGTTGCTAACAGCCTGTGCTTATGATTAAATGGAAACCAAACGTCACTTGAAGGAGGGTTTGCGATGATCACTTTCATTTACAATGGCTCCGTTGGAAAATCTCGTTGTGAGCCAGGTTGGGAATGGTCTCGTCTAACCCCCATGCCCGATTACGACCTATGGTATGCCATAGAAGGAAAAGGGCAAATGACAATCAACGGAGTCAGCTACCCGATCGCTAAAGGCTCCTGCTTCTTAATCCGGCCTGGCGATCAAGTGAAGGCCACTCAGGAACTCGAACATCGACTAACCGTCATTTTCATCCATTTTATCATCCAACCGGGTCTGGAAGTTGAGCTTCCCGAAAGACATGTGCGATTAGAGGACACGATTGTACCGGAAACATGCCTGCAGCGCATTGTTGAACTGCAGCTTCGGGAGGAAGACCAGCAGCAAGAAGAATTCGACCTGCTCGTGCGTCTTGTTCTACTGCATATGCTGCGCCAGCAAAAAAGCGGTGCTTCGTCGCCGGTCTCCCATATGCACAAACAGCTCATCCACAAAGTAATGGATGAGCTCCGCGACCAAATCGGCGAGAAGGCCATCACCGTAGCGAGCCTCGCCGAAAACGTCAATGTTTCTCCGCGCTATTTGAGCCAACTGTTCATGAAATACACTGGGTTTTCCTTAAGGGAGTACATAACCCGAGTCCGCATGGATCGGGCGCGATTTCTCCTGTCCGAGACCTCGATGAATATTACCGAGGTTGCAAGCGCACTCGGTTTCACCGACGTTTACCATTTCAGCAAAATGTTCAAGTCTCACAATGGCGCGCCTCCGTCCAGTTTTCGCTATAAAGGGCGGCCGGCGAAAAGTAATTATGGGGATTTAAAGATTCGGCAGGATATTGATTTTGTTGAATGACTGTGTTCCAAGCTCTCGTCCGTCACTGTTCCTGCTAGCAGCAGAATCGGCGTATTTGACAAGTAGTCAGTCTCATTCACGGTAAGAAAACATCGAAGCCTCCTACTGCGGAGACTTAATTAGCGGGCCCCCGCCTAACTGCTCACTCCAAGGGAACTAGCGTCCTCTATTTGAAGAAAAACGAGCATTTTCCTCGCCGAGCGGAACTACAGGCCCTTATTTGTTTCCACGGCGCCTTTTTCAGGTCAAATTGGTAAAATAGCGGACCGTAGTTCCCCTTCACGTGGAAAATGTGCTTTATCCAGGCGATAGCGGACTGTAGTTCCCTTCCAGCTGATAAAAACCAAAAAAAGCCCTCCCCAGTAGAAATAATCTACTTGAGTGAGAGCTCCTCGCGATAATCGACATAATCCTATGCCCCGCTTTTCACCGAAAAACTGAATCTGCGCAGCACTTCGCTTTGCTTATAATAAGACTCGACGCTTGCGCCTTCCTCAGGAGGACTTCATCCGTAACGCCGCACACGCAGATCGGCCTGTTCCTTATGGCCCATGAAGTTCTCAATGTCACACAGCCTGGAGACATATTCGCCAACCAGTTTGCTGGCGTCCTTCGTACAGCGTTGATACGTGCACGTTTTCAAAAATTTGCCCACCCAAAGCCCGCCCGTATATCTGGCAGCCCCTTTGGTCGGCAACGTATGATTCGTGCCAATGGCTTTATCCCCATAAGCCACATTCGTTTCGGGACCGAGAAATAATGCTCCGAAGTTTGTCATATTCGCCAAGAAGTAGTCCGGCTGTTCCGTCAGTACCTCCACATGCTCGTAAGCGAGCTTATCAGCTTCGATGAGCGCTTCCTCTATGCTGTCAACGACCAGCACGGTACCGTAATCCCGCCATGCGACACCTGCGATGTCTGCTGTAGGGAGTACCTGAAGCTGCCGTTCGATCTCAAGCAGCGTCTCCCTGGCTAGTGACTCGGAAGTCGTGATCAAGGCAGCCGGCGACGTAGGGCCATGCTCCGCCTGACCAAGCAAATCCACGGCGACCATTTCCGCATCCGCCGTATGGTCGGCGATGACGAGAACTTCCGTCGGACCGGCAATCAGGTCGATGCCGACTTTCCCGAACAACTGGCGTTTGGCTTCAGCCACGTAAGCATTCCCAGGTCCTACAAGCATATCGACGGGGCGAATCGTTTCTGTCCCGAGAGCCATTGCCGCCATAGCCTGAATCCCGCCAAGGACGTAGATTTCGTCGGCTCCGGCGAATGCCATCGCGCAAATCGTTGCTGCCGGTATTTCGCCTTTAATCGGCGGCGTGCAAGCAATAACTCGCTTGACTCCGGCAACTTTAGCTGTGAGGATACTCATATGCGCAGAAGCAACCATGGGATAACGGCCGCCAGGAACATAACAGCCCACGCTGGCAACAGGAATATGTTTATGACCAAGAATTACGCCGGGCAAGGTTTCTACTTCCAGGTCCTGCATCGTTGCTAATTGTTTTTCGGCAAAATTTCGAATTTGCTGCTGTGCGAATCGAATATCTTCTTGCACTTGCTCTGGTACACGAGCGATGATGTCCCCAATTTGCTCCTCACTCAATCGGAAATGCTCAGGCGACCAATGATCGAACTTTTCCGATATGGTTCGGACCGCTTCGTCTTGGCCAATCGCAATGTCCTGAATAACTTCTTTCACGGTACGGTAGACAGCCTCTTCACTCGCGATATAAGATGTCTGGCCGACATCCCCTTTTTTCAAATAAATACCCACGCCGCTCTCCTCCATGTTTCGAATTCAATTGAATGTCAAGCTGTTACTTGCCTTCCCACAGGTTAGGCGTGATTACGTATTCAGGTACTTGTGAAAATGCTTGCGCCAGCTCATGCAGTGTCTTCTCACGGATGGCAGGCGTGTTCAACAGCGCAATATTTGCATTAACCTGCTCCGGCGTTTCAGCGCCAAAGACGATGCTCGCAATACCAGGCATGTAGTGAATGTAGGAAAAAGCAAATTCAGCCACAGACATGCCTTCCTGCTCAGCGAAGTCCTGCAACCGAGCAAGCCATGGCTCTGCCGGCTTCAGCCGATCTTGCAGCGCCTCCGGCTTCATGAAGAACAAGCCTTGCAAATAAATGCTTCTTGCAAACAGCTTTTTATTCGAGCGAATGAGCTGGTCGAAGGTCCCGTTCGCAAACATTCGGCGATCCATGACATTGATGGGCACCTGGACAAGCTGGTAACAATCATCCTGCAGTTCCCGCCAATTCTCCGCGAATTCCTGCGCATCAAAGGAAAGCAGTGAAGCACCGATGGTGCCGATATTCCCCCGCTTGACCTGCCTCAACAGCAGCTCTGTCACTTGGCGGCCGAATTGGCCCAGCACATTCGGCCGATGCAGCAGCACAGCAGGCAGACAATCCACCTGAAGGCGCTCCATGGAACGGTTCACACTGTCTTCGATTTGCGCTTCCAAGTCGGACAACGTTGTTTCACGATTTACTTGTAAAGTGAACTTCGTGATGATCGTGGCTGCACGCGTTTGCTGTTGAAAATAACGGCCGAGCACCTGCTCCGCACTCCCGTAGGCACTCGCTGTGTCGAGGCAAGTAATGCCTCCGTTCATGGCAGCATTCAAAATGCGACCCGCCATTTCCTCATCCGGCTGCCCCAGCCGGTTCGCAATGCCATAGGGCATGCCCAATTGGACGGTGCCCAGCGTCAACGGAGAGATTGCAGCCGTCCACTGTTCATTGTCGGTTCGAATAAGACTCATCTCTCTTTCTCCTAGGCGATGTTTCCTATTATTCACGTTTACGAATCCGTTTCGCATAAGGCGGACGCCCAAAAGCTTCCACAGGCAAGTCCCCCTGCGGATGGTACCCGTATTCGTCTTTTCCTCTCATCATATACATTTCAAAATCAGGATAGGTTTGCGGATCCCACTGCACCATCGTCTTGGAGTAGCGAATAACGAAGCCGATGCGCCAGCGATCGGAAATGTTAGGACCTGAACCGTGTATGAGCGTATCGACATGCATGGAAATACCGCCTGCGGGAATGATCATCGAGACCGCGTCCTTTTCGCTGAAGGTCCCCTGATCGAGTTCGAAGGACAAAATCGCGTCATCGCCGGCAATTTTATGCTGAATCACGCCTGCTGTATGCGTCCCCGGGATCACTTTCATAGCTCCGTTAGCCTCATCTACATCTGTGAAAGCCAGCCACACCGTGACGGTGTTGTTTAGCGCCGTAGACCAATAATAGGAGTCCTGATGCCACGGCACCACTTTGTCCGAATGAGGAGATTTTGTAATAAACTCGCTCGCTGCCAAATAAAAGTCGCTGCCCAACACGCCTTCAACATAATGGATAATCTGCGGATGAGCACAAATGTCATACAGCCACCGGCACGTCTTATGCCAACCCATGATGTCCGACGGATTTTCGTCCCCCTGCAATAAAGCCGTTAGCTGCTCATAACCCTGTTGCAGTTCCTTCACTTCTTCGCTTGAAAAAACAACGGGAAGCCCTAATAAATACCCGTGATCTTCATAGAATTTCTGCTGCTCGGCGGTTAATTGACTCAATCCCATCCGAAGCACTCCCTTCTCCCAGGAAAAATGAACGGTCCCCCGTCAGTGACAACGCACTCTCACCGATTTGCCGCTAGCATAGGAGTGGTTTAGCGCCTCTGCTACATAAAGCGGATCCATACCATCCGCCAGTGAGCATATTGGCTCCACGCCTGCTTTTAGAATATGAACAAGGTGGTCAACCGCATTTTGCATATTGCTCGATTTACTGAGCATGCCCGTCTCCGTTCGTTCATGCACCAACTGCCTGATTCCCGGTTGCACGGGATGCGGTTCGGTCGTGGAATAGCGGATTTCATCTCCGCCTTTGACCATCTCGATCACCCCTTTTTCCAAATACAGCACAATGTCAAAAAGGTTATAAAGCCGGTCATCGAACGCCTCCGCATACCCTGTAATTGAACCTCCATCTGCCGTAAAAAAGAAGGAATAGGTCCAATCCTCCACAGCATCCAAGTTGGTCGCAACCCGCTCAACCACTTGCACGTGCTCGATCGCCCCGGCCAAATACCGTACCATATCGAACAGATGCGAACCTGTATTGTAGATGCCACGGCTGTATCGCAAATGGATCTTTTTCACCTTCCCGTACGTCCCGTTGCTTACGGCTTCTCGGACCTGCATCGCTCCTTCGCTCCATCTTCTGGACAAGTTGACAACGACTGTCCGATCGCTATGCTGCTTGCACAAGGACATGATCCGCTCCGCTTCCTCCACACAATTCGCAACGGGTTTTTCAAGAAAGATGAGCCTGCTGCTGGATTGCTCCAGCACGGTTTGCAGCAGTTCATACCGAACAGTAGGCGGTGTGCAAATGCTGATGAGATCCAAATGCTGCTGACTCAGCATGGCAGACAAGTCCGAATCTAAATAAAACTTCGTCTTCGGAGCAACTTTAGCCAGTTGTTCCGCCTGTGCCTGCCTTCTACCGACAGCAGCTGCCAGCTCAATCTCCGGATGCAAAAGATAGGCCATGGAATGGCTGTGCGCTCTTCCTTGAAAAGGGATGTCAAAGGTTAATCCAATTTTGCCAAGTCCGATTACGGCTGCCTGAAACACCAGGAATCCCCTCTTTCTGTCTCATCCCACCATCAACCCTTTAAAGCGCCTAAGGTAATGCCTTCCGTAAAGTACTTTTGGAAATAGAGAAAAATGATCAGCACAGGAAGCGTAGCGAACATCGCCCCGGCCATTGCAATGCCATAATTCGTTTCGAGCTCCGATATTTTCTGGGCAACCTTGATGCCTACCGGCAAGGTAAACATTTTCTCCCCGTTCAGCACGATGACTTGCCACACATAGTCGTTCCACGTGTTCACAAATGTAAAGATGGCAAGCACGCCAATGCCAGGTTTGGCAAGCGGCAGGATGATGTGCCAGAACGTCTGCCATTCGCCGGAGCCGTCGATTTTCGCAGCTTCTGTCAATTCCGTCGGCAGCGAAGCCATGAACTGCTTCAACAAGAACACACCGTACGGCCAGCCAACGACCGGCAGTAAAACTCCCCACCGTGTATTAATGAGACTGAAATCATTTAACAATTGAAATAGCGGGATGAATAACACCGTGTGCGGAATCGTCATGGCGGCGATCATCACCGTAAACAACCATTTCGAGCCTGTAAATGGGATTTTGGCTAACGCGAAAGCGGATAAGGAGCTAACCGCAATCACAAGCAATGTGGCAATTAGCGAGATGAACATGCTGTTATAGAACCAGGTGAACACCGGGCTGTTCTTGAATAGCGATGCATAATTTTGCAAAGTAGGATGAACTGGTATCCATTCTGGCGGGATTTGCAGGGCAACCTTCAGATTTTTGAAGGAGCCGCTGACCATCCAATAAAAGGGCCAGAGGAAGAACAAAGTGAGTACCCAGAGGAAAACATGGCCTCCCCACAGCGATGATTTTTTATTCGGCATCTTCGTCTCCCCCTTCCCTAGTACTCAATATCCGATTTAAGAAATTTGAACTGCACGTAGGCAATCAAGCTGATTAGGACGCACAAAACAATCCCCATCGCATTCGCAATCCCAAAATTCATGTTCACGAACGCCTGTTGATAAATCAGCATCATTATCGTCGTTGTCCGGTAGGCCGGCCCTCCACCTGTCATGATCAAAATAATCGCAAATACTTGGAAAGCACCGATTGTTCCCGTTACCACGACATATAGCAAGGTCGGCTTAAGCATTGGAAGTGTAATCTGGAGGAACATTTTCCCCGGCTTTGCACCATCCAGTGCAGCAGATTCATAATAATCCTTGGGAATTCCGCCGAGCGCAGCAGAAAAGACAACAACCGCTGACCCCACAGAGATCGTAAGCACAATTAAAGATAACGCCAGCGTCGCCGAATGGACTCCCAGCCAATTCACTGGCTGCAGACCGACTCGGCCGAGGATATAATTGCCAAGGCCAAACTGTCCATTGTAGATGTACTGCCACACTAAAGTCAGGGAGACAATTGAGGTAACGCCTGGAATATAGAAGGCGGCCTTGAAAAACGATTGCATTTTCTTCGGATAGGCATGTAATGTAACCGCTATCATCAGGGCAATCACGGTAATGGATGGAACCAGATACAAGACAAATTCCAACGTATTAAGAATAGACTTCCAAAAGAGAGGATCTGTGAAAATCGTGCGGTAATTATCGAGCCCGGTCCAATAGTACTTGGTATAATCAAAGCCGTAAAAGCTGCTTTTGATCGCTTTGAGAATGGGATACACAACAAATAGCAGAAAAAACAACAACATGGGCAGGACGAATAGCCAACCGCTGATTTCTCTGCGCAAACGGATGCTGCTGAATGTACTCGGTTTCATTGGCTGCTCCTTCCTTTTACCGCTAAGAGGATAAGGAAATGACGACAGGTGACTACAACGTGACTATAGCCATCCTGCCGCATCGTTCATCTTTTACTTATTGTATTTGGCGATGGTGTCGTTAAATTTCTTCGAAATGGTATCAATCGTTTGCTTAGGCGTCGACATACCGATAAATAGCTTTTGAATTTCAGGGAACATCGCGGCTCTCATCTCCGGATACCCTTTGATTCCCCAACCTGGGTCAATTACCGGCCATTCCTTCGTTTTCGTTGCCAGCTTGGCAAGGAACTGCAGCTCAGGGTCGCTTTCTGTCCATGCAGGCGCTTTGCCGAGCGGGTTGAAGGATTTCATGGCTGTTTGGAAAATGGTATTATCCTTCATCGTCCAATAGAGGAATTTTTTCGCCCATTCTTCTTTGACGGCATCCGCATTTTTGAACACGACTCCGAAACCGACTTCCGACTTTAACGCCGCTTGCCCTGGGGTTGTCGAAGGAAAATTGACGTACATGTACTCATGCGGTCCGCTGACGCTTCCGTCTTTCAAACCGTTTTTGATAATATCCGAGTGGGCTGCCGAGGCTACGACCATCCCGTTTTTCCGCTGCTTCCAATAGTCCAATGCGTTCGTAGAGGTCAACGTTTCCGGATGCGGTGTGACAAGCCCTTCATCAACCAACGATTTGAAGAACGTTAACGCTTTTTCCGACTCCGGGCTTTCCCCTGCCGTATATTTCGTGTAATCCGCATTAAACAATTTGACCCCGTAGCCGGAGATAATGTTGTTATAAATCTGATCGCCTTGTTCGTTCAGAGCGAACAGCGTCAGTCCGTATACGCCCTTCTCTTTGTTCGCCACGGCTTTCAATGCCGCTTTGAATTGGTCCGGCGTCCATGTCCTGTACTCATCTTGCGGAAGCAGGTTTTCAGCGCCGGCCTCTTTCCACAAGGATTTATCCAGGATCAATCCGAGCTGAGTCGAGTAGTAGGGCATCGTCACGACGGTGCCGCCTACCGAAACCATTTTCATCATATCCGCACTCTTCTTCACTTGAGCCAGATCATCTGCAGGAATAATATCCTCCAGGGAAGCTAGCGCACCCATCTGACCATAGGCCAAAGTACGTCCCGGATAGTCCAGGAAGACGTTAGGCGCCGACTTGGAAGCAATCGCTGTCGTGACTTTCTCGTTAATGCCGTCGAAAGGGATGAGCTCGATGTTGACCTTGACGTTCGGGTGAATTTTGTTCCATTCCGGAAGCAAATCCTCCTTGAACCAGTCACCGGCCTTCTGCCCCGGCTTGTAGGTACCGTTCGGCGCTGCCCAGACCGTCAGTTCAATCTTCGGATCTTCCTTCGGGGCTTGCGACGCTGCTGCTGCCGGACTCGCGCTGCCTGCGGGAGCCGTTGTCGGCGACGGTTTGCTGGAACCCCCATCTGTACTGCACCCTACGGTCGTCGCCATGAGAAGCGATACACCTGCTGCTACAAACCATGATTTAAATGAATAATTATTCATTTTACGGATCATTCCGTCGGCCCCCTTCTCCTATGTAAAGCGAATTGGATTGATATGCGGATAACGAAGTTAAGTAAGGGGAAACATCTCACGAATACTCATGGTTGAATAAGAGAGATGCCTCATTAACAAATCACTTTTTTGCGCAGCTTCCGTTAATGGCAAATGCGAATGCGTTTCGTTATAGACACGGTAAAAGCCTTCTGCGAAATTAACGCCTGCCGCCCGTCCATACTCGCCGTTGTAGGATTCGAGCAGCTTGCGGGCGAATAATCCGCTGTAGCCTTGGCTTTTGAATTCATCCATCGCTTTAATCTTCTCGCCTACAACAGAACTGATATCGATAAACACGTCATTGCGCATCCCGTACAAGCTAAGGCCATCAATTGGGCTAACCGGCAGCGAGGTTAAAAAGATTTGTTTCACTTGATATTCTGCTTGGCCGTCCAGGTTTTTCAAGAAAAGCGAAACCTTGCTTAGACCGGCAAACGCCATCTGGGTCGCGATCGTATGCGGATTATGGAAGGCCGTATTCATCGGAAAATCGCAAATCACGATATCCGGCCTTTCCTTGGACACTTCTTCCGCGATCCGATCTACGATTTCTTCATTCACAACCGAGTAGTTGTCATCATAATCAAGTAAAATGAGCTTGGATATGCCGATCGTTTGAGCGGCCCGCTCCAATTCACGCCTTTTATTCAGCGCAATTTCTTCCAGGCCCGCATGTAGAAGGCTCTCGTCGGGATTGTCTTTACGCCATTCCTCGGCGTATTTGTTGGGATGCAGCCGTCCTCCATGTGTCAAAATCAGAGCAACGACTTCATCCCCGCGCTTCGCGTGAAGCGCCAGCGTACCTCCGCAATTCGTAATCGTATCGGCGGGGTGCGCATAAATCGTCATCACTTTCATAGAGCCCTCCTTGTGTGATCAGATTGTTGAACCCCTCTGTGAATCCATCTGCACAGCGCTGTCAACATCGATAGTGTGATCTACCAACAAGGTAGCATAGGCCCTCTAACATTGCGTAGGTGAAATTCATTAGATAACCTTAAATTTCGTTAGTCTCACAAGCAAATATAAGGAATTCGACCTGTTTCTTAAAATAACAAAGGTGTATAGGCGGCTGTATGATTAACCGATTTGCCCTAAAAGCTGCTTGCGATACTGCGAAGGCGACAGTCCGGTATTGTCTTTGAACCAAATACTGAAATAGTGCGGATTCATAAATCCGACCTGCAGCGCGATATCTTTGATTTTGTTGGCCGGTTCCTCCAAAAGCCGTTTGGCGTGTTCCATGCGCACTTGCCCAACGTAGTCCGTAAACCCGACACCAACTTCCTTTTTGAATAATTGGCTGAAATAGTTGGCGTTCAGACCGATTTGCTCGACCACCGAATCAATCCCCAGTCCCACATCGCTGTATTGCTCGTTAATGATTTGCAGTGATTTGAGAATGCTTCTGCTAGGCTTTTTCTCTTCCTGAACATTCGGGCTTAAGTGTTCTCTGACAAGCGCGATGAACTGCCTGCCGTTTTTCTCCAGCGGCTGCGACAACAGCTTTTCCTGCACATCGCCGAACCAGCTTTTACTCAGTACTGCGGATTGGCCTGATTTAATGAGCAGTTTATACAAGTGATTGTAGAGCGAGGCCATTAACGCATACAGCACGTGCGGCACAAGATGGCTGGCTCTCGCATAGACAATCAGCTCTTCCATCACAGCTGAACAGTTATCGATATCACGCTGCTCCATGTAATAAAGGAGCTTATTTTCGTACGCTTCAGGGTACTGCAGCTTCCAGGCATCTCCGACGAAGAAGACATTGGTCTGTTCATCCATTCTTTCGCCAACCAGATAATTCAGCAGTGTCTTGGCTTCCTCGAACGAGGTTTTGATCAAGTTAACATGTTCATATTGATTGCCGACGAACGCATACATGTGCAGGCCAAGCCTTTCTTTCAACACGGCAATCAGCACATTGATTTTATTAAACACTTCGTCATTGGTACCGTTAAAAATTAAACAATATTGTTCGCTCGACAAATAAATGCTGATCATCTCATGCCAATTTTCGAATTCATGGATGATCGATTCCGCCCGATCCAGCATTTCTTTCTCATTACCTCCGTGTACGTGCAAGAGAACAACGCGAAACGAAGTGCTGCTGAGGCGGAAACCGAGCCGTTCTTCGAACATCTGCGCTTCCGTCTCCGTCATGCTTCCTTCGATGAGGGAACGGACCAGCTTCTCCCGCATGAGCGGCTCGCCCTCGCGAACTTTATCAATCATGTGATTGAACGCACGGCCAAGATCACCCAGTTCATCTTTATATAAAGGTTGAAATTTCAAATTCAAATTGCCCTGCTCGACATGCCGGAGCATGCGAATCATTTTGCGCATCGGCATGGAAATCGTCCTGGAGATGAAGACGGAAACAATGACCATGAGCGCAAGGGATAAGCCTAGAAAAGTAATCCATAAATTGTTGATTTGCTTCAAATCCTTAAGCAGCAAACTTTCTGGAATCGTATGAACAAACGTCCAGTTCGTCAACGGGTGCTTGGAATAAGCGACAACATAGTGATTGCTCTCTTCGGTATAATGCCCTTTCGTACCCGTCATTCGGGCGATATCAATGGGAGGATTCTCTGCTCCGCTCCCGGCGGAAAAGATAAAACCGTTAGAGTCGACGATACTGTTCGTACCTTCGTCCAGATTTGATGAGGCCAAATAATTGTTAAGAATGGTTGGAGAAATCGAAATGATGAGATAACCGAGGATTTGCAAATTATTTTTATCGTAAATCGTTTTGAACATGACAATCGATGTTTGCTTATCGCGCCATTTAATGAACGACCATAACGAATTGCTGCTGTTATTGTTGGCCATTTTGTCATACCAGCCTTGTTTGACGAACTCATCGCTAACCAAATAACTCGGCGTGAAATTCATCCCGACACCGCTGTCGTATACATTCTGATATTTATCCACCAAATAAATCGCTTCGATCCCATAAAACCTGTCAGATAACTGCCGTAATTGATCATAGATGTAATTGAAAGCCTGTATGCGATTCATCCCATTCAAATTCGATGCATTAGCGCTTAACGGTTCTTGAATATTTTCATTGTAGACGAGGAGCTGGGAAGACTTTTCAATACTTTGAATGTAGCTATCCATGCTGCCGGTGAAATACTCGATTTTTTGCAGCATCGCATTGCCTTCCCGGTCTGTCATGAATCGTTTGATAAACGTCGAAGACAGCACAGCAAAGATAATGAGCGCGATGAGTGTAACCAGTGAGAACGATAACCACAGCTTTTTTACCAATTTCAGATCGTGAAAAACCCGGAACCCATGAACAGAGCTTCTCATAACCTTCACCCCCAATAATATCTATTTTTCTAATCTAAAATTGACATAACCGCGGGTACGCGAAAACGGCACCATGCGTCGATGCCGTTTGTGTATGGATGTTTACTTCGCTGTGTAACCCCCGTCTACCGGGAGGTTCGTGCCGGTTACGTACTGGGAAGCATCGGAGGCTAAGAAGACGATCGGCCCCCAAATGTCATCCGACTTCGCCATGCGGCCTAACATCGTTCTGTCGTTATAGCGATGAACGAATTCAGGAAGATTTTTCTCCGTTTGGAAGCCTCCCGGCGAGAGGCAGTTGCACCTGACCTGACGCGCGCCATAATAGCTGGCGATGAATCGGGTAAAGTTGACCATGCCGCCTTTGTGGAAGAAGTAGTCCGGGACCAGGCCATTCAAAGGAAGCCCCTCATACAGGGTGGGGTCCGGTCCAACCATCCCTTGAATCGAGCCGATGTTAATGATTGAACCCGATCCTTTCTCGGCCATCCAATCTCCGATCACCCGTGTGATCTCGAACAACCCGGTCGCGTTAACCGCCATGCTGCGGGCGAAGCTTTCGAGCGAATCGTTGTAGTGCGACATCGTGCGGGCAACCGCATTGTTGATGAGGACATCGCACTTCCCTTCCCGCTCTTCAAGCTTATCACGGATCGCAGCAATCGAGGACAGATTTTCTTGGTCGAATTGGAGGGCATGCACCGTACAACCCTCTTGTCTGAACTTCTCCTCAATCGCTTCAAGACGCGATTCATCCCGTGACGTCACGTACACGCTGCCTCCGGCCTGCGCACAAGCGATTGCAATTTGCGTGCCGTACAGCCCTGCTCCTCCTGTCAGTAAGACCGTCTTGCCGGCTAACGAGAAACTTTGCATCACATGCGAATTCAAATCGAATTCCTCCTGTCCCTTGTGGCCCTTGCAGCCCCTTGTGGAAGCATCGCCTTTCCTATCGTTACCAAGCCGTCCATCCGCCGTCTACCATCAGGTTCGATCCCGTCATATAACTGGATGCATCCGAGGCCAGCATGATGACGGCACCCGTCATTTCTTCAGGCTTCCCTACCCTGCCTAGCATGGTTTTAGCCTGCAGCTTCTGAACGAAATCTTCATTCTGACCGATGACGGTGTTCGGAAAAGGTCCCGGAGATACGCTGTTGCAGCGTATCCCGTATTTCGCCAAATGAGCAGCGCAGTAACGGGTCAGTTGGACGACGCCCGCTTTGCCAACGCCGTAATTCGGCGGGTTGTTCGCACCGCTGTCGCCATAGATGGAAGGATCGGGCGAAACGACGCCGTACATCGAGGCAAAGTTGATAATCGAGCCGCCGCCGCTTTCTCTTAAGTGCGGAATAGCTTCCCGAATACAGCGGAACGCTGTTCCTGCCGCACCGTCCACACCTTTTTGCCACACTTCATCTGTCATGAATTCCAGCTCTGCTCCTTTGCCATAACCGGCCCCATAGGTAGCACAGTTGACCAGTACGTTCAACCGCCCGCTGGCTGCGACGTGCATCTGCATCATATTCCGGATCGAATCCGTATCCGAAACATCGCAGACGATATGGCGCAGACGGCCTTCCTGAGTGGCGGCTTCCAGCGTTGCATTTGTACGGAACGTCAAATCCGCCACCGTGACATCAGCGCCAAAGGCCAACATCGCTTCCGTGAGCGCCGATCCGAGATAACCGGACCCTCCCGTGATCACAATGCTTTTTTGCTGTAAAGAAAATAGCTCTGTATACATCCCCGGCCTCCTTAACTGCTCTTCGTCGAGCCGTAGACAGAATCCGTGCCGGTTCCGGACACGCGGTTAATACTGGAGGCAATTCCGCTCAAATATTGGCCGAACCCAACGACATCCGCTCCCACACTGACAAATTGGTAGCCCATTGCCGTCAACTCGTGCAGATTGCCCGGACTGCCTACTGTTCCTGCAAATTTGCCGTGTTTCTGAGCAAGACGCGCAACCGATTGGCGTGTTTCCAGCAGCAGCGGGTGGTCCCACTTGCCGGGTGCGCCAATGCCTTGGCTGAAATCGCCGGGACCGAAGAAGATCATGTCCAGTCCAGGCAGTGCAATCATCTCTTCGAGCTCGGCAAGCGGCTCCGGATCTTCAATCTGCAGCACATTGAAGCGCTGATCATTGGCCTGAGAGATGTAATCAGCCAAGTCTAAATTACAGAAAGCGCCATCGGCATTTCCGCCATCGAGCGGGCGGCGGCCAAGCGGATGAAACTTCGTATGATGGATGATTTGCTTGGCATCCGCCAGACTCATCACGTGAGGTATCATGATCCCCGCTGCATCCATTTCCAATGGGCGAATCAAATCGCTATAACTGCCCCTCGCCACGCGCACAAGCACATCCACATCATAAGCTTTCGCAGCCCATATTTGCCGCTCGATCACAGACCAATCATTGGGGACATGCTCCATGTCCGTCCAAAGGCAATCCACACCGGAAATCCTGGCAGCCATCTCCGTAATTCGCGGGTCGGCGAGATTTAGCTTTAGCGCAATCACCGTTTCCCCCGATCTAAGCTTGCGTAAAACGCGACTCGGACGCATATGAAATTGTGTTGTCATCCTTTCAACCTCCTTCAGGTGTATGCGAAATGCGGACTTGAC
Source organism: Paenibacillus sp. P36 (assembly GCF_045866505.1). Classification (NCBI taxonomy): domain Bacteria; kingdom Bacillati; phylum Bacillota; class Bacilli; order Caryophanales; family Paenibacillaceae; genus Paenibacillus; species Paenibacillus sp. P36. The sequence goes on from NZ_AP038372.1 coordinate 7,159,014, forward strand.
TTCATCATTAATCCGCAGCGATTTCTTCCAGAGGGACTACTCTTCCGCCCTCTTCCCGGCTTCGAATACCAGCAATGACCATACGCATTAATTCTTCAGTTTCACTGAACGGAAAAGGACGCTCTCCTGTATGTAAATAACCGATGAAGGCTTCAAGCTGAGTTTTAAAGGAATAAAACGTATCTTGGAAACTGACGGTAGCACTGGCACTCGTGCCGCATAGCTGTAAGAGACCGTGCGAACCATATAGATCTTCAATCGCAATCACAGCAACATCGCCATGTATGCGATGCTTAAATAACACGATATTTCGTTCCTTGGTTCCTACGTTTTGTGCAGAAAGAAAACCGGGGCCTAGAATGGGGTAAATGGACTCCAAAGCATGGATGCCGTAACGCTCCCAGCTTTTGCAAGTCGTGATGCTTGAATAACGAAGCTGTCCTAAAGAATGTATCGAAGTGCGGTAAGGCATGAATTCTTTGCTATAGCGCATGCAGCTGGATGACATAATTCTGGCGCCATCCCGTACCCAACGCTGGAACTGTCTAAGATCTGGCTCATTATCGACCAACGGTTTATCGACAAAAATGGGAATACCCGCTTCGACGAACGGCCGGCAGCGTTCCACATGCTCGTGACCCTTGTCCGTCGTGATCATCACAGCGTCCACATGCCCGATGACATCCTCCGGCCTGCTCACGATATGAGGAATGAGAGACGCTTTTGCCACAAGTTCCGCGTCTTTGGGATCATCGGTCCAAATGTGCGTCACCGACGCGCCTGGAATTTGCAGCTTTTCTTTCGGTTCTTTTGCAAGATAAGCCGGAATGGCAGGATAAGGACAATGGGCCATCGCTGCTTGATCATAGTTATTGAACATGGCACTCCAGGAGTAAGGATGACCATTCCCATCCACCATCCCGAGAACCGCAATTCGTAAGGGTTGCATGAGGAGCTCTCCTCTCATTTATCGTCCATAACGGTTGGTGCATAGGGGTATCCCAGCTTTCGGGAGATCTGAAACGCAGCCGTCTTGACGCTTTCCGCCATTTCAGGCACAACGTCCGGAGCAAACCGGTGCATCGCCCCTGACAGGCTGACTGCACCCTCGATGGTCCCGTACATATTAAAGATTGGAGCTGCCAAACAACGCGCACCCTCTACAATTTCTTGATCATCCAATGAAAATCCTTGCTGCCTGACCTGATTTAATTCAGCAAAAAGCGATTCAGGTGAAATCAGGGTATGTTTGGTCTTCGCCGGCAGTCCATGACGTGCAATCAGCTCCCTGACATGGTCCTCCGGCAAGTAAGCGGTCATCGCTTTTCCCATGGCTGTGGCATGAAAGGGGGATTTGGAGCCAACGGTATCCGTCATGCGGAGCGGCTGTGTGCTCTCAATGATGTCCACATATAGCACCTCACCATCCACTAAAACACCTAAATTAATCGTATCTCCATAACGCTCTGAGAGCTTCTTCATTTCTTGCATCGCAGAGGCTCTTAATGTGTTGCGTTCCAACAATCCTCGCGTCAGCATTAATTGCTTGTAGCCGAGGCAATACTTGCCGTTGTCATCGCTTCTACTGATGAAAGCCCGCTGCTCCAACGTCAAGACGATTCGGTACGTAGATGATTTGGGTTGATCGAGCAGATCTGTCAGCTCCAGCAAATTCAGGGAACCATGTTCAGCCAGCAGCTCCAACAAATCCAACGCTTTGTCAATCGTTTGGATGGTGTAGCGTTCCTGCTTCTGACTTATATCCATGCTCATAGGTAGGTTCGCTCTCCTTCGTTAAGATAGCTTTATGAGCTGCCCGCCATCCACCACAAGGCAATGGCCTGTCATATAACGCGAATCGTTCGTCGCCATAAATAGCGCAGCGTCTGCAATCTCTTCGGGTATCCCGGCGCGTCCCATCGGAATCGTTTGCAGATACGGCCCGAAAGCGGCCGGGTTGTCGATCAGCGGCTTTGTGAGCCTTGTCTCGATAAAGCCCGGGCACAGCGCGTTGACGCGAATACCAAGCGGTGCAAGCTCAATGGCCATGGACATGGTGAGCAAGTTGATGCCGCCTTTGGTTGCATTATAGTGCGCTTGATCCTTCTCTGCTGCGAGACCGTTCACGCTGGACATATTAATAATCGAGCCGCCTTTGACCTGCTTGGCGAGCACTTTCGCAACGGCTTGCCCGGCAAGAAACGTGCCTTTCAAATTGATCGCCATGTGTCGATCCCACTCCGCTTCCTCGATCTCCAGGAAGGAGGCCGGGCTGCAAATTCCCGCATTGTTGACCAATACGTCAATCGTGCCCCAATGCTCTAGCACCGTATCTACCATCCGGTCAACATCCGCTTTGAACTGCACATCGCCATCGATCCAAATCACCTGCCCGCCTTGTTCGGCGATTTCCGCAGCGGCTGCTTGAAGCGCCCCCTTCTCTCTGCCTGTGATAGCCACCTTGGCTCCTTCAGCGGCAAAACGGTCGGCCGTCGCCTTCCCGATGCCGGTTGAGCCGCCGGTAATAAGCGCAACCTGATCTCTCATTCTCATCCGGTTTCCCCCTTATAAGCGAGCCAGCGCTCGATCGACAGCCGCTAATGTCTCTTCAATCTCCTGTACGCCATGTGCAGCAGAAAGGTACCACAGTCCGTTCGATCGGACCAGCACACCCTCCTCCAGCATATAACCCGAAAACTCGGTATACTTCGCCGCATCCCGCTTCGTGAAAGAAGCGAAATCGTCTACTTTCGGCTCCTGCGTAAACATCATATGGAAGACTGGCCCAATGTGGTTAATGAGGCCAGGAATCGCATGTTTCGCGAGTAAGCTGCGAATTCCTTCGACCAGCTTGCTTGCGTTTGCTTCCATTTTCGCAAAAACCGCTCCTTCCTCCTGCGAAAGTTCCGCGATGGTCGCCAAAGCAGCAGCCGTTGCAACACCATTCCCGTTCAGCGTACCCAGATGGCTGACCGTCCCATTCTCAATGAGCGCCATGATTTCCTTCCTGCCGGCCACCGCACTGATGGCGATCCCTCCGCCCAACGCTTTGCCGACCGTGACCAAATCCGGTTTCAGCCCGAATCTCCCATGCGCCCCGCTAATGCCAAGCCGGAAACCGGTAATTACTTCGTCCAAGATCATCACGATGCCAAGCTCTTGAGTCAGCTCCTGCATGCGCTCCAGATAGCCCGGCTTCGGCAGCACGCAGCCCGAATTGCACATCACGGGCTCGGAAATGACCGCCGCAATGTCATCCTTATGCTCGCGGAGCGCAGCTTCCAGCAGAGCAGCATCGTTCCATGGCAGCAGAATAATTTCCTCCAGCGCATGCTCGCTCTGCCCGCCGGTGCCTGCGACAATCGGCTTATCCTCCGCCAGGCCAGCTGCTGCATCGGACTTGCGCATATCCGAGCTTGGGAACGAGGTGAAAATCGTATCTGACCACCCGTGATAATGGCCGTGAAACCGGACGATTTTGCGCTTGCCTGTGTGCGCCCTAGCTAAACGGAGCGCCAGCATAACCGCTTCTGTGCCTGACCCGCTTAACACCACCTTGTCCGCGCAAGGTAAAATCTCCGTCAATCGGCGGGCTAACGCGATCTCTCCCTCATGCTGAAGTCCGAAAGTAATCCCGCGCTGCATGGCTTCATAGACACGTGAGGCGGTTGCTTCGTGTGCATGGCCCAGAATCAACGGCCCATAGCCGAGCAAGTAATCAATAAATTCGTTGCCGTCCACATCTCGAATTCTCGGACCCGATCCCGCAGCTGCGAACAAAGGTGTAGGCTTCATCGCGCTTCTTAAGGAGCTTGCCACTCCGCCAGCCAAGTAAGCTTGTGATTCCGTATATTTTTGCCTCGAATTCTCAACTTGCTTCATCGTGAATCCTCCCTTTTCATGGCCTACTCATACGTTCCGAACCTAGGTGCCGGCGTTTCAACAAACGGATAAACAGGGCGCAAGACCCGCTGATAGTCAAAATGCGCCAGATTTGCGTTGCAGCACCCCGGTGAATCCACGTTAATGACATGCTTGGCGAACGATCCGAAAGCCGTCTGCCAAGCGAGCGCCGACTTGGCTACGATGATGTGATAATCAGCCGGCCATAACCCGACCGAGCGTACATGACCGACGTCCCACGGAGCCACCCGTTTTTCCGTCAATATCAGCGTCAGCTGTCCGCATTCGACGACAGCTGTTAAGCCCATTTCCGCACGCTGCCCTGTCATATAAGGCCCGACATGCCGATAATGCCCGTCGAACAGCAGCCGTACTTTCCCTTTAACCCGGACCGGCTTGCCGTGCAGCGTATCGCTTTTCCCGCCGACCCGGCCTTCGAATGCGCCTCCGATGCCGGCCTGTCTGGCAGCTTCCACCGCCTCCTGATCGCGGATCACGATCAACGCTTTTTGCGGCGAGTTTACCAGCTCCGCTAATACATGGGTCGCATCGGCCGGAGCACCTCCTCCAACATTATCGGAACCTTCCGCGATAATGACGGGTCCTTCCGGCTGAGCGAGAGCTTCGGCTACTGCTTCGCGTGGTGTCAGACAGGAAACATTAAACGACGCTTTATGGTCGATAGCCATTTGCGCAAGTTCGGCCGCACAGCGATTCGCCAAGTCTGAATCACCGTCCGTTGTCACAACAAACGACATGCCTGCATCCGGCACATCGCTGTATGGGAAGCCTCCAGCCACTGTCACGTTTAGAACACCGGGTATACGCTCCATGCTGAATGCAAGCTCCATGAGCTGCTTCATGCTGCCTTTATCGGTCAGCATGCCTTGCGGCACGACCAGCATTCCCGTATGCGCCAAAGCCCGTACGGGACGAATATCCCCTCGGATTTTACGGATCAGCAAATCAACAGCCTCGACAGCCCGTTCGTACATATCCACATGCGGGTAGGTATCGTACCCGACGATCAGATCGGCATGACGTACCATGTCCTGACTAATATTGCCGTGCAGATCAAGCGTCATGGCGATCGGAAACTCCGGCCCCAATTTCGCTCGAAGCCGCTTTAGACATTCACCTTCATAGTCTGGATAGTGCTCAGCTACCATGGCACCGTGCAGGATGATGACAAGTCCTTCCGCCCTGCTGTCGATACTGTCCACAAGTTCATCGATAAGCGCATCTCCTGCGGCCGCCTCCACCATTCCACTTGGCGTCGCCGCTGCATACAGGCCTGGAATCAAATCGACGCCATGGCTCGCTGCCGCTGCGATGACCCCGCCCATGGAGGTCCTTGTTCCCGCATACCGTGCGGTGAATGCCTCCAAGCCAACTGTCCACTGATCCCGAAAATGGGACAGATCCGTTATCCCCGGCGCGAATGTATTCGTCTCATGCAAAATGCCGGCTACCGCAATCCGCAGCTGACGATTACTCATCTTCCCGGCTTTCTCCGCGACGAGAAGCGGCGTAAGCGATGGCGTCAATCTCGACTAAATAGCTGCCGATGGAGCATCCGATCGAAGTTCTGGTAGGAAAAGGCTTTTTCATGACGTTCTCATAAGCCCTGTTATAGCCTGGAAAATCTTCTTGTCTGGAAAGGAAGGCATTGATTTTTACAATATGATCAAGCGAAAGTCCCGCCGCCTCCAGAATGGTCTCAATATTGCGCAGGCATTGAACCGTTTGTTCTTCAATCGTTTCGCCAACGACTTCACGAGTAGCGGGATTTACGCCAACTTGGCCTGACACATAGACAAAATCGCCAGCTCGGAGCGCTTGGGAAAAAGGAAGTGGAAATTCAGGCGCAAGGTTTGTATGAATAGGCTGTGACATGCGTATCATTCTCCTTCATATGGATATTTCAAAGTTTGTTCCTGCTACTTCACTTTGCCTCTTGCATCTACCGGGATGATTCGCTCCAGTTGACCATTCCGCACGCCCAACAGCTGATCATGCAAATTGGTAACGGCGCAGCAATGATTCGGGATGATGGCTACCACGTCACCAATTTGTAAATGAACCCCCTCCGGAACGGACAAAATGCCATGCTCCTCGCTGAGTCTCTCCACGAAAATATCAGGGAATTCCGTGATCATCCCGAAGCCTTTGCGATGAGCACTGCTATCATTCGACAGTGTCTTTGAACCGGCATCGATGATCACGGTGCCGGATCTCGGCGTGCTGACAACCGTCGCATAGATGCGCATTGCGCATTCCTCTTCGCCGATCAGCCCCGTGTACAGCTGAGAGCCGTCGCCGAATACGTAAGCGCCGGGACGAATCTCGGTGACACCGCTGCCTGCGAGTGCGCCAATGAACTTCGACGTCGGGGTTGAACCGACGCTAATGTCGGGCACCTCGATGCCGAGCTTTCTCAGTGCACGCTGCGATTCCAGCAGCGCTTCCGCCTCGGCCAAGGCGACTGCCAAACAATCGTCGGCACGGCTCTTGGCATACGCTTGACCTGCATGCGTCATCAAAGCGGCGAGCCGGATGCCAGGCAGCTTCGCTATTTCTGCCGCCAGCTCGGCCGTCTCTTGCCCAGGCTCTTTCCCGCAGCGGTTCAAGCCGCTGTTGACATCCAAATAGAGCGGAACCCGCAGCTTCAAATGTTCGCCTAATTCAGACAGCCCTTTAGCCACTTCATAGCTGTCTACGCTGACAGATACTTTGACTTGCTGCAGCAAGCGCCCAAGTCGCTCGAGCTTGAGGCGCCCGACAATGGGATAGGCGATCAGGATATCGTCTATCCCACCGTCCGCCATAACCTCGGCTTCGCCTAGCTTGGCTACGGTTATGCCCGAAGCCCCGTGCCGCAGCTGCTCTTGCGCGATCCATATGCTCTTATGCGTCTTCGTATGCGGCCTCAAGCGCACGGCTGCATGGGAAGCTAATGCCGCCGTGCGTCTCAGATTGGCATCCAGCCGATCCAGATCAATCACAATTGCCGGTGTATCCATGATCTCCTCGAATTGCATTTTTTCACCGCCTTAGAAATTTACGGTTTGGCCTTGTAAAATAACCTGCTGAATACGGATTTCTTCATCTACTAGAAGAAGATTGGCCCGTTTGCCTACCGCAATGCTTCCCATCTGATCCTCCATGTGGATGACCTTTGCCGGGTTAAGCGCAGCCATCCGAAAAGCATCCACCATGCCGATTCCCGCATGCACCATCATATTGCGCACGGCTTTGTCCATCGTCAGCCGGCTTCCGGCCAAGTGACCAAGATGATTCCAATTCACGTCGGACGAATCTTCCTTGTCCACGCCGGCATCCGGCATCGCATCCGTAATAATGATGACGCGATCCGTTCCTTTTGTTTTGTGAATCAGCTTCAGCATCAAAGGGCGAACGTGAATACCCTCGCGGTCAGGAATCACTTCGGCGTAAATATCGTCATGAACAAGAACTGCCTCATCGACGCCAACTTCACGCGTTCCCCCATAACGGGATGGTGAAGGCGTTATGCCCGAAGCATTTGTGCAGTGACAACCGATTCTCAAACCATGAGGGACAAAACGGAATATTTGCTCCGCAGTCGCCTCGGAATGACCGACAGATAAGGAAATATGATATTTGGCCGCTTCAGTTACAAAAACATCCTGGCCATCGAGCTCAGGCGCCAGCGTCCAAACCTTGATCCGCTCTCCGGCAACCCGCAATATTTCCCCATATTCCTGCGGATCAACCGGACGGATCGGGGACGTGATGGCCCCGTATTTTTTATTAATATACGGACCCTCCATATGTATGCCCACGATCGCTTCCACAAATGGCTTACTCGACTCCATCGTCGCCAAAATGGTTTGAAGTCCGTCCCGCACTTGCTCCCGACTCTCGTTATATGTAAAAGTAGGAAGAATCGCTGTCGTTCCATGCTTCAGATGGCTAAGGGCAAATTCATAGGGTTGTTCCCACGACCACACCCCGCCTCCGCCATGGCAATGGATATCGACGAAGCCGGGAGCGATATAGGCTCCTTTCGCGTCCAGCACCTCACTCCCCAACGGCACTTCCATGCTGCCCGCTTCTCCTACTCCGACGATCCACCCGTTCTCCATATGAACGAGCCCATTCGGGATCAACCTGTCTGCTGTCACAATGGTGCCGTTTTGAATCACGCTACTGCCTTTTGCCGACATCCAGCCACCCCTCAACTTAAATTGAAACCACAGTTTCACTGATGAGTATAGCAACTCGCCAATGGGCCTAAAAGATTAAAAAACTCAGATTGCACCTGCCTAAGAAAAGTGACCATCACCTGATTGGAAACGCATACAAATGTAGCAAAACCAATAAAATTCTACTATGATCAGAGGAATTTAACCTTTTCTGTGCAGCCCCACACATGCTATAAATAACGCCGATTACTACATCTAATTCCCTTAACTTTCCCCCTTTTCGTCCAACCAGCTGGATTTTCTACCGTTCATATTCACAAAACTAGGGGATTTCGCTGGGCTTCGAATGTTTTAGCTGGAGCTTCTCCTGCTATCCCGCTCCCAGCCGCTGAGCCGCATAGATTAGCCGTATATTTTCCATTTACCCCATCCTCATAAATACAACTCCTACTCATAAGCTATATACATCTCTGCAGATTGGATGTGACCTGTTATGGATTCCTATCCTGCACAATCAAAAAGAATGATCCACCTTCCCATCGCCGCTCCTCAGCCTCCCGAAACCGATCTCAAACAATGGATTCCTTTAACTTCATTAGAAAAAATGTCAGAAACCGAATACGATGTGCTGATTGTTGGCGCCGGGGCAGCAGGTCCTGCCGTTCTTTGGAGGTTATGCCAGCAATGGGGACAAAGCGGCAAACGTATTGGCATCGTCGAAAGAGGAGATCTCCTGATTCCCACGCACAGCATGAATATCGCTACCTTGAATGCATCTCGCAAACGGGATTTTTACAAAAATATCTCGTATCCGCTTGGCAAATCCCAACCCGAATACCCCGGGGCCTCTCAAGTTTTCGCGCTAGGAGGCAAAACCTTATTCTGGTCAACCGCTTCGCCCCGAATGGATCCCAGCGACATGCAGGAATGGCCGATTTCCTACGAAGAATTGACCCCTTATTATAATATTGCTGAGCGGATCATGAATGTCTCCAAAGGATATACGCAAGATTCCACGCTTACAACGATCATGCTCGACATCCTTAGAGGAAGCGGTTTTCCTGAAGTTACAGAGCTCCCCACAGCTATTGATCTGTCGGCAACGAAGTTTGGTCAGGTCCATTCCAATGCTTTATTCAGTTCCATTGCCTTTCTGGGTTCAGCTTTAAATCTAAGACCTTTTGATTTAGCTGTTAATGCTAGAGCTGTACAAATCTTATCCGAAAATGGAAGCGCAACAGGTCTGCGGGTAATGACTCCCGATAAGAAATCCTATCACATCCGGGCAAAAACCATTGTCGTGTCCGCAAGTACTTGGGAAACCCCGCGCCTTCTCTTGCATTCCGGCATTCAAGGAAAGGCGATCGGCCATTATTTAATGAACCACTCCAAAATCGTTGCTACCGTTAAAATAGATCGCAGCTACTTCCCTGAAGTGTTGGGAACGCTTTTTATTTGGAAGCCTCGAACCGCTGTTCAGCCCTATCAAATGATCATTTATGGTCCGGATCTAGAAAGATATCTGTGGTACCCGGTTTTTGAAAATAAAGAAATTCTTCCAGAATTTGATATCGGAATTGAAACTTTGGGGGTTGTAGAGCCGCAGTTTGAAAATTATATTTCATTAAACCACTCGAAATTGGACGCGTATGGGGTCCCGGAGATACAGGTTCATTTCTCTTACAGCGAGAACGATAAGACCGTCATTGGCCAAATGCTGCAAACGACAAACCATATGATCGCCAGCCTGCAAGCGACCATCGCTGCAAAAAACCGCCAGCCTGACTTATCTTTTTACGCACCGGGAGAAGATTATCACGAAATGGGAAGCTGTCGGATGGGCAATGATCCATCTACTTCGGCTACCAATCCCTATGGCCGCGTTCATGGCATGTCAAACCTTTATGTGGCTGACAATAGCGTTATCCCCTACAGCGGTGCCGCCAATCCAACATTGACGACGGTTGCCTTAGCGATCCGCACGGCAGATCATATCGTCCATCAATTAACAAAATAAGCTCTACCGGACAATCCCGGTAGAGCGATCAGTTTCTGAAACTTCTGTAGAGCGCCGAACAACCAGCTCCCCTGAGAAGAAAGGCGTTTCAACTGTATGTCCTTCTATCGTATCCAGCAGCAATCGCATCGCAGCTTCGCCGATTTGCGGACGAGGATAATGGATGGCCGTAAGCGGCGGGTCCGTTTGCGAGGACATCAAGATATCCTCGCAACCAGCCACAGCCAGCTGCTGCGGCACCTGGACACCGGCCTTTCGGCAAGCGGCGAGGCAGCCGGCGGCCATTAAATCATTGGCGCAGACCAGCGCAGTAAAGAGGGCGGACTGATGAGTCAACGCAGCATGAAGCACCCGTTCGGCCGTTTCGAACCTGCCTTCCCCATCCAATAGATCCTCCGAATGCCACGTGCAGCCCGTTTCCCCCAGCGCATGTATGAACGCCTGCAACCTGACTCCATAATGCTGCGCCGTTTCACCGCCGCCCATAAAGCCAATCCGGGTATGCCCTTGCTGCTGCAAATGGCGGACTACCTTCACCATTTCATCTTCCCAGTCGACATCCACATAAGGGACTCTCAACTCCGCCCCCTCCGGTTTCAAAACAGAGACAATCGGCATGCCAAGCGTCTGAAAATGCGCCACCACCTGCGGTTTCAGCGACTGCCCGAGCAGTAAAATCCCATCCACTCTGCCCATGAACAAGCCCTTGAGCTCATCTTCTTCCTCTTGTTTATAGGTTTGGAAAAACACAAAGTACCCTCTGTCCTTCGCATGCTGCTCGATATTGATTAATAGACCGGCCTCAAAAGGGTTCCCGAGGTAGTTGATCAGCACGGCAATCTGCCGCGATTTTTTCGTTTTAAGACTTTGCGCTAATAAATTCGGTTGATAGCCAAGCTCGCGAATAGCTTCCAGTACTTTCTGCCTCGTCTCTTCCTTCACAATCTCCCGATTATTCAACACATAAGAAACGACCGCAGAGGAAACTCCTGCGCGGTCGGCTACATCCTTTCTAGTTACCATTCGCTATCTCCCTAACAAACGTTATCAAATCCCAAACGTATTGCCCCCGTTAACCGAGAGGCATTGCCCAGTAACAAAGCCCGACTCTGACGAGGCCAAGAAAACCACAGCATTCGCAATATCTGCCGGTTCCCCGACTCGCCCAAGCGGTACGCCGGTTCGATAACCTTCCGTGCTGACGCCCTCATGCCGCTCGACAGGTATCCAACCTGGTGCGACCAGATTGACCCGGATACCGTGAGGTCCCAGCTCGCTCGCCCAAGAGCGCGTCATCCCCACCATGGATGACTTGGCCGTAACATAGCTGGAGAAGTTCGCATTCCCAATTTGCACGACCTCGCTGCCGATGTGGATAATGCTTCCTTCTTTCTTCAACTTCATCCCCGGAAGCACTGCTTTCGCAAGCAGCAAGGGGGCTTTCACGAAAAACTCCAGCTGATCCAAGTAAGTCTGCCATGTACTCTCTTCAATCGAAAGCATCGGTTGAGGGCCTGTCGCGTTGTTGACCAGAATATCAATACTCCTGCCAAAATGCTGCTCCACTCGCTCAATAAGCTCGTTAACTTCCTCTTCGCTTGTGATGTCAGCGCGAAAAGCAGTGGCGCTGCCGCCAGCGACGGTAATCAGCCGAACCGTCTCCTCCGCATCCTGAGTACTATACGCATAATTGACTGCGACATTCGCTCCCGCTGCCGCAAGCGCAGCTGCAATATGACGTCCCAGTCCGCGTGATGCTCCGGTAACAAGCGCGATTTTTCCCTCTAACCTTGTTGATGAACCCAAGATATCCACCTCTTCCAAGTGAGCTTATTTGTAGACGCTTTTGCCAGCATCCTGATTGTACAGCTCCTTTAATGGTACCATAGATTCGGAAGGAACATAATATTTAAACGGATTCTCATCAATGACACCCAGAAGCTGCTTCCGGTAAGGCGATGCGTTTTCTAACAAGCGATCGGATGCCGTGCGGTAGTCAATCGGTCTCATCCAAATTGGACTGTAACCAAGAAACAACTGCCGGCGTGTAAATTCAGAACGGTTAGGCGCTCCGGCGTGCCACAAATTCTGCGGGAAAATGAATACGTCGCCCGGTTTACCGCAGACTTGCACTTCTCCGTCCACTAGACCATTCACATCCTGGCTCTCCGGGTGAAACGGTTTGTTATGCGAGCCAGGGACGACTTTGGTATTCCCACGGTCTGGCTGGGACATATCGCTCAAGATATAACATGTTTTAATATAATAGGTTGAAGTGATGCCATCTTGCTTCGGAAACTGTGGATGCGGACCGTCTTGATGCCAGTTAATGAAGCTGTGCGACTCGGTTTTCACATCGTTGGGATTCGGTTTACGTACAGTTAAATGTGAAATGTGCAGCTGAATGTTAAAGCCAAGCAGATTAACCATGAGAGGAAGCAGTGTCGGTTCATCGATCAGCGATGCTATTTCATCGTCTCTTTCTATGCTGTTATAAACGTTATAAGCTAATGATTCCGGTTCTTCGGCAACAATTCGGTCGATCGCAGCGTTCAAACGGTTCACTTTCTCTTCTGACAAAATCCCCGGCAGGATCAAGTAACCATTCTCGTTAAATTGCTCAATAAGTGCAGGAATATCAAGTTTTGTTTGTGTCATTTGAATACACTCCTCATTTTTTAAATTCATTTATGGTAAGTATAACCAATAAATTTACACGTGTAAATAATGTTTTTAAAAGAAAAGGAAGCCCATTTCTCCTTCCTTTTCCGCACACTTCTACGTTTACTTCACGTAGCCAAGCTCTTTAATCCTTTTATCAGCAGCATCTAAATACGCTTTATAATTCATGGAGCCTTCCAATGTCTTAAGGAAGCTGTCGTATTCACTCAGTGGACGCTTGCCATATATAAATTTGGAAAACTCTTCTTCAATGTAGCGAGTCGCATCTGCAGCGTTATAGCCATTCGGCATATCCACGAATCCAGCCAAACCGTCAATGTGCGGCTGTTTGCTCGCGTATTCCATATACTTAGCCTGCGGACCGAATTTCACCGTCAAATACTCCATCTCCGGGCGTCCTGCGAATTGGTACAGCCAGAAATAACCGCCCTCTTTGCCCATCAAATCAGTTGGGACCACTTTATTGCCATCGAGGTTGAAGTGTTTGCCTTTGACCCCGTATTGCACCAACAAAGACCCATCCTTCGAAGAAACATAGTTCAGCAAGTCGATGACTTTCTGCAGCTTCTCAGGGTTTTTCTCAAGTGACTTCGGAACAGCATACATCGCTGCTGCCTTCCCGATGTCATAGGCGCTGGCAAATTTGCCACCAGGTCCTTTTAAAGCATCCACTTGCACCCAATTGGCATTCGGATTCACAGCCTTAATTTGCTCAACAAATTGTTCCTTCGTCACATTCGGCCAATCCAGATAGACGATACCCGCTTGCCCTTTAATCGCTTTTTGCTGATGTTGAAGGCCGGAGTTAGCCAATAGCTCGGGATCTACGGAACCGGAAGCAATCATTTTCTGGATAAAAGCAAGAGCATCCTTCATCCCAGGATCATATAACGAATTCACCACTTTATTATCCTTCACGTAAACAGTCGGTGTGCCACCATCCATACCAACACCATAGGCTCCAAAAATGGTATCAAAAGCTCCCAGTTTACCGCCGGTGAGGCCATACGTATCCTTTTTCCCATTACCATCCGGGTCTTTCTCGGTAAACGCTTTAGCTACCTCAAGCATTTCCTCCGGTGTAGTCGGGATTTTCAGATTCAGTTTGTCGAGCCAATCCTGACGAATCCAGTATGTGTTGTAGGGAACTTGCGGTGACTTCGCGATCGCATACGTTTTGCCGTTCAGCATCCCTTTCTTCAAACTGTCAGCTCCAATGAAGTCTTGTACGGGCTTAAGCTTATCCAAATAAGGCGTGAGATCAAGCAGAAGTCCTTGGTCTGTAAATTGCTTTAACTGCTGGCGGTCGACAGCGAATAAATCCGGGAAGTTCGCCGATGACATGCGTACGTTTAACTGATTTTTGTAATCGTCGCCAGAGGCATACACGGTCAGATTGAGGTCCGTGCCCAGCGCTTTATCCAGCTCCTGCTTAATGGTGTCTTGATCAGGAGAAGGAAGTCCGCTGCCCGTTTCGATAATATCAAGCTTCACTGGCTTGGCACTGGCAGCCGGTTTGCCGCTTTCCGCAGCTTTGTCAGCAGGTTTATTCGCAGCAGGTGCTCCACCGCAACCGGCAATCAGCGTTCCACCGGCGAATGTCATGGCGAGAAGAATTGGTACAAGCAATTTCTTTTTCATAGATACCCCTTCTTTCTTTTAAAATAAAAGTTGCTTCTATTGTCGCCGTTACAGAACGAATCAGGCTGCAGTCCTGATGCATTCAACGGGGTCAACCTTTGACAGAGCCCACTAACATTCCTTTGGTGAAATGCTTTTGAATGAACGGATACACGATAATGATCGGTAAGCTTGCAGCAACAACAGATGCCATTTGCATCGTTTCGGTAGGAAGCATATTTTCGGCATTTTCCAGCGGTTGCTGGGTCAGCATGAGAATTTCGCGAATAACAACCTGCAAGGGAAAAAGGTTCCGATCCGTCACATACATAATCGCCTGGAAAAATTCATTCCAATGGCCGACCATGTAGAACAACCCAATCGTGAGCATAGACGGTATAGAAAGCGGCAATACGATTTGCCAGAGAATCCTGAATTCCTTCGCTCCATCCATTCGAGCTGATTCGAACAACTCTTCGGGAAGGTTTTCAAAAAAACTTTTCATAATCAAAATGTTAAAGGCCCAAATCGCATTCGGCAGAATCATCGACCAGACGGAATCCAAAAGCCCTAAGGCTTTCACAACTAAATAAGTCGGAATTAGCCCTCCGCTGAACAACATCGTAAACACAACCATAAGAAGGAAGAAGCTTCTGCCCGGGAGATTGCGACGGCTAAGCGGATAAGCCATCAGCAAAGTCAATATCAGGTTTACAATCGTACCTACAACGGTGATGAAGATTGTCACCCAGAAAGCTTTCGGAATATTCGTTTCGGTAAACAACTTGTGATAAGCGCTAAAAGTGACGGACTTCGGAATGAGGATGAATCCTCCATTCTTCAGTACCTCGGAGAAAGGTGTGATGGAAACGGCAATTACATACATCAGCGGTACGATCGCCGCCAAAGCAGCAAGTCCGAGGATGACGACGACAATCGTGTTTACGATCCGGTCTTCCCAGCCTCTTACCATATGCCATCACCCCATTTCTTGGATAAATGATTCGAACCTAGTACCAAGATAAGCCCTATGACGGATTTGAATAATCCTACGGCGGCTCCCAGTGAGAAGTTCATCTGCTGCAGCCCTGTCCGGAATACCCAAGTATCCAGGATATCGGCAACTTGATACACTTGAATGTTGTACAAAATATAAATTTGATCGAATCCGGCATCCATAATATGGCCCAGCTTTAAGATGAGCAGAAGGATAATGACATTTCGAATGCCTGGCAGCGTAATGTGCCAAATCATCCGCAGGCGGCTTGCTCCATCCACACGGGCTGCTTCGTATAACGTCGGATCAATCGCCGTCATCGCAGCCAAGTAGATAATTGCGCCCCAGCCGAGATCCTTCCAAACTTCCGAGCTTACCAGAATCGTTCGGAAGTAATCAATTGAGGTCATGAAGCCTATCGACTGTCCCCCAGCATCTTCGATAAAACGGTTGACGATCCCGGAATTCTGAGAAAGCAGGGCGATCAGAATCCCGTAAATGATGACCCAAGATAAGAAATGCGGCATATACGTGAGCGTCTGCACAACCGTTTTGAACCACCGCAGCCTGCACTCATTGAGCAGCAAAGCCATAATAATTGGCGGCGCCATCCCAAATACGAGCTTGTAGATACTAATGACGAACGTGTTGACCATTAGCTGCCCGAAATACGGGGAATTAAAAAACGTTTGAAAATGCTTGTACCAAGGATCCGCCCAACCACTGCCGAGAATGCCATCCAGTATTTGAAAATCCTTAAACGCAATAATCACACCATACATAGGAATATAGCGGAAAATTACGAAATAGATAACGCCAGGCAAAAGCATAAGATAAAAAGCCCGAAAGGCCCAAACCTGCTTCGCAGATAATTTAAGCCTCGCATCTTTTGTTTGTCTACCCGCCTTTACTTCCTGCTTGGCTACGATTTGCTGTTCCATGAGGCCACCTCTTTTCCATCTGATCACTCGCTTCCTAACGGGTTGAGTTAAGTATAGCAAGCGCTTTCTTTGGAAAATATACAGTGATCCTGCGAAAATGTTCGAATTCTTGCAAACGCTTTATTTGTTTTTTTCTGTATATTCATGTTCCATTGCCGGAAGTTCAATTCGAATTAATGTTCCGATTTCGGGCAAGGAGAAAATAGACAGACCATACTCCGTTCCAAAATGGAGCCCGATTCGCTCATGGACATTCATGAGCCCGATTCCTGTGAATCTATGTTTGCTCGGCGCTTTGTGCCGCTCTTCGAACACACTGTTCAGGACCTCCGAGTTCATCCCGAGCCCGTTGTCCCTGATCGTAATAATCAATTTATCCTTCGCACACTTGGCCCGTATGCGAATGATTCCCTCACGTTTGAGTGGAACAATTCCATGAAAGATGGCATTTTCCACAAGCGGTTGCAAGGTCAGCTTGAGTATGGTTTTGGAGAGCGTGGCAGGCGGTGCGTCGATCTCCATTGTGAATTTATCGCCATAGCGCACCTTCTGAATATATGCATACATGCGCAGCCCTTCCAGTTCGTCCGCTAACGTAACGAACTCCGTGCTTTTATCAAAGCTGAAGGACAACAGCCCCACCAGGGTCTTGATCGTTTCCCGAACCTCGTAGATCTTGTGCTGCTTAGCCAAAGAGCTAATACAAGCAAGCGTATTGTACAGAAAATGCGGAGCAATTTGGCTCTGCAGCATTTTCAGCTCAAAATGCTTCTTGCGGCGTTCCGCTTCCTTCGTTTCCTGCATCAGATGATGAATCCGCTCCATCATGGCATTGTAGCTTCGCGCCAATCGGCCAATTTCATCATTACCTGTTGCGTGTATGGTGTGGAGCACTTCCATATCTCGCACGCGATCCATTTTGGCAACCAATGTGCGTACCGGCAGCGTAATATACCGGCTAATCATGTAGGTGCTGGCCAAAACAAGAAATATCCAGAAAACACCTGCCGTGCTGAAATTCCGGTACAGGCTGGCAATATTTTGATAGAAAAAACTATTTTCATAGAAGGCGATAAAATACCAGCCCAGATTATTCATGCCGGACTTGACCGCAACCAAATCGCCTTCCGGGCCACCAATCTCCGATGCACCGACAGGAAGATCCGACACCCGCTCGACGAACCCCTCATCCAGCTCCGGCGGATAGACAGACGTATGATAAGGCAGCAGCCGGTAAGAGCTGAGCGGAAGACCAACATCAAACGAATGGACGACATTCTTTTTATTGGTGATGATAGCGAAAGTCTGATTCTTCGTATTCATGAATTGCGCGATCATATTCGTTAATTGAACGAGATCGATTTCTACGACGGCAATCCCTTTCAGCGACTTCGTTGAAGACGACTGAATCGGCAGCACGAAAGCGACTGTTTTACCCGACATAGGGGATTGATAGGGCTCGGTAATAAAAATGCCGTAAGTTTGCTTGGCTTGCTCAAGCAGCTTCGGGATTT
Organism: Paenibacillus sp. P36; assembly: GCF_045866505.1. NCBI lineage: Bacteria > Bacillati > Bacillota > Bacilli > Caryophanales > Paenibacillaceae > Paenibacillus > Paenibacillus sp. P36. Next base: position 7,176,875 of record NZ_AP038372.1, read on the forward strand.
CCGGATTTCCAATAATATCAAAAGTGGTTTGGGAGTTGGATATAACATGGCCATCTACACCCACCAAATAAAGCGACTTATATAGCGATCTGTTCATATTCGCATACGAGCGAAGAACGTCCGAAGCCTCCTTTTCCATGCCCACATCTAACAAATCTTCCCGGGTTGAAATTAGCAAAAGAATATTTTGCACATTGTCCAAATAGGCATTCATATAGAGATTGGTTCGGTCAATAATCACTTGGGCGTCCGACACAACCTGTTTACGAAACAGTCCCTCCGCTTCGCGCAAGTTGATGTAGCCAAGCCCCCCTAACAGCACAAGTGTTCCCAGGGATAAAAACAAAAAATGCTTGGCCAACATGCTCCAGCTGCCAAACCATGAGATAAGCGCTTTCATATTAGCATCATCCCTTTTTATAGTCTGTAGGCGCTACGCCGGTCCAATTACGGAATAGCTGTGAGAAGTAACGGTAACTTGGAATCCCTACCTGTTCGGCGACTTCATACACTTTGAGCTGCGTGTTCTGGAGCAGGTTCACGGCTTTTTCCATACGCAGCCGGGTCACATAATCGTTAAAGGATTCCCCTGTTTCTTCCCGAAACAGTCGGCTAAGGTAATAGGAGCTCAGCCCAACTTCTTCCGAAACGGAAGTTAACGTAATGGGCTCGCCTAGCTTGACCTCAATGATTCGCTGGGCGAGCTGAACTTCTTTGCGAATCTTCCGTTCGTCGCTCACCGCTGGCTTCGGCGCATTGGCCGACTCTCGACGCATCCGTTCTTGTTCGTATTGTTTCAGATCGACTTCACGTCGGATCGCTGCTCTCGCTTTTTCAATCGCCGTCTTCATATCCTCTTCATCAAAGGACAGCTTCGTGAAATAGTCCAAGGCTCCTAACTTCAGCGCTTCTTGGGCATAATGAAAATCGCTATGACAGGTTAAGAGCACGAATTGGATGTGCGGAAATCTTTTTTTGACGTTGCGGAACAATGTTAAGCCATCCATGATGGGCATCGTAATATCGGAGATGACAAGGTCAGGTTCCAAAGCTATACAGAGCTCCAAAGCCTCTTCCCCATTCTCGGCCTCTCCGACCAGTTCTGCACCAAATGTAGGCCACGGCATGGATCGTAGTTCTTGTCTTAACGGCAATTCATCATCAATGATCAACACGCGTACGGGTGCGACAGACATATTGCCCACCACCTTTCCTTTGAACCTTGAAATCGCTATCATTCTTTAACACAATGATATCAATTATATCAGTTTTTGTTTATACAGAAATAATGTAAAAATGTATGAAAAACCAAACTCAACAATCTCGACAGCCTGGAAACAGCGCACGTTGAGGGAACTACGATCCGCTATTTTCCAAAGATCTGGCACTTGCGCCAGGTGAGGGGAACTGTGGTCCTTTATTATCTAATTTCCGCCCAAAAATAGGGTATTTATGGTAAAATAAGATCCTGTAGTTCCGTTTCACTACGAAAATACCAAATTTCCTCGAAATAACGCCCTGTAGTTCCGTTTTATACAATAATATGGCCGTTCCCTACCGTAGAACTCACCATATTTATGCTGCCGCAACGCAAAAAGAGGCTGCCCTCAAGTAGAAGCATTCTACTTGTAAAGCAACCTCTCGAGTGTACCTAAGCGCCACTCACCATCCTTGAAGCGCAGCCTTAAGCTTGGCAATCACATCCGGATAATCCTCCGCGAGATTGCGATTCTCCCACGGATCGCTACGTAAGTGGTACAGCCGATCCGCCCGATCTCGCTCAACGATCAGCTTCCACTCCCCGTCCGAAGCGATCCGCCATGAGCTGGGATGCTGAGGTCCATCGTCCAATCCGGAAATTTGGACGTCGCGCAAACTGGCCGCCACTTCGCCGCGCACCACACTTTTCAGGGAAAGCGAATCTTTCGCTTCTTCCATGGTGAGATCAGCGAAATCCAGGATGGTGCTTGCCAAATCCTGCAATTCCACCAGGGCATCGCTGTACTGCCCCTTCTGAATGCCAGGCCCGCTCATCACCAAAGGAATGTGCACGGAACCGCGCTCAGGCTTGCATTTGCCGAATTTATCGAAATCCCCCAGCATATCACCATGATCCGAGGCATAAATGATCACCGTATTCGCCAAGTCGCCTCTGCGCTTTACCGCATCCAGAAGATGACCGATATTGCGGTCGATGTTCTCCAGCATGGCGGCATAATTTTGCCGAATCGGGTTCCAGGTTTCCTGCGGAACACTGCTGTTGTTCGGCTCTGCGAATTGCACCTGCTCCCAGTCCGCTTTCATCCGGTGCGTAATGTCCCATGGCTCATGCGGGCCAACGAAATTCACCATGAGAAACCACGGTTGGTCAGCTGGAAACGACTCCAGCATTTGCACACCGTTTCGCGTCAGCCAATTGTCGCAATACGCTTCATCCGGCAAATCCGTGGCGTCGGTGCGTTGACCGCGATTCTGCATATCTTGCAGGTGAATCTCAGCTAATCCTTCCTGATACAAATACTGCATATAGGGGTCCTTCGGAGACTCTTTGCCCGAAATAATTGCGTCTATTTTGCCGGCGTTATCTATCGCATCTGTAAAACCAAGCTGGCTTAATTCATCAATCCAGCCATCCAGCCCCCACCAATGGGTGGCTTTGTGCAGGTCGAACTTGCCGACGCCGCCAACACGGTAGCCGTTATCTTTCAAGACCGAGTAGAACGTTCGGCGTGACAAATCGTAATTCTCATGATTGCCGGCCACTTCCGGCTTATTGTATCGTAATCCCGATGCCAGACAGGCACGGGCCGGTGCGCACAAGGGCGAGGAAGTAATCGCCTTGGTAAAGGTAACTCCTTGCTTCATTAAAGCCTCCATATGAGGCATTCTGATCGGCAGTGGCTCCATGCCCAAAGCCTCGACAACAGCCGGTGCGTAAGGCATCCAATCTCCACGATGCGTGTCTGGAAATAGAAACAGAAAGTTGGGACGGCTCATCCTTCACTCCCCCTTTCATGAAGCATTGGATCTTGGACGCTTTGCTGCCACACGAACAGCTCATTTTCCAATCGCTGCAGTTGCTCCTGATTTGCGGCATCCTCCGCCAAGTCACGGGTTTCCCAGGGGTCGTTGTATAGATCAAACAACTGCGTCCGGTTCGTGCCAACTTCGCCGCTTCGGAAATAGCGAATTAATTTCCAGCGACCGTCACTGACCATGCGCTGCACATTTTTATAAACGGCAAATACTGTTTTCCTTGACTCCGTATCTTCACCGGTTATCATTCGGACCATGCTTTTACCCTCCACCGTTTGAGGCAGCGATGTTCCCGTTAGTTCGCATAATGTCGGGAAAATATCCATTTGACAGCTAAGACCACCAGCTAGAGCCCCTTTCGGCAGCCCGGGACCCTGCATGATAAGAGGAATATGGATGCTGTGATCATACAAATTTTGCTTGCCCAAAAGTCCATGCTGCCCCAAGGCGATGCCATGGTCAGCCGTGTATACAATGATCGTATGCTCTCTCCGATTCGTTTGTTCAAGCGCCTGCACAATACGGCCGATTTGCTCATCCATATGCGTAATCATGCTGTAATACTCAGCCAGATGCTGACGAATTTCTTCCGGCTTGCGCGGAGAGGAAGCCAACTTCTCATCCCGTACATGCATTTCGCCATTATCAAAAGGATGTTCCGGCATGAAATTGTCGGGTAGCGGGATATGATCTTTTGCATAGAGATCTAAATACGCTTGAGGCGGGGTCCGTGGATCATGCGGAGCTGTAAATGCCACGTATAGAACAAACGGCTCCTCTTCCTCATATTGCTGGATAAAATCAATGGCTGCTTCCGCAAAAAGTTCCGTCGAAAACTTTTCGCTAGGAGCTGCCTGATCCGCCGGATAGCTGCCATCGGGGTCATAATGATGAATGGGCAGGCCAATATGATCGCCCATTCCTCCGAAGAAAATGTTCGCCCCGTCTGAGAAACTCCGGGCAAAGCTTTCTCTGCCATTATGCCACTTGCCAATGCCGAAGGTCCGATAGCCCTCTCTGCGGTACACCTCCGGCCATGTCGGGAGGGAGGGACGAATCGCCCATAGCTGCTGATTCTCCGTCTCACCCAGCTTCACTTCTTTTTCCGTTACCGTTGCCTGAAACACATTCGTCCCCGTCAAGAGACAGGCACGGCTGGGCACGCAGAGTGCAGCTGTCTGTCCCCCCATCGTATAAATGGATGTAAACCGCACACCTTCAGCTGCCAGACTATCCAAAACAGGCGTTTGTACTACCTGATTGCCATAGGCGCCAATCCCGTCAAATCGATGATCATCTGCGATGAAAAATACGATATTCGGCTTTTTGTCCCGAGCTTCATGTTCTCTCATGTTAACCTCCAGAATCAGGCGTTTATTTGATTGCGCCGCTCGTCAAGCCGCGCTGCATATACTTTTGACCGAAGATATACAAAATCACGACCGGAATCGTAATTAACACAAGTGCCGCAAACACTTTATGGTAGTCGGAGGTATACTCTTTGATGAAAAATTTGGGAGCCATGGTCACAGTCAGCATCGTTTCCTTGCTAATGAAAACCAGCGGAAATACGTACTGATTCCAGGAATTCAAAAAAGCCAAGATGCCAATGGTTGTCAGCACAGGGATCGCCAGAGGCAGCATCACGTGAACGAATCTTCCCCACGCGTTTGAACCATCTATCTCCGCCGCTTCCAGAAGCTCGCCAGGCACCTCGTCGAACGCGTTACGGGCCAGCAGCAAGGAAAAAGGAATGCTCATCGCGACTTCCGGACCAATCAAGGCCAAATAGGTATTCATCCAATGAAAGGACTTGATCGTTTGGAATAAAGGAACGAGCATCGCCACAGGCGGGATCATCAGTCCGATTAAACAAATGGCAAAAACAGAAGAATCCCCAGGAAATCTGAGCTTACTGAAGCCAAAAGCCGCTAACGATACGACGATCAGTAGCAGCAGCACAACCGAAGTCGATACAATAAAGCTATTGATTAGAAAGTGCGGAAATAAGTCCAAACTGACAACGGCTTGATAATTCCCCCATCGGTCACCCTCGAACGAATACATCACCAGATAAATCATAGGAATAACCCAAATAGCAGCCAGGATTAGGAGTAGAAGGTTCATCGTAATCTTTTCAGATAGTTGTATGCGACCGAACATCTTTTTTACCTCCTAACCTTGTTATAGACACGCAGCTGGAAAGCCGTATAACCAAAGGCGATAAGCAGCAGAACAACAGAGACCGCTCCACTGTATCCCGTTCTATATTTGAGAAGAGACTCACGGAATAAGAAAGTGGAAATAAGCTCCGTTTCTCCTCCCGGACCACCTTCTGTCATAATCCAAATGAGGTCGAATACTTTAAGCGCATGAATAATACCCAGAATGAGTAAAGTGATGTGTGTACCGCTGAGCATCGGGAATATAATATGGCGGAATTGCCTCAGCACCCCCGCTCCATCGATTTTTGCCGCTTCGAATATTTCCTGGTCAATATTTAACAGACTTGTATAGTAAATCAGCATGTAAAATCCCGTATTGGCAAAAATGTAGACGGCAGCTATCGCATTTAGCGCAGTAGCTGGCTCAGACAGCCAGGCATGTGCCCAGTTTTCTACGCCTGCAAAACGCAGCATCGTATTGAGCAAGCCAAAATTCGGCTCATAAATGCCGGCGAACGTCGTACCAACCGTGACAACGGCAATGACATGCGGTAAAAAGAAAATGGACTTAAACAACCCATCTGCGACCCAAACGCCGTTAAGCAAAGTTGCCAGCGAAAGTCCAAGCGCCATCGAAAGTGGAATGGTAACAACCAGAAAATAGAACGTATTGCCAAGTGCTTGATAGAAGTTAGGGTCATGAAGCAGACTCACATAATTGTCGAGACCGACAAACGCTTTGCTTCCAATACCCGACCACTCAAAAAATCCGATACAAACATTATAAAAAATGCCAAAAAACGTGAACACCGAGACAAAAAGCAATAAGGGCAGAACAAAATATAAGCCTGTGAAACGTCCCCGCTTTTTCTTTTTCGATTTGGCTGCTGCTGATTTCGTTGCCGTTAACACGATATCCACTTGGCTCCTCCTCACAACCTTCACGAGGAAAGGGACCCCTGCCTGCCAAGCTGCAGATGACAAAGGCCCGCTTCTTCATGAATGTAAGCTTAATAAATGAAACGTTATGTAGTCCAAATGAGCGAAGTAGTTATTTGAGTTAGCGTTTTTCGTTAGCGTTTCACGGCATCCGAAGCTTTTTGCACCTCGGCCATCGCTTGCTCCGGCGTAACTGCTCCAGTTGCCACCTTTTGCAAATTGGTAAACAACGCTTGCTCGATGGAAGCATTGTCCAGGAAGCGGATGCCGCCAACATTATTCGTAAGTGCGTTCAGAACCACATCAACGGATTGCTTCTCAATATCGGTTTTGAGCGCGGATTTGTCCATGGACAGCCCTTCTTTCACCGGAAGGAACTGGAGTGCTTTGCTCAAAATCGTCTGATATTCGCCCGTAGCCATAAATTCTACGAATCTCCAGGCAGCCTCTTTGTGCTTCGAATCTTTACTAATGCCAAGCGGGACATCTCCATTGATTAGGACACTTGTTTTACCCCCGGCAATGGTCGGCATTGGCACGAGCCCGAAGGTACGGTCGCCAATTTTCAAACCGTCCTTATTCGCTACGTCTGTCATGATCCATGCCCCAACAAGAATCATAGGAAGCTGTCTCTTTTGCTCATACATATCGCGAAGGTCCGGATCAAATTTAGTCGTCAGGTTGCCGTCTTGGAATAGATGATCGGTATAGAATTGTTTGAATGCATTCGTCGCTTGAATAAATTCCGGATCGGTAAATTTCGCTTTACCCGCGTCCGCTTCATACAATTTGCCCGGTGCAATCTGGTTGACGAGGGTGTAGAAAACATCCGTTACCGTTGCGCTTTTCCCGCCGGCAAAGCCTAGACGTGGCACAATGCCCGGCAATTTGGCATCTTCAAACTTTTTCACGACTTGTTTCAACTCGTCATATGTCTTAGGCGGCTCTGCGCCTACTTTTTTGAACAGGTCCACATCATAGGAAAGAAACGGCGTAACCGCGACCCCTGTCGGTATCGTCTTATAATCGTTTTTCTTAGCCGATTCCATTGGTGTAGATTTGAACAGCTTCTGCCAATCCTTACCTAACGATTTCTCCGCCAAAGGCGCTAATGGCTCAAGGATCGGGGAATAGTTTTTGATCATCGGACCGTTGGAGAACGCCATGACATCCGGTACCTCGCCGCCTTGAATGGCAACTTGAATTTTCTTGTCGTAGTCAGCCGATGGTGTACGCACATAGTTCACTTTAATTTTTGGATATTTCTCATTGAAAGCTTTGATTAAGGGCTGCCAGACGTTATCTTCGGGTGACCAGGACCAAAATGAGATTTCACCTGTGACCTCTTCCGGCTTTTGCGTGGCGGCTGTTTTTGTATCGCTGGATGGGGTTGCCGTCGTGCTTTGAGTCTGAGCGGAGCAAGCGGACAGCAGCATCAGGCCTATCAGCAAAGAACTCGCAAGTCTCATTCGTTTCATGTAAGAACACTCCCTTTTCGACTTATTTAGTATAAATGTAATACCAAGTAAATAACTAGGCTTAGTTGATATTAATTTAATGTCTATTCGTTAATAAGTCAATAATGAGTTTCAAGTCGTTACAAAAATACATTCCCCCCTCGTTTTAGCCCGCGAACCCCCGATATTTTATGTAAAACGCTTTCAACTTCTTGCTATTTAGTATATACGTTATACTAAATAAAAGCACGGTAATTTTTGTATGTAGCGATATTATTTTTTGACATGTTCTAATATTTTGTATATCATTCATACTAAATAACTACCACGCTTGAAGTAAGGTTGTGATCCATTTGCATTCGAACGGACCTATCGGCAATTATGATCTTGTTAAAAAAATAAATATGGAACATGCCATTTCAACGATTTTGAAATATCGGCCATTATCCCGCGCCAAAATCGCCTCTCTGACCGGCCTCAACAAGATGACCGTCTCCAGCTGTGTCGATCTCTTCGTGCAGAAAGGTTTTGTCGTCGAGCTCGGCACAACGGGGACTTCCCGGGGACGTCCGCCAACGCTGGTCGACCTGAATGAAAAAGCAGGCATCTGTGTCGGGATTGATGTTGAAATCAATCAGTTCACCGTTCTGGTTACAGATCTGCTCGGAAAAAAGCTGGACAGCATGATGATTCCGCTCCAAAGCAAAGATCCCTTCTTTTTCGTGGAGGCGATATCGGATATTTTAAAACAATTAGCAACAGATCATGCGCATCGCCAATTAGGCATTGTAGGTGTTGGAATCGTCATCCCGGGCTACTACAATATCCGAACTGATGTTGTAGATTACAGCGCCAACTTGCAGGAGTGGAACGATTTTCCTTTGCGAAGTGAGCTGGCCAAACGCGTTCCCGGGCTCACGATTCATGTCAACCCTGCTTCATATGCGGGCGCAATGGGGGAAGTCCATTTTGGAGGGGCGAAAACAGCTGATCATTTAGTCTATGTAACAAGTTCCTGGGGCTTGTCCGTTGGGGTCTACAGCAAGGGAGAATTATTCACGGGTACGACGGGTACTGCGGGGCGATTAGGGCATTCCACCATCCATATGAACGGCAAAAAATGCACCTGCGGCAGCAGAGGCTGTTGGGAAATGTATGCATCCATCAAGGCGCTTTACGAATTATTGGAGACAACGCCTCAGGAGATGTCGATCTCTGACATTGTGGAAGGGATTGAGCGTGGTGATTCCAGAATCACGAGTGCGGTGCATGAGCTTGGCCATTATCAAGGTATCGGCCTGGCGAACGTGATCAATGCGTATAACCCAAGGGTGATCTGTCTTGGAGGGCTTCTAGCGCTGCTTGGCCCTACGCTGATTAATTCGATCTGGAACACCTTGCGTGAAATGATTCCTGAGCGGTTTCTTCTGAATTTGGAGATTTACTGTTCCGATTTAGGCGAGCTTGGCGTTGCCCACGGAGGCGTATCCATGGTGCTGAGGCAGCTTTCTACGACGATTATCGAGAGCTCTTTGTTGGAGTGACGGTGCAGCAGCAGAAATAGCCGGAAAATCTACCGTTACTCTTCGCTGCTCAGCGGCAATGAAGAAAATAACGGTAGATGATCCAGCTAAAATGTGTCTCCGCCCCTAGAGGCGCACCGGTTTATTAAGCCTAATCGACTCATAAGCCGCAAGCGCAATAACCGTTGAATTGTAGCCATCTTCACCTGTAATCGATACAGGCCGATCTTCTTTTAGACATTGAATCCAATCATCGATCAGCATCTCATCTTTGTTGTCGCCCCAATAGCTCCACTCCGCATGCCCGGTCGTTTCGCTGTATATTTCGTTCACCTGAGCGAAATAATCCAAGGAAATGACGCCCTCCGTCCCGATGAACGTCATCGTTAAGTCGCGTTTATAAGGAGCCGCATGCTTCCTTGACCAACTTGCGTCCAAAGCAGCGATAACTCCGTTGGCAAATTTGACATGAACCATGGCAGCATCATCCATATCGATGCCATGAAACAGACTGTCAGCCTGTGCGTAAACTTCAACGGCTTGCGATTGGAAAATCCAGTTCAATAAATCCATGACATGCACGGTATGGTCCATGAGAGATCCACCGCCGGACAACGAGGGGTCATTAAACCAACCGCCAATCATTTCTCCTTTGTTCGTCGCCTTAACAGCAACCACCTCGCCAATCTCTCCACGCTCAATGGCTCGTTTCGCCTCCACAATCATCGGAATGTAACGGTTTGGAAAGGACGTCATCAATTGCACGCCGCCAGCTTGGCACGCCTCAATCATCTGACGCATTTGTTCACGGGACACACCCAGCGGCTTCTCACATAGCACATGTTTTTTGTGCTTCGCAGCCTCAATGGTCATCTCCGCGTGATTGGCGTTTTCCGAGGAGATAATGACGGCCTCGACATCTCCAGCCAGCAGCTCACGGTAATCCGCATAATAAGGCAGCTGGTACTTTCTAATGAACGGTTCCACCCGCTCCCGATTTTCATCTGCAATTCCGACAAGCTCCACATCGTCGCGCCGTACCAAAGCTTCCAAATAGCTGACCGCATGCAGATGGGCAAAACTGATCATGCCGATCTTCCGTTTATGCATCCTCTTCGCCTCCAATCCCGTGCGAAAACGTATGGTCCATGAGCTCCACCGGCTGCCCGGTCAAGATGGATTGTTCCGCTGCAGCTGCTACCTTCAACGTTCCAAGGGCATCCTCCGCCGTCATTACCGGCTGCAAATCCTCTTTCACGCAGTCTAACAAATGAACAAGCTCTTCATATTCAGGATTGCGAAAGGAAGGACTGAAGTTTTGCTTCCGTGGACTTGCCGCTTTATAAACATGCAAAGCATCTGTTTTCCGATTATCATAGCGAAGCAAACCATGTGTACCGGCATATTCCACGGCCGATGTATACTCCTCCGGGTATCCCAAACACGCTTCGAGATTGGCAATTGTTCCACAGCGGAACTTAAGCGTAATCAAGGCATAGTCCAAATTCCCCGTGCCTCTTTGCATGGCATAGACGCATGTAACTTCCCCTACGATCCAGCGAAGCACGTCGATGTCGTATACAGCGAGCCGGTGGAGCGCGCTTCGCGACTCATTTTCAGGCGGCTCTGGACTATAACGCTTGACGTTAATCACCCCGATGCTGCCTATCGTTCCGGCATCTATCCGCTTTTTAATATCCACTTGATGAAAATAAAATCGTTCCGGGTTGATAAATAGCAAGCGACCTCCGCATGAACCGGCAGCGCGCAACATGGCTTGAACATCCAACAAATGGGAAGCCGCAGGCATTTCGGTTATAACGGTTCTGCCTTTTTCTAGTAGGAGTCTCACCGTCTGGGTCCAGTCGTTCCGAAGCTTCTGAAGTCCGACAAAGACGAACAAAGTGCTCAAAGGTAGTGCATCGTTCAAATCGGCAATCGAGGGGAAGACAAGACCGCCGTAATCCGCAGCAAGCTTTAATGCCGCTTCCTCCCGCTCATCGTATAGAGCAACGATTTCCACCTTTCCCGTTTCCGAAAGCAGCTGCGCATAGTTTCTCGCCGCATTCCCTGCGCCAACCAAAGCTACTTCTATCATTAAAAGGCCTCCCCCACTCTAGAGCGAAACAGCTTTCCCGGTTTCCGAAGAAACATAAATCGCTTCTAGGATTTCCTGCACAACAAGTGCTTGCTCAGGCTTCACAATCGGATCCTGCCCGTTCATCAAAGCTTCAATCCATAACCGCGCTTCGAGATCCGCCGGACTTTCTTCTTGAGTCTTATAAAAAGGGACCCCCGTATGCTGAAGATGGATACGGGTCGTATACAGTTTCCCATACTTTTCTCCGTTGATGTTCAGACCGTCCCACATATCGGCCCCTGCCTCTGTTCCGCATAACGTCACTTTGCCCGCACCTTCATTTGTGATGTTTAGCGCCCAACTCGCTTCAAGTTGAATGGTGGATCCGTTCTCCATCATAATCATCGCCACGGCAGAATCCTCAACCGTGAATTGAGCCGGATCCCACGATCCATAAGGATTGGCTGCATTTGCTTGCTGCCCCAACTGATGGAAGGCTTTCCCCAGCACCGTTCTGGGTTTATAGTTGTCCATCAGCCATAGGGCGAGATCGAGTGCATGTGTGCCGATATCAATCAAAGGTCCGCCGCCCTGCTTATCCTTATTCAGAAAAGCTCCCCACGTCGGAACCCCTCGGCGGCGCAGCGCATGTGCTTTGGCCAAATAAATGTGTCCCAAATCGCCGTTTCGGCACATGTGATACAAATATTGCGAATCCGGGCGGTAGCGGTTGTTGTAACTGATCGTCAGCTTCTTATTCGTACGTTTCGCCGTCTCAACCATTCTCCTGGCTTCCGCCGTCGTTATGGCCATTGGCTTCTCACACATGACATGTTTCCCTGCTTCCAATGCGGCAATCGCAATTTCGGCATGCGAGTCGTTTGAAGTGCAGACATGAACGACGTCAATCGTCTTGTCCTCAAGTAAATGGCGGTAATCCCCGTAGACCTTGGCATCCTCCGAACCGAATATTTGAGAGGCTGATCGCGCTTTATCCTCTGTCCTGTTGGCAAAAGCGGCCATACTTACCTGCGGCAGTTTACTCAGACTAGGCATATGTTTGGCGTTGGCGATGCCGCCGCAGCCAATGATTCCGACTCTCAACTCTTTTGCCATGAACGGGAGCCTCCTTAAGAAATAACGAATACAGGCGTGATCCAAGCATACTGTTCATTTGTTTGTCTGATTTCCACATGATAGGCGTCGCAATCACGTTCTTTTTCATCGTCGTGCCATTCTCCCTGGAAGCAATAAGCGTGTTCAGGGACAGCGCGATGCACGAGGATGGCCTCGGAGCTGTGCGGCAGCATATGCGCCGAGCGGCTTCCTTCAAGGAGCTCACCGATTGTATAAGTAAAGGTTTGGCCGTTCACTTCAATGGATAATTGACTGCTTGTGTCTCCTTCAATTTCGAAAATAAGCGCAGCGGTTTGCGGGTGCCGTGTGGACACATTCTTAAACGTCGTACAAGTCCATTCCGCCGTCTGTTCAGACCAAGCTATGAGCTTGTTGCCTAGCAGGTTAATATCCGGATTATCCCGCATCTCCGGCGTCGGCGCCAACACGCTTTGTCCTCGGAAACATGTCTCTAACGAGACGATTTGCCCCTTGTCCAGACGAGCACTGCCCTGCCATACATACCCTGTTTGGCTGTCGCCCCATCCCATTTCCACACGTACTTTGTACTTGCCTTGCGTTTGAGGCTCCGGTAATTGCTGAAGACCGGCATGCTGAGCATTAACAACTTTCCATAGCACACCGTTCTTATACACGCTTACTTTGTCAATGAAGTCGCAGCCCGTAACATCCAATTTGAGCTCTCTACGTCCGTCTACCTTCACTTCGCTGCCAAAAATAGCGCCGTTCACGGTAAAGGAACACGCGATTTTATCGCCGGTAATCGCATACGTGCGGCGAGCCAGTAGAGCCTCCCATATCGCATCACGCGTTTTTTCAGTAGCCAGTACAGCCACTCGACCGTCTCCATAAGAGCCGGGATATCCAGCATGATGATCGGTTGATCCAGCGAAGCCGAACTTCCGGCCGCTCCGAATGGCCGATACAACTGTATTGCGCGAGTCGCGAGGGCCCATTGTATGCCAACACGGATAGGCACTGGAGTCGGACATGGAGCAGCCGTGCTTGGAGTATACTTCCACAACAGGACTGATTGACTCCGAAAATGCCTCCCAGTTCGCTCCCCGGTAGCCAGGCGTGTAACTCACATGATGAGGTACAGCAATGACGGGCAGTGGAGCTAGCGCAGCCACCAGCTCAGAAGGTGAACCAGCTTCAATCAAAGGAAGCTCATCCGAAGTTGACAGTACATGATGATCACCAAATTCACTCGAGTGGATCTCATATCCTTGAAAGGTTACAAATTCATGTGGAACATTCCACGTTTTAACCGTTTCACGGACATGCTCCCAATTGCCTCTCAGCTTAGCAAATCCTTTCAAATGGAAATCGACCAAAAATTCCAGGCCTTCCGTTCTTTCCGGCATATCCGGCCACATCGCATGGCCAATGATTGCGCAGAAATCCAATTGTTCTTTGGCCACAGACAACGCGTTCTCCAAACCACCAAAACCATACGTAATCCCACAGTGATTATGCAAATCTCCCCAAAACAGCTTCATTTCCCGATCACTCCAATTCATGATAATATCGTTAATCCTTCACGCAAATTTCCACCCCTTATACGGGTAAAATGGATTCCAACTGAGCTTCCACGCAAAATGAGTACGTTTTCCGCTCTCCAGGAGCCAGTACCGGCAAGGTTCCCCTCGCGCGATGTACAGCGCGTCCTTCTGTTGTCGCATTGCCTGGCTCAATGCCGAGTACGTAAACTCCTTTGCCAGGATGCTTCCACTGCGTCAAGACAGGGCTTGCTTTTTTATCGTATCGTATTCCTACCACTAACCTTTTCTCTTCACCGTTATGCACAATCTTGTTGCTGATGCGAACCTGAACGGTTCCTTCCTTATGATCCTCCTGCACATTCTCGTGTGCCATTACCGATGGCTGCCCATTCTCCAGTGGCGCAGGATACGAGCTCCAACGATCGGTTGCTCCCTGGCCGTTAATCCATCTTTTGGGGCCATCTGGTATATCAATAGCACAGTTTTCACCAATAAGCGGAAAACCAAGGTTAAAATGATGCATCATTAAATGTGCAACAGGCCGCTGCGATTCGTTCGTAACCGAATCCGTGATCTCCAATCTGTTCTCCCCCAGCCTGGTCACGATCGTCCTTTCCAACACAAGGTTCTCACCGGTCGCTGAGCTTTCACGGACGCGCCCGCGAAAAATCAATTCATATTGACGGCAGTCATTCCAGCGCCCCTCCGACTGCAGCAGTTCCGCAGGTATCGAGGAAATACGCCCGTGCGAACCATACACTTTCCCTTCATCTACACTCGGTTTGCCCATCGTCGATAAGCCGCAAGTTGCCAGCAAGCCGCCTTCAAAGCTGCGGTTCCACTCCTCTCTTTCATAATAAAAAGGAGCGACAGGCCCGTTTTGCGACAGCCAGGCAAGAGGAATGCCATACAATTCGCACATGCCAATATCGAAAGAGCGGCTTACCGCAATTTGAAACTGCAGTCCTGAGCCATTGCGAACTTGGATGACTTCATTGCCACGGCCTTTGCCTTGCAGCAGCTCCATGCGCTCAAAACCGGCTAATTGGCGAATATCTGGCATATGCGCAAGCAAACTCTCTTTTCCTTGTAATCCGTATATATCCGGCATCCTGTCACTCCCTCAAAAATATTACTTTTTACTTCCGTCTATAAGTGCTTGCAAATCTTTCTCCGCACTTTTCAGCGCAGCATCCGGTTTAACCGTTCCCGTCATAATTCCCGAAAGGGCTGTATTCATAATTTCATGCTGCTTCAAATAATAAGGCACGAGCGGCTCGTCTTTTGCGACTTTTAACGTTTCCAAGACGGTATCGTAAAATTCGCGTGGCTGCAGCGAAGGATCGCTGAGTACAGAGTATCGAATTGGCAAACCGCCTAGTTTAGCCTCGCGCATCGCTCCTTCTTTACTGGTCATGAACTCTACGAATTTCGCTGCATCTTCTTTGTTTTTCGCGTTCTTGTTCATAATCAGCATCCATGATTGGAAGAGCGGCGTACGTAAGATTTTGCCGTCAGCTTGCTTCTCGCCAGGAATTACGCCAATTTTAATCTTATCCTTGTAAGGGCTGTCGCTTTTCTTGAGTTCTGTATAAGCTGCACTCCAGAAAGGTGCGGCCATCGCAATCGTGCCTGTTTTCAAAGCATCGAATACGTTCGAATAACCCCAGTTTGGCGTATCCTTCGGAATGACTTCGTCCTTCACCATGGATTGCCAGAGATCTCCGGCCTTGATCGCCCCAGCCGAACCTACGCCTGCCTTGCCGTCTTTCGCAATCTCCCCGCCAAATGACCACATCATGGAATAAAATACTTTCGGCTGCTCAGAACCGGACATCGCCGTCCAGGAAGCACCGTATGCCGTTGGCGAAGCCGGATTTTTTGATTTGGTCCATTTTTTAGCTTCTGCTGCGAACTCTTCCCAGATTTGCGGCGGATTCGGAATAAGGTCTGAGCGGTAGTAGAACAGATGAATGCTTAGGTTATAAGGCATGGCAACCGTTTTATCTTTGTACTTGTATTGAAAAGCAACATCTTTCCAATCATAGTTCGGATCAAACTTCTTGATATACTCATCGTACGGCTCAATTGCGCCTGCTTCTGCCAGCGGGGCTACATACGTATTGTTTGTAGTCGCCAAGTCAAAGGTGTCCGTGCCTCCAATCAGTTGATTGGTCATGTTGGTAAAATAATTGCTGGCGCCCTGCTCGGTAATGTTCACTTTGATCCCTGTTAATTTCGTGAACTCTTTGCCTTGTTCTTTGACATAATCACTCGTGTCAGGACCTGTACGTGTAAAAATGGTAATTTCCCGCGCTTTTTGCCCCTCTTGCGCCTTCGGACTTTCTGAACTCCCCTTGTCGAGTGGCTTTCCGCTGTCAGATGAGCATGCACTTACATAAACAAGACTTGACGCCAGCAATACCGTTAACACTGATCTTCTTTTTAACCGCTTCAGCTTCATGTTCGAACCCTCCATTTTTATTGTTTTTTGCTCTATTTAACTGCCCCCACAGTTAAGCCCTGCACGATATAACGTTGCAGAAACAAAACCATGATAAAGGCAGGCAATAGAATTAAGCTTCCCGAGCCGAATACCGGCCCCCAGTTAATCGAATACCCCGTAATGAAATCCCCAGTTGCTACAGGCAATGTTTTACTTTTCTCCGAAAGCGCAAGAGTAAGGCCGAACAAGTATTCATTCCAAACAAACAGGAAGCAAAAAATGCTGGTCGTGATGAGCCCCGAGCGGGCCAAAGGCAGCGATACGCGCCAAAAAGCTTCAAGTCTTGTGCAGCCGTCAATTAACGCAGCTTCCTCCATATCTTCAGGCAGTTCATCGAAAAATCCGCGCATCGTCCAGATAACAAAAGGAATATTGAACGTAATGTTGGCGATGACAAGCGCCCAAACCGTATTGATCAAGCCAATGCTTTTGAACATCAGGAAAAAAGGAATGATAAGAATCGCAGGCGGCGCCATTTTCGTAAAAATGACCCAGTTCGCAAACGCGTTCCCTCCTGTCCGCCATCGCGCAATGCTATAGGCAGCCAGCGTTCCGGTCGTTAGGCATATAAATGTCGCACATACTGCGACGATCAGGCTATTGATCAGGTATTGGAAAAAATTCTGAGTTTCGAAAATAAATTTGTAGTTAGCGAGTGTCGGCTTAAACCAAACGATGAGTTTTGGCTCAATGATCGCTTGTGTGGACTTGAAACTGCTTAAAATCATCCAGAAAATCGGTACTGCCCACACCAGGATGACGATTGCAATAAGACAAGTTACGACAATTTTCGCCGCAATGGCCTTGTAGGTCCTTTCCATCCGTTATGCCCCCCTTTTGGAAACCCATTTACCGATATTTGAGAAAAGAAAGCTGATTCCGATAATGAGCACCAGCACAAGAATGGATAAGGCCGCGCCTTTACTATAATCCTGACCGGTCAGACCCGTTGAAAAAATATGAATATTCAGCGTCCGCATGGTAACCGAGTCGCCAAACAATGCCCAGATCTGATCGTACACCTTCATGAGATCAATGATTCGAATAAGGAACACTACACCGATAACTGGCCGCAACAATGGGAACGTAATGTGCCAATACGTCTGCCAGACATTTGCTCCGTCCACCTTGGCTGCTTCATACGGCTCTCTCGGCAGAGCACTTAACCCCGCTAGGAACATCAGATATACAAAAGGCGTCCACTGCCAAATATTCACGATAATTGCGGCTGCGAAACCGATGTTGGCATTCAGATAGGTAACCAGGAAGTTACCGATTCCCGGGATTTGGCTTATCCATGGCAGCGGTTGATTGGTTAGCCACGGGATCTCGCCGATCCCCACGTTTTTTAACATTAGATTTATAAAGCCGTTATAACTGCTGTACATGTATTTCCATAACATCGCAATGACAATGGGACACGTCATCACCGGGATCACCAGCACCGAAGAAACGAAAGAGCGCCCTCGGAACTCTCGTTGCAGCAGCAGCGCAAGGCCCATTCCGATCACCATTTGCAGCCCGAGCACAATGACCATGTATTCGATCGTGCGGATAATGGCTCCGTAGAACAATTTGTCTTTGGTGAGGAAATACGTATAGTTGGTAAGCCCAACAAACGACCATTCCCCTTTGAAATTTAACAGCGATACATCGAACACGCTAAGGTATAGGAGGAAGATTGCGGGTACGGTTGTGACACAAAACAAAATCACAAATCCTGGAATTACAAGCGTATAGCGGATATGTTTATCTCCGAAGAAAAACAAAGACCATAAGAATATGAAGACAACGGTTACTCCAATCAAGCCGAATTTGGCTGCAGGAGCTATCTCACTTTGCAGTGTAAAGATATTTGTAACGAGCCCCAAGATAGACAACCATAAAAACAAGTATGCTGGTGCTGAATGGCTTCTTGCTTGCTTTATTTGATCCATACACGAACCAATCCCCCCATAGACGAAGTCATTGCCAAATCATACGGTGATACATGTCGGAAAAAAAATGATTGCTGATGATTGCTGCAGCCCCCCTCACTTGAAGCTTCTCCGAATGTTCGGAGAACCGGATTTGGCTGCGCCTTGTGACCGCAGAAACTCTTTGCTGAACAACTTCGATAATTTTCTTTTCCAACTCAGGGCCTGCTTGGGTTATTTCCCCTTGAATAATCAGCTGTTCGGGATTAAACACATTTAATATCGTAGCGATGCCAATCCCCAGCCAATAGCCGGTATAGTTAAGCAAAACATCTGCAACAACCGGATCGCCCTCACGGTAAAGGCTTACGATTTCATTGAACTCTAGCTCTGCATATTTTCCATCGCGTCGTGACAGCTCTTCGCCGAAAGCCGTAATTGATGCCAGAGCTTCCCAACAACCGCGGTTGCCGCAGCGACACAGGGGGCCATCATGATCAATGGTTGCATGGGCCAAGTTTACAGCACCGCCGAACGCTCCTCGGTATACCTCATTACCGATGACAACTCCGGTCCCGATCCCGATTCCGACGCTGACACAAACTAGCGTATCTCTATAGTTGCCGTTGCTGTTCAGCATCTCTACATACGTGCCAGCCCTCGCATCATTTTCCAGGAAAACCGGAATGTCCAGGCTTTGACTCATATATTCTCCGATGGGTGCGTCCTTCCATGGCATCGCCGATGAATAGCGCATGATGCCCTTATCCGTGTCGACCAGTCCGCGAACGGCAATGCCGCATGCCATGACAGGCTGCTGCTGGCCTTGCGCACGCGCCTCTTGAATCAAATCGCGAATCCCTTGCACGATCAGATCGATCGTTTGCCGGTAGTCATCATAGATGCGGATTTTCTTTTTCATATAAAATTTCACGACACCCAGCAAATCGACTAGCGCAATTTCGTAATGCTTGTTGTTAAAAGATACGGCTGCGATCATCGCCACATCTGCTTGAAAGTCAAGCAGGATGGGCTTTTTACCGCCGGCTTCGGTGGAGTCCCCCCTTCCGGTCTCAACCACCAGGCCTTCCTTGATCAGTTCATCAACGAGCGCGGAAACGGCCGGCTTACTTAGCCCAAGAGCTGCTGAAATTTCGGCTCGTGAGCAAACTGCGCTTCTGATCGTTTTCAGAATGCTCATCCGGTTTCGTTCTTTCATATCGTTTTTGCTGATCATTTTCATCGTGTCCTTCCAATCTGTCCATTTGTCGGCATGAATTGGTCTTACGTATGTTAGTTATAATAACTAACTAACTTATAAGGCAATATTACTGCCTACCCGTTGGGGCTGTCAATATATTTTTTGAGCCTTATGTTGTGAGCGAGTAATGGGCGTAGTGCCCCCTCCTAACGGACCGAGCGGCCGCTATTCGCTGGAATTGGGGCTCTTTCCAATTCTAACGGACTCCAGCGCTGCTATTTCTGCTACAAGGCGGGATTTTGCGTGTGAAAAGGTGAAATAACGTCACTGGGGTCCGTTAATGTTGCAAATAGCGGCAAATTGGCTGCAATAACGGCGCTGGGGTCCGTTAGAGTAGCTGGCTACTTTTCGAGATACACTGGTGGGAGTGTGAGGATTGGGGTTGTGTGAGGGTGTGCGGTGTGCGGTGTGCGGTGTGCAGTGTGCGGTGTGCAGTGTGCGGTGTGCAGTGTGCGGTGTGCGGTGTGCAGTGTGCGGTGTGCGGTGTGCGGTGTGCGGTGTGCAGGTGCGGTTTAGTTGCGCGGTATGCGTGTAAGGTTTGGAAGTACGGTTTGGGTGTGTGGTTTGGGTATGTGGTTTGGGTATGTGGTTTGGGTGGGCAGTTTGGAAGTACAGTTTGTGTGTGTGGTTTGGGTGGGCAGTTTGGAAGTACAGTTTGTGTGTGTGGTTTGGGTGGGCAGTTTGGAAGTACAGTTTGGGTATGTGGTTATGCGGTGCAGTGTGGGTGTGCGACTTGGTTGCTCGGTTTAGGTGTGCGGTTAGGATATAGTTCAGAGCACTAGGCGTAGCGCCCATCTCTAACGGACCGAGCAGCCCTTATTCGCTGGAATTGGGGCTTTTTCCAATTCTAACGGACTCCAGCGCTGCTATTCGTGCCTCAAAGTGGAGTTTAGCAAGTGAAAAGACGAAATAACGTCACTGGAGTCCGTTAATTTTGTAAATAGCGGCAATTTGCCTAGAATAACGGCGCTGGGGTCCGTTAAAGCAACAACGCCATCATTTCCAAATAAGACGATGATGCGAGTCGGAGAAAAAGTACTGGGAGATAACAGCCGCTGCTCCCCTCACCTGAAGTTTTTCGGAATGTTCGGAAAAACGAATGACGCTGCGCTTTGTGACCGCAGACTTCACTCGTTGATGGACAACTTCGGTAATTTTCCGCTCAAGCTCGGGCCCGACAAAAGTAAGTTCACCTTGAATAATCAGTACCTCGGGATTAAATGTTTGCAAGATGTTAGCAATGCCTACCCCGAGCCAATAGCCGGTATAGTTGAACAAAACATCCGCGACAACAGCGTCACCCTCATGGTAAAGGTTTAGAATTTCAGTGAAGTCTAAATCCGCATATTTTCCATCGCGGCGTGCCAGCTCTTCATTGAAAGCAGTGATGGAAGCCAAAGCCTCCCAACAACCACGATTACCGCAACGGCAAAGAGGGCCGTCATGGTCAATAGTCGCATGAGCCAAATTTACAGCACCGTCGAACGCTCCACGGTACACCTCATTGCCAATCGCGACGCCTGTCCCGATCCCGAGCCCGACACTAACGCAGACGAGCGAATTGCTGTAGGTTCCGTTGCTGTTCAATAGTTCAACATACGTGCCTGCTCTCGCGTCATTTTCGAGAAAAATCGGAATATCCAGGCTTTTCTCCATGTAATCCCCGATGGGAGCATCCTTCCACGGCAACGCCGAGGAATAGCGCATAATTCCCATCTTCGTGTCTACTAATCCGCGAATGGCTACGCCACAAGCTAAGACTGGCTGCTGATGGCCCTGCTCCCACGCCACTTGAATTAAATCACGAATTTCTTGCACGATTAGATCGATGGTTTGCCGATAGTCGTCATAGATGCGGATTTCTTTCTTCACATAAAACTTTACGGCGCCTACCAAATCTACTAACGCAACCTCGTAATGTTTATTGTTAAAGGATACGGCTGCAATCATCGACACGTTCGCCTGAAAGTCTAGCAAGATAGGCTTTTTGCCCCCTGCTTCCGTCGAATCACCCCTCCCGGTCTCGTACACCAAGCCCTCCTTGATCAGCTCGTCGACGA
This sequence comes from Paenibacillus sp. P36, assembly GCF_045866505.1. Lineage (NCBI taxonomy): Bacteria > Bacillati > Bacillota > Bacilli > Caryophanales > Paenibacillaceae > Paenibacillus > Paenibacillus sp. P36. Next base: position 7,198,460 of record NZ_AP038372.1, read on the forward strand.
GCGCAGACACCGCTGGCTTACTTAGACCAAGCGTGGCTGAGATGTCCGCACGGGAACAAACTCCTCTTCGGATCGTTTTCAGAATGCTCATCCGGTTTCGTTCTTTCATGTCGTTTTTACTGATCATCTTCCTAGTCCATCCATTCTGTCTACGAAGTTGCGCTCTTATCGATCACAACTGTACGTTAGTTGATATAACTAACAAACCTTTTCTTGTGTAAAAATACCGCTTACCCACTGGGTTGTCAAGGTATTTTCAACGTCCCGAGGTTCTACCACTCATACACTCGCAATGGCTCAGCCAAACGAAGTTTATGTTTACCATAAACCTGCTCACGTGCATCAGCCAGCACATAATCATCCACATAATGCATGAGCAGCATCTTCTCTTGAATGGACATGGAGAGCGTTAAAAGCTCCTCAAATGACGTATGCGAAGGCAGCTGATCCTCCTGCATGTGACATTCGTGGAAGATCGTTTGCACCTCGCCTTCAACCTCTCCGAGAAACGTTTCGTCTAACCTCGTGTCCCCGCTGAAATAGAAATACGGCTTACAAAGCAAGCCATAGCTAAGCATGTCCGGCACATGCTGCGTCCGAATAAGCTCGAATCGCTCACCCGCGATTTCAAAGACATTTTCCACGCATTCCACGTCAAAATAGTCCTCTAAAACCCGTTTCCCTCTCGTGGTTAGCTCCAATCCATGGCGTAAAACCTGCCATAAATCAGCTAGCAGCCCTGCAGGCACATAGAGCTTTGGCTTGATTTTTCCGGGATACACCCGATGAAACAACGCCAACTTCGCCAAGCCATTGATATGATCCTCATGCAAATGCGTTACGAAGACATGCTCCACCTCATTGAGCTTTTTCCCCATCTGATGCAAAGCAGTATGATTCGACTCGGGAAAGTCGATGCACAGGTTGGTATCTCCGAACGTGAGTAAAGCGCTGTTATGGCCTTGCTCGACACTAAAGCCGTCACCACAGCCCAAAAATGTTAATTTCATCATATATGCCTCGCTCTTTATCCTCATGATTTCGTTAATCATTGTACTACTAACCAATAGTGTATTCTACACCTACTCGAAGTAAAAATGCGGCGGAACCGTTCGGGTAAACTCAACGAAAAGCGGAACAACCTTCACGATTTCAATCAAATCCTAGTCATATTCGCGAACATTATATGATTGACAACGTAAATTGTTCGTATTATGATGAATATGGCGATAAGAAACTGCCACATACGTCATAATCGTTCGTATATCCTTGAGAATTGGCTTAAGGGTCTCTAGAGGAAGCCATAACTTCCTAGCTACGACGGGTTCTTGCTTTTGCATACCCGTGTGGCTAGGTTTTTTTGCGTCCAAAAATGATATTTCCAGAGGAGATCGCAATGAACGCTTATGATTTGATCGTAGTTGGTGCAGGACCTGCCGGTATTTTCGCCTGCTATGAAATGACACTGCTTCACCCTGCCGCTAAAATATTGCTCGTCGACAAAGGCCATGATATTTACCATCGCAGTTGTCCGATTCTGGAAAGCAAAATCAAACTGTGCCCTCCGCCTGCCGGTAAAAAGGAGTTCTCAGGCTGTCTGCCTGCGTGCTCCATTACGGCCGGCTTTGGAGGTGCCGGCGCTTATAGCGACGGCAAGTTCAACATCACCACGGAATTCGGCGGTTGGATGACCGATATATTGGCCCCTAGCCAAGTCATTGATTTGATTCGATATGTGGATCGCATTAATCTAGAGCATGGTGCAACGGAGAACATCACGGACCCGACGACCGAAGCTGTGAAAAACATTGAGCAGCGCTCATACGCGGCTGGACTTAAGCTGCTTCGTGCACAGGTCAGGCATCTAGGCACCGAACAGAACCTAATGATTCTGAAATCCATTTACGAATATTTGAAAACACGTATCGACATGCAGTTCAAAGCTGAAGTCGACGACATCATCACGGTAAAAAGAGAAGACAAACATATCGTTCAAGGCATACGGCTGAAAGATGGCACCGAGATCCACAGCGATCATGTCATGCTAGCTCCCGGTCGTGACGGTTCCGCATGGTTAACGCAAGTTTTAAAGAAGCGCCGTTTGAAAATGTACAACAACCAAGTCGACGTTGGCGTCCGCGTCGAAACATCGGATGTCGTGATGCGCGAAATCAACGAGCATTTGTATGAAGGGAAATTCATCTACAATACCTCTGTGGGCACGCGGGTTCGCACCTTCTGCAGCAATCCTTCCGGCCATGTTGTTGTCGAGAATCATAGCGGCGTTATGGCCGCCAACGGTCACTCCTACAAGGATCCGGCCCTCGGCTCCAATAATACGAACTTCGCCCTGCTCGTTTCGCACAAATTCACCGAGCCGTTCGATAAGCCTAACGAATATGCGCGGGAAATTTGCAAACATGCGAACGATCTATCAAGCGGCGGCGTTATCGTTCAGAAATTCGGGGACATCATGCGGGGACGCCGCTCTACAGCAGATCGAATTCGCGAGGGCTTTCTGGAGCCGACTTTGGCTGAAGCAGTTCCTGGTGATCTAGGCCTCGTGCTGCCTTACAATACAATGAAAAGCTTAATTGAAATGATCCACGCTCTTGAAAAAGTAACCCCGGGGATTGCGGCCGAACATACCCTCTTCTACGGTGTTGAAGCGAAATTTTATTCCGCTCGCCCGAAGCTCAGCGAAAGCTTCGAAACCGAGATCAAAGGCTTGTTCTGCGGCGGTGACGGTGCAGGAATTACAAGAGGCTTAGCCCAGGCTGGAGCTGCTGGTGTATGGGTGGCTCGCAACGTGCTTGAGCGAATGAAATAAGCATTAATGTTGTTAAATATTTCCTAGGAAATACACGATCACGGATCTCCTTTTTTAACCAAGGAGGTCCTTTTTTTACATGAAAAACACTTTTAAAATCTAAATAAATGCGGTATAATGAGAACGTTCTCAATTGTAAGCGTTATCATTTTAAAGGGGGAATCTAAAATGACTGTAGCGCTCGAAACCAGAAACAGCTATGAAAATTTCGTACTGGAGAAAGATATTATGTACTTCCGGGTCGGAGAGCATGGGCTGGTCTCTTTTCATGGGAAAAATTTTCACATTAAAAAACGGATGTCCACAGAGCAGATCGTAGAGATTACAACGGGCAGCGCTTTTTTCAAGGTGAATACCGATTGTTATGTGAACACACATAAAATTGTTCAGATTCAAGATGGCAAAGTATTTTTTGAGGTCAAAGGCGCTGACTCCAAATACACCTCGGTCACCAAACTTCGCCAATACCGCTTGAAAGAGATTGTGCAGCAGCACAAAACGGAAGCAGCGAAGAAGTAATTACCGCTTGTCACCGCAAAAAAAGCTTAGTTAGATCCATGTTGGGGATCTGGCTAAGCTTTTTTGTTATCGGGGGGGCCAGGCGTTGCCGACACACATCACCAAGCTGCAATTGCAACAGCGTTCTATGTTGTACTTTATGCAGCCATTTCGCTGTAATTGAGCCTTAGCACACCCTTGTATTGTACTTTATGCAATCATTTAAGCACGAAACTGCCTAACTCTCACCTTTTCGCAACAAATGGTTGTACTTTGTGCAGGCCTGTTGATTTACCAATAAGTGGGTTCATGAGAAAGTGAAATTACTCGTCAAATAGACCAACCATTCTGCCTGCAAGTCGTTCATACTAAATAAGCGATCAAATTCGGCAAAAGATAACTGGGCACTTGGATGTACTTTGGAATTTCCTTGTTCGAATACAAATTTTAGTAAGACATATACCAATAAAGCTGTGTACAACTGGCCATAAACGGCATTTGGCGTTGTTCCAAATATCATCGGTACATTCAAATGCTGCTTAATCCAACGAAAAAAAACCTCGATTTGCCACCGCTTCTTATACATCTCAGCAATTTTTTCGACAGAGGGCCTATGTAGATTGGTTGCCAGAATAACAGGATTGCCATGCGGATCCTTTAGAATAACGACACGAAACCTATTTTTTGAAAGCGTCGACTTCGCTCCTAACTGACAGGTTAAATCTTGTTCAATTGTGCCAGCAAATGGACGTTTACGTGTCCTCCGTTTAGGTTCATGAAAATGTGTGTTATCCCTGAGGCGAATCACGAAATATTGGTTTTGTTCCTGATAATCATCAAATTGTTTATGCTTACCATAAGCGCGGTCAGCTACTAGTATGAAACGGTCGTCGCGTACGTCATTACAGCTTAATAGATCTGGGCGATTCCCCGTTGTTTCTGTAACTTTATGTAGCTGACCTGCATCTGCAATGATTGAAACGTGGAGTTTAATTCCTGCTTTTTCACCTTTTAGCGGCGCCCATGGCCATCGTTCTTTACCAGCCGTAATCTTAGTGGAATCCACTACAAGCAATTCCTTAGGGATACCTAAACGACGACGCGTTGGGCGATTACATTTCTGAATCATCAGACGCAACAGCTGCTTGAACACCTCAAATGGGACATCTTTGGCTTTTTTTGAAATCGTGGAGTGATCAGCTTTTACAAGTCCACAAGAAGACATGCGTTTTTCACCATCTCGGTAGCCGTCCCATTGCTGGAGTGCGGCTTGCGATAAAAAAAGAAAGAGATCATAAACAGTAAATTTCCGCGCAGAATCAACGTAGGACTCTTCTTTGATAAGAGGAAGCACTTCTTCTTTCGGTATAATTGTTTGCAGAATATTCGAGAACATAGTAGACTTTTTCATGAGGTCGCCTTCTTTCGGATGTTTGTAGGGGTACAAACAGTTTACCGAATGGGCGGCCTTTTTACCTGCCATTTTGTGGATAATCAACAGGCCTGTACTTTGTGCAACATAGGACCGCTTTCGCGGTCAGACCACGTCTTTACGTTGTATAAAATACAACGTAGGCCTTCGATTTCGTCTTTGCCGCTCAGTTGCGCTTCGTCGTCCACTTAAGTCGAGCACGCTTGTCCAGGCAGGTAGAGCAAAAAAGCCAGCGATGAAATCGCTGACTTCTTTATGTGGTCCTGCTATGAGGTTCGGGCGAGTGTCTCTTGTTGATGTTCACGAATCAGAAATCGTATGTATTCTACGGTCGTATCTTTTACCTTCTTGGCTTCTTCCAAAGTAGCAAAGCTGTACTCCGCGTAATCTGTGCTTCCGTATTTCTTCAGCTCTTCATAATTCATCCCTAGTGTGGAAAAGTTATGAACCAGTTCATATGGTGTCTTAGCATCCACATTTTGCACAAAAATGTCCTTGGAGAAGAAAGAGCCTTGTTTCTCTACTTTGAAGATGACTCGAAAAGGCCTGTCCTTATCCGACACGAAGCACTTAATCACCACGTCAATCTCCATCGTTTTATAATCCACAGCGTTTGCAGGATCTTGCTTTGGCATATGTTCAGGTGAATGCATCCATCTTTTCAAAAACCCTAGCACAAGATTACCTCCCCAATAACGACATGAATATAACTCATATTGTAATGGAAACGCTTCTAATTGACAATCCAAAATTTGGATAAATTAGTTAAATGGCCTCAACCGATTTTTTTCCACCTGTTTTCCGAAATTTCCAGATAATAATTAAACATAAAATACCCGTTAGTAACCCGCATACGACAAAAGCCCCATTCGCCCCAAAACGGTCTGCGACATATCCAGCAAATAAGCTGCCAAACGGTGTAGAACCCGCAAATACTAGCGCATAAACACTCATAACCCGCGCGCGATACTCCTCTTTGGCATTCATTTGAAGATTGGAATTGCTGTTCGTAGCGAACATAATATTGAAAAATCCCGTTAAAGCGAGCACTCCCCCGCACAACCAGACAGACGTACTAAGCCCATTTAGAATCAGGCAGCTGGCAACCACTAGGCTTGCGATCATGCTGATTTTGACTCTTGGACCCTTTTTACTGCGAAATGACATCGTCAGCGCCCCTGCAAAAGAACCAATTCCAAGGCATGACATCAGGGTACCGTATGTGGTCTCTCCTAATTGCAATACATTTCTCGTGAAAACTGGAATGAGGATATTAAAGTTAAAAGCTAAAGTACCAATCACCGTCACAAGCAGGACCGTCTGAGCTAACACTGGATCTCTTGCAATATAGACGATACCGTCCTTAATCTCCTTAAAAACACCCTCCCGCGAGGTTTTCTTTCGAACATAAGGCGCTGTTTGAATCTGGAGGATGCCATACAAGACAGCTATAAAGCTGACTCCGTTAAGCAAGAAGCACCAGCCTGCCCCCAGCCAAGCCATCATTACTGCACCAATGGAAGGTCCAACAATCCTGGCCATATTGAACGTCGTGGAGTTGAGCGCAATGGCATTCATCAGATCTTCTTTTCCAACGATTTCAATGTTAAAAGCCTGCCTTGTCGGCATATCGAGCGTGTTATTAAGCCCCAGCAAAAGCGCAAGTACAATAATAAACTCGTACCTCACGGTATGCGTCAAAACAAGCGTTGCCAGCGTAAAAGCAAGAATCATGGAAACCGTCTGCGTGACCAAAAGGATGTTCTTCTTTGGAAATTTATCTACGATAATGCCCGCAAATAGCGAAAATAAAAGGATCGGTAAAAATTGACAAGCCGTGACCATGCCAAGCTTAAGCGGCGAACCTGTCAGTGTAAGAACGAGCCAAGATTGCCCGATATTTTGCATCCATGTCCCGATGAGCGATACACATTGCCCTGTCCAAAGATAGCGATAATTCCGATGAGTTAAAGCATGGAAATGTCGATCGATAAAAACCGAACCTGCTGCCCTCACATTCATGCTAATCTACGCCTCCTCTGCAAATCTAGCTGCATTATTGCCCATTTTCTCCAAAATGGTTAGGGCCAATTGCTTCTCTTCTTGGGATAGACCGTCGGTCAAACGCTCCCGCCAATCCGTTAACACTTTACGCACATCTTCCTTGATCAAAAGCGCCTTTTCAGTCAGATGAACCTCGTTGCATCGTTTATCCTTTTCACTGACCGTGCGCGTTATGTAACCTTGCTCTTCGAGTTTTTTCAGTGCTTTTGCCGTCGTACCTTTATCGATTTTCAAGTAATCCGCCAGTTCTTCTTGCGTCAGGCCATCTTCCTTATAGAGCGCGTTGAGAAAAATATGCTGCCCCTTGCCGATATCGTACGCTTTCAGGTGCTCACCAATATACATTTGTCCATACCGGTATAACAGAGAGATCCACCTTGGAATGCTGTTTCGGGCATCAATCATAATCCTTTCTCCTTCCTTCCTGCAAAATGGTGGGACTGACCGAATCGTTGCACTTGCCACTAGTTTATCATACGCGCGATTAGTTGCATGCGCAACCAATTTTTCAGATAAAACAGCCCCTTTTTAAGGGGGCTTGTCTGGTCTGGTCAGATTATTGTTCAAAAATGTGAAGTTATTGCACTTGTAGAAACTGCTGCTTTCGGCAGCTTTTTGCGAGCCATCCAGCGCCGCTGGACAAGAAATCCGCGAATCGCTTCATCACAAATCATAGCCACATAAACGCCGTGGAGCAGCCAACCGAATTTTAGACCAAATACGTACGTGCCTCCAACCGCAAAAATCCACATGACGCCAATGCTCACATACATGATAAATTTGGTTTCACCAACGGCGTTAAGCGCATTATTGAGCGGCATATTCCACATTTTGAGCGGCTGCAGAATTAAATTCATGGCCATGACACCAACGACAATCGAGATAATTTGGTTATTTTCAGTAAACGCCCCTACGATATGTTTGCCTAGTAAAAATAACAAGAGCGTATTGGCAACCACGACCACTTCGCCCCAAAATAACGCTTTATAGAGGCTGCGATACGCTTTCTCCATCTGTCCCGCACCGAATAAATGCGCCACCTGAATTTGGACCGCCATCGCAAAGGACCAGCCTGCCAGGAAAGAGAACGATTCCATCGTATTTAGATAGGTTCTAGCCGTAAGCTGCTCTGCGCCCATCGTAGCAACCATCGAAAATAGGATGACTTGGGACAAGGTCCATGACGCCGAACTAATGGCCATCGGCAGGCCAACTTTCGCGACCTCTTTCAGTAGTCCCTTATGGAATACGCGCAGGTCACGCCAAGTGATAAGTGTAGTAAAGGTTTTGCGGAAAATGTAAAAAAGCACGAACAACGCGATGACGCGACTTCCTACCGTTGAAAGGGAAACGCCAAAAAGCCCCCATTTTGGGAATCCTAAAGCGCCAAAAATAAACACATAATTGCCGATAATATGGATGATGTTCATACCGATAGCAACAAGCATCGTACCTTTCGTATTGCCAGTGCTGCGGATAATCGTGCTAAAAGTTAATACAGCTGCCATGACGATCGTTCCACTGCCTACAATTTGAATATACTGCCGCGTCATCTCATATAGGGAGGCCGGGACATGCAGGAAATAAACGAACAAATCCACACCGAAATAGAGCAGCAGAGAAACAACAACGCCCAAACCCAGCGTTAATGTAAAAGCCATCGAAGCCACTTTCCGCGCTTCTTCCTCTTTGCCTGCTCCGAGTTTCTGGGAGATGACAATGCCCGCTCCGCTGGATATAAGAACGAATAGCATAATGACCGCTTGGAAAAATTGATTGCTGATCCCAACGACAGCTACCGCATCGTCCGAAATCCGGCTCACCATCAGCGTATCCGCCGTGCCGATCATAAATTGCAGAAATAATTCAATCATTATCGGCCATACAAGCCCGAATAACGTCATTTTCTTTGCGGTTTCCATGTTGGTTTCCTGTTCTTGATCTTATTGTGTACACGCGTTCAGCACGCACATACAATGATCTATTTTAACAACACTTCTTCAGAAGTCAATGCTTTTTACTGCAAAGCTGCCGTGGTGGCTAGGGCATGGTTAAGGATGCAGCCTGGTTACACGCTAATGGACTCAGGTGCCTCTATTCGATGAAAAAGAGGCCTTTTTAAAGTCTAACGGACACAGCAGCCGCTATTTGCCTTTGTAGCAGGGTTTCCACTGCTTTTAGGTGCAATAACGCTTCTGGTGTCCGTTAGCTCAAAAATCAGGCTATTTTATTGGAAATAGCGCCTGTGGGGTCCGTTACAACTTGCGGGAGGCTTGTTGCAAGAGCACAGAGCAGGCACACCGAGCTCATCGCCTGGAGTGAAGCTCAAAGCCTAAAGAAACTTCACGCAAACCGGCCGCGATATCACCGCGCTTTGCCCAGTTTCCTGCAGCATCCCCGACTCCGCGTCCACGCGGAAAACCGTGATGCTGTCCGAGCCCTGATTCGCCGCAAGCAGGAAGTCCCCCTGCGGCGTCAGGGCGAAGTTCCGCGGCGTCCGCCCCAGCGTCGCCTGCCAACCCACGACGGACAGCGTGCCGCTATGTCCGTCCACGGCATAAACCGCGATACTGTCGTGTCCGCGGTTTGAGGCATACACATGCCGGCCATCTCTGGAGAGATGGATGTCCGCGCATGTGCTTTCGCCGCTGAAGCCTTCCGGCAGCGTCGAAATGCTTTGCAGCGCGGTCAGCGTTCCCGCGCTGGCCTCATAAGCCAGCACAGTGACTGTGCTGTCCAGCTCATTAATCGCGTACACGAACCGGCTGTCCGCGCTGTACACCAAATGCCGCGGGCCTGCGCCCGGCTTCACCGCTGTTTCACCATGCGCGTGAAGGAGGCCGCCCTCCGCGTCCACGCGGCTCACGATCAGCCGATCAAGGCCCAGATCGGCGGAAATCGCATACCGATTGTCTGGCGCCAGCACAATCGAGTGCGCATGCGGACGCTCCTGGCGATCCGTTCGCGGCCCTAAAGTACCTTCATGCTTGACCAACTGCGTAGGCTCGCTCAGCTTTCCACCCTCTTCAATCTGATAGGAAGTCACACTTCCGCTTGAATAGTTGGCTACAAACACGGCGCTGTTCGTTTGATCCACGCTTATATAACAAGGAGCAGTGCCGCCTGTAGGCTGCTGGTTCAATTTCGTCAGCTTCCACGTTCCAGCTTCGATCGCATATGCCGCGGCTGAGCCTCCAAATCCACCCAGATAAGTATCCGTCTCACTGACCGCGTATAAGACAGACCGATCCTCATTTAGAGCAAGGAACGAAGCGTTAGGCAAATCACTATACGCATCCAATAGTGTGATTTCTCCGCTTTGCAGGTCCAGCCTAAATAACGTAATCCCCGTCTTATGTTCTTCGTTTGTATAAGAACCTACATAACCAAACAATTCTTTCCGTCCTTCACCTGACACCAGCAATCAGCCTCCATAATTGCAAATTTAATTACTCATTATTTCATCATTTATCTTTCACCGTTACCACGCCTCATCACAGCCGTCACCACCATCGCAATAACAGCCCCATAAAGCGCTAACTCCATATCGTGATGGGTATCCCACGGATCACCTTGCGTTCCAAGAAATAACGTACCAATTTCCGGGGCAACAAGCAAAGCTACCCACATTTCTATCAGCTCATAAAAGGCTCCCAACGCCAATATCGTAACGCAGGTCATCACATAAAGCCATCTACGGCTTAGCTGCGTCCACGCACTCAGAGCTTCCCTTAACGGGTAAGCTAGCAGCAGCCCAAAACTGAAGTGCACCAAGCGATCATAATTATCGCGTTCCGAATGCAGAATCAGCTTCAGCCAAACATCCACGATATTTTCGTTATAGGAATAATGAGCCCCTACAGTATGCAGCGCCAGGAACAAACCAATTAACGAATAAGACAAATTGGACAACTTATTTAGCTTATAAGTGCTGACCAAGGCAATAAGCGCTGCCCAAATCAAAAGATTTTCCAATACCCAATCGAATCTGCTGTAAGGAGCAATCGCCATCCAGATCCACAATCCTACATAAATGACGATCATCGCATGTAAAGGCCTATTTGAACCAAAGGTTCTTGCAGATTTCCGCGCAATGTTTCCCTTCTCATTCATGGCTGAGCCCCCTAATTTAGCTTTTACTAAGTTTAGGTTATCTCGCCACAGTCTTTTCCAAAAGTACTAAGTTTATGTAGTACTGCGCAAATCCTAGCTACGGACGAAGCTGGTAAAGCTTGGGGGTTAGGTCGCAGCCTTCAAAAGCTTCTAAAATCCGACTCGGATACGTCTCAAGCTCAGAAAGCGTCGCAATGAGGAATGCAGGGGCAGTCCTTCCGGACGCTTCTGACAATGCCCTTGCCTGTTCTAATGTCTTATAGGAAAAACGCCCCCAAGGAGCGGTATTCTCCTCCACAGCCGGATCGATCCAATAGGGAATATGTAGGCCATGAAACCAAGCGGCTTTGAGTACCTGCTCGGCAAATGCACCCGTTCCATACAGCATCAGAGAGGCAATGCCGTCTTTTTTAACCCTCTGAAGGGTGTCGAAAATCATCGCCTGACTGCCGAACCCATCTGCCAGCTGCAAATAATAATGATACAAATAGTAGGGAAACCTTCTGGTTGCCATGCCCTGCGGCCAATTCACATTCATAACGGAAGGCGCGTAATTACAACTGTTCAAAAACGCTTCCGGTCCCGCCAAATACCACTCCTCCGCCACAGCTTCACAAATCAAGGCAATATACTCCGTGCAGAAATTGTCCTGATGTGTCAAGTCCCCCAAAACCCTCGCCTCTTCCGGCTTAGGCATAGCTAGAACGCGGTGCAGCGGCTTGCTCCACTCTTCCGGATGCATGGACGCTCTGGATAACCGTCCGTCTTTTTGCTGCAGCAGATACGCATAGTACCTTTGGAAGGCAAGCGCTCCTTTTTGACACGCCAGTTTTCCTGCGTATTCTTCCTCTGATCTGTGCAGCTGCGCTTGTATAGGACTTATGCGGCTAGCGTTGTCTTCATTATAACGCAGCGTTGAGCCGAAACCGCCCATCATGAGCTCCTCCAAAAAAGCAGGAGTCCTCGCAATCCGCTTCCCCGACTCGCTTCCACCGCTGCCTGAGCGAAGCATGCTCCGAATGTCCATGCCTTGAAGCCGGAACTCATCCAGCCGATTCGTGCCTACAGCGAGTAAGTGCAGCATTTCCGGCTGCAGTCCTGCGAGTCGTACAATTTTTTCCAATGCACCTTGAATGGTTCCCTGAAACCCAATATCTATCGTCACTAAACGATCCGGTGAACCAAACTCTTGCTTCAAGTAGCCTACCAAAAGCTGCCTATGACGCTCAATCGACGCGGAGAGCTTACTTTGCCCAGATTCACTTTGTAGATAATTGCATAAGAGACTATAGATGGTTTCCCCATTGTCCTCAGTTATGTACTTGCATGCTTCAATCGGTTTTTCCAAGTAAAGCTCGAAATCCCTCTCATCCAACCCAACACCCAACACGTCGAAAAGCTCTCTCACTTTCAAACCTTGAATATTTAATAGATAAGCAAGCTCATCTTCCCCAAAATGCTCCAGACCCGCCATAAAAGTAGCTTGTCTGGATACGTAAACCGGCTTCACTTGAAGCTCCATACCTCTGAGTTGCGCAGCTTGCTCAAGCATCGGAGCTAATAAATACGCCTCCCTCATCAACGGGTTCACGCATGTGATGCCCTCTTGGACACAAATATCCAGCACCCATTCGCACAAGGTGTGCAGGAAAGGCCCGATCACATCCGTGCCAAATTGGTATAAGACGCGCTCCTTTTCCCCGCTTCCAGCCGCCAAGTCCGAAGCTGCAGCCAGCTTTCGCAGCGACTTCCATTCCGGCAGCACATCCCCGTGCCTGACAAATTCCCAATGATGGATGCTTTCAAAATGCTCCAGAATGACAGGATAATGTAACCCCCTGATTCCGGCTTTGGATGCTCCTTCCACATCAGCGGCTACATTGTCACCGATATGTACGATAGATTGACTGTCGATTTGCGGATAAAATTCTTTGAGCCTGGCAAACAGATGCCCTGACGACTTGCCCTCGCGCTCCTCCGACGAGACGAGCAGCGTATCCACCTGGGACAGGTCAAGCCCGGCTGACGCAAGAATTCGCCGAAGCTGCTCGGAAGACAAATACATATCTGATAACAGCGCCACCGGAATCCGCTCTTTTTTACAGGCGTAGAGCAAGGAGGTAATGTGTGGGTTAACATAGCAAAACTCCGCTTCAACTTCCACTTCCAGCCGGGCAAGCTCATCTCTGCGGCCAATCGCTTCCGGTATTTCTTCATAAATCAGCTCCAACGTGACTTCACCGAAGCCGGTTTGAGCCGTTTGCTTCGCACGAGCTTTGTGTTCGGCACGAATGCGCATTTCTTTGAACGCTTCCGGGGACACATAAGTTTTCAGAAAGCCATTACGATGCGCCCGCTCGGCGATTTTCGCAAATACGTCAGACGGATTCGCACAAGTACGAAAGAGCAGCGTGTCGAAAATATCCAGACTTAGCAGCCCAATGCCCTGTATTTTTCCAGCCAAGACACTCAAATAACGATCCTTTTCCCACAAAAGCAGATCAGTCGGGCTTATCGGAGCATGCAGTTCCTTTGGCATCAAAAGCCTCCTTCATGTTTGGCGCAAGCAGCAACTTGCACAAATGTATTTGAGAAATATGACGAATTTGAGGTAAGCTTAATCTATGATAAATCGGAGGTGTTTCTAGTTGTCTGACCAACCCTTGGTGTCCATTATTATCCCTACGTATAATCGTCGAATCGAGCTTGCTGAGCTCGCAGAATCATTATACCGCCAAACGTACAAAAACCTGCAAATCATTATTGTCAACGATGCCGGTCCTTCGGTAGATTTCATTCAGGAGCTTTATCCAGAGCTCGCCATTCAAATCGTGAATATGCCGCAAAACCTCAAGCACGTTCACGCTCGAAACCGCGGCCTGCAAGAAGCGAAAGGCGATTACATCATGCTCTGCGATGATGACGATTTGCTGCTCCCCATCCATATTGAACGCATGCTGCAAGAAATTCAAGGGTATGATCTTGTTTATCCTGATGTCGAAATTTTCGATTATGTTTATGAAAATAATGCCCGCTCCATCACAAACCGTTTCGTATTCGCATATGAATTCGATGTGCCGGCGATGCGCAGATTTTCGACCTTTTTCTCATCCGGCTGCATCTTCCGTCCTGAATTGATTGAAGCTTTGGGACCTTTTGACACGGAAGTGTTTCACTACTGGGACTGGGATTTCTTCTTAAGAGCGGCTGAGAAATTCCGCGTGAATCGCGCGCCTATTGCCAGCGTCCTCTATGCTTTTGCGCAGCAGGGCACCAACAACATGTCAGGCCAGCTTGACAATATGCGCCCCTTCTTGGACATGCTATCGGCCAAACATGGGCTCGGCGATTTGCCTACCAAAAATTTCTTCCTCCTGCTTGAGGAACCGGAAGTCAAAGAACGTCAAGCCGAAACCGAGCTCATTTGGGACGGCGAACCGATTCGCTCGCGCTTATTCGAATAAACCTTTGCCATACAAGCTCCGAAATTCGCTTGGCGTCATCCCTTCTTGCTCCTGAAAACGCTGGTTAAAATAACTGGCGCTGGCATAACCGGCTTGAATCGCGATTTCCTTGATCGCCAAGCTTTCCTTCTCTATCAAACGCTGCTTCGCAAATTGAATGCGGCATAGCGTAATGAAGGAGAGCGGTGTCATCGAGGTCGCTTTGCGAAACAATTTGCAGAAATAGTATGTGCTTACGCCTGTGAGCTCCGCCCATTCTTCCAGAATGAACGGTTCGCAGGCTTTTTGCTGCATAGTAGGAAGTATAGCCAGGATTCGATCCACGGACTCTATCCCCCGATTGCTCGTTAATGGGGCAGCATAACTCATGAATTCACTTAAGATCTTATAGGATAAAGTCGAAAGATTCGTCGGCTTCAGAATGCTATTCGACTCCGCTTCTAGCAGCAGCTCGTGAAACGCCTCTTCCAGCTCACTCCATCTTTTAAGTGTCCATAACGTGCGCAAAAAGCCTTTTTCCAACATAAACTCCTTCAGATGACTACCGTAGAAATGAACCCATCGAACATCCCAAGGATCCTCTTTGGAGGAATAATAACGCTGTTCTTGAAACGGATAATATAGAAAAGCATCGCCTTTTTGCAGCACGTGCTGCTCCCCTTCAATCTCCACATACCCTTTTCCTGAAAGGATAAAATGAATGCTGTACGAATCATAGTAACCTTCTTGCCGATAAATGGAGTGTTCAGGGGAATCCTGATACCAGCCAACCGATTCCGGAAAAATAAAATAGGGGCATTGCTGCAGCTTCGGCAGCATGACTTGTCTTTTCATCCCTCACGCCCTCCTTCCTCAATGACAATATTCCGATATCGGATGCAATATATTATCATATTCATTTTAAATAACTCGTTTTATAATAACAATATAACGCTATTAAATATTTTTTTCAAAGGAGATCATATCGTCATGACAAAGCTTCGTTGGGGAATTTTAGGCTGTGCGGGTATTGCAATTAGGGCTTGCATCCCCGGAATTGTGCAGTCCCAAACTGGTATTGTAAGCGCTATAGCCAGTCGCGATTTGCAGAAGTCACAAGAAGTTGCGGAGAGGCTTAACATTCCAAAAGCTTACGGCAGTTATGAGGAATTAATTGCCGATCCGGATATTGATGCTATGTACATACCTCTGCCGAACCATCTGCACAAAGAATGGACGATTCGCGCTGCAGAAGCTGGCAAGCATGTGCTTTGCGAAAAACCTGCTTCATTAACGGCTGCTGATACAGAAGAAATGGTTGCGGCTTGTGAAAAGGCCGGCGTACAGTTCGCTGAAGCCTTCATGTATCGCCACCATCCTCGATATACACGCATTAAAGAAATCATTGATTCCGGAGAAATCGGCGAAATTCGCGGTATTCATGGGGCTTTCACCTTCAGCAACCCGGGTGACAGCAAAAATGTCCGCTTCAAACGCGAGTGGGGCGGCGGTTCGCTCTATGATGTAGGCTGTTATCCGATCAGCGCAGCGAGAATGATTCTGGGCCGAGAGCCTGAAGCGGTTACGACACACGCCTTCTTCTCCCCTGAACATGATGACGTCGATATGATGATGTCCGGACTTGTGGAATTCAGCGGCAATGTCGCGCTAACTTTTGACTGCGGCATGTGGGCTGGTTCCCGCAATATTCTAGAAATCGTCGGAGCGACGGGGCGGATTGAAGTCCCATCTGCCTATGTCACTCCTACGGAAGAATCCGGTCAATTTATCGTCCATATTCGCAATGAGCGTCGGGTTGAGACCGTTCCTTTCCTGAACCAATATGCGTTAGAAGTTGACGATTTGGCTTATGCCGCTTGGGGCGAAAAGCAGCCGAACTTCGCAGCTAGTGATGCTACCCTTAACATGAAAGTGCTTGACGCTTGTTTGGAATCAGCAAGAAAGCGTGCACGCGTTGTGTTGTAAGTTAACAATAATTCCTTAACATACGAAAGGTTGGGATGACTGCGATGAAACACATTCAAATTAAAGGCTTAGAGAAACCTGTATCCAAACTGATTATGGGATCTGACTTTTTCCGTCTGGACAACCGTCAGGAAGTCAGCGACGTTCTTGGCCATTATTTAGCGATTGGCGGCAATACCATTGACTCGGCTTTCATTTACTGCGGCGGGCAAAGCGAGCAAGCGCTCGGCATTTGGATGGATGAACTGGGCAACCGCGATGACATCAACATCTTCACCAAGGGAGCTCATCATGATCAAAACGGCCCCCGTGTGAACGCAGAGGCGATCCGCAGCGACCTGTTCACATCGCTTGAGCGACTGCGCACGGATTACATCGACCTCTACGCGCTGCATCGCGACGATCCGGCCATTCCGGTCGGCGTGATCCTGGAAGCGCTGAACGAGCATGTAGAAGCTGGACGCATTCGCGCATTCGGCGGCTCCAACTGGACGCACGCGCGTCTGCAGGAAGCGAACGACTACGCGGCGAAAAACGGCCTTGTCGGCTTCAGCTTCAGCTCCCCGAACCTCAGCCTCGCGAAAGCGAAAGAGCCGTTCTGGAGCGGCTGCGTCTCCGTCGATGAAGAAGCTCTGCGCTGGCACGAGTCTACGCAGCTGCCGCTGCTGTCTTGGTCTTCGCAGGCGCGTGGATTTTTCACGGGCCGGTATACGCCGGACGTGCTCGACAACGCCGATCTCGTTCGCGTGTTCTACAGCGACGAGAACTGGACGCGGCTGCACCGCGCGGAACAACTGGCTAAGGAAAAAGGCGTAACCGCGATTCAGATCGCGCTCGCCTACGTGCTGAGCCAGCCGTTCCCGGCTTGCGCGCTCATCGGACCGCGCAACGAGGCCGAAATGCTTTCATGCCGCGACGGCGCGGAGCTTGTGCTCACTCCGCAGGAGTTGGCATGGCTTGATTTGACAGCAGCTACGGTGTAGCTGCATGATGGAAGCCCCGGCGGGTAGTGCCGGGGCTTTTTAACGTTGTTTTTTTACGTCAACGTGGCACTTTACCGAGCAGTTGGATTCCCTCGTGCCGCTCCATTTGAAATAAAATGAATTTCTACCTCTAATCCTCGCTGCTTATTGGCTAGGCAAGAGTTAGCTGCAGAAACTCCATCTAAATCACCGGTAGATGAACAATAGTTACTAGATTCGGCGAAATTAACGGTAGGAACTGCAGTTACTTGGGCAAAAGTGGCATAAACTGCAGAGCATATAAGCAGAAATCGGCGTTAAACTCCTCAACTAGTCCCTCTCTTTCCGCCGGTTACCATCGACCCAGCAGTTCTCCTAAAACAATTAGAGGACTACAGTTGCCTCACGCCGAAAGAATTGGACATCTCAGTTTTTTAGGTGCTATAAGACTCATCTACTCAATTTAGGGAGTTGTTCAAATGAAGTACTTTATCATTACCGGTACATCCCGTGGTCTTGGAGAAGCTATGGCATTTAAGCTCATTTCTCCTGAGCATCACCTGATTTGTATTTCCAGGACAAAAAACGATGACCTAATTGCCGCTAGTAGTCACCTAGATTACTACGAATATGATTTACAAAACGTCAATCAAATTGAAGCTCTGATGGAACAAGTGTTCCAGAAGATTGACCTAACAGATGCCGATGGCGTCTATCTCATTAATAATGCAGCTATCATTTCACCTTTTTCCCGAATCGAGCAAGCGAACTCACAGGACTTAATGGACAACCTTCATATTAATCTGCTCGCCCCTATCGTGCTTACCTCCAGTTTCATTCGCCTTACCCAGCACCTACCGTTAGAAAAGCGCATCCTGAACATTTCCTCAGCCTCTGCCAAACAATTGCTTCCAGGTATGAGCGCATATTCGGCAGCCAAAGCGGGTCTCGATGCTTTTTCATCCTGCGTAGGCTTGGAACAGGGGGCCGACTCAGCGGCAGTCAAGATCGTTTCGGTTTACCCTGGTATGGTCGATACAAGTCTGCAAGAACAGGCAAGGAACACAAGCAATGAGGCATTGGCCACACCGGACATTTTTAAAATGGTAAAAGATCGCGGTATGCTGATCTCCCCCAATACAACAGCCGACAAATTGATCGGCTTATTACTCGGTCACTCTTTCCATCAAGGGACAGTTGTGGAAGACCTCCTCCTGTAGCTACGATCTCAAGCGCATTGGCTTGTCCCCCATCCTCCTCCCCAATGGACGGCTTATCCATCCACATGATAAGATAGAAGCTAGCACTACTTACATCGTTAGCTAGCTTTCCTTGAGGAAAGCTTTTTAGGAGGTTCCATGGGAAAGACAGATATTCGCCGAGATGCCATTATGCAAGCCATCAAAGATAAAGGCTCCATCGCCTTGATCGATATCGTTCAGCAATTTGGCGTATCGGAAGCAACAGCCAGGCGGGATCTTGAGATCCTGGAGCAAGAGAAACGCTGCATCCGCACCTTCGGAGGCGCCGTGCTGGAAAGCTTAAAGGTGGAAGTCCCCTTTTTCAACAAAATGGACCTTTATACAGAAGAGAAAAAAGAAATCGCCGACAAAGCGCTCAACTTCATCGAGGACGGCGATATTATCGGCTTAACGGGCGGGACTACCACGACGTTCATCGCCAAAAAGCTGAACCAATTCAAGAACCTCACCGTCATCACCAATGCGGTGAATATCGCCTACGAGCTCATTGGAACGCAAGGGCTGCAACTCATTCTGACGGGTGGCGTGATTCGCACGCAAACGTTTGAACTTTCGGGGCCGCTCGCCAATGCCACACTCGATAATCTCAGCATCCGCAAAACCTTCATGGGTGTAGACGGCATTTCCTTGACACGCGGCATGATGATCTACAATGAGCTGGAAGCCGAAACGAATCGCCGAATGATGAAGCAATCCATGGAGACGTATCTTGTGGCCGACCATTCCAAATTCAGTCGCAGCTCCCTGTTCGTCATTGGGGAAGTGCAGGAAACAACCGGTATTATCAGCGATTCCAAAATAACGCCAGAAATGAAGGAAGCCTTCAGAGACGCCGGCGCCCCCTTCCTTTAAAAAGAAAAACTCGACCTCTCGGTTCTTTACCGGGGATCGAGTTTTTTTCATCTTAACAGCACCTATTGATTTTGCCGCTTTCATAACGCTCGTGAAGAGACTGCATATAGAACTCTTTTTCCGTCAAAATGGGATGGCCCGGATGATGTTCCTGCTGATGCTTCACGTATTTGTCATAGTCCGGGATATTGAAAATGATCTTGACCGTCGTGTTCAGCTTGTTCGAAAATCTCGTGATCGCATTCACGCTATCACCCTCCAAATGTGGATTGGACGAACGGCGATTCTTGTAGTTGGGGCTTTTGTTTTTGAATGATAATGTTGAACCACAAACGTATTGAAATGATGATCATCAGAAGGACAACGATACCAAAGAAAATCGTTAACCCTGCATCGATATAGTTATTCGTTACAATTTGGTGCATAATGTCCATGTTTTTAGCTGGCGCTATCACTTGGCCTTTATCAATTCCCTCTTGATACTTTTTCGCAGCCGATAGAAAACCGATGGTTGGATTCGGGGAAAATGCTTTTTGGTAACCCGCAGTCAACGTCGTCACGGCCAGGAATACGAAAGGGATCATGCCTACCCAAGCATAGCGGGCTTTGCCCATTTTGATCATAATCGTAACCGCTACGGCTAAAGCAATGGCCGCCAGCATTTGGTTGGCAATCCCGAAAAGCGCCCACAGAGAGTTAATGCCGCCAAATGGATCGACAGCTCCTTGATAGAGGAAGTATCCCCACGCCAAGCAAACGATCAGGGAAGCGATGAAATTGTATCTTAGATCTTTGGTTTGGCCAAAAGGTTTGTAGAAATTGCCGACTAAATCCTGCAGCATAAATCGGCCGACACGAGTCCCCGCATCTACGGCAGTCAGAATAAAAACCGCTTCGAACAAAATCGCGAAATGATACCAGAACGCTTTGGCCCCATTTAAAAAGGAGGAGAAAATCTCAGCCATACCTACGGCAAGCGTTGGTGCTCCACCTGTTCTGGAGAGGATGGTTTTCTCGCCGATTGCTTTGGCTGTACCCGTAATTTGATCAGGCGTCAAAGTGAAGCCCCAGGATGAAATCTTGGCTGCGACGGCAACAGGATCGGTTCCAATCACAGCTGGCGAAGAATTCATCGCAAAGTACAGACCTGGCTCCAAGGAGCATGCCGCAATCAATGCCATCACCGCAACGAAAGATTCAGCCGCCATTCCGGCAAAGCCGATAAACGGCGCGTGGCTTTCTCTATCAATCATTTTCGGCGTCGTACCGGAGGAAATCAATGCGTGAAACCCGGAGACCGCGCCGCACGCGATCGTAATGAACAGGAACGGGAATAAATTACCGGAGAACACGGGTCCAGTACCGTCAATAAACTTGGTTACAGCAGGCATTTTTAGTTCAGGCAAAATCACCATAATACCGCCGGCAAGGAGCAGGATAACGCCTATTTTCAGAAATGAGCTTAAATAGTCCCGCGGAGCAAGCAGTACCCAAACTGGTAATATGGAAGCAATAAGCCCATAGATCACCATCAAAACAGCAATTTGCGGAGCGGTGAACGTAAACATGTTAGCTAAAGCAGGACTTTCCGCTACAAACTGACCTGACCACAAAACGATCATTAACAAAACGAAACCGATGATAGAACCCTCAATGACTTTGCCCGGACGAATAAAACGCATATAAAAGCCCATAAATATCGCAATCGGCATCGTCATCGCAATGGTGAACATGCCCCACGGAGATTCTGCTAACGCTTTCACAACAACAAGTCCAAGAACAGCGACAATAATAATTAAAATGGCCAGCGTTGCAATAGAGGCTAGCGTACCGCTGAATGGGCCTACCTCATCTTTGGCCATTTGTCCGAGCGACTTACCGCCGCGGCGCATGGAACCTACCAGGGTGACAAAGTCCTGCACGCAGCCCGCAAGAACGGCCCCGATAATGATCCAGAGAATACTCGGCAAGTATCCCATCTGCGCGGCCAAAATCGGACCAACGAGCGGCCCCGCTCCTGCAATCGCAGCAAAATGGTGACCGAAAAGTACATACTTGTTCGTAGGCACATAGTCTTTGCCATCATTTTGAACATGAGCCGGTGTTGCCCGCTTGTCGTTAAGCTCGTAAATTTTGCGAGCGATAAAGCGACTGTAGAATCGATAACCGAAAGCATACGTACAAATGGCAGCAACAATTAACCATATGGCGGAGATGCTTTCGCCTCTCGAAAGTGCGAGCATCGCGAAGCCTGACGCGCCAAGCAGGGCAATAACCGCCCAGATCACATAGGAAGCAAATCTGTTTTTTAATAGTGACATATCTATGAACACCCTCCTGATAACATGAATGTTAGCGCTTACAGGAAGTATAGCTTGTTTGGGGAACAAGCGGAATACCTGAAACGCAACATGCCATTTTCGAGCTTCATGATGTTAAATTTCTAGTTTCAAACGCAGCT
The DNA here is from genome assembly GCF_045866505.1 of Paenibacillus sp. P36. Classification (NCBI taxonomy): domain Bacteria; kingdom Bacillati; phylum Bacillota; class Bacilli; order Caryophanales; family Paenibacillaceae; genus Paenibacillus; species Paenibacillus sp. P36. Next base: position 7,220,363 of record NZ_AP038372.1, read on the forward strand.
GCTTCACATAATTTCGGCTAACGGGTATCGTGCTTCGCCCTGCATCTTCCATCAGCAGGTTGTACGCGCCATTCACCCAGGTCTTCATTTCTGAGATGGCGGCGAGGTTAACCAGATAGCTTTTGTGGCAGCGGAAAAAACCGTACGGCTCCAACTTTTGCTCCAGCTCAGAAAGGGTATACGAAACGATATAAGCCTTATCGTGAAGGTGAACCTGCACATGCTTAATCTCTTTGCTAATATACATAATATCCTTCGGCGAGACATATCGGATTCCTTCTTCCAATTCCAAAGCGAGCTTTACGCTCGTTTTCACGGATGCCGTCTGGCTTAGTGCGGCCGCCGCTGCGCTGTTCTGAGGTTGTGTTTTGGTTTTGCGCAGCTCCCTGAACACAATGGCGATATCCTCCTCATCGTACGGCTTCAGCATATAATGAAAAGCACGCAGCTTAAACGCGTGAACGGCATATTGATCGTAAGCAGTGGAAAAAACAATTTTCACCTGCGGATTGATTTCTCCTACAATTTCGGCAACCTGTAAGCCGCTAAGATCCGGCATGTCCATATCGAGAAATAACACATCCGGCGCTAATTCCTTGACCTTCTTAATCGCATCCATTCCGCCAGTTGCCGCGGTAACTTTATCCACCTCCTCACTGCTTTCCAATAGATAAATCAATTCTTCTCTAGCCGGCTCTTCGTCATCCGCAATGACTATATTCCAACCCAACCGCCATCACCTCACCCAAAATTTAATGATCGTTCCTTCCCCCGGCTTGCTTGCTATTTCCAAAGGATGTTCTTTACCGTAGTGATAATTCAGGCGCTGCTCGATATTCCGCAAAGCCAACCCCGCATGTTCCGACTGACTATCGAGTTCGGCTGTTTCAAGGCCAACTCCGTTGTCCTGTACAGTAACACGCGCATGGAGCTTGCCCTCGTCGAGCTCCTCCTTCACCGAAAGTCGAATGACCCCGATGCCCGGCTTGTTTTTGATCCCATGCACGATGGCATTCTCGATCAGCGGCTGAATCGTAAAAGGAGGAATCGCATGATCCAGCAGCCTTTCATCGATATCGGCGTAAAATTCCATCTGATCCCCTAGACGGGATTTGATCAAGCTCAGATAAGACATGACCAGCTCATATTCATCACGTATGGTGATAAGGCGCTGGTTGCCGTGGCTCATATTTTTTCGCAAAAACTTGGATAGATGCATTACCATTTGGCGGGCTTCTTCCGGTTTTGTACGGATAAAAGATTTAACTGTATTCAGCACATTAAACAGGAAATGAGGATTCATCTGCGCCTGCAGCGAGCGAATCTCCGCATCCGCCAGAAGCTGTGTTTGCCGATCCGATTCAACGAAAGCATATTGCTGAGAAAGCAGCTCCGCGAGAGAGGAAAGCATGCGTCTGCGCGACGGATTGTCATCCTGCTCACGCTCGAAATAAAGGCGGAACTGGCCGACCTGCGGCCGATTGGGAACACGGATGATGAGATCGTTGGCGTGCTGCGTTTTTCTCCCCTCCGCAACCCAAGACTCGCCATCCTTACTGAAAAATACGCCTACCGACTTCATTTCCTCATTCAGCACCTTCGAGATTTCCGCTACCGCCTTATCAAAATCCAGCCGCCAAAGCGGCATCGTCATATCGGCAATTTGCAGGGCTTGATGCGCATGCTCCGCACCAATTCTGGCCTCTTCGCGCTCCATTGTGTTATATAACACAAAATAGAGAGCGACACCAACACTATTGGCGAGCGTCTGGGGCAAACCTATGAGTGACACCAAATTGAATGCATCATCCCAAGGCTTGGCCAATGCAAGAATAAGAATCATTTGTAGGGCTTCAGCCATGAATCCAACGAGAAATGCGAGCTGTACGGAAGCTATTTTCCGAAAGCGTTTCTTGAAAGCATTGCGGCACAGTCCTGCCAATATGCCCTGCAGAATAGGAGCAATCATACAGGCAACCGCAACAAATCCACCTAAGCTGTAGCGATGCACGCCGGCTATGATGCCGACGATAAATCCGCTTTTGACGCCACCAAGCAGTCCCGCGATGACAACACCAACGGTACGTGCATTCGCAATAGCCGCTGTTGGTGATACCTCGCCAATCCAAGGGGCCGGCCTGTACGTGTAGTCGGAAACCGTCACACCCGAATACGTCGCAAGAATCGCATACGCGGAGAAAAAGAACAGAAAACGCCATTGATACGTCCTGTCCCCTTGATAGCTCATATAGCTGCGCATCCATCGGCTGCGGGAAAACGCAAACGCCAGCGCGATTAGAAAGCCAACCCGTTCCATCATATCCACGAACAATTGAATCAGTTGAAGCATGCTTCACTCACCTTTTGCAATCTCATATCGTTATCCTAACAGAAATTGTGTGGGCTTGCTTGCCGTATACTCATCCAGCGCAACTTCTACCTCATGTGCCCTTAACAAATGTCAAAAACCTAGCGAAAATTCCGCTATGGCTTGCTTATGGGAACTGGCGTCCTCTATTTTGGAGGAAAATGAGTGGTTTCCTCTCATAGTGGAACTACAGGATCTTATTGCGCCGCCCTGGCGCGTTTTCCTCAAGAAATTGGTGGAATAGCAGCCCGTAGTTCCGTTCCCTTTCGGAATCGGCTGTTTTCGGGGGAAATAGAGACCTGTAGTTCCCTTCGAAAGAGCTTTCTGCGGATTTCATCGGCAGAAATAAAAAGCCTGACGGCACAAACGCCGTCAAGCTTGGCGCTAGCTACTTTGCCAACCAATCCTGCACATTGCATCACATACTCATCCAGCGCAACTTCTACCTCACGTGCCCTTAACAAATGTCAAAAACCTAGCGAGAATTCCGCTATGGCTTCCTTATGGGAACTGGCGTCCTCTATTTTGGAGGAAAACGAGTGGTTTCCTGTCGGAGTGGAACTACAGGGTCTTATTGCGACTCGCTGGCGCGTTTTCCTTAAGAAATTGGCGAAATAACGCCCCGTAGTTCCTCTCCCTTTCATAATCGGCTGTTTTCGGGAGAAATAGAGGCCTGTAGTTCCCTCAGAAAATAGCTGTCTGCGGGGCCTGACGGTACAAACGCCGTCAGGCTTAGGGCCAGCTACTTTGCCATTCCATCGCCAACCTGCCCCCGCAGCAAAAAAAGGAGACTGCCCTAAGAAGTCAATAATGACCTTCTCAGAGAATCCCCTTTTTCAAAAACTTACCCAGCTTTAACTTCTTCGGTATTCGGTTGTGGTGCAGCATTTGCTTTGTACTTCAAGGTAGGCAGCATAATAAATACGCCAATCAGGAAAAGTACAGCGGATGTGACATAAATGGATGGCAGCGAGAAGGACGCTTTAATGCTGCCGGCCAAACTCATTGTGAGAACCATAGCTCCCATGAACAACGGGTTCAAAATCCCATTCACACGGCCAACGAAAGATTCTTCCGTGTTACCGAGTATCATTGTAGAGATCGCAATTTGGATAGCAGGCATCACTAGACCGGAGAAGAACTGCATCAAAAGCGCCAACCACACCAGATGAGTCAATCCCATGACAGCAAAAGTCACGACGCTTACCGCCATCCCGATAATCAGCAGTGCTTGCGGGGACACTTTTTTCGAAAAGCCCATCGTCGCCCCGCCCCCAATTATCATCGCAACACCATTGGCTGCCATAAACCATTGCAGATCTTCCTTCGGCAATCCAAGGTTTTCAGTGACTAGAAAAATACCCAACGGTGATATCAAACCAATCGCCAGACCTGCTACTGCAAAGCAGCCTCCTAAGGTGACAAGCATTTTATTATTCAAAACATACTTAAACCCTTGACCCATTTCCGCAAAAATATGCGTGGACGGCTTCTCGGTCCCTTCCTCATTTTTACGGTCCGCAGGAAGAAACGTGAGTACAAGCGCAGAAAGCAGGAAGCATACGCCCATGATTGCAATTGCTACTTCAATGCCAAAATGATAGTAAACAAATGTCCCCATAATAGGGCCCAGGATCATAAAGATCGCCATCATCGATTGAAACAATGACATCCCCATTTGCATTTGGGATTCAGGCACGTGAACCTTAAACAACTTCATGCCGGAAGGTTGGGAGAACTGAGACAAGATGGACGAAACCAACGTGGCGAAAAAAATCGCCTTCCAGGAGCCGTAAAACAGTGTCACCATAATGGCAAACACGGACACGGCGCTGAGAATATCACACCAGACCATCGTTAATTTCGGTCGCCACCGGTCCGCAAAGGCACCACCGATAAACGAGAAAATAAAAATTGGCGCAAACTCGGCCACCGAAATTAAAGAAACGGAGTATGGATCATTATTCGTCATGTCTGTGACATAGAGAAGAATCGCAAAGTTACGAACCCAGATTCCGATTTGTAAAAAAAGACCGGACAGCATAATGGCTTGCACGAAACGACTGGCAAAAAACGAACGCATCGTCGGAGTATCCGAAGCTATTGCTTGAGACAAAAGAAAAACACCCCTTCATTAATCAGATAGTCTTATAAAACAAGACCTCCTTCTTACGTAAGAAGAAGAATAAATGTTTCATAAACCTTTTCTACTTTAACGAAAAAAGGTTCCTATCGTCTAGTGACATATGTCATATGACCAGTCACAAACCTAGATGCCTCAGCGTGACTGAGACATGAGCAGCGCGGCTCCAACGGCACCTGCGGAGGATCCGAGCGCAGATGCTGCGAACCGGACCGGTCCGCGAATCGAAGGCAAGCAGCGCTCCTCGACGATCTCGCGCATCGGTCCTAACAAAGGCTCGCCGATATGCGAGGCGCCGCCGCCAAGAATGACCACCTGCGGATTCAGCAGGTGGAGAATGCTCACGAGCCCGATGCCGAGGGCTCGGCCCGCTTCGCGCAGGATGCCGTTCGCGGCGGCATCCCCTTCCGCGGCTGCGGCCGCGACCAACCGCGCATCCACGCGGTTCGGGTCGCCTCCCGCGAGCCGCACGAGGGCGCCCGCTGCGCCCTCGCCAGCCCGGCGCACGTAGTCGGCGCCGCGGCGGCCAATAGCAGTGCCTGACGCATACAGCTCCAGGCACCCCACATTCCCGCAGGGGCAGAGCGGCCCATTTCCATCAATGGAAATGTGGCCGAGCTCCCCTGCGTTATGATTCGTTCCGGCGATCAAGCGCCCGCCGGAAATGATCCCCCCGCCGATCCCCGTGGAGATCGTCACAAACACACAGTCCGGCGCGCCCTCGCCCGCGCCGGCCAGCCATTCGCCGACCGCCGCTGCGGTGGCGTCGTTCTCCAGCCTGACCGCGCAGCCGAAGCGGTCAGTGAGCACGGCGGCGACGGCCATGTCGCGCCAGCCGAGATTGGTGGCGAACGTGACGACACCGTTCGCCGTATCGAGCGTGCCCGCGGTGGCGACGCCAATGCCGCGGAGAATGCCGCGACCGCCGGGCGCGGTCGCGAGCAGACCCTCGATCAGGCTCCCGAGCCGATCGAGCACAGCCTCCTCCTCCTGCTGCGCCAGGGTGGGAATCTCTTCCTTGGCGATGATGCGGCCATCGCCGCTAATGAGCGCGGCCAACATCTTCGTGCCGCCCAAGTCAACCCCAACGTAGTAATCCCGCAGGTACACGTCTTGTCCTTCCGTTCTTTCCGTTCTTTCCGTTCTTTCCGCTCTTTCCGCTCTTTCCACTCCTTCCGCTCCCTCCGTCCATCCCGTCCCGCTCATATCCTGTTCCCCCATCCATTCACCCCCACTCATACCTCCAACCTCCATCCAATCGCATATTGTTCCGACAACGTAACAGGCAGCCGCCCAACCGGCTTCTCATGCCCCAGCAGCACATTTGCCAGAGACACCATCGCCAGCGGACGATTCTCATAACAGGCCAAATACGTCTTCACCTCAGGAAACTCAAGTAAATCATAAGGGTTTCTTCCTGCAGCTACGATAAAATGCAAATCTTCAATCGCCGCAAGAGCCTTTACCAACTGAGTCTGTCCTGGCGAAAAAGTGGCATTATAAGTGACCATAACCACCTGCTTTTTGCCTTCGGCAGCTTGCAGGGTTGCAGTAATCTCAGACTCGGAAGGGTACAATCCCAAGATCACCTCTTGGACATCTTTCCCCGTGAGTTCAGCCAGTGTAGCTCCCAGCGTTCCCTGCCGCTCCACAACCTCATCAATCTCCGTGCCCGTCTGCACTTCCGTCCAAATCACGAGCGGCGACTCATTCATATCCAACAGCTTACCGGCTTCGTCCTTCACTAGCGTGATACTTTTGCGGCTTAGCTCCTTAGCCAAAAGCTGATGTTCCGGCGTTGAAATAGGTCCTTCGGGAATCGGCGCCAGTTTTTCAAATTGGATCTCTCGTTTACATTTGTGAGTCATTACTCGCAGGACAGACGCATCTATCCGAGACTCTGGGATACGACCGCTTTCAACAGCTGCAATAACGGCTTCCATGGCGGAAACCTGCCGTTCCAGCGTGTGACTGACCAGTATGAGATCCGATCCAGCCTCGATGGCGCGAACCGCACCTTCAGCTACTCCGATTCCTTCGGATATCGCTTTCATTTCCAAACAGTCCGTAACGATAAGCCCTTTGAAATCAAGTTCTTCCCGCAGCAGCTCGGTTAAAATCCGATACGATAACGTTGAGGGCACACCGTTTTGTTCCAATGCCGCGAACACGACATGCGCAGTCATTATGGCGTCTACGCCGCCTTCAATGGCTTTGATAAAAGGGGCGAGCTCAAGCTCCATAAGCCTCTCCATGCTGTGCGGAACAACTGGCAAATCATGATGCGAGTCCTCTGACGTGTCGCCATGCCCAGGAAAATGTTTGACCGTGGCGATAACGCCCATGTCTTGCAGCCCTTTGACAGCATGCGTCCCCATATCGCCGACGATGGCCGCGGTTTCCCCGTAGGAGCGCACCCCGATAACCGGATTCAAGGGATTATTGTTAATATCCAGGCACGGCGCAAAGTTCATATTCACGCCCATCTGACGCAGCTCCTTGCCCATGATTTTGGAGCTTGCATACACGCCTGCCGGCGCAAAAGCAGCCCCAAGCGCCATATTCCCCGGCAGCAAAGTCGCCCCTTTTTCGATTCGGGACACCATACCGCCCTCTTGATCCACCGCGATAAACAGGGGTTGTCCCCCGCTGTGACGGCTTATTTCTTGCAATTCTGCGGACAATTGCGCCAATTGATGCGCATCTTTCACATTCCTCCGGAAATAGATAACGCCGCCAAGCCCATATTCTTCAATTAGCTGCGTAATTGCTGGATTTGGCTCAATTGCATCAAAGCCACAAATAAACAGTTGACCAACTTTTTGGCGTAAAGTTAATGGTTTATGCGCGTTGCTGGATATGAACGACATTATGGACACGCTCCTTGGATAGGTGATTAAGCTTTAATACATGCAATAATTCGTTTCTGCATAAGGAAGTACATCAGCACGACAGGAATCAGACTGAACATGATAGCTGCGCAAAGCGAACCATAGTTCATATTCAACTGGTCATAGAAAGCCACCATGCTCACAGGAAGCGTTCGAAACTTCTCTTTGGTCAGGAACAGATTCGCCATCATGAACTCGTTCCAATTGCTAAGGAAATTGAGCATAAACACTGGAATAAGCGGCGGTACGGTAATTGGAACAATGACGCGCCAGAGCAGTCCATAGATGGATAGTCCATCCATTGTACCCGCTTCCTCAAGCTCACTTGGAAAGGATTTGAAAAAACCGCTGATCATAAAAACCGTAGGCGGCAATCCAATAGTTATATAAGGCATAATTAAAGCAAAAGGTGTATTGTACAGATGGAAACTTCTCAGCAGCATATACAGTGGGACAAGCAAAGACCCGGCGGGCACCAGTAAAGCGACCATCAGAACTCGTTTGATGACCTTGCTTAGTCTTGGAAATTTCATGCGTGTCAAGGCAAAGGAGGTGCTTGTACCGAGGATTAACGTCAGCACGGCCGATATACTGGATATCACGAGACTGTTCGTAAAATAGTGCGAGACATGCGCGCCCGTCCACGCGTTCCCATAATTGGACAGCAGCCACTCATGAGGGAAAGACCAAGGAAATGCGATGATTTCTTTATTCGTTTTAAAAGAAGAATTGAGTACCCAGCCCAGAGGGAACAGGATAATAGCTATGTAGACCATAAGTATGGCGTGCTTGATGGCACCGCGTAGGGAATTTGCTTTTCGCTGCGTTTTCAAAACCGCGCCTCCTCTTGCTTGGCCGTCAACCAACCAAACACGGAAGTCAGCACACCTGTGAACAGTAAAATGAGCAGAGCGACGGCATTCGCATAACCGTACTCGCCGATTCGATACGCCTTTTTATACATATAAGTTGCCATCACTTCCGTTATCCCGTAGGGATTACCTCCCGTCATCACAAAGACGATATCAAGCGCTTTCATCGCACCGGTAATGGAAAGCAAGATCATCACGATAATCACAGGGCGCAGGAGCGGCAGCGTGATCGACCAGGCTTGACGAGAGCTTGATGCGCCGTCCATTTCGGCTGCCTCGAGGATGGTTACCGGGATGGCATAAATGGCCGACAAAACGAGAATCACATAAAAGCCGACCCACTGCCAGGCGTTAGTGACGAGCACCGAAATCATCGCCGTCGATTCATCAGCCAACCAGGTATGCTTCCAAGCCCCTAAGCCTGCAGCTTCCAGCAATTGATTCAAGAGTCCAGCTTCAGGATGATAAATGAATCCCCACAACACTCCGACGACAGCCGTCGATAAAATGGTAGGGAGGAAAATCATCGTTTTATAAAATCCTGTCCAACGCCGAATTTTGCTCAACACGAGAGCTAAACAAACAATAAAAGGGATCTGTACGCCAATCGAAAAAGCAATAAAATACAAGTTGTTTCGCACGGCAATCCAGAAATATTTATCCTGAAACGCTTGGGTGAAGTTGTCCAGACCGTTCCACTTGGCTGGTAGGATCCCGTTCCATGCCGTAAATCCGTAGCGCAATGACATCAGCATGGGGGAATAGAAAAAAATCACTAGAAAAAGCAGTGTAGGTACTGTAAAAATAGCGTATGCCAATGGGTTTCTTCCTACTTTGTTCATAGTTCATCCCACTAATTCGTATGAGTTTCTTCCTTATTTGAAGCATCCTGCTGCTTCTGTATTTCTGTCATCAGCGTGACCGGATCTGTTCTGCCGCCGACTAATTCCTGCATGCCGCGTTCCAACTTCTCACGAACCTTGGTTTGAATGCGCGAGTCGAAAGCAGGGAATGCCCCTTTGCTGGTGGCAAACACATCCAAAATTTGCGTAATCAGCGGATTCACATTACTCGTATCCTGCAGCTTCATGGCAGGCGGCATGCCTTCCTCGACCAGCTGTCTTTTTTGCATCGGCTCATTGTACATCTGCCTGATGAATTCCTTTATGGCATCAAGCTGCGCCGGGGTCACTTTCTTCGAGAAACCATACGCGTTTGACCACCCGCCGTTAATGAAGCCGTCTCCAGGGCCGCCCATATCCGGGAAGCTCATGAACCCTACATCCTTCACAATGGCAGACTTCTCCGGATCAAGCAGCGGCGTATTGGCCCAACTGCCGTCAAACATGAATGCCGCTTCTCCGCTGCTGAATTTGTTTTGCTGCTCGGCATATGAAAGTGCTAAACTGCCCTCTTGGAAGTACCCTTTTTTCACGAGGAGATCGTATTTCTGAAAGGCATCCACGACATCCGGATCTGTCCAGTGCTTGCTCCCATCCAGAAAACCTTCGACGGAGTCGCGCCCAGCCGTGCGCACCCACATGGTGTTGCACATCATGTTGATGACCCACGAGTCTTTGGCTGCCAGTGCGAATGGCGTTATCTTCTGAGCTTTCAGCTTGGCTGCAGCGTCAAGCAGCTCATTCCAGGTTTGAGGCGGTTTGATTTGATGCTCCGATAAAATCTTTTTATTATAGTACAAGCCCTCGACATAACCGGCCATCGGGATGCCGTATATTTTACCGTCGACTGTAAACTCTTCAAAGCTGTAGAACTTGTCCGTTAACCCCAGTTCACTCAAGATGGACGTCAGATCTAGCAGCCTGTTCGCTTTCACATAATCTTTCGTATCCGTCCCGCCGAAGAAGTCGAAGATCTCGGGTGGATTCCCGGCAGCCATCTCAGCCCTCAGCTTTTCAAAGCGATTCACTTTGTCCTCTACACCATCCAGTGTAATCGACAGGCCGGGCACCTTCGCCTCCGTGGACTTCACGACCTCTTGAAGCATCGCCAAACGTTTCTTCTGCGTATCTTTCACTTGCGTGTGACGAATGGTCAGCAGGACCGGTTCTCCTTTTGCCCCTGGGGAGGGTGCTTCGGAGTTTGGGCTGTTCAGGTTTAAGCTGCTGCAAGCGGACAGGATGAACGATACGGCCACAACCCCTGTTACCGGGAACAACGTTCTTATTTTCATCTTCCTTGATCTCCCTTAGGCTTGCATGTTAAGTATAAAATAATGGCTGCTCCTCCTAAAGACCGATAAATTCCTTATATAGGGGCAAAATCCTCTACTTCGGCTCCATGCGTTTCTCCCGATACTCCGAAGGAATTTCACCGGTAAACTTCTGGAACACTTTTGTAAAATAACGACGCTCCGTATAACCGACGGACCTTCCGATATCCGTAATGCTTTTGTCGCTATGCAGCAGCATCGATTTCGCCAGCTCCATCCGGTGTTTGGTTACATATTCAACAAAAGTTTCCCCGAATTGCTGCTTGAACAATAAGCTAAAATAACTCGAAGAGATGCCGAGGGAGCTCGCAATATCTTCAATTCCGAAATCATTTGAATAATGGGTTCGAATATATTCCTTCGCCGCCGTCATTAAAAGCTCGCTGTTTTTCTTCTTATTCGTCCCTTCCAGCCCGATGGCGGCGAGCTGTATCATCACTTGAAGCAGGTGCGGTATGCTCTCGCTTGTATCCAGTTGGCGCCAAACCTGCTCTTCTTCCTGCACATCAAGCGAGTTCATCTCGCGCAATTCACGAAGCACATGCAGGATCAGGAAGTGCAGCATTTGATACGCTCTGGCAAAAGAACTGTTCGGCAGCCCCTCCAGCAACAATTTCAGCCTACTTAGAGCGTCCTCCGTTTTGATTCGATTCAACTGTTTGAGACCTGTTACAATCTCTTCAACCAAGTACCATAAGGAGCTGTTGGCGTCCGCCTGCTCTTTGGACTCCCTATAGAGCAGCACAGACTCCTGCTTATTCAGGTTTAACTGCATGAATCGCTGCAGCTTCCGATAAGTATCAGAGAGCAATCGCAGACCTACAGCACTAGGATAAAAGCCTACGCTAATGCCTAGTTTGACGGATTCACGGACATCTTTTTGCAGTTTCAGCGCCACTTCATACAAATTAGACTGCATTTGGGTTTCCTCGGCTTGGACTCCGTTGTCCTCGCCCCCTCTAGTGTCCCATTGAATAAGCAGGCACCATTCGCCTTCACGCATCTGCAGCACGGAAAATTCCGCTTTGAAATTGGCTAGTGAATCTTGCATGACATTACGGACGGCGAAATTCCATAGCTTTCGCTCTTGCTCTGACCAAGGGAGCGACTTTTGCGAGTAATCATCCACATCGATCATCATGAACGAATACGTCATCGTTTCCAAATCCATATTATCGATCGGAAGCAGTGTATGTGTTGAAATTTCTGTATAGTTCATGAGGACATCCTGAAGAATTTTCTCATAGGCCAAATTTTTCATTTTGCCCCACTTTTGCTGCTCCTGCTGCTTGATCGCCTTGTTTTCCCTGATTTCATTAGCTAGCTTACGAATACAGTTTTCCAACTCTTCATAGTTAATCGGCTTTAACATGTAATCACTAACGCCAACCCGCATGAGGGAGCGCGCATACTCGAAATCCTGATAACCCGTCACCATCAGCACTTTGCAAGCCTCGTTGATTTCACGGAGTTTCTGGACAAAAGTAATCCCATCCATCAAAGGCATCCGAATATCGCTCATCACCAAATCCGGTCCATGCAAGCTGGATAGTTCCAGCGCCTCGATCCCGTTCTTAGCCGTTCCTACAATATCAATTTCCAGCTCTGCCCACGGAATGACCGCCTGCAAATTACGTAAAATGTTAGGCTCATCATCCGCCAAAATCGCTTTTAGTCTCACAGGCTCGCCTCCTTTGTTTTGGGAATGACAATCTTCATCGTCGTCCCGTGTCCTTCCATGCTGCAAATAAAGATGCCATAATGCAGGCCGTACTGGATCCGTATGCGGTCGGCTACATTGCTGACGCCCAAACCTCTTCGCTCTTCATTGACATTCGCATCTAAAATTTCGTGAAAAGGCGTCTCCAGCTCTGTTTTATAATGAAATTTCGCTAACTTCTCATTGGAGATGCCGATTCCGTTATCCGAGACATACAGGCCGATCCGCTCCCCTTCATCGAGGACTTTGATCGAAATTACCCCCATGTAATCAATAGGTTCAAACCCATGCTGCAGCGCGTTTTCTACCAGCGGTTGGAGCGTAAGCTTCAGAATGCTGTAATCCAATATCTCCGGGTCCGATTCAATTTCATAACGGAATTGGTCTTCGAAGCGGAATTCCTGAATTTCGAGGTAACTTTTGAGATGATCCAGCTCTTGTTTAAGCGAAATCTCTTCCCTGCTCTCCATGCCGATCCGCAGCAAATTGCCAAGTCGATACACCATTTGACTAACTTTCTTCCCTTGGTTTTGGATCGCAAGCACATTGATGGACTCCAGTGTATTAAAAAGAAAATGCGGCTTGATTTGCGCCTGCAGCAGCATGAGTTCCGCTTTGTTTTTGCGGTCCTGCTGACGTTTGACTTCGTCCAGAAGGTCCTCGACCCTCTCAACGAGACTATTAAAGCCTCTGACCAGCGCCGTAGTTTCATCCTTGCCGCTTTCCTCCATACGTGTCGTCAGGTCGCCGCGCTCTACTTTTTTCATGGAACCCAGCATGCGCAGAATTAACTGAACAATGCGGCGAACGAATACTAAATTGTAGACCAGGGCAAAAAATAAGCATACAAATGTGATCCCGGCGACCAGCTTCATAATCGTTTCGATTTCTCCCGCCACGTATTTCCAAGACGTTATCGATACGACGCTCCAATCCTGCACGCCCATTTGATTAATATTTAAATGATAGAGAGATACCAGACTTTTTTCATTTTGAAAATTAGCTTGAAAGCTTCGGTTGCTTTGCTGTAGATCCAGCTTGCCCTGCAGCAGCTGAAGCACATTGGCGCCTTCCAAATGCTGCTTATTGTCATAGAAAATAAGTCCGCTTTTATTCACGAGCAAATAACGCTTAGAGCTGTCTTCGTTCGTATTAAAAGATTTAAAAATTTGATCCAGCTCATTAAATTTAAATTTCAACAGCATGTAGCCGAGATTGTCCATTGTCCAGAAATCTTTAACCATCCTCGCCTGATAAAACTCCCCACGGCCGGCTCCCAGCTCCTTGTATTCAGAGGGGCCAATCCACATGGGACTCCCATTCAGTTCCTTGATCTGTTCAAAAGCCGTGCTGCTCGACAACGTTTTCCATGGCAGCGCATTCCCGCTTGTTCTCCCCGCGCTGAAGGACTTGCCGACATTATTGTAAATGACGACTGATTGAATCGGCGAATATGTCAAAATAGAGCCGCGCAGCAGCGTATCGAACGTATTCAAATCATACGACGACGGAGCTTCTTCATTCGGCCTGACCTCATCGATCGTCCGATAAATGCCCTGAATGCTGTCTTTGACCATCCAGAAGTCTGAGAAATAATTCGCTTCCTTGAACATGTAATAAATGTTCCGGGAAATCGCTTGCAGCGTAACCTCGGTCAAGTCACCGTATTTCTTCTCAATGAGTTGTTGGGATACGGTGTAGACGGCGGTGCCCAGTACGAACAAAGGGATAATAATAAAAAATAAAAATCCGATAAACACCTTTTTGTTCAAATTCATCGACGTTTGGCAGACCCCTTCTAACCCGAATCAGGCACCATCCTGTGTGCTGGTGCCTTTCATTGCTTTTTATTATTATAATTGACCCGTCTTTACGTCACCTAGGGATAGGTTCGGATGGAGGAGGGATAAAATCCTCTATTCTAGTTCGGATCGAATTTCGGGTTCCACCGTCACTTCCACATTGCCTTTTAGCGCTTTACTGATCATACATGCCTGCTCAGCCCGATAGGCTGCTCTGCTTATTTTATCCAACTGATCCGGAAGAGTATGAGCGGGTACTGAAATGTACGGTCGGTGTATGATCCGATTCACCTTCATAGCTGGCGTATTCTCAACATAAATCTGCGATTTCAGCTCAAGGGAGGTAATGCCCTGCCGCTTAATCAGCATGCCAAGCGTTATGAGATAACAGGTTGCGGCTGCTCCGAGCAGCAGCTCTTCCGGATTCGTGCCGATGCCGGGCCCATCTAACTGGTTTGGCACTGAAATCGATGCGTCCAGATTACCCGCTTGAATGCGGCCTGTGCCGTCCAAACCGCCGGTCCACTCTGCTTTCAAATCAAATCGATGCTCACTCATCCGTATCACTCCTTATTTAATGTAGCCGCGGATTGCTCTTGGGGATTGCTGGACTGCGCTTTCGCTTGCGATTGCGTCTGGGCTTCGTCTCCGCCACTTATATGCAGCCCGATGACGCCTAAAATGATGAGAACAATGGAAATCACTTTCAAAGTGGAAACGGACTCGTTAAACCACCAGATGCCGATGATCGTTATAAGTGCCGTCCCTACCCCAGACCAAATGGCATAGGCCAATGAAACCTCAAGCTGCTTCAAAGCCAGTGTAAACAACGTGAAACATATGATGTAGCAAATCCCCATCACAACTGCCGGACCTACCCTCGTGAAACCAGATGACATCTTCATTGCCGTCGTGCCAATCGTTTCAAATAGGATAGCCAGCAGCAGAAATGTCCAATTCATATTCCAAATCATTTCATCCATCCTCTACTGATCTTGTTGCTCTCATTGTAAAGGAATGGAAGGCGTTTCACCAGTTCGTTCGGCGTGAAGTTGTCCGAGGGCAACAGAAGGAACAATAAAAAATGGCTGCACGCGGCAGCCATAGCTATTTTGACAAACCAATTAAATTTTAGGCAAATTTGTTACGAAGCCTGTCTGCCATCTTAAGGCATACCTCCCATAAGTCAGACACTGGCTCGTTAGAAAATGGCATCGTATGCATGTAACCGGGAGGCCCGAATTCCGGTGTAATCGTTGTAGATGCGAAACCTCTGCTTAATCGAGTCTTCCATATATGTTCCCACCACAGTTCATGTGCCTCTAGTTCCCGTTTATATTCAGGTGCATCAGGATGGGGAACTTGCGGTCCATGCGCGTAGCCTACCCTTGCATGGATATGTATGGTCCGCTCAAAGGCGATCTGCAAATTCTCCTGTTGATCCTCTAAAAGCGATTCACAAACGCAGCACCAGTGGCTGAAATCCGCTGTGATTTTCAAATCAGGGATGGCTTGGAGCAGTCTGGCCGTTGTCCACGGGGTGAACATGGCGCGATGCCGGTGTGTTTCATGGCCGACTGGAATGCCATAATGCTTCTCTGCTTCGACGGCATGCTCAAAAAATTGCAATTGCCGCTCCTCACTCATGTTATCCCGAGCACTATGGGAAATAATTAACGTCGGATCCAATGACGCCGCAGCTTCGAGATTTAACTTGAACGAGTCCTCATGATTCCCGGATGTACTAATAAGTGCAATATAGTCCAGATTATACTCCTGCAAGAGTTGAGCAAACTCTGTACGATGTTCCTTCATTGGGACTCCTGCTTCCACACCTGAATATCCCGCTGCCGCTATTTTGCCAAACGCTTCTCTATAAGTATAAGCTTCCATCCCCCACAACGATTTAAACAACTTCATTTGCATGGCCATTCCTCCAACATTCATTTATTCAAAGTTTAACGGAATAGGAAGCGTTGAATCCATGGATGCCCGTATGCTTTCATGTATTATAGTTCGTCATGCGTAAAAAACGAATCGCACTACTCATGAACCGTTGGTTCCCCCCTCACTGGAGAGGAAAAACCGTTGGAGGAGCTAACTTCTCCTCCGTAACTTAGCTTGTTAAGAGCCCAGTAGGAGCGAATTTTGGGGGTGGAGAACACCCAGCTTGGTCTACGATATACCCTTGAGGAACTACAGTCCTCTATTCGAGCAGATGCAGCCCGTTTCCGTGTTTCAACGGAACTACAGGGCTTTATTTGACCGCCTCATCCCGGTTTCATTAAGAAAACGGGCAAATAGTGGCTCACAGTTCCCCTACACTCGGAAAAAGGTCTATTTTGATGAAATAGCGCCATGTAGTTCACCTAGGACAGGGAGAGACTCCAGAACCGCAACCCTTACATTGAAAAAACCGCCCCCGCCCTGTAATCAGGGCAAGAACGGTTCTATTAGCGCAATGGATGAAGGCTGCTCACTTCGTGTGATAGGCTCTTCTATAGAATTGCGAATATTGATCTCTATGAAAATGCAAATTTCATGTGTTGGAATCAAAACAATGAAAGCCCTACCTCTCTTCCATCCTTGCGGCTCCAATGACCGCGCCAGTGCGAATTGCTTAACAAACACCTGCTGCCGAAACACGATGACACTGCCTCGGGTTTACCATAAAATGAGCTGATTTTACTGCGTCATTGGGAGAAATAACAAACAAGGAGAGGGGGTTACTTTCTACTCGCTAATCGTCCGTATGGGGGTAAATGAGGTTTAGCCTAAAGTGTTTATATGGTTCATTTCAATCAATCCATCTAATATACACGAAAGTTATGAGCGTGTCAATAGGACTATCCACAGTAAACTAGTTATGCTAGAATGGAAAATAATTCCAATCGGTTGTGAAGCACACGCCACTTTTCTAGATCCAGCATGGACTGCTGAATCCAGAGAGGCGGCTTATTTTATTCATATATGAAATGGAGTGTATTAACATGGATGAGCAATTTCGCATTGCATTAGTGAATTTTCTTACTAAGCATCTTGCTAAAAGGGAAGGAGAACGTCATCGCAGACTCAAAGAGGGCCATGGCCACGCTGAACAATTATTTCTTCGGCAGGTTTGGTGGCCAGCCTTCGGCGGCTTCACGGATTTGCACCCTGAGTACGAGGTGAAAGACTTTCGGGATGGGACTCGCTTTCTCGACTTTACTTTTATGCGGCACTCCCTGAAGCTAGCCATCGAAATTGATGGATACGGACCTCACGCCTCCCAAATGAGCCGCACCCAATTCTCCGACCAATGGATCCGCCAAAATCATCTCGTCATAGACGGTTGGAAAATCCTCCGCTTTTCCTATGATGATGTCAAAGACCGCCCCCGCATGTGTGAACAAATCCTGCAGCAATTCATGGGACGCTTTCTGGGCCGCGACGCTTCAACAAATGTGAAATTGAATTACGTGGAGAAGGAAGTCATTCGTTTTGCACTCAACATTGACAAAGCTATAAAGCCAAACGATGTATCGGCTTTGCTGGACGTTGGTTCACGTAAATCCTATCAAGTACTAAAAGCAATGACAGATAAATCGTTACTTAAGCCTGCCGGCAGTGGGCGAAAGTGTATTCGCGGTTACAATTTGCATGAACAAGCACAAGCAATTTGGGAGAAAAACAACCACTAAACCCTGCAGGAGCGAAAATTTCTGCTGAGGCGGCCATTTCGGACGGCTCGATCTCATTTTCCTCCGCTCCGCCTCCGGAGACAGCCTTTTTGGCTTTCTCGGGCGCAGTAATCCACGCCCCAAGTAACATAAAAACCGCGAGCCTAAGCCCGCGGTCAAAATTACACCGTAAATTTCTGCAGCGAAATTTGCAGCTCCTCAGCTAGTCCTGCCAGTGACTTAGCTGAATTCTCGATCTCCTCGGTCGTGGACATCTGCTGCTGGCTAGCCGCGGATGTCTCCTGGCTGACGGAGATGCCCGTTTCCGAAACGCTGCTGACAATGCCCATCACCTGCTCGATGCGGACATTCGCATCCACCAGCTGGTGAATGTTCTGATTCACACTCTCCACCTTCGCGTTGACTTCGTCAACGGAAGTCTCGATGTGAATAAACGACTCTTGCGCCTCGCCGGAAATCGTTAATCCGGCCTGCACTTTGCCAGCTCCATCTTGCATGGAGCTTACCGCGTGGTTGATCTGTCTCTGAATCGTCGAGACCAGATGCGTAATGTTGCGCGCTGATGAAGCAGATTGCTCCGCCAGTTTGCGCACTTCGCCAGCAACAACCGCGAACCCGCGGCCCGCTTCCCCCGCACGCGCTGCTTCAATCGCCGCATTCAGAGAGAGCAAATTGGTTTGCGTGGAAATTTCATTGATGACATTGACAATCTCCCCAATTTTGTGTGCATTTTTCCCTAAAGCTTCAATGACGCCATTTACTTCTTGCACGGCTTCCGAAATCTCGCCCATCTGGCCTGCGATCGATACGACAGAACGTTTACCGTTTTGCGCGGCAGCCGTGGCTTGTCCAACAAGTCTGGCTACTTCTTGCGCTGATTCATCAATCAGCTTCGTACTCGTAAGCATTTGCTGCACAGCTTCATTCGCTTGATTCACACCCGCAAACTGCTTCTCGAAATCCTCCGAAAGCTGCTGGCTGGAAGACGCAACTTGTTTGGCCGCTTGCGAGCTTTGCTCCGAGCTTGCTAGTAGCTCTTCAGAGCTTGCCGAAAGGGTTAACGCATTATCTGCGATTTGGGATACCAAGCTGCGTAGACTTCCTGTCATTACATTAAAGGAACCGGTCAGTTTACCGACTTCATCCTCATAAGGATAGTCTCCTTTTACAGAGAGATCTCCGCCAGCGGCTTTCTCCATATGCTCCTGCAATCTACGAATCGGAGTCGTAATAATCATATTTAATGCCATTGCGTTCACCGTCATAATAACAATAGCAATAACAATCGTAAGAATGATGAACCAGTGGGAGGTTTTAGAGTCGTTGCTGCTCGTTTTTTGGAAATTTTCAGCCGCGGTCTCTTTAAGCTGCACCAATTTATCGAGTGCCACGATCGTTTTATCCCCATGCGGAGACACTTCATTATTATAAACTTGGTAAGCCACTTGATTATTTTTGGTAGCATGATCGATCGTCATTGCAACGATCTCACGATACTTTTTATTCAGCTCTTCAAAATCCTTGAAAGCAGCCGCCTCTTCTTCCGTCAACCGAATACCTGACAACTTCGTGACAAGCTCCTGATTCATCGCGCTGTTTTCGTCAAGTTTGGCCTTGAGCTTACCTTTATATTTCACATCTACGGATAACATCATTTCGAGCAAATTTGATTCGGTTTCATTGAAGTTCGTTTTTAGCTGATTAATCCATTTGACAGATAACAGACTTTCCTCGTACATTCTAGTAGAATTACTAGACATCTTATCCATGAAGTAATAACCCGTAATACCTACAATAAGCAGGAATAAAATAGCAATAGCATTCATGAAGAGCAGTTTGTAACGCAGTTTAAGGTTGCGAAGGACGGACAGGTTGACTTTCACATTTCTTGCCTTCTTTTGTTGACTTACATTCAAACTCATGTTGAATTTCAAAGTCCTGTTCTCCTCCCGACATGCAGATAATCCTCTAACCAATGTTAGATTACCTTACACATAAATGATTAATTTACCTATGGTTTATTTTACAAACAAGTGAACATTATGTAAAGATAAAATTCGTCAAAAAACGTGCAGCTATAGAACTTTTTTCCTAGTAATTTACTACTATTTTCGCTACGGATCGGGGATATTTGCCAGATAATCAATAGTCTTTATTGTGAATCCGATTTCAGCCGATGGCAGAGGAGCTAACATCTGGAAGAAGAATAAAACTTATCCGGGGCAGAACCAAATTCCCTATGCGGCTAAAATAACGCAAAAAGCTGGCGAAGCCAAAGAGCTCGCCAGCTTTCTTATCTAGGAACATTCGGTTGCCATACGATTGGCCCCGTCTTAGATCACCGTTATTTGCTAAATGGAAAGTTTCAACCTCTCACGCTGTACAATCAAATACACGACAAAACCGGCAAGGATACACGCAATCCCCGTAATCGACAGGTCCGGTGACAGCCCATCCTTGGAAATTTGCGTATAGAGACCGACTCCGGCAAGCATCATCGCATTTTCCAGGAAGTTTTGAACCGCTATCGTTTTCCCTGAACCTATCATTCCCTGACCTCTATCTTGCAGCACGGCATTCATAGGTACAATAAACACCCCGCCGCTGAATCCTACAAGTAGAAGCAGCCCTATTGTTAGATACAAATTGGTGATAAGCGGGAACAGCAAGATGCAGATGATCATGAGAATGCCGAATATAAATGAATTATAATAACGCTTTGCTGGGACCAGCTTCGGTGTCATCAGCGCCCCAATCATGATTCCTACGCCGGTTACAGCGACAAGCATAGAGATTTGATCGACCGACTGGATACCAAGGTGAGCAGGCACCCATGCGATGATCGCCAACCGGACAACCGAGGACGTCATCCAGAACGAGCCCGTGCCAACAAGCGAGAAACGGGTAGCTCGGTCTTTTAACAAGAAACTCATGTCGGAAACGAACGTTCTCGCTGCCTTGCCATAGCGGATCGTCCTATCGCCTTGCATCTTCGGCATTTGCAGCGTCAGTTGCAAAGATAACAAATACAGGGCTAGGCAGGCGATCATCGAACCTGATAGCGACATTTTCGCCAAAATACCACCACAAACAGATCCCAGCAAAATGGCCATGATCGTATACCCTTCCATGCGCGCATTAGCTCTAAGCAGCTCATGATCGGAATGGGTAAGCGCAGGCAAAATACCGTATTTGGCCGGTGAATAAACCGCGGCGCCGATGCCGACGATCCCATAACTGACAGCCGGGTCCACATGAAGGAACATCGCGATAATACCGATGCTTTTGATGGCATTTCCAACGAGAAGTACGCGAGATTTGGAGTGCTTATCAGCTATCGCACCGACAAAAGGCGCCAACACGACGAAGGCAACTAGAAAAGAAGCTTGAACAACACCGATGTAATAGTCAGGAAAAGCATTCATCTTAATAATCGCCAACGTAATGAAGAGAATCATATTATCGGCAAAAGCGGAAAGAAATTGGGTCAAATTGAGCGTCTGAAGCGGTTTCATTTTCATATCATTTCTCTCCCTTAGGATGCATGATGCTCCTCAAGCGCAATCCGCTTAATGGTTACATAGTCTACTTTCCCACTGCCCAAAAGCGGCAATTTCTCTACATATCGCAGCTCCGAAGGCATATAAATCCCCGGATGCCCTTTCTGTTTCATCCATTCTTTAAGAGACTGCAGCTGCATGTCCGGGCTATTGTGGTACACCACAATTCGTTCTCCCTTTCGAGCATCCGGAACTGCAACGGCTGCGCAAACGGCTTGATGCGGCAGGCTTGGCAATACGAGTTCTTCGACCATTGGCAGTGATACTTTTTCTCCGCCAATCTTGGCAAAAGACTGCATCCTCCCTTGAATTGACAGGTAGCCTTCATCATCGATTTGCACAATATCGCCGCAGCTGTACCATTCTGGGCAAGGGACAAAGCCCTGTCCATGAATCAAATATCCTTTCATCACATTAGGACCTTTGACAAGCAAATTGCCGCCAAGCTCGATGCCATCCACTTTCTCGATTCGAACCTGAATACCTGGCAGTACACGGCCTACGGTTCCTTTTTTAACATGCATAGGCGTATTAAGCGAAATGACAGGCGCTGTCTCCGTGGTACCGTAACCTTCCATAATCCGAATGCCGAATTTATCGATCCAGGTTTGACGGACTTCCTCTTTCAGCTTCTCGGCGCCAGCCACGACATATTTCAACGCATAGGCAAAATCATAAGCATGTGCCGTTCTCGCGTAAGCCGATAGAAACGTTGACGTACCGAACAAAATGGTAATATTGCGATCGTACACTATCTCTGGAATAACTTTATAATGCAGTGGATTGGGGTACATGACCACTTTCATGCCCGAAAGTACCGGCAGCATCGTCCCCGCTGTTAAGCCGAAAGAGTGAAACATAGGCATCGCCCCAAGAAGGATATCCGCCGCATTGAAAGCAATCACAGCTTTGGCCTGCTGAAGATTAGCAAAAATATTGCGGTGCGTCAGCACAACCCCCTTCGGTTTGCTTTCACTCCCGGATGTGAAGAGAACGACCTCATTCTCCCCATCTCCGACTGGACCTTGCACTTTCATCAAGAGATTACGAATTCCTACCCATTTATGTTGAAAAGTAATACTCTCTCTAACCTCTTCAAGATAGATAACCGAGTAAACTTCACTGGCACTGTTGATAAAATCAGATAACCCCGCTTTCTCGATAAAAGCCCGAGACGTAATAATCGTCTTCGCCGAAACGGTTTCACAGGCATCCAGCATGGCGTGTTTTCCTGCCGTATAATTCAGAATCGCCGGTGTAATGCCTAAGCGGAATAAGGAAAATAAAGTCACGACATGCGCCGCCGCATTCGGCAATAGGACAGCTGTTCGCTTCTGGTTACCAAGCAGCTCCTTCAAACGCTCCGCCATCGTATAGCTGCTTAATAGCAGTTTGCGGTAACTTATCGACGTATCTGATAGGATGTCTTCACAAATAATTTTGGAAAAGCCATGCTGCTTGGCAGCTATGAGCATCTCATTGAATAAATTAAGCTCCGGTTTCATCCGGCTTTCCACCAAATGACTCTGCATTCGGCTGCCGATGAACTCTGTTGCCCGCTCCTTCTGAACTCTTCTCGTCAGCTTTTCATTTACAGGCACTTGAAAAGACTCCCCAATTGTGAAGGTTACGGCCGGAAACCAAATCTGTTTCATTTTGCCACGAAGATACGATAATTTGGAATGCTCCAGTCCGTTAATCGCAATCGGCACCATGTGAGCCTGGGATCTTGACGCAATATAGCCAATGCCGCCGTACACCTTCATCATGCTGCCCGTGGTCGATATCCGCCCCTCCGGAAAAATGACAAGCGGCGTACCGCTCTGCACGGTTTTGAGCATTTTCCGTACGGAGTAAGGGTTGAGTGGATCTACTGGAATATGCGTACGGAAATGGAGCGGCCAAGCAAAACGTTTGGCCATTCGTGTATTCACGACAAAGGCCACTTCCTCGGGCAGAATCAACGCTAGCAGAACAGCATCCAACAATGAGACATGGTTAGGTATGAGCACTGTTTTATCTGTCAAATCAAGCTGCTGCATTCCCTTCACTTTTACGCGAAAACTAGCTAGTATAACAGGGCGCAAGATTGGAAGCAGAAGCTTTAACAGTACAATAAACAACCATTTGATCATGGTGACTCCTCCTAAGCGTTCGCATGGCAAATCTGAGAAAACCTTGGTACAACGTATTAAGCATCCGTTTATTTATTGGGCTTCTCTTAATACCAGGTCATAATCCCATTGTATGCATTTGCTGCGATTCTGATAGTACTAACTTTACCTAGTACTACTCTCAACCACCCGCTGGATTCGTACTGCAGCTACCTTTGTTTCACTCCTCTCCCACTATTAAAAAAGGACCACAGCATCCGTATGCAGCGGTCCCTTTTGCACGTTATTTAATTCGAAACTTCACTTGTTAGTGCTAGTGTATTCCCCTCGGAGTCCCGGAAGAACGCCATCCAGATATTCATATGATCCATTTTTGCAACGACATGTGGTTCGCTAATAAAGGTAACACCACGTTCGATGAAAGCTTCGTACACCTGTTTAATGTCTTCCACCTTATAATAGATGACCGATCCTGGATGATTAAATTCAGGTTTCTCCGGAAGGCTGAGCATCAGACGGATGCCATTGCAATCAAAAAAAGCCATTTGCCCAGCTTGAAACATAAATTTCATGCCCAAGGTGTCGCGATAAAAAGCAACAGCTCTTTCAACATCAACGACATTGATAGAAATTTGTGCTATTTGCGTTAAGATGTTCTCGTTCATAGATATCCCCTTCCAAACTGGTATACCCATATTTTACCACACTCGTATAAGGTGCGATAGAACATCCATCTGTACGTCCGTGCGCCTACCGCTTATTCGCCTTTTAATAAAGCGTTAAGCTTCCCTGGAAAATCCGTAATAATGCCCGTAACACCAGCATCGATCATCTTCTGAAAATCCCTTTCAACGTTCACTGTCCATGGATACGTGGCTAATCCTGCTTCTGCCACCGATACCCCATCTTCTTTTTCAAAATGATGATGTTGAGGGTGCAGAGAGTGTACCTCAACCCCGATTAGCTGGGCATAAGCCGCATGGTCAATCAGGTTGGCGCCATACAGAAGCCCAACTTTCACTTCAGGTTCGGCCAACTTGATCCGCTTAATCACTTTGTGATCGAAAGAGGAAATAACGACGTCTTCCATCCTGCCGCTTTCACGCAAAAAGGCGAGCAAGGCTTTCTCCATTCGCCCTTCATACGCATACTTCACTTCCACATTGATGAGGAAACCACGTGGCACAAGCTCAAAAACCTCACGCAGCAAAGGTACTCTTTCCCCGATGAAATCCTCGGAAAACCATGAACCGGCATCGAGTTCTTTGATTTCATCCCAGTTTTTTTCGCAAATTAGCCCAGAACCATTCGTCGTGCGATCCAATGTACCGTCATGACAAACGACAATTTCGCCGTCTTTCGTCAGGTGAACATCCAATTCAATACCTTCCGCTCCTTGCTCGAAAGCTAAAGCGAAAGATCTTAACGTATTCTCCGGTGCATCCCCGGCTGCTCCTCTATGGCCTATTACAAGTGGTTGTTTGCTCATTATACGTAACACTCTCCTAACCTCATTAACTGCTTACCCTCAAATTATAGTAGAGCAGCTCCGCTTTTGCCCAGTAAATCTTCGTAAATATTATGTAAACAACGAGGTGAAATTAACAAATCATTTAAACCTATTTAACATTGGTCAAATAACTGGACGTTAACCTTATAGAGATCGAACTAGCCTAATAATCTTTATGGAGGTCAATGCATGAGTACGCTGGACCAGGATTTAACCTTAACAAATGCACCAAAAAAAATAACAACACGTGCTGAACTCCCCCGTCGTTCTATGTTCTTCTCGAATTGGGCGGAGACGCTGCTTGGTTATATTTTCTTATTTCCGTCATTGCTGCTATTCGGTGTGTTTCTGTTCTACCCTTTGATTCAAACCTTTTATCTCAGCATGCATGAGACCGATCCCAGAGGTAGGGTGGCTTCCTTCGTCGGCTTCGATAACTTTACGGCTATCTTCACGTCGGAGAAGTTCTACAAAAGCTTGGAGGTCACAGGTTTATTCACCATTCTGACGGTACCGACAAGCATCGCCCTTGCGCTTCTGCTCGCAGCTCTCACACACAATCAGCTAAAAGGGATGCGTTTTTTCCAATTTATTTTCTCGCTGCCTGTCGTTCTGTCTGTGGGAACATCTTCTGTCATCTGGATGATGCTATTTCATCCTAGTGTCGGCATGCTTAACTACCTGCTGCAGCTTGTTGGCTTAGAGCCTGTGGCTTGGCTAACGGATCCTCGGTGGGCACTGCTTTCCGTGTCCTTGATGACTGTATGGATGAATCTTGGCTTCAATTACATCGTCCTGTTTAGCGGACTTCAAGGCATCCCGGATGAAATCTACGATAGCGCAAAAATCGACGGATCCGGTCCGGTTCGGACGTTTGTGCAAATCATTTTACCCCTGCTTTCACCTACGGTGTTCTTCGTCACGATTGTATCAATTATCGGTGCTTTCCAATCCTTCGGACAGATTCACATTCTGACCAAAGGCGGTCCGATCAACTCGACGGATGTGCTCGTTTATAACTTGTATCAAGATGCTTTCATTAACTTCCGGTTCGGAACTGGAAGCGCGCAGGCCCTAGTACTGTTCACCATCATCCTGATTTTCACCTTTGTGCAATTCAAAGTGTTCGAAAGGAATGTGCATTATCAATGAACCGTCCCTTACAAAAAACAGCCGTTTATGTTCTGTTGGCGATTGCAGCCGCACTTGTGCTGTATCCAATCTTTTACACATTTTCCGCTACGTTCATGACGCCAGATGAGGCTTCGGCTTATCCGCCGCGTTTCTTGCCAAGCAGTTTCTATGTGGGCAGTATAGTGGCCGTTTTTCAACTCGTTCCGATCGCCAAATTTATTACAAACAGCTTTATCGTTTCACTAATCATCATGATTGGGCAGCTGATGACCTCCTCGATGGCCGCTTATGCTTTTGCCAATATCCGGTTTAAAGGAAAAGCTTTCATCTTCTCATTATTCATGGCGACGATGATGATTCCTTGGGAAGTCACGATTATACCGAATTATCTAACGGTCAAAAAATGGGATTGGCTCGATAGCCTGCAGGGCCTAACGGTTCCTTTCCTGGCAACAGCTTTCGGTACCTTCCTGCTGCGCCAATTTTTCCTGCAGCTGCCCAAAGAATTGTTCGAAGCGGCGCGTATCGACGGATGTGGTCACATTCGCATCTTTTTCCGGATCGTGCTGCCTTTGGGAAGACCTGCGCTGGCTACACTAGCTGTCTACGCCTTCCTGAACGCGTGGAACATGTACCTATGGCCGCTGCTCATTACGAACAGTGAAGCAATGCGAACTGCACAAATCGGCATCGCCATGCTGCAATTCGAAGAATTAACCGTGTGGAACCTCGTTTTGGCAGGTGTCACCATCGTCCTCTTGCCATCACTTATTTTGCTCATCCTTGGTTTAAAGCAGCTCGTCCGTGGACTCACCGCTGGAGCTGTGAAAGGTTAATCTTGTTGGCTGCTCTGACAGGCTATATTAGCTGAATCAGATTTCCATAAATAAAAAAAGTTAAAAAAGGGAGAGAAACAAATCAATGAAATCTGTAAACATAAGAACTTCCGTTCTCGCAATGACAGCACTCACCATGGTGCTCACTAGCGCATGCGGCAAAGCCGAAGTAACGCCAGCTAGCAGTACTGCACCTGCAAGTTCAACTGCCGCTTCAGCAGCTCCGACCAAAGCCGCAGAGCCGGTCAAAGTCATCTGGTGGCACTCCATGAGCGGTGAACTTGGCAAAGCTGTTGACAAACTGGTTGCAGACTTCAATGCTTCCCAGAAAAACGTGCAAGTTGAAGCTGTTTTCCAAGGTACTTACGATGAAAGCTTGAACAAAATGAAAGCTTCCATGGATACAAAAAGCGGCCCATCCCTCATTCAAGTTTACGAGATCGGTTCCCGTTTCATGATCGATTCCAAGGCGATTACACCGGTTCAAAAATTCGTTGATGCCGATAAATTCGACCTTTCCCAACTGGAAGAAAACATTTTGAATTACTACAAAGTTGACGATAAATTGAATTCCATGCCTTTTAACACATCCAACCCAATCCTTTATTACAACAAAGATATGTTCAAAGCCGCTGGTCTAGATCCGGAGAAGCCGCCAACAACGTATGAAGAAATAACAAAAGCCGCGCAAGCGCTGAGCAAAGACGGTAAAGCCGGCGGATCCTTCGCGATTTACGGTTGGTTCATGGAGCAGTTTTTCGCTGGACAAGGCGCAGAATTCTTAAACAACGGAAACGGCCGTACCGCTGCAGCTACGGAAACTCTTCTTAACAATGAAGCAGGCGTCAAAACGTTGACTTGGTGGAAGGACATGGTCGATAACAAATCCCTAATGAACCTTGGCCGTAAAACCGATGATACGAAAAAAGCTTTCCTAGCTGGTCAAATTGCAATGACACTTGATTCTACAGCTTCTTTACGTGGTATTGTTACTGGTGCAGAAGGCAAATTCCAAGTTGGAACAAGCGTTATGCCTAAACCAGCTGATGCCAAAGACGGCGGTGTTGTTGTTGGGGGCGCAAGTCTCTATATCTTGAACAACAAATCCGAAGCTGAGCAAAAAGGCGCATGGGAATTCATCAAATTCTTGACGAATCCGCAAACACAAGCATGGTGGAACGTGAACACAGGATACTTCCCAATTACGAAAAAAGCCTATGATGAGCAAATTTTAAAAGATAATTTAGCGAAATTCCCGCAATTCCAAACGGCAATCGACCAACTGCACAACACAAAAGCGAACAAAGCAACGCAAGGCGCGGTCATGGGTGTATTCCCTGAAGCACGTCAACTCGTTGAAACAGCTATCGAAGAAGCACTCACAGGTAAAAAATCACCAAAAGATGCCTTGGATGCAGCTTCAAAAACCATCGCTGAGAAGCTAGCTGCTTATAACAAAACAGTAAAATAAAGCATTGACCTTTTCAAACAAGAAGCATATACTTTTATTCAACTTCTATATTCGATCGTGCCTATGATGAGAATCCAACTCGGAGGCGTTATCGCCAAGCATGCTTGTTGGATGTAGAGTCATGCTAAGTTAACCGGCACCGCCCGTTACCGCGGAACCAAGTGGAGAAACATGCACGTCATGTTTCTTAAATTGGGTGGCACCGCGAGCAAACGCTCCTCGTCCCAATCGGATGAGGAGCGTTTTTTTGTTGTCCATAATTCGGTTACGGGAGGCAATCACATGAACCAAACAAAACGCAGGTACAATTTCAATCCAGGACCGGCCGCACTGCCTATAGGCGTTCTGGAAGAAGCTCAGGAGCAATTTGTCGACTATGAGGGTAAAGGCATTTCTTTGCTTGAAATGTCGCATAGAAGCCGGGCAGTCGAGGAATTGAATCACGAAACGCAGCTTCTCTTACTTTCCCTGCTGGATTTGCCCAAAGGATATGAAGTGCTCTTCATGGGTGGTGGGGCAAGTACGCAATTCGCTCTTCTTCCGATGAATTTCTTAAGCCCCCAACTAACAGCTAACTATGCCTTAACAGGCAGCTTTGCAGAAAAAGCCTATAAGGAAGCCGCGTATCTTGGTCGTACCCATGTCGTAGCAAGCTCCAAAGCACAAGGTTATCGCGCCATTCCTGCCTGGGACGCACAGAATCTCAGCCCAGATGCTGCCTATGTGCATATCACGATGAACAATACCATTGAAGGATCGCGTTATGCGGAGATACCCGAAGTCGGCAATATCCCTCTCGTTGGCGATATGACCAGCGAAATCCTGAGCCGCAGGCTGGATCTCACGAAGTTCTCCATGATCTATGCCGGCGCACAAAAAAATCTTGGACCCGCGGGTGTCACCGTGGTCGTGATCCGCGAAAGCTGGCTGGAACAAGCTTCAGGCGAGATTCCGGAAATCATGCGATACAGCACATTTGCCAAGAACAAATCCCTGTTCAACACGCCTCCCGTTCACGCCATTTATATGACGAATTTGGTACTCAAATGGACGCAAAAGCAAGGCGGCGTGGAACAATTAGAACGCCACAATCTTGCAAAAGCCGGCCTCCTTTATGAGGTCATCGATGCAAGCCGCGGCTTTTATCAAGGCATCATCGATGAGAAAGACCGTTCCCCCATGAATATCACTTGGCGTATGGCTAATAGTGAGCTTGAACGCCGTTTCATCGCGGAATCCGAGACCCATGGCTTTGAGGGCTTGGCCGGACACCGCAGCGTTGGCGGTCTGCGCGCCTCCGCCTACAACGCGGTCCCTCTCGAAGCCTGCCAAGCTTTAGCGGACTTCATGCTTGATTTTGCCCGCAGAAACGGATAAACAAACAAAATAAAAGAGTCCCGTAGAGCGGCTTGCGCCATGCTCTCGGGACTTTTTATCTAAAGGTATTGGAAACCGCTCTGATGATGCTTATTTACCAAGTTGGTGAATCGGGTGTCCAAGCGCACCTTCAGCTGCATCCATGATCATTTCTGTCAATGTTGGATGTGCGTGGATCGTGAGTGCGATATCTTCCAGGTTAGCTCCCATCTCAACGGCAAGAGCAAGCTCTCCAATCAAGTTCGAAGCTTCTGGACCAACAATTTGACCACCAAGCAGTTGGCCTGTTTCTTTGTCGCCGACAAGTTTCACGAAACCTTGACCTGCGTTCAAAGAGTTAGCGCGGCCGTTAGCTGCGTAAGGGAATTTCCCGATCGTTACGTTGATACCCTGAGCTTTTGCTTCTGTTTCGCTCAAGCCTACGCCGGCAATTTCCGGATCGGAGAACACAACAGCCGGCATTGCTTTGTAGTCAACAATGCTGGAATGCCCTGCAATCGCTTCTGCCGCCACTTTTGCTTCATAAGAAGCTTTGTGAGCCAGGGAAAGACCAGGCACAACATCACCAATCGCAAAGATATGCGGAATGCTGGTTCTACCTTGGTTATCAACTTCAATCAAACCACGGTCCGTCATTTTCAGGTTGATCAGATCAAGACCAAGCTCGCCGTCTGTGTTCGGACGACGACCGACAGTTACAAGCACGTAATCAGCGGTAACTTGTTTCTCTTCGCCTTTCACTGTGAACGTTACGGTTACGTCGTTCTCTGTTTTCGTGCAGGATTGTGCCAGCGCTTCTGTATGAACTTCAACGCCAACTTTCTCCAGGTTGCGTGCTACAAGCTTCGTCAGATCTTTCTCGAAGCCTGGCAATACGTGATCCGAACCTTCCAGTACAGTTACTTTCGTACCAAATTTCGCATACGTTTGGCCAAGCTCGATTCCGATGTAGCCGCCGCCGATCACGATCATGCTTTTCGGAACTTCAGGCAAGTTCAAAGCTTCCGTGGAAGAAATGATTCTTCCGCCGAAAGGGAATGCTTTCAGCTCAATCGGACGGGAACCCGTCGCGATAATACAGTGCTTGAAGCGATAACGCGGAGCTTCTGCATCATTGAACACACGCGCTTCGTGCTCGTTGATGAACATCACTTCGCCTTGGAACGTTTGGATTTTGTTGCCTTTGAGCAGCGCGCCAACGCCGCCCGTTTGTTTAGCAACAATGCTGTTTTTCCAAGCTTGTACCTTTGCAAAGTCCACTTTCACGTTCTCTACAGAGATACCCATGCTGTCAGCGTGCTGCGCATGCTCATATGTGTGAGCAGCAGAGATCAACGCTTTGGATGGGATACAGCCGCGGTTTAAGCAGACGCCGCCCCATTCCGATTTATCTACAATAAGGACGCTTTGACCAAGTTGAGCCGCGCGAATGGCAGCTACGTAACCCCCTGGTCCTGCACCAATAACTAGCAAGTCAATATCAAGAGAAGCATCTCCTACTACCATGTTGTTACACCTCCAAGACGAGAAGCTCTGGATCAGCCAGGAGCTGTTTGATGTAGTTCAAGAAGCTTTGTGCTGTCGCTCCGTCAACGATACGATGATCGAAGCTCAAGGAAAGAGCCATTACCGATGCGGCAACGATTTGACCGTTTTTCACGACAGGTTTTTCAGTAATGCGGCCAGCACCCAGGATCGCAACTTCAGGGAAGTTGATAACCGGTGTGAAGAACATACCGCCTACGGAACCAATGTTTGTGATGGAGATTGTGCCGCCCTTCATCTCGTTTGGAGTCAACTTGCCGTCGCGTCCGCGAGTAGCCAAGTCTTTGATGGAAGAGGCAATCGACCATACATTTTTGCGGTCTGCATCATGGATAACAGGAACAAGCAAGCCGTTCTCTGTATCTGTTGCGATACCGATGTTGTAGTACTTTTTGTAGACGATTTCTTGCTTTTCTTCGTCGATCATTGCGTTCAACGCCGGGAATTGACGGCAAGCCGCTACCAGTGCTTTCACGATGAAAGGAAGGTAAGTCAATTTCACGCCTTTTTTCTCAGCAAGAGGCTTCGTGCGCTCACGCAGAGCGACTAACGCGCTCACATCGATTTCGTCCATCAGTGTCACGTGCGGTGCCGTGTACACGGATTTCACCATCGCGTTCGCGATCACTTTCCGGATTCCTTTGAACGGAACCCGCTCTTCAACGCGATCGCCCACAGCGACCTGCGTGCTAGCCGCAGGTGCTGCGCTGCCAGCTGCTTCCGCTGCAGCTGGTGCTGCTGCCGGAGCCGCGGCGTTGCCGGCTCCTGTAAAGCCGAGCACGTCCTCGCGTGTTACGCGGCCGTGCTTACCTGTAGGCGTCACCTCTGCGAGTGTGATGCCTTTTTCTCTTGCGAGCTTGCGTACGCTAGGCGTCGCAAGCACTTCGCGGCCGCCAGCGCTTGGCGCTGCTGGCGCAGGTGGAGCAGCAGCTACTGCCGGTGCTGCTGCAGGAGCCTCTGCTACGGCTACCGCTGTAGCAGCAGGTGCCGCTGCGGCTGCGGACGCAGCGTTGTTAGAGCTGCTGTGATGCATGGACTCAGCCGGCATCTCGCCTGTTACTTCGATTGTCATCACGAGCTCGCCAATCGTACAGATTTGGCCGTCTTTAACAGCGACGCTAACGACTTTACCTTCTACCGGACAAGGAACTTCAACAACAGCTTTGTCGTTTTGTACTTCCATAAGAATGGTTTCGTCAGTTACGGTGTCACCCGCTTTAACGAGCATCTTAACGATTTCGCCTTCATGTATGCCTTCTCCAAGCTCTGGGAACTTGTATTCAAACAATGCCACGTGTACTACCTCCTGTTACCTTCGACTATGAATTAGAATTCGAGTACTTGTTTAATACCGGCAATAACACTTGCTGGGCTAGGCAACCAAGCATCTTCGATTTGTGCGAACGGATAAACGGTATCCGGAGGCGCAATACGCAGAACTGGAGCTTCCAAGTGCAGGATTGCTTTTTCATTAATTTGAGCAATAACCTCTGCGGCTACTCCAGAAGTTTTTTGTGCTTCTTGTACGATAATTGCACGGTTCGTTTTCTTGATCGAAGCGACAATCGTGTCGATATCAAGCGGAAGCAGCGTACGAAGGTCGATGACTTCAACTTTCACACCTTGCGTTTTCTCGATCTCTTCAGCCGCTTTAACGGATGTATGAACCATTGCTCCGTAAGTAATGATCGTTACGTCAGAACCTTCACGAACTACGTTCGCTTTACCAAGTTCAATCGTGTACTCGCCTTCTGGTACTTCTGCGCGGAATGCGCGGTATAAGTTCAGATGCTCCATGAAGAAGACAGGGTCATTATCGCGAATCGCGGAA
Source organism: Paenibacillus sp. P36 (assembly GCF_045866505.1). Taxonomy (NCBI): domain Bacteria; kingdom Bacillati; phylum Bacillota; class Bacilli; order Caryophanales; family Paenibacillaceae; genus Paenibacillus; species Paenibacillus sp. P36. The sequence goes on from NZ_AP038372.1 coordinate 7,253,450, forward strand.
ATGAGCAAGCCCTTCGCATCGTAAGGGTTGGAAGGAACAACAACTTTAATCCCCGGAGTTTGCACCAAAAGACCCTCTAGTGCATCCGTGTGAAGCTCAGCTGCTTTAACACCGCCGCCGTAAGGCGTACGGAATACGATTGGCGAGTTGTAACGGCCGCCGGAGCGGTAACGCATACGAGCTGCTTGCACACAAATTTGGTCAAGCGCTTCGTAAATAAAACCTACGAATTGAATCTCAGCGATTGGACGGAAGCCTTGAACGCCAAGACCTACAGCAAGTCCGCCGATAGCAGACTCAGCAAGAGGCGTATCGAATACGCGCTCTTCGCCGAATTCTTTTTGTAAACCTTCTGTAGCACGGAATACGCCACCAACGTGGCCAACGTCTTCGCCGAACAAAATTACATTTGGATCTCTTTCCAGTTCAACGCGCATTGCGTCTTTAATCGCTTGAATCATCGTCATTTGTGCCATGACTTCTCCGTGCCTCCTAAGAGTTTTTGCCAGATTTTATTTATACGCTTGTTTCTGTTCTTCGAGATGGGAAGGTGTAACTTCGAACATGGAATCGATTAAGCCCGGAACTGTCATTTTCTCAGTTTCCTCAGCCTTTTTAATGTGCTCAGCAACAGTTGCTTTTGCCTCTTCTTTCACTTTCGCCTCTTCTTCTTCGCTCCATAGACCTTTTTTGGTCAGGAAGATACGCATGCGCGTAAGCGGATCTTTCGGCTCCCAATCGGATTCCTCGTCTTTGGTACGGTATTTCGTCGTATCATCGGCCAAGGAGTGCGGACGGTAACGGTACGTCAATGCTTCAATCAATGTAGCGCCTTCGCCTTTGCGGCCTCTTTCAGCAGCTTCAGACACAGCTTGAACAACAGCCAGAACGTCCATACCATCTACTTGCACGCCTTTGATACCTGCAGCAAGTGCTTTATGAGCAACAGAAAGTGCTCCTGTTTGTTTGGAGTAAGGCGTTGTGATGGCATAACCATTGTTTTGTACAAAATAAATGGCAGGCAGCTTGAATGCTCCTGCAAAGTTCAAACCTTCGTAGAAATCTCCTTCAGAGCTTCCTCCGTCCCCTGTGTACGTAATCGCTACACGAGGTTGGTTACGTTTTTTGAACGCCATCGCTACACCAGTTGCGTGCAGAATTTGTGCACCAATGATGATTTGCGGCATAAGAACGTGAACATCCTGCGGAATTTGACCGCCATGTTGGTGTCCGCGGGAATATAGGAATGCTTGGTAAAGCGGAAGTCCGTGCCATACGAGCTGCGGCATATCGCGGTAACCCGGGCAAATAAAGTCATCTTTATTTAAAGCAAATTCACTACCGATCATGGAAGCTTCTTGTCCGGATACCGGCGCATAGAAACCAAGACGTCCTTGACGACCGAGATTTACGGCTCTTTCGTCCCAAACACGTGTGAATACCATTCTTCTCATTAACTCTCTTAATTGGTCATCGCTAAGTTTAGGCATTTTGTCGGGATTTACAACTGTGCCGTCTGGAGCCAGTACTTGTAAAGGCTCAACCTTTTCTGTGGTCACTTCGTAATTTGCTTGGCTGACAAGTGGCTTACTCATACCATTTCACCTCTTATATGATTTTGATGCCTGCTAGCTACACTTCTGTTATAGTATTATTATAAACCTGTTTTTGTGAATTGTACACCGCTATCCTTATGATATATGACCTTTTTTCGCGGAAGCGAATAGTACAGTTTAGGAAAATATATAATACAGTTAACATGAAATTTACAACTGCTATAATACACCTTACCCAATCCATTTCCAACTTACGCTTCACATACCATTTTTCCCCACAAGGATATAAAGGAGATTACTCGATGTCTGATGACGCTCGCTATTACCAAAGAACGATTGTGAAAGATGAACTCACCTCGGACCTGCTTCAAGAAACACGCCAACTTCGCGTTTATTTGCCTCCCGGTTACAATGAACTGCTCTCCTATCCGGTTATCTATTGTCAAGATGGCGAGCAATTCTTCAATTTCGGACGCATTGCCACAACCATTACCCGCTGCATATTAGATGAAGACCTGGAGCCAGCTATTGTGGTAGGTGTGGATGTGAACGCGGCTAACCGCACGTCCGAATATGCGCCGGAGGGTGAGCGTCATGACGCTTACTGCCGCTTTTTCGCCGAGGAGCTGCTTCCTTATGTGGAAAGCCGCTATCCTGTAAGGACGGAGCGCAGTGAACGCATTGTCGCAGGTGATTCTCTCGGTGGGACCGTTTCCTTGCATCTCGCCTTAGATTATCCTAGCCTTTTTTGCCGCGTTATATCCTTGTCTGGCGCATTTTTCGACATTACCCGCGAACGCCTTAAAGCGGTCGACGATTTATCCTGGCTTGAAATGTACATGTTGATCGGCTTGGATGAAACGGATGTCAAAACGGAGCGCGGAACCTTTGATTTCGTCAGAGAGAACCGTTTGGCCAAGGAAGATCTCGAAAGGAAAAATGCCGTGCTTCATTATATCGAGAAACCTGGCAAACATTTGTGGGGATTCTGGCAAGGGGAATTGAGCGCGGCGCTGCATTATTTTCTGGGGTAAAACTATCACATATAAAAAAAACGGTCCCGCTTCTGTCAGATGACGAAGTCAGACCGTTTTTTTACTGCTTGATCGCGTATCGAGCTTTCATCAGGTCCACCATATCGCCGATTTGCCCGTCCGTCGGATATCCTGGGATTGCTTCCGGAGTCTTCACTTGCAGCCCTCTCGCCATCATGACTTCAACCAAGTTCGCAGTAAACTGCTCAGCTGTTAAAGGAATATTCAAGCATTCCGCCAAACTCGCCATACTCCCCGGCGCCACGGCAGGGTACTCGCTTGGGTCTGCCGATTGCGCCGCGCGCTCGTAGAAGCCTCTAGCCAGCGCAGCTTTCGCCTCGCCTTCACCTTCGACGATAATAAACGCTTGGACCGACAAAGCCAGCTGCTGCCTGCGCTGTGCGATTCCGCAGAACTTACGGCCGCCTACACTGAGATCGAACTCTCCCGGGCAAAAGGACCCCATCACCTCACCTTGATCAATATGATCGGTAAGTTTGCTCATCACTTCACGGATCAGGCCCACCATGGCTTCAAAATCTTTGCGATGCTCCATATCCCCTGCTTCTTTCGGCAGCAGCAAAGAAACATTCACAACGCTTAGATCCAGCGGAACCGCTGCGCCTCCTGAATTTCTAACAGCCGTATCATACCCTTGGTCAAGCAACCATTGGTTAGCAAGTGCCGCTTCCGGGAGCCGGCTATCCCGCAGCCCCATGACAAAAGCTCGCGGATGCCGCCATATATGGAGAATCGGAGGCGCCATTTTCCCAATCGATCGGCAAAGAAGTTCTTCCAGCGTAAAAGCATATAAAATCGATCTTGAGGTCGTTTCCTGTGTTCGGTCAAGGATGACCATAGAAGAAGAATGGGGTATATTCGTCATTTACATAATCTCCTGAGCCTGCTATTTATGTTCATCTTCCGAATTGTAAGCGAATCTAGCGTTAGCCGCAATGTAAAAATCGCTGCTTTTCGCCAAAAAACATCAAAATTTAGGATACATTTCGAAGGAATTCCAAGTTTTGTGTCGAATAAAAATCTGTGTCGAATAAAAAGTGGAACATCAAATTTTTGTTAAGTAGGCGAGATCTTTGAACATTTTTGACGATTTACTCCTGAATATCCTTGTTTTAACCGTCCCCATTGTTTTAACTCACATCTTTTGGCTCGAAAAACCCGGCTCTCTAGACAGTTACGATAAATATCGTCAAGTATTTCTTCTATTTATCTGCACACTAGCCGCCATTTTTTGCGTGACCCATCCTTTTTTCAAACCCATAGGCAATCATTTCGATCTCCATATTATTCCCGTACTCATCGCTTTCTTATATGGCGGCATACGCTCAGGACTAGCGGTTTCCGGATTCATACTCGCCTATGTGTACATCATGAACGGCCCGAATTTCGTGTGGATCGTCACCTTACTAGCTCTTCTCATCCCCTTCATCGTGGCTTTCATTGCGCTGAGCAATTGGAAGCACCTAACCCCCAAAGTGATGTTTCCCACCCTGCTTGCTTTCATCAGTGCTCTAGCAACTTTCTGTATCACCCTGCTGTATAGAGTCGGTTCTTTTGCCACCGTAGATCGTACTTTTTTGCTATATGGAATAGCGTATTGTCTCGTTCATTTATTTACGATGTGGCTCCTTACATACTTAATTGCCCGAATCCGCGAAAATATCACATTGCGCCAAGAAATCCAGCGCTCTGAGAAGCTGAATGTCCTCAGTGAATTGGCGGCTTCAGTCGCCCATGAAATTCGCAACCCTATGACGGTAGCCAGGGGATTCATGCAAATCCTCAGTCAATCGCAGGTCACTGAAGAGAAGAAACATATATACACTGCCATGGTCATCGAAGAAATTGACCGCGCCCAAAGCATTATTACCGACTATTTGTCCTTTGCCAAACCCGAGGCAGAGAAGCTCGAGCCGCTTAACTTATCTGACTTGTCATTCAAACTAAGCAATCTGATACTTCCATATGCCGCACTGCGCGGGGTTGATGTACAATTCGATATGAAATCCCCGTTGGTCATCCAAGCAAATGAAGAAAAAATCATGCAATGCCTGCTCAACCTAACCAAAAACGGCATTGAGGCTATGACGGACGGGGGCGCACTGCAAATCATAGGCTTCAAACGAGGCCCTCACATTATTCTGCAAATTAAAGATACAGGCATCGGGATGACAGCCGAACAGATTAACCGCCTTGGAACCCCTTTTTATTCCACCAAAAACAAAAGCACTGGACTCAGCATGATGGTCTCCTATCGCATCATCCGCACGTTAGGAGGACTCATTGAAGTTACGAGCGAGCCCAACCAAGGTACCTGTTTTACGATATCACTGCCGGCCGTTTGATTGGCTCGCAAGGATATCCATGATCCCTTTGAACAAAGGTATGGCCTTGTTGCTTTCCGTTGGATCCGTATTTTTGATAACAACGGATACTGCATACTTGGGAGAAGCCACCGGGCCATATCCGATAAACCATTGATTCACTTTTTCCTGCTTGCCGACTATCGTTTGCGCCGTACCGGATTTCCCTGCGAGCTGCCACTTTGCATCCTTCAACCCTTGGCCGGTTCCTTCGGTCACGACTTCTCTCATCCAGCTCAAAAGCGTACGGCTTGTCGCCGCGGACACGTATCCCTCTTCATCCTTTCGCGTTTGTGGTTCAAATTTCTCCATCACGCGATCGGTCTGGTAGCGGATTTCTTGGACCACTCTCGGCGAGTAGCCTTTTCCATTATGCAGTAAAGTAACAATCATATTAGACGCCTGCAAAGGGGTCATCATCACGTCTCTTTGCCCGATGGCTGTCTGCATAAGAACACCTTCATCATCGTGCGGCGTATGAGCGCCAAAGAGCTGTCCAGTCTCTTCGCTATCTAATTGATGGAGAAGGATCTTCGTGTCCGTCTTCCCTGTCCATCCCACTTCATCCAGCACGCCAAGCTTATGCGCGAAGCTTTCCAGTTGGCCAGCCGTTAAGCGCTGCATGACTTTGGCAAACACGATGTTGCAAGACTGTGCGAACCCTTGCTCCAAGGTTAAGGGGCCATGTCCCTCTTTCCTCCAGCAGGTAAAACCATACTTGCCAAGAGCTCCTTCACAAGTGAATGTCTCTTTGGGATTAACCACACCTAAATCCAGCGCAGCAGCAGCCACAACGGTTTTGAAAATAGAGCCGGGAGCCGTTGCTTTAAGCGCATAGTTGCTCCAGCTTTTACTTGCAAGATCCACGGACGTGGGATCATAGTTGGGTCTGCTCGCCATGGCGACGATATCGCCTTGTGCGACTTCCTGAACGACGGCGGCACCATCCCGGATTTTCAATTTATCCATTAGCGCCTCAATTTGCTGCTGAACGTTTACATCAAGAGTCGTAACTAATTTAACGGGATAAAAAGCATTATTAGGCGCAATCATACGCGCATCCAGTCCGGTTAACGGCCTTTTACCGGCATCCATAAAATAAGAGATCGATGTCTCCCCGATGCCGCGAAGCCAGAGATCGAAGGTCTTTTCAAGACCCGCTCCGCCAATCTTCGTCGTTAGCGCAACCTTACCTTTTTCCAGATCCGCGCCGTATAAGTTCATTACACGATCCGGATTTTGCCCAATGAATCCGATTAGCTGCCGCGCAGTCATTCCAGTCGGGTAGCGATCTTCCATCTGCACCACCTTCACATTCGGCAAGTTCAGTGCTTCAATCTGCTCTTCCTGCCCATCCGTTAACATGGCAGGCTTGCCCCCACTGGCTTGACTCCACACTTGCGGTTCTTTCAGATCCTTGGTGAATCCACGCCAAGACTCCGCATTCGTCCGCAAAATCTGGACAAGTTGATTTACCTGCTGGGGGCTTGCTTGAAGATCATTATTGATGGGAAACACAACGAGGGATTTCACAATCTTCCCAGTCATCGGCTGCAAATTCCGATCTAATATTTCGCCTCTGCCGCTCTCCAGCACTAGCGCACGTTGTCTTTGAACGACTGAGTTTTTAAGCAAATTAACGCCGTGTGAACTGTAATTTTCCGTTGCTTCAATTTGTATCCAGAACAGCTTACCCGTTATGCCAATAAACAGGAGTACGATGGTAAGAAGAACAAGAAAAATACGGCGTTTTTCAAGTGAAGATAACTGTTTGACCCTCATACATCTAACTCCTAACGATATCATTCATCCTAAACTTAGATGTTATCAGTATCGTCACTCCTGCACGTAGACAAACCGTCGAAATACCTTCTTAGAAATAAAAAAAAGCCCACCCTCTTAAACAGAGAGTGGACTTCGAATTGTATACAACTAGACTTCGAATTTGGATAAGGTGTCGGTAAGCGATTTGGAAAGCAGATCCAGCTTGTCCGAAAGTTTCACTAAACCATCGCTGATGCTAAGCTGCTCGGAGCTCAAGGAAGCAACTTCCTCCGAAGTAGCAAGAGATTCCTCCGCTACCGCACTTACATTCGTCATAGCGTCCGAAAGAACGACTTGCGATTGTTCCAAAGTTGAGATCGAATCGCTGACCGTGCTGAGCTGCTCAATGAAGCCGCCCATGTGGTTCGTTACTTGTTTGAAAATAATATCGGCTTCCTTCACCGCCAGAATCTGTTCTTTGAAGATCGGCGTTGCTGTGGAAAGCACCTTCACCGTTTCATCGATTTCTTTCTGGATCGTTTCGGTAATTTGACCTACGACGTCAATCGATTGACGGGATTGGTCTGCCAGCTTCCGAATCTCATCCGCAACAACCATGAAGCCTTTGCCCGCAGCTCCGGCACGCGCAGCTTCAATTGTCGCATTCAAGGACAAGATATTCGTTTGCTTGGTCATATTATTCAGAACATCCAGGATTTTACGAATCGAACGTGTGCTGTCTTTCAAGTTGTCGACTTTATCCACCATGGAACGGATCATTTCTTCCGTCAAGTTCGTCTTCGAAATGAGCTCGGACATATATTTCGTTCCTTGCTCACTGGAGCTCTGCACGTCCGCTGCAGCTGTTCCCATCTCCAGGTTGGCTTCGATAACCTGTTTCATCTGGATACCAATATGATGAGTCAGCTCATTGCCTCTCTCGGATTCTGTCGCCAAACCTCCGGCACCGTTGGAGATTTCATCCGTAGCTACAGCAATTTCTCTAGCCGCAGTAGCCGTCACCTTGGAGGAGTTCGTTAACTCTTGCGCCGTTTCAAAAACCGCTTGCGCAGAGGTGCTGGTTTGTTGAACCAAAGTTGTAATCTGCTGCATCATCACATCGAAGCTTGCGCCCAACTGACCAATCTCATCTTGCGTTGTATAGTTGGCACGCACGGTTAACTTGCCTTTCGCGCCTTGCTGCATCAAGTTGCGAAGATTAATCAGCGGTCGTCCAATCATTCTGGCAACGAATAATCCGATTAACACTGCCGCAATAGCCGCAAATAAAGCGATTAAGAGCGTGTAATTGAAAATCTTCTTAGCATCCTTCACAAGCGAGCTAACTGGAATATCCCCGACTAGATTCCAACCGGATAAAGATGATTTGTAATAGGCTACCAAATGATCATCTTTTGTTACAAAAGAGCCATTTTCTTGATCCAATTGCTCTTTCGTTAACTGGATAGCTGCATCTTTTTCGAGCTCAGAAATATTCGCAGATGCAATATTCTTATTCTCAGCATTCGTAATGACAACCTTGCTGTCGTCTCCGAGAGACATGCCCGTAATTTCTTTATTCAAGAGATCCGTGCTAAGCTCCAACATTAACACGGCAGTCGTGCTGTTCGTTAGCGTATTTCTCATAAGACGGCCAATGGCAAATGTATTCGTGGAAGAACTGGAGTATCCTTTAACTTTACTATCCAACCACGCTACTTTTCCCCCATTGTCCACAATTTTCTTAAACCAATCGGTCGATCCTGAATTTTCGCTTAACGTGCTTCCGCCAGAACCTGTAATGACAATCAGCTTGCCGTCTGGTCGATAAAGATGAAGCGTTTTAATTGACTTGTTAGCGAAGGTCACCACATTTAATTTATCCGTTAATTGGCGAACAACTTCCAGTGATTCGTACGAAGTAGGATCTAACGTAGGAACTTTCTCCAGAAGGTCCTGCAGCTCTTTGTTCAGCATAATTTGTAAAGATGTGTCTTCGAACGTCTGATAAAGGAAATCCAGCTTCTGGCCTGCTTGTGTAACAGTTTGCAAGGAGGATTCTGCCACTTTGTTCTTAATGACATTTTTGGACACGCTGTAAGAAATCATACCCACAATGAGAACGAAGAACAAAATGCTGATAAAAAACATTAAAAACAGCTTCATGCCTACGGACTTCACCGGATTTTCCAGCTTAACCTGCCTCATTTCTTTGAAAGCGACTGTACCCATTTCCTTAGATGTCTTTCCTGCCGCTCCCGCCACGCGACCCCATGGCACATTTCGGAATGTTTGCGCGACAGCTTTGTTTACAAATGCGAGAATACTTTGGAGTCTCTTCTTCATCTTTTCACCGCCATTAGTTTCTGTTCATTGTACCCGTACTTTCGTCCTAAAATGAAAAGGGTTACAATTCATGTTTTTTATTCAATTCGACAACATTTAACAATTTCCTTTAATATTCGCTCTAAACGAAAATAAAAAAAAGAAACTTTCTCCAATATAACCCAGTCTGGAGAAAGCTTCCATGGTACTATTTTCCTGTTTTCTTACGCATCATATCCCACTTTTTTACAGGAGATTCTGTTTTTAGTTTAATGACTTGAAGCGGATGCCTTGCTGCATCCAGCTCCTGCCCCTCTTCATTCCAGATGACGCCAACCTTTTGTTTAAAATGCGTTCCTTCTGGTCCGAAGAATTCAATTTCCTGCCCCGGCTTGAAATGATTTCTTTGCTGAATCAGCGCAGTGCCTGTTGTCTCGTCATAGGACAGCACCAGACCGACAAAATCAAAGCCGACCACTTTATCCTCCGGTTCGAAAATATGATCTTCAGGTCCGGGCGTATCGTAGAAGAAGCCCTCGTTCAAAGGACGGTTCGCCGCTTTGTGGATCTCCTCCTGCCATACAGGATTGAGTTTGAAATGTTCCGGATCCTCAAAGTAAGCATCAATGGCTTGACGGTACGCATTAACAACCGTCGCTACGTAATGAATGCTCTTCATTCTTCCTTCGATTTTGAAGCTGTCTACACCGGATTCAATCATATCGGCAATATGCTCAATCATGCTGAGATCCTTCGATCCCATCGTAAAGGCATCATCTTCATCGCCAAACAAAGGCAAATCCGTCGCCAATGGCGCTGATTCCGGCTGATCTTTGGCAAACAGATCATATTTCCAACGGCATGATTGCGAACAGCCTCCGCGGTTGGAGTCACGATCCGTAAAATGATTGGAAAGCACGCATCTGCCGGAGTAGGAGCTGCACATCGCGCCATGAATGAAAGCTTCAATCTCAACATCGACATGCGCTTTAATTTGATCAATTTCTTCCATGCTGACTTCGCGAGCCAGAACGACGCGCTCAATGCCTTGGTCTTTCCAGAACTTCACGGTTTGCCAGTTCATCACCGACTGCTGCGTACTCACATGAACTTCCAGTTTAGGCGCCACTCTTCGGCAGGTTTCCATAATCAGCGGGTCCGCTGCAATGATGGCTGAAATCCCAACCTCTTGTAGTCCTCGTAGGTACTCATCCAGCCCTTCAATGTCCTCGTTATGTGCATAAATGTTCGTTGCTACGAACACTTTGGCTCCGTACCCATTCGCAAACTCAACCGCTTCACGCATTTCTTCAAGTGAAAAGTTGTCTGCGCTGGAACGTAGACCATACTTCTGTCCGCCAATATATACCGCGTCAGCACCGTAATGAATAGCAAATTTCAATTTTTCCAAATTGCCCGCAGGGGCAAGTAATTCCGGTTTATGCAGTCTAACACGCTTCCCTCTCGCTCGTGCTTCTAATGCTGTCGTCATCTCGAAAACGCACCTTCTTCCATCTATCAATATACCTGTTCTTTATAGAAAAACCCGTACGACAATTCGCGTTCAGGGTCCTGCAATTCTGTTATCGCATCCAGCCATTCTTGCTGGAACTCAAATTCTTCCGGGTTGGCGGCATAAGCGTCAATGACAGCACGGTAGCTGCGAACAACTGTTTCGTTATACGCGGTCGATTTCAGGAGGCCTTCGATTTTGAAGCTATCGATTCCGCCGTCCATAAGCTCAGGTAAATTCTCCAGCATGCAAAAATCCTCAGAACTCATGATGTGCGTACCGTTACTATCCTCATACACAGGGTAACGCTGATCACGGCGTTCGTGCTCGATAAGAAACAGTCCGCGTTCAATGGAACGATCCTCCGTTGATACGTCTTTCCCTTGGTGTTCGATATAATTTTTCACTAGCTCTCGCTTAGAGTGATAAATATTGGTAATCCCATGCACTTGAACTTCAACCGCTAACTCCGTATTCTCTTTAAAAGCCAATACCTGTTCCATGTTCAGCTCTCTAGCCAGCACAACGCGGGTTGCCCCTTGTCTGCCCCAATAATTCGCAGTTGCGAAATTGGTAGAAGTCATCTCCGCATTCCAGTGCAGCGCTAGCGGCTTTGGTAACGTGCGCGCAGCCATAAGGACAGCGGGATCACCAAAAATAACGCCATCCACATTGAATGCCTGCAGCTTGCTTAAATAGTCTGACAGGCCCTCCAAGGAGTTGTTGTCAAAAATCTTGTTCACCGACACATACACCTTTGCCTGTTTCTCATGTGCCCAAGCTACTGATTCTCCAATCTCCTCTAGCTTCATATTTCCAGGCAGTCGCATAGCATAACGCTCTTCTCCAATTATGACACTGTCCGCGCCGGCTTCAATCATTGTTTTCAATTCAGCGCTACTACCGCAGCTTATTACTAACTCTGGTTTTTTCACTTGCTTACCCTACCTTCTGTCAGCTTCCTAACGTGGTATTAATTCGCGGCCTTTTTACTTTCCGCAATATTTTTCTTGTGTTCTTCATAGGTCTCCGCGAACAAATGCCCTTTCGTGCCGTCTTTCTTTGTTACATAAAACAAGTACTTCGTTTCTTGCGGATAAATCGCGGCTTTCATCGAGGCAAGGCTCGGACTGGCAATAGGCCCCGGAGGCAGGCCTGTATTCAAGTACGTATTATAAGGGCTTTGTATTTGCAAATCCTTTTCCAACAACCGTTCCTTGGACTTATCAAACAAATATTGCACCGTTGCATCAATTTGCAGGGGCATGTTCTGTTTCAACCTGTTTTGGATAACGCCGGAAACAAGAGCCCGCTCTTCATCCACAACAACCTCTCGCTCAATTAAAGAAGCGATCGTCAGCATCTGATGCACGCTAAGTCCACGCTCTTTGAGTTTATCCTTCCAATCTGGCGGCAGCGTAGCAAGCTTCTTGTCCAATTGCTGCAGTGTTCGCTCAATGAACTCCTCTTCCGTCGAACCTTTTTTAAACTCGTACGTTTCCGGGAACAAATACCCTTCAAGCCGGTGTTTCAAATTCTTATTATCCGGAATGCCGCTCGCGGCGGTATCTACCGTCAAGCCTGCAGGCGCATCTGCCAGCTTCAAGAACACATCTTTATTCCATGGCGTCTGTTCACTTAATTTAGAAGCAATTTGTTCAACGGTGTATCCCTCAGGAATCGTTATACGAATAACCTCTTCCTTTACCGTTTCCCCTTTATTGAGCTTTTCAATCATCTCATCAAAGGTTAAGCCGGGCTTCATGTCATATTCGCCAGCTTGAAACCTGGAGCCTTGCTTTTTTACTTTTAAATAATACGTAAAAATGGATGAGTTCTTAATAAGGCCCTTTGTTTCAAGCTCTTTCGCGATTTGTCCAGATCCGGCGCCTGGGGGAATGGATACCCTCACTTCTTGCTCCGAGGCTTCAACCGGCTGCAGGCCGTTCGCAATATATAATCCTATACCGCTTGCTGTCCCGATAACAATAAGCAGAAACGTACCCACTATAAGAAGTGTTAGCTTCAGCTTCTTTGTTTTCGTCGTCTTCCCAGCGCTTTCTTGATCAAGCATGTTGTTCACGATGATCCTCCTAAACGTTATGCAGCAGCAAAAAACAAAACTCTGCTATCGCAAGCTCTCCAAGCAAACAAAAACGAGCGGATGCGCTCCGCTCGGTTGTTTGCTTCTTACAAGTCATCCTGCTCTGGAAATACCATCTCATCGTAGAGCTCCGAAACAGTTTCGTATTCGTCGTCATCTTCAATGGTTTCCAGCTCGTATTCGCCGTCCGCATTCTGCGTCACCCGGAAAACCGCAACCTCGTCTTCCTTCTTGAGTTCATCGGATTGCAAAACCGCATACATTCTATTGTCATAAACGAATTCTTTAAGAAGATGATAAACCGTTGATTCATTTTGCTCATCAAACAAAATAATATCATCCCCGTAAGCTTTGCGCAATACGTCAGAAAGCGTCGTACTCATGCTTCTTCTTCCTCATCGAATTCTGCCATTAATGTGTTAAACGTTTCTTCCACGATATTCCACTCTTCTTCATCGTCGATGGTGAACAGCTTCAAATCTTCGCCGTCATCATCTTCTTCATAACGGAAGGCATACACTTCGTCGGATTCTTCGTCTCCTCCGTCCGTAGGCACCACCATCATGTATTTCTTGTCAGAACCGTCCACTTCGAATTTCATGATAACCTCGAACTCTTCTTCGTTGCCTTCATCGTCCGGGATGTAAATGATTTCTGGTTCCTCTTCACGCAATTCTTCTTTGGACATGTTCATTCACCTCTTCATATTGGCATCCATATACCCTTGCAGGATGATTTGCGCGGCCATTTTATCAATGACCTGCTTCCGCTTCTTCCGGCTCACATCTGCTTCAAGCAGTGTGCGAGTCGCTGCCACGGTCGTTAGACGCTCATCCCACAAGTGTACGGGTACACTTAGTTTTTGTTCTAGCTCTTTTGAAAACTCGATGGCCAATTCGCCACGAGGACCAATCGTGTTGTTCATATTTTTGGGTAAGCCAACGACAATTTGTGTGACACCGTACTGCTCCACAATCGCAACCAGCCGGTCAATGTCTTCTCCTGGCTTACGACGATGTATGACTTCCAGCGCTTGTGCCGTCCATCCTAGCTCATCGCTCATCGCTACACCGATCGTTTTATCCCCGTAATCCAAGCCTATCCATCTCATGCGGTTCTCATTTCCTTCTATTTGTGTTGACCCAGATAAGCGCGAACCAACTCTTCAATCAGTTCATCGCGTTCCCGTTTACGAATGAGGCTGCGCGCATTATTATGCCGTGGAATATAAGCAGGATCTCCGGAAAGCAAGTACCCGACAATCTGGTTGATCGGATTATACCCTTTTTCCTGAAGAGCATCGTACACCGCTAATAACACATCTTTGGGCGATGTCTCTATTTCTTCTGCTTTCACGTTGAACTTCATCGTTTTATCCATGGAACTCATCAGGAGCACCTCACTTTCCTTGTGAAACCATTTGTAAAAATTTGATAACTGTTCGTGTATACTGGTTTATATTCTCTATGGGTTTAAAAATTCCTGTCCCCCAAAAAAATAATTATGCAAATTGCGACAGAAGTCCCTCAACACCGGAAAGCGCAGCCTGTAATTTGGAAGCGTCTTTACCGCCTGCTTGGGCCATATCCGGTCGGCCTCCACCGCTTCCGCCAACTGCTGCAGCTACTTCTTTAATAATTTTACCGGCATGGAAACCTTTTGCAACAAGATCCGGGGTAACAGCTGCAACCAAATTGACTTTATCGTCAGCCACAGCGCCTAGAACGATAACCGCAGATCCCAATTTTGCCTTCATTTCATCGACAATGTTGCGAAGTGAGTCCATATCCGCTGCGTTCACTTGGGCAGCTAGCACCGAAACACCGGCAGCTTGCTTCACTTGATCCGTTAAGGATCCCGCTTCAATGCGGCCAAGTTTGCCGCGCAGCGACTCGTTCTCACGTGCCTGCTCTTTCACTTGCTGCAGTGCCGCTTCGACACGCTTCGGAACGTCTTGAACGTTCGATTTGAGCATGCCTGCTGCTTCTTTGAGCAATTGCAGCTGCTGGTCAAGATATTCATACGCGCTGCGGCCAGAAACTGCCTCGATTCGACGTACGCCCGATCCGATACCGGATTCGCTCACGATTTTGATTAGACCGATTTGGCCCGTGTTCTGAACGTGACAGCCTCCGCACAGCTCTAAGCTGTAATCGCCGACTTGCACGACGCGCACGATATCGCCGTATTTCTCGCCGAATAGTGCCATTGCTCCCATCGCTTTCGCATCAGCAATTGGTTTCAATGAAATTTCGACATTGATGTTATTCCAAATTTGACGGTTCACGCGCTGCTCAACATCCTGCAATTCTTCGCTGCTAATGCTGCCGAAATGCGAGAAGTCAAACCGCAAACGATCCGGTTCTACCAGGGAGCCTGCTTGGTTAACATGCGAGCCCAGAACTTCTTTCAGCGCTTTATGCAGCAAATGCGTAGCCGTATGATTTTTGATGATATCGCCGCGCTCAGCAGATGCTACGATAGCCTCTACCGTGTCGCCTTTGCGCAGAACGCCAGACTCCACTACGACTTTGTGAACATGCTGCCCATGAGGCGCTTTAATGACATCTTCAACCTTCAGTGTAACCTGGCTGTTGCGGATGGTTCCGAAGTCGCTCACCTGACCGCCGCTTTCCGCATAGAAAGGTGTGCGGTCCAGAATAACCTGGCAAGTCTCGCCTACGCCAACGATATCCACAAGCTCGTTCTCATGTACGATGGCTTCAATATTAGCAGTAACTACCAATTCATTATATCCAACAAATTCGCTTTTAACCGTCAATTCGGACAGCGGGCCGCCTTGTACCTTCATTCCACCTTCTTTTTGACTAGCCGCTCTTGCACGGTCACGCTGTTCCTGCATCGAAGCGTCGAACCCTTCACGGTCAACCGTCAAACCTTTTTCTGAAGCAAAATCCTCCGTCAAATCGAACGGGAAACCATACGTATCATATAATTTAAAAGCATCCGGTCCGCTGATTTGATTCGTACCGGCTTGACGCGTCTTTTCGACCATCTCCGCCAGGATAACCAAACCATCGCTTAACGTTTCGTGGAAACGTTCTTCTTCGGTACGAATAACCTTCTCGATAAATTCATGTTTGTCTACAACCTCTGTGTAGTAAACGCCCATGATCTCACCGACGGTAGCAACCAGTTTGTACAGGAACGGTTTATCTTGCCCAAGCACTTTCCCGTAACGCACAGCACGACGCAGCAAACGACGGATAACATAACCGCGTCCTTCATTAGAAGGAAGTACGCCATCGCCTACGGAGAAGGCCACCGTACGAATGTGATCGGCGATTACTTTCAGCGCCACATCGTGATCATCGTTCACATGGTACGTTACACCTGTAAGCTCACAGGTTTTATCGATAATCGGTTTGAATAGATCCGTGTCAAAGTTGGAATCTACATCTTGCAGAATCGAAGCGAAACGCTCCAGTCCAGCGCCTGTATCAATGTTTTTGTTAGGAAGCGGTGTGTAGCTGCCGTCCTTATTATGGTTGAACTGTGTGAATACTAGGTTCCACACTTCCAAGAAACGTTCGTTTTCTCCCCCAGGCCAGCACTCCGGATCGGATAAATCACCGTATTTGTCGCCACGGTCATAGAAAATCTCCGTACAAGGACCGCATGGACCTTCGCCGATGTCCCAGAAATTATCTTCTTTGAGCTTGTAGATGCGCTCTTCCGGGATACCGATTTGTTTGTGCCAAATCTCAAAAGCTTCTTCATCATCTTCGTGCACCGTAACGGAAATACGATTCGGATCAAATCCGATCCATTGCGGATCCGTCAAAAACTCCCAAGCCCATGGAATAACTTCTTTTTTAAAGTAGTCACCGATAGAGAAGTTCCCTAACATTTCGAAAAATGTATGGTGACGGCGCGTTTTCCCGACATTCTCAATATCGTTTGTACGAATACATTTCTGAGCATTCGTAATACGCGGATTTTCCGGAATTTCCCGTCCATCCAAATATGGCTTTAACGGCGCAATACCGGCGTTAATCCAGAGCAACGACGGATCATTATGCGGAACAAGCGAAGAGCTGGGCTCTACTTTATGCCCTTTACTTGCGAAGAACTGCAACCATTTGGAACGAATTTCACTTGCCTTCATCTCACTCAAGCCTCCATATTTACCTATAATGTTTGAAAACAAACAAAAAACGCCCCTGTAACATACAGGGACGAATCATCGCGGTACCACCCTGGTTATTGCGTTTCCCTCCCACCGAACCTGCGGCAGAGGAAATCAGGCAATCTCCTTGTGCGGATCTGTAACGGGTCCATCCGGTGGAGTTCATCCACACTCCGAAATTAGCTTTCAGCCATCCTAGCACCGAGAGGTTCTTCCAGCCGGATTCGCGCAAAAGCCGCTCACCGGAACCTCATCTCTGACAGTGGACTATGACTTACTTCAATTTCATCAACGCTTTTGCAGTAGATCTAGATAAGGCAAATTATAACTTTATGCCTGAACCGTGTCAATATTGATCCCTGTTCATGGAACCAGTTTGGTGTGGGCATCGTAAGTACATTACAATACCGTTCCAACAAACTCGAGAGGAAGTGATGCTAATGGATTTATCAGCTCTTACGCTGCTAGCGCTAATTGCACCTGTTTTTGTACTCGTGATCTATATTATGGCCAAAACGCTCATTAAGAAAGAAATTCCGGATAGCCGATATAATCCTTTCGATTATATAACAGGTCAAACCCGCGTTGAATTTCAAGAGCAAAAAGAGGAAAAAGAAGAAAATACCGATCAAGGAGACGACAAAGATAAAGGATTAAAATCATAGTTGACAATCGTTCTCAATGGCGATATACTAAACTCATTGATAATGATTTTCATTATCGAATGAAGCAACATAGAATCAACGTTTAATTCATTCCGTAGCCCATTCGATGGTTTACGTATGCCACACCCTTTAATATCCTCAACCCTCGTGCAAAACCCCTGTGTACCATGATCCCGCAAGTCATGATGCACGGGGGTTTTGTGCGTCTATTTGTACGTCTTTTTATGATCCTAGCCCATCCTTAGATCCCGCTAAGTCGTGGGTTTATGGACATAATGCAAGAAAACATGCTGAATAATCACCTTCATGACCGCGAAGAACGGTACCGCTAGGATGAGTCCCACTATACCCGCTACTTCCCCGCCGACCAATAAGGCAAAGATAATAACAAGCGGATGCATATGCAGCTTTTTGCCTACCACTTGCGGTGAAATGACATTCCCCTCAAGAATTTGCACGGCTAAATTCACAATCGCGACAAAAAGCACCATTTTTAGCGAAATCGTTGAGGCCATAATGATCGCCGGCGCGGCTCCAAAAAACGGGCCAAGATAGGGAATAATATTGAAAACCGCCACAACACTGGCGAGTAAAAGCGCATACGGCATATCGATGAGCCAATACCCCAAGTAAGCAAGCCCTCCAATAATGACGCAAACCAACAGCTGGCCGCGAATATAATTCCCAAGCGCAGTATCGATATCGATGAGAAGCTTAACTGTTTTCTTGCGATGCTCCTTCGGTACGATGGCAAGCGCCGTCTTCTCGATGATTTGAAAGTCTTTCATGATATAAAAAGCAACGAATGGCACGATAAAAGCGATAAACAGCATGGAGATCGTGCTTCCAATTTGATTCATGTAGTTCGATATCGCCATGGAGATGCTATTTTCCAACTTCGTTAACGAGTGGTTAAAGCCGTCTCGCACACTGTCCGGCAGCAGTCTGTTCTGGTTAAATCCGTCCACAATGGATTGCGCGCGAATTTCCATCTGCGGCATGTGCTCGTTCAACTCCGCAATTTGAGTCATAAATACAGGAGTCATATTCATGATTATGACCGTGAGCGAGGATATAAAAACACAATAAATCAACAGCACGGCAATCGTTCTCGGAACTTTGCGCTGGTTCAGCATGTTCACGACCGGGTTCAAGATATAGGAAATAATTACCGCGATGAAAAATGGCGCTAATATCGCTTTTAAAAAAGTGAATAAGCTTAGTAAAATTGGTTTGATCAGCAGCAGCATATAGATACAGGCCAGTGCCAAAAGCAAATACACCAGCCCTACAAACCATCGATTTCTCCAAAAACGTTCCATCTCGTCCACCTCAGTGATTCTAAATATATCTACGCTCATACAGTATATGTACATGCTGGTCAAATTAACCTTGTAGACGAAAACAAAGAGACGCCACTTCACAAGCACGGGTGTGCCCATAAGTAACGTCTCCTGTTTGCTATTATGATTAATTTGCGTGTTCTTGGATCAATGGCATTTCTTCTTCAAAAAATAAATCATCCAGAGAACTTAGCGTTCCGTCTTCTTCTACTTGATACACGGACATTTTCTCTCCGTTGACGCTGAGTTCGATAAAGCAACCCCAGCAATAAAACTGGTGGGAACCGATCTTTCCAATATCTTTGGAATTACAGTTTGGACAACGCATCTTGCTCACCCTATTCTTCTTTGGATACGAAGAGTTCTTCTACTTCCTGAGAGCAATGTACAGGCACTATAATGGCATCTTCACCTTTGGTTGCCGAATCCGGCATGGGAAGCCATTTACGCCCTTCCTTTAAATCAGAAATAAACCCTTCGGACAATTCATAACCTACTATTTGTTTACCCCAATCTTGGGTTAAATAAACATCTTCTACCACGCCTAATTTGTCTCCGCCGACAGTAACGACTGGAAGACCTTTAATCGGGTGGCTTCCTTCCAGAAAAGCATGGCATTCAACTGCCTGCTCAAACTCGACTATGACATTTTCGTTCGGTATGGTAACGGCATCTTCACCTGCAGCGACAACTCCATCCCACGGTACGTACCGTAAGGAGGAAAACCACATCTTTGCTTCTAGAATAATGCCTCGTATGTTCCATTCAGGGTCAATCATCAAATCTTTCACTTGGCCTAATTGTTTACCGGAATCTACCGTCAGAACGGGAAGTCCGATTAAATCATGCGCTCTGCGCAAGGTGCTTTCCTCCTAGAACCACCCGGTACTAATTATTACGCAGCCGTTTGACAATGGTTGCAATTTTCTGGGCAGCTGTTTCAATTTGATCTTTAGAATTCCCCATTCCAAAGCTAAATCGAACGGCAGAGGCTGTAACATTTTCTGGGAGTTTCATTGCTTGTAAAACGTGAGACACTTCAAGTGAACCTGAGGTGCACGCAGAACCGCTTGCTGCAGCCACATCTTCCAGGTCAAGACTCATAAGCAGCGTCTCTGTGGATACGCCAGGAAAGCTGATGTTCAGAATATGCGGAACTTGTTGTTCGGCATGTCCATTTATCGTAAATTGATCACGGCCTATTTGCTGCTCCAAGCTAGCAATCATGCACTGTCTAAGCTCTGCAGCTTGCTCGTAAAGGGTTTCCGTCATAGGGAGAATCATCTCCATCGCCTTGGCAAACCCTGCTATGGCAGCTACATTCTCCGTTCCCGCGCGGCGTTTTCTTTCCTGCGCACCGCCAAATACATGAGGAACCAGCTTCGTATTCTTGGACACATACAATGCACCCACACCATTAGGACCATATATTTTATGAGCAGACAAGCTAAGCAAATCAACCGGCAGTTCATGAAGATTCAGCGGTAATTTACCTAAAGCTTGAACGGCATCAACATGAAAAGGAATATTCCGGCTTCGTGCTAACCGGCCAACTTCTGCAATCGGTTGAATCGTGCCTATTTCATTATTCACATACATGATAGAGATGAGAGCCGTATCGGGACGAATAGCCGACTCCACATCTTCGACTTGAATAAGACCAGTCGGACCTACTGGAAGGTAAGTGACCTCGTAACCGAGGTTCTCCAGCCGCTCACAGGGATGCAGGACAGCATGGTGCTCAATCTCTGTCGTAATGATATGTTTCTTGCCATTATTGTTCGCATGGATGATCCCAAAGATCGCCATATTGTTGCTTTCAGTCCCGCCGCTCGTAAAGATGAGTTCACCAGGCAGACAGCAAAGTGACTTCGCCATCGCGTCACGAAAGCGGTTCAGTGCTGTTCTCGTCGCTCTGCCGAAGCTATGCGTGCTGGAAGGATTGCCAAAATAAGCTGTATAAAAAGGAAGCATAGCTTCCATAACGTCGGGATGCACCGGCGTGGTCGCCGCGTGATCAAGATAAATTGGATTCATAAATCACCTTAAATGTAAAACATGTAATTGTCGTGCTGACCTGCGTCTTCAAAGGAAATCAGGTTCGCAAGCGTTGTAGAATCAAGCACTTCCGCGATGCTATCGCGGATACGGATCCATAAATCGCGCTTCGCCGGGTCATCTTCCTCCGTAAAGTCGACAGGACTAATCGGTCCTTCCAACACGCGAATCACTTCACCCGCTGTCACTTGATCAGCAGGCTTGGAGAGAATATATCCACCGTACGCTCCACGAATACTTTTGACCAATCCCGCGTTACGCAAAGGAGCAACTAGCTGCTCGAGATAATGCTCGGATAGCTGATGCTTTTCGGCAATACTTTTGAGTGAAGTCGGACCTTCACCAACTCGATTGGCCAACTCCATCATGATCGTTAGACCATAGCGGCCTTTTGTGGAAATTTTCAAAATTTACACCTCATTCAACATTTATGCCATCAAGGGGGCTAATTGATATTACGAAAAATTGTGAGTTGTTTACCTACTGCTTTGTCCACATTCAGACAGTATGCTCGTCCCTATCTAGGTAAACAGCGTTTCCATTTTTAACAAAAACATTCCTAAACATCCGTATATCGTATCTATGTTATCATAATTCCTTGTTCTGTGGGGGAAAAACAATGACATTCTCATGAAATATTTTAATTTTTAACTAGAGAGATGTATAATAGGAAGAGTTTCAAAGATAAACGACTAAGTCTCACAGGATAGAAAAGAGGAACACAAGCCATGAATAAAAAAACACGTGTCATTCTGGGTATGTCCGGGGGTGTCGATTCTTCTGTTGCCGCACTGCTCTTGAAAGAGCAAGGCTATGAAGTCATCGGCATTTTCATGAAAAACTGGGACGATACCGATGAGTTTGGCAATTGCACAGCCGAAGAAGATGCAGAGGATGTCCGAAGAGTATGCGACCAGCTCGGAATCCCTTTTTATACAGTTAATTTTGAAAAACAGTACTACGATAAGGTGTTCGCTTATTTCTTGGACGAGTACACCAAAGGTCGCACGCCGAATCCGGATGTGATGTGCAACAGAGAAATCAAATTCGGTGAGTTGCTCCAGAAAGTCATAGACTTAGGCGGCGACTATATCGCTACTGGCCACTATGCCCAAGTGAAAGAACAAGACGGCGAGTATGTGCTCCTGCGGGGCAATGACCCTGGCAAGGATCAAACTTACTTCCTCAACGTGCTTACGCAGCAGCAGCTGTCCAAAGCGATGTTCCCGATCGGCCACCTGCCGAAACCGGAAGTACGTAAAATTGCCGAAGCAGCCGGTCTTGCAACAGCAAAGAAAAAAGACAGCACAGGCATCTGTTTCATCGGAGAGCGCGATTTCAAAGAGTTCCTCAGCCAGTACTTGCCTGCCAAACCCGGCAATATGGTTGATATCCGCAATGGCGAGGTTAAAGGCCGTCATGACGGGCTGATGTACTACACGCTAGGTCAAAGACAAGGTCTTGGCATTGGTGGTTCAGGCTCAGGCGAGCCATGGTTCGTAGTGGATAAAAACTTGGAAACCAACGAATTGTTGGTGGTTCAAGGCGAGCAGTACCCTGGACTTTACTCCAAAGGGTTAACAGCGACAGATGTAAACTGGATTTCTCCGAAGAAACCTCAAGGCTCATTCGCCTGCACAGCGAAATTCCGTTACCGCCAGCCTGACCAAGGCGTCGTTCTGACTTTTCAAGAGGACGGAACTGTTGAAGTAGTTTTCGATTCGCCGCAGAAAGCTGTCACGCCTGGACAATCCGTTGTTTTCTATGACGGTGAGGTTTGTTTAGGTGGCGGTGTGATTGATAAAGTTCATAAATAATACAAGACAAAATAGATGGTTCAAGAAAGAAGGATGATCAGTTTGATTAAAATGATTGAGGCGGACATGAAGGCTGCTACGTACGAGGATGTGACAAAAATCGTGAAAGAAGTCGGCATTCTACCTCTCTCTTCTTTCATACCGGATCATCCTTCACTTGAATCCATGACAACACAAGGGCAATGGCATACCGGGTTGGAGACGGATCCTTGGCTTTGGCGGGACCGCCTGCCAGGTGACGGATTTGCCGCCTATGGTCGTTTTTTCGCTAAGAAACCTTTATTAATTTCAGCGGACCTTTTCCCTTTGGTAAAAAATCTGTTGGAAGATCCCTACTCCGTGGAAGAACGCTATGAAGACGGGCTGCTTCCCAAATCAGCCGTCGAGCTCTTCCAGGCGGTTGAGGCGAACGAAGGCATTGATGTTAAAGAACTTCGGGCTGTTACCGGAATGAAAGCCAAAGAGTCCAAAAGTGAATTCGACCGTGCGCTCATTGAGCTCCAGAGCAAAACGGATCTTGTGATTGCAGGCATCAGCGAGCGTTTGAATGCCAATGGGACAAAAAACGGCTGGAACAGTACCTGCTATATGACAGCCCTGCATTGGATGGAGCTTCACGGCCTAGCGGTGAACTCATTACCAACACCTGAAGCGAAAAATCAGTTTAGAACTTATATTCAGGAGCGTTATAGCTCCAAGGCTGTTCAATACCTTGGGAAGATTTTTAAGTTATAAGGAAAAAAAAGCAAAGGGCCTCTTCTTCTTAGGAGGTTCTTTTTTTATCCCCTCAATCTGCAAAAAGTGCCCTAATTTACCTCAGCATCTATAAGTATGCCTCCTCGCGCCTACGCGAACCCTATAGGCGAAAGGTGTGAGCGAATGAGTAAACTCTCAGCCGTGCTTCTCCTGCTTGGACTAAGCTGGTGCGGCACAGCACAAGCGAGCATGGAAGATGACATCCTGGAAGCTATAGCCCGACAGCCAGCTCCTTCTCAAGATCCTGACCCCCTCTATGCCAAATGGAGCCGAGTCGCATTCCATGAAGCTGGCAAAGTATACACGTTGCTAGATTATAAGTATTTGGGACATTCCCGTGTAGCGCCAGGGGTGGATCAGCAGCAATTTCGCTTCTGGGTTCGACATCAGGGCGTTGAATTCCCGCTGATCGTATCCATACGATATGACCCTGTGTCGGAAAAACTTTTTACCATTCAAATGGAACAAGAAAGAAGAGGGAACTTACAGATCTTATAGATCTGCAGGCTTCCCTCTTCTTTTGTGCTGATTCTGCCGCATCTTGTCTTCCGTTCCCTGCTCGCTGGCCGCAAAGATGATTTCATGTTTAATTTCATCCGGTAAATACTGCTGCTGCACATAATGCCCCGGATAATCATGCGGATACATATATCCTTTGTGCCCGAGCTTCTCCGCTCCTTTGTAGTGCGTATCGCGCAAATGAAGCGGCACGTCCGCAGATTTAACGCGCTCCATCATCTGTTCGGAACGCGAGATTGCAATCGGGATGGAATTCGATTTGGGACTCTCCACCGCGAATAAAATTGCCTGGGAAATGACGTACTTCGATTCCGGCCAGCCAATCTTGTGGTACGCGTCCATGGCCGTCACAGACTGCACCATGGCCTGTGGGTTGGCCAGGCCGATGTCTTCACTACTAGCGACGATAAGGCGCCGCAGGAAGGTCATAGGGTCCATGCCGAGCTTCTCGACGGCATACAAGAACCAGAACAGCGCGGCGTCACTGGAGCCGCGTACGCTCTTGTGAAAAGCGGACAAGACGTCATACTGCGTCGACTCGTCCGCTTTCACGATGGGGCGGCGGATCGACTCTTCCGCCACCTCCAGCGTGATCCGAACCGTACCATCCGGTTCGGGCGAGGTCGTGAGCGCTGCCAGCTCCAGCGCGTTCAAAGAGCGGCGGATGTCGCCAACGGCCATCTGCGCGATATGCTCCAGCGCCTCCTCGTCCACGTGGAGGCGCATGAAGCCGAGCCCCTTGTCGGGATCGGCGATGGCTCTTCGCATGGCGATGAGCGCATGCTCCGCCGTGAGGGGCTCGAGCTGAAACAGCGTCGAGCGCGACAGCAGAGCCCCGTTCACATGGTGAAACGGGTTCTCTGTGGTCGCCCCGATGAAGATGAGGATGCCCTGCTCTACGGCAGGGAGCAGCGCATCCTGGCGCGAGGTGTTGAAGCGGTGCACCTCGTCCAAGAACAAAATCGTCTTGCGGCCGTACATCGCTTTATTGGTCTTGGCGAGCTCGATGATCTCTCGCACATCTTTGACCGAAGCATCGACCGCGTTCAGCTTCATGAACTCTCCCTTTGTCCGGTTCGCGATGATATTGGCGAGAGTTGTCTTCCCTGTGCCCGGCGGACCATAGAGCAGGATGGAGCTCACCTGATCGGCTTCAATGGCTCTGCGCAGCAGCTTGCCTTTGCCGACAATTTGCTCTTGCCCGATGTATTCGTCCAGCGTTGTTGGCCGCATACGGTCGGCGAGCAGCTTGCCGGTCGGTTCTTGCGATGAGGCATATGTAAACAAGTCCATGTTGGTTATTCCTTTGCTTTGGGTTTAAATAGACTGTTTCCATTATACGCCTCATGGGGTAGACTGTCATGTCTTGTGTGAGGTGGCTACTGAGCTGGTGTTTAAAATGAAATTCTTCAATTCCTACAGTAAACAGCTAGGAATTACTTGGAAATTGGGCATTCTGTCGGAATTTGCTGCTTGTTGAGAATTTCTCTGGTCTAACGGACTGAGGTAACTCTATTTGCTGCTTTTGGGACAAATTTTACTTCTAACGGACTCACGAGTCGTTAAACGCCTTGGAATTGCCTGAAACTACAACAAAACCATTAAATAACGCCTCCTCAGTCCGATAGTTCTACAATTCTAGCTCATTTGGCTAAAATAACGGCTGCTGAGTCCGTAAAAAGAATGGCTACTCTCTAAATAACGTGAGGTAGGTGTAGAGCTGGGTCGAGGGGTTTACATCTAGCGCTTGCAAGCTGCACGCGGCTCCCGAATGCAGCAACTCCTTGTTCCAAAGCACCACGCCTCCCCACCACTTTCCAAAACAGAAAGGGGCTACCTCAACAGATCATCCCTGACCTGTTAAGATAGCCCCTCATCTTTATTTCTTCGAACCAATCTCCAGAAGATCTTTCACGGCCACGCTGACCATGATCAATCCCGCCACCGGAGGAACGAAAGCGTTGCTCGCCGGAGGCTGCTTCGCTTTGCGAATTTCTGGCGCATTCGCTGGTACGATTTGTTGCGTAACGTCTTCACGCGGCTTCATCGGCTCTTCGGTGGAAAAGACGACCTTTACGCCTTTTTTGATGCCTTCTTTGCGCAGCTTCTGGCGCACGACCCGAGCGATTGGATCCATGCTTGTTTTGGAAATATCCGCAACTTTGAATTGCGAAGGGTCCATTTTGTTAGCGGCTCCCATGCTGGAGACGATCGGAATCTTCCGCTCCAGGCACTGTTTGATCAGATGAATTTTATAGGAAATGGTGTCACTGGCATCGAGCATGTAATCGATGTGATGAGCGAACACTTCCTCGTAGGTTTCCTCTGTATAGAACATCCGCATCGAAATAACATCGCATTCCGGATTAATCAGTTTGATCCGATCGCGCATCAGATCAGCTTTGGGCTGCCCTACGGTCGTTGTAAGGGCATGAATCTGACGGTTAATATTCGTGATGTCGACAACGTCCTTGTCGATCAGAATAAGCCGTCCGACCCCTGTACGCGCCAATGCTTCTGCAGCGATTGAACCGACACCGCCAATGCCTAGGACAGCGACGGTGCTATTTTTCATAATATCTAGACCTTCAGGGCCAATGGCTAGTTCAGTCCGAGAAAATTGGTGAAGCATAGAAACACGTCCTCTTCTATGTTCTTAGGCTTTAGCAGGTTGCTTAAGCGCTAAGCGAATCGACAATTGATCAAGCTGTTTGTCATCTACAGTTCCCGGTGCATCCATCAACAGGTCCGTCGCGCTTGCTGTTTTCGGGAATGCAATCGTTTCTCTCAAGTTGGTACGGCCTGTGATCAGCATCACCAAACGGTCGAAACCGAAGGCGAAACCGCCATGTGGTGGCGTTCCATATTCGAACGCATCAAGCAAGAAGCCAAATTTCTCTTGTGCTTCTTCATTTGAGAAACCAAGTGCTGCGAACATTTTCTCTTGCACTTCACGTTGGTAAATACGCATGGAACCGCCGCCTACTTCATAACCGTTCAAAACAAGGTCATACGCTTGAGCGCGAATTTGACCTGGGTCTGTGTCAAAGAAGTGAATGTCGTCTTCATTAGGACGCGTGAACGGATGGTGCTCTGCGACATAACGTTTGGCTTCTTCGTCGTATCCAAGCAGCGGGAAGTCTACGACCCATGCATACTTGAACTTGGAGTCGTCGATAAGTCCGAGTTGACGACCGATTTTCAGACGAAGGTTGCCTAGAACATCGGCTACGACTTTCTTTTTATCCGCGGAGAAAAGAAGTAGATCTCCTTCTTCAGCGCCTAGACGCTCTGTCAGAGCAGCAATTTCAGCTTCGTTAAAGAATTTCACGATAGGCCCTTTGAATTCGCCGTCTTTGACTTGAATCCAAGCTAAGCCTTTGGCCCCGTAACGCGCCGCGAATGGCAGCAGGTCATCGATCTCTTTACGGCTCCAAGTACCGCAGCCTTTGGCATTCAGCGCTTTCACTTGGCCTCCGCCTTTAACCACATTCGCAAATACTTGAACGCCGGAAGTTTGCACGATATCCGATACATCTTCAAGCTCTAGCCCGAAACGAAGATCCGGTTTGTCTGAACCGTATTTCGCCATCGCATCCGCATACGTAATCCGTTGGAAAGGACGCGGAATTTCGACTTGTGCCGTCTCTCTCATCAAGTTCACGACAAGCTCTTCCAAAATATCCAGCAATTGAT
Organism: Paenibacillus sp. P36; assembly: GCF_045866505.1. Lineage (NCBI taxonomy): Bacteria > Bacillati > Bacillota > Bacilli > Caryophanales > Paenibacillaceae > Paenibacillus > Paenibacillus sp. P36. The sequence goes on from NZ_AP038372.1 coordinate 7,281,134, forward strand.
CTTGCGCCAGGAAGGAAGTCTCAATGTCGACTTGTGTAAATTCCGGTTGACGGTCTGCACGAAGGTCTTCGTCGCGGAAACAACGTGCGATTTGGTAGTAACGTTCCAGACCACTAACCATCAATAGCTGTTTGAAAATTTGTGGAGATTGCGGCAGCGCGAAAAATTCACCCGGGTGAACACGGCTTGGCACCAAGTAATCACGAGCGCCTTCCGGTGTGCTTTTTGTCAAAATCGGTGTTTCCACTTCTACGAATCCTTGGTCATCCAAGAAATTACGGAAAATTTTGGACGCTTTTGAGCGAAGCATTAACGTTCTTTGCATTTCCGGACGGCGAAGGTCCAAATAGCGGTATTTCAGACGAACGGCTTCATCTACTTCCACACCGTCTTCAATGAAGAACGGAGGTGTTTTGGCTGCATTCATGATTTCGATTTCCGTTACTTGAATTTCAATTTCACCTGTCGGGATATTTTTATTAACCGTTTCGGCATCACGCTCTACGATTTTCCCTTTTACAGCAAGCACATATTCGTTACGTGCACGGTCAGCAATCGCTAGAGCATCCCCTGAGAAATCCGGGTTAAATACGGTCTGTACAAGCCCGCTGCGGTCGCGAAGATCAATAAATAATACCCCGCCTAAGTCACGTCTTCTTTGTACCCACCCGTTTAGAATAACAGTCTGTCCTACCTGATCTTTCGTAAGCTGCCCGCAATGATGTGTTTTGAGCATCATAATGTTGTTGCCTCCTCATGAGTAATTAATCATTAAATACTATCTATTCGAATAGTGTCTTTGCAGCATTTGAAGCAAGATCCACTAAACTTACAATGACTTGAGAACCTGTTTCCATCTGCTTCAGCGTAATTTCGCCGCGGGCTAACTCATCGTCTCCGAGAATCGCCACATATTTCGCTTGAAAACGATCTGCTGATTTCATTTGCGCCTTCAATTTGCGCCCTTGGTAGTCCTTCTCGGCTTTGAGGCCTTGAACCCTTAACTGGTGCAGCAGCTTCGTGACTTCCTTCTCGGCAGGCTCGCCTAATCCGATCAGGTATACATCAAGCGGCTCCGGTTTCGGGATCTCAACACCTTGCGCCTGCAGCACAAGCAGAATGCGTTCCAGACCTAGCCCCAAGCCTACCCCTGGCTGATCCGTGCCATGCCCGCCAATTTGCTCAACGAGACCGTTGTAGCGCCCGCCGCCGCCAATTGTATCGATAGCCCCAATACCGGCTGCTTTGTACTCAAAAGCGGTGTGTGTGTAATAATCAAGCCCGCGCACTAGGCGAGGATTCACCCGATAGGGAATGTCCATAGCGGTTAAGTGCTCGCGAACCTGTGCAAAGTGTGTCGAACATTCTTCGTCCAAATAATCCAGAATCTCAGGAGCGCCTACCCCATACTTCTGATCGGTTTTGCAGTCAAGGATGCGCATCGGGTTGCGATCATAACGGGACTGGCAATCTTTGCAAAGCAAGTGTTTCACTGGTGCAAAAAATTCCTGCAGCTTCTCGCGGTAAACCGTTCGAACGGAAGGCGTGCCCACGGAGTTAATTTCAACGGTTACTTCTTTTAACCCAATTTCCTTGTAAAACGTGTATCCCAGTGCAATGACTTCGGCGTCAATGCTTGGATCTACGGATCCGAAAGCTTCAATCCCGAACTGGTGGAACTGACGGTATCTTCCGGCTTGCGGCTGTTCATAGCGAAACATCGGTCCCACATAGAACAGCTTCGTCAAATCTGGCACTCCATATAGCTTATTTTCTACATAAGCCCTAACAACGCCGGCTGTCCCTTCCGGACGCAAGGTCATGCTGCGATCGCCTTTATCCATAAAGGTGTACATTTCTTTCTCGACAATATCCGTCGTTTCTCCGACACCTCTGGAGAAAAGCTCCGTACTTTCGAAAATCGGCGAACGAATTTCTTTGTAGTTAAATCGTTGACATAAGTCTCTTGCTTTGCTTTCCAGGTACTGCCACTTCTCCACTTCGCCGGGAAGCAGGTCCTGCGTGCCTTTTGGCTTTTGAATGCTCATGTGTTCAACCTCCCTTTATCTGTCGCTCTTGGTTATATAACAAAAAAATCCCCCACCCCCGACGTTCGTCAGGGACGAGAGATTTGATTAACAAATTCACCCGTGGTACCACCCACATTCAGATCGTCTGTTCTCGCACCATAGGCACAATAAACAGAAATCTGCTCTTTACGGTTAACGCCCGCGAATACGCACTGCCACTACTAGACGGTCATAAATCGACATGTCGTTCCCAACAGGTCCTCGGGGAGGTCTTTTCGTTCGCTCATCATAGGAAGCTCGCAGCCTGGACTTCCTTCTCTGATAATGTGGAGGCGAAATACTTTATCCCTTCAACGGATCACAAAGGTATTGAATTATTGTTTATTGTAAACATTGGCAGAAGTAAAGTCAAGAGATATACGTCCACTTGACTTAGCGCCGCCTTCATCTAATTAATGAGAGTCTGCCCATTTTTGCAACTCGTCCATAACAGGCTTAAGTCCTTTTCCTTTAGCTGTCAATTCATACTCAATACGAACCGGAGTTTCCGGGTACACGTGTCGGACAATGATCTCTGCAGCCTCAAGTTCTTTAAATCTCTCCGAAAGCATGCGATCGCTCATACTTGGGATAAGCACGGATATATCTTTAAACCGCTTCGGCCCCGTCAACAAGACATGTACGATGAGCCCCGTCCAACGCTTTCCCAGAAGTTCAAATGCATTTTCGAATTTCGGGCACAGTTGGTAGTCTTCCATATAAATCATCTCCTTATAAACAATTTTAACATAGTCGCTTGACAAAAGTAAGTGCTGCGTAATAATATACTAACATAAAGTAAGTAATTAAATAAAATTTATTTAAAGAGGAGTAGTTAGTCATGGCTTTAGGTCTTCTTCTTATTCGTTTGGTGTTAGGTTTAACAATAGCCGCGCACGGCACACAGAAAGTATTTGGATGGTTTGGTGGGTATGGACCAAAAGGCACTGGAGGCTTTTTCGATTCCATCGGCATTAAGCCCGGTGTCCTGATGGCCGTCGTTGCCGGTTTGTCGGAAATTGCAGGCGGATTGCTCTTTGCTGCAGGGCTTTGGACACCATTTGCGGCTGCACTTATTATCATTACTATGCTTGTTGCTATTGTAAAGGTTCATAACAAAAGCTATTGGTCCACTTCTAATGGGTTCGAGTACAATTTGCTTTTGATTGTGGCGGCACTGGGCGTCGCGCTTATCGGTGCAGGCGACTATTCTCTGGATGCTTTATTGTAAAAAATGAAGAAATGGGCTATCTCCTTAAGTCAGAAATGACTCGATGGATGATAGCCCTTTTCTATTTCGATGGCGAAACATGAGCCCATCTTACAAAAGAAAATAGCCTGCAGCACGAGTGGCGGCAGGCCTCTAGACAATATATAAATTAAAGGGGGTCGAGCTTTATTATATCCATGGTTGATTAACGCAGTATGAAATTTAAATTACAATTTCATTACAGTGTTTTCCCTGTATTTTCAATCATTTTCATTTTGCTCCCCTCGTATATTCAGCCTTTTTTCCACATATACATTACAACAAGGCAAATGGCCTTGAATTTATCATCAGGAGGCTGTAACAATGACAACACAAAACGAGTTTCAAGAGGAACGGCAGGATCTAGTGGTGCTCTTCTCTGAGGAATCCGAAACCGAAGCTGAAGTTGAAGACGATGTAGCCGAAGAAGCTGAAGCAGCCGAAGAAGAGGCCATTGAGGATTCGGACGAAGCCGAAGAAGCTGAAGAAGCAGCTGAGGAAGAAGAAGTCGAAGCGGAAGAAGAAGCGGAAGTTGATGCCGACGAGGAAGCCGAAGTAGATAGTGATGATTCTGCCGAAGAAGATGCGGAAGAATCTGCGGAAGCCGAAGAGGATGCATCAGAAGCTGACTGAATTTTGTAAGCGCAGTCAAAACTTCCATTGGCTTCGAAAAAAAAGATAAGAGCCTTATCGCCACATGCAACTACGGCGTAATAAGGCTCTTATTTGTTATTTATTAAGGTTTGCCGGTTAGGCCAACCTTCAGATCTTTGATAAGCAAGTATACGTCACCGTTCGTTAACTTTTGATTGTCTGCTATTAGCTTCAATGAAGCATCGGTCAACAGCTTATTCTCTATTAGCTTTGCTTGCGCCTCTTTGGATGTAGCCGTCAGTCCCAAAGCTTGTGTTATCGTATAAGTGGCTTGTTCAAGCGATAACGGGATTTTATCAGCATTCTCCATCTTCGCGATGGCCTGCGATACATCCCCTTTGAAGGCATCAGGCTTCATTTTTTTCGCGCCGCTCACGAGATTGACCATCCGTTTCGGATTCGCGGGGTCATCCAAGTGAAAATTGTTGTCGTACGCACCGGAAGCCAAGCCAAGCATAAGAGCGGATTTCAGCCCCTCGTAAGCTTTATGCTCCATAAAAGGCTGCGGCTTGAGCGTTATCGGATGAATCTCCATCCCTTGTTTGTTCAACTGCTCCTGCAGCTTCGCAATCACTTCTTTGGATGCCGATAGCTGGCGGAACGTCATCTTCTCCTGCTTCGCGAACATCGCTGCAGCTCCTGCGGCTTCCCCTTCGGCCATGCCTGTAGGCATAACGCGCGCGCTTCCATGCGGCAATGTATCGTAACTGGCGGCTCTACCTACTACAAGCAGTCCATCCACCTTCTGAGGCACTAGGCTGCGGAACGGGATCGCGTACTGCTTCGGTTTACACACAACGTTACCGTTATCGGTGGGAGAGATCCTTTGAATATCCACTGGATAAGAACCGAATCCAATTCGGTCCCATTGATCATTGTTCGTACAAACGTCAACAATGCTCAGTCGGTATTCCCCTTGCATATGACGCGTTTCCCGAACATATAGCTCTGGTGCAGATCCATCTAGTTCAAGGCTTGCAAATTCAGGGAAGTTTTTTTGCATATAAGATAAAATATTAGGCAGTTCTTTTTTCCCGATGTCAAAAGCTTCTTGAACAGCTTTCGGATCAAAGGTATCAACTCCGAAAATTTGCAAGGCATTAATAAGGACGGTATTGTCATTTTCCCTACCCATATTAAGCCCTCTCATCTTGGCTCTTTCTTTGTTAAGAGGCGGGTACTTACTCATCTCCCCATAACCAAATACACTTACATCATTGACTCCTGTATCCGGATTATTATCCCCGTTCAGCCTTGTGGCCATCAGGTTCCAAACTTCCGGTGTTACGTTTTTCAAACGAAACGCAAGCGTCACGGCCATTTTGGAATTCGGATCCCCGATATCCTCGTGTCCGATCGTAAACGGCACTCCTGCTGCTGCCGCTAAATCTCCATCCTGCGTCGCATCGATAACCGAAGCTGCCTTCACGACTTGCGTACTGCCGTCTTCGAGTGTAATCGTAGCGCCTTGCACAGCCTTTTTATCTTGAGAAAGGAGCGGATCGATCTTCTTCGTTTTGAGCAGTACATCGATTTTAGATTCATTTTTAACCAAATCATAGAACGCATTCGCGGCTGTATTCACATCGAAGGAATCCCCTTCAATTTTGGCATACCACTCGGAGAAGAAGCCTTTGTTGAAGACATCATCTTTCCCTAAAAGGTTCTTGTTTGGAGCATAGTTCATATCAATGGAGTTAATCCAGCCCAGTGTCATTAGCCCTCCCAGAATCTCACGATTCCGTCCATCCACCAGAAGGGTAGTTAACCCATTACGCGCAGCCGAAACAGCCGCAGCAACCCCCTCAGGATCGGTACCAACGACAATGACATCATACGCTTCTTTTGTTTTCTTTACGGATTTCACTTCTTCAATTTCTTGCTTCGCCTTAGTCTGTCCACCGCTTATGTGGTGTTTATATTGATAATACAAAGACGCCGCAGCCCCCAGCACCGCGAGCAGAATCAAGATTCCCATCAACCAAAGCCATCCTTTGGAAGCGGAATTGTTACGATTCGGATTTGCCATTAAAACGAAAGCACCCACCTTGTCCCCTGCTTTTCATACAGCTTACCGGTTGAAGGTTTGATAAGCTTTCTTGAGCAGTCGATTATTTTGTCAACCAAAAACATCACTTGTTAGTTTACCACATTTTAAAGGCGTAGAGAAATCCTGCCACATTGCCTCATCCTACAAATAAAGCCCCGCATTGCTGACGAGGCAGCGCGAGGCTTTACGATTAACGATATGATTTCTTGGGAATGCTTTTCATTTTCTCCTGATCGGATGTGAACTCTGCGCTAATTTCAACGTCGGCTAACGCCGGTGCCTGACTCATCCGTTCGGCAAGTGTTGTATGCAGCAGTTGCTGCTCTGGCGCCGTCATGGCTTTGTGCTTGATCGATTGACGCATCTGGATGCTCCTAACTGCAAGAATATACAGTTTTAGTATATCCAGACTGTCCTCATCTTATCCTTTGCGCAAGAAGCAACCCGACTATTTACTATCGATGATCAAAGTAACAGGTCCCCAATTCGTAAAAGAAACATCCATCATTTCGCCAAATGCGCCTGTTTCCACTTGCAAGCCCTGAGCGCGAAGCAGCTCGTTGAACTTATCATACAACGGTTGTGCAATCTCAGGTCTAGCTGCTGACATGAAGTTGGGCCGTTTCCCTTTGCGGCAATCCCCATACAAAGTAAACTGGGAAACGGACAAAATTTGGCCGCCTGTCTCCAGCACGGAAAGATTCATTTTACCGGTCTCATCTTCAAAAATGCGCAGTCCGGCTACTTTGTCCGCTACATATTTCGCATCCTGCTCGGTATCGTCGTGGGTGATGCCGACTAGCAGCATCAGACCCTGCTCGATCTGTCCGACAGATGCTCCATTCACAGTTACTTCGGCGCGCTTGCACCGCTGAACAACTACTCTCATGGTTTCTCTAAATCTCCTCACGTTCGTTCACAGCCGCAAGCTTAGCTTTGCATAATGCGCTGAACGGAATAAACGTCTCTTACACGTTTGATCCTCTCGACAACGGATTGCAGATGATCAATATTTTTGATCAAAATGGTCATATGAACCGTTGCCATCTTGTTTTTATCCGATCGGCCTGAAACCGCTGAAATACTCGTTTTGCTTTCTGAGACAGCCTGAAGCACTTCGTTCAAGAAATCTCGACGGTCATGGCCTGTAATCTCAATTTCCACATTGAAATTGGATTCGATGGCTTCACACCAATCAACCTCAATGACCCGTTCCTCTTCCCCCATACTTGTAGGGATATTCGTACAATCCGCCCGGTGCACGGACACGCCGCGTCCTCTTGTAATGTAGCCGATGATCAAATCACCGGGAACCGGATTACAACAGCGGGCAAAGCGCACAAGCAAGTTGTCCACGCCCTTCACCTTTACGCCGTTGGTTGGACGGCTTTTCCGTTCGGTTGCGCTTGGCGACTTAACTTCTTTAACCTCCGTAGTGAGCTGAAGCACCTGAGCTTCTTCGGCTTCCTTACGCAGCTTCTCTGTAAGCTTCGTACAAATTTGAGCGGCTGTAATCCCGCCAAACCCGACGGCAGACAGCATGTCTTCAATGTCGTTAAAATTGAACTTTTTTGCCGCTTCGAGCATTTTCTCATCGCTCATCAGTGTCGGCGGATCAATGGCCAACCGCTTGAGCTCGCGCTCAATCATGGTTTTCCCTTTTTCGACGTTCTCTTCGCGCTTCTCTTTCTTGAACCACTGCTTGATCTTACTGCGGGCGTGGGACGATTGCGCGAGTTTGATCCAGTCCTGACTTGGTCCATAAGAATGTTTGGACGTCAAAATTTCAATGATATCCCCTGTTTTCAACTTGTGATCCAAGGGGACGATGCGGGAATTGACTTTGGCGCCAATTGTTCGATTACCGACCTCCGTATGAATACGGTAAGCAAAATCCAAAGGTACTGAACCGGCCGGAAGCTCGATGACCTCGCCTTTTGGCGTAAACACAAAGACAAGATCGGAGAAGAAGTCCATCTTCATGGATTCCATAAACTCTGAAGCATCATTCGTTTCATGCTGAAGCTCCAAAATTTCACGGAACCAGCTCATCTTGTCTTCAAACGTGCCTGATGGAACAACGGAGCCGCCTTCTTTGTAGGCCCAGTGTGCAGCAATACCGAACTCGGACGTTCTATGCATTTCCCAAGTACGAATCTGAACCTCCAGAGGTTCCCCCTTGGGACCAATCACCGTTGTATGGAGAGACTGATACATATTCGGCTTAGGCATAGCGATATAATCTTTGAAACGTCCAGGCATCGGTTTCCACAATGTATGAATAATACCCAAAGAAGCGTAGCAATCTTTGATGCCATCGACAATTACGCGCAGCGCCATGAGATCATAGATCTCATTAAACTGTTTGCCGCGGGAGCTCATTTTTTTATAAATACTGTAGAGATGTTTGGGCCTTCCGGAGATATCTCCCTGGATTCCCATCTCATCCAGCTTTTCTTTGATACTGTGGATCACATCTTCAATATATTGCTCACGCTCGGTTCGCTTCTTCTGCATCAGATTCACGATCCGGTAATACTGCTGAGGATTCAAATAACGGAGAGCGATATCCTCCATTTCCCACTTGATGGTGGAAATCCCGAGCCTATGTGCAATCGGACAGAAAATCTCCAGCGTTTCCTCCGCTATGCGGCGCTGGCTTTCCTCCGATTGGTACTTCAATGTGCGCATGTTGTGCAGCCGATCCGCCAGTTTAATCAAAATAACGCGGATATCCTGCGCCATAGCGACAAACATTTTGCGGTAGTTCTCATTCTGCTGCTCTTCCTTGGATTTGAACTTAATCCGTTCGAGCTTCGTCAAGCCGTCTACAAGCATTGCGCAGGTTTTCCCGAATTTATCTAGAACAGTTTCGAGTGAAACTGTTGTATCTTCAACGACATCATGCAGAAGCGCCGCGATCACCGAAGTGACGTCCATCTGCATGTTCACCAGTATATCTGCAACAGCGAGTGGATGCAGAATATAGGGCTCCCCCGATTTGCGCACTTGGCCATGATGGGCTTCATCCGCGAATTCATAGGCCTCCCGTATCCTCTGCAAATCATTCTCTTTCAGATAGGTGGCTGCCTTCTCTAACAGCTGCTCTATACCCATGCATCTACCCATTCCCTTTAGAGGTTGTTTAAAAAGCGAACTTTTCAAACGCTCATCTTTAGTCGATTTTTATTCATTATGCCTGCAAGGCAGGCTCCGCGTCAACTATGCCATGCTAACCTTTCGACAAAAAACATCATTTTGCCTAAAATCCTTTGAAATATTCCTTCCTTACGGCCTATATCTATGTACAAAAAAGAATCGAATATGACATTCGATTCTTCGCTTATTTTAATATTGAACTAAGGAAACCACATCTATACCATTAAACTTATTTCTGCCTTCCAAATAGGAAAGTTCAATCAAGAACGCTGCCCCAACAATATCTCCGCCAAGCTGTTGAATCAAATCGATCGACGATTGGATCGTTCCGCCTGTTGCCAGCAGGTCATCGGCAATTAGAACTTTTTGACCAGGCTTAATGGCATCCTTGTGCATGGCTAGTTTATCTTTGCCGTATTCCAAGGCATAATCCACTTCAATGGTCTCGCCTGGCAGCTTACCGCTTTTGCGAATCGGAATAAAACCTACGCCAAGCGCATAAGCCAGCGGAGCGCCGATGACGAAGCCGCGAGCTTCCGGTCCCGCGATGACATCAATTTCTTTCTCTTTGACCATTTCTTTCAATTGATCAATGGCTTCTTTGTAAACAGCACCGTTTTGAAGAAGCGTGGTGATATCTTTGAAACGGATTCCCGGTTGCGGGAAGTCTGGGATAACGCGAATGTACTCTTTGAAATTCATATAATTTCCTCCAATATGTGGTTTTCTTGCTTGATATGCTGGGCAATCCACTGCTCTAATTCTTTGGCTGAAGAATACATCACAACAGATTCAACTTCTTGACGATTCATTCTATGCTGATAAATGCGGGATGCTGTAAGATCTTTCTTGGCAGGTGATGCATGCAGTTTAACGAAAGCCCCTTGTCTTTCAATAAACGCTAACTCCTCAAACACGGATAAAATGAATTGAATCATTGCTGGTGACAAGCCCGATCTTTTGCTGAATGAGGCCATTAGACGGGCATCCTGCACATTCAACGAACCCTCTTTTTGCAATGTGCCGTACATCATCTTGAACATCTCACGAGAAGGCAAGGTGCTTCCGCTATCAGGTCCTAACTCTGCGAAAACCGGATAACAACGCATCATGCCAAGGGCTTGCTGTAACACACCTTGTAAGCTGACTAAACTCCTTGGGATCGTGTACAGAATGATATCCTTCATATGAGCAAAATCCAGCTGACTGGCTGTTTCATTGCCTGGCCGTAGAAGGCCGCTGTCTTGAACGACCCAGTAAGGGATCGCTTCGCCAATTTGAAAAGCTGTGGCAGCAAAAGCTTTCACATCCGTTTCGTCGAAGAGCACGATACCAGGCACTTGATTCTTCGCGTTGCTTGTTGCCAGGTTATTTTGAAGCATATTCAGCTTGGCGCTTAATTGACCCGCTCCACGCCAATCAAAGAGCTGCATATGCGTGATCTTCAAATCCTGCATAACAATTTGCGGCTTGCGGACGCCGTTCCACTCATTGATGGACAGCTCGCCAAGCACGTCGACTTTTGCTGCTTGAGTGATGAGTCCAGCCAGACTGCCTTTGCCGAATCCAACGGCTTCCACCGAGCAGCTTACTTCATCTTTGGCCTGAGAGAGCGCGAGCTTCAGATGCTGCTTCTCTTTGCCCATGGTCCGGATGTCATCCAGCGATAAATCGGTGAACATGAACCTGGGCGCGGGATTGCCCATGCCAAATGGCGCAAGCTTCTCCAACCCTTCGATGCTGGCAATCGGAACATCGGGCAAGCTGCATACAGCGTCTGCCTTCAACAGCGGGATATAATCCTGCTCCGTCAATGTCGCAGCTGCAAGCTCATTCAGCTTTTGCGTGAAAGCCTCCAAATGGTCTTTGCTTAAACTCATTCCAGCTGCTGCTTGATGGCCTCCATAGTGGTCTAGCCACTCTTCACAGACGGTCAAAGCCTTGTGTAAATCAAAACCGGCAATGGAACGTGCTGATCCTTTGGCAATTCCTGTCTGCGGATCTATACTGAGCACCAGGGTCGGCCGGTAAAATTTATCCACGATTTTGGAGGCTACAATGCCGACAACGCCCACATTCCAGCCTTCCTTCGCAACGACGATCACTTTGTCCAAACCTTTGGCCTGCTGCTCCTCTGCGAGAACAAAGGCTTCTTTCACCATCTCTTCAACGATAAGTTGACGCTCTTTATTCAGCATATCCAATTCAAAAGCAATTTGCTCCGCCTCGGTTTCATTGGACGTCGTCAACAATTTAACCGCGATATCCGCTGCTTCCAGTCTTCCACTGGCATTGATTCTTGGTGCGAGCGAGAAGCCGATGTGACCTGCTGTCACTTCCTTGCGTTCAATGCCTGAGACGCCAATAAGCGAACGGAATCCTGCGTAAGCCGAGTCCTGCATGCGCTGCAGACCTTGTTTGACAATTAAGCGATTCTCGCCATTCAGCGGCATTAAATCCGCTACTGTGCCAAGCGCCGCAAATTCCAGCAGTTCCTCTGGCAGCCTATCCAGCAAAGCGTGTGCCAGCTTCAGAGCAACACCGACACCGGCAAGGTGCTTAAAAGGATAAGGACAGCCGGGCTTCTTCGGATTGATCACAGACAGAGCCTGTGGCAAGTGCTCCGGAGGCTCGTGGTGATCCGTCACGATGACATCTATGCCTAACTCTTCACAGTAGGCGATTTCTTGAACGGCACTAATGCCTGTGTCCACGGTAATTAATAGATCTACGCCTTGCTCTTTGGCCAAATCAATCGCTGAGCGATTCAGACCATAGCCTTCACGAATGCGATGCGGGATATACGTATCGAACCGGGCGCCTAAGCCTGTGAGCAAATGATGCATGAGCGAAGTGCTGCTAACGCCGTCTGCATCATAGTCCCCATATATGCGAATAAATTCGTTGTTCTGCAGTGCTTTCCGGATACGTTCAACAGCCGGGAGCATGCCGTCAAGCAAATAGGGATCATGATAATACTGAACTCCGCCGTGCATGAATTGTTCGGCTTCAGGTACCGTCCGAATGTCTCGGAGAACAAGCAGTCGGGCCACAAGCGGGTCGATCTGCAGCTCGCGCACAAAAGTTTCTATGAGCATTTCATCCGCATGGCCAATGCTCCATCTTGCCTTTGGTGCTAGCACTTGTGTGTCCTCCTTAGCGTTTTGCTGTGCAAAACTTTCTTCGTGCTTATTACAAAATTAATGAATAACGGACGGGAGCTCGCTGAGCTCTGAATCCGTAGAATGTTTGTAGGGATAGCCGGCATCATAAGGAGCCACGTGCACAAACACATCCGAAACATGATGGAATCTTTTCATCAGCTGCTGTTTAATCCTTTTGGAAACTTCATGCCCTTCCCAAACCGTTACCCTTGGATTCACGCTGATTTTGACCGTAACCACCACATAATGTCCGTGCTCTCTGGCTCTTAAGTCATCTACAGTGATTACACCTTTAATCAACTGCACAACGGCAATCAAATCGTCAGCATCCTCTTGCTGTAGAACGTACTCTTGCTTCCTATGTAAAGCTTCCTTGACAAGCGAATACCCCATTTTCAAGATCATAAGAGAAATGATAATTCCTGTTATCGGATCCAAATAGGAAAGGAATGGGACCTGCAAAACGTTGGCGAGTGTTGCGCCGAATACCCCGATCAGAGCCACAATAGTAGAGTATATATCGGAACGGTGCCCTCTGCTATTAGCAATTAATTCCTGAGAGCCTATACGTTTGCCTAACCGGCTCACGTATTGATACATGATTTCTTTGACGACTAGCGAAAGTCCAAGTGCAGCGAGCGCGTAATTCTTGTCAGTATGTTCCTCGGCAGACCCTAAGGCATGAATCGCTGAAATCCCCATCTCGATTCCTATAATAAGAACGATAATAGCCAACAGAATACTTGCAATAGACAGATTCTTTTCTGGACTTTGGGCATCCAACTCCTCTGGAGGCTGCTGATCTGATCTCACCCGAATCAGTGCTGCGGATGAAGCTATGGCTCTTGATGCCGAATGTGCGGCATCCGCTAACAAGGCTGAGCTCTGCGCCATAATCCCAACAATACCTTTCAGACACGCAAGAGCTGCATTACTGGCGATGCCGCCCCATACCGCAAGCTCCGTTTTTTGAAAACGCTCGTCTTTCACGCTGACACTCCCCCTGAACGGATACAAAGGCCGCGCAACATTCACGCGGCCAGTTATTATGGTTATTACGCTGCAGCTTTCTTTTTAGAACTCCGTAACGATTTTCTTTTCAAGAGGTACCACAGAGAACAAGCAATAACGATGGAGGAGTAAGCACCGCTCGTTAATCCGACCAGCTTCGCAAGTGCGAACAGCTTGATGGACTCGCTTCCGAAGATGTACAAGCAGCCAGCGGCAATTAATACCACGAGAACGGTATTGATATTACGCGCCATCGTCTGCCAAATACTGTCGTTAACCAAGGCAACGAGGTCTTCGTCCGTTTTGAGCTTAGCGAATCTGAGATTTTCACGGATACGGTCAAAAATAACGATTTTATCATTGATGGAATAACCGATCGTCGTCAAAACCGCCGCCAAAAATGGAAGATTGACTTCCAGACGGAAAATCGCAAAAACCGCGATAACCATGAATGCGTCGTGAAGAATGGCAATAATCGCAGCAATCGCAAAACGCCATTCGAAACGGATACTGACATACACACAAATCAATACGCTGGCAATCGCTACCGCATATACGGCTTTCAACAGCAATTCTTTGGCCAACTGAGGATCTACGGTATTAATCTCTTTGGAAACATCAACGCCGTAAGCCGTTGCAAATGCTTTCTGAATTTTATTCACCGCGTCGTCGTTCAGCACGTCATCGAAGCGGATTGAGACGCGATCACTGTTATTCCCGCCGATTGTCGGGTCCGCATGGTGCGATTTCACATCGCCGCTCGTTGACAGACCGTTCAGAATCTCATCGACTTTGGCTTTATCCAACTGCTTGCCTACGACCAGATCGATATTCGTTCCTGCTTTGAAATCGACCCCGAAGTTCATCCCCGAAAACAGCATGACAGCTAATCCTATGATAAGAAGAGCAATCGAAATGCCAAAAAATTTGTTGCGCGATCTTACAAAATCAAACTTATTCTTAGAGTCCACGGATTTCTGCCTCCTTCACGCCGAAATAACTTGGCTTTTTCAGCAAGTTGCCTCGTATGATCAGATGAAGCAGCCATCTGGAGAAAAGAACGTTGGTTAAGATACTAATGATAATACTTAACATTGTAATAACCGCGAATCCGCGGATTGCGCCGTTCCCTACATAGTAAAGAACAATACCGGCAATCAAGTTCGTAACGTTAGCGTCCATGATTGTACGGAAGGAATGCTTGGAGCCTGCTTTCAAAGAGGAAAGGATGCTCTTGCCCGCGCGAATTTCTTCACGGATTCTCTCGTATGTAATAATGTTCGCGTCAACTGCCATACCTGCTCCCAGTACTAGGGCCGCAATACCCGGCAACGTTAAGGTTGCATTCATAAAGTCGAAGACCGCAAGAAGAACCCAAACGTATGTAATTAGCGTAAACGCCGCAACAAGCCCCGGTGCACGATAGTACAGTACCATGAAAAGGAAAATCAGGATCGATGCAATCAGCCCAGCGCGCGCTGTTTGGTGCAAGGATGCTTGTCCTAACGTCGCGTCAACACGTTGAATATATTTTTCCGTTAACTTTAGCGGCATAGCCCCCAAGTTAATCATTTTCGCTACTTTAGTCGCTTCCGTTACACTTGTTTGTGTAATGATAGCGGAATCACTGTCGATCGGGAAATTAACGGATGCCGTCGATTGCACTTGATCATCCAGATAGATGGACAATGTGCTTCCAACAAGCTTTGTCGTAACTTCCTTGAATTTCTCTCTGCTTTTCATTTTGATCTCTACGATCGGCTGTTTCGTATTCGGATCGTAGCTTAATTTCGCTGCGTTCTCCACGAAATCGGTACCATTCATGTAGACTGTCCCATCCGGACCTCTGAAGGTAAGAACAGATGGCTTGGACATCAAAGTTCTAACTTCTTCCTCGTTCTCCACGCCTGCCAGACGCACACGAATCCGGTCTGATCCTTCTGGATAGACTTCAGGCTCTGCTACACCAAGGGAGTCAGCCCGTTTGGCAAGACTTTCCGCTGCTTGCGTAAGCGTTTCCTGCGTTAAAGGCTGCCCAGCCGTTAGAGGCTCCGCGGTGTACAAAATTTCAAATCCGCCTTTTAAATCCAAACCAAGCTTGATTCGTTCTACAAGTCTAGGGCTTGTTGCTCCGATTGCGCCGAGAACAATAACAACCGTTAGAAAAAAGAACGATATTCTTTTCCAATCCAGCATCTCTTGCTTGTCTCCCTTCGATACTCAATATGCCTATTATATACAGGTCTGAAAATCGAGTCAATTTAAGTCGTTACATGAAAAAATAAGCCCTATTCTTAGAATTGGGCCCCTCTATACATGCTTATCGTTAGCCAGTTCATAAACTGGGTCGATTTCAGTGATAAAATGTCATTCACGATTTGATGAAGAGAAGGGACACCCGTTTTACGGTATTTATCACTCACACAATCCCAGATCTCTTTTCCAGTGACATGTTCATAGCCAAGCAGCACAAACTCCTCAACTTTGCTTAGACAGAGATTCTCGATGACCTCGCTCAATTCAAAATCGGAAAGTGTAACTTCCGCTTCTTCCTTGTCCGCGTGATGGGGGGCTGACTCACTTTCCTCTATCTGTTCGCTTGCCTTGTCCTCAGGATGATGAGGAACTTGATCATTATCTTCTCCATTCATAGAGAGATCCTCCTAAGGTCAGTTTATCATGGTTAACTTGACATATTATTCGATATTCACACCCCAATTTCCTGCTAGCTTTAACCTGTCCATAAAATGTTAGCATGAGCCTGACCAACTCTCGCATATCCATAAGGTAAGACAAGTATCGGAAGAGGGTATGGCATGACCAAGCAGTCATTTATCAGGGGCACGATGATTCTTTTGGCCGCAGGCATTTTGAACCGTATTCTCGGCTTCATCCCTAGAATTACTTTACCTCGTGTCATCGGCGCAGAAGGCATTGGCCTTTATCAAATGGGCTGGCCTTTCCTTTCCGTCATCTTGACGATCATAACGGGAGGCATACCTATTGCCATTGCCAAGCTGATTGCCGAGGCTGAAGCCGAGCATAATGAATCGAGAATTCGCAGCATTCTTCGAATTTCTTTAGTGATCACAATTGGCTTGAGCATCCTATTCACCATTGCTTGCGTCGCAGGAGCCTCTTGGATCACCTCCCATTTGTTAACCGATTCACGCGTTTATTACACCTTCTTGTGCATGAGTCCAATGATCCCGATCATCGGGGTTTCCGCTGTTTACCGCGGATACTTTCAAGGCAGACAGAATATGATTCCCACGGCCACGTCACAGATCATGGAAACGCTGATTCGCATTGTGATGGTGCTTGTCTGCTCGTATGTCATGATCCCATACGGGATCGAATATGCCGCCGCCGGCGCCATGGTAGGCGTTCTTGCCGGTGAGATTGGCGGTCTAGCCGTTCTGGCCATCCATTTCAGGTACGATAAGAAATCATCACCGAAACTTCCTGTCGCTCAGATCGGTACAACGAAAACGAATGGCCGATTGGCTAACTTACGGCGGATATTACGCATTTCCATTCCGATTACGGGCAGCAAGTTAATTGGGGCAAGCTCTTATTTATTCGAATCTATTCTCATTGCGCAAAGTCTAGCCATTGCAGGCATTGCCACTTCTCTGGCAACAGCGCAGTACGGTGCGCTGCAAGGTATGATTATCCCTATCATTCTGCTTCCGAGCGCACTGACGATGTCTTTATCGGTCTCGCTGGTTCCATCCTTAAGCGAAGCTGCTGCTCGCAAAGATATGAAAACGATCCATGCACGCCTGCACCAATCCTTAAGGCTGGCTTTAGTCACGGGTGCTCCGTTTGCTGTCATCATGTTCGTCCTGGCCGAACCCATCTGCAGGTATATGTACAATCAACCCGATGTTGGTATCATGCTCAAAATGATGGCTCCAATTGCCATATTCATCTATTTCCAGGCACCCCTGCAGTCGACTCTGCAAGCTTTGAACAAACCCGGATCCGCTTTAATCAATACCTTGATAGGCTCTACCGTCAAACTGATCCTCATTTATTGGCTGGCCAGCAAGCCGGAACTCGGCATTCAAGGAGCTGTTTTTGCGATCAATGTAAACATTGTGTTGGTTACGCTCCTACATTGGAACAGCGTTGTGCGTTTGTTGAAGTTTCGTATGGAGGGCAGTGATTTCGGCAAAATTGGAGCGGCTATGGTCCTCTCAGGTCTATGTTGTTACTTCATCATGTACATGCCATGGACTACCATTGAATGGCTCCGTTTTGTATCTTCGACTCTCGTAGGGTTTATTGTTTATTTGTTTTCGATTACGGTTTTCCGATTGATTCGTTTAAAGGACCTGACTCGGGTTCTGAACATGGGCAAAAAAATTATCCGCTAGCCTATCTTTTGCGGTCAAGAAACATTCTGCCTCTGTGATCAATGGAGCAGTAAAACACTTCTTTGAAATCGCGCGCTCCCTTGAATTGAAGCTGGTTTTTTAGCCAGAATCTCGTTTTGCCTATTTTCTCTAAGTTATCGTCCTGTACTTTGCCGTCCATAATGAGAGGCAGCGGTAGACCCTCATATCGAATCGTGCCTTTCAGGCCTTGTTCGTCAATCGCTGTCTCTTTCGCTTTCAAGCTTTTCTCCACTACGCTTAACTTCCCCGAGGGCTCAAGAACGGCAAACTCCACGTCTGCGACATTCATGATCTTATTTTGCCTGAGCTGCTGCATCAAGTCATCCAGGTTGTAACGGTGTTTCCTCATTTCTTCACGGTCGATCAATCCTTGTTTGATGATCACGCTAGGTTTCCCGTCAAATAGAATCCGGAGATTTCTATTTTTTAATGTGACATAGGCGATGATGATTTGGATCAGCACCAGTGTCGCCATCGGGACAATCCCATCCATGATTGGCTTCTTTACATCTTCAAGCACGAACACGGCAATCTCGGCAATCATAATCGAAATAACCAGATCAAACAGCGATAACTTCCCGATTTCCCGCTTCCCCATCAGACGGAGCATTAGAAAAACGACAAAGTAGATCAGCACGGTACGTAAAAAAATGGTCAGAATATCCATCGATAGCCTCCCTGATCTAAGCTTCTTGCTTGTTCTCGGAGTTCACTGGTATTCTGACCGCTCATGCACTTCATCATGCAGATTTTACGTATTCAATTGTTGGGAATTACAACAGAAATAGCTTGAAATAGATCGTAGCTACGATGAATAAAACCAAGGAGATCGGCCCTGCAATCATGAAATAATTCCGGGGATTAAACCCTCCTCCTTCTTGCTCCGCGAGTGCTGCGGCATACATGCTTGATATCGAACCGAAGAGCGTAACCCCGCTTCCAATCGCGGTTCCAATAATGATGGACCACCACAGAGGTTGAATGGATGTTTGAGAAAAACTCTGCATTTCTGTTCCTATATGTTCTATCACAGGAATCATCGCCGCGGTGTATGGCACATAATCCACAACCGATGAACCAAACCCCGTCAACCATAACAAAAGCATGGATAAAAATGACATGGAGCCTTGGCTCAATTCCAATCCTCTAACAGCGATGAATCCCGATATCCCGGCATACGTTAGTCCGCCAACCATAATAAACAATCCTAGAAAAAACAATCCTTGTGTTTCTAGTACCCCACTCCAAAAGGAACGGTAGTCTCTCTTTTTGAAAAGCTGAATGAGGTCCTGATAGTTAAGCGCGATTAGCGCTACTGCCCCACTTGCAGCAATATAGGAGGCTTGCCACCCCAAAATACCTTGCAGTAAAAAAGCAAGCAGCGTTGCCCCGGCAATGGCGTTGCCACCGATAAATTGGACGCGGTCTTCCGTTAAGTAGGTTTCGGGCTGCAAACTAAGCACCTCCCGCTTGTACGTTTCAGGAATAATCATTTTCCTTCCATAGAGAAACCAGATTGCTAGATAGACGATGGCCAACATGAGAATAACAAGCGGTCCGATTTTGATCAGCATCTCCCCTGTTGTTATATGCTCAGCTGCACCTATCAACCTATTGGACCAATTGCCCATAAGCGTTGCTGCGCCACCGAGATTCGCCGATAACAAGACAGAAATCAAAAAAGGTACAGGCGACAGTTTCATCATCTTCGTCGTTTTGAGCAGGATTGGAACGATAACAGCGACGGTGAGCAAAGCGTTTAATAAGGCAGAACTTACAGCGGCCAGTACCGACAAACCTATTAATATCGTAAAAGGCTGTAACCGAAACACGCGTATGATTTTGCTTGCAGCGAATGCGATAAGTCCTGTTTTCTGAAATAGACCGGCAATCACAAATAAACTAACAAGAAATAAAAGAACATGCCAATTTGCGTATGTTGTAAGCGCCTTTCCAATTGGAACAATGCCCAGAAGAAGCATCAGGATGGCTCCTCCAAGCGCCGTATACATACGGTCCCACTTCTCAATCAAGATACAAATATAAGCGGCAACAAAAATAATAAGTGCTGCAATAGCCTGCCACAGAGCGGGTCCTTGAGAAAATTCCATCATAATTATTCACCTTCCCTTTGAACAGTCTGTACTAATTCTATGTGCTTGGCCATACAATGATGATAATGAAAAGAACGAATTAAGAAAGGATTGGTGCCTGTGAACCCCATGAAAACGGTCAGTCAGGTTCGAATAACATCACCATTATTTTCCGGACTTGCCTATTCATTAAGCATGATGACAATTGGGACAATAGTAACATCATTATTTTTGCTGCTAACTAGCACACAAGAGAGTTCCTTGCATACGTTAACTACGATTATCCATGCTGCAGCACTGTTTATTGGAGGCTGGGTTTCAGGCAAAAGAGCCGGTAACCGCGGCTGGTACCACGGGGGACTCGTCGGATTCGTCTATTTTATCCTTATTTTCTTGGTTGGCTTTCTAGCTTTTGACGCAGGATTGAATCTTCAATCCCTGCAATTGCTCGGTATTTTATTTGCAGCAGGAGCACTTGGAGGCATCCTTGGCGTTAACACGACGAAATAAGACGTTTCCGTGAAAATTCACTATCCCCCTTTGATTGTGGTATACTATCATAGTTATATTCGCAATAATTTCCAATATTAGGGGGAAAACACCATGAGCCCGTTTCAGTCTATGACACATGCGACGGTCTATATAGTAATTACTGTCATCGTCTTTCTAATTGCCGCAACACGCAAAAATCCGTTCGTTATCGCCGGAAGCTTCGTTCAAGAAATATTTACATCCCGCAAGTATTTAATCCACTTCGCAGCACTCATCACAATCCTTTTTTTCAACAAACTTGAGATGTGGGTCGAGAAACGAATTGACTATAAAGCTGATTTTACCAAATCCATCTATAGCATAGAAGGAAACTTTGTTTCTGCGATTCAACATTTCTTCCACAATGATATATTGACCGTGATTAGCAGTTATTTCTACGTCGTGATCTTTCCATCCGTCATGATTGCATCCATTGCTCTTTATACATTTCAGAAAAATTATAAATTATTCTACGCGATTTGTTACGCGCTCATGTTCAACTATATGATAGCCATTCCGTTTTATCTGTTCTTTCCAGTTAACGAAGTCTGGTCGTTTCATCCCAATGTTAAGCTGCTTATTCTCGATGTATTCCCAACCTTCGAGCAGGACTATCGCCCACTGTCGGGATTGGATAATTGCTTCCCTAGCTTGCATACGTCGATCTCCGTATCGATGGCCGTCATTGCTGTGAAGAGCCGCAATACATTTTGGAAAATTTTCGTTCCGATCTCCTCAGCTTTTATCATTTTCACGATTTTCTATCTCGGTATCCACTGGTTATCCGATATGTGTGCCGGTGTCGTGCTAGGTGTTGTAGCCGCAAGATTGGGACTGCGCATTTCCGAAGGACGCCTGGTTTTTGGAGAACAAGTACTGCTTAAACGATCTTTCAAAAATAATGAGCTTTAAAAGCCAAACAAAAAGCGAGAGCCTGATGAAGGTTCTCGCTTTTTTATTTTATTCCTTTGCTGTTGTTTGTGAAACAGCATTGATGGCAGAACGATCAAAAGTCATTTTCGTTGCATCGTTGACACGAAGCACACAAATGTCGTCAGTGATCTCCATAATCGTGCCGTGAAGACCGCCAATCGTAACGACCTTATCTCCTTTTTTCAAAGAGCCGAGCATTTGATTGCGTGTTTTCTGTCTTTTTTGCTGTGGACGAATAAGTAAGAAATAGAGAACCACGAACATGAGCACTAACGGCCCGTATGTATACAAATATCCTACCGCGCCAGTATTCGCAGTTTCAGCTGCCAATTGAAACATAGGTATCCTCCTCTCTTAAAATCCTCTTTCATTATCATTCAGCCCATAAGAGGCAAAGAATTCATCACGGAAATCGAGCAAGCGATCTTCCATAATGGCCCCTCTGACATCGCGCATAAGCTGTAGCAGAAAGTGAAGGTTATGAATCGTTGTCAATCTGATTCCAAAGGTTTCATCCGCTTTAATTAAATGACGAATATATGCTCTGCTGTAATTTGTGCAAGTATAACATGAACATTTGGGATCCAGTGGGCCAAAATCCGTTGCATGCTTCGCATTCCGAATCACAAGACGGCCTTCGCTTGTCATGCAAGTCCCATTTCGGGCGATCCTTGTAGGCAGTACGCAGTCGAACATGTCGATCCCGCGGATAGCGCCTTCAATTAAGGCATCGGGTGAACCCACACCCATCAGATAACGCGGTTTGTTAGCCGGCATCAACGGTGCTGTATAATCAAGCACTTCATACATCAAATGCTTGGGCTCTCCAACGCTCAGTCCACCAATAGCATACCCCGGGAAATCCATGGAAGTCAACTGCTCCGCGCTCATTCTGCGCAGGTCCTCGTGCATCCCGCCTTGGATAATGGCGAATAAACCTTGATCTTCCGGTCGGCTGTGACTTTTCAGGCAGCGCTCGGCCCAGCGTGTCGTACGTTCCAATGATTTCTTCACATAATCGTACTCTGCCGGGAACGGAGGGCATTCATCGAAAGCCATCATAATATCGGAACCAAGCGCGTTTTGGATTTCCATGGCTACTTCCGGCGAGAGAAACAGCTTGTCACCATTCAAATGGGATTTAAACGTAACGCCTTCTTCGGTAATTTTGCGCATGTTGCTCAGGCTAAACACTTGGAACCCACCGCTATCCGTTAAAATAGGGCGATCCCAGTTCATGAATTTGTGCAATCCGCCTGCGGATTTCACGATCTCATGTCCAGGACGAATGAATAGATGATACGTATTGCTCAAAATAATTTGAGCATCCATCGTTTTCAACTCTTCCGGACTCATCGTTTTCACCGTAGCCTGCGTACCCACCGGCATGAAAGCCGGCGTTTCAATAACGCCATGCGGGGTGTGAACCCGACCCAAGCGGGCGCCGGATTGTTTACAAGTTTTGATCGGTTCGTACGTTACTGCTGCTGCCATTACATCCACTTCCTATTCTAAGCTTCCTCTAGTCTTTGTTTCTATTTAGTAAATAAGCATTGCGTCTCCAAAGCTAAAAAAGCGATACTCTTCTCGGACAGCCTCTTCATAAGCTTGCATGATATGCGTCCTTCCAGCCAGAGCGCTAATCAGCATGAGCAGGGTTGATTTCGGCAAATGGAAATTCGTTAACAGAGCATCCACGACCCCGAAGCTATATCCCGGATAAATAAAGATACTCGTCCAACCCTGCGAAGGCTGGATAACTAATGGCTTCCCATCTTCCGCTCCTCCTTGCTCACGACTGATACCTGCGGCGGTTTCCAACGTTCGGGCAGATGTTGTTCCTACAGCAACAACACGTTTCCCGTTCGCTTTGGTTTCATTGATCGCCGCTGCGGTTTCAGCGGAAAGCACGTAATACTCCGCGTGCATTTGATGCTCTTCAATGGTGTCTACGGACACAGGACGGAATGTGCCTAATCCCACATGCAGCGTAACGAATGCAAGACGAACCCCCTTCGCTTGCAGCTTCTCCAAGTAAGCTTCTGTGAAATGAAGCCCTGCTGTTGGCGCCGCGGCCGAGCCCTCGTGTTTCGCATACACGGTTTGATAGCGTTCCCTCTCCGGCAGCTGTTCCTTAATATAAGGAGGCAGGGGCATCTCCCCTAATCGATCCAAAATTTCATTAAAAATGCCCTTATAGCTGAATTGAAGAACACGTGCTCCCATCTCTCCAACTTCAACGACCTCCGCCGTCAGCAGAGGCTCTTCCTCCTGGTTCACTCCAAAAACGGCCACAGCCCCCAGCTGCATGCGCTTCCCAGGCTTTACCAAGGCCTCCCAACGGTCCTCACCGAGCTGTTTCAAGAGCAATAGCTCAACCTTGGCTCCCGTGTCTTTCTTCATGCCAAAGAGCCGTGCTGGAATGACTCGTGTATCATTCATCACGAGCAAGTCCCCGGCTTCCAGATAATCAATGAGTTGTTCAAAAGTCTGGTGACCAATTGCTCCGGTCTGTTTATTCAGCGTAAGCAGTCTAGACGCTGTGCGATTAAGCAGCGGCGTCTGGGCAATCAATGATTCAGGTAATTCAAAGTCAAATGCTTGTACATCCATGAGTGTGTATTCATTCCTTAGTTATGTTGACTCCAGTATAATATGTCTGAAGTATTTTTTTATAATCATAGCCTTGTTCTGCAAAACCTCTTGCTCCCCATTGGGACATTCCTAATCCATGGCCATATCCTGTGCCGCGGAATACGAATTGTTTGCCTTGCGTTGGTGTTACCGAAGGTGTGTTTGGGGTTCCAATTGGATCCGTTGGTTTAGCCAACCCTGTGGTGCCTAATGCGGTCAAATCCGTTTTCTTGAGCGAGGTCGGCTGGGATTGATTACCGGAAAGCACGTAGACGGAGTCATTGCTTGTAGTGCCCGTCCCGGCACTTCCGCCCCCCACGATCGCCAGATTGGCTCCTTGCGGGGTACTACCAGTATAACTTCCTGCTCCTTCAATTTCAAACAGGGTGCTGGGCAAGCCGCCAAGCACAGTGCGCAGGGCGTCAGGATATGGCACTTTTACTACAACGCCATTTGCTTTGAGCTCTGTAACCCTTCCAGACGGACCGCGTGCAGATATCTCCAGGGATGTTAGTTCACCGTTGATTTGTACCCCTGCCGCTGTTAATTTGCTCTTCATCTCACTCGGCGTATAAGGGCCTCTCATCCAAGAGTAAGCATTAGATTCTTTTTCCTGCCCTATGACGAGTACTTTTTCCTTAGCTGCAAGCTGATCAATAGAAGGATTCGCTGTATTGTCCACGTACGGCGCCAAACGGACATTGACGTTTTGATCGGTAGACTCGTAGTAAGGGGTACCGTTCTTGTCTTTCTGGCCGGTATCCTTCAAGTACTCCGCGGAGACATAGCCCAAACGGCCATCCGTCAATTGAATGCGATACCATGTTGCTTTGCCATTTTCCGCTCCTTGATCAGGACTAGCCACGCTGCGCAAATAACCCACAGGATTTCCCCAAACCTCGGATGGATCTGCAGTTTTCCCACCGGAATTCGATGAGAACACAGGTGAAATCAACCCGCTTTTATCCGAAATGACTTCATCTTTCGTGGCATCAACCGCTTGATTTCCTGCCGGGAACTCTTTTTGCATACCGTAATAAGCTTGATCTAACGTCGTATCCGTCACTTGAGCGATTTCGTATTTATTTCCCTGTTTAATGGCAAACGTGCGGGCCGCGACCGCTTGAGCCTTTAATGCCTCTGCTGGCCATCCGGAGCCAAGTTCCGCACCTAAAACGCCATATAAGTAGGACTCCATCGGCACTTCATTTACCAATGCTAATTTATTCTGATATGTACTGATTTCCATGTCGCCACGATATTTGCGATCTGCTTTTTCTTTTACAGTTATTGCTTCACCTTTGGAGTGAACCAACGTTTTTTGCTGACCAGCTCCTGCTGTGAAATGCGGGACAGGTGTAGTTCCATTCGTCGACGCGGTTACGTCTGATTTGCGAATAAGATAGGACGCCTTCGTATTGGCGGCTTGCAAAGGAATGGCAGGAACCGCAAGCATAGCGGCCTGTTTTACCGTTTCTAACTGAGCAGGACTCGCTTCGTTGCCAATCCATACACTATATGCCGGCTTACCTGTGGCATCATCTTGCAAGGCTACATCTGCTTGAATTCCAGCTCCAGAATAAACAGCCGCTTGCTGCAAAGCAGCAGCCTCTGACGCAAACGTACCCGCGCTTAAATGGAGCGGCCCTGTCACTGCAGGAGGGGCTTGCTTCGTGAACGAAGCCACTGTCACATCTTTTAGCGCTTGAGCTGAAGCGCTTTCTGCCGCCTCCATCGTAGGGAAGCTGCCGTAAAATACCTGAAACATTGTTTTCCCTTGTTTCACCCGGCTTAACACGTAACCATCCGCTGACATGGTGGCGAGTTTCGCACTTAATCCTTTAGCAGCAGCGAAGTCCGTCGTTTCCAGCATCATGACACTGTACTGATCCAATGACATGCGGATGGTGCTGTCTTGGAGAGTGAGCCAGAGCTGATCGGCGGCACCGGCTGAACTGCGTACATTGATATCCATTCCGCCAGTCGAGCTGAGTGTCGTAACCGGTTCTATTAATTTATATTTGGCAGAATCTATGAATAAGGCAACACGTACTTCATCCAAATGCGATATTCCCGCTGCATGCGCAGGGATCGTCAACACTGGAACTGTTCCAAACGTTAAAGCAGCCGTCGTAATCAAAGCTAGTGTTCTGGGGGCTAACAGCTTTTTTGTTCGTTTCATTCGACAATATTTCCTTTCTTTTGCAGCATTCTACTAAGTTAGACTCTAGCAAAGCGCAGAAGTTTTGTTTTTTAGTAGAATAAAATGGTAAGACTTTAAGTTGCTGCTCAGGTGTATGCTGTCGTTCTAGGAAATGAAACCTCAGACGTCGCTCGCGTAGGCTCATCTCGTAGCGGTCTCAGGAGCCGTTATTGGGGCAAATTCGGCTGGATTTGAGGCGCTAACGGACTGAGGTGACGTTATTCACGGACTTTGTCACTGTTTTGAGCATATTCATGCTCAATAGCGGCATCTGAGTCCGTTAGATGCTAATTTTGCGACAAAAGGTGCAAATAGGGTCATCTCAGTCCGTTAGTCGGCGGCTTGCGCTCGCAAGGGGGAGCTTGTAGCTGGCGCTTGCAAGGAGTAAACAGTAGTAGGTGCATAGGGGGAAAGGTAGTTGGTGACCGCTGGGAGTAAACGGCATCTGGTGTACGCAGGGAAAGTAAGTTTGTGGTCGAAATAAGCTCAACTGTCGAAGGAAACATCGCCAATAGTAACTAACTAGTTAAAGTGCATAAACCCATCAGTAGGCGCTCAAGCATAAGTCTCGTCATACCCACCAATATGCGATCAAACGTAAGTCTCCTCATACCCACCAGTAGCTGCTCAAACCCATCAAATGACAATTCTCCGCCGCCAAGTAGCGCCTCTTTCTGTAACGGACTCAGGGGACGTTATTTGGGCAAATTTGGCTGGGTTTGAGGCACTAACGGACTGAGGGGACGTTATTCACGGACTTTGTCGCTGTTTTGAGCATATTCATGCTCAATAGCGGCTCCTGAGTCCGTTAGATGCTAATTTTGCGACAAAAGTGGCAAATAGGGGCATCTCAGTCCGTTAGCCGGCGGCTCGTGCTCACAAGGGGTAGTCAGTAGTTGGCGCTCGCAGGGAGTGAGCAATAGCTGGTGCACAGAGGGAAACGGTAGCTGGGAACCGCAAGGGAAAAACTAGTACCCCGCAAGGGAAAGAAGTTTGTGGTCGAAATAAGCTCAACTGTCGAAGGAAAAACCTCGCCAGTAGTGGCCAACTAGTTAAAGTGCCCTAAACCCCACCAATATGCGCTCATGCGTAAGTCTCCTCATATCCACCAGACACGACAGCAACAAGTAACAAAAAAAGGGAGCCTCCCGGCTCCCTCTCAAGTTCCTCATGACCGCTGTTCCGGCACCGGCAAGCCCAAATGATGGTAGGCCTGCGGCGTAACGATTCGCCCTCTCGGCGTACGCTGCAAAAATCCAATTTGCAGCAAATACGGCTCGTAGACGTCTTCGATCGTCTGACTCTCTTCACCGATGGTGGCAGCGATCGTCTCCAGCCCTACAGGGCCGCCCTGGAAGCTCTGGATGATCGCCCTCAGCATCTTATGGTCGATCTCATCCAGACCCAGGTCATCGATCTGAATGCGCTTCAGCGCCTCTTTGGCGATGTCCAGCGTGATGATGCCATCGCCCTTCACCTGCGCGAAGTCGCGCACCCGCTTCAGCAAGCGGTTCGCGATACGCGGCGTGCCACGCGAGCGCATGCCGATCTCGCGCGCGGCTTCACCGACGATGCCGACCTGCAGGATGTCGGCCGTCCGGGAGACGATGTAGGTGAGCTCCTCCACCGTATAAAACTCCAGCCGGCTGACGACTCCGAAACGGTCGCGCAGCGGCGCAGACAACAAACCGACGCGCGTCGTCGCGCCGACAAGCGTAAACGCCGGCAAGTCCAACCGCACCGAGCGTGCGCTCGGCCCCTTGCCGATGATAATATCAAGGGCAAAATCCTCCATCGCCGGATATAACACCTCTTCCACCGTACGGTGGAGGCGGTGAATTTCGTCGATGAACAGCACGTCGCCCTCCTGCAGGTTCGTCAGGATGGCAGCCAAATCGCCCGGCCGCTCAATGGCGGGGCCGGAGGTTGTTCGGATGTTCACGCCAAGCTCGTTGGCGATGATATTGGACAGGGTCGTCTTCCCGAGCCCGGGCGGTCCATAAAGCAGCACATGATCCAGCGCTTCCTTGCGCATTTTGGCGGCTTCGATATAAATCTTGAGGTTCTCCTTAGCCTGCTTCTGGCCGATATATTCAGCCAAATAACGGGGACGCAGACTGTACTCTATGACGTTGTCCTCCATCATCAAATTAGCCGATATAATCCGGTCATTATCCATGGTGATCCTCCTACGAGCTTTCCCTAGGAAAGCTTTCTTCATTGGCTAATACTTGCTACATCGTATACAAGGCTTGCAGGGCAAGCTTCATCAAAACATCTGTAGAATCCGAAGGATTTGCTTTGGGCTTCACTTGCAGCCATGCGCGGTCCACTTCCGCTTCCGTGTAACCAAGCGTCATCAGAGCCTCTTTCGCTTCCGTCCAAACTTGGCCGCCCTCCGTAATTTGGGCTGAACCCACAACGCTTAAAGCAACAGCAGCTTCAGGACTCGAGAACGTCACTGAACCTAATTTGTCCTTAAGGTCCAAAATAATCCGCTGCGCCGTCTTTTTGCCGATGCCTGGCAGCTTCGTCAGGAAAGCCAAATTTTCTTGGCTAATTGCCAAAATAACAGCTTCCGGTCTTCCACCTGCAGCAAGGATACCCAAAGCCACTTTAGGTCCAATCCCCGTCACATCCAGCAGCAAACGGAATAAAGCCTGCTCATCTCGCGAGACAAAACCGAATAGTAAATGAGCGTCTTCCCTCACGTGATAATGAATGAACATCGTAACTTCTTCATTATCCTTATGCGAAAGCGCATAGGGATTAGGACAAAATACTCGATAACCTACGCCGTTCACATCCAGCACAGCATACTCGCTCTCGCGAAGCGCCACTTTTCCTCGTAAGAAATCTATCATCTTTTTCTGACCTCATTTATTCTAGATTGCAAAGCAGAAGAATGTGCATGGCAAATAGCAATCGCCAGAGCATCAGCTACATCATCAGGCTTAGGCACCTGCGATAGTTTGAGTAATATTTTGACCATTTCCTGGACTTGCTTCTTCTCCGCATTCCCGTAGCCGACAACGGATTGTTTGACTTGAAGAGGCGTATATTCCGCTATGGGCAGACCTGCCTGAACACCGGCTAGAATCATGACACCACGTGCTTGGCCTACGGTAAATGCCGTCGTTACATTTCGGTTAAAAAAAAGCTTCTCTATGGACATTGCGTCCGGTTTATACTTTTCTATCAATTGCGTTGTAGCGTCGTAGACATCCTTCAGTCTCAGACCTGGATCGGTATGTGCTTCCGTCTGAATTGAACCATATTGCACAGGAACAAGCTTGCTGCCAATTTTATCAATAAAGCCAAAACCTACAATCGCGATCCCCGGATCAATCCCCAGAATACGCACAGCATTTCTCTCCCATCTAAAAAAAGCGAACATATGTAGTCATTTCTCATTATAGCAGATAACAAAAAAAAGAGATAGACTCGGGATTCCCCCTTATCTACCTCACTTTTTTGCTCCATTATGGTCTTGTCATCGCTTTTTCTGTTTCTTCCACGGCATAATCGCTGAATGTTGATAATACGCTATTATACTCCTCCATATCAGAGATGCGAATGCCCTCACGCAGCTTTTCCACCGTATCCGGGGGCAGGCTGCTTTCCAAATGCTTGATGTTTAGTTGGAAAAATGTCCGTATCACGTTATCTTTGGCAGGAGTGCCGTTAAACAACGAGAGATTGCTGCTTCCGTCAATGCCGAATACCGCTTTCTCTTTGCATGCCGGAGACAAATCTTCAATATTTTCGGTAAATGTAACCTCTCCGCTTGGACTGACGCTGAGCAGCCAGTTCGGATGTTTCATTTGCATATCAAGCAGCTGCTCTGAGGTTTGCTGACCGAGTGTGCTCTTCTCTTCACCGCAAACGTAAGATTTAAGCAGGTAGCTTTCCCTGGTATCTGTAATCCGCTTCAGCGTTGCTTCCGCTTCTTTCAGACGCTCATCGTCTTCCGGCGTTAATTGAGCCATCGTAGCTTGAGTCGGAGAATGGTCTATACCTGAAAAACCATCTGTCGCGTAGCCAATAAAGCAAACCGTACCTACAAGGAAGATCATCCCTAATGTCAACCAACTGCGTTTCCAGCGCAGCCTTCTTTTCCAATGCTTCAAAAAACGTTGTACATTCACTGGTATCCCCTTCTATTCTCTTTTTTCGTATTGTTTCCATTTGCATGAGACGCTATACATCATTTACCATAGGGAGAGTAGCATCAAACCAATCAAGACGGACGGTGAAGCTCTATCATGAAAGGTAAAAGACGAATCAAGCGTACAACACTCCTGATTATTGGAGTTGTCCTATTATGGGGAGCCGTTGCTATTTGGAATGAAGTACTCAAAATTGAAAAAGGCGTGCCTACACCTCGCTCAACTTCAGCCTCATTTCCGACCACTGACATGAAAAGTAACCAAACATCCATAAATTCGGCAAATAATGGGAATGTTCTGAGTATAAAATAACTATAAAATTTGACTGTTGCCACAGAAATGATATAGTCAGAAGTAGATGAAATATTCTCATACTTATTCATGAAAAACGATATATATCTGAAAAGGCTGCCAGCTGATTTTCTTCAAGAAAATGCTAAGCCTGATCTTTCGAAGACAGTTTTCTTACGAAAACGCTAAGGAGGGGAAACACCATGAATGTCGCAGAACTTCAATTAATTCAATTATCCAGACGAGGCGATCGCAACGCTTTCGTTGAATTAGTCGAGTTATACCGGAATAAAATACAAAAGCTTGCATTCCGCATGCTTCATAACAGGCCTGATTCGGAGGATATCGTTCAGGAGACATTTATTCGCGTTTACTTGAATTTGAATCACTACGATGAAAGCCAGAACTTCTCTACCTGGATTTATCGGATCGGCAAAAATGTCGCGATTGATTTGTTGCGCAAAAAGCGGCCTGTTCAATCCCTAGATGCTGAGCTGAGCGATCACGACGATGATTACAGCTATTACAGTAAACTCGCAAGCCAGGATCAATCGCCGGAGCACGCTGTGCTGCAAACAGAAATCCAAGATCACATGCACACTTCCATTAATAAGTTGGCCGACAAATATAAAAGCGTCATTACGCTTTATTATCTGGAAGAGCTTTCGCTTCAAGAAATTAGCACCAAGCTTAACTTGCCGATTACAACGGTAAAAACTCGTCTGCACCGCGGGCGGGAGCTGCTCCGCAAGAAATGGGGCATGAATTTCGTCGTTGGCCTTATGGTCTTCTTCACCATCGGAATGATTGCATAATGGTTCCGTCAGCTAAAATAATAAAAAGCCTCCCCATCCACGGACTGTGGACTTAGGAGGCTTTTTTGTTATTCAGAAATTAATCCAAGGAACATTGGGTCTGGATTCCTGGGAGTCTAAAACTGCTCTTTGCTGACGTCTTACGAAGGCATTGAGCGCGTCTGTTCCGGTCGATTTCGCTTTTTTGGAAGCACCGCCGCTATGTTTGGCTTTCCCTGACTTGTTCGTGCGAATATCGATTTCTACGACTTCATCTTTGTCGCTTTCTTTCGTAAGTTCATGCGTATGAACTTGCGGCATCATTGGCGACTCGAAAGGCGCTTGATAGTGAGCTCCGGCATAAGGGATTCCATATGGACCCGGTTGAAAAGCAAACGGATTATGCCCGGATTGCCCCATGTCAAAAGGAGATCCTTGCGGATATAAGTCAGGCATGTAAGGCATATTCGGCATCGTGTTCATGTCAGCCATGTTCGGCATCGACGGCATCGTGTTCATGTCAGCCATGTTCGGCATCCATGGCATTGTGTTAATGTCAGCCATGTTCGGCATCGATGGCATCGTGTTCATATCAGCCATGTTCGGCATCCATGGCATTGTGTTCATGTCAGCCACGTTTGGCATCGACGGCATTGTGTTCATGTCAGCCACATTCGGCATCGATGGCATTGTGTTCATGTCAGCCATGTTCGGCATTGATGGCATGCCGTGATGGTAGCCATGATGCTGCCCTTCCCATGGATTTCCTAATGGGTTAGCAGCAAATCCTTCTGGTCCTGTCATCCATGGCTGCTCCATGATGGCAGGGCCCCCACAGCCGCACCCCTCGTTGCTCACAGGGAATGTGGGCATCTGAGTATGATGAGGCGCTTGTTCCCACGGCTGCTGTTGATACGGCATAAATGCCGGATGCGCCGCTGCTTCTTGCTGATTAGCCTCTGGATAAGCGAATACTTCCGTCGCAGTAATATGAAACTGCTTGAAAGGATGAGTGGCTGGCTGCTCGTATGGTTCTTGCAGCGCAATATCCTCTGGCTCTCCACTTGGCACTTCAGGCATCAAAGTCTGCTCTGGGGCAGTCGCAGGAACAGTAGGCATTGGTTGCATTGGTTGCATTGGTTGCATTGGTTGCATTGGCATTGGCATTGGCATTGGTTGCATTGCCTCTGGCATCGTTTCTTCCGGAGCCGGGATATATGGCGGCGGGCTTGCATCGCTTGGCGTCGTCGGCTGTGCCTCCGGCATATGATCGAAAGGCATCGTCGACGCTTTTGGAGGGGAATGATGCGTCGTGTCCGCAGCTCCATGATGCATTTTGGGAACAAAAACAACTTCCCCTGTCATAAGTACGTTGGGATTCTTCAGCTGCGGATTAGCCCCAATCATCGCCTGTAGAGGTACATCCCAGGCTTTTCCAAGCTTCCATAAGCTGTCTCCCTGCTGAACAATGTGCTTGTAAACGAACTCAGACGCAGGCGGATCGACCGGCTTCGGTTTGGAAGGGATCTTCACCTTCATGCCGATGTCCAGCACATTGGGGTCTGCAATTTGCGGGTTGAATGCAATGATCTGATCCAATGTACTATGATATTTTTTTGCGAGCTCGTACAGGGTATCTCCCTTTTTGACAATATGGATTTTCAACACCTTACCTCCTTTTTTCGTTAGAAAAAACTGGCTTTGGAAGCTTATTCACAAGCAATTTTTCATAAACCCTGCTAGCTAAGCCACCTACATATTCACAATGATATTACATCTTATGCACGTTTCTAGGCTTTTGCCCCTTTCGGACAAAAAAAATCCCCCGCGCTGGAGAGCCGGAGGATCTTAGAGTTAATTCGTATAGGGATAGCTAGGATAACAGCCTAATATGCGGACCTGACACCCAATCGCTTCAATTTCTTGAATCGCCGATGGGAGCAGAACGGAGTCCAAAGAGCCCGCTATATCAATGTAAAAATAATAAGTGCCCAATTTTTTCTTCGTTGGCTTGGACTCAATTTTGGAAAGATTGATTCTCCGCCAAGCGAAGGCTGAGAGCACCTGGTGAAGAGCGCCCGGATAATCTTCCGGCAGCGTGACAAGAATTGTCGTCTTCATGTCCTCCGAGGATTTCAGCTCGGAAGCTTCCTTGCCGACCAGCAAGAAACGTGTCATGTTGTCTTTGTGGTCCTGGATTTCTTTTTGCAGCATAGGCACGCCATAGTTCGTAGAAGCAATGGCCGTTCCGATGGCCGCAACCGAAGGATCCTGAAGAGAAGAAACAATCCGTACTCCTTCTGCCGTAGAACTGACTTGTTCAAATTCCGCTCCGCTTAAATATTGCTTCATAAAACGGCTGCACTGTGCAGGCACGACGTGATGAGACAGCACCTTGCGGATATACCCAAATGGATTCGAATCATCCGTTCTCCCCTCAGGAGCAGGGTACCCGATGAGATTCATATCGATGGGAAACACCCATTCCGCCCGAATCGGAAGATCCACTTCATGAACGAGCCAGTCCACATGCAGATGAACGGAGCCTTCAAGTGTATTTTCGATGGGGATAACGCCCAGATCCGTTTCACCGGACGATGTTGCGTTGAAGACTTCGGAAATTAACTTATAAGAAACGTAGGTAAAGTCCTCGCCCAAAAAATGGCGGGTAGCCTCTTCCGAAAAAGTGCTCGGTCCAAGAATCGCGACTCGCTTCATGCATGAACCTCCTTGTCTACGAAGGACTGGAGATCCCCGTCGTTTTCCTGCAGCGCAGTCGTTATTACACCTTCACGGCTTGGCTTTAACCACAACGTCTGTGCCTCGATACCTTCCTTAGCCAGCGTCTCTTTCAAAAAACCTTCCAGCTCCGCCTTGCGGCCGCTTCGCTGGTCCACCAGCGCTAGCATGGTTGGCCCTGCTCCGCTTAGTGCAACCCCAAGCGCGCCGTGATTCTCGGCTTGCTCGAGCAGCGTCTTCATGCCGGGAATAAGAGGCGCGCGATACGGCTGATGCAGCGCGTCCTTCATGGCATGACGGATCATCCCCAGGTTGCCTGTGATAAGTGCGGCAACAAGCAGCGATGAGTGGCTGAGGTTGAACACCGCATCCTTCATGGCTACCTGCTTCGGCATAACGCCTCTCGCCTTCTCTGTAGCCAATTGGAAGGCTGGAATCGCCACCAGCACCTCCAGGTTCGGGTCCGGCTCGATCCGGATGGATTCCGCCTTCTCTCCGTCCCAGAACGCAACCACGATGCCGCCAAAAAGGCTTGCTCCTACATTGTCAGGATGCTTCTCCAGGCGGCTTGCAATTTGGAACAGCTCATATTCTGTGAGCTTATTGCCAATCAGTGCATTGGCTCCGGCCAGAGCGCCAACAATCGCCGACGCGCTGCTGCCCAGTCCGCGGGTTAGCGGAATATCGCTGTACATCGAGATAGACAGCTCCGGGTGGGAGACGCCTGCTTCTTGAAATACCATTTGCGCAACTTTATAAATGAGATTCGTCTTGTCCGTTGGAATCCCGTGCATTTGATCACCGATCAAATCAATCGTGGTTTGCTCCGAGATGGCCATATCAATCCAGGCATATAAATTCAAGGCCATCCCCAGTGAGTCAAAGCCAGGACCTAAGTTTGCCGTACTTGCCGGCACTTTCACTCTTACCTTTTGCACTGCCTTATAACTCATTTCGAAATTGCGCCTCTTTTCAATAGATTAGCCTTCAACGCGGTAGACGCTTTTGATGGCGTGGATAACGTCCATGGATTCAAACTGCTTCAGCACATTTTTCATGCTGGCTTGGTTGGCGTCATGTGTAATGATGATAATTTCAGCTTTCGGGTTGTGCTTGTTCGGATGCTGGAAGACGGACTCCAGGCTGACTTCATGCTCAGCAAAAATTTGCGTAATTTGCGCAAGCACACCAGCTTTATCTTCAACGTGCAAAAGAATGAAGTTTTTGCATGCGATTTGCTCATCCGTTTTCAGTTTCTTCTCCTTGTAAGGGGCAAGCACCCTGCGTCCACTCACACCAAGCTTCAAGTTCTGGACAACGGCAACCAAATCCGCTACAACAGATGTGGCTGTAGGCAGTTCGCCTGCGCCGGCTCCGTAGAACATTGTCTCGCCAACCGCTTCGCCCGTCACGTACACGGCATTGAACACGCCATTTACGGAAGCAAGCGGGTGAGAGCTCTTCACCATCGTAGGCTGAACGCTTACGGAGATATGTCCGTCATGATTTTCAGCAATACCAAGCAGCTTCACTTCGTATCCTAATTTCTTGCCGTATTGAATGTCTTCTTTTGTTACTTTAGAAATTCCTTTTGCTTCGACATCGCTAAGGCTAACATTGGCATGGAAACCAAGTGTGGAAAGAATCGTCATTTTGCGGGCAGCGTCAAGTCCTTCAACATCGGACGTCGGGTCAGCCTCTGCATAACCAAGCGCTTGGGCTTCTTTCAGCACATCAGCGTAAGCCGCGCCTTCTTGGCTCATTTTGGTTAAAATATAGTTCGTTGTTCCGTTAACAATCCCCATGATCTTCGTAATACGGTCAGACGAGAAGCCCTCTACGAGTGCACGGATGATCGGAATACCGCCGGCAACACTTGCTTCATAGAAAACGTCACAGCCGTGCTCAGCTGCTTTCGCCAAAATTTCAGCACCGTGCATCGCCATGAGATCCTTATTCGCCGTCACAATGTGCTTTCCGTTGCCCAGAGCCGTTAGAATATGATCTTTCGTAGCGGAAACGCCGCCCATCACTTCAACAACGACATCAATTTCGCTATCGCTGATAACATCCCAAACATTTTCAGTCAGCTTGTCCGCGTCTACGGAAATGTTGCGAAGCTTTGATTTATCTTGCACCAAAATTTTGGCAATTTCGATCGCAGAGCCTGTCTGACGGTGTAAATCCTCTTGATGTCCTTCAATAATACGTACGACACCTGTTCCTACTGTGCCTAGTCCCAGTAATCCAACCTTGATCGGTTTCATTTCGTTCGTCCTCCCGAATAGTAGTATGTTTATCTTAACTGCCCTGACCGATAATCACGGCACGCTTAACTCCTTCTTGCGACTGCAGCCGGTCCAAAATCTGACGAATCTCTTCCCCCATCGTTGAGGTTTCAACAGAAATGACGACATTGGCCATCCCTTGCAGCGGAATCGTCTGATGAATCGTAAGCACATTCCCTTCCAAATTAGCTATAAGCGCAAGAACGCGGGACAAAATCCCCGACCGATGCTCCAAATCCATCGAAATCGTTACGATACGCTCTCTTTCCAGCTTATTTAGCGAATGAATGCCATCTTTGTACTTATAAAAAGCGCTGCGGCTGAGTCCAACCTGTTCCACGGCATCATGAATCGTCTTCACTTCACCCCGAGCGAGCAGCTCTTTGGCCTGTACCGTTTTCAGTACACCTTCTGGCAAAATATCTTCCCGGACTAAGTAGTACCTCTCAGGACCGGTGTGCTTGATCGTTTGTAGAAACTCTTTGCTTTCCGGCACGACCTTACCGTCCTCTCTAGAAAGACTATTGTTTACCTATAGAGGACATTATATCGAATCGTGAGGTCTGAAGCAATAGGCAAATTGCTCTGAAACTACCTTCTTTGCAGGAGCTAGTTTACTTGTGCTAAGCTGAGTGTACTAGAAAAAGAAAGGGATCGCCACCATGATTACATTGCGTATGATGTCTACCGCTCTCCTATGGAACAGCCGGAATGAATTGCTTATGATGAAACGCTCTTTAACGCGCACACTGTCCCCTGGACTGTGGGCTGCCATCGGGGGTCATTTAGAGCCAGATGAACTAAACAACCCGCGTGCCGCGTGCTTACGTGAAATATGGGAGGAGACTGGCATAGAACACGATGAAATCCAAGAACTTCGCTTGCAGTATATTTTACTGCGTTTGAATGGACAAGAAGTTCGGCAGCAGTTTTTCTACGTCGGCTACACCGATGTGAATCCCCGTATCACGACCCCTGAAGGTGAGCTGCACTGGGTTCCGAAAGATCTTGTTCTAGAACGTCCTCTTCCATTTATTTTCAGCAATTTGCTGGAGCATTATTTAGTTGCTGGACCTACTACAACCCCCTGGATCGGCTCTGCTGGCGTAAGCGAACAAAGCAATTTACCTACCATTCATTGGCATCCATTTGTTGATCCTATGGAAGTATAAAAAAAAGCAGACTTCGATTTCGAAGTCTGCTTTTTGAATTTTAAAGTGCGCTGCCGCCATATAAGAAGCGGTATTCCCAGTGACGATTTTCAAAGGAATCAATGCGAACTCCGCCGCTTTCCTTGGAATACGTCGATAAAATCTGCCCATTGCCTAAGTATATGGCCACGTGTGAGATTGTTTGTTTCGATTTATCGATACCGCTGTAATTTGACTTGCTTGTCCCTTTGTAATCCATGAAGAACATGAGATCGCCAGGTTTCAAATCATGCCAATCGGTTTTGGCGTTACCGAGTGATTTCACATAACTCCCTTGCCCTCTGGAGTCGCTTGGCAATTTCAACCCAATCCCGTCCAAGAAAGCTTGACGAACGAAGTCAGAGCAGTCAAACGTGTTGGTATTATCACGGCTAGACCCATATTCATAAGGTGTTCCTAAATATTTTTTGCCGGCCGCAATCACTTTTTGCGCTTTTTCACTGGCGGTTCCGCCGCTTGTACCACCGTTATTGTTTGAATCTCCTGGCGATGTTACACCTGAAGTTTTAATGTACTTGGAATCTGTGCTTACATATCCTTCCTGGCCATCGGACGCTCTTACTTTGTACCAATAACTGTTCACTTTGGACAAGATGGTCACTTTCTCGCCTGCCTTCAAGTAACGAATACGGGCAGCATCCGTACTTGCACCTTGGCGGAAACTGACGGAGCTTACAATTTGTCCCGTTGACGTTGAACCGCTGTTATTATCGGAACCGTCCGGCGTTGTCACGCTAGACGTTTTTATGTATTTGGAGTCGGTGCTTACATATCCTTCCTTGCCATCGGATGCTCTTACTTTGTACCAATAGCTATTCACTTTGGACAAGATGGTTACTTTCTCGCCTGCCTTCAAGTAGCGAATACGGGCAGCATCCGTGCTTGCACCTTGACGGAAACTGACGGAGCTTACGATTTGACCCGTTGTGGTCGTCGTAGCGGCCGAAGCTTCTTTGGCCATAGGAACGGTAACTGCGCCGAAAATAAGTGCTGGAACCAGCGCTAGGGTGAGTATTTGTTTTTTCATGTTGTATGCCTCCTTAGCGTTCTGCTTTTCACGTTGTGCATCGACTTTCGTGATCTTGCTTGTGCCAGGTCGTCCGGCACCGAAAGCGTTGCCTCTTATATCATTTCGCAGGGGGGAGCTTGTTTCAGAGGGTAGAAATAAAAAAAAGACCATTTTTGCCGAATTAACCGCAGAATGGTCTTTTTATCCAATTTTTGAAGAGGAATCGTTGTGAGGATAGTCTTGCAGTGTGAAACGATGACTCTGATCCACCCATTTCTGCATCACCTTCTGAGCTTCTCTCCTTTGCAATAAAGATTCCGCTAATTGAAAGCCTTCCTCATAACTTCCCACCTTATCGAACCAAGTCAATCTCAATCCAGCATTAAAAATAACGTGATCACGCTCCCGCTTCAGCTCTTCGGTATTCTCACCGCCGATAATACGGCGCAGCGATGAGAGCTGCTCAGCCTTG
The DNA here is from genome assembly GCF_045866505.1 of Paenibacillus sp. P36. Lineage (NCBI taxonomy): Bacteria > Bacillati > Bacillota > Bacilli > Caryophanales > Paenibacillaceae > Paenibacillus > Paenibacillus sp. P36. The sequence goes on from NZ_AP038372.1 coordinate 7,320,260, forward strand.
TCCATGGGCTGCAGGGGGCCGCTTAGAAAGCCGAATTTCTGCGGTTCCACCACGCGCGACTCGTCTCCCCAAGGGGTCACGATGCGGATTGTGCTGTTTTGGTAAATCGGCAAATCTTCAGAGCCCTCGATACCGTTCACCAGATAAATGCTTTGTACGCCGGATCTCATAGAGATGGGAATGAGCGACTCCATCGTTTTCCGCTGATTGACGCCAATAATCATATTCATGGACTGTACAGGATTCATCACTTTCTCAATCATATCGATGACCGTTCTCAGCCCTATCTGTTCACGAACCTGTTTCAACTTTCCAAGCGGTGGACAGAGTTGATCGGTATCCAGGAAGCCAATGTGCAAATGAAACAGCATGGTTTCCCAAGCTTTGGCCGATAAATCCATGGCAACGCCGAAGCTTTCCAAAATTTCTTGCATGGCTGTTCCCTGTCTTGACGGGAGAGAATCGCCTCCATGCAGCACTTGGGAGAAACCTACTGAGGCAAGCAAGAGACTAACAGGTAATGTAACGGGAAAAAATTGACGCCCTTCCGTAGGGCCTGCACAATTAAGCGAATCCGCAAATGGATGATAAGGTTGGGCATAGCTGTGAAAAACGTCAATAAACGCCCTCATCTCTTCATCAGCTTCACCTTTCATACATAGCGCCATCAAGAAAGCTGCACATTGCGCGTCGGTAGAATTTCCTCTGGCCATTTCATGCGCTGCTTCCAAAGCTTCTTCGTACGTGAGATCGCGCGTGGTTCCCTGCTGGCCCGAACCGATCGCTTGAATCCATCTTTTCATCGTTCATCCTCCTTCCTATTAGAGCTCCAGCCCTTAAAATTAATGTCATGTTTAATAACATAAATATTGTTTTTATAAGGAAATCGTAATACTTTCCAATTTATATGTCAAGTATTGTGACATTAATCAGGGCGCGCCACAACAAAAAAACACCCATCCCAAAGGATGAGTGTTCCCATTAGCCTTTTTCATCAAACTCAAAATCAAAATCACCGATCTGAATCGTCTGTCCATGCACAGCGCCCCGGCTGCGCAAATCTTGATCAATCCCCATGTTCCGCAAAATGCGGGCGAATCGCGCGACGCCGTCCTGCGTGCTGAAGTTCGTACGTTTGATCAACTTGTCAATCGAAGAACTCTCGATCACGAAGACATCGTTTACGCGACGAATCGTGTAATCATTCTCTTCTTGTTTCTCGAAGCGATACACTTTACGCTCTTCTTTCTCTGCTACGCCTTCCACTTCAGGCGCTTGCGGAATGCTCTCTACGATTTCAGAAATCTTATAGAGAAGCTCCTGCACACCACCACGTGTTAAAGCGGAGATTGGATACACCTCAAACTCTTTGCCATCTGCAGCAAGCTGTTCCTTGAACAAAGCAAGATTGTCCTCGGACTCCGGCATGTCCATTTTATTAGCAACAACGATTTGCGGACGCTGCTCCAATTTAGCGTTATAGAGCTTTATTTCCTCATTGATCATCAGGAAATCTTGATAAGGATCGCGTCCATCCGCTGCGGACATGTCCACGACATGTACGATAACTCGCGTCCGTTCCACATGACGCAGGAACTCATGCCCAAGGCCCACGCCTTCGTGCGCTCCTTCGATCAAACCGGGAAGGTCCGCCATAACGAAGCTGCGTCCGTCGCCGACATCGACAACCCCAAGATTCGGGGTAAGGGTTGTAAAGTGGTACGCTGCGATTTTGGGCTTCGCGGCAGAAACAACCGACAGCAGCGTAGATTTCCCTACGCTAGGGAAACCGACTAGGCCGACGTCCGCCATCACTTTCATCTCCAGCACAACCCAGCGCTCTACACCTTCCTCGCCGTTCTCGGCAATCTCCGGCGCTGTGATGCGCTGTGTGACGAAACGCGTGTTGCCCCGGCCGCCACGGCCGCCTTTGGCCACAACGACTTCCTGGCCATGGCGCGTCAAGTCTGCGATGATTTCTTGCGTATCATCGTCAATCACGGTTGTCCCCGGCGGGATGCGAACGATCATGTCCTCCGCGTTAGCGCCGTGCATGGATTTATTGCGGCCCTTCTCGCCGCGATCCGCCTTAAAATGCTTCTGATAGCGGAAATCCATCAGGGTACGAAGACCCTCGTCGACGCGAAAAATCACATCGCCGCCATTGCCTCCGTCACCGCCGGCTGGACCGCCTTCCGGTACATATTTCTCGCGCCGAAATGCAACTAAACCATCGCCGCCGTCGCCGCCTTTTACAAAAACCTTCGCTTTATCTACAAACATTTCTACACCTCAACTAAGATGGGACTTTGGTCAATGAAAGCCCAAGATCCCTCTATTATGTAAGAAACGGCAGTCGTACCGTGATAACCGCTTCTTCCTCTTGCCAATCGCTATTCTCAAGTGAAGATGAATGGGCATGAGAGCGCAACATTTCCTTCACTGCGTTTTCCAGCTGGTCCCTGCGATAAGGACCTTGATATACGAAATCAAGCAGTAAGCCATCTTCTTGAAGCTCAAATTCCAAGCTTAGTTTGCCGCTCTCATCGTCACTTGTTGCCGCATGCGCCTGCACGCATTCAACCGTTTGCCTGACTAATCTCTCAATCAGTCCGCTTCGCAAAGGAAGCTGTCCCAAATTTATCTCTTCGTCTAAGGCAACTTCGAGCTCTAAGGACTTTGACTGCACTCGGAACAACAGCAAGTAAGCAATTAAAGAGGGGATACCCAGCTTGGATAGATTGCTTTCCTGCTGCATAGTCATTTTTATTTTTTCCATATAAGGCTGTAAATTATCAAACTTCTTCAACTGAATATAACCAAATAAAATCTGGGTATCGTTCATCCAATCATGACGCAATCGGTTGATGACCTGTATCAAATTCCTCTGAGCAAGCTCTTCCTGCTCCCGAAGTTCTTGGTGCTGTTTCTCTCGAACGCTGCTTTCCTGCAATTTAAAAGCTGTGTAACCGCAAATGACGACGATTAGGAGTAATGCCACCCTGACAATCCAGGGTTCTAGAAATAACATTCCCGTTAACCCAATGAGCACAAGTGCCAATAAATAAGCCTGTGCGCTGCTCACTCGTTTCATTCCCGTCCGCTCCGTTCTCCCTGCTTTGTAACCGTTTATCCAGTATAGCATGGCCATCTTGCAAACGTCACCAAACAAATGAGAAAACCTCTGCCCTTGGCCATCCATAATGACTGACCGCGATTAGAGGTTATCTTCATATGAGGAAAAAATCCCTGACGGGCTTATCGCTCGCCAGGGATTCTCATTACGCTTCTAGAGCTGCAGCCACAGGAGCTACATCAACTGGGTATACACTCACTTTTTTGCGATCGCGGCCAAGACGCTCGAATTTCACTACGCCTGGTACTAAAGCGAAAAGTGTATCATCCGAACCAATGCCCACGTTCGTTCCTGGGTGAATTTTCGTACCGCGTTGGCGATAGAGAATGCTTCCTGCAGTTACGGTTTGACCGTCTGCACGTTTAGCGCCAAGGCGCTTAGAGTGGGAGTCACGTCCGTTCTTTGTGGAACCTACACCCTTCTTGGAAGCGAAAAACTGGAGATCCAATTTCAACATGATGTTATCCTCCTTTGTTATAGATTGTTTTAATCGTTATATAGTCACCGTAATTGTCTGCAATGGTTTCTAGCATGACGACCATCGATTCCAGAATCACTTGAATCTGGCTCCATTTCTCCGGTACAGTCCGTGCGCTGTCTGGTATCGTAATATCCATAAAGCCGCGTTCCATCTCGTGAATAGGAATGACCCCCGTTAAGGATTCAATCGAATTATATGTACCGAACGTTACCGCCGATACTGCAGCACAGACTAAGTCTTTGCCTGGTACGTCAAATTCAGCATGGCCTTCCACTACAAAAGATACAATTTGAGGTGAATCCGGTACTAGACGCTTTATGGTCACGTAGATCATAAGCTCGCCTCTTACGCTTGGATTTTCTCAACTACAACTCTTGTGTATGGTTGACGATGACCTTGCTTTTTGTGGTAGTTCTTTTTCGGCTTGTACTTATACACGATAACTTTCGCGCCTTTGCCGTGTTTCTCCACTTTCGCGGAAACTGCAGCACCGGATACCAATGGAGCACCTACAACTACGCCGCTCTCTTTGGATACCATAAGCACACGATCAAAAGAAACAACTTCACCTTCAGCTGCGTTCAATTTCTCGATGTAAAGAACATCGCCCTCTTGAACTTTGTACTGTTTACCACCTGTTTCAATAATTGCGTACATTTTCATGACCTCCTCATGTCTCAGACTCGCCTTGTCCAGGTGACGGTCCGGATGAATATCCAACCGTGCTTCAACCCGTTTCGTGCGGTTACAGCATGCCTAAACAACACACTCCGAGTATTATATCACAGAAACATTTTGATATGCAATGTTTTATTTGCGTTTTCGCGTCATTTCCAGCAAGCCTAGCTTCGTCCAGCCAACGATGATCGTTTTGGAACGATCCTTGCGCACAGCCTGCGTAATGTTCTCCATAACCGCCGCGCGGTTGACTTCCGAAATCATATCAATAAAATCAACGATAATAATGCCTCTAATATTCCGCAGGCGCAGAAGCCTTGGAATCTCACTTGCCGCTTCACGATTAATATCCGTGACTGTTTGCTCCAAATTAATCGATCCGGTATATCTGCCTGTGTTCACATCAATAACCGTCAACGCTTCGGTCTGATCAATAATCAAGTAGCCGCCGCTTGGCAGCCATATCTTCCTTCTAAAGCTTACATTCAACTCTTCCGTTACGCCAAAATGATCGAACAGCGGAGTCTTCCGGTCGTAGAAAGCGATTCGCCCCCGCCAACTCGGGTGCTGCTTGCGAAGCAGCTGTCTCATCTCTTCGAACACTTTGGAATCATTAAGCCAAACTTCGTTCACTTCCGAAGTAATCACGTCACGGGCTAAGCGCGGTAAGAGATCCAGATCTTGATAAAGCTGCGCAGGAGACTCTGCGCTTTGTGCTTTGGATTGAATCATTTGCCACAATTCACGCAAATTTTGCAAATCGTCGCGGATCGCTTCTTCGCTTTGGCCAAGAGAACCCGTCCGGAGGATAACCCCTTCGCCAGGGAGCAAATTGCCTTCTGCCAGCTGCTTGAGGCGCTGTCTTTCGACTTCCAGGTCAATTTTACGGGAAATTGCGATGTAGTCAGCACCTGGCATATACACAATCCAGCGGCCAGGAATTGAAACATGCGTCGTTACTCTTGCTCCTTTGGTGCCTTGCGGGTCTTTGGATACTTGTACCATAAGCAATTGCCCAACTTCAGCAAGCTCCGTTATTGAGGGTTTAATCTTAGGTTGCTTGTCCAAATGGACAGGGAGGAGATCGTCTATATAAAGAAAGGCATTTTTCGCAAGTCCAATATCGACAAATGCCGCCTGCATGCCGGGAAGTACGTTGACGATGCGACCCATGTAGATGCTGCCTGCTCGTTGGGAATCAAGCGGATACTGCGAATCATACTCAACAAGGCGACCTTCTTCCAGCAATGCCGCTTGTGTAAGCTCCGGTGCGCAGTGAATTATAAGTTGCTTCATACACGTTCACCTCACCAGTTATTTTACATGAAAAGATCGGAAACTGCACTCCCCGGTTTTTTTCCATCCAAATAACCGCTCACCAACTGCTGTTCAGGCAATATAGCTTGAATGCGTCCCGCCTCGTTGACAATGTAAATTAAATGGTATTTTTCCCGCATAAAAAGCTTCAACGTATCGGCCATTGTCCGCTGTTTCGTTATGACGATCGGCTGCGCCAGAGTACCGCGACTCAGCAGCAGGCTTACCCGGCTCCCGCGGCCAATCAGAAAGCGAAAAAAGTGATACGGCAGCTGCCGGTACGCATACCAATTTGACACTAGCAGAAAAATGCCGATCACTAATATATTCAGCGGCAGCTGCCCGCTAATCAGCTGTAGAATTGCCATCACAATGATGCCAAGACTTAAGAACATCGATATCCAAACCGAATATAAAATCGTGTTATGGTACGACAATAAATACCCAAGTAAGGACTGCATCACTTTTCCGCCATCCAGCGGCATGACCGGAAGAAGGTTGAACAGACAGATCATGATGTTAGCTTCAATAAAGTAATCCCACCAACTCGCGGCCCCAACCTCCAGCCACTTCATAAGAAGCGCCAGAATAATCAGCCATACGTGCTGCAGCGGCCCGGCTAGAGCAACCACGAGCTCCTCCCAGGTCGGTACACTTCCTAGCTCATCAACAACAAGCACACCGCCGAAAGGGAGCAATTGAACCTCCCGCACCCGCCAGCCGAAGCCGTTAGCAGCAGCTAGATGACCGAGTTCATGAACGAGAACGATACCAAATAAGGTAATCGCCTCAAGAAAATAGCCCGTCAAAGCAGAGCCTATTAGAACAAGTGTAAATAAAGGGTGAAACCGATAGGTCGTTCCGGCTAATTTAATCAAAGGAGATCACATCCGTTGGGTTCACAGGGCGGCCATCTCTCGTAAACGCGACATAAAGTGTGCCTTTGGCCGGATCTTTCTTAGAGGCTTTGCCGACGAGTTCTCCTACCTTCATCCAATCTCCTGTTTCAACGCTAACCTCGCTTAACCCCCCGTACAGGGACTGCATTCCTCCTGGATGGCGGATGATAACCGTTGTACCCGTTTCAGCCGAAACTCCGGAGAAAACGACTTGTCCCGTGTCCAGCGCATAGACAGGCGCATACTCCGCCGTATTTAGCGTGACGCCAAGTTGGTTGGTCCCATCGAACGGCTTGATGATACTCCCTTTTACTGGGGCATACAGGGTCCGCTTAGAGGTACTTACCTTTACAGCCTCGTCCCCTACACGATTAAAGCTCGGAATAAAGGACGGCGAGCCACCGAATTGATTCGTATACCAAGTCGATAAGGCGTTGAAATCATAAGACTGTGTTAACGAAGCCGCAACGAACTGCTTGCCTTTATTCGCCCATGGCTGATTCAACTGAAACATGCCGTACAGAGAGGCAAAAAGCACACAGCTAACCAACAGCTTGACCGCTATTTTGCGTGGTGAAGGAGGCGCAAATAGCCCTCTCTCTCCATCTTCCGGTGGTCCGCCGCCGCTTAGCGTCTTGTCCATCAATATTTTCTCCTGCCAAGCATATTCGGGATCTTCCATACGCCTTTTCCAGTCCGCATCCACATAAAGCGGAAGCTCCACCTGCTGCTGCCGTGGCGGCGGCACAGGCACATGTTCCATCACTCTGGTTGCTCTCGCCGGACTTTCCTTGACGTTCGCAAGCTCAGATGATTCGCGCAAATGGCGAAGCCGTTCCAATCGCCTTTGTTTCACTTTATCTTTGACTTCCATGGAAGCCCCTCCCAAACGTTTTCCTCCCGGAAAACAATCTTCATATCGCTGTATTCACAATTCTCGCATAGTACAGCCTATGAGAAGAAGGACAAGATTATGTGATAATCCGCAGGGAAACGCCTCCGATCGGACAGAAAAAAGCCCTGGCTAATCGCCAGGGACTTATCCTTTTTAAAACAATTCCGGTTCACGATCCTGATGGAGCTTAACGCTCATCACCAGGCCAAGCGACAGCATGTTGATCAAAAGCGAGGTTCCCCCATAACTAACGAATGGCAGGGTGATTCCCGTTAATGGCATAATGCCGATCATCATGCCCACATTTTCAAAAATTTGAAAGACGAACATAGAGACAACGCCAACCACGATATAAGCTCCGCTAAGCTGAGTGCTTTGAATGGAGATCAGAATCATGCGATAGATAAGCAAGAAATAGATGAGCAGCAGAACGGCAGAACCTCTGAAGCCGAATTCTTCCCCCACTACAACAAAGATGGAATCCGAATAAGCAAAAGGAATGAAGTTACTGTGGACAGAAGTCCCCTTGAGATAACCTTCCCCTTCAAGACCGCCTGAACCGATTGCTCGAATCGCATTTTTCACTTGATAACTATCATCTTCCGTTACATCTTGCGGGTATAGGTAGGTGTCGATACGGTCCATCCAGTGGCTGAAGCCGTACGCTTTGAGTGTTTCAAACAAACTTGTATGAAACGTCTTATAAAGGGTGAGCAGCAAGAAACCCAGCCCTGCAAAGATAACGACGCTCAACAAAACGTGCGTGTATTTGATGTTCCCGATCCAAAGCATACCGAGCAGGATAATAACGAAGATGATCGCATTCCCCAAGTCCGGCTGAATCAAGACGAGAATAAACGGAAGCAGAACAGCCGCGCATACAGGGATCAGATCGTTTTTGATTTGCAGCAGCTCACCGCCGCGTTTGGCCAGCAGCGCTGTCACACAAATGATCAAAATCAGCTTCACAAGTTCCGCCGGTTGGAAGGTCAGGCCTCCCGGAAGTTCAAACCAGCCGCGCGCTCCGTGAATTTTTTTACCGAAAAAATAAACGGCCACCAAAGATACGATACCGATACCGTACAAAACTGGAGCAATCCGTATGAGTACACGATAATCAAAAAGGCTGCAGGCTAGAAAGGCAAGTAATCCAACGGCATAGAGAATAAGAATTTTGGATATCGAGATGACAATGGACGGATGATCCACGGACGCACTGTAGACCGTCATTGTGCTGATAACCATGAAGGCGAACAAAATAACAACAATAGGAATGTCGATGTTTTTCAGTTTTGCGAGCACAGCAAGATCATCCTATTCCGATAAACTTTTTCATACGTTTGACCCAGCCAGTCTTGTCTTCGAGCTGCATGAGAGGCACCGTGTCGCCCAAGATCCGGCGAGCCACGTTTCGATAAGCAATCGCAGCGCGGGACGATGGGTTCATCACGGTCGGCTCACCTGCATTGGCCGCCTTAATGACATGTTCGTCATCTGGCACAATGCCGAGCAGATCGATGGCTAGCACTGAGCAGATTTCGTCAATATCCAGCATCTCGCCTTTTTTCATCATCATTGGGCGAATCCGATTAATGATGAGCTTCGGCGAAGAAATTTTCTCATTCTCCAGCAGTCCGATAATGCGATCGGCATCCCGTACAGCAGCGTTCTCCGGAGTCGTTACAACGATCGCTTTGTCAGCGCCCGCTACCGCATTTTTGAAGCCTTGCTCAATGCCTGCGGGGCAGTCTATGATGACGAATTCAAAGTCTTTTTTAAGATCAAGAATAATATCTTTGACTTGCTCCGGCGATACCGCATGCTTGTCCTTCGTCTGAGCGGCAGGCAGAAGATACAGTTCTTCGAAGCGCTTATCTTTGATTAAGGCTTGTGGTAAACGGCAGCGTCCTTCCGCGACATCCACAAGGTCATAAATGATTCGGTTCTCGAGTCCCATGACGACATCCAAATTGCGCAGGCCAATATCGGTGTCCACCATGCATACTTTTTTCCCTAAAAGCGCCAATGCTGTTCCAAGATTTGCTGAAGTCGTTGTTTTGCCAACGCCGCCTTTTCCCGAAGTAACAACGATTGCCTCTCCCATATGTTCTCACCCCACGCGCTATTTTCTATAACGTATATAAGTCTATAATTTCAAATTCGAATCAGGAGAAATCCGATGAAGCTGATGAAGCTTATCGATTTCCATTTTACCATCTTTCACATAAGCAAACTCCATAAAAGCCTCTTCAATGCCCCATTCATCCGGAGAACGGCTAATAATTCCAGCGATCCGCAATTGGGTCGGTCGCATATGAGAAGCGGCAATAATCGCTTTATCATCGCCGTCAATCCCGGCATGCGCCATTCCGCGAAGCGAGCCCATAATGTAAATGTTCCCGGTAGAGGTAATTGTTCCGCCTGGATTAACATCGCCTAAATAAAGTAAATCCCCCTCATGATGGAGGGTTTGTCCCGAACGAATCATGCCTCTTAGCGTTGACATTCTTGCAGCAGGTTCTACGACTACTTCCTTCCGAGGTTCGCTTTCGATCGATTGAATCAGCAGATTGCCCTTTTGTTTAATGACAGATCTGATTTCTTCTTTCTGCTCCTCGGTTGCTTCCCTGCTGCCTAATTTAACGTGCACATGAATAATCGGTCCGGTCAGTATTTGCTGATGGGTTTTCTCCAGCTTATGCTGCAGCTCTTTCAGCAAATCTTGCCACTCACATGCATCGTTTAGTAAAAAAACAAGGCCATCCTTGACCCCTTTTATCATCACATGGTGCTTAGCTACAGACATAATTGAATGACGACCTCCCAACCTATACATTTCGGCTCTTGTCGTGGATTCTCCTGCTAACCGCCTGGAAAATTAATCTTCGGTATTCGCAGGTACGATCCGCTTTCCTTCGAGCAGCTTGCGAATCGGTACGTAGCAAATCAAGGCGAAAAGCAAATTAAACAGCACGCTTGGGAGCATGTAATGGGTGAGAGCAAATTTCAACTCAATATCAATAAGCTTAAACAAGTGGTTAATGCCAAAATCGATGAACTCAAACAACAGCAGACCGACGCCTATAATGAGCAGATTATAAAAGATGAGGTTAGGCTGCCTGCGCTGCGCCAGTCCCGCCAAATACCCGGTCAGTCCCATCCCAAAGGAATACACGCCGAGCATCGCCCCATAATAGTTAAAATCATGCAGCAGACCGAACAAAAGCCCATAAATCAGTGCAGAATGTCGATGATGGAAAAGTCCGATGAACAAGATAAAGACCAGTGTAAAATGGGGGGTAACATGAACGCTGCTTTGCCATGCAGATGGGATCAGCCAAACCACAATGGAGCCTTGCAGGATAAACAAGCCTAATAGAATGAGCCACAGCAAATGTCGAGTCACGTAACGGCTCACCTCATTTCACTTCCGGAACTTCGACGACGAAGACTTCGCGAATACGGTTAAACGAAGCTTTGGGCTTCACCATAACTTTGTAGGTGATTCCGAATTCCCCTGGACCTATGGAAGAGATCGTCCCTACTTCAATTCCCTTAGGGAATACTTGCCCCAAGCCTGATGTAATAATCGTATCCCCGACTTTCATGTCGTCCGCATGTTCCACCTTATTCATCACGAGTTCCCCTGTGTTGCTGTCATAAGACTCAATCATGCCGAACGGTTGGCTCGCATTGCCTTTCACAGTGACCGCTATCGCTTTGGAGTTGTTGTCGGAATCCGTGATTTCTTTCAACAGCTGCACATTGGAATGAAAGCCGAACACTTTACTCACTCTGCCAACTAATCCGTCGACCGTCATAACCGCCATGTTCTCTTTGATGCCGTCCTTGTCGCCTAAATTAATCGTCACTGTACTGTTGTACGGATCATTATCCACCGTAACTACCTCCGCAATCCGATACGTGTATGCGTTGGCTTGACGCTGTCGTTCTGTAAAGCCCAGGGCTTCCATCAGTCGCTTATTTTGCGATTCCAGATCGTTCAGACGTTGGGTATCTCGCGCATACTGCGTCAAGGTCAGCTTCAGCGTCTTATTTTCTTCATAGATGACTCTAAGCTGCCGAATGTCTTCAAAGAAACCCGCTACCTGCGCAGCGGGCTTGTAGAAGAGTCCTTGCGTCCACGATACCGAGTCTTTGAGGAATTTCTCCGGCCATGTCATCGGTCCCCGGTTTCCCAGCGTTAATCCCATCAATATAAAGAAGCAGACTAAACCGAACATCAGGAAAATCAGCCTCTTGTTTCCCATGAATTTGAACAAAATGAGCACCTTCTAACGAATTCTTGACGAATATTAACGCTTATAGCGTGAACCTGAACCTGATTTATTTTTAAATAAATGAATATTTTCTAAGGCGCGACCTGTCCCAATCGCTACGCAATCAAGCGGATTCTCTGCAACCAGAACGGGCATGCCGGTTTCTCTGGCAAGCAAGCGATCCAAGTTGCGCAGCAAACCGCCACCGCCGGTTAACACAATTCCGCGGTCCATAATATCCGCTGACAGTTCGGGCGGACACTTCTCTAGCGTAACTTTCACAGCTTCAACGATCGCATTAACCGTATCCGTCAATGATTCTGTGATCTCATCAGAGGTTACGCTCATTGTCTTCGGCAGACCGGAAACAAGGTCACGTCCACGGATTTCGAGTGTTTCCGGCTGTTCCATTGGAAGTGCAGAACCAATCTCCATCTTGAGCGTTTCCGATGTGCGTTCCCCAATCATCAGATTGTATGTACGTTTAATGTATTGAATGATGGCCTCGTCCATTTCATCCCCGGCAATGCGGATGGAACGGCTCGTCACAATACCCCCAAGCGAGATAACCGCTACTTCTGTGGTTCCCCCTCCGATATCGACAACCATGCTTCCCGTTGGTTCCCACACAGGAAGATCTGCGCCGATCGCTGCCGCAAACGGCTCTTCAATCGTATAGGCTTCACGCGCTCCGGCTTGTTTCGTTGCGTCTTCCACCGCACGTTTCTCTACGGCCGTGATGCCAGAAGGCACACAAACCATCACATTAGGGTGACGTTGGAATAACCAGCGCTGTTTTTGAGCCTGTCTCAAAAAGTAGCGAATCATGGTTGACGTTGTTTCAAAATCAGCAATAACGCCATCTTTCATTGGGCGAATCGCACGAATGTTGCCTGGCGTGCGGCCGATCATTTTTTTGGCTGCGTCTCCAACAGCCTCGATTGTTTTCGTATCCGTACGTAGAGCAACCACCGATGGTTCTCTAACGATTATTCCTCTGCCTTTTACATAAACCAGTGTATTCGCTGTACCTAAATCAATTCCCAGATCTTTCGTAAAGCCTCCAAACATGGCAGTTACTCCTTTCCTATTGCCAACCTATTATATTACATAAAGCCTTCTTCCTTCAAACTTATGAATCTCTGATCACCTATGATAACATGATCCAACACTTCAATACCAATAATAGTTCCCGCTTCCACCAAACGGTGGGTTAGCTGTATATCTTCCGGGCTTGGTGTGGGATCTCCGCTAGGATGATTATGTACACAAACAATAGACGCACTGCTTCTTTTTATCGCTGCACGGAAAACTTCGCGGGGATGGACGATGGACGCGTTCAAGCTGCCCATGGAGAGTGTTTCTTGCGCAAGCACATGATTTTTCGTATTCAAAAACAAACAAACGAAATGCTCCTTCTGCAAATATCGAAGCTCCTCGCTCATTAAATTCGCGATATCCTTCGGTGATCGAATCGTAATCCGCTCTGCGAATGTGCTTTTGGCAATTCGTCGACCGAGCTCGATACCGGCTAGAATTTGCAGCGCTTTGGCATCACCAATGCCTTTGATTTGCGTAAGCTGATCCTTGCTCATGTCCACAAGGCTGCGCAATCCTCCGGACTCGCTCAAGATGCGGCTTGCCAGACGAACCGCTGACTCCGAAACCGTTCCTGTTCGAAGAATAATCGCCAACAGCTCGGCGTGGCTTAACGCCTCAGCTCCATATTGAAGCATTCGCTCTCTTGGTCTTTCTTCTGTCGGTACTTCACGAAGCATTAAACTTGTGACTTCCATCAATTCCCCTCTTTCCATCTGTAGGTTGTGTTACTTATCCGTATCCCATTCATCGCGATAAGGGTCTTAAAACGACACAAAACCCCCGGATTATAAGATCCGAGGGCTTCTAGGATAACTGCTCATTATTCAATTCCGGGCATCCGTAAGCTTTGATTCGTTCCAGCATACCGCCGATGGTATAACCATCGAAGTATAATTCCATCTGCTTTTCGGCGTCTGCGAAAACGTTGCCCATCAATTTATCCATTTTGGATGAAATGATACAATCGTTATTCTTCTCATCGCCGGAACACCAGCTTGGCTTCAAAGAACCATGACAAGTTAATCGGTAAATTTCACCGAGCGTCACGTCATCCGGATTACGGCAGAGAATGAATCCGCCCCCGATGCCTTCTTTGGTTGAAACGTAACCTGCTTTTCGCAGAAAGCCCATAACTTTGCGTATACGAGCAGAATGTGTGGATACATTCGTAGCAATTTCTTCACTGGTTGCCATATGATCAGGCAAATTTGCAAGAAATACGAGACTGTGGACGGCTATTGTAAATTCGCTGTTCATGGCCAATCCTCCCTGAAGTTGCGATGTCATGTCGCTTACTGTCATTGTAACCGTTACAGATTGCACAGTCAATGTGTGAACGATTAGAAAGGAGATTATAACACTTGAATATCGAAGGTTAAGAGCAAATCACTAAGCAAGGAAAGCGGCAAGCCAACAACTGTAAAATAATCCCCTTCAATGGCTTCGACGATGGTAGCGCCAATCCCTTGAATCGCATAGGAGCCGGCTTTGTCCTTAGGCTCGCCTGTCGCGATATATCGACGAATCTGCTCGTCTGACATGGCTTTCATCTTCACATTCGTTACGCTGTGAGAGACCACCTGCTTGCCTGTAGCTGCATCGATGCAAGCCACTCCGCTGTATACCTGATGCGTTGTGCCTTGCAGACCTTTCAACATCCGGAAGGAATCCTCTTCATCCACAGGCTTGCCAAGAACCTCATTATGAAGCACAACAACCGTATCAGAACCAACGATAATCCCGTGCTTTTCACTGGTCTCCAGCATCTCGCGAACCGTTGACGCCTTGCGTACCGATAGAACTTCTACTAGTTCTGAAGGCGTTATTTTTCCTTCTACGGTCTCATCCGCGTCGCTCACCCGAATGATATAGGGTAGTCCAAGTCCTTGAATCAGCTCCTGCCTCCGCGGCGAGGATGAAGCAAGAATTAATCTTTGCTCGTGGTTTGGTGAAATATTCAACAGAAACAACTCCTAGCTTATGATAATGTCCGTATAGGATTCAATGCCAATTACAACTTGCGATACAGGAGGAAAGCACCCACTAATCCAAGAATACTGCACAAATTTAGTCTCACCAGAAGATGCAGCTCATATTTCACAACCTGCAGATCTGCCTTTGGATCCCAAGTAATCGAGGCCGATTTGGTTAAAAAAGATAGAGCAGGCACAGGAGTCAGCAGCTGGCCGACGATAATCCCGGTTATCAATCCGATGATTAAAAATATGACTAAGGTAAAAGTGCCTTTTTTCATCGCTGTCATCCTCTCTTCTATGTACAAGCCCTATTATACGGGCACACTCTAATTTTTTCCATGAAAATGTAACCGGATGGTGATTCTTACCTGCTTACATCCTTAGCTGTTCCTAGTAAGATAGATTTTGGAGGTACTTCAACTTATGACTTTACTTAAAAGACTTATTTTGCTCACCTTTATACTTACGATAGCGTTTCCTTATCAAGCTTTTGCCTATAAAATCGTTCTTGATGCCGGACATGGCGGAAGCGACCCCGGTGCCTTGGGCGTGAACGGTTTGAAGGAGAAAGATGTCAATCTCGACATCACGCAAAAGCTGCGGGACGAGCTAACGAAGCGAGGTTACGAGGTCGTCCTGACAAGAACCGATGACACGTATTGGTCACTCGCGGAGCGCGTGAATTTCACCGATGCCTTGCAAGCGGATTTATTCGTATCCGTCCACGCCAATTCACATCCGAACGGCATAACCAGAGGCAGTATGGTGCTTTACTACGACAACGATTACCCCCAAGAAGATTATCCCGCAAGCGACAAAATGAAACAGTTGACACCCTACAGTAAAGATTTGGCCCAGCATGTTCTGGATTCCTTGGTTTCGGCAGCCGGCACGAAGAACTTAGGTTTAGTTCCAAGCGCGGTTTACGTAGCGAGAATGGGCAGCATTCCAAGTATTCTTGTGGAAACTGCTTTTGTAAACCAACCCAATGATGCAGCATTGCTTGCAAGCGACTCCGTTCGAGCGAAAATGGCCGTTGGGATTGCGAACGGCATTGCGGGCTATGCGCCGCCCTTGTTCACAGATACCCTTGGGCATTGGGCAAGAGAGTCCATTCTGCGTATGAAAAATAAAGGCATTATTGACGGAATATACAATCAGTATCAACCGGATCGCGCTTTGAAAAGAGCGGAATTCCTCACATTGATGGATCGGGCGTTTTCATTCGATAAACTCGCAACGGCTTGTACGCCAAGTGGAACCGTCACCTCAGCGGTATATAGCTGCCAGACGGCTGATCAAACGTACAAAGACTTGCCGGCTTCTTACTGGGCAAGCCCTATTTTCGCCAAAGCGCAACAATTAAATCTGCTTCAAGGATATGCCGATGGAACGATTCGCCCTGAACAACCGATCACCCGTGGCGAAGTCGCTTATCTTTTCGACCGCCTCATTCAATTGTCTACAAAAAGCGGTGGGCAAAGCCCGGCCCCTAAGGCAACTTTTGACGATGTGCCAGCGGATTTGTGGAGCGCCAAAGCCATTTATACGTTGAAACAGAAGGGTATCATTAACGGAATCACTGATACTTCGTTCAAACCGGAGCAAACGATGACACGCGCAGAGATGGCTGCCCTGTTAGATCGTTACTTCACAAAATAAAAAAGCAGGTGATCTTCAAAGCTCCGATGAGCTCTGAGGACACCTGTTTTTTTCAAGTTAAGAAACGCTTATTTTCTTCAGCAGATCTTTCTGTGCCAGAATGTACTGCATCATGGATGTTTGAGCTTGCCAGAGCATCGCCGTGGAAGGGCTTTTCTTGTACTCATCCATCGATTGCACGGCACTGTTCAAGGAGGAAGTCATCTTTTGGACGATAGGCTTGGCGTCATCGCTTAAGCCTTCATTTAGCGCCGTAGACAACGTAGTCAACGATTGGTGAGAAGTGTGAATCGTTTGCAGCGAGCTATCCGAAAGCGCGCTAGGCTTCGTTTCAGCCAGATGAATAAGTGCCAATTCATTGATTGTATTCACAAGCTTATTTGCTTCCGTTAGGAAGGCAGGCACTGAATCGGGTTTTTGGCCGCCCCAACGAATTCCTGTCACTGCCGGGATGTCTAAGCTTTTGATATACACTTCTATCGTTTTATCCACGGTTTGGACTTGTTGTCTCAAGGCTGTGGCGTCGTCTTTGTTATTGGCAAATCCTACAAAAACCGTGGGCTTATCCGAACTGTCCAGGGCGGATGCCAAGCCTTTCTTCTTCAGCGTATCCTGGATGGCTTGAGCGCCCTGCATGGAGCTGAACACCCCATTTTGCAGGAATGTATAGGATTTAGCCGGAATTTGAACCGGTGTGACAGCGCCAGCCGTTGCAGGCAAGCCAGCTGCTTGATCTGTGCCTGTTTTGGTAGCACCCCCCGGCGCTTTCGAAGGAACAGCCGCTACGTTAGCGGAAGGAACAGCAATCGTAGTCTTGCCGGGCGCTGTGTCCGTCGGGGTGCGGTCAGATGGCGAGAACATCGAGAGGACAAAGAATCCGAAAGCGACTCCCGTCACGACAGCTCCTGCTACGGAGGTTGCAATACGAATCCAAGGCGCACCGTTTGATTTAGCATATCTAGTGCCAACTTCCGGTTCGATATAAGGCCCCTTAGGCGTCCAGCTCGACCATTCATCACGATTTTGCTCTGTTATCGGCTCTGGTCTTTGGACAGGAACCTCTGTCCTCACTTGCTGTTCCCGGATGGCCTGAGACTCGCGGATAATTCGCTCGACTCTTTCGCCTTCTGTCTCAATCTGGCTGTTCCAGCTGCCGAAATCCGTAGTAAACATATTCAGCGCATGCGGTTCAAATAAGCTCTCTACTTGCTCTCTCTCAGCTTGTTGATAGGATGTTATCTCCTCTGAGTTTTGCCCGTCATTGGGAGGATTCGTTACAACCTTATACTCTTCCTGATAGAGTGGAATCACCTTTTCTTCAGGACCGGGTACTCGCGACGCTTTACGGTTCGATTCTGACGGCTCCTTGGTGTCGAAACGATACGTGATTCTTGCTTTACTCATTCCATTCACTCCTCATAAAATGTATTTGGAAACGGACCCGCCGTCATCTTGTCCAAATCTTCTGTTACTAGATTATGATTGAGAGAATTGAAATATGTTTGGTTAAGCAAAAAAAGACCGCCTCCAGCCAATTGGCTTACAGCGATCTTTCCTCTAACCGTTCGTCTCGTATTTCTTGCGCAGTGACTTCGCTAAACCGTCGGCCGCTTTCCAAATATCCCCGGCACCCATCGTCAGCACCAAATCACCTGGCTGTACATGATCGATTAAATACCCAAGAACATCTTCCCTTGTGGCGATGTGCTGAACATTAGGATTGCTATTGCTCTTGATCAATTCAACTAGTTTAGCTGAATCTACTCCTTCAATCCGCTTCTCGCCCGCAGGAGAATAAATATCGGTAATAATCACCTCGTCCGCCTCATCAAAGGAGCGGCTGAATTGCTCAAATAAATAATAGGTACGCGTATAGCGTTGAGGTTGGAAAACGGCAATGATCCGTTTGCCTGTTGCCTTGGCAGCAGAGATTGTTGCTTGTATCTCAGTCGGATGATGCGCATAGTCATCAATGACCAGGATGTTCTCTACTTCCCCGAGCACCTGGAATCTACGCTTCGCCCCCCGGAACTCTTGAATAGCCTCAGCAATTTTCTCAAAAGGCAGTCCCGCTTCCAGGCATGTGATCAATGTCGCCAATGCGTTATATACGTTGTGCTTCCCTGGTACAGATAAGCTAACCTGCCCAAGCAGCGAGCCTTTGTTGTGAACGTTAAACGTAACCTTGCGGTCGCCTAACGAAATGTCGCTGGCTACATAGTCAGCGTCATTATCTATTCCATACGTGATGACTTCGCTTTGAATAGCTGGAATCATCTCACGTAAAAACATATCATCTTGACAAACAATCGCTTTTCCGCCAGGTCTTACTTGGCTGAGGAATTGCTTATAAGCTTGCTTTAAATTCTCGAAGTCGCCATTATAGTTCTCTAAATGGTCAGCTTCAATGTTATTTACTAGAGCAAGCGTTGGATGATATTGAAGGAACGTACCATCGCTTTCATCGGCTTCCGCTACAACGAATTCACCCTTGCCTGCTTTGGCATTGCTGCCCACATTCATGATTTCGCCGCCGATAATATAAGTCGGATCTATTCCGCAAATTTCCATAACCAAAGCGATCATTGAGGAGGTCGTCGTTTTGCCGTGTGCTCCTGCAACCGCAATGCCTTTGCGTTCGTTCATAAGTCTTGCCAGCATCTGTGAGCGGTGAATGACCGGAATGTTTAATTCCTCCGCCGCTTGCATCTCCACATTATCTTTGGATAAGGCTGTCGAATAAACAACCAAATCAGCACCTGATACATTGCGAGCTTCATGCCCTATGAAAACTTGCGCACCCTTCGCTTTTAACTTTTCCGTTAACTCTTGGTGTGCCAGGTCGGAACCGGAAATCCGGTAACCCATTTCAAGCATGACTTTGGCAATAGCACTCATGCCGTATCCGCCGATGCCTATAAAATGTACGTGTTCTGCTTGACTCACGCCGTTCTCACCATCCTTTTTCAGAATCGGTTTGATAGGTAATCCAAGAACGAACATCAGAGATTAAATACAGCGTGCCGGATACGACCGCCAGATCATCCTGCTCAGTTCTGCTTGTAAGGATTTCTAATGCCCGCTTCCAATCGCGCTCAACCACGATATCCACCTGACGGCCCATATCATGAAGAAGTTCACGTGCTAGCTCCGCGAGCATCTCGGCATCCCCTTTTTTATGAAAATCGGGTTCCGTAATGATAAGTGTATCCACCAATGGTAGTATATGCCTGAGGTAGCCCGTATGATTCTTTGTCGAAAGCATTCCCATCATGAGATTCAGCTTTCGGTAGCTATAGACGGTTTGAAGCGCTGCAGCAAGTGTCGCGGCACCTTCAGGATTATGCGCACCATCGAGCAATACACGAGGCTCGTTCGAAATCATCTCAAGCCGTCCAGGCCAGCGAGTCTCTTTCAGCCCTTTGTACAAATCCTCATCGTCCACAATGCATGCATAGTATTGACGAAGTACTTCCAGCGTCATCACGGCTACAGCGGCATTTTTCAGCTGATGTTCGCCATTCAGCGAAATCGGCACGCCCGGAATCGGCCGGAATGGACCCGTGAAATCAAAGGTCTGAAGATCCAATTGACTCGTCACATTCGCGTAATTGAATTGATCTCCAAGCGAGTAAAGCGTCGCTTTCTTGGCTTTCGCCGTTTGTTCGATAACACTCCAGCCTTCATGAGGCTGGGCTGCCGTAATAATAGGGACACCGGCTTTAATGATACCCGCTTTTTCAGCAGCTACTTTTTCGATGGTATCTCCCAGAATGTCCATATGGTCATGACCCACATTGGTAATGACGGTTACGACCGGATTCACGATATTCGTGCTATCCAGCCTTCCCCCCAAGCCTGTTTCCCATACGACGTAATCGGGATAAGCCACCTTGCCGAAGTACATAATAGCGAGCGCCGTAGAAATTTCAAACATCGACGGAGCGCCGAGTTCGGTTTCAGCAATCTCGTCAATCACAGGCTTCATGTCATTCACCAGTCTAAGCAGATCAGCATCTGGAATATCCTCACCGTTCACTTGGATACGATTCGTATACTTCTCCAAATACGGGGACGTGAACGTCCCCACATCATACCCGCATGCCCGCAAGACAGAGGTTAAATAAGCGCATGTAGAGCCCTTGCCATTCGTACCCGCCACATGAATGAATTTCAATCTGCGTTCAGGGTGACCGAGTTTCTCCATCAACATCTGCATCCGTTGGAGTCCCGGTTTGATACCGAGTTTCTCCATCCGCCCGACAATCCAAGCGATCGCTTCTTGCGCGCTTTGGAAAGCAGCCGGATGGTTGTCTTTGAATTCGTTCATCGATCTCATCCTCATTTACTATATGAATCACCTTGTATACGTAACTAGGCAATCGTTGGTTTTATTGAAATTATCCCTTTAATTCCGCTAAACGAGCAATCACTTTATCCCGCTTATCCGCATAATCTGCAAGCTTAGCCTTTTCTTCCTCGATCACCTTCGCAGGCGCTTTGGCCACAAAGCCCTCATTGCCCAGCTTTTTCTCGATACGTTCAACTTCCCCGTGCAGAGTTTGCAGTTCTTTATCCAAACGCACGAGTTCTTGCGCGATATCGATCAGCCCTGCCAACGGCAAGAACAGCTCTGCTCCTGTGATGATTGCGGTCATCGCTTTCTCCGGTGCGCCCATTTCGGCGTCGATTTGCAGCAGGGATGTGTTGCAGAAACGCTTCAGGTACTCTTCGTTCCTTTGAAGAATACTTTGCGTCTCACTGCTTGCCGGTTTGACCAACAGCTCAACCTTTTTGCTCATCGGAACGTTAACCTCTGCGCGGATGTTACGAACGGAACGGATGGCATCCATCAGCAGCTCCATCTCGCGAACAGCATCCGGAGACTCGAACGCCGGGTTCTCAGTCGGCCAAGAAGCAAGCGTAATCGTTTCGCCTTCATGCGGCAAATGCTGCCAAATTTCTTCGGAGATGAACGGCATGAACGGATGAATAAGGCGCTGTGTACGATCAAGCACGTAAGCTAATACGGATTGCGTCTTCTTCTTCGCAGCTGCATCTGTGCCGTATAGGCTCAATTTACTGAACTCAATGTACCAATCGCACAGGTCATCCCAGATGAAATTATACAGCAAGCGGCCGGTTTCACCGAATTCATAGCTGTCGATCAAGCGAGTTACATCGCGAACTGTTTCATTCAAACGATGCAGAATCCAGCGATCGGCTGTGCCAAGTTGGCCAGTCAGGTCGATATCTTCAGCCTTAACGCCTTCAAGATTCATAAGCGCAAAGCGGGATGCATTCCAGATCTTATTGGCAAAATTGCGAGCCTGCTCCACTCGCTCTATGCGGAAACGGAGATCTTGCCCTGGCGTGCTGCTCGTAGATATCATATAGCGCATAGCATCTGCGCCATACTTCTCAATTATTTCTAGCGGATCTACGCCGTTACCAAGAGATTTGGACATCTTACGGCCTTCGGAATCGCGTACAAGTCCGTGCATCAACACGTCTTTGAACGGAATTTGCTCCGTAAATTCAAGGGCCGTGAAGATCATGCGAGCTACCCAGAAATAGATAATATCATAACCCGTTACTAGAACATTCGTAGGATAGTAACGTTTAAGGTCTTCCGTATCGTTCGGCCAGCCCAATGTAGAGAACGGCCATAGAGCTGAACTGAACCATGTATCAAGAACATCGTTATCTTGTTTCAGATTCGTGCTTTGGCAGTGTGTACATGCTGAAGCGTCCTCACGGGATACTGTAATTTGGCCGCAATCCGCACAGTGCCAAGCTGGAATGCGGTGACCCCACCATAGCTGACGGGAAATACACCAATCACGAACATTCTCAATCCAGTTCAAATAAATCTTCTCAAAGCGGTCTGGTACGAAATTGACCCCTTTGCCTGATTTTTGCGCATCGATCGCTTGATCGGCAAGCGGCTGCATTTTTACGAACCACTGCGTGGACAAGTACGGCTCGATGACTGCCCCGCTGCGCTCACTGTGGCCTACTTGGTGAACATGCTCTTCGATTTTGATCAGAACGCCTTGTTCTTTCAGATCAGCAACGATTTGCTTGCGGCATTCGAAACGATCTTTGCCTTGGTAAGGGCCCGCATTCGCATTCATCGTACCCGTTTCATCCATGACAAGAATTTGCGGCAGATCATGGCGTTTTCCTACTTCGAAATCGTTCGGGTCGTGAGCAGGTGTAATTTTCACAGCGCCGCTTCCGAATTCTTTCTCAACATACTCGTCTGCAATAACCGGAATCTCGCGGTTTACAATTGGAAGCAGCAATTTCTTGCCGATCAAATGCTTGTAACGCTCATCCTTCGGATGTACAGCAACCGCCGTATCTCCAAGCATCGTCTCAGGACGCGTTGTAGCGACAACAATGGAATCCAGGCCGTCTGTCGTTTTGTAAGACAAATGGTAAAGTGCGCCCTGAACCTCTTTATATTCAACTTCAATGTCTGATAACGCCGTGCGAGCCGCAGGATCCCAGTTAATAATATAGTTTCCGCGGTAAATAAGTCCTTTTTCATACAAGCTGACGAAAACTTCACGAACGGCTTGGGACAACCCCTCATCCAGCGTGAAACGCTCACGGGAATAATCCAAAGAAAAGCCCATTTTAGCCCACTGCTCGCGAATCGTGTTCGCATACTGCTCTTTCCATTCCCAAACTTTCTCCAGGAACTTCTCGCGTCCCAGATCATAGCGGGATTGGCCATCTTCGCGAAGCTTTTGTTCCACTTTCGTTTGTGTCGCAATGCCCGCATGGTCGGAACCAGGCAGCCATAGCGTGTCATACCCTTGCATCCGCTTCGTACGAACCAAAATATCCTGAAGCGTGAAATCAAGCGCATGCCCGATATGCAGCATACCTGTTACGTTAGGCGGCGGAATCACAATGGTGTAGGTTTCCGCGTCCGGACGACCGCCCGCTTTGAAAAACTCATTTTTAATCCAGTAATCGTACCACTTTCGCTCCGCTTCTTTGGGGTCGTACGTGGTAGGCATTTGCAATTGCTCTTTCGTTTCATTCGCTTCGGTCATAAGATTACCTCCATTACTGTTATCTCTGTTAAATAGGCTTTTGAGGCCTGTCATTAAGCTCGTCTGCTAGGTTAAATCAAACAAAAAAAGCCCTCCGCCCGCAAAGGACGAAAGGCTTGCTTCCGTGGTACCACCTTTATTCCGCGCAGCTTCAATATGAAGCGCGTGGCTCTCAAACAGATAACGGCTGCGGCCGGCAAATGCTAAGTGAGCAACTCCGCGGATCGCGGGCGCTTCCCGTCACATTCACAACTCCAGGGCGACTTCGTTCGGTTGCTTCCTATGGAACCTTTCAGCGCTGCAGTTCCACTCTCTGAAGGGCATTCCGCCTACTACTCCCTATCAACGTTTCCAATATTACTCAAAAGGATTACATCATATGATAACGAACATTTGAAATAGAGTCAATATATCATTCAAGTATTACCGTTTATGAGTAAAATATGCCGCTTTCAAAAAAGATGTTCCGCAACAAATGAAGAGCCCCCAGCCGTGAAAACGGCCAGAGGCTCTTGCCTATGTATCCAGCTTATTATCTAGGGAGATAAATAACCTGCCCTACGGAAATCTCTTGATCGCCGAGCCTGTTCAATAGCTGCAGCTCACGCGGGTTGAGCTGATAGCGCTTGGCAATCGTCTCTAACGTTTCTTCTTTTTGTACGATGCACATTTTCAGCTTTCTGAACTCTTGCGAATTCGTTTGGTTCTGAAGAAACAGGCGCTTCCACTCAACGGCATCTATCCGCGACTCCTCGGCGAGAGCAGCTTGCGCTTCCTCCTCAGCCCGCCTCTTGTCCGTGAGGTACGAGCCCGCTTTCGAGAGCAGCGACTTGAGGCCGTACGGGTTGAGATCGACAGCCTCGTTGGCCTTCTTCCCGAACGCAACTTTGAGATCCTTTTTCTCCTCCGTAACAACCGTGCTGTCCGAATGGGGGCTCACCTTCAATTCCGTTTGCTCAATATCTACGACTGCCGAGCCGCCGTCCTCACAGTCGTCTTCCTCAATCGACGAAGGGTGCAAAAGCTCAGGAACGGGCTCTTCATTCACTGGCATTTGTGTAGGCATTTGTGTAGGTGTTGGCATCTGTTGTTCTATTGGCTCCTGAACCTGGGGAGTCGGCTGCATATAAGGCATTGGGATCGGTTGAATCGACGGATTCTCTTGAATCGGCTGAGTCGGATAGTTGGCAGGCGGCGGCTCGTACCGTGGGAAATTAATCTCATGCACGAACGTAACTTCCTCTTCCTCTCGCCAGCTCTCGACCGGAGCCGAAACAATTTCGACGCCCTGCAGAGATAACACACCTGTTACATTCAAACTTCTTGCTGATAATAAATCAATGTCAAAATTCTCAATATCCACTTGAATGTCTTCTACACGATGAATGCGATTCAGGGGCAGTGTGATCTCTACCGGAATCAAATGTTCAAGTAGTCGCGGTGCGCCCCCTTCTTCGCTGGCATAGTTGCCTGTAAGCAGCAAGTTTCCTTTAAGGATCGCCTGATTATCCAAAGTAAGCACCTGAATGTGAGGAACCAATTCTACATCATTCAACTCTTGTATCCCCGCTAAATCCTCCTGCAAATGAACACGTTCGTAGATATCGAATCTCAGACCTGGTTGTTGTTCAGACACCGGATTAATCCTCCCTTCCATCAAACCCGGATGCCGAAGGCATTCTCGGATTGCTGGTCCATTTACTTGTTTGTCTTTCTAAGTATATGGGTGGTAAGGGCGAGGCATGACTACATTTTTGTTGTCGACTCGACTTTGTCCAGCAATTGCCGGAAATCAAGCGGAAGCGGCGCATGAACCTCAATCAGCTTTTGTGTAATAGGATGTTCGAACGTAAGCTTCTCTCCATGCAGGGCTTGGCGATGAAACAAACGGGAAGATCCCCCGTACAAGACGTCGCCAACAAGCGGATGCCCCAAGTGGCTTAGGTGTACCCGAATCTGATGCGTACGCCCTGTTTCCAATTCCAGTTCCACAAGCGCAGCTTGGTTCAATTGGCGAAGCACTTGATAGTGCGTCACGGCTTGATCGCCGCCTGCTGTCACTCTGCGTTTGCCCGATTGATGCCGGTCTTTGCCGATTGGCGCGTCCACTGTTCCTTGCTTTCTTTTGAAAATTCCTTGGGCCAGAGCGACATAACGACGATCGATCCGTTTATCGCGCATGGCTTCATCAAGCAGAACATGTGCCCATTCATTTTTGGCATATAAAACAGCGCCAGTCGTATCCTGGTCCAAACGATGGATATGCCGCACGGCGCAGGCTTGACCGGTCGATTCATAATAATAGGCTACGGCAGAAGCCAGCGTACCGCCTTGACCTGCTTCGGAAGGATGCACCGACATGCCTGCCGGCTTATTAACGACAAGGCAGAAATCGTCCTCGAACAGGACGTCGACGGCTTGGCGTTCAGCTCGGAACGCAGCCTCTTCGTTCGCAAACACATGAAGCCTTACCTGATTGTCTTGCACACGGATACGCCCTTGGGAAGCCAAGCGCAGAAAATACTTGCGCGGAACCGGCAGCAAAGCAGCAATTTCATCAACGCTACCTGGCTTCAAGGGTTTCCATGTTTCACTCGGGAGAGGAAGTTCCAGCCATTCCCCGCTGCGTTTCCACACGGTCATGAACGTGTCCCTCTATGAAAAGAAATGACGATAGCAAGTAGAATCAGTAGAAACAAGAAGGTCAAAGCCATTAAATCTATAGGAAAATCAAAAAAGTAGTAACGTTTCATGGATCAATAACTCCTTATGGATATTGGATATGAATACTGGATGGCGTACATTTTATTTTAACAATTACCAATATCAATTGCATGCAAAAATATGATAATATAAGTCTAGTATTGATTTTTTTCGACATTGAATCATCAAATAGAATACTAGAGCAGGAGAGGAACAACTTGGGCAGTTCAATTTTAGATCATTTTCGCAACTATAGTTGGTTGAAGCGCACTTTACTTGTTATAGCTGTATGTACATTCCTTACTTCAAGCTTTTTATTTCTGACCCCACCGGGGACATTCATTCGCGAGTATTTAGCCAAAACGGTCATCACCACGCAGCACCGGGATTGGGCCTGGATCTTCGTAGGCGCCCAGCGCAGAGACCAGATGGTTCTTGAAATGCAAAATTTAACAGAAGTTAACTCGGTAGAAAAACAAGATTTGCAAGCTGTTCAGTTCAATACGAACCGTTCCATAGAAAGCCTCGTGAAGGTTGAAGATATTTCCGGTCAATTCTGGAAAGGTAAAAAGATGTATGTTTACGATCCGCGTACGATTCGCGTTGTCGTTCCTGATAAGCAAGGCGAAGGCGAAAGAATCACCTCCATGGTTCAGCGCACAGGCGCTGTCGCAGGCGTCAACGGCGGAGGATTTAACGATCCGGACGGTTTAGGAAACGGATTTGCCCCAATTGGAGCTATTATGTCCGGCGGGGAAATTCTTTATACCGACCAAGAAGGCAGCATTCCACAGCATATTGTTGGGTTTACCAAAGAAGGTACGCTCATTATTGGAAAATATACGATTGACGATCTATTGAAGCTAGGCGTTACAGATGCGGTTTCATTCTATCCGCGTGTTATCGCAAACGGCAAACCGCTTATTACAAGCGGAGATGGCGGTTGGGGACGCGCTCCTCGTACGGCTGTAGGCCAAAAAGCAGACGGCACCGTTATTTTCATCGTCATCGACGGCCGTCAAACTCACAGTGTGGGTGCAACCCTGAAAGAAGTACAGGATATTTTCCTGGCAGACGGCGTTATTAATGCAGGCTTCCTGGATGGCGGAGCTTCTTCCGAGATGGTTTACAACGATGAGTTGATCACGAGTCCTTCCAGCCGTTATGGCGAGCGCCGCTTGCCGTCAGCCTTCCTTGTTTTCGATCATCCGGATGAAGTAAAAGTGAAAAATGTTTGGGCAGGACTGACCACCATCGATCCAGGCGGCGCTTACGATCACCCTGATTTCTTGAAAGAACAAGCTGAACTCAAGGCGCATCCGCCAAAAGCAACACCGAAACCAACAGCTACTCCGACACCGTCCCAAAAGCCTGAATCCAGCAATGATCCAGTCAAGAATGGCGGGACATCACAGAATCCTTCAGAAACAAATAACGGTTCTGGCAAACCAACTTCGACGGGGAAACCGCAAACTTCACCGACGACAACACCAACATCAACACCAACGCCGACTCCACCAGCGTCATCAGCAACTCCGACGCCGACACCGGGAACAGGCGGCGGCACAACAGGTTCCGGAGGCTCCTCGACAGGAGCTTCCGCAACACCAAAACCGAGCGCAACACCGACGCCGAGCTCGAACGCTTCGCAGGGCCAGCAGCAGGGTAACAATAACGCTGCAAACCCATCTCAGCCCGTGACTAGTCCTCCAGTGAAAACCGAATAGGTCCGGGCTACATAAGACCGCCAAAGAGGCTGTATCCGAAGTCATCAATTGTAGATGACTCAGATACAGCCTCTTTTGTTGTCCATGCTGGTCTTACAATCTTTTCAACGCTTCGCGATGAGCATCAATCGTCGCCGCGATATCTTCATCCGTATGCGCCGTAGATACGAACATCCCTTCAAACTGCGAAGGCGCAACCGATACGCCTAGATCAAGCAAATGGCCAAAGTAAGCATTGAATTTCGCCAGATCGGACGTTTTGGCCGTCTCATAATTCGTGACCTTCGTCTCGGTAAAGAACGGACAAATCATCGAGCCTACACGATTAATCGTGCTTGCCACACCGAATTCAGCAGCATTGCGCGTAAATCCGGCTTCCAACATGGCGGATTTGCGCTCCAGCTCCTCGTAGACATTCGGCTCGCCCAGTAGCGACAATGTGGCATACCCTGCTGCCATCGCCAGTGGATTTCCGGACAACGTACCCGCTTGATAGATCGGACCAGCCGGAGCCATTTGCTCCATGATGTCCAGACGGCCTCCATAAGCGCCTACAGGAAGCCCGCCGCCTATTACTTTACCCAGACACGTTAAGTCCGGTGTAACGCCGTACAGGCCTTGTGCGCAGTTCTTGTGAACGCGGAAGCCCGTCATCACTTCATCGAAGATAAGCAAGGAACCATATTGCTTCGTAATTTCACGTAGTCCTTCCAAGAACCCCGGTGCTGGAGGGACAACGCCCATATTGCCAGCAATCGGTTCAACGATCAGAGCGGCGATTTCTTCACCGAACTTCTCAAACACTAACTGTACAGAAGCCAGATCATTATAAGGCACTGTAATGGTGTTACTTGCCACACTGCTAGGGACACCCGGACTATCAGGCAAGCCCAGCGTAGCTACACCGGAACCCGCTTTGATCAGCAGCGCATCCGCGTGACCATGGTAGCTTCCTTCGAACTTAACGATCTTGTCGCGTTTCGTATAACCGCGAGCCAATCGCAATGCGCTCATCGTCGCTTCTGTACCGGAGTTTACCATTCGAACCATGTCAATTGACGGCACACGATCAATGACCAGCTGCGCCATCTGAGTCTCCAGAAGCGTCGGAGCGCCAAAGCTCGTCCCCTTCTCGGCAGTCGCTTTAATCGCTTCCAGCACCGCAGGATGAGCATGTCCAACGATAAGCGGTCCCCAAGAACCTACATAATCAATAAACGTGTTGCCATCGATATCCGTAACGCGGGATCCAACACCTTTCTCCATAAACAACGGTGTGAGTCCCACCGCTTTAAAGGCGCGAACAGGACTGTTGACACCACCGGGAATGACCTTCTTGGCTTCTTGAAAAGCGGCTGCAGAGCGCGTGTCGATTCTGCTCGAATTTTCCATAATTTAATACCCCCCGTTAAACTTTCTATGCTAAAATATTGACATTATACCTATAAAAAGGCGGTACCTGACATGCTTGATTATATTAAAAAAGTCCCTTTATTCGCTCGGCTCAATGAAAATCAGCAGAACGCGCTGGCACAGATTTGCATAAGACGCTCTTACAAAGGGAATACCGTCCTTTTTTCCGAAAAAGAAATCGGCAACGTGTTTTATATGGTTGTCAGCGGGTCCGTTAAGATCTTCACAACCGGCAGCTCCGGCGAGGAGAAAATACTGTCCATCTGCAAATCCGGCGAGAGCTTCGGCGAGCTGTCTCTGATTGACGGCAAGCCGCGGTCAGCCTCGGCGCAAACCTTGGAAAACTGTGTGCTGCTTTCCATGACAGCGCAAAACTTCCTCGAGCTGCTGCGCAACCATTTTGATATCACATTGGTCATTATGCAAGAACTCAGCAACCGGCTGCGCGATACGAATCAGCAGGTCTATGATTTAACCTTTTTAGACGCCAGAACTCGGGTTATCAAAAGCTTGATTACATTGGCTAACAAACATGGCATTCGCTCAGAGAACCAGATCACCATCAAGCTCGTGCTCAATTACGATGAAATTTCTCAGCTCGCCGGTGTGCAAAAGGGGATCCTCATGCAAGTGATTCGCGATCTAGAGGAAAAACAAATCTTGGCCATCTCCCCTTCGGACTTCAAGTTGGATCTGGCCAAGCTGCGCTAGACGGAGGCGGAGGTTACAGCCGGCTCCTTAGCGGATTGATGTATGATACGGTCTGCAAGCTGCCAGGCAGCCTCTTTCCCCTGCCTGATGCAGTCAGGAAGACCAACCCCGTGGAAACCTGCCCCTGTCACCAGAACCTGTGGCATTGCGGCATTCAGCTCTTCGCGGAAGCGCGCAATCTGCTCCAGATGACCTACCGGGTATTGGGGCATTGAATGGTTGAGACGCGTTACTTCCGTAAACAGCGGCTCAGCCGTTAAACCGAGCAAGTTACGCAGATCATGGCGCGCTTTGCTGATCAACTGCTCATCAGACCATGCAGGCCATTCCTGCTCGCCTGAGCGGCCGATGTAGCAGCGCAGCAGCACTTTGCCCTCTGGCGCCGTGTGCAGCCACTTGGCGGAGGTTAACGTGCACGCGGTGATCGTGCTGCCCTCATTTCGCGGAACTAGAAAGCCCGAGGCGTCCAGTTCAAACGGAATATCTTTCCGATCAAATGCCATGATGACATTCGCTACGGAAATATAATCGATTTTCTTCAATTCGCTTGCTGGAGGGAAGTGACCCAACATTTGGGCAGCCTGATAAGTCGGCGACGTTACAATCACGCCATCGACGATTTCGCTGCTGCCATCTTCAAATAAGACCTCTGTCTGCTGTCCTGCCTGACGAATAGAAGCAACCCCTAACCCCGTTCGCAAGTCCGCTGACTCCAGTGCTGCCACTAAGCCCGAAACAAGCGACTGGAGCCCTTTCTTGAACGTGACGAAAACCGAACTACGAATCGCTGCAGGCAAATGTGCCGTTTCTTCCGGGACGTTTTTGCGGCTCGCCATCATGCCGAGGATCAAGCTGCGATGCTTCTGCTCCATCGTTCGGAATTGAGGAAACGTTGATTTCAAGCTGAGATTGAACGTATCTCCCGCATAAATCCCCGCTAACAACGGTTCCACAATTCGCTCCAATACTTCCTTGCCTAATCGGCGTTCCAAAAAATGTCCTAAAGACTCATCATTCGTTATTTCACGCTTAGGTAAAACCAGATCTAAAGCTGCCCTCACTTTGCCAAGCGGAGAGATGAGACCTGTTTTCATGAACGGAGTCATTTGTGTCGGAATCCCAAGCACTAAACCCGGAGGCATCCGATGCAGTTTGCCTTGACGCACAATATACGTCTTTTTGGCCTTCGGATTCGTGCCAGTAA
Organism: Paenibacillus sp. P36; assembly: GCF_045866505.1. NCBI lineage: Bacteria > Bacillati > Bacillota > Bacilli > Caryophanales > Paenibacillaceae > Paenibacillus > Paenibacillus sp. P36. The sequence continues at coordinate 7,351,513 of NZ_AP038372.1, forward strand.
GCTCCTGCTCAAGTCCAAGATCATACGCCAGATCAATAATAGGCCGCTTCCGGGCAAGAAAGGAGTCAGGCCCCTTTTCAATAACGAAGCCCTCTTTCTCGATCGTACGAATTTTCCCGCCAAACGCCGCCGCTTTTTCCACCACAGAAATACGAAATGGCCTGCCTTCCGCTTCCAAACGTTTCTTTAGATAAAACGCAGCGCTAAGTCCAGTAATCCCCCCGCCAACGATCATGTAGTGAGGTGTAGGGGTACTCATGACTGTTTACTTTCTTCCTGCCATTTGGTGTAAACAACATCACTAAGTGTTTGCATATATAACGGGTCCGTATTAAGCGATTCCGTTCGTTCTAAATGCAAGCCCAGCTCCTTAGCCAAAGCCTGCGCTTCAATATCAATGTCATAAAGAACTTCCAAATGATCGGATACGAAACCGATTGGGCAGAGCAGAACGTTCTTCACGCCCTCTTCTTTATGAATTTGCTTGAGAACGTCCAAGATGTCAGGTCCGAGCCATGGCATGGCCGTTTGGCCTGCGCTTTGCCAACCGAACTGCCAATTGGTCAACTGTACGCGTTCAGCGATAGCTTTGGAAGTCGCAAGCAATTGATCCGGGTATGGATCTTTCATTTCGAGAATTTTCTCAGGTAAACTATGTGCCGTAAAAATAACACGGATGTCACTCCGCTCCGCAACATTGAACTTCGTTAGCGCCTTTTCGACCCGAGTGCTCAGAGCATCAATCAATTTCGCATGAAGATGGTAATCCAGAACGAAGCTCATCTTAAGTCCAAGCTCCTCTGCCTTGTCCTTCGCCCTCTTCACATAGCCGCCAACGCTCATCGTCGAGTAGTGAGGGGCCAGAACGACTCCTACAGCCTCTGTGATCCCGTCTTTGACCATTTGCTCCACACCGTCTTCAACATACGGCTGAGCGTGCTTCAAGCCTTGATAGCACACAAACTCAACTTCCGGATGCTCGGCGCACAATGTGTCCTCAAGACCTTTGACCTGCTTATTCGTATTTTCGCGCAGTGGGAAGAACCCGCCTACAATCGCTTCATAACGCGCAGTTAATTCGTGCAGCTGCTCAGGCGTAGGCGGATGCCCGCGTCTAATATGCGTATAATACGCTTCCACCTGATCAAGACTTTCCGGTGTCCCGTAGGACATGACTAATACACCAACACGACGTTTTGTCATCCTAAACACCACTCTTTTCTGCTTGTTGAGTTAACACGGAATGCGAGTACGCATGAATGAATGCCGTCAAATCTTTGAGCTTTTCCAGCGACGCTTCCGGGAATAACCCATGTCCAAGGTTGAAAATATAACCTGGCTTCTTCATGCCCTCATCCATAATCGCTTTCGCCTGCTGCTCGATGACATGCATAGGAGCCGTTAGGATATAAGGATCCAGGTTGCCTTGCACCGCGAAGCGCTCGCCTACCCGCTCACGTCCTACCGGAATCGGAATACGCCAGTCCAAACCAATGACATCCGCTTGCAGATTGTGCAAATAAGGAAGCAATTCGCCTGAGCTTACGCCTGGGAAATAGATTTTCGGCTCCTTCAAGTGAGACAGCTCCTTGAAAATCCGCTCCATTGTAGGCAATACATACACTTGGAAATCTGCAGGAGACAACGCCCCTACCCAGCTATCGAATACTTGAACAGCTTTCGCACCTGCGGCAATATGGGATTTCAAATAAGTAATCACCATGTCACCAAGTTTATCCATCAGCGCAAACCAAACAGCAGGTTCAGAGTACATAAGCTGCTTCGTACGAATATAGCTCTTGGACGGCTTCCCTTCAATCAAATAGCTGGCAATCGTAAATGGCGCGCCGGCGAATGAAATCAGCGGAACTTCAAGCTCTTTGTCTAAAATGCGGATCGTCTCAATGATATGGGACAAGTCTTTGTCCACATCAATCGGACGCAAACGTTCAACATCCTGCGCCGTCCGAACCGGTGTATGAATAACTGGACCAACATCCTTGACAATATCAAAATCGATCCCAAGTGAAGCAACAGGATTCATAATGTCTGAATATAAAATTGCCGCATCAACACCAAGCTTCTTAATGGGCATCATCGTAACTTCTGCAGCAAGCTCCGGCTGTTTGCAAATCTCGAGCAGAGTGAACTTTTCTTTAATTTTCCGATAATCCGGATCGTAACGACCAGCTTGGCGCATGTACCATACTGGCAGCGTATCCACCTGTTCTTTCCGGCACGCTTTAATAAAATTGTCGTTGTAGCTCATGAGGCACCTTCCTCTGGTTTCCATCTATTCTCATTCATTATGCCCTAATTATACCCCTGTCACAACCGACGTAAGCTTACGTTTTGCGACAAATGTATGACAAAAGAACCACCCGCTACTAGGTGTGGCAGCGGTTCAATTTCCTCGGGAAACTGCCTGGCTGCGCCTTCTAGGTGGATGGTTCTAACTTTTAAAATTAGCTGTTTTTCAAATAGCGGGCAATATCTTTGGCAAAGTACGTCAGGATAATATCTGCACCGGCGCGCTTGAAGCTCAGCATGGTTTCCATCACGATCGCTTCTTCATTAACCCATCCTTGCAGGGCAGCAGCCTTAATCATGGAGTACTCAGCACTCACATTGTAAGCCACGACTGGCAGGTCGAAATTATCTTTGAGCATCCGAATGACGTCCATGTAAGCAAGAGCCGGTTTCACCATTAAGAAGTCAGCGCCTTCTACAACATCGCTTTCCGCTTCACGCAGCGCTTCTCTTCCGTTCGCAGGATCCATCTGATACGTTTTGCGGTCGCCGAATTGCGGTGTGGAATGTGCAGCATCCCGGAACGGCCCGTAATAAGCTGACGCATACTTCACCGAGTAGGCCATGATCGGTGTATTTTCATAGCCTGCTTCGTCCAATCCGGAACGGATCGCATGAACATAACCGTCCATCATATTCGATGGGGCGATAATATCAGCACCGGCTTTCGCTTGGGAAACCGCCGTTTTGACCAGAAGCTCAAGGGAGGCATCATTCGCAACGTCGGCTGCGCCTGTAATCGGATGATGATGAATGACACCGCAATGCCCTGTATCTGTAAACTGGCACAGACAAGTATCTGCAATAATGAGCAAGTTCGGGTTCAATTCTTTGATAAAACGCGTTGCTTGCTGCACGATACCTTCATCCATGTAAGCGGATGTGCCTTTAGCATCCTTGAAGTCGGGAACTCCGAACAGGAGAATGGCTTGGATACCTAGCGATGTAATTTCGTCAATTTCGGCTTTCAGCATGTCTAATGACAGATGGTAAACACCAGGCATAGAAGCAATTTCGGACTTTACGTTCGTGCCATGGGTTACAAAAATAGGCTGAACCAGATCATTGACCGTCACCTGATTTTCACGAACTAAATTACGAATAGCTGCATTACCGCGTAAGCGGCGATTACGAACAATGGGGAAACTCATAGAAGATTCCGCCTCCTTTTTTAATGCCATTATTTAGGTTGAATCATGCTTTGAACAAGTGAAGCAATGGTGGCCTCTTCAGCCATATACGTAATCGGCAGTCCATATTGACTTACCGTTTCTGCGGTTTTGGGTCCGATACAGGCAATTTCAACACCTTGCAGCAGAGATAAAGGCTCTTCAATGCCAAGCTGCTTCAAGGCTTCAATCAAATTCGTAACGGTGGATGAGCTCGTAAAAGTAATAATATGAATGCTATGATTTTGCAGCAGATGAATGATTTCATCTCCGTCATCCACTGTGAGCACATTCTCGTATACATCAACTTCCGTGACTTGCAAGCCAAGCTCGCGCATCTTAGCGGGCAAATAATCACGCGCCAAATCGGCTGTTGGCAGCAGGACCTTCTGACCGGCTATCAGATCAGCCTGAATGGCCTCCAGCATGCCTTCACCCTGATATTTGCTTGCAAGTACATCGGCGATAATGCCTCGCTCAGCAAGCGCCTCAGCCGTTCTGGGGCCAACAGCCGCAATGCGGGCTTTGCCCATTCTGCGAACATCGATCCTCCGCTCGCGCAGCCGGTTGAAGAAAAACTCCACCCCATTCACACTGGTCAATAAAATCCAATCGTAAGTATGAAGTTCATCTAAAGCCTCGTCCAATGCTTGCTGGGCTTCAGGACGACTTGGCGGCTGCAGCTTGATCACCGGGAACTCGACAGCTTCTCCGCCGAGGTCATCGATCAGATCAACCAGCTCGCTGGCTTGGCTTCTAGCGCGTGTCACCAAAATCCGACGGCCAAACAACGGCTTCTTCTCAACCCAAGCCAGCTTCTCGCGCAGCTTCACAACCTCACCGACAATAATGACAGCCGGCGATTTGAATTCAGCTTCTCTCACCTTCTCCGTGATGTCGGAGAGCGTGCCTGTGATGGTTGCCTGGTCAGCCCAAGTGCCCCATCTGACCAATGCAACCGGCGTTTCAGGGGGCTTGCCGCAGCGTATTAATTCACGGCTGATTTGTTCGATATTCGCAACACCCATTAAGAAGACCATCGTGCCGATTGCTTTGGCCAGATGCTCCCAGTCCAGACCGGAATACGTTTTATTGGGATACTCGTGACCCGTAATAATCGCGAAGGACGACGTGAAATTACGATGTGTGACTGGAATGCCCGCATAAGCCGGAACGGCAATGGAAGACGTAATGCCCGGAATGATGTCATAAGTCACATCGTGCTCTGCAAGCAGCTCCGCTTCCTCCCCCACACGTCCGAAAACGCTGGGATCACCGCCCTTTAGACGCGTCACGACCTTGCCTTGCAAAGCCAAATCTACGAGTAAATGATTGATTTCTTCTTGCTTTAAAATATGTTTGTCCGGAAGCTTGCCGACAAAAATCAGCTCAGCATCCGGTCTGCGATGCTTGAGTAAACGGGGATTCGCCAAACGATCATAGACAATGACATCTGCTTTCTGAATGGCTTCCAAACCACGAACCGAGATCAGCTTCGGGTCGCCAGGACCCGCGCCAACGAGATAAACTCTTCCCTTGTTCAAGTGGCTCACTCCCTTACCTCAGCTAGGATACGTTCAGCGCCTTGTTCAATCAGTTTGCCAGCAATAAGTTCGCCAAGCGCTTCCGGATCACGCCCGGAAGCCGTTTCCTTCAGCATGGTCGCGCCATCCGGCGTTCCGACCATGCCTGTCAGCGTCAGCAGCGGTCCTTCAGACCCGCTGCCTTCTTCGCTTACGCTCGCGTAAGCGCCGAGCGGCACCTGGCAGCCTCCGTTGAGTCTGCCGAGGAATGCCCGCTCTGCTCGCACCGCGAGCGCAGTAGGCTCATGCTGGAACTTGCCCAGCAGGTCCATCACGAAAGCATCGCCGCCCCGGCACTCGATGCAGAGCGCCCCCTGCCCGACGGCAGGGAGGCACTCTTCGGGCGGCAAGTACGCGCTGATGCGATCCTGCCAGCCGATCCGGTGCAAACCGGCTGCGGCCAACATGATCGCATCGAAGTTCTCTTCATCGAGCTTGCGCAGCCTCGAATCAATGTTACCGCGGACCGACTCGATGCGGAGGTCCGGGCGGAGATGCTGCAGCTGGCTGGCACGGCGCAGCGAGCTGGTGCCTACAAGCGCGCCCTGCGGCAGCTCCTGCAGGGAGCCGTATCCGCGCGTGATAAGCGCATCGCGCGGATCCTCACGCTTCGGTATCGCTCCGACCACAAGCCCTTCGGGAAGCTCGAAGGGCATATCTTTCATACTATGGACAGCAATGTCGATCTCGCCGTCCGTAAGCGCCTGTTCGATTTCCTTGACGAATAGCCCTTTGCCCCCTACTTTGGATAAGGTTACGTCCAAAATACGGTCGCCCTTCGTGACAATTTTCTTAATTTCAAATTGACAGTCAATCCCGTGCTCCGCAGCAAGCTGCTTTAAGAGCTCTACCGCCTGCCCCGTTTGGGTTAACGCTAGTGCGCTTTGTCTAGTACCTACAATAATGGTTCTCATCTCTACCCGCCTCCTAAACTCGCTGTCCGAAATCTGTAATCGTTGACCATGAAGGCCGGTCTGTATCCACTTGACCTGCTAATCCATTCGGCCAAGGTCCTCTTTCTATCGCCAAGTAAAGCTTGTCCTTCCAACTGTTGAACGAACCGTCACGAATTTTGTCCAGCACGTCCCAGTCCAGCATTTCTTTGAACATTCGCTGTCTGGCTTGCTTGTCCGCTATTTTACTTTGAACGAGATGCCGTACTTCGCTGAGAAAATCAAGATAAATCTCGTATTCCTCACCGTAATTGTTATCCAGCTCCCGGGCGATTTTACGTGCTGCCGAAGGACTTGCTCCCCCGGTTGAAACGGCAATCACCAGCTTCCCTCTTCGTACAACTGAAGGTTGTATGTACGAGCTAAGTTCCGGCTGATCCACAACGTTGACCAACTTCCCTTGCGCCGTTGCAAATTCATAGACTTGTGCATTTACTTCAGCGCTGTTAGTTGCCGCAACTACCAGTGTAAAAGGCATAAATTCTTCACTGGTCATCATAGACGGATGAAACGTCTGCCTGTGCAGGACTACTTGCGAATGATTGCCCAGTTCGACTAATCCCTCCGTGAATTCCATGCTGATCATTGTCACTTGGGCCCCAGCTTCGAGCAATGAGAAAACCTTACGTTCAGCAACAGGACCACCGCCAATTACCAAACATTGCTTTCCCGCGAGATTCACCATAATCGGGTACGGGTGCTTCATGTTCAATAGCTCCATATCCAGTCGTGAAAACCGGAAACTAAATTGGAAACAACAAAGTTAACCACGACAATGAAAAAAGCAGCCAGGTTCCAAGCGGCTAACTTGTAGCCGGAAATCCGCATCGACTTCTGTTGAAATAAATAGAACGCATAGGCGGCGAGCACAAAGAATGAATTAATCACCTTCGGATCATAGAGTAAATTGTGATTCCCCTCCAGGACAACCCAAACCACGCCAAGACTTAACGCCATCAGCAGCAATGGAGCTCCGATAATGACGGAAAAATACGTATAATGCTCAATTTTCTCAAGCGACGGCAATCGCATCACTGTTTGAGAAAACTTTTTAGCCTTTAACATATTGTGTAAAAACACATACATGCAAGAGAAGATTGCTGCAATGGAAAATGCCACGTAACTGCCGATCGCTAGGGAAATATGTATAAATAAGAGCTCATCGTTGACGTCCCAACCAGCTTTGATCGGCATGACATTCGGGTTTCCAAATATGTTTAAGGCGAGTATGGCGAAACCAAAAACGTTAACAAAAAACACGAACAATTCGATTCGGAAAAATCGGTTGACCAGCAAGGAAATAGACACGATCAACCATGAAAACATAAACAGGACGTCTGTCCCGGCAAATGCCCACTCTGTTAAATGATTGTATAAGTTAATTGCTAAATACGCGGTCTGAAGGACCCATACAAATAAAAGGAGCCCCGTCCCCATCCGTTTTGCGCTTCGGTTCGCATTCGCGAAATCCGAAAAGTAAAACAATAGGCTCAGGGCATACATATAAATCATCGCATCAAACAACCAGCTACGAGTTACCATGGCACCTCTCCTAGGCGATTAGCGCCTTTATTCTCAAGATTTTGCCAGAATGTCCGCGGTTTGTAACCCGCGTACGGACAGTTTCTCTTCCAGAAGCTGTTTCGCTTCCTGCGCTTTCTGCCCGGCTTCCAGCTCTTGTGCTAATTGATTGGCTTGCTCTTGTTGTTCTAATGTCTCTTCCAGGGCAAATAATTTCGTGAAGAGGTCGAGTGCTTCTTCCCCATGGCGTTCTCCCGCCATTTCCTTAATACGCAGGATAGGGTCGCGCAGCACTTGGTTCACGATGCTCTTGGTTAATTTACGAATCACTTTGATTTCACGCTCATCGAGATCAGGCAGCTTATTCAGCATGCTTTCCATCGTCTCTTCGTGAATCTGGCTGGCTTTCGCCTGAAGAGCGTTAATCACCGGACTTACGCCAAGTGTCTTTGTCCACTGTTCAAACACACCGATTTCCGTTTCAATCATTGTCTCAATCTTGGCGGCTTCTTTCTTTCTCTCCTGCAAATGCTTATCAACGATATGCTCCAGATCATCAATATCATAAAGGAACACGTTCGGCAGTTCGCTAATTTGCGGATCCAAATCACGAGGCACGGCAATATCCATCATGAACAGTGGGCGCGATTTTCTCTTTTGGACATAAGACTGAATATCATTTTTTGTTAAAACATAACCCGGAGCACCTGTCGAGGAGATAATAATATCCACCTCAGGCAAATACGATGCCATTTTGTCCATGGTGCACGGAATACCGTTGAATTTATCCGCTAACTCGGCTGCACGCTCAAACGTACGGTTAACGACGATAACTTTGTTAGCCCCGTTCGCATACAAATGCTTAACCGTGAGTTCGCTCATCTTCCCGGCACCGATAATCATAACGGTTTTATTGTTATATGTACCAAAAATCCGCTTACCGAGCTCCACAGCAGCATAAGAAACAGAAACCGGATTATTGCTAATGCCCGTTTCGGAATGCGCCTTTTTGGCTAAAGTAACGGATTGCTTAAACAACGTGTTGAAATAAGAACCCGTCGCTTTCATTTTTTGAGACGATAAAAAAGCTTCTTTGACCTGTCCTAGAATTTGGGTTTCCCCTATCACCATAGAATCTAAACCGCTGGTTACGCGGAATAAATGCTCAATCGCCTTCTCATTTTCATGCATATATAAATGTTTCTGAAACTGAGCCTTGGGAACTTGGAACCACCGCTCAATAAAATGTGTTAAATAATGATTGCACATCTGTGGTCGATCCACAATGGCGTAAATTTCCGTGCGATTGCAGGTGGCGACAATTACACATTCTAAGATGCTTTTTGTTTCTTTCAATTCCGCCAATGCGATCGGCAAATCTTGTTCGGAAAAAGCAAATTTCTCGCGAATTTCAACTGGAGCTGTTCGATAATTAAGACCAACTGTTACGATATGCAAGTGTACCACCTGCCCTTCTTTCATTTTCTATGAACATTATAGCACAGCAAACTATTCAATCCGACAAAATTTTTGAATAAATTATGAATGCTTCACTATGCTCGTTAGTTTTAACAGCATTCGGCTCGCCTATACCTGAATTGGCAAGAAGCCCATTTATTGAAGCAGTTTTTTGCGGAGAAAAGCCGTTAAATTGCTATCGAGCTCCGCCAGTTTCGTGTTTTGGGAAGACACAATATCTCCATTGGAGGCCATGATTTTCTCATATATCTCATACATGCTTTTATATTGCAGCCCCGCTTCTTTGAGCGTTTGCAGTTCATCAGGCTTTAATGCCCGTTCACCGCCGATCTGGAGTCGCTGCAAGTACTGCGATAACTGTATCATACTGGACATGGGAGTGAGATAATCCGATCCTCCTGCCGCCAGTACAAGACGTTCGTGCGTATAGCCCGCAGAGTATAAGGCCTGCTGGCTCGCCGCCAGCTCATCCGTCGTTTTGCTTTGCGCGGCTTCCTCCAGGTAGCTCATTAACAGTTCCATCTGAAATAACGAAACCTGATAAAGCAGATGGGATGCGTCATGTTTTTCTTTATGATGGCCAAGCATTTGTGACAGTTGATAGATGGGCCAAATGATGAGAAACAGAACAATACTGTACAGAACTGCTTTTCTCGTTAATTTTCGTCTCACTGCTTAACTCCCCGCTTCCCTTATTGGACATGTGCCGCAATAACATTGTATGGGAAGAAGGACAAACAAATAACCACGGATTTCTCCGTGGCCATCGTTATTGTTATGTGCAGAACCTTATTTCACAAGCTCTGCTAGCTTAATTTCAGGAGTTTCTACTTGCAATTCACCCATTCCGCGAACTAGTTTCTTCGCATGGAATGTTTCTGGTTTCAATACGGATACCATAAAATCAATTGCTAATTGAGGGTCCACTGTCTCACCGCAAGTATAACAGTCAAGCGCGGCAAAACCTCTCTCAGGATAAGTGTGAATGGAGAGATGACTCTCGGACAACATAACAAGTACAGTTGCTCCTTGTGGTTCAAATTGCTTGGATTGTACAGATAGTACGGTTGCTCCGCATACCTCGGCAGCTTCTACCATCTGAGCCTGCAACCATTCTGCATTGTTCAGAAGTTCGAAATCTACCCCCCAAGTATCTACAGCAACGTGTCTTCCGAAAGTTGAGTATTCAGTTTCCATCTTTCGGTTCCCCCTTCCTAGGAATAAAATGTGTGTAAAAATTTCATCCGCTAGGACCTACGTCATTCACTTCCCGAGGGTATTATCTCTCGCAACATTCAATGTCCTGAGTGAATCCTGGTTCCTATATTGTTTCAACGAGAATAAAAATAACATCTATCGACGAGAAATGCAATAGTTTTTTTTGCCAAAGCCCTTCTCATCCAAGCACGCAATATCTAATCTATGTAGAAGGCGTTTAACTTGTTCATTCGACTCAAAAAGTCGTAATTTGGACACAAAAAAGACCCTTAATCGGGTCTTCCATTTGCATGTATATGTGGTTGTTAAGCCTCCAAAATAAACAAACGATGTGTGAGCTCATTGAGGCGAGTGTCGATCTGCTGATGTTCTCCTTGATCCTGCACCATATTGCGCAAGTCGAGAAGATGATTAATTTGGTCGTAGATCATTTCGATCTCTTGTTCGACTTCTCTCTTTTGGAACATTTCCTGCATGAGGCCAATGGTATCTCGGAACTCATAAATGACCGTTATCAATTGCCCTTTAACTTCTTCAATCTTCACAACAGCGCCGCGTTCATAGTAGTACACCATGGTATAACTGGAATAAATTCGGTTTACCGTCGCGCTTCCTTTGAACTCTGATACAGCTTTTCGCATTAAATTAGCCAGTAAAGTATTACTTAATCTGCAGGATCCTGTACATTCATATAGGCCCGATTTCTTCTCAAATGATAGGACGATTTCTTGACCTGCACCATCTTGAAAAACAACTTCTTGATTGCCATTTTCCAAAACCTTCACTTGCAAAGTCACTTGATGGTCCACAAACATTTGAAAAAACCTGAACATCTCGGCTTCTGTTAACTGGAGGCAGGTCTTGACATATTCAGTCGCTAACCTTTGTGCCATAAAAATCCCTCGATTCTTTGTTTTCAAGCAATGAACAATTACCTTGTTTATTATTATACTACAAGCGGCATTAATATTCCTGCGTGCATTTCATGATAATCCGCCAAATATTCTGAAAAAACCAAGGAAATACGGAATGCCAGTAAATTTTCCCTAGAAAACCTCACTTTCCTGTATGCTTCTTCTTGATTTCCTCTCTCTTTTGGCATCTTGCTCAACTATACGCAAAAACCGCCCTTAGAATCAGGACGGTTCTCGCTGGATTACTTCTTCGTTTGTTTCAATCGTTCCAGCCGGGGCTTCAGCTGCGTCCGCTTCCGGCTCTCCATAAGCAATAGCTTGCTCCAGGATCCCCCACAGCTCGTCCTTCCCGAGCGTAAGCTCAGAAGAGAACATTAGAGGCTGAACGCCTTTATCCATTCCCAGTGTTTCTCGCACGATTTTAAGGTGTTTGGCCCATTGGCTTTTGGGAATCTTATCTGCCTTCGTTGCAACCACGAGAACAGGCACATCGTTATGTCTTAACCATTCATACATCGCTTGGTCATCCTTGGACGGCGGATGTCTTAAATCCACCAGCTGCATGACAAGACGCAACGTTTCGCGGTTCAATAAGTAATTCTCAATGAATTTTCCCCATTGTTCTCTTTTTGTTTTGGATACTTTCGCGTAACCATAACCGGGAAGATCAACAAAATATAAGTCCTGATTTACTTTATAATAGTTCAGTGTTTGGGTTTTACCCGGTTGGGAGCTAGTTCTGGCCAAGTTTTTGCGGGAGATCAAGCAGTTAATGAGCGAGGATTTCCCGACATTAGAACGCCCTGCCAGAGCAATCTCCGGCAAGGCATCCTCTGGATATTGGCTAGGTCCAACCGCACTGATAACAAACTCAGCTTGATTGACTTTCAAGAATGTTCAACTACTTTCTATGGTTATCCGACGTGAGCTGGCGGCCTATTCTTCACAAGTGCATGTTCGAGCACTTGATCCATGTGGCTGACCGGTATAAAGGTCATCTCATCGCGGACACTTTCTGGAATTTCGACGATATCTTTCTCATTATCCTGAGGCAGCAGAATGGTACGAATACCAGCACGATGCGCAGCAAGTGCCTTTTCTTTCAGTCCTCCGATTGGCAGTACGCGGCCGCGAAGTGTGATTTCGCCAGTCATCGCCACTGAGCGGGAAACGGGGATATTCGTCAATGCCGAGATCAAGGCGGTTGCCATCGTTATCCCCGCGGAAGGGCCATCTTTGGGTATCGCACCTTCCGGGATGTGGATATGGATGTCATTCTTCTCGTGGAAGTCAGGAGCAATCCCAAGCACATCAGCGCGTGTTCGCGTATAGCTGAACGCTGCTTGTGCGGACTCCTTCATGACATCTCCGAGCTTACCTGTCAGCGTCAGCTTGCCTGTGCCTTGCATCACGGTCACTTCAATGACTAGTGTATCTCCACCGACTTCCGTCCAGGCCAGCCCTGTGACCGCTCCGATCTGATCCTTCTCTTCCGCTACATTGTACCGGAACTTAACAGGACCCAAGTAGTCCTTCAGGTTCTCTTCCGTTACATGTACCGGCGTGGATGGGTCGGACACGATTTTCTTGGCTGCCTTACGGTTCATCCCGGCAACTTGCTGCTCTAAATTACGAACACCGGCTTCCCGTGTGTAATCACGGACGATTTTCATCAACGCTGCGTCATCAACGACAAGTTGATCTTCCTCTAAACCATGATCTCGCTTTTGCTTCGGCAGCAAATATTTCTTGGCTATCTGCATTTTCTCAATTTCCGTATAGCCCGGGATGTACAGAACCTCCATCCGATCTAACAAAGGACGCGGAATATTGTGAACAGCATTAGCGGTTGTGACGAACATGACATTGGACAAGTCGAACGGAACTTCAATGAAATGATCACTAAAAGTGCTATTTTGCTCGGGATCCAGAACTTCAAGCAGCGCCGATGCGGGATCGCCGCGGAAATCCATGGCCATTTTATCGATTTCGTCTAATAAGAAAACGGGATTATTGGCTCCGGCATTTTTCATCCCCTGGATGATCCTGCCGGGCATAGCTCCAACATACGTGCGGCGATGGCCGCGGATCTCCGCTTCATCCCTGACACCGCCGAGCGAGATGCGGATAAATTGTCTGCCCATGGATCTTGCGATCGAGCGGGCGATGGATGTTTTACCGACCCCTGGCGGACCCACCAAACAAAGGATAGGACCTTTCAGCTTTTTGACCAGCTTCTGTACAGCCAGGTACTCCAGCACGCGTTCCTTCGGTTTCTCAAGCCCGAAATGATCTTCATTGAGAATGTCTTCGGCGATGTTCAAATCAAGATCATCTACGGTCGATTTGGACCAAGGCAGCCCGAGCAGCCAATCAATGTAGTTGCGAATGACGCCGCCCTCTGCAGAGGTTGCCGGCATTTTCTCCAGACGGTCGATTTCTTTCTCGACCTTCTCGCGCACCTTGTCAGGCAGCTCAGCTTCCGCCAATTGACTCCGCAGCTCATCGACTTCGCCTGCGCGGCCTTCCTTATCGCCAAGTTCCTTCTGGATCGCTTTCATCTGCTCGCGAAGGTAGTATTCCTTCTGCGTTTTTTCCATCTGCTTTTTGACGCGTTGGCTAATTTTGCGCTCCAGTTCAAGTACTTCTCGCTCATTGTTGAGAATATTCAGCATTTTCTCAAGCCGCTCGCGCACATCCACGGTCTCCAAAATGTCTTGCTTATCCTTAATTTTGAGCGATAAGTGACTGCAGATGACATCCGCTAAACGGCCTGGCTCATCGATATCGGATACAGCCGCGAGCGTCTCTGGTGTCACCTTTTTAGATAAATTGATATAATGCTCGAATTGGTTCAGGACGGTACGCATCAGCGCATCAATCTCTGGATCCGTAATTTCTTGCTCAGGCAGCTCTCTCGCCGTCACTTCGTAGTATTCATCATTCACGAGGTACTCTACAATCTCAGCACGCAACACGCCTTCTACTAAGACACGTATCGTTCCATTCGGCAGCTTCAGCATTTGCCGCACCTTAGCAATGGTCCCGATGCGATAAATATCTTCTTTGGAAGGCTCTTCAATGTTGATCTCAGATTGAGAGCAGAGGAGTATCATGCTGTCATCCACCATTGCCCGCTCTAATGCTTTAACCGACTTTTCCCGCCCTACATCCAGATGTAGAACCATGCTCGGATAAACCAGCAGTCCCCTTAGAGGCAATAGCGGCAATCTGCGCACCTTGATTTTTCCGGGTCCCATCCTCTGCACCTCCATATATAGGGAGCTCTGAGCCCTGCTCAAAGTCTCTCATTATTGTATTCATCCGTTGCCCTTTACATTTTATCAAAACTGCACAGAAAACACCAATTGGCACCTAACGCGGCATGTGAGGTAATTGCAGCTGAATTTAGGAATCAATCGTATGCTGTGAATTCGCATGCAGAATCGGCAAAGTCGATGAAGCAATTGTTCTTTCCGCGGCAAAAGGCATAGGAATGACATTGTCATGAAGCTCAATTCCCAGCGCAGCACTCAAAACTTCCTCAATGGATTCCGCAGCAATGACCTCTACGCCTGGCAAATCGGCAAACATCTCCTGCCAATTTTCCTTCGGGATGATGACTTTGGTTGCTCCAGCTTGGAATGCTGCCTCCACTTTCGCGACTACGCCGCCTACCGGTTTGACTTTCCCATGTATGCTCATTTCACCCGTCATGGCCAGTTTGTTATCGACTGGAATCCTGTGTATCGCAGAGGCGATAGCTGTTGCCATTGAAATACCGGCAGAAGGCCCGTCAATCGGCACACCACCGGGGAAATTAATATGCAGATCATAATCGGAGGTGTTAAATCCGAGCTTGCGAAGGACTGTCAGCACGTTTTCTACAGAGCCGCGAGCCATGCTTTTTCGGCGAATCGTCCGTGATCCTCCTCCCATTTCTTCTTCATCCACCACACCTGTGATGTTGAATTTCCCTGTACCTGCGACAGCAATCGGAATAGCTGATACTTCAATCTCAAGCAAGGTACCCAAATTAGGACCATACACAGCTAACCCGTTAACAAATCCAACTTGCGGTTGGGCAGGCACTTTGCGTTCAGGTCTGGGAGGGATTTGTGATGAATTTACAACCCATTCTATGTCGGAAGCCGTAATTTCATCTCTTTTATCCGATAAAGCGATACCGGCTGCAAGTTGAATAACGTTCACAGCTTCCCTGCCGTTCGTTGCATACTTCATGACAACCCCGACGGCTGCTTCGCATTTCTTAAAGCCGATCTTATCCAAAGCTTTGCGTGCAATCTCTCCAACTTCTTCCGGTAAAAGAGGGCGGAAAAAGATTTCCAGACACCGTGACCGAATAGCTGGTGGAATCTCACTTGGCGTACGGGTCGTAGCTCCCACTAAACGGAAATCCGCAGGAAGGCCATTTTGAAATATATCATGGATATAACCTGGAATATTCGTATCTTCCGAGCTGTAATACGCGCTCTCAAGAAAAACTTTACGGTCTTCCAGCACCTTTAATAATTTGTTCATTTGCGTTGGGTGCAATTCACCGATTTCATCGATGAACAGAATGCCCCCATGCGCCTTGGTCACAGCGCCTGGCTTCGGCTGTGGAATTCCCGCAACGCCCATTGCGCCTGCACCTTGATAAATAGGGTCGTGAACAGAACCGATTAAGGGATCGGCAATTCCTCTCTCATCGAAGCGAGCTGTTGTCGCATCAATCTCCGTGAACTTAGAATCCGCGCGGAATGGAGATTCCTGATTTTTCTTCGCTTCCTCCAATACGACGCGGGCAGCAGCCGTTTTACCGACACCCGGAGGCCCGTAAATGAGAACATGCTGCGGATTAGCGCCGCACAGAGCGGCTTTCAAAGCCTTCAAGCCTTCCACTTGGCCAACAATATCCTGCATAGAGGAAGGTCTCGTTTTTTCCGATAACGGCTTTGTCAGTGATATGGATCTAAGCTTTCTGAGCTTCTCCAATTCTTTTCTGGATTCTCTATCGACAGCAGTCCGATTCGTCTGTTGGTTACGCAGTAAATTCCAGAAATACAGCCCGATAACAACCGCAAAAAACACTTGAATTACCATTAAAATAATACTTAGACTCATTGTCATGCCTCCTTAGTAAAACCTTAGCGATAACTTCCATTATTCCCGTGTAAAAGAAGGTTAATCCAATCCATGCAAACTTTTGAATGACGTATGTAAGCTCCCTTTATGAAGAAGGATAAGAGATGACCTTTCATGCAAAAGGATGTGGCATTTTGAAGCGCTTATTGACAATCGTCCTTCTTTTTCTGTGCCTCCTCGCAGCAGCAGGCTCTGATGCTTATGCTTTTGCAGGAAACCCCCTGCTCCCCTATGCCGATATCATTATTGATGTAGGCCACGGCGGTGTTGATTCTGGAGCTAAATACGGCAAATACCAAGAAAAAGATATGAACTTAGCAATCTCTAAAAAGACTTACAAACTACTTCAGAAAAAAGGCTACCGTGTCATTATCAACCGAACCGATGATTATGCCTTGAGCCAAGATAATAAATGGTCCTATGGAGGAAGACATCGCAAAGATTTAGCACAGCGATCCGGAATAGCCAACACGATTAAACCTAAATTGATGCTCAGCATGCATATTAACTGGTCAGGCAAACCAAATCGGCGAGGACCACTTGTTTTTCACCAAAATCGATCCGAAAGTATCCTGTTTGCCAATCTGCTGCAAAACTCGCTTAATCGTGTGTACGGCTCAAAGGAACTGCCTATTCTCGGTAAAAAATATTATGTGCTCCGAAATACCAAATACCCGGCTGTCATCGTGGAGTTCGGCTTTATTTCGAATAAATCCGACCGTAAGCTGCTAAGCAGCTCTCACCATCAAGCCAAGCTCGCAGATGCCGTTGCCCGGGCTATTGATGAATACTTTGGGATGGTCAATAATCCTACTATCTCGCGTTAAGATTCACCGTTTGCGAAAGAGGTACAAAGGTTGCATCCTTTTGAATCGTTGGAATGGCCTCTTTGATGACTTGAGCTGTTTTCTTGCCTGGAGGGCCAACATGTCCAATTGCAATGACCAAATCTCTGTCTTTCACAAACTTCTTAAACTTTACCATCTGCTTGCTAATGTGGCTGTAGGTATAGAGGTCATCAAAAAACAGCTGATTTTCCGAAAATGGAACGCCCTTCTGGCCCGCCAATTTCCCGATCAAGCTATGCGGTGTCGTGCGGCTGTCCAATAAAATGAGATTTTTCTCTTTGCAGATATCAACAAGAATATTCATGACTCTTTCATCGGCTGTTGCTTTAGAGCCCATATGATTGTTGATCCCTATCGCATAAGGGACATCCTCTATTGCCGCTACGATCCGCTTATGAATCTCATCACTGGATAAGTCCGTTGTAATGGCTCCCGGGCCAAGCCAACTCTTCTTACCTCGCACTGGCTCCATAGGCAGGTGCAGGATGACCTCATGGCCTTTGTCATGTGCTAGTTGAGCATCTTGCTTGGTAGAGGGTAGAAATGGCATCACAGCTACTGTGAAAGGAATGGGCAGATTCAACATTTCCGTGGTGCCATCCATATTGTTGCCAAAGTCATCAATGACAATGGCCACCTTTTTCGTCTTTGATTCAGCAAAAGGCTGATTGGGGTTCAGGCTATCAGCAGCGCCGGAATGTACGGGCAGCAGGAACAGCGAAATCCCCATCGTAACAGCCAAGGAAATTCGACGTGTTGCAGCGTTCTTTTTTAACAAAATCATGGTCATTCTCCTTCATCCATAGTAAAACTTGCGCGAATTGAGCAAGCTTTCCAGTTCTCTCATTATGCTTCTCTTGCGCCCCAAATATGCGTGCGCTGAATAACAAAAAGCCGTCAAGATCCCTTACAAGGGTTCTTAACGGCTTTCCTTATGTTAAAGAAAAATTAGTGCTTACGACCAGGAATGACGCCTGTTTCTTCATAGGCTTTGACGATGATATCAATTTCTTTCTTCAACTCATCGAGCAGTTCGGCTTCCGGCACCTTACGGATCATTTCTCCATAGCGGAACAGCATACCTTCACCACGAGCGCCTGCAATCCCGATGTCCGCCTCACGAGCCTCTCCAGGACCGTTTACGGCACAACCTAAGACGGATACTTTAATTGGCACCTTAATCTTGGCAATATAGTCCTCCACCTCGTTAGCGATCGAGAACAAGTCAATGTCAAGGCGTCCGCAAGTCGGGCAGGATACGAGTGTCGCCGCGTTCGTAATTAACCCGAACGTTTTGAGAAGCTCACGCGCCACCTTAATCTCTTCAACCGGATCCGCGCTAAGCGAAATGCGAAGCGTGTTCCCGATGCCCATGTTGAGAAGCGTTCCAATACCCGCGGCACTTTTCACTGCGCCCGTAAAGAGCGTTCCCGCTTCCGTAATACCAAGGTGAAGAGGGTAGTTAAAAGCTTTCGCAGCTAGTGAATAAGCGGCAATCGCCATCGGTACATCCGAAGCTTTGAGAGAGACGATAATATCATGAAAATCTAATTCTTCTAGAATGTTGATATGAAATAAGGCACTTTCCACCATAGCTTCCGGCGTCGGATAACCATACTTCTCCAGAAGATGGTTCTCCAACGAACCTGCATTGACACCGATTCGGATTGGAATACCACGCTCTTTACAAGCCTTAACTACCGCTTCAACCTTCTCGCGGCGACCGATATTGCCCGGGTTAATCCGCACTTTATCGATCCCGTTCTCAATTGCAGCAAGCGCTAGACGATGGTCAAAATGAATATCGGAAACTAGCGGAATATGGATCTGTTTCTTAATTTCTTTAATCGCTTCAGCGGCTTCCTTATTGTTCACGGTTACGCGAACTAATTGACAGCCTGCTTCTTCCAGACGAAGAATTTCAGCAACAGTGGCTTTTACATCCGCTGTTTTCGTCGTACACATGCTTTGCATGATGACTTCATTGCTGCCGCCGATGGTCAGATCGCCTACTCGAACGGGCCGCGTGTCTTTTCTATGGAACATTATGGTTTCTCTCCCCATGACACCAAACATCCTCCGCTCCAATTTCCTGTATAAGGAAACCGGATTGGAGGCTGTGTGTTCGTTAATGAAATTATGGGTTACGCACTTTCTTCTTTTTTCTTACCTGACGCTTGTGAACCGTCTTTCGTTGTCAGCACAGGCGTTAGCTTGTTCTGAACAGTCTCCTTGGAGACTACACAAGAAGAGACATCGGTTCTTGAAGGGACTTCAAACATCACGTCAAGCATAATGCTTTCGATGATGGCTCTCAGACCGCGCGCGCCGGTATTCCGTTTAATCGCTTCTTTCGCAATGGCATCAAGCGCCTCTGCGTCGAATTCGAGTGAAACGTTATCCATTTCGAGCATCTTCTGGTATTGTTTCACGAGCGCATTTTTCGGCTCGGAAAGAATACGAACCAGTGCTGCTTCATCCAGCGGCTCTAGGGTAGAGATAACCGGCAGACGACCTACGAATTCCGGAATCAATCCGAATCTGAGCAGGTCTTCAGGAAGTACCATGGATAGGTACTCGCCCGGTTTCAAATCTACTTTAGCTCCGTCTGTGCTGAAGCCGATCACTTTTTTACCGATTCTGCGTTTGATAATTTGCTCCAGACCATCAAAAGCTCCGCCGCAAATAAACAGAATGTTGGTTGTATCGATTTGAATAAACTCTTGATGCGGGTGTTTGCGTCCGCCTTGCGGAGGAACTGATGCAACCGTACCTTCAAGAATTTTGAGCAAAGCTTGCTGAACGCCTTCACCAGAAACGTCTCTAGTAATAGACGGATTCTCGGATTTGCGTGCTACTTTATCAATCTCATCGATGTAGATAATGCCGCGTTCTGCTTTCTCCACATCGTAATCTGCAGCTTGAATCAGTTTGAGCAAAATGTTCTCAACGTCTTCCCCAACATAACCCGCTTCCGTCAATGAAGTTGCATCCGCGATTGCGAAAGGAACATTCAAGATTTTGGCAAGCGTTTGTGCAAGAAGTGTTTTACCGCTTCCTGTTGGTCCTAGAAGAACGATGTTACTTTTTTGAAGCTCAACATCTTCCAGTTTGTTTTGTGAATTGATACGCTTGTAGTGATTATAAACCGCTACAGCAAGTGATTTCTTCGCTTGTTCCTGGCCGATGACGTACTGGTCCAAAATGTTGCGGATTTCCTTCGGTTTCGGAACATCCTTCAGATCCAGTTCTTCTTCGTGGCCTAGTTCTTCTTCCACAATCTCCGTGCAAAGCTCTATACATTCATCACAAATGTAAACTCCCGGACCTGCAACAAGCTTGCGAACTTGGTCTTGGGATTTTCCACAAAAGGAACATTTGAGTTGGCCTTTTTCATCGTTAAATTTAAACATGGGATCACTCCTTTATTTCAAGTCGTTTCGAGTGATAACCTCGTCGATTAACCCGTATGCCTTCGCTTCTTCAGCGCTCATAAAGTTATCCCGGTCGGTGTCTCTTTCGATCTTTTCAAGCGGCTGTCCCGTACGATCCACATAAATCTGGTTGAGTTTTTGTTTCGTTTTGATAATCCAATCCGCGTGAATCTTAATATCGGTCGCTTGACCTCTTACACCGCCGAGCGGTTGGTGAATCATAACTTCAGCATTCGGCAGCGCGTATCGCTTGCCTTTGGCGCCCGCTGTTAACAGCAAGGAACCCATACTTGCGGCCATACCTACACAAATCGTAGATACATCCGGTTTAATAAATTGCATGGTATCGAAGATACCCATTCCAGCTGTTACAGATCCACCTGGTGAGTTGATATATAAGTGGATATCCTTTTCGGGATCCTGAGCAGATAAAAAAAGCAGCTGGGCAATGACCAAATTAGCCACATCATCATCAATGGCAGTCCCAATGAAAATAATGCGGTCCTTAAGTAGACGCGAGTAGATGTCGTAAGAGCGTTCCCCACGTGCCTCTTGTTCAACAACCATAGGAATAAGACTCATTGTACCAACTCCTTTTGTGGCCAAAGCCATGTTTTCCAAATTGGGATTCAGTAACAGTTTAACATGTTTGAGCAGCAAAGTCATTTTTTCAGAAGACCGCTATGTATTCAATGAATTTCTTATGTTTGAAGGCAGTTTGTGGCTAAAATAGGGTAAAAGAAAGGCACGTTGCTTACGTACGTGCCTTTACTTACCTTATTTATACTGCTGCGGAAACATGCTTGCTATTTTCAAGCAAGAAGTCAACCGTTTTTCTAATCACAAGATCATTGCTCAGACCATCTAGGCTGCCGTTAGAAGCAAACAGCTCACGAAGTTCTGCCGTTGATTTTTGGTAGGATGGTGCATATTTCTCAAGTTCCGCGTCAACTTCTTCGTCGGATACTGTGATGTTTTCTGCAGCTGCAATGGCTTCAAGAACAAGGTTGTTACGAACACGCTTCTCAGCATCTTCTCTCATTTGATCTTTCAGCACGCTCTCGTTTTGACCGGAGAACTGGAAGTAAATCTCAAGCGTCATGCCTTGGGAGCGAAGACGTCTTTCGAATTCTTTCACCATTACATCAAGTTCTGCTTCTACCATGGATGCTGGAATTTCAACATCAGCGTTAGCCGCAGCCTTATCAACAACAGCTGTTTCCAGAGCAGCTTCTGAATCTTTTGTTTTGCGCTCTTGAAGACGGTTTTTCAATTCTTCTTTGTACTCAACAAGCGTGTCGAACTCGCTCACATCTTTAGCGAACTCATCATCAAGTTCTGGCAAGTTTTTGCGTTTGATGTCGTGAATTTTCACTTTAAACACAGCCGCTTTGCCTTTCAGATCTTCGGAGTGGTAGTTCTCAGGGAAAGAAACGTTAACATCTTTCTCTTCGCCTTTGCCAAGTCCTACAAGCTGCTCTTCGAACCCTGGAATGAAGGAGTTGGAGCCAAGCTCAAGGGAGTACTTCTCTGCTTTTCCACCTTCGAATGCTTCGCCATCAACGAAACCTTCGAAATCAAGAACAACTACATCGCCGTTAGCTGCTTGTCCTTCTTCAAGAACAACCAATTCAGCATGACGTTGTTGCAGACGGGAAAGCTCGCTGTCCAGTTCTTCGTCCGTTACGTTAGCATCTACAGCTTCAACTTCGATGCCTTTGTAATCGCCAAGCGTTACTTCCGGTTTAACAGTAACCTTCGCTTTGAATTTAAGAACTTGTCCTTTGCCGAATTGCTCTACGTCTACTTCCGGACGATCAACAGGCTCGATTTTAACCTCTTCAATCGCTTGTACGTAAACTTCTGGCAAAATGATGTCTAGTGCATCTTGGTATAGGCTTTCTACACCAAATTTAGCTTCAAAGATTGAACGTGGCACTTTCCCTTTACGGAATCCTGGTACATTTACTTTCGCGGATACTTTTTTGAAAGCTTTATCCAATGCATCTGCGACGCGCTCTGCGCCAACTTCCACTTCAAGAACGCCTACGTTCTTCTCTATTTTTTCCCAACTTGCTTTCATTTTATGCTTTCCCCTTCCAAAAATGTACGATGACATATTTTCACGTTACGCTCATTATAACCATTCTATTATAACATATAACAAATTCATTTCAAGGCGACCTTTCGCCCCTAAAACGGATCGGGGTTAAACTGCTTCACAAACGCCTGCAGCACGAGATGCGCCCGCTTCCATTGCAGCGCCATCGACCCTACAATCCCGTAATTATCTAGCAATTCCTCTTTGTTAACAGAACCGAATAATCGCTCTTGCAAAATCGCGTGCAAGGCGGATGCCCATACGTCAACGGCGCCTTCTTCGGTTTTCAGCAAGTCTGAATAAATGGCTGTTCCATAGGCATAGGCCAAAAATTCCTGCCAAGTTTGTTTGGCAAAATAAACAAAATCCGGCTGGCTTATTTCACTAATATCCCCGACTCTGCGAATCATATCACGAATTTGGGATGGAAAATCCTCCGGGCACAGCGGTGTCTCCTCGATCTGGACGGCAATCCTATTCCCGTTTTTGGGAAACTCAATGAATCCTTGCTCCCCCATTTGCTTAAGCGCCTGCAGCGCCTTGAACTGGATATGCGGGTGCCGCGGTTTTTCGCTAAGCCATTCCTTGATAGCCGAGCCTATGCCGGGTTGATCGATAAAACCCAATTGTTCAAGACTGCTTACTTGCTGTTCCAAATTACCTTCTTTGAGCAAGTCCAACAGTTTCAAGGCATATGCCCCATCATCTGACGACTTCTCATGTATGTATTGCCTTAATAAATCCTCTTCTTCCTCCAAATCCTCTTCCGATGGACTCGGCATAGGGAATAGCTCTTCTGGAAACATGGTTTGCAGCCAAATCCGCAATGCTTCCCACTGCTCGATCTTATCCGATTGGGCAGCTGGAAATTGAAGCAGAAATGTCAGCAGTTGAAGAGCATCGCTATACTGTTCGTTTTTTAGAAACCTAGTAAGTTCCTCTTCGTAATATTGCTCTGTTTTCGGGAAAAGAATAACATTATTCATCGACAACTCGGTTATGTGGATCACCTCAGAAATCTTGGTCTGCTGGTGACAGTTTACTTGATTGTTCGGGTGATTGCAAAATAATTTTAAAACAAGTGTTGACTTCTCTTAAAAAGATATGATAATATAACTCTTGCTTCGCCAAACAGCTACACGCTGCTAGGTAAGAAGAGGTCCATGTCTCAGTAGCTCAGCTGGATAGAGCACACGCCTTCTAAGCGTGCGGTCGGGGGTTCGAATCCCTCCTGGGACGTATTGCAAGGAGAGAAGATCGCGAAATTTCGCGATCTTTTTTTGTTAGAGGGGTAAGCGAAGCTTACCCCTCTATTTGTATAGAACAATCCACTCAATGAAATTTGTTGCTATCGCTTGGCGCTCTTAACAAGCTAAACTTCGGAGGTGAGATAAGTCCTCCGACGGTTCTATAAGAAGGGAACTACAGGGCGTTATTTCATCGAAACAGCCACTATTTTCGCGCGGAGGGGAACTGTGGGCCTCTATTTGTCCGTTTTCCTGTTTAGCCCCCTAATTGTATTGGAGAGTACCTAGGGAAATGAGGTACTATTAAATAAAGGGGGCTGAACGGAATGAGACAACGAAACAATGCATTCAAAGATGTTCGTAACAAAGTGGCGCATGAAGCTTTAGCCGGGATTAAAGTTGGTGTTCTTGCAAGGAAGTATGAGGTCTCACCGAAGACCATTCGAAACTGGGTAAAAGAGTTTCAAGATGAATTTGGTGCAGACGCCCTACCTACGATCGACGAACGCATTAACGACTCCAAACGATTGGCTGAGCTTGAAGAAAAATACAATCGAGCTTTAAAGGCATTGGGGGAAAAGGAACTTGAGAATGAAGTTCTGCGTGAGCTCGTAAAAAAGACGAGCCCTGCCTCAGTGATCGACTCCACGTTGCACAAACGTTTATTGGGCAGGGAAACGCGGTAGTTACAATACTAGAACTTACTGGAGTCGCTTCTTCGACGTACTACGACAGGAGAAAGTCCGAGCAACGAACCACGACGAAGAAAACAATCGCAGTACTTCGTGGTAGACCCGTGACAAATTACTCTTTTACGCGCTCAGGTGAAGCCGTCAGTGATGAGCAGATCGAAGAATGGCTGATGGAACTCGTTTCCGGTGAAGAGCATAGCTATGGCTACTTGATGCTGAATGAATGCTTGCGTATCCAACACAATCTGGTCATCAACAAGAAGAAAACGTACCGCCTATGCAAGAAGCTTGGCATCCTTCATCCGCAGCGGCGAAAGAAGATTCATTATCCACGGAAACTGGCTCGTAACCACACGATCAAACGTTCAAACCAACTCTGGCAGCTCGACATTAAGTACGGCTATGTGGCAGGTTATGACCAGTTCTTTTACATGGCGGGCATCATTGATGTGTTTGACCGCAGTATCGTAGGTTACCATCTAGGCTCTAGCTGCGACGCAAAGCAGGTCTGTCAAGCAGTAAGAACTGCCCTACGTTTACGTTTAACAGATGTTGAGGAAATGCCCATCATACGCACGGACAACGGTCCGCAATTCGTTAGCAAAGCATTCGGCGAGCTCTGCGAGGACGAGAAGATTACGCACGAGCGTATACCGCCAAAGACGCCAAATATGAATGCCTACATTGAATCTTTTCACGCAACACTGGAGCGAGATTTACTCACGAAAGAGGTTTTTGGTACATTCCAGGAAGCATACGACGCCGTTGAAACGTACGTTAATTTCTATAACAATCGACGCATGCACCAAAACCTTGGTAAACGATCCCCAGCTGCATTCATGCAGTGGGCAAGTGCCCACCCGGATCAGTTAGCGGACTACATTCGAGCCGTCTAAAAGAAGAAAACGAACGGAAAGAAGAAAGAAACAAAGGATTTCTAAGAGCAACGTTACTTTCGCTAACAATTCTCCGGAATTAGGGGGTCTGACCGTTTCTTGAAGAAAACGGGTTGAGGCGGTCAAATAAGGCCCTGTAGTTCCGCTGAACGCGGAAACGGGCTGAATTTGCTAGAATAGTGGCCCGTAGCTCCTCTAGGTGTATCGTTGGCCAACTTAACGTTAGTATGAACCCCTCTTCGCCAAAGTGTCTCAGTAATGCTGAATTTGTAGCGGCTATAAAGGTTCTACAACCTCAAAAATTCTTTCCTTTCGGGATCTTAACAAGCTAAACTTCGGAGGGGAGATAACTCCTCTCCAATGGTACTTTACGAAGGGAACTACAGGGCGCTATTTCATCGAAATAGCCACTTCTTCGCGCGAAGGGGAACTGTGGGCCTCTATTTGTCCGTTTTCTTGAAGAAAACGGGATGAGCGGGTCAAATAGTTATGATGAACGCACAACAGCCCCTAATATTTGCTGAATCGTAGGCTAAACTGGTAATGAACAATCAATCCATACCAATCCAGAGCTAATAAGCAAAATAGGAGCTGTTAATATGAAGCATACCACAAAATTCATAGGTTTAGACGTATCTAAAGACAAGATTTCTGTTGCTGTTGCAGACGCTGGACGCGACGAACCTCGCTTCGTTGGGCACTTCCCTCATAAACTGGAGTTCGTAAAGAAAATAATGAGACAACTCGGCAATGCTGAAAACTTAGAAGTTTGTTACGAAGCTGGCCCAACGGGTTATGTACTCTTTCACTGGCTAACTGCGCTCGGTATTACTTGTAAAGTTATCGCCCCTTCCCTCATTCCAGTCCGGACAGGCGATCAAATTAAGACAGATAAACGAGATGCCCTTCGTCTTGCTACACTGTTTCGCGCGGGAGAACTAACAGCTGTGCACGTACCAACTCCTGAACAAGAAGCTCTTCGCGATCTTGTTCGCTCAAGAGAGGATGCGAAAGAGGATCTCCATCGAGATCGCCAACGAGTATTAAAGTTACTTCTGCGGCGTCAAATTTCTCATCCACCTGCCATCAAAAATCGTTGGACACGAAATTACAGAGAGTGGTTGACCAGCTTGAAATGGGAAAGAGAATCTGATCAGCTCATGTTTCAAGAATATTTGCAGGCGATTCATGAATCCGAAAGTCGCCTTCAACGTCTGGAAGCGAGCATTATTCAATATGCTCAAAAAGGGGCTTTGGGTCCAGTCGTTAAAGCACTTCAGGTATTAAAAGGGGTAGCCATCATCTCGGCGCTTACGCTTGTTGCTGAAATAGGTTGTTTTACACGTTTCCGAAATCCTGCCATGCTCATGGCTTACCTTGGCTTGGTCCCACGAGAGCATTCTACAGGACTTAGTACGCGAAGAGGAAGTATTACCAAGGCGGGTAATCGTGGAGTTCGTCGCACTTTGGTTGAATCAAGTTGGAGTTATCGTCATAAGCCATCGATAGGCAGGGAACTTAGAAAACGAATGGAAGGTCAGGAAGGCGAACTTCTGGCTGTCTCATGGAGAGCGCAAATACGGCTGAACAGCAAATACTGTAAACTTGTGTACCGTGGAAAAGAATCTAATGTAGCTGTAACAGCAGTTGCGCGAGAACTAGTCGGATTCATCTGGGAAATCGCGTGTAAAGTCGAACGATCTGTAACGGCCTAAAACCGACAACAGGGTTTAGAGTGCCCAGCCGACAGGCTGGGACAAGACATAGTCTTCAAATCATCCGAGCTGTCAAGTCTAAACGTTGCGCTTCGCGGCCTTGACAGTCGATACTTTAGCAGGAATAAGATACCTAAGTATGGTGAAACAAAAGCAATAATTGGGCCCAGGAGCAAAGTAGGGGTTGAAGAGAGTCCGTGTGAGGCCTTATGCACAACTATAGGTTTGCTAATAGCTGCGTGCGACAATAGTTTACAGGAAGCTCTTCTTAACGAAAGTCATTAACTGCGGTAACCAGCCCGCGAATATCAGGATGCTAGCCGTTGCTTGCATTTTGCTCCTGTGCCGAGTTATTTGCTTACAAAAAACACTCAATTACTCTCGTACTAAAATGGGGGCTTGACAGAGTGCGTTCATATCAAGGCCCTGTAGTTCCGCTGAACGCGGCAACGGGCTAAATTTGCTAGAATAGTGGTCCGTAGGTCCTCTAGGGTGTATCGTTGGTCAACTTAACACTAGTATGAACCCCTCTCCGCCAAAGTGTCTCAGTAATGCTGAATTTATAGCGGCAATAAAGGTTCTCCAACCTCAAAAATTCGCTCCTTCCGGACTCTTAACAAGCTATACTACGGAGGAGAAGACAACTCCTCCAACGGTACTTTACGAAGGGAACTGCAGGGCGCTATTTCATCGAAATAGCTACTTTTTCGCACGGAGGGGAACTGTGGGCCTCTATTTGTCCGTTTTCTTGAAGAAAACGGGATGAGCGGTCAAATAAGGCCCTGTAGTTCCGCTGAACGCGGAAACGGGCTGAATTTGCTTGAATAGTGGCCCGCAGGTCCTCTAAATAGAAAAAGCCGCCAACCTACGGTTGCGGCTTCTTGAAGCATTATTTTAAAATACAAATCCGTTCCTACACAGAAGGCCGATTCGGCTGATGATGGCCAGGCTCAGTTGAATCCAAATTAGACTGCACGCGTGAAGATTGTTTCGAATGATCGATCGTGCTTTGCGCTTTTTGTTTCATACTTTTTTTGCCCATGATGAATTCCCTCCTAGTAAGGTGAGCCCGTAGAGTGATCTCTACAGGCTCTTGTTAATGCCATTAGACTTTAGTGCTTCTTGTGAGGCAAGTTACTGCCTGGCTGACCGTCACCTTGTGTCCTGAAATTCTTCGCGGCTTTCCTCTGCTTGTCGTGCAGCTTGCTAATGAAATGACTATCCATGAGCATTCGCCTCCTGAAGAAAGAATGGCACTACCCCTTTAGAATGTCACGCAAGGTCAAGATTTAAACGCATGGCTAAATTTAGAAGAGCGCCTCTAGCTTCTGCATCTGTTTTGACTCTTTCATAGAGTTCCTCGAAATTACTGCGATTTGCAATGAATTCAGGCTCTGTCTTAATGGCGATTTGCGTCCAATTAATCAGCAAATTCTCCGCTTGTGTCAGTTCATTATAGGCACGGTGCAGGCCAACGCGTTCAATGATATCTTCCATTTCAGTCTGTCCGACTTCTTGGCCCGCCTCTTTCAAATCGGCAATCCGTTTATCCGCTTGATTACTAATTTGCAAAAAATGCTCTCTGGAGGCTAGATAATCGATTTGTGCTTTGGAATGTTTCTTTTTCATGGCCATCACCTTTACTGTTTAGTAATAATAATTCATTAATAATAACAGGCTTGGATTTAAAACACAAAATCTATCCGATGACATTTCTCGCTATTCTTGGACAGACATTATATATTCCCAATTTGCATACCCTTTATCATCATGCTCTCTTCATAAAGAAAGGAAGGAACGTCTATGTGCGGAATAACGGGTTGGATAGATTGGCGGAAAGACTTGACCGGGTACCCGTCCATTCTAGAAAATATGACGGAAACGCTCCATTTGCGTGGACCGGATGCTTCTGGCACCTGGATCTCACAGCACTGTGCCCTGGGCCATCGACGTCTTAGTGTAATGGATCCGGAAAACGGCGCTCAGCCTATGATCCGGAAACAAGGAGACTACACCTATACGATCGTATATAATGGCGAACTTTACAATGCCCCCGAGCTGAAGAAAGAGCTCGAACTGCGCGGACATCATTTTCGAACAACCTGCGATACCGAGGTGCTGCTTGTTGCCTTCATTGAATGGGGGCGGGCTTGTGTAGACCGTCTGAATGGTATCTTCGCCTTCGCAGCATGGAACGACCAGGAGCAGTCCCTCTATCTGGTCAGAGACCGGCTTGGCGTAAAGCCGCTTTTTTATTCTCATCAGAACAGCGTCCTTCTATTCGGTTCTGAGCCAAAAGCCATCCTCGCTCACCCTGACTTTCAGGCGGAAGTCGGTGCAGAAGGGTTGGCCGAGATCTTCGCAGTGGGTCCTGCGCGCACTCCGGGACATGGTATTTATCGCAATATGTCGGAGCTGAAACCGGGACAATGCGCTATTTTTGACCGCAACGGCCTCTCCATCAGAACGTACTGGAAGCTGGAAAGCCAACCTCATCCGGATGATGTTGCAGCGACGGCGCTTCAGGTTCAACAACTGCTGAGCGACACCGCCCAGCGGCAGCTCGTCTCCGACGTACCGATCTGTACGCTGCTATCCGGAGGGCTTGACTCCAGCGCCCTAACTTCACTTGCCGCGGAGCATTACAAAGAAAGCGGAAAAGGCGCTCTGCACACTTTTTCTGTCGATTACAAAGATAATGATAAGCACTTCAAAGCCAATCTCTTTCAACCAAACTCAGATGCCCCTTGGATTAAGCGGATGACAGAGCATCTTGGCACCGAGCACCATTATATTGAGTTCGATACGCCTGAACTAGTGGAATCCCTGAAAACAGCCGTTTTTGCCCGGGATACGCCGGGAATGGCCGATGTTGACGGATCCCTTTATTTGTTTTGCCGGGAAATTAAAAAGGAAGCTACGGTCGCCATTTCGGGCGAAGCTGCGGATGAAATCTTTGGCGGATATCCTTGGTTCCACAACGAAGAAGCCCTCTCTGCCAATACGTTCCCTTGGTCACTGAAATTGCCTAACCGAGTCGATCTGCTGGCACCTGACCTAGTTGACTGGATTAAGCCAGTTGAATATGTCAGCAATCGTTATCAGCAGGCCTTAAGCGAGGTACCGCGGCTAGCAGGAGAAACGCAGCAGCAAAACCGGATGCGGGAAATGTCCTACCTCAACATCACCCGTTTCATGCCGACTCTTCTCGACCGCAAAGACCGCATGAGCATGGCTGTCGGGCTTGAGGTGCGTGTTCCATTCTGCGATCACCGTCTCGTTGAGTATGTGTGGAATATTCCCTGGGAAATCAAAACATCCGGAGACCGGGAAAAAGGCATTTTACGAAAAGCACTCAAAGGCGTTCTGCCTGATGATGTCTTAACCCGCAAGAAAAGTCCGTATCCAAAGACGCACAACCCTAATTATTTAACGGCTGTTCGCAAATGGGTGCTGGAAATTTTGGATGACCCCGGCTCACCGCTGCTGCCCTTCATTGATGTAAAAAAAATACGGGCACTCGCCAGCTCCGACACGAACGACTTCGATCTCCCATGGTTCGGCCAGTTGATGACGGGACCTCAGCTGTTCGCCTATTTGGCACAAGTGGATATGTGGTTGCGAAACTATAAAATATCAATTCGTTAATAGAAAAAGACCTGCTGTCCACTGTTGATGTGGGAGCAGGTCTTTTCATTAGGATTCATTTTGATCAGGAAGCCTATCCAGGAATAATCGTAAAGCTTTGGCGCGGTGACTAATTTCATTCTTCTCTTCCACCGTCAGCTCCGCCATCGTTCTTCCCAGAGAAGGAATATAAAACAGAGGATCGTAGCCGAAGCCACTCTCGCCGCGTTGTTCCGCTATAATGTAACCGGGGCAAGAATCCTCAGCCTCAATGGTTTCATTCGCCACCGGATCGATAAGCGCAAGGGCACAAACAAAGGCTGCCTCGCTTAAAAATTTCGGATGTCCTGCCTCCACAGGCAACCCATCAGCCGCCGCGAACTCGCTCAAAGCTTGGAGCAGTTTGTGATTGTTGGCTGCATCCGTTGCGTTTTCTCCGGCATATCTAGCCGAGTAAACACCAGGGTCACCGCCGAGCGCCTTCACGCACAAGCCTGAGTCGTCTGCAAGGACGGGAACATGAAGATGCGCCGAAATAATCTGTGCTTTGATCCGCGCATTCTCTGCAAACGTCTTGCCGCTTTCGACGATTTCCGGAAGATCCGTATAATCAGCCAAACTGCGGACCTTGTACCCTTTTGGGCCAAAAAGACTTTCAAACTCCTTGACTTTCCCCTCATTGCGGGTTGCAATCACAACAATATTACTTCGTAGCCGCATGTTGTACACCCCGAATACGATCCGCTATAGGGCCTAGCACTTTTGACTGCTCTTCAATCATCGTATGAATCCCTGATTCTGCAAGCGCAAGCAGCTCATCCAATTCCTTGCGTGAAAACGGAGAGTCCTCGCCCGTTCCTTGGATTTCTACAAATTGGCCTTGCCCCGTCATAACAACGTTCATATCCACCTTAGCCTGCGAATCCTCTTCATAGTTGAGATCCAGACGCGGTGTTTGGCCGATAACGCCAACAGAAACAGAAGCTAAAAAGTCGTTAATCGGAAACTTCGCCAAATTTTTATCCGTTGCCAGCTTATTGATCGCGAACGCCATCGCTACGAATGCACCGGTAATCGAAGTGGTTCGAGTACCTCCGTCAGCTTGGATAACATCACAGTCCAGGGTGATGGATCTTTCGCCCAATGCTTCCAAGTTAACGACGGAACGCAGCGCTCTGCCGATCAAACGCTGAATCTCCATCGTCCGTCCGCCAAGCTTGCCTTTGGCCGCCTCACGCTGATTTCTAACTTGCGTGGCGCGAGGGAGCATGGAATACTCCGCGGTTACCCAACCTTTGCCCTGTCCTTTCATAAAAGGCGGGACACGCTCTTCAACCGTTGCTGTGCAAATCACTTTCGTATCCCCGACCTCAATGAGCACCGAGCCTTCCGCATGTTTTATATAATGAGGGGTTATTTTCATAGGGCGCAATTCTTCATTTGTTCTTCCGCCAATTCGCATAAATCGTGTTCTCCTCCTGTCGCTTCCAAG
This sequence comes from Paenibacillus sp. P36, assembly GCF_045866505.1. Classification (NCBI taxonomy): domain Bacteria; kingdom Bacillati; phylum Bacillota; class Bacilli; order Caryophanales; family Paenibacillaceae; genus Paenibacillus; species Paenibacillus sp. P36. The sequence goes on from NZ_AP038372.1 coordinate 7,383,860, forward strand.
GGAAGCTGAATACTCTTGCCCCATTGTAACAAAGTAGCCGGAGAAAAGCACCCTCATCAAGAACAATGATACCCGGCTGATCAAAAGGATAAGAAAACCTCTATGCAAGATTCCTTGCATAGAGGTCTATGAAGCGACGCAAGCTGATTAGGACTTCGTCGAATTAATATGAGCAGGTCTCGCTACTGGCTTCGTATAGTTCTGAGTACTATCCGAAGATGTAAATTTCACAGCGCCATCCACTTTAATTTGAACTTGCTTAAAGCCTGTGTTCTCCGTCAAGGAAAGAATAACGGACTTCAGAGCATCTTCAGGCGCTTTCTGGTCAGCGCCAAGCAGCTTATTCGAGAAGTCAACCGTAATCAAAGCGTCAGCCGGGCTAATGCTCTTCACTTCCGTTGCGGCGTTCAGAACGCTAGCCAGCCCTTTCTTCTGATCAGGCCCTTTGATCAGCTGATCTACAACGGCTTTAGCTACATTATCCGTTCTTTTGACGAGCCTTGTTACAGGTACATAATATTTGTAGTTTTGATCGTTTTGGTTAAGGAAGTAAAGCGTAACCGGTGTGGATTGCCCGAATTCCGCGTCTTCTGCTTTCTCAAGGTTAATCCCCATGGAACGCGCCAGCGGAGTATCCAGCGGCGTCTTGCCTTTTGGCATCTCTTTAAGATCCTTACCTTCAACACGGAGTTGAACTTTCTCTACCGTTGGGAAATTCGTCAAATTCCAAGTGATTGCTTCTAATATTTTTCTTTCGTTTTGCTGATCATACGTGAGGAACTCTTTTGAAAAATCGACAATGGCGCGTTTGTCTGAAGTTACATTTAAGGAGATGACTTTCGTCCCTTTTGGCAATAATGCCTGGAAGCCAGATGGGAGTAAACTGGAGACCGGACCGCCATCCACCATGTACTCCAGCGTCGTCTTCGCAACCGACACCGATTTCGGTAATCCCAGACTAAGCGGAGCGACGAAGCCTTTGGCATCCTTCACATACACCGTCATTTGGGATGAATTATCGTCGATCATATCGATCGTGACCGCAGCTGATGTCGTCTGAACGTCTGCTTCCGCACCCGTGGTCGGAGGTGCATCAATGTCAGCTTTTTTCCCAGTGCCCAGGACCGAACACCCTGTGGTCAGCAAGGCAATCACCCCCGCGATAGCGGCTGAACGAATCCAATGTTGATGTTTCATTTGCTTATTTCCTCCTTCGAGTTTTCGCAGAAGCCTCTTCTGAAGCGTCTGCCGCTTATTTACTTTTCGGCATGGCCTGTACATTGCTTTTTCGTATTATTATGTATACGGGGATTTGTCCGATTTATAACTACTTTTTGTCCACATGCTCAAAAAAGCAGTCCCGAAAAGCGTCCACCCTTTTTCTGCCCAATCCATGCCTTTTCGGCATCTTAACGCGATATGCTATACTTGTAAAAATAGACAGATTTGATCTAACTGGAGGCGCACAGATGAGAACATTCCTCAAAGATAAAACGCTCATTTTCAACGAATTCCGGGATGAAGTATTCAGTCACTATCCACAAGCCGTCATCGAAGAAGCTGTTGCCCGCCTGCTTGTGGAAATCAAAGGCATCAAAAAAATCCCTTACGAGACGATCACCACGACTTTATTAGGTGTTTTAAGCAAAACAGAAACTTACAACGTCATGACCACACTCATGGAGCTGCAAAAAAAGGTCAAACATGACTCCGAGCTTTTAGCTAGCATGAAAGACCCTGCCTACAACGTACATCGAACCATTGCCATGTCAATCTGTGGCTTGTATGGCAGCGGCGCAGCCTCCCTTTTTGGTTTCATGGATTGTAAATTCCGTTTTTTCTTTCCCACCAAACGCCCTAAATCGTTTATTTCAAAAGGCATTTGCGCGATTGTCGCTTCAACGGCAAGTGTCATCATTTCGGAGAATGTAAAAGTCGATTATTCGCAGCGCAATCTCGCTCTTCTGGCTGAGAGAGGTGTCCAGCTTGAAGATATGGTGGAAATTCTGGACCAGCTTCAGCGTCCCTACAATCCTGACATGGAGCGCAGCCTATGCGAAGAACATATTGTTGCTGTGCTGCGCAAACAACAGACCTTCCATGCGCTGCAGTTGGCGATCAAAATAGACACCGCCGTCGAAGCTGGCGAATTCAATCCGCAATATAATCATATTGTCGGGCAAGACGAAGGACTTTTCGGAGTAGATGAAAGTATCGCAACCGCTGTACCGCTGATGTATGGAACAATTGCGCTTACGAATTTCGGGTACTTGGACAAAGAGAAAATCGGGATCATTAAAGATTTGGACAGCGATCATTCCGAGGGGAAATGCAATACATTTATTGACGATATGGTTTGCGGCATTGTGGCTGCTGCTTGCGGCCGGTTAGCGCATAATAATATTCCTACTTATAGTAAGCCTTTGAAGTAGGGAAAGGCGTGGATGGTCGCGTTTTGCGAACATGCGTAATGCCGAGAAGATGAAGGCCAAGCTAGCGGAGATGCTGGGAAGACTGAAAGCGGTGATTGACGCGCGACGCGAACTCGCGGAGATGTCGAGAACAGGCGGAGCTAGCGGAGATGTTGGGACGATGAAAGCGGTGACTGACGCGTGATGCCAACTCGTGGAGATGCAGAGAACATGAAGGCAGTAACCGCCGCGCGACGCGAACTCGCGGAGTCGCCGAGACGATGAAGGCTGGGAGCTGTTTGAACGAGTCAGGAGTAGGTTAAGGGAACTAGAGGGTGCTATTTATGGGATATGAGCGATTTATAGATTTTAGCGGAACTACAGGACGCTATTTGATCTCAAACCGCCGAATTTCAGCCAAAATCGAGAAAATAGCGGATCGTAGTTCCCTTCAAACCGCGAAGTGACTGTTTCTCGCACAAATAGCGGTCTGTAGTTCCCTCCAACTCGCGTAAAGCCGCCGCCAATGACAAAAAAAGCACATCAACATCCGCTCAACATGGGGATGTGATGTGCTTTTATTTATTTAGCTACGTAGCGCACCAGCTCCGCGGCAGGGTCGACCTGCTGAACGCGGCCCTCCGCTTCCAGCAAGATGAGGTGAGCGATTGTCTCCGACAACGCGAACCTCATCTGATGCACGCTGAGCCGGTCGCCGAAGGTCGCGCGGCACACCTCATAAGCGCTAAGCGGCGCGCTTAGCTGACCCTCCATGAGCGCAAGCCGCTCATGATGATGGCGCACCAGCTCCTCGGTGCGTGCGCCAAAGCCGGACCAAGGCTCCCGGTGCCCCGGGTAAGCCATCTTGACCGGCAGCCTGCCGATCTCCTGCAGGCTGCGCAAGTACTCGCCGAGCGGGTTCTCTTCCACCTCCGGGAGGAAGGAAACGTTCGGCGATATTTGCGGCAGGACGTGGTCGCCGCAAAAGATCACCTCCGCCTCGGCATCGTAGAAGACCAAGTGACCCGCGGCATGGCCGGGGGTCTCCATGGCTTCGTACACGCGGTTCCCGAGGCGCACAGGGCCTTCACGCAGCAGCGTAACCTGCGGCTGCGGGGAAACCAAATCGACGAAGCTCACCATGTGCTTCGTCATCTCCGCTAGCCCGGCTTCCGGGAAGCCGTGCCGGGCAAAAAGCTCCAGCAGCCGCGCCGACATCGGCTGCTCCGGCCCCCACAGGAGCTGCACTTGCGCGTATCCGGTCTCCGAGAGGAGAACCGGCGCGCCCGTGCGCTCCTGGAACCAACCTGCCATCCCGTAGTGATCGGGATGGTGGTGGGTGAGCACGATCTGCTCGACGTGCTCGAAGCCGATCCCGCGCTCCTGCAGCACCTGCAGCCAGAGCGCCTCCGCGTCCGGGGTATGCAGCCCCGGATCCACGACCGTGTACCCTTTGCTGCCGCGAATCAGGTAGGCGTTCACCCAACGAAGCGGAAAAGGCAGCGGCACCTTCACTTGAGTAATTTCATCTGTATGTTCAGTTACGATGTTCATTTGCGAGTCGTCATCCTTCCTTATGCCCTACAAAAATCATCCGGCACGATGCATCAGCCTCATACGGATGACCGTCATAACTGCCGTATACGTGATCTATATGTAAACCTGCTTTTTGCAGCATCGCCTCAAACGCCACTCGGTCGTACAATTTCACCTGTTCCAAATACTTCCGCTCCGGAGATCCCTCCTGCGATATCACAATTCGCTTACGCACACAGCCATCTTCAATGGCTCTCGTTTCGAGAATTTGAATGTCTCCCTCCATCCGCTGTGATTGCGGTACGAGATGAGTTTGAACATAAATCGGATTCAGAAAATCGATAATAAAACGACCGCCCTCTTTTAGAAGACGATGCATCTCGTAAAACACCTTGGCATTCTGATCTTCCTCATCAAAATAGCCAAATGAAGTAAATAAATTCACAACCGCATCAAACTGGCGCCCCAAGGGAACTTCCCGCATATCACCGCGCACCCATGTCACACGCTTCTGCTTATCCAATTCTGCCGCTTCTGTCAAAAGCACTTCAGACAAGTCAACACCCGTGATTTCATAACCAAAATCAGCCAGTGCCAAGGAATGACGCCCCATCCCACAGCACAAATCCAACACCTCGGCCCCTTGCTCCAGGTCAAGCCAATCCATCATTTTTTTCACTTCATGATAAGCGCCTTGCATATCCCGATGCTTATATACTAATAAATAATCATTTCCAAAGCTTTCCTGATACCAAGCCATTTTATCACCTGCAATTTCTATTTATAATCGTTAGAGGTTTTAAAAAGAGTCCAATTTCTGCTGCACCCGGCGCAAGCTTTCTGCGGCTTCTTCCGTACTAAAGTTACCTGCTTCAAGCAACTTTTCTTCGGTATTTAGCAGTGTTTTATAAAAGGAAACGCCTTGCCGCAGGAACTCCGATTGGTCCGGATGGTCCTCCATATAATGAAACAGCACGTCCTCCGCCTTCGCGAAGTCGCCTTGTTTGTCATAATGGGCAAAAAGCAACCTCTTCATTTCCTCCGGAACCATCCAGGCCTTGAGCCGATCCAAACTGGTTTGTATGCGAGCAGCCACTTCTACATTCTCATCATCCTTAGGACTAACTTCTGGAGAAAGAGACAAGTGCAGCAGTAAATCGAGAGATTTTACATAGGCATGGTACGCCTCGTCCATTTGTTCATGCTGCTTCAGCAGATCTCCGTGACCGACGAACATATCTCCAATGACCATCGCTTTCGCCGTATCCAAATTTCCATGATAGGAGAGCAGCTCCAGGATATCCTTGCTTGATAAAGCCATTAACGAACGAACATTGAGCCCGAGTAAATGCCGGCTGGCTTCGTCCAACAGCTGCTGGGCATCTGCCAGTGGAATATGTTCCTTATTAAAAAGAATGCGATGCAGGACCTGAGTCATCTGCTCAATCTGCCGCATAAAATAATCACGTTTGAACATAAGAAACCCTCCTGTGCCCAAATGATATACCTCGTTTCAGCTTACCACGCCTCGGATAGAAACTCAAAAGCGGAAGTCGCCTATTTTTGCATATACACCGCACCATTGGCAGCAGCCCTTCATAAACTAATTTTGACTGTATCCCTAAACCTTGTATTTCCCAATACCCGAGCAAGGAGGGGTGACACACATCCATGGCCAGCGACCACAAAAACAAATTTCTACTTACGAACCGCGAACGCGAAGTATTCGAACTATTAGTGCAGGACAAAACGACGAAAGATATCGCACAGCAGCTTTTTATCAGTGAAAAAACTGTGAGAAATCATATCTCCAATGTCATGCAAAAGCTGAACGTAAAGGGTCGTTCACAAGCGGTTGTAGAACTGATCAAGCTTGGGGAATTAAAGATCTGATTCCGTCAGCAAACGGATCCATGTAAGCCTTCGATGCCTCCTATTGGAGGATTCGAGGGCTTTTATGTTGTTCGCGCGCGCGTTAAAAAGTGAACGTTTTGTTAACCCAACATTTCGACAGTAAATGATCCTTAGCATGTACTATAGTAGTAACTAACAAGTACATTACACCTTTAGGGGGCTATTTCAATCCATGATCGAAATGATTACCGAGCAAAAAAATGTGTTTTCCTTGTCAGAACTCCTGAATGTGGAACCAGGCATTCTGTTTCGACTCTGCCAGTATATTGAGTCAAGGGGCCATCATTTCACGAAATCAGAAGAAGGCGCCTTCCAATTCAATGATAATGATATTGCTGTGATTTTAGCCCATTATTAATGGGCTTTTTTGTTGCCTTGCAAACCACAGTTCCCACGCAAAAAAAGAAGCCCTATGCAGGGCTCCTTCTTCACTCTTTTTCTAACCTCTTCCCTATCTCCCATTGGTCTCTCTCCATCACTTTATCGTGATAGAAGTCACAACCTTATTCGCGCCTTTCAGCTGAATAAGCCGTCCTTCCTTAAATAACGCCAAGTTGCCTACGATAGTCACGCTGGAAGCAACTTGATACACGGTCGTCTGATCCTTGCCATTAATCGATTGCACGATAGAAATCGTGGCAAGCTCGCCTTGCGCATTAAGGGTCGTTCCTTTCAATTTCCCTTGCAGATCAAACGGCAAATTCTCATCAACGCTTTTTGTTACTTCAATATAGATGACTTTATTGTCAGAGGTGCGGATATCGACCTCGTCGCCTACTTTAAGGTCAATGGCTCTAACCTTCACGCCGCCACGATAGACGATGACATCCGGATGCAATGTAAAAGCGGTTGTAACTCCCGATTTCGTTAGCTTCAGCTCGCTATTGGTAACAGCTGCGCTAACGGTGCCGTTATTCGTGATAGGCTGCACCATTTTGGTCACTTCAATATAAATGACTTTGTTCTCGGAGGTGCGAACGTTAACTTCATCCCCAATTTTCAGCTCGGATAGAGCCACTTTCAAGCCATTGCGATACACCACGACATCCGGATGCAGCTTTATTTCAAAATTCACATTGTCTTTCTTGAGCTTTAGTACGTTGTTATTCACCGCTGCCGTGATCGTTCCGCTATTCGTAATTGCTTGTGCCGTTTGTGTTACTTCAATAAAAATAACTTTATTGTCCGAGGTCCGAACATTCACCTCATCACCGACCAACAGAGCGGTAGACGCAACTTTGACGCCATTTCGATAAATAACGATGTCTGGATGCAGCGTATAGTTGGTTGTAACACCTGACTTGGTAAGCTTAAGGACATTGTTATTCACAACGGCTGTGACGGTACCGCTGCTGGATATCGGAACAACCGATTTGGTCACTTCAACATAGATGACTTTGTTATCCGAGGTGCGAATGTTAACTTCATCCCCGATTTTCAGCTCATAAGGACTCACTTTCACACCATTTCGGTAGGCGACAATATCCGGATGGAACTGCAAAGATGAGGTAACGCCCGATTTGGTAAGGGTCAATGTATTGTTGGCAACCGCTGCGCTGACGGTACCGCTATAGATAATGGTTTGCACTGGTTTAGTTACTTCAATATATATAATTTGATTGTTAAAAGTCCGCACACTCACTTCGTCTCCAGCCTGCAAAGCCGAAGGAGCGATTTTCACTCCATTTTTGTAAATGTAAACGTCCGGATGCAAGGCATAGGTTGATGTCGCACCTGAGGTTGTCAATACTAAGGCGTTCCCGTTAACAACACTTTTTACAGTTCCCGTCAGTGTGTTATTTCCTTGTTCCGGCAATTGACCGCCTGTACGATCAAGCAATGCGGCAAGTTGAGCCCGTGTAACCGGCTGATTCGGCCTGAACGTGTTATCCTCAAAGCCATCTACCAGGCCTTTTTCAATGGCCACAGCAACATAACCAACAGAACCTGCAGGAATCTGCTTTGCATCTTTGAACGGCAGGGCCGTGTTCATTTTGGCTTTAGCCTGAGCGTCCAGCTTCAGAGCTTTGACCAAAAGCGTCGTCGCCCATAACCGATCGCCCTCTTTTTGAGGCTGAACGGAGTCGTCATTTTCGGAAAACAGGTCATTTTCCAGTGCAACAGCTACATATCCTACCGCCCAGGCCGGAATTTGATTGGCATCTTTGAAATTGAGATGTGTGCTCATTTTGGCTGAAGATTCTGCTTGGCTGCGAAGCCCCATAAGTCGGACGGCTGCTGTTATCGCTTCAATGCGTGAAACTGTGTTTTGCGGTTTAAAGGTACCATCCTCATACCCCTCAAATACACGCATGGATGCTAAACTCGCGATATAGCGTATGGCCCATTCCGCAGTTTTCAAATCGTTAAAAGTGAGGTGGATTTCGACCTTTCCATCATCTTTCTGATTGCCGTTGCCATTGTCTTTAGCTAAAACAGCTGTGCTGCTCCCCATGATTGTTACGAAAGCAAGGCCCGTCGCAATTACTTTTTTGAGCATCAAGCTTCACTCACACTCCTTCACCTTAGATAACCACATGTATCAGATCAATTCGTATAATTGGTTATTTTTAGGAGGGTACACTTTTATTTTCCTATCTTATGGGCACGCTCATTGGCGAAAGCGCCTACATTATGCTATGTTGGAAGAAATTATGAGCAAGGGAGCGAACGAAATGACGGCACATGCAGAGGGACCTCTGTCTCTTTTCCACCCGATTCTGAAGATGTGGTTTATTTCACGCTTCGGCGAACCCACCGACGTACAGAAGCAGGCATGGAAAGAGATAACTGCCAGGAAGCATACCCTCATCTCTTCCCCTACGGGTTCAGGTAAAACATTAGCGGCTTTACTGCCTTGTATGGATCGCATTGTGAAAATGAAACAGGCTGACGGCGAGCCCTACGCCCCCGGTGTACGCGTACTGGTCGTTACGCCGCTAAAAGCGCTGAATAATGATATTCATGATCATTTGTTTCATTTTATAGCGGAGATCGAGGAGCTTGCCGCCTCATTTGAAAAGGACACCGCCTGGCACGGACTGCGTGTCGGCGTCCGCACTGGTGATACTACGCAGAGTACGCGAGCTTCGATGTTAAAGCATCCACCGGATCTGCTGGTGACCACGCCAGAGTCGCTCTATCTGCTGCTTACCTCGCCGCGCGCGAGAGAAATGCTCAAGAGCGTGGAGCAAGTCGTCATCGACGAGATTCACGCTCTGGCAGCGGACAAGCGCGGCATGCATTTGTCGTTGACGCTGGAAAGGCTGGATGTGTGGTGCGGGCGATCCGTTCAGCGGATCGGTGTCTCTGCCACACAAAAGCCGATCGAACGCGTCGCACGTTATCTCGGCGGATGGGAAGCCGGCGAGCCGCGTCCTGTCGCGATTATCGAGAGCAAAGCCGAAAAGCACTACGCCCTGCAGGTCACGATGCCGGAGCCGGCACGTGCCGGAGCGGATAAAGAGGCCATCTGGACGCCTCTTGTAGAACGTGTGCTGCAGCTAATGGAAGGCTGCCGCACGGTGCTCATCTTCGCCAACAGCCGCAGGCTGTGCGAGCGGTTAACCCTGCGCCTCAATGATCATGTCGGTCATGAGATCGCGCGAAGCCACCACGGCAGCGTAGCCCGCGAGATCCGGCTCGAAGTCGAGCGCCAGCTCAAAGCCGGTGAGCTTCGCTGCCTGATCGCCACATCGTCGCTGGAGCTCGGCATCGACGTCGGCCATGTCGATCTGGTCATCCAGATCGACTCGCCTTTCACCGCTGCCGCAGGCATCCAGCGGATCGGCCGCGCCGGCCACGCCGTCGGCAGCATCAGCCGCGGCGTGCTGCTGGCGCGCAGCCGCAGCCTGCTGCCGGAGCTCGCCGTGCTCAGCCGGCGGATCGCCGCGCGCGACATCGAGGCCATCCGCATCCCGCGGGGCAGCCTCGATGTCCTGGCGCAGCAGCTCGTCGCAATGGTGGCTCTCAGCGACGAGCTGGATGTCGCGCTCCTCGCGCGCTTGCTCGCGCAGAGCGACTCCTTCCGCGAGATGCCGCGGGAGCGCTGGCTCTCGATGCTGGAGGTGCTCGCGGGTTTATACCCCTTCGCGCGTCCGCTCATCGCATGGGACCGCGAAACCGGCCGCTTGGAACGCGTAGCGGCTTCGCAGATGGCCGCGCTGACAGGCGCGGGCACGATTCCGCAGAGCACGGCATATCCCGTGCATCATAACGAAACAGGCCTTCATCTGGGCGAGCTGGATGAAGAGTTCATTCACGAATCGTCGATCGGCGACGTATTCCAGCTGGGTACGGCTTCGTGGCGCATCGTTCGCAAGCGCCCGGAACGCATTTATGTGCAGGAAGCCGAGAACCGGTACAGCGAAATCCCTTTCTGGCGCGGGGAGACTGGCGGGAAATCCTATCAGCTCGGGGTTCAAACGGGATTGCTTTGGCGTGAGCTGCGGGATCGCTTGAATGCGCAGTCTCATACAAAGGGAGATGTCGACGTCCAAGAATGGCTCATGGAGCAGTATTTTTTCGATACAGAAGCCAGTCATGCCCTGATTGGACTCATCCGCAATCAAATTGCGGTCAACACGGTACCGACCGATCAAACGGTTGTTATTGAAACTTTTGCCGATGAACAGAACCAAACGCATTACGTGCTGCACAGCTTATTTGGACGGAAAGTAAACCGGACTTGGCTTATGGCGCTCGAGAAGCATCTGAACCAGAACGGACACCAGGCCATCTATACAAATGCCAAGGACAACGGCATCGAATTGATTTTTCCCAGCTATCAAGAAACGGTTACGCAGGCTATCATGTCCCTTTCTTATAATGAAGCGGAACAATTGGTTATCGGAGCTGTCGCGGAATCCGGCATGTTCGGTGCGGCTTTTCAGCGGCTTGCGGAAACTTCCCTGCTGCTTTCCCGCAGTTTCACACGAATGCCCGCTTGGCTGAAAAGGCTTCGCGGCCAGGAGCTGATGAAAGAAGCACTGCCCTACAAAGAGCGGTTTCCGCTCTTTCAAGAAGCCATGCGCGAATGCTTGGAAGAGCATGTGGATTTGGAGCATCTGCGAAGTATCCTGGACGGGGTGCAAGCTGGTGAAATCCACTTTGCGGTTCATCGCAACCACTTCCCTTCACCGTTGGCGGCTCAATTTCAATCCGATTATGTCGCCCAAAAAATATATGAATCCGATAGCTTATCTCAGGATTTGCAAGTCGAATTACTAGGCTTCAGCCGGCAGATGGCTGCCGATATTTTTGGCGCAGAGACCGTTCGTAACGCGATAAATCCTCAAGTCCTGGAAGACGAAGAAGCCAAACTTTCCTGGGCGGAAGAAGCATGGACGTCAGCTCAACAAGTTTTTCGTTATTTAAAAGAGCGCGGAGACGCCTCCGTCACCGAACTCGTCAAAGCTGGGTCTACCACTGATTCCTCCGCTCAGACATGGATAAAGGAACTGCTGGAGCAAGGCAAAACCTCAGCCATCTCCTTCACCGGCGAGCCGCGTTATATATGCAGCGATGAAGTCACATTTTATACTTCGCTCACCTTAGATCCGCTCTCCAGAACATTCGTCTTCCAGAGGTATGCGGACGGGCGGCTGTCTTTCACCGCTGAGGAGCTCGCGGACCGCTACCAGCTGGAGATTGCGCATATTGAAAGCTGGATTGAAGAAGCTGTCGCTTCCCGCTTATTAGAACCTGCACCTTTCGCCGATCCTGAGGTGGAGTCGCTTTGGACAAGCAGCAAGGTCGCTTCCCGCTTAGTACGCCAATCTCTACAGATTCTGAGACGCGAGAACTCAGCTATTCCTCCGCTCACCTATCTGCTGCACATGCCGCTTATGCGCAAACTCATCGGAAGATCAAGCGTTCCCGGCATAGAGCAGCTGCGAGAAATCATCACGGATTTGCAGGGCTTCTTCCTGCCCGTTTCACTCTGGGAATCCGTTTTCTTCCCGACAAGGCAGTTATCCTACCGGAAACAGGACTTGGATATATTATGTTCATCAGGTGAAGTTTTTTGGATAGGCCACAAAGAAGAGGGTGAAAAAGAAGGTCGCATTGCTTTCTTTCTAGCAGAAAGTTCCACACTATTCGAACCCTGCCTTGCCGGGATGCACCATAGACCTGCCTCTTCTCCAGAACTGCTGAGCCTTATGGAAGCCAAAGGGGCTGTGTTTCTCAGCAAGCTTGGCCTTGAAACTGGAAAAACCCCTTCCTTATTATTAGAAGAGTTGCTCCAGCTTGTCTGGGATGGTCAGGCGGCCAATGATCAGTTCGCGCCGCTGCGGCTTCATGCCACGGGCACTTCTACTTCGAAGAAAGGGGACAAATTCCAATCAGGACTTGGACGTTGGTATGCCCTAAGCACACTGCATAATGCGGCTTTTGATAGGCAATCCTCCGCCATGCAGTGGACGCATCATCTGTTAGAGCGTTATGGTCTTATTACCAAAGACCTCGTCTCTGCGCTCTGTCCCTATCCATGGGAGGCGATTCATACCGCCTTGCGTCAATTGGAAGAGTGGGGGCTTGTCGTCCGAGGGCTGTTCATCACCGATTTGCATGCTCTTCAATTCGCGACGAAAGACTTTATTCGTCTGCTGCATCAGCCAGTGGCACAAGGAACTGACCACTCGTCTTCTTTCACGCTAGTTAGTGCTGTCGATCCAGCCAATCCTTGTGGGCTGCTTGTTCCCTGGCCTGAAAAACCCGGTATTTCCTTCTCCCGCAAAACCGGCAATTACTTAGCTCTCAAAGGCAGCGAGTGGTTGTATTGGATCGAAAACAACGGGAAGCGCATCTACCAGCTCTCTGCACATAGCCATGATTTGGCGGAGACTGCCCACGAGCTCAAGCTCATGTTCCGGCAACTGCTGAAACAGCACCAGCTGCGTAAAATCGTCATCGAGACATGGAACGGTGTCCGTATTTCCGATGCGCCTGAACAGGAGGCTTTGAAGCTTCTTGGCGCAGAAAAAGACCGCACCAGCTTCGTCCTTTGGCCTAGCCAATTAAGCTGATACGGTCTTCTATGCACGTTCCACTTGTACAGCACATATTTTGAACTCCGGCATCCGGCTCGTTGGGTCGAGGGCATCGTTCGTCAGCACGTTGATCGAGTGTTCACCCCCCCAATGGAAGGGAACGAACACCGTACGAGGCTGGATGCCTTCGGTTACCTTCACTTCGAAAACAAGTGAACCCCGGCGGCTCGTTAACCGGATCTTGCTATCCATGCCAAGTCCGATTCGCTTGGCGAGCCATGGATGTATTTCCGCAACGGGTACGGGAGCTTTCTTGTGCAGAGCTTCCGTCCGGCGCGTTTGTACGCCACTCAAATAATGGTTCGCCAGACGCCCTGTAGTTAAGACGAAGGGATACTCGCTATCGATCGGCTCTGCCGGCATTTTCGGCTGAATGCCGAATAATTTGGCTTTACCATCGGGATGATGAAAATAATCGGCGAATAATTGCGGTGTTCCCGGGTGATCAGGGGCAGGACATGGCCAGAATATCCCTTTTTCCTCTTGGAGTTTGTGGTACGTGATGCCGCTGTAATCGGCCTTCCCACCTGCAGAAGCGGCTGCCAGTTCACGAAACACGTCTTCGATACCTTCATATTGAAAATATCTTCCACGCCCCAGCGCTTCGGCCAAACCACAAATAATGTGATAATCGAGCTTGCTGTTTCCTGGCAGCTCCATCGCTTGGGGACGATGGAACACACGCCCCTCCAGATTGGTCATCGTACCTTCCGCTTCTGCGAAGGAAGAACCTGGCAGCAGATAATGGGCGTAGCGTGCCGTTTCTGTTTCAAACATATCCACAACAACTAGCAAATCCAGCTTTTGCAGCGCCCGCTCCACCATGCGGTTATTCGGACTTGAAACTAGCGGATTTGATCCAAGTACAATTAACGCCTTGATTTCACCCTCATCGACCTTCTTCAGAAGCTCGTAGGCGGAGACCCCTTTGCCTGGCAGCTCGTTGGGATCGATGCCCCATACTTTCGCAACATGCTCACGCGCAGCAGGATCTTCGATCGAGCGGTAACCGGGCAGTTGGTCAGCTTTTTGGCCATGCTCGCGACCGCCTTGGCCGTTTGCTTGGCCGGTAACGGCGCCATAACCGCAGCCTTTACGCCCTATTTTTCCCGTAACCAATGATAAATTAATATAATTCAGCGTATTCTCCACACCGTTGGATTGCTGTTCCAGTCCTCTTGCCGTCAAAACGATTCCCGTTTCCGCCTTGGCAAAGCCGCGAGCAATGGTTCGAATAACAGGCTCCAGAACACCGGTCAACTCCTCCACTCTTTCCGGCGTGTAAGATTTCACCGCTTCCTTTAAACTCTCAATGCCAGATGTCCGCTCTTGAATGAAACGTTCGTCGACAAGCTTCTCTTCCAGCATGACATGCAGTAGACCATTAACAAACACAGAATCGAACCCGGGCTGCAAACGAACATGAATATCAGCGACCTTCGAAGTCATGGTATTGCGTGGATCAATCGTGACAATGACCGCACCTTTCTTTTTGGCTTCAAGCAGATACGGCATCATGGTCGGCTGACACTCAGCAATGTTGGTGCCGGCTAGAATGATATATTTGGCATTCGGAATTTCAGACAAAGGCATCGACATGCCTCGATCAATACCGAAAGCTTGGTTGGAAGCCGCCGCTGCGGAAGACATGCAGTAACGGCCATTGTAATCGATATATTTACTGCGCAAAGCAACTCGAGTGAACTTGCCCAGCAAATAAGAAACCTCATTGGTTAAAGATCCGCCGCCGTATACGCCAATTGCATCTGCGCCAAATTCCGCTTGCAGGCTTTGGATGTGATTCGCGATGTCCCTATAGGCGTGGTCCCATGTCACCGTTTGCCAATGCCCTGCTCCGCCAGCCGACTTTACCAAGGGCTCGAGAATGCGTTCTGTATGAAACACGTGATCCAAAGCATTTAAGCCCTTCTGGCACAAACGACCTGTGGCAACCGGGAAGTTCTGGCTTGGTTTGGTAATGAGACCGGCTGTTTTGTCGCTTGTTACGATCTCTAGCCCGCACTGCATGCTGCAGAAGCAGCAATGGGAGGAAGGTTGATCTTTCGGTTTGGTCATACCAGAAACCCAATGAATATAAGGCCATTATGAACTTTCGTCGAATAAGTCCGCACGCATCCCGTATCCGGGGCTTGCACGAGCCCCGTTGAAAGATGGATTTTGCGATCATGCATCGGACAGAAGACATGCTCGTCACAGACGATACCTTCTGCAAGCACGCCTGCTTTATGCGGACATCGATTTTGAATCGCCGTCAGTTTGCCGCTGTTCATCTTGAAGAGGGCTACTTCCTCCCCTTGATACCGAATCGTCTTGCCTGTATTTACCGACAAATCCTCATAAGATACGGCCTCAACCCAAATCATTTGCTCTTCTTGTGTCTTCATGGTCTTCTCCTCCTGAGTGATTTCATTTGGTAAGCTCGACGACTTCATAGAGATCGCGTTGAATTTTTTTGCTATCGATGGCTTGTTTCCAAGGGTCTTTCGTAACGGCCAACGCTTGATCAATCCGGGCGCATAGTTGTTTGCGCTCTTCCTCGTTTTCAACGACAGCACGAATATGCTCAATTCCCAAACGGTGTACCCATTCGCTTGTACGCTCGCCGTATTTCCCGGTTTCGCGATAATATTGCAGATAAGCTTCGGTATATTCAATAATGTCTTGTTCTGTTTTCACGGTTGTTAAAAGATCGCCGACGCGTACCTTCACACCGCCGTTACCTCCGGCATACAGCTCCCACCCGCCATCGACGGAGACGATGCCCAAATCCTTAATACCGGATTCCGCGCAGTTCCGGGGACATCCTGATACCGCGAGCTTCACTTTGGCTGGTGTATTTAAGCGCTCAAAACGCTTCTCCAGCTCGATGCCCACCGCCATGGAATCCCCTGTACCGAACCGGCAGAACGTGTCGCCGACACATGTTTTGACCGTACGCAGGGCTTTACCGTAGGCATAACCGGAAGGCATATCCAGCGCTTCCCACATGGCCATCAGATCTTCCTTTTTCACGCCTAGCAAATCTAGACGTTGCCCGCCCGTGAACTTCACAGTCGGAACATTGAACTGCTCTGCTACTTCGGCAATACGCTTCAATTCCGTCGGATTCGTGACGCCGCCATAAATCCGTGGAACAACGGAATACGTACCGTCCTTTTGAATATTCGCATGCATACGCTCGTTAACGAAGCGCGAAGTGCTATCGTCCTTATACGTCTCAGGGCTAATCATGCCCAGGTAGTAGTTAAGCGCAGGGCGGCATTTGGAGCAGCCCTCTTCATTTTTCCAACCAAGCACGCTCATGACTTCACGTACATGCGACAATCCTTTTTCGCGAATCGCTTCGACAACCTCATCCCGTGTATGTGCTGTGCAAGAACAAATGGATTCTTTAACGGCATTTTTATCGTAGGAGGAGCCTAGCGTATAAGCCAACAAATCGCTGACAAGCGGTTTACATCCGCCGCAGGAACGGGAAGCTGTCGTGCAATTTTTCACTTCTTCAACTGAGGTCAAACCTTGATCTTTAATCGCAGAACAAATCGTTCCCTTCGTTACCCCGTTACACCCGCATATGATCGCATCGTCTTTCATCTCGGCAACACCGGATGCTGCTCCGCCGCCGCTCGCTGAATCCGTCAAAATCGCTGTTTTGGCCATCCCGCTGATATCGGTTTCCTCACGAATCATTTGCATGAGCCGCGTGCCGTCTGACGTATCTCCAAAGAGCACAGCACCAACAATTTTGTTGTCCTTAATGACCACTTTTTTGTATACACCTGTGAACTCGTCATGAATTCGAATCGCTTTGGTGCCTTCTTCATCCACGAATTTCCCGCCAGAGAAAACGTCAACACCAGACACTTTCAGCTTCGTATAAAGAACCGAGCCTTCATAAGGGCCTGTTTCCACGCCTGCCAAATGCTTCGCTAACACAGCGCCTTGCTCGTAGAGCGGCGCAACCAGCCCGTAGGCAACGCCACGGTGCATCGCACATTCCCCAACCGCATACACATTAGGAACACTTGTTTGCATATAGTCATTTACAATAATACCGGGATTGCAGTCTACACCAGAATTTTTGGCAAGTTCTACATTCGGCCGAATTCCCACCGCCATGACAACCAGGTCCGCATCCGTCATGGTGCCGTCTTTGAATTTCAACCCGGTAACCCGTTTGTGACCGACGATTTCTGCGGACTGCTTCGCTAGCAAGAAGTTAATTCCTTGTTCTTCCAGAGCCGCTTGCAGCATTTTGGATGCTGTGCGGTCCAGCTGACGATCCATGATCGCATCTGAAATATGAACGACATCCACTTTCATTCCTAGGTTCAAGAAACCTCTGGCGGCTTCCAATCCGAGTAACCCCCCGCCGATAACAACCGCCTTTTTATACTTTTTCGCGGATTCCATCATGATTTCACAATCACGGATGGTCCGGTAGGCCATGACCCCTTCTTTATCTGCACCAGGCATTGGAATCATGAAAGGATTGGACCCTGTTGCCAAAATCAATTTATCGTAAGGAACGGTTACACCTTTATCGCTCGTGACCGTTTGAGCTGCGGTATCGAGTGCCGTCACAGTTTGGTTGGTATAAAGCGTTATATGGTTGTTTCTGTACCATTCATAAGGATGGATAACAATATCTTCAATATTGGAGTCCCCCGAAAGGACATAGGACAGCAAAATCCGATTATAGTTCGGATGAGGCTCACTCCCAAAAATAGTTACCTCATATTTATCCGGAGCTAGTTTAAGCAAATGTTCAACTGCGTTAACACCGGCCATGCCATTTCCGACTAAAACCAACTTTTCTTTTTGAGTCATGGTCTCATCTTCCTCTCTACTGTGTCTATCTCTATATCCCATTTTGTTACACATATCCCTTTAAAAAAGTCCACTCGGGAGCAGCGATCTGCTCGATACGGATACTCCCAAATGGCAAATATGGGATATGGAGCTTAAGCAGCTCGGGGTGAGCTGCCAAAGACGGCAAGTCGTAAACGTCTTTGCGCATACAGCCTGCAGGAGGGCGCAAGCTGCATGAGCAAACCCTTTACTTCACTTGGCAGAAGCTGCCGATCCTGTTGATAACTCCCCACAGGACCAGCAGTCTACCCGTTACTTAAGCATGAACGCTATCAATGGCTGATGGAGCAACTTTCACTTTGCCGCCGTCGCCAATCCAGCTGCGCTTCCACTGCCCTTGCACAGATGCGATTAAAATAACGCAGCACACGGCGATTGCACTTAAAATAAGGAATCCTGGTGCGAAAGAACCTGTTGCCAATTTCACATTTCCGAGAATTTTAGGTAGGAAATATCCGCCCAAGCCGCCGGCAGCCCCGACAATTCCCGTGACCACGCCGATCTCTGATTTAAAGCGTTGAGGCACAAGCTGGAAGACAGAACCGTTCCCCATGCCAAACGCCATCATAGCGATGAATAACAAGACCGTTGTAACCGAAAGCGCTGGAAGCGTTGAAATCCCCGCCATCATTAATGCGACAACCCCATACAGTCCCATCAGCATCCGAATGCCGCCAATTTTATCGGCTAACCAACCGCCTACAGGCCGGAAGAAACTGCCACCGATTACGCATAAGGTTGTAAAATCAGCAGCACGGACCGGTGAAAGTCCGTATTGTGTATTAAAGAAGATAGTTAAGTACGTAGACATGCCAACGAAACCGCCGAACGTTACGCTATATAAAATACAGAACAACCAGGAATCCTTCTGTTTCAAAACTCTGCCATATTCAACAACCGTTTTGGGTGCTGGTTTGTTCGGGCTGTTTTTAGCCAAAATACTGAAAACAACCAACGTGATCGCAATTGGAATCATCGCAATACCGAAAACAACATGCCAGTCGCCATAATGCTGAGCAATCCGGTTGGCAAAAAGCGTAGCGAAGATTGTCCCGCTGTTCCCTGCTCCGGCGATCCCCATCGCCAAACCTTGATATTGCGGTGGATACCAGGAACTGGCTAACGGCAATGCGGCTGCAAAACTCGCTCCGGCAATACCGAGCATCAACGCTACGAAGTACATATCGCCCATCGTGTCAGCGAACTGCCATCCCCAGAACAATGGGATCAAGGTTAGCGTTAGTCCAATTTGTCCTGTAAGCTTAGGACCAATCTTATCGGTCAGTACGCCAAGCACCAGTCGGAGTACTGCTCCACCTAATGTAGGCAAAGCAACGAGGTTTGCCTTTTCAGCGGCGTTCAAATGGAAATCATTTGCGAGCACGACCGCCAGAGGCCCTAAAATCACCCATACCATGAAGCTCATGTCAAAATATAAGAATGAACTGAACAAAGACCCTTTGTGTCCCACTTGCAGAAAACTTTTCCGATCAACCATGTGCGTCCCTCTCCTTTTGAGGCTTTTCGCCTTCTCCTTTTTTCCTTATCCTGATTGCTCTCTGTCTGCACACCCATGGACAGAAAAGGCCGACAAACATACCCCTACATACATCGGGATGTTTGTCGGCCTCTTTGCCACTGCTGCCACTTCTTCGTGAACAGCATGTTTCGTTGTTTTTTGAAAAGTAAACATAAAAAGCCTATCCGGTTACGTATTTGTAAGGGGATAGGCGCCATTGCCTGCGTTAGGGGCACACCATTGTGCCGATTTCTAACTTGATTATAGTACGGCTTTACACCTATGTCAATAAACGTAACACAAAAAATATTTAAGCCCTCCATTTCACCTATTATATCGACAAAAATCAAATTCATATGCTATAGTAATGCCGTATAACCATTCAAACACCCAAGAAACCTCACATGAAGTTACCATAGAGTAAAAGCTTACAACGATGGAGGTATTCAAATGTTGCAATCATTTATACTGATCGACGAGTTGAAGCAAACTCGCTCAGCTACCTCCTCGCCATCCACAAACGAGATGAGCTATTCTAATCGTACACAAGCATCCATGCCTGACGAGGTATTGAAGGACTTGGGCTTTCGCGTCTATACAGCATCTACCAGTAAAGAAATTTCCTTCATCATTCCTAAAGTTGATGCTGTTTTATTAAGTGTAAGCCCTGATCAAGTGGAAACCTGGCGCAAACGCATATTGGCTGAGCGCAGCCTCCCCCTCTTCTGGTGGTGTGATTCGCACACTTTTCCTTCTAATGAATGCAGAATGGATGCAGGTATAGATGGTTTAATCGGTTCAACGATGAGTCCGCTTGAAATTCACTGCGCTCTGCTATTAGGCGTAAATCACTATTTTCATCGAACCGAATGGCAGCAGGAGCGCGAACAGCTCCTCTCCAAGCTGGAGGAGCGCAAATGGGTCGACCAAGCCAAGCGGATCTTATGCGAGATTAAAGGCATTTCCGAAGCGGAAGCCTACGACTTTTTGCGCAAACAAGCCATGAATGAGCGTAAACGTATGGTAGATGTCGCTACCTCCATCGTCAAAGTGTATCAATTACTACGAGATCAGAATCAAGGAGGCCGCAAACGATGATATCTTTACTAAAAGAAGTAGGACGCGGAAAGCGCGGAGCAAGAGATCTTTCGTATGAAGAGGCATCCCAAGCAGCAGAACTTATGTTAACCGGCGGCGCTACTCAGGCCCAAATGGGCGCATTTCTTGTGGCTGAGCGTATTAAAATGGAATCACCGGATGAGATTAAAGCCTTCATCCACGCGCTGCGTAAACGTACGTTTTCTTATCCGGTACCTGGCAGCATGGACTGCGCAGGACCTTATGACGGCCGCACCCGCACGTTCATTGCGACTCTGCCGACCGCATTTGTGCTTGCGGCTTGCGGTCTCCCGACTACGCTGCACGGCAGCCCGAGCATGCCGCCCAAATGGGGCATCACGCTGACTGACGTGCTGGACGCACTTGGCGTACCGGCGCTAACCTCGTCGCGCGAGGCGCTGGTATCCGCAGCAGCGCGAACAGGCTTCCTATTCGCGCCTACAGAAAGCTGGTGCGCACCGCTTGGCGAGCTGCGCGAGCTCCGCAAGGAGCTCGGCTTGCGGACTGTGTTTAACACCGCCGAGAAGCTGCTTCGTTTCACGGAAGCCCCGTTCATGGCTGTCGGTGTGTTTCATGGTACGGTTTTCGAGAAAATAACGAATTTACTCATCGAACTGGGGATTACCAGCGGAATCGTTGTGCAAGGCATGGAAGGCTCGGAAGATCTATCCATCGAAAAACGTACGAGGACCTACGTCATTCAAAATGGCTCCAGTGAACTATTCATTGTAGATCCTGAAATTTATGAATTAATGGTTGAAGTGCCTGAAGTCGAATGGACAGCGCAGCTGCAAGGTGAAACGGCGATGGCCGTTTTACGCGGAGAAGCTGAACTTCCTTACTTGAACATGGTGCTGCTGAACAGCGCTGTTCGCCTCTGGGTTTCCCAGAAAGCCGGCTCCATTGAAGAAGGCATCTACATGGCCCGTCATGCGATCGAGCAAGGAAAAGCACTTCAGACCTACACCGAGTGGACGGAAGCGATTAAGCCGGTGTCTGCAACTTAAATTAAGTTATATGCCCTCCGCAGAAATTTTCTGCGGAGTTTTTTTATTAGGCCATGACCGTTAAGCGCTCACTAGCCGAAACACGTGCTTGCCCAGCGGGAATCTTGCCGGGATAACCCGTATGCAAGCTGCCAATGATCCTCTCGTCAGGCTGTACTCCGAATGCCTCACGGAACGCTTCCAACTTCAGCAGCGGATAGGTTTCCCAGACCATGCCGATACCCTGCTCCCAAGCCAGCAAGCTGAAGTTCTGAATTAAGCAGGCAGCCGCCGCATAATCTTCTTCGGCAATTGCCGCATTGTCATTCACTTTCAAAATAACGGCGATAAACATGGGCACAGACATGAATTTGTCGTACAATTTCTGACCGATCTCCTTCGCTTTCTGAGGGTCCGGTTCGTTAGCTTCTCTAAACTTGCGAACAATCTCTGCCAGCTTATGGCGGCCTTCCCCTTGTATAATGACAAAGCGCCACGGCTGCGTCATCCGGTGATTCGGCACCCATACGGCCGTATCCAAAAGCTCAGTGACAAGTTCCACAGGAACGGGTTTATTTTCAAACTGATGGACTGACCGCCGTTCTCTCATTAACTTTTTTAGTTCCATAATGCCTCCAATCTATTCTTCAAATTAGTTGATAATGAATGTCCTTCTATTTATCATAAGTGATAATGATTATCATTGTCAATTTATTGCACAACAAAAAGCCCCTGCCCTTCGTTCAGGCAGAGGCTGATAACCTACTATTTACTTCCCGATAAACTGTTGAGTGAACATTTTACCGCACGGTCCTCCGGCAACAATACCGATGCCAATGTGCGTGTAATCTTTGCTTAGAATATTCGCTTTGTGACCAGGCGAGTTCATCAACGCCTCATGCGCGGCTTGCACCGTTTGGTTACAAGCGATATTTTCTCCTGCCGCGTTATAGGTTATACCGAATTTCTCCATCATATCAAAAGGCGAACCATATGTCGGTGAATCGTGAGAGAAATATTTGTTATCGACCATATCCTGGCTTTTGAGTCTTGCTGTCTTGGTCAGTTCAGGATCAGCGACTAGGGCTGCTAATCCCACAGCAGCTCGCTCCTTGTTCACCAAGTCCAACATTTGCTGCTCCTCTGCCGTCAGATCCGCACTCGGAGGAGCTTGGGGTGCCGGTGCAGGTGCTGGTGCAGGTGCTGGCTCAGGCTCGGACGGTGGCGGTTCGGAACGCGGCGGTGCTGGGGTTGGCGGCGTCTGCTTCTTGGGAATTTTCAAATTTCCATAAGCCCATAGGATGGACTGCAGGGTTTGATCATCAACGTTTCCGGTAACCGGAAGGCCGTAACGGCTCTGAAAAGCTTTAACACCAGATTGTGTTTGATTACCATAGTAGCCTGTAATGGGTCCGCTATAGTAACCCAGAGATTTCAGCATCCCTTGAACCGCATAAACATCCGGCCCCTTGGCCCCTTTTCCATAGGCAAAAGCGGTCGTTGAGGTAGAGCAGAACAAAGCGATACAGATAAGTATGATCCAGACATGCTTTTTCTTGCCATGAAACATGCGTTTACGTTCACTCCCTGTCGTCGTCAGTATCATTCGCCCGACACGGGCGACTGCCCTTAGAGTGACCTATTTTTTGGATTTTATCCATTTGCATGAATAATTCGCACAAGAGCTGACATTCCCAGCAATTCACGCCGAGTGCGCGCGGCTAGAGGTGAAGGAGGAGGAGCAAAGCACGGCTATTCCCCTTTTTATATCGTAAACTCGAGGTCAATTAATTTCTCGCTTAATCTCCAAAGTTTTTCTGCCAAATCTGGGTCAATGGTCCTTTGATATACACCTGCTTCAAAAGGATTGCTATCTTCAGCAACCACTTCTGCGATGTCGTTATTCTCACAATAAATGCCGCCCATTCCATCTAGTTGACGGTTTACAGCGCACCAAACGATTGTTGCTGCCCCTTCTTCAATCGTCTTGAACTCATCGTTAAAATATGGTAAAGCACGCTCACCTTTCTCATTCAAAGCGCCCATGGTGCGTAATTCTTCGTCTGACAAGCTGCGTGCCAAGTCCGTAATGATCGTACCAGGATGTACGGTGAATGCACGCACGCCATGTGCTTTCCCCCTCTTGTCCATCTCAACAGAGAATAAGGAGTTGGCTACCTTAGATCTAGCATAGGCCATCCACTTTTCATAATCTTTTTTTTCAAAATTAAGATCTTCCAAATCGATATGATGGAGTTTACCTATTCTTGAAGTGACGGATACTATTCTTGCCTGTTCAGCTTTCTTCAGAGCGGGCCACAAGCGTGCTGTTAATCGGAAATGTCCCAGATGATTCGTAGAGAACTGTGACTCATTACCGTGTGAATCCCTCGTGAGAGGAGTCGCCATAATAGCCGCGGCATTAATCAGAATATCCAGTGGACGATTGGAGTTCAGGAACCTTTGTGCGAAAACATCAATCGACTCTGGCACCATAAGATCCAAGCTCACCAGTTCAACGCCAGGAATACTCTGAGCAGCAACTCTTGCTTTCTCAGGCGTGCGAACAGGAACGATTACCTTGGCCCCTGCTTTCACAAGAACTTTTGTAACTTCTAAACCAAGTCCAGAATAACCGCCTGTGACGATCGCAACTTTCCCAGTTAAATCTTGTCCTCCTAGTGCTTCCGTTGCTGTTGTTCTTGGTCCGAAGCTAGTAGGAATTGGTTTTTGCATCGTTCTTTCGTTATCATTAAACATGTGTAGTACCTCCACGTCGCAATAATTGCTTCAATTTGTAATTAGTAGAATGAATTCATAAACAATGAGGATGGTTTTTTTATGATACATTTTAATAATGCTACCTACCGCTGCACTTCCGAAATTTTCCTGCACTTGATTAGTGGAAAGTGGAAGATACCCATCCTTAATCTATTATCCAATGGCACCTTACGGTTTAACGAATTACAAAGGCAGCTTCCTGAGGCCACCCAAAGGATGCTTACAATGCAATTAAGAGATCTTGAACGCGACGGCCTGGTTATTCGTAAAGTCTATCCGGTTGCACCGCCTAAGGTTGAATATTACCTATCCGATTTGGGCATCCAGACCGTGCCAATTTTGCAAATGCTATATGAATTTGGGGCGACATATATGGAAAATTTTCAGACACAAGATCCGGATTCAACGAAATAAATCTATCTGTATTTAAAGCCTCCTTCCTTCCGTCTTTCATAGGTTAGCAATTCTTCGCAGTTCTGAACAGTACGCACATTTTTGTATGAAAGGATACCTTTTGTACGATAGGATCAATAATGATCCTGTCTCATTGTATAAAAAAAACACGGACGCTGAAGTGTTCACGTCCGTGTTCCAAAGCATTGTCATGCTACTCTAAACTATAGAAAAACGTCGTCTCCGTAGTCCTTTGAAAGCCTTTTTCCCAGTTCCGTTGATAACCATATGACAGATTCGATCAACTCGGCGTCATACGCTATAAACTCCCGATTACCAATGGATTCATGAAAGCTGCGCGTGATCATACTCTTTGAATGAACTCGATCCATTCTTTCTCAGGACCGTAAATGAAAAAATAGCGAATCCCGCTAGGCATGGTTGCAATCTCTAAATCAATGAATGCGACACCTATTTGTTTGACCCGGTCCCACTCCGCCTGAATATCGGAAACGGATAGAGCCACGTGATGAACTTTACCTTCAGCGGGCAAATGGTCCCAACATGATCGATGCTTCTCTTCATCAGCTTATTTCCTCCTTTTAGCCGAACGCCTACTCTATTAACCTCAAAATTATCCTCAAATTGTAACGATCTCTTTGGTTTGTAAAATACTTAAATGAATGCGATCCTTAGCGCTTTGAGTTAATCGGTTCATCAGGTCTGGTGTCTGCGTATAAACAGGCGGATGATGCGCTGCCTTATAGTGAATAGGAACGAGTGTCTTAGCCCCAAGGATTTGTGCAGCCATAACCGCTTGTTCTGGTGTCAAACAGATGGGCTGGTCACTGTGAGGCGCAACGCCAGGAAATTGCAAAACTGCGCCATTCACGGGCAAACATGCGGCATCAAACGCCCCATAAGCTTGAACCAGCTTCCACCAGTGCCCGTGCCATAAGGTATCTCCAGCATGGATCATTTGCTTGCCACCGCCGCGTACAATCCAGGAAACTTGCGGGTCACCTGAACCATCCACGGATTGAGCGGCGATTATCGTGAATGGGCCGACGTTGAAGGTTTCACCGATAGAAGCGCCAGTTACGTGTTTTAAACCGCTGCTAGTCGCTAAATCCACGATTTCCTTAGGGACGAATACCGAAGCGTCCGCGCCGTAAGCAGAAATAATGGCTTGCGGATCGAAATGGTCCGCATGTTGATGCGTGATCAAGACGGCTATTGCTGAACCGAACGACTCCAAAGGAAAGAATGGCTCTTTAGGCTCGCCTAACCTGGAGGCTGGGAAATGATAAAGCGGATCGATGGCAATTGCAAAGCCTTCTAATTCAACACGTATTCCAGCCCAAGGAAGCTTTTGAATATTCATGGCTATCAACCTCTTTCAATTTCGGAATGTCAACTTCTGAGTTAATGCGAAAGACCTCGGCGTCCCGCTTACCCCCTCTCCAAAGAGCCTACCGTTTAGCTTGCTTTACGGATTATAGGGTGACAATTCAGTATCTTCCCAACGCAAATCATTAGCATTCTCCAACTGTACGACTTCGCTGATTTCAAACCGCACTAATCTTTCTGCACCAGGAAATACGGAGGACTCTTCCTCATCCCAAATAATTTCCGCCGAACCAGTTAAATGAAGCGAATGTCCGTATTCATAGTTGATAAATAGGAGCCCTGATAAAGGGTTCGAATAAATATTGCCCAATGTATTAAACATTGAATTACCGAAGTAATCAGGAAATAAGATCGTCTTCGCATCCTGTACATGAATAAAACCCGGATTTCCTCCTCGATGCGAGGCATCCATCTCCCCCTTATCGTTCATGCTGCCAATATAAAACGTGTCAGCATGAGCTATCCAATCCTGTTGCTGCTGGCTCAGTTCCTTATTTCGTTGCGACGACTTCAATAATCTAGAAGGGTCTTTCTCCGGACGAAACGATCTTTTCTGAATATATTTGGGACAATTTCCGTACATCTGCTGAGCGGTCACCATGAATTCTTTGTCCATCTTGGCCGTTCCGTTAATTCGAAGCCTGATTCTCCGGTTCGTATCGATAATGAGCAGCCCTATTTGTTTCTCTTTATCCGGCTCCTCTGCAAGAGGGTCAGCTTCAAGCAATTCGGCCCTAATGGCTAACCTCTGTTCGTCTTGTACCTCTGCAAACCCCGGCTGTCCTGTCAAAAATGTTACCCAAACCTTGCCTTTGCGATCCGTGGATGACAATACGGCGAACTGTTGAGTTCGGAGGAATTTAACGATTCCGTTCGAGAAATGGGAACTGATCATCTTTGAGTTCTGGGCAGCAACCGCTCCCTCGCCAGCCAGATTCTGAACGGACAACTCTCCTTGATGAAACACATCATTCATGCTGCTTCCCTCCATTCAAAACCAAAATGTAGGATACCTGCGTTTTTTGTCTAGATTGTTAATGATCAAAGCTACGACTACGATAAGCACCGATCCGATCAATACCGGTGTAATCAGAAAAGACCAGCTGCTACCGCTCAGAATAACGACCAAAGGATCGGCTCCTGCAGGGGGATGTGTTGTTTTGCTCAGCATCATCAAGCCGATGGCTAAGCCAACTGCAATGGCCATAACCCAAACGCTTCGGCCAAAGAGATGGAAACAGATGAGTCCTATTAAGGTGGAAATTAAATGCCCCCCGATAATATTGCGCGGCTGGGATAATGGTGCATCCCAGAGACCAAAAGCCAACACGCAGGTTGCACCAAATGGAGCCATGATCCACGCATTTGCGGTCAAATTCGTTAGCAAAGCTAATAGCGCTATGGCAATGAATCCGCCAATCGAGCCGATCAGCGCATTCTTTGGAACGACTTTTAATGGGCTTCTGTCTTCGCTTCCCATTTTCCGCCAAAATCTTGCCTCGTGATTCTTACTAATGTTCATCACTATCCTTTCGTTATATAACTAGTCAACTAGTTATATAATTTATTTTTCTGTCTGTCAACTGTTATTTACGGACCAATTCCGGTAGTATTGGTTTTATTTTGTTTGAATAAGCGCTATAATATAACTAGTCAACTATGAAAAGAGGTCGTTTGCAGTGGAAGAAGATAAACACTATTTCCTTCAGGTTAATCCCCATTTGACCTTTAACGTAAATACACAAATCAAAGAACAACTTAAATGGCTAATCGGAATCGAACAAATGGAGGCTGGCGATATGCTGCCGACTGCTAGTCAATTGGCAGATGAGCTTGGCCTTAATCGAAATACGGTCAACTGGGTATACAATCAACTGCGTGACGAAGGTCTTGTTACGATACAGAAAGGACGCGGTACGCAGATCGCTGATGGGTCCGAGACCAAACATCTCTTGGAAGAACGCAAACCCATGCAGCAGCTTTTGAATGATACGATTCGCGAGGCCGCGGCTATGGGATTTGATTTGCCGTCCTTTTTCATCGCTGGTCTTGCCTACTCATTGCTGCAGCCTCCCCCCCCTGCCCGCAAGCTGCGAATTTTGCTGGTAGAGTGTAGAGGACATGACTATCCTTTCTATCGCCAAGAAATCGAACGAGCAACCGAGGGAGAAGTAGAAACTTTATTTCTCGATGATAGTTCCCTAAATGATGATGTTGTAAGAGAAGCGGCCATGCGTTCTGATGTTGTCATCACAACCTTGAATCATACCGAAGAAACCAAAGCACTGTTTGCTCGCTTCGACAGTAAAGTCATTGTTATCGGGGCAATTCTTGAAGCCTCTGAGCTGCTTGAGATCGCCAAACTGCAGCCAGGTACACATGTCGCCTTTGTTTGCCTGGGAAGAACAGGCGGAGAATGGATGGCCAACCGGATTCGGGAAGCAGGCATTCATCAGCTTCATGTTGAGATTGTGGGGATGAACGAACCCGACCGCTTGAATGAAGCCTTCCAGCACTCGCACAAAATCTACGCCTCAGCTGCTGTATTTGCCGAACTGAAGGAGTTGCAGCCCGATAAAACGCAGCTATTCCCTATGAAGCTGGAACAAAGCAGCGAAAATTTATTGCATGAAGTTGCGTTACAACATAGATGAATCCCCTGAATGGGGATTCTTTGTGTTTTTACGGAAACATGCATCGAGGGGGTGGGAACTTCAGGGCTTGGAAATAAAGGACCATAGTTCCCAGCTGTGTGCTATTTATTGTGCTCATGCACCATTGACAGCAACCACATTTTACAGTAAAGTTGAATTATAATTAGTACCTGGTACTAATACTTGATAACAAAAGGAGCGAGCTTCTCATGCCTGTCTCAAATCCCTTGAATGCCCGTATTTCAGCAATAGGCAGTTATGTGCCTTCGCATATTTTAAGCAACGCCGATCTTGAAGCTATGGTGGAAACCAACGATGAGTGGATCGTTCAACGCACTGGCATGCGGGAACGCAGAATCGCCGCTCCCGAGGAATTCACTAGCCATTTATGTATAGCTGCCGTCCAAAACATGCTTGACCGATATCCGCAAGCGCTGAACGATGTGGAGCTGATCATTGTCACTACGCATACGCCAGACCTGCCATCGACACCGGTAGCTTGTATGATTCAAGCTCATTTCGATCTCCCTGCGGTCGGCGCCTACGACCTTAACGCCACCTGCGCAGGGTTCGCCTATGCGGTCCATACCGCAAGCGGACTAGTCGCGGCAGGCTTGCACCGCAAGGTGCTCGTGGTCGGCGGGGACGCGATGTCCAAAATCACCGACTATACGGACCGGTCGACCTGCATTCTGTTCGGCGACGGCGCAGGAGCCGTGGTGGTGGAACGCGAGGAGGAGCATCCGGCATTCCTGGCGCATCATGTTGGCTCCGACGGCTCCGGCGGCAAGCATGTTTATCGCACCGGCCTGTCCGAGCAGTGGCAGGACATACCGCTCACTGGCGGCGGCAAGCTAGTCCAAAACGGCCGCGAAGTTTATAAATTTGCGGTATCGACCGTACCGGAAGGGATCGAGCACTTGCTAGCCAAAAGCGGGCTGCCGAGTTCCGCGATTGATTGGTTCATCCCGCATAGCGCTAACCTGCGGATTATTCAATCGATTTGTGAAAAGAGTGAAATTCCTTTTGAGAAGGCCATATACAGCCTTGAGTATTACGGCAATACCTCTGCCGCCTCTATTCCTCTGGCGCTTGATCTCGGCGTAAAAGATGGCAGGGTGCAGGCAGGCGATACGCTCCTGCTATACGGTTTTGGCGGGGGACTAACGCACGCTGGACTTATTTTACGTTGGGGATAAACGCACGGTCTAAGTGAAACAAAGGAGGCGGCAGCACCTACGTACCGCGATCAAGCTGCCGCCCCTTGCTTAAGAGGCTGAATAGAGATGGTCGAAGCCTTGTTCAAAACCTTTGTGAAACCCATCCATATACCCTCTATCGTATCCATTGTCAAAGCCCTTATCGAAGCCTCCCCGATGTGTCAGGAGCGCTTTGGCAGGGCGATTTCTTTTTCTCAGGAGCACTTTTTTGCCACGAACCGGCTTCGCTTTCTTGAGAAGCTTACCAGTAACCTTTCTGCGCACAGATGACTTCACTTTCATAGATTCCTCACTCCTTTATACATTATTCGCCGCGATGATAGCGGGGGCAATAATCGGCAGCGCTGGCGCAAACCGATGAAAGTCATCCCAGCTCATGGCCGTTTGGTGACGCAGATCCAAATTCCAGTAGCGCAGCGGCCATTCATTAATGAATCGCTGCATTTTACCGTTTTTGACTTGATAGACGGCATGATCTTCGGTCCGCGCAAGCGCACCTTCTTGCAAGTGCCCATCAACGTAAACGCCCTGTGCAAGAGCGGCAAGCTTGTTCTGGACGTCATGTTGCGATAAGGAATGTCCCTTCGGCCAGCTCCGCAGATCGACTTGCGAGACGCGGGTAGCCGACAAGTGATGCGACTCCCCTTCGATCGGGTGGCGATGGCCATTCTCGATCCAATAGAGCTCTGATGTTACCCCTCGCACGACGATATGGCTTGGGTAGAAATCAATCATAGCTGCACTGCCGCCACCGAGCTTGTGGTGTACTTCATGCAGCAAACTGTGGGTTTCTCCCCATTTTCGCGCGTAAAACTCTAAATTTCTGCCATATACTTCTTCAAAACGCTGCTCGCCCAACGCTTTAATCGAGACGCTTCCGACATGATGAATGAAGGTATCCATAGCAATAACAAGTTCTAATCCCATGATGCGCGTTCGAAAACCGAAGTCATCATCCTCGCAGTTTCCAATCTCAAAACCTTCATCCAAGTATCCCAGCCGCTCGAAAACCTCGCGCCGCATAAGGACACAGAAGCCTGTTAATCTCGTGGTCACATGCCATTTGGCAGGGTTCGACTGATTAAAGTTTGCAGCGAAATGGTGCATTTCCTCCGTGGAGGTGTAATTCGTCTGCAGCAATTGCTCTCCGCTAATGTAATTCGTCATCGGGCCAACAAGCCCGAATTTCTCATTACTGTTAAGGCAAGTCAGCATATTTTTCAGCCAATCCTTGGTCACAATGGTGTCATTGTTTAAAAACAGCAGGTTGGAACCGCGCGCCATCCTTAAACCTTGATTAGTCCCTCCGGCGAAGCCGAGGTTGGAAGTAAAGATCTTGTAGCGGATTTTCCCCGTCAGGGACTTCAAGTACTCGGCCGTATCATCCGTTGAGGCATTATCGATGATGATGAGTTCGAAGGGCTCCGGCGTATATTCATAAATGCTGTCGATACAATTCTGGAGGTGGTGGCGCTGATCGTTCGTCGTAACGATGATGATGCTCGTTCCCTGAAACTTCGAGGGGGTGACCCCCGCATCCCAGCCAAGCTGGAAGGCATGATCGTGCGCACTATCGTAGGCCATGTTAAAACCTTCATTGTAACCGCGGTTATAACTTGCTTGGGAGGAGGAGACAACCTTGCCCGGCTTGCCTACCCTGCCCAGTTTGCCAATCTTACGAAACTTGCGGGATTTGCCCATGGATTTGTGGACCCGTCGCTTCACTGCTGTTCTCATCGGTAAGGAGCCTCCCCTTTCACGATAGAGTCCGCCAAATGCCCGAAATCGATCGCTACTTTCCCCATACTCGACGCAATCCATTCGGAAATGATGACAGCCGAAATCCCTGCGGAAACCAGCGCGATATCAAAATCGTAACCGGCGATGTTTTCCTTGATGTGCGGGATATCCTTCACGCCATGGACCGGCGTAATCTCGCCAACAATATTCACGCCGTTCGCGCGAAGCACTTCTGCCAAATGCGGCGCTAAGTTGCCAACCAGCAGCACCCTTCTGCCCTGTGTAATCCGTGACAGATACCCCTCGTGATAGATATAATAATTCACCAGCGAGTCCGTCAAAGTAAGTTCATGGTAGTTTATATGTTCAGCTTTAAACACCGCGAAAGCGAGCGGTTGGAAATTGCGCACCCGCAGCTTCGGAATACCTACGACGCTAGCTCCGCGAATCGCCTGCACTAGCTCTGCTTTAATTTCCAGATCCGGTACTTCTACGCCGGCATATGGGAGAAACGGGCCATCTTGCTTAATCTGTTCAATCGGTAAAATAGTCTCCTGCGCTAAGGTAAGCAGCTCCCCGTCACCTAGTCGGACGAGGGAAAATGGCACTCTGGCGTCAAGCGCAGCGATGATCTGGTCTCCCAGATCCCTTGCGGTAAGCAGGTGATAGATGTGCGGCCGCAAATGTTCCACGCCGGCGGCAACAATTTGTTCAATCGTAATTTCGGGCAGGATCTGATAGTCCGGCAGCAAGCGATCGACGATCGCATCGCCCCCATCATGTTTTCCATCCCGGTACCCTTTATCGAAACCTTTGTCATACCCGGCATTATACCCCTGATCGTAGACGGTCACGGTTTCAATCGGCATGAGCCGTGTCAGCGGCAGCGCGGCAAGTCTCCGGCGTTTTTTCTTTTTGCGGAGAGAAGAGAATAAGCCTTTGCGCTTGCGAGAAAGCTTGCCTCGCCGGAAGGAGATTACTTTGCCTAACTTCTTACCGCCTTGTTTCTTTTTTATGGGCAACATACGTTCACCCGCCTTTGTTCGTTATCGTTAACAATTCATTCAATCGTTTGCGATACGTATGATCCTTCAGCGTCCGCGCCAATCCTCGCAATGCGATATGCTGCCGCTCTTCTTCATGGGCTAAATAGTACTCTATTTTCTGGATAAGCTCCTGTGGGGAACTGAAGGTATCAATTTCTTCTCCCGGTTTATAGAAGGTTGCCAATTCGTCACGGACATCCGTTAATTGCAATGTGCCCGCTGCTGTAATGTCAAAAAGCCGAGGATTAGGCGAGAAAGCGGGGATTTGCCTGCTGTTGCTGTTATGGGATTTGTCATCGGTCGCCCGGTGAAGATTGATCACGATTTTGGCCCCATGGTAATACTTCATCGTATCTTGCGGGCTCAACCATAAGCCTTGAATTTTGGAAGACAACTTGTCGTAAGAACTTAGCCGATCCCACCAATAACCGTTAATCATGACGTCCTTGTGCTGCAGATAATCGGCGATTTCATCAATGAACGCAACCCTATTCCAGAAAGCTGTGCCAATGAAACAAATATCTTTGCGAAAATTCGTAGGCACATAGTCCAGCTTCACGGAATCCGGATTTATGCCGAACGGCAAATAATGCACATTCTGGCAGCCGAGTGCCTTATAAGGCTCAACACAGCTTTTCTCCAAGGTGAATACATAATCAAAGTGCGGGACGAGCCCTGTCGACTGATCCGAATGATACGGATCGTCCGGCAGCCAAATCGCCGTGCGAATACCGTGCGCCCGAATGGCTTGCACGACATCTTCCGGCAATGATTGCCCAATGGCATCGAGCACGAGGACAAGGTCCGGTCTTGTCTCTGCCGCAATCTGAACAAGAGGGTCAACGGGATTCACGACAATGACTTCTCTCACCATATCCCGCAGACTAGCCTCGATCCCTTCATCCATCGCGGTATAAGGCAATCCGTTAGCCCTAACAAACATTACCTTCAAATCCCAGAGAATGCCCCGCTCCTGCGGAATGTCCCGCATTAAGCTTTGGCAGCGTCCCATGTGAAAACCATGCGACCAGCCTTTTCCGTAACCCTGGTCACTCCCCTTTCGCCATTCATCCTGGTAGCGAGACAGGGGAGCCGGCTTCTTCACTTTCACGGCTCTGCGTACTCGTCTCCTCTGATTCTTCAGCGATCTGATCGGCAACTTCTTCGATTTCACGGCTCTTAAAGCGCTCATTCCATCTCACCTCCATGGATAACGACATATCCTTTGCGCTGCAAATACTGCTCCAAGGCGCTTTGCCAGCTTCTCATCGGATAAATACGATTCAGTTTGTTGTTGTCCAGCACACTATATAAGGGTCTGCGCACTTTTGCAGCGTACGCACTGTTCATAATCGGTATCGTTTCGCAGGTAATACCGCAAAACGCAAACGTTTGGACCGCCAGCTCATACCAGCTGCAGGCGCCTTCACCTGAACAGTGATACACACCGTAATCCGTTATCTCTTTTTCAAGGAAAGCCCGCACAGTTTCAGCCACATCTTGTGTATGCGTCGGTGACATGATGACATCCTGAACAACCGAAATAGGGTTACCTTGCTTCGAAAGTCTAATCATTGTCTCTACAAAATTGCCGCCCTTTCCACTGGCCCCAGCTTCGCCAAACAACGAGGATACACGAAAAACAAAGTAGGTATCCAAGTAAGCTGCAATAGCTTCCTCTCCTGCTGCTTTGCTGCTGCCGTAAGCATTGAGGGGACTGACCCGATCTTCTTCCGTATATGGCGCCTGCTTGCTGCCGTCGAATACGTAATCCGTGCTGAAATGAATGAAAAGCGTGCTATTCTGTTTGCAATAAGTCGCCATACGCAGAACGGCAATGGAATTAATGCGGAGAGCCTTGAGCGGATCGGCTTCACACTGTTCGGTGTTATGAAACGCCGTGCAGTTAATGAGTACGTCAATGCGGCCAAGCTTTTCAAGAATGGGGATAATCGTTTCTGTATTCT
Source organism: Paenibacillus sp. P36 (assembly GCF_045866505.1). Lineage (NCBI taxonomy): Bacteria > Bacillati > Bacillota > Bacilli > Caryophanales > Paenibacillaceae > Paenibacillus > Paenibacillus sp. P36. The sequence continues at coordinate 7,418,501 of NZ_AP038372.1, forward strand.
CCACATCCAGCATATCCCTCGTAACCGGGATGATCTCGAACTGGCTGTTTTCCTTCAATACCCGATGAATATCGGAGCCTAGCTGGCCTTTGGCGCCTAGCAGCGCGATGCGTTTCATTACTCGCTCGATCCTTGAATATCCAAGATACCGCCATAGAGCGTAGCGTCCTTAATAATTTTGTGCCACTTGATAAGCTCGCTGTACCAATCCAGCGTAATCGTTTGATCCATGCTTGGTACATCGCCTGCAGCCAGAGCGTTATAAATCTCTAATGCTCCTTGTGCAGCCGTCCATTTGCCCTGCCAACCTAAGGCTTTCTCGATTTTGTCAAAATTGACGCGATAGGAACGGTGATCGGGCGCTCCGTACCAGGCAATCGTTACAGGTTTTGGAATGACTGCGGTAATCTCTTGCGCTAATTGGCCGAGCTGATAATTGTTGCTGTCCGAACCCACGTTGTAGATTTCGCCGTTGATGACTTTCGGATCAGCTTCCAGCAGCAAGCACATGACATCCGTTGTGTCTTGAACATGAACGAACGGTCTCCACTGAGAACCGTCTCTCATTAAGGGAATGACCCCATTCTGATAAGCGCCTAACGCCATGCCATTAATGGCCAAATCGAAGCGAAGGCGGGGAGAATGCCCGTAGACAGTAGCCTGCCGAATGACAACGACGGTGAAGGCCTCATCAGCTAGTGGAAGCACGCCGTGTTCCGCCATTTCGTTTGCTTTGGCATAGGTCGTGAGCGGGTTTGTCGGCGAATTTTCATCGACGATGACTTCCGGCGCTTGAAAGCCGTATAAGCTGCAGGAAGACGGGAGAATGTACCGCTTCACGCCAAGTTTCTTCGCTTTATGTGCCGTGCTCACACGGGAAATATGGTTAATCTGGTGCGTTGCTTCCTGAAACAACTCACCGCTCGGGTCGTTGGAGATCGCCACTAAGTCAATGACGGCATAAACGTCAGCGAAGGCTTCCTCCTTCAGACGGCGGGAGTCCTCCTTGATCGTTACCAGATTCGGATGCTGCGGGAGCTTATCGATACCGAAGAAAAAGCGGTCAACAGCCTTAACGGCATAACCTTTATCCAGCAGCTTCGGTACCAACACACTGCCGATGTAGCCGCCCGCTCCCGTCACCATAATGGTTTTCATGATAAGTCCCCTCCATAAACAAAGTTATTGTCCGCCAGCGCAAGCGTAGGCTGCTGACGATCCCTATCCGACAAGATCGGATTCGATACCGGCCAATCGATACCAAGGGCAGGATCGTTCCACGCGATGCCTCGGTCATGCTCAGGGGAATAATAATCATCCACTTTGTACAGCAGCTGCGTATTCGGAACCAAGGTACATGCGCCATGGGCAAAGCCCTTCGGAACCAGAATTTGCCGTTTGTTTTCTGCGCTTAAGATAACGCCGACCCACTGTCCATAAGTTGGGGAACCTTTGCGGATATCAACGACGACGTCATAAACCGCACCGGATACAACGCGAACGAGTTTCGTTAACGCTTTTGGCGCCAATTGGTAGTGCAGGCCTCGAAGAACCCCCGATTCTACGGAAAGGGAATGATTATCCTGAATAAAGGCATGTTGAATGCCCTCGCCAGCTAACGTTTGTTGGTTGTAACTTTCCATAAAAAAACCGCGATGATCACCATGCGCTTTCGGTTCGAGCACCAGGACCCCCGGCAGCTTGGTCGAAATCACTTTCATGAAAGGGCTCCTCCTCGTTGTTTCATAATATGATCCACGACATAAGCGGCAAAAGGCATCGAACAAGTAAATGCCGGTGAGACCGCATTGAGTACATGCATTGAGCGTTTGTCGCCTTCGATGACAAAATCTTGCACGAGCTCCAAGGTTTCAACGTTGAGCAGCTGTGCTCGAATACCCGGTCTTAGAAAATGTCCGAAGCCCTTGGGGTCGATTTCTCTGACCATTCCCATCCCTAACCCGATGAAATAGGATTTGATATATTTGCGCATTTCCTGAAAGGCCAAGCGTCTAAAGTGAAACGAATTTGTGATAAACAGCTTCAGCTCAAAGCCGACAATTTGCAGGAATTCCTTCAGGTTGAAGCCCTGCAGCCCTTGGTAATTTTCCCGCCAAAAAGCCGGCATTGCCGTAGGCCCGATCTTAATGCTGCCATCCACCGTTTTGGTATAATGAACCCCGAGAAATGGGTTTTTCAAATTGGGAACGGGATAGATGTTCGTGACGACATCCGTTTTGTTTTTCGTATATTTCAAGTAAATGCCTTTGAACGGAATGATCGTATATTTCCCGCCGAATCCGAAATCATGGGCAATGCTGTCGGCGTAAAGCCCGGCGCAATTGATCAAATAGTTGTATTTGAAGGTGCCTGAGCTCGTAAAAAGGAGATCTCCCCGATGCTTGCGATATTTCGTCAAGAAATGGAACTCTACACCGTTCTCTACATTTTCACGTTTCAGAGTCCTGCAAACTTCTACGGGATCAACCGACGCCGTTGTTGGTGAATACAAAGCTTTCCGGTATGTCTTTGCATTCGGATCAATGGAAGCAATCTCTTGCTCATTCATCCAGATGAGCTGCACGCCATTGATGTCTGCGCGCAGCTTCAGCTCTTCCAGGCCGGCTAACTCACTTTCATCTTTGGCGACGACCAGCTTGCCGCATTCATTCAACTGCAGGCCATTAAGCTTACAGTAAGCTCGCATGGCCTGATTGCCTTCTTTCGTGAACTTCGCTTTCAAGCTGTTCGCTGAATAATAGAAGCCGGCGTGCAGAACTCCGCTGTTTCGTCCACTTGCATGTGCAGCCACATCAGACTCTTTTTCCAGGATGCAAATGGACACTTCCGGCTCTCTTTTCTTCAGCTCACGGGCGATCGTGAGGCCAATAATCCCCGCTCCGATGATGATGTAATCGTACTTCCTCACTTGTCATCACCGGCGCTTGACTTGGGTGCTGCAGCCTCAACGTTCGGATATTCGCGCAGCTTATCGGACGCTTCGAACCAAGAAGGAAAGGTGCCAGCGTCGATCCACCACCCTGTCAGCAAGTGATAGCTGAGCTTGCCTTGACTCGCATATAAGTTATTCACATCGGTAATCTCCATCTCGCCACGCGCAGACGGCTCTACCGTCTTAATCAAGTCGAATACCGTAGAATCGTACAGATAAATCCCTGTAACACAATACGAGGATTGCGGATGCTCGGGTTTCTCTTCAATCCGCTTGATCAGGTCGCCTTCCATGACCGGAACCCCGTATCTTCTGGCGTCCTCTACTTCCTTCAGAAACACTTTGGCTCCTTCCGGCTGAGCTTCAAATTGCTTTACGTACCCAGCCAGCGAATCCTCGAACAGATTATCGCCAAGCAGCACAAGCAGCTTCTCGCCCGGATGCACGAAATTCTGGGCAAGCTCCAGCGCATCGGCAATGCCGCCGGCTTCTTCCTGTATTTTGTAGGAAATGTTAACGCCCCACTCCTTCCCGCTCCCCAGGAAATCCGTATAGAGGGAAACGGAGTGTTTACCCGTGATCAGAAGGATATCGGTGATTCCCGCTGCTCTCAGCTTCTCAATCCCATAATAAATCATAGGATATTTACCGACGGGTAGAAGATGTTTGTTAATCATTTTCGTCAAGGGTCGCAGACGTGTGCCAGTTCCCCCGGCTAGAATGACTCCCTTCATAGCAACGACATCCTTTCATCATGCTTTCTCAAAAAATGCTTGGGGATCTACGCCCCACTTTTCTATAAAAAGCTTGCGCGAACGCTCCACGATAGCTTGCAGTTGGCTTTCGCTTTTCTTGCCGAAGCTGGCGCTGCCATGATGGAAGATAAAGGTGTCTTCGGTCAGCATCAGCTTGTAGCCGGCTTTCCTCGCGCGATAGCAGTAGTCGTCATCCTCGTAATGCCCGGGACTGAATTGTTCATCCAGGTAACCGATCTTATCCATCACTTCACGTTTGAATAAAAAGCAGAAGCCAATCAAACGCTGAACTTCTTTGTATTTCCCTTTATTTCCCACATTGTACTTCAGAACCATATCCGGTAGATTCGTATAGGGCTCTTTCATTTGTTGAATACCGCTGGCATAGTTGGTCATTGGACCTACGATGCCAATATCATGTCGAGAATACAGACAAGTGAGCATATGATCCAACCAATTAGGTGTTAGCAGGACGTCATTATTCAGCAAAAGCACGGAGCTGCCCCTGGCCAGCTTCATGCCGGCGTTACAGGCTGCAGGAAACCCTTTGTTTTCGGAGAAGGACACGAAGGGAACCTGCTCACGAATCAAAGCATCCAGTGTCCCATCGGTAGAGGCATTGTCGACCACAATAATTTCATAGGGGATTCGTGTATGTTCTCTAATGGAGTAGATGCAATCTAGAAGCAGCTGTCTTTCATTAAAGCTTGGGATGATGATACTTGTGCTGTTCATATGGATCCCCCCGACAGAGCAGTTCTCGTACGAAGAACATCCTTAAATTCTAGTCTTCTTCCACGTTCATGAAGCAGCATATGGAGGGCCTCCAAATGATCGCCTACAATCAGATTTGAAATGGGATTCGTGCTCCCTGTGTTCAATCGGGTAGGTTTGTTGGCCGTAACCACATCGATGCTTGCTGGTGCACAAATACGCAATCCATAACGGATTGCCTTCGCCTGCGCTTTAGGAGGTACCATTAACGCTGCGCTGCCGATAACCTGGAGCGCTTTGCGGGAAAGCATGTGGGGAATCGCCGTCATGGAGTTGGCACCCAGTTCCGGTCGACCCTGAACCCGGTTAACGAATTGTTTCACCATAGACACGCCATCGCGATGTGTGAAGAGACCGATATAAGGGGAAATGTCGTTTAAAGCAACATCCCAGCCTTGATCAATGGCTCGAATGAAAGGCAACAATTCCTCGGTTTGAATCGGGATATCACCATCCAGGAACAGCACCATGTCGGCTGTGCTAAGCTTGGCGCCAATCGACCTGCCAACGTCATGGCCAACGAGATTCGGATAATGAACAATCGTTGCCCTTGGGCACTGCTTGGCGATATGAACGCTATTGTCGGTTGAGCCGTTAATGACGACAATAATTTCCTTCATCGGCATTCTTTCCAGCGCGTTCAGCACGCGCGCAATCGTCTTTTCCTCATTAGAGACCGTAATGACGGCTCCAATGGATTGCCTTGTCGGAACAAGTACGAGATTCGGGGTTGGCATCCCCTGCTTCTCGCTATAACCTTCAAGGAACGCTCGGGAGACAGGAAGGTACTGCCCCGCCGAAATCGTCCCAATTTCCCCGGATGTATAAAAGGAACACCATAGGGAGTTGATATACGAGTTCGGATCCACCCCATCGATCAACGGGTGGTCCGTAGCATAACGAGCGCCAATTCCGTGTACTCTTCTTTTTAACGCGACAGACAGCGTCGCTGCTGTTCTGGTTGGTCTGGAGCCCCTGCGCAGGCGGCGTACAGGGACGGGGGTTCTCAGCGTTCTCAAGGCTCTCACTTTTGGCCTTTGTTTCACACGTTTCTTCACTGGTTTATTCAACAGCTTCACCCCACAAAGGTTCGGTCCCTTGTTAAATCCGTTAGCTGACCACGCTCATTCGTCTGTTCATGCAGCCAATTCAGGGCTTCGAGGTGATCTCCAAGAATAAGATTTTGCAGCGGGTCCACCTTAAATTTTCTTCGTTTTCTAGGATTCGTCCGACCCACATTCACGTTGTAAACCTTGTGCAGCGTGAGTCCTTTCACACATGCTATCGTCTGAGCGAGTGGCGGCACGGCTAAATTAGCGGCATGAATCTCGTTTAGCGCTTTACGACTAATAGCGTGCGGGATTGTCGTCATCGAAGCTCCTCGCAAGTCTGGCCGGGAAAGTGCAACATTAAGCGCGTGTTTAGCTAGCACTACAGGATGCACATCCACCTTCTCTGTTTTGCCAGAGTAGCTGTTTAACGCGACATCCACCCCACGATCCACCGCCTGCACGAATGGCCGCAAATCCTTGGCTGCAATCACCATATCCGCATCAATGAACAGGATGGTGTTCCCTTTCGCATGACTCGCGCCAATGCCTCGGGGGACATCATGCCCTAACGATTCCTTAAATGAAATCACCCGTGCCCCCATCTGGCGGGCGATTCGCTCCGTCTCATCGTAGGAGCCATTGACGACCACAATGACTTCTGTAGCTGGATGAACCAATCGGGCTTGACGAATGACGGACGCGATTGTCTTCCCTTCGTTCATTGCAGGGATGACGACAGATACTTTTGGCGATTGATGATTTGAAATGGGCTTGAAAACAGGCCTCGTTCTCCTCCTGGGTACTAACAACTTTCGCTGCCCACGCTGTTTCATGTCCACACCCTCCCACTGTGATGTGCATTCGTTTTCGTTCCCATTGTATGTTTATCCATCCCGATGGACACGGCATACGTTTAAGCCCGTATTATCTCTAGCTCAAAATAGGACATCTATCACAGATCGCCTGCAAGGCAACTGGATCATGTACGTTCGACCTGCTTTTATAGTATGACTGCCTTGGGACAGATTCATATGCACTTACCTAGCTTGGCTAGAAATTGGCGAATGACTACTACGGTTTTGATGAAAGCGCTTATAGTCAAAAGGAAATTAGCATCGTGTATGTAAAAAAGCCCCATCCTCTTCTATGCCTTCGAAGAAGAGGGGGGCTTGCGTTTGCGCTTGCCTTGAAGAACGCCAGTATTCGCGTTTAACCACGGTTGTTTGGCCGTTCCTTTTTGTTTCACACGAATCGGTAATCCGATGATTTTCCTCGTCAAAATCCGTTGATAACTCACGATAGCTGTCAGATTGTCAGCAACTTGACCGGCCAGCTTCGGCGAACTCTCTACCGAATCGGCAACACTCTCAATGATTCGGGCCAAGGCCCGTTGGCTCCTTGCGAGAGAATCTAGTATATCCAGCTTAATCTGCTGCTCTCTTTCATTTATCTTCATTTGTTAAAGTCGAGGCCTGAACCTCCGAACAAATCGCCAAATCCGCCGCCAGCACTGCCGCCAAGGCTGGAATTATCCTCTTCTGCAATGAGTACGCCCAAGTTTTTGGCGAAGGCTACCTCCATCTTGGTAATGCCATCGATCACCTCGATGAGCTGTTCATGGATATCCACCGCTTGTTTCACATGCTCGGCATTGCTTTCATAGGCGGCTGTTGACAGGTGCTGGCATATCCAGTTGCGCGACTTCTCGGCATGCAGCGCCTTAGCCTCCAGAATGAGAGCTACATTATATTGAATCTTGGCGGTAGCATCCAGGTAAGACAAGTAACTATCATTTCTGCTCAATGTCTCCACTCCCTGCCCCTCATTTATTCATCAGCGGGTTGTTCTTTCATAACCTTCATAATGGGCGAAAGATTGTCCGCGATGGCATCCTCTAAATCGGCAAGACTGTTTAAATAGCTGGTTATCCCTTTGGTAATACTCAAGGAATGTTCCATTAATGCTTCGATTTCTCCGAAGGAAGGATTATGGTCAGGGATTTCACTAACCATCTTCGCCATATGAGCAATCACCTCGCGTTTGGCTTCCAGGGTACGTGCCAACTCGTGCTGCGACTTCGCCATATGCTCCAGAATCGAAGTAATCTGATCCTGCATGTGTATTTCCCTCCTCATGCGCTTAGGCTATCCCAATTAACATATGCGGTTTGAGTTGAAGTGGGAATACACCCCATTCATCCAATTTTTCAAAATCTAGTTTTTCATCTATCAGATTGGATTCCTATAAGGATTTCAGACCAGAACCTGACATTCTCTTCTAACATATACATATAGAAATACATGCTAAGGAGGGAAACCCTTTGTCCGATAAACACATTCAATGGCAGCCTTCCAACGTGTCCAGAAGCGAAAGGCACCACCTGAATTCCCACAAAAGCTGTGTGCTTTGGCTCACAGGGCTTTCCGGCTCAGGCAAATCTTCGATTGCTTATGAAATGGAACGACTGCTCTTCACCCAACATATACGTTCTTATGTATTGGATGGAGACAATCTTCGGCATGGTTTAAACGGCAACCTCGGTTTTTCTCCGAATGATCGCAGTGAAAACATCCGTAGGACGGCAGAAGCGGCCAAGCTGCTCATGGACGCTGGGATCATTACGATTGTTGCTCTCATTTCGCCCTACCGCGCGGATCGGGAGCTGGCGCGTTCCTTATACGCCGCTGGGGAATTTATCGAGGTTTTCATCGATTGCCCTCTTGAAATCTGCGAGAAACGAGATCCGAAAGGGCTTTATGTAAAAGCGCGGGCAGGCGTTATTCCTGACTTTACGGGAATTTCAGCACCTTATGAGCAGCCCAGTAGACCCGAAATCGTGATTTCGTCCGATCAGCACTCCTTACAAGCTTCTACCTCTCGAATCTATGATTATCTCATTGTCCATAAAGTGATTGCTCCACAATCTAGTTTCACGCTTTGAGTCCGTGTCCTGCTCGGGACAAGTCCCTATGAATAGGCTCAACTATTCTTAGTGCGAGCTTGCCCTCAGCAGAACCACACCCCTGCCATCCGCATAGAATGCAATAAGCCTGCTGATGATCGGGGGAATTATTCGCCTATGCTGGTCTACGTGCTAGGAACGTCCAACAAAGCTCATACCGATGCTACAATAGCCAATCTGTCCCATATCGCTCCGAATTGGTCCGTTATGCTCCTGCATGATTACGACGCAGCAGCCTTGAACGATCATCTACTTGCTTATGATCAACCCTTTTTTATGACTCTGCATGCAGGAGACTTACTGAGCAGCAGCTTTATCTCCGAGCTGTCCACACAGCTTGCAGCGCTGCCGGAGCATTGTGCCGGCATTGTCTATGAACGCGGGGCCGCCAATACCCTGCACAATCTTTCTTCCCCTCCTCTTGTTTGGAGATCAAGCGCAGTGCGATCCAGTGGCCGTCCCTTTTTCCTGGAGAAGGATGAACTGCCCTTTGCCAATTATTTGCTTTACGATAATCAGTTTCAATTAAAGAGAGAATGGTCGTGGCAGACCATCAATAGCAAATGGTGGCAGCCCCAGGCCAAACATTACCCCAAATGGCAAAAGGCGCAGGAAGAGTGGGACCTGATCAGACCCATTCTGGAAGCAGGATCAAACACTGCCCTGCCGAAAGCAAAGCCAACTCCCGCCATTAGTATCGTGATATGCACCTACAATAATGCCGACTATCTCCTTTGGGCGATTCGAAGCGTTATTGCACAAAGCATGCCTGATTGGGAACTGATTATTATGGATGATGCCTCCAGCGACAACACGCAGATGAAACTGGCATCCTTACCCGCAGATCCGCGTATTCGTACGTATGTAAACCAAGCTAACTATGGCAAATCCCATTGTTTGAATGCTGCTTTATCGGTAGCTGAGGCACCTTGGCTGCTGGAGCTTGATGCCGATGACTGGCTGCCGCCAGACGCCATTCGGCGTTTGCTTAACACGGCTGATACCCTAGCACATGATACTTCACTCTTGTACGGGGATTATTACGAGTGGACAGAAGGAGCACGAAAACAGCTTATTTTCGGAGGGATACGCAAGACACCTGCTGAATTTAACGCTGAAGCGTTTCTTGCCGGAGCTCTTCCGATAGCACCTCGATGCTATCGGGTTGAGACCCTTCACAGCATCCATGGCTGGATGGTGAATGCTCCTTACGAGGGTAGGTTATACGAGGATTTCGAAATCATCATCCGCTTGTCGCACGCTCATCGATTGAAGCATCTGCCTGAGCCTCTCTATCATCGGAGAGTCCGCCAATCCAGCATTACGCATCAACATTCCGAGAAGTATGCCGGCTGGATGAAGTGGATGAAGGAACAGACCGTCCTCCTTCGGGGGGACGGAGGAGACACACAGCCGTTGACGTAATCTCCTCCCTTCCGATTACGCTACTACGCGCACATAATCAATCTGATCCGCCACGATGGTTACAATTACTGGTGGACTATAGTAATACGTGTTATTGATTTGTATCGTAAAAATACAATCATCTACGGAAGCTAATGTGCCAATAATAGGCGGATTACTCGTGAAGTACACCTCAACCGTTCTACCAATAAAACTCGCCAGTAACTCTGCGAATGACATAGTTTCTCCTCCTTATATCACGGATTCAATGCTGGAAGCTGGAATAAGGAGAATATCTCCTGACGGCTCAAGAATTTCAATGACATCGGAACCAACAAGGATCAGCGTACCGCTCTCTGTTCCTGCGCCTGTTTGAATAGTAACCTGTGTATTTAAGCGTCCCTCGACTGCTGTTAACGGATTACAGCCTGCGGTTACCTGCTCACGGACCAAGAAATACGTTGTAACGTTACCGTTACCGTCAAAATCGACTAATGTGAATCCAGCTTCCATTAATGAGGCAAGCACAGGTGTTAACTTAGCCCCTATTGCAAGCCCGGGAAAATCTAACGTAGCGTCATACAAGTTAATAACTGCACGCTGCGTAGAATAACTGTTACCGGCTATAATTAATACGATTTCCATTTAATATTGCCTCCTTCTAAGGGGTTGTAATGAACTTAACCGTACCGTTCGTTATGAAGCTACAACCGGTGTATAAGGTCTGAAACCGATGATATGGCAAATCGAGAAAATAACGATTTGATCCATGTCGTTCCCCGTTGTCGGACGAAGAATTAACGTCGATTTACCAATTTTCTCAACCATTCCGATCCGGTTTGGCGGCTCTCCCCCAGAACCTGCTCCGCTTGATGTGAACAGTTCAACCTCTGTATCCCAATATTGCTCCAATAAGTCTCTCAACTCTTCGTTACAACTCTCATCCGGGTAATCCACTTTAACCTTCACTTCTGTTTTTGGTGTCTCGACTTTGACGTGAACATCGGGTCTAGGAGTCTCTATGTTTACGATAGGAGGAGGTGTTGTGACATGAACTTCCGGGGTTGTAACATGGACTTCGGGGGGATTGGTTTGAACATTGACTTCTGCTGGAGGCGTCGTAACATGGACAATAGGAGCTTTCGGCTGCTTGCATATGACCTTGATCGTTCTTTTTCTTAATCTTTTCTTGCATACATGACACTTATTTTTCTTGCCTCTTTTCCTCGTGCTGCAGTCATTTTTCCTAACAACGCGAGTGGTTTTCTTAACCACGCTGTCTTCTGTTATACGGGACATAGGGCACCTCCAAAGTTTTTACATAACCTAACAAAAATTGGATTCCATCACACTCCTATACTACTCAGCGAAATAGACCCTCGTCCTAGACTATCACCTAAAAATATAAATCTGGGTATCTATCGCGATGCTCGAATATCATATAGCACTCTTTCAAAGGCATCTACGCTGCGTTCCCACGTCCATTTCGAAGCCTCAGTTTCCCCGGCAGCCGCCAGTCTTCTGCGCAAATCGGCATCCTCAATCAACCGGCCGACATCGTCTGCCAAGCGGTTCTCATAGCGGTAGGACATCAAACCGTTTTGTTCATGCCGGCAGTAATCCATATTTCCCCCATTGTAGGTTGTGACCAGAGCCGCCCCACAGCGCATAGCCTCCAGTCCTGGTAGTGAGGCAGAGTCATAGGTAGAAGAGTTAACGAATATATCCGTCTCGTTATAGTGATAGGCCATAGCACCATCGTGCCCGGGAGTTAAGTAGCGAAAAGTTGGATGATTGGCTTTGATCGCCTGTAAAAGAGGGGAGCTTCTAAACTCTTCTGGAGGAGACATCAGGTTGATGCGGACATGGGGATACTTGGCCTGCACCATTTCCAGTTGGTTGATCAAATAATCCTGTTCTCTGTGCCAGGAATAACCGCCCTCCGGCCTCCGCATAATCGCCGATATTTGCAGTTGGGTCTGCGTATTGCGAATATGGAGGTTCCTGAAAGCATTACCGACGCCCACCGGCACAATATGCGCCTGATGACCGTGATTTAGTGCAATAAGCTGCTTTTGCCAATTGGAGAGGACAACGGTGTGTTTCGAAATATGATAAGTAGGGAAAGAAAGTTGATTCTCCGGGAGAAAGGTAGGCTCGTAGCATAGGCTTAAGCGGACGTGCACGCCTTTTCCGTTCAAGCTGGCCTGATGGGCTCCGGGTACAATCGTATAGAAATTGGAAACAATGATATCCGCTTTGGGATAATCTTTTTCAAGAATCATATAGTTCTGTTTGGTGCGGATGATTTTGGCATTAATCGTATAGTTTACGACGCCCTCAGGTGGCATCAGAACGCTAACGTCATGGCCTTTGGCCGCAAGCCCATTGACCATCTCTGCCAACATTCTCTGCGCTCCGCCGATGCTGAGTGTAATAATAGGAAAAGTGATCGTCAACCTCTCCTTGGCGATTAAGGCATCCAGCTGTTTCCGGTAGATGGCTTGAATCGACTGGATCTCTTTGACAATTGCGCTTTCATGCTTGCGAGATCCCATTTCGGGGTGCACCCGGTAGCGAACAAGGCTTTCATTTAAATAGAAGAAGTGAAACCGCTTCATGACTCGCATCCAAAAATCATAATCCTGCGTATATTTGCGAGTCTCATTAAAATAACCCGTCTTCTGGAAGACATCCATATGCAGCATCACGGTACAACCGTTGATAATACAGCCTTTTTGCATGGTTTTATAGAATTCCATTTTGGTGGAACAGCCAATACCTGAAGGACCTCCAAAGATGGCCCCCTGCCCATCCATATGAACATAGGAGGTGTAGCTGACTTTAGCCCCTTTTTCCTGCATAAAAGCCAATTGCCTAGCTACTTTGTTTGGCTCAAACATGTCGTCGGAGCTAAGCCATGCAAAATAATCGCCAGTGGCGTGCCGGATACCGGCATTCAGCGCACTCGCCGTACCGCCGTTTTCTTTTTCAACATAAACAATCCGGTCCATATACGGAACAATTTTCTCCATATGCTGGGTTGAGCCATCATTAACGACGATGATTTCAATATTCGGATAGGTTTGGCTCAGCGCACTTTCAATCGCTGTGCGGACATAAGCACAGTTATAGAAAGGAATCACAATGGAGACTTTCGAATTTGCATTCACGGTTGAAACACCTACCTTGTTCTTAGTTCAGCGAGGCACGTTTGTTGTAAATTTCCTCCAATGCGTTCACGATATTGCGTTCAAAATGGGCTTTCGTTAATCGTGCCGCACTGGCTTTGCCACCAAAAGCGAGTTTTTCCGCCAACTGGCGGTCCGATAACACGGCACAAATGCCCTGTGCCAGCTGCCTGGGATCCCTTGGTTTGGTGACATATGCGCTTTCCATGTGCGAGCAAAAGTCCATGACTCCGCCTGAATTCGTCGTCACGACAGGCGTACCGCAAGCCATGGCCTCCAAGGGAGGCAGCGAGAAGGCTTCAAACCAAGATGATGCGACGAAAACGTCGGCTGTCCGAAAGAGCTTCGCCATCTCAAATTCATTTTTGGGATAAAAGATGCGTTCCGGAATACCTAACGTCACGAGTGAGACTGCGCCATCCGGGCAGATCAGATAAACCATATAATCGCCTGCGTACTCGTTTTTGATAATTTCCATACAAGCATAGAAATCATCAAATCCTTTTAGCGCATAATCTCTCCTGTCCCGTGCGATGTACAGAATCACTTTGGTTGTTTTCTTGCTAGGATGCGGGTGAATGCGAGGGCCTTGCGGACGAAATATGCGAGGGTCTATACCAAGAGATACTATGGTGCTGCGCCGCCCTACGTGATCAAATATTTGCTGATCCAACCAACTGGAAATGGAAAGGATCGGGACATCTTGGGCATAAGTCCATAAAGCTGCCTCGCGGTTAGGTACCCAAAGCGGCTCGAAGCCAAGGCTTAATCGAACCGTTTGTTCTGGCCATGCCTCGAAAGCCGATTGAAAGGTGGTATAGAAATTAGGCAAAATAATATCACCATAAGGAATATAGTCTGCTTCCAGCTTCGGAACGATCGTCAGCTTGCAAGGAATGTTATACTTCACGGTTGCCGTCCTGGGGATGACGACCTCAACCTCATGTCCCTTTTTCGTAAGGGCTCCGGCGATATCGACCAATACCTTACAACCGCCACCGATATGCAAATCAGCCGCAGGTATTACGATTTTCATGGTTAACCTCCATTTCTCCGGTTATGACCAAAGCATATCTTTTTCATAGCCGGTTTGTATCAATACATCACCTGCCACACGTTTGAAGGCTGCTATAACCTCTTCGTCAAATTCATTTCTCCAACCGCCTACAACACCTTTGCGAAAAGTAAACGAGCTGCCGCTATCCATATTCGCTTCCATGCTGCGAACCAACTTCGCTATCGGCATGGGCGGTACGCTCCCCTTCCACAAAAATTCCGCCATCGCTGTAATCGTTCTCCGCCTTGACGCCTTCGAAATCATCAACTCTTCATACGTCGTGATAAAAATACCCGGCACGGACAACCAACCCTGAAAGACCCCGAACCAGTTTTTAATATTCGGGTAGTCATCCAGTCCATTAATCAGGAGTAAATAACGTTCCTTCTGAGTTGGCAGGGCGACTAACTCCTTATAAATAGGATAATCCGGGAGTTTCTCGATGATGTAATACGTTAGGGACACAAGCACATCTCGTAAATCCCTGATCATAAAGATGGTTTTAATGCCAGGCCGGACAAGGAGTTTGGCCCATTCGGGGGAGTAGTATACATGTCCCATATACACATCATTCGGGACTGCCTTGCTCAGGATTGAAGCTTGTAATGGCAAATCCTTAACCAGGCCCTCATAAAAGACATAGTCGTTCATGACCGAACCGGGAATGCCTAACAACAGCTGATTCAGAAGGTTTGTTCCACTTTTGGGAACCGTATTTAAAAAAATAACGGGCCGAAGCTGATAAGCTCTGCGTGCATCCATGATCGGCAGCACCTCCCAATATTTGTTTAATTGTTTAGATTTAGCGTATGTGTCACAGCACCAACTTGACCTGTTAATGCGTCTATATCCCTTAACAAAGTTAGAACAGTCACACATTTTACCATTAAAATGGTAAAGACCAACTCCCATCCAAGCAAATTCTATTAAATTTAATAGAATATAGGAAAGGAGGTGATTTTCATGTCAAACATTGTTAGCATCGGGACAAGCGTTCCCGGATCATCTAGCGGCTCTCTCAATCGCGTTGTCTCCACGACGCCCATCACACTCGCAGAATTCGGATTAGCGATTCCACAAGGACCCAACAGAGTTCTTCTAACGGCTACCGTTGGTGTCTCCTCCACTCTTCTTGCTCCTGTGCTCCTATTTAACGTGTTGCGTGGCAACGCCGTCATTTTCTCCGCCCGACAAGAAGCCCTTCTGTCCACTGGGCAAGAACTAACCGTCTCCTTCCAAGCCATTGATACCAATGTGCCAGCTACTTCGAACCAAGGCTACTCCTTCACTGTACAATTGGAACCAGGTTTATTAACTGGGGCAACGGTTACAGGTCCAGTTACACTCTCCGGTATTTCTTATACGTATGGCTAACGGAGAACTTTGAATAAAACAGGCTGCCCCAAAAGATCTTCAAAGATCCGCTGGAGCGGTCTTTTCACCATACCTGCTTTTACCTATTTTTTCCTAATCCTCTTTCCCAATGGGGGATAGTCCACTACTTCCATAAACAAAGGGAATAGACTGTAACCATATGTTGGAAGGGGTGATCTCATTCATGATGAGAGGGAAGCAAGTGCTGGTAACAGGTGCCGCCGGCTTTATCGGCAGCCATCTCGTACACCAGCTAGTTGCGGAAGGTGCGAAGGTCAGAGCCTTTATTCGATATAACTCAACGAATTCACGCGGTTTTCTCGATCAACTGCCCCGTGATATTCAAAAGGAAATTGACGTCGTCAAAGGAGATTTGCGTGATCCTCATGGCGTCTATCGTGCCGTGAAAGGCATGGATGCCATTTTTCATTTAGGAGCGCTGATCGCTATTCCTTATTCTTATCAACATCCCACGGATGTTGTGCAAGCCAATGTCATTGGCACCCTAAATATCGCGCAAGCCGCCTTGGATTTAGGGACAGCGAGACTGATTCACACCTCCACCAGCGAAGTGTACGGAAGCGCACGTTATGTGCCTATGGATGAAACGCATCCGCTGCAAGGCCAATCCCCCTACTCCGCAAGTAAGATCGGCGCCGATAAGATCATTGAAAGCTTTTATTGCTCGTATTCACTGCCTGTCGTAACGGTCAGACCCTTCAATGCCTACGGTCCGCGACAGTCCATGCGAGCAGTCATTCCTACCATTATTAATCAAGCGCTGCATCAACCCGAAATCGTCCTCGGCAATCTCAGTGCGACCCGTGATTTTACTTTCGTAGAAGATACCGCCAGAGCTTTTATTTGTGCGGCCAGCCATGATGCAGCTATTGGGCAGACAATAAACGCCGGATCAGGGGCGGAAATCTCCATTGGCGAGCTTGCACAAACCATTCAGCAAATTGTTGGAAAAGATCTGCCTGTGCGTATCGCCAGCGAACGGGTACGGCCGGAAAAAAGCGAAGTGGACCGCCTCTTCTCGGACAGCAGCAAAGCCGCAGCTTTGATGGGATGGAAGCCAACCGTTCCTCTGGTGCAAGGCTTGGCTCGAACGATTGAGTGGATGAACAACCATCCCGAGCTGTATCGGCCTAATGAATATGTCGTATAAGGAGTTGATTTCTGTGGAAGTCGTAATCATGACGGGCGGCAAGGGGATGCGCATGGCGCCTTATACCAAGGTGCTTCCCAAAGGGTTATTACCCGTTGGCGAACAACCCATACTGGAGATCATCGTGAAACAGCTCCGTAATTATGGGTTTACCTCCATCACCATGGCATGCGGCTACTTGTCGGGGCTTATACAGACCTATTTCGGAGATGGCAGCTCTCGGGGTGTCTCCATCTCTTATTATGTAGAAAATGAGCCCCTGGGCACTGTGGGTCCAATTAAACTCATCAGCCGCAGGTCCGGTCCATTCTTGTTAATTAATTGTGATGTCCTAACTACCTTGGATTTCTCCCGCTTTAGAAATTTTCATATCCAAGGCGGCAGCATACTTACTATCGCTTCACAGAAAAAAGGGATTCCGATAGAGCTTGGGGTCCTCGAAACACAGGATGAATTCGTTACTGACTTCGTAGAGAAACCTACCCGATCGGCCTATGTCAGCATGGGCATCTATATGATGAATCCGGAAGTAGCCGATTATATCCCTTCCCATCAATATTTCGACATTCCTGATTTGATTCATGCCCTGCTAGACGCAGATGAGAAGGTCCGCCATTATGAAAACAATGATTTCTGGCTCGATATCGGCCGCCCGGTGGATTATACCTTGGCCAATGAGCAATTCGGCAAACTCAAATCTCTCTTGCTGCCCGGCGAACCGGTATGACGAGCACGACGAGGGTGGCGAATCCTCCACTCGTACTCCTTACGGGAATTAACGGATTCGTTGGGCAGCACATGGCGGCCTATCTCTTGCACCAAAACATGAACCTGCTCGGGATCGGACGCAGGTCCAGCTGCCTTATGAAGCATCCGAATCTGCACTACATTTCAGGAGATATCACGCAGAGCGCTGTCCTTACGCAGCTTCTTCAGGAGCATCCGGTCACACATGTCGTCCACTTGGCCGGAGCTAACGATGTAAGTGCATCTTATGCGGATCCGGTTCAAGTCCTGCATACGAACGCGTGGTCTACGTTACACATGCTGGAAGCTGTAAGATCTGCTGCAGCAAGCAGAATTCAAGGGTTTCTAGCCATAGGAACCGCTTATGAATATGATTTTCAAACGATGCCTTTAACAGAAACCTCGCCTATTCTGCCTGTCAGCCCCTACGCCTGGAGCAAACAGATCATGACTTCATTCATGCAAATGTATGGCAGCGTATATGCCGTTCCAACGTTCATAGCCAGGACTTTCAATTTGATTGGCCCAGGAAACGCAACCGGCGTATGTGCTCTGCTCGCCAAGCAAGTCGCGATGATGGAAAAAGGCTATCTCCCTCCTAAGCTCGTTATGGGCAACACGGCTGTACAGCGCGACTTTCTTGACGTACGTGATGCTGTTATCGCCTACGCCTCACTCCTGCAGCTAACCGCAGCACCTTTCGGCCAAATATTTAATGTATGCAGTGGAACAGCCTCCCCCATTAGCACCATTGTTGATCTGCTGCAGCATTATGCGGCAATCAATTTCGAGGTGGTAGTCGACGAGCGTTTAATTCGCCCTAAGGAAGCCCCCCTCGTTCAAGGGGACAACACCAAGCTTCGCGCAGCAACCGGTTGGGCACCCACCCTTTCACTCGCCCAGTCGGTATCCGATACGTTGGATTACTATCGAAGCCTCTTATGAAAAGGAGATTTACGCGATGAAGATCATGACAGTCCTAGGAACACGCCCCGAAATTATCCGGTTAAGCTTAGTGATCGCCAAACTGGATCTCCTTGCCGATTCACATCTCCTCGTGCATTCCGGACAAAATTATGATCGCACGCTAAGCGACGTCTTTTTCGAGCAAATGGGCATTCGGCTCCCGGACGTTCATGTTCGGCTTCAAGCGCAAACCGTTGGCGAGCAAATTGCGCAAATGTTCGTCGAAGTTGAGAAAGTGCTGCTGAAGGAGAAACCGGATCGCATGCTCGTTCTTGGCGATACCAACAGTGCGCTCACCGCTCTCATAGGCGAGCGGCATGGTGTTCCTGTCTATCACATGGAAGCTGGAAATCGCTGTTACGATACCCGCGTTCCTGAAGAGATTAATAGAAAAGCCATCGACGCCATCTCTACCTGCAATATGCCTTATACGCCCGGCGCGCGCGAGAACTTGCTGCGGGACGGCGTTCCTTCTCAGCGAATTTGGATGACGGGGAATCCGATTTATGAGGTGATGGAGCATTATAAAGGGCAGGCGGATGCGAGTCTTATTTTAGAAGAACTAGGCCTATCGGATAAGGGATATATCCTCGTTACCGCTCACAGGGCCGAAAACGTCGATAATGAAGCCCGGCTGCGGCAAATTATCGAAGGCCTGCAGCTTGTAGCCGAAGATACACAGCTCCCTATCATCTGCAGTACGCATCCCCGGACGAAGGACCGCCTCGATAAGCTTGGGGTCATGGCTTCCCACCCGCTCATTCGCTTTCTTCCGCCCTTTGGATTTTTCGACTTTCTGAAGCTGCAAAAGCATGGCGCCTGCGTCATTACGGATAGCGGCACGGTGCAGGAAGAAAGCTGCATTCTGGGCGTACCGGCCGTCACCATTCGCCAAAGCACCGAGCGGCCGGAAACCTTGCTTTGCGGCAGCAACTTACTATCCGGTCTTGTGCCTGAGCGGATCGCCGCCAGCGTCAAGCTGATGATGCAGCCTCACCATACATGGCAGTGTCCGGATGGCTATCTGGACCCGAATGTATCGAGTAAGGTTGTCAATATTGTACTAGGAGGACAGAGCTATGTTTCATAATCAAACGATCCTCATCACAGGGGGAACCGGATCTTGGGGGCAGGAGCTTACCCGCAGCCTCCTGCAGGAGGGACCTAAGGAAATTCGCATTTTCTCCCGCAACGAATTCTCACAAGTGAAGATGCAGCGAGACTTCGCCTTCCATCCTTCTCTCACTTTTATGATCGGTGATGTCCGGGATCAGGAAGCTGTCGAGGACGCCTGCCGGAACGTCGATTATGTCTTTCATTTGGCCGCCCTCAAACACGTGCCGATCTGTGAAGCCCAACCGGATGAAGCGCTCAAAACGAATGTAAAAGGAACCGAAAATGTCATCCGAGGCAGTATTCGGGGCGGCGTCAAAAAAGTCATCGACGTCTCCACCGATAAGGCCGTAGATCCAATCAATTTTTACGGAATGACCAAAGCTTTGGGAGAAAAGCTCATGGTTCGGGCGAATGATCTCAGCTCCACAACCCAGTTTGTCTGTATTCGAGGCGGCAATGTGCTTGGCACCAACGGCAGCGTCGTTCCTTTCTTCAAAAACCGCATTTTGCAAGGAGAAGCCCTCCCTCTGACGCACAAGGACATGACCCGTTTCTTCCTGACGCTGCCTGAAGCGATTGAATTGCTGCTAAGTGCGGCCAAAGCGGCTGTAGGCGGAGAAACCTTTGTGATGAAAATGAATGCCTGCCTCATTCTTGATTTGGCTGAAGTCCTCATGGAGCAATTATCGGACCAACCTCTGTCCGTGAAGGATGTCGGTATCCGCCCCGGAGAGAAGCTGCATGAAGTGCTTATTTCTTCACATGAAATCCCTTATACCTATCAATACAATGAGAAATACTTTGTCATCCTCCCTGCGAATGCGACGCCCTCCCTCTATGACCATTACAGTCATTTGCCCAAAACAACCTTCACCCAATATGCCTCCAACGATTCACTCATGACATCCCAAGAGATTTTACAGATGCTGCTTAAAGGAGGATTTCTTCCTTGAAACTACTCATTATCGGCGGTCAGGGCATGGCCGGACACATGTTGAAAAGCTATTTTACCCGTCAGCATAAGGGTGACGTATGGACGACCGTGCGATCCGCCGATCCGGCGGACCCTCGGGCTGTGGCGCTGGACGTCAGGAACGATGAGCACTTGCGGCATCTGCTGAAACAGATTGGGCCAGATGCCGTCATCAACGCTGTCGGCTTGCTGAATGAAGAGGCTAGAACGCGGCAGGCTGAAGCCATTTATGTCAACAGCCTGTTTCCCCATATGCTGGCTGCATTTGCGGAGCAGTATGGGTTCCGCCTTTTTCACATCAGCACCGATTGTGTGTTCTCAGGTTCGCGCGGAGATTACACGGAATCTGATCTCGCGGATGCCCTGTCGGTTTACGGCAAAAGCAAAAGCCTAGGCGAAGTCATCGGCAGGGGCGTGTTGACGATCCGTACTTCGATTATCGGGCCTGAGTTAAAAGAGAACGGTATTGGGCTCTTTCATTGGTTTATGCAGCAAAAAGGCGACATTCAGGGCTATCGCAAGGTGTTCTGGAACGGGGTTACGACGTTGGAATTGGCCAAAGCAATCGACTGGTGCTTCCAGCATCCTATTGATGGGCTTGTCCACCTTGCCGGCCAGCCAAAGCTCTCCAAATATGACTTGCTGAAGCTTATTCAGCAGCAATTCCATCATGATGCCGTCACCATTCACGCTAACGATGAATTCCTATCCGACAAGAGCTTAGTCTCCACAAGAGCTGACTTCAACTATCCGGTTTCTTCTTATCCACAAATGATTGCTGACTTGCATGCGTGGATGGAACACTCTGACTAGCTTTTCACACTTTGTCAGCTCCAGAATATGATAAATACAGCGCAGCAGCGAAACAACTCTTAAGGTGGTGAGTGCCGCAATGGATATGACCCCTACTCATATAAATGAACTGATCCAAAAAAAATTGGTCATTATCGTAATCGCTCACGAAAACGAACAGGTATTGGCGGCACAGGTCGAAAATATTCATTTTTTCAATCCTGAAGCCGGCATTCTTCTTTACAACGGCGGGCCTAATCCCGATTTTGGAAAAAACGTGAACATCTGGTCCTTTCCGCACAGCCATCCCTTAAAAGCCGGCATTATCGCGCCGGGTATGTGGGAGATCATGAAATGGCTGGAGGAAATCGGCGCCGGCTATGAATATCTCATGTCGCTGGATCATGATGTGATGTTTGTGAAACACGGCTTCCAGCCCTTCTTGGATGAGGTGATGGCCGAGTCCGACAGCATGGGCTGGAGGCTCGAAAACAATCGGGATCACGACTTCTCCCTGCCTGTACGAAACATGATGAACGAATGGCATTTATGGCAGCCGGTCTTCCGGACAGACGGCTTTCTGACCTACTTTAACCCCGGCCAAGTCTACAGGCATGATATCGTCAGACGTATGCTCGCACATGTCGACCATGCCGCTGTAGATCACCTCTTCGGTATAACGGAAGCCGCTGCCTTAGAAGAAGTATTTTTTGTCACACTGGCTATGGCCTGCGGCGGCAGGGTTCGGGAATACCCCGAGGGAGCCAAGTATAACGACATGGTCCGCTGGGGCGAAAACGTCACCTTCGAAAGTGTACAGCGACATCGAGATCATCCTTACTACTACTGGATTCATCCGGTAAAAGGGGATAAACTGCTGGAGATGCATCAGCTTTTGCTGCCCAAACCGGAACCAATTCCAAGTGCCTTGCCCGCTCCTCGCCCTACCGCTCTAAGAAGGAAAAGAATGAGGCGCAAGAGACTTCTGAAAAGACCACTTCTTCGAAGACGCCTCAAACGGCGTAAGCTCAAGTTAGGACTGCGCAGCCGAAAAAGAACGATAAAAAAACTTGCCAAAAAGCCGCTGCGTTCCCGATCTGCCACGAAACAAAAAACGGCCAAACCCAAAAAGAGGACGAAGCTGGGATAATCCCCACTCCGTCCTCTTATTTATTTGTCCACCCATTCAATTCCGATTGTCAATTTATTTGCACCCAAATCGCTCTTATGACTCACTTTAAATTCCATATCTACATCCGGCAAGGTGATTTGTTTACCTCGAATAACGAGATTATCTGCTGTTATTTGATCCGCAATTTTTCTTAGCAGTTCAGCAAACTGCAAGCCCCGGCCGACAAATTCCTCTTCTGACCTCATATTGATCCCCCTTAAAATCCCTTGATGAGTTTCTTAAGAACAGGCAGCTTCTCCATTTCAAATAACACAATCTTGTTCAGCTTTTTTTCGTCCCCTGGTTCGCCTTTTTTAAAAGGCGTTTTGACATAGCCATAATGCTTATGTGGAAACAGCAAATCAATATAAAGCACCTGCATTTGCTCAGGCGTAAACGGAAGAACAGCTTCATAATAGCTCATGCACCGTTTCAGCTCATCCGCATCCCAGCGTCCCAGCTCTTCCATGCGCTTCGTCAGGAGCTTCCGGATATCGCGCAATGGAATGTCATACGTCAGATTATCCAAGTCCAGCACACACACGCCTCGATCCGTTTGGATCGCATTGCCCTTACCGTAATCCTGGTGGCACATGTAACCGTGATGACCGATGTCAGCCACCCAATCCGCATAACAGGACGCTTCCAGCAGCTTGACGGCATGGTTTGCCATCTGAATCATCGCATCGCCGGTCTTCACATAAGACTGATGGAAAAGCGTTTTTCCTTGCTTAGCCTGCTCTTTCCACTGCTTGAGCTCTTCGCACATCCCGCTAAAATGACTCGGCCATACCCCCATCCGGTTATAGACCTCACAGTCATCAGGAGGGATAAACCCTACGGTATCCTTATGGAATTGAGCGAGACCCTTCAACCCCGTATAGAGATGCTCCGGCACCCGATCCATTTCCAAGTCGCTTCCCACAACCCAAGCATAGAGAACCAACGCATAACCTTCATGGACAAAATAGAGCTGGCCATCCTTCGTTGGAATAATCGCTGCAACATTGGCTCCTTTTTGGTAGAGATAAGCCTGTGCTGCTGTGGTGAATTTGACGATCGGAATGGACTTCCGTATCCGCTTCAGACAAACGGTTCCTACAGAAGTCTCCAGCTTCCATATCGTTTTAATACCGCCGCTTTGTATAACCTGGATGTTTTTGATGACTATCTGTGGATAACTTTGTGCCATGAGACGTTTCCCCAAATGGAGTTCTTCCTGACTAGGAACCACGTTTCACCACCTCATCCAGACGGGCGAGGAACGATTTCAGAACCGCATTTTTGCTCAGCTCGGTAGAAATCATATCTTTCAAACGGACGATATGTTTGTCAACTGTCCATTGGTCCTCGCGGTTTTCATAATATTTGGACACTTGTCCGTAAAACAAATGGGGAAACTGAATATCTGCTGCCAGAATCAGATATTGTTCTTTCGTTAAAGGATTGACCTGCTGGTAAAACTTCATCATTTTGAGCATCATCGGGAGGTTCCAGTTGGCGTCTTTCTTCATGACCTTGTTTAATATTTTCCTCATATCGCGCACAGGCAGATCTACCGTCAAGGAATCCATGTCGTAGACATAGAGCTTTCCATCTTTGCCTACAACCAAATTACCGGCCGCAAAATCTTGATGGCACAGTGTTTTGGTCTTCTCCGTTTCCTTCACCCACTGTTCAAAATACGGCTGATTCAGCGTCGTAAGTGCTGCTTGCGCTTGCTGTAGGAAAGTATCTACATTCGCTAGGAAGACACGGTCAAACTCATTTTTATTTTTAACCTGCTGGCGCTGCTCTTTCCAGGCTTTCAGGCGCTCCATTCTCGTTTGCAAATCCGATTTCCATTTCGTCAACAGATAGGAAGGGTAGAAACCGTTGGGAGATTCGATCCCTCTTGATGCTTTATGAAAAGCTGCCATTCCTTTTAGCATGAGAGCTAAATCACCATCATTGTTATATTCCGGTGAACGTCCGTATACGGTTTCAAAAACGACGAAATATTCCCCATTTAATTTCACATAACCTTCGCCAGAACTGGTTTTGAGCACACCAGGCGTGTTAACGCCATTGTTTTTGAGATAGGTAATGGCATGGAGCATGAAATCAATATGGGTTTCATCGAATGGAACCTTTTTCATAATCCATTCACCCATGTCGGTTTGGATGGACCAGACTGCTTTTTTCCCTTTAAAGGATAAGAGATAAATATTTTTCACCTTCAAAGGATAGTACGTCATAACCTTCTTCACTACGTCCGAAAAAGTAGTATCCATGCTGACACCTCCGTAGATGTATGGCCTCAAGCTTTAAGCTCATTTGCTTTTGTCTGGGGCGTATAAGTTTTCAAGCCGCTTAGCCGCATGCTCGAAACCAAAGTTGCTCTCTACAACTGCTCTGCCTGCTTTGCCTAGACGCAGCGCTTCGGCAGGATTGGATAGCAGAAACGTAATCGCCTTTACGAATGCCCCTGGATTGCTGTAATCCTCGATCACAATACCGTTAGCATTCGGTTTGATAATTTCTGCATTCCCTCCGCGATTGGTTGTAATGATCGGAAGTCCCGCGCCCATCGCTTCAAAATGAACTCTCGCCAGAGGTTCCTGCCACTGGGAAGAGCAAACGAAAATATCTCCTAGCAAATAGTGGACGGGAATCTCACTCGGTGGAACAAAACCTGTGAAGATCACCCGGTCCCCAAGCGATTTGGCCAGTTGGCGAAGATTTGCCCCGTACTCATCCAACTGCTCATTATGGAACCATTTACTTCCTATAATAACGAGCACGGCATCTTTCTGGGTACTGCTTACCTGCTCAACGGCCTTGATCAGCACGTCGGGACCTTTCGTTTTGCTTAATCGCCCTACGAATAAAATGACCTTTTTATTGTCCACGCCATATTTTTGGCGGAGTTCCTTCCGAAGATCCTGCGCTTCAGGTGTCCAGATCGGCTTATAATGCTGCAAGTTGATACCTGAGTATACCGTCTTCACTTTTCCCTTGGCCGAAGGGAATCGGCTGATAATCGTTTGGCCGATATAATTGGAGATCGACATAATTTTATGAACCATTTTGATTACGGAACGACCCACTTCCGGTGTGATCTTTCCTTCTCGGAACATCTCATTATGACAGCTGACGACAAAACGGGCGTTCGGCATGGCTGCTTTATATGCAGGCACATTTTTCGGACGGTTAAACACGTGGATCACATCATACTTTTGGTTGCCGGCGCGCTGCTTAGACAACTCCTTGGCAACGTCGTTCACATAATCCTCGCGCGGAATCCGTATATATTTGACTCCGTCAACCACTTCCCGATTGGGGAGATCGGGATCCGTAATGCAGAAAATCGTGAGATCATGCCTACTGCCAATATGCGGGGTGACGCCATTGATTAGAATTTGAATGGCGCCACCCCTAATAGGCGGAACGGTAAGCATTTCAGTGCAAATAAATGCAATCTTCATCTTTACCACTCCAATCAGTGATTCTTCGTGGAGGTTTTAATCCTCAGGATGATGCCACATGGTTAGATTTACGCGCCCACCTTCTTGCCAAACTTGCTCCAAATGGTTGACTGGGGCTTAGCCCAACCTCCTCCTGGAGCCGAAAGTTTCTTCATGCCTACTTTAGGCTGAATACGCTTCTTCCCACTTTTGGGCTTCTTAGGAATGACTGCCTTCACCGGTTTAACTGTTCTAATTGTTCTAATTGTTTTAATTGTTTTAATTGCTTTAACTGTCTTAACTGCCTTAACCGTCTTCACTCTTTTCTTTAAAAGCGGCTTTTTATTGTTCAGCACTTTCTTTCTCTTGCCCGCTACTTTTTTCAGCATCGGCCTTTTCCTCGGAAGCAGTCTTTTCTTCAGGACGACGCGTTTCCTTCGTATCAATGGACGCCTTGCTTGCGCAGATGGACTCGGCTGCGGTTGCGGCTGTGGCGGATTCGGATCCACATAAGGAATATCCCCGGCCATCAGCTGGTTGTGCAGGTGAAGGAGCCGATCTCCTTTGACAGGATGGATCGTATGATACATATAATGGTGCATGGCGGCGTGCGCTTCATTCTGCTCAATCTCATGCTCATGCCGCATCACATTCAACCGTTGGTCCCGTGGAAACTCACGGCATTTCCCACCCAATGAGGCTGCGAAGGTGACAAAGAAAAATTCTTCCAAGGCCACAACTTGACTCTCGGAGAGCCATTGATCAACCAACGAGACATCCGCAGCTTTCAGCATCTTCTTCACAATACCACGCCGGTAAACCTGCGTAGGATTAAAATAGCGAAGGAAATGGTCGGTCTGGAACAAGGAGCCCCAACGCCCCCATTCTTCCCACATCGATTGCTTATTCATGTTGTCTGCCTCACGTACGCTGCGACAGGTTTGCATATCCCAGCCCATACAGTCGTAGCCCCGCATCGTTTGATCCAGATAAGCTTCGAAGCCAGGCTTCACGAAGAGCATATCATCGTCAAGATTGACCAAATATTCGTAGTTCACCTTATGCTCATCCAGCCATTTCATTACGTCCCATAGAAAGGGCGCCAGATGCCCCCAGGTCAAGTGGCGGCTGTACTCGCAGACGGCGGCATTCATGCCTTTCCCGAATTGGCTGTCTTCGCCTCCGTTATAAAGGACAATGCCCGCTTCCGGGTTGAATTTACGAATATTTTCAATCTGTGCAGCAAGGACGTGCTCATCTTTGTGAGCCAACAGCGCAAACATGACGCGTTTGCCCTTCGGTTTGCCGCCATAATGGGTCATACGGAAGTTAATAGCTGCATCATATTCGGCTGTAATTCGATACAAATCGTCCCATTGGGAGCCTGATATATTTTTATAGAGCTCGCCGCCCCCGACACGTCTTGTATGTTTGACAGCGACCTCATCGATAATGGCCAATTTTTGATGCGGATACCCCAGGACCTTAGGCCAAACAAAATCGAGGCCCCAGCCCGATTCACTCTTTTCAAACGTAGGCAAAAGCTTCTGGAAAGTTTCTCTCGTGTAGAGTGGAACCATAGGTTCAATAAACTGGGAATATCGTAAAAAGTAGTTGCTATTTTGCAGCGTGATTCCATGTCCATAGTAGGAGTCTAGTGTTAAGCTCGGCTGTGCCAACTCCAGACCCTGCTCCATGAAAATCTTAAACATGCGATTAATGTCATAAGCATTTGCGCTTATATCATCATCCGGCATCCAGATGGCATCATAGTGATAGATTCCATCTCCAAAGGCTTCAATCGTATCCTTCACCGTAGGCCATTTCAACCCTGGGATTTCATGATAGAAGTCACAATCGTTCACATACCTCTGCGGCGTATTTCCGAAATAACTAAGACAAAGATCGAAGTTTTTATACTCCGCAGGCTGCAGCCATTGCTGATGGATAGAGGTATCGCCCACTCTGCCGATTACAAGAAACCTCTTGTCACCTTTGACTTCAAATCGCGTCATTTCGCTCGCTCCTTTTTAACCCAATCGTTATTTCCTTTCGATAAACCGGATATAGTCCAAAATAGGCTGTCTCAAATCTTCCCGCTGCACCGAGATATCAAGAATCGCTTTCACATAACCCAAATGATCGCCAACGTCATGCCAGACGCCGTTAATCTCACAAGCGTGAACCGCCTCTTGCTCATTCAGCTTCGAGATCGCATCGGTCAGCTGGATTTCTTGCCCGACGCCCGGCTCCTGCCCCTCCAGGATGTCGAAAATAGCGGGAGTCAAAATATATCGGCCAATCATGGCCAGATTAGACGGAGCCTCCTGAGGCTTCGGCTTCTCCACAAGCTTCGTAATATTATAAAAGCGATCAAACAACAGCTGGGCATCAATGATGCCGTAGCTCGAAACATCCTTGGGATTCACAGGCTGCACACCGATAATCGATGTTTTGTACCTATCGAAATAATCCATCATCTGTTTCAAGCAGGGAACATCGGACTGTACGAATGTATCGCCAAGCAGAACAGCAAACGGCTCATCATTAATAAACTTTCTGGCGCACCAGATGGCGTGGCCCAAGCCTTTCGGCTCTTTCTGGCGAATGTAGTGGATATCGATCAGTTGCGCCGGCTCCTGCACCTTTTCCAGCATCCTCAACTTCCCTTTTTGCTGCAAATGGTATTCCAGCTCAAAAGCGTTGTCGAAGTGGTCCTCCAGCGCACGCTTGCCTTTTCCCGTCACAATGATGATATCCTCAATGCCTGAAGCAACCGCTTCCTCCACGATAAATTGAATCGTAGGTTTATCAATGATCGGCAGCAATTCTTTTGGCATCGCTTTGGTTGCCGGCAAGAACCGGGTACCCAGACCTGCTGCAGGAATTATTGCTTTCCGAACTTTCATAATGATCATCATCCTTCTGTGTGGATTGGGATAGGATGAACGATCACTTCATCCTACCGATGCTTTGATAGACGAATCCTTCTTCTTTCATCATGTAGGGATTAAATAAGTTCCTTCCGTCAAAAAGTACCGGCTGCTTCAGCAAGTTCTTGATACGACCAAGGTCCGCCGACCGATACTGCTTCCACTCTGTAAATATCAACAGCGCATCCGCATCCATAAGAGCTTGATAGAGCCCTGTGAAATACGTAATATTCTCTTCACCTAAAGCCTGGTACGCATTCTGCAAGGCGACCGGGTCGTGAACTTGAATCTGGACCCCGCGTTTCCTTAACTGTTCGATGGTCTCAATGGACGGTGCTTCCCGAATATCATCCGTTTCCGGTTTAAAGGATAATCCCCACACGGCCAATCTAAGCCCCTTCAAATCTTCACCAAAATGGCCTACAACCATCTCAAACAGCTTTTGCTTCTGCTTATGGTTCACTTTATCGACAGCTTCTAAGATATGCGTTGGAATATTCCGCTCCGTGGCGCTTTGGATAATAGCCCGTACATCCTTAGGGAAACAAGAGCCGCCATAACCGACCCCAGCTGATAAAAAGTAATGGCCAATCCGATGATCGAGCTCCATCCCTTGACGAACCCGTTCAATATCGGCACCGACAGCTTCACAGATACCAGCCATTTCATTCATAAAACTTATCCGTGTGGCCAACATCGCGTTGGAAGCATATTTGGCAAGCTCAGCAGAGGCAATATCCATGTGGACGATAGGAAATCCTTTGCTCGTAAGCGGCAAATACAGCTTCTCCATATAGGCCAGTGCTCTGGGGTTGCTGCTCCCGACAACAATTCGGTTAGGGTTCAAGAAATCATTGACGGCAGCGCCTTCTCTTAAAAATTCCGGATTCGAAACAATATCGAATTCCAAGTCCGTGAGCCCTCGGTTCTTCAACTGCTCTTCAATGATGCCTCGTATGCGCTCGCTGCTGCCGATAGGAACCGTTGATTTCGTAATCACAATGGCATAATCCCGGATGCTTGCACCAATCTGCTCGACGGCCTTCATCACATAAGTAAGATCAGCAGACCCGTCTTCAGCCGGCGGAGTACCTACAGCGATGAAAATGAATTGGCTCTGTGCAACAGATTCGCTAATATCCAGTGAAAAGCTTAACCGACTCTCTAGCACATTTCGTTCAACCAGCCGTTCCAATCCAGGTTCGTAAATGGGCAATTGACCGCTGAGCAATGCGGATATTTTAGCGGGATTATTATCCACGCAAATCACTTCATGCCCCATTTCCGCCAAACATGCCCCAACCACGAGTCCTACATAACCAGTTCCAATCATGCAAATCTTCATGGCCGCTCTCCCTTGTTGTGTAGAGTTCATTGACGCTAACCGCAGGTGCGGGTAGACATTAATCACTGTCATCTTAAAGTGTATGCGCCTTGTCTTATTACAAACTCGGACGGATAACTAACCTCTAGGAAAAATCAACTTTTACCTACCTGAGCAAGCTTTATTCTGCTTTTCGGGACAAACGTACAAACCACCCTTTCCCTCCGGTAATACAAATATCTAGACGGGTAAAAACCAATGTGTACGAAGGAGGATTACGCTTGGAAAGAATCCATATCGTCGTGGCTACCAATGACAAGTACGTGAAGCATTTGGCAGTGATGCTTACTTCCTTATTCGAACATAAATCAACGAATCGGCCCCTCTCCCTGTATGTGATCGACGGCAAAATATCTAACGAGAACAAGCAGAAGCTTCATAATGCCTTGAAATCCTACCAAGTGGAGCTTTCTTTTTTAACGGTAGAGGACTCTCTCTTTCAAGATGTCGTCGTTCGTTATCATTTGAGTAAAGAAACCTACTATCGAATTGCGATTCCAGCCCTCTTGCCGAAGGATGTCCGCAAAGCGCTTTATTTGGATTGTGATCTCATTGTGAAAGAGGATATTACCAACCTGTGGGATGTCAACATTGATAAGTACCATCTCGGCGCTGTGCCAATCCCCGGTAAAGTGCTTCGTTTCGAAGAACTTTCCATTCCTGAAAAATTTGGATATTTTAACGCAGGCGTGCTGCTCCTGAACTTGAAAAAATGGCGTGATAATCAAACCTCGGAGAAAGTTCTACATTATATGAGAAAAAATCCGGAGAAGCTTAAATTCATGGATCAAGATGCTTTAAACGCCGTTCTGCACGAGAAGTGGCTCAAGCTCGACCCCAAGTGGAACTATCAAGTGCACCGTTCCCACCATCAGCGTTTCACTCCTGCCATCATTCATTACACAACGGATAAAAAGCCGTGGAACAGCTGGCACAATCCCAAGTTTAAAGATGAGTATCTCAAATATGCGAAAAAAACCAATTGGAAACTAGACTAGCGGCACAACCCAACGTTCAGGAGGTCGAGTAATGAAAACAGATTGGTTAATCATTGGCGCAGGCTTCACAGGCGCAACGCTGGCAGAGCGAATTGCCTCCCAACGGGGAGAGAAGGTCCTGATTGTCGACAAAAGAGATCATATTGGCGGTAACTCCTATGACTGCTATGACGAACACGGCATACTGATTCATAAGTACGGCTCCCATACCTTCCATACGAACTCGAGTATGGTCTGGAATTACCTCTCCATGTTCACCCCGTGGCGTCCTTACTTTCATGAAGTGCGCGTGGTGATTGACGGCAAGAAGGTGCCTGTCCCTTTTAATCTCAACTCCATCTACGCCTTGTTCCCTCCCAAATATGCAGAAAAGCTGGAAGCGCTGCTGATTGACCACTTCGGTTATGGCGTCAAAGTGCCGATCTTGAAGCTTCGCCAAAGCGCAAGCGGAGAACTAAGCGACTTGGCCGATTTTATTTATCAAAACGTATTCTACAAATACACGCTGAAGCACTGGGAGTTAGATCCGGAACAACTTGCTCCGTCTGTGACGGCACGAGTCCCTGTCTACATCTCACGGGATAACCGCTATTTTCAAGACACCTATCAAGGACTCCCCAAACACGGCTATACGCCTATGTTCAACAAAATGCTCAATCATCCGAATATTAAAACTTTACTTAATACCGACTACAAAGAGCTCATCGGCGAAATAACGTACAAACGAATGATCTATACAGGACCGATTGATGAGTACTTCGACTATATGCACGGTCAGCTTCCATACCGCAGCATGCGCTTTGAATTCGACACGCTGGATACCGAGTACCATCAGGAAGTCGGGACAGTCAACTATCCGCATGAATACGACTACACCAGGGTTCTGGAGCAGAAGCATCTCACGGGTCAGCAATCTCCCAAAACAACCATTTCTTACGTGTACCCTGAAACCTATACCATAGGTAAAAATGAACCTTACTACCCGATTCCGCGCGATGAAAACAAAGACCTCTACAAGCTGTATCAAGCGGAAGCTGACAAAATCAAAGATACCGTGCTGTTTGCGGGAAGATTGGCCGATTACAAATACTACAATATGGATCAGGCCGTCGCTCGTGCGTTAACGCTTTTCCATAATGAGATTCAGAAATAAGCGTATAGGCAGAGGAGGCTGCATTCATGATTTGTATGGCTTTATTAGCACACGAGAATGAACAAGCATTGCGCAATCAAATTCGAAATATCCGCAAATATAATCCCCAGGATGTCCAAATCGTCTTCTACAACGGCGGTCAGGATACGAATTTTGGTAAAAAGGTTTGCGAAGACGAGAATGTCCTGTACTGTCCTTACAGCCGCCCTTTGAAGCAGCGCACAAGCGGCCGATTTTTCTATGATGTCATGAGGTTTCTTGAGGATAAAAAAATAGCCTATGAGTACCTGGTTTATTTGGAATATGACATCATGTTTGTCAATGGCGGGTTTCGCGAGTACTTGTTAAGTAAAATGGAAGGCTACGACTGCCTGGTTAAAATACTTCGCAAAGAAGTCGATCCGAAGAATGCCTCGTGGCCTCCTGCCAGAGACATGTGGAAGGACTGGGAACGGTGGAAGTCGATTTTCGAATCCGATGCCTTCTACCGTACCTCCTCTCCGATGTCCGTCTTCCGTCATGGCATCATTAAGAAGATGCTTGGAGGGCTGAATAAGAAGCGCCTGGAGCATCTGTTTGATACGTCGAACATTCCTTGTCTGGGTGAAATGTTATACATTACATTAGCCAAAAAATACGGCGGCAAATGTAAAATTTACGGGGATAACACCAAACGGTTTCTACGATTCCGCCCCGCCATTACACGGAAAGAAATCAAAGAGGCTAAAAGCCGGTCTGACGTTATGTTCGTTCATCCCGTGAAAGACGCCGAAGTTCGTGATTGGATTTTTAATCAACCCTAGGAGGCTGGAACATGCTCTGTTTTGCACTATTAGCGCATGCCGATGAAAACGCCCTCTACAAACAAATCCGTAACATTCGCAGATATAACCCGAATAACGTACTCATTGTTTTGTACAACGGCGGACCGGATGCAAACTTCGGCAAAGC
Organism: Paenibacillus sp. P36; assembly: GCF_045866505.1. Classification (NCBI taxonomy): domain Bacteria; kingdom Bacillati; phylum Bacillota; class Bacilli; order Caryophanales; family Paenibacillaceae; genus Paenibacillus; species Paenibacillus sp. P36. Next base: position 7,451,824 of record NZ_AP038372.1, read on the forward strand.
CCTTTGCAAAAAAATGAAAGTCATGTACTGCCCTTACAGCAGGCCTTTGCAGAAGGGGAAGACGGGGCGTTTCTATTATGACGTTATGAGATGGCTAGAGGAGAAAAACGTCAACTACGATTACTTAGTCTACACCGAATATGATGTGATGTTCGTCAATCACGGATTTGAACGCATGGTCGAGAATGAGCTTAGAGACCACGACGCTCTGGTGAAATTAATCCGCCATGAGAAGGACCGTAAGCGCAATTGGTGGATTCCCGGCAAAACGATGTGGAAGGAATGGCACCGCTGGAAGCCTTTCTTCCAGACGGATGATTTCTATGGGACTTTTAATCCGATGCAAGTGTATAGGCGCTCCATCCTGAAGCGGATGTTGGCTATCATTGATACGCCTATGCTGGAACAGTTGTTTAACGCTACGAATGTATACGCCTTAGGCGAGATGCTCTATATTACGCTGGCCAAAAAATGCGGCGGACGCTTAAAAGCATACCCTAAACCGAGTGTAGATTATCTTCGCGTGTACCATCGCATTCGTCTGGAAGACGCCAAAGAGGCCAGTCAGCGGTCTGAGGTCATGTTCGTCCATCCGGTCAAGGACGCTGATGTTCGCGATTGGATCTTCAACCTTAAAAAATAAAGGAGGAAGCCGCATGATTTGTTTCGCTCTATTAGCCCACGAGAACGAACCTGCGCTTCGCCAACAAATTAGAAACCTTCGGAAGTATAACCCGAATGCTTTTATCGTGCTTTATAATGGCGGCACGGACAGGAATTTCGGCAAAGAGGTCTGCCAGAGCGAGCACATCCTCTATTGTCCGTACAGCAGACCCTTGCGCAGAGGACGGACCGGAAGATTTTTCTATGACGTCATGAGATGGCTGGAAGATATCCGAATTCCCTACGAATATTTAGTGTATACCGAATATGATGTGATGTTCATTCACGGCGGATTTGAGTCGTTCCTGAGCAATCACATGGAGGACTACGATTGTTTAGTAGAGGCTCTTAAAACAGAGACGACACCTCACAAAAGCAATTGGACGACGGCACTTGGCATGTGGAAGGAGTGGGGACTTTGGCAGCCGTTTTTCCAAAGTAATCACTTCTACGGCACTTTCAACCCGATGCAGGTTTATCGGCATAGCCTTGTGAAGAAGATGCTGGCCAGAGTGAACAAACCTTTGTTCGAGCAAATTCTTGCCAAAACGGATGTTTTTGCGCTGGGAGAAATCCTGTACATGACGTTAGCCATGCAGTGCGGAGCCAGGTGCCAAGAGTATCCTAGCAAAATCAGGCAGTGCTTCCGCTATCGACCGAATATTTCCTTGCAAGAAATTCAAGCGGCTTCACAGAAGTCGGAAGTCATGTTTGCCCATCCCGTCAAAGACGATTCTGTCCGCGCTTGGATAAGCGCATTATGATCAAGCAGCCAAGGAGGAAACCATGATGAAACAAAAAATTCTGGTTACCGGGGGGGCGGGATTCATCGGAAGCCACCTGGTGGACTCTCTTCTCTTGGACGATAATTACGAAGTGCTTGTAATCGATAACTTTGACGATTACTATGAGCGCAAAGTGAAAGAGAACAACATTCAGAATCACTTGCGTTCACCTAGATATGAACTAATCGAAGCCGACATTCGCGACAGAGCCGGTATGGACCGCATATTCAGCGCTTGGAAACCGGACGCCGTCGTCCATTTAGCCGCCAAAGCCGGGGTCCGGCCATCCCTCGAAATCCCAAGCACCTACGTCGACGTCAATCTTGCGGGCACGGTCAATCTACTGGATGCTGCCGTCAAATACGGCGTTTCCAAGTTTGTTTTTGGATCGTCCAGCTCGGTGTACGGCTTGAATGACAAGGTGCCGTTCTCGGAAACGGACCCTACCCTGCTCATCGCCTCGCCATACGGCGCCACCAAAGCTTCAGGCGAAGCGCTGTGCCGCAGCTACAGCCATTGCTTCGGCTTGCCGATTGTCGCTTTGCGCTTCTTCACCGTATTCGGCCCACGTCAGCGGCCGGATTTGGCTATTCATCTGTTCGCCAAAAAAATCGCAAAAGGCGAACCGCTTTCCCTGTTCGGAGACGGCACGACCAGTCGCGATTATACGTATGTAGCCGATATCGTTGCCGGCATCCGTAAATCCATCGACTTCGACCATCCCGGCTACGAAGTGTTTAACCTCGGGAACGACCACCCGACCAGTTTGCTGGACCTTGTCACCGTGTTGGAGAATGCGATGAACAAGAAGGCAATCATCCACTGGAAGCCGATGCAGATCGGCGATGTCCCACGAACATGGGCCAACTTCGAGAAAGCTCGCACACTACTCGGCTACACGCCATCCACGAGCTTGGAGGCTGGCATTGCGCGCTTCGTGCAGTGGCTGGAGGCGGAGTCACTAGCTTAAGCGGCTTGGCCGTTGGCGGTGGCGCTTAGCGGAGCCTGAGGGCGCTATTTCTGCCTTTTGGTCCGTTTTCGCATTCTTGGGGAACTACAGGGCCTTATTTCAACGATTTGGGCGGAGTTTCAGCCCAATCCGTTGAAATAAGGGACCCTAGTTCCCCTTCCGTGCGAAAACGGCCTATTTCGCAGAAATAGCGCCCTGTAGTTCCCCTCGGCCGGGCGGCAAACTCGGGCTTGGGTCCTGTTCCTGCTCCCGGCCCCGGCCCCAGTTCCTGCTCCAGTTCCTGCCCCAGCCCCGGCCCTTGCTAAGGCCCCTAACGGGAGCCCGCCCCACAGCCCAAAAAAGCCAACCGCAAAGTTGGCTCTCACACACAGCACATGCTACTTGTAGATAACACCGATTCCTCCTGCTATTTGCTGCAATTGTTCCACTTTTTTCTTAAGTAGCTGGATTTTCTGGCGTTAGTTTTGCCGAGTATGCCCAATTCTCGCCTCCTACGGCGATTTAGCTGGGGTTTCTACCGTTATTTCGTTCCCTGACACTGAGCAGCGCAGATTAACGGTAGTTTTTCAAGCTACTTTAGCTGAGGCGATCAGTGAATGGTCGCCTTGCAGCACATAGAGGAACCTGAAGGCGCTATTTCTGCCCTCAGGTCCGTTTTCACATTCTTGGGGAACTACAGGGCCTTATTTCAACGATTTGGGCGGAGTTTCAGCCCAATCCGTTGAAATAAGGGACCCTAGTTCCCCTTCCGTGCGAAAACGGCCTATTTCGCAGAAATAGCGCCCTGTGGTTCCCCTCGGCCGGGCGGGCAAACTCGGGCTCTGGTTCTGGTTCTGGTTCAGGTTCAGGTTCAGGTTCTGGTTCTGGTTCTGGTTCTGGTTCTGTCTCCGGCCCCAGCTCCAGCCCCTGCCCTTGCTAAGGCTACTAACGGGAGCCGCCCCGCAACCCAAAAAAGCCAACCGCAAAGTTGGCTCACACACACAGCACATGCTACTTGTAGATAACGCCGATTCCTCCTGCTATTTGTTGCAATTGTTCCACTTTTTTCTTAAGTAGCTAGATTTTCTGGCGTTAGTTTTGCCGAGTATGCCCAATTCTCGTCTCCTACCGGCGATTTAGCTGGGGTTTCTACCGTTATTTTGTTCCCTGCCACTGAGCAGCAAAGATTAACGGTAGTTTTTCCAGCTACTTTAGCTGAGGCGATCAGTGAATGGTCGCCTTGCAGCACATAGAGGAACCTGAAGGCGCTATTTCTGCCCTCAGGTCCGTTTTCACATTCTTGGGGAACCACAGGGCCTTGATATGAACGCACTCTGTCAAGCCCCCAATTTAGTACGAGAGTAATTGAGTGTTTTTTGTAAGCAAATAACTCGGCACAGGAGCAAAATGCAAGCAACGGCTAGCATCCTGATATTCGCGGGCTGGTTACCGCAGTTAATGACTTTCGTTAAGAAGAGCTTCCTGTAAACTATTGTCGCACGCAGCTATTAGCAAACCTATAGTTGTGCATAAGGCCTCACACGGACTCTCTTCAACCCCTACTTTGCTCCTGGGCCCAATTATTGCTTTTGTTTCACCATACTTAGGTATCTTATTCCTGCTAAAGTATCGACTGTCAAGGCCGCGAAGCGCAACGTTTAGCCTTGACAGCTCGGATGATTTGAAGACTATGTCTTGTCCCAGCCTGTCGGCTGGGCACTCTAAACCCTGTTGTCGGTTTTAGGCCGTTACAGATCGTTCGACTTTACACGCGATTTCCCAGATGAATCCGACTAGTTCTCGCGCAACTGCTGTTACAGCTACATTAGATTCTTTTCCACGGTACACAAGTTTACAGTATTTGCTGTTCAGCCGTATTTGCGCTCTCCATGAGACAGCCAGAAGTTCGCCTTCCTGACCTTCCATTCGTTTTCTAAGTTCCCTGCCTATCGATGGCTTATGACGATAACTCCAACTTGATTCAACCAAAGTGCGACGAACTCCACGATTACCCGCCTTGGTAATACTTCCTCTTCGCGTACTAAGTCCTGTAGAATGCTCTCGTGGGACCAAGCCAAGGTAAGCCATGAGCATGGCAGGATTTCGGAAACGTGTAAAACAACCTATTTCAGCAACAAGCGTAAGCGCCGAGATGATGGCTACCCCTTTTAATACCTGAAGTGCTTTAACGACTGGACCCAAAGCCCCTTTTTGAGCATATTGAATAATGCTCGCTTCCAGACGTTGAAGGCGACTTTCGGATTCATGAATCGCCTGCAAATATTCTTGAAACATGAGCTGATCAGATTCTCTTTCCCATTTCAAGCTGGTCAACCACTCTCTGTAATTTCGTGTCCAACGATTTTTGATGGCAGGTGGATGAGAAATTTGACGCCGCAGAAGTAACTTTAATACCCGCTGGCGATCTCGATGGAGATCCTCTTTCGCATCCTCTCTTGAGCGAACAAGATCGCGAAGAGCTTCTTGTTCAGGAGTTGGTACGTGCACAGCTGTTAGTTCTCCCGCGCGAAACAGTGTAGCAAGACGAAGGGCATCTCGTTTATCTGTCTTAATTTGATCGCCTGTCCGGACTGGAATGAGGGAAGGGGCGATAACTTTACAAGTAATACCGAGCGCAGTTAGCCAGTGAAAGAGTACATAACCCGTTGGGCCAGCTTCGTAACAAACTTCTAAGTTTTCAGCATTGCCGAGTTGTCTCATTATTTTCTTTACGAACTCCAGTTTATGAGGGAAGTGCCCAACGAAGCGAGGTTCGTCGCGTCCAGCGTCTGCAACAGCAACAGAAATCTTGTCTTTAGATACGTCTAAACCTATGAATTTTGTGGTATGCTTCATATTAACAGCTCCTATTTTGCTTATTAGCTCTGGATTGGTATGGATTGATTGTTCATTACCAGTTTAGCCTACGATTCAGCAAATATTAGGGGCTGTTGTGCGTTCATCATAACTATTTCAACGATTTGGGCGGAGTTTCAGCCCAATCCGTTGAAATAAGGGACCCTAGTTCCCCTTCCGTGCGAAAACGGCCTATTTCGCAGAAATAGCGCCCTGTAGTTCCCCTCGGCCGGGCGGCAAACTCGATCTCGGGCCCTGTTCCTGCTCCCAGCCCCAGCTCCTGCTCCTGCTCCTGCCCCAGCTCCTGCTCCTGCCCTTGCCCTTGCCCCAGCCCTTACTAAGGCCCCTAACGGGAGCCGCCCCGCAGCCCAAAAAGGCCAACCGTAAAGTTGGCCTTCCCACACACTGCCACCGCCCTCGCCACCTCACACATACAGCTCTTGCAATCGTTTGGCAACATGCTGGAACCCATAGTTGCCCTCCACAAACTTACGGCCAGCACGGCCTAACTCATTCGCTTTCGACGGATTCGTGAAAATGTGGCTGATCGAATTCGCAAATGCCCATGGATCGGTATAGGCGCTTATGACGATACCGTTCTTATGGTTCGAAATGATCTCGGCATTGCCCCCGCGATTCGTCGTAATGATCGGGAGGCCCGCCCCCATGGCCTCATAGTGCACTCTGGCCAGTGGCTCCTGCCACTGGGAGCTGCAGACGAACACATCCCCGAGCAGGTAAATCGAGGGAATCTTGCTTGGGGGCACAAAGTTCGTGAACACAACTCTGTCTTTCCCCAACGAATCGCCAAGCCTTCGCAAATTCGAGATATAATCGTCTACACGGTTATCGCTGAACCATTTGCTTCCGACAATGACCAGCACGGCGTCATTATGTTTTTGAACGACCCGCTGCATAGCCTGCAGCAGAACATCGGACCCTTTATTGGCGGACAGCCGTCCAACGAATAACACAACCTTTTTATTTTCGACGCCGTATTTTTTGCGCAATGCCTTTCTTTCAGCCTGAGCATCTTCCTGCCATATGGGTTTGTACTGATCCAGATTGATGCCAGAGTACACCGTCTTCACTTTACTTGCAGCTTCAGGGAACCGATCTACGATCGTTTTTCCAATGTAGTTGGAAATGGACATGATGTTGTGGGTTATTTTCACCACATGGCGACCCTTGTCATCCGGCAGTTTCTGTTGGCGAAACATCTCATTATGACAGCTCAAAACAACCCGGCTCTCAGGCATAGCCTGCTTGATAATAGGGACATACATGGGACGGTTAAACACATGAATAACATCAAATGTCCGATTACCGGCCTTCAACTTTTTCAACTCGTTGGCGACGTTTATTTGATAATCATTTTTCGGAACCCGGATATAGGTCACACCTTTTACCACCTCCCGGTCACGAAGGTCATTATCTTTTATGCAAAATACCGTTATTTCATGGCTCTCGCTTAAATAGGGAATCACGCCATCAATGAAAATTTGAATAGCTCCTCCCCGAATAGAAGGAACGGTTAGCATTTCTGTACAAACCAAAGCAATCCTCACCCTGTTCACTCCAATCGTATACGGTTTCATGTGGTTTCATATAAATTCGATAGTCGTTGCGCATACTTCTCAAAGTTATAACGATCCGTAATCAATTTCCTGTTCTCGCGTCCTATTCGGATGCGTTTCTCGCTGTTGTTTAACAAGGTGATAATGGCCTGAGCGTAAGCTCTTGGGTCTGTGTAAAGATCAATGATACAACCGTTTTTCTCATTTTGAACAAGCTCGGGATTCCCGCCTCGATTCGAGCTGATGATCGGTATGCCGGCTGCCATAGCTTCATATTGAACTCTTGCGAGCGGCTCCTGCCATTGGGATGGGACCACAAGAACGTCGCTCATCGTATAATAGCTGGGAAGCCTGTCTACCGGTATAAAATTGGTAAAATATATATAAGAGGACACAGCCAAAGCTCTTTTTCGAAGTTTCGTGACATATGTGCTAATGGTCCGGTCACCATACCACTTGCTGCCAATGATCACTAGCGCTGTTTTGGGATATTTTCTGATAACGAGCTTCATGGCGTTAATTAGATGATGGCACCCTTTTTTGGGCAGCAGCCTGCCGACAAAGAGGACGACATGGAAGCCAGGGGGAATACCCAATTCTCCCTTTAGCTTGTCAGCAATCTTTTTACCTTCCCTTGTAAAATGAGGCGTAAACCGCTTAGGATCTTCTCCCGTATAAAGCGTGGTGATTTTGCTACTGACTGCAGGAATGGCTTTGATGATGTCCTGTGCAACGAATTTACTGACCGTAATGAGATGATCGGCTAGTTCGTAAGCTTGAAGTGCAGCCTGTTCACGAGTCTCATGATTGATTAATAAGTTGTGAAGCGATAAATAAACGCGGGCATCCGGAACGGCTCTCTTCATTTCTTCAACCCAATTCGGTCTATTAAATAATTGAATTACGTCAAACAATCGTTTTTCACAGTAGCTCAGCACATCATTGAAATACGTGGATTGGTCATAACGAATGAATCTCACGCCATTCATCCGTTCATCATTGCTGAGCGAAGGATCCTGTATCGAAAAAACGGTAACCGAATGGCCCAATCTGCTTAAGTATGGAGCCATGCGATCAATCAATAACTCAATCGCTCCGCTTTTGATCGGTGGACAGGGCAAAGAATCCGGGCAGATTAAGGCAATTTTCATGAAAGTCCTCCTTTCGTAGATACATGCCATTTAGGGTTATTCTCTATCCTATTCTTCAAGACGCATAAATGATTGTACATATCCAAAAAAAGCTCCGCGAATCACACAAAAAAAAAGGATCACGCACATGAGACGCGATCCTTTTGGAGGAAGCCCTTATCCTTTTGTTCCTATGGAAATCCAGTTTATGATCCCGTACGCGTCCGGTGAGAAACGGGAACGCACAATAATCATTTGGGCAGAATGCGTTTGTTTTTGTTTGATTACGGCATAACAAGAAGAGTGGCTGGTTGTCGCTGTGATGACATAGTTAACATCAGCATACGGCTCATCAAAGAGTAACGTGACCTCGACGATTTCGTCCTGCACCTTCAATTCAAAGGGAACCAACCCGAATTGTTGCAGAGCCGCCGGCTTTGCCGCAGGAGTATGCACGGCATTGAAGCTAAGCTTGCTCTCATCCACACTGCCAGCCGCCAGCTTCGTACCTTCGACTGCGCCCTCAGCCAGATGTTCCCCATGAACGGCGCCGGCGATGATTTTACCTCTGTCTACACTGCCCGGCGACAGATGGAAGCTGCTAATCGAGCTAGCTACCAACTTGCTGCCGTCCACACTGCCTGGCGCCAGCTTGCCGCTATCCACGCTGTTAGCCGCCAGTTTGGAACTGTCAACGGAGCCTGCTCCAAGATGGAAAGCGCTAATCGAGCCGGAAGCCAGCTTGCTGCCATCGATGCTGTTCGCTTGGAGTTTAGCGCCATTCAAAGCACCTTCCGCAAGATGTTCACCACTCACCGCACCGGCTGCCAAAATGCTGCCATCGATGCTGCCTGCCGCCAGCTTCGAACCACTCAACGCGCCGTCGGCCAAGTGATCTGCCGTCACTGCGCCCAGAGCCAATTTACTGCTGTCCACGCTATTCACAGCCAGTTTACTGCTGTCGATCGCGCCATCCGCAAGATGGCTGCCGTTTACCGCGCCGGCTGCAAGCTTGCTGCTATCGATACTGCCTGCCGCCAGTTTCCCGCCGTCTATAGCACCTTCCGCAAGATGTCCGCTGCCCACCGCACCGGCTGCCAACTTGCTGCCATCCACACTGCCAGCGGATAAATGGTAGCTGCTGATCGCGTTGGAGGCTAATTTGCTGCCGTCAATGCTGCCTGCCGCCAGTTTCGCGCCGAACAGGGTGCCGTCCGCCAAATGATCTCCTGTGACTGCGCCAGCGGTCAATTTGCTGCTGTCTACGCTGTTCGCAGCCAGCTTGCCGCTGTCAATCGCGCCATCCACGATATGGCTGCCGTTCACTGCGCCAGCGGTCAACTTGCTGCCGTCGACACTGCCTGCCGCCAGCTTCACAGCATCCACTACGCCGTCAGCGAGATGGTAGTTGCTTACTGCACCGGCTACCAGTTTACTGCCGTCCACGCTGCCTGTTGCCAGTTTCGCGCCTGTCACCGAGCTCACACTAAGATGCTCGCTGCTCACCGCGTTATCTACGAGTTTGCTGCCGTCCACGCTAAGCGCCGCCAGCTTGCTGCCGTTCACGGCACCTGGTGCGATGTGATCGCTGTTCACGGCGCCGGACACCAATTTGCTGCTGTCCACACTGCCGGGTGCCAGCTTCGCTCCATTGATGACCCCGTCAACCAGATGATCTGTTTTTACAGCGCCTACTGCCAGCTTAGAGCTAACGACACTGCTGTCCGCAAGCTTCGACGCATCAACAATCCCTGCCACCAGATGACTTCGCAGCACAGCGCCTTCCGCCAGCTTCGTGGAGTCAATGCTACTATCCGCCAAATGTTCCCGTTGAATTGCGCTTGGAACCACTTTGCTGCCGTCCACGCTGCCTTTTGCAAGCTTACTGGCGTCAATCACTCCGTCCACGATATGCTCATGGTTCACAGCGCCAGCGGTCAGCTTGCTGCTGTCCACACTGCCTGTCGCCAATTTCGCGCCATACACCGAGCTATCCGCAAGATGATAATTGCTAATCGCGCCAAGGCTCACTTTGGTACCATCCACGGAATTTGCCGCAAGGTTGTTATTTTCGACCGCCGCTTCTGCCAGATGCTCATTAGCGATTACGCCAAGTCCAAGCTTCGCTCCACTAACGGCGCCATCGGCCAGCTTATCGCCGGTCACAGCACCAGCTGTCAGCTTCGTGCTATCCACGCTTTCCTTCGCCAGCTTCGCGCCGGTCACAGCACCTTCCGCGATGTGCTCGCTGCTAATCGCCCGTGCTGCCAACTTCGCGCTGCTGATCGCTCCATCGGCCAAATGCCTTGAGCTTAACGCACCGGCTACCAGCTTACTGCCATGAATGCTCTCATTAGCCAGCTTCGCTGCCGTAATTGCACCGTCAACAATATGCTCGCTATGCACAGACTTATTGGAGATTTTGCGGCCCGTTACGCTGGAATCGGCCAGTTTAGCTTCAGTCACAGCCTGCTCACCTAGTTTGCTAGTTGTTACGGCTTGCTCCTGCAATGACCTGGTAGAAATTGCTCCAGGTTGCATATGCTGCGAACTAACGGCGCCATTCGCCAGCTTATCTTCGGTGACTGCCGCTTTCGCAAGCGTTTCTCCGGTAATGGATTGTTCCATTAACTTCGTTCCATCCAAGCTCCTGTCAGCAAAAATATTGAGTGTAATCGAGCCCTGCGCCAAGTGCTGGGACGAAATCGCCCCCGGCTTCAGATGGCTGCCATCGATACTATTTTCCTGAAGATGGCGAGTTTCAATGCTCATGGAAGCAATTTTCGTACCCGTCACCGCTTCTTCAGCAATTTTACTTGTCGTAATCGTTTGATCCTGCAAATGCTGCGTTGTCACGGCCTCTTCAGCAATATGATCGCGCCCAATCGCCGATTCCACGATTTGTTCAGCGCCAATCTCGCCATTTCCGATATGCTCGGAGCGGATAGCGCCTAACCCCAGCTTCTCACTCGTAATGATCCCATCCAGCAGGTGTGTCGTTCCAATCGTCTCTGGCGAAAAGTGGATACCAAGAATCGCCCCTTCGGCCAAATGCTCACTCGCCACAATACCTTGGTTCAAATGCTCGGCGGTGATTGAACTTACCGCAAGCTTATCGGAGGTCACGCTTTGCGACTTCAGCTTCGACGTATCTACACTGCCTGCCGCCAATACATCTGTCGTCACAGCTCCCTCTTCCAATTTGGAGGAAGAAATGATCCCATCGGCCAAATGCAGCTGCGTGATTGCCCCGTCGCTGATATGCCTTTCCTCAATGAGATTCTCCGTTAAATGGCTTGATGTAATGGACTGATTTTGCAATTTCGAGCTGGAAACGATGCCTTCGGCCAGATGCCAGTTTTGAATCACTTGCTGCCGGATATGTTTGCCTTCAACCGTGCCTTCAACCAGCTTGGATGAAGTGATCGACTCATCTTGCAGCTTGGCATTGGATATGCTGTTGTTGGCAAGATGTTCACTCTGAATCGCCTGTTGTTGGATATGTTTGGCTTCAATCGAGCTTTCTACCAGCTTCGAAGAGGTGATCGATTCATCCTGCAGCTTCGCATTAGAAATGATATTGTCAGCGAGATGTCCGATTTGAATGGCTTTCGGGAAAATATGTTTATCCTCTACCGCATTTGCTGCTAGTTTGTCTGCCGTAATGGAGCCATCCTGGATCAGTTTGGCATGTACCGCACCCTCTGCCAGATGTCCGGATTGAATCACGCCGGAAGCAAGATGTGAGGTTTGGATAGACCCGTCTGCGAGGTGCTCCGTGCGGATCGAAGACTTCACGATGTGCTTAGCTTCAATCGACAACGGGGCGATCTTTTGATTCGTAACAGCTTGATTCGCTAACTTCTCCTCTGTGACCGATAAAGGAGCGAGTTTATCCTCTGTAATAATCTGATTTTCCAGATGGTAACTGTCGATTGCCCCGTCAGCGATGTGATCGGCTTCAATTTGACCTGGCGCAATACTCCGGCTCTGAACGCTTCCATCGGCCAAATGTTCGTTGAAAATAACTTTGGACTGGATATGAACGGAGCAAATGCTTTCATTCGCAATTTTTTCTTCCGTAACAGCTTGATCTCTTAACTTATCCGTTGTAATCGCGGCATCCATCAGCTTGGCGGTGTCGATGCTGTAATTGGAAATATGTTTGGCTTGCACTGCACCGCTACGTATTTTGTCAGCTGTAATGGACTGGTCGTCAATCAGCTCATTCGTAATAACCAACTCGGATAAATGCTGTGACAAAATGGAGCCGTCCGCAATCTTAATGGAATCAATCGTTTGATCGGCAAGCTTATCCGCTGTGATGCTGTTATCCAGCAGTTTGCTTCCGGGAATCGTTTGATCCTGAATTTTGTCACCGGAGATGCTGTGTGGAGCGATATGTTCATCATAAATGCTGTGCCCGGCGATTTTATCACGCGTCACGCTGGCTGATGCTAACTTTGACTGATCGATTGCAAAATCCTTAATGACTTTAGTCCCGATGCTTTGCGGCTTGATTTTACTTTCGTCAACCGAACGATTTGCAATTTTCTCCCAAGTTATCGCTTCTTCCACGATATCATCCGTATAGACGACAGGGTTTACAAATTTGCCTGTTTTACGCTCAGAAAGCAGCAGCAGCGGAGGTGCTGGCACAGAGGTCTGAGATACATTTACCACTGTTGCGGGTTTATTTACTTTGGCCGGCTCTACAATCGCCGTTTTCACTGCCGGTGTTTTGGGCGTCGTCGTTTTGGGAGTAATACTTGTTTCAACGACGGGTGCAACCTTTGGACTTGTTTCCGCTTTCTCCTGCTTAACCGGAGCAGGTGAAGGCTGTTCACTTTCATCGAGCCATTTCAACTCATTTGTTCGGGAGTTCACTTTTTGCACATAAGGCCTTTCTCTGTTGCTGCTGCTCTTACGCTTACTCATAGACTCCTCTCCATTCCACATAAATTGGTCATTTGTAACATATTCAAGCTCAATCCCAGATGTACGTTAGCCCTGAAAAATGTGCGGACACCCAGATAAATAGTTACCTCCCCAATTTATGCTTGTATAACTCATACCTTATTTCTGCCGCCTTATCCCACGTGAACAATTGATCGACTCTTTGAATACCTTGCTCCCCCATGGCTCGTCTCAGCTCTTCATCTCCCAAAAGACGTAATAAATAAAGAGGCAGGTCCGACTCGATCTTGCCCAAATCAACTAAACACCCGACCGTCCCATTCTTAATCACTTCGCCGATCCCGCCTGAATTTGTCGCTACGACGGGAACTCCAGAAGCCATAGCCTCAATATTTACGAGTCCAAAAGCTTCTCCTTCCTCGGAAGGCACGGCAACAACGTCAGCGAGGTGATACCATTTCGGGATGTCAGCGTGTGAGGTGTAGGGGACGAATTTCACATTCTGAGGCATCTTGCTCCCTTCCCGGAACAGCCTTTTCACATAAGCCGTCGATCTTCTGGAGCCATAGAAGGCACCGCCGACTAGAATTAAGACCGCATTCGGCTCCGTCTGAATCACCGTTTTCATCGCTTTGAGCAGATGGTGCACCCCTTTTCTCGGGATAAGCCGACCTACGAAAAGAATGATCTTCCGGTTCTCATAGCCGAGCTTTTGCAACATTTGAGCGCGGGATTCACTCCCCTCCGGAGACCATCTTGACGTAAATTTGGTAACATCCACGCCCAAATGTTGCGTCACAATTTTATGTGCGGCTGACGGTACTTTCGCCTGCACCGCCTGCTTGAGATAATCGCTATTGACGATCACGACATCCGCCGCGGCTAGGCATGCCTTCAAATATTTCTGCGAGATATAAGGCAGAGAAATAAATATTTTTGAGTGCAGCACCAGACTAATGAAGCATCTTGGAAAACGTTTGCGCAGATAGAGCACGAAATGCGGCCGATTCTCAACCTGGATGACACTGGGTTTTCGCATCGCGATTTTCCGAGAGACGGCGGAAATATAGGAACGAGAGCCCCCGTAAGGAACCCTTATATACGTACATCCTTCCCGCATTTCACTTCTTGGTTGATACTTCGTTCTTCTCCCCAGAACACAAACGGGCATAAATGTAACGAGCTTTTCGGCCGTTTTTTGGACAACCTGTTCAACCGAAGAGCTTTTTCCTGAGGGAATGGGAAAAGAACCTGGCGTAACAATGACAACACGCATAGGTCTCTGGCTCACACGTAACTCCCCCTTCCTCTTCTATACATATGCGGATATACAGGCAAAGTTTGGGCAGCTGTCCGATACTTGCGCAAAAGTATCAGCATCCGTACAAACAAGCTGCACTGCTTTTCCATAAGCTGTAAAGGAGCCTCTATCGTGTCGCGGCGTGTTGGCAAGCCAGTTTTTCTGGCGAAAAACTCTAAGGAGTGAAGTAGATGGTCAATCCCTATGTGGGTATATTAGTGAACGATTCCTTATACGAAGGCATTCCCCTAGGGAACACAAAATATGAAGCCATCCATTTTTACAGTGACGCTGGCAAACAATTTGGCATCACCCCTTGCTACTTCCGTATGCAGGATGTTCACATTCATACGATGAGAGTTCATGCCTATGTGCAAAGAGGGACTCGATATGTGCGTGAATGGATTGCCCTGCCGAAAATCATTCATAACCGCGCCATTTACTTGGACGCCACCTCCGATCAGGAGCTGGAAAGTTGGACACAGCACGGCATTCACGTTTTTAACCGATGGAATCGGTACAGCAAGCTGCAAATTCACGAAATATTGCTGCTGGATGACACCATCAGACCCCATCTGCCCGGCACCTACCCCGCCACCCTCAAAAATATGAAAGTCATGATGAGTGCCTACGACTCTATCATTATCAAACCAACGAACTCCAGCATCGGGCGCGGTGTTATGAAAATGGACCGAACCACCACGGGCTGGCAGCTTGTTTATCCCGCGACACTGAAAATCAGCAATAAAGTTTGGCGGCAGGTCAACTTTCGCAAACAACTGCCGTTAACCCTGCGGCGCAAAATCCAAAGCCGCGCCTACCTCGTGCAGCAGCGCCTGCCTTTGGCTACCTATGACAAACGTCCCTTCGACATGCGTGTATCTGTGCAGCGCGGAGCCTGTGGCGATTGGGGCGTGACAGGAATCGTTGCCAAGGTCGCTTCACGCAAGCTGTTCTTGACCAATGTGGCACAAGGAGGCCAAGTGAGGACGTTGACGGAAATTTTGGCGGCCGACTATCCGTCGCTGAATTCCCGCGCGGTGTGTGAACAAATTTCAGAGTTCGCCCTTCAGGTAGCGAGGTTTCTAAGCAGGCATTTGCCGCATTTGGCCGATCTCGGACTAGATATCGGGATCACCACGGATGGTTATCCTCTATTCATTGAATGCAACGGCAAAGATCAGCGTTATAGTTTCCGAGAAGCGAACATGCTGGAAGAATGGAAAGCCACCTACTATAACCCCATGGCTTACGCCAAATATTTGTTGGATGGCGGTACGCCGGTTTATTAGCCCATACCGCACTACTATGGGAACTACGTTCCCTATTTTGGCGAAACACAGCGAATTGGGAAATCAAAGGGAACTAGGATCCGCTAATCCCCCGATTTTAAGCTATTTGACGGCAAATGCGCGTAAATAGAACATTGTAGTTCCCCTAAAACTGCCAATTTAGCCCATTCGCCGCAAATAGCACCCTGTAGTTCCCCTCCCTCTCCACAAGCTCTCCATCGCACTCAAAATGACACCACATGGGTCCCGCTTCTTCCCCAAAAATCAAAAAGAGTGCCCAGGGGTCATAACATGACTAGGGGCACTCTTTTTATTTGTGCTATTTCGTACTTAGCACTTTCTTAACAGCTTGATTGAGGGCGGCTACATCAACTGAACCGACGCTTTCATCCTTCAGTTTATATTTTTGCTTCAGCTTCTGAATTCTTGCTACGCTCTGATCGATCGTTTCCATCGGAATCCGCTTATCCTGAACAGCTTGTCGCAGCGCCTCAATCACTTTTACAACTTTATTGTAGTCATGTCCGACCATAATCACATTAGCTCCGGCCAAAACGGATTTTACAGCGGAAGCGCTGATATCATAGTTTTGTTCAATGGCTCCCATCGTCATGTCATCGGTCATGATTACACCTTGGAAGCCCATCTCCTTGCGCAGCAAGTCCGTCATGATTTTCTTCGACATCGATGCCGGGTTCTGTCCGTCCACTTTGGGCAGCAAAATATGGGCAACCATCACAGCATCTGCGTCTTGTTTAAAAGCTTCCGCGAAAGGGATTAATTCAAGCTTACGCAATCTGTCCAAATCGTTCTGGACAATGGGCAGCCCTACATGCGAATCAACCGATGTATCGCCATGCCCCGGGAAATGCTTAACGACTGACGTGATCTGCTGATCTCGCAGCCCCTTCATTTCTTGAATACCCATAACGTTGACAACAGCAGCGTTTGCTCCAAAAGAACGGTCGCCGATCACCGGATTTTTCGGATTGCTGTTAATATCCAGCACAGGAGCGAAATCAACGTTTAATCCATACGCACGAAGCTCTGAACCGATCAAATTGCCGATGTTATAGGCATACGTCTTGTTATTCGTCTTGCCGATCTCCTGATTCGTTGGCGTTTTCTGAAGCTCCTCCGGCAGCCGTGTTACCCTTCCGCCCTCCTCGTCCACACCGATCCAGAGCGGCTGCTTATTTTTTGCATTTTTTTGCTTCAGTTCATTCACCAGCGAAACCAATTGGTTTGAATCTTTGACATTTGGCTTATATAAAATAATGCCTCCCACGTGGTACGTTGAAATCAACGCTTGGGTATTCGCATTTACGCTGTATCCGTCGATGCCGGCCAAGATCATCTGTCCCAGCTTTTCGTCCAGTGACAAGCCTGCCGTCGGGTTTGAAGGCGTTGGACTTGGAGTCGGCGCTACAGTAGGAACTGGCGTAGAGACTGGCGTAGCTGCCGGAGCAGAAGCAGACGGCGATGGGGACAGGGGTGCGGCTGAAGACGTGTTATCTTTTGGAGAAGATGCACACCCCGCTAAAAAAAGAGATAACACAGCCGCACACATC
The DNA here is from genome assembly GCF_045866505.1 of Paenibacillus sp. P36. NCBI lineage: Bacteria > Bacillati > Bacillota > Bacilli > Caryophanales > Paenibacillaceae > Paenibacillus > Paenibacillus sp. P36. Next base: position 7,468,864 of record NZ_AP038372.1, read on the forward strand.
ATACTCTTGGTATATCTAGGAATTACAAAATTCACTCTAACACCTGCCTTTATAATAAGTCATGCCTATTAGACGATGTGCCAAATGAAATAGTTACATAGGACGTTGTTACAAATAACACAGAACTACTCTTTCCTAATCTCTATTAGCAGCCGTTTCCACATTAAGTAGATCCCGTAACATCCCAAATAACCTCCGCTTAAAAGGAATAATTGGTTGTTGAAAACGCCATGAATATTCGTCATAAATACCGTATCGTCCCGTAATATGTCATTAACCGCCAAAGCGGAAATAATACCAAAGACATATGCACTGACCATTGCCAGAATATGAAACCAAATACGGCAGCTTATGAACATCCATGAGCCAACTAGCATGCAGGCTGGAATTAGTAACAGAATCAATATAATCATAATAGACATTGTACCCGTTCACCTCATTAACAGCATTGACAAGCATATTTCACCTCAAACAGCCTTCAGACTATTTTTTTAGCCGCCTACCTTGCCGTTTCTTCTTCATTCGACAATTGATTCTTTTACCTTTCTGTGGCAAGATTAGCGAAGAACCATAAACAGGCATCTTTGAAGAAACTTGAACGTTGGTCAAAAGCCCGCCTAACCACGAATGAACAGGAGTTAATTTATGTCAAAACCGTTCTTCAAATTGCTAACCGAGCTCTCCTCACGTAAATGGGTATCCCAAGTGACAGGAGCTTTTGCCAGGTCCAGAGCAAGCCGGATGTTCATTCCCCGTTTTGCCCAAACTTACGGTATACGTATTGAAGATGCTGAGAAGCATGTAAAAGATTACAAATCCCTAAATGATTTCTTTACTCGCCGCTTAAAGCCGGGTTTACGCCCGATTCACGAAGACGAGACGCGCGTCGTAAGTCCGGTTGATGCCATGATTACTGGGATCGGGGACATTAAAGACGGCTTGATCGTCAACGTCAAAGGTCAAGATTACACCATTGAGGAGCTGCTTAACCGGTCGCCCCGTACAGTCAATTACAAAAACGGCTTCTATTTCGTCCTGTATTTAAGCCCAACCGATTATCACCGCATTCATTCTCCGATTACGGGGGACATCCTTGAAAAAGAGCACGTGCTCGGCAAAGTGTATCCGGTGAACGAATTCGGCCTTCGCCACATGAAGCGAGTTCTTAGTCGCAATGAGCGATTAATCACTTTCATTCAGCATCATACAGGTGAAGTTGCTGTCGTTAAGGTCGGAGCGCTGAACGTGAGCTCGATTCAGTATGTCAAACCGCTTCCCAAAACATTGGAGCGCGGTCAAGAGCTGGCTTATTTCGAGTTCGGCTCAACCGTTGTGCTGCTTTTTGAAGATGATATGTTTGAACCTCGCCCAGACCTTAAGCTTGGTTCCAAAGTGAAAATGGGAGAAGACCTCGGCCGTTTCCTAGATAAATAGCGAGAGGAGCGCATCATGGCTGCCATAACAACACCATCTCCCAAATCCAATAGCTTGCAGGGTGCAGGAGATATCAAACCAACTGTTTACCGGATACTGTTTGCCATCGGCCTTGTCCATTTGCTGAATGACTCTATCCAATCCGTCATTCCCGCCATCTTCCCCATTTTGAAAAGTGAAATGGGATTAAGTTATGCCCAAGTCGGTTGGGTACAGTTCGCCATCAACTTCACGGCTTCCATCATGCAGCCCGTAGTCGGCTTATACTCGGACCGCAAGCCATCACCCTATCTGCTGCCGATTGGCATGGCATCGACCCTTACCGGGATGCTGCTGTTAGCCTTCGCTCACTCGTATTGGGTTGTGCTGCTGTCTGTATGCTTTGTGGGGCTTGGCTCCGCTGCTTTCCATCCGGAAGGCTCACGAGTGTCGCATATGGCCGCCGGAGGACGCAAAGGCTTGGCACAGTCCATCTTCCAGGTGGGCGGTAACTTCGGCCAATCCTTGGCGCCGATCATGACCAAATGGATTTTCATTCCGCTCGGACTTTTCGGCTCCATATGGTTCACAGGCGTTGCTGCGATTGCGATAGCCGTTCAGATGTTCATTGCTCGCTGGTACAAAGCCGAGCTCGCAACGACTCCGGTTAGAGCCAAGTCTACTGTGAAGCGGACCGTCAATCCCGTGCATCGCAAACGTGTGTTTTTCGCTATCTATGTATTGATTTTCCTTGTATTCGTCCGTTCATGGTACGGTGCTGCAATGAGTGGTTACTTCGCTTTCTTCTTGCATGATACATACGGCTTATCCATCAACCGTGCGCAGGACTTCATCTTCTTGTTCCTCGCAGCCGGCGCTGTAGGTACTTTTTTTGGCGGTCCGATCGCGGACCGGTTCGGTAAGCGCAATGTCATTTTCTTCTCCATGCTAGGCTCAGCGCCATTCGCATTGCTGCTGCCGCATGTTGGGATTACTTGGTCTTATATTTTACTTGTCGTCATCGGCGTCATTCAATTATCCAGCTTCTCCGTTACCGTTGTTTATGCCCAAAGCCTGTTCCCTGGCAAAGTAGGAACCGTATCCGGCCTAATTACCGGGCTCGCCTTCGGACTTGGCGGTATCGGCAGTGTCGTTCTTGGAAATCTCTGCGATGCGATCGGTACGACGCATGTGATGGAATTATGCGCGTTCCTGCCGCTTCTCGGGATTCTGACCTTCCTTCTCCCTTCTGACCGTAAGCTAAAAGAATGGACGGAGGAACAGAATTAAAACAAAAACCTTGCTCTGCAAGCTGGAAACAGCTGCTGGAGCAAGGTTTTTTTGGCTTTAATTATTGATTTTTATTCGTGATGAGACTCTTGTGTTTCACGTTGGCTGCGGCGACGAGCTACACCGGATTCAAACGCTGCTTCCATAACCGCTTCGCGTACTTTCTCAACAACGGCATGATTGAATACGCTCGGAATAATATAATATTCATTTAGCTCATCTTCATTCACTACCGCGGCAATCGCTTTGGCTGCAGCGAGCTTCATTTCTTGCGTGATCCGGGAAGCGCGGCAGTCCAGCACCCCACGGAAAATACCTGGGAAACAGAGCACATTATTGATCTGATTCGGATAATCCGAACGGCCCGTCGCCATGACGCGTACGTAAGGCTCTGCCTCTTCCGGCGTGATTTCCGGTGTCGGGTTCGCCATCGCGAATACGATTGGATCCGTAGCCATTTTCTTCACATCTTCTACCTTCAGAACGCCTGGACCGGATAGGCCGATAAAAATATCAGCGTCTGCAATTACATCGGATAAAGTCCCTTTTAGTTTGAAAGGATTCGTGTTATTCGCATACCAATCCCACATGGAATTTGTATAGCTTTCACCGCGTACGATTGCGCCTTGACGGTCTACACCGATGACGTTCGTGACGCCTGCAGCAAGCAGCATTTTCGTGCAGGCAATTCCTGCCGCTCCGATGCCCGTGATAACAACCTTACAAGACTCCAGCTGTTTGCCCACCACTTTAACTGCGTTAAGCAATCCAGCAAGAATAACAACCGCAGTTCCGTGCTGATCGTCATGGAACACCGGAATGTCCAATTCATTGATCAATCGTTCTTCAATTTCAAAACAACGCGGCGACGAAATATCCTCTAAGTTAATTCCGCCGAACGCAGGTGCGATGGCTTTGACAGTACGAATGATTTCCTCTGTATCTTGTGTGTCCAAGCAAATTGGGAAAGCGTCAACGCCCGCCATTTGCTTGAAGAGCATAGCTTTACCTTCCATAACCGGCATAGCCGCTTCAGGGCCGATATTGCCAAGTCCGAGGACGGCTGTTCCGTCAGAAACGACGGCAACTGTATTACGTTTAATCGTTAATGAGTGCGCTTTGGATGAATCCTCATGAATCGCCATACAGACACGAGCGACTCCTGGCGTATATACACGGGACAGATCGTCCCGATTTTTAATCGGAATCTTCGGAGTGACTTCAATTTTTCCGCCCAAATGCATAAGGAACGTCTGGTCGGATACGTTAATTAACCGTACACCTGGAATACCTTTCAATACTTTAACAATGACTTCGGTATGATCCGGATCGCTAACTTGAACGGTAATATCACGTGTTGTTGTTGTTTTACTGGCTCGCGTCACGTCAACCGCGACGATATCGCCACCGGCATCGCCTATGGCTGTAGCAATTTTCCCAAACGTGACCTGTTCTTTATGTATTTCCAAACGCACAATCACGCTTGTGCCTCCACCATTTAATCCTGCCATTTAGGGATCACTCCTACAATAAAATGATTAATTGACCACATGTTAGATCATAGCATACTCTGTCAACCATGCCAAAATCATATTGTTGATTTTATGACAATTTCTGAAACTTCTCGCAAGGCGGCAACGCCTTGGCGTATTTCCTGCTCCGTGAGATGCGCAAAACCGAAGCATGCCCCGGCCTTCCCCGGGGGGATGCCGTAGGAACCGGCGTCGCTCCAGGCGACGCCGATCTTACGGCACTCGGCTGCATAAGCGGCATAGGTGCGGGGATCTCCCCGCCACCAGCCGAACAGATGCAGCCCCGCATCACTCTCCACCCAGTCGAAGAGGGTGGAGAGCTGCTCCTGCAGCAGCGCTTGCAGGAGCAAGAACTTGCTCGCGTACACCCGCCGCATGCGGCGCAGGTGTCGCTCGTAGCCGCCGCTCGCCATGAAGGCGGCGAGCGAGCGCTGTTCGAGCAGCCCCGAAGGGTGCGGCTCGTATAGCCGCTTCGCGGCTACAAAGGCGTCGTGCAGCGCCTCCGGCAGCACGACATATCCGATGCGCAGGTCCTGCAGCATCGTTTTGGAGAAGGTGCCGATGTAGACCACTCGGCCCTCCTGGTCCAGCACCTTGAGCGGCTCGATCGGCCGCCCGCGGTGCCTGAACTCGCTGTCATAGTCGTCTTCGACGATGACAGCGCCCTGCTCCGCCGCCCAGCGCAGCAGCTGCTGGCGGCGCTCCAGCCCCAGCACCGCCCCCGTAGGGAATTGGCGGCTGGGCGTCACGAACAGCAGCCGTGCGTTCCACGGCTGCGGGACAAGCCCTTGCTCATCCACAGGAGCGTGGATGGGCACACCGCCGGCCGCCGACACCGCGCGGCTGGCGCCTTGGTAGCCCGGGCGCTCCAGGATGACGGGATCGCCTTCGTTTACGAGCACCTGGGTCAGCAGCGCGATCGCTTGCATCGACCCGTTAACGATGACGATGCGCTCCGGCGGCGCCTCGATGCCGCGTATTCGCCTCAGGTGCTGTGCGATCGCTTCGCGAAGCGCATAATGCCCCTCGGCGACGTATGCCTCTTCCTGCGGCGACTCCGTCATCCGCCGCACCTGCTCGTACATCCCGCGGTTCCATAGCTCCCGCGGAAACTCATCCAAATGCGGCCGACCCATCACGAACGCAATCTTTTTCCCTTGATCTTGCCCTTTCTCTTGCTCTTGCTCTTGCCCTGGCTCCGGCTCTTGCTCTCGCTCTCGCTCTCGCCCTTGCCCTCGCTCTTGCCCTTGCCCTTGCTCTCGCTCTCGCCCTTGCACTCGCTCTCGCTCTTGCCCTCGCTCTTGCTCTTGCTCTTGCCTTCGCTCTCGCCCTTGCTCTCGCCCTTGCCCTTGCTCTCGCCCTTGCTCCAGCTCCAGCTCTAACTCCCGTCCTTGCTCCCGCCTCTGCCAGCGTCCATCCCGATCCGCCTCACAAACCCGCGTCCCCCAATCCGAAAGCCGAATATCCTTCCCTTCGAACGGCACCTGCTTCTCCTGCACCCCGTTATAAACAACATAAGTCCCTCTGCCCACATCAGCTTGCAAATAACCCTCAGCAATCAGCATATCGTACACTTGATTAACGGTGCCCCGCGATAGCCCATAAAGTGCAGCTAATTCACGGCTTGATGGCAGCTTCGTATGGCGCAGCAGCTTATTCGCCAAAATGTTGTCATGCAGCGCATGATACAAAGCCGTATATTTACTCCCGTATTTCGCCTGGTAGGTATGGTACGGTATATGAAAATCCATACTCGCCCCCCTTTTGCCTTTTTCAATTGGTCCATAAAAACACAATTAAATTGGATCTTTTTATTAAACCATTTTTCCATTATGCTTACTAAAATCTCATAAATCCGGCTTTTTGACAAGGAGAATATGCCCATGAATTTCCAACCAATCACGCTAGAAGGTACCCAAGTTACTCTACTGCCGATGCAGGAATCTCACATTAGCGCTCTAGTGGAGGCGGCGTCGGATCCTGCTATCTTTGCCTACATGACTCCGCTGCTTCAACCTTCAGCCGTTGAACAATTTGTCCGCCAAGCGCTGGATGAGCAAAAAGCTGGCCTAGGCATTCCATTCAGCGTATACGACAAGCACTCCGACAGTTTCGTCGGCAGCACGCGCCTTTTCGACTACTCTGCCGCAAATCGGCATGTCGAGATCGGCCATACATGGTACAATCCGCGTGTTTGGCGAACCAGAATCAATACGGAGTGTAAGTATTTGCTGCTGCGGCACTGCTTCGAAACCTTAGACCTCCTGCGTGTGCAGCTTAAAACAGACCTAAGAAACGAACGCTCCCAAGCGGCAATTGCGCGTATAGGCGCCCAGAAAGAAGGTACGCTTCGCCAACATCGCGTGCTTCATGACGGCTATGTGCGGGACACCGTGATGTTCAGTATCATTGACCGTGAATGGGTGGATGCGAAGCAACGCCTAGAAGGATTTTTAAATCGAGTAAACGTTTAGATCCGAATAAAAATCTATCCAAAAAAATTTGTTTCTCGCAGTGACGTTCTCCAGGGAAAGTGGTATAATAACTGCAAAAAATGAATAGCAAATTGGAAGGAATGACCCATGCTTATGAATCCTCTGGCACGACAGTTAAACGAGACCCTGGAACGTGAAAATTCTCACGTATTTGACATGCTTTCTGCATTAGGTAAATCGATTTACTTCCCGAAAGAAGGCATTCTTAGCCAATCGGCTGAAGCCAAGGCAAAGGCCAAAAAATACAATGCTACGATTGGCATTGCGATCGAAAACGGTCAGCCGATGCACTTGAAGGTCATTCAAGATACTCTCTCTACCTACGCACCCAAAGATATATATGAATACGCGCCGCCAGCCGGTAAGCCCGAGCTCCGCAGCGCATGGCGCAAAAAAATGCTCGAAGAAAACCCTGAGATCGGCAGCAAACTGATCGGCAACCCGATCGTAACGAATGCGTTGACGCACGGTCTTAGTATTGCAGCGGATCTTTTCGCTGATGTAGGCGACTCCGTTATTATTCCAGACAAAAACTGGGAAAATTACGAGCTCACTTTCGAAATCCGCCGCGGCGCAAAAATTGTGAACTATCCGCTCTACAACGAGGAGCAGAAGTTTAATGCCGCTGGCCTGCGCGAAGCGCTTTTGGCTCAACAATCCAAAGGCAAAGCCATTGTTGTTTTGAACTTCCCGAACAACCCGACAGGCTACACGCCTGGGGCTGAAGAAGGGAATGAGATTGCTGCCGCGATCAAAGATGCAGCTGAAGCTGGTATCAACGTTGTTGTACTAACCGACGATGCCTATTTCGGACTTTTCTTCGAAGGTTCCCTGCATGAGTCCTTGTTCGGTAAATTAGCAGACATTCACCCGCGCGTGCTCGCTGTCAAAATTGACGGTGCTACCAAAGAAGAATACGTCTGGGGCTTCCGCGTTGGATTTGTCACTTATGCCGGCCAAAGCGAAGCGTTGCTGAGCGCACTAGAACAAAAAACAATGGGGATCATCCGTGCAACGATTTCCAGCGGCCCTCACCCATCGCAAACTTTCGTGCTTCATGCGCTTAACTCCCCGGAGTTCAATCAGCAGAAGCAAGAGAAATATGAGATCATGAAAGGCCGTGCTAACCGTACGAAGTCCATTTTGGACTCCGGCAAGTTCGACGATGCATGGGGCTACTACCCATTCAACTCTGGTTACTTCATGTGCCTGAAGCTCAAAACTGTTGATGCCGAGGCTTTGCGTGTCCACTTGCTGGATCAGCATGGTGTGGGTACTATCGCTCTTGGAACGACTGATCTTCGCGTCGCTTTCTCCTGTATTGAAGAAGGCAGCCTGGAAGAACTGTTCAACCTCATCTACCAAAGCGTAAAAGAAATCGAAACCGTCTCCGCTAGCAAATAGCCGAAACGAAACAAAGAGGCTGCCTTATAGGGTCTATACCGACCTATGAGCAGCCTCTTTTTTATGCGAATATTATGAAAATTTTCCCATTCAGACACTTGCCACCCGAGCATGATTAGCGGGCAACCAGCTGTCCTGTCCTGATTCATGGTATACCCTTTGTCATGAACCTGCCAACCAAGTCTAACGGACTCCACTGCCGTTAATATCGTCAAAATAGCCCCGTCCCACTATCTAACGGACACAGGAAACCTTATTCGCCGATTTCGAGGCGAAATCAAGACAGAAACAAGCAAATAGCGGCGCTGGTGTCCGTTAGATTTTCAAAACGCCTATAATTCGCCAAATAACATCAACTGTGTCCGTTAGAGAGTCAGGGAAGCGGCAGCGCACCAGGCCAACTGTTCCGGTCAGCCTACCTATCAACCAACCTGTTTCACCAGCTCACCATACTGCTCGTACCATTTCTTCCACTCATCCATCGGGAATTCCATCGCTTGCCCATCCAGCAGCGCAGCCATCATGTCCAGACAAACATGCCAGCCGGCTAAGTCCTTTGGCGTGTGGTCCGTCATCGTGCTAATGAATTCTTTTAAAACAAGCAAGGAACCTTCTGATCTTGACGAAACTTCAAACCGGACACGATCCTTCCCCCATGTGAACTCCAATACGGAAATCGGCTCATAATCGGTAATCTCCATATCTATTAAAGTACCCGAGCCATCCTTCATATCAAATTTCATATGGCCACCCTTGCGCAGATCATCGGCTTGAAGATTGGCCATCCATTTCTCTAGGCGCTCATTCTCGGTAAGGGCTGCCCAAACCTCGCTGACAGCATGCCCAAGCGGACGATCGAACTGTGCGATATACCCGTTATCCTTTTTATGAATCGAAGCAAGCATGTGCATATCCTCCTTTGATTTTAATTCAATTTTATAGGATGCGTGCCGTAAACATCGATCTGGCCACCCTGGCTCCATTCGCCGTGATTTCCATATCAATTTTGCAGAATCGGCGCGTCATTTCCACAATCGTCGGCACAATTTCAAAGACCTCGTCCATTTGCAGCGGAATCAGAAAATAACTGGATGAGCTATCCAGAATGAGATCGCCCTTCTTATGCTCCTTCACCGTGCGATAAGCTGCACGAATCATAATCGTGGTGAGCACCCCCTCCGATACCAAACCTTCGAAGTTCGTCATTTGAGGCGTAATCGTCCCTCTAAAAGACAACTTGCCCTCGGCATCGCGCACTTCGTCGATCCCTGCATAGATCTGCACCTCGAACGTCTCTGCGTTCTGCGGCTGCTGCTGCATATGCTGCATTGCCTTCATGACATCTTTGCGGCTAATGACGCCGATCATTTTCCGCTCGTTATCAATAACAGGCAGCAGTTCAATCCCTTCCCACACCATCATGTGCCCTGCTGAAGCGACCGATGTTTTCAAATTAATCATGAGCGGATTCGGCGTCATTAAGCTGCTGATGAGTTGGCTCGGCTTCGCACCGACAATATCCTTGGTGGTAATCATCCCAATGGGCGCCCTTTTGCCGTCGATGACAGGATAGCGCGTGTGCATGGTTTTCTCCGCCAGCTTTTGCATATCTTTGACGGTGTCCGTTCCTTCCAGCGAGTAAATCGGACTATCTTTCCGCATGATGTCGCCGACCATCAGTATTTTCTTTTTAATCAGCCTGTCTTCCATCGCGCGATTGATCATCGTAGCCACCGTGAACGTATCAAAAGAACTTCCGATAATCGGCAGGTGAAGTTCATCTGCCAGCTCTTTGACTTCAGGCGTCGTATCGAACCCGCCCGTAATTAGCACCCCGGCCCCTTGGCTAAGTGCGCACATATGGGCTTGCACGCGATTACCGACAATTAGCAAGTTGCCCGCTTCAATGTATTTCAGCATCGCTTCCAGCTGCATAGCGCCAATTACGAACTTGTTCAGTGACTTATGTATGCCTGTTGCTCCTCCAAGAACAACGCCTTCCACCACATTCACGATTTCTGCGAACGTTAACTTATCGATGACAGGCTCCTCTTTTTTCTCCATGCGTATCGTACCAATCCGGCGTTTGGTGCTGACTAGCCCGATGTTTTCCGCCTCTTTGATGGCTCGATAAGCCGTTCCTTCACTCACATCCAAATCTTGAGCAATTTGCCGAACAGACAGCTTGGTGCCGACAGGCAAAGATTCAATATACTTCGTAATTTGTTCATGCTTCGTATGCAGCTCCGAATGGCCTGTGCTCATCGTTCACACCTCGCTGAACTGTGCTATAACATTGAAATAAGTATAGTCTATTCAACTGGAAAAAGTAAGATTAAGGCTCCACCAGCCGCTGTCCAATATAAAAACCTGCCGGATTACCCGACAGGCTCTGTGTCATAATCAAATCCATAATAAAGTGCCAAGGCTACTGGTGATATGGGATAGAAAGCTGTCTCTCCACACTCCTCGTGTTCTCTTCGTTCCTGCCGATTCGCCATAACTCTCTGAAAGTCGTAGGTGCGGTGGCGTGGAACCTTTTTACTCTCGAACTCCATCGAAGATGCCAAGCTGCTCATAACATGCTCCCCCTTCATCATATCGATTAATGTATTATTACATTAAACACAATTACAATATATTATATAAATAATGAAATTATATGTGAAACAATACCAAAAATTTAATTTATTTTATAACAATATACCGTCTTATCCGTTTAATAAAATATTTCATCCAATTTGATTCCTCGTGACTTGTTTTTCGTTGTATAAAACATACAATAAGTGTGAAGTAAAAATTTGGAGGGGATCTGCTAAATGGCTAAGACATTTTTGAAAATTGCTGCGATTTACATCACGCTCGCTGTTCTACTCGGAATGTTGAAGGGCATTATTCAAGATTTTAGACTGGCCTCGGTCCATGCGCACTTGAATTTGCTAGGTTGGGTTTCGATGGCGCTCTTCGGTCTCATCTATCACTTCTATCCGCATGCATCAGAAACGCGCCTTGCCAAGCTTCACTTCTGGTTACATAACATTGGCTTGCCTCTTATGCAGGGTGGACTCGCGATTGAGATTATTTCCGGCAATTCCGCCATGCTCCCGCTTGTCATTGTCAGCTCCTTGCTTGTCGTTATTGGCATCATCCTCTTTACGATAAACTTGTTCCTGCAGCTTGGAAATACAGCTGTGAAACAAGCGAACAAAAAGGATTTGCCCGGCTAATCCTATAAATACGCAAAACCTCGACCATCCTTCGCGGAGGGTCGAGGTTTTGTTGTGAAAAAACCGCCAGGAATTCCACATCCTGACGGTCCTTTAAGCGAACAGCCCTATACCAAGGGAACTAGAGTCCCTTATTCGGAGCAAAAAGAGCTGTTTCCTTTCTAAGCGGAACTACAGGCTCTTATTTGTCCCCCGTGGCACATTTTTCAGCTCAATTTGATAAAATAGAGGATCGTAGTTCCCCTACTTCTTGAAAAGTGTTCCATTTCATCAAAATAGGGGACCATAGTTCCCTTCCTCTCATTTGATGAGTCACCCTCATCTTCCCTACAGCCGACTCACCATCTCAAAAAGGCTTCTTCCCTTCATTTTCAATCAGATGCTCACGTTCGCCCTCATCCATAATATTACGCGTTGAATTGCGGAACTCTCGCAGCGTATCGCCAAATGCTCTTCCAAGCTGCGGCAATTTGGACGGGCCGAAGACGATTAAAGCAATGGCCAAAATCAAGATTAAACCTGATACACCAATATTGTTAAACATACGTATCCTCCTTTTATAAAAACTTTGCTACTTATCAGACTGCTTTGTCTTCCTCAACTATTCTCCAGCCTACCTTGCCTCATCGCTCTCCACTGCCAGTTGGAAGCCAACGCGCTGATCTCAAACAACAGCAGCAAGGGCACGGTAACCGAGAGATGTGAAACCATATCCGGAGGCGAAATGCAGGAGCCTGTGATCGTTAAAGCGATGTACGCGTATTTCCTGGACATTTTCAAGCGCTCCGGCGTCAGCAGTCCTATTTTGGTCAGAAAGAGAAGAATCACAGGCAGTTCGAACGCGATCGCCATCGGAAAGACGATTTGGAACAGAAACCCAAAATACCGGTCGATGCCGTACGTTTCCACCGCGCCAATCGTTTGATTCATGCGCATCATAAAGCGAACCATCATAGGGAAGACAACCCAATAACTGAACGCTACCCCGATGATGAAAAGCGCAAAAGCCACAGGGATGTAGGGAAGAGCGCTCTTAGACTCCGCTTCTGTTAGCCCTGGCCTGACGAATGCCCACAATTGGTAGAGCATCACCGGCACTGTAAACAATAAAGCGAAGAGAAAAGCGCACTTCATATAAATCATCAGCCCATCTGTAAACGAGAACACATTCCACTTAATCTCACCGATCATAGGCTGCGTTTTCAAATACAGCAAGATGTCACTGGAAAGATACAGCCCTGCGCAGAGCATAACTAGAAACCAAGCAAGAACAATAATCAACCGCTTGCGAACCTCAGTGAGATGCAAAATCAAATCTTCTTGCCCCATCTGATCCCTCCGATCTATAGGGTCATGTCGGCGCATTGTTTAAACGACCATTCCGCCTTGTTTCAAATATTTCGCGATCCCTTCAACGGCTCTATACGCAAGAGCTCCAACGGTACCTGTCGGGTTATACCCGCTGTTATGAGCGAATGCCGATGCTCCGACAACGAATACATTTTCTGCATCCCACATTTGCAAATAGGAGTTCACAGCTGAAGTCGAAGGATCCGAGCCCATGATCACACCGCCTGTGTTATGCGTGGACTGGTATGGCACGATATTGTAAGGCCCGAGCTGATCCGATGAACCAATGCTCGTTGGATTCATTTCCTTCATAATTTCAGCGGCTTTACCGCTCACGAATTTGATCATCTGCCGATCCTGTTCTTCAAAATCAAACGTAATTCGCGGCAGCGGGAGCCCATAGGCATCTTTATAAGTAGGATCGAGATCTACATAGTGATGCTTCCAAGGTAAACTTGAACCTTGCGGGGATACGGCCAAAACACTGTTCGCGTATTTGAGCGATTTCTGTTTAAAATCTTTCCCCCAAGCTGGCGTGCCTTTCGGAACGGAATTGGTAGCAATTGGCCGTTGTCCGGTTTGCGATATCCGAATCCCAGCTCCATGAAGGAAATTAAGACTACTGTGGTCAAAATTATCTCCATTAAAGTCCGGAATCTCCATACCCAGCGATCCAGCACCGGCAAACAGATTAAATTCTTTGTCATCAAAAAATCCGGTAGCCGAGCCGCCGTTCGTTTGATAGCAGTAATTTTTACCGATTACTCCTTTACCGGAGGCTGGATCATAAGGTTTACCCAATTTGGACGTCAGCAGGAGCTTAATGTTGTTGAACACATAGCTGGCCATAATGACCACATCAGCAGGCTGCTCGAACTGTTCTCCTGTCACTGTGTTGACGTACACAACGCCGCTAGCTTTTTTGCCGTCATTTAACACTTGAATCACATTCGAGTAAGAACGAAGTTCGAAGTTACCCGACTTCTGAGCAATCGGCAGCACTGTGACCACAGCATCCGCTTTGGCTCCATACTCACAGCCGAATCGCTCACAATATCCGCAATACTGGCAGGCTGCTCTGGTGATCCCGTCCGGATTCGTATATTGTTCGGATAGATTCGCAGACGGCATCATGTAAGGGTGATAACCCAATTTTTTCGTCGCATCCTCGAACAATTTCAGAATCGGCGTTTTCACCATGGCCTTGGTTGGAAATGGATTCGAACGCTTGCCCACCATCGGATTCTGATCCGGGTCCCCCGAGATGCCAGCCAGCTTTTCAAATTTATCAAAATAAGGCTCTAATTGGTCATATGTAATGCCCCAGTCCTGGATGGTCATTCCGTCCGGGATTTTCTGTTTGCCGTACCTCTCGACCGTTTTGCTGTAGATTTCAAAATCGTACGGAAGAAACCGGTACGTTTGTCCATTCCAGTGAATGCTCGACCCGCCAAGCCCTTCACCCAGCAAAAAGGAACCATATTCTCGCATAGGAACTGCCGCTACTTTATCCGTATTACGGAACGTCACCGTTTCTTTGGATAGATCCTGCATCAGATCGTATCTGGAGGCGTATCGCAGCTCGTCATGTACCATGTAGTAATCCTTGGTGTCTCTTGGCTTTCCGCGCTCCAAACCAACCACCTTGACTCCTTGCTTGGACAGCTCGGCAGCAATGATGCCCCCGACCCATCCCATTCCAACAATAACTACCGGAACTTTTGGCATTTTAGTAGCCATGTGCTTTATTCCCTTCCCTCATTGGATTTCACACTTAATGAACAAAATGATCATGCAAGCTCCGCGGTTCCATAACAGCGAATTGATCCTTGTCCATGATATTGGTGTAGCTCATTTGGTTGCCCGGATATTTCCTCATCTTCCAACCCTGCATATCCTTATTCCCCCCATATAGCGGGTCTGAATACACGCCTTCCATCACAAGCACACGGAATTGGTTGAAAAAGGTTTTACCCGTTACGCCATTTACCACATTAATTTCGCCTTTTTCCATCGAGGTCAGGATCGCATCCTGTTCCTCAGGAGCCAGCTCCACGAAGGATTTGGTATATTTCGACTTGCTCGTTTCCTCCATGCTCTGCAGGCCCATAGTAATCAACTCGTGGCGCTGAATACTTAAGTAGTCGCCTTGCGTCGCTTCCCCTTTGACAAAGGGACCCATCCGATATGTGCGGGCATTCACTCCCCATGGGCTTGCCAACTGATGATCGATGTAAAAGGCAACTCCTAAGTCCGTGGCCCCCGGACCGCTTTCATCTTTGGGGAAAATGCGTTCAGCCGCAGCTTCCGTCATTTGCAGCTGAGCCTGATTGAAGAACATAGGCGCTCTGTTGTAGTCCATTCCGGTTTGAGCTTGCGGGGATGCCGATGGTGATGGCGAAGGGGTTGGCGTCGTGGACTTTTTGGTAAATCCACCGGAAATCGCACTGCCAATCACCCCTCCGACCACCACTCCACCTATGGCGGTACCGGTATATTTCAGGAAACTGCGTCGCGACTGGTCAGGAGAATTTTCCACATTTTTCTCAGCCATTTGATTGCCTCCTTGGAATTTTATGAACGATAGGTTAGTTATGGTAGTTATGGATATCATGAGCCCATACCCGTTTTCTTATTCATTGTTGTATGAAAAATTAGCAATTCGGGCAATGTAAATTTACAGTCATTATGCAGATTTTGCATGCAACCAGTGGCTGTCTTGCACTTGAACCTATGTATATGAGGAGAAGTTCACATGAAGAAAACGTTATTAGTCCTCTCTCTGCTGCTCGCCAGTTCTTTAGCTGCTTGCGGTAAAACCGAAACAAAACCGAGCCCGGCCGCTTCTGCAAGCCCATCTGTGTCAGCTAGCCCATCAGCGAGCACAGGGACTACAACGAAGGTTGAAGCATCCGCTGTGTTCAAAGCCAACTGTGTTAGCTGCCATGGCGTCAACTTGGAAGGTGCCGTAGGACCTAATCTTCAAAAAGTAGGCAGCAAGCTGTCTAAGGACCAAGTAGCTTCAACAGTGACAAACGGGAAAGGCGCAATGCCTAGCTTTAAAGGCAAGTTATCCGATGATGAAATTTCATCCCTCGCTACTTGGCTTGCCGACAAGAAATAAACACAAAAAATCCCGCCTCATAAAGAGTGCGGGATTTTATATTAATTGGAGACGATTAACGGCACGACTTTACCGCTGTTCACGTCGATTAGACCGTGGTCGGTAATTTTCAAAGCAGGACTTACAGGTAAAGAATGCGTGCTGATCGACATAATAGGATTATAATGACAGTAGCCTAATGATTCCATCGCTTTACGTAGATGTTCTACTTCTTTAGCAACTTGCTCAAGTGGAGCTTCCGTCAAAATACCGCCGACAGGCAGCTTAAGCGAAGCGATGACTTTTCCGTCTTCTACGACGCTAAAGCCCCCCTGATTGTTAATCACTTCGTTCGCCGCGATGACCATATCCTGAGGATTGTGACCGACTACAAGTAAATTATGATTATCGTGGGAGTACGTCGTCGCCACAGCTCCGCGTTTAATTGTATCGCCGCCAATTAAACCATAAGCGCGATTTCCGTTTATACCATAGCGTTCAAAAGTAGCAATAAGTCCTTTTCCACTATCCTGCCACATAAGTTCACCAGAACGGACATGAACCTCCGTATGATGCTCCTCTGTAAAGGTAGAGCCGTTTTTCACCATCATAACACGGCAAGCATATGAACCGTCCTCTACGTCTACGTTAACTGAGAAATCCGCTTCTGTTAACGGCGACATCTGGACGCTTTGATAATAATGCGGCGGAAAAGCTGGTGCGTTCGTGACTGACGTATAAGCCTCTCGAACATCATAAACCTTGCGTCCGTGCTTGAACACTTGGTCAATCGTCAGAAGCTCCAGATCAGAAATCAACTGAAAATCGCCAACTTTACCCGGTGCAATAACACCACGGTCATACATCCGCATTCTTTTAGCTGGAGAAAGGGTACTGGCATAGATTGCATGTTCAGGCTTCATGCCCATCTCGATCGCTTTACGCACAATGTGATTCAAGTGACCGCGTCGCTCGAAGGAATCCGCCATGACATCGTCGGTAACAAAGCAAAAGTGCTCTAACACTTCATGCTCAATCAAATAATCCATCACTTCAGGTGTCATTGATTTCTCTTGAATTTCAATAAACATGCCCGCAGCGATTCTGGCTTCCATCCCTTCAATCGTCTGATGCGTGTGATCGGAATCGACTCCGCTGTAAATCATCTTATGCAGGTCCAAATCCAGCAGTTTCGGCACATGCCCCTCTATAATAAGGTGCGGATAGTGTTTGCGAATATGGTTGATAATCTGATTTGTTTTGCAGTCCGGATCGGTGATGACATCCACGAAGTTCATAATTTCACCTAAGCAAATAATTCGCTCCGTCCGCAGCAGCTCGTCCATATCCTCGATTTCAATCGAGCCGCCGGATGTCTCCATGGATGTGGCAGGAACCGAACTAGGGAGTGCGTAGAACATGTCCGCTACACAACTCTTGCTCGCTTTGATGAATTCTTTGACCCCGTCCAATCCGAAAACATTGGCGATCTCATGAGGCTCGGGAACAATCGTTGTCACCCCGTTGCGAATAAGGCCGTACGAAAACGTCTCCGGAGTGACCATTGTACTTTCGATGTGCAGATGGATGTCAATGAGCCCTGGAATCATGTAGCGCCCTTGCCCGTCCAAACGTTCGGCAGCTGCAAAGCTTTCAGCACCTTTAGTCCCGATATATAGAAACTTACCATCCAGAATGGCTGCATTACCTTCAATGAATGTTTTAAAATAACTATTATAAATCTTTACATTTTCGATCAGTAAATCAACCTGCATATGCCTTTCCCTCCAAGTACACTACTCTACTAGAACCAATTTCTCGCTTGGAAAATGAAGCCGAACCTCTTGACCGCTCGGATACGGGAATTCCATTTCTTTATTGACCGTAATGTCTCCCAGTATCGTCTGAACGACGTATTGATAGCTTCTGCCTAAGAAGGTGCTCACTTTCACACGTCCTGTCACGACATTGGGACCTTCCTCAATCTCTCCCGCCATACCTAGAAGGACATCATCCGGACGAATAGCGCCTTGCATCCCGACCTGCTCTCCCTTACTGGCATGTTTGGTTACAGTGAACATATGATCTTTCACTTTCAGCGCAATCACTTCTTTTTCATCATACCTGGTGTCAAAAGAGATAAAATTCGTGAAACCAATAAAACGAGCTACGAACTCTGTTTTGGGATATTTGAAAATCGTCGCCGGAGCACCCAGCTGCTCAATAATCCCTTTATTCATAATGGCTACCTGATCCGAAATAGAGAAGCACTCTTCCTGATCATGCGATACATAGACGGTAGTAATACCAAGCTCCTGTTGAATACGGCGAATCTCCACACGCATATTGATGCGCAGATTAGCGTCCAGATTGCTAAGGGGCTCGTCGAAGAGCAGCAGCTCAGGTTCGATGACTAGCGCCCGGGCAATGGCCACCCGCTGTCTTTGACCGCCTGAAAGTTCTTTCGGATAACGCTTCTCGAAGCCGGACAAGCTTACCGTTTCCAGAATTTTGCGAACACGTCGATCAAGCTCCGCTCCGCTTACCTTCCGAAGACGCAGGCCGAAGGCCACATTATCGTAGATGGACAAGTGCGGGAACAGCGCATAACTCTGGAAAACGAAGCCGAAGTTACGCTTGCTGACGGGAATGCGCGTGTAGTCCTTCCCATTTAAAGCAAATTTGCCTGATTTAGCTTCCAAAAAACCGGCGATGAGCCGCAAGGTCGTCGTTTTCCCGCATCCGCTTGGACCGAGAAGCGATATTAAATTTCCTTTTTCTACACTTAAATTGAAGTCCTTCAAAATATATTGCTGGTCGTAGGCAACCGAAATATTTTCCAAAGTAAGCAATGCCATGGATGAAAGCCTCCGTTATCGTTTGGTGAAGTAGGATAAACCCATCAACCGTTCAATGATGAACATAAGTACCGCAGTTAAAATCATAAGTAAAACCGAAATAGCAGCAATCGTAGGGTCAAAATGGTTCTCCACGTACGTCAGCATCTGAATAGGCAGCGTGCTGATGCCAGGACCCGTCATAAAGACCGAGATGTCGACATTATTAAAAGATTCCAAAAACGCGATCAGAACAGCTGCAATAATACCTGATTTAATGTTAGGCAAGACCACTTTAAAGAAAGTTTTCAGCCGTCCAGCGCCAAGACTAAGAGCAGCTTCCTCTACCGCGAAATCGAAGTTCGATAAGCTTGAGGCAACGACGCGGATAATGAAAGGAAGCATGATCACCGTATGCCCAATCAGCAGAGCTGCATAGATCGGAAGGTTATACGTGACGATAAGATACCTCAGCATCGTAAAACCAAGGACGATACCGGGAATCAGTACAGGGGAAATAAAAACGGCATTCAGCGCCTCTTTCCCTTTAAACGTAAACCGGCTTAACGCGTACGCCGCTGGAATTCCAAGCAGCAAAGCAAACAAGTTACCGATCAGCGATACAATAATAGAGGTACCCGCGGTCGTCATGAACATCTTAACTTCCCAAATGTTGCGGTACCATTTCAACGAAAATCCTGTCGGTGGGAATTTCAGTACACTCCCTGGCTCAAATGAAGCAAATGCTATAATAACGAGCGGCCCGAGCAAGAAAATATAGACAAGAAGGGTGAAAAACGCCAGCCCTCGATTCTTTTCCCGCATACTTCTACCCCTTCGGATTTAATTTAGTCGCCAGTTTATTCATAAGCGCGATGACGACGAAGGTGATCACGATCATAATCACGGCTATGACGGAGGCTAGATGCCAATCGTTAAGCGTAATCGCATTCTGATAAAGGAAAGTGGAGATAACCCGCTGCTTGCCACCGAGCAAAGCAGGCGTTGTATATGCCGTCAAACTGCCGACAAAAACAAGAATACTTCCTATGATTAATCCGGGAACGCTGAGTGGTACAATGACCTTCACGAAGGCTTTAAATCGGTTAGCCCCCAAGCTCTCCGCTGCTTTGATCAGATCCGGATCTATATTCTCAAGAACACCGACCAACGTAATAAGGATGAGCGGTAAAAATAAATGGATGAGACCGATCATCATGGCCGTTGGCGTATATAAAATATCCAGTGGCTCCTTGATGAGACCGATCGCGATCAACGCGTTATTGAGTAACCCTTTTTTACCTAAAATAATCATCCAGCTGAACGACCTAACGACAGAGCTTGTCAGCAGTGGAAAAATAGCCAGCGCAAGCAAAATCGCCTTCTGTCTCGGTCCTTGTTTGGATATAAAATAGGCTACCGGGAACCCCAGGATGATACAGAGAATCGTGGTTACCAAGCTGACGCGCAGCGTCGTCCACACAATTTTGAGGAAGTACGGGTCTTTGAAAAAATTTAAATACCCTGCAAAGGTAAATGTTCCTTTATCGAAAAAGGTCGAACCTATCGTAAGAAGGATCGGAACTACCATGAAAACCGTCAGGAATAATACGCCCGGCAGCAATAGTAATAATAAGTACGTTTTTTTCATGCAGCTATACTCCTGTTCCTTGGTTCGCTATGCACGTAACGTGCGGATAAAAAGTTCGAGAAATTCGTCAGCCGCAACCTCGGTGCATACGTGCACGTTGGCCGCTTTGGACAAGCGATTCTGGAAATCGCATACCGTTTGCCCATCGCATAGCTCACTTTTGGTTTCTACATCGACGTAGTACTTGCGGGTAGTGACCAGCTGTTTATTTAGAGCTACTCCGACAGCAAGGGGATCATGAAGCGCACAAGCTCTAACACCATTGCGTTCATAGTAACGTTCCATATATTCCGCAGTGCTCTCCTTCACATATCGGGCTATTGGCGAGTCACCAAGTGCACGGATATGCTCATCTGTCAGCAGTGCTTTCCTTGTTACATCCAACCCGACAAGCGTCAAGTTTGGAAAACCTGCCTGGAATACGATTTTGGCCCCTTCCGGATCGACGTACATGTTGAACTCCGCTGTAGGCGTCACATTGCCGAAACCTTGGACGACACCGCCCATCACAATCACTTCTTTCACCTGATGAACCAGCTCAGGATACTTCATAACCGCCAAAGCCAGATTCGTCAGTGGAGCCGTCATGACCAAAGTGACCTCTCCCGCATGCTGTTTCACCTGTTCCACGATGAAATCAACTGCATGCCCGTCCGCTGCCTCCACGTGAACCGGCATGTCAAGTAATGCCCCGCCAAGCCCATCTTTACCATGGACGCGGTGCTCAAAAAAAGTTGGGCGCATCAAAGGTTTATTCGCGCCTTGAACGACACGAATCTCATGCTCCTTCTCCAGTAATTGAAGAATTTTGCATGTATTCTTGGTCGCTTGCTCCAGCGATACGTTTCCATTCACCGTAGTGATGCCTAGTACGTCCATCTCTCCGCTTCGTACAGCAAGCAGGATGCCTAACGCATCATCGATCCCTGTATCCACGTCGAGGATGACTTTCTTTTTCATAACCAAGCCCCCTTCAGGTCCTTTTTAAGAAAACAAAGGTATACACCCAAGCATATACCCTTGTCCACTTTGATATTATTGAGCAACTTCCTTGTTCCAACGGTCGATCCAAGATTTAAGATGCTCATTCACGAATTTCATATCCATTTTGATCAGCTTGTTGACTACATCTGCGCCATACGTAATCCCTTGCGCTTCATCAGCTGAGAGTTGCAGCGTCGTGTTTACAGGTGAATCCACTTTTGCTTTCGCAGATTTCTCTTGTACTTCTTTGCTCAAATGCCAGTTGATGAAATCTTCCGCTAGCTGCTTATTTTTGCTTCCTTTAATAACGTTGACCGTGTTCATTACGGCATATGCCCCTTCTTTCGGGGAAATGAACTTCGTATCCGGCACAGCCGCTTTCAAATCCTTCACATACATCTCCATGATCGGACCTGCAGCAATTTCTCCTTGTGCGAACATATTCACGAATTCAGAAGTTTGTCCATAGTACTTGACGACTCCTTTATTCAGCTCCTTCACCTTGGTGAAAGCTTGATCCTCGTTGAACTTTGCATTACCGGATACCAGTGACGCCGCATCCAGCACCATTGGACCTGTCGTAGACGTAATGTTTGGCAGCGTCAGCTTCTTGGAGAGTTCAGGACTCCACAGGTCGCTCCACGACGTGATCTCTTTGCCTACTGCTTTCGGATTGTAAGCAATTCCGAAACGGCCAACGGTATAGGCAGGACCATAGTCTTCACCAAGCGGTGCTTTCGCAATATCGTAGATATCTTTTAAATTCGGAATACGGCTGCGGTCGATTTTTTCAAAAAGTCCTGCTTCAATTCCTTGCTGTGCATAGTAGTCGGATAAATAGATAAGATCCACTTTGGAACTGCCTTGTTTCACTTTGTTTAAACGCTCGGAGTTATTGCCGATTTCCAAAACAATCTTCACATTATGCTCTTTCTCAAAAGGCGCATAAACTTCTTTCTTGAAGAAATCATCGGAAAAACCCCAAGTGGAAATAACCAATTGTGTAGGTTCCCCTGATGTTCCCGCAGGTGAAGCTGTTGCGGCGCCAGTATTCCCCTGATCTTTCGCAGGCGCGGTACCGCATCCCGTCAAAGCCAGTCCTACTACGGATAAAGAAATCAAACCACGAAGCATTTTTTGTTTCATCGTTAACATCCTCCCAATATCATATATATAATTTGTAGCGAAAATCCCTTTGTTAAATTTTTACTAGTATTCTACAACGGCTTACAAATATATGCCGCGCTCTTGCTAAGACCTGAAAAAAATAGAAAAGTGCCCTTGATAGAAGATAACTTCTAACAAGAGCACTTTTCATCGTAAACAATGGAAAGAGACATCAAGTGATATTCAAGCGGGTATGCCCTTAAGATAGATCAAAAGAGATACACCGTGGTCTAGACTATTTAGTTGGTTTAAGAATAATGTTCGTGATGGCCCATTGCGTCGGCGGATCATAGTCTCTTAACACCGCATCCATGGACAACCCTAGTTCTTGCTCCAGCTTTTCCCGGATTCTCTTCTTGTAAATAGAGGACATGTAAAAATCGACCTCGTGTTTAAGCGTAGGAGCCTCTCCTTCTAAAGCCGTTGAGCGGGGTGACCGACGATGCTTGGCATGAAACGTAATGATATTCTGATCCAAGGAAACCTTCAGCAAGGTTGTACCAAAACCGAATAATTCTTTGGATATCTCGTTATACAGGTGACACAGCTTCTTCTTGTATTCATTAGAATCATCCGGTACGGACATTAAATCACCTTCAAGAGGAATAATTGATCTGTATTTTTTCGAGCTATACTAATAATACATAGGATTCCTTAATTAATCAAGGTTATTGTTCGTGATTTTATATGGAATTTAACGTAATTCGACCTAATCTCTTGTAAAATATCCGTTTTTCCGAATGTCGTTCTTTAAATTAATAGTCTCAATTAGCAGCAATTGGATATAGGAGGTTCCTCGTTATTTGGTGACTCTGTTATAAAACAAAAAAACCTTACATATGTAAGGTTTTTCGTAAAACTGGGATGCGGTCGGAGGGATTTGAACCCTCACGCCTTGTGAGCGCCACCCCCTCAAGATGGTGTGTCTGCCGTTCCACCACGACCGCTTAAAGGAAAGTAAACTGGGGATCTAGGATTCGAACCTAGGCATGACGGAGTCAAAGTCCGTTGCCTTACCGCTTGGCTAATCCCCAACAAGATAAGGGAAAAGGGCGACCGATGGGACTTGAACCCACGAATGCTGGATCCACAAACCAGTGCGTTAACCCCTTCGCCACGATCGCCACAGTAGGGATTTATTCCCTGAAGACTAGATACGAAACTTGCGTAAAGTGAATTTGTCATCTACGTTAGACGTAGCGACTAGCTGCTTAGTCAGCTGGAATCTGAGAGACTTTGAACTACGTTCAAAGATCCCTATAAAATCTGAGAGACTTTTGACTCCGTCAAAAGATCCCTATATTAGGTTAAGCCCTCGACCGATTAGTATTCGTCAGCTGCATACGTTGCCGCACTTCCACCTCGAACCTATCAACCTCGTCGTCTACAAGGGGTCTTACATACTGGGAAATCTCATCTTGAGGGGGGCTTCGCGCTTAGATGCTTTCAGCGCTTATCCCCTCCGTACATAGCTACCCAGCGGTGCCTCTGGCGAGACAACTGGTACACCAGCGGTACGTCCATCCCGGTCCTCTCGTACTAAGGACAGCTCCTCTCAAATTTCCTACGCCCGCGACAGATAGGGACCGAACTGTCTCACGACGTTCTGAACCCAGCTCGCGTACCGCTTTAATGGGCGAACAGCCCAACCCTTGGGACCTACTTCAGCCCCAGGATGCGATGAGCCGACATCGAGGTGCCAAACCTCCCCGTCGATGTGGACTCTTGGGGGAGATAAGCCTGTTATCCCCAGGGTAGCTTTTATCCGTTGAGCGATGGCCCTTCCATTCGGTACCACCGGATCACTAAGTCCGACTTTCGTCCCTGCTCGACTTGTAGGTCTCGCAGTCAAGCTCCCTTATGCCTTTGCACTCTGCGAATGATTTCCAACCATTCTGAGGGAACCTTTAAACGCCTCCGTTACATTTTAGGAGGCGACCGCCCCAGTCAAACTGCCCACCTGACACTGTCCCCATACCGGATCACGGTACCAGGTTAGAACTCCGATACGATCAGGGTGGTATCCCAACGGCGCCTCCACCCAAGCTGGCGCTCAGGCTTCAAAGGCTCCCACCTATCCTGTACAGATCGTACCAAAGTCCAATATCAAGCTGCAGTAAAGCTCCATGGGGTCTTTCCGTCTTGTCGCGGGTAACCTGCATCTTCACAGGTATTAAAATTTCACCGGATCTCTCGTTGAGACAGCGCCCAAGTCGTTACGCCATTCGTGCGGGTCAGAATTTACCTGACAAGGAATTTCGCTACCTTAGGACCGTTATAGTTACGGCCGCCGTTTACTGGGGCTTCAATTCATAGCTTCGGAACCGAGGTCCCTAACCACTCCTCTTAACCTTCCAGCACCGGGCAGGCGTCAGCCCGTATACTTCGCCTTGCGGCTTCGCACAGACCTGTGTTTTTGCTAAACAGTCGCTTGGGCCTTTTCACTGCGGCCCCCTCGGGCTATTCACCCTACCGAGGCACCCCTTCTCCCGAAGTTACGGGGTCATTTTGCCGAGTTCCTTAACGAGAGTTCTTCCGCGCGCCTTAGAATTCTCTTCTCACCCACCTGTGTCGGTTTGCGGTACGGGCACCTTCGCCTGGCTAGAAGCTTTTCTTGGCAGTGTGAAATCATGACCTTCGGTACTTAAAGTTTCCCTCCCCATCACAGCCCAGCCTTACGATGTGCGGATTTGCCTACACATCAGCCTCACTGCTTGGACGAGCATCCATCAGCTCGCGTCACTATCCTTCTGCGTCACTCCATTGCTCATAACGGCTACGGTGGTACAGGAATTTCCACCTGTTGTCCATCGACTACGCCTTTCGGCCTCGCCTTAGGTCCCGACTTACCCTGAGCGGACGAGCCTTCCTCAGGAACCCTTAGGTTTTCGGCGGATCAGATTCTCACTGATCTTTTCGTTACTTATACCGGCATTCTCACTTGTATGCGCTCCACCTGTCCTTACGGTCAGAATTCAACGTACATACAACGCTCCCCTACCCATGCACTAACGTGCAAGCCATAGCTTCGGTGGCGTGTTTAGCCCCGTTACATTTTCGGCGCAGAGTCACTCGACCAGTGAGCTATTACGCACTCTTTCAATGGTGGCTGCTTCTAAGCCAACATCCTGGTTGTCTGTGCAACTCCACATCCTTTCCCACTTAACACACACTTGGGGACCTTAGCTGATGGTCTGGGCTGTTTCCCTTTTGACAATGGATCTTAGCACTCACTGTCTGACTCCCGGATTTAAGTTTGTGGCATTCAGAGTTTGACTGGACTTGGTAACCCTTGGCGGGCCCCGCACCCAATCAGTGCTTTACCTCCACAACTCCACATCCGAGGCTAGCCCTAAAGCTATTTCGGGGAGAACCAGCTATCTCCGAGTTCGATTGGAATTTCTCCGCTACCCCCACCTCATCCCCGAATTTTTCAACATTCGTGGGTTCGGGCCTCCAGTGAGTGTTACCTCACCTTCACCCTGGACAGGGGTAGATCACACGGTTTCGGGTCTACGTCCACGTACTAAAGCGCCCTATTCAGACTCGCTTTCGCTGCGGCTCCGTCTTTTCGACTTAACCTCGCACGGGAACGTAACTCGCCGGTTCATTCTACAAAAGGCACGCCATCACACATATAGAGCGCTCTGACTTTTTGTAAGCACACGGTTTCAGGTTCTTTTTCACTCCGCTTCCGCGGTGCTTTTCACCTTTCCCTCACGGTACTGCTTCACTATCGGTCACTAGGGAGTATTTAGCCTTGGCAGATGGTCCTGCCGGATTCCGACGGGGTTTCACGTGACCCGCCGTACTCAGGATACCTCTAGGAGATTCGTTTGATTTTGGCTACAGGGCTTTTACCTTCTATGCCGGACCTTTCCAGATCACTTCGCCTACCAAACTAACCCCATGATGAGGTCCTACAACCCCAAGGAGCAAGCTCCTTGGTTTGGGCTATTCCGCTTTCGCTCGCCGCTACTGACGGAATCACTTTTGTTTTCTTTTCCTCCAGGTACTTAGATGTTTCAGTTCCCTGGGTCTGCCTTCAACCATCCTATGTATTCAGATGGAGATAACTGCGCATTACCACAGCTGGGTTCCCCCATTCGGACATCCCCGGATCAAAGCCTGCTTACGGCTCCCCGAGGCATTTCGTCGTTCGCCACGTCCTTCTTCGGCTCCTAGTGCCTAGGCATCCTCCGTGTGCTCTTTCTAGCTTAACCTAGAAAAATACATTTGGTATTGCTACCTAAGTTCTTACTTTACATTTTGTTTCGTTATCTAGTTTTCAAGGAACAATGTTGCAACCATTACATGCGCAAAGCGATGTTGGTTGTCAACTATTTTGAAAGGATTAACCTTTCAAAACTGAACACGAGTGAGTAAGCGATGTGTGCTTTCGCACTTGACTGGTCTTATCAAGACCGAGTCTCCATAGAAAGGAGGTGATCCAGCCGCACCTTCCGATACGGCTACCTTGTTACGACTTCACCCCAATCATCTACCCCACCTTCGGCGGCTGGCTCCCTTGCGGGTTACCCCACCGACTTCGGGTGTTGTAAACTCTCGTGGTGTGACGGGCGGTGTGTACAAGACCCGGGAACGTATTCACCGCGGCATGCTGATCCGCGATTACTAGCAATTCCGACTTCATGCAGGCGAGTTGCAGCCTGCAATCCGAACTGAGATCGGCTTATAAGGATTGGCTCCACCTCGCGGCTTCGCTTCCCGTTGTACCGACCATTGTAGTACGTGTGTAGCCCAGGTCATAAGGGGCATGATGATTTGACGTCATCCCCACCTTCCTCCGGTTTGTCACCGGCAGTCATCTTAGAGTGCCCATCCGAAATGCTGGCAACTAAGATCAAGGGTTGCGCTCGTTGCGGGACTTAACCCAACATCTCACGACACGAGCTGACGACAACCATGCACCACCTGTCTTGGGTGCTCCGAAGAGGGGCACTATCTCTAGTGCTTACACCCAGATGTCAAGACCTGGTAAGGTTCTTCGCGTTGCTTCGAATTAAACCACATACTCCACTGCTTGTGCGGGTCCCCGTCAATTCCTTTGAGTTTCACTCTTGCGAGCGTACTCCCCAGGCGGCATACTTACTGTGTTAACTTCGGCACCGAGGAATCGAATCCCCAACACCTAGTATGCATCGTTTACGGCGTGGACTACCAGGGTATCTAATCCTGTTTGCTCCCCACGCTTTCGCGCCTCAGCGTCAGTTATAGGCCAGAAAGTCGCCTTCGCCACTGGTGTTCCTCCACATCTCTACGCATTTCACCGCTACACGTGGAATTCCACTTTCCTCTCCTACACTCAAGTCAACCAGTTTTGGATGCGAACCGGGGTTGAGCCCCGGGCTTAAACACCCAACTTAATTAACCGCCTGCGCGCGCTTTACGCCCAATAATTCCGGACAACGCTTGCCCCCTACGTATTACCGCGGCTGCTGGCACGTAGTTAGCCGGGGCTTTCTTCTCCTATACCGTCACACAAAGCGCAGTTACTCGCCTTGCTGTTCGTCTAGGGCAACAGAGCTTTACGATCCGAAAACCTTCATCACTCACGCGGCGTTGCTCCGTCAGACTTGCGTCCATTGCGGAAGATTCCCTACTGCTGCCTCCCGTAGGAGTCTGGGCCGTGTCTCAGTCCCAGTGTGGCCGTTCACCCTCTCAGGTCGGCTACGCATCGTCGCCTTGGTGAGCCGTTACCTCACCAACTAGCTAATGCGCCGCAGGCCCATCTATAAGCCACAGATTGCTCCGTGTTTCATGATTCTCTCATGCGAGAAAACCAGTTATCCGGTCTTAGCTATCGTTTCCGATAGTTATCCCAGTCTTATAGGCAGGTTACCTACGTGTTACTCACCCGTCCGCCGCTAAGCACCGAAGTGCTCCGCTCGACTTGCATGTATTAGGCACGCCGCCAGCGTTCGTCCTGAGCCAGGATCAAACTCTCCATGATAGAAAAGCTGATTGTACTCATTGACTTGCTAGCGAGATTATTCATCTCATTTATAGTCGATTGCTCGACTGTGCTTACTCACTCGTTGTTCAGTTTTCAAAGATCAATTTTTTTCGCATTCCGTCCCACTCTCGCGGCCGGAATTACAATATAGCATATTCAACCAATCAGATGCAAGCTTTATTTTTACAATATTCGATAAAGTTTTCAGCTCGTCTTGGCCGGAAAGACAATATACCATGGTGATTAAAATAATGCAACCCTATTCTACATTTTTTTTAGGAATGTCCATGATTGAGCATGTCTTCTACTAGTTCCTGTTCGAAACGCTCTTTTAGAGCATCGTTGCTAGGAGCTATGGATAAGCTGATCTCTTTAAACTGCCGGACGATATTCTGCACGCCTTCCAAGTTGCCGCTCTGGGCTAAATGATCGGTTTGATCAATAACGTGATAAGCAATCGCCTGATAAGCGTCAGTGAAGCTCTGCTCCACATTGGCTGCAACTCGATAGTCCGCGTAAAATCTTTTGAATGTCTCCATCAATGTTTCGTTCATATTCATGCCACTCCTTTCAAGATAAAGAACAGTTTCCCACAAGGAATGCAAGTTTATACAGCATAAAAGCACAACAGCCCCCTGCTGTAAGAAGCAAGGAGCTGTTATGAATATTCAACCTTTTTATATCTCTATATGAATGCTCTTTATTATTTTACATCAATTGTAGTAACAACTTGGTTTTGTCCTTTAAGCTCAACAACATGGGTAGGTGTAAAGTTACCAAGGTTACCAGTCAACGCAACATTAGCTGCAACGTTATAAACCGTAGTTTGGCTTACACCATTGATCGTTTGCGTAATGGAAATGGAAGTGATTTTACCTTGTCCATCTACAGTAGTACTATTTAATGTACCTACAACATCAAAGCTTTGGTTAGCATCAGCCATTTTAGTAACTTCTACGAAAACTACTTGATTGTTGAAAGAACGAACTTTCACTTCATCGCCAACTTGAATTGCGGAAGCAGCTACTTTCACACCGTTACGCAAGATGAATGCATCCGGGTGAAGAACATAGTTAGTTGTAACTCCCGCTTTCGTTACTGGAAGCACGTTGTTGTATACAGCTGCATTCACAGTTCCAGCAGTGGAGTTTTGGTCATCAGGCATTTGGTTGCCTGTACGATCCAATAGTGCTGCTAATTGTGCACGAGTCACGCTTTGGTTCGGTTTGAATGTGTTGTCTTCGAAGCCGTCAACAAGACCTTTTTCGATAGCTACAGCAACATAGCCTACAGATCCAGCAGGGATTTGTTTAGCATCTTTAAATGTAAGTTGAGTGTTCATTTTTGCTTTAGCTTCGGACTCTAGTTTCAGAGCTTTCACTAACAGCGTTGTTGCCCATAGGCGGTCCGCTTCTTTATTGGGTTGAACGGAGTCATCGCTTTCTGTGAATAGATCGTTTTCAAGTGCTACGGCTACGTATCCAACTGCCCATGCAGGGATTTTGTCCGCATCTTTGAAGTTTAATTTCGTTGCCATTTCTGTAGCAGATTCGGCTTGCTCACGCAATCCCATCAATCTTACAGCAGCTGTAATCGCTTCAATACGGGAAACGGATTTATCTGGTTTGAATGTACCATCTTCGTATCCTTCAAACACTTGTTTGGATGCCAAGCTAGCTATGTAACGCATTGCCCATTGAGCGCCTTTGAGGTCGTCAAAGTTAATGCGGATTTGAATGTTGCCGCTAATGTTACCTTTACCGTTGTTTTTACCATTATTAATAGAAGTAGTATAGCTATTGTTATTGTTTCCTTTACCACGATCATCATGGTCATTTCCTTTGGCAAACGCTGCAGAAGCGCCTCCCATTACCATTGTTAAAACAAGTCCTGTTGCTACAGCTTTCTTCATTAGGTTCTTTTTCATATCAAGTTCCCTCTCCCATATTCATATAGTTGGTATAAATAATGTGGAGCCTTCGCGAAGGGTTCCTGGTTATGCTACAACAATTCGCCATTGTAAATATGTTTAGGGGGGTGGAGAAATAAATCTTTAAAACTAGAAAATTGTCGAGTCTATTAAATCCCCCCTGAAACTGCTAAACTTAACGATATAAAACACTACCGCAAAAGGAGCTCATGTATGCGTTTACGTAATCCCAGAGTTCAGCTCGTTATTGCTCTAGCCGTTATTTTAATTGCGTTGTCAGTCTATTCTTATAGCAAAATCGGACTCAAGCAAGCAAATGTAGAACCTGCTGTTGTTACAGTGCCGACCAGCACGCATCAAGATTCTCCTCCTGCTAGTGAAGCCCCGCCAACACCACCCGTAGAAACCAAAAATACGTATCCATCCGAGCAATTTGACGTTGTTGTCATCGGCAGCGAACTGGAGGGTCTCTATCTAGCGAGGGCGGCTGCAGACGAAGGTTTGAAGGTAAAAGTGCTCGATCCTCATAAAGCTTTTGGAGGCCAGATCCTTCAAAGTCAAATGTTGTTTTTGGATGAAACACGTGACGATCAAGGCCATTTATTAGTGCAGGGCCGGGCTAAAGAATTGTTCGATGGCTTCCGAAACGCCAAAATCCGTAAGCTTTCCGAATTTTCAACGTATATGGATAAACTGGTCAAAAATATTCCTGTCGAATCCGGCGTTATCCTAAATGACATTGAGCAAATCAACACACCAGACAGCATGCACAAAGTCGCTTCTATCGTTTACACGACAGATAAAAATGAAAAGAAGAAGATTACGGCCGGCTACTGGGTCGATAATAGTGATTACGCCGCACTCATCTCTCGACTTGATGCCAAGAGATTGCCAGGACTGGAGAAGTTTTATGGGCAAAAAGACATCGAATACATGAGCGCCGGTATGATGATGAAGTTCACGCATGTCGATTGGAAAAAGTTCAGCACAACTTTCAACGCGTTAAAACCTGAAGAGAAATCCAAACAATTTGGCGGCGGTTCTGTCAATGACAGCTATGCGATCGGGCTCAGCGGTATGACAAAGGCCTATCACCCATCCAATGACCGCGTATTTCTAAGAGGTTTAAATGCTGTGAATCAAAGAGACGGGGAAGTTTTGATTAACGCCCTTCTGGTGTACACCGTTGACCCATCCAAACCCGAATCCATCCAAGAAGCTGTTACACTGGGCAACAAAGAGACGGCATCTATTCTGGGACATTTCCGTAAAACCTTACCGGGTTGGGAACATGCCGAACTTGGGGAACTGCCAACTTACCCTTACGTAAGGGAATATAATCACTACGAAATGGATTATGTTTTAAAGCCGTCCGACCTGCTTTCTGGCGCCATGTTCTGGGATAATGTCAGCATTGGCGGCTATCCGCTCGATTTACAGGGCACTAGCGCCAACAAATGGGGCATTGAGATGGGACGTCCCGATAAATACGGGATGCCGCTGCGCAGCTTTTTATTAAAAAATTACGACAATGTCATTGCCGCTGGGAAAAATGTGGGCTCTTCAGCAATCGCATACGGAAGCACAAGAATTCAACCGAATACGAGTCTGGCTGCTGAATCCATTGGCATCATACTGGGGCAGTTACAAGGTAAACAAAAGCTTAGAGAAATCACGCCTGAGGAGATGGCCAAGCTGCAGCAGTATTTAGCTGCTCATTATCAAATCAAGCTAACCGGGGTAACCGGTACCAATAAAATCAGCGGTTGGAACGAAGATGAGATCAGAAAGCTGGATAGCGGAGAAATTACTTATCCTAGCTACGTGAAAACTCGCAAAAAAACAGCTGTGAAATAACCAAATCCGTGCATTCGCTCCTTAAGCGAGTGTGCGGTTTTTTTACGAAAATTTAAGAAAAAAAGGTGTTGAAAAACCAAACTTCCAGACATATAATAAGCAATATACTTAAGTTCACTTATAAACACTTACGCGAAAGGAGCGAGAAACCTTTGTTTCAAGAAGAAAGACTCATATCCATTATTGATTACTTAAAATCAAATAAGCGCATTACGGTCGACCTGATTTGCGAGCTGTATGATGTATCACGAGATACCGCCCGGCG
Source organism: Paenibacillus sp. P36 (assembly GCF_045866505.1). Lineage (NCBI taxonomy): Bacteria > Bacillati > Bacillota > Bacilli > Caryophanales > Paenibacillaceae > Paenibacillus > Paenibacillus sp. P36. The sequence goes on from NZ_AP038372.1 coordinate 7,501,346, forward strand.
TGACATGGTAAAACTTGAAGAACAGGGCCGTATTGTGCGAACACGCGGCGGCGCCATCCTCCCTACACTTTCCAAAGAAGTCGGCAATTATGAACAACGCCTCCAATCAGAGTCTTCTTCCAAACTAACCATCGGCAAAACAGCCGCAGGACTCATTCAAGATGGCGACTATATCATGATGGATGCCTCCACGACAGTGCTGCATGCGGCAAGTGCACTATCTTCCAAACAGAACGTTGTGGTGACAAGTTCTATAGAAATTGCTGCTATTTTAACCCGCAAAGATGAAACTACGATCCACATTCTTGGTGGCGTATTGGATAGCAAACACCATAGCGTCTACGGCGCGAAAGCCATCGAGATGTTGAACGATTACCACGTCGATAAGCTGCTGATCGGAACCTGCGGAATTACGGAGGAAGGGCTGTCAGCCCCCAATGAAGAGGACAGCTATTTAGTCCGCGCCATGATCCAACATGCTGACCAAGTCATCGTTTTAGCAGATCACTCTAAGTTCGGCAAGCGGCTGTTCCATCGCGTGGTTGGTTTTGAAAGCATCGATATCCTGGTCACAGACCAAGACTTAAGCTCCGAAATGAGAGAGAAATTACTGGCAAGTGAAGTTGAAATCGTTTTGGCAAAAGGAGATGACTTAGATGATTAAGCTTATCGTAAGTGATTTGGACGGTACTTTGCTCGATCACAGCAAGAAAGTTAGTTCAAGAGAGCAAGCTGCGCTGAAAAAAGTGAAAGAAGCCGACATCCTGCTTTGCCTGGCCTCAGGAAGAATGAATGTGGAGATGCAGCAGGTTCTTGAGGAAATCGGACATCGTGCCTACTCCGTGTCGCAGAATGGCGCATTCATTCATTTGGAGGACGGCTCGTTTCTGAAATCTCAGCTTTTTGAGCCTGAATTAGCGTATCGAGTGTATCAATTGCTGAAAGATTTTGACGTCGTGAAAATCGTTTGCTCTGGCGAAGCCAATTACATCACGCATTTAACGCCAGCTTCCGATGAGGTTCAGTCACGTACATTCCGGCCTTTTATTATAAAGGAGGACATTGAGCAGTCCCTGCAAGCCGAACTTCCAATTTGTAAGATTTCTACATTCGGGGATATTCAAATCCTTCTGGCAATTAAAGCTTTAATAGAAGAAAAAATGGGCGATCAAGTTGAGCTTTTCATCTCCGATAAAGATTGCTTGGACATCATGCCACGGCAAGTTTCAAAAGGTAACTCCCTCCTCGTCCTCATTGAGCAATTGGGTCTAAAACCGGAGGAAATTGCCTGTGTCGGTGATTCCTTCAATGATGTATCCATGTTCGGGATTACGCCGCATAGCTTTGCTATGAAAGGTGCCCATCCGGAGGTCAAACAAAAAGCAAACTATCATGTCGAGTCTGTTGCTGAAGTCGTTGATCATGTATTTGCCTATAACGATAAATACATGCAAGAGCAAAAAGGAAGCACAATGGTATGAGAAGATTATTAATTATGGGGTGCCTGTCCTATCTATTAACAGGGTGCACCCACGTTATTTTTGGAGCGGTATTACCCGAGCTGCTCACTCATTATGGACGCAGCTACAGCGATGGCGGGCTGTTGGTGTTCCTTGAATTCGGCGGATTTTTGCTTGGCGTGCTCAGCATGCCGGCGTTCAGTCGCCGATTCAGCCGCCGAAACACGATTACGACGGCTTTCGGATTGCTTTTCCTGGCCATGATGACGATCGTCATGCTGCCCCCTTGGGCTTTGGCCGTGAGCCTCACCTTCGTAGCCGGCGTGGCTTTCGGACTCGTAGAAGCGAGCATTTCAACCTTCGTGTTAATGGCGGCAAAGGATAAACAAGCCTCGGCCTTCAGCACGCTCGAAGTTTTCTTCGGACTTGGCGCACTATTCATGCCGATTGTATCCAGTATTTTGATTGCCAACGGGTTATGGAAATATGGATTTATGCTGTTGGGATTAAGCGCGCTTGCAACAGGACTCATCTGGTCGAAGCTTTCCTTGGGCGAGCATGACGAATTGTTGGCTCACAAAGCCGACAAGTCACAGCAAGAGGTAAAGCCTCCAGCTCTGACAAGGAGTTCGTTAACCTTCCTAATTCTGTTCATGCTTGTTTTCTTCATCTATGTAGGAATGGAAAATACAATTGTTAACTTCCTGCCTTCGATCTTTATCGATCAAATGCACACTTCAAGCTCTCTGTCCTCTTTGGCGGTAACAGCTTATTGGATTGCGATGGTGGCAGGTCGACTATTTGCCGGCGTGCTTGCCGAGAAAATGACCTATTTCCGTTATTTGGCCGTCGCTTTTGGCGGCAGCTTGATTACTGTCTTTTTGTGGCTGTTCAGCACGCAGTTATGGAGCAGCTTCGCTATTGTTCTGCTGCTTGGACTCTTCATGTCAGGGATGTTCGCTGTAGCTCTTATTTATGCCAATCAATTACTCCCTGGGCGCACGGAGCAAACAACAAGCACGCTTATCGCTGCAGGTGGCTTGGGCGGATCCGTCATTCCGCTTGGCGTCGGATGGGGAATGGATAAGTTTCAAGTTGGCTTATCGATTTGGTTTGTGTTAGTTGGCATGTGTGTGGTTTTCGGCATTGTTCTCTACTCCCGCAGGTGGAAGGTTCAGGCTTCTAGTTAAAAATAAAGGACAACCCCTTTCGTCGGGTTGTCCTTTTTGGTGCTGCCGCGCTATTAACGCAGAGCCTTCAATTGAATAAGTACGGCTTTTTCCTCGAACTTTACATCCTTCACTCCTATTAAAAGCGGCAAGTGATCCTCGATCGAGAGCTCGATTGGAGCGAACTGAAGCCACTCCTTTGGCACTTGGATGCCTCTAACCGTCGTGCTCTGATGCTGAATGACCACATTCGGCGGATCCCATGCCAAGGTAAAAAGTAATTGGGCGCCAACAGGCAACTTGTCCTGCCATCTCACATTAACGTCAGCCACGAGGTTGCTTCCCTGCAAGGTGAGCTTAGCTCCTTCGATTCGAATGCCATTGGGCAGATCTGGATGGGCTGACAGCTGTTTTTTGACCAGATTGTTTAAATCTTGCTCTGTGATCTGAACCTCGAGCTTCCGGTTCTTGACAATGTCCGCGATTTTACTGCCAACTGAAATTTCTTGATAATTCAGGTCTAGATCCTCGGTAGGTTGGATGTGCCGGATGAACAACACCGTGGCGGCCGCAAGGATAAGGACGACCACGATGAGAAAAATAAATCGTTTTTGCAGCACGTTTCAACACCCCGCAGAAGACAGATTTGGCAAGCCGTATAAGTCTAGATGTAAATTACGGCTACTCTTTGTTCTGCTGTTTTTCCTTCAGCCAGCGAGGAGCGCCCTTGCTCTTGCGATCTCGCTCGCGTTGGGCTTTGCTCACGGCCTTGCCGCCGGCGGCCGTGTGCTTCGGCGCTGGCGGCTTCGCCGGGGCAGCGCTGGATTCGCGCGCTTCCGTCGCCGGCGCGCTAGTGCGAACCGCGCCCGCAGGCGCGGCAGCATAGTGCGAGCCGGCGGAGCCGCTGCGCACAGGTGCTGCGCCCCGCGGGCGTGCAGCTTCACGGCGGCTGCGCATCGTAGCCGCACTGCGGTCCTGGGCCGGATCGACGAGCCGGCCTTCGTACATCGCCTTCGGCGCGATCGTGATACCGAGCTGCTTCTCGAATTTTTCGAGAATGAACTGCTCCTTCGGTGTCACGATGGAAATGGTCGTGCCCTCGCGGCCCATCCGACCGGTCCGACCTACGCGGTGAAGGTAATACTCCGCGTTGGTGGCAGGATCCAAGTGGAAGACGTGAGTCACGCCTTCAATGTCCAGCCCTCTTGCTGCAACATCCGTGGCCAGCAGCAGCTGGAATTTCCCATCCCGGAAATTCCCCATGACTTTAGCCCTATCCTGTTTGCTTGCTTCTCCGTACAAAGCTTCAATAGATAACCCAACATACTGCAGCTTAGCCACAACTTGAGCGATATCGTCTGTAACATTGATAAATACAATCGCAGACTTCGGTTTAATCAAACGAACCAGTCTCCGAAGCGTATCCACCTTCTCGCGCTCCTGGCAGAGCACATACATGTGCTCCAGCGTTTCCGCTGTGCGCTGGCTCGGGTTGATTTTAATAATAACAGGCTCCTTCAACCATCTACCGGCCGCTTGCTCGGTGCTTTGCGGAATGGTCGCAGACACGAACACCTTTTGACTGGATTTCAGCATGCCTTTTAGCACAGACTCGACATCCTGCATGGAACCAAGCTCAAATACTTGATCCACTTCATCGACTACGCCAATTTTCACATGGTGCAGAGTCAATTTCTTGATTTTCATAAGCTCAAGCAAACGCCCAGGGGTCCCCACAACAATATGAGGGTGCAAGCGAAGCTTCTCGACTTGTCGAACAACAGCCGCTCCACCAATCAAAGACTGCGAACGAATCGGACCGCCAGCCGTTAATTTTTCGATTTCTTGCATAATTTGCATACCCAGCTCCCTGGTAGGAACAACAACTAATACTTGCAGCTGTTTCTGCGCAGGATCAATTTGTTCCAGAGCGGGCAGTAAATAAGCTAACGTTTTGCCTGTGCCTGTTTGGGACTGAATGATCGCATCGCTGCCTTGTTTCAAAACCGGGATGGCTTCTGCCTGAATCGGCGTTGGCTCACCTATACCCAAATCTTTCAATTTATCTAAATAAGTTTGTGCAATTTGCAACTGTTCAAAGCTTGTACTCAATGGACGTAAACCCCTTTTCTCATTCAACCTAATGATCTTATTATATGTCACGCTGTATATCGATACAAATCGATACTTTGAAAATGCTGCTCATAGACATAGACGGCCCGCTCTCTCCCTATAAGCAGAAATAAGAGTCCATCTGGACTCTTATTTCCCCGTTCCCCATTCTTCCAGCAGTTTCTGCTTGATGACATCTCTGGCCCGGAATAACCGCTGCCGCACAACACCCTCAGTGACCCCTAATTCAATCGCCATATCCTTGTAAGATAAATTATGTATCCATTTCATTGCAATAATTTGACGGTAGGAGGGAGTTAGCTGATTAATGTAAGAGATGATGGCTTCCCGCATGAGCTTCAGCTCGACTTCTTGATCCAGGGAACCCAAATAATCCGAGGTAGGTGCCGTTTCCTTGATGCACAGCATCAGTTCCGTTTCTAGCTCATCGCGGTTGCGTTTGTGCTTGCGAAGATGATTCAGCGTGACATTCCGGGTCAGTTTCTTGACCCAACTTTCATATTTATCAATATCCTGAAGCAGCGGCGCCTTCCGCACAGCTCGAAGAAAAGACTCTTGAATAATATCCTCCACGGCCGCATGATCCCTAAGTATAAAATAAATCATCGGATAGACGAGTAGATAAAACTCTTGATATATCTGTTCCTGCACGCTCTTCTCTAAAGTGTAAAAATCACTGCTAAATAACAGTTTGAGAGACTTCGAAATAAACGCCCCCTAGCCAACCAGGTAAAAACATTCTCTGTTTCTTACCCTTATTTTAGGGCAAAGCAAGGGAGTAAACAACAATAAAAACTTTGTAATATGGTAATAAAACCCACTTAGTGCTTATGTTGGTTTTTTTCGTGCTATGGACATGGGTCGCCCTATTTTGACAGCTGTCATATCATCAGATAAACTAGAAGTGTCTTACTATTTTCCATCCGAAGGGATGAAACTATGAATACAGATTTTGAGAAAGAATTCAACGCACTTGTGTTAAAAACCGCAGAACTCATTACGGGAGATACATCGCCTGAAATGCTTGAGAAAATAAAAGTATGGGCATTTTTTAATCATGTTCATAAATCGCTCCCGGCCCTGACTTCTCATTGGAATCAAACGCATCCCGAAAGCAAAGCGGAAGTGCGCCGAATTTTCGAAGAGATTCGTGATTTAAATCAAGCTCTGCAAGCTAACAAGCCTGAGTCGAAGTAATTCGCTCACCATGAAAAAAAGCGGATTCCCAGTCCATAGACCGGGACCCGCTTATTTTTTATTTAAAATCCCCGATGCCAAACGGTCGAATAGCCGTGGGAATAAGTGAAACAGCTTAATGCCAACGCCAGCTACAAAGGGAAGATTTTTCTCCGGTATTTTTTTCTCAATGGCATGGATCAGTTCTTTCACAACCTTCTCCGGTTTGAGCATAAACCATGCTACATTTTTAACATAGTTCCCGCTCGGATCTGCTTTATCGAAAAATGGTGTGGAGATCGGACCCGGATTAATCGCCGTCACAGAAACCCCCGTTCGCATTAATTCCTGGCGCAAGCTGTTCGTGAAACCAAGCACCGCATGTTTCGTTGCCGAATAGCCCGTAGATTTGGCCGAACCGATTTTCCCCGCCATGGACGCTATGTTAACAATATGACCACTTCCCGCCTTCAACATATGAGGCAATACAGCTTGCGTGCAGCGGACAACCCCCATATAGTTCACGTTCATCATATCCTCAAAGTGCTCCAGCGGCGCACCGGCGAATGACTCAAATATCCCGTAACCGGCATTGTTGATTAAAATATCAATACGACCGAACTTCGCGATAACCTGACTAACTACGTCCTGTACTTGCTGAGTATTCGTAACGTCAAGCGCGTAAACAGCATGCTGGCCTTGAATGCCTGCAGCAATCGACTCAAGCTTGTCTGTACTGCGGGCTGTCAAAATGGGAATCGCCCCCATCGCCGCAAATTGCTGTGCCATGACAGCGCCGATGCCGCTTGACGCTCCGGTGATCAAGACGATTTTGTTCGAAATGTTCAACGTCATTTCTCCCCATTCCAGTAAATTACAAAAAAAAGAGGACCGCTTTCGCAGTACTCCATTCATTCTAGCTTATGTATACAACATTTCATTCCATATTCATATTACGTAATTAACACTTGAATGTCCAGTTCGCCAATGCTATCCATAATCAAAGGGATCGTCAGCGCTCTCTTCGGCACAAAACCGGCAGCCGTCGCGGATTGAACCAGCTTCGGAGGCGTGATATCTACCCTTACGCCTTGATTAAACAACATGGTGCTTGCATTCCCGCTAATCATATTGCCTAGCTCCGATATAGCGCTCTTGCCCATTTCGTCCATCTCCGTAATTACAAACCCGCCCATCATCGCGGAAACCATCTTCAAAGCGACGTCCTCAGCCAAGCCGAATACAATATCGCCTTCCATTTGTCCGGTCATCCCGATTTGGATCCAAATATACTTTTCCACAAATTTGACGTCTTTGACGCCGAGCTGCCCTGTAGTTGGGCGAATGTTAGCAACCTGCTCGATGACAATTCTAGCCGACTCCAAAAAAGGATTAATGTACTCAGCCTTCATAGCTCCGCTCCGATCTCATTTGTGAATAAGTTCCACCAAAAACGACCTTTTTCAACATTATACCTAAAATACTAGGACAAGTATACTGTATTTTTTCATAAAATAGTTCCTTATACTCACATACAGACACTCTTCCTGCCTTCATACTAAAATTGTCGAATCTGGATTTATGGATCATTATCAGCAGGAAATACAGCAAGTAATCTGGAAGAATATATAAATATGTGTCGAATCCTGATAGGCTTGCAGGGTATTCGTCCTTTTAAAGGAGCGATGAAAGGCAACCATGATGAAACAGAAAACGACAATAAAACATTACACGTTATATCAACTTACGCTTGTCTATCATATTATCGCTCTGCTGCTAATCGGTACGAACTTTTTCATCGTTCATCAGCTTCCATATGTAGTCGAGCACCGTCCCATCGGGCTGGCTATCGATATTGTCGTACTATGTACGATGCTCGGATTAGCCTTATACGGGCTTAGAAGAATCAAAAAAGGTGAAACTTCCATTCTGGAAACCGCTGAGCGGTACCAATCTCTATACGACAATCATCCGGACTCGATTATTTCTTTTAGCCTGGATGGTGAAGTGCTGTCAGCCAATCACGGGCTTGAGAGCCTCCTGGGTCTTGGGCGCGAGAACGCCACGACTTCTTTTATCCCAATGATCAGCCCGCCTGATTTGCTTAAAGCCTTGCATCATTTCCAAGTGGCGTCCGCCGGGATGCCGCAAAATTTCGAGGCTGCTTTTATTCATCAAAACGGGATTCCGATCCCTTCTAATGTAACGTTCGTCCCGACGAAAGTCGACGGTCAAGTCGTGGGGATTTACGCGATTCTCAAGGACCTGACAGAAGTGAAAGAACAGAAAAAAGTTATCGACAAACTCTATAAGCAAAATCAGCTCATCCTCAATTCCGTCTCCGAAGGCATCTATGGGATTGATATGAGTGGGCGCACGATCTTCTGGAATCAAGCTGCGGAAGCGATAACCGGCTGGAAAGTAGATGAAATGCTCGGCAGGCAAATACATAATCTAATTCGGCCTGAGAAGGCCGACGGCACTCCTTTTTCGCGTGAAGAAAGTCCTGTTTTGAATACGATTCTAAATCGGGATGCTCCTATTATGAAAGAGGACCTGTTCTGGAGAAAGGATGGCACTTCCTTCCCTGTCGAGTTCATGTCGAGTCCCATCCTGGAGGAGAAGGGGCACATTCTCGGTACCGTTATTACATTTAAAGATATTACCGCATTAAAAAAGACCCAGGAGCTGCTGATCAAATCGGATAAGCTATCAGCTGTAGGGCAACTGGCGGCTGGGGTGGCTCACGAAATCCGCAATCCATTAACAGCTTTGAAGGGGTTCCTGCAATTATTGAAAACAAACAATACCAAAGAGCAATATTACATAGAAATTATGCAAAAAGAGCTGCAGCGCATTGAGTTTATCGTGAATGAGTTCCTGTTCGTCTCAAAACCGCAGGCTACCAATTTTGATACCCGAACCATTGACTCTATTGTGATGAGCACGATCGAGCTGCTACAACCTCAAGCGATATTGGAAAATATTCAAATCGAAGCTGATATTGAGCCTAATCTGCCCCCTGTCTCTTGCGACGAGAGGCAAATTAAACAGGTTTTCATCAATATTTTGAAAAATGCGCTGGAGTCCATGGAAGAGGGCGGTTTAATGCGTATCGAAGCTGGAGCCGATGCTGCTAAGAAAAACATCACCATCCGTTTCATCGATCAAGGATGCGGTATTGCACCAGAGCGGCTGCCCAAGCTGGGGGAACCCTTTTATAGTACCAAGGAAAAAGGCACCGGTCTTGGCCTCATGGTATGCTACCGTATTATTGAAGCACACGGGGGCATGATGGAAATTCAAAGTAAGTTGGAAGAAGGAACGACGGTTGAAATTACACTTCCTTCCACACAAGTTAAAATAGCCGAAGGAGTGTCTGTAATATGAACGGTTTTCTCATAGATTTGGATGGTACGTTATATCGGGGGCATGAACCGATTCCACATGCAGCTGCTTTCATTCAGTGGCTGCAGCAGCACCAATTGCCCTACTTATTGGTGACGAACAATTCGTCCCGTACACCAGCGCAAGTCGCCGAACATCTGCTGGCGTTCGGCATTGAAGTGCCGGAGGCGGCGGTCTATACGTCCTCTCAGGCCGCCGCCAAGTACTTGACCGAGCAGAGCCGGGGCCGCAGCGTGCATATGGTCGGCGAAGCCGGACTGCGGATCGCCCTGGAGGCGTCCGGCTTCGATATGGAGGAGACGACGCCTCCGGATTACGTCGTCCAAGGCATTGACCGCAGCTTCACTTATGCGAAGCTGACCGAAGCGGTCCGCCACCTGAAAGCCGGCGCGACCTATGTGTTAACCAATCCCGACCGCATGCTGCCGTCGGATGGAGGTCTTATGCCAGGGGCTGGCTCCCTGGCCGCTTCGATCACCGCCGCCTCCGGCGTGGAGCCGGTGGTGATCGGGAAGCCTTCGCCGATCATCATGGCTTACGCCATCGAGCGGCTTGGTTTACCTGCCGCCGATGTCTGGGTCATCGGCGATAACGTGCACACCGACATCCGCGGAGGCGTGGTGTCGGGGTGCCGCACGGCGCTCGTGCTGACCGGCGTCGCAACGCCGGAGAACGTGCACGAGCAGATGGCGTCGGCGGGCGTGACGCCGGACCTGGTTTGCGATGATTTGGCACATTTCATCGCGCAGTTTAGTAGGCTTGGCGGGATATAAGCCGCAAATTTCAATAACCCTAGCGGGAATACCGCTAGGGTTTTTATTTACGGGAACTACAGGCCTCTATTAACAGGAGAAACACGTTGTTCCCTCTTGGAGCGGAACTACAAGGCTTTATTCCGCCTCCATCACCCGATTTTCAACTCATTCCTGCAAAATAACGGACTGTAGTTCCCCTCACGGGTGGAAAATGTATCTTTTCTACGGAATAGCGTATCCTAGTTCCCTTAGCAACCGTATGGACACTCGAAAAAAAAACCTCCAACCCACACTGCGTGTGGAATTGAAGGTTTTTTCGAGATTTCTCCGACGCACGATCAATCCAAATGGTCCCAGTCGACCTCAGGCGGGGAGCCCTTTTCCTGCAAACGGCCTTCCCTTGCATCCTTTTGCAGCTGCTCCAGCCATTTTAACTCGCTGAACGAACGTTTATAGGTGCCAATCATCATCTGTAAAATAACGCGAGGAACTACGTTCCTATGCTCTTCATACAAGCTTTTCATTCGGTTCATGCTCATTTTCTGAGCCAATATTTTATTTTCCAAGATATCGGCTATTTTGGCTTGATCGCCATGCACGGAAAATGGCAGAGCGACGTAAAGCGGGTGATAGTGTTTGATTTCTTCATGAAACTGCTCGATCAACAGCTCTTGAAATTTAAGCTTCCCGGCCTCCGTAATTTGAAAGACGGTTTTCTCCGGTCGATTCGTATTACGCACGACTTCAAGTGCTTCCACATGACCGTCTTTGCGCAGTTGATCCATCGCATAATAAAGCGAGCCGTCTTGCAGCTTCATATAATTATGCATGCCTCTTTCTTTCATCGTTTGCCGGATCTCATACGTATGCCGGTTGGCTTCCATCAACAGACCAAGTATGACGAGCTTCATCGACATAGCGGTTACCTCCTAGTGCCCTACAGGTGCATTCCCTTTGACAGGAGCTTTCCCCACTTCCAGCTTCGCATTCCCCATAAGTAAGATAAACGCGAGTCCAATGACAGCTAAAACAATCGTTGTTTGAAAAACAACTGCAATGGAATCCGCAAGTGCGATCAGCAGCTTGTGCAGCACATCGGGAGGAATGTTGGCACGAACCTGAGGCTGCAGCAAGGCGCGCGCATCATGAAACTTTTCAGCCATAGCCGGATCTTGTAGGGTTTGTGTAATGTTATCTCTAAGTGAGTTTACCTGAATACTACCGAATACCGCAACTCCAATGGCGGAACCTACGGAACGGAAGAAGCTAACAAGCGAAGTCACTGTACCTCTGCGCCGGAAGTCTACTTTATGCAAAGCGGACATAGAAGTAATCGGGAAGCATGCTCCGATGCTAAGTCCCATTAGAATCATAAAAGTCGTGATGACCCAGCGCTTGGAATCGAACGAAATGCTACCCAAAAGCGATGTGGCCACAATCAACAAGGCTACGGATACAAGCATCACGTTGCGGTAAGAGAATTTTCCTATGAAACGTCCGCCTAATGCGGAGCTGACAACAACACCCAGCATCATCGGCGTGAGTGTAGACCCAGCGCTTGTTGCAGAGCCTTCAAATACACCTTGAATAAACAAAGGAATGTACGTCCCCCCTGAAATCAAAACAGCCCCGTAAGCAAAGCTGACACCCATGCTTGCGGTGAACAGGCGGTTTTTGAACAGGTCGAGCGGAACGATTGGTTCGGCTGCAAATTTTTCAACCGTCAGGAACACGGCCAACAGTACGGCAAACCCTGCAAAAAGACTAATAATTTGCCAGGAGGCCCACGCATAGTCTTTACCACCAAGCTCCAATGCAAACATCAGGGATACAATCGCTGCTGTCAGTAAAATGGTACCGCTCCAGTCGATTTTGGCCTTGCTGTGCTCCACAGTCTCATGGTAGGCGAAAATAATAAGCAACAAGGACACAATGCCGAGTGGTAGATTAATGAAGAAAATCCATTCCCACGTGACATAGTCCGTGAAATAAGCGCCGATGATCGGACCGAGTACGCTTGATAAACCGAATACGGCCCCGAAAAGCCCTTGCATTTTACCCCGTTTCTCCGGTGGGAAAATATCAAAAATGATCGCAAAGGTAATCGGCATCAAGGCGCCGCCTCCGATACCTTGAATCGCGCGATAAACGATGAGTTGGGTCATCGATGAAGCGGTTCCGCAAAGCGCAGATCCGATCATGAATACGATAATCCCGATGATAAAAAATAACTTACGACCGTACATATCCGAGAGCTTTCCGAAAATCGGCATGGCTGCCACGTTAGCAATCAAATAAGCTGAGAAAACCCAGACATACTGGTTGAATCCCCCTAGTTTGGACACAATGGTTGGCATCGCTGTAGAAACAATTGTTTGATCCAGCGCAGCCAGCAAAAGTCCTAACATCAACCCGACGACTGTCCAGGTAGGGTTAGACTTGCGTGTTAACGACATGAAATAAATCTCCTTTACCATTCAATTTCTTATATACTAATTATTATAATCAAATTTGAGTATATGGCAATGAAATTCGACAGGCCGTTGTCCGAGTTTTCCGGGAGACATTGCCGACCCCCTCCTTCCTATCATATAATAAGCTTAGAAAAGGTTTTTATGCCCTTTACAATTTCGATAAATTTTATTTGTAATTACAATTTGAATAGCAGGAGGTAATCGCATGAATATGAACCAGTTGGAAACGTTGCTCACGATTTCCAAGACGATGAGCTTCCGTAAAGCTGGCGAAATTCTTAACTTGACCCAACCTGCCGTTTCCGCGCAAATTAAGAGCCTAGAAGACGAATTCGGCACGATTCTCATCGATCGCAACCAGCCTGTCACGTTAACGGATAGCGGAAAGCTATTTCTGGAGCATGCTGAGAAAATGCTGCGGATCGCCAGTGACCTCAAGCAGCGCTTGTCAGATTTACACCAAACACCACAAGGCCATATCCACATCGGCACGACGACCTCAATTGCCATGCAAATTTTACCGCGGGTGCTTTCTTATTTCCAGGACCAATTCCCTTTGATCAAAACGACCATTCACTCCATGACTTCTTCACAAATTATGACCTCAGTTGAGAATAGTCAAATCGATATCGGGATTACTTATTTATTTGAGAAAAATCAGGCCTTAGAAACTTCCGTGCTGTATTATGACAATTTCGAGCTCGTTGTATCGACGCAGCATCCACTCAGCCGATTCGCCCATTTATCCATTGAAAAACTGCGCAATATTCCAATCATCATGCTTTCTCCAGAGACCGCAGGGCGACGCTTTGTCGATCAAGTATTCAAAAACTATGATGTCGCGCCTCATATTGTCATGGAGTTGTCCAGCAGTGAAGAAGTGAAGCGAATGGTTGAATTAAATCTCGGCGTCGCCATCATTTCCAAGCTGTCTGTAGCGGATGAACTGCGGCACGGCACTTTGAAAATTGTAAAAGTAAATGAGTTGGATAGTACCCATCCTGTAGGTGTAGTATATAAGTCGGGACGTTACTTAAATTCTGCCATGCAGCAGTTCCTTCGAGATTTAAAAGGGATGCCGGAAACTCAATTTCTTGGCTCAGAATAAATTACAGGCTTAGGAGGTATTCTCGTATGAAATTCGACCTACATACCCATCATGATCGGTGCGGGCACGCCCAGGATAAAATTCGCGACTATATCGAAGCCGCTATTGCCGGCGGTTTGAAGGCGATTGGGATCTCAGACCACTCCCCTTATTTCGGAAGTCCGGAAGATCACGCACAACCTTTAATCGCCATGGCCAAAAGTGAATTTCCCCGCTATATCGAGGAAGTGCTTCAGCTGAAAAAAGAATACGAAGGTAAAATTGATGTCCTGTTAGGCGTAGAATCCGATTATTTCCCTGAGCATGTTGATGTTTACCGTCAGGAGTATGCCAAATACCCGTTCGACTACATCATCGGTTCGGTGCATTTGTCCGGCGGCGTCAGTATTTTCAATCGCAACAGATGGAAGGATTTGAATGACGCGCAGAAAATCGAGCAGAAGGAAGAATACTATCGCCTTATTGCGGAATCCGCCCGCTCCGGCATGTTCAACATCCTTGGGCATATTGATGCTATGAAAGGCTTTTACCCAGCTTTCTCTGACATTCCAACGCCTGCCGTCAACGAAACATTGAAAGTCATCGGTGAAACCGGTGTGGCTATCGAAATCAATACGTCAGGCAAAACCAAAGACGTGGGCGGTTGGTACCCTTCGCACGCGATGTTAGAGCAAGCCCTTCACTACGGCGTTGAGGTAACGTTCGGCTCCGATGCGCATATTCCAAGCCGTGTTGGCGATGACTGGGATGAAGTGAGCAAAACGCTGAAAGAGATCGGCTTCAAACATTGGGTTTATTTCAAAAATAAACAAAAACAAATTGTTCCTCTATAAAAACGAGGCTGCTCCGCAAGTAGATGATTCTACTCCGGTGCAGCCTCTTTTATTTAAATAGCATTCATAAAGCCAAGCTTCGGTTGCATACTCATCTGCAAAATAACCTGCGTCTGATCGGCCGACATCGGTTGGAAGAAGTAATACCCTTGAATTTGGCTGCAGCCGTTCGCGACCAAAAATCTAGCCTGCTCTTCCGTTTCAACCCCTTCAGCAATAATTTGCAGTTGGAACGATTTGGCCACCGAAATGATCGCTTTGATCATAGCCCGGTCCTTGTCATCAGTGTGTACGCCGCGAACAAACGATTGGTCCAGCTTGATTTTGGTAACGGGAAATCTTTTCAAATAACTGAGCGAAGAATAATGCGTGCCGAAATCGTCAACGGATATCGCAATACCTAGTTTGCGCAAACGTCCGAGAGCCTCCAGCTGGTCATCACGCATCGCAACATTTTCGGTGATTTCAATTTCCAGATACTTGGCCTCCAGGCCTGTTTCCTCTAATATTTGAATCACTTTATCGACAAATCGTTCATCATTCAGCTGTTTAACGGAGAGATTAACGGATATCGTCAATGGTTCTTGCAAAATGTTGTGCCACGCCTTCATCTGCATGCAGGCGCCACGCATCACCCACTCGCCTATAGTAACGATAAAGCCCATTTCTTCGGCAATCGGAATAAATTCTGAAGGGGAAATGTAGCCCTTCGTCGTGTGGTTCCAGCGCAGCAAGGCTTCAACACCTATGACTTTACCCAGATGGCAATCAATCTGCGGCTGATAGACAATCTCAAGTTCGTTCCGATCCATGGCCTGACGAAGGTGGTTCCCCATTTCAAGCTTGGATACGGAATTCATCGCCATTTGTTTATCAAAGAAACTGTAAGAGCTCCCGCTCTCCTTTTTGGCCATATACATAGCGATATCCGCATTTTTAAGCAGGGATTCCCATGTCAATCCGCCATAAGGATACTGCACAATCCCGATGCTTGCACTGATGAAAAAAGCACGGCCCGATAACAGGCACGACGGCTTCAAAATCTCAATCAATTGCTCGCAGAAATCCCGAACGTCCTGCTCATCTGCGCAATCTTCGAGCAGAATCGCGAACTCATCCCCGCCGAATCTGGCGAAGGTGTGAAAGGGAAGCTCGGATTGCTGAATCCGGTTTACAACCTCACGCAGCATCAGATCGCCCATATGATGGCCATGCGAATCATTGACCATTTTAAAGTTATCCAAGTCAAAAAACAGCACCGCCAGCGAGGTATGGCTGATTTCGTTGTAAACGATCTGTTCCTTCAAAACCATTTGAAAATACGTACGATTATGAATCCCTGTCAGTACATCATGATAGGCCAGATAGGAAAGCATTTGTTCGGACTCCATCAGTCTTTTGGTCGATTCTTGCAGCTCCTGCTGCCCGGCTAGCAGCTCCTCATTCACCGCCGTTAAATCTTCATTGGCGAGCTGCAATTCCTGCGTTCGCTCATTCACTGCTTTACTTAATGTATCACGCTGTCTAAGCATATAAAGGAAGAAGAGCAGACCGAGAACCAATATCGTAATGAATGAAGCTCGTGTCACTAAAATCTGCTGCTTGATGCTCTCAACCGCACTGTTCGGAGGAAGCGCACCCAGCTCCCAATTATGATCCGCAAGCTCAATGTTGGCCTTCGTGTGCCTCTCTTGAAAGACCGAATCATCCCCAAAAAAGGCAGGTTGACCCGGATTGCGGATCGCAAGTCGTTCATTTCTGGGGTCCCCGTTCTTTATGCCCGCTTCCGCAAGCAATTGATCCACATCGACTCCAACGGAAACGAATCCCCAGAATTCCCCGTTTTGATAAATCGCTTTGCGCGCAATTAACCCATCCATCCCCTGCAGCAGCTTAAACGGACCATCCATGGTCATCCTCTTCGTTGTTAGCGCGTTTACAATTTGCTGCTGTACGTTCGGGCGAGGGTCGTTCAATAAATCCCAATTCATTATACTTTCATTGCCCTTAAGCGGAAAAACGGCCTTTACAATCCCTTTGGGGGCAATGAGTAGATTAAGTGTAGAAGCTTGAGCGCCAAGATATAGAGAAGCAATGTAATTCAGTACTTCTTGATCATCTTTGTTTTGCAAATAATTTGAACTAACATAAGCTTCCAGACTGACCATTAAGTTAAAATTGCGGTCAATAACCGATTGCAATACCAAAGCCCTTGAGGATAATTGCGACTGTTCGGTCATTCTAAGCTCATTCAATAAGGAGTTTCTGTACTTATCGAGAACAAACTCGGAAGATGAGACCAATATGACGAAAACTAGAGCTATAATCGTGTATTGCATCGTTTTCATGAGACTCTACTCCCGTCATCCTTAAACTTTAAACGTCATAATTCGACATCTCCTCTCTATTATTTCATCTGCGAACCGCTAGATCAATCTTTTTATATGAAATGGATGTCTTCCAAAATCAGGACATAGAACGAGTTTACATCCCGAATAGGTCTTGCACTTTTCACAGATTGTGTGAAACAATAGAGGCAAGTCACACCCTTGTGGGGGGATGTCTATGAAGACGCATCTCGGATCTCTCGGAAGTCTGCGTCCTACGGTCAATTTCAGTAATTATTTTCAAGCTCCAGCAGGTACGTTCTGGGGGCCGCGCACCATTCCCGACTGTCAGCTCATCCTCTTGGTCGCTGGTTCCGCCAGTTTTGAATTCGCAGGCAAATGCCTGAATTTGCTGCCTGGGAATTGCCTGTTCTATGGCTCAGACACACCGCATCGACTAACCATTTCTTCCGATGGTCCCTCGACGCTGGGGAGCATCCATTTTAGCTGGGACTCCGCCTCGACCGAAGCCATACATCCAGAACCGACAATCATTTTACATACGAGAGAACATTTAGTAAAACCTGCCAAAACCTATACCGTTCATGTGGAAGGTCATGGGGATGTGGATATGTGGCATTTCTACGAGTTTACGCAGCTGGAAAGCCTGTTTGCCCGGATCGCCAAGGAATTCGTCCATCAAGAGCCCGGTTACGGTTCAATTGCCCGCGGTTACCTCATTCAAATCCTTACCACTTTGCTGCGTTATCAAATGGACAAACGTTTTCGCGCTGCAACCGAACATAGCAAAATTGCAGCATCCATTGAAGCGATTCAGCAGGATGCGTCCCGCAATTGGTCAACGCCCGAGCTTGCTGCTATAAGCGGCTATCATCCCACCTACTTCGCAGAGTTGTTCCGCGAAGCAACCGGCTATGCCCCCAAGCACTATTTGGTTCTGGAAAGAGTGAAGCAAGCGCAGCTGCTTTTGCTGCACGAATCCACCATTGAAGCCGTAGCCATGAAATTAGGGTATTCCAGCATTCATTATTTTTGCAGAAATTTCAAGGCGGTTACCGGACTGACCCCAACGGAGTTTAAACAACGCAATGTCGCACTTTAGATGAAATCTAGAACGATTGGAGATATGTTATGGATATTATAGAAATTCCTATCGCATTAATTGATGAAGACACGGACCAGCCCAGATATCAATTCGATGAAGAAGCCCTTCAAGAACTTATGAAAAGTATTGAGGAAATTGGTCTGCTTTCTCCCATTAAAGTAAGAACAACAGCAAACAATCGTTACAAAATCATCTATGGAAACCGCAGGTATAAAGCTAGTAAAATGCTCGGAAAGCCTACCATGTCCTGCATTGTGTCTAATGTGACAGATGAGATGGAAATTTATTTGGAGCAAATTGCGGAGAATTTGACGCGGGAAGGTTTTTCACCGATTGAGGAAGCCGAGGCTTTTCATAAACTGATGAACGATGCGAAGTTCAGCTCTTCTATTAAGTACCTCTCTAGCAAACTCGGCAAACCTGAGTCCTATATCAAAAATAAATGTGATCTATTAAAATTTGGTAACGCCGTCAAAAAGTTGATTGTCAGCGGCACTGAAATTCGCAAGGACAAGCTGACCGAAGATCAGCTGCTGCCTATCAAAGATCTCGCCATCGAGCATCGCGATCCACTTGCCTTGATTATTGCAAGAGACGAAATGCCAGTAAGCGACGTGAAAAAAATCGCAAAAATGTTCAAAGATAAGGATATTTCGGAGAGTACGAAAGGGAAGCTTTTGTACAAATCGGGGCACGAGTTGGTTGAAACGTGGTCTGTTTTTCAAAACAACCGCGCCGAACGAGCTAAACCTGCTCCGGCAAAGGCACCGGCCAAAGCTCAAAAAGCAGAAAAAGCCAGCACGACGATCGATACGCCACTGGCGGAGCAAAGCGGGCACTTGCCAAGCAGCCAATCTCAACGTGTTGAGACTGCGGCAATGGAAATGGCAGTGGCCCCTATTCAAATGAAACTGCAGCAACTTCTCTCGGTTGTACAAGCTCCAACGGAGAGCGATTTGCAGAGCGATGCTTCCAAGCTCGACGCCAGCGAAAAAGACAAGTTTCTAAACGATGTCGATACGTTAGTCGAGCATTTGGAAAAGCAGTTAAGCCAGTGGAAAAAAGTCAGAGAATTGGCTTATTCAAAATAACTTTTTCGCATAACAGTGCCTTGGTAAACCACCGTACATCGGGCGGGAGAACTGCAGCGTCAACCCAGCGGACTCTAAATTTTGCCGGCTTATCACATTGTCTGGATGAACAGTAGCATATAAATAGAGCATGTCCTTCTCCCGCGCGCGCTGTTCTCTCCAGGCATGAAAACGCCGCTGCAGGCCTTGTCCTCTCACCGATTCGTGAACAATGGACCCTTCCAGCGAAGCCACTCTTGGCAGCTCTGCCTCAGGCACGCCAAACTCACGTCCGAGATTGCCGGCGCTTAGCCCAGGGAATGCAATCACCGTATAAGCAACGAGTGTATCTCCTTGGAAAGCGCCGTACATCTCACCTTTTTGCTCAACATATTCGTATAACGCTTCTAAACGATCCGTCGAATAATAAGCACTGGACGGCAGCCGTGAAACCACATCCATCAAAAGTGCTTGCACCTGCGGCACATCCTGCTCCCCTAATCGTTGTATGTCCAAAATCAATGGATCCTCCTTCAGCTGAATGCTCTAATGTGCTCTAATCCCCCATGGCCGACTTTTTTTGCAAGGCAACCCACATCGATTTATTACGGTATTCGTCCTCTGAGCCAAGTTCGCGTCCAAACCAAGCTGGCGCTTCAAATTGCTCCGCGGCTTCAATGCTTGGAAACTCGACCTCAACTACTGCCAAATCCACTTGCTTGTATTCATCAATTTCATAATAAAGTCCCGCATGTTCTACCGTAGTACGAATCTTCTCTAACGGAATCAACCCCGTGTGATCCAAAAGTTGTTTATACACCGTTTCAGAGATGTTGTACTCAATTTCTTCGCGAACCATCCCATGACCGGACTTGAACGTATGCGTAAAATGCGACTCGCCAGAGCTATCGACTAGCTTTCGCACTCGAATTTCCTGATCCTCCGAAAAAGCCAAATACGTTTGATAAATGTACTGCTTGGACACCAGCTTAATGTCTTGATTCTCTAATTCACTCGCAGGGAATGCAGGCAATAAAAATTTTTTTTCAATTTCAGCACTCATAGGTAAGCCCCTCTCCCAAACCAATCTTTATTTTAACCATCATTTTACCATAAAAATGCTTGCGCAACCTGATGCCAGTTATTTGTACAAGGCTCTGAAACGAGCTGGGGAAGTGTCATTCCAAGCCCGAAACATTTTACCAAAATGAAATTCATCGGCAAAGCCGCAAGCGACCGCGATCGCTTTCATGGGTTCCTCTGTCAGCAGCAGCAGAGTTTTGGCTTTCTCATTGCGAATTCGGTTCAAATACTCCTTGGGGGATATGCCCATCTGCTGCATGAACATTTTCCGCAATTGGGAAACGGAGATATGAAAATTCCGCGCCAGCTCCTCCATCTTGAGAGGACGGTTGTAGCAGGTTTCCATCCAAAACTTTGCTTGCTGAAAAGCTTTCATATACGGGTCCGTCGACTCCTGCGTATCTCTCATATAATGAAGCAATTTGGAGAGCACGTATTGAAACTCTGCTTGTCTCTCATGCGGATCGGTCCCTTGGATCGACCACATTTGCTTAAACTGCTCATGAATCCAAACCGCTTGCTCCGGAGAATATAGTTTGATAAAAGGCAAGTTCAGCGTGTCCAGGTACACAGGCTTTTGCCAAATGGCCTGCTCATAAGGCACATCGAAAGCATCAAATAAAAGCATACGGATGTATAGCGGTTGGTCTATGGAAGATGACATCGTAAGGGTAAAACCCGGCTTGAGATAGATCAGCGTCCCTGTCCTCACTTGAATGGGCTTCTCATCCGGTGAATGCGAGAATTCCCCCTCCCCGCTCATAATCCAGTAAAGCGAATGAACATCCATCGTATTGCGAATATCCTTCCACCCAGGCACGGGAAGCTTCTCATAGGTCAGACGAAGATGATAAATTCTGTGAGCTTTCGATTCCATATAACCACCACCTGCAAAGCGATTTTGACAAATGATAATACCCTTTATCCATAGATTAACCCCATTTCTCCATGATACGCTTTACGAAACAGACATGAAAGGGGATTTTTCCTTTGATCCGTACTTTTGGACAACATATCCTTCGCAAAACACGCACACTTGATGGACTATGGGATTTTGTCACAGATCCAAGCAATTTAGGCACTACAGAGGAATGGTACAAGAAATTTCCTTCCGATTCCCGTAAGCTCGTTGTTCCTTCCTGTTGGAATAATGAATTAGGCTTATTCGAATACATTGGCGTTGCATGGTACCGTACCTATTTTGATACAACCCAAGACAGCAATATTCGTTTGATCTTTGAGGGCATTCTTCATCATGCCGATATTTATGTGGATGGTCAGCATCTTGGTTATCATTTTGGTGGGTATACACAGTTTAGTACGCTGCTTCCGCATTTGGCCCAAGGCCAGCATGAACTTATTATTCGTGTAGACAGCACTTTGGACTGGCAGACACTGCCTACCGATGTGGCGGATTGGTACTCCTACGGCGGTATTATCCGTTCCGTAGAGCTGCAAGAGCTGCCTGACGTCTATATTGATACGATGAAAATCGATTACCATTTGACAGGTGATCAAGCGGATATCAGCTTGCAAGTACAGGTCAACTCGCTAAGCGATACAGACAGTGAAGTCGAGGTTAACGCTTCTACAAACGGACTCATTTTTCCCGCTGTCACCGTGCAGCTGCTAGCAGGCCAATCCACACAATTAACCTTACGTGGAACCCTCGCTAACATCCGTCGATGGGATGTAGGCCGCCCCGAACTGTATACGTTCACCGTTCAGGCTGGCGAAGACGACCTTATCGACCGTACAGGATTCCGAACAGTTGCCGTCGACAATGGCCAAATCCTTTTGAACGGGCAAAAGCTCTATCTGCAAGGGGTTAATCGACACGAGGAGCATCCGGAGTGGGGCTTTGCTTTCCCGCCGAAGCTCATGCTGAAAGACCTTGCCATTTTGCAGGATCTGGGCTGCAACATCGTGCGCGGTTCGCATTATCCGCAAAGCCAGTTCTGGATGGATCTGCTGGATGAACACGGCATGCTTCTGTGGAGCGAAATCCCGATGTGGGGCTGTTTCATGAGCACAGATACGCTGGCTAGTCCTCTTTTTGCAGAACGTGGCGTTAAAATGCTGGATGAAATGATTACCCGCGATTATCATCATCCTTCGATCATTTTCTGGGGAGCTCATAATGAAATCGATACACGCACGACTGAGGCGCTTGAGCTAACGAAAAAGTTCGTAGGTAAAATCCGCAGCATGGACGAAAGCCGTCTAGTCACGTATGCCACCATGCACCCTGTGGAAGATATCGTCCTGTCTTACTTCGATGTTATCGGCATCAATAAATATTACGGCTGGTACGAGGGGAACGTAAACGGGTTCCGCGATATGCTGCAAAATTATTACCGCAATGCGGAAGCGCAAGGCGCTGGAGACAAGCCTCTGATCATGAGCGAGTTCGGTGCGGCCGGTATTTTTGGAGACGCCGGCTGGGAGCCGCGCTTGTTCAGCGAAGATTACCAAGCTGACGTTGTGCAGCAGGCGCTGCACATTTTCCGCGAGGACCCGCGCATCGTTGGTACGCTGATTTGGCACTTCGCCGACATCCGAGTCGATGTGCGCAGCGACCGCCCATACTTCCGCGATCGTGCGCGGAGCTTTAACAACAAAGGATTGCTGAATGAATACCGCAAGCCAAAGCTGGCTTACCGAATCGTGAAGGACATCTATCGTTCGAAGCGATAATAGGAAGGGACCCTGCCTTGGTGGCTGGGTCCTTTTTTTGCTGCGGGGTTGGCGGACGGGATTTCGAGTGAAAACGTAGAACCTAGGTGCTGCTTCGAGATGTCGTATACGGACTCGGTAGCTTGAGTGCAACCTCAGTAGCTTCAAGTGCAGCTCAGTTGCTCAAGTGCAAACTCATTACCTCAAGTGCAACCTCAGTACATCAAGTGCAACCTCAGTAGCTCAAGTCACCCACAGTAGCTCAAGTGCAACCTCTGTAACTCAAGTCACCCTCAGTAGCTCAAGTGCAACCTCTGTAGCTCAAGTCACCCTCAGTAGCTCAAGTGCCACCTACACAAAAGGTGCAACCCCAGTACCTTAGGTGCAACCTCGAAATCTCGCGCACAAATTCAAAATTTCGCTCCAATTAAGAGTATTGGGGAACTAGAGGGCGCTATTTGATCGAAATCAGCCGTTATCCGTATGTGAGCGGAACTACAGGATCTTATTTGCTACCAGATGGTGCTAGTCTTTTCTTTAGACACACACTAAGGAACAACCTTTATAATAAATATAACAACAATAAAGGTTAGAGGTGTGGACATGGGAGATATTCGTGAAAGTTATGAGGAAGAGTTTAAACGCAAAACGATTGAACACATGGAGTCTAGCGGGAAGAGACCCATTGACATTGCACGCGAACTAAATATTCCTAAAAGTACCTTAAGCCGCTGGATCAAACAGTATGGTTCAGGTGCGGCAGTACCACAGAATCAAATATTTGTGGATCATGAACGACTAAAGAAATTGGAACAATTAAATCGCGAACTGCAAGAGGAAAATGAAATCTTAAAAAAGGCGATGCACTTCTTCACAAAGGACCCCCGCTGATTTATCCGTTTATTCGTAAACACCGCTTCCAGTACGGGGTCGAGAAGTTGTGCACTGTCATGCAAGTATCTAGAAGCGGATTTTACAAGTGGTTAGTGCGTACGCCGAGCCCTCGCGAAATCGAGAGAAAGAAGCGTAAAAAGCGTATACGGGATGTTTTCTTTCTCTCTAAAAAACGCTATGGCAGCCCCAGAATTACAGCTGTACTGAAGGCAGAAGGCATGAAGATATCCTCCAAAACAGTCGCTCGTCTAATGAAAGAAATGAAGCTAAAATCTTGCATGGCGCGTAAGTACAAAGCTACAACGAATTCCAACCACTCTATGCCTGTGCATGAAAACACACTCAATCGTAAGTTTAAAGTCCTCGCACCTAACAAGGTCTGGGTGACGGATATCACCTACATTCGCACTCGCGAAGGCTGGTTGTATTTAGCTAGCGTTATGGACTTGTTCTCCCGTAAAATTGTAGGTTGGTCTACAGGAGCTCGGATGACGCAAGAGTTAGTCCTGGACGCCCTAGATATGGCTTACAAGCGGCAGAAGCCCGATCCAGGCTTGTTACATCACTCGGATCGTGGCTCGCAATACGCCTGTTCAGAGTACCAAAAACGGCTAGCTAAATACAAAATGGTGGGGAGCATGAGCCGCAAGGGAAACTGCTATGATAATTCCTGTATTGAATCTTTTCACAGCACGCTGAAGAAAGAACTTGTGTATGTGACAACATTCAAAACCCGCGAGCAGGCCCAAAAAGAGCTCTATACTTACATTGAATTCGATTATAACCGTAGCCGAATCCACTCCACTTTGGGGAATAAGTCGCCCCACCAATTTGAGCAACTCTACTTTGAAAATCTTTTAGCGTAAATCTATGGTTGTTCCTTATTTTTTTGTCCGTTCTATTGACAGAAGACCAAGATGGCTGTATCTCGTCCGAAATCGGCAAAATAGAGGACTGTAGTTCCCTCTGAGCTGCGATCTCTCCATTTTCGAACAAATAGAGGACTGTAGTTCCCATTCATTCAAAAAAACTCATCCACGAGTTGATAATAATGAACTTTAGCCTCATCTACCGTTGGCAGGCCATAAGCATCCAGGAAAGTTTGCACATATTCATGACCAAAGTTATATCGGATACTTCGAATTGCCAGGGCTATATCCTGATACCGATCTGCCATCCCCGCCCTGCCCCAATCAATAAAACCGTGAACCTTGCCATCCTTGAGGATGATATTGGGTAAGCAGTAGTCGCCGTGCGTAAAGACCAAATCCTCGGTCTCGGGCCTCAAGTGCAGAAGCTCCTGCGCTAAATCCTCCGCTTTTCGTCCTTGTCTCTGCGAATCAAAATCTTCTTCATCAACAAGCTGCTGCTCCACACGTCTTGTAGCTTCAACGATCTTCGACTCCAGCGTTTGATCAAAAGGACAGCCATCCACGGGGACTTCATGAACGCTTCTAAGTCCAATGGCTAATTGCTCCATTAATTGCGGCAGCATGCTTTCATAGGACTTGTCCGAAGCATTGACTCCTTCAATCTCCGTCATTAGCAAGTATTCATTGGCATCGTCTTGTCCATAATATACGAGCTCTGGAACAGGCAGTTTACCTTGCAGCCAAACCAGCCGTTCCTTCTCGTGATGAAGACTTTCAACTGCCGTGCGGGACTGGATTTTTATGTATAAGTTGGATGAGGCACCTGACAAGAAGTACGTTTGAGATTGAGATAAACCAAGGGTGATTCTTTGCCAGTTGTAACCGTTTGTCAATTTCGACAAGTCCTCTGGAAGCGCTATACTTTGCATACTGAGATCCCCCACTCCGCTTATGAGTTAGTTGTCTTGAGAATTCAACAAAGTCATCTTTATCGATTTAATCAAAAGAGCATAATCAAAACTGTCAGGAGTCGTTGTGTTCACTTCTATCATTGTACCACCAAGAGTTAGCGGTGTAAGGTCGCCCCGCATGATTTTCTCTTTATTTTCCTCCTGTTCAATCCACTCCAAATCAGAGTGAGCAGCATGGCGATCTTTTGCCCCCATACGTGTCAGGAACCGCTCTAGAAGCACTTTCCCATCCGTTCTGCACAGAATTTGAATGGGCTCGAATCCGGAAGTACGCTGTAAATTCAAAAATTCAGCGCTTCTTAACTCAGGTCGGCCAAAAAATCCTTCAATGATCATGGATTGGCCTGCTGATAACAAAGTGCCTGCAATAGCATAAAGCATGGTAAAAGAGGCCGGTGCCATCAAAGGAGGACAACCGTTATTCTGGCAGTCTAACGCATCGTAAAGTGTTTCATATATACCATCCCTCGAAAATAATGGCATACGCAGGTCTTGTTCAAGCCGCTTCGCTAAGGTTGTTTTTCCTGTGCCGGGAAGTCCGTTAATGATGATGACAAAAGGTTTTGACATGAGCACGAGCTACACCTCCATAGATTAAAAAAAGGGACCTAGCCAACGGGGCCAGGTCCAAAGTTTATATTAAAAAAGGGGGTCTTGTTTATTATAATACCCCACATATATTAGAGGACTGTAACAGAAATATTCCAATTGTGTTACAAAAAAATGGTTTTATGACGAACCGCCTTTTGATTATGCCAAATTTGTACATACTACAGAAGAAAATCCAGAGGAGAGGAGTTTGCCCGATAACCATGAAGATGAACGGGAACATCCAAGAAGCCATCGTGGAACAAATCAAACAGCAGGCTGTTCCTCTTAACACGCCAGATGATCTAGATGATCTTATTGACGCCATCGGAGATAAGAAATATGTGCTGTTGGGCGAGGCAACGCATGGTACATCCGAGTTTTATAAATTGCGCACGGAGTTAACTCGCAAGCTTATACAAACGAAAGGGTTCTCCTTTATTGCCGTCGAAGGCGACTGGCCCTCCTGCTATGAGGTCAACCGTTATGTCAAGCAGTATAAAGATGCAAAACCAAACACACGTGAAGTGCTAGAAGGATTTAACCGTTGGCCGACTTGGATGTGGGCTAATGAGGAAGTAGGCGAACTTGTCGATTGGCTCCAGCGGCACAATGCGGATAAACCCGTGGATCAGCGCGTAGGCTTCTACGGCCTCGACGTCTATAGCTTATGGGAGTCATTCGAAGAAATCGAACGTTACCTGCTAGAAAAAGGCACGCCGGAGCAGCTCGCGACCGCACGCTCAGCATTCGCCTGTTTTGACTCCTATGATAAGGAGGGGCAAAACTATGGCGCCTCCGCAGCTTTCTACGGAGAAAGCTGCAAAGACGAGGTCGTGAAGCTTCTGCAAGAGCTTCACGCGAAGCGCGTGCGGTACGACGAAGACAGCGAAGCGGCCCTTAGCGCGGAACTCAACGCGCTTGTTGCCGTGAACGCGGAGGACTACTACCGCACCATGGTCCGCCACGACGCGGAATCGTGGAACATCCGCGATCGACACATGACCGAGGCGCTGCGCCGCCTCGTGCAGTACCATGGCCCAGACGCCAAAGTCATCGTCTGGGAGCATAACACGCACATCGGCGATGCGCGTGCAACGGATATGCTGGCCGACGGCATGGTCAACGTCGGCCAACTCGTGCGCGAAGCGCACGGCGAAGCCGATGTGTTCGCCATCGGCTTCGGCACTTACCGCGGCACGGTCCTAGCCGCGAAAGATTGGGGCGCGCCGGTGGCGGCGATGCACGTGCCCGCTGCCCAGCCGGGCAGCTGGGAGGAGCTCATGCACCGCGCCGGCGCGCGCGATCAGATCCTCCTGCTGAGCAGGGAGGATCCGATTCTCGGGCACGAGGTGCTGGGGCACCGTGCCATTGGGGTCGTGTACAGCCAAGCCTATGAACGCGGGAACTATGTTCCCTCGGTGATGGCGCGGCGGTACGACGCCTTCGTGCATGTGGATGAAAGCCATGCGCTTCATCCGCTTACCATCGAAAAAGTGCTCGTGTGAATTCGCACGAGCACTTTTTCTGCCTTTTCCCACAAAAATCGCCCAATTATTGCCCAGGAAATTCTGATCTCGCCTCTTTGTATGGTAAAATATGTAGTTAATAACGTATTTCAACCTAGGAGTTTTATTATGATTCGTTCATTAGCAGTTACGACCGATTTTACCGTACATCACGATGTCCCTCTTCGCCAGCTCGACGACCCCAAGTTTAAATGGTATTGGGTTGATTTTCACAATCCCAGTGAAGAAGAAGCGTTGGAGCTCAAAGACCATTTTAATTTTCACCCATTGGCTATTGAAGACTGTTTCTATTTGCTGCAAAGACCGAAAATGGACCATTATGAAAATGTCCATTTCTTTGTCATGCATGCGATGAATGCGAAGACCCTGGATGCAGAAGAAGTGGATATGTTTCTGGGGAGCAACTTTATCGTCACCTTCCATCAGCATGACTCCAGAGAAATTGAGGATGCTTGGTGCCGTCTGTCCGAGCAAGAAAACCTGCGAAGCGAAGGCCATATTTATGCCGCCTACTTAGTGCTCGACAACTTGGTTGATCAGTATTTTCCCAGTGTTTATCAATTAGAGGATCAGCTGGATGAAATCGAAAACAATGTGCACTCCGAGTCCATTGAGGTGCTCATGAACGATATTTTTGAAATTCGCTCCAAGTTGTTAAAAATACGCCGGACCATCGTGCCTATGCGCGATCTTCTATACAGGGTCATCAATACCGATCGGATTGAACAATTTCGCGAGCACATTGTATTTTTTACGGACATTCACGATCATTTGCTCAAGCTTTCCGAGATGATTGAATCCAACCGCGACATGACAGCCGATATGCGTGACAGCTACATCTCCTTGAATTCCAATCGCATGAATTCGATTATGAAAACATTGACGGTGATAACCACGATCTTCATGCCCTTGACATTCATTGCCGGCATATATGGGATGAATTTTGCGCACATGCCCGAATTAGAATGGCATTGGGGGTATTTTGCCATCCTCCTTATCATGTTCGGCATAGGGCTTGGCATGTTCGCCTGGTTCTGGAAAAAAGGCTGGTTTAAGTAGCTTATCTCATAAAAAGGAGTCGGAAGGTACATGAGCAAAATACTTATTGTTGATGATGATGCGCACATTCGCGAGCTGATGAGCCTCTTTCTACAAAATGAAGGCTTCGATATTATAGAAGCGGAGAACGGAGAGCAGGCAATCTCTATACTGGAAAATACGGTCGTTGAGCTTGTCATTCTTGATATTATGATGCCGCTGGTGGATGGCTGGGACTTGTGCAAAGAGATCCGAAAGCGAGATCCTCATATCCTCCTTTTAATGGTGACGGCCAAGGGGGAATCGACGCATAAAGTAAAGGGCTTCCAGCTAGGGACAGACGATTATTTGGCGAAGCCGTTCGATCCGGTGGAGCTCGTGCTGCGCATCAAAGCACTGTTGAAGCGATCCCGGATCTCATCCTCCAAGGTCATACAATTGGGTGAGGTTCATCTAAATCTGGGTACCTACAAAGTCGTTCGCGGGAATGAGGAACAAGCCCTTCCTCTAAAAGAGTTCGAGTTACTGTTCAAGCTGGCCAGCTACCCTGGCCAAATTTTCACACGAGAGCAGCTGATCACTCAAATTTGGGGGATGGACTACGAGGGCGATGACAGGACCGTCGATGTGCACATCAAGAGGCTGCGGCAGAGATTCGCCAGCGATATCAAACACTTTTACATTGAAACGGCGCGTGGTCTCGGATACAGACTTGTGGTTGTGGCAGGATGAAAAGCTTATATGTACGTATAG
This sequence comes from Paenibacillus sp. P36, assembly GCF_045866505.1. NCBI lineage: Bacteria > Bacillati > Bacillota > Bacilli > Caryophanales > Paenibacillaceae > Paenibacillus > Paenibacillus sp. P36. The sequence goes on from NZ_AP038372.1 coordinate 7,530,789, forward strand.
TGCTCACTTTTTTAGCAGCAATTGTAATCGGCCTAATCTCCTCTTTTATTATCGGAATCGCTATATTTCAAAAAGAGTTAAACGAGTTGGGACAAAACGACATGATCAAAGTAAGCGACAACATCGTTGAACTTTATAAACAAACACAGCCTCAAGATCTGGAAGCATTCATGGAAAAAGCATCCCAGTTAACGGTGTATCCGATTCAACTCTTTACTGCTTCAGGCGAAAAGAAACTATATGGAGCAGACAATAAAGAGCAGTTCATTGCGATTGACAAGGAACCCGTCCAACAGGTGTTGGAAGGTGCACGATATCGATCAAAGGTGAAATCAGAGGGGGACTTGTATATTGGGCTTCCGTTTGCGTTTGAAGGTAAGAACTATGCCCTCTTCTTGCAATCTTCCACCAAAAATGAAAAGGCCGTAATCCGGTTATTGATCACAATTCTGTTTCTTGTGCTTGTTATAGGAAGCTTATGTATTTTGATTGCCGCCCGATTCTTGGTGAGGCCCCTTAAACTATTGACCAAAGCAACTAAAAGACTCGCTAAGGGCGATTTCGATGTGGAATTGAAGCTTAAGCGAAAAGACGAACTAGGGATTCTTGCCCGAAGTTTCAACGAGACGGCCCGTGAGCTAAAACAGTTGGAGACGATGCGACAGGACTTTGTCTCCAATGTTTCCCATGAGATACAATCGCCGTTAACGTCCATCTCGGGTTTTGCGAAGGCACTAAAGCTCGACCATCTGGTTACAGCGGAGAAACGCGGACGGTATTTGGACATCATTCTGAAGGAAAGCGATAGGCTGTCACGGCTTAGCGATAATCTACTCAAGCTTGCTTCTCTTGAATCCAAGCATCATCCTTTTGTAGCAAAAACATTTAACCTTGATGAGCAAATCCGACAGGTCGTTGTTTCCTGCGAGCCGCTCTGGTCTGTCAAACATATTCGGATCGACCTGAAGCTGCCCATAGGAGCCAAAATTACGGCAGATGCCGATCAACTCAATCAAGTGTGGATTAACCTGCTTGGGAACAGCATCAAATTCACTCCTGACAATGGGATGATTCGCATCGAACTCCTCGCAAACAGCCATTCGTATACCGTTATCATAAAAGATTCAGGGATTGGTATGACGCCTGAGGAATTAAATCAAATCTTCGTGCGGTTTTACAAAACGGATAGATCGCGCAACAGTACGGGAAGTGGTCTAGGTCTCGCTATTGTTAAGCAAATTGTCCTACATCATCATGGAAACATTGAAGTAGAAAGCACAGTCGGACAAGGGACGAAGTTCACTCTGCATATTCCTAGTACTCCGCCAAACACGCTTTCAACAAAAGCCGGTACCTGATGGTGCCGGTATTTGTGGCGTTCACGCTCCGTTCATATTTCTTTTCTAATCTTGAGAAGCAACGCAAGCCTCAGATGAAGGAGCTGGAACATGAGCATGATTGGAGATTTGTTGGGTTCATTGAAGTGGTTCACTGTTTATGAACTGCTGTTATTTGCTATCATTTTAACTGTGTTAGTCTGGTATGCCGTGCCTATTCAAAAATATGTCAGATGGTTTGATTTTTTGCCTAGTGCTGGTCTCCTTATTGCAATTGTAAGTGTGCTAAGTGGTGATACGACCCTAATAGCGTTAATATTCTACGCAGTTGCCGCGATTCTGTTCTTATGTACGATTAAGAAGGTATTTAGACCGGTTCGTCACATCCCCGTGCCCAAGTTCAGAACATTAAGAGTCATCCTGTGTCTACTCGGTATGCTTCCTCTTGTCTTTTCGTTGCTACTGGCGGGTGAGTCACGTTATAATCCAGTGAGCCATTTCAGTCATATGGGTTATTCGCGAGCATTTGTACAGTTGAATGAGCGCCTATCCCGGGAGTACCCGTTTGGTGATTGGAAAAAGATAGACTGGGCAGCAATGAAAGATAAGTACGAACCTCTATTTCAACAAGCAGAACAGCAAAAGAACAAAGATTTATACTATACAACGTTAAGATCGTACCTTTATTCCCTTCGAGATGGGCATGTCAAAATCGTAAATGAGAAATTGTTCGACGATAATCACATTTTTAAACAAGAAGTCGGCGGTGGTGTTGGTCTAAGTACGATCCAATTAGATCAGGGCAAGGTAGTAGTCAATTTGCTCTTAGCGGGCAGTCCAGCTGAACAAAGCGGCATCCAGCTTGGAGCTGAGATCATTTCTTGGGATGGAAAAGAGGCACAAGAAGCTTATCAAGCCACCTACTGGAGCGAAAACCCGATGGCTACGGATGGAGACCGGAACGATAATCAAGGAAGGTTTATGGTAAGAACGTCCATTGGGAAAGAAGTCCAGGTAGCTTTTAAAAACAAAGGGGAGACTGAAATAAAAAAAGCAACTTTAATGGCTTATGACGACAATTACGAGACGCTAAAGAAAACAAGAGTCAAACTAAATAAAACGGATGCGCCGGTGGAAGGCGAAATCCTAAGTAACGGATATGGCTATGTGAAGATCAGATATTTTCTTCCAAGCACGACAATGCCTCATCCGGATAAAGTCTTGGGAGCCAAACTAAAAGAGTTTCAGGAAAAGCAAATAAAGGGTCTCATTATTGATGTTCGTGATAATCCGGGCGGCAGTGATGATCTGGTTACTGCAATGGCAGGTTATTTTGTAAATAAGCCGAAACTTTATGAGTATGTAAGCTATTACAATCGTCTGGCTGGCAAGTTTGAAATCAATGCCATTGAAACTCGTATAATCAAACCTGCCGAGCTTTACTATGGCGGTAAGTTAGCTATTCTGATCAATCAACGAACAGGAAGTTCCGGAGAAGGCCTGCCTCTTGTGATGAAGGGCTTGCCCCATGCTCGAATTGTTGGATTTACCTCTACAAATGGATCCTTTGGGGTTGTTTCAAGCCCTATTCAAATTGAAATGCCGGAAGGCTTTCTCTTGCAGCTGCCGGATGGCAGGTCGCTAAATCAAGATAAAAAGATTCAAGGAGATAGTGACCATAAAGGGCAAGGCGGCGCCATTCCCGATATTGACATTCCCTTAAATGAACAGACTTTCGAGCAAAAATATGTACAAGGACAAGACGTTGAGCTGAACTATGCGATTCAAGCTATGGAGAACATGCAGTAAAACTATCCGGCATACCAGAACAGACCGTACTCCGTCATTACAGAGGCGTGCCCCATTTGGCGCAGCATCGCTGTAATATTTCCCCGGTGATAGGTGCCGTGATTGACCACTTGAAGAAGCATTTCCGCACGGCTGGTTTCCCGCACCCCTGCATAAGGATTATCCAGCACAATCGTTTCCTCCAGAGATGCTTGCTCATCCAAGTAGGCTTTGAACCTCTCCGATAATTGAACATACATCATTTCAAGCTCCTCCATGCTCTTGGACTCCGCATCAGCCGTCAACGGGACCGAATCCGCCATGGCTTCGTTCATGCTTTTACCTTGCATCATGTCTAACCAACCGGCATCCACAACATAGATGTGTGCGATCACCTTCGACACCGTAGGAAAAACACTTTGAATCTCGCGTGTGTACACATCTTTTCCCAACTTTTTCAAGTGGGTCAACATCGTTTGATTCGCCCATACATGGAAATCGTACATGTTCCGTATTTGCTGAGTCATAACTATCTCTCCTTTGGCTCAAGGCCATTTCTCATTGTTACCATCATCATACAGGAGGATCCCTGACAGCATACTGTCAGTTATTATTTCAGAAAATTGTTTTATTTTTCCTGTTTTTAATTTTCGTGATAGACTAGAAAGTATCCTGCTTTCATGTTTCATATAGCCAGGCTGCGAATAAAAAACATAGGATGAATAAGGGACGGTGATGGCAAATGTCCGGGATTAAACCCAACATGGATACCCGATCAGCAGAAGCTTTCTTGCAGCAGTTTTTGAATAAACCCGTGACCGATGTGCGGCCGATTGAGCAAGGCGAAGTGAGCAAAGTGTTCAGCTACTCTCAACACAATGAGGAATTTATCATTCATTTTAACAGTGGCCGTGAAGGGTTTGTCAGAGAGCGTTATGTGCATGAAACATTTTCACCCCAGGGTCTGCCGGTTCCTCGTGTGCTGGAGATTGGCCGTGCGAACGAAGAGCTATGCTTTTCCATTGCCGAAAAGGTACCAGGACGTACCATCATCTCCTATCCGGAAGCCGAGATTAGGCGGATTCTTCCCGATCTCCTCCACCATTTTAAAAATATGAATGAAGTCCAGCTTGGTGAAACCAAAGGGTATGGCTGGATTCAACCTTCGGGAGACGGCACTCACGAGACTTGGCCTGACTTCCTGGCTTCCTTCTTTCGGGAAGAGCAGACGGGCTTTTGGCATAACTGGTATACGCTATTTACGGACACTTTCTTGGAAAAGGATGTTTTTCAACGCTTATATGACATCATGATGGAGTTGTCGACCTATTCACCGCAGCAGCGATATCTCGTGCACGGCGATTTCCATCTGGGGAATATGCTGACGGACGGGCATTGCGTTACGGGGATCGTCGACTGGGAAATGGCCTTCTATGGCGATTTCGTGTTCGACTTGGCGACACAGCATCTCTGGACGCCACAGCTGCAAATTCCAGAAATGGTGCGCAGCGCTTGGGCCAGCGAGGGGCGAGACATTCCGCATTTCGAGGAGCGGTTGAAGTGTGCGCTGCTTTTCAAAGGCGTAGACGGCCTCCGATTTTATGCTAAAAAAGGCGATCGGAACGCATATGATAGTGTGAAGGCGGAGCTTTTGCGATTGGTGGATTGAGACAAAAAAGAGCTAGGCGATTTGAATTCGCTTAGCTCTTTTATTATAGCGTCCTGGTTACAATGTCAAACCCACTCTAATGATCGACAACTCTTTAGACTTCACAGTCCCCCGAATTAGGTCATCCCCCTCCAGCCGCTCCACTTGCACCGGAAGATCATCCCACAGCTCTGTTACACTCGTGATTCCCAAGCTTGTGCTTTTCAACAAATCCCCACGAATCTCTTCATCGGTATCATTGTAAATTGTATAAATAATGCTCGTACCATCATCAGATGGGAAGGCATTGCAGAACAATCCACTCTGTAGGGTCGGATACAACGGAACAGGATTTGAGCTTTGGTAGTTCGCCTTATGCTCCCGCCAGATGTGCTTCCACTTCTTAATGGCTGCCTGCTGCAGTTTATTATAGGGCAGCCAACTGCCAAAAACATCCTGCCAGACCAGTATGCCGGTACCATTAAAGATAGCCCGTTTAATGAGCAAATCCTTGCGAATGCCTACATGCCAACGCGAAATAATCGGCGAGAAATGCTCGGTCATCACATATCGGAAGATATCGGTTTCCGGCATCGATTCCTTATTTTTAAACTGGTTCCACGAACCCGTAATGATTTCAATTTGATGTTTCTTTTTCGGTCGCCCTTCGGAACAGAACACGAAGTCAGGTTTGATTTCATGAACAGCATCACGGAAACTGTCAGGAACACTGTCCATGGTGTCTAGGAATACACCGTCAATATTCGTTTCTCTTACGATCTCCACGATACTCAGGGTGGACTGTTTCACCGACTCGTCAAAGCCAATATCCCAAGGTTTAAAAGGTAAAAATACTTTTACGCCGCGCTGGTGGAATTGCTCAACCGTTTTTGTCAATCCCGGCATGCCGCCAGGAAACTCCCCGAAAAACTCCCACTGATTTCTACTGTCTACCCCAAGCCGCGGATATTGATGCCATAACAGCACGGAATCGTAGCCACCGAATGCTTCTCCTTGCTGGAGTAAACGTTCCACATCGATCTGATTCTTCTCAAAATCATACGCTTCTTTGCTGAAGATATACGTAAAATGCTGCAGGAACGTATCTTTATACCATTTTAATTCCGGCCGCTCATACTCTTTAAAAGATATCGGTTTACGAGCATTCTTCCTCCAACTAGTGAAGAACTCCACCCACCCGCGTTTGATCGCCGAGAACTTGATTTCCATCACATCCGCTGGCACCGGATCAGGACGAAGCAGCAAGCGATGATGTTTAAGCTCTGCAAGAGACGTGATTTGTTTTAATTCCATGTTGCGGTTTTGCACCCAAATAAACCAATATTCGTTCAAATTGGGGAACTCCAGGCTGAAACCGTGCTGCTGGCTGGGGTGAAAAATACCGAGCGGCATCGTAAACTCAACGTGCATCTGCATGATGCTGCTGCCATCTCGTTTTGCTTGCGGGTTAGACGGAAAATAGTAATGATTTGGCTGCTCTTCGTCCCATCTAAGGTTCGCCAGGAATGGCATGTGTAAGTAAACTTCCTTCGGCCCCATTTCATCCCATGTAGCGCCAAGCTGAATCAGGTATCGAATCGATTGATCTTCCAAATGATGAAGAAAAATGACTTTGGCCATCAATTCATCTTGCCCACATCGAATCGATAGTGAAACGGATACCAGTTCTTCCGTTTGATCACCGCCCGATTCCATTCCCGTAATAAGCCACTGGCTGCAAGGAAGCAGGTGCCCCCCTTCAAGCTCCATCGTGAACAACTCAGCCTCTTCAGCCGTCAGTTCAGCCCGCTGAAGGATGGCACTATGAAACACTTGATGCAAAGAGAGATGACCGTCATGCTTGATGGCAAACCCCATCTTCTCATTTTTAATTGTGGTGATGTAAGTGGCTTTATCGCTCAAAATCATCGTGTCACCTCGTAAACGCAGCGGAAACCAACGGTTTCACAGCGGTTTAACCCTTCATTCAGCAGTTGGAATTTCAGATGATAATCTGTCGGATGTGGACCGCCCTCCGCATGCCATGTATGTGGCGCTTTATAGTAGGATCCTCCCCGCAAAAAAGTGAATTTGTGCTGCTCATCGTTTACGGTATCCTCCATCCATTCCCAGGTATTACCGGTCAGATCGACACAACCATAAGGGCTAATGTTGGAGGCAAAAGCATCGACCGGCATCGTATCCGAACCGGAAGAATGGCACTTCTCGGCGTGAAAGTGATCGCCCCACGGCCACTTTAATTTCTGGCTGCCTCCTGCCGCGAGCTGCCATTCCGTCTCCTTCGGAAGCCTTCCGCCTTTCCATTTGGCATAAGCTCTCGCATCCTCTTGGCTGACCCAGATGACCGGATGATTCTCTTTGCCCTGAGGGATGCCGTTTTCTTGCCAATGCTTGATGAAGTTGTGACTGTCCTCAGGATAATAGCCGCTTTCATCCAGAAACTGTTTGTACTTCTCATTCGTAACAGGGTATTTGTCTATATAGAAAGCCTCTACCGTAACCAGAAAGGGGCCGTGATCACACTGGCAATCCCCTTCCATTATGCGATGTTGAACACGATAAATGTACGACGTTTCCGGAATGAACACCCGATTGTCATCTCCAGTATGAAATTCCATTGCTTTCACCTCTCTATTCATGGGTAAAAGTGGGGCTTGCGCCCCACTTGCCGTCAGTTGTTTATTTAATCGTTTTGTTTGCGTATTCTGTCATTTCTTTACCGCCTGCTGCGTTCCACTCTTGAACAAACTTATCGAAATCGGCCGCGCTTTTCTTGCCCGTTACGAGATCCGCTGCAAACTCTTTGTACTTGGCAGAGGCAGCATCCCACTTGGCAGCGAGTTCAGCAGGAATCACAAAGCTGTTGTCTTTGGTCGACATGGAAGCAAACATTTGTAGAGATTTACTTGCCGGCTCAGAGAAATATGGTGTTGCTGGATCAAACTCTTTATCCGGTTTGAAGTTCACTGTTGACTCTACAAAGTGCGGGAACCACGCGGCAAATTTGTCCGTTAATTTGATTTTGTTATTGACGATTTGGTATTCGTCGCCTTCAACGCCCAGCTTATCCAGCATCTGACCTTTTTGGCCGGCCATATATTCCAGTACCGCAAAGGCCATTTCTTTGTTCTTGGATGTCTTGGCGATGGCAAAACCGCGGCTTTCTTTGCTGATATCAACCGGGGTATATCCTTGCGCTTTCCCTTTCGCCGGCGGCAATGTCATGACTTTGGCGGCTGCTCCATTTTGACTAATTGATTTGTTATTGTAGATGTCGATTACCTTGCCTTGCGTACCTGCCATGATAGCGGCTTGACCATCATAGAAGGCTTTCTCTTTCGTATCCCACTTCTTGGTCAGGAACTCAGGATCTAGCAAGCCGTCTTTGTACAATTTTGCGTAAAATAAGAGCTTATCTTTTTCAAACTGTGTTGTTTTACCGTAAGTAAATTTACCGTCGTCCCCTTTGATCCATGTGGATGTCAGGCCGAAGGATTGACCGAACATGACGTCAAGCTCATCGAGTGTCCCGGCCACTGTGTAGACGTATTTAGCACCGCTTTTCTCCTTCAAGTCTTTGAAGAAGGTATAATAGTTGTCGCTTGTCGGATTCGCAAGCAGGTCTTTGCCCGATGCGGTTTTATCAAACCAATCCTGGCGAACCACAGGTACAGCGCTATTCGGAGGCGACAGCCATAGCAGATATGGATAGTTCTTCATTCTTTCTTGGTTATAAACATTCATCGATGCCTTCACATTCGTCGACTTATCGATAAAAGGCGTCAAATCTTCCAGAATTTTTTGCGTTACAGCAAACTGGTAGTCGCCGCCTTGGAAGTAAATAAGGTCAGGAATATTACCGCTTTGCAGCAGCAGGCCCAGCTTCTCCGAGTAGGTTCCGCTTTGAACAGGAACAATTTTCAGCTTAATGTTTTTGCCTTCCGCTTTCATTCCTTCTTCGATGCCTTTCACCAGCTTCTGAACGCCGGGGTCATCTCCCATTAAATCTTTCGCTACGATGGAAAGTGTGACCGGCTCTTTACTCGCATCCCCTGCGCTTGTTGCTGCAGGAGCGGACGTTGGAGCTGCTGTGTTGCTGGAAGACTTGCCGCCGCCGCTGGAACATGCGGTTGTTACAACCATTAAAGCCGAGACCACCATGAGAAGTGCCTTTTTCATTCTATTTCCTCCCTTTTTTGTCTTTCTATTATTCTTTGAAGCCGTCTTCCATACTTCATTCATATCGTAGTCGTGCCTGCCAGTAGAAGAATGGGATCCGGAACGAGAATCGTCATTGATGTTCCTTTAGCTTGTAGCCGCTTACAATTCAGTTAAAGCGATTACACGAACAAATTTGGGTAATTGGATGATCCAATTAGGAGAGACGGATAACCTTCATCCGTTTTTTGGCTATTTCATTTGAATATTTTGTTTGACCTGCTTCAAGTGGTACAGCAGCGTTTCTTTGGCTTTAAGCGGATCTCTCTCTTTTATCGCCTGAAAAATGTTAAAATGCTCCTTATACACTTCGTTTCTGCGACCAGGTATCTCAACCGTCTTCGTAGCCGTTCTTTTCAACAAATCCATGTTAAGATCGATGAGATTCACCAGCACCACATTATGTGTAGCCTTAGCTATGGATAGATGGAAAGCTTGGTCTGGAGAAACGGGATCATCCGATTCCGTGTCAATGGTACCCCATTTTTCGAGAGCGCTTTCAATTTCTAGAATATCCTGTTCGGTTGCTCGCAAGGCTGCCAATTCCACGATACCGGTTTCAAAAATTTCTCTAGCCTCCAGCAGCTCAATAATCGTAGCTCTCTCAATATTATCGAGGATTCTCGTTTTATCTTCCGCTTTGCTGAGGTTCTTGTTAAGAAAACGGCCGCCGCCGGGACGAGTTTCAATCAGCCCTTCTCGTTCGAGAATCCGGAACGCTTCACGCAAAGTTCCGCGGCTGATTCCAAATGCTTGGGCAAGCTCTCTTTCCGTAGGCAAAACGTCTCCAGGCGCAAGGTTGCCTTCAAGAATCAGTTTTTCGATCTGCTCAATGACATCCTCATACACTCTGTGGTACTTGATTTTCTTTATTGTCATGATGAGTACCTTCCGTCTGGCAATATGCTGAGAATTGGATCATCCAATTACCCACACTTTTATAGTAGTAAGTAGCTCAGATTGTGTCAACAGTTATTTTGACCCTTTTGGGCGCAGCCATGCGCCTTGGAGTGCCCGTCCTCATATAAGGAGACTACGGATTTTCTCCGTAGTCCTGTTAAGCACTTCTAGCGATCCTTTAACCCGGCTCAGTTAACGTAGAAGCAAAAACTACCGCTATTTCGAGCTGCACTGTGGCAGGGAACGAATAACGGTAGAATCTAAATCACAGAAAATAGCAGGAGCAATCGGCGTTAATGGTAACCCGCCATCTTAAACAAAACGAACCGCCCCAAGAGCCGGCCTACAACCGCTGCTTGCATCCACCTGCTCAGGTACAAAAGACACGGAAATCTTGTGCATTTTGTCCCAAGATGAGAGCCCTGTGCCGCCTGCACTGCCAAACGACTGCCTTGCCAGTCGTACGTCTATCCAGCCGAGCACTCCCTTTACCTCACTCACCCAAACAATCTGTCCCGCTTGATCCGGGCGATAGAAAACCGAAATCTCCCACACGCCCGGAACATCCGTGTACAGCCTGAGCTGCAGCTGCAAATGGTCTTTGTCCTCTTGCATCATCGGATCGACCGGCTTATGCGTGACCAGGGCGAACCTCATGCCCGGTTCGTCCAAAGCAAGCGCCTTGCCTCCAGACGGATCATCCACAAATACATAGCGGAAATCGGTGTCGTAAGGCTCCGTCCGCTGCTCCGGACAATGCCATCCATCCAGCCCGTGAGTGAAATCAGCCAACTCCGGGGTTAAAGGCATACCGGATGCAGCAGCTCCCAGATAAATGGGCGAGAATCGCAGAGGGAAGCTGCTCGTTTTTACGCCATCCGCATAAATGGCATCCACATAAACGAAACCGCTTATTCCAGGATCAATAACCGGGATTTCTACGCTGAAGCCGCTGTCTGGCGAACAGTCGATTTCCTTCACATGCCAGTATCTGCCCGGCGGAAGCACTTCGCTCCAGTCATACCAAGACCAGCAAAAGCGGAGCTTCTGAGGTAGCACGGATAGCTCGTCAGCGCCAAATTCGGCGGTCACCCGCAAGGCTCCCTCGTGAACCGAAACCACAGCCGCCGGGGCTTGCGGCCAATGCCCGTCACCTTTGACCAAGGCATCCATCCAGCAATCCAAGGTAGCGCCTGCCCAGCCATCCAGATGATGGTTTTGATTGGCTGCGAAAAACAACCCGCGCTTCGCCTTCGGAAGGTGGGCAGCTCCTTCACAAATCGCGTCCATCCAGCCCCAATAGTCATTCGTAGCTGACATGATCAGCATTGGCGACTGTTCCCGCTCGGCTAATCTCCAACCGCTAAGCAGCTGCTCCCATTCGTAGGTATCTTCCAACGTGTGTGGCCTGCGAACATTACGGTTCAGCCGTCCTGGCGACATATGCTTGCCACAGCCATAAATAGGAGCCGCCGCCTGCAAACGGCTATCCCAGGCGTTAAGCAGTCTCGTTACCGTGCCTCCTCGGGAAATACCGAAAGCCCCCATCCGATCCGCGTCCACTTCTGGCAGCTGAGCCAACCACGTAACCATCTTTTTCGCATGAATGAGGCGCGTGAACATGACTGATTGCAGCGGGTCAAACTCCTCTTCCATGTCTTTCGTAGGCATGTCTGCCAAATCAGAGTAATGCGCCTGTCCAGAGAGTTCCTCTTTCCAATCGTAACTAAGCGCGACATACCCTTTACTCGTCCAATGCCGGACATGCTCCAAATTCGCCGTCTGCGAACCTCCCCCGTGGATGTGCAGCATAGCAGGAAAAGGCGTTTCCCCATAAGGAACGCCTATCCAGAAATACGTTTTCACCCACTCGCCCGGGATAAGCTCAGTCTCCAAAAACATAGCAGCATACTCACCATGCTCATCTGACCTCCGCTCCACCGTATGAATACGGTGTTCACCTAAGTGCTCGGCAGTTTTTAACAACTCACGAAAACGGATCTCCCCTGATCTCATCATAGACCTGCAAGCTCCGATAAATACGGGATCGAATGCTGCGCGCCCCTCCGGGTAACCGAAATGGAAGACGCATGCTGCGCAATGTTTACCGCTTCATCGAGGGATTTACCTGAAGTAATCATAGCTGCAAGCGTCCCTGAGAACGTGTCTCCAGCAGCTGTTGTATCTATGGCCTTCACTTTACGGCCTTCCATGTACACATTCTCGGTGCCGTTATAGTACACAATGCCCTTCTCGCCAAGTGTAATCAACGGGAAGCGAATCCCTTTGCCGCGTAAAATATCCAGCGCCGCAAAAGCATCCTCCGTGGTTTTCACTTCCACATTCGTGTACAACCGGCACTCGATCTCATTCGGTGTGAAATAATCCACACCATCCAAAATCTCATCATCGAGTGGAACGGCAGGTGCCGGATTTAAGAAAATCGGCACCTTGCCTTTCACAAGTCGAATGGCTTCATAGACGGTTTCCAGTGGAATTTCCAGCTGCAGCATGACTGCTGAAGCTGCGAGCAACTGATCTTTGTAGCTTTCAATATAGTCAGGTTTAACCAGGTTATTGGCGCCGCCGTCAAGAATGATCGCATTATTCCCATCGCAAACCGTAATCGCGGCTACACCTGTTGTAACTTCAGGTTCAATTCCTACATAATCAGTTTTCACACCGAACCCTTTGAGGCTGCCGATCAACGATTGCCCAAAAATATCGTCGCCAACTTTCGCCATAAACCAGGTATCAGCGCCCATTTTTGCGCAAGCAACTGCCTGATTGGCCCCTTTGCCTCCGGCGGATAGCATAAATCCATCGCCCCGCATTGTTTCGCCCATCTCTGGAATACGGCTAGTCTGCATGACCATATCCATATTTGCACTGCCAATTACGATTATTTTCATAACGTTCCCCGATCCACCCACAAATTCAAATTTCCGTAAATCTAATATGTTTAAAATAAGTTCTCGCTGCAGTTCTTGTGCTTACACCAAACATACCGTAATCGAATGTATCGTCAGTGTGCTTCAAAACTTCTTGCCCGTCAATAGCAAATGTTAGGGTATTTCCCTGCACCGTCACTTTGAAATCATAATCTTTGCCCAGCTGCCAAGGGAACTCCGCACCCGCCAGCTTCGTGAACCCGAAGTTGTTGATATACAGAGACACTTGATTCGCTCCGTCAAATCCTACGTGATAACCTCTCATTGCGCCTTGCGCACGAACAGCCACTAAGTGGGAATGTCCGCTTTGAGGGTTGAGCTGAACAGATACGGAGTAATCTTTGGCAAAATAATTACCTGTGTAGGCTTCGCTTGGCTCCGCCGTCATGAGATACATAGCACCATTCTCCAGGCTCCAAGCCCCGTTGTTATGCGCAAATGGCGTGATGCAGCCGAAGTTGCTCAATTGCTTGTTGAAATCAATTGTGTAATCTGCGTTGCCATAAATCCGGAATTCATCGATGAAAATGCGTCCCAAGCTTTTCGGCTTACGAGTCGAATAAGCTTCCAACACGATACCGACTTCATCAATCAGTTCGCCTTCGGAATCCGGGAGCACAAATTCAATATGCACCCACTCTTGATCAACGAGCTTCACATAACCTTGTACAAGCTCTTTTTTGCTTTTGGACAGGCGCACATAAGGTGCGATGCCCATTGTTTCGTTGCCGCCCCACTGATCCAAGAAGATTTGCATGGATACTTTTTGACCGGAGGATGCTTTAGGCGCAAATGTCGGTGAATATCTTTCGTCACTGAAATCATCGCGTGTATAAAATGGTTTGTAGAATACTTTTGATTTTTCCCCACGAACCATGCGGTCAAAGACGACCTCCAGAGAGCCTGTTCCTTTGAAGGATTTCTCCGTGGAGTGCTTTGCCTGACAGAAAAACGGATCCGAGATACGGATGTTATGTGTGGATCCCGGCAGTTCGAAATCGAAATAAATATCGTGCTCCGTGAAGCTCTCCACAAGGCCTTCCGGGCAAGGAACATTCGCCAAGCGATGTCCGAGAATAGCCAATTCTTTCGCGTAAGTCGGAATATCAAGAATGTTCATGAAACCCGAAATCCCTGACATTACGATGGAGTCGTTGATCGGTTTGCGATACTTATCCGCAATACCTTCCAAGCCACAAGCTACACCAAGCACAGTACCAACGTTACCAGCGTTGCAATCCGTGTCCCAACCGCACATTGTTGCAATCTCAACCGTTCTGTTGAAATCACCTTGGCCGTAAATCATGGACAGTACGCAGACGCCTGCATTAGGAATGATGTGGCATACGCCGGTATATTTGTCGTAACCCCAGTCTCTTTCCAGCATATCTCGGCATGCTCTGAAATCATTCGGATGCTGCGCGTGGAACGCAAGAACTGCTCTGGACACTTGAGCATAAATCGAGTCAGCTGGAATTTGAGCCAAACCGGCTTCAATAATTTCATTGATATCGCTTGTTTCGAATGCTTTGGAAATAGCTGCGCAGAAAAATCTCGCGCCTAACACGCCTTCGCCATCATGAGAAACGCGAGCTGCCGCTTCACCGAAATCGGCCGCTTTTTTCGGATTGCAAGGATTGACAAGACCCCATGTGTCGATGAAAATTTGACCGCCGATTTGTTCGGCGATAATAAGTCCATTTTGCTCAATCGAACCGGACTGTGGAGCTTCAATGCCTTTTTTCAAATTGATGTAGGCTGTATGCTCTGTACTTACGCCATAACCGCCCCACCAGAACATCCCGATCCCCTCACGGGCATAGTTCAACCAAGCGCGAGCGACATCGTTAGGCGTAATATCGCGGTCTTTCGCATCGTCATACAGCGCGCGCAAGAAGTAGAAAGGACCATTCGCATCGTCGTCCGCCGCAAAGTTTTTAAATTCTTTGACATAGTCGGTAATGTCACCATATGTGCTTTGTATTCTTTCATAAGTCCAAATCGTCGGTTCTACCGGAGCGCCCAGTCTTATGCCAATGTTCATACCTAAGTAACCTGAATAAAGTTTTTCCAAATAATTAGAAGGAATCAACGATTACACCACCTTTTAAATAATAGAACGAATCTGTTGTTGTCTACGGTTGCTCAGTGCAAGATCTTGCTCAATAATAAATGAGGCTGCTTCAATAAATTCATTGCAGTGTTTCTCGATTTCTTGCTTATTAATCTGTTCAATAATCGCAATTTCATCTTGCGGAATAGCCGCAACACCATGCATAGCTCCAAGAATGGCACCAGCCATAACACCAATAGAATCCGTGTCGCGTCCCGAGCTTACCCCGTCTTTTACAGATTCCAATAAATCCCCATCATGCAAAATAATGTAAGCCAATGCCAAAGGAAGTTCCTCAATCGAGAATAATCGACTTGGGGTATAGTGGTTAGAAGGAATGCCTACTTTATGAATGCTTCGATTGACATCATCGCCCATTGGCGAGTATTTGGCCATTGCCGCATGCAGCTGCGCAACAACTTCAGCCCGATTATTCTTGATTGGCTTGAGCGAACGAGCGGTGTCACACAGGTCTTGAATCGCTTGCTTCGTACCATCTTTTGCATACGTTAAGGCTGTTTGAATGATATCTTCTACCGTCACACCGGGTTCAAAAGCTTTCGCAACACAGGCAGCCAGTACGCCCGCCGCTTCCAAGCCATAACTGACTTGATGACCGGATGCAAAAAGGATCGCTTCATCATACGCTGCCTTCGGATTGCAGGCATTCACCATGCCGATCGGCGAGATATACATGGCAGCACCGCAGTTAACCATATTGCCATAGCCGCCTTCACGAGGCTCGCAATTGGCAAGCACATGACGGTTGAAGATATGCTTCTCCGGATAAAACAAACGGTCCATCACCATCGCGACTTTCCCCAACTCCGGAATGTATTTGGGACGGAACGAGATTTCTTTGACAAACTCATTAGCCAGATCGTAAGCGTCTAAATGGCGGCGTTCAATGCCGTATACATTCATAAGCGCTAGCGTCATGAGCGTATCATCAGTAACGATGCCCTCGCCTCTCATTCTGCCGAGTCTCTTGTCTTCCGACCAATCCGCTTTCCACCATTTGGTCATCGTCGTTTCAACCCGACCATACTTTTCATAAATTTCATTAAACGTCATTTTCTCAACGACAGCGCCCATTGCATCGCCATACGCCGTACCAAAAACAACGCCTTTCACTCTATCAGCAAAAGTAACCATTTGACTTACTCCCTTCTACAGGGAGTGCGGGGCTGTTACGCCCCACACTTTGCAGTTCATTTATTGGCCTCAAAGCCCGATTTACTTAATTGTTTTATTCGCGTAATCCGTTACATCTTTACCGCCTGCAGCGTTCCAAGCTTGAACGAATTTATCGAAATCAGCACCTGTTTTCTTACCCGTTACGATATCAGCCGCGAATTCTTTGTAAACCGCTGTAGCTGCATCCCATTTCGCTGTCAAATCAGCAGGCATAATGAAGATATTGTCTTTGGTTGAATTGCTCTCGAACATTTTGAGCGATTTCGCTGCCGGTTCCGAGAAGTAAGGTGTCGTTGGATCGAACTCTTTGTCCGGCGTGAAGCTGATCACGGACTCAACAAAGTGCGGGTACCAAGCGGCAAACTTGTCAGTTAATTTGATTTTGTTATCCACGATTTGGTACTCGGAGCCTTCAAAACCAAGCTTATCCATCATTTGACCTTTTGGACTAGCCATGTATTCTAATACGGCAAAAGCCATATCTTTGTTTTTGGACGTTTTGGAAATCGCGAAACCACGGCTTTCTTTGCTTGTATCTACCGGTGTGTAGCCTTGTGCCTTACCTTTTGCCGGCGGCAGAGGAACGACTTTCGCGCCTGCGCCATTTTGTGCCGTAGATTTGGAGTTGTACAAGTCGATTACTTTCCCTTGCGTACCCGCCATGATCGCCGCTTGACCATCATAGAATGCTTTTTCCTTCGTATCCCATTTCTTTGTCAGGAACTCAGGATCAAGCAAGCCCTCTTTGTACATCTTCGCGTAGAATTCCAGTTTTTCTTTTTCAAACTGCGTTGTTTTGCCGAATGCGAATTTACCGTCTGTACCCTTGATCCAAGTTGTTGTCAATCCGAAAGCTTGCCCGAACATAGCATCCAACTCATCAAGATTGCCCGCTGTTGTGTAGGCATATTTCGCGCCGCTTTTTTCCTTCAACTCTTTGAAGAACGTGTAGTAGTTATCGATTGTTGGGTTTTCCAAAGCTGCTTTACCGGATGCTGTTTTGTCCATCAAGTCTTGGCGCACGACAGGAATAGCACTATTAACCGGCGATAACCATAGCAAGTAAGGGTAGTTCTTCATTCTTTCGATGTTATAAGGATTCATAGAAGCCTTAACATATTTGGATTTATCGATATATGGAGTCAAATCCTCCAAAATTTTCTGAGTCGTTGCAAATTGATAATCTCCGCCTTGGAAATAGATCAGATCAGGGATATTGCCGCTTTGTAAGAGCAAGCCCATTTTCTCGGAATACGTTCCGCTTTGAACCGGCGTAATTTGCAGCTTTACATTTTTACCTTCTGCTTTCATGCCATCTTCGATGCCTTTAATCAACTTCTGAACGTTAGGATCATCTGGTGCAAAATCTTTAGCTAAAATGGAAACCGTCGTAACCGCCTGGCCATTTTGCGTTGCGGATGGTGCAGATGTGTTCGTTGAATTGTTCCCCCCGGAACTGCATGCTGTTGTGACCAGAACGACTGCTGCCATTGCAAAAAGCGCTTTTTTCATGTGGATTGCCTCCCAAGATAATGTTTGAATACTATTCTTTCACGCCGCCTTCCATTACTCCTTTGGTATAATGCTTCAGAATAATGGGGTACAGCATTAGAATCGGAACCATAGCAATGACAATCGTAGCCGCTTTCAAGGACGAGAAGTCCAATTGTGCGATATGGTTGTTTTTCATCAAATCTGCCGCACCGACCAAGGTCGTCGTATCTCCTTCAACAACGAACTGCCTGAGCAGTACTTGCAGTACGGTGTTGCTTCGGCTGGATAAGAAAATGCTCGATTTGAAAAACTCATTCCATCGAGCCACCGCATAGAACATACCGATGGTCAAAAGCGGAATGCGGGACAGTGGTAAGATAATCCGCATGAACACGGTCATGTGCCCAGCGCCATCGATTTTCGCAGCCTCAACTAAGGAATCCGGAATTTCTTCAATAAACCGCATCATAATGATCAAATAAAAGACGTTAATCGTGCGGTAGAGAACCATCGCCCATAGATTATCCAGCAAGTGCAGGTCTTTGATGACCATATATTCTTGCACGATCCCCGGTTCAAAAATCATGATAATGATGAGGAAAATCATGATCGGCGTTTTACCGACCAAATTTTTACGCGTTAATACGTAAGCTGTAATGGTGGTGAAGAAAATGCTGAAAGCCGTTCCGACAATCGTAATAAATAAAGAGTTCATTAACGCTTTCCCGACGATCGGATTGCTGAGCACGACCTGGAAATTGATGAACGAGAAACCTTTTGGCAAAATGTCATAGCCGTGCAGCATATGAACTTTGTTAGGGTTCGAGAAAGCTTTGGCGATCAAGTTCATGATCGGTACAAACATCGTCAGCGATATGAGGATGAGTATGGCACCGAGCACTAATTTGGTGAACGAAAATTTTTGGACACTCATGCTAGCTCCTCCTTACCATGCGCCTTTCGAGGTCAGTTTCTTGGAAATGAAATGCGTGGAAAGCACCAGCACGACCCCAATCATACTTTTGAACAAATTAGCCGCTGTTGCGAATGAATATTGACCGTTGATCAAACCAACGCGGTACACATAAGTATCAATGATATCAATCCGGCTATTGACGGAATCATTCGTGAAGTTCAACACTTGATCCAGCCCTGCATTCATAATAAATCCGACATTCAGAATGAAGATGGTCACCATCGGAATATACAGATGAGGCAATACAATTCGCGTCACAATGTGCCAGCGGTTGGCTCCATCAACGTGCGCCGCTTCATACAAACTTTGATTTACACCCATGATGGCGGCAAGGAAAATGATCGAATCCCATCCGATATTCCGCCATGCTTCACTGGCAACAAGCACCCATCTGATCGCTGATTTATCAGTCAGAAAGTCGTGCGGTTGAAACCCGAAAACCTGAATGATCTCGTTGACTACACCGTTTGATTTGGATAAAAAGTCGAACCATACTCCGGCAATAACAACCCAGGACAGAAAGTGCGGCAAATACGAAATAACTTGAATCGATTTCCGGAACTTTCCGTTAATGAATTCGTTAAGGATAAGCGCGAAGATGATCGGAATTGGGAAAATAAGAAACATTTTCATCGCACTGATGATGAGCGTATTTTTTAATACTTGCTCAAAGATCGGAGTGCTGAAGAGCTCTCGAAAATATTTCAATCCAACAAAAACGTTGTCTCCAAGAATTTGATAATCGTAGAAAGCTAATTTCATGCCGATAATCGGCCAGATGTGAAAAATGATAAAATAAGCGATTCCCGGCAAAAGCATCAAGTAGAGCACTTTGTCGCTCCACATTTGTTTAACTTTGGAATGCGTTCTGATTTGAATCGACTCCTTTCCTATCATACGTCGACTTCCAATTCCATCAGTGGGGCATGCTGTTGAGCTCCGTATACGTCACGATCCAAAAACGTGCCTGAAGAAACTTTCCGCGCGAACGTAATTTTGAAGCCGAGCGCTTGATCGAAAAAGACGATATGCATGATCTTATCTTGCTCAATGTTGTAAAGCTTCGATACCAAATCTTTGTTAATGATGCCGGAACTCTTGATTTTGTAATACTTCTCCGGATCTGTAAAAAGGGCATCCACCGTAATTTCAAACGGTCCGCTGTTTTTGCTTCTCAGTACTTTCGCTGCATCTACTAGCTTCATAATTACACCTCGATATACTCGTTGCGGAACATCTCCACGCCATCCGCAACTTGCATCAAATGATAAACAGAGAATTCATACACAGCGCCGAAAGGGATATCACTTGGGGCAAAAGGGAACGCCAGATTACCCGCTGTCGATTTCCTGCCCTCGTAGCCGTAATGCAAGAAGGTAGATCTGACGGAGCTGCAAATCGTGTTCGCCAACTCTTGTGTCTTTGCAATAACTTCGAAGACGACGCCTAATTCGTGACCGGCTGTTTTTTGTGGCTCCAATTCACCCAACACGCCGTTAAGGCCGTAATTGATGAAATTGATTTCATAATCCTCTTGCGGTATCTCACTGTAATATTCCCAAACCTGCTGTTTGACCAAGTCCTCAACTTCTTCAATCCGTTCGATCAAAAGTGGATCGCGGATGCCTGCGACGACGAGCGTACGATAAGCGACTTTCATTGCCCCTTCGAGCTTGATTTTATATTCAGGCGTTGGCATGATCCGGCTGCCGCGCACTTCAACGCTATCGTCTCCCAATTCCTTAAACTCACAATGTTCAAGATCCAGAACAAGTCCAGGACCATGAAGCAGATAAGGATGATCTTTCTCATAAAACGTGTGCGCAGCTACGGAAACGGCCGTACATTTACGCTTGTCGTTCAGCGGTTTAACGATAAAAGAATCTTTGGTCAGAATGCCCAGCATGCAATCTTTCGTTGTCCCCGGTTCTGCACAAAGCGCTGAGCATTCAAGAATTTTACCCAAATGGTAAGCAAGCGCTGTATCAAAACCATGATGCATGGCTACCGCGGCAAACGGCGAAGGGTCGTAAGCGCGACCACAGATGATAATGTTAGCGCCTTCTTGAAGCGCTGCGATAATGGGTTCATGTCCCATTTGGGCGACAACACCGTTCGTAGCTTCCAATCTTTCCTTCGTAAGCGTCTTCACTGCAAGGCCAAGAGGTTCGCACTCGCCTGCTGCTAATTTGGCTTCCACGACCTCTTTCGGAATATCCGCCCAGATTGTCGCAACTTTCAGCCCGGTAATGTTGTTTTCTTCAAGAATTTCCATAATAATCGCCCGTGTCCATTCCACATGGACCTTTGCGCCACTGCCTCCGGCAGATCCGATAATGACCGGAATCTTGGCTTCAGCGCCCGCTACGATCATCAGTTCCAAGTCTTTCTTGCAAGCTTGTTTGCTGACAATCGCCGTACCCGCTCCTAATTTATGAGGACCGGCATCCGTTGACCCGGCATCTACGACGATCGCATCCGGCTTATGTTCCATCCCTCTTATAAACGATGACTTCGGAAATCCGTAGCCTAACATCCCGCAGGGCGCCAAAATTTTGAATTGTTCCATTGCTTTACAACCTCCACTGTCCATCATCCGATTCGATGGTTCATTCTTTTCTTTTTCTTCTCGTTGATTCGCGAGGAATGAGTTTGACATCGAATAGATGCGTTTGATGTTCGCTGTTGTCACCCTCGATTTTCTTAATAAGAAGCCGTGTTGACAGCATCCCCATATCATAAATCGATTGTGCGACCGTCGTAATTTCCGGCTCTACGATGACCGTAAGGTCAATACCGTCAAAACCGCACAACGCAACTTGATCAGGGACGCGCACGCCCATTCGCTGCAATTTCTTAAGTGCTCCAACCGCCATCGTATCGTTACCTGCAAAAATACCATCGATATCAGGATGGCGCTTCATCAGGTTTTCAACCGCTTCCATTCCGCCGTCGACGCGGAAATAACCAGGTTCGACGAGGCTTGGCGAATACCAAGGAAAATGTTTCACAGATTGCTCATATCCCATGAATCGCTCTCTTCCGGTTACCGTATCCTGCGGGCCGTAGATATGAGCAATTTTCGTGCAGCCCTCATCGAGCAGATGCTGTACGGCTTGCTGCGCTCCTTCCAAATGCTTGGAGCTGACGACCGTGCAAGAAGTCTCTCGCGGCGCTCTATCCAGCATAATGAAAGGAATTTTCTCATTATTCAAAGCATCAACGTCGTCAGAGCGAAGGCTGTAGGAAGCAAACAAAATGCCGTCTACATACCGCTGCTTCAGAACCCTGATGTAGGTCTGCTCTTTGTCCGCTTGATTATCCGAATTGCATAGGATTACTGTATACCCATACATGCGCGCAACATCTTCAACAGCTCTGGCCAACTCCGCAAAGAATGGGTTCGTGATATCCGGGAATATTAAGGCGATCGTTCCTGTCTTTCTTCCAGCAAGCCCTCTAGCCATCGCGTTCGGTTCGTACTGAAGCGTTTTGATCGCTTGCTCTACCCGCAATTTTGTTTCTTCATTGACATATCCGTTTTTGTTCAAGTATCGGGAAATGGTCGCTACGGAAACGCCTGCCAACTTTGCTACATCTCTGATTGTTGCCACTGGTTACGACTCACTCCTACTAAAAAGCAAACCCGTACTCTTAGCAAAGAAATCCTTGCGTAGGGTACCGGTTACATGCTCCCGAAATTTTCCTTTATCTCGATAAATACTATTATTTACACATTGCATATTAATTATTTATGTTACCTCGATAAACGATGTGTAACCGGTTACCTATTTCATGTTTCTTATTATATGCCTCCTCTTTAAAAGCTGTCAAGTCCAAACTCAGTTTTACCGACAAAAATCGACTTTTTCCTCGGGGTGGTATTTGTGTGAAATTGAGGCGGAACGTTTGGCTGGGGTGATGCTTGTCTACCCAAACTCAACAGTCGAATGAAGGCACGTTTGCATTGGGTTTATCCACTTCCGTCCGAATTCAAGTGAGTGTTCGAGCGAGTGTTCGAGTTCAGTGTGAGTTCAAGCTGAGTGTGCGTGCAGTGTGCTCGCAGTTGCGTTCAAGCGGGATCTACGCTTAAGTGCGCGTTCAAGTGCAATGCTCGTAAGCGCTATATTGTACTTTGTGCAACTTGAGAGCGCCCTACAGGCTTCACTCCTTCCCTTCATTGCACTTTTTACAACCATTTGACCTCAAAAGGGCTATTTTGCCCCTTCCTCCCTCCAAATGGTTGTATTTTGTACAATGGAGCAGCTGTTTTGCATAGAAAATATGTATTTTGGTTGTACTAAGTGCAGGCCTGTTGATTATCCACAAAATGGCAGGTAAAAAGGCCGCCCATTCGGTAAACTGTTTGTACCCCTACAAACATCCGAAAGAAGGCGACCTCATGAAAAAGTCTACTATGTTCTCGAATATTCTGCAAACAATTATACCGAAAGAAGAAGTGCTTCCTCTTATCAAAGAAGAGTCCTACGTTGATTCTGCGCGGAAATTTACTGTTTATGATCTCTTTCTTTTTTTATCGCAAGCCGCACTCCAGCAATGGGACGGCTACCGAGATGGTGAAAAACGCATGTCTTCTTGTGGACTTGTAAAAGCTGATCACTCCACGATTTCAAAAAAAGCCAAAGATGTCCCATTTGAGGTGTTCAAGCAGCTGTTGCGTCTGATGATTCAGAAATGTAATCGCCCAACGCGTCGTCGTTTAGGTATCCCTAAGGAATTGCTTGTAGTGGATTCCACTAAGATTACGGCTGGTAAAGAACGATGGCCATGGGCGCCGCTAAAAGGTGAAAAAGCAGGAATTAAACTCCACGTTTCAATCATTGCAGATGCAGGTCAGCTACATAAAGTTACAGAAACAACGGGGAATCGCCCAGATCTATTAAGCTGTAATGACGTACGCGACGACCGTTTCATACTAGTAGCTGACCGCGCTTATGGTAAGCATAAACAATTTGATGATTATCAGGAACAAAACCAATATTTCGTGATTCGCCTCAGGGATAACACACATTTTCATGAACCTAAACGGAGGACACGTAAACGTCCATTTGCTGGCACAATTGAACAAGATTTAACCTGTCAGTTAGGAGCGAAGTCGACGCTTTCAAAAAATAGGTTTCGTGTCGTTATTCTAAAGGATCCGCATGGCAATCCTGTTATTCTGGCAACCAATCTACATAGGCCCTCTGTCGAAAAAATTGCTGAGATGTATAAGAAGCGGTGGCAAATCGAGGTTTTTTTTCGTTGGATTAAGCAGCATTTGAATGTACCGATGATATTTGGAACAACGCCAAATGCCGTTTATGGCCAGTTGTACACAGCTTTATTGGTATATGTCTTACTAAAATTTGTATTCGAACAAGGAAATTCCAAAGTACATCCAAGTGCCCAGTTATCTTTTGCCGAATTTGATCGCTTATTTAGTATGAACGACTTGCAGGCAGAATGGTTGGTCTATTTGACGAGTAATTTCACTTTCTCATGAACCCACTTATTGGTAAATCAACAGGCCTGTACTAAGTGCAACATAGGTTGGATGCTTGTCTACCCTAACTTCAACAGTCGGACGAAGGCACGCTTGCATTGGGTTTATCTACTTCCGTCCGCGTTCAAGTACGGGTTCGGGTTCGGGTTCGGGTTCGGGTTCGGGTTCGGGTTCGGGTTCGAGCGTTCGAGTGTTCGAGTGTGGTGTGCGTTCAAGCGGAGTGTGCGTGCAGTATGCTCGTAGTTGCGTTCAAGCGGGTCCACGTTCAGCGCTATATTGCACTTTGTGCAGGTTGAGAGCGCTTTATAAGCTCCAACCCTTACCTTCATTGCACTTTTTACAACCATTTGACCTCTAGAGGGCTATTTTGCCCCCTTCTCCCCTAAAATGGTTGTATTTTGTACAATGAAGCGGCTGTTTTGCACAGAAAATATCTGTTTTAGTTGTACTAAGTACAACATAGGTTGGATGCTTGTCTACCCAAACTTCAACAGTCGAATGAAGACACGTTTGCATTGGGTTTATCCACTTCCGCCCGCGTTCAAGTGCGGGTTCGGGTTAGGGTTAGGGTTCGAGTTCGAGCGAGTGTTCGAGTGAAGTGTGCGTTCAAGCGGAGTGTGCTTGCAATATGTTCGCAGTTGCGTTCAAGCGGGGTGTGCTTGCAGTATGCTCGCAGTTGCGTTCAAGCGGGGTGTGCTTGCAGTATGCTCGCAGTTGCGTTCAAGCGGGTGTGCTTGCAGTATGCTCGCAGTTGCGTTCAAGCGGGTGTGGCTTGCAGTATGCTCGCAGTTGCGTTCAAGCGGGGTGTGCTTGCAGTATGCTCGCAGTTGCGTTCAAGCGGGTTGTGCTTGCAGTATGCTCGCAGTTGCGTTCAAGCGGGGTGTGCTTGCAGTATGCTCGCAGTTGCGTTCAAGCGGGGTGTGCTTGCAGTATGCTCGCTGTTGCGTTCAAGCGGGTGTGGCTTGCAGTATGCTCGCTGTTGCGTTCAAGCGGGTGTGGCTTGCAGTATGCTCGCTGTTGCGTTCAAGCGGGTGTGGCTTGCAGTATGCTCGCAGTTGCGTTCAAGCGGGGTCCACGTTCAGAGCTATATTGCACTTTGTACAACTTGAGAGCGCTTTACAGGCTCCAACCCTTACCTTCATTGCATTTTTTACAACCATTTGACCTTTAAACGGCTATTTTGACCCCTCCTCCCCTAAAATGGTTGTATTTTGTACAACGAAGCGGCTGTTTTACAGGGAAAATATGTGTTTTGGTTGTACTAAGTACAACATAGGTTGAATGCCGGTTTACCACATCCCCGCAAACAAAAAAACGAGCCCTACTATCGAAGAAACGATAGCTAGGAACTCGTTTTTAAGCAAAAGTCGTCTTACTCGTTGCCGATATACGAAGCATACTCAGCAGCCGTCAGCAAGCCTTCGAGCGCATCAGCGCCGGATACCTCGACCTCAACCATCCAGCCTTCGCCAAACGGCGCACTGTTTACCAGCTCCGGTGATCCTTCCAAAGAGCCGTTCACAGCTGTTACTTTGCCGGAAACGGGCGAGAAAATGTCGGAAACCGTTTTGACGGATTCCACACTGCCGATGCTTTCATTTGCGGTAATGGAAGCTCCAGCCTTAGGCAGTTCAACAAACACAATATCTCCCAATTGATCTTGGGCAAAATCAGTAATACCTACACGAACAACCGTGTCTGACAGCTTTTCTACCCACTCATGTTCTTTGGTGTATAACAAATTGGCTTGTACGTTACTCATCGTTTTACGCCTCGCTTACCAGCAAATTTTGCTTTTAGCTTAATCTAATGGGAACATCAAAGTCAAGGCGGACGAAGGTAAATTTTATGAAAAGTAACAATTGACAATTCACACCTTCATAGGCAAAAATTAATACAATACTACAAATTGAATATTGGCGAATGATGGTGCAGGGAGAGACCGCAGAGAACGATCGCGGCGCCGAAGGAGTAAGCCGAGTAACGGTGAATCTCTCAGGCAAAAGGACTTGTACCGGACGCAACTCTGGAGAGCTTCGAATGACCGCGCATGCGGAAACTCGGACACCAAAGGGGAAACTTGACGGCCGGATAACATGGGTCTAATCGAGGTAACTCTCAGGTAAAAAGGACAGGGCAAAAGGTATGTTTGTGTTGCATATCTTTTGCTCTTTTTTGTATTTTGGGCAAGATATGGGATGTACAAAATCGAAGGTGAGGTAAACGCATGCTGAAACGAACACCGCTCTTCCCTGTATATGCGGAGCATGGAGCGCGAGTTATTGACTTTGGAGGCTGGGAGCTGCCTGTGCAGTTCACAGGTATTCAAAAAGAGCACGATGCCGTCAGACAGCAAGCCGGGCTTTTTGATGTGTCGCATATGGGTGAAGTCCGGGTTACCGGGGAAGACGCCCTCTCTTTTCTGCAAAAGATCACCACGAACGATGTGGCAAAGCTCGAAAACGGGCAATGCCAATACAGCCTCATGTGCTACCCGGACGGCGGTGTTGTTGACGATCTGCTCGTTTATAAACGAAGCGACAACAACTACATGCTAGTCATTAACGCCTCCAACATCGACAAAGATATGGCATGGATGCAGAAGCATCTTATTGGCCGCACGGAAATCACCAACATATCCGATGAAACCGCTATGCTCGCTTTGCAAGGTCCCCACGCCGAACGGATTTTAGCCAAATTAACAGACGCTCCTATTCAGACTTTGAAAACGTTTCGTTTCCTACCCGACGTGAAGGTAGCCGGTATTAACACCCTGCTATCCCGTACAGGTTATACCGGAGAAGACGGCTTCGAGCTGTACGTCGATAGGCACGATGCCGTTGAACTTTGGAAGCTGCTCCTGGAGGCAGGTCAAGAACAAGGGCTCGTACCGGCTGGCTTGGGCGCTCGCGATACGCTGCGTTTTGAAGCGCGGCTTCCCCTTTACGGGCAAGAGCTTTCCCAGGATATTTCGCCGCTAGAAGCTGGTCTGAACTATTTCGTGAAATTGGATAAAGGGGATTTCATCGGGCGTGATGTGATCGCTGGGCATAAAACGAACGGCACACCGCGCAAGCTCGTTGGGATTGAGATGATTGACCGTGGCATTCCGCGGCCGCATTACAAGGTTTTCACGACGGAGGGTGCGCCTATCGGGGAAGTCACAACGGGCACACAGTCCCCTACGTTCAAAACGAATGTGGGCCTCGCTTTAATTGATTCCGCCTACAGTGCGCTGGGCACGGAAGTGAATGTGGAAATTCGCGGGGCACAGGTCAAAGCGAAAGTCGTGGCCACCCCTTTTTATAAAAGAAAGCCGTAACCCGGAGAGGAGCACGCCCCACCATGAAGCATCGTTATTTGCCTATTACCGAGCAAGATCAGAAAGATATGCTGGCGACAATCGGCATCTCCTCGATGGAAGAGATGTTTCAAGATATTCCGCAAAAGGTTCGCTTTCAAGGCGAACTGAACGTATCGAAGGCGCTGGATGAGCAGGGACTGCTGCGCTACATGCGCGGCCTATCCAGCCGCAACGCCGACTTCGACCGCTACGCCAGCTTCCTCGGCGCCGGCATTTACGATCATCACCTTCCCGTGGTGATTAATCATGTCATCTCGCGCTCGGAGTTTTACACCGCGTATACGCCTTATCAGCCGGAGATCTCCCAAGGGGAGCTGCAGGCGATTTTTGAATTCCAGTCGTACATTTGCGAGCTCACCGGCATGGCCGTAGCGAACGCCTCAATGTACGACGGCGCCACGGCGCTGGCCGAAGCCGGCGCCCTTGCCAGCGGAGCGACGAAGCGCAGCCGTCTGCTCGTCTCTCGCGCGGTGCACCCGGAGGCGCGCGCCATCTTGCGCACGACCGCCCGCGGGCTGAACTTGGAAGTGGTCGAGATCGGCCTCACACCGGATGGTGTGACGGACCTCCACGACCTCACTTCCAAGGCCGAAGGCGCCGCCGCCGTCATCCTCCAATCGCCGAATTTCTTCGGCTGCATGGAGGATATCGGCGCGGCAGAGCCGATCGCGCACGGCGCGGGCGCCCTGCTTGTCGTGAGCGCGAATCCGCTCACGCTCGGGCTGCTCGAAGCGCCGGGCAAGCTCGGCGCTGACATCGTTGTCGGCGACTGCCAGCCGCTCGGCATCCCAGCTGCGCTGGGCGGGCCGACGTGCGGCTACTTCGCCGTCGCCGAAAGCTGGATGCGCCGCATGCCGGGGCGCATCGTGGGCCAAACCGTCGACCGCGCCGGCAAGCGCGGCTTCGTCTTGACGCTCCAAGCGCGGGAGCAGCACATCCGACGTGAGAAAGCCACGTCGAACATCTGCTCCAACCAAGCGCTTCTCGCGCTTTGCGCATCCGTGTACTTGTCCACGATGGGCAAGCAGGGCATTCAGGACGTTGGCAAGCTCAACGTCCAAAAAGCTCACTACGCGGCGAAACGCCTCACCGCGTCCGGCAAGCTTTCGCTGCCATTTGCAGGCAGCTTCTTCAATGAATTCGCCGTCAAGCTTCCAGACGGCGCGAATGTGCGGGAGCTAAGCAGCAAGCTCCTGCAGCGTAACATCATCGGCGGCTACGACCTTGGCCGCGATTATCCCGAGCTCGCCGGCCATATGCTAATTGCCGTCACCGAGCAAAGAACGCGCGAAGAGATCGATGCCTTCGCTGATGCACTGGAGGAACTCGTATGACAACAAGTACGAATGAAAGCAACATTACCGTGAAAAATGACGGCAAAGCCCTCATTTTCGAAATGAGCCATCCGGGCCGTGTCGCTTATTCCCTGCCGGAATCCGATGTGCCGGTGCTGGATTTGAACGACGTTTTGCCTTCCAAGTTCCAACGCAAAAGCGCCGCGGAGCTGCCGGAAGTGTACGAGGTGGATGTCATCCGCCACTACACAGCCCTCTCTCGCCGCAATTTTGGCGTGGACAACGGCTTTTACCCGCTTGGCTCGTGTACCATGAAATACAATCCCAAAATTAACGAAGACGTCGCCCGCTTTCCAGGCTTCGCCAAAATACATCCGTACCAGCCGGAAGAATCGCTGCAAGGCGCCCTGGAGCTGCTCTACAACCTCCAAAAGGACCTTGAAGCCATCACCGGCATGGATCGCGTCACCCTTCAGCCCGCAGCTGGCGCACATGGCGAGTGGACCGGACTCATGATGATTCGCTCCTACCATGAAAGCCGCGGCGAGAAGCGGACCAAGGTCATTTGCCCGGACTCCGCACACGGCACGAATCCAGCCAGCGCTACGGTCGCAGGCTTTGAGACCATCACAATCAAATCCAACGAACGTGGTCTCGTGAATCTCGATGAGCTTCGCAAAGCCGTTGGACCGGACACAGCAGCCTTGATGCTCACCAATCCGAACACACTCGGACTGTTCGAGGAGCAGATCGTCGAAATCGCTGAGATCGTTCATGCTGCAGGCGGATTGCTTTATTACGACGGCGCTAACGCGAATGCCATTATGGGCATTACCCGCCCCGGCGACATGGGCTTCGACGTCGTCCATCTCAACCTGCACAAAACAATGAGCACCCCGCATGGCGGCGGTGGTCCCGGCGCCGGCCCTGTCGGCGTCAAAGAAAAGCTCATCCCGTTCCTGCCTACACCGCTTGTGGCGCAAAAGGAAGACGGCAGCTTTTATTTCGACTACAACTATCCGCAGTCAATTGGTCGCGTGAAAGGCTACTACGGCAACTTCGGCATCCTTGTTCGCGCCTACACCTATATCCGAACGCTTGGTCCGGAAGGCCTGCGCAAAGTATCCGAGTTTGCCGTGCTCAACGCCAACTATATGCTGGCTAGGCTGACGCCTTACTTCGACGTGCCGCATCCGCGTTTCTGCAAACACGAGTTCGTGCTATCAGGCAACCGTCAGAAGAAGCTTGGCGTACGCACGCTCGATATTGCCAAACGATTGCTTGACTTCGGCTATCATCCGCCGACCATCTACTTCCCGCTTAGCGTCGAAGAATGCATCATGATCGAGCCGACCGAGACGGAAAGCAAACAAACGCTGGACGAATTCATCGACACAATGATCGCTATCGCCAAAGAGGCCGAAGAAAATCCCGATATCGTTAAAAATGCGCCATACACCACCGTGGTCAGCCGCATGGACGAAGCGCTTGCCGCCCGCAAGCCTGTCCTGAATTGCAGCTGCGGATAAAAAGATGGAGCTGCCCTAGAAGTCTTATGATTCTTAGACCTCTGGGGCAGCCCCTTTTCTTACTTATTGACCTCATATAAATAGAAGACCCAGTCGCTTGAAGCCCCCGCATGTCCCAGCTGACGTAGCATCGAGGAAATATTGCCTCGGTGGTAGGTGCCATGATTCACGATATGCTGAATTAATTCTTGAATGCTGGCATTCAGCACGCCAAAGGTTGGATGCGGAAACTGCTTTTTCGCTTGTAGATCGTCTACGCTATTCAGGAAAACGCGATACTCCTCGGCTTTTTCCCAATACGCTGCTTGCAGCTCCTTCAGACTTTTACCCGATGTTTTAGCTTCAATCGTGCCTAACAGTTCTATAATCTGCTCATAGCTGTTCCCCATCATGCCTGACAACCAAACCGTATCCACCTGGTAAATGTGCACCAGCCCGTTGTAAATCGTCGGAAACACATTGTCAAGCTCCTGATGCAGCACTTCCTCCGGCAATTCCGTCAGCCGTTCAAATACTTTTTTATTGGCCCAGACGTGATAATCATAGGTTTTGATCGTTTGTTCTCTCATGCTTCATCATCCTCCTCAGAATGCAATGCTGTGTTAAACATGAGCTCATTGTACCTCGGCTTCACTGACAAAAACGGTCAGTCAATCGGCAGGGACGAATAATAGTGATGTAAGTTCAGCGTAATCTCCCGCAGCATCTTAATAAGCATTTGAGGTTCCTTAACTTGAATTGTACCTCCATAACTGAGGAGTTGATAGGGAAGATGAGTGTGGATGGCTTTCTCCTGGACTTGAAAATGGGCTTCATATTGCGAGCGCTCTACTAGGGCATGGGCCAGGAACCAGTGCCCGCACAGGTCGTCCAGCGCTTGCTCACTCCCGGTGATTTTAACGGAGATCAGTTCTTCCGGTTTATCTACTTCAGGCAGGACGCTTGTGAGAATAAATTGGCGGGCCGAGAAATCGATCGGCCTCTCAAATGTCGTATCCATCTTGGACAACTCCCGGATGCGATCCACTCGAAAGCTGCGAATTTCGTTCCGCAGCTGACAGTGTCCAACGACATACCATTTGTTTTTCCAGCAAACGAGTCCATACGGATTCAGATCGCGGGTTTCAGCTGCCGCACCGTAGCCTTTTTGATAGTGCATGCGAAGCGTGACTCGTTTGGCGACGGCCATCTCCACTTCTTGCAGCAAGGAAGATTCAGCGGCATCCGCCTGCGGCGATATAACGTCCAGCCCCTGCTCATGAAGATGGATTTGCTCCAATTGCTCCCGATTGGTGTACAACTTAAGCTTGGCAACAGCCTGACTCAGCTTCTCTCCGTAGGGATACCCTGTCTCCAAAGCAAAGGAGGCCGCGTGGATAAGCGCCTTCTGCTCATCCAGATCGAAGACGAGCGGTACCTCGTTAAACTGCCCGAGCAAGCGGTAACCGCCATGATGCCCGGAATCCGATATGATGGGAACACCGCTCGCGCATAGCGCATCGATGTACCGGTACACCGTGCGGATGTGAATCTCCAGCTTTTCGGCTAATTGCTTCGCCGTTATTTGTTTATGTGATTTGATGAGCCATAGAATGGCTAGCATTTGATCCGCTTTTGACATTCGGGGCTAGTCCTCCTAGGGAAAGGTTTCCATATGATATCATCATAGCATGTTCCGGTCTCTTATTCTGCTTGGAGCTGAGGTTACTCTTCAAGATTCGATTCGCACGCGCATTTACCTAAGTGGCTGGCCATACGGTTCATATTCACGTTACATTGGAAGAATTCCAATGAGAAGGTCATTTTAGGCTCGTAAATCGGCTTTCAATTGGATGATTTCCAATAAAGCCTCTGAAATGAGCCATAATCAGGTCATTTCCAACCATCTCGTTGGAAATGATCCAATGAACTACACGAATAATCCGCCTAGACGACCTGCTCGTTGGATTTACTCCAACTAAACTTTATAACCAGATCTACGTATCAATCCTTCATCAGACCAAAGTGCCTCAAAAAGTGCCTACTGAGTAAATTAGCCGCTATCCCACACGAATCCTCAACAAATGGGAACTACGATCCCCTATTTAGCAATACAGCGCCACTTTAGTCCGCTATGCGAACTGAGGTCCTCTATTCCACCATTTTCAGCTCGAATAGCACCATCTCCCGTCAATTAAGACCCTGTAGTTCCCCAAAGACCCATAATCAGCTCATTCCGCTCAAATAGCGCCTTGTAGTTCCGCTCCCCCCATGCTCCCGCACAGCAACATACACTCACAAGCACATACAAGCACCCTTAATACGTTGCCACCCAACCAACCCAACAAAAAAAACCATCCCCAAGTAGAACACTACGCTCTACTCAAAGACAGCCCCTAGCAACATTTCTAAACAGACAGCCGCTCAACCAGCTGATGAGACGCGAGCACCAGGTCGCCGCGGATCGTGCAAGCATTCGGGTCAGCCAAGCTGTCCAGGAAATGCTGGACGACGCTGGCAAATCCCCTTCTCTCCAGCACGGTGTCCCAGCTTCCGAAGGAACGTACGCGCGGCGCGGCGCCTTTTTCATAGAAGACCGCTGACTCTAGATTCGTCACCTCGACCGAACGGCCGCTGCCGTGCAGCTCGACTTTTTCCAGATCCACGCCAGCCAGCCTCACCATGCTATAAGTGCCCTGCGATGAGCTAAAAGACAGTGTACCTGAGGCATGAAGCAGCTTTCCAACTTCATCCACTTGTTGATGAGACGAAGCCACTTCATAGGGGCTTTCCCCCAGCCAGAGCAAAAGATCCAGCATATGGATCAAATCATCATACAGCGTCTCTTTCGCGCCATGACCCTGCTGCTTAATCCGATGCTTAACCGCTGAACACCAATCGAAGTCACCTGCTTCCTTCAGCCAATCCCGCGCTTCGAGATAGAGCGGAGCAAACCTGCGGTTAAAGCCCGCTGCAAGGAGCACGCCTTTTCGTTCCGCATAAGAAGCCATCTCTACCGACTGCTCCCAATCGTAGGACAATGGCTTATCTACATAAACCGCCACACCCTGCTCCATGCTTTTCATAGCAAGTTCATAATGGGTCGGGGTCGGGCTGTGCACGAAAACAGCGTCCAAATCAAGCGCGAGCAGCTCTTCGAGCTTCGTTGTTCCGAACGGAATACGATATTTTGTCTTCATTCTTTCAACGGTTGCCGGTGTGGAGCTCATAATGCCAGCGATGTCTACTTGTTCATTAACGGAAAGCAGTGGAAGATATACTTTTTGCGCGATATCCCCAAGCCCGATGATTCCGATTCTTTTTCTTGTCATTTTGAAAAGTCAGCTCCTTATTTGTTTCCCGAGTACAAGGCGTCCTACCACGAATCCAAGTATCATCAGCACAGCGCCCACAAGTGTCGAAACGCCATAAACCTGCATCCACATCGGGGCCTCAGCAATGAGCTCATATACTTTTCCCCCAACAATCGGTCCTAAAAAGGCGGCAAAACCCGTAATCGCTGAGTACGTTGCAATGTACATGGGCCTTTCACTTTTCGGTGTATCGCCAATTGTAAATGTGAAGACCATCTGGTTAAACCCGCCGAGTCCTACACCCAGCACGATATGAACCGCATAAAGCACGACAATCGCCGGAATGAAGGCAATCGCCCCCCACAACAGACAAGCGAGGGCAATGATCGGTAAAGACCATAACAGCAAGGTTTGCGCTGAATAACGTGCGTTCAGGTTACCCCAAACATAGTAACTTGCCATCATGACCAACGTATGGACAACGGTGATGTAGGAGACTGTTTCATAATTAATGGCCATGAGCTTTAGCATCACATAGGAAAATAGCGGTACGGTCAAACTTTGCACAAATAAAAATACAGCTAAGAAAATAATCGCTTTTATAAAAGCGCGGTCCTTCAATGGCTTCCCAATCATTCCAATCGGATTCGATTCCTTGGATGGCTCGAAAGGCGGATTCGGATACAAGCAATACGCCAGTATATTGAGGAGCGCGCAAACGCCGACAATCATAAATAAATAGGTAAAACCCTGTCCTCCAGGATATTTATCCAGAATCTGCCCGCCTATGAAAAGGGCAAGGGAACTTACTCCGCCTAGAATCGTATTGCGAATTCCGAAATACCGCCCGCGAACCGGGCCCGGAACCGCATCACTAATTAGCGAGGTCCATACAACACCGCCTGCGGCATTGCCCAAATGAGCCACCGTATACAGAATGATGTACATCACGACCCACCAATCTTGCGGAAACAGAAACGGGATCAAACCCACGGAAGCCCATAATAACCTGTGAGAGGAGCCGAAAATGAGGAGCATCCGCTTGCGGTTCCTGAATTTTTGCATCGCTACAGCCATACCGATTTGGATGATATTCACCACGGTCGTGACGGCTAGTATAAACCCGATCTCCGTCGATGTCGCACCAAGGTACAATAAATAACCGGTCAAGAAAGGACCGCCCAAAAGCTGAAAAATCACAACAGCCGGGAATCCTTCCAGCGTAGCGATGAGGAGACTTTTTCGGTAGTAGGAGCGTTTTTTTCGGGGATTCCACAAGCTGTCCAGCATTTTCATAAGCGTGCTCGCCTCCATTTTGTAAGGGTAAAACCTATTGAAAGATCTAATAGTTTACAAGATATAGGGCGCTTATGGTAAAATGGGACAGACTACCTAATCTATCATGTCAGGCGGGATCATCGACATACTATGAAACCAAACCATTTTGGTCTTATCACAAGCTCAATACTCTTTTTGACCTTTATTGTACTCTCTCTTGTGTTTCAGTCAACAACTTATTTGTATATCGCCAGTGTAGGCCCGCTTCTCATTGTTCCTTTCCTTCCTGATATTCGTTCAGGCCAGTACATCAAGCCGAATCAGGCCAAAGGCGCTGTCCGACTTATTACGATGGAGAACAAAGACAAGTCAGGTTCCGATTTCCTAGTGATCTTGTTCGAGCAAGGTTTTGTTAAATGGGACCGTGGGCAGCTCTATTTCAATCTGGATGATGTCATGAGAGATGTTTATGTCAAACCAGATCCTTTTGCCGCCACAATGACGGTGCTCAAATATGACTTATCCCTGCATCGCAGCAAGAAGGGCTGGGTCGGCATCTCCTTGCCGCAGCTTCAGCAGCGTATGAGCCAGCTCTCTTATACGACGAATGAAATCAACAGAATCGTTATTCAATTATCCGATGTGAATGAGCTGCTGCAAAAAACAGTTTCGCAGCCTGCCGCAGCCGGAAGAAGTGTCGGTGCTTAAGCGACAAACGAGGCTGTCCTACGGTCATTGGATGACTTGGGGCAGCCTCTTTTTTATGGAGCCGAATTTTTAAGCCGATTTCTTGTACTTGATCCAGAAAAAAAGTATGAATGGTAACGCTGAATTCGAAGCGAAAAAAAACAATAACGACGGCAGGCCCGTGAGCGGCACATACTCAGCACCTTTAAGCGGAATTAATAATTGATCACCAATAGGACCGTCAGAGAAAATGATTGCCGATGTTGCATTCCAACCAAGATGGCTGCCTACTGCGATGGCCATGGAACCTGATTTTGAGTACGCATACGCCCATACAAGTCCCATCACAAAAGTAGCTGCAAACATCAAGATCATGACAGGAATATTGCCGAACAAACCATACGAGAACCAGTGATAAGCCCCAAACGCGGCTGCCGAAAGAACAATTCCCAATCGAACACCCAGACAGCGGATCAGTATGACAAGCAATGCACCTCGAAATA
The DNA here is from genome assembly GCF_045866505.1 of Paenibacillus sp. P36. NCBI lineage: Bacteria > Bacillati > Bacillota > Bacilli > Caryophanales > Paenibacillaceae > Paenibacillus > Paenibacillus sp. P36. The sequence continues at coordinate 7,566,887 of NZ_AP038372.1, forward strand.
GCAATTCTTCAAACCAAACAGACTTCAAACTCCACCAACTTGCGGAGAAAAATTCTGACCATTGATAGCCTGAATTTATTTCCCAGCCCGCTGACGTAACCATAGACTCTGTCCATTTGACAACCACACAAACGAACAGCCCAATCAGTAAAGCAATTCCAAACTGCCGTAGGCGCAGACCAATGGGATTGTACCCTAGTACGGACAGTTGCTGCCTAATCGTGAAGCGAAGCAAAAGCCATGACAACAGTAAAATCACGATAATGCCTAACATTAGAAATCCCCTCCCTCTTTATTTATCAAGCATTAGTTACGCACATAAAAGGTAAAAATTCCCACTTTTTTCATACCAAAAAAATCAAAAAAAAGGCTCTCCCTCGGTCAATCGATGACTTTTGGGACAGCCTCATTTTTATTAGAAAGCATTTATCTTAATTGATCGCCGCATAAATAAGCAGCTAATGTCCGCACCATAACGCCTGTTGCTCCCTTGGGCTCAATGCCTTTGCCTGACCATAACCACGCAGTGCCGCCGGTATCGAGATGAATCCAAGGCGTTTCTTCGGCGAAGTACCCGATGAAAAGACCTCCGGTAATAGCTCCCGCCCAGCGATCTGAGGAGGCTTGGTTTTTAATATCCGCCACATCGCTTTTCAGCATCTCGCGATACTCCGGGTAGTTAGGCAGCTGCCAGAGCTTCTCGCCCGCTTCGCCAGCCGCTTGAAGCAATGGCTTCAGGAACTCATCATCGTTCGTCACAGCTCCCGTCGCTACATCGGCGAAGGAGATTAAGATAGCGCCCGTCAAAGTAGCGACATCGATCAGGCGATTTGCTCCGAGCTTCTTCGCGTAGGTGATCCCCTCCGCCAAGATGATACGGCCCTCTGCGTCCGTATTCAGCACTTCCACGGAGTGTCCGCTCAGCATCTTCACGATATCGCCTGGACGATAAGCCGAGCCGGACGTCATGTTTTCCGCGGATGGAATGACGACGACCAAGTTGATCTTGGGTTTCAGCTGCCCGGCGATGTGAAGAGCTCCAAGCAGCGTAGCGGCTCCGCCCATATCGCTGATCATCTCTTCCATGCCGTCGGGGCTTTTCATCGAGATGCCGCCGGTATCGAAGGTCACGCCTTTGCCGACGAGGCCCAGCACGTCGGCTGAGTCCGGATCACCCTTGTATTGCAGGGTGATCATCCGTGGCGGGTTGGCGCTGCCTGCGCCAACCGCGATCAAGCCGCCCATTCCGCGGGCGGCGATTTCGTGCTCATCCAGCACTTCGCAGCCGAAGCCGTAGTGCTGGGCAAGCTTCATGGCTTCCTCTGCGAGGGTAGCCGGAAGGAGCTTATTGGCCGGGAGGTTCGTGAGATCCCGGGCATAGTTCGTGCCCTCCGCAACCGCCTCAGCGGCTGCGATCGCCGACGCCAGAAGCGCTGCATCCGCAGCCGCTTCTGTGAGCAGTACCGCCCGGCGCAGCTCTGCGCGCGCCGGCTCGTTTTTGCGGTACACCGCGATGCGGTATGTACCGAGAAGCAGCCCTTCGGTCAGCGCCGTGACGGCGGACCGGCTGTCGAAGCCGCTTGGCAGCTTCAGCACCAAGCTTTCGAGCTTCAGCGCGAGTGCCTCGCGCGCTGCATGCACGGCGGCTGCTCGCAGCGTATCGCGCGAGGTTGCGGGGCCAAGCCCCGCAACGAGCACGTACGCGTACGGCAGCAGCCCGTAGGTGGGCAGCGCCTCGAGCTCGCCTGAGGCGCCCGTGAAGATGCCCTTCGCGCGCAGGCGCTGAAGGGCTTGATCGAGCTGCGGCTCGTCGAGGACGGAGTCCTCGCGCAGCTCGGCTTCACTTAGGCAGACGACGATGGCGTCTGCCCCTTGCTCGTTATGCGTGAATGACGTGAACACGCCCGTCGTAATTGCTGTGTTTTTTTCAAACATAGTGTCATTCTCCCTGTTAGCTTAATAAAAAGATGCTGCCTTCTGAATAACGGACTGCATAGGCAGGTGATATGGGCATTTCTCTTCGCAAATCGGCTTCTCTTTGCACGGATCATGGTCAGCACAGCCTACTATTCTATCCTTTTGTCTTTCGAAAAATCCCTCGCCCTTCGGCAGTAAACCAAATTTTTCTCTAAACTTGCTCGAAATCATCACATCCGGAATGGCAATTTCAAGTGGGCAGGAGCAGTAGTTGCATCGTCTGCAATCATGTTGACCGAGTTCAACGGCCAATTGTTCGAGCTCTTGACGCTCTTCCGTTCCAACCTCCTGCTCTTGCGCAGCCAGGTTTTCCTGCACTTCCTTCACACTGACCATCCCCGAAATGGTTACATGAACGTTCTGGCTGTAAGGATACCGGATGGCCCGGTCAACGGGTTGAATAAATCCTCCTGATAGTGGCTTCATCGCAACCTTCATCAAATCCATCTCTGTTGCTTTGGGAATAAGCTCCTCTAAGGCAAAAGGCTGCGCTAAATTCAAATGAAACAAAATTTGATCGAATTGCCCTTTTGCGATCCATTTCGTCAGCAAATCCGGCCGATGTCCGGAAATTCCGATGAATCGGACTTTGCCTTCTCGCTGAGCTTCAAGCGCGGCTTTGTAAGCGCCTTCGATATCCATAGCCTTTTTAAATTCAGTTACGTAGTTCACATAGTGAATTTGCAATAAATCGACATGGTCCGTTTTCATACGTACCAGGCTTCGCTCGATCTCCGCCTTCGCCGTTTCGTAATCACGCGCCCCTGTCTTCGTCGCCAAAAAATACTCGTCCCTGCGATGCGAAATGCATTCGCCGATGATCTCTTCGCTGTTGCGATAGGCGGCTGCAGTGTCGATATAATTAATGCCGTGATCCAGGGCATAATTCAACGCCTCTCTAGCCTGTTCCAAGGGTACATTGGGAAGATTCATTGCCCCAAAGCCCAGTGACGATACGTTATAGCCGGATTTACCGAATCTCGAATACCTCAAGCCAAGATCACCCTTCCATTCCGTTAACGAAGATATGAATAATTGCACATGCAACTATTGTAATACAACTCTATCCTACTTTCCACGAGATCGTGCATGCTTAGAGGAACTACAGGGTGCTATATCTTTAGAAAACTGTATATTGGAGTGCGTATGGGAACCACAGGGCGCTATTCTCTCTAAATGAACAGCAATTCGTCGCAAACTAGAAAGTAAGGGATCAGAGTTCCCTTACATCTACCAAGCGCCTGTTTTGCAGCAAATAGTGGCCCCTAGTTCCCCTATCGGAAAATCCATGTAGATCTCGCTAGGTGGCTGAGGCAGCCCCTGCCACCTCTCCCCAAAATAAAAAAACCTGAGACACTCATCAAAGTGTCTCAGGGTTACAATTCATCAATCATCCTTGCCGTCCTTCTTCTGTCCCCAATCCCGATTGCCCCAATTCCAATTGAAATTGTTATCATCTGACTTTGGAGTCGATGTCGGCTTTGCCGTCGGTTTCGCTGTCGGTTTTGCCGTCGGCTTGCTCGTGCTTGTTGGTTTGACGGTAGGTTTTACACTAGGCTTTGGGGTCTCTCGTGGCTTTGACGATGATCCATTTTTCGGATCATCGTCATTGTCGTCCTTACTGCCTGGTTTTGATGTATTTTTGTCCTCATCGTCATTATCCTTGCCGTTGTTATCCCTGCCATTGTTATCTTTGCCGTTTTTATTATCGTTGTCGTTCTTGCCATTCTTGTCATTATTGTCATCTCTATCGTCACGGCCATTTTTAACATTCTGGCCGTTCTTGTTATCATTGCGGTTGTTTTTTGGCGTAGGCGTAGGTGTCGGCTTCACGCTAGGCTTGCCATTGTTCTCGTTTTTACCGATCTTGGTATTGTTATTATTGCCATTGCCATTTTTATCGTTCTTGTCGTTCTTGTCATTCTTATCGTTTTTATCATTGCTTGCATTGCTTTTGCCTTTATCTCGGTCATTTTGAATTTGCTGAATTCGCTCACTCAATTTCCCTGATTTTTCATCGGCGACAAGTCTTTGCAGTGAAGACTTATCGATAGGCTTTGATGATGGCACCAGCTTGTCGATCCCGCCGTTTTCTTTGGCCAGCTGATGAATGGAGACGCTTTTGATGTCATCCAGCGATACTTTTGCTCCGTTGTCTACGGCATTGAGATAGATGGCATATTTCCCTGCGGATACACCGCTGGCCTTGGCTTCTTGTCTCACTTCTTGCGGTGCTGCGAACGCCGTCACTTCATAGTTTTGAACTTGATCGGGATGCGATTGCTCAATATGCTTGCTCACCTGATTCTTCAATTTGGTGGCTATCGCCTCATCATTCACCGCTGCTTTTTGTTCTACGACTGTAGATGAGATGATAATATCGCCTTCCCCTTTGGCAAGGGCTCCCTGCTCCGCTTTATCTAAGATGTCTGAGGTAACAGCTTCTAACGACTTGCCCTTGTACTCCAAGGTGCTGATTAACTCATCGCCGTCTGAATTTAATCCCTGTAGATCTTGAACAACCTCTTTGTCATCAATCCCAATTTCGACACTTGGGTTGATATCGATGGTTACGTAAGCAACCACTTGGCCACCTGGCACACTTCCCGTTAAAGTGGATACCAAGACGAAGCACACGATAATTGCGGCGGCCAAACCAGATAGAATTCCTATTTGCGGTACCCGGAAGCGTCTTATCGCAGGTGCGAACAGGATTTCTTCTCCTACTTCACAGTTTCGTGTTCCCCTAGGGAGCTTCTCAAATCGACCCTCTGGACTCATGACAATAATGGAGCTGTCACTAATTTCCATTACGATTCCCTTGTTCATGCGCTGTTCTTCCTTTCTTAATGCCGTCCTCATTCTCGAATATGTAAATAATCCCGCAAGTAAGGGTATGGACCGTTGTAGATGAGAGCAATAGCTATCAAATACTTACGGTTGCGCTCCAAGGTTTTTCTAGAAACCTGTACTTGCTCCAGCAGCTCTTTAATGGGTAGCTGCCGTTTCGTTAGAAGAGTCCGCATAAGTTCCGCATCCTGTGCCAGCGTCCGACCAATGCCGAAAAGCATCTGTCTGGAATCGTCATGTTTAGGAGAGGCTTCCGTCAACTCAGAGAAATCGATATCAAAGTCACTTAAGCAGCGACTGAAATCCATAATTTCACTTCGCCGTTCTTCAAGTCCTTTTTGCTTTTCATAAGCTTCTATGGCTTGATGAACCTCAATCGGATTGAGTAGGTTATCTTCATCATCTTCCTGATCGAATGAACTATAAGGAATCTGTCCTTTGAAACGTTGTTCTTTTCGCAAGAAATCAATTAACCTTCTCCGCATGACGGTTTCGGCAAACCCGAGGAAAGATCTCCCCATCACAGAAGAATATTGATTAATGGCTTCATTAAATGCCCCTAAAGCAATGCTGAATTCATCATCCCTAGCCGGATCTATATACCTTTTACAGAACCTGCTTGTCACTTTAGCCACATAGGGCTGATAGTCTGAAATAAATTGATTCCTAAGTCTTAGGTCTCCTGATTGAATTTGATGTATGGTAACCTCAAGGGAAGAGGCATAGGATTCACTTTGACCCTGGGATTCCTTTTTTCCAAGGAACCTTTTGAATAGTACCAGTAGCACCTTTCCACCTCACAGTATAGTAATTTCGTCCTTATGTATATCAATTCGGGGGGTACAATATATGTAAAACAGAAATAAAAAGCAAATTTATTATAACATAGATGTCCAAATGAGCACCTACTGGGAAATAAAACCTCTGTAGACGATTTCAATTTAAACTAGAATCCTTTACAATTATGGTAAGGAGGTGTTTCATTTGGAACAAGGTAATCAATTTGGCAAGTTTCTCGAGACGCTGCGAGGCAAGATGTCCTTGCGCAAGGTTGCCAGCAAAAGCGGCCTGTCTCATGCGTACATTCGAGACTTAGAGCTCGGACGTAATCGTACCACGAATGACATCATCAAGCCATCCCCTGACACCTTAAGGAAGCTTTCGCAAGCTTATCAATATCCTTACACGGATCTTTTAATGAAAGCCGGATATCTGGAAGAAGCGTCATCTTGGCAGACGCCTAACGAAATCCGTTTAGATAATGTCTGGTATGTGGAGTTCGGTACGAAATCGATCAAATACGTCTCACAAGATGGCATGGTGGAAGAAAACGTAGAATCACTCGTGGCTTTTACTAGTTTCATAGAAGCATTAATGGATCTTCAATTTGCAAAAATGGATATGCACCTGTTCGTCAATCTGAACAAAATAAAAAAGTATGCCCCCTCAGAAGGCAAACTTTATTTTGATGCTTATGAAGAAGGACCTTATGTTACCATCGCTGCCATGGCGCAGATGAAACATCATCAAACCCTTGTGGATTATGTGGCTCGCAATACTGGCGCTACTGCTCAGGCCGATGGCGATGGCCATCCCTTATCGTTGAAAGCTAAGCTCCTTACCTAGCATAACATAGATGAATAGAGCTGTTGCGATACCAAGCATTTGAATCGGCATCAGTGCGCTTAGCACGCTGTTTGGATAGGAATGTCGGTAAATAATTCCAACGATTACGACAATAATGAAAAGATAGAAGCCTGCATTTTCTTTGGTTGGCATTATTCGCGTGTAATGCGTCAAGAACGTAAAACCCAGGCGAAGTTTATGTATTCCTGCAAGAATAGCGCATTTCGCGCCTAATGCCAGAAGCAGGACGATAACGAACTCATCCGGTTTATTTTTCATTGCTGCATACGAAGTGAGCGGAGTCAGTTCCCATATCGCATAAACGCCAGTCGATACAATCACAGACAGGATGTATCCGGATAATGCGAGAATGACGGCAGGAATCGGATAAAATTTCCAAACAGATACTAATAGCACACAGATGATACTTATGTATAAAATAGGCCTTTGGCCTAGGTATGTGACCAACATTCCAGCCAGGAAAGCCAAAGCAATCGGCAACCCGTGCGGCTTTATTTTTTGTCTAAATAGAACCAATGAGAATAAAATCATGGGAACAAAATCAAGACAGGTCAAGATAAATATCGCCCATGTAAACAAATACTAACCCCTCATTTCTAAGCTTGCTCTTCAGAAATTACATCAATTAACTCTGCAACTAGAATTATACAGGATAATAGATCTTTTGCGTTCAATATGGACTAAGTTGGCTGTTTCTGAGCATAAGCTGACAGAATGCATAGATGGTCTTAGAGAAATGGAGTGCGATGATCGTATGGGGCATCCTTACACCGTTGCCATTGTGGAAGATAATCATTGGGTTGGTAAATTACTTGAAATCTATTGTCAGCAGTGCGAATTAGATGTCGTTTCGATCGCCACGGACGGCGAACAATTCATTCGAATGTATGAACAGCTTCTCCCGGATATCCTGCTTGTCGATATTGGCCTGGAAGGCAATCTGAACGGCATTGCCATGGTACAGACTTTACGCAAAGCCGGTTATCAGCAGAAGGTCATCATGGTTAGCGGAACGACCAATATCGATCATATCCTCACGAGTTTTCATGACCTGGGCTCTGTTTATTTCTTGTCAAAGCCCGTGATGCTGCCTGAGTTTCAAGCCGCCATCCGCAAAGCCATTACCGAGATTCAATTGGAACGCAGTCATACACAGCAAACGCCAGGCTCAATGAAAACAAATTGGATTACTGTAAAAAATCAAAAATCGCAGTTACCGATCTCGGAGGAATCGATTCTTTTCATCGAGAAAGAGGACAAGCGATTAACCAGAATTCATCTCAAGAATGGTGCACAGATGGATTCCAGCACCAACTTATCGGATATCTTATCTCAGAGCTCGCCATTGATGTTCAGCCCCTTCAAGGGCTTTCTTGTCAATATGCGGCATGTTGTCAGCTACGTGAAGGACAGCGGATTTCCTACATCCCGCAGGTTTCTTATTCACTTGAATCATACGCCCATAAAAATCCCTTTAAGCAGAAGTCTGCAAAAAGAATTCGGGCGGTTGCTCCAGGAATTGCATGACCAAGTCTAGACTCATCACAACAAAAAGCCGCCCCCTCTTCCGTTAGGAAAAGATAGCGGCTTTTATCGTTAGAACCTCTACATGGGCTTGGAGGTTTTTTTGTTTTTCAGCTTATCGCGGCGTACACTCAGCATTTTCAATCGTTTCATGAGCTGCTCTTCCCATTCGGCATCCGCTAAGGATTTCGCCACCATGAGCAGATCCAGCGCCATATCGATTTGGCTGCGCACAATATCCATAGGCTCTTCGCCTTCATGATTCACACAATTGTCATGCAGCAAATGGTCTTTCCCATCTACGTATTCTAAAAAATCGACCTCGGCAGCCCCATCACCATGGGCGTATTCCGCCAGTATCTCGTATTCGTTCTCTACCAGATAGTGAACCTCAATATGGTGACATACCGGGCAGAAGAGAATCGGCACATTATGAATTTGTGTACGGATGTGCTTCAATGTACCTTTTGTTCCAATCATACTAGCGCCACAACAAAAACTCATCGATATCACTCCCTTTGCGTTTTCCGTGAGGAAAACTTGCATCATAGCATCATCTTTGTCACCCGGATTAATCCAATATATTCGCCTTAAAAGTGTGAAATTCCTTTTTTACGAGACATCTAGATTTTAGCAATCCACGCATATTTTTCTGTTGAAAAGCGAATGCTTTTACAAGAAAATGGTCGCCCGAAATGCGATTGTCCAGAAAAGAGGAATAACCTTGAAAACTTCACCAATCTCGGAGTATGAGGTGCCTGGAAGGTATTACAAGGACTTACTCCATCTTATGGTTGTAGGTACAAATTCGCTCTATACATATTGGGAAATATCTGACAGGCGCAGGTGGCTGGTGTCCCAGCATTTTGAATGTGACTTCGGCGCTATGCCGTGTGTCATCCGTTTGTACGATGTGACGCATGTACTCTTTAATGGACATAATGCCCATACCTCCTGGGATACAACCGTGCCGCCTGAAACTACGAATGCCTACTTGCATCAAGCTGGGGCTAATCGCAGCTATATCGTGGATGTAGGGACGTATACGTGGGAGCATGAGTTTATCCCTTTACTTCGATCCAATTGTGTCGCAACCCCCAAAGATTCGGAAGAGAATTGGGGAGAACCGAGGTGACGATAAGTTTTGATTAATCGCTTGAAATCGAAGCCTGAGATTAAGGGGTATTTCGCCCTCGTCCTGCATGCTCATCTTCCTTATATCAGCCACCAAGGTCCGGACGTTGCGTTGGAAGAACGCTGGTTTTTTGAGGCTATGACAGAAACGTATTTGCCATTATTGGAAGTCATGCAGCAGCTCTCGCAAGATCAAATTGATTTCCGCATGACCATCTCCATAACTCCAACACTTTTATCTCTGTTCAGCGATCCGTTCTGGCAAGCCAACTATCGGGTTTATCTCCAAAAGCTCATTACGCTAACAGATAGCGAACAGGTTCGGTTGCAACAGGACCCCGTCCTCCTTCCGGCTGCCTACCAGTATTCGCAGAAGTTTCAAAAGCTGCAGGATTTGTACGAAAGTTATGACGGAAATGTCATTGTCGCCTTCAAACATTTTCAAGAATTAGGACACATAGAAATCGTAACATCCGCCGCTACGCACGCCTATCTGCCTTTGATGCAAACGGAAGAATCTATAAGAGCTCAGATTCTAACCGCGGTGAAAGACTTTGAGCGTTATTTCGATCAAAAGCCACGCGGCTTCTGGTTACCCGAATGCGGCTATACGCCGGGGATTGAGCGGATTTTGAGCGAAGCCGGCATCCGGTATATATTCACGGACGCAACCGCCGTTGCTTTTGCATCCCCTCACCCCCATCGTGAACAGTTGGCTCCGCTGCTGACGTCGACTGACGGCGTGACGGCATTTCCATGCGATCTAACATCTATGCATCAAATTTGCTCTCCTGAGGATGGGTATAGCAGCGATTTTCTTTATCGAGATTATTACTCGGCTAACGAAGCAGGGTTCAAATACGACCGCAATACAAGTAAAGGCCGGCTCAAAATGCCCTATCATCCGGCACTCGCCTCCGAAAGAGCGGAAGAGCATGCCGATGATTTTCTCAAACATCGCCAAAAACAGGTGCAACAAGCGCTTCGCTGGCTGGATCGAAAGCCGGTTATCGTCTCCTCTTTTCAAGCGGAGCTTTTTGGGCATTGGTGGTATGAAGGTCCCCACTTTCTGGAGCAGCTATGCCGCAAAATGTTTCTCGATCAGACGACGGTGAAAATGATTACGCCCAGCGAGTATCTGGATGAGTATCCTACGGCCGGCGTTGGCCAATTGAACCCTTCCAGCGCAGGCCGCAACCACAGCTCTGAAATCTGGCTGCAAGCAGGCAATGACTGGATTTACTGTCATCTTCATGAAGCGGAGAAGCGGATGATTCACTTCGCCACAAATCAGGAGCATCTTCATCACGCTGAGAAAACAAATACCGATGTGTTCAAACGTGCTTTGAATCAAGCCGCCAGAGAGCTCATGCTGGCTCAGAGCAGCGATTGGGCGTTCATGATGGACTCGGCAACCTACGCGGATTATGCCAACCGCCGGATAAAAAAGCATCTTGGCTGCTTCCATCTACTTTGTGATCAATTGAATAGCAACCAGATTGATGAGGATTTCCTTGCTGCACTAGAGGAACAAGACCACTGCCTTCCGGATGTCGACTATCAAGCTTTCAGAAGCACCAGCCTCCAGTCGCCTATTCCTATAATTTCTAGCAGAAGTGAATGGGAAGACTTACTCGAAGCTACAAAACATCGCCACAATGTGTTCATGCTTGCGTGGGAATATCCGCCCAAACAAGTCGGCGGTTTATCGAAAGCCGTCCATGAACTGTCGGAAGCCCTTGCTTCCCTCGGAGAAATCGTGCATGTCATCACGACGTCCTATGACGGCGCACCTTCTTTTGAGAATAAAAATGGCGTCTATGTCCATCGATTGCCTGTTCAGCATTCCGGTGATACATCCTTTTATCATTGGACTTTTGAAATGAATCTCGCCATGACGGATCATCTGGTCAACTGGGTGGAGAATGGCGGCCGCATCGATCTTCTGCATGCCCATGATTGGATGGTTTTTCACGCTGCGAGAGAAATAAAAATGAGTTATAACATCCCTCTGATAGCGACGATTCACGCGACGGAATGGGGAAGAAATCAAGGGAATTTGGGTTCTGACCTACAGCGCAAAATTCATCAGTTAGAGTGGAAACTGACGTATGAGGCCAACCGCGTTTTTGTTTGCAGCTCCTATATGAAAGAGGAAGTTGTCCGCATCTTCAGCTTGCCTCCGGATAAAGTCATTGTTCATCCGAATGGCATTCAGCTCTCTCTGGCATCCAGCAAGGAAACAGCGAAACGTCCTCGTGAAATTGCGAAACAGGATAAAGTCATTTTCTATATTGGCAGGCTTGTTTATGAAAAGGGAATTCATACGCTCATCCATGCCATGCCGGGCATCTTAACGCATGTGCCGCAAACAAAGCTCATCATTGCCGGCTCAGGACCGATGGAAAACGAACTTCGCGCGTTAGCGGCCCATTTAGGAGATCGCGTCTTATTTACTGGCTTCATAGAGGATAGCTACCGTACCCAGCTCTATCAATATGCCCATGTTTGTGTCATACCGAGCTTATATGAGCCTTTCGGAATCGTTGCCTTGGAGGCAATGGCCAGTCGGCGGCCCCTCGTACTCTCGGATACAGGCGGTCTGGCTGAAATCATTCGGCATGGCTTGGACGGCTACAAAGCTCTGCCGGGACATGTCGATTCGCTGGCATGGCATATTACCGAAATGCTGCTGCATCCCAAATTAGCCACCAAAATGGCCGACAGTGCCTACCAACTGCTGCTGAAAAACTACCAATGGAACCATATCGCTGCGCATGTTCAGGAGGATTATCGCAAACTAACCCACAAGCTCTCCGACATTCCAGTTACAGTAAAAAGTTAATAACTCTGAGGAGGACCCACTATGAAGGCTGTTATTATGGCTGGAGGCAAAGGCACGCGGCTTCGCCCCCTTACCTGCCATCTTCCCAAACCCATGGTGCCTCTCCTGGGAAGACCGTGCATGGCCTATATTATTGAGCTGCTGCACAAACACGGCATCCAGGACATTGCCGTCACGATGCAGTATAAACCTGAAGTGATTCGCGACTATTTTGGCGATGGAGAAGCATTTGACGTTAATCTCCACTATTTTGAAGAAATGAGTCCACTGGGTACAGCCGGAAGCGTCAAGCAGGCGCACGAGTTTCTCAACGATACCTTCGTCGTCATTAGCGGTGATGCCTTAACCGATTTCGATTTGGAACAGGCGCTCGCTTTTCACAAAGAAAAACAAGCCAAAGCTACGTTACTGCTGACCCGTGTCCCTCATCCGCTGGAATACGGTGTGGTCATGACCGATCAAAACGGCCTGATTACCCGCTTCTTGGAGAAACCAAGCTGGGGGGAAGTGTTCAGCGACACGGTGAATACCGGCATCTATATCATGGAGCCGGAGCTCCTGGAGCGCGTGCCGCCGGGTCAGGAATTTGATTTTAGTCAGCAGCTTTTTCCGGCATTGCTTCAAGAAAATAGAGGGCTCTACGGCTACGTCAGCAGCGGATACTGGATGGACATCGGCAACTTGCAGCAGTATCGGCAAACCCAGTTCGATATGCTCGATGGCAAGGTACAGCTCCATATCCACGGCACCCAAATCCAGCCTCGCGTCTACATCGCAGACGATGTAGAGACCAGTGAAACAGCCCGCGTCGTTGGACCTGCTTTTATCGGTAAAGGGAGTAAGCTTGAGGACGGGGTGGAGCTCGGAGAATACTGCATCGTCGGGGAAAATAATCGGCTTTCCAAGGGCAGCAAGCTCACGCGCAGCGTGCTATGGGACCATAACCACATCGCCCCCCATAACGAATTAGAAGGTTCTACGCTAACCAGCCGCATTGTTTGCAAAGAAGCCTCGTATCTCGGCGAAGGGTCGGTCGTTGGCAATCATGTCATTATTGGGGAAAAGAGCCGGATCGAGCCTCATGTGAAAATATGGCCCCATAAACAAATTCGCGATAAATCCCGCCTTCATACTTCTCATATATGGGGGGAGCATGCTGCCAAAACGCTATTTAAAACCCGCGGAGTCAGCGGCCTTCCAAATCTGGAGCTAACGCCCGAGATGACCGCCAAGTTCGGCACAGCCTACGGGGCAACTCTTGCTGCCGGCAAAACACTCACTGTAAGCTGCGCCCCGCATACCTTCACTCGTTTGCTCAAGCGTGCTTTGACGGCAAGCTTGCAATCCGTCGGCACGCATGTCATTGATTTGGGAGATTGCCTGGCTCCGGCAGCTTCGTTTGCCATTCGTCACTTGGGCGCCGCAGGTGGTATCCATCTGGATTGGTCCGGTAAAGAGAACGAAAGGTGCCTGCTGGCCTGCATGGATGCCGAAGGGCTGCCTATTACAAGATCCGCCGAGCGCAAAGTGGAAAACAGCTTTTGGCAAGAGGATTACGGACGGGCATCAATGGAACACCTCGGCAGCTATAAAGATGAAACACATTGGTTTCAGACCTACGTCCGTACGTTGTCTGATGAAATCGCAGATGAAGGAGAAACATTGCCCCTATCGAGAATGAAGATCGTCATTGAAGCCAGCCCTTGGCTGCAGCCTTATCTGGTGCCGTTTTTCGAGAAATTGGGACTGGAAGCGATCCATGTGACCACAGCAAATAATCAGGTACCACTTCCCCTGTTCACATCGCTAGCCGGGGCTAACTTAGGTTTGCGCATGTTGGACGACGGCCGCACCTTGCAGCTTGTGACAGAGAAGGGAGAGCTTGTCGATACGGATTTGCAAACCGTTTTCCTGTACCTGTGCTACCTGCACAGTCGACCAGGAGCAACCATTGGCGCTCCAGTCAGCGCGCCTGAGCTCCTGGAGAGCATGGCCGAGGGACTAGGCGCAACAATCATTCGCACCAAGGAATGGGAACGAGCCATTCTAGAAGCCACGGAGCAGGCGCGGATGCATCCTTTGTTCGACTCGCTTTTTGCCATCGGACTTGTCGTTCTTCATCTGGGGAGAACCGGTTTACCGCTGTCAGAGCTTCTATCTCTGATTCCGAGTTTCTATCTGCACCGCGAGCAAATCGATTGCCCATGGGACGCCAAGGGAGAAGTGATGCGGAGTATGATGAACAAGGCCAAGGACACGCCTGTTGATTTGGTGGACGGGATCAAATTTTATCATGAAAATGGTTGGATTTTGCTGCTGCCCGATAGTGAAGACCCTGTTTTTAGGCTTGTCGCCCAGTCTCAGAATCCGGCTCTTGCCGAAGAGCTTGTCCATTCGTACCGAGACCACATTCTAAATGTGTTGCAATAAGCATACTATATGACAGATATATCCATTAGCGGGTGATCCGAAGTCTTAAGATGAAGGGGAGAGCGGCGTGAATATGATTCCAAGTGTTTCCAGGCAGATCGCTTTTGTGCAGTATGACGATCAATCTTCCAGTATGACGGTTCAATATCATACCGGTTTCAAGGCATCTTATACGAATATTAATCAGGATGATTATCTGTTGATTCTGAGTTCTGTCAATCGATATGATTCTTTAATGAGGCTTACGGAGACCCGGTACATGGAAGGTCAACCTCCAATTAAGTAAAGCACATACAGGAGATCTCCCCCTTCTTGAAAGGAGGAGATTTTTCGTTTCCTAGGTGCGTATGCTACAATGTTGTCCGAATGGTTTATCCCATTTATTTCCCATTACGACCTAAGAAAAGGTGAGTCTGATTCCTACTCAAGCTTTCTCTGCCCATTCCAATGACAGGGACACACTCCACTTGTTGGTGCAGTCATCGGCTAATCTTTTTGCTTATTGGCAGCTCTCTTCGAGGAAAAAAAGGATGGTGCAGGATCACTTCGGAGCGGACTGGCTCCTGCTTCAGCCCACTCTGCGTTTTTATGAAACAACTGTCGAACAAGCCGTCAGCACTCATCTGTCAGATACGATTTCTGAACTCCCCCTTCCACAAGGAGAATGCTGCTTCCTGAACGGTTTTCTACCCGGCCGATTGTACTTCGCAGAACTCGGCATTAAGAATGAGCAGGGACAATTTCTCCCGCTTCTGCGTTCTAATACGATTCAGACTCCCCATATACATACGAAGCAAGAATTTCCTTCAAACGCTGCAACACTGGAAAACCAAGTTACCTACAGGCCTGCTGCCGTTTCCATTCAGCTTAAGGCTCCTATAGCTCATGAGTATTTCTCGGCCTACTCCGTGTACTTACCCAAGTGCACACCCCCAGCAGATTCGGAATTCGGAGGCGATCTCGATTGAGCTCAAACGTACACGGTTATGTTGCTTTGCTCCTGCATGCCCATATCCCTTACGTGCGTCATCATAAAGCGGAAATCACGTTAGAAGAACGTTGGTTTTTCGAAGCGGTTGTGGACAGCTATCTGCCTCTCATTGAAATGATGGATCGGCTGCTTGAGGAAAGCGTGCCCTTCGCGCTGACTTTATCCCTCTCTCCGCCGCTGCTTGCTATGCTGGAAGATACCGGCTTGCAGAAACTGCTTCGCAAGCATCTGGCCTCCCTCTGCGAGCTTTCCCAGCGCGAGGTGATTCGCCTATGGGGCCATGCCGACTTCGGCCCCACGGCCAGGCTCTACGCCGATCACTATCATCGGCTGCTTGCTCTGTACGATCGCCTGCGTGGCGATCTGATCGGGAAATTCCGCAGCCTGAGAAGCTCAGGCTGCTTAGAGTTAATAACGTGCGCCGCGACACATGCCTTCTTGCCCCTGGTCAAGAACGACGCCGCGCTGCGCGCGCAGCTTGAAGCCGCCGTCCAGGAATTCAGGCGGCATTTCGGATCCGCTCCAGCAGGCATCTGGCTGCCGGAGTGCGGCTACACGCCTGCCGTGGAGCCGCACTTGCAGGCGCTGGGGCTGCGCTATTTCGTTGTGGATGCCCATGCGTTTGCCGCGTCTGGGGCATCCACAAGCCATCCCCTGCGCACGCCAAATGGCGCGTGCGCCTACGCTCGGGACCTCGAAGCCGGCGCTCAAGTATGGAGCGCCGAAAGCGGTTACCCGAGCGCCCCCGACTATCGCGAGTATTACCGCGATATCGGCTTTGACCTCGGCCGCAGCGGCGGGGCCGAGTGGGAGTACTTGAAGCCCTATGTGCTGCCGGACGGCGCACGCATTCATACGGGCTTCAAGTACCACCGCGTCACCGGCAAAGGTGACGCCAAAGCGCCCTACCACCCGGCGCTCGCCGCGCAGAAAGCTCAGCAGCATGCTGAGCATTTCGTCGCCAGCCGGGTGGCGCAGCTTCGGCGCTGCGCGGAGCAGCAGCCGCAGCCGCCGGTCATCGTATGTCCATACGATGCCGAGCTGTTCGGGCACTGGTGGCACGAAGGCCACCAGTGGCTCGAGGCCGTGCTGCGCGGCCTTGCCGCTGCGCGCTGCGAGACGGCGACATTAGGCGGCTACGCAGCCGTCTATGCGCCGACCACGGCGGCCACGCTGCCGGAGTCCAGCTGGGGCCGTGGCGGCTTCGCCGAGGTCTGGCTGCAGCCGCGCAGCCAGTGGGTGCATCCGCTGCTGCACGCGGCGGAGGATCGCTTGGTGCTTGCGGCGTTTAAGCACCGGAAGCCAGAGCTGCTCAGCGGCCTGCAGGTTCGTGCGCTGAATCAAGCCGCGCGCGAGTTGATGCTCGCGCAAAGCAGCGATTGGACCTTCATCCTGGATGCGGAAACGGTAACCAGCTATGCTGTGAAACGAATCGAGACACATCTCGATTCTTTCCATAAATTATTAGATACAGTTGACGGTGATACGGGTGAAATAACAGACAAAGCGCTTTCCGAGCTTGTGCTGACCCTGGAGCGGCAAACGCCTTTTTTACCCGAGGCGCATTACCGTCTTTTTCAACCCGCTTCATCGATCAGCTTTTTCCCTGATGCCTCCGAGCGTTCATGCCATGTCCCTTCACAGCCGGATACGCTTAGGCCTCTACGCGTTCTGATGCTGGCCTGGGAATATCCGCCACGAGTTATCGGGGGTCTCGCCAGAGCCGTTCGTGATCTATCTGTTCAGCTTGCTGCGAGTGGTCTGGAGATCCATGTCGTCACATGCTTGGCTCCCGAATGCTCGTCCTACGAGCTGCTCGACGGCGTGCATATTCACCGTGTAGACGTATTTTCTTCCGCTGAACCCCTTCATTTCCTGGATTGGGTGTTTCAGATGAACCTGGCCTTCTCGGATACCGTCCAGCGCTTATCCGCTCAAGGACAACAATTCGATATCATTCATGCACATGATTGGCTCGTCTACTATGCCGCGAAAGAGTGCAAGATGGTCCTGCACCTCCCTCTGCTGGCCACGATTCACGCGACGGAGTCGGGACGCAATCTGGGCAAGCTGGATACGCCCGCGCAAAAGCGCATTCATGCCCTAGAAACTAAATTAGCGCACGAAGCCGATCACCTGGTGGTCTGCAGTCCTTATATGCTGCAAGAAGTTATGCACCTTTTTCATACTCCTTTTCATAAAATGACCCATATCCCTAATGGCGTTATGCCATTTCGGGTACCGGGTGCTCATGGTTCAGCGGTTAACCCGGAGCTTTCTCGCGTACTTTTGGTGCCGCATGGAGATGCTGCTCGTCCCATTATCGCTTTCCTCGGAAGGCTTGTTTATGAGAAAGGCGTGCACCTCCTCATTAGCGCCATGCAGCACGTTCACAAGGAGTATCCTATGGCTCAGTTGGTTATTGCCGGTACGGGACCGGAACTTGAAGCGCTCCAACTCTCGGCTGCCCCACTCGGCGACAGTGTCCATTTCACCGGTTTCCTGGACGAATGGGACAAAAGCCTGCTATTACACCATGCTGAACTTTGTGTATTCCCCAGCCTTTACGAGCCGTTCGGCCTTGTGGCCTTGGAAGCGATGGCCAGCGGTACACCGCTTATCGTTTCGGATACGGGAGGTCTGTCCGACATCGTAGATCATGGAATTAACGGATATAAGGTTCCTGCAGGTGATGCTGACCTGCTTGCTTGGCAAATTGTTCAGCTTTTACAAAATCCCGCTGCCGCTTCTGAACTTGCCGCTCAGGCTTTGGCCACAATTCACGACAACTTTGGATGGGAGCAGATCGGTGCCATCACAGTTACTTTGTACACGAAATTAATCGCTCACGAGCAGTCATCGGGTATAATCCCGCATCAAAAGGAAATAATCAAATAATATGGACATCTATGCCAAATGAAAGCGCACCCAGTTGAAATTTTCAGAATTTTTTCAAAGAATCATTGATTCCTTGGTAATTATTAGGTAACCTATTGGCAGGCCTTGTGCTCGCAGTGCTCGGTTTTGAACAGATTTTGCACTTGGTTGAACTTACTGAACAATCAAACAAAAGAGTGGGGAAGTGATTGTATTGCCTAGACATCTGGTCATCGGAAACGGAAAATTTCTTATTAATCTCGATCAGCATTCCTATATGCGAGATCTGTACTATCCTTTCGTAGGCCAGCTTAATCATATTGGCGGTTATCAGTGCCGTGTCGGTATTTGGGTGGATGGTGACTTTGCCTGGCTGAATTCCCCCGAGTGGCAGTTCCAGCTTGGTTATGTGGAAGATTCTCTTGTTACTGAAGTAAGAGCTACGCATCCTGGTCTTGGCATCACTTTACTCATGAATGACGGTGTTCATCAGCGAGAGGATATTTATATTAAACGGATCCAAATTACGAATCACAAACATACCGTTCGCGAAGTGAGGATGTTCTTCAATCAGGACTTGCTCATTAATGAAACCGAGGTCGGCGATACCGCTGCCTTCTATCCTTTGACGAATACGGTATTCCACTATAAAAAAGACAGATACTTCATGTTCAATGGCAGCACCGGAACCGAAGGCATTTATCAATACTCTACAGGTGTCAAAAGATTCTATAACGCGGAAGGCACATGGCGCGATGCGGAAGACGGGCATCTCATGGGCAACGCCATTGCGCAAGGGTCAGTCGATAGTACGATCTCCTTTCGAATGTTTGTGCCGCCAAATGCCGACCAAACACTCTTCTACTGGATGGGTGCAGGCAAAACGCTTGAGGAAGTCAAGAAGCTTGACGCCTACGTCAAAGACAGCCACCCCGGCAAGCTGCTCGATCGCGTAACGGTTTACTGGCAGCGGTGGGCGAATAAGATCGAAAGGGATTACGGAGATTTGAATCCCGATGTGCAGCGCCTTTTCAAACAAAGCTTGCTCCTTGTCAGGACGCAAACCGATGTGAACGGCGCGATTATCGCCGCGAACGATTCGGACATCATGCAGAGCAACCGCGATCATTACAGCTACATGTGGCCTCGGGATGGCGCCTTGATCGCTTACTCCATGTCCATGGCCGGCTACCAAGGGATGATTATTCCTTTCTTCAACTTCTGTGCGAATGTGCTGTCTCCTGAAGGTTACCTGCATCATAAATATAATCCGGACGGCACCGTAGGCTCCAGTTGGCATCCTTATATTCATTCCGGACGTGTCCAGCTCCCTATTCAAGAAGATGAAACAGCCCTTGTGCTCTTCGCTCTCTGGGCTGATTTCCAGAAAAATGGAAGCCTTGAGTTTGCCCAATCTCTCTATCGCAATTTAATTCGCAGAGCGGCCAGATTCATGTCCACTTATATCGATCAGGAATTGAACCTGCCGAAGCCGAGCTACGATCTATGGGAAGAGCGTTACGGGATCTATACCTTTACCGCCTCAGCGGTGTATGGCGGACTTATCGCAGCTTCCAACTTCAGCAACCTCTTCGGGGATGAAGAGCGCAGCAATCGCTATAAGCATACGGCGGAGAAAATTAAAGCCGGTATTCTCAAGCATCTTTGGGATGAAAATGAAGGCCGATTCGTTCGCGGTTTGTATATGGAGGACGGCGAATGGGTCAAAGATATGACGCTCGAAAGCTCGGTTTACGGAATATTTGAATTCGGCGTCCTGCCTGCCGATGATGAGCGTGTTGTCGGTACCATGAAAGCGAATAAAGAAGGTCTCAGAATTAAAACAAATGTCGGTGGCATTGCCCGCTATCATCATGATTATTACTTCCAACGTTCCACCGATATCGAGAATGTACCCGGAAATCCTTGGATCATCTGTACGCTCTGGATCGCTGAGTGGGAAATCGAATACGCCAAAACACTCGCTGATCTTGAAGCCCCTCGCCAGACGCTAGAATGGGTCGTCAAACACGCTATGGAAAGCGGCGTCCTGTCGGAGCAATTGGATCCTTTCTCAGGCGACCCGGTCTCCGTCGCTCCGCTTACCTGGTCGCATGCGACTTATGTGCTTGCCGTTGTGAAGTACTTGAACAAATACAAACAGCTTTCCAAACAATAATGTAACCGGAGCCGCCGTGTTAACACTTTTTCTGAATAAGTGCTAACCCGGCGGTTTTTTTGCTGCCCCCATTAACTTCGATTCAAACCTTTGCTTTGGACATAACGTGTAAAATGATGCACCGGTACTTTGCTTTGCAGCACGGCGACATGCTTGTGAGACCACGTATCATTGCGTGTATTCTCATTACGGCCCGCATAATAGGCACTCATCTGCTCATCATACTGATCAATCTGCACTAGCTGCTCCTCCCTGCTGGCCATATAGTGATTCTCAAAATAAACGGCCGGCACCGGCAGCCGCGGCTTAATGTCCGTGTGTTGGTCCGGCACGCCAATCGCCATGGCAAAAAGCGGCACGACGTACTTGGGCAGCTTAAGCATCGTATCTAGACGGGCGATGTCTTTGGCGATAGCGCCGATAATCACCACGCCAAGCCCCAATGACTCCGCAGCTAAGGCTGCATTCTGGGCAGCAAGCGCGGCATCGATTACGGCAATTTGGTACAGCGCCGAGCTCTCCAGCATTGACTCCATGTTCTTCGCTTCCTCTTCCGTCCCCCGCACCGTAACACGGTGAAGATCCGCACAGAAAATGAATAGGTGGCCGTTGGTAGCCACATAAGGCAATCCGGTAATAGCTCCCAGCTCCTCTTTCATTGCCGGTTCTGTAATCCCAATTAACGAATAGGACTGCATGAAATTGGACGATGACGCCATTTGCGCAGCCCGCACAATTTGCTCGATTTGCTCGCGAGGCACCTGTTCCTCTTTGAAACGTCGAATCGATCGGTGGTTCATCATTGTCGCCAGCACTTCATTCATTATTCCTTCACTCCTTTGGGTTTTGTGGGGATTAACCCCTTTTGAAGTATTGTTTCCTGGAAACCATATTATCGCAAGGGATTTGCATTGTCAATATTGTTTCCTGGAAACTTTATTTGCAGGAGCTTTTTTGTTATACTTATCCTGAATAGAGAGGCGGGTATGACCATGATCAATAAGCAAAAAGAGCCCTTTGTGCGCGAGATCATCGCTTCTTTTACGAAGCTGGCTCAGCGTGTTCAAGAAAATGATGACGAAGAGCATCAATGGCTTATTCAGCACTGCAGCAATCCAGCTCTCATTGACATCATTAAAGAGATGACCGTTATGATGCTGCACGTGCTGGATGCCGTCGGTAAGCTGGAACCGGTAAATGGCATTACCATCTCCAAAAGATTCGACATTCCGAAAGGCAGCGTCTCCAAAATCACGAAAAAGTTAATAACGCTCGGGCTTATTCAAACCGAATCACTGCCCGGCAATAAAAAAGAAATCATTTACCGCACCACTTCACTCGGCTTGGAACTCTTTCACCTGCACGCTCAGCTGGATCGCCATCTGGAAGAGCACACTTTCCGTGTCATGGACAAATACGACGCCGATCAGCTTCGTTTCGTCAGCACTTTCCTGCAGGATCTCATGCAGACTTCCTGGATTGAGCAAGAGCAGCCGCCTGCACCAATAAAAAAGCCGCAAGACCCTGTTAAGTAGTCTTGCGGCTTGACTTGCAGCTTGCAGCTTGCGGCTGGCTGTACCCTCAATCAAACGAATAACTCGACGCATACGTCTGCGCATCCCACAGCTGCTCCAGCTCCGATGGCTCGCTGCATGCTACTCTGAACAGCCACCCTTTATCATAGGGCGACTCAATCAGCATCATCACTGCCCGCTCCAGCAGCATATTAACAGCGATGACCTCGCCGGATAACGGCGCAAGCAAGTCATGCTCATTTTCGGCGGTCTCCAAGGAGCCGGCATAATCACCTTGCCCAAGTACAGCTCCACGTTCCGGAAGCTCGATGAATAACACCATCCCCCACGCAAGCAAGCCGATTTCCGTTAGGCCGACGACAGCCTCATTCCCTTCTATGCGTATCCAATAATGATCTCTTGTATATTGCAGATGCGTTGGTACGGTCACGTTCATTCTCCTTCATGAAGAAAAGCTCCCCTCGCCGCATTCGCATGCCAGCTAAGAGGAGCTTGTCTATGTAAAAAAAGCTTATTTTACGACAAGGTTTTTGTCGCCTGGTTTCCAGTTCATTGGGCACAATCCGCCGGATTGAAGCGCTTGAAGCACACGAAGTGTTTCTTCTACGCTGCGGCCTACATCGTTGTGGTTAACAACTTCGTATTTCAATTCGCCTTCTGGATCGATGATGAAAAGACCACGAAGTGCGATACCTTCTTCTTCGATAAGAACGCCGTAGTCACGTGCTACGGATTTCGTGATGTCAGCAGCAAGTGGGAATTCCAATTTGCCAAGACCGTTGTCGTTAACAGGTGTATTGATCCATGCTTTGTGTGTGTGGATGCTGTCGATGGAAACGCCAAGAATTTCAGTGTCCAATTCTTTGAATTGAGCAGCAGCATAGCTAAGCGCTGTAATTTCTGTCGGACATACGAATGTGAAGTCCAATGGGTAGAAGAACAATACTAACCATTTGCCTTTGTAGTCGGACAAAGATGCTTTGCCAAACCCTGTACCGTCACCTGTAGCTGTCTCCATTGTAAAATCAGGAGCTTGTTTACCAACTAAACGCTCTGCCATGTGTATAATTCCTCCTCAAATCTATCTTCTTCGTATAAAATGGTATCATCCGAATAGATGAAAGTCAATAATTAGACCACATACAACATAATAATTACTTTAAAATATGAAAGGTCTTTGAACACGTTTAATTCCGCTTCCTTTTCCATCCAAGTTGGCGCTGTGCTGCCTTCGTTTACCTATTTCCCCCATAGCCATAATAGGTTGACACCACCACTTTTTAAGCGCGTGGCCTAGACAGTCTCATTCTATGTTTACCCACTCATTTTCCCCAAGCATCACTAAAAAAAGAGCTTGCTCGCTGCAGCACAGATGCTTAGCGGACAAGCTCTTATTCTTATTTGCGCATAGCGTCTACAATCAGTTGGCCCATAGCCAATGTTCCGATTGCTTTGCTCTTATCGACAGCGATGTCGCCCGTGCGGTTGCCTGCATCAAGCACTTCTTTTACAGCGCGTTCGATGGAATCCGCTGCATCGTGGTAACCGAACGTCAAGCGGAACATCAAAGCAACGGATAGAATCGTTGCGATTGGGTTGGAGATACCTTGGCCTGCAATATCAGGCGCAGAACCGTGTACCGGCTCATACAAGCCGAAGCTGCCTTCGCCAAGCGATGCGGATGCCAGCATCCCGATAGAACCTGTCAGCATTGCAGCTTCGTCGCTCAGGATGTCGCCGAACATGTTCTCTGTCACGATGACGTCGAAGGAAGACGGACG
This sequence comes from Paenibacillus sp. P36, assembly GCF_045866505.1. Taxonomy (NCBI): domain Bacteria; kingdom Bacillati; phylum Bacillota; class Bacilli; order Caryophanales; family Paenibacillaceae; genus Paenibacillus; species Paenibacillus sp. P36. Next base: position 7,590,657 of record NZ_AP038372.1, read on the forward strand.
GCGCAGCAATTGCATGGCACAGTTGTCTACAAGCACGTGCTCAAGCTCAACATCCGGATAGTCAACCGCAATACGGTTAACCGTTTCACGCCATAGGCGGGAAGTTTCCAGAACGTTTGCTTTGTCAACGGAAGCAAGCTTTTTGCGGCGTGTGCGGGCAATGTCAAACGCTTGACGAGCAATACGCTCGATTTCAGAAACGTTATACGCGCAAGTGTCTACAGCTTCTTGACCGTTTGCCGTTTCGCGACGGAATTTCTCACCGAAGTAGATACCGCCTGTCAATTCACGAACAACGATCAGATCCGTTCCTTCAAGTACTTCCGGCTTCAATGTGGAAGCTTCTTTCAAGCAGTCAAAAATGAAAGCCGGACGAATGTTAGAGAACAAACCAAGCGCTTTACGAATACCGAGAAGACCTGTTTCCGGACGCGTTTCTTTCGGGTTGTTATCCCATTTCGGTCCACCTACAGCACCTAGAAGAACAGCATCTGCGGATTGACAAACTTTCAATGTTTCTTCCGGAAGTGGTGTACCTGTTTGATCAATGGCAATTCCACCGAACAAAGCATGCTCTGTTTCAAATTGGTAGCCGAAAAGCTCTTCGGTACGTTTCAATACTTTTTCCGCTTCTGCAACGACTTCTGGACCAATGCCGTCTCCAGCGATTACAGCAATTTTTTTCACATCTGCCATGACTGTCATTCACTCCTTAAATTAGTAAAGCTGCTTGGTAAGCATCTCTATCGACTATATGATGCTCTCATTGTAACATAAGATAACCCTTTTCATTAGATATAAAATCTATTGCTTTAATAGGTTCCTCCTATAACCTTCTAAAACAGAAACTAAGCTCCTTCTAAAAATAAGGATATTGACACCTTTCTGAGTAGTAACTATAATAGTTACAACGGTGGTGAATGGTTTTGAAGCAAATCAGTACACGTTTTTCAATCGCTGTACATACACTTTCCCTGATTGCCGTAAGTTCGACCGAGGACTGTACAGGGGATTACATTGCGGGAAGTGTGAATACCAATCCTGTGGTCATCCGAAGAATTATGGGTTTGTTGAAAAAAGCAGGATTAGTGGAGGTACGCCCAGGAGTTGGGGGCGCTTCTCTGCTCAAAACACCGGAGGACATTACGCTTCTGGATATTTACCGGGCTGTACACGTCATTGAAGATAACCAATTATTCCGGTTTCACGAAGATCCCAATGAGGGGTGCCCCGTCGGGCGGAACATCGAATCCGTTCTTCAGTCGGAGTTAAGCGAGGCTCAATCCGCTATGGAACATAGGCTGGCACAGACGACTTTGAGTCAACTTACCATGAAGTTCAAATAAGTAGGAGCTCCATATAGCGAGCTTTTATTTTATATATAAGTTGTAACAGTTATTGTTATAACAAAAATGATTACAACAAAAAATTTTAGGAGGATTATAACATGAAAATTTTAGTCACAGGCGCGACAGGGAAATTGGGATCGAAAGTAGTAGAAACATTGTTGAAAACAGTACCGGCAAGTCAACTGGCTGTGAGTGTCCGTAATCCGGAGAAAGCCGAAGGCTTGCGTGCTCGCGGCGTAGATGTTCGCCTAGGGGATTTTGATCGTCCAGAAACCTTGCAAACTGCTTTTGCAGGGATCGATCGCTTATTAATCATCTCCGCGGATGGAGATACGGAAACAAGAATTCGTCAGCACACCAATGCTGTAGCTGCTGCAGAGCATGCTGGCGTTACATTTATTGCCTATACGAGCATAGCTAATGCAAGTGACAGCACCAATTTCCTGGCTCCGGTGCATCGTACAACAGAAGAAGCCATCGTCAAAACCGGCATTCCTTATACCTTCCTGCGCAACAACTGGTACCTGGAGAATGAACTGTCGAGTATTCAAGGCGTGGTGGCTGGAGCTCCGTGGGTGACCTCTGCCGGCTCTGGCAAGGTGGGTTGGGCACGGCAGCAAGAATACGCGGAGGCGGCAGCGGCTGTGTTAGTTGGAAATGGACACGAGAATAAAATATATGAGCTTTCAGGTCAACTGCACACGCAAGATGAGCTCACGTCCGCTCTTGGTGAGGTGCTAGGCAAGGAAGTTCCTGTACAGCAGGTCGATGATGCCACTTATGCGGATATTTTGAAAAGCGTAGGGGTACCCGACTTCGTCGTCCCTATCCTTGTAGGTATTCAACAAGGTATCCGGGAAGGTACGCTTGAGATTGAAAGCGATGATTTCGAGAAGCTGCTGGGCCGCCCGGCAACGCCAATTCGCGAAGCACTGGCACAGATCGTGAAGTCGAATTAATTTTCGCCCTTATAGATATATAACAAAAGGACTATCTCAAAAGTAGAAACATCTACTCTCGGGATAGTCCATTCTTTTTATACGCTTTGAAGGTAAGATTCCATGGCTTTCGCCAGTTTTTGCATACCAAGAATCGTGTTCTCACGATCTGTGTGCGTGTAGTTCAAGCGCATCGTATTGTACTGTGGGTTCTCCGCATAAAATGTGGACCCCGGAACAAAAGCTACGCCTTCTTTTACCGCTATTTTCAGCAGATCTTCTGCGCGAATACCTGGTGGAAGTTCCACCCAGATGAACATGCCGCCCTTCGGTTCTTCCCACTTCAGACCCGGCCAATTCAACTCTTTCAATAGACCCGACATGAACTTCATCCGATCCAAATATTGCTCACGAATCAGAGAAATGTGCGCGTCAAGATCAAAATGCTCAAGCAGATGATACAGGGTTTGCTGATCAATCGTACTGGAGTGCAAATCCGCCGACTGTTTGAAGCGAGCGATTTGACGAATGAGCGTCTCATCTCCCATCACCCAGCCTGTCCGGAAAGCAGGCGCTACCGTTTTGGAGAAAGTGCTCGTGTACACCACATTACCACCCTCGGCTTTACCGCCAAGCGAGAAAATGGATGGATACGTTTCATTCTCATCAAATTGAATTTCACCATAAGGGTCATCTTCAAGAATCAGGACATCCGCTTCGCGGCAAATGTTCAGCAATCCTTGACGACGCTCTAAGCTCCACGCACGGCCTGCGGGATTCGAAAATGTCGGAATGACATAAACCAGCTTCGGATTATGCTCAGCCACCTTGGCAGCCAAATCCTCAAGAATCATGCCGTCGTTATCGCTATCAACGGAGTAAATTTTCGCGCCTTTGGCTTGAAAAACTTGAATCGCCGCCAAGTAAGTCGGTCTTTCAACCAAGATGATATCGCCTTCATCAATGTATACGCGCGTCAACAAATCAATCGCTTGCTGAGAACCTGTCGTTAGCAGCATCTCGTCTGGTGTGACGTGCATGTTTTTGGCAGCCATACGTTTGCATAAGGATTCGCGCAGCGGCTTGTACCCTTCGGTTAATCCGTACTGCAGCGCTGATTTCCCTCCGCCAACAACTCGTTTAAACGCATCGCTTACCGCGTCCAATGGGAAAAACTCTTCCGCTGGCAATCCGCCGGCAAAAGAAATAATTGAGCTGCCTTGTGTCAGCTTCAGAATTTCTCTTACCGCCGAGGATGAGAAACCTTCTAGCGATTTGGAAAATCGATATTTCATAATGGACGCATCCTTTCGCATTTGTAGAAAGCACCCCTCCTCTAGCTTGGAGGTGAGGTGCTTATCTAGTAGTCCCGTGGACTTAGGGTTATTAAATCAACGTAACGTTGCTTCTATTGCTTGTTGGGGTTTTGCGTTTATCAATAAGTCTGTTCACAGCGTCCAGGTAAGCCTTGGCGCTTGCTTCCAGAATATCTGTCGAGATGCCGCGTCCTTGAACGGACACATCGTTCTGCTTCAGAACGACATGCACTTCCCCGAGCGCATCTTTCCCGTGAGAGACAGACTTGATGGAGTAGTCATCCAGCTCGACTTCTTCCTTCGTCGCTTTGTCAATGGCGTTGTAGATCGCATCAACAGAACCGTTACCCACAGCGCTTTCCGTCACTTCGCCGCCGTCTTGGAAACGAACGTGCACGGTCGCTGTCGGTGTCATTTGATTGCCATAGGCCACTTGAAGCGTGCCAAGCGCAAAAACTTCCGGCGTTTCGATCAGCTTCTCTTCGATCAGCGCACGGATATCTTCGTCTTCCACCTGCTTCTTGCGGTCGGCCAAATCCTTGAACTTGCCGAACGCCACGTTCACTTGCTCGTCTGCGAGGTCGTAGCCGAGGTCGATCAGCTTCTCACGGAACGCATGGCGTCCGGAGTGTTTGCCCATCACGAGCTTACTCTCCTTGACCCCAATGGTCTCCGGGGAAATAATCTCGTAGGTCGTTTTCTCTTTGAGCATCCCATCCTGATGGATGCCGGACTCATGAGCGAACGCGTTAGCGCCGACGATCGCTTTGTTGCCTGGCACCACCATGCCGGTCAGCTTGCTGACCAAACGGCTGGTGCGGTAGATCTCGTTCAACACAAGCGATGTTTTCGCTTGGTAGAAGTCCTGGCGTGTTTCCAGCGCCAGCACAACTTCCTCGATCGAGGTGTTCCCTGCTCGCTCGCCAATGCCGTTGATGGTGCCTTCGATTTGATCGGCACCATTCAGAACCGCCGCTAGCGCGTTAGCTGTCGCCATGCCAAGATCGTCATGGCAGTGCGCGCTCAGCTGGATTTTCTCAATGCCTGGGACCGTGTCCTTCAGCATTTTGAAAATATTCCCGTAGTCGTACGGTGTCATATAACCGACTGTATCGGGAATATTCACGACCGAAGCGCCGGCGCGGATCGCCATTGCCGTTACTTCTGCGATGAAATCAAGCTCCGTACGTCCGGCATCCTCGAGTGAAAACTCGATTTTGCTGAAATACTTCTTCGCATATTTAATCGCAGCTTCCGCTGTCTCCAGCACTTGGTGCTTCTCCATCTTCAGCTTATGCTTCCGATGGATCGGGGACGTCGCCAGGAACAAATGAATGCATGGGTCTTGAGCGCCCTGCAGCGCTTCACGGACAGCCTCGATGTCCGTCTCCTTCGAGCGGGACAGACCGATTACTGAGGCGTTCTTAATCGCTCTAGCTACGGCATTAACGCCTGCCAAGTCACCAGGTGATGCAGCCGGGAAGCCGGCCTCCATCCGATCGACACCCAGCTTCTCTAGTTGAAGCGCGATTTCGACCTTCTCCTGTGTGTTCAGGTTCACGCCTGGCGATTGTTCTCCGTCTCTGAGCGTTGTATCAAAGATGTAGATTTTGCGCACCATGGTCACCTCCTAAAAGATTTCTAGTAAATGAGTTAAAACCTAATTCAAACTGCTGACCGTTGCGATCTTCAGTATTTGTCTCCGATCGTTTCTTGAAAACCTGTCCCCTGATTGGAATGAAACAAAGGTCGGGACATGTTTTCAAATACGAACGCTTCGCTTCTCCGACAAACACTGAGCTCTCCACTGAGCATTTCGAAGAAGGCTTTAAAAATTTACGCCTAAATTTTTACTCGTCTACATAGTATTCACAGGGAGTGACTGGGAAATTCTCCGCAATCACTCCCTGTGGGATGAATAACTATATGATTTAATAAGGCATTACATTACTTTTTGATCCAGTGCATCATTTCGCGCAATTGAGCACCCGTAACTTCGATTGGGTGTTGAGCTTCGTTGCGGCGAGTCGCGTTCATGAACGCGAAGTTGGATTGGTTCTCCAAGATGAAGTCGCGAGCGAATTTACCTTGTTGGATGTCAGCAAGAACAGCTTTCATCTCTTTTTTCGTTTCAGCTGTGATGATGCGAGGTCCTGTTACATAGTCACCATACTCCGCTGTGTTGGAGATGGAGCTGCGCATGGAGGAGATTCCGCCTTCATACATCATGTCAACGATCAATTTCAATTCGTGCAAGCACTCGAAGTAAGCCATTTCTGGAGCATAACCAGCTTCAACCAATGTTTCAAAACCTGCTTTAACCAGTTCAGAAGCACCGCCACAAAGAACTGCTTGCTCACCGAACAGATCCGTTTCTGTTTCTTCACGGAAGGAAGTTTCGATAACCCCTGCGCGAGTACAGCCAATACCTTTTGCATAAGCAAGTCCGATTGCTTTTGCGTTGCCTGTAGCGTCTTTCTCGATCGCGATCAGACCAGGAACGCCGAAGCCTTCAACATAAGTACGACGTACCATGTGACCTGGGGATTTAGGAGCAACCAAGAATACATCTGTACCTTCTGGAGCAACGATTTGGCCAAAATGGATGTTGAACCCGTGGGAGAACATCAAAGCTGCGCCTTTTTTCATGTTCGGTTGAATGGACTCACGGTATACGCGAGCTTGCGTTTCATCCGGCATCAAGATTTGAATAACATCAGCGCGTGCTGCTGCTTCTTCAACGGATACAACTTCGAAACCGTCATTTTTTGCTGCGTTCCAGGAACGGCCTTCACGAAGACCAATAATTACGTTCAAACCGCTGTCACGCAAGTTTTGTGCTTGAGCGTGCCCTTGGGAACCATAACCAACAACTGCAATCGTTTTACCTTTAAGTACCGCTAAGTCTGCATCTTTTTCATAGTAAGTAGTAACTGCCATTTCGTATAAATCCTCCTTTGATATGATGAATCCGTATTGTCTACCCCTTGAGTGGGTGTTTCAACGATTAACTCTGAACAACTAGCCTTTTAAAGCGCTAAAGAGTCCATCGCTCAAAGCCCCACTCAAGGAGGCTTTCCCTACTTTTTCATATTGTTGACTATTATTTTATTTAACTGAGCCCCGAATCATCGCCGTTGCTCCCGTACGGGAGAGCTCACGGATGCCGTATGGACGAAGCAATTCTACCATAGCATCTATTTTATCTGAATCTCCGACAACTTGCACGATAATTGAAGATGGACCGATATCGACAACCGCGGCACGGAATGTTTCGACAATTCCGAGTATTTCTGGACGCATGATAGGTTCAGCATTTACTTTAATAAGTGCTAATTCTCTAGCGACCATCGGGTTGGAGCTGAGGTCGATGACTTTAATGACATCAATCAGCTTGTACAGCTGCTTGGAAATTTGCTCCAAAGTGCTGTCATCCCCCGTTGTTACAATAACCATTCGGGAAAGTCCGAGTTCTTCGGACTCCCCTACAGTAATGCTTTCGATATTAAAGCCTCTGCGTCCGAACAAACCGGATACTCGCTGCAGAACACCAGGCTGATTGTTTACGAGTACGGAAACTGTATGTTTAGTTGTCGTCATCATTCCGAATCCCCCATTAACATGTCGCTAATTGTATCGCCCGCTTTAACCATCGGGAACACGTTCTCTCCTTTTGGTACGACGAAATCAATCAAGACCGGTCCAGGTGTATCAAGCGCTTCCTGCCAAGCTTTTCTTGCTTCTGCCTTCGTCGTGGCACGCAGGCCTTTCACGCCGTAAGCTTCGGCCAGCTTCACGAAGTCAGGGCTGCCGGCCAAATCAATATGGCTGTAGCGGTTGTCATAGATGATTTCCTGCCATTGACGAACCATGCCAAGTACTTGGTTATTCAAAATAACAATTTTCACCGGAATGTTGTGAATTGCACAGATCGCAAGCTCTTGCGCGCACATTTGAACGCCGCCGTCGCCATTGATGGATACAACCAGCTTATCCGGGTTCCCCATTTGCGCACCAATTGCGGATGGGAATCCAAAGCCCATCGTACCAAGTCCACCGGACGTTACCAGGGAGCGAGGGTTTTTGAATTTGTAGAATTGAGCAGCCCACATTTGGTGCTGACCTACGTCAGTTGTAACAATTGCTTCACCGTTTGTCGTTTCGCTGATCATTTCAACCACATATTGTGGCTTCAATTCGGTTTCTGTATCACCGTATTTAAGCGGGAACTTCTCTTTGTTCGCTTGAACTTCAGCAATCCAAGCTTCGCTTTTCGCAGGCTTCGCTTTAAGATTCGCTAAAGCAAGAACAGCTTTCACATCGCCAACACACGGGATATCTGTTTTAACGTTCTTGCCGATTTCCGCAGGATCCACATCGATATGTGCGATTGTTTTCACCTTTGGTGCAAAACCGTCCAAGTTCATTGTCACACGGTCATCGAATCTCGAACCGATGGAAATCAGGAGGTCCGCATTCTGAATGGCTGTGTTCGCCGTGTACGTTCCGTGCATCCCCGGCATTCCGAGCCATAGCTCGTGGGCACTTGGGAATCCGCTGAGTCCAAGCAGCGTAGTCGCTACCGGAATTTGCGTAGCATTCACGAACTCGATCAGCTCTTTGGAAGCGTCTGAGTAGACAACGCCGCCACCTGCGATAATCACTGGACGTTCAGCTTCTTCAATCGCTTTGAGCAACTTGTCAACTTGCAGCTTGTTAGGCTGAACAGTCGGGTTATAGCCGCGGATGTTTACTTCATTTACCGGCTTAAATATCGTTTTATGAGCGGAGACATCCTTTGGTATGTCAATGAGAACCGGACCTTTACGACCTGAGTTCGCAATATGGAACGCTTCATGAATGATGCGCGGCAGATCTTCTACATCACGAACCAAGTAGCTGTGTTTCGTAATCGGCATTGTAATCCCCGTAATATCTGCCTCTTGGAAAGCATCCGTACCGATAAAGTTCGTTGCAACGTTCCCTGTAATAACAACGAGCGGAACAGAATCCATATAGGCGGTAGCTATCCCAGTGACGAGATTCGTAGCCCCCGGTCCTGATGTAGCGATACATACGCCAACCTTGCCTGTGGAACGTGCATATCCATCGGCAGCGTGAATGGCTCCTTGCTCATGTCTTGTCAGTAGGTGGTTAAAATCGGAAAAGCCATGCATCGCATCGTAGATGTACAGAACAGCGCCGCCCGGATATCCAAAGACGCAATCCACACCCTCCAGCAATAAGCTTCTTAGCAAAATCTCAGATCCTGTGATCAGATCCGGCTTCATCAGCTTGTCAATCAGTTCTTCTTTTGACCTCTTTGGTTCAGTTTGAACATTCATTGTGATCCTCCTCTCAAAAAGTAAGTCCATGTTATACTTCGAGCTTTCTTAGACAATAAGAAAAACCCCTGTTCATCCCGTACACGTACGTAACGTGTTAAACGGGACGAAAGGGGTTTAAGCTTCCGTGGTACCACCCAAATTTGCTACATGCCTCACAGCATACAGCCTTAGCAGGTATGTTCGCATAGAACAATACCCTCAGCACGATAACGTGTGCTTTTCCGATTCTCCCTAGTGCTTACAGACAATGCCGTAAGTCTTCAGGAAAACAGCTCCGAGGTGACTTCGTACGTAAGGGATTAAGGCGATGGTTTCAGCAAGTCCAACGCTCTCTGCGCATAAGTGCCCTTATGACTTCTTCCTCTTCATAGCCGATTTATTCGTGAACACCATCCGTTAAGATGATATTAGAGATTATTATATGCATCCCCGGAGCATTAGTCAATAGCATATCGAATAAAACAAACGAAAGTGAGGGAATATACTACCAATTCAGGAAATGAGGGCTTCGCTGATGACATCTTCTCTGAAACCCGCTCTCCCTTTATCGACCGATTTGCATACGAACATCTCGAGACTGAGAGAAGCGCTTGGCGATTCTCCGGACATCATTATTCGCTTGCTCGATATGCAGGTTACACAGGATCACCTCTCTATTGCTTTACTCTACATAGATGGGCTTGTCCAATCAGAATCTATCCATAAGCACCTCATTGAGCCCTTATTAAATGTTCAAGCAACTGAGCAAACAAGCGAGCAATATTGCGGCGTTCTCGAAATCCTGCAGCAAACCATTTCCGTTGGCGAGCTTTATGAAGCCAAATATGATAATGAGCTGCTAAATGCTATTTTAGAGGGCAGCACTGTTATTTTAGTCGATGGATTCGATGAGGCTTTTTTCGCCTGCACGAACGGCTGGGAGAAACGAGCGATCGAAGAACCGCAATCGCAAACCGTGATTCGGGGACCGAAGGAAAGCTTCACGGAGGATATTCGAACAAACTTGACTCTGCTCCGCAGAAAAATCAAGTCAGCTGATCTTCGCTTTGAAAGTATGAAGATTGGACGTTACACCCGGACGGAGATCATCTTGGCCTATCTGGATGGTGTCTCCAACGAGAAAGTGCTGAGTGAAGCACGCAGACGGCTTAAACTTATTGATACGGACAGTATTCTGGAGAGCGCGTATATTGAGGAATTTATCGAGGATAAGGGCTATACGCCTTTTCCCACCATGTTAAACACCGAAAGACCCGACACTGCAGCAGCCGGTTTGCTTGAAGGACAAATCATCATTATGGTCGATGGAACACCCTTCGCTTTAGTGGCTCCCGTGACGTTCTTTAAGTTCCTGCAATCCAGTGAGGACTACTACCAACGATATGATATCGCATCCTTCGTGCGCCTGATCCGCTACGCATCTTTTTTCGTCTCTATGCTGCTACCGTCTCTCTATATCGCGATTACCACGTTCCATCAGGAGATGCTGCCCACAACACTGCTCATCAGCCTCGCTGCTCAGCGGGAAGGTGTGCCTTTCCCAGCGCTTGTGGAAGCGTTCCTGATGGAGATCACGTTCGAGGTACTGCGGGAGGCAGGTGTGAGGATGCCCCGCGTTGTCGGGCCCGCGATCTCCATTGTAGGCGCGCTTGTCCTCGGACAAGCTGCTGTACAAGCCGGCCTCGTATCCGCAGCGATGGTCATCGTCGTGTCATTTACAGCCATCTCCAACTTTGTCACGCCCGCGATTAACTTGGCTGTAGCAGCACGACTCATCCGCTTCATGCTTATGCTGCTAGCTGGTTTACTCGGACTGTTCGGCATTTTATTCGGCTGTATGTTCATTCTTATTCACATGTGTTCACTTAAATCATTCGGCCTTCCTTATATGGCGCCGATTTCTCCGTTTATTCCGTCCAATGTGAAAGATATCTTCATTCGTCTTCCATGGTGGAAGTTAATCACAAGGCCGTTGGTTCTGACCAAGAACGTGTATAGACAGCGTCCAACAGCAAAAAATCCAAAGAAAAAATAACTGCGCACGGAGGAGACTGGATGCATGCGAACCAAGCGCCGAGTGGTGTTGACAAGCCTGATCTCTCTCGTTATTTGCTGCTTATGCACGAGCTGTTGGGACCGGACTGAACTAAACAAGATCGCCATTACCGCAGCAACCGCCGTCGATTGGGAGAATGACCACTGGAAAGTCTCTTATCAAGTTGTCATCCCTCAGTCCATTTCCAGCGCAGGTGGAACAGCGATTCAGCAAGCTCCTGTTTTGGTGTTCTCTACGAACGGGGACTCCATTCAATCTGCCGTCCAAAGAGCCAGTTTAGAGATGCCTCGTACGATGTTCTTCGCTCATAACCGAGTCGTTGTCATTGGCGAAAGTGCAGCTCGGAAAGGGATTTCTCCCATCATTGACGTTTATTTAAGAAGCGCGAACTCCAGGGAAACCGTAAGCTTGCTCGTGAGCAGAGACGAAGGACGAAAAATTCTGGAGCAAATTTTACCGCTTGAAAAAATTCCAGGCGCCGCATTAAGAAACATGGTGCTCAACGAGGACAAAACCGATGGCAACCTTAAACAAGTCATGATTTATCAGCTCGCGATGAGAATGGCTAGCGATTCCGGTTATTCCACCCTCCCTGAAGTGTTTATCTCAGGCAAGGGTATCGAATCGACCTCAATTGAAAATTTAAAGAGCACCAATTTCGATACCAAGCTCAAAATGGGACGCATTGGCGTTTTTCAAAAAGATAAGCTCGTCGGCTGGATGACCGGACATGAAGGTTACGGACTCAGTTGGCTTAAAGGAGAGATCAATCAGTCCACCTTATTTTTCGGGTGCTCGGAGAAAAGTGAGAAATCTCGCTCCGCCATACGTATTACCAAGGCTTCAACCAAGCTGACCCCCGTAAATATCCAAGGCAAGTGGATCATCCAAGCTGCTGTAAAAGCCAGCGGACAACTGCTTGAGAATGGGTGTCTGATTGATGCCTCAAAGCCGGAAGGCAGTCGTGAAATGGAGAAGCTTATCGGAGAAACGATTTCGGAGCTTATGTTAACTTCCTTAAGTAAAGCTCAAAGCATGAAAGCAGATGTCCTTGGATTTGCAGGTCTTATTCATCGAAAGGATCCGAAAGCTTGGGAGAAGTTAAAGCCAGACTGGGAAGAATATTTTGCCCAAATCAAGATGGAGTCCTCTTTCCAAATCGATATTGAGAACATTGGCATGAACAGCAAGTCCGTGAAGCAGCTTATTGAGATCGACAATCGCTAATGGCACTCGGAAGAAGAAGGAGTCTAACCGCATGGAACGAATCAGTAACTACCAAATTGCCGTTATGATTATTCTTTTCCAAATCGGCAGCACGCCTTTATTTGCCATTGGCAGCAAAGCGAAGCAGGATTCATGGGTTGCTATGATCGTCGCGGCAATCATCGGCTTAATCCTGCTGCGAATGTTCCTCTATATCCAAAGCATCGCGCCGGATCAATCTCTCATCTTCTTAATGCGAATGTGCTTCGGCAAAATAGCAGGCGGCATGCTAAGCTGCTGCTTTCTTATTTACTTTGCTTATGAATCCATGAGAAACGTGCGCGACTTCGGCGAAATCACAAGCGTTACCCTGCTCACGCGAACGCCCAAATTTGTCGTCATGCTGCTCGTCATCCTGCTGGCCGCCTATACGATCATTATGGGCATTGAAACCTTTTGCCGCGTTGCCGAAAGTTTAATATTACCCATACTTTTTAGCTATAGCATCCTTTGTCTCCTCATTTTTGGTTCCAAATTAGTCAAGCTTGAGCGGATACAACCCATTATGGAAAAAGGCTTCAAGCCCGTTCTAACGGCAGCTTTTCCCGACCTGGTCTCTTTCCCGTTTGGCCAAATGGTCGTCTTCCTGATGTTTTGGCATCTCATGTCAGACAACAATAAAGTGAAACGCATCAGCATTTCCACCTATCTTGGCGTAGCGGTATTCCTTGTTGGCATGAATATGATAAATGTATTGGTGCTTGGCCCTTCCTTAATTGGCAACAGCACCTTGCCCTTTTTGCAGACCGTGCAGTTAATTCAGGTTGGCGATATTTTTGAACGGCTGGATGTCTTCGTAACCCTGCTGCTTTTTCTCGGCCTATTCGTGAAACTCACAGCGTTCTTCTGGGCGGCGTCTTATGGGGTTTCCCAGCTCACAGGCTGCAGAGCCAAGGTTTCTATTGGTATAGTCGGCGCTGTAATTTTCGCTTCTTCCTTTCTTGAGCCTAACTACACCTATCACATCTGGTTGGGTCTAGCGGTGAGTGTTAAGCTGTTCCCTATTTTTCAAATTCTGCTTCCCCTCGCCATGTTCATCGCCATTTTATTCCGCAAGCTCAAGAAAAATCCACCTTCAGAGGATACACCAGCCCCCCGCGAGAATGCTTGTTAAAATAAAAAAAGCTTGCCCCCTTGCGGGGACAAGCTTTCAGTACGCGAAGCGAAGCTTACGCGTTTACTTTTGCTTTTGCAGCTGTTGCCAAATCGTTGAACGCTTTAGCATCGTTTACAGCCAAATCAGCCAAGATTTTGCGGTTGATGTCGATACCAGCCAATTTCAGGCCGTGCATCAATTTGCTGTAGCTCAAGCCGTTTTGACGAGCGCCTGCATTGATACGAGTGATCCACAGTCTGCGGAAATTACGTTTCGTTTGGCGACGGTCACGGTAAGCATACACTAAAGATTTCATTACTTGCTCTTTAGCTGTTTTAAATAAACGGTGTTTGGAACCGAAATAACCTTTTGCCAATTTCAAAATTTTCTTACGACGGTGAGCGCGAATAAATCCGCCCTTGACTCTTGCCATTGTTAACTACCTCCTGGGATGTATAAATAATGTTCGAATGCTAAAGAATTAACCTTTGATTAGTGTCAGTTGTTGTTGCAAACGACGTACATCGCCAGGAGCCATTACTGGGTTCGTGGACAAAACGCGTTTTTGCTTGGATGATTTACCGGAAAGCAAGTGGTTCTTACCTTGTTTGTATCTCATCACTTTGCCTGTGCCAGTAATTTTGAAACGGCCTTTCAGGCTGCTGTGTGTTTTCATTTTCGGCATGGTGTGTTGTTCCTCCTAATTTAGTATACCGCCTAGGTTGTTGCCTTCGGCGTTAAGATCATGATCATGCTTCTTCCCTCAAGCTTAGGAGCGCGCTCCTGTGAGGAAATGTCGGCTGTTTCAGTAGCCAGACGTTCAAGCACTCTGCGACCAATCTCCGAGTGCGCTATTTCGCGCCCGCGGAACCTGACGCTGGCTTTCACTTTATCGCCATCGCCAAGGAACTTAATCGCATTGCGAAGCTTCGTTTGGAAGTCATGCTCATCGATTGTCGCGCTTAAGCGAATCTCTTTGATATCCACGATCTTCTGGTTCTTACGAGCTTCTTTCTCTTTCTTCTGTGTTTCGTAACGGAATTTACCGTAATCCATAATGCGGCATACCGGCGGCTTCGCCGTTGGTGCCACATTTACCAAATCCAGGTTCGCGTCTTGTGCGATTTGAAGAGCTTCGCGAATTGGCGTAATGCCAAGTTGTTCTCCGTCCGCCCCGATCAGGCGTACTTCCTTCACACGAATCTCGTCATTAATCATATGGTCTTTGCTAATAGTGTTCCACCTCCAGAAAGTATGTACCTCTATCCAATATAAAAAAGATGTGGGCACGGTAACGGCCCACATCTTCATCAATAACAGGTTTAAGCAACCTATTGAGCATTCATGATGATTCATTCAAACCAGCCAACAGCGTAGTTGGTCAGGTGAGAAGCGGGCGCTTCTGCTTTTACTTGAAGTATAATATCATCTCGGTGAAGAAAAGTCAACTGACTTGTTTACTTTTCATTTCATCCAGGCGAATGACGCGTGTATGCTCCGTGTGGCTCCATTGCTTGTTGTTTTGCGTAAAGAACGCAAAGAACGTAATCGGCCACCAAGAGACCATAAACACAGGATATAAAATTAAATATTTATATACTTGGCGCGGCGCCTTCTCAATCATCATAGAGATTGGCAGCAGCACGAAAATGGCAAAACTTACAGAGTTAAAGAAAACCGGATTGATGTCAGCAAGCATCGGTGTTTCGGACCAGCCCGGCGTTACGGATTTGATCCATAGCAGCACGGTGATAATCGCTCCGAAGAAAAAGTTATATACGTTAGCGGAGTAAATAGCCGCGTCAATCTTCGTCCAACTGCCTTCTTTGATCCCTTGCCACAATAGCGGGAAGAAGTAACGCTTGGCTACGTCAAAGTGTCCTTGCATCCAGCGCAGACGCTGTTTGGCAGAAGCTCTGAACGTAAGCGGCTTCTCATCGTAAACGAACGCTTCGTAATTGTAAGTCGGTCTGATTCCCATCTTGATACAACGCATCGAGAATTCCAAATCCTCAACAAGGCTGGTAGCTCCCCATCCAATCTGCTTCAACAGCTTGGACTCAAAACACATGCCCGTACCGCCTAGGTAGTTGGCAAGGCCCAAGTTCGTGCGGGGCATCTGCCAGAAACGGTTTGCAAAGTAATACGAAATTGCGTAAGAACCGGTAACCCAAGAATCGTTCGGATTCTTGCTATCTAAATAAGCCTGAATAACTCTGGAGCCGGAGCATAGATCATTGTTCATGTGAATCAGGTAGTCCGGGCTGGCGAGATTGTCGGCATCGAACATGACAACCGCGTCATACTGGCGTTCGCGCTTCCAAAGCTCCTTCAGCATCCATTCAATCGCATACCCCTTGCCTCGCAGGTTCGGGTTGTGGCGCTCCATGGCATAAACGCCATGACTGCGCGTAATTGCAGCCGTGTTATCCGTACAGTTATCACAAATCACGAAGATATCATAGAGCTCTTTGGGGTAATCCAAAGACTTCAGATTCTCGATCAATGCGCCAACGACTTGCTCCTCGTTATGAGCTGCAACCAGGACAGCAAACGATTTCTGCGGCGCAAATTTCTGTTTGTTTCTTGGACGGTACCATCCGAAGAATGTTAAGAAAAACTGATACGCACCGACGAGCGCCAAGCCAATCTGAAACGTAAGCACAATCTTGTCAAGCATGAAGCAAAGTCCCCCTTTTTGTTTATGCACACAAGCTATCTTTTTATACGCATAGTGCGCAATTATGTACAGGTGAATTAACCGTTCTTGATTTTCCTCTCTTTCCCCCTATTTGTCAAAGTCTACAAAAACCGAAAAATAGCCAGTTCTCAGAGATTTAAGGGGAACGGACACATACTTTACCGCATGTGCTTGAAATCAGATCGTTAAAGTCCTGTTTTCAACGTTTTTCATTTTATTGTGTACAAAAAGTTCACCATTTAGACCAACCAGCAACCCCTCATGTGTTTCGGGTTTATTATAATTCACGCGAGCTTCCCCTGACAACTTTTGCCGGGTTCGATCAAGCAACCGTTCCTGCGAGCTTTTCTGAGGTATCCTTCATAACATTCGCTGGGTTTCCACGCAGAGAGTCCGTCATCAGAAAAACTCATTCACAAGAACCATAACACCCGACTTACAGCATAACGGACTTCGCAACGTCGATGCCATACGACCTAAGCACTGACTTTCTTTCGGGCATTTTCAGCCTGAACCGCGCTGCATCGACATCAAATCCAATAAATCCCAATTTGAAAGGGGTTACAAAACAATCGTAATGGAACGGGATAGCACTTCGACATTTAGGGTAAAATGAAAGGAATACTCTACCATTATTTCCATCATTCCATCTTTTTACCCGAGCTTAAAAGTGTAAACGTATGGTTTCTAAAAATTTATTACTGCGTTAATCTCCTTTTAATAATTGATCTATATAATTTGAAATAACAGATATCTCAAGTTTCGAAGGAGGCTACTACTCATGAGCAGAGTCGTGAACTGGCTTCAGCATCATGAAACACGCATGTTCCACTTTGTGAATCAACGTATTCAGCACTTCTTCCTCGATCACTTCTTTTCTAGAATTACGCATTTAGGAGGAGCTACGGCGACGATCGTGATTTCACTTTGCTGTGCTTTATTTGGGCAAGGAGCATTGCAAACCGCTGGTATTCAAGCGCTAATCGCCTTAACCATCAGTCATATACCGGTTGCTATCATTAAAAAGAAATATCCGCGGCTCCGCCCTTATCTCGTACATCCTCAAACGATCACGTATAAAAATCCATTAACGGATCATTCTTTTCCGTCCGGACATACAACCGCTATCTTCTCTATCATCATTCCGTTTGTGGCAGCCATGCCTATTCTTGGTATCATTCTTTTGCCGCTTGCTTTCATCGTTGGTCTATCACGTATCTACCTAGGGCTGCATTATCCTTCGGATTGTTTAGTCGGCAGTTTGATCGGTACGGCAGCATCACTAACAACTGTAGCTCTATGGGGGTAAAATGAATGGATGCTGGTCAGGGTAAAAAGCGGGTTCTCATCCTCTCTGAAGGTTTCGGAGCAGGTCATACGCAAGCAGCTTATGCGCTCGCTGTAAGCTTAGAAAAGCGATGCACAACGATTGAAACACGTGTATTGGAACTGGGGTCTTTCCTGCATCCGACTATTGCGCCATGGATTATCCAGGCTTACAAAAAGACGCTAACCACAAATCCCAAGCTTTATGGCCGGTTATACCGCTCTCAGTACAAGAAATCGTTAAATCCGTTGACGCAATTAGCACTGCACCGCATTTTTTACGCACAGACCGCAGAGATTATCCAGAACTGGGCTCCCCAAGCGATCGTCTGCACACACCCTTTTCCCAGTGTCGTCGTGTCCCGGCTCAAACGAGCTGGCCTTGCCATTCCGCTGTGCACCGTCATCACGGATTATGACGTACACGGAACATGGGTCAGTCGTGAAGTGAATAAATACATGGTCTCTACAGAGGATGTCAAAAATAAGCTGCTTGGTCGGGGAATCCCCGCGGCTCAGGTCGAAATTACAGGGATTCCTGTCCACCCGAGTTTCCGTGTGGCGCACGATAAAGCCATCATCCGACAGCAGTTCCAATTAGCCGCGATGCCTACGGTACTCGTCATGGGCGGCGGTTGGGGGCTAATCGGGGGCGATTCGCTCAGCGAGCATCTCGTTGAATGGAGAGACCGCGTGCAGTTCATCTTTTGCCTGGGAAACAATGCCAAAATATTAACGAAACTTTCCGCGGACGAACGGTATCAGCACCCGAACATCCGCCTGCTCGGATTTACGCCAGACATCGATAAATTAATGGAAGTTTCAGACTTATTGGTTACCAAACCAGGTGGAATGACCTGTTCAGAAGGTCTTGCCAAGTCCATTCCGATGCTGTTCTATGATCCGATCCCAGGACAGGAAGAAGAAAACGTGCACTACTTTACCGAAAAAGGTTTCGGTGAACCGATCCGTTCCGCCGATACAATCTCAAACTGGTTGGCGATGCTCGTCAGCCGTTACACGGATGTCCAGGCCAGACGCGTATGGAATTACCGTCAACGAATGAACACGCCTTCAGCGGATTGTTCAGAGGTTATTCTTCAAGTGATGGGCTAACCATCATGAAACGTACAAAGAGGCTGCCCCTCAAGTCATCGAATGACCAAGGGGAGCCTCTTTTTTGATTAACGCTAAGTTTATTCCGCTTTCGCTTTGTTCAATTGATCGAGATGAGCGGCCAGCACGTCCTGACCAATCACCACTTCACAACGATGGATATTCATTCCCTTTGTGGCGAATTTCGTTTCGTACTCCGTCATAACATGATCCGGGTGAAACCCTTCAGCATGCAGATTCAGGGAAATATTGCGCATTCTTAAACCCATATCGGCAAAAGAATTCAACGAGAATTCAAACAGCGATTGCGAATCGGTTTTCAAATGAATCTCGCCGTTTGCATTCAAAATTTGCTGATACTTGGCCACGAAACCTGGATGTGTCAACCGTCTGCGAGCATGCTTTTTCTTCGGCCACGGATCACTGAAATTCAAATAAACCCGCTCCAACTCCCCTTCAGCAAAAGCTTCTTCAATATGTTCGATATTGAACAGCATCAGCTTCAAATTCGGGATATTAGCCACTGATTCTGATTCAGACTCTTCTTCGGTATGAATCTCATGAGCGATCTTTGCTTTCTCACTCGCTTTGCGGATCAGCTCATCATACATATCAACGCCAATGAAATTAATATCGGGATATTTCTTGCTCATTTCACTGATGAAACGCCCTTTCCCCATCCCAAGCTCAGCATGAATAGGGTTATTATTGCCAAATAACTCCGCCCACTTGCCTTTATAATCTTTGGCATTGAGAACAACGAGTTCCTTCTGGCGTTCAATATCTTCTCGAATTCCTTTTCTTCCCCGTAACCGCATCTATTATTTGCCTCCTACACGTACAAGCTATCGAATACAAATCATAGACCATTCTTGGGAAAAAATCAAAGGGAATTACACTTCCAGTTCGTGATATTCAATGGTTTTGGAGGTGGCGGGGAACAACTTGCGATCCAGGGAGCGAATCAGTTTTTGTCTGGCTTCCTTTGATACATTCGGATCGGCCACAAATTTCACACCGCTGCTTAACGCTTGAGCTTCCTTCACCGTAAGTTCAACGGACAAAGTGTCTGTCGATAAAGTAGAAGTCATCACGAATTTTTCACCTGCTCTCCTATTCAGCTTTTAATGGTAGTTTCGGTTTGGAGAGATAGGATTATGAATGGCAGATCATGAGAAAAACTTATTCAGATCCATGCCGAAGTGTACAGGCGTTACAGCAGTGTTCTATGTTGTATTTTTTGCAATGAAAGACAGCATTTACCGTCAAATCAAGCATTTTGTTGTATAAAAAGTAATGTAGGCCTGGCGTATTATGGGTAAACTTCGCCTACACAAGAAAAACGCCCTCCGTCAGGAAGGCGTACATTATTCATTCGTTATTTGTAACTCTCGTCTCTGTTTCTATTGCCACCTCTTAATCCCGCCAACCCTATTAACCCAACCAGTCCAAGCCATCCCCAATTCATACTCTTGTCAGATGTCGTGGTCGCATAAGCGCGATAAGATGACGTATCATAATTGCCGCGATTCGTTCCCGTGCTTGTCGTGCTCATCCGATCCATAAGATTATTGCCATAGCCATTGATTTGGCCTAAAACGCCAGTACCCGTGCCGGTACTTTTTCCCGTATACGTATTAGTCGTTGTTCCGTCATTTCTATACAAGCCATCTATTCTGTGTGGATGAGCAGTTGGAGCCACAGCATTTGGACTTGTAATCGGAGTTGTAACTCCATTATACGTATTCGTGTTGGTCATCGTCCCCGTTCCGTTCAATAAACCAGTTCCAACGCTAGTCCCCGTCGTAGCGTCGTAAGTACTTCCCGAATAGCCCGATGTCGTCGTAGTCCCCGTCCCCAAAGTCCCTGAAGTACCCGTATGAGTGTTCATTGTCGGTGTACTCATGTTAGCGTGCGCCCCAACTGCCCCAAAGCTCAATGCTGTCGTCAAAGCTACCGCCAATGTCACTGTACGAAACTTTTTCACTTTTTCATTTCCCCTCTCGGCATATGATCGTCATGCAAAGTTATCATGCTCCGATAAGCCCTCTTTTAACGGGGAAGTTGGTGGAAAGACAGGGGTCGCTTTCATGTTTATTTTTCGCTACAATAGGGTGGAAGGAAAGGAGTTCTAATCTGATGTCTACAATGATACAAGAATCGCCTCAGCTCTGGGGGGATAAACGTTTCCATACATGGAATTATGAAATGCGCGAAGCCTTCGGCGGCAAAGTGTTTAAAGTCATGCTGGACGCAGGCTTCACTTGTCCAAACCGCGATGGCAATATTGCAACCGGCGGCTGCACGTTTTGCAGTGCGCGTGGCTCAGGCGATTTCGCTGGAAGCCGCCGCGACGATCTCGTTACGCAGTTTAACAAGATCAGAGATCTCCAGCATCAAAAGTGGCCGGATGCCCAATATATCGGCTACTTCCAAGCTTATACCAATACGTATGCACCCGTGGAGCAGCTTCGCGAGTATTATGAAGTCATTTTACAACAGCCAGGCGTAGTAGGCTTATCCATTGCAACGCGGCCCGATTGCTTGCCGGATGATGTCATTGAATACTTGGCAGAGCTGAACCAGCGAACCTATCTTTGGGTCGAAATGGGCTTGCAAACCGTTCATGAATCAACGTCCCAGTTGATCAATCGAGCACATGACACTCAGTGCTATTTGGATGCTGTGGCTAAGCTCAGGAAGCATAATATCCGCACGTGTGCGCACATTATTTACGGATTGCCTGGGGAAACCCATGAGATGATGCTGGACACCGGCAGAGCTGTCGCTCAAATGGATGTGCAAGGCATCAAAATTCATTTGCTTCATTTAATGCGTAAAACACCTATGGTGAAACAATATGAAGCCGGACTGCTCCAATTTCTTGAAAAAGATGAGTATGTGAAGCTCATTGTCGATACGCTCGAATTTCTGCCACCGGAAATGATCGTTCACCGGCTAACCGGAGATGCTCCTCGCGATTTGCTGATCGGACCGATGTGGAGCCTTAAAAAGTGGGAAGTACTAAATAGCTTCGATAAACTATTAGCAGAAAGAAATACATGGCAAGGCAAGTATTGGAAAGGCAATATGGCAAGTCCAACAAATAAATAACGGCTGGGATCAAACCCATTTCGATTTTGAACCGTTTCCTATTATATAGTGAGAGCTTATATGGAGGAGATGGGTGCGATGAAGAAAAGGGTTGGAGCAGCTTTTGTTGGGTTCATGCTAGTCCTGTCAGGATGCGGAGCGGCGCCGGAAACATCGGCGCCGGTTTCTGTATCGCCGTCATCGTCCGCGACGGCAAGTGCCACGCCTGCCCCAACGGCGCAGGTGGCGACACCTACAGCCGCGGCCACGCCAGCGGCAGCTACAACAGCGCCGGCCACACCGGTGCCGGCGGCAAGCAGCACGCCGCAGCCAAGCGCAGCGGCGGCGACACCTAGCGCAGCGGCAGCAACCGCTGCGCCAGTGGCGTCGGCTACGGCGAAGCCGACGCCGGTGCCTACACCGACGCCCGCGCCTGCGAGCGCGGCGCCAACGCCATCCGCGAAGCCGGAGGCTGCTGATGGGGGAACCACCACAGCAGCGCAGGCGCAAGCGCTGTTTAAGGAGAACTGCATGGCCTGCCACGGGGCTGGCCTTGAAGGAGATTTTGGGCCGAACCTGACGAAGGTCGGTTCGCGCAAAACCAAAGATGAGATTGTGCAGCAAATCATCAAGGGCAGTGGCGATATGCCACCTTTCCAGAAAGCCTTAAAGGCGGAAGAGATCGAAACGCTGGCCACCTGGCTGGCAGCCAAAAAATAACTGTCGCTCACCAGCACATCAGCATGGAGGCTTTCTTCATATGGGTTTTGTTTCTGTTTTAGGTTATGCTCATCAACTAATCGGCCAGCGTGTTCAACCAGGCGATACCGCCATTGACGCGACACTCGGCAACGGCGTCGACACCGTCTTCCTCGCGAAGCTGGTGGGACGCCGCGGCCGCGTGTACGGCTTTGACATCCAGCAGCAAGCGCTGGATCAAACGAAGATGCGTCTGGAGAAAGAACTCCCGGACGCATCTTCTTCTGTGCACATGAGCCTGTGCAGCCATGCGCTCATGGAGACGGCTGTGCCGGAGGACCGCCACGGCAAAGTGGCCGCGGTCACCTTCAACCTCGGCTACCTTCCAGGGGCCGATCCAGCAACGATCACGAAGCAGGAATCGACAATTCCTGCGTTGGATGCCGCGCTCCGCCTGCTTCGCAAAGGCGGCATCGTGACCATCGTGCTGTATAGCGGGCACGATGGCGGCTCTGAAGAAGCCGCAGCCGTCGAAGCTTGGGCACAGCAGCTTCCGCTCGCAGCTTATCAGGTGCTGCGCTATCAATTTATGAATACTAGTACGCATGCCCCCTATCTCTTGGCTCTAGAAAAAAGATAGACCCATGGTATAATGCTAGAGAGTAGTAGGTTTACTCCTTTACTACCTATTAAATACATAGAGAGAAAGTAGGGATAGCAGTGAAATCATACCCGCTTCAATTTCAACCTGAAATGAAAGAACGTGTCTGGGGAGGCAGAGCCCTGGAGAAGTTTGGATTTCAGCTGCCGGAAGGCGCGATTGGCGAAGGCTGGATGATCGGCGATCACCCGAACGGAACAACGAAAGTGATTAACGGAGAGCTCGAAGGTCTTGGGTTGGACGAAATCCGCGAAAAATACGGTAAAACGTTATTCGGCACCAAAGGCTTTTCCGAAAAAAACGGACGTTTTCCACTCCTGATTAAACTTTTGGATTGTGAAGACGATCTGTCCGTTCAAGTTCACCCCAATGATCACTATGAACATTTGGCCGCGGGAGAACTAGGCAAAACCGAAATGTGGTACATCCTAGACGCCAAACCCGGCGCCAAAATTATATATGGCATGAAGGAAGGCGTTACACGCGAAAGTTTGGCGCAAGCCATTAGCGAGAATCGTATTTTGGACTGCCTGCAGGAAGTTCCTGTAGAAGCCGGCGATTCCTTCTACATCCCTGCCGGTACTGTTCATGCGCTTGGCTCTGGCGTATTGGTGGCGGAAATTCAGCAAAACTCCGATACGACTTACCGTCTGTATGACTACAACCGTCCGGGATTGGATGGCAAACCGCGCGATCTTCATATTGAAGATTCACTGAACGTCATTGCCTATGAAGGTTCAGGCTCCACGCGCATGAAAACAAACCTAAGCGAAACGAGCACATGGCTGACACTAGCCAAGTCTCCTTTTTTCATCGTCGAAAAAGGTTTGGTAGGACCTAAGTGGGAGCTTAGCACATCACCTGAAAGCTTCGTGATTCTCGTCATTGCTGACGGAAATGGCACGCTTCAATGGGAAGATGGCAGCATCTCCACCAAGCCGGGCGACTGCTTCCTGCTTCCAGCTGATCTGGGCAGCTACGCGTTAGAAGGAAACATGACGGTGATTCGCAGCTACTTGCCTTAATACTTAACGGGCACCAGCCACATACAAAAAGCGCTCCAACCGACATCAAATCGATGTGGTGGAGCGCTTTTTATTTAGGAGTGCCGCCTATTCTTCCGATAGGGAGCTTTCTTTTAAAATAACGTCATGTGCGCCGCCCTCTACTAGGCTGGTTGCCGAAACAAGCGCAATTCTCGCTTTGCTTTTCAGCTCATCCAAAGTTAGCGATCCGCAGTTGCACATCGTGGATTTAATTTTGCCAAGTGTTTTATCCAAGTTCTCTTGCAGGCTACCCGCATAAGGGACATAGGAATCCACGCCCTCTTCGAATAAAAGCTTGCTTTTGCCACCTGTGTCATAACGCTGCCAGTTGCGGGCACGGTTGGAGCCTTCGCCCCAATACTCTTTCACGAAGTTGTTGCCTACTTTCAGCTTTCTGGTTGGACTCTCGTCGAAACGGGCGAAATATCTGCCAAGCATCACGAAATCAGCACCCATAGCTAGAGCTAGCGTAACGTGGTAGTCATGCACGATACCACCATCGGAACAGATCGGAATATATGTCCCAGTTTCTCTGAAATACTCGTCTCTCGCTTCGACGACTTCCATGATGGCGGAAGCTTGACCGCGGCCAATCCCTTTTTGTTCCCGTGTGATACAAATCGAACCGCCGCCGATTCCTACTTTCACGAAATCTGCACCCGACTCCACGAGGTAGAGGAAGCCTTCACGGTCGACAACGTTGCCGGCCCCGATTTTCACGTTGAAATTTTCTTTCACGTACTGAACCGTTTCACGTTGATATTCACTGTAGCCATCAGAGGAATCGATGACCAGAATGTCCACTCCCGCCTCAACAAGAGCAGGAACTCTCTCTTTATAATCCTTGGTATTGATGCCCGCACCAACAATATAACTTTTGTTAGCATCAAGAAGCTCCATCGGATTTTCTTTGTGCTCATCGTAATCCTTGCGGAAAACAAGCGTTTCTAGCTTCAATTGCTCATCGACAATCGGCAAACAGTTCAGCTTGTGATCCCAAATTAAATTGTTCGCCTCCGATAAAGTAATACCTGATTTTCCGTAAATCAGTTTATCAAAAGGCGTCATAAACTCACGAATCGGACGATCCAGCGGATCACGGCTTTTGCGGTAATCGCGACCTGTTACAATACCCAGCAGCAAGCCGTTCGCTGTACCGTCGTCCGTAATCGCTACTGTGGAATGCCCCGTCTCTTCTTTCAATGCCAGCACATCGCTTAATGTATGATCGGGCGTCAAGTTAGAGCGGCTTACGACGAAGCCAGCCTTATACCCTTTCACTTTCCGTACCATCTGTGCTTCCTCTTCGATCGACTGCGAGCCAAAAATAAATGAAATCCCGCCACAACGCGCCAAAGCAATAGCCATTCCATGATCGGATACGGCTTGCATGACAGCAGATGAAAACGGGATATTGAGCGAGATTGCAGGCTCCTCGCCTTTATTGAACTTGACAAGCGGTGTTTTGAGCTTAACATTCGCCGGTGTACAAGCTTTTGTTGTCAGGTTAGGAATTAACAGAAACTCGCTGAATGTGCGGGATGGTTCCAAGTAATACGTAGCCACTTTACAATTTCCTCCTCATCGATCCATAGGTAAATTTTTTCAATCGTATCATTGAACCTCACCTGTGGTCAATGGTTTTTTCAGGAAAACGTATATTTACCCCTTCCAGATCTGCGTTCCAGCCTCACCGTTCATATATTCCATGTACGAAGGCGTGATGTCGAGGACGACGTAGTTGGGATCCTGCGGACCATCAAACCACTTTGCCATCTCGTCTGTCCACAGCTTTTCACGCAGCGTATTATCCTTGCTTATCGTCGCTGTCGCTTGAATTTGCAAAATATCAGAGGACTTCCTCCCATCATACCCAACCAGGATATGGACATTGGGATTGTCCTTCACCTCGTCCACTTTATCCGTCTTTCGATTCGTAGTTAGATACAGGGTCAGCCCTTCATGATGCAGTGCCATATAGCGCACTTTCGGCTTCGTTCCTTCAACCGTGGCAAACGAACAAATTTTATTGGCATCAAGAACTTGTTCAATCTGCTCTTCCAGTTTATTCTTCGTCTCAATCATGCAGCAAATCTCCTTTCAGATCAGGTGCTAGTTTAGCAAGTAAAGCAAGCAGCCTATGGGTCAACTCCCCTAGATTACCCTGAAAAGGACTGTTTTTATGCGAAAAAAAGCCCCGCTCCCCTCATTATGACGAAGGGCGTGGGGCTTTCTTCTAGACAGTCGCCGTCTGGTGCAACGGCATACTGTAGCAGCTAGCCGGTAGCTGGGCATCCGGCGGGAAGTGTACGATAAGCAGCTCCTGACTGGAGCTGTCGATCTCACCCGTTTGCAGATAAGTCTGCAAAGCGAAAGGCAGTACCTCAAGCATCGCATGCTTGTGGAGATCTTTTTCATTGATGCGCAGCAGATGGAAGTCGCCGCTTGCCAGCTCCGGCTGCTCGGCCAGAAGCTTGAGGTAAGCGTTCTGTTCGGATTTCTCCAATGTGAAATCCCACCAGATTTTACGCGGCTTATACTTATGTCCCAGGAAATAATCCAGCTTCATGAGACCTTCGATAACAGGCATGTTCTTCGCTTCACGCCCCAGGAGGAACTCGCGCAGGCGGGTAAATAAATCCTCGAGCTGATGCCCGATTTTCTGCCAGCCTCGGCCTTCCCAGAAGTCTCCGAACTCTTGGAAGAAATCGAAGGCCGACGCAAATTCATGAGCGATCAAATATTTGACCGTATGGTCCATACGGTGCGCATTCCAGTATTTCTCGAGCACGTCCTCTACTCGCTTGATGCGAATTAGATCCGTGAACGGGAGGATGTCATTGCCCAGAATTTCATACGGCGCATGATCCATATAAACGTAGCCATATTTATGCGCGTCTTTGCGCATCCCAGTGCCGCGCAGCATTTTGAGGAAACCAAGCTGCAGCTCTTCCGGTCCTAGCTCAAAAACATCATTAAACGTCTTACGGAATGATTGGTAGTCCTCTTCAGGAAGACCAGCGATCAGATCAAGATGCTGATCGATTTTGAAACTGTTTTTCACCTTGGAGACGGTTCGGCTCAGCTTCATGAAGTTTTGTCTGCGCTGCACCAGCTCATTCGTGGTGTCATTCGTGGACTGTACGCCGATTTCAAAACGGAACGTGCCCGGCGGCGCATTTTCAGCCAAATAATCGAGAACCTCCGGCCGCATAATATCCGCCGTAATCTCGAATTGGAACACGACGCCGCGGTGATTGGCAATTAGAAATTCGAAAATTTCCATCGCATAATCCCTTTTGATATTAAATGTCCGGTCAACGAATTTAATCAGCTTCGCGCCTGAATCGATTAAGTACAGAAGATCCGACTTTGTCCGTTCCATATCAAAGTAGCGCACGCCCACCTCAATACTGGAAAGGCAGAATTGGCAGGAGAACGGGCAGCCGCGGCTCGTTTCGAAATACACGACACGGTTCGCCAAACTCGGCAAATCTTCTTTGAATCGATGCGGTGATGGGATGTCATCGAGCTTGAGCTTCGGTCGGCCCGGCATAAGCACGACTTCTTCACCTTTGCGGTACGCAAGCCCGTATACGAAGTGGTATTTGCGCGTCGTCGAAATTTCCGTCAGCAATTGGTGGAAGGTCTCTTCGCCTTCGCCCATAACGATGAAATCCACCTCTGGGATGCGCTCCATCCAGTACTCCGTATCGTAAGATACTTCAGGGCCGCCGAGCACGATGAGGATTTCGGGCCTGATTTTCTTAATCATTTTAATAATATGAATCGTCTCTTCAATGTTCCAAATGTAACAGGAAAAGCCCAGCACGTCCGGCGCCCTCTGGTACAGGTCGGAGACAACGTTCATCACTGGGTCTTTGATCGTATATTCGGTAATTTCAAAATCAAAATCCTTCTCGCAGAACGCTTTCAAATAGCGCAGCGCCAAAGATGTATGAATGAATTTGGCATTCAGTGTCGTTACTAGTACTTTCATTGTAAAAAGACCTCGTTCTATTCTCGTTTATCGTACTCTCTAATTCTACACGAAAACCGAGGAAATACAAAGGTGCAGAGAAAGGTGCACGCTTCGCAACGGTTACAGCACCATATCATCGTCCAGCTGCGGATTTTCATAGGGAAACTGCAGATATGAGGCTTCTTGGATCGCATTTTTCCATCTTTCGGCATAAGATTGCAGCTGCTGTTCGACGTCTTGAATCCTTTGCTGCAGATCGCTGCTGCTCTCAGCCGTGCCGCTTTGCAGCGCCTGCTGCAGGGATGTGCGTTCTTCGAACCACTGCGTTAATTGATATAAAAGCATAGGGAACCCCACCTTTTCTCACACATTGAGTAAGTATAAGTATTCCTTAAGTATTCCCTATGCCGGGGGTGCGCATACTGATGTAAGACGTCGCCTCAGCGCGGAATTTGCTTCACTGCCACTGAGTTGCATCGATTACTCCTGCTAATTGCCAGACTCCGATCCACTTTCTCGCAGACTAACTGGAGTTTCACCTCATCTGCCAATAACAAATTCCAATAATTAAGCGATGAATTCCGCTTATGCCTTACTCAGGGAACTCCGGTCCCCTATTCTGGGGAATATAGCTGTTTCCCCTAACATAGGGAAACTACAGGGTCTTACTTCGTGTCATTGACATGAATTTCACGTAAAACCGGTAAAATAGCGGACGCTAGTTCCCATCGCAGGCGAAAACCGTGCCTTTTCTGCGAAATAGCGCACCGTAGTTCCCCCGCCGCAAAAAACATACTGCAAAAACCAATCGATGAATTCCGCTATGGCCTTACTCAGGGAACTGTGGTCCCCTATTCTGGAGGAATACAGTTGACATTCACACTAACAAACTACGAAAGCAGCGCCCCGTCCTGCACAAGCAAAGCCTGCAGCTCGGCAATATCAATCTCGCTCGGCAGTAGGCCGTGCTTAACGGCAAGGCCGGCAGCCGAGCCAGCCGCTTGCCCCGTTGCCATGCAGCTCGGAGTCAGGCGCGTCGTGGCTAACGCTTCATGCGTCGTCGAGATACAGCGCCCTGCGGTGAGCAGGTTCTCGATCTTTTGCGGGAGCAGGCAGCGGTAAGGGATGTCATAGGCGCCATCGCCTTTGACCCAGGCTGCCGTTACGCCTTTGCCGGAAGGATCATGGATGTCGATCGGATACCCGCTCCGCGCGATGACATCCTCAAAATGGCGGCCTTGCACGACATCGTCCACCTGCAAAGCATACTGGCCGTCGATGCGGCGCGTTTCTCGAATGCCGATCTGGGCGCCAACCGATGAGATCGATGCTTTTTCGAAGCCAGGCAAGTTATTTTTCATGAACTCCGCCACCATCAACACCTGCTTGCGTCCAAGCTCTTCCGCTTCGGTCAAATCCTCCACGTTAGTACCGTCAAGCCCTTGTACACGCGTAGTATTGACCAATACTTCGTCCTCTTCAGGCCCTGTGAAGAAAAGCACCTGATCGCGATTGATCGGCAAATTCGCTTCCTTCCAGTGCTTGAAGTAACCCAGAACACCGGACAACGGCAGTTCAGCCAGTTCAGAGAACGGTGTTTTTTTATAAAACTCATCCGGATGGTCGATCATGTACTGCTTCACGCCCGCCAAATCCACGCCGCGCATACGGAATTTCATCGTCATCGGCTGTGTCAGCTTATCCCCGTCACGGCCTTGCAGGCACGGAGCGCCAGATAAGTAAGCCAGATCGGCATCCCCCGTCGTGTCGATAAATATTTTGCCGCGTACATCGATTCTCCCGGATTTGGACGTAAGCTGCACCGTTTGAATACGGTTATGTGCGGTCTCCACCTGATCGACAAAGCTGTGGAAAAGCAGCTTAACCCCCGCTTCCTTGAGCATATCCACCGCCAGCACTTTGTAAATCTCAGGGTGGTACGGCGTTATAGTGTTCACGAATCCAACGGTATCTCGGAGATGCCCCGGGGAAGCATTCATCGCCATAAGACGATCGATGATCTCCTGCGCAAGTCCTTTGATCACCTGCTTGCCTTCCGTCGTATGAAAGGTCATCCAAGGATATACAAGCGCAGCCGTTGACATCCCGCCAATGAACCCATACTTTTCGATTAAAACCGTCTTAGCCCCGCTCCGCCCTGCAGCAATAGCTGCATTAACCCCTGCCGGACCTCCCCCAACAACAACAATATCCGCTTCTATGATTTTATTCATCTCGATCTCTCCCTTGTATCGAATTCAGAACTTAGAATTCAGGCTGCTGTCTCGCTTTTCCCAAGTATAGTTGAAATTTAACTTTCAATTTAGTTTAAAATTAGTTTAAAATTACTACATACTTGTACAAGGGGACTCCGGAATTTATGCGCAAAAGAATAACGCTCCATGATCTCGCCGCTCAGCTTGGCTTAACGATTCAAACGGTGTCCAAGGCACTTCGCGGATTGCCTGGCATGTCTGAACAAACACGAAGCGAAGTATTTAAGCTTGCGCGCGAGCTTGGTTACATGACCAAAGACCAGAAACAAACACTGCAGCTTGATCATATCTCTCCGTACCCTGTCGTTCAGCGCAGATTTGTACTCGTTCAAAATAAGATGTCTCTGAATTTCAATCGCTTGCTGCTGCAAGGCCTTCATGAGCGGTTCATGGAATTCGGACATACCGTCCAACCGCTGCTCATCCCGCCGGATTTAAAGCCCTCACAATTTGAAAGCTGGGCGGAAGATCAGGAGCTGCTATATGCAGAAGGGATCTTCATCGCGCCGAGAATGAATCACGATCTATTGGAACAGAAGCTGCTGGAGCTGGCGCTGCCACGGATTTTGCTCAATTTCCCCCCACCGGAATCAAAAGTGGATAGTGTCATTTGGGATGTGTACGAAGCGATGTTCCAGGCCGTACGCAGGTTATTCCGAATGGGACATCGGAATATTCTGTACGTGGGAGATACGCAAGATCAGCGGGGTTTCGTTATTCGGTGGCAAGCGTTTTGCGAAGCCATGAAGGAAGCCGGCTATGCCGTCGAACCGCGGGAGCACGTCACCAAACGCGATGGCACAGACAAGTGGCTGCATGATGTGGAGCAGCTCTATCAACAGCGCAAGCCAACGGCTGTTATTTGCGGCATCGACGAAGAGGCTGCGCCAGTGTACTACACCCTGCGCCGAATGGGCGTCCAAATTCCGCAGCAATGCTCATTCGTCGCGCTGCTCAACGAGCAAACCGATACGCTCCCGCTGTGCTCGCGCCCGCAGCTGCCGATCCGGGAATCGGGCTATCGTGCCGCAGACCGGATGCTCTGGCGGATTGCCAACCCGCATTTACCCTTCGAACACGTGCGGATGCAAGGGGAATTTTTCATGGGGAGCACACTATCTATGCATAAATAATAAAAAGAGGGCAGCTTGACTAAGCTCCCTCTTACTCTTCTACACTGGTATAATAGTTAGCGAGTTTTTGAAGTTCGGCTGCTTTCATGACATTCCCCCGCTTCTTCTCCTGTCCAGACAACCAAGCCGCAAGTAAACCTAATCTGAATTCTGCTCTTGCTTTCTTCTCAATGAACCATTGGTCAAAAATACCTGGCATAATTTCCTTATTGCGCATAAAACGAAACAATCTAGTACAGCGATCATACATCTCCGCTTCGTTATCCTCGTGATGCAGGGTCTGTTTGATATGTTCAAAGAAATCAGGAAGATCGCACTCGATCTTGCACTGTAAATATAACTGCTTACGATCCGTTTTTAAAATTGAGTTTTGATCTTGATCATAGGTAAGCAGCTTTTTCAAATAATTAAGATAAACCTTTAAATTTTTCAGGGCAATAGGTAACGGCACCGTTGGAAAAATCGCATCGCACAAATCTTCTCTGGTTGAAGACGGGTGCAAAACCAAATAGACGAAGATATTTCGGGCATAACGTTTGTTCCAGCCATCCAAAATTTCCTGTCCGTTCACGCTCACCCGAAATCCGAATAAAAGTTCCACTTTCATGACGGGTTCCGGATTTTTTCTGCTAGGGATCAACGTTTGAAGGTAAGTATCCCACATGTGTTGAACGGAACTTGCCATTTCCGACGGCTCCATGTCTTCCACTTCTGCCGGTCGATTCATCTTCCTTTGAATAAAACCCTTGATCCATTCGACCGTTACATCAGGCTGATCGATAAATATGGCATTTGCAGCATTGGGAACGATATAAAACGTAGCGTCCGGAATAAGCTCGGCCGTCATATTTTGGAAAGAAGAAGGATAAACTGTATCACATTCCCCAGCAAGCAGCAGGGTCGGACTTTGAATCCATGATAATTCACTGACAGGTCGTTGCTCAATATGCAGCTTAAATAGTTTCATGTAACTTTCAACAGGCATTTCTGCATACATGTTGTACAAACGCTGAGCTTCCTCATGTCGAAACGGATGGACCGTTAACGAAGGGAGAAGAAAATGTTGGAGCATATAGCCCATACCGTATTTTTCAATCAAATCCATATAGTTCTTAATGACAGTGCTCCCACTCGTCTCTGGAAACAGCACGTTAATCGAGATAAGGACGAGACATTTCACTAGCTTCGGGTACCGGATGGCGAAGAAAATGGCCAAGGACCCTCCAAAACTATGTCCTATCAGATGAAAATTTTGCAGATTCAAGTGCCCAATTAACGTATACATATCATCGACAAATAAGTCCCATGAGATTTCGCCTAAGGTTGGTTCACTTTTTCCACATCCACGCAGATCAACAAGCAGCAGATGATAATCCTCTTTTAAGCCGTCAATCAAGTGTCCCCATCGTGAGGAGTCAAAACCGTTTCCATGAAAAAAAACGATCGTTTCTTCGGAGTCGCGCGTGGATGTAATAAATTCGTAGTAAAGGCTAACGCCATTGACTTGCGCAAAAGACACCGATGCACCACCATTCCGTTCTATGTTAGGTTCTATCATATAAGGAACGGGGCATTTAAACAATATGACTAGCTGTACAAAAATCTTTGGAGGTTTCCACCTTCTATACAAAAAAAGCGCAATCCGCAGAGTGCACCTTCCAAAGCTTTCTATTTAATTCGCAATGCGCAGTGGCGTTTTCACAATAACCATGGCGTTCGCGATAGTCACTCTGTAGCCTAGATTAACAGCCTCAGAAATAATCATGACAACTTGCTCTTGATGCAAAGCGGTTGCGGGAAAAAACTTTTGGTAAACAGTGCGAACATCCTCATATACCAACTCCAAAACTTCAAACGGAGGTAACACCGTGTTATAGTACTCATCAATAAAAGCATCGCTTTCTATAAATACATCTTCCGTAGGCAGGTTGTAGCCCCTGGTCTCCAGCACAATTTTGGCAATGCGATTACCTTTAATTGCTGCATAACAAATAATATTGTCTCTAAATAGCTGCATTTCTTCCGGATTCAAAATCTTCAATTGCGGCGCTGCACCCGTCAGGAAAACCTCCCACATGGTTTCCAGCATAACCTGCATATTCTGCAAGAGCGTGTCCGCATGATCGTCGATCGCCGCTTTCGTGTTGCACAAAATCGTTTCACGGTTCTCATTTAGTCTTGTATTCACAGTCGCCATATAAGAGTCCAACTTCGCTTGATTCCGCTTGATGGCTGCAATTTCTTTGGCAACAACGCCTTTTTCCATCTGCTCCTTCACAGCCTCTAGGAAGGGTCTCTGCTTCGTTACGTACCAATAATAACGACCAGTCCCCTGCTCAAAAGATCCCTCAATCCAGACAACAGGCTGAGAATCAATCGTATCAAAACCCAAGCCGGTCGTATGCAGCAATGGGAATCTTTCCATCTTTTTTTTATTTCGGTCAAAGAATGCGATATAATGGTTCGTCACCGCAAGAATGCCCTGATTGGCTTCTGGGTGACTTGCCTCTGTAAGAAAATGCGGCGTTTCGCTTGTTTGCTCCCGAACATACGTGATTGCTCTCGTTCTATACAAAAATTGAATCCCTTGCATGAAGATCCTGCGTGCTTGCCGGAACGTTAAGAAATCGAACGATTTTCCCATTTTGAAAAGTACCCGCCCTTTCATCTATGTAAGGAGCAATATTCTTTTGATATGTTCTAACTATACGCTTTCAGAGGTTACACAAAAGTTACAGACGCTTAGTTTTCCGCTTCTACACACATGAAATTCCATGTTAACGTTTCTATTGTTTTTGTGAACATGATATATTGTTAGACATACACGATTAGATCGGCGTGCGTTTTTATTGAAAAGGAGGTCATTTTATGCCAAAAAAGCAAGGCAACCATCAAAGCCCTGGCAAAAATCAAAATCACAACCCCAAGCTCAAAATCAGCAAGAGCCAAACGCATAAACCGGTTTCAACCAAAGCCATTACGGAGGCGAACACGCGCCAGTATACGGTTAAGGAAGCAACGGAACTTCTGCCCTTTTTATTGGAAAAGCTTTCCGGTGTTGGCCGGAATTCTGTGAAAGCGACCCTCGCACGCGGTCAGGTTTCTGTGAATGGAAAAGCGGTCACCGCTTACAACCACCCCCTGCAGCCTGAGCAAACGGTAACCATCAGCAAAGAGAAGATCGTAGAAAATATCCCGCTCGCCGGGATGTCCATTCTGCATGAAGATGAGGATGTTATCGTCATTCAAAAGGATTCCGGGCTTCTATCGATCGCAACCAATCCGGAGGAAAACCAAATTACCGCCTACCGCCAGCTGACGGCACATGTGCGTAACCTTGATCCGAAAGCCCGGATTTTCGTTGTGCATAGACTCGACAGGGATACTTCAGGTGTCATGATGTTCGCCAAAAACGAAAAAGCTCAGCAGCATCTGCAAAACACCTGGCAGGATAGTGTGAAAGAGCGTACATACGTAGCCCTGGTGGAAGGGTTGGTCAAAAAGTCAGAAGGAACCGTTACTTCCTGGCTGAAGGAGCATCCCAAGTCTCTTAAAATGTACTCAACACCTTATCCAAATGACGGCCAGCACGCCGTAACGCATTACAAAACGCTACAAGCGAACCGGAGCTTCTCCCTGCTTGAAGTTAATCTGGAAACCGGACGTAAGAATCAAATCCGCGTCCACATGCAGGACATCGGACACCCAGTCGTCGGCGATAAGAAATATGGGTCGAAGACAAAAGAAATCGGCCGCCTCGGACTTCATGCGCGCGTACTTGCCTTTTTGCATCCGACAACGGGTGAGCTGCTGCGTTTTGAAACGAACATTCCCAAGGTGTTCATGAACCCTTTCCGTGAATTGCCCGCAAAAAAATAAGCCAGTAGGAGTTACTACAAATGCGAATTGTTGTGCTTGACGGTTATACGTTAAATCCCGGCGATTTGGACTGGGACGGTTTACAAGCTCTCGGAGAAGTGATTGTCTATGAACGCACCGCTGAATCACAGATTGTGGATCGCGCGGCTGATGCTGACATCGTGTTAACGAACAAGACGCCGCTTTCCGCAGCCACGTTACAACAGCTTCCTAAGCTTCGCTACATTGGCGTCCTTGCGACGGGTTATAACATCATTGACTTACAAGCAGCTAAGGAGCATGACATTCTTGTGACCAATGTTCCTGCATACGGCACGCAATCGGTTGCTCAGTTGGTTTTTGCTCTATTGCTGGAGTTTTGCAACCGAGTACAGCAGCATAGCGATAGCGTTGTAAAAGGGGGCTGGTCCAGCTCAATCGACTTCTGCTACACGGTATCTCCTCTCATGGAGCTAAGCGGCAAAACGATCGGCCTTATCGGCTTAGGCCAAATCGGCAAGCAAGTAGCGCTCATCGCCAAGGCCTTTGGCATGAACGTAGTAGCAACAGGCAGCGGTAGACGTACACCTGAGCCTGTCGAAGGTCTTACTTGGGTTTCGCTTGGCGAGCTTCTGCAGCAGTCCGATGTCATCTCGCTCCACTGTCCATTGACCCCAGAGACCAAAGAGCTTATTAATGCAGACCGAATTGCACTTATGAAGCCTACGGCTTTCCTCATCAACACGGCTAGAGGCGGTCTTCTGAATGAGGCTGATGTTGCGCAGGCCTTGAACCAAGGGCGTCTGGCAGGCGCCGGGCTCGACGTCTTGACGGTAGAGCCGCCAACGCCGGATAATCCCTTGCTGCATGCGCGAAATGTGCTCATCACCCCGCATATTGCTTGGGCGACCAAAGAAGCACGCGCCAGGCTGATGATGACAGCCGTTAACAATGTGCGTGCCTTTCTTGAAGGGCAGCCACAGAATTTGATTGGATGATAAGCGGACTGAGATTCAACAGATATGAGATAGAGGAAGATTCAACAGATTTGAGATAGACGAATGAGTTGCAAGAGATATGAGATAGAGGAATGAGACGCAACAGATATGAAAAGAGGACCGAGACTCCCGCCTTTGTGGGGATTTCGGTCCTCTTTAGTGTTAATAGTGCTACCTTTGTGTCCTTATGGAACTACATGGCGCTATTTGGCGTGAATTGTGGGAAATAGCTAATTTGGCGGAACTATAGGGCGCTATTTCCTTGCTCACGGTCGGTTTTCTCCGAGAATCGGGAGAATAGCGGACGCCAGTTCCCTTCCCTGCCGGAAAAGGTGGCTTTACGTCTAAATAGGGGACTGTAGTTCCCCTGTTTGGTACGGCTAGTGCTGCAGATCATAGCCAGGGCGAGTTAGCGCAAGGCCTACTTCAACAGTGCCGCATAATCCATCTGCGGCACAATGCCTGCCTCTGCTGCACGCTGAAGCAGCGTCAAAACAGCGCCATACCCGTCATCGCCAAGATTAGCGGTGAACTCATTCACGTACAGGTCGATGTGCGCCTGAGCGACCTGCGGGTCCATCTCCTGCGCGTGCTGCATGACGTAGTCGCGCGAAGCTTCCGGATGCGCCCACGCGTACTCTACCGAGGCGCGGGCCCAGCCCGCAAGCGCCTCAAGATCCATCGAGCGCCGCGCTACAATGGCGCCGAGCGGGATTGGCAAGTTGGTGTCTTCTTCCCACCAACTGCCCAAATCTTTGAGAAGCGCTAACCCGTACGACGGGTAGGTAAAGCGCGCTTCATGAATCACGAGGCCGGCGTCAATCTGGCCGTCCCGCACCGCGGGCATGATCTCGTGGAACGGCATGACCACGATTTCGCCGACGCCGCCGGGGACGTTCTGTTCCGCCCAGAGGCGGAACAGCAAGTACGCGGTCGAGCGCTCGCTTGGCACGGCGACCCGGCGTCCGCTTAGCTGAGCCGGGTCAGGATTTGTTCCGCCGGACTGCGTCAGCACGAGCGGGCCGCAGCCTCTGCCCAAGGCGCCGCCACAGGGCAGCAGGGCGTACTCTTTCAGCACCCATGGGAGTGCGGCGTAAGAGATTTTGAGCACGTCGGGTCCGGTGCCGTCGGCAGCCAGCTTATTTGTAATGTCGATGTCGGCATATAAGACATCCAGCTCCGGAGCGCCGGGGATTAAGCCGTGCGCCCAAGCATGGAACACAAAAGTATCATTGGGACAAGGTGAATACGCAATTTTCA
Organism: Paenibacillus sp. P36; assembly: GCF_045866505.1. Taxonomy (NCBI): domain Bacteria; kingdom Bacillati; phylum Bacillota; class Bacilli; order Caryophanales; family Paenibacillaceae; genus Paenibacillus; species Paenibacillus sp. P36. The sequence goes on from NZ_AP038372.1 coordinate 7,628,175, forward strand.
TTTTAAAGCACCTCCGCTAAGACTGAACTTGCTGCTTCTAAAGCTTGTAGAGCGTCCCCGATGCGCCAGGCATCGCGGTCACGCGGACCAACCGCGTTGGAAATCGCGCGGATTTCAATCACAGGCACGCCGCGCAGTGCAGCGGCCGTGGCAATGCCGAAGCCTTCCATGGCTTCGGCGGCGGCTCCGGGCACGCGCGCTGCAAGCGCGGCAGCGGTAGCGGCCGTCCCGGTAGCTGTCGCTACCGTGAGCACCGGCGCTGTGCGCGCGCTAAGGCCGGCGGCTGTGAGCGCCGCCGTCAGTCGCTCGGCTATGCCGGCCTCAACGCTGACGCGCGTTGTGCCGAAGCCGAGGTCGTCGAGGGAGCTGAAGCCGTCCAGCAGCTCCACCCCAAGATCCGCGGCGATGATTTCGCTCGCGACGACAAGCGATCCGATCTCCGCTTGTCCGGGAAATCCGCCGGCAATACCGGCGATAACAACCAAATCATACGGTGCTGCGGCCAACACCATGGCACCATTAACGGCTGCTGCCGCAAGGCCTACGCCAGCTAATGCGAATTCAAACCTGCTGTCATGGCCAAGCCCCCGCTGCACAGCATCCCTTTCAGGCGCTACTGCCGTCATTATAAGTACACGCATTATTAGGCCAATCCCCTTTTTAATCAAAAACCATGATGAATACTCTGTCTATTATTTTACATGACTAGAACTAAATAAGAAACTTTTGAGCACTTCCGCTCCTGCCGTCTTGACTTCGCAATCTAATTTAATTAATATCTAATTAGATAAATAATAAATTAGTTTTGTAAAGAAGGTGCCCCGCCATGCAGTTAGATAAAATTATTACCTACCATAAAGCGCTGTCTGACGCGACGCGTATTCGCATGCTCATTTTGCTGAGAGACGGGGAACTAAACGGTCAAGTGCTTGCGGAGAAACTAGGCGTTACGCCCGCTACAATTACGCATCATGCCGCTAAGCTCCGTGAAGCCAGCCTCATTCACGAACGCCGAGACAAGAATACGATTTATTTCGCGTTAAATGAGTATTTTATCCGCAGCAACGCCAGCGCGACAGCCGATCTCATTTTCAAAAATCAGAAAGGAGAATCCGCAACCATGCAGTCCGAAGACACCCGTCAGAACCTGAAGCAGTCCATCATTCGCAACTTTTTCACACAGGACGGCAAGCTAAAGCATATCCCTGCTCAGCTTAAAAAGAAGCTGATCGTTCTGGGACACCTCATTGACCAGCTCGAAAAGGGGCGCACCTACACGGAGAAAGAGCTGAACGAATGGATTAAACAATATCATCCCGATTTTGCAACGATTCGCCGGGAGTTTATTATGCATCAGTTTATGTTCCGGGAAAACGAAGTTTATGAGCTGAATCCGCCCGAAATGTGGGCCAAATGGGAAACTCTATCGTGATCAGCCCCGCATCGCAACGTCAAGCGGATACATCCCCAAATAAAATGAATCACTATGGACATTCATCCATACATCATCTAGATGAATGACATATAGTAATTTTGTGAAGGGAGGGATAGACATGAGTTGTGGATGCGGAACAACCTACAATGGAGCTGCTGTAGTCCTCGTTTTATTCATCCTCTTGGTTATCGTATTAAGTACCTTCGGATTTGGTTGGTAATGACGATTACAAGCGGCTGGGACGATGAATTCGTCTCGGCCGCTTACTTTTTTATGAGCTTTTACGTTATAATGAAAGCCTGTATCAATCTCTACATATATGACCTATTCAGGATGGAGACGAGGTATTGTGGCTACTCCGATTTTAACCATTGTGGTCCCTTGTTATAACGAAGAAGAAGTTCTTCCGGAAACGGTATTCCGGCTTAGTGGTGTCATCGACGCCCTCATTACCGATCAACTGGTCGCAAGCACAAGCACCATGCTCTTGGTTGATGATGGCAGCAAAGACGCAACGTGGTCGCTGATCGAACGCTTTCACGCCTCAAACACCTTTGTTACCGGGCTAAAACTGGCTCGAAACGCGGGACATCAAAGCGCCTTGCTTTCCGGTCTTATGCACGCCAAATCTTATTCCGACTGCGTGGTATCGATTGACGCGGATCTGCAGGATGACACGGATGTGATCCGAGAGTTCGTTCTCAAATTCCGCGAGGGCTTCGATATCGTCTACGGTATCCGGCAGGACCGGTCTGCAGATACCTTTTTCAAACGGGCAACCGCGCAAGGTTTTTATAAGCTAATGACTTCCCTAGGGGTAAAAATACATTACAATCATGCGGATTTTCGCTTAATGAGCAAGCGTACTCTCGATAATTTGGAGAAATTCCAAGAGGTTAATTTATTCTTGCGTGGCATGGTGCCGCTGCTTGGTTTCCCGTCCACTCAAGTGTATTACACTCGGAAAGAACGTTTCGCTGGAGAATCCAAATATCCGCTGCGCAAGATGCTTGCCTTCGCTTTCGACGGCATCACGTCTTTCAGCGTAACTCCGATCCGTTTCGTTACATTAATGGGATTCGTCCTGTTTCTTCTTAGTGTCGTTGCCGCCCTCTATGCTATTGTCGGCAAACTGCTGGGAGCCAATGTGACAGGCTGGACTTCACTGGTTTTATCGGTTTGGTTCATTGGCGGTGTGCAACTGCTGGCGCTTGGTTTAATTGGCGAATACATAGGAAAAATTTATAAAGAAGTGAAGCAACGGCCGCTTTTTGTCATTGAAAAAGTATTGAAAGGGAGCGCTCAGGATGCTCAGGAGCAAGAGGAGTTGCCCGTAACCCCTCCATCCATCCCGGCTGCTTCAAACCGACGATAACATGATACAACAACGATTATTGTCATTGTTATCAGGAAGCTTCTTACGATTTTTACTTGTCGGCGTTTTTAATACTTTGGTTGGTCTATCCGCCAGCTTCGCTTTTTTTAATGTGCTGCATCTGAACTATTGGCTCTCAACATTCGCGGGAAATACGTTAGGTGCTATCGTCAGCTACACGCTAAATCGAACGTTTACCTTCCGCTCTAAGGCCAGTGTGGGCAGCAGTTGGTGGAAATTTGCGATCGTTATTTTAAGCTGTTATGGCTTGTCTTATAGCTGCAGTCTGCTTTTGGCTGAAGCCGCAGGCGTACTGTGGCCTGAGTTGCGGGCGGATTGGCTGCACAATGGCGCTATTTTGGTTGGAAATGGCTTGTACACCATTGGGAATTATTTGGGGCATAAATATTTTACATTTCGGGCTAATGGTCCCACCAGCCGTGGGGTATCCTAATCACCAAGAGGTGATGCCTAATGGCACGTAGAAGAAGCAACCGGGCCATCGTGCCCGGATCCGAGCATGGACTCGGAATTCTTAAAGCTCAAGTCATGCGAAATCAAGGCTATAACGTGAATCCAGAGCGGCCTGATTTGGTCAAATATGAGGTCGCCCGAACGTTGGGAGTTCCCCTGCAGCAAGGGTACAACGGCCAACTGAGTTCGGAAGACGCGGGTAGGGTTGGCGGTCCCATTGGCGGGGCAATGGTCAAGGAACTCGTGCGCATGGCGCAGCAGAAATTAGCCGAGCAGCGCCCCCCGCAATGATCCGCTTCCCAAGAGATGCCATAATCCGCCGCGGCTGCACATAAACTAATAGCAAGCTGCTTGCAGCGCTATTTTCTATGCAAAAGTCAGGTGATGATGGTCGATGAATCCTCCAGGCAACCGTCCGCCAAAGCCCGATTGGAAAGGGCTCACGGCGCAAGCCGGCGATGTGCTGGGCCCTGAATTCTGGCAGGACATTGCCAGTATCATCCCGTTAACCGGGCCAAGAATCGATATGTATGAAACACCGCAAGAGCTTGTCGTTGTCGCGGAGGTTCCCGGGTTGTCTGCCCCCGAGCAGATTCAACTATCATTTCGCGATCAATCGTTGTTAATCCGGGGACATCTGGTCCGGCCTTATCAGGTGCTTGATGAGCAAATGCGGCTGTCCGAGCGTTTCTTCGGAGCTTTTGAGCGGACCATTCGCTTACCCGGAAGAGCTTTGACCGAACAAATGCGGGCGCAATATCATAACGGTCTGCTCATTATCCGCATTCCTTTGGCGCCACCCGATGGGGAAAAGGTTATTCCTATTCAGTTCACATAACGTTCAACCGCCTTATGCCGCCGGAGACGCTGTCACCTGCCCGCAATAGGATCGAGGTTGAGCGTTATTTGTTTTGGGATTTTTGGAAAAGAGAAATGAATCTTCGTTTGTCCCCATATAATTAAAAAGAGAACATTCGGAACAGCGGATTTGGAGGGGATTATTGTGGTACGCATCCAATTTCAATCAATTCATATCGACAGCCTCGCGGCATCATCCAGTGTGAACAAGGGAACGAATCGGATCGTCGGCAGGCGGCACTCCGTGAAGACCAATCAGGGACTCGGAGAAGTGGATGGCGAGGGCAATGTCGTGATCGGCGGTAAACATGTCGTTAGCGATGGGGACCGCATTGATTTCCAACCTTTTATCCGAAAGAGCTGAGAATCAACCATGTGGTTTCAAAAGAAAAAAACGCCGCCTCCCAAACCACCAGGAGCCAGAGAGGTGTCGCCACCGCCTTCACCAACCGGAGCGACCTTACGCGCTAGATCTGAGCCCACTTCTACTACTACGACTTCCCTTACTGTTCAACAATTAGAAAAGCGCCTGAAGAAACTAGAAGAAGAGTTATCCAACCTGACCGCCAAGCATCCACAGATTCATATAGATACTCTGCATGTTCATCAGCCTGTCTTAGAAAATCTAACCTTTCGTTTGGATCACTTGGATATCAAGGAACTGAGCGGCTCCTTAAATCTGGGTAACAACTTCGGGGCTAAGCCCAATGAGAAAAAAGACCCTCACGATGAGGCAATGGCACGTGCTCAAGTGACAAAAGAGCCGCCCGCTGGCGCTTCAAGGCCAACCCCTCCCCCTGCTAAGGGATCGTCACCCGCTTCAGCGGAGCCGAGCAGCGACGGCGCGGCGTCAACGACAGAGCGTACCGCCACTGGCTACAAGTACACACCACAATCCAAAACGAAATGAGGTGTTTCGCCTTTGTCCTCCTTCATGTCCCCGACGTTTATCATCGGCTCGATCCGAATCGGATCGGTTGAAAGTGCATCCTGTATCAATATGGGCAACAATTGGCCAACCGATTTTCAGAGCAACCAGAAGACTGTACAAGGTTTTGGCGCTGTGGAAGGCGACAACAACCAGTTAGTCGGAACACGCTCCATGCTCAATGACTCCGACTTCCTCGACATGCTCAATGTCGGCGATAATGAAACGCCTGATTGGCTTCAGGAGATGATTACGGCGCAGGCGGAAGCCTCCGGCTTTACCCCAACGCCAGGAGCCAAGAAGCCGGAAGAAGTCATCAGCACGACACAAACGCCTGACTAAAGGTGAATGGAAGCTGCTTTAGACCCGGCCAATAACGAGATCTCCTTTGGTATAAGGCGCGTCGATAATATCATTATCATGAACCGTGTTAACATTATTCACGACATAATTGTTCTCGCCGCTTACTTCACCTAAGCCGGAATTCGCTTTGCCGCTTGTTGTCCAATACACTTGTGTATTCGTCCCGATAAAAATGCCGGAAGCATCCGATATCGCATTCACATGAATGGCGTCAAACTGAATAAGCGGTGGATCTAGCGGAATGGCCGAAAGAGCTGCTCTCTGCATGCGACTCACCTCACTCGATTAGGCTTGATTCGTGACAGCCGGTTTGAAATCCTGATCATTAATTGGAGCATCAATAAAGTCATTATCAAAAATCAAATTCACGATGTTGGCGGAAATCGAATTCCCGATGAATTCACCGGTTCCGTAATTGTTCTTACTGTGGGAATCCCAGCTCGACTGTGCATTCTCACCGATCCCGATGGTGGCATTTGTATTCTGATTGTTGATATTGATCATGTTAAAAACGATGGAACTCGGCATAGTGCTCACTCCTATCATTGGTTGACAAGGCTATGGGATAAATCCTGTATGCTAGCCTATTCATTCGTCAACCAATTGGTGTACGAATAACCAGAAGGTCGTAAGTGCCAGGAGTCCACTCGGTCTTGATATCCACAAAAAGGGCTGCGCCATTTTGGCACAGCCCTCACCTTTTACCTTACTACCAGAAGCCACCGAAGCCAGGGCCAAAGCCAGGGCCAAAACCACCAAAGCCGAAGCCAGGGCCAAAGCCTCCAAAGCCGAAGCCAGGGCCAAAGCCACCACCGAATGCAAAAGGTGAAGTACCAATTGCTAACAGATCAAACAGTACCAAAGGGATAATCGCTTTAACTTGAACTGTTTTACCTTTTTGTGGAGCTACGATCAACGTGTTTCCACTGATTCTTACCAATTTACCGGACACGCTTGTTCCGTCTTTCTTAAGAGCCACAATTTGTTTGCCGACCAATTTACGAACGTCTTCTTTACGAATTTGGGATGCCACGAAACGTCCACCTCCTTTTAGCCACCAGGGATACATTGCTCTACAGTGTACTCCTGTGTAGGTAACATCGCTTGGATAGCTGTCCACCCACCCGGAAAAATAGTCGTTTGTCTATAAAAAAATGCCATTTTTCCAGGCCATACACCTAGAAAAACAGCATTTTATCAATAATGGCTTATCCCTTACGAATCTTTCCAAGCTCTGTTGTGATAGCGTCGATCTCGCTGATACTGAATCTATCTTTACTTGCGACCATGTCGTACAAATCTTTGAGGTCCTCATACACTTCCGCTTTCACATTAGAAGCCTTAATGGAACCTCCCGTAGCCATGCGCAGCTTCCTCTTTATTTCTTCAAACATAAATTCCACGTTCTCTTCCGACCATTGATTTAAATCCATGTTAGACCCTCATCCTTCCCAGCTATTCTTCCCCTATATTAATGCACATGGGGGCTAATGTAAAATACAAGCTTCACATAGGCAAAAAAAAGAAGAAAGACCCTCGTCTCTCTTCCTTAAGCTAGTTATATGGCATTGGTGATCGGCACATGTGGACCAACCATTTTGACAAGCGGCCGCTGCTGCTCATAAGAATCTAGGTCCAAGCTTACGCAAATGAGACGAATGTGCTCATCAGCCAGCTTGCGGGCTTCTTCATAAGTAATTTTAAACTGGATGCAATACGAGATGAGGCCGTGTAAAGACATAAACAAATTCCAAGGAAGAGTAAACTTTCTGCTTTCGAAACCAGGCTGGTCCGTAACAACCTGACGAACGACGATGGAGAACATTTCGAGGCATTGCGCTTGTTCGGTACGGGAATACTGCTGAAGTTCAGGTTCATTCAGCATGAACATCATTTCATAGTGGTTCGGATTGCTAAGTCCAAACCAGACGAACTCCATCATTAACTTTTGAAGCAAATTCACGCTAAATCCATGTTCACGCACGATCATTTCTCGTTGACGCTGCATCAGCATGGAGAAATCGTCTTTAATTAACGCGTAAAACAATTCCGCTTTCTCAGTAAAATGATAATATAACGCACCATGACTGTAACCCATTGCTTTTGCGATGCTGCGCATCGTTAAAGCGCGATAGCCAAAAGTGGCGAACAAATCCCGCGCCTCGGTAAGTATTCGTTCTCTGCTAAGCTCTTGCGCGACTGCTTTCCTAGCCATTCCTATCCCTCCGCATCCTTAGCCTATTTAATTTTGTTTAGTCTTGAACCTGCCTATTCGGGCAGGTTCTTGTGAACGATGTACTCGTTCTCTCCAGCGATAATAACACCTTGACCTTGCGTAAAATCTGTTGCCCAGTTGATAAAAGCATCCGCTGCCGCTGCCAAAGGATAGCAAGTTACTGTAACCTTGTCAGTAAAATCAATATCCCCGAGAAGCATTCCCTGATTTCTCAGTTCATTCTCGATTTTGCCATACCACGTATAATCAACCTCAATCATCACCCTCTGATGATTCACTTTGTAAATCGGTTGTGCAGCTTCAATGCCCACCACGGCTCCATCCGTATAAGCCCGAATGAGTCCGCCCGCGCCGAGCATGATGCCGCCGTAATAACGGGTTACGACGATTGCGATATTCTTGAGCCCTTGATGCTTAATCACTTCCAGAATCGGCTTACCTGCCGTGCCGCTCGGTTCTCCGTCATCAGACTGTTTCTGAATCTGGTCCCTGTCTCCGATGACATACGCACTGCAGTTATGTGTAGCCGTTTTGTGTTCCTTCTTGATCGCTTCAATAAAGTGGATAGCCTCTTCTTCTGACTCCACAGGCTTGGCATGACCGATGAAACGCGACTTCTTGATGATGATTTCCGACGATCCGTACGATTGGATTGTTTTGAAATTTGCTAGCATAGCCGACCTTTCTTGGTAGAAGGAAACAACTGTTTCATTACATTCTACACACATCTTATGACTTCGACAATATTGTAAGAAAATTTACCACATAAATAATGGTAATTTTCTATGAAAAAAAACGACCTATCCGATTGGATGGATCGTTTGGTTCGTTACGTTCGTCATTTACTTCTGTAAACGTGCTTCCAGCTCCGCTTTTTCTTTCTCATAACCAGGTTTACCCAGAAGCGCAAACATGTTCTTCTTGTAAGCTTCAACGCCCGGTTGGTCAAAAGGATTCACACCCATCAGGTAACCGCTGATGCCGCACGCTTTTTCAAAGAAGTACACCATATATCCGAAGGAGTAAGGCGTCATATCCGGCAGCGTAACGATCAGGTTCGGTACGTGTCCGTCCGTGTGAGCAAGCATGGTTCCTTGGAACGCCTTTTTGTTCACGAAATCCATCGTTTTTCCGCTTAGGAAGTTGAGACCGTCCAAATCATCAGCATCTGTACCGATTGTAATATGGTCAGCCACTTGGTCGACTTGAATTACCGTTTCAAACAAAATGCGATTGCCGTCTTGAACGAATTGGCCCATGGAGTGAAGATCTGTCGAGAAGTCTACGGAAGCCGGGTAGATGCCTTTGTAGTCTTTCCCTTCGCTTTCGCCGAACAGCTGCTTCCACCATTCCGAAACGAAATGCAAGGACGGCTCATAGTTAACGAGAATTTCAATCGTTTTGCCTTTGCGGTAAAGCGCGTTACGAACAGCAGCGTATTGATACGCTTGGTTCTCGCTAAGCTTCGGATTCGCAAACTCGCGTTGAGCATCCGCAGCACCTTTCATGATCGCTTCTACATCAATACCAGCTGTCGCGATTGGCAGCAAGCCAACAGCCGTCAGAACGGAGTAACGTCCGCCTACATCATCCGGGATGACGAAAGATTCGTAGCCCTCTTCATTGGCCAGCGTTTTCAAAGCGCCTCTCGCTTGATCTGTTGTTGCGTAGATACGTTTGCGAGCGGCTTCTTTGCCATATTTCTTCTCCAAAAGTTCACGGAAAATACGGAAAGCAATCGCCGGTTCTGTTGTCGTACCGGATTTCGAAATCACGTTAACGGAGAAGTCCTTGCCTTCCAACAATTGAAGAAGGTGTGTTACATATGTAGAGGAGATGTTATTTCCAACGAAATAAATCTCAGGCGTTTTTCTTTTATCTTTCGGCAAAATGTTATAGAACGAATGAGAAAGCATTTCAAGCGCAGCGCGTGCTCCCAAATAAGAACCGCCAATCCCAATAACGACAAGCGCTTCGGAATCGGATTGAATTTGTTTAGCAGCCGCTTGAATGCGAGCAAATTCCTCACGGTCATATTTCTCAGGCAGATCCACCCATCCTAAATAATCAGAGCCGGCACCTGTTTTGTTATGCAGCTGATCATGTGCCAGTTCTACCTGTCCAGACAAATAATCAACCTCATGTTGGGATAAAAAGGACAATGCCTTGCTGTAGTCAAATTGTAGCTTAGAGCTCAATATGCTCGCCTCCATCTCTATTTTTTTCCTTTTCCTAGCATACTTATTTGCTTGTACAAAAGCAAGTAAAGAAGGCATTCACAGGTTAGATTTCCCATGATAAAATGATTCCAGAGGTGAATGATCATGAAACGTATCGGCTTTATCGGACTTGGCACAATGGGCAAACCCATGGCTGCTAACCTTATTCAAAAAGGTTTTATGGTAACCGTTTATAATCGTACTCCCGAAAAAGCGGACGAGCTGGCTCGTCTTGGCGCTGAAGTGGCTGCAACACCCGCGGATGCCGCCCGTCATTCAGATGTACTGATTACCATGCTTAGCAATGACGCTGCTTTGTTGGATATATTCTACAGCGAAGAAGGCGTTCTAAGCGGTATTCATCCGGCTCTTACGATTATTGATTCCAGTACCGTTTCCCCACAAACAAGCCAAAAGCTGGCCGAGGAGCTTGCCGCCCATTTCGTCGATTTCCTCGACGCGCCTGTCACAGGCAGTAAACCTGCTGCCGAAGAGGGTTCGCTCGCGTTCATGGTCGGCGGCAGCCAGGAAGTGTTTGAAGAACATGAGCAATTGTTCCTTGCGATGGGCCGTAAAGCCCTTTATCTAGGTCCCTCCGGCGCCGGTTCCTATGCCAAGCTTGCGAACAATACCATGGTGGGTATTAACCTGCTTGGTTTTGCGGAAGGCTTGTCTATTGCATCCAAAGCAGGGGTTAACCTCGAGAAATTTCTAGAAATTGTCCGCTCTGGCGGCGCAAACAGCAGAATAGTCGACCTCAAAGGCGATAAAATATTAAATCGCGATTTCAGCAATCAATTCTCCTTGAAGCTGATGCTCAAGGATCTCTTGCTTGCTCAAGGACTCGCTAGTAACTTCCAATTACCGGTTCCACTGCTGCAAACAACGGCGGGCTTATTCCAAATGGGATTAAGCAAGGGCCTCGGCGATGAAGATTTGAGCTCCATCATCCAATGTTACGAAGACTGGATGGGGCAGCAAATCGCTAAACCTAGCGAACCTGCTGCTGCCCAAGAAAAGTCGGCATCTCCGCTTTCTGGCCGTGAACGCCGTCGGAACACACGTGTGAAGCTGGACATCAACTTGAAGTTGTCCATCTATCAATGGGAGCAGGAAGGTTCCTTCTCCGGGCAAAACATCGACGGCACGCTTTTCGACTTATCGGAAAGCGGACTACAAATCACTACCGCTGCGCCACTTGCACCGGATATGTTCATCGTTATCCACTTCCCGCAGGAAGCGGAGCTCCCACCAATCACCGCTCGCGTGATTCGGATCGAGACCAATGGCGATAAATTCCGCTATGGCTGTATGCTTTCCGGCCTGCCGCCTTATGTGCGGATTAAGCTGGAGAAATATATTGAAGAGCATATTGCTTATGCTTTGTAGAGGTTAGAAGTGCTTGAAGCATGAATAAAAGAAAAATATGAAACTATGAAAACATAGTTTCATGTAAACTCATTGATGTGAAGAACACCGTCTTTCCTATTGGGAGAGGCGGTTTATTTTATTTGGAGGCACGGAAGCTTTGGAACAAGTAAGAGACTTTTGAGGCTTCTATTTTGATACATATTAGCTTAAATGCAAGAATAAGAGTCGGTAAAGACTCTTATTCTTACAGGCTCATCACAGCTGCCCGGATGCTTTCCGGAGCTCGTCCGCCAAGCGATGGAACTCCGCTCTAGCTTCTGCATCCTCGGTGATTGTCCAAGCGGCGGACAGAAACATAATTATTTTATCCGCATCTTCACAACTCATCATATACTCCCCTTTCCCTTCAATCTGATCAAATCTCGTGAGATCGCTCCCTTCAATAATACGAATCAGTTTGTCCGCATAGAGCGGATCGGTTGCGTAACCTGCTTGCTGCAGCTTCTGGCAGGCCAATCGATAGTCCAGTTCATGCAAGACATTGGCATACCTGGGATTCTGGGTAAGAAAATAGGAATGGTCACGAATGCTTTCATACCAACTGTCATAAACACAGAAGCCATCTACAATTTGCAGCCATCTGCCGTTAATAAACTCCTGAGTAACTAACTGTTGCCCGCTCCCCTTGATGCCAAACAAATTGTTGCCTGGCGCATGGTTGCCCCAGCCACTTTCCAAAATTGCCTGAGCTATCGTCACGCTAGCCAAAATACCGAACTCCCGCATATTTGCTTGGGCAGCAGGTGCCACTTGCTCGATAAAACGATCTTTGTTCATAGACCTTCACTCTTGTTGCGAAGCACTTGAATCATTTGTTTCAAAAAGCTGGGCAGCGGCAGCCCTAACCGTCCATAATTTTCAGTGATCGAGATAAACTCATTGGCCAAGTAAAAATAGATTGCCCCCGTCATCATGATATTCGTGTCGAGTAATAGGTCCATGCGGTGAGCCAGCATGATGACAAGCAGCATCATTCCTTTGCGGGTAAGCCCCCAGAAGCCAACTTGGCTGTTCAGACCGCGCTGTTCCTTCATGGAGGCCGCAATACCTGTGACATAGTCTACGGCGATTGTCATAAGGAAGAGTCCCAGTAATTCACTCAACCCGCCGAAAGCATAGGTCACACATGCGCTAAGCGCAGCCAAAATCGAGCTGAACATAACTTGGTTCATCGGTTTCGCTCCTTTCTTTTGAGATGAGAGGAAGAATGGTTGTGTTTTCAAAATATTTACCATGAGATAGATGCCACACCCTCCATGCTGTTCGCTGATTCGACGGTCATTTTTAACTCCCAATACTTGTTGATGTTGGTCGTTTTGTGGGTGAGACTGTCTGTGAACAATGTCTTAAATTGATCAATCGTATGTGGCTGAAGTTTGTTGCTAGCTTTCCAAATGATAGGTTCAGAGACTAGATCAGCTATGATTGCGTTGAGCATCGTGTTGAGATTCGTTTGTGCTTCGTAGTCGAAGTCGTAGGTGTGGTTTGCGCCTAAAACATTGGAGGTGAAACCTGATAGTATTGCTGCGTTGCAGGCTGCGTTGAGTTCGGCTGTTTTTGAGAGTTTAGCGTTGGCGATCTGGGACTCGGGTGTTGGCTGCATGGCTTTCCATGCGGATTGTAGTTCTTTTTCCGTCGGTTGCGGTTGCTCTAGGTGCCATTGCGCGATATATGGCCCGTTGCCGTCTGAATCGTCTTGGACGATGAAGTCGGTTAGTGGCTGTGCATGCGGGAATAGAGATATGATTGTTTGTGGTATGTTCATGGTTTCCTCCTATGCGATTCTAGTAATATCAAGTGCTGAACCAGGAGCGAGCGCTGTTGCACTAGACGTTGTGATGTAAAACTCTACATAATCACCTGCTAACAAATCGATCATTGCTGAGAAAGGAATGGTTGGACTTGATGCGGCTGTTCCGTTGTTTACATTTAGGTAACGGATAGGTGAACCGTTTTTATACATCGTAACAATATAATTTAAAGACGTTGTCATACCTGAAGAGAAGGTTAATGAGCCAACGAAACTATATGTCCCCGCACTACCTTTTGCTGTAAATCTACTACTAATAAATTCGGAAAGATTATCTGGCCCTGAGGCTTGAAATAAGATCTTAGTTGCTGTAGATGCTGTAAGACTTTGTATAGTGTTACTTGCAGCGGCAACTCGGCTTCTTGAATCGCGTGTGTTATCTCCCCAAGGGTTGACAACAAATCCTTTATTGATCATACCAACGTTATACGTTCCGAATTGAATGTTTCCACTTGGGACCGAACCACTGTATGTTAAATTGGCTCCATCTGCTGCAACTAAAACATAATTATTTGAAGTTCCAGTGCAATTTGAAACAAGTACACTAGATCCATACTGTGCAGCAACAGCATTTTCTTTGTTACTAATTGTGCAATTGAGTACTTGACCGTTTTGGGAAACAATGCTAAAACCTGCAAATGATGATACACTAATTGTTTTGCAATTATTAAATATTGTCATTCTTCCGTATTCTGCATAGAACCCGTTGCCTGTCGTGGAAGTACATGTAAATCCTTCTACTACTGTGGTTTGACAACGAATAATAGATATAGCATTTAAGGAAACCACACCAGATGCAACTAATTGAACCACACCAGAACCATTAAACCCGTATAACACCGCAGTTTCCGCATATGTTCCTGTTGCCACGTTTACACGTACGGTATGATTTACCATTTGAGGAATTACGGATATAGCTTTATTAATTGTCTTAAACGGTTTTCCTACGCTCCCGTCATTGTTATCTGCTCCATTTGTAACATCGACATGCAAAGTTATATCCGCGGCAGTCTTTTGCGGTAGGCTATAAATCTGATATGCTAAAGTCTCATTAGCTCTGATTCGGGCATCATTATCCGCTTGATTAATTACCAATTGATCGAGAATTACCTTAAAGTTGCTTGCAACTTCACCTGTTACTGCTTGTACTGGTGACGTGAATAAGTGTTGATCTAACGCTACATAAGAGACTTCATATGCTGCCGTTTTGTCGTAGTTCAATATAGAAGATATAGTTGCTGCTCCACCTCCATACCAATAATCAGTTGTGTTATTATTAGAAAGTTGCCAAGTAGGGTCTAACTTACCGTTTCTATAAACAGATAGAATTCGATTTGTTCTTTTCATCAATGGAGACAATGAGATTTGATTTAACTCTACGGACGTTCCTGATACAATGTCGGGTATCACTTTCTCACGAACAATAACACCTTGGCTCACTTCGATCTGATTAAGTCCTTTGTGTAGAGACATGCTGCCGTCTACTTGAATTTCTTCAAATGTAGGCGTAACTAATTGATAGCTGAGCTTATAAGGAGTGAATGCTCCCGTACTAGGTGCAGGCGATGTTGGAAGTATATTTGTACCACCTGCCATAGTGCTCTCAGTAGGCGCACTGTTATACGTATTTAATCTGTAGCACCAGCCCTTATTACCCGTTCCATTATATTTATTTACAGGATTCCCCGTCGTAATATCATACATGACCCAGCCGTTGAAATACGCTTGTATCTCTTGTGATGTAGGTATGTAGCTTTCGCCCCAACCACTATCTGCGTCTGCAATCCCAAGATACAAAAATTTATAATTAGTATCTGCCCACATTACATCAGGAGCATTTACGTTTTTAGCTAAAATTTTTCCGTTGTGCTTCACACCATTTGGAAAAGTTTCGCCAATATTAGGTAGCGATAAACTAACAGTTTTGCACCCAGAAAAGCTAGAACCAAAAGTCCAATTCAAATTTCCATCCAACACCATATCTTTGAAGCGCTTCTCTACGTAGAATCTGCCATTTCTTTCGAACAATGTGTCATACACTGTACCATCCACACTTGAAGCAAGTTGTACGTTAGGAAACGCAAGCATATCATCATTGCGTGATGTGAATGCCTTAGCTGTTGATCCAAGGTTTAACATGACATTGCTGAAAGTGAAAGTACCTGCTGCATCATTATTGCATTGTGCAACCGCGTATACTGCATTAAGTGGGGCAGTACCGCTTTCACCTGAATCTGAGATTAAATTTTTACTTACGTCCAGCCAGCGCATATTAAAAAATCCATGTGAACCACCTGTTCTCACTCCACTAATTGTATACGATTGACCCGGTATAACTGAAAACATGAAACTACAATCCTGATATGCGCTCGTTGCATTAATTGTAACTTTGTAAGGATCGTTAACAATGGCGTTGGCATGTATTATCCACTCATTAAAAGGTGGTAATAAATTTTCACCATATTTAATTACATAAGGTGCATTCACATGTTTAACATTGTCTACATATGGGTATTTAGCAGCGACCTGTGTTGATGTCATATCTCCAATCGCATTGTACTCAGTTTGCGATAATTCATAAACACGAATTGCATCAAAGTATCCATACTGTCCAATTGAACCGTTAACCACTAAATTTGCAGTTGTATTAGGTTTATCAACTGATGGGTTTGCTGTTACATATACGGTTTGGAAGTTCGATGTATTTGTCACAACCGGAGAGCTACCTAAATCTCGCCCATCTATGCCACCCCACGAAACAGCGGATCCAATCGAGGAGTTTCCATTCTTCACATCCCCAACCAAAATATAGTATTTACCCGCTTTTAATCCACCAGGAATGAGATAATTTGTTGCCGCATATGTGCCCATTGCTAGTGTCACTTTAAAACCCTTGTTACCTAACGTCTTATTCGCAGAGTCAAGTACATGTATAGATTGGTAGTCTCCCCACCTCCCCACATCCTCACAATTCCCATCCCGCCCCAACAAATTAACCAACGTCCGCCCCGTTATCCGCAAATTCTCCAGCGGTGCCGTTTGCGGAACATCAACCACCTGCAGCCCGTTCACTAAATTCACGGGGGTCGGAGCCGCGTCGGCGAACTGTGCGCCGAGCTGTGCATCAACTCTATCCCAGTTATCGTTGAGCATCATATTAATATCAAAGGTATCATTCCCGTCCGTAGACGGGTTTTTCTTATAAAGTCCCAAGTTCGTGGTCGTGCTAGGCATAAGCTTGCTCCCTCCTTATGAAACGGGAATAAATGGCGCAAAGTCGGTCATTTTCCTCGTTTGCAAGTCTTTTATAGTCATCGTCTGATGAAGTTGGTTAAGCAGAAAATATTTGTACTGGTATACGACCTGCAAATGGGCCGGCTTAATTTCCTCAATGGCCGCCTGCAGGTCACCCAAGTTCGGCGGCGTACCCAACGTGTCGACGAAGCGCACGGTGAACTGGTACAACGCCGGCTGCTGCGTGACCTCGACGGCACCACGTTCATACGCGCTGGCCACGCTATGCAGCAGCTCAACGGTGACGGTGCCGACACCGCGCAGCTTCGCATGGATCACCGCCCGGCGCTGATCGTCAGGCTTGTCCGGCACCGTCGCGATGCCGAGCTCAGCCTCCCAGGCATCCAGCCCCCACGTAGCGGAGCTGACAAAGAACTGCTGCAGTGTCTCCTCCAGGGAGACACGCAATTGATCCAGCTCCGCGCCCTGCGCTTGCAGGATAGAGTCCATGACCCGCGACGTTTCGTAATAGTCGGGCAAGTAGCCCTTCATGCGCCTTCCGCTTGGGGAAGTGACGAAACTCATGTGAGCGTCACCTCCCCCAAGACAGCAACGCGACCGGCAGCTACCACAACGTTGGCGCTCATACCATTCACCAGCAGATTGCTGTAATCTTGCACCCCCTGTGTATCGAGCAGCAGAGAACCAATACGAACGTAACGTACATTGGGATCAGAAGAGAACGCCAGTTCGGATAAATAGTTACGAACAGCCACGGCGAAATCTTGTTTCACCTGATCGAGCGTTCTTGTGCCATTCAAGGAAAGATTGGCCTGCAGAGCGATGGCAATTTCAGAAGCCGGCTCGACGGTAACGATCGCACCGATCGGTGCTTTGCCCGTCAGTGGCGGAGCCGGGTAAATATACTGCTGCACGGCAGCCACGGTGGAAGGGGACGCGCTTCTTTTATCCGTGCCGATGATGACAACCTTCACCGTCCCGGGGCCGTTCCATAGCGGCTGCACCTGAGCAGCTCCAACGCCGGCAATATCAAGCGCCCAGTTGAGATAGTCAGCTCGATTACCGCTTGTACCCGGGGAGCGTACTTTGGCATAATAACGGTTCAGCAGCGAGCTGTCGCTTTCAGTATCTTCACCGCCGACCATCGGGGTGACATTCGTCACGCTGGTGATTCCGGCGACCGGCGCTACAACGAAGACAATGGACTCACTCGGAACATTACTGCCCAAACCTCCTAATACAGCCTGAGCTTCCAATGTCACGCTGCCCGAGCTGTCGATAACAGCGGGGACCATCGTTTCAAAAAGCAAGGATGCCGTCCCCTGCACGGCATCCGCCAAAGTGCCGATACGCGTGCCTGGTGGAACCGCCGTACCCGGCGAACCCGTAAACCGTACGGTGCCGGCGGCCTTCACTTCAGCCTTGCGCATTACTCCGTGCTCCGCACAACGCAGGTCCAGATAAGGACCGTAAGTCGTTCCGGCAAATCCCCGCCGCAAGACTTCCTGCGATTGAATCGCCGCCAGCGCTAGCTCAATAGAGGCCGGAGCCAATGCATCCCACATGTAGGAACCTTCGGATTTATCCAAATCGGAAGGCAAATTGCCCAACATACGGCCCCGAATCGCTTCTTCTGTTTGTTCAGCCAAATAATTCGGTATAACGGTCATGTTAATTAATCACCACATTTCCTTGAATATTTTTCTTATCGCCTCGCACATTTATAATTTGGCATTGAAACGAACACTCGCTTTGATTCCACGTCCATGTAAAAGGCCCTACACTCGCCGTACGCGGATCAACCATCAGAGTCTCTTTCGTAATACGGGCAATTTCCATTTCATTGGCTGGTTTGGATAATTGTCTGGCTATCAAATCATCAAACTCCTGACCATAAGCCCGTGAATAGGCCAGATAAGTATAACGCTGGGTGAGCAGAGCTTTCTGACACCATTGCAACCAAGCCTCCGTGTCGCTGCACTCGGCTATTCGTCCTGTCTGCGTCAACACGAACTCCCCAAGGGCATAATCAAACTTCGGACTACGTCCGAATCCAACTGTCCCCCTTCCCGTACCTGTTCCTAGCAATGGCAGCTCACTCTTTTCTGTAACCGCGAGCGGAAATAAATTCGGCATCTATTTCACCACCTTGCACAAAATTACGGCATCATTCCCATCATTCACAGGTATGGTCAGCACACGGTCCCCCACCTTCAAGCCGGATTGAAACGCAATCCGTACTTCTTCAACCTCTGATTCGGAAAAAGCAAATCTTCCTTGCCCGGTTACCGGCACATTACCACTGGTTAAGCCCGTAACCGTACCGCTGATCGTAAAAGACGGCAGAAACAGCTTGGTCATCCAATCCGCCACATAGTAGTCAGAAATCTCATGTTTGAAACCATCAAGTTTCAACCCGCCTGCTGTGATTGTCCCTAGCTCAGCGGGCATTCCTACTACAGCTGAGCTCGCGTGAACAGACATGCGGTTGTCTAAAGCAGCTGCCAGTTTTTTATACGGATTCATTCATATAAAACCTCCTTCGAACCAACTCAGGGCTGCCCAGTTCCAGCACCATTTTGCCGGGATCCCCAAGCTCGTGTCTGACCGTCATAGCAATCAACTCCATCCCGCTTCCAGCCAGATCGACCTTATCACCAGCACGAATAGTGTTAATATCGAGCGATGTTACACTAATTGTTTCCTGTATGCCGGAAAGCATGGCTTTCGCCGCTTCTTTGGCTTCGCTAATGGATCGATAGCTGCTGTCCTGCACGATTTTCTGCAGTGTACCCAGTTCGGCATACTCGCCTTCTTCGATAACTAAAACTTGGGCTGCGCTCTCATCTCCTGCATCTTTGGTCCCGAGTACTTTCACTTTGGTTACAGCACCTTCCAGCGTTCGTTTTTGCATGATGTTCATGACATTTTCACTCGGCTCCAGCGACCATACGACAGAGTTAGAACCGATTTCTACCAGCTCCAGACCGTTTACTGTCATACGTGGCCGATACATCGATCCGCCTTTCCGAGCGGTTTCTTTCAAATCTTTCATGATCATGTTGTAAATCGTCTCTGCTCGATAGATGGACTTCGCAAGCTTAACTTTTGTGTCCGGCAAATCCCCCACATTAATATTCCAGCCCGTGGCATAACGGCGTATGCGTTCACTTGCCGTCATTCCTGCGGGAAACACAAATTCATCCTCCGACTTAGCCAAATAAATCGTACGATCATACATCGTCACTGTCAGACGATCAGCCCGTTCATAGCTATTTTCGCACTGCCAGACAACGGCGGGATGGAGTAAATCTTCTTGCTTCGAACTACCGTAGGGTATGCCTACGACTCGTACATCCTGACCTGGTTTCATACCTGGAAAATCCGGAGTGACGACGATTGTAGCCTGTGCCCTGTATGAAATTTCATCAAGCGCCTCTTCAAGTGTCAGCTCATAAATGAAGTCTCGAAGCGCATAGGACCCATCCAGCCAAATATCATAAGATCCATCCGAAAGGTTATTTGTCATACCGGCATCACCAACTCCTGCCCAGGTAAAATCAGATCAGGATCGTCGCCGATAAGCGTACGATTCCCTTCGTAGAGGTCACGCCAGCGGCTGCCTGAACCGAGCTTCATTTTCGCAATAGACCAAAATGAATCACCCGGCTGTACCTGATAAGTAGCAGAAACCGGCTTAATATCAGGCCTTGTCTGTCCACCCGAACTGCCGCTGCGCTCATCCAGTGTTCTAATTTTGTATTCTTTCCATGTACGAAAAATGAGATCAAAATACACATCGCCGGGCTCCCCGCCCTTGAAGCTGCTATTATGAGCAGACAGCATTACAAGTACGTTGACATCTGTGCCAGTAATGATAAGCCGAAGCGGATCTCGCCCCTCCATCCACGTATTAAGCTGATTCATCGCCGTTTGGGGATCAGGCAGCTGCTTATATTTGCAATAACCCGCATCGTACACCGCCGGGAAAAAGGATGAGAAAGCAATCTCCTTCACTTTTACACCTTGCGGAACATCCAACTCACCGCCACGGATTATAGTGATGGTTTCAAAGCTCTTGTCGCGTCGAATATTAACTTCGGACGGATTTACCGGAAACCATAGAGAAATGCCGTTTGGATCCTCCAATGTAAAATTCATTTCTTTAGTATCCATAGGCTCGGCCTCCGTTCTCCGCACGATTTTGGATAGCTGCTCCAATTTGCATAACAATCTGGTGACCAATGGTAATTGCCAGTTCCTCCATGTCCACTTTCTCCTTCGGCATATTAACCGTAATACCATCCACAGAAATGTTGTAGTTTTTCGAAGTAACGCCTTCGCTCACACCAGCACTCGCTGCTGAAGCAGACATCAAAATAGTCTCGCGCCCTGCGGGCAACAGCTCAGTCCGCGCCTCTTTCGGAGGTTCTTTTTCTTTCCCCGAAAACCATTTATTGACGATCAACTCTCCTGCTTTATCCCCCAGCCAGCCACCGATAATGCCCCCAACAGCTGTACCGGCGCCAGGAACAATAGAACCGGCGAATGCACCCAGAGCAGCTCCAGCCACACCGGCTCCTGCTTGGATCGCAGCGCCTACTTTATTGTCCGAGGTCAGAATATCCAGTGCAGACAACCCGATACCTAGTGGTTTGAGCACTTTACCAGTCGTTCTGAGCAGCTTGGAGGCTCGGCTAAACTTACCTAACCGGTTAGACGTTCTTGGCTCAGCCGGATGTCCTCCTCTATCGCTTTGATCGATTTGACGACCTAGGTCCTGTCCGCCGTTTCTCGTTCTAACCCTAGATTTGTTCCTACCGCCGCCTGGGCTCGTATTTGTACGGTCACCTGCCCGTGTTCTGGTCCTGGCTCCCGCCTTATTCTTCGACCTCGCGCCTGTCTTGTTCTTCGTCTTGGTACCTGATTTGGATTTGGTCTTCGAATCGGCATCAGATTTCGTACGTTTACCGACATTATCCTTGCAAGGGTCCTTGCATTTCTCTTTCTTACCGCCGTTTCCGGCAAACAAGCCTTTTAGAATTTTGAGCCCCTGTGCAAAGCTTTTAAATCCATTGCCAAAAGCCTCGAAGGCCTCACCAAGTAACTTCACAATCTCGGCCATGATCAAAAGTCGGTCAAGCCACTTGTCCAGCTGACCTTTCTCAGGTGGGGCAGCAATGATTACAGCAGCAGTTGCTGAAGCGGACGCCGAAGCTTTCGCCTTTCCTTCCAAACTTCCGGAAAACTCGCCGCCAAGACCTTGCAGCAACTCTCGAAGATGCTTCGCCGTCTGAATAATTTGATCGTTGATCATTAGTTTCACATCAACCTTCGTATGTCCCAAGTCCGCCAGCTGCAACAGCATGCGGTCTATGACAAAAGAAAAGTAATCCCGACCTGCAATCGCAGGCCTTACCGTAATCTGGCTCAGCTTCGTTCCGGCCTCAGCCGCTTTATTAAATAAGCCTGTCAGCCGCTGCGTTGATGCTCCTGTCCGTTCTACCAAACTGCGCAATCGCTCTTGCGCAGCCATGACTCGTGCCAAATTATTAACCGTCACGATTTCACTCATCACTTCACCTCCTTGCGCGTTCACGCTCCCGCTCCAGCGCATGTTCATGCTCCAGCTCTAATTCCATACTGGCAAGCAGGAACTGCTGCTCCCCGCGAGGCAATGTCCAGAATACTCCGGGGCGCAGATGATGACGCATCCATATCGCGTGGAGCATCGCCGGCAGCCCCCCGGAGGTAATTAGTTTTTTACTTCATCCAGCGTTGTATTAAATCCGCTCAAGTCCAGCACTTCATCGCCAAGCGCAGACAGCTCGCCTGCGAGCAAGATGCGCTTAATCACTTCCTCACCGGAGCTGGCCTGGTACTTCGCAAGCAGCCGAGGGTCCCCCCAATTGGGGGAGACGGTTGCAGCGAAGATTAGAGCGACGTTGAACTGCTCTTCATCGAGCCGATCGGTCTGTACACCTCGACGATCGGCACGTTCTGTGCATCGTTCACGGAGTGTGAACACCTGCTTTCCAGTCAGACCTCGCAGTAAAATGGGAACACCGAATCTAGCGATTGTCACGGTTTTCTCCGGGAGTTGATCAGCCTCAAGCAGCTTTTGCAAAATTTGTTCATCTGTTAACATCATTTATTCCTCCTTAAGCTCAACTGATTAAATAGCCCTGATAGGATCATTAAGCGTGTAGCCTTCAAATGTAAATGCTACTTCTTCCTTCACTTCCTCCCCTGCTGTCCAATTGGCCAACTGAAGCTTATCCAGCATGACATTGTTGAGCGTAATCCGCTCGAAACCATATGCATCAGGATCATTCAACTTGGATACAAGACTAAATTTGTCAAATCCTCTGGCGATCATATCGCTCGTAACTTTGAAACCGCTGAGTGTCCCGGTGCCTTTCATAGCACCTTTTTTATGCCGAACCCACGGGTCTCCCGCAAGCTGGAGCTCTTTCTTCTGCATCTCCACATTCGCTTCCAAATGATTGAAATTAGTCTGCCATACACCACCGATAAATACCGAACCATATGTTCCTAAAATTACTCTGCTCGCATCTAAACTCATTCGTAATCCCCCTTAATGTACGATAAAAGTGCCAAAAATTTGTTCCATCACATCGGTCAACTGCGCATCCCACTTGATATATACTTGATCAGGTTCTGGTGTCAGTTCAGCGGTTTCTCCGTAATAAGCCGGGTCCAGATACACATCGAAGCTCGTTGCTTCAATGACGCCGGCTTGTGCCAATGTCTGCATATACTGCTTGGCTGACTCCACCAGAGCAAGACGACCTTCCTCCGTGTTATTTACTTTTCCGATATACCCCTCTTCCGCTGTTCGCAGAAGATCCTGATTGATGGCATCCATAACACGAATCGTACGGATTTTCTTCCAAGCTGCATTTTGGCCTTGGCGCAATGAAACGAGTGAATTCATTCCACGCAGCGATTTCACTCTCTGGCCGTCATGATACAGCAGGAAAACGCCGTTTTTCACTGAACTCTCCTGTTCGCTGCGCGTCCATCTCCGTGTCACATCACTGAACGGAGCAGCCGCGTAAGTCGTAGATTCACTCAGCTTTTGACCCGCAATCAGCCCCGCTACATAGGCTGCTACCCATGCCGAGC
The DNA here is from genome assembly GCF_045866505.1 of Paenibacillus sp. P36. Lineage (NCBI taxonomy): Bacteria > Bacillati > Bacillota > Bacilli > Caryophanales > Paenibacillaceae > Paenibacillus > Paenibacillus sp. P36. The sequence continues at coordinate 7,651,708 of NZ_AP038372.1, forward strand.
TATAGCTTGTACCCGCGAGAATCGCTCCTGTCCCGATATTGACAATTGCTTCATGATTGAACAAAGCGCTGCGTGCCGCTGCCCGACTGGCTGCATCAGAAGCGGTATCATCAGCGGTAGAACCGCCAAGTACCGTTGTGATGCCTTTCCCTTCAGAACGCAAACGACTCGTCCAAGCAGCAACCGATGCTTGAATGCCCGTATCTGTGACTCCATCCAGCGCAAGCACATGGAATTCCTGTGTCTCTAGTGCGCTTAGAGCATTCAGGTAATCCGCTGAGGCAATCCCGCTGATACCCGAACTGCCGCCAGTTAGCGCACTGCCTGAGACGGCAGCTAGCGTACCATTGCCAGGGGCAAGAACGGTTGCTGTCAGCCAAGGATTACTGCCGTCTTGATTTAAAGCATCTGCTGCAGCCTGAACGGTCCCCCCCGAGAATGTAAATGTCTTCAGAACAGAGGAGCCTTCAAGCAGCTTCAAATCCTTTTTCGAAGCATCCACGGCATTCGTCTGAATAATGACCGAGAAGCCGTTACCTCGCGCACCTTCGTACTTAGCTTCTAATTTCAATACATTGGCCGACGCCGAATCTTTCAGCGTTAAAGCTGCTTTGGCTGCTGTGGCATCCGCAATTCGGTAAGCCAACACCTTCTTCGGCTTACCCAGCAAGGCCAGCTTCAAAATTGCTTGCGCGGAAGCCGAGCCGCTTTGATCGCGACCGAAAGCATCATAGATGCCCTGCTCACTCGTAATTTCAACAAACTGTCTCACGGCTCCCCAATTTGCTTTAACCGGCACAGCAACAATACCTTGACTTCCAGGCAAGATTGCACTTAACGCCGCCGCCTCAAAATTCATATAAAATCCTGGTAATACCGGTCGATCCGTTCCACTCCAAGTTCCACCCGCCATTATTCCTGCACCTTCCTTTGTAAAAAGTTTTGAACCGCTTGATTGACATATGCGATTGCATACATCGTTTCGGAATCTCCTTGTAAGGCACCAACGATCACTTCCGGTGCACAATCAAAGAGCTCTCTAGAATTTGTCATTAGCTCTTCTTTGTCATACATCACGATTTCATCACTCGTATTGCTGCTTGTTTGTGTTTTGTTTTGTTTCAAAATCAGTCACCTCTTTATTAAATTTTTGGTTCAGTATGCACACCAGCTATCAACGGACTTGCACCAGGTGTGACCCCGGCAGCACCTGTCAATGTCACTGTCAGCACGCCCGTTGACAAATCACCGGAGCGAATCGCTGCTTGAGCTTCCAGCACTGTTAACCATCTGTCGCCTAATCCACCAAGTGGCAATTTGGCCTGCTCAGCCAAGCCAAGCATCAGCACTTGCGCTGCCAGCTGGTATTCACTTGCCGATCTAGCGGCAATTTGACCGACGAATTGCTTGGACAGCTGCTGAACACCTCGCGAGGCTGCTGCGCTGTGCCAACCTGTACACTGCCATGAGACTGCGGGTCGGCAGGTACCGTTGAAACCGCGATAGACACGCCATTGCACGCCAAGTGCGGTTTCCGTGAATTGTGAAATAGCTTCCAGCCACGATTCGACGACAGGCTTGATCTGCTTAAGCAGGAAGACGGCTTTCATAGAAGTTCTGCCTTGTGCATCTAAAGCTTGTCCTGCCGGCAGCGACGTAATTTGTACCGTATACAGTCCACCATCCACCTGAATGGTACCCTCCTCCGGCTCCAACATGCGGCCAATGAGACGCCAAATTTTCTCCTGCGCACCCTCAGCGGTTGCGCTTCTAACCAGCAGGCTCAGCTTGCGCCAACTGCCAGGAGCGTCCAGCTTGAATTCCGCGCTGCCCCCGACATGGCAAAGGGTAATAGCCTCATCGGAGCTCTGAGAATCGCTATCCACAAACAGATCCGTGCCGAGCGTTCCCTCTCCTTTCGCTTGTAAAAACAGCGCCAATTGTTTGGCCATGTTAATCATTCATTCTCTCACCTCTTTTCTTGTTTTGTTTTGAAATTCAAAACATTTTTTTCTTTACCTCAACCACATCCTTTCATCTACTCCCAATGAGCCTTGCTTAAAGACTTCAGGAGATTGATTACTTCGATCTTCTTCAGCAGCATCACCGCCTTCTTGGTCTACACATCGATCTTACCACGCCTCCACTCCCTTGCATTGCCAACAAGCGGCCAACTAGCAACCACATTAACCAAGTGTCCGGACCACCTCCGCCCTAAGCATATAGGCCAGTTTCTCCATCGCACGTGCCTTCACCCTTCGATAGGTACGCTCGCTCATATTCACCTCGTAACATAGTAAGTAATCCAGCACTTTCTCCTTCTGCAAGTAGCGTCTCCGTATAATCTCCTCCTCCTGCTCGTCCAGCCGCGACAGCGCCTGCTCAACCTCAGCATATAAGAGCGCTGCCTGCTCCTCCCGTGCAGATGCCACGATATATTCAGCAGACATTTCCGCCACCTTATGCACATCATGCATCCCACCGTCTCTGCGAACACTTCCGAGCGTGTAGTACAAACGAACGGTCTCCAGCAGACTCTCCACCCTTTTCCGCGTAGCCCGCTTGTCGATCTGATCTTGCTCTATGTGTAAAACTTGTTCCAACATCCTCATCATCTCCCAAAATTTGTCGTTTTGAAATTATAAACAAATCATACGCTAAACTTGTTTATAATTTCAACACAAAAGTTTTGAGAAACGAAAAAAATACTTGTTTTTTGCACCTCAAACCATTTACAATAAGGAACAGGTGATGAATCGATGAAAGATATGGTCCAGTTCGGCCTTCAAATCCGGCAGCTGCGCAAGATGAACCATCTTACCCTTAGAGAGCTTGGAGAGCGGTCCGGTGTTAGTTATTCATTTATTAACTCCATAGAAAATAACCGCTTCAATCCATCCAGGGAAACGGTCATTGCGTTAGCTGATGCGCTTAATCGCGCTGACAAGGACGAGCTCTTGCTGCTCGCTGGCTTTGCGCCGACGGATGAAGAGTCACTGGATACCCCTTCCGGACCCGGGGTTAGCGATATCGATGATCCTGAGGTCAGCCTATTCTTTAAGGACTTCCAAAGTGCGCCTAAGGAACGACGGGACGAAATGCTTCGGTTCTGGCACTTCATCAAAGAGCAGCAGATTAACCGTACGCCGGATAGTGAGCAATAGTACATATGATAAGAAGTTAAGCCCCTCGGGCTTTTCTTTATCCCTATAAATCGAACATATATTCTCATTTTAATCATAACGAGGTGTTTTCCCTGTTTACTCACTATCAAACAACCCCTCTGGAACAATGGGTCGAAGCTTTATATGAACAGCATGAAATCACAATGCCCTCTCAGCTTTGCATGACGCATTTGGCGGCTAAGCTGCGCATTTGGGTGTATACCATGGATATGAACAGTATGGCGATCGAAAGTAACGGGCAGTTCAGCATTAACGTTGACCGTCGCCTCTCCCCCAAGGAACAGTGGGAAGATTTCTTGCACGAACTCTGTCATGTTCTTCGGCACTCCGGCAACCAGATGGCAATGCCTGATCGTTATGTAAATTGGCAGGAGCAGGACGCATCTGCTTTCCAACTCTACGCGGCGCTCCCCCTCCCCATGCTGAGAAACCTCGCGCTGCCCGAGAACAAAAATGAATTGATCGCCTATCTTTCTGAAGAATTCCAAGTCACTTACCGGCTTGCCAAAGCGCGGATCGACCAAATTGAGAGGCGCGTCCTGCAGGGATCCCTGGACTACGAGTTTCAGCAATATACTCAGAATCAGTCAAACAAGAAATACGATCCGTCCAATTGGTCAGAAGCCACCCGTTTAATCATGAACAAGCTGGAGTTTTTAAAATCTAGGGGGGTGCCCGCAGGTGGCAAAGCTAACCGTCTTTTATGATTATCATGAAGAGGGCATCGTTCCGATCCTTCTATTGCTGCGGTTTCGGCCAAACGAGCTTGATTTCAGCAAAAATTCGCTCTATGTGCCGCTGGGATCACCTTTTCAGCAGCTGAACATGGAGGAGATTAACGAGTTCGATGCCGGCATCACCGTGCTGTTGGAGGACCTCATCGTCCATCCGGAGCGTCCCCACGCCATTGGTATTTCCCTCTCCAGTTTAAAGCTTCGACATGCTACACATCTAGAAGGACTCTTCGATATCCAACAGCTATGGCTGCGGATGAATGATATCGAAGAGGTGCTTCAGATGGAGGTCCGCACTTTGTACCCTTGGAGTGACTCTCGCAAGCTCCCCAAATAAAAAAAATCCCACACATCCATGAACAATGTTCATCCGATGTATGGGATAGGATTACCTATTCACTAATATAAGAGCAAATATAATCGCTAACTGTTTTCACATCAAGCTTGAATTTTGCATTCGCTGGAACCGTGAATTCACCTTGTCCCTTGATGCTGATCCATTCACTGCTGCCTGGAAGAAGTACGTTCAGCTCACCAGCTTGGATTTCCATAATTTCTTTCACATCAGTTCCGAATTCATACTCACCCGGAAGCAAAATTCCCAAAGTTTTTTTCGTACCATCCGCGAATTGTACCGTGCGGCTTGTTACTTTACCGTCAAAATAAACGTTAGCTTTCGTCAATACTGTTACATTTTCAAAGCTGGACATGATCAATAGTTCCCCCTCTAAAATGGCTATAAAATAAGGCCAAGCCCACGCATGGTGGGCTATGGCTTTGTGAATAACGCGGCTATGTTTGTTCTAAGCCAATAGAGCTTTAACTCTAGCTGCAACGTTCTCTGGTGAGAAGCCGTACTCTTTCAGAACCAAATCGCCAGGCGCGGATGCACCGAACGTGGAAATGCCCAAGATGGAACCTTCATCGCCAACATAACGTTCCCAACCAAGTGGGAATGCCATCTCAACAGCAAGACGCTTTTTGACATCTGGAAGAATGACGGAGTCTTTGTATTCTTTGGACTGTTTCTCGAACAGTTCCAAGCTCGGCAAGCTGACAACGCGAACGTTGATACCTTCAGCTTGAAGCAGCTTTTGCGCCGCGACAGCCAATTGTACTTCGGATCCTGTTGCAAGAATTTGAGCATCCGGCTTACCGTTAGCTGCATCGGATACTACGTATCCACCTTTGCTCAGGTTCGCTTTCGCACCTTCAACCGTTCCTTCGAGGATCGGCAGATTTTGACGAGTCAATACGAGCGCAACTGGTCCTTTAGCTTCAGCAACCGCATAACGCCATGCTTCGGAAGTTTCGTTACCGTCCGCAGGACGAATGACTGTAATGCCCGGAATAACACGAAGCGCTGGCAATTGCTCAATCGGCTCATGTGTCGGTCCATCTTCACCAACTGCGATACTGTCATGTGTAAGAACATAGATAACCGGAAGCTGCATAAGTGCCGCTAGACGGATAGACGCACGCAGATAATCGGAGAACACGAAGAATGTTGCACCGTATACTTTCACGCCGCCGTGAAGTGCCATACCGTTCATGGCTGTACCCATACCGAACTCACGAACACCAAACCATAGATTGCGGCCCGCATAGTTGCTTGCGCTATAGTTGGACTCGCCTTTGATCATCGTATTATTGGAGCTCGCCAGATCCGCGGAGCCACCAATCAATTGTGGAAGCAAAGGAGCAATCGCGTTGATCGCATTACCGGAAGCGACACGAGTTGCCATAGGCTTGTCCGAAGTGCTGTAAACCGGAAGGTTTGCATCCCAACCTGCAGGCAGTTCGTTATTAACCGCTGCACTGAATTGGTTACCCAATTCCGGATAAGCTTTAATGTAATCATTTAAAAGAGTGCTCCAAGCTTGTTCAGCTGCAGCGCCTTCTTTACCAATTTCCGCATAGTGGGCACGAACTTCATCAGGAACCAAGAAATCCGGTTCTTCCGGCCAGCCATATGCTTGTTTCGTCAATTTCACTTCGTCGCCGCCAAGTGGGGATCCGTGAGGTCCGACGTGTCCGCCTTTTCCACCTTTGTTCGGGCTACCGAAACCGATTGTTGTTTTCACTTCAATCAACGTCGGACGAGTTGTGTCAGCTTTCGCTTCAGCAATCGCTTTGGAGATTGCAGCCAGATCATTCTGCTCTTCTACACGCAGCACTTGCCAGCCATAAGCTTCAAAACGTGCCTGCACGTTTTCGGAGAATGCCATATTTAGCTCGCCATCCAGCGAGATATCATTTGAATCGTAAAGCATAATCAATTTGCCCAGTTTCAGGTGAGCCGCCAAGGATACCGCTTCAGAGGAAACGCCTTCCATCATGTCGCCATCGCCACAGATCGCGTATGTATAATGGTCGATAACAGGGAAGTTTTCTTTGTTATATGTCTCTCTCAAGTGAGCTTCCGCCATTGCCATACCTACGGCCATACCAATCCCTTGTCCAAGTGGACCGGTTGTTGCGTCAACACCTGGCGTGTGACCGTATTCCGGATGTCCTGGTGTTTTGCTTCCCCATTGACGGAAGTTTTTGATCTCTTCGATCGGCAAATCATATCCACACAAGTGAAGAAGGCTGTATAGGAGCATGGAGCCATGACCCGCAGAAAGTACGAAACGGTCACGATTAACCCATTTCGGATTCGCCGGGTTGTGCTTCATATGCTGCTTCCACAGCACATACGCCATTGGAGCAGCCCCCATGACCATACCAGGGTGACCGGATTTAGCTTTCTCAACGGCATCGATACCTAACGTACGAATCGTGTCAACTGCTAATTGTTCGATTGTTTTATTTGTTACTGTCATTTCGAAAATTCCCTCCTATATGTCTCTACTTACCTAAGTCTTAACTTGTACATACAAGTGACTTTTCTCGCTTGCATTATTGTACCATTTGCTTTGAGGCTTTGCCACAATAAACCGTTAAAACTCGTCGGATTTGCGCATACCAGCAAAAAAGACTGCATCCTCAATTGGATACAGCCTAGTTTTCCCATCAATTGAAAACAACAGTCTTATTATTATGAACAATAATGCGATCTTCCACATGCCATGCAACAGCTCTGGCTAGAACGATCCGTTCAATATGGCGGCCGATTCGCTTCAAGTCTTCCACATTATCGCGGTGGCTAACCCGTTGAACGTCCTGTTCAATAATAGGGCCGCCATCTAATTCTTCCGTCACATAATGTGCGGTTGCGCCAATAATTTTCACGCCGCGGTTATGCGCTTGGGCATACGGCTTGCCACCTACAAAAGCAGGCAAGAAAGAATGGTGAATATTGATGATGCGATTGGAGTAATGCTTGATGAAAGACGGTGAGACGATCTGCATATAGCGGGCCAGAACAATAGCGTCCACTTTGTCCCCCACTACTTCCAGCTGGCGGCGCTCCGCTTCAGCCTTCGTATCTGCCGTAACCGGAATATGGTAATACGGAATACCGAAAGGCTCTACCAGCGATTGCATGTCTGGGTGATTGGAAATCACCATTGCAATATCCGCATTCAAATCGCCTGCACGCCAGTGCCAAAGGAGCTCAAGTAAAGCATGATCTTCCTTCGAAACAAAGATCGCAATACGCTTCTTCTGACTAGCAAGTGACAGGCTCCAATCCATGGAGAACTTGTCAGCAACGACAGAGAAAGCTTCTTTCAATTGCTGCACGCGGTTTTCTAGGTCATCCAAGTCAAACTCGATGCGGATGAAAAACATCCCGCCTTCCGGATCCATCGTATACTGGTCGGACTGCACGATATTCGCGCCATATTCAAACAAAAACTGTGACACTGCCGCCACGATGCCCGGCTGATCCGGACAGGAGATCAACATTCTTGCTCTATTCGCCCATTCGCTCTCCCTGCGAGTCAGACTGTTTGCATTTCCCCGTTCCATGTGAATCCCCCTAGTTGCTTTCTACTCGAAAGTTATCTGTATCTGTATTAAGCCTTCTTCAATATATCCTGACCGGCAAGCCAAACGATAAGACGTTGGTTAAGCTGCTCCTCGCTTAGGTCGGACAACAATCTTTCTTCATGCAAAATATCGTACAAGCGTTCTAACGGCTCGCGGCCGTCCGCTTTTTTCGCTTTCGCATCGTTTTTAAGAATCTCCCAAGTTTTCAGCACATAATCGCGGAAATGAATATCCTTTTTGCCAAACATATGGTCGATCCGCTCTACATGATCCAGGAACTCTTCGCCGAAGCGGCCTTTGAGGTTACCGGACAAAAGGGCGATCTCCGCCTCGTACATTGGACGCTGTGTTTTGTCTTCTTTTCCGATCCAAGGCGTCTCTAAAATCATCGGCAAATGCTGCAGCTTCTCATGATTAGCCACATTGTTCATTGCTTCAAAGCCGATCCAGCCTGAGCCTAACGGCGCATGACGGTCTTTTGAAGCCCCGCGAGGATTCTTACTGTCGTTTAAGTGAACGACGCCTAGTTTCTCTAAGCCAATGACTTTATCGAAATGGTGTAGAACGCCATCCAGATCATTAACAATATCATAACCGGCATCGTGAATATGGCAAGTGTCCATACAAACCGTCAGTTTGTTGTTAAACTCCACGCGCTCCATAATTTCCGCAATTTCCTCGAAGCTGCGGCCAATTTCGGTGCCTTTGCCAGCCATAGTTTCCAGCGCAATATTAACGTCTGTGTCCTTCACGCCAGCCAGTACTTCGTTCAAACCTTCAGCGATACGTTCAATACCGTACTCTGCATCCTTGTCTGTATAGGCGCCTGGGTGAAGAACGATATTGCGCACACCGATGTAGGCCGTCCTGCGAATCTCTTCTTGAAGGAAACGAACAGCCAGTTCAAAGGTATCCTCTTTATAGGAACCCAAGTTAATGATGTAAGGAGCGTGAACGACAATTTCGTTCATTGCATGCTTGTCCATCACAGCTTTGCCTTCTTCAATGTATTGATCTTCAATGGGTTTGCGGCGCGTATTTTGTGGTGCGCCTGTGTATATCATAAACGTGGAAGAACCGTATGAAACTGCTTCTTCAGCTGCATTTAACAAGCCTTTATCTGAGAACGAAACGTGTGAGCCAATTTTGGGCATGGTTCATTGCTCCTTTATTGAGTGTCTATCTACTACCTTCCTATTTTACTCGGATTGTCGCAAGAAATCTAGAAATAAGGTATAATTCTTATCATATATGACCGTTTGGTAGTGAGGTGACAAATAAATGGCTAACGATTTTTTCATGTGGTTCATTATTTTCTGGGTGTTTGTCCTGCTATTCTTCATGTCTGTAGGCGGATACTTCATGTTTCGCAAGTTCCTGAAGGTGCTCCCCAAAGAGGACGGAAAGTCGAAGCTTGATTGGCAAAATCATTACGTCGACAACTCTCGCCATCTTTGGACAGAAGACTCCAAATCATTCCTGGATCAGCTGGTTTCTCCCGTGCCAACAGCTTTTAGAGATATTGCCAAGCATTCCATCGCGGCTCGCATCGGACAGGTTGCTTTGGAGGCAAACGCCAATGAGGTAACGAGAGCTCACTGTATCGAGGGGTACATTCTTGCGACTCCGAAGCGTGATTACCGCAGCTTGACCAGCTTCCTTGAGAGAGAGCAGATCGACTATAGCGCCTACAAGCATTTGCTTCAGTAAAATGAAAAAGCCACCCCTTATAATTAAGGGATGGCTTTATTTATTATGACGGCTGTCAAACAGACTCATGGTCATGCCTCCTATGTTGTAAATAAAAATGCGGAGGCTTCAAAACCGGAATAACAAATCTGCGAATTTCCGGACAACTCAGCACTTAATTTCTCCAAACGCTCATTGGCGCAGTCCTTGCAGTGACACAGAGGGATCGTAGTCTTATAATACCCTGTTTTGAACACTTTCTCCGCGTTGTTTCTGGACATCACCGATTCGCATTTCACGCAAAACACCATATCTAAGTTAAACATAAATTTCTCCCCTTTACTGAATCTTAATGTCGTTTATTGTTACATTATGTATATATAAATGATTATAAGATACATTTCGTAACTTAACAAGGGGTTTGTTCCTATTAACAGATATAATTGACCACAACGTCATCATAATATCGATCTGGTTCGTAGCTTTTTGTGATTCTGGCAAATTCTTTATTATGTAAAGTTGCAAGTTGATTTATTTCATAAAGCAATTCGAATTCTACGTAGTCATTAGGTTGAACTGCCGCTTTATACAAATAAATATCTTTGTGCTTACTCACAAGGTCTATGCAACCCTCGCAATGGAACGTTCGATTCGCAACGATAAGCTCAAAACCGTATATGATTTCGTTATCCGTAGGTAATATCAATGAACTTTCGAAAGTAAATTGTGACTTCTCTAATTCCAAAATATCGATTAGTGCATACTTCGTATGTATATTTCTCCCATACATTTGAACAATTGTTAATTTACCTTCTAAAGGGGTAGTCAGTGTTAACTTGCTTCTTTTTCCGATCGTCAAAGCCTTCACACCACCTTAATACATATTGTATCTAGTCAAATGAATCTTTGCTTTGTTATAATGGTTTTCTGGTATATTTGGTTAAACACCGTGGATATAATGGTAGAAAAATAAACAGTGAGGAATGATCAAGCTGAAGTATGGAGACCGTATTGCCCTCTTACGTGAAAAAAGAGGACTGACCCAAGAAGAATTATCCATTAAAATTGGTATATCCAGGGCATCCCTTTCTCACTATGAAACAAGCCGTCGCGAGCCCGATTACGAAACCATTAATAAAATAGCGAACTTTTTTAATGTTTCCATTGACTATTTGCTTGGACGCACGAACCTTCAGCAAACTGTTCTTGATAACGATGTTCGGGACTTTGTAGAAAATCTTGATTTAACAGATGAAAATATTTTGCAAAAGTTTTCATTAACCGTTGATGGCCGAAAGCTTTCGCCAGATGAAGCCAAACGGTTCATTGCCTTTGTAAGGGCTGAGCGTTCGTTGGAGTAGTTGATTGCCGAGCAAATTGGACTTTATGAGCCTGAAATTTCTGTTTGTCGATGCCAAGATAGAGAAGAATCTGATGAATATCGATTGAAATCTTAAGTTCTTGATTCATATGTGGACCTACTCCCAACGCTCAGCTTTTCTTAAAAAGTAAAAATTCATTCTCCGTTACTTGCGATACGTTATGTATCTGTCATGAGGCAGAATAGCGATGTTCGCCTGCTCCTACTTATTTACACCGATATACTTCAAGGTGACGGATGGCGCGGACTGATTAAACAAATCTCTAAGTACAGAGACATTTTTCGTTTTTAAATAGTAATGATAGCCATATGTTTTACGGAGTGTGTGAGTCCCAATATCTGTTAATCCAACTTGTTTCGCCGCTTGATTTAAAATTCGATACACGCGAATTCTCTTGATGGGATTGCCCGTTCGTTGGGACGGAAATAAGTAATTATCCTCGTCCATATATTGAATATACTCCTTGATAAAGGCCTTAAGCTGTGAAGAAAGCTGGAATGTCTTGACTTTACCCGTTTTTTCCTCCCGAACACTTACCACATTTCGATCCCTCACATCTTTTACTTTCAATGATAGAAGATCGCTGAGATGGAGTCCGGAATTAATCCCGATTGTAAAGAGAAGCCAGTCCCGAATTGATTGTTCTTTTAAAACTTCTTGTAATTGTTCAATTTTCTCTTGATCTCTTATCGGTTGAACAACTTGCATGAATAGCACCTCACATGACCATAATCAAATTTCATTGTATGTATCCATTTTTTGCTATTACATATGAACTCAAGGTACTCTATTCTATCAATCCTCCTAATTATTGTATGTTACATATTGTATCACAAATTTGATAAATGATCTATGCCTTTTCCTGTTCTCAAAAGCTAATATCTACGGTATAATTCTTAATAAAGAACGTTTTCATCCTTTAACAACTCATGGAGGGAGGCCACGTACATTGTTAAAAATTGCTAGGTTTCTATTCATCCTTCTCATTTTCAGCGCTATAACGTTTCCAGTATCCGCTTACGCTTCGGGTTATGAGTCAAGCACTTCTCAGAAAAACAGTTTTTTATCACAGTTTACTTCTTTGTTTAATCTGAGTAAGTTATTTAGTTCAAGTACATACCAGAATAACAATAACAATAGTAATAACAACAATAATAACAATAATAATCACAGCAACAGTAACAGTAATAGTAATAGCAACAACAACAATCATAACAATAACAGCAACAATAATAACAACAATCACAACAACAATTGGTATGAAGACTGCTGGGACGACATCGATTGGGATAATAATGATTGCCCGGATTCCTACGATATTTGGAAAAAGTGGTTCTGCTATTAACCAACAAAAAACTCCGTCAGCATCAGCTGGCGGAGTTTTTGTCGGTTATGGCTGCTTCGTTTCCAGGACAAACACGGTAATTTCAGGCCGGCAATTGAACCTTATTGGAAACAATGTAGTTCCTATGCCGCGGTTTGTATAAACGTGAAATTCACTTTTTTCGAAGGTATAAAGTCCTACCTCATATTTTTGTCCCAGATCTGGTGTAAATAGGCTCCCGTAAAAAGGAATCCGAATTTGTCCGCCATGACTATGACCTGAGAGCTGCAAATCAACAGGAAATTTCAAGGCAGTATCTGCGAAATCTGGCTCGTGTGCAAGCAGCAGCACGAACTCGTCTTCTTTGGTACCTTTTAAGGCGAGAGGCAGATCCGGTTTACCATGGAACATTTCATCTATTCCTGCTATCCATAATCGGCTATTTCCGCGTACAATCGACTTATTTGCGTTGACTAGCACAGTAAAGCCTGATCGTTCAAGTACATCCTTGACCCGCCCAGGGTCCAGGCGCATATCGTGATTGCCGAGAACCGCGTATTTGCCCAATTTGGCTTGAAGCCGCGATAGAATCGGAATCACATCGTCACTTATTTGACCATAATTAGAATCAAATAAATCTCCTGTAAAACAAATCAAGTCAGGCTTTTGCCGTTGAACCAGCTTGACCACGCGAGCCAATTGGTCCAAGCTATAGTACTTACCGAGATGTGTGTCGCTGAACTGAACAATGCGCATGCCCGCGAATGCTGCCGGATACCGACGATACGCAAGTGGAACTGTTTTTAACTGAATCCAATACCTCTCACCGAAAATGCTATATAGACCGCTTACTCCCGCAAGCGCCACCAAAGATCCTACCGCAGACATACTATACTTAAGAAACGCCCTGCGATTCATACGTTTATTGGTCACTAGATGTCCCCTTCCCTTACGAGTATCTCTAGGTCTAACTGCGGAGGATCATGCGGAATATGTCGAGGGGAATCACATAAACGTCGATACAATTTGTATAATTTTAATATGATCGGGATTGATTTCACGGAAAAAACGTGCGATAATAAATTACCAGATACGATTTGTATCACAAAGAATGCTTTGGAGGGGTCACTTGTGAATCATCAGATGCATCAGACGGATTTGGAAGAACTTGATACGGAGTGGATCGAACTTATTATGAACGCACGTAAGATGGGTTTTACGATGGACGAAATTCGCGCATTCCTAAGAAGCCCTTTCCAAACGACTCAAAAATCACAAAATTCAGCTGAAAATGATCCTTGTATGTCCCCATAGATCTACACAAGGTTATCTGGATTATTCATCGTTAGGCCGCTTCATTCTCCATTTGTTAAAATCCAGAAATTCACGAAACTGCTGCTTATCAACCCCAGATGACATGGCTTCTTTAATAATGTCATACCATTCCTGATCGAGCTGAGGCCCATCCTGAGATGTCTCATCCTGCTCATCGATTAATCTCTCGACAGGCACTTTAAGGACAGCTGCAATTTTCTCAAGAAACTGAATAGAAGGATTCTTCTGAATATCCCGCTCCAAGCTGCTAATATAAGATTTAGCAACCCCTGCACGTTCAGCGAGTTCTGTCAATGACAGGCCCTTCTCTTTCCTCAATTGTTGTACGCGTTTTCCAATCATTTCATATCTTCCCTTATCTCAAAGTGATGGATGCTCTCATAATTATATCAGAATTCCCTTCAAAGAACAAATATGTTTCTTATTAAGAACAATAAGAAAAAAGCCCCCTGCGGGGCTTTTGCTTCTTGCTATGATTCATCTATAACAGCAGTCAGGATCGTGCAAACCGATGACTTCAGAATACTCACTAGTTAACTTTATCATTATGCCATTTCATGAACTCTATCAAAATTTTTAATTCATGAATGCGTTCTTTGGCGATACCGGATTGTTTCAAATCAGCTATAAAATCCATCCATTCTTGATCCAGTTGATGATTCGTTCCCGTATCTTCCGTAATTTTCAGTAAGAGCTTAAGATCCACATTAAGAACCTCTGCGATTTTTTCTATCACATGAATGGAGGGGTTCTGTTTAAGATTTCTTTCAATATTGCTTAAGTAGGATTTGGAAATACCTGTCCGCTCTGAGAGCTCAGACAATGTGTACCCCCTCTGCTTCCGTATACTTGAAATATTTTGACCGATCATGGTTATCATCACTCCACGGTGACACTTTTGGCAAGATTTCTTGGCTTGTCAACATCGCAACCTCGATATACGGCTGCATAATAGGCAATTAATTGTAACGGAATGACCGAAACCAGCGGGGTAAGATGCTCGTGAATAGCAGGAAGGACGATCTGATCGTGTTTTTCTTCCATCCCCTCCATGCTGATCATACAAACATGAGCACCTCGTGCCAGAACTTCTTGGACGTTGCTCCTAATATTGCCCCTAATATGAGATTGGGTTAACAGTGCAATAACGGGCGTGCCCTCTTCAATTAAGGCAATGGTTCCATGCTTTAATTCTCCGCCGGCGAATCCTTCGGCTTGAATATATGAAATCTCCTTAAGCTTTAATGCGCCTTCCAGACATGCGTAGTAATCCATGCTTCGCCCTATAAAAAAGCAGGTGCGTGACGCATTCAAATACTTCCATACGTTCTCTTCCATCATCTCCTTCTTGTTAATCATAATTTCCATCGCATTCGCGGCAATACTTAACTCGTGGAAAGGGTTGGTTTCCTGATTGATTCCTTTTGCACGCGCGCTGTCAAATGCGAGTATCGCTAATACAGCAATTTGTGCTGTATAGGCTTTTGTTGAGGCTACCGCGATTTCGGGTCCGGCATGAGTGAGCAACGTGAAGTTCGCTTCACGTGATAACGTGGAACCTGATACATTGGTAATCGTTAATGTCGGATAGCCCATTTGCTTGATGGCTACTAATACACCTCTGCTATCCGCCGTCTCACCGCTTTGAGAAATAAAGATAAAAAGTGGGTTCTTGGAGAGAATCGGTCTATTATACAAAAATTCACTTGCGATATGAGTTTCAACGGGAATCTCGGCTATTTTCTCAATCAACTGTTTACCGACCAATCCGGCATGATAACTTGTTCCGCAAGCAATGATATAGATCCGATCCGCTTCCTTCATGCTATTGCGAATACTAGGATCGATAACCAAATCTCCATTGCCATCTTGGTATTTGGACACGATTTTACGAATGACAAAGGGCTGCTCGTCAATTTCTTTCAGCATATAATGCGGATATATCCCTTTCTCAATATCGCTAGCATCAAGCTTGACTTGAAAAGGCCTCCTCTGCATGAGCTCTCCGCTCAAGGTTTTAATCGTTTTTGAATGTTGGCGAAGAATGACCATCTCCTCATCCATCAATTCCACGAACTGATTCGTTAGCTGCAGCATCGCAATAGCATCGCTTGCAATAACATGAAAATCTTGGCCTAGTCCAATGAGCAAGGGGCTTTTATTTTTACCAACATAAATCGTATGGATATCTTCGTTATCTAATAAAGCAACGGCGTAAGAACCTTTCATTGTGACGAGCAATTGCCGAAAAGCTTCTTCAACCTCTAAGCCGCTTTCCACTAATTTCTCCATCAACTGTACAATCACTTCTGTATCCGTATCGCTTGCGAAAGGTACTCCAGATAGAAGCTGCTCCTTGATTTCCTCGAAGTTTTCAATAACCCCATTATGGACAATAGTGAAGCGACCGCTGTTGCTTTGATGAGGATGTGCATTCCTGCGGCTAGGTTTGCCATGTGTCGCCCATCTTGTATGACCAATACCAACTAACGCTGTCTCCTGTTGATCAATCACATCATTAAGGGCAGCTATTCGTCCCTGTTCTTTATATATATGTGTACCTCTTTCATTCAATAAAGCAATTCCGGAAGAATCGTACCCTCTGTATTCCAGTTTCTCTAAACCTTTAATCAAGATCGCTTTCGCGTCCTGATTACCGATATATCCTACAATTCCACACATTTTAAATCTCCTTTAAAATAAAATTCTTAATAAAGAACAATCGAGTAATAATTCGCTATAAATTGAATACATGCTCCAATTCCCACATAAGTTTTTAAAAAGGGAGGGATTCTGTCATGTATTCACTTTCGACGAGTGTATGGAAAAAGGCGCAGCGTACTTACCATAAGGTCTTGCATGCATACAATTCCATACTTTATAGAGACTGCCTTGATATAGAAATGAAAGAAGCATTATTTGAAAAGATGCAGCATCACAGACAGAAGATGAATGAAGGCGCTTAAGCATGGCGTAATGTTAAACACTAAGGCTTTTGGCCTTAATCAATGACTCCTTGATGCATGCGATAACCCGCATCTGCTCATCTTCCGACAAACTGGATCCGGATGGTAGACAAAGTCCCCTTTTAAACAATTGCTCGGAAATAATCTCATTGTCACTATGCGGGTAAAACTTAACCCCTTCGAATAGAGGCTGCATATGAAGCGGTTTCCAAACTGGACGTGCCTCGATATTCTGTTCCGCCAGTGCTCCCAATAACGCATCAACTGATACACCGGCTTCATTTTCGTCCAAAGTTAACACAGTAAGCCAACGGTTCGAACGCGTATTGGGCAGCTCGGGCATAAACGCGATGCCTGGAACATGCGCTAACTCTTGAACATATCTTTTGAAGATCGCTCTTCTGGCGTTAACTCTTTCTTCCAGCACCTCTAACTGAGCTCTACCAATCCCGGCGAGCACATTGCTCATCCGATAATTATAACCAGTCTGGCTATGTTGATAGTGGGGCGCATAGTCGCGCGCTTGGGTCGCCAGGAAACGAGCTTTATTCAGCTCCTCGCCTTCGTTGGAAACCAGCATCCCCCCGCCGGAGGTCGAAATAATCTTATTGCCATTAAAGGAATAGATGCCAAACTTCCCGAATGACCCGCTCGCTCTCCCTTTATACGTGGAGCCCAACGATTCCGCTGCATCCTCGATTACAGGGATATCAAACGTTTGGCAGATCGCCAAGATTTCATCCATCTTCGCACTTTGGCCATACAGATTAACAACGATGACTGCTTTGGGCAGTTTCTTTTCTTGAGCAGCATCGTATAAGGCACGTTCTAGCGCTTGAGGGGACATGTTCCACGTTTCTGGCTCCGAATCAATAAATACCGGTGAAGCTCCCAAATAAACAATCGGATTGGCACTTGCAACAAAGGTTAGACTCGAACAAAAAACCGTATCCCCTGCTTGAACATCCAGCAGTCGCAGAGCCAAATGAATAGCCGCCGTTCCGGAGCTGACCGCAGCCGCGTCGTTAACCCCCACATAGGAGGCAAGCTCTTTCTCAAATGCATCGACATGGGGGCCAAGAGGAGCGATCCAATTGGTATCAAAAGCATCTTGAATATAAGTCATTTCATTCCCGCTCATGTGGGGAGGGGAAAGATATATTCTTTTTGTATGCGTGAACACAGGCTATGCACTTCCTTTATTTGGGTTCTTGGGACAAAAAAAGCGCCCTGGGCGCTGTTAGGCGAACTTTCGGCTGCTAATAATTTTGGCCGGAGTTCCTACTGCTGTACTATTCGTCGGGATATCACTAATGACGGTGGCACCTGCTCCGATAATCGCCCATTCTCCGATGCTTTTCCCAGGAATGACGGTCGCTCCCGCACCAATCATAGTCCCTTCTTTTACAATCACGGAACCGGTAAGTGTAGCTTTAGGAGCAATGTGGGCATAGTCACCAATGTGATTATCGTGCTCTACGATGGCACCCGAGTTAATAATCACATGATCGCCAACGCATGTATCGGCACTGACAATGGTGTTAGCCATAATAACTGTACCATTCCCTATAGAAGCACTCGAACTGACAATCGCTGTGTGGTGAATGAGTGAAACATAGTTTTCCTTGGCTAGGCCAAGCTTTGTCACAATCGACTTTCGAACCTCGTTATTCCCGATCGCAATCACAAATTTAAGATGATTCATTCGACTCAATAAAAGATGTGCGGAAGAGGTCGGCCCTATATATATCTCATTGATTACAGATAATTCGTCATACTTGTCATCCAAAACGGCAATGATTTTAACATCACTTTTTGAATGTACCAAATCCTTGATGACCTTGCTGTGGCCACCCTCACCAATAACGACTAAATCCAACCTGTACCAAACCCTTCATGATAGATTTGATCCGGAGAATTTCTCCATGGTCACATGATTCCCGTGGCTGATTCCATCCGATTTAATCACTTTGACAAAAGTTAAAGCTAGGATTTTGAAATCAAGGAGAAGGCTTTGATTCTCCACATACCAGACATCAAGTCTGAACTTTTCTTCCCATGAGATGGCGTTTCTCCCGTTAACTTGAGCCCATCCCGTAATTCCAGGGCGTACTTGATGGCGTTTGGCTTGCTCTTCCGTGTATAGTGTCAAATAGTCCATTAACAGCGGCCTTGGACCAACTAAACTTAAGTCTCCCTTAATCACATTCACCAATTGGAGTAACTCATCAAGGCTGTATTTTCTAAGGAATTCCCCAAAGGAAGTTAACCGTATGGAATCGGGCAATAAATTCCCTTCGTTGTCCCTTGCATCTGTCATGGTTCGGAATTTATAGATATTAATTGGCTTGCCGTGCAATCCTGGTCTTAACTGTGTGAAGATAATCGGAGATCCTAGCTTTACTCGAACCAAAACAGCAACAATGCCGATAACCGGGGAAAAAAGGAGTAATAAAGGAATTGAGATTAGTAAATCAAAAAATCGCTTCATCATGATCATGCTCCTATTGGTCTTAACTAAAAATTTTGATTTCAAACGGTTGAGCTTCCATACAAAATAATTGGACTTCTGGGTACTGTGACCATCGACAGCTACTAACCACTGATTATCATCAATCATTAGCTGGTCAATATGGTGCATCCCATCTTTTCTCCAATCGCCATCTTTTTTCGTACCGCACAAGATTAAGGAGATTTCCTCCTCCTCATATTCGAACTCCGTTAGCTTGTTTACCTTGAACACTCTTACTGAATCGCCATAATGAGGATAATCCGCTTGTGTGTACCTGTAGATCTTTCCATCTGAAAAAATGAATCTTCCTCCGGGTCTGCTAATCATTAAGTTACTAGTAATTATTGGGCTTTGGGGATGTACGAGATAAGGTCCTTCCAATTGCGCCGAATGGAATAAGTGAAGATTCCCACCCTCAGTCCCTGCAAAAATCCACCATTTATTATCGTATTTGATAATGGAGGGATCCATGAAGTTACCATTTAGCAGTTCACATGCAACTTCCCATTGATTAGGAAACTGCTTGGCTTTGTACAATAAAACACGATTGGTTTCTATCGTTTCAGGCAGCATAAACATCTCGTCCTCAACTTTAAAAACCTGAGGATAAGATAAATGGAAGTTTTCGCTTAGAACGACTTGTTGATACTCCCATTCCAACCCATCAGCACTTATGGCTAAGCCAATTTGCCCACGTTCAAGTTCTTTATTAAAGATCTCAAAAAACAGATAAAACCTCGAATCATCTTTGACAATAAAGGGATCTGCTACAAATTCAGCTGGCGCATCATTTACGTCTGAAGCTTGTATAGACGGTTTATCCATGTCTAATTCGGTTTCATTTAGTAACGTCTTTATCATGTCAGCGGAACTGAAAACCTTGATCGACCAAATCTGAGTCACAATTCCCTTCTTCATAAGGGAAATTAACGTCTTTATTCTTTTAAGAAATTTCCGATTTATAGGGAACAAACGTTCATCCCCCTTCAGTCAGTACCGACATACTCATGAGTAAGCCCTCGCTATACCGTTACTTCTTCTTCTTTTTTATGAAAACCATATGGATTATGGGCTTGCCATCTCCAGGAATCCAGGCACATCTCTTTAATGCCTCTCTGGGCACTCCACCCTAACTCACGTTTAGCCTTGTTCGGATCCGAAAAACAGACGCCTATATCACCTGGTCTTCGATCTGTCATCAAATACGGAATATGTTGTCCGGTTGCACTTTCGAATGCTAACACCATTTCCACAACGCTATACCCCTGCCCCGTACCAAGGTTGTATGCCTCTACCCCTGTACTTGCCATAATCTTCTCCAACGCTTTCACATGCCCACATGCCAAATCGACGACGTGGATATAATCCCTGACACCCGTGCCATCTACAGTTGGATAATCATTTCCATAAATCATTAATTCCTTTAATCTCCCTACTGCCACTTGGGTAATGTAAGGCATTAAATTATTCGGTGTACCGTTTGGATCTTCGCCTAATCTACCACTGCTATGAGCCCCAATCGGGTTAAAGTAGCGTAACAGCGCAATGCTCCATGTTGGATCGGACACGTACATATCCTGCATGATCTCTTCGATCATCAGTTTTGTACGACCATAAGCATTCGTTGCGCCTAGAGGAAAGTTTTCTGTAATTGGCACTTGATCCGACATCCCATATACGGTGGCTGACGAACTGAATACGATTTTTTTCACCGCATATTCCTGCATAAGCTCACATAACACGAGCGTGCTCGTTATATTGTTGTGGTAATATCGCAGTGGTAAACGAACGGACTCGCCAACTGCTTTTAACCCTGCAAAATGAATCACAGCTTCAATTTTATTTTGTTTAAAGACCAACTCTAAATCCTGGCGGTTTAACAGATCAATCTGATAAAATGCAAAGTCTTTACCTGTTAGTTCTTTTACTCGTTTCAAAGACTCTAGGCTGCTATTGCTTAAGTTATCAACAACAACAATTTCGTATCCTGCGTTCAGTAACTCTACACAAGTATGACTTCCGATATAGCCGGCTCCACCGGTTATAAGTATTGGCATTTTAAACCTCCTGACCGTTAGTTAAAATTTTAAGTAGTCACTTTTATAAAATAGATGTAAAGTAACCACGTTCTCATAGTAAAAATAAATGAGGTAGAAACCTAAAATGGCGTAATAGATAAACTTTCGTTCTCTCCTCACAAATAGGCTAATGACCCACGACATGAGAATGATATTGTATAATCCAAAATAGATGGTAAACCTGGCAAAAATCCAATTTTGTGTCGCGACCGCCATGACAACAAAATTCAATAAAGACATGTTCACGACATAGTCACCGTAAGGAAATAACTCTCTTAGTTTATTTCTCCCCAGGTATGCCAAAATCAATGGAACTGCTCCAATAGCCACCCTGATGACATTAGCTCCACCTTCTTGAATGCTCTGATATTCACTGTAATGGGTATCGGCAATTGCATTGAATATGGCGTCAGAGAGCACGCTATATCCTACAATGAGTAACACGGCAATAGTCAAGAGTACAAAAGTTGAGGATGTCCATGCCTTTCTCCTCACAATAAAGTAAATAGGAATAAGGATTAGGGCACTTTGATGAAACAATGAGGCAAACACCACCACAAGAAAATATTTTTTCCAGTTTCCTTCAAATAAGAACTTGGTAGCAGCGAATACTATTGCAGAAGCCAAAAATTGCCTTACTCCGTTCATGGAAACGATGTAAAGCCCAGAAGTAATATAGAGGTATATGCTAAGTTCAAATAACTTGGAATATTTGTATAACACGTAAACAATAAGAACGTTAGTAACTAAGGCGGTTAAGAATATTAATACCTGTGGATCTTGAGTGTATGACTTTAAAATCATTTGTAAGATCCCAAAACCAATATCTTTCTCAGCCTTAATTTGTTCCCATGTAAAATTATTAACGGTGTAAGCATGCATATAGAAAAATGTATCACCAATATTATTCCTAAGCCCTGAAACAAGTACCATTGAAGCCATTGTAAAAGAAACTAGTAAAAGATTCGGTCTTACAGCTGCTGAAACTGGCGAACTTCTTACAATTAATCTTGAACATAAAGAGAAAATATAAACAAACAATAAATTTAAGTACAAAATGGCCAAGATACCAGTTCCCTTCAAGATACTACTTGTTAATTACGTTTCATTACAGTAGCTCTACTAGTATTCCGAATATAAAAATAAAGCAATACACCAAAAGGCGTTGCTATCAAAGTCGTCCATTTGCAAGGTGATTCTACTATAAATTTAGAATTATTAATCATTAAATTAGTAGAAACATAATGAATGGCTTCACGTAATTTATCTTTATATGTAGGAGCCAGTTTCATGGCAACTTTCCTGAAAAATAAAAAACCTCGTGGGTTTTTTATATATTGTTTTATAATGTTCATACTCGAACCATCAACTAAATACTCAACATGACAGAGTACCTCATTCATGATGAGCAGAGGACATTCTTGGTCAATAAGAATATACTTATAGCTTAGAGGACAATACTTTTCTCCAGGAAATATTGGGTATGGAGGGGTTTTGCGTGTAAGTTCAGAACGATAAATTAACTTCTTATCTCCTTTAACTTTATGTTTAGCATGTAAATGAGAAAGGGTGGATGATACTAATTGATCTGGCAACCTGGTACCTATCACATTTCCGTCCGTTGTTGCATCTAACCCTATAATTCCGGCATAGCCTACATTTCCATGCTTTTTCCAGAAAGAAATTATTTTATCCACAGCATTGTCAGCCATGTAATCATCTGAGTCTATACAAACATTTAGTTCTGTATCCAGCAGCTCGTAAGCGGTGTTATGAGCGCCATGCATGCCTTGATTTTCTTGAAAATAGTACTGAATTTTTATCGCACCTTCGCTTATCCATCCTGCCACAAGTTCACTAGTATCATCTGTAGAGCCATCATCAATGATTAGCCAAACAAAGTCATTGCACGTCTGTCGCTTGAGACTCTCGTAACACAAATGCAATGTGTATGCACGGTTATAAGTAGGTGTAAAAATAGTAAGAGTTGGTTTCAAGATAATTCCCTCTCTAATTGTACCGATTTATAGTCCCCATATTGCAAGGCCGCTAAAATACTTTGAAAGACTATCCTGTCAGGCCTTACAAAATTATGATAGTAATTATAATTATTAACCATCATTTTATATCGAAATTCATTATCTTGCTTTAATCTGTAGATTTTATCGATGCAGTCACTAGGCGTTCGAAATGCCAAATAATTTTGTCCTTCGCGAAAATCACCTGGAACATCATAGTGCAGTTCTTCTGTTGCTATTGCTTTGCTTGCAGCTACATATTCTGCAAATTTCCAACCAATTGATTCATGTAAACCCATAGTTGCAATACAAATTGAAGATTTCTTTACTCTTTCGATATAATGGTTACGTTTAGTCACTTTTTTATCATCAATAATGAGGTCTGCGTAGTATTTACTTGCATAACCCGTGGAATTAACACCACCGTAAAAACTAGGGCCAAATTCTTTTTTGCACAGTCGTATGCAACTAGCTCTAAATTCATTTATGTATCGTCTCTCTTCTTTTTTTGAAGAGGATAGTTGTCCTGCATAATCCCCTTCTACATCCCATAATCTAGCCATGAATAATATTTTTGGATCCTTCTCCAAACTTGGAATTCCTTCAAAAAAATTCATATAGTAGCGTCCATTATAGTACTCAGAAAAAGGAATCATTCGGATGATTTTTTTTATTTTCTCCTTTTTAGGATCCTCTGGTGTAGGAAAATGAGCAGTATTACCTGGAACTGTAACCATATAATTTAATCCAAGTGGAAGCATTTTACTCGCATGTTTTAATTTAGAATTCTGATGAGGACTAAAACTTCTTTTAAAACAAATATGAAATTTGTTCAGCAAAGAATCTAAAAAATCAACAAAGTCCTGACCTTCCCTGAGAAGATTGTCATAACCGTCGTTAAGGTCGTATAAAACTTGAATTCCGTTCACCCTGGCTTCGATCATATTGTAGGGCAGCCGTTCGGGATGTCCTTTTCCTAGCCTCTCGACTTTTAAATCTATTATTCCTTGTCTTTCGAGCAATATAAAACCTGAGATGATATGATAAAGGTGTAGCGGTACTTCACCTAGCCTAATAACACATAAAATTTTGGACATGTTGGGCTCCTTTTACGATGTCATCCACTCTTCTGTTTGATCTAGATAAAATTTTTGAAGCCATTTTGCTGGTACACGAATGTCGAATCCTTTTTTTTGTATATGATCTTGTACCTCTAAAACTCTTTTATTCTGTTGGATCACTCTTTTTGCCCAAGCATCAGACGGTTTATTTAAGTTTTCAAATTGAACTAATCCAGCACCCATATCAACTTCCGACGTAATCACATCCGATATGATACAAGGCAATCCTGATCCCTGCGCCTCTATTAGGGTAACGGGTAATCCTTCGTGCCATGAAGGAAATACAAACACATCAAATGCTTGGAGCAATCGATTTATGTCATTGCGTATTCCGAGAAAAATTACTTTGCCTAATAGATTCAGATCCCTTACTTTCTTTTCTATATCTAAACGCAACGGACCATCCCCCGCTAACACAAGAACGGAATCTGGATTATCATTATTTAATTGAGCAAAAATATCGATAAGAAATGAATGATTCTTCTGATGAGCGAATCTACCTACATGCCCGATCACAAATGTATCACGTGTGAGATTTAACTCCTGTCTTACTTGATTTCTTACCTCTGAATTAAAAACATATTGATCACTTTCTATTCCGTTCTTCAAAATTGTGGCGTTTACTACTTTATCTTCAAATAACCAGTTAGCAGCTTTATCTGAACATGCAAAATAATGTGTTGCGCAAGGCAAAATATATTTCCCTGCAATCCACTTGTATGCCTTGGCTACAACTCCACCTTCACTACTAGTATTATGACTATGAGCAATACGAATTGGAGTGTTGGTCCTTTCGGCTGATCGGAGAACAAATCCACTCATTTTGTCCAAATGGGAGTGTACAATTTTGTATTCAGAATGTGATGAAAAGAATTTATTCAAAGCCTTTATATATGCATAATGCCCTACATCACTAACATAAGGAATACGATGTATTTTTCCACCCATCTTTAGTATCTCTACATCAAAAACCCCTTCTTTACTAGTTAGAAAATCAAACTGAACCTTAGAATGATCAATATTTCGATACAAATTCATCAATAAGGTTTCTGCTCCGCCCCGATTCATATTGACTACAACATGTAAAATTCTTATTGGGTCGCCCACATGAATTCCACCTTTTCATCCATATATATGGAATAAATAGTACTCTTTTCAGCTAGTATTTTATTAATGGCATATTTTCGTTCAACCATATCACGTCCGGACTTGCCGAGTTTATACTTCAATTTACCATTTTGAGCAAGCAATTTTATTTTTTCAGACATTTCATATTTGTCATCGGTAGCTATGATCCAACCGTTCTCGTGACTATGGACTAGTTCTCTGTGCCCCCTGTTATCACTAGCTATAATCGGAAGGCCACAAGCCATGGCTTCCATAATGTTTACAGGAAGTCCTTCACGAAGGCTGGAAGCAACCGCAACATCACAGATTGGTAAAATTTCGTGAATGTCATCCCGATAACCTAGAAAATCCACCTTTTCAGAAACGTCTAGCTGTTTTGCAAGCTCCCAGCACTGTTCTTTTAGTAACCCAACTCCAGCAAGCAGTAGTTTTGCTTGGGGCACCTCATCTTTGATTAATGCTAATGCATGAATTAGCAATTGCTGATTTTTGTTTTCGTTGAATTCAGCGGCATAAAACATTAAAAAATCCTCAGAATTGTAACCGAAATTTCCCCTTGTTTGGCGTTTAACTGTTTCGCTAACAGGCTTAAAGAGGTCTATATTTACCCCAACTCCATGAACGTGTTCAATTCTCTTTGCTTTAAGTCGCCGATTCACCGCAAGAGCATAATCTTCCTCATTTATGGTTATCAGACAATCTGTAAAATTTGAAAGAAGCCTCTCAATTGGGTAATATACAAGCCAGTTGATAAGCGGAGCTCCCTTGCAAAAATGAAAGCCATGAGCAGTGTAAATCACTTTGGTTCCATACTTCCTGTTTCCCCGTGCTGCCAAACGTGCAAGAACTCCACCCATAGGGGTATGGCAATGTATAATCCCATATTTATTTTCATTGATAATGGATTTCAATAAATTATAGTTACTGATGTTTTTTAACTTAAACGGAGATCTTTGAATGGGTATGTTGTATTTCACATCAACATATGGAAGCTCTAGTTGGCCAGATGCCGCTATATGAACCTCCCACCCCTGCTCTTTGAACCATTTCATATAGGGCAAGTGAAAAGCTTGAAAATGATAATCAACGGTCGCACAAAAAAGCACTTTCTTTTCCATCTTCTTAGCCACCTATTTAATTAGTTCTTTTTCCAAGACTAGCGTAAGATACTTCAATAACTCGTATCTTAAATCCTCACGTTGCAAGGCGTAATCGATCGTAGTTTGTATAAATCCCATTTTTTCTCCAACATCAAATCTTGTACCGTTAAACTCATATGCATACACTGACTCATATCGGTTCAACAAAGCAATTGCATCAGTGAGCTGAATTTCTCCACCAGCTCCAGGTCCTTGATTATTTAGAATTTCAAAGATTTTTGGGGTAAGAATATAACGTCCCATGATTGCGAGATTTGATGGTGCTTCCTCTTTTTTCGGTTTCTCTACTAAAGTATTAATACTATGTAAACGTTCCTTGATTTCAAAACCGTCGACAATTCCATATCTGGATATCTCGTCGTCTGTAACGTGCTTCACACCAATAATTGAAGCATTATGGTATTCATATTGTTCCATCATTTGTTGCAAACAAGGTTTATCAGCACGTACAATATCATCGCCTAACAATACCGCAAACGGTTCATTTCCAATGAACTTGCGCGCGCACCAAATTGCATGGCCTAGACCCCTAGGTTCTTTTTGACGAATGTAATGAATATCAACCATGCTTGATGTTTTTTGGACTTCACTCAATAAATCGAACTTCCGTTTCTCCAATAAGTTTTGCTCGAGTTCAAAGGAATTATCAAAATGATCCTCGATAGCTCTTTTCCCTTTTCCGGTTACGATGATAATATCTTCGATCCCTGATTCAATCGCTTCTTCTACAATGTATTGAATCGTTGGTTTATCAACAATTGGTAACATTTCTTTAGGCATTGCCTTAGTTGCTGGAAGAAATCTCGTTCCGAGCCCAGCTGCTGGGATAATTGCTTTTCTTACTTTCATTGTCGGATTCTCCTTCTTGTTAAACAATTGAAATTAGTTTCTTCGAAATCGGTATCACATTTCCATTAGTTAAATTTAATAATTGTTCCCTTATGCTTGCCTTATCAAGCGATGCAAAGGTCGAGATAATTTCTAAAATTTCTTCCACATAAAGATCCGCTGTTTTACCAATATAAATTTTCGGATAAACTTGTTGTTCACCGACCTCGTCAGCTTTCAACAACTCTTCGTATAATTTCTCTCCTGGCCTCATACCTGTAAATTCTATTCCGATCTCTTCAATTGAATTTCCAGAAAGCTTAATTAAATTTATTGCTAAATCAACAATCTTTACTGGTTCTCCCATGTCTAAGACGAAAATCTCGCCACCTTTAGCTAAGGCTCCAGCCTGAATGACCAACCTTGAAGCCTCAGGAATCGTCATGAAATAACGAATCATATCTGGATGAGTAACAGAAACTGGTCCACCTTTTTCAATTTGCTGCTTAAAACGAGGGATTACGCTTCCCCTGCTTCCTAGTACATTGCCGAATCGTACCGCAACAAATTTCGTTTCACTATTTCTATCCATATCTTGAATAATCATTTCCGCCATTCTTTTGGTAGCCCCCATTACACTTGTTGGATTCACGGCTTTATCAGTCGAGATCATAACAAATGTATCTACCCCATTCTTACTCGCTGCCTTTGCAACGTTCATCGTTCCGATTACATTGTTCTTTATTGCTTCTTCAGGGTTACGCTCCATTAATGGGACATGCTTATGTGCAGCAGCGTGATAAACAACATCGGGATGATATTTATTCATAATTAACATCATCTTTGGGGCATCTTGTATATCAGCAATCTCTGTAGTAAATTCAATCTGCGTATGTAAAGAGCTGTCTTTCAGTTCCATTTCAATGGAGTAGATACTGTTCTCTCCATGTCCCAGCAAAATAAGTTGTTTAGGGTTGAATTTCGTGATTTGCCTACAAATCTCCGAGCCAATTGACCCACCTGCGCCGGTTACCAAAACCACCTTATCCGTTATAAATCCAGATATACTTTCAATATCTAACTCAACTGGCTCTCGACCTAATAAATCTTCAACCTGTACATCCTGAAATTGATTGACCGATAGCTTCCCTGTTATTAGATCCTCTAGCATAGGTAGTGTTTGTGTTTTGGCATTCGTCTTTGCACATTCCTGAACAATCGTGTTTAACTCCTTTTTACCAAGAGAAGGAATAGCAATAATAATGTTCTCTATATTTAATTCTATAACTGCTTTCTTAATCCGATTAACGCCACCGATTACTGGCAGCCCCAAAATATCAAGATTATGAATTTTGACATTATCATCAATAAATGCAACAGGCAGTAGCTCTGCATCACTATTTTTTATTAGTTGTCTTGCAACCATAGTACCCGCTGAACCTGCTCCAATAATAAGTGTCTGTTTTTTATCCTGTGCTTTACTGGTAAAAGTACCTCTAATTAATCGCCAACAGAACCGAGAGCCACCGATAAGCAAAATGTGCAGCATCCAAGTTACGGCAAGCAACCTAAAATAAATATCTTGAACAATGATTTGTTGCATACAAGCAGCAGTAATGATGGATATAGTAACCGCCTTGAAAATAATCAACAATTCGCCTACGCTAGCATGCTCCCAAGCCTTTTTGTAGAGTTTATACATCAAAGAAAATAAATGATGACTGAGCAGCAAAGTAATTGAACTTATTACTAGCGGCGTAGTTATAACATTAAAATCTGCACTCAATAAAAATCGGCTGAAGAAAATAGACGTTATGACAATAAAAGAGTCCGCAATGATTAGCAATGATAATCTTTGACGGTATGACAATATAATTCACCCTTTCAATAAAGTACTTAAGTATATGGCCTTTTGAAAAAAGACCGTATAATTAAACACTTTATTTTTTTCTAGGGCATCTAACCCTTCCTCGCGCCACACTTTCGACGACTCGCGTCTAAGGTCTATTTCAACCCACAGCATGGCCGAGTGCCTCCTTTGATAACGGTAAGGAGGCATCACCGAACATTATATTTGCCCTTATTTTCCTAATAATATTTTCTTTATAAAGAACACAAAATCATTCAGTTACTCAAAAAATATTATAAAGAACGATTTTATTATATATAATTCTTTATAAAGAACATTAATCTAAATTTTTTTTCCTTTTTCCATTCCATCTATGTATTAACCCAATTGTAGTTCTTTATAAAGAACGTGTCAACGATAAATATTTAGCGATTGTTATTACTTCATTCGGAACTATTTCATCTAGTAAATCATACACTACTATAAAAGTAGATTGAGGTGATTATGATGATAAAAGTTAATCTTAGGGATCTAGATGACACAAATTTAACAGCCACTCTTCCTATGAACAATGACGTGTTGACTTATGACAGTACTCAATCAAGCTGGATTCCAAAGAAACCTTCTGTGGCGAGTGTTACCTCGAATCCATTTGTGATAGATTTGAACAGATGGAACATCAAAAATGATGGAACTGAGTCTACCACTACAACTCAAGGTATTAATGATGCATTAACTTGGGCAAAATCCCAAGGATTTAGTCATATTATTTTACCAAAAGGAACATATACATTAAAAATGGATAGTACTTCATTTTCATGCATTTACATGCAAAGTGATTTGCATTTTGAAATGGCTGATGGTTGTACGGTGCAAATAGAAACAAATTCCTCTCCTTGGTACAGAATCTTTGATGTCACAAATGTGAAACATGCAAAAATTTCTGGCGGAAAAATAATTGGGGATAAAAAAACTCATGTATATCAAATAGGTGTAAAGTTCATAAGAGGCGGAGTTAATTCCGATGGTTCACTAAATAGCAACCCTAATTTTATTCGCAGCGAAGTAATAGATAGATATTTAAACCCGGGCTTACTTAAATCTTTTAGATTATGGAGTATCAGCGGTGTAAGCGCTACAGGATATAATTTCTACCAATATAAAGACTCAATTTCTAGTAATTCTTTAGTTGGATATAGAACAAATGGACAATTCGCTCCTGCGGCTCCAACAGGACGTGGTTGGTTTGCAGATATTGATAGTGTTAACAAAATGTTATTTGTAATTGATATTACATCAACACCATTAAGTGACACTCAAATTGCTCAGATCAATGCAAAAATCGATAGTCAGGGTTACACCCATGAATGGGGACAAGGAATAGAAATAAAAGGTTCATTTGATATTGAATTAGAGAATATTGAAATAAACTACTGTACCGGTGATGCTATTTCAACAGGTTGGTTGGAATATAAAACTAATCCAGCTGATTATACTCAAGACCAGATGGGTTCAAATATTTATATTCATAGTTGTGATCTTCATCATTGTAGACGGCAAGGTATTTCTCTTGGAGCATCAAACGATATAAGCATTATTAAAAATAAAATACATCATATTGGGAAGGCTGATGACGGAGTAACAGAAGATGGAACTGCACCTATGTTTGGGATCGACATTGAGTCCATGTGGTCAGAAACAAACATACCTACCTGGCGACCTGAATTAAATCAAGCAGGATTTGAGCTTAACACCAGAATTTATATTAGAGATAACTATATTTATAACAATAGCCGCGGACACGTAGTGAATGCGGATGGTATTAATGTAGTTTTAGAAAGCAACACTTTTGAAGGGTATAATATCGGTGGAATAAGTTCTTATCCCAACAATATGTATGTTAAATATCTTAATAATACTATGATTGGTTGTGAACTTGTTGTTAAAGGAGATAATTTCTTAAATGGCGCAGTTTGCTATAACGGTAATGTTAAAATTGCGGATATTGCTGGAGCAGTAATTATGAATTGTCAAATAAAGAATGGATTTTTTTACGGCTCAAGTGTATATGGATATTTTGGCACTCCCACGGTCGATGTTCCTTCAAGCACGTTCACTTATAGTTCGCCGCACGGAATGGGAAACGGTGCAAAGATTTCTTTTGAACAGTGGGTTGGTAAAGTCCCTACTGGCATCAGTGTGGATAAACTCTACTACACTTTAAATGTTAAAACAAATAGTTTTCAAGTATCAGAAACACTAAACGGTACTCCTGTAGCGATAACAGACAGTGGGATAACTGGGTTCAACATAAGCAGATTTAATTACGGCAGATGTTATATTTCAGATATTGTTGTGGAACGGGATTGGAGAAACGACAATACGTTATCCCCCAATTTCCAACTGATTCTGACAGGTGGACTCATTAGAAATGTTACTGTTAAAAACTATGAAATTGATATTCGCCCCCTTGCTAATTACGTAGGTAGACCCATACAGATAGATGGCATTACCCTTATTGAAGGTGGAGCTAACTTCGAAGGGTGTAATTTAATCAATAGTTCCTTTACCAGAAGTAAAACCGGAATTCTTGGTGGAGATATTTCTCTCGGAACGAATGATGCGCGCTATACAAGAAAATTAGTTGTCGATAACTGTACATTTCAAAATGTAGGCATAAACTTTAATGGAAACGTAACAAACAATCGCAGCACTTTTATCACTTCAAGTATCGGTAAAGCTGATAATGTCAACATGGCTGTCATCAGTACTAGCTATCTTGAAGATACAAAACTCAATTTTCACTGGCTCACACGTGATAAATCCATGACAATTGCAAGATGTATATTCAAAAATGTTACAGCAGACACTAACTCGAATACTAGAATGATCGATAACATTAGCCTCTAATTGCAATCAGAAAAGGGAAGATTGGGAAATCCCCCGTCTTCCCTTTTCATTTGTTTAATTGTTATCGTTAATATCGTTGGCCTTTAAACTAAAATTTGCATTTTCCAAAATATTACCGTCAATTGTGAATGCAGGTGCTCCAACTCCAGCATATATCGTAGATATCCCAATCGCTTCAATATTGGAGGTGATTTTATTACTTCTAATGGATGCCGATAAAATATCGTATGGCTTGTCTTTTTGCCAGTAATCATTCATTTTAATAATTTCTGTTGTTTTTGTAGTAATCCCATTCGCAACGATCACGTTATTTTCAATTGTGACCTTTTTAGCTGAATTTACAGAAATGGCAGCTGTATTTCCAGTCGTATAAAATGTTGAATTCGTAACTGTAAGATCCAAGTTCGGATTCCCAGCACTAAGTCCGCCATATCCAGTGAATGAGCAATTATTGAATATATATTCTCCAGATTGCCCTACACTTGGTACTGCTTTCCCTCCATCATTAGGCCCTTTAAATACACAATTGTTGTAAGTCCCCGGCGGCAAATCCAATCCGTAGGTTGAATTGTAATCATTAACTATTAGATTATCAATAATATTTCCTTCAACCTTGCCACCTGAAACTGATCTTAATGAGGGGGCTCCATTGATTGTGATATTAGTCAAATGAACAGGATTTTGCCATATCGATAAGCCAGCATTTGAAGTCCTCTTTGTTATATTAATAACTACATCTGAAGCGTTTACACCAAATGGAACCGAGCTGCTGATAGCAAAGTTCGTATTTGTTACAGTCATCCCTTTAATATTGATATTGGGGCCTTCAAAATGCGTTAGTGAATCAGTCATCGTATTTCCAATAAACGTCACATCATGAGCTGCATAAATACTTGTACCTTCAAAATTATTATTTTTTATTGTAGCACCTGTAAACGGGGCTGACACTGCTAAGCCAATCGCTCCAACAGAAGCTAACTGATTACCTTCTAGCGTCCCATCATTTCCATCGTAGAAAATAACATCGTATCTGCTATTATTATAAAATTCATTATTTTTTATAGTTACGTCTTCATTGATATATCCGTTATCTCCTGCGCCTCCCTCAACATCAATTCCTGCCATTGGAGCAGTTCCACTTTTGCCACCTATATCATGAAACTTGTTGTTTTGCACCAAAATATTTTTACCGCCACCTATGGTCAATCCTTGTCTGCGGTTAAAAGAAGATTCCGAATTCTGAACAGTAACATTAGTCGACTGTACCCTGTTCCATATCTCTAAATATTGTCCTTTTTGAATAGTCCCTTTAAAAGCAAGCCTAATGGAGTCGCTCCCGGGAGGAATAGAAATATACTCTCCTTGACTTTGATGTTTTGCTTTAGATATGAGCGTGCCATCAGCCTTGTAAAAGAAAATATCAAACTCACTTGAAAGATACTGCGCATTGTCAATGATAACAGCGTGTGTTAACTCATACGAAGGATGCGTAAGTTTCCAACTCGACTTGCTTCTGACTTTTGTCTGATCAGATATAAGTTTTCCGTTGTCGTCAATCCCCCCAGTTTCAAAATCCTTCGCATACAGATCCTGCATAGTACCATTTCCGCCGCCTACACAAAGCCCGTCTCCTGTAAAATTTAAAGTCTTTACACCATCAATAATTACATTGTAAGAACCTTTTGTAATAATCCCATATCCACTCTCGTGAGTGCCTCCACTCGAGTAATCATGAGTGTCCCTGTCGCCGCGGTATGTACCACCCTTAATGATTACATTCTTGACACCAACGTTAACTAACAATGTCGAATAATCTGCATAAGCATTTGTTTCTTTTTGAATTACAGCCTTATCATCAAGCCAAAATGTCATGTCACTGACCATGTTGATGCGTCCGCGAGGGTCCCATTGTCCATTGGTTCCTTTCGCTATGCGATACGTTCCTGCGGGAACTCTGAAAACAGTATATCCTTGCTCATGAGCCCATATAAGTGCATTATTTATTCCGTCTGTTGTTTCAGCCGCATGAGAATTATCATTATAGATACTCCACTTTTTTAAATCTAGCTCATACACACGCTCTTGATTAGACACAGAAAACGTGGTCTGTGCTTCTGAAGCACCAGGCCACGTTAAGAAGAAAAGCATGAAAGCTGACAATGCCATAAAAACAACCCTACACATTTTAAAATTTCACTCCTTATAAGATTATCTTAAACCCAAAACTGTTATTAAGAATCCTTGAAGCGGTTTAACTAATTTTCATTATTTACAAACTAAGATAATTTATAACCCCCTCTGTTTTTATAGAAATAGAAACGACACAAAGCGACTTCCTTCTTCTATTATACAAAAATTTGGAAATAATCAGGAAGTTCAATTAAGTCTAAATTTCGAAATATTCTTTATTAAGAACAATGATATAGTAATTATCTAGTAAGTTAATAGGTTTCAGTTCTACCTTTAGGCATAAATTTTTGCTGCAATCTAGATATTATACTTTTGACTATTCCCATTAAATATTTAAACTCGTCACTTTTATGAAATAGGAGTATGTAAATGAAGTTAGGCAGGAGCAAACATGTAAGCCCCTTCATCACTAGCGTAATTATCGTATTTGCAACAAAAAAATGAGATGCGTAGTACGTGATTAGGCAAGTGCCAACTCCAACTCCTGCATAGTAAAAATAATGAAGGAAATATCCAATTAGTGGTTTTTGGAATACTTTCTTATATACAAAGTATGGTGTCGTCCAGAAAGGAACAATCATTGCACTTATTAACGTACCGATAAATACACCAGCAATCCCAATGGATTGAACCAAAATTATAGAGAATACAAGATTGACTGCAGCTTGAAACAATGGAACATACCTGTCCTCATGAAATATTCCCGCTGTTGTCTTCACTGTTGTGATTGAGTTTCTCATTCCTCTTTCATAGAAGGTAACCACTAATACAACTAATATCAATTTATCCATAAGAAACTCTGGGCCGATCCATAAGGTTATAAATGGTTCCAGAGTTACAAATAGAATAATTGCAAACATGGAATATAACCAGAAATTAAGAAACATCGTAACCTTATATACAGAATATACTTTCTCTTTGCTTTCTTTAGCCACTAAATTACCTACACTATGATAAATATTATTAAATATTTGATTAATAAAAGTTCTGCAAATTTCAATAAGCATGTAATAATTGGAGTATAACCCAACAGCCGCCACACTTACATAATAAGAAATAATAATATTATCAGTACCAAATACCAGGTAGGAACCAATGTTTTGCAAGATAATTGCCTTTATATTTTTGATCAGCTTACTCTTGGTCAAAGCATCGATGTTCTTTGCTATTTTCTCCTTTAAGAACGGGAATAACTTATTAGCAATTATCGATAAAATAACATTGTTTATGATTGTTATAATACTATCAATAATTAAATATAATAAAAAGTTTTTAGTCGCATAAAGAATACCAATTTTCAAACACATGGATAGAATGGATGATATTGAAAACAATCCTGTCACAATATATCCTTTTTGGTTCACATTCAGGAAAGAATTTTTATGTTGAAACAAATAAGGTGTAACCGTATTCACTAAAAAAACGAGATAGATCAGATGAATATGCTCAACCTTTGTATCTTTTACAAAATATGAAAGGAAAGGCATTATAGATAGCCCTAACATTAAGACAATTAATGCTATGGCTAGATACGCCTTTTTATATAATTTCATAAACATTATGATCTTTTCTTTATCATTATCCGCGACAGGCTTGTATAGATTATAAATAATGCTAGAACCAATTCCAGCCTCAGCTAACGAAAGCATTGCTAAGATGTTTGTAAATAGCCCGTTAATGCCTAAGTATTCCACCCCAAGCGTATGAATAAAAACCGTTCGGGAAAAAAAGCTCAAGAACGTAATAATAAGCTGATTACCTAGTCCAAAAGAAATATTGATAATAGAATTTTTTGTTCTCATACTACAAATCCCATCTCGTTCATTAATTCTTGATACATTTTATCCTTATTATTAGCGGAAATCTTTCCTTTAATCGTATAACTATGATCATACGTATGACTTTTTTCTATTAAATGGTTAGTTTTATTTAAATACTCCTGAACTGTAGCAACTACTTTTGCAGGGTTTCCAACGGCAACGCTATCAGATGGTATCGATTTAGTTACAATACTCCCTGCACCTACAATAGAATTCTTACCGATTGTAACTCCAGGCATAATGAGCGCTCTTGCACCAATAAATACATTATCTTCAATTGTAATGCTTCCTAACTTCGTATAATTAGTAATACTTTTAGTGCTAGCATCATGCGTGAGCAGGTAGGCTTGAGGAGCTATAGTCACATTGTTTCCTATTTTAATTAACCAACAGTGAGAGTAATCAAAGATTACTCCAGGTTGAATGGAACAATTTTCTCCTATTTTCATTCCCATTTTTATATAATCCTCTAACCAAATCTCCTCTAGAATATACTTTTTAAGCCTGGCCCGAACGAAGTTAAATATTCTATTCATCATCTTAATCACACTACCTTGTAGCTTATTTGGGAGTTCATCATTCTAATACAAAATCCTTGAGTAAAAGGAAGTATATTAAACAACATCGAATATACACCTATATCTTTCGTATCTCCTTGAGAGAAATCAACTGCCCCATTCCTTCTTGTAACCTTCATCAAATAGTTGGTAGCTTTCTTCGCGCTGACTAAACATTCTTCAGATATTTCTGTGATCTGAGAAGCATTGAGCATGAACCATCCTAATGTAGCTGTTGTTGAGGAGTCTGGTCTACTCTCTCCCCTAGTTACAGTCCAATTCCAATTACCTTGATCTTGTTGAAATTGAATAGCAGCTTTTGCGAATCTTTTGACACTTGTTTCTAAAACACCTTTATACACATGTTCTTGGGGTAGTTCATTCCAAGCATCTATGAGACCTATGGCAAACCAACCGAGGCCTCTTCCCCACCCAAACAATCCAAGAGGTACTTTGCTATTTATTTGGTAGGCATGGCTTGGAATATAATATCCTTCAAGCATACCGTGTTCTTCATAGGTTCTTATTTGTTTTACAGCCAACTCTATACATTCTTCATGACCATATCGAATACCGTATGCAACCAGAAAAGGGCAAATAAATCCGATAGTATCCACATACCTATAATCCTTCATGAATTTTCGATAGGTAACAGAGCCCTCTTCACCAATATGCTCTCGAATTAATTCCCATGTAGAGTCGAGCGCAGCCTTATAGCGATCTATGTCGACAAAATCTAACTTCATAACAGCGTAAGCAAGTATAGCCGCATCTACATGCTTTGGTCTATTTATCCAATCACCTTGTTGATTGAATTTTGAATCCAAGAACCTAATGATTCCTTGTTTAATTTCTTTATCCGGATTATTCTTTACATACCCAGCCAATCCTAATAATAGAGAGGCTTCTTGCCAATATTGAATGGCATTTTTGGTATAGTTCCCTTGTAGCATATCGATGGCAACTAATCTTGTCTGATCTGTCACTTTTATCTTGGGAGTCGATTGTAACCATTTTATTCCTACATTAGTTATGGACTTATTCCATACCTGTTTTTCTTGAAATCTTCCGATATGAATTCGACTTAACCAATCCATAAAAATAGGAATTATATCAATTAATATAACGATTCCAACTATCCCTAAGAATAAAAGTCCTATTATTTGAAGAATCATTGTTTTCTGTCCCTTCCAATCAATTAAACAGCGCATAAAGCTTATGGATTTCATCCTCAGTGCCTAAATGTTCATTAGATAAATTAAATTTAAATTGATGTCTCAAGTCCTCATTATCAATCAATGTTTTAATTCCCTCACTTATAGATTCAGCGGTCATATCTACAATGATCCCATTTTCAAGATTACTAATTTGATCTTTAGCCGTGTTAAAATTAGTTACAACAATCGGCTTCTGTAGAATCTTGGCTTCATCGATGGCAATTGATTTCCCTTCAAATCGGGATGTTTGAACATAAATATCCGCTTCTTTTATGTAAGGATAAGGATTTTCCTTAATGCCTAAGAGTATGAAAATTCCTTCCAACCCCTGCTCTTTTATCATTATTTCGAGCTTAATTCTTTCCTCTCCCTCGCCAATGATATACCATTTCACAGAATATCCGGCCTGGACAAGCATTTTGCACGAATCAATTGCAAGCTCGAAGCCCTTTTGGTAATTTAATCTTCCAACAGATACTAATTTAATCTCGGTATCATTCATAGCTATCTGTTCGTTTGATAATTTATGAATAGCAGTTGGAGATACAATATTATGCATCACATCTACTTTGTGGCTGTGCATCGGAAACCTTCTTTTCAGAATGTTGCCACATTCTTCTGATACGGTAACCAAATGATTCAACTTATCGAAATAAGGCTGATCCAGAGTAGGATCCATGCCTAATTTGTCATAATCATTATGAATAAAGCCAATTCTATTATCAGCGTTGACTTTATCTATACAAAAATAAATCGGATTTTTTTCAAGGTATCCGATAGCAACTTCATATTTCATATTTATATCTTTTAATGATTTCGATATGTATTTCCAGACTCGCTGTTCACATCGAATCTTATTTTTTTCACTCTTATAAATGGCACCAGCTAGGATTCTATAAAGAGCAACATCCAATTTTCCATTTTTAATGCAGTCTAATACTGCCGTTTTAATAGGCATATCATAATACTTATATTCTGATGGTTCTTCTAACAGGTTCACTTGCTTTGGAATGTTATTCAGAAAGAGCCCTTCATGTTTAAGTAAAAATAGATCGACATCGTATTTCGAGTAGTCTATGGTCTCCAATAATGAAATGAGTGCTTTTTCGGCCCCACCACACCATAAATTGTTCATTACAAAAAGCACCTTTTTTTTCATAACATCACCTATTTATGATATCGTATAATTTTTCGATTTCTTCTTCTGTACCCAATTGCAAATTCGCAAGATTAGTGGTTAGTCTTTTTCTAAGATGACTATCCTTAATTAACTTTTCAATCCCGTCTGCCATTGCAATAGCATCCATATCTACAATTAATCCATCGATTTCATCATTTACTTGATCCTTAGCTGTGCTGAAATTTGTAACAATAATTGGTTTGTTCAATATTTTGGCTTCATCAATAGCTATAGACTTCCCTTCAAACCTTGATGTTTGTGCATAAATATCAGCTTGCTTGATATAAGGATAAGGATTTGACTTTAAGCCTAGTAGCTTAAAATTGTTCTCGAGATGGTTTTCTTCGATTAGCTTCATAAGCCTTTCCTTTTCTTCACCATCCCCAATGATATTCCATTGTATCTTGTAACCACGATCTACCAATAACTTGCAAGACTCAACTGCCAAATCAAAGTTCTTTTGATAATGTAATCGGCCAATGGAAAGAATGATTATTTCGTCTCCTTGCTTTTCATATACATCTAGGGCATCTGGTGTTGCCATTTTATTAATGATTGATGGAGATACTATATTGTATATAACTTCTACTTTATTCTTTTGTTTAGGAAAGCGCTTCTCAAGAATATGAGCACATTCTTCCGAGACGGTAACAATATGATCCAACTTTTCAAAATAATCATTATCGAACCGCGAATCCATTCCTAGCTGATCATAGTCAATATGAACCCAACCTATTTTTCGATCCGCGGCGACCACTTTATCCACACAAAAGTATGTAGAGGTTTTTTCTAGGAACCCAATAGCAGCATAATACTTATCTTGTAAGTGCTCTAACGATTTTGAAATATGTTTCCAGCTATATTGTTCTTTTTTTGCTATATTTCCCGGGAATCTATTCTTTATAGAGAACATCAATCTATTAAAGGCTAACCCACCATTGCCTCTAAGCAAAAATCCCTTGACTGAGTGCAACAAAGGTAATGAAAATAAATGATAGGTTTCCGGTAACGGTAAAAGGCGTACCTCACTCGGAATAAACTCCATAAATATCCCTTCGTGAGATAATAGAAACAAATCTACCTCATAGACCTTGAAGTCAATTCTGTTTAGTAGAGTGACCAAACTTTTTTCCCCGCCACCTGCGCTTAGACTAGGCATAACAAAGAGTAATTTTTTTTTCATTGTATACCTCATTTTATTGAACTAGTTGGTCTAAATACTCAACAGCTTTATAGGACATTTGTTTGATACGAGGAATAGACACTTGCAAAGTCTCTCTGATTGTTTCTTCTTCTCTAACCATCTCATCGAATTTAGAAATTAAACGTAGGCTATTCGATATTTCTTCGATGCCTAAGACCAACTTTTCTTCTCCAAAAATATCCTTGGCTATGCCCTTGGACTTCACGCTGTATCCTAGAACCATCGTTGGTACAAAGTTAGAATAAGCTGCTATTGTTGCATGTGTTCTAGCTCCAATAAAAAATCTCATTCTTGATATATAACCCTTGTACTGAATGGCATTTAGATGACTCGGCAATAAAATCACCCGGCCTGTATGCCGAAACTCCTCATAGTACTTCTGAAGAATTTCATGATCATTATTTCCATTTTCAATTACATGAGGAGTAAGAGCTATGGTCATATCAGTTGTTTTTAGGATATGGGTAATGAGGTCTTTGACTGCCGTTTGAGATTTTTCATTTTTCTTCCACACCAAAGGACTAAAGTTAAGACCGACAGTGTTTCCAGATTGCCACCCACTAGGCAGATCCAGCTCTTCCTTCTCCATTGTGAAAGCGGCGTCTGCACATAATTTGACGTTATTCAAACCCTTGCTTTTTAACATCTGATACGTCAACGTTTCTCTAGCAAGAATGAGATCAAACAACTTTAAGTCTTCTAATTTCCGGTCTGACATATCTTCATGACCTATCGAACATCCCCATAGGACTAGCTTTTTGCCTTGTGCTTTTACTCTTTTGTTAATTTCATACCAGCCAGGTTGTTCACCATAACAATAATTATCCCCACCAATGGAAAGGCAAATATCCATTTGAGGAATATGCTTAACGATGTTATTGTGTATTTTTCCAAGTGCATACGATTCATTGTTAAAAAGCTTTACGTTAACTGATGAGAGAAGCCAGTCATACGAATATCTCTTAATAGCACGAGGTGATCCGTCATAAATCCCATCTATTTTGGAAATGATACGATCCGTCTCCGGTTTCCCCGAGGCTAAAAATACTTTGGCTCCTTTCATTTTCTCTTTAATAATAGTAGTTGAAGCGCGAACAATTGCCTCACAACCTCTATTCAAACTGCCATCATGAGCAAACATCATAATCTTCATGTTCTGATCTCCTTAACTCGATTTATTTCTTATTCGGCTGTAAGTCGTGGCGCAGTATAATCCTATGGTTGATTTCCTTCGAATCATATTCACGACAAATTTTTCATACCTACTTAAAGTCCCATAGACTTCATTGTAGTAAAATGGTAAGGCTTCTCTTACATAAGGGTTATTTATCATATCACTCACATAGCCAAGTCTTTTGCTGAAATTTAACTCTTTTGATGCATTTAGATATACATAAACATAAGACATTACACTATGAATTAATTTGATCGATTTTAGTTGCTTATGCCTTAATGGATTC
The DNA here is from genome assembly GCF_045866505.1 of Paenibacillus sp. P36. Taxonomy (NCBI): domain Bacteria; kingdom Bacillati; phylum Bacillota; class Bacilli; order Caryophanales; family Paenibacillaceae; genus Paenibacillus; species Paenibacillus sp. P36. Next base: position 7,693,491 of record NZ_AP038372.1, read on the forward strand.
ACAACTCTCAAAAGCGCTTCTGGCATGGCGAGTGTGTATACTTCCAATGCTCTTTTGAAATAGTCCTTTTCCAAAATGTTTCTAGTCGCACTTCCCGCCACTTCACGGTAATGATAGCCTGTATAATCAATATACATTGCACTGCCTGCACGGCTAAAAAATTGCAAATTAAACATGCCATCCTCACCTAATGCAACTTTCTCCGGAAACTTTGCTTGGAAGTCAATGATTGCTTGGCGTTTATAAAGCTTGTTCCATGCTGTATTTAATTGATCAGACTGTAAGAAGAAAGGTACTATGTTCTGCTCAATGTATTCCCTTGAAAGCATGGTATTGGTTGGAAAAGGATACCTTGTTGTAACCTTCCGCCCTTCAATCTCGCTTTCAAAATTCGAAATAACGACGTCATAGTCACCTTCATGAGCTGATTTAAACAATGTCGCATACATGTCCTCTTCAATATCATCATCTGCATCAACAAATCCGATATATTCACCAGCAGCTTCCTCTAGCCCCTTATTTCGAGCCATACTTACTCCTTTGTTCTCTTGATGAAACAATTTTATCCTGGAATCGTGCTTCGCATAGCTTTCAATAATTTTCCCGCTTTGATCTCTGGATCCATCATTAACAAAAATAAACTCACACTCTTGTAATGACTGACTAAAAAGAGAATCCAAGCAAGATTTTAAATAGTTTTCAGCATTGTAAACAGGTATGATTACACTTACTTTAATATTCATGTCTACATCACCCCATACAGCTTTTCTAATTCGTACGTGTTACTGTAGTCTTGATTCGTAATATGGTTAATTAATTTGTTTCTTAGCTCATATTTTTTGTAGAGCCGCTCTATTCCAGCTGCTATTCCTTCTATATTAAGATCACAGATAACCCCATCAATACCATCCTCGACCTGACTCTTCGCGGTAGCATAATTCGTAATCAAGATAGGCTTACCTAAAATTTTCGCTTCCGTTACGGTGACTGCCTTTCCTTCATACCTGGATGGCTGGACATACAGATCACAAGCTTTTATGTACGGGTAAGGATTTGTTTTCTTGCCTAATAGGAAAAATTGGTCCTCTAATCCATTATTTTCAATTAACTCCCTTATCGCTGCCTCGTCCCCGCCGTAGCCAACAACGTACCATGCAATATCCTTGTAGCCTCTATCTTTTAAAAGCTTTAAAGCCTTAACAGCATTATCAATCCCTTTGGCATGTGATAGTCTAGCTACGGTCATTAATTTAAATCTTTGGTCATTCATCATAGGTTCAGCTGATTCTTTATCAGCCATAACTTTAATAAAGTCTGGAGAGGTAATGTTTTCTATAACGATTACCTTATTTTCTAATTCCCCATATTTGGATAAAAACGACTCTTTACATGCATCCGAGACTGCTACAATGTGATCAAATTCTCTCCACATTTCCAGATCCATCTGTACGTTTGTTTCTACATTGGAGTAATCGGTATGAATCCAGGCTATCTTCTTCTTTGCCTTAATCTTATGGGCTATAAAATAATGAGGCCATAAATAACTGATTGCCACGTCATATTCTTTCTCAACTTGAGGTAAATAGGGCAGCGCGTATTTCCACATCAATTGCATTTGATAATATCCCGGCTCAGCCACCCGCCTGATTCGTCTAAACATTTCCGCGTGTAATTTGGATAAGACTCTTGATATGCCAATCGTGTAATGCTTATCTTGAAAGGTCTCTCCAATTGACTTTCTAAAAGTGGTGTACTGCGGGACTTCACTTAATAAATTAGTTTTATCATTAATTAAATTCATAAACTCACCTTGATGTTTGTAGAGCATTAAATCAATCTCATGCGAGTTATAGTCAAACTGATCAAGCATGCTGACCAGACTTCTCTCTACTCCCCCTACTTCCATATCGAAGGATGCAATTAATATATTCTTCATTGGATCCTCCTGAGAGCTTCCCTCATTCTTGCGATATTGTTGCCACCAATTACTTTGGCCAGCATCCATTTCATCTGACCTTTAAACCGTGCTTTAGGCGGCAACCAGCTTTTATAAAAATGATGCATGGCATAAGTGTTATTGGACATAAATGTTCTGCAGTTAATGTAATCATAGGGGGAAAAATACGTTTGGGGATAAAAAGTCCCAACCTCGCTTATCTCTTGATAGAGGCCATTGGGCTTAACTCCCCAGTCTCCTAACATCCTCGTTATCAAGGCAACGTTGGTTAATGAATCAAAGGAGCCATCTTCCCGAATGAAGTTCTTATCCTGATAGGAATTCATAAAAACTTTGATCAGCTTATTTTCTTTCGCAGCCCCGATCGTACTCGTTGCAATAAAATTCTCCTGCTCAAATCCCCAGAATGACTCATGATGCAGTAGGTCGTCAAAGGATTTGAACACTTCAACATCCGTGTCTAAGTAGATGCCGCCGAAGTGATATAGTGCAAACACCCTCGCATAGTCGCTAACGAATGCAAATTTACCTGCTTCATAAGCTTGTTTCACATAGACATTTCTGTTGACATCAAAGTTGCTTTCATTCCACTCTATGAATTGATAGTCAGTTAAATGGTTATGCCAACTGGCTATGCACTTTTTAACGATTTCTGGCCGCTCGTTTTTGCCAAACCAGCAATAATGGATAATCTTTGGAATCCTGTTGCTTTTATTATTCAAGGACATTGCCCCCTAGATCATATAAATATTCCAGAGCTTACTACTGGGATCTCATTCGTTCTTTATAGTGAACTATTACGCGTGAATAATTAAAGCCTTAAAGAAGTGAAATGTTTACTGACATGTCTTTCATATCAATTGTAGTTCTTAATAAAGAACATGTCAATGATCCGGATTATTAATTTTAGATTTACGTCGCAGCCGTCGTTTGCAAGTCTGTCAATTGATTCCGTAGAAATTTTGCGAACAGCCCATTTTTTTCTTCCGCTAATTTGTTAAATCCGCCACTTTGAACGATTATCCCTTGATCCATGACAATAACTTGATTAGCATTTCGTATTGTTGACAATCGATGAGCGATGACAATAATGGTCAGCTTGCCTTGAAGCCGATCCAGCGCCTCTTGAATCTTCGTCTCATTCTCTGTGTCTAACGAACTGGTCGCCTCATCCAAAATTAGGATGGAAGGTTTGCGTAATATGGCTCGCGCTAAAACAAGTCGTTGTCTTTCTCCACCGGACAATCGGATGCCTCTGTCTCCAATGAGTGTATCCAGCCCTTGAGGAAGCTTCCTGACAAATTCAGCCGATGCGGCGAACTCTAAGGCATCCCAGAGCTGCTCTTCTGTGGCATCCGGAGCGATCATTAGCAGGTTTTCACGTATATTTCCATTAAAAAGGAACGGATCCTGGGGGACATAACTGATCGATTTTCTCAAAGATAATAAATTCGTTCCTGTAAGAGGAACTCCATCCACAAGGACCTGCCCTTTCTCGGGCTGCAGCAATCCCATCAGGATATCAATTAAAGTACTTTTGCCTGCGCCGGATCTACCAACGACTGCTGTCATTTGATTGGCGTAAATTCGCAAGTTAATATCTTGGAGTGAACGAACCTCTTCATTGCGATTATATCGAAAAGACACATCACGGCATTCGAGGTAATCCTCAATATGAAGTGGTTTCACATAATTAAAGTCACGGTTCTCTTCTTTAACTTCCCTGGATGCTCGACATTCATTTTGTAATGCCTTCAAGGATTTAAAAGCAGGAATTGCCGTGGCGATTTGTTCGAGATTCGTCTGAACACCTTGAAATCGAGGCCAAAGTCTAAAAAACACGAGGATAATTAACATCAGCTGCTGTCCTTGTGTATGGAAGAGCATAACGGAAGCGTAAATAAAAACAGCAATGATTAGAGAGGACGAAACCTTGTAGTACAGCTGGGAATTCGCACTAATTTTAGCAGCTGCGAATCGTTCCCGGGCGAATTGTTGACACCAATCTATCATCCAGTTACGGCGTGACTCCTCTAGCATATTGCTTTTAATGTCCTTGATTCCATTGAAGTGATCCGTGATTCCGCCAATATAACTTCTCCCGATCTCCAAAGACTGATTTCCAATCTTGTTTGCTTTTTTAATAAATGTGCGAGAAAAGAACGCTACAACTAGTCCGCAGCATAGGACAAAGACGGTCAATTTGACGGATAACCATAAGGCAATCCCTACTTGAATCAAAGTAAATATAATCGATGTCAAGAACTGCATAAAAACATAGGATCCCGTTGTTACATGCCCCAACTCTCCAGTCAACGAGTTAATAAGATCTGATTTTCTTTTTTTAATGAAAAAATCCCAGTTCGCTTGAAGTAAGGCGTTGTATGTCTCTAATCTGACGTGATTAATAAATCCGGTGTGGATTTTGATATCTCTAAGGTTGAGATTCCGCTGAATCAAACTTTGACCTGTTATCAGTGCAATATACGCACCTACGATGATGATCAGCGAGACTGACTTAGGTAGCTCATTCAGTAATTTAATGATGCCTAGATGGGAGCTCCATCCCGTATTTATGTCCATGATACCGCTGATGCCGAGCAATGGGAGCAATAAAAAGATCCCCATGCCGTCAAGGAAACTGATAAGCATCATAGCCAGAAGGTTCACATATAAAATTTTACCCGCGTAGCCATGCAACTGTTTGATAAAATATAAGAGATGTTCCATTACACTTCTCCCTGTGACAAGTTACGCTTCCATGTTTTTCTCCATGCCCACAAGACAGGACGTAAAGGGAAGTAGAGGAACTGCAATGGCTTAGGTAAAGGCAGTGTCTCGGCATCTTCCGGGTATGGATAAAAGAAACTCATGACGAAAAGGATCTTATGTGGAGTCGGCATCAGTGAAAATAAATGACGTTTATGATAATTAGCCACATGCTCCGGTAAAGGAGGCGTATGAAGATTAATCATTTGCCCAATATAGAATAGGGCGTCATTTGCTAATTGTTTAGCATTCTTGGATGCAGTAATTGATTCCAGATCCATGGTTAACGGAGTATGAAGAAGCTGTTTAGCCAAAATAAGCGCTTGTGCACCAATGTGGAGCAGTCTGAATTCCTTCAACAGTTTGTAAAGCTTAGGGAAGTCCAAGTTTTGCCTGGAAATCCGATCGATATCGGCCAACCAACGAAGACGGGACCATCCATGGCGAGCCCCATGTGCAGCAAGAAATAGAAATAAATCCTCTCTCCCTAAGTAATAGACAGGATTACTCGTAATCGTACTTATCCGTTTCCGTTCCCACAATTCATCGAAAGCAGGCTCTTTCCCAGGACCTGGGCCTAATCTCCAATGCACCTCGAGGGTAACTCTCGTTATTTCGTGGATATAGGTGACATGATGATGTCTCCATTTCCAATCATTCAGTATCGTCTTGTATTCCTCTTCTTTCACGTAGCCGTATCCTTTGAGCAATTCCTCTGCTTTGTTCAAATCATGTATGGGAATCAGGATGTCTAAGTCGCGTGATGTTCGAAGGGATACATCGCCATAAAGATCAGCTGCAAGTACGGGTCCCTTCAAGACGATAGCGCGGATATCCGTTTCGGAGAACTGCTTACAAAGTTCTTCCATCTGTGCGCTCAAGCGCAGCATATTGAAGGTGTTACTTTCAAAGTCTTTTTTCAGAGCTTGCTTGACTTTCAGTGGAATCCCCACTTCATCTGTTTTCCTGAGATGGTTAAAAAGAATGGAGTAAACCCGATGATGTCTTCCGAGTGCCAAGAATTTATCCCAATCGATATTCGTTATTTCTATCTGATCCTCTCTCATGATGGATAGCAATAAATTCAATTCATCAGAAAAAGGCGCCGAATCCAAGCGAACATTATTGTCCATCATTTCTGCTCCTTCATTATCTACCGACTGATATATTTTGCAAATTTACCTACAACCGCGTATCGTTCCATGCCATCTGCTCCGGTTATATAATAGGGACCGCTGCGGAGCCAAGCGTGAGCTACCATTTTGCCAGACTCGTCTCTGCCGGTCCCAAGATAAAGTGTGCTTTCAATTTGACGTTTTTCAAGCATTTTTAAAGCAGCTATAGCCTTAACGAGACATTTACTCTCCCAGAACGTATGTTGACTCATAATCTGAATCGCATCGTGAACTCTGCTTAATGTGGCCTTGTTAGGTAAGGTTTGGCTATTCGTTGTTTCCTCCATCTGAGCGCCTAACGAAGGTGCGACCCTAGAAAAAGGAAGAAAGAGTAGCAAACGCGCCCACCCCAAATAGATATAAGCTTCTATAAATAAAAGCATTGTTTTCGCATCTAATGAGAAAAAACTTCTAACTTTATTCACGATGCCCATCGGCTCCAACTTGAACCAAACCTTCTCCTGCCATATGTGCTAAGAAGGATATTACATGCTGCTCGCACTCGTTTTGGTCCACATCATATTCCTTCATTAATGTAGAAACTAACTGGCCAATGGAAATAGGATTTTCAATAGAATCCCATATTTTACCGCCAATTTCTCCTAAATTGTAATACTTTCCGTTCTGAACACTTAGCATGACTTTTTCGCCGCCCATATCGCTGACGATGTTCCCTTTTCCTTGACATACACAATCTTGCAGTGAAATTGTTTCATGATTCATCATGGTTTATTCCCCCAAATTTAATGTTCCCAGGATGGTCGAAACCAATTGAGGCGCTGTAAAGCTGGATACTGGTCGACTTAATTGAAACATTTGAATATGATGCAAAATGCTCGCAGATGTTTTAAAGTGCCAATCGACTAATCCTAGACCAGGAATAAAGAAATTGCGATAGGTATGATAAAATAGCGGATAGAAACGTTCGAGCTTTTCAATAAGACGAATCTCTATATCTTCATTCGCTGTTTTCACAAGTTCAATCACGCCGGCGAGAGGTAAGGATTCCGTACAGTAGCTAGTGGATACCGGGATATAATATTTATCCACTCTGCCATATAAAGACTGATAATTACTGGATACCAGACCAAACTTGGTAAGACTATCTTGCCATAGCTTCTGTTGTGGATAGGATGGAGTAACGTATGGAATGTTATCCTGTGACAACGTGATTGCTATCACATCATCACTTAGAAGCTGAAATCCTCGAGTTATGAACGCTGAAGCTAGCGTTGACTTCCCCGCACCTGAATCCCCAACAATTGCGTAAGCCTTACCATTAATTGCTAAAGCACTGCCGTGCAGAGGAAATATTTTTCTCTGCATCAAGATAGCACCCATGCATGTTCCAAGAACGAGAAGTCGAATCTCGCCTTCTTCTGCTTCTTTCATCGGTGAAACCGTGATTTTTTTCCCATCCTGAATAGAGAACGTTGCGATTTCAGGAATATGAAACATCGTTAAATTCTCTTTGACTAGAAATTGATTGGGATCATCGGATAAATCAAAGTATAATGGCGTGAGATCCGGGTCAATACGTATTTCAATATCCGCTACTTCTTGCTGCTCACTCACTTTGATTAATTCCGGCAAATCCATATCGCTTAATATGGTTAACCCGAAGGCTTTATAGATAAGTTTTTGTTTGACTTCTAACATTATTTCACTCCATTGTTACCATGATTATGTTAAAGCCCCTATACTGTCTAGATGTATAAGGGCTTTAACATATGTAAGAAATCTAGTTAGTTTTTAAGCTAAGTTAATCTTAGCTCCATGTTAATTGGTCTTTAGGCGTTCCTGTCGGATAATTATGATCGAGGTGATTCCCGTTTTTAGGATCAAGCATTGTCATGTTTACATTCAACACTTCTAATTCCGGTTTTTGCCATTCTTTTTTCATATATATTCACCTCCTTTCAAGCAAATTTTTTCATGTATCGGTATAGGATTAAACTGCGCATTAAAATCTTATAATCAGCATCGGTCGCATATTCCGGGATAGCCCCAGCTTCAACCTTTGCCAACGCAGCATTTAACACATCACCATCTAAATAGCTCAAGATTCTATCATCCTTGCTGAGTTGTTTTAACTCAGCTTTATATGTATCCCAATGCGGAATCATCCGATGAACCCAGTCAGCACCCTGAACCCCTCGATAATGCAGATTTAACCTGACCTTATCCGGCAATAACTTTTCTGTAGATCTTCGTATAAGAGACCGATCAACACCGTTTTGCACATATTGTTCTTCAGGTACAGAAAGGCAAAACCGGATCACCCGTAAATCGTTGGTTGGATCACGCTGCCATAGCGAGTAACGTAATGACAACTTTGCCGTTAATGTGTTTGTCGTATTCCAGTGGAATACATCCTTGAAATGCTTTCTCCTTAGTTCATGCAGATTAGCAGTAGAGGAAAACCAACCTGTTTGATCTATACCGTAGTCTTTTAGTCTGTTAAATACATTCGTTCTTTTAGCTAAATTCTGATTAATGATTCTTGGGAATATATAAGATTTATCCTCTGATGGAAATATTCGGTCGATGAATGGAAAGGCTACTCTAGCCACTTCTGGAAGCCTCCGCAGTCTTGGCCCTCCCACTTTACTACTGTAGTGATGCAGCTCTTGTACAAGACGAACCCACTTCATTTTTTTTAAAAGTAGGGCGTAATGCTCGTAAGCGGATCCCCAGGATATGCTTAAATTCCCTCGTGCGCCGCTTAATAACACGCCAATTCCTTCCTGCTGCGCTTTCTCAAATATCCCTTTAATCCAGAAGGAGTTCTCGAAATATTTATAGGGAAGCTCCGTTATTTCCAGAAAATCGTCAATTTCTGTATACGAGTTTTTACCCTCAAGATCCAAGTAATGATCGTTAATGCCACCCACATGCTGCACGGTCGATTGAATAAAGGGTCGTTCATCCGCCATTAAATGCCTGGGTGTATAATCCTTAAAATCTTTAGGAGGAATATAGCTAAATGTATGCAATCGTTTGGCATTCTTGCTTAGAGAATTAGCAGCAAAACTGACAATGGAGCCAGAATCTAATCCGCCGCTTAATTGAGCACCGACCCCACGATTCGTCCGTAGACGCGATTGGACAGCTGTTCGAAAAACATCTTGGAAAGCTTCTACGTACTCATCATTTGATTTCAGCTTTAACCGCTCTCCCGCAGTTAGCGTGCAATATCTAGTAAGCTTTATTTGCCCGCCGGTAATCGAAATGCTGTGAGACGGTAACAATTGATCAATATGTTGATACGGTGTTATTGAAGCATCTACCGCTTCAACCACAGCAGAAATCGCCAAATATTCCGCCAGCCATTGTTCGTTCAGTTCCTTCTTCACATAGGGTAGCGTCAACAAAGGCTCAATGGCCGTACAAAACGCAAACCGCTTTGCATTAGAGTGAAAATAAAGCGTCCGACTCCCCGAAAAATCCCGGGCGCCAAAAAGCATTTGCTTCCTCTCATCCCAAATCATAAAGGCAAAATCGCCAATCAAATGCTTCGGAGCATCCTCGGCCCATTTGTGATAGGCCAGTAAAATCAGCTCACTATCCGGTATGCCAGCTCTCCGGTCTCGCTCTATTTGAAGCTTCTCAAATAATTCATCTCGGTTATCAATGATCGCATCAGCGGTTATCGCTAATTTTCTATTCTGATCATAGTAGGGTAATCGCTCACCAATCGACTCTGGCGTGATCCACTGTGCATGACAGCCCAGGAAGATCTTCTCATGGTGCCATACCTGAACATCGTCAGCTGGATATTTCTCTAAATCGAACATCATACGATGACCATGTTCCGTATTTATCGGTTCCTGATCATAATGGAATATCCCGGCTATGGCACTCATTTTCTACCCCACTGTACAATTAGTAATTGATATTTCACTGCGTTGACGTTCTTTTTAAAGAACGACCGAGTGAACGTATGCCTTATAATTCTTGTTCAATTCCCCGACTTACTTTTCATTTATTTGACCACTTGTCGTTCTTTATCGAGAACAATTTCAGGATATCATCTTCGTTCTTTACTGTCAACTGCTTCCTAAAACTTTTTCATCTCGTTCGAAAACATCATTTTTCCTAGGTTACATACGAATTGAACGAGCGCTGCCCATGAATGTCCAAGGGAATCAAAATTGAAAAACTTATCATAAACTTTACTTACAAATTGTTTGAAATTTCGACGGCTTCTTCCCCTGTACGCCCCCTGAAAGTTGAGCTTACTTCGAAGCGGCAATGGCAACGGCAATTCCTTGATCTCCGATAAATGAGGAAAATAACGATACACGATAAGCAATGTTCTTATCATTCTGCGCAGCGTTTTATGTGCAGCGGCATCCTCTAATAACCGATTAAAGTCAATCTGATCATGCCTTGCCTGAAGAATTTGGATAATATCTATGAAATATTTGGGCGAATTCATATAATGGCTCCAGCCATGTAGGCAAATCATATAAAACGAATGGTAAACAGACAGCTCCTTGACATATTGGAAGGAGGCCATCGGCAGCGCTTCTCCCCAAAATTCGTCCATATTTAAATTCGAAGTTTTCTCGATCAGGAAATCCCAATGGAGTTCAACCGTGAGCGGAACCGGACAGTGGGGCAAAGGTTTGGATAAGCTCCAGTGGAAATGCGACATCGTGCTCTCTTGCTGGGTGGTATATCCCAGCGACTTCACACACTGAATAGCCCGCTCCAAATCATGCTTCTGCACCAGCACATCAATATCGGTTGTCCCTCTAGCTCCAAGGTGACCAAAATATTTTTCAGCCAAATAGACGCCTTTAAGCGGAATGACAGAAATCGCCAACTCCTCGAATTTCTTCAGCAGCCGGTCCGTTTGATTTTTAATAAAAAGATTGAGATATAACGTTTCGTCATAGTCTTGTTTTAATCGTTCTTGAAAAAAGAGCGGAACTTGCGGCCCTCTGCCTTGTTGTTGGATTAAGAAATAAACCTGTGAAGCTACGCCAAAGTACGCAATATCCTCTAACGCTTTTTCATAAAAGGTAACATCCTGAGGAAAAGAAGCCCGCGGATCATACAACGCGTGTATCAAAGGAATGATCATCACTTAGAGCTCCTTTCTCCGACTGCAACCGGTATAATCGACGATACAGTCCTTCCTGCCTAATGATCTCTTCATGACGGCCCATTTGCACGATCTTTCCTTCATCCATAACAAGGATGAGATCCGCATTTTGTACGGTGGATAGTCGATGAGCAATCACTAATGTGGTGCGATTATGCAGCAGCTTTTCCATCGCCTTTTGCACATGATACTCCGTTTCGCTGTCCAAGGCTGACGTGCCTTCATCCAACAAAAGAATAGGAGCATCTTTTAACAGGGCACGTGCAATAGCCATACGCTGACGCTGCCCACCGGAAAGTCTGGAGCCTCTCTCCCCGATTTCGGTATCATATCCATTCGGAAGAGTGGTGATAAAGGTATGAATGCCGGCAATTGACGCCGCCTGTATCATCTGGGCATCTGTGATGCCAGGTTTGGCTAGCTGCAAATTCTCTCTGACCGTACCGCTGAACAACACGGTTTCTTGGGAAACATGAGCGAATAAGCTTCTCTGTTCGGAAACGGTCAGCGCAGCCGTCGAATGGCCGTTGATTGTAATGCTGCCTGATTGCGGCAAATAAAAACCCTGAAGCAAATGAAACAAGGTGCTCTTTCCTGCCCCGCTTAAACCGACAATTGCGACGATCTTTCCGGGCGGAATTTGCAAATGAAATTGATCGAAAACAAGCTTTTGCCCATCATAGCTAAACGAAACATCTTTGAAATGAATGGCTGACAGCATAGGCTTATAGGCAATCGCCTCAGGCAAGCTGTCGGATTCAATCTCTATATCCAGGACCTTAAATATCCTTTCCATGGCGGAAATAGATTTTTGAAGGCCTGCCCATTGTCCAGCCAGCTCTGTCAACGGATATACCAAGTGATTAACAAGATTGATAAACGTTAATAGAGCACCTACGGTTAAGACACCGCTTGAGACGTAGTACGAACCCAAACATAGGCTTATCAGAAATGTGACGGAAGCAGCAGCCTGACTCCCCACATAAAACCATCCGCGCAATTTGGCATTCTGCAGCTCCAGTGCGTATAGTTCCTGATTCCTATTTACATATTTGGCGAAAATGAACTTTTCCATGAGGAAAGAACGGATAACGAACAAACCGCTGAACGTTTCATTCAGCAACACGTTCATTCGAGCTACTAAATCCTGAATAAGCCGGTTATTTTTCCGAAGCATGAAGCCAAAAATAAGCCCGGAAACCATGGCGACAGGCGCCACAAACACGCTAACGAGCGCCAGTTTCCAACTGATTTGAAGCAAGTAAATGAAAACAGCCACATAAATAAACGGTAATTTGATCAAATAAATAAGGCTGCTGCCAATAATGCCATCAAGGTTATGAATATCATTCGTGAAATGCGCCAACAAATCCCCGGAATGTTTACCATCGATGTGCTTTCCAGGCAGCTGCATGATATGTTTGAACACATCAGCGGAGAAGTCCCTTTTTACTCCATTTGTTGCGATGGTCTCCCACAGTGTGGTGAGATACGTCGCCGCAATACTTACGGCAACCAGAAACGCGCCTAAAGGCACCAACCATTTCATACGTCCAAAATGACTATGAATGGCCGCATCCGTAAGATGGCCAAAGAACCATGAGAAGGATAACGTTAAACCGATATCCACGAATAACAAAAGGAATAGCCCCATGTATGCCTTACGATGCGCAATCATGTAGGGCTTCAATATGGAGTAAGTCGTGCGAACATCTTTTATGGCCAATCTTCCCATCATACCCGCGACACTCCACTGAAAGATTAGACTTGAAAGCTTTCTTTCCGATTTAGATAAAATCTTAATAATAGCGCAATCATTGGAAATGTCAGAATAATTCTTCCCCAAACATGAGCATATAGATCCGTTGTATGGATGATCCGCCTTTTCCGCTCAATCCAAGTCAGTTTCCCGATCAATTGATCCAGCCCAATTGCTTCATCATGCTTTAAATTGGTGTCACCTTTACATAGGTAATACAACTGCTTATTCCTTGTGACCATCCGGCAAAATCGATGTGCAACCAAGTTTCCGCCTAATGTACGAAACAAGAGGACATCGCCTTTTTTTATACTTTCCGTGGTAGTAACGCTGAAACGGCAAATGTCACCTTTTTTGATAAAAGGATACATGCTCGTTCCTCGTGCCGGAAGTTCAATCCAGCCATTTTTGGCTAACACACGTGTAAGAAGTTGAATCGATTCTTTAGGAAACAGCATATTGGACCAAACCCCGCCCTATCATCTCCGTCAAAAAGGCTTCAACATCCTCTTCGACGCTCTCGCCGACGGAGGCATACTCCTCACGAACCGCTTCGCTTATGGAGCTTACTGTCTGTGCCACACCAAGTAACGACCAGCAGTAACCGCCTACTTCGTTTAATTTTGTCAACGTAAATTCATCCGTGTTCAAAATAATACATTCCATATCCAGCTGTATGAATTCATAATCATTCATTCGAAGGTATTTGGTCATTAGGATATCAGCTCCCAAAATGTCTCGTTTTTTTGAAAATGCAGCTCGGAAATCGCAACCGAATGAACGACTTGCTGCAGCAGTCGGAAGATGTTCCTTGTTTCTTCCAAGCTGTGAGACCAATAAAACACTTTATTCATAAGAAAAAGAAGGCTGTTCGATTTGCTAAGCGGAACGATCTGATTATCCATGGCCTGATGCAATAGATAGATGTAGGTTAACGGACTAGTCTCTCCTGCACCTGTTCTAACCAGTTCACTTCGAAATGGAGAATCGTAAACCGTGATCTGACCAGGAGTGATTTTAATAATGGTTGCCTCATCGGAAAGCAGCTCCCGGGGATGCGACAGCTTAGCCGCCGTAGATTTACCGGCCCCCGAGTGTCCCGCAAACATATAGGCTCTGCCTTTATCTATCGCACAGGATGAGTGAATCAGCAGTCCGCACTGATGGTAGACCAGATAGGAGCTGTATAGATTCATCAGCGCGTGTTTTAACGCCAACTCATTATGCACAGAAATGTTGGAGTCCTGATAATCCAAGCTGGTCTCGATGCAATAATCGGCCCTTTGAAATAAGATCTTGTGCGATTTTTTGGAAATCTCCACGTGATAGTCAACGAAAGGAGTCCCATATCCCCCTGTAAGTTGAATGAAGAGATCCGGGTTCCGATTGCTCGTATCTACCACGGGGAAATTCCGCTCAATCCAGTACGTCATCTGATCGGAGTCGCAAATCAATTGAACCAGATGCTCTCCAATCGTTGTGTGAATGCGCGCCATTGTACATCCCCTTGGGACTTTATTGATCGTTGAGGTCAACGGCAGTTAGCCGTTAACCTCCTCGAATAATTTCACTTATTCTTGCCGTTTCCATTGCCATTATGAGGTCCGGTATACGGAGGGTTGGGATAATTAATACCGCCATTCCCTTTACCAGGGTGATTCAAATTGCCGTGGCCTTTATTCCAGCTCTGCGCTGTCTCAAAGCGAACCGGCTGTTGACTTAGAACCATGGGGCGAGTATACAATTTGGGTACCTTTTTTGTTTCCTCTTTCATCGCATTCGCTCTCCTATCGTTTCACAGTTTGGACAAGGCGTCTTGCTTCACCAAATGGCGTATCAATGATTTCATAGATCCGAAGATAGACGGTATTTTCCAATCGGTCCGCGTTAAAATCGATGGATTGTGCGCCGCTAACCAGCTTATTATCGCCTGTAAAGGTTAAGACCTTGGAAGCCATGATTCTGTTTTTGGCATCGGCGAACTCAAGTCTCATTTGGGAAAAGCTTTGATCAACGACGATTTCATCCTGAAGTTTAATGCCGAAATCCAGATTGTTTTTATACGAGTAGGGGACACTTCCTTGTCCCATATTGTAGTTGATTCCAATTGACCAATTATTCAACGTGACTTGGAAAGGAAAGAAGGCGGCATCCTTATCGTCCGTCTCGTCCATAACTTTCGTCTTGAAGGCTGCGACTGGCAGGTTGTAGGGCTGTACACTTTTCCCATCCGTAATTTCCATGGCTAACTGCTCACCGTTTTCGGCATTCGGAATAATAAAGGAATAGTAGATGACGTAGCTTAGATTAGGAATGAGTGTGTCTACCTGCGTATTTTGTCTTGTACCCAAATATTTATTACCGCTGCTGCTTGTTAGGACCGTCTGAAAGAGAGGAACCTGCAAGGGGCTTTCACTCTTATTGAGCAGCTTGAATTTGGCCACAGCGGCTTTAAATCCGCCACCCGCACTTTCATAGACGCGAAGATCTACCATGGAAACACTGATTTCTGGCCGAATCAGCTTCGTTAATGGGTCTATCTGAAGCGGTTTATTCCACTCATATTGTGACAGTTGATTCATAAAATACCGCACATCGTTAGCTCCTGGCGGTGTGATCGTCAATCTGCCAATCAAATATTCGGTATGTTTGTTGTCTTCACCCACAAAGTCTTCTGGCGTCAGGACCGACAAACTTTTCAAATCCATCTTATTTCTGATCGGAATGGCATAATGGACATAATTTTCTTCCCCAGGTTCGAGGGTGATCGGATCTTTCTCGATTCGCTTTCCGCTGTAAATCTTATTCTCTGATTTGCCATTGATCCGAAAGTCAGGGATATTGGTTTTCTTATCCCCCGTATTCTTAGCCAGCAATGCCACAATGGTCATAGGCCCGTCCGGTGTATTCTGTTCAGCAAGACTGACCGGCTTGTATGACAGCGTGCTGGACAGCACCGGGATCGTAAACGAATCTTCCCACGTCTTCGTCGTAGAAGGATCGGTAAGGACTGCCTTTTCACCCTTCCATTCTAAGTCTGAAATCGGCAGGGATATAATTTTCTTTTCTTGCTTGGGATAAACGAATTCATCTACATCATAGAAGGAAAGATCCGTTAATGAAAAAACATCAAAGCGCTCGATGTTCGTCATGTAACTAAGCTCTACCGTCTCTTTGGGCTGAATGTTTTTGGCATTAGCCTGACTTGGACGCATGATATATTCCAAGCCCTCTTGCGTCTTGGCACGAACTTCATACTCCGGTACGCCCGTCAGGCGATCCCCAGCGTTATACAAACGTACAACCGTGCCGATTCTAGCTCCTTCGGGGGTTGATTCGTTTAAAATACTTTTCACTTCTACCTTGATATCACTTGTCAACGAATAGCTTTTCACCGTCGTTGTTGATGCATATTTTTCATCGGCTGCTACATGGAAAGCTGCTGATGGAATCACGAGTGAAACGGATAAAATGAACATAACCATCGTATGTTTCCAATTTATTTTCAAGTCAAGTCACTCCAATTTTATTTATTGCTCTTCAATAGCCGTCATTTGAACTTTTTGTTTATTGCTTAACTGACTTGGACTCGTTTTCACAACCAGTTCTCCCTCTTTGAGGCCTGAGAGCACTTCTTGATTAGGCTCGTTCAATCTGCCTAGTTGAATGCTGCGCTTTTCTACGGTGTCTCCATTGAGCACAAATACGAAAGCATTGTCACCCTCTTTAACAATACTGTAGGTAGGGACGGTCACTACAATCTGGTCCTGCTCTTCCGTCAGTTGAAGCTTCAGCTTCATGCCAGGTTTCAATGCCAAATCTTTATTCGGCACCTCGAGATTAATTTCATAGGCCTTCGTTTCCGGATCGATCACTTTGGAGAGATAGCTGATGGCTCCCTTGTATTTCTCATTTGCTCCCACGACGAAATAAGAAAGCTGAGTTTTATTACCGATTTGGTTCGTTTCCGCTTCCGATAGCTGTGCTTTAATTTTAATCGGGTCCAGCCTTTGAATAATCCCGACCTTAGATCCCGCCTGCAGCGCCATCCCTGCCTCCATCGGCATCTCCGTCAATAAGCCGCTTACCGTAGCTCTCACTTCAAGGTTTTTCATCGATTGGTCAAGCTGCTGCAGGTTAACCTGAGCATTTTTGAGCTGCACGTCCAATTCAGGAGAAACTTCCTGCGGCTCTACAGCGCTTAGTTTCTGTTTAAGCTGATCCAGATCCATGCGGGCACTCATCATTTGAGTCTCCATCTGGTATAGCTGAGCTTTCGTAACCAGTCCGATATCATAATCGTTTTTCATTTTATTGTAATTTCGCATTAAACCAGTCATCGACAGTTCCATCTTTTGAATGGCATTGCTCATATCTAACTTTTGGTTTTGCGTCTCTTTTTTAGCTCTTATTTTCGCTTTTTCTATTGCATCCTGAGCCGTTTGTACAGCAATAGCCGCGGTTTCTCTCTGTGTCTGGAGATCGCCGGATCTCAACCGGAGAATCACATCGCCTTCTTGAACCATATCTCCGCGTTTTTTCAAAATTTGATCAATATCTCCGGATGCCTTGGATGAAATGTCAAATTGAGCTGATGATAGTGCTTCTGCCGCACGTTCCAACGGATCACCGATTTTTTGTTTAATGACCTTGAAAGCTTTAATGCTTTTCGGCGCTTGATCACTATACATGGAATTGCTGTCTGCATTGTTCACTGCCGTATCCGAGCACCCGGCCAATATGCCAATGCTTAAAGTCAAAATACAAAGGGTTCTCACGACTTTCGGTTGATGCTTCCGCCGTTTTTTTCTCATAGGATATAGACTCTCTCCCCTTACTTTGATTTCCCGCAACGATTAAAGATACGACGACGCATGATCGCTTTTCACTTCATTCATGACGACGCCAATTAAATTCACATTGGCCAGATGGAGCTCTTCTTTCACTTTCTTGGCGATCCCGCGTTTGACTTTACCGGATTTGACGATAAGGAGCGTCCCATCGCACTTTGTTGCCATAATTTTGGCATCCGTTACTGTTAGAATGGAGGTTGTGTCCACAATAACCATGTCATATGTCGCACTAAGCTCTGCCAGCAAGACATCCATTTGATGGGATGCCAGTAAGCCGGAAGGATTTTGAGGAGCAGGACCCGACGTAACGAATGATAAATTTTCAATATAAGATTCCCGTACGATCTCGTGCAATGTACTTTGATTAGCCAGATAATTGGTCAGCCCTTTAGCATTATCCTCACGAAACGTTAAGTGAATGGAAGGATTTCGCAGGTCGGCATCTACGAGCACCACTTTCTTGCCCGTTTGTGCATACGCAACGGCTAAATTAATAGCCGTCGTTGTTTTCCCTTCACCTCTGCCTGAAGATGTAACGGTAATCGTCTTTGCTTCACGCCCGAATACCGAACAATCGATATTAAATCTTAAAGATCTATAAGCTTCGGATGCAGGAGAGTTAGGATTCTTTTGCATCGTTATGGAAGAATCAGTGGATAGTTTTGGCATATGCAATATCCTCTACTTTTTTTCTGGATTTATTTTTCTGCGCCGCCCTTAGTGCTTTGGTTTTCACTTTCGGTATGTAAGCTAAGGTTGAGAGTTCAAAAGCCTCTCGAACATCCTCATCCGTTTTTAAAGTATCATCTAAAGCGTCCAGCAGAAGAATGATACCAACTGTAACAGCGAGCGATGCAACAAAACTAAGAATGATGTATTGATTTGACTTTTGATTCACGGGTATAGGATTGTCCTGAACTTTGGCTCTATTCAGGATGGTGATATTATCGACCTTCATAATTTTGGGGATTTCTGTTTGGAAAACATCCGATACGGCATTCGCAATCTTCACTGCTCGATCATGGGAAACATGTCGGGCCGTAATCGACATCACTTGCGTTTCATTGAGGTTCGACACATTAACAATAGAAATTAATTGGTCGGTAGATACGTTGAGGTCAGGGTAGCGTTGAACGACTTTATCCATAATCGCCGGGGTTCTAATGATTTCTTTGTAAGTATTAATGAGGGCCATATTAACACCAATGGCTCCATAATCGATTTGCTCCGTGCCTAGTTGACCTTGTTCAGATGTTTTGTTGACAATCAATTTTGTCGAAGCCTGATAAATCGGAACGTAATTGGCTGTCGTATACATGGCGGTTAGAAGCGTACAACCACATACAATTAATGCAATTAGCCACCAACGCTTCTTTATAATCATCAAATAATCTTTTAAATTAATTTCCATGTTTCCCCTCCGTGAGAAGTCATCTTTTTCGAAATTCAATGATACTATTTGTATCTTAATTCTATTACTACTTTAAGATACTTTTCGTATCATGTCAACAAAATATTCCATTTCTAAGTTCCAAATTGTATCACCTAAAATGCGCATAAAAAAAAAGAAAAGCACCTCGAAAGGCCTTCTCTTTCTCTTAATTCATCCCCACGGATTTCACTAAATTCTTCTCACTTGTAAGCCCTGAAACCATCAATGCTTGCTGCAAAAGTAGTGCCAGCAGCCGGCGCATCGAGCCAATGCCAATTTTGCTCATAATATTCGCTAGGTGAATCTTGACTGTTTTCTCGCTGATGCAACAGCTTTCAGCAATTTCCTTATTTGTGTACCCGTGAGTTGCGATCAGGGAAAGAATTTCCGATTCTCGCTGCGTCAGTCCATAATTCGTGAAAAATTGTTGCAAAACTGTATTCTCTGCTTTTGAATTATGCATCATACAACAACTTCCTTTATATGAATGTGGCGTTCTCGGCTAAGGTCTACAAATGCTTCATCGACTCTTACAAGTGGATTTGTATCATCTGTAGGATTAATATAGACGACTTCCGCCCATCGACCATCCGTCAATTTCACTTTTCTGCCAACTAAACTTCGAATGATATTTCTCAGAAACACGGATACGATATGAGGATCCAACTCTCCAAAAAGACCTGCGCGCATCTGTCGCACAACCTCGTAGAACGGCATCATCTCATGATAAGGTCTATTCGAGGACATGGCATGGAAGACATCGGCAACGGCAACAATCCGGCTCAAGCGATCGATTTGGCTATCTTTTAAACCCATTGGATATCCGCTTCCGTCTGCTCGCTCATGGTGCTGCAAGGCAACAAGTGAGACTCGGTAGTTGACTCCAACAGTCTCCCTCAGCATGTTATAGCCCCGAATGGTATGCTGTTTCATGGTGTTAAATTCATCTTTTGTTAATTTCCCCGGCTTTTGGAGAATGTCTTGCGATATTTTAATTTTACCAACATCATGCAAAGTAGCCGCTAGCGTCAACAAGGCTATCTCTTTATCATTCATCTTAAGCCACTTACCGATTAGTGTCGAAAGTACGCCTACTCCGACATTGTGCTGATGCGTGTACTCATCTTTGGCTTTGACAGCTTCAAGTAATTCGAATAAATCAGGATGTTCGGCAGCTTGCTGAACAATAGGAATGAGTTGACTCTTAATTTCAAGCAATGGGATTTTATTCTCTGACTCTATTTGCTCGAATATTTTCTTGGCGAGCTGAGAAGCTTGCTGTACTAGAATTCCTGAAGAATCTTGGGTGTCGGCGACGACTAGTTCTTGTTCCAGTTGCTCTTGGGGATTTGTCGTAATAATGTCCATGAAGTCAATACGATGCTGTCTAAATAAATCTAAATGCTCTGCCGTAAGAACGGTTAAGCTTGGTGCCAATACAAGCCCATAGCTCGTTGTTACATCGTATTTCAACATTTTCCCCGTAAGTTCTTTCAATTAACCCCGCCCCAATTATTTCAAAATATAACCAATTTCTATTATATACGACAAATTAGGTTCCAACCATGGGAGGTAAATCCCGTATTTTTCCTATATTACTAGGATAAAAAGCCTAGGGCCTTCATAAATCAAAATATAATTAGGACTAATGGTATAGTTTGGCAAAATCTCTCCTCTAGACCAGTTCTACCCGTGACATTCGTCTAGCCTCCTGCATATAGTAAGTATCGACTAATCCGCTTTAACCTAAGGAGGAACTTACATCCATGACTTCAAACAAAAAACAAGAGACTCGGCAATCGGAACGGGAAACTGACGTATTGCAGCAGCCCGAAATTAACCCTGCGTATGCGGAAGCCTATCCTCAAACCGCGCCTTATGCATACGGCTATCCTGTACCGCAAGCCTACGCTTGGGTACCTGTATATGACACTCGCATGTTCGGGCTTCCTGGCATGCCTGGTATGGGCTTGCCTGGATTCCCGGGGCAATCCGGATTTCCAGGGCAGCCTGGATTCCCGGGGCAATCCGGATTTCCAGGGCAGCCTGGATTCCCAGGGCAGCCTGGATTCCCAGGGCAGCCTGGATTCCCAGGGCAGCCTGGATTCCCAGGGCAACCTGGATTCCCGGGGCAACCTGGATTCCCGGGGCAACCTGGATTCCCGGGGCAACCTGGCGTGCCAGGCGGCAATGAGCAAGCGCCAACTTCGGCTCCGCCTGCGTATACCCCGCAAAAGCCGCAATCTGTGGCTGGTTCTACATTCGCTGTAGATCCGGGTGGCATTAGACGCTGCATGTTCCGCTTTACCTATGTATGGCTAAGCAATGGCCAGCAGTTCTGGTATTATCCGACTTTTGTCGGTCGTACTTCCATTGCCGGCTTCCGTTGGAATGGTTTCTCCTGGATGTTCTTCGGTATCGATTTACGTTTTATCGAATCCTTCACCTGCTAATAGAGCAATGAAAGCGCAAAGTCCGACACACACGTTAAGTGGGTGTCGGACTTTCTGCTTTATACGGCGGCTGTATAGATGGCCATCCCCGCCAGACCCGGATCGCCAGTTACCCGTCGTACCTCCATATTCAGTACGCCGGCCTTCACAGTGACACTGTAAGGGCCATATCTGGCCCAGTTGTTTAGAGCTAATAAACCGATTGGGACTGTTGTTACCTGCACACCTTCAAGAACTACATCAAATGAGCATGGATTTGCTTGAGAACTTTCAAGAGACCAGACATACACTTGATAATTGCCATTGGACAGCGCTTGAGCAACCGTAAAACTGGATTCTGAAGCATAAATTTTAGAATTAAGCATTACGCTTGAAACGCTGTCAACAGCTGGAACCGGTGTAATTGCCGGCGAATTGACGTAAGTTTTAATATTGGAGGAATACGTGAATAGTACATGATCTCCCGCTAACCATGCTTGCTCATCCATCGTGACAGATGCTCCTCCGAAATTAATCCCACGAACAAAACCCGTATAAATGGCATCCGTTGTCACCGTGAGCGGTGGCGTAAAAGCAGAATTATTCCCCGCAGCATTTTTTGCTTTTACAAGAAAACGGTACGCCGTATTCGCCGTCAGACCCGTGACCGTAAAGCTTGTCGTGGTCGTAGTTCCCGCTAAAATTGTGTTATTCACATAAACTTCGTACCCCGTAACGCCAATATTATCTGTGGATGCCGTCCATGTCAGTGTAACCGAAGTCATGGTCTTGGAAGACGCCGCCAAATTCATCGGCATTGTCGGTGCTTGCGTATCCGGAGTCGGTGTTGTGGGGATATTGACCTTACTTCGATTCAACATTCTTTCTACGGAAGTCGAGTATAAGGCATTTCGCTGAGATGAGGTATTATAGTCATATAAATAATTTGCCCACTCCATAAACCATACCCATTTGGGTTGCTTCGCAAAGGTTGAGCTCGGAAATAATTGGCCGATTTCTGCAATAGCAACCGGTTTTCCACCTGAAATAGCGATGAGACCATCATAATATTCCTGCTTAAAGGGTTCACTGCCATACATATATAAATCTGTTCCTAAAATATCGCATTTGCTTGTCCCTACGAAATGTGTCAAGTAAGGGTTGATATCTGAACTCTTAGGTGCATTTGCATTCCAAACCCAAAGCAAATTATTTAAGCCATGATAATTCGTGAACCGATCATACATAATGTCCCAAAGGAGTTTAAAATTTTGCTTCTTCCCCCACCAGAACCAGTTCCCGTTCATCTCATGGTACGGGCGCCATAGAACGGGAACATCGGCATCTCTGAGCTGTTTCAAAAAAACCGCAACCTTGTCATACTCCGAAATCAGCCAATTGTACTCTGCTGTTCCTGGCGTGCACACACGGTTGAACTCCGCATCCGTCGTATTCCTTTGAACATTGGACCAGGTGTAGGTTGTGAGTGGATAGTTCTGATGCCACATCATGGTCACGAGACCGCCACTTTGAACATATTTCTTTGCTGCATTCGTTACATTTTGCCTTTGAGCTGTGACCTGCGCAGCTGTCTGGCCTGAAATAGGCCCCATCTCGTACCCGGCGATACCAGGGTAATCACCGTACAGCTTGTTAATTTCATTGACATAACCACTCGGGTCCTCCAGCCAGTTGTGAATACCTGTTAATGTTTTGGAACCTGATATCGCATACAAATAATTCAAAACATCAACGGCTCTCTGGCTAGCCTTTGCATTAATCGGAAGCATCCTCCTACTCACCTCACAATGTATTGGTATAATGGCGTACATGTTATATGAATCTAGCAAGTTTTATGACTGCCATACTCCTATACTATGTATCTTTAGCACTATTTGCTTAGGTTACCTGTAGTAAATTGTAGAAAATACAAAAAAACCTCTAATATATCGAGAGAATCTCTCTCGCATACTAGAGGAAAGAGCTATTTCCTGTCAGAAATCGACAAAGAAAATAGAACTTTTTGAATATAAAATCCGCCGTGACAGGTTATCTTCAATCCCTGCTTGCCGGTTCCCTCAACCAACTCTTCAGCTTAACGATCTCTGTGCCCGCCAGCATCATAATGCCTACCCCGTGGTTATCGTTCGTAACGGTAAGCAGATCCTTTTTGTAATAATCCGCTGTAAAAGCGTACCGCGAGCCGCTGCAAACACCGTGCACGTTACCCTGCGCGTCAATGGCATACCGCGTTAAGCCATCCCAGGCTTTAAGCCCAGCCTGGATGTACCGCTGCGGCTCGGCAAGCCAGCCAAAGCGGACGCCTCTGGCAAACGAATACGCAAACATCGCCGTACAAGAAGCCTCTTGATACGCATCAGGATCATTCAACACCTGATGCCATAGTCCGCTTGCTGCCTGCAGCTCGGCATAGCCTGCGCACAGCTCGTTAAAAAAGCGGACAAGCTCAGCGCGAAGCGCATGATCTGCCGGCAAAGCCTCCAGCACCTCGGTCAGGGAGAATAAGGTCCATCCGTTGCCGCGCCCCCACGGAATCCTTGTCGGCATCCCGTATTTGAAGTCAAATACGTGGGACATGATGCGCTGCTCCGGCATAAATAAGTAGTTCCGGAATAACAGGAACTGCTTCGCCGCCTCATCCAGCGCTTCACGATTTCCCGTTACCGCCGCATAGCGGCACAGGAACGGCGTGCTCATATAGAGGTCGTCCGCCCACATGGTATTCTCCGAATACTCATCCTGACACACCCGATAAAAGGCTCCGTCTTCTTTCCTCTCCAGCTGCTGAAGCATGAAGTCGGCAATCCTGTGGGCAATCGGCAGGTAACTCGCATGCTGATCTTCTTTATACGATTCCAACATGGCCGATCCGAAGGATCCGCAGTTGTCGAGCATTTTCATCATCACCAGTTGCTGATTGATGGCCGGGAACCCGTACTGCTCGCGGTCCCATAGCGAGTACTCGAACATATCCGTACAGCTCTGGACATGCTCCAGCGCATACGAGAGAATATCCGGCCGTTCCAGCAAACGGCCGGTTTGCAGCAGCCCGTAGATGGTCACCCCGAGCGGATAGTCCCAGCGGGCAAAGTTGGTCACATTGCCAACGGTCCATTTATTGCTCAGCATGGCGTTCTCATAATAGGGACGAATCCACGTCTCCGGGCGGTCCAAGCGCCAATAATTGCCTGCAAAAACGCGCTTCGTCGTAGCGATTTCATTCTCGTTCAGTTCCACATTGGCATCAAAAGGACCCAAATAGAGCCAAACCTCATCCGAGCCATGCACGTCCACTGGCGCATGGAACGGTACCTGATCTCCGCCTGCATAACCCTGCACGGTGAAGCCCCACGAGAGCGAAGCCGGTTCGCACTCGCTGCGGATTACTATATCGTGCTTGCCGAAGGCCAGCGGCACTTCCACTTCGAAACTGCCCGCCGTCTGAACCGCAGCTACTGGGTGACCGTTCACCGAAACCGTCAACGGCCCGGTTGTGGTCCCTTTTAACACATAAGGAGCCTTGCCCATGCCGGTAGCGTTCAGCTGGGTCCATGCATAAGCTCGCTTGCCTGGCTGAAGGCCGAATAAGCGCTCGCAAACCTGTAGAGCCAGCTCCTCTTCACGCCAGTCGGATTCCGGGAGCCAATTGACGCCCTGCTCTTTCTCGGAAGAGAACGCTGCCGGCAGCGGACTCTCCTCGAACAGGTCAGCGTCGATTGGAGCGGAATATACCCATCCCGCTTGCGCCATTCTTTCAGCAAAAGGAGAACGCACATTCAAAATTCTTACTTTGGCTTCATCCGAGCCGAATAAACACCCGAATCCCGCCGCCGTCACTTTCGCTTTTATGAACAGACGATTCCAGCCTTTGACGAAATTGAGGTTCAGCTTAACAGTCGCATCCGGCTTCAGCTCATCTATAACGTTGGAACGGTAGGATAGCTCATCATTAAAGTAAAACTGAATCGGACCCAAACAACGCATCAACACGTCCAGATTCCGGTCACTATCACTCCATACAAGCGAGTAAGCATAAGAAATTTGCCCCTGCTTTGCCTCTGGGAATCTGTGACGAAGATTGAGATCAAATAAGCCCTCGTCATTTTGCAGAATACCTGCTCGATTGAACGCCCGAAAGGCAAACGGCACAGGCGGATTGGCTCCGATATAGCGATCAGCAAGCACTTTCAGCGTGCGTTTTTCGTCCTTACCTAAGCGGGACTGGATGCTCTCTTGTTCATTGAAATAGGTGGTCATCTCTCCACAATCCTTTCTACAGCAGTCGTACCGTGAAGGTTCGGTCAAACGGCGTTACCAAGTTCACATGGACATATTGGCAGCCTGCCGGGTGCTGGTCTTCACGAAGGATAGGCAATACGTGTTCGAAAGCTCCTGAAGTTATTTCAATGCTGTCTTCCTCCACCCGATAGGTCATAGACCCGCTTTTGAGGAAATATTTCCCGTCGCCTGCATCCTGCAGATCTTCTCCCTCTACGGCTCCTTCATTACCCAGAATAAAGGTTAGCTGCGTAAAGACGTCTTCCCGCTCATCGGAATGTATGCGCACCGTCCAGTCGGACGAATTTTGTTTAATTTCCACCTGCAGCTCATGGGTTTGCAAATGCGTCATCGGCCGGTGCTGATGCGGCAGCAAATACCACGGACTTACCGGCCCTTTCGCCGAAAGGGGAAGGTGCTGCTGTGGAACAGGTCCATTGTAGCCTTTTTCCATAACGACACCTAGCCGATAGACGCCGTCTTGGGCGGTTAGCTGATCAAATTTAACGATACCCGGAGAAAAGGATGTGGACAGCTTAATGCCCAGCAGCCTGACTTTCCCATGACGAAGCGAGAAAAAGGATGGCGTTTGCGGCATAATCGTTATGCTCTTATCCTTCTCGCGAATGCGCACCACCGGCGCTCCGAATGCCAGATGCATGGAACTGTGCTGAATTTTCAGATGATGGCCGACAGCATCGATTAAGCCCAGGTGCTCATTCATAGGATGATGCTGATTCAGCATACAAGCATATTGATCGGGAAGTTCGGCGCGTTCCAAGTCACGAATGGTTTCTTCTACTTCCGGGTAAAGCAGCACATGCAGCAGAGCGTTATTGTTTACACCGTCAGGACGCTTGACGAAACCAGCGGCATAATCGCACATGGCGGCGAAGAGCGGGTCCTTGTCATGTGCAGCCATTAAGCGATAAATCGTATAATAGGTAGCCATATCATAGGTTTGGCCAAAATCCTGCCGGCCCGAATAGTCGGTTACCACTTCACCTGACGGATGGATGAGGTAGACCATCATCCGCAGATTCCGGCGCACGCTGTCCAACAATTCGGGACGATGCAAGACGCGAGCCGTATGATACAGCGCAACATTGCTGACGGCATTATAAATGCCGTTGCTCCGCTCCGTCCATTCGCCATCTGCCGTAATGTCCAGGCCTTCTGCGAGCCATTCATCCGCTCGTGCGAGGAGCTCGGGCCTTTGGAAAATATCATACAACTGGGCTAAGGCAGCCGTAAGCACCCATCGATGATTCGGCGTATGGCAGCCGCCCGTCAGCATGGCCGGTATCGTCCGTTCAAGAAATAGCTTTAGTTTGGCCGCTATTGGCTGTAGGACAAACCACTCATGACCCGCGAGCAGCTGATAAATCTGCGCTACGCCGCCAATTACGAAGCCGGTGTCAGGCGGGGAGTTGTAATTGGTTGACCCCAGCGAAATCGTCCCGTCCGGATGCTGCCTGTTCAGCATGAACGCTGCTGCTAGCTCCAAGGAAGCTGCTAGTGTCTCGCTATGGTAGAATCTGGAGTCCGGATTCACCAAGGCCGCTGCCCAGGCAGCTATATAAACAGGCGTACTATGATGACTGGCGCGCGCAATGCCCGTCTCATCAATAATTCCGCCGTAATACTTGGATGCTGGATCAAGCACTTGGCTTTTAAGCGCAGATGCTGCCAGTTCGTCGTTATTTTCCACCAACCGCTTATATATGAAGTCCATGTGTCTCACCTATTGCCCTTTCCCGGCCGCTATTTTACTTGTGATCAGTCTGTGGCTCTCCTCGATCTCATCTGGTTGACATACAGCCTTCAACTCGTACACTTTAACCTTGGCAATGTCGATAGCCTCAAGGAAATGGTCAAAGAAATGCAGATCTTTGCTATGTACATAAGGGCACCAATGGTCGGAAAGCCCGAGTGTTTCATGAATATGAACACCGTAAATATACGGCTTAACTTCCTCCAGCTCTTTCAAGTTGTCGTACAAACCCATTCGATCCATCATCATGGCGTGACCGATATCGTACCAAAGACGAACGGGACTTCCCCCCAAATTTTCACAAATCGTCTTGGCTTCCATCAGCGTCGGCATCTGATACGATCTCGAGCGGGTTTCAATGCCAATCGCGATATCCCAGCCTTTTTTCGCTGCATAATCACTCACTTCGTCCAAGCTATCCTGAATCCGTTTCGTATACCGAGGACTGAGCCTCTCGCGCCTTTCCAGCATATTCTGCCACAGCCCTTGATACTCCGCCGACGCCCTTCCATGCTCCTGGTAAAACTTCTTCAAATCCAGATCAATATTATACTCAAAAGGGACTTCGCCAGGATGTACGACTACGGCTTTCGCTCCATAGCGGTTAGCATATTCCATGGATCGAATGAGCAGCTCAACAGAGCGTTTACGCTTCTCTTCGTCATCAAAGCCCAGCATCACGGAATCGGTATCATAATCCTTATCGTCGATGAACGGAAATACATTGTGCACACTCGAAACGCCTATTTCCCCTTTTTCAATCATCGGTTCAATGGTTTTCATCATCTCTTCAGTCACATTGTAATTCAGTTCTACATATCGAAAGCCAAGCCCCTTAATTTCCTCCACCATGTCCCGGCCGACGGTATGTTTCTTAATATTCCAGCACGTTGAAAATGAATATTCCCCTTTGTCGATCATCTACTTGCCTCCTTCTATTATGACAAAGACCAGATCACCCTTCATCTATATGCAGGGGATGAACTGGCCTTTCTGCGGAAATGCCGCCTTATTCGGTAAGATCTCGCAAATAAATAGCTGTGCCCGTCTGTGCCGATTGCGTCGATGCTTCCATTAAACGTGTTAAATCAAGCGCTAATTGAATGTTCTCTGAAGCTGTTGTTTGGTTCTGTATATGTGACACCCACTGTTCGAATGGAGTCGGCAGACTCGCCGGAAGTTCCTGCGCCGCTTGCCATTCTGCTGCTGCCTCACCTGATAACTTGGAGCTGCGGATATAGACCCGATCATCGGTGCGAGAATACTTCATGCTTCCCTCGGTCCCTTGCACCTCAATATCGAATTGCGAGTAGCTATTCACAAATCCCGCTTCAACAATCCCCAGTGCTCCGCTTGGATAACGCAAAGTAGCTACTGCACTATCCTCTACCTCGCGCCCCGTGATGTAGCCGAAGCTGGCGCTGACGCTTTCCGGCAAACCCAGAAATAAGCGGGTTAAGTACATCGGATGGCAGCCAAGGTCCATCAAGGCTCCTCCTCCGCACGACTCCAGATCAAAGAAATACGAAGGCAGCGAGCCATTCGGATTACTCTTTGTTGGGAGTGCGCCGTTATGAGCAAGCCGGATACGCACCGTCGATATCGTGCCAAGATGGCCTTTATGAATAGCCTTCATGATGCTTTGCGTGAACCCGGTGTACAGCCGCGGCAAAGAGACGGTGAACTTCACCCCAGCAGCTTCAACCGCCGCTAGTATTTCTTTGCATTCCTTTGTTGTAGTGGCAACAACCTTTTCTGTAAAAACATGCTTACCCGCACGAGCCGCGGCGATAATTACATCGCGGTGCGCCGTTGTGGGTGTATCCACAATAACCGCATCGATCTCAGGATTGATCAAAAGCTCCTCAAGATTCTCATAAAACCTGACGCTGAACTCA
This sequence comes from Paenibacillus sp. P36, assembly GCF_045866505.1. NCBI lineage: Bacteria > Bacillati > Bacillota > Bacilli > Caryophanales > Paenibacillaceae > Paenibacillus > Paenibacillus sp. P36. Next base: position 7,722,952 of record NZ_AP038372.1, read on the forward strand.
CCGGCTTTCTCTCTGCCACGCCGCGCATCTTCATCCCAAACAGCCACGATTTCGGTGTCGGGATGCTGACTTGCCATACGTGCGTAGTCTTTGGCATGAACATGCCAAAAGCTCAACATCGCAACTCTAATCATCGTTTGAGACTCCTTTTCCGATCTTTTTTCGATCATTTAGTCAAAATATACGGCTTTTCCAGTTCGATTCGATTCATATATCGCTTCAAGGATTTCCGATACGATGCAGGACTGCTCTGGCGTTACGATCGGCTCTTTATCATGCATAATGGCATCAATCCATAGACGAATTTCCTTATCCTGCATGCTTTCTTTCTTGCCTTCGTAGAAGTCTGCGCCCTTGGCCTCAAACTGCAATTGGTTCACATATAGACGGCTATGGTTCTCGCCATTAATGCGCAACCCGTCCTGCATATCCGCTCCCCCTTCGGTACCGCAAAGCGTACACTTCGCTTCCTTGGTATCGAGCGTATTGAGCGCCCAACTGGCCTCCACCATAATGGCCGCCCCATTTTTCATGACAATCATAGCGAATGCCGAATCCTCAACCTTGAATTTATTCGGGTCCCACGGTCCCCATGCATTAGCGGCGTTCTCTTTGCGTGACAATTTATGATAAGCAGTGCCCAGCACCACTTTAGGTTCGTAGTTATTCATCAACCAAAGGGTTAAATCAAGAGCATGCGTACCGATATCGATCAGCGGCCCTCCACCTTGTTTATCTTCATCCAGGAAAACACCCCAAGTAGGGACGCCGCGTCTGCGAACGGCATGAGCTTTCGCGAAATAAATCTCGCCCAAATCTCCGTTTTCAACGACCCGTTTCAAATACTGACTGTCTGCGCGGAAACGATTGTTGTAGCCAATCGTTAATTTTTTGCCTGTCCGTTTGGCAGTTTCCACCATACGGCGGGCATCCGCAGCTGTTTTCGCCATCGGCTTTTCACACATGACATGCTTGCCTGCTTCCAAAGCAGCAATCGAGATTTCCGCATGCGTATCATTCGGCGTACAAATATGTACAACATCAATCGCAGGATCTGCCAATAATTCGCGGTAATCGTCGTATACTTTAGCACCGGGAGCGCCAAATTTCGCTGCTGCTTGGTGTGCGCTTGCCGGAAAGATGTCGAAAAAACCGATGATCTCCGCTTCCGCAACCTTGCTCAAGCTAGGCAAATGTTTCCCCGTTGCGATACCGCCACAACCGATAATAGCTACTTTAACTTTGTTCATTATAATTTCCCCCATGATGCAAGATGCTGGATACCAATGAGGGGCCTGAACGCGCAGGCAACTTCATCGGTATCCAGCCCTTCTTCAAGAATGACTTACTTAACTGTCTCCATCTGTTGTTTCGCGATAATCATCGCATCCTTAGCCAGGAATGCTGTATCTTTATTCTCTTGGTACCATTTGTTCATGAAATCCTCGAGCTGTTGACCGCCTGCTTTCGCCCAAGCCGCTTGTGAGTCTTTGATTGCTTGCTCCGGCGTGTACTTAGCACCGCTAAGAATGGCCTTCACGAATATGTCGCCTTTTTCTTTCAAAATCGTGGTGTTAATGACTTGCAGATCTGCGCTGTACACCGGCATGTGGTCGCCTAAAGCAATTCCCGGATATTCTCTTTGCGGATCAAAATAGAGCTTCTGCACTTCTTTATACATATCCATTCCTGCTTTTTGCGCTGGTACTTCAGCATTGAAACCATTCAGTACATACGTACATTTATCAACGCCCGATGAGAAGAACATGGTATAGTCGTACGCATAGCTGACTTCGTTCTTGGACTTTGCAGGATCTATCGCTTGCGGACAACCATTGGGAGCTTTCTTCCAGTGTGTGCCTTCGTCTCCATTGACAATTTTATTAGCGGTTTCCGGCTTCATAATAAAGTCAAGATAGCGGCCAACGGCTTCCGGATCTTTCGCTTTAGCGTTCACAACGGTTGTCATTTGAACAGGGTTATCAATGGCGCCAGTAAATGTCCCAAGCGGTGACTTCGGATAACCTAATGGAGCTACTTCCGCCCCAGGCGCGTTTTTCTGCAGTGTCGTAAGATCGTTCATAATAAAGTCATACCAGCCGCCTGTAAACTTCACATAAATGCCGATCTTCCCATTCAAAAAGTCCTGTTTCGCCTTGGCGCCATCTTTATCGTTGATATAGTCTTTGTCGATCAGGCCTTCATCGTAGAGCTGCTTCTTGAAGGTGAGAGAAGCAAGCTCTTTGTCCCACGCACGGACAACTTTGCCATCCTTCAGATCCCAAGCCAGCAGCGAGCTCGAGGAGCTCTCGCCAAACATCTCATTGATGGCTTGCTCGGAATACGTGCTCATATTCAGGCCGTATGTATCTTTTTTACCATTCCCATCAGGGTCTTGGTCAGCGAATGCCTTAGCCACTTTCAATAACTCATCCGTTGTCGTCGGCATCGCCAGATTCAATTTCTTCAACCAATCGGTTCGAATGAGCAATATATGGGCAGGAACCGCCTCTTTGACTTTTCCAATTTCGTAGAGCTTGCCATCCGGCTTCGTCCCTGCCTTTTTCAATTGCGGATATTGCGTCAGCAGCTTCTGGTATTCAGGCATATATTGCAAAATGTTATCAATAGGAAGCAGTTGTTTCTGATCGTACAAACTTCCTCGAAACGGTGTGTTGTACTCGTTAACGATATCCGGAGCGGAACCCGACGCAAACAGAACGTTCAATTTCTTGGTTGAATCACTACGGAGGATAGGAACATACTTCACGTTGGCAGGTCCGTTTTGATTGATCCATTTGCTCCAGCGATTCTCTTCATACGATCCTTCGGATGCAGGTACCGCACCCCGATCGTACATGGATACCGTCACATCACCACGCTTAGCCGGCTTCTCTTCACCCGGTTTGCTGCTTGTCGTCGCTGCTGTCCCTTCTTTTTTGTCACTGCTGCAGCCAACCAACGTTGCACCAAGCGCGACAACCCCTACGGTGATTCCAAGCCACAGTTTCAAGTTTTTCATGCGCATTTTCCCCCTGCAAAATTTTATAGTGAAGTTTTGTTAAACGGGAACACCAACGTTTTTTTACCCCTTTACGGATCCAAGCATGACGCCTTTGACAAAATACTTCTGCAAGAAAGGATAAATCACCAGCATAGGCACAACCATCACAACAACGCCCACGGCTTTCACCATCTCTGTAGCAACCGCTGCTTGCTCCTCCGTATTCAGGGAAGGAGAGTTCAACAGATCGTTTTTTTGCAGCATGGCTTGCACAACGACCGTTAAATTCATCATATCGCTTTTATTGATATACATTAGAACACTCATGAACGCGTTCCAATAGTTAATGCCATAAAATAACGCCAGAGTCGCCAACATCGGCAAGGATAAGGGTAAAATGACTCGAATGAGCAGTGCGGTGTCACTGCATCCGTCAATGCGCGCAGCTTCCTGTACTTCATAAGGAATATTCTCAAAATAGCTTTTCATCAGCAGCATATTGTATGTACTAATGAATCCTGTCAGCCATAAAGACCAGTAGGAATCGATAAGATGCATGTTTTTTACAACAAGATAAGTTGGAATTAAACCACCGGCGAATAACATCGTAAACACCATGCCGAGAACCAGATAGCGACGAGCGAACAAATAGGATCTGGACAACGGATAAGCCGCTAAAATAGTGCCCAATAAACTTAATACCACGCCGACCACGGTGATGAATATGCTATTTTTGAAAGCGTTAAATGCCGGGCTTGCGAGGAAGAAAATTTTATATGCTGTGAACTGCAGTCCTACCGGCCAAAAGAAGACATGGCCTGAATCTACAGATGACCGATCGCTAAGCGATAACGCTATGATATGAATAAACGGCAGGATGCAAGTTAAGGCAATGAGTGCAAGCAGCACGTAATTGACCGTATAGAAAATCTTTTCTCCTCTTGTTGCTTTCACTACATGTCCTCCTCTCTAGAACAGGGCTTGATCAAATTTTTTGGCAATCCGGTTAGCGATCAACACGAGACTGCAGCTAATAACCGATTCGAATAGTCCCATGGCCGTCGTTAAGCTGAATTGCGAGCTGCCTAGTCCTATTTTATAAATGTAAGTACTGATAACCTCCGACACGTCTGCAACGGCAGCGTTCTGTAAGTTATAGACTTGATCAAATCCAACTTCCATAATTTTACCCATCGCTAATATCAGCAATAAAATAATGGTGTGCCGAATGCCGGGAAGCGTTACATGCCACATCTGACGCCACTTGGTAGCTCCATCCATACAGGCCGATTCATAAAGCGACGGATCAATGGTCGTTAGAGCAGCCAGGTAGATGATCGTGCTGAAACCCATTTCCTTCCAAATGCCAGATCCGATAAAAATGCTTATCCATGAATGCGATTCATATAAAAAAGTAATTGGCTCCAGATCGAACAGCTTGAGCACCTTATTGATGGAACCATAATCGGTTGCAAATAACGATAATACGATACCTGACACAATGACCCAAGAGAAGAAGTGCGGTAAGTAAATGATCGTTTGCACCCATTTTTTGAACCACGACTTCCGGACCTCATTGAGCAAAACAGCGAGGAAAATAGGAACCGGGAATCCGAGCACCAAGCTTAGAAAGCTCAGCCAAAATGTGTTCCAAATGATTTGGAGCGTATTGGAGCTGGAAAACAACAATTTAAAATTCTTTAGTCCCACCCAAGGGCTATTCCAGATGCCATCTGCAAAGTTATAGGTTTTGAAAGCGATAACAAGTCCGCCCATAGGCCAATATTTGAATATCACATAATAAGCGATAACTGGAATCAGCATGATGAACAAAGGAATATTTTGTTTCAATCGCCTGCTCCGCTTTAAAGAAGCTGTCTTGTGCAGGTTCACTGATGATGAAGTGACAGGGGGTTCTCCGATTCGACTGCTCATGCTTGCTCACTCCCTAATTCGTTGGTATGCATCCTATCATACTCGGGTTCGTGTATCAAAACCCTTAAAAAATTATAGAAGATTCTATAAATTCATTTGGTCATGTTTGAAAGCGATTTTTATATAGCAGAAATATTGTATAATGACCTCAGCAACGTTATGGCTTGCAAACTATAAGCAAATTGGGGAATCTGAGATGCAAATCTGGCGACAACTACTCATAGGCATCAACCGCAGCTTTCGAATTCGACTCATTATTAGCCTGTCCGCCATCATTTTACTTGCCTTCGGGATTACCGGTTATTTGACTTATCAGTATAATCTGAAATTATTCGAAGAGGAGATCAGCAAGCAGTTTTCCCGTACGAATGAAGAGGCTTTGGCCAAAATTGAGATGAAGGTTCAGGAAATTGTGCGCGTATCCCAGACCGTAGTATTCAATCCGCAAATTGAAATGCTCATCAAACGTATCAATTCCCAAGAGGATGCCGATGCCTTTAATCTGTACTATGATAAAAAGCAAATCGAAGAGCAGATTTTCCAAATCAAATCAGACGCGCCTTATATTACAGGGATGTATCTGTATGACTTAAACGGCAATCCTTCTTATTTCAGCTATACGACTTCTGCGATCAAAAACTTGGATGAACCAACCTTTCAAACGATCCAATCCAAACTAAACGATACCTATGGGAATCTCGCCTGGATGAGTATGCCTCTGCCCAGCTCCATTGAACCGAGTGGCTTCAGGCAAACCATAATTATCGCCAGGCTGATGAAAAATAGCGCTCTGCAAACCTATGGTGTTCTCGTCATGGCTGTGGATGAATCCTTTTTTGCCGGGATATTGAAGGAGTTAATCAAGGACGGGACAGGCGAAGTCTATTTGTACAACGAAAACAAGGAATTGCTCTATAGCAATTCCACGCTTGAAACAGCGGAGAAAGCCCAGATGCTGCAGGATATGAGCGAAACCCGGGTGATGAACAATCATCTCTATGTACAGGGGATATCCAAAGCAACATCCTTTAAGCTTGTCAGCTCAACATCCCTTTCCGACATTCAAGTTAAAAATAAAATTTTATCCAAACGTATTGCGTATACCGGTTTCATCAGTATTTTGTTAACGAGTATTCTCATCGTCATCTCGACAGGCAAACTCTTGAGGCCGATCAAGGATCTGCTGCTTGGGCTTCGCAAAGTACGTTCCGGTGACTTCAGCGCCCGCATTGAAATCCGTACCAAAGATGAACTCGCCTATATGGGCGAGAGCTTCAATGCCATGGCTGAGCAGGTCGGCAGGTTGATTACAGAAGTCTATCTCACCCAGCTAAGCGAAAGGGAAGCAGAGCTCAAAGCGCTGCAGGTTCAGCTTAACCCTCATTTTCTGCACAATATGTTCAACGAAATTTATTGGAAGCTTTATTTGCAAAATGAAAAGGACACCGCTGCCTTAATCGCCACCATTTCGGAAATGCTCAAGTACTCCCTGATGCCCGTCCGGACACTGACAACCGTGCAGGAGGAATTTCAGCAAATTCGCAATTATGTGAAGCTGCAAACCGAATTGTTCGAACCGGATTTGGAAACGATTATCCAAGCGGATGAGCAAGTGCTGGACAACGAGATGATGCGTTTCCTTCTCCAGCCTCTCGTAGAAAATGTATTCGTACATGCCTTTCGGAATAAGGTGTCACATAAAATCTTGGTTATTCGAGCTCGTCAGCATCTTGACCATTTGGAAATAGAAGTGACCGATAACGGCTGCGGCATGGATGAATCCGCGATCGCTATCCTGCTGGGGCCGAAGGGGACTTCTCTGCCTCAGCGCTCGGATGGACGGGAACACCTTGGCGTTCGCAGTGTTGTTAGACGGCTGGAGCTCGTTCACGGGCAGCCTTACCGGCTCGAAGTGGAGAGCGTTGTGAATAGCGGAACGACGATGCGCCTCATCCTGCCTAATCACCCAACTAAAAAGGAGCTGAGCCAGCATGCTGAAGGGTAACGTGGTCATCGTGGAAGATCAGCCCAACTTCCGTAGGGGCTTGATCAAAATGTTCGAAGAAGGGCAAGTTGGCTGGAACGTTGTCGGGGAGGCCAGCAATGGGCAAGACGCGCTGGCCTTGGTAGATCGGGTCAAGCCTGATCTCGTGCTTACGGACATTCGCATGCCTGTCATGGATGGGATTGAATTTGTAGGGCACCTAAGGAAGCATTATCCGGACCTGCTGGTTATCATCCTTACAGGCTACAAAAATTTTGAGTACGCCCAGGCAGCCGTCAGACTCGGAGCCCTCGATCTGCTTATCAAGCCTTGCACGGAACAAGATGTCATGCAGGTCATGAATAAGGCTTCCGAGCGGTACTACGAGAAATACGCGCAGCAGCAGCATCTTCTCGCCCAGCGCAAATTGCAGCAGGATCAAGAGCTGCGTGCAGCTTTATTAGATCTGCCTTCGTCTTACGAAGCCATGAAAAACATGGATGAGGTTCTTCTGACGAAGGAGCTGTGGCTGCTTCAGCTGAACAGCGAAGACTTGGCCCTCAAAAACTATGGCAAAGCCGACCTGAGCCTCATCCAATTCGCCTTCTCCAATATCGTCGAGGAGCTGTTGAAGGGCGCCGGCCTTCCCGCCAGGCTCCTCTTGGTCGAACATGATCGTTTCGTCGTGGTCGCCGACCAGCCTGGACCGGACGAAAGCTTCATCCAAGCTGTGCAGGATGCTTCCTTCGAGTACTTGAACATTCGTGTGAACGTTCAAGCTATGGGTGCAGCTCCCCCTTATAAGCAGTTGGCTGAATTCTATGACCAGTTCAAGAGCGGTGAGACCCCTTCGGATTCTGACGGCGAACGAATGGATAAAGAAGCGGGTACAGGCTCAGGCATGACGCTTTCCTTAAATCAGGCGAAAGTCAATGAGTTGGAAATGAAGCTAATGTCCGCAATTCTGATCGCACAGGAAAACGCGCTGCAGCAGCTTCTTAATCAGCTGCTTGCCGATTTGTCCCATCAGCCGCCTGAAGATATGAAAATTCAGGCGCTCACGCTCTCGATTGCTTTGCTGGGAACCATTCAGAAACAGTTTGATCCCGACGGTCGTGAAGCGACAGCAAGAATACCGACCGATATGCCGCAAGCCCATTGGACGGTGGAGGAAGTCCTTCGCTGGGCAGACACACAGGTGAACAACTTCCTGCTTCTGTTCAATAACTGGCAAGCGTCCAAGAGTGACAATGTCATTGAGAAAGCTACAAAGTACATCGAGGAGCACTACAACGAGGAGTGCCGCCTAACGGATGTAGCCGCTCATCTTCACCTCAACTCCAGCTATTTTAGCGTGCTGTTTAAGAAAGCAACCGGGGAAAGCTTCACCCGCTTTGTGACCCGTCTGCGCATGGATAAAGCAGCTCTGCTGCTGCGAAACACGGATATGAAAATATTCGAAATCGCATGTGCCATTGGATTCGACGAGCCAAACTATTTTACCAACGTATTTAAGCAGCAATTTCAAATGTCTCCCAAGGAGTATCGGAATCATCGGTAACAGGGGTGTCGTTAAATCGACATCCTTCTCTCCAACACTTAAAAAACGCTAAAAAAAATCATCAAAAATTAACGAAATTCGTGACATAAACCGACATATATTGAATCCAACTTCGTTTATAATCTAACAATATGAAGATTGCCAATTCTATACAAGAGTCGGGAGTGTTATCCGTTGGTCATCAAGATAATCAAACATATAGGTATCCCCTTTATTTGTTGCTTGACCATGGTATCATCCATAGCAATGGGGAATGCACCAAATACCACTGCAGTCATCCTATTAGGCTGCGCTTTTTACCTCAGCATCGCCCTCGAGCGAAAGCTCCCTTTTTTACCCAACATTCAGTTCATCTTCCTCGCCCTGTTTCATTGGTCCAGTCATCTGAATTGGTGCTTGCTGCTGTATTATATGTTGATCGGCTTTTCTATACAAAATGGGCAGAAGTATACCTACACCATGCAGAAAGCGCTCATGTACATCGGTTTATATACGTGCATACGCTTATCCTATGTGCCTTTTACCACTTACAATCTCTTAGTTTCGATCTACGATATTGCAAGCGCCGTTATGTTCGTGCTGCTTGTCCAATATGTGATTAAATCCGAGTCGGAGAAGAAACGTTTACGCGAAGAAAAGGATTATCTCACGACACATGACCCGCTGACAGGGCTATTGAATTATGAAGGTTACGTAACCACCGTTGAAAACTTAATGGTTAAGCGCTTCAGCTTTGTTTTAGTTTTGTTGGACTTTCAGGACTTCAAATCGGTCAATTACGAGAATATCCATAACGGTAATGAAACCTTGAATCAGATTGCGCTGTTGCTGGGCAGCATTTTCTATGATTCCTATGCGATATCCCGTTACGCGGGAGACCGGTTTGCCATTATTTTACCTGCAAAAGAGAACCTTATTTCTAATATTAGCGAATCCTTGAATTCCAATATATTAGGCTTTCAAGTGACTTACAGCTTTGCCGAGCACCCTCTGGAGGCTGCAACGAAGGAAGAACTCATCTCTTTGGCCGAGGAGCGTTTGTTCAAGAGTAAACGGGAAATATGGCTCAAACGAGAGGAGCATTTATTCCGCTCCGAGAAAATGAAGATGATCGGCGAATTGGCGGCGGGGATGGCGCATGAAATTCGAAACCCGCTTACAACGATCAAAGGCTTCATGCAAATCGCGACCAAAAGCCAATATAATATTCAACCATGGCATGAATTAATTATGAGCGAGATTCGAAGAATGAATGAGCTGACGGCGGAATTCCTGCAATTTTCCAAACCGCATATCAGCAACATGAAGCCGGAGTCCATCACGGAGTGCCTGGATCGGGTTCTATCCTTAGCGGAATCGGATGCGCTTTATCGCGGACACACCATCATTTTCGAGGATACGAAAGAGGCTCTTTATATCTTCATCGATCGGGATAAAATTGTACAAGTCCTGCTGAATCTAATCCAAAATGCATTCGAAGCGATGAAGCATCCCGGCGATGTTCACGTGCGCATAAAACAGGAAAATGAACTCGCGATCATTGAAATCGAAGATTCCGGCGAAGGCATGTCCGAAAGTGAAATGGAGCAAATCTTCAATCCTTTCTATACTACCAAAGAAAACGGGACAGGTCTGGGTCTCTCCATTTGCCAAAAGATCGCCGTTGACCACGGCGGCTCGCTGGAAGTAAAAAGCGCCATTGGCCTGGGCTCCATCTTCAGCTTTAAACTGCCGACGGTTGAAGTTTAGCCGCGGCTCCATTCTTCCACACAAAAAAGCAGATCGGGAAGTTCCCCGACCTGCTTTTTATTTTATGAAGGCTGCCCAACAGCCTCAATTTCAATTGAAATTTTGACCTCGTCGCCAATCAAGACTCCGCCAGTTTCCAACGCAGCATTATAGGTTAGGCCGAAATCAGCACGTTTAATGCTTCCCACCGCACTGAAACCAGCTTTCTCATTCCCCCAAGGATCTTTGCCGGTACCTTCAAATGTTACTTCGAACGTCTCAGGCCTCGTAACGCCGCGTATTGTCAAATCGCCGGTTAACGCGTATTCTCCATCTCCGGTTTTTGTAACTTGAGTGGATTGGAATGTCATCGTAGGGTGCTTCTCGCTATCAAAGAAATCGGCTGAACGCAGATGTGCGTCTCGATCCGTATTGCGAGTATCAATACTTCCTATATCCACCTGAAAGTGAATATCGGCCGACGAGAGATCCGTCGCATCCGCTTCAATCTGTGCTTCGAACGAGTGGAATGTGCCTTTAACCTTAGCAATCATCATGTGCCTGACGGAGAAGTCAATACTGCTGTGACTTGCATCTACTGCCCATTTTGACTTGGCCATAAAAGTTACGCCTCCTAAGTAATAACTTATTAAAAATAATTTACTAACTATTACTCATTCCATTTTATCGTAACTCGGCGGCCTATCTTTTGTCAAACAATTTCTGGAAGAAACACGTTGTTTAATTCCTTTTACCGTCATACATTAATGTATCGGCAGTAGTCCAAAAAAATCCCCTTTGTAGGAGGAAACAGGAATGGCGGCAGAATCGAATAAACCTGTGTATTATGATGGAAGCGGTATCATTCAATTGCCACCCGGGAAGAGCGTTCCGACGGACATCACGATTAAACCTGCCAATGTGAACAGTGCGCCCATCCCAATTCCGTATTTTCCTTATTTGCGCTAGAAAACACATTAAGACCGCCAAGGCCCCGAGCCCTGACGGTCTTCTTTCCTATGCCATATGGTTCAAGACAGCTTGCATATAACGCGCCTCAAACTCCTCTGCCTTTAAAGGAGCTGCAAACAAATAACCTTGCACCTGATGGCAGCCATGACTTTTTAAATAAGCAAACTGTTCCTCGGTTTCTACCCCTTCGGCTATCACTTCCAGCTTAAGGCTGCGGCCCATGGCGATAATTGCGTCAATAAGCGAATTGTCCGAATCAGGACCGGAAATGCGTTGAACGAAGGATTTATCAATTTTAAGGGAATTGATCGGGAATTTCTGCAAATAACTGATCGACGAATACCCTGTGCCAAAGTCATCCACAGCCAGTCTTACCCCCATCCGGTTCAGGGCTCGGAGCTTCTCCAGCATGCTGCTGCGATTAATTTCGATGCTTTCCGTCATTTCGAGTTCCAACCATTTAGGGTCCAATTGATACGTTTGCAAAATATCCTGAATCGATGGAATAAACTGCTCATTGTGCAGCTGCACCGCCGATATGTTGACTGCCATCGAGACGGCATTTAATCCTGCATCCTGCCATTTCTTCATTTGCGCCGCAGCCGTATGGAGTACCCAGTGGCCGATTTCGATGATTTGACGGGATTCTTCGGCCACCGGAATGAACATCTCTGGTGAAACGCATCCTAACTGCTCGTTATTCCATCGAAGAAGTGCCTCCATCCCCACCAATTCACACGTACGCGCATCAAACTTAGGCTGATAAACTAAGGTTAGTTCATCATTATCAATCGCATGACGCAAGTATTGTTCAATCGCAACTCGGTAAGAAAACTTGGTTTTCATATTTTTACGGAAAAATCGGTAATTGTTTCTCCCCTGCTCTTTCGCCGCATACATCGCCTGGTCCGCATTTTTCAGCAATATTTCTGAGGATTGTCCATCTTGTGGATACAACGAAATCCCCATATTCGTAGAAACATCAAATTCTCTTCCATCTACTTGTAAAGGTATTTCCAATCTTTTCATGATGTCTAATGCTTGGTGCTCAGCCATTTCCCTGTCTCCATGCGGCAATAAGATGACAAATTCATCCCCGCTAAGTCTTGAGGCCGTGCCGTGCTCCGGAAGGTTACTCGATATCAACGCAGAGAACTGCTTCAGCACATGATCGCCAACAAGATGGCCAAAGGAGTCATTGATCCATTTAAACCGGTAAATATCCAAAAACAATACTGCCACAGTCTCCTGATTTTTACCGGCGTGATTTAGGGTATCTTCAATAAGCTGATTGAACTGGTTGCGATTAGGCAGACCCGTCAGATGATCGAAGTAAGCTAACTTCTGAATGAGCTCCTCCGACTTTCGGATTTCCGTCAAATCGCGCAGATAAGCCGTATAAACGAGTTTGCCTGCATAAAAGAGATTCGTGATCACGATTTCAGCCGGAAACTTCGCGTGATTGGACCGGTAGGCCATAATTTCAAAGCGTTTACCAATGATGGAGTCAACCTTTTGCGTTAACTGTTTATACAAGTCTGAAGCATCCTGTCCGTCTTGATCGAATAGAAACAAAAGGTCGAAAATGGTTAAGTGAAGCGCCTCTTTGCGTGTATAACCAAAAATCTCTTCAGCAGCTGGATTGAATTCAATGATTCGACCCTGCGCTTTGAACATCAGAATGCCGTCAATCGCTGACTCTAATATGGAAGCTTTCAGCGCAATTTGTTCAGCTAACCGTCTGTCGGACGATAGGGAGCTAATAAAGCTAAACGCGAAAATCAGAATGGCTCCGAACGCAACATACATGGCGACCACGAAAAAGTCCATACTCACACCATTTTCACTTGTATGATGCGAAGTATCCTGCATGGTCATCACGGCAGCGGCCATACCCGTATAGTGCATGCCCGTGATCGCTATCCCCATGATCAAAGCGCTGATGGCAATTTTTTGGCTCCGTTTTAAAAATAGGTAGAGAGCCGTTATTGAGGCCAGAATAGCAATAATAATGGATAAAATAAACGTTACGGGGAGATAACGAATCGTTATATGCTGCAGGGCAGACATCCCGATATAATGCATGCCGCTAATGGCAAATCCCATCGTCGTTCCGCCAATGATGAGCTTCGTCTTAGTGAAGTTCTTCTGGAACGCGACAAAAAGCCCGACGAGCGCGCCACTGACCGCTACGATAATGGAAATGCTGACGATGGAGAGGTCATAAGTCACTCCTGCCGGCAATACACAAGCCAGCATGGCGATAAAATGCATGGACCAGATGCCTACCCCCATGACAATGGCACTGCAAATCATCCAGCTTTTCTGATACCACCCCTCCGAGGACGATACTTTACGCGCCAAATTAAGGGCTGTAAAAGAGGCAAGCAAGGCGATGGTGAATGACAAGAGAACTAGGACGAAATTATAACTTTCTGTTATCGGGTGATGCATATGTGATCCTCATTTCTTCATTACTGTTGGAAGTTACTGGAGAGAAAAGGTAAGCTTAGTCTTCCTCATGATGTCATTGAGTGTATGGCTATGTTCTTCCAGTTTGTCGGCTAAATCTGACGCTTTATTAATCAGTAAGTCCTGTTGATCCGTTCGTTTGCTGACTGATTTCACATTGTCGGTTAGTTGGCTGGATAATAATGAAATTTCCTCCATAGTAGCACTGAATTGCTGTGTACTTGCCGACATCTGTTGCGATGTACCGCTGATCGTGCGCATTTGCGTAGCTACAGAATGGATGGATCCCAGGATGCGTCCAAAAGCTTGTCCCGCAGAAACAACGGCCTCATTTCCTTGAGCAAAGGTACCAATGACTTGATCCATCGCATGCATGGAGGATTGATTGTTCATTTGTATATCTTCAATCAGCTCTGCAATTTGTTTAGCGGACTCGCTCGTTTGCTCGGCTAATTTGCGGACTTCTGTTGACACAACCGTAAACCCTTTCCCATGCTCACCTGCACGCGCTGCTTCGATAGCAGCATTAAGAGCTAGCAAATTCGTACGTGAAGCAACATCGGTTATCAAATTGACGATTTGATTAATCTCTTGCGATCGTTCTCCAAGTAATTTCACTTTCTCGGCGGTTGTATGAATGGCGTGATTCATGGATTGCATCTGCTGAACAGCCAGCTGAATGGATTGATTTCCCTTTTCAGCTTCATGGGCCGCTTGACTGGATAGCTCTGACGCACTGGCGGAATTCTCAGCAATATGGCAAATATCCGTGAGCATTTCGCCTATTGCCTTCCGGCTAACTTCTACGCTGTTTTCTTGATCGTTGGCAGCCTGCTCCACCTGATGCATCGTTTGAACAACTTCCATCGTCAAGCGATTGAGTTCATTGGACTGAGCGCTCAGACCGCTGGAGTTCAGTTGTACCTCTTGAGAAGTATGGGCGAGACTCTCAATAATTGACCTTACGGTTTGCTGCAGCTTTTGATTTTGTTCCTTCTCGAAGCGCTGCGTTGCATGCCGGTTGGAGATGATTTGATACAGCACTGCGCCGATGAACAGGATGACGAAAATCAAATGTATCGCCACCATTGTAAACGCATACACTTCGGAACCGTAGACCAGTTCAGGAAAAAAGAAGAACCCGAGCAGATGCTGGGCGGCAAAAAGAACCGTACTGCTGAGCAGCAAGGTAATATTGTTATAGTACATCAAGATAGCTAACACCATGAAGATGGAAAAATGATACTCCACCATGCCATTGCCCCCGGCAATAATCGACATCGAGCACAACGTTAACGACAACATATGAACAAACGGGATCCAAGGATGTTCAGCTTGGAGGCGGGACAGCACGGCTCCGATGATAACAAGCCCAATCGGTGTCCAGAAAAACATTTGATTTAAAAAACCGTGTGAGAACGCTGAATGCATGACTACGTGTTCCATGAGCGAGTGATGAGCAATGTGGTTTAGTGCATGGACCAACAAACTTAGGACGAGTGTCCCGATGACAATTAGTTGCATAACACGGTTTTTCTCTTTCAAGCAAATTGCCTCCTTGGATGATGTTTTGACGAACAAAAAAGACCACCCCGAATAAAGGATGATCTTGATCCTTCCTACCCGGTAACCTGTCAACCATATCATACAAAAATGTATGTGTTAGGCCATGGCTTTGCGTCTCATTGTTTCCAATGATTTGCCTTTATCAATTAGTCAGTCATTCGTACATGCTGTTTGTCTTAAATCTGATACTTATTATAGAGCGATAAATTTTAATATGTACATAGCAATAAATGTTGTATCGTGTCGAAACAGATTAAAATATGATAAGGTTTATAAAATGTCAACAGACCGAAAGATGTACTTTTGACAAAACTTCATACTTATCGACAGGAAAATTCGTTAGAGGAACTCGAGGCCACTATTGCAAGGAAAACGACCTGATTCCCCTCCGAGCGGAACTACAGGGTCTTATTCTGCCATCATAGCAGGTTTTCCGGGGTGAAATCGGTAAAATAGCGGACCGTAGTTCCCCCTGCAAGTGGGAATCGCCCCTTTTCTGGGGAATAGCGGCCTGTAGTTCCCTCCCCCAAATAAGAAAAGGCACCCTAAGGGGTACCTTTCAATAACCTAAACCAGTTCCACGTCAATGAGCTTAAACTGAGTTACGTCGACTATTCCACGGTTTGAAATCCGAATTTCAGGGATAACCGGCAGAGCTATCAATGAAAAAGTCATAAACGGTGCGTTTAACGGACAGCCAATTTGTTTCCATGCTCCTTCAAGCTGGGCAACTTCGTCAACGACTTCAAGCAGAGATTTATCGGACATAAGGCCTGCTATCGTTAACGGCACTTGAGCCAGCACGCGGCCGTTCTCTACGACGATGGTGCCGCCTCCCAATTTCACAAGCTCATTTGCAGCGAGAGCCATATCCTGCTCATCAATGCCCATAACAATCAAATTATGGCTGTCATGCGCCACAGTAGACGCTACAGCGCCGGATTTCAATTGAAATCCGCTCGTGAAACCAAGCGAAATTTCGCCTGTGCCGCGGTGCCGCTCAATACAAGCCAGACGGACAACGTCCTGCTGGATATCCGGTTGAATAATGCCATCCTCGACGCTTAACGTGGCTGTCATTTTCGCTGTTCTTGCACTATTTTCAATCACCTGAATGACATTGACGCTTGTTCGCTCATCGTTACCGCGGCTAGCAAGCTGAAAGTCCTGCGCCGTCAGCTCCCGCTTCACATTCATGGAGCTGCGAATATGCGACGGATACACATACGTAGGGAAATCTGCAACAATTTGGCCCTGGTCAAAGATAATGTTCCCGTCCGTCATGACAGTGACAGGCTCAACCTTTTGCAAATCATCGAGCAATAAAATGTCTGCGCATTTTCCTGGCGTAATGCTGCCTAGATCCTTCTCCAGGTTAAAATAGCGCGCCACATTAATGGTCACCATTTGAATCGCGGTAACAGGATCGACGCCCTCTTCAATCGCACGGCGCACCACATGGTTGAGATGTCCTTTTTCCACTAGCGTTTGCGGACTGACGTCATCCGTGACGAGGGAAATGTTAGAGGTGTTCACTTTATCTTCGGTAACCACCTTGATGACCTCTTTGACATCATGCCAAGCGGAGCCTTCGCGAATCATCAAATGCATGCCCATGCGGACTTTGTGCAGCCCTTGCTCGCGTGTTACGGTTTCGTGATCGGAGGTCACGCCGGACGCGATATAAGCTTGCAGCATACGGTCATCTTCGCTTGGAAAATGCCCTGTGACGGCTTTGCCGCTGTTAATCGTCGCTTCAATTTCTCCGCACATTTTCGGATCCCCGTAGACGACACCAGGGAAGTTCATCACTTCACCAAGTCCGACTACATTTTCCCACTGCAATCCTTCTTCAATATCCTTCACTTCCAAGCTGGCACCCGCATCTTCCAAGTCTGTTGTCGCAGGCACGCAAGATGGAAACGTCGTGAACACTTTGAGCGGCAGCTGCTGCCCCTCTTCATGCATCAGCTTTACTCCTTCGGAACCGAACACATTGGCAATCTCATGAGGGTCCATGAAGATTACCGTTGTTCCTTTGGGTAGAGCCGCTTTGGCAAACTCCGTAACAGAAAGCATCGTGCTTTCAACATGCATATGACCGTCTAGGAATCCTGGAGCTATGTATTTCCCGGCAGCGTCAATAACAACTGTTTGCTCGCCAATCGTGTGGTCGGCGTTCCCGACAAATGCCACTCGTCCCTCAGCCACAGCGACATCCATATGCGCAATTAATTCGCCTGAATACACATTGACCAGCGTACCGTTTTTAATGACCACATCCGCATAAGCGCTGCCCATGGCGACTTTAGCCAACTTGCCGCTCACTTCAACCAGTTTATTTCTTTTATATTGAGTCATGTTATTTCTCCCTATTATGAATTTCAACTCCTATTATAGCCCATTTAGATGACAACCCAAAGCCGGGGAAGCAGAAAAAGACTATCCCTGCAACGCTGCAGAAAATAGTCTTCCTATCGCAAATCATGTATATCAGCCCTTATACCTGTACCCGGCGACCCGCTCAAAAAAATCCACGCCGCCAACTTGACCGCCCTTGAGCACGAGCTCCAGACCATCAAACGAAGGCTCATTGGCATAAGCCCGGCATAGCGGTCCGCCAGGGTCAAGAATGGAAATGCACTCTAGCGCATAGACGCCAAGCTCTCTAGTCACATACCCTGAGGTATCTCCTCCCGCTATCAAAACACGCGAAATACCGAGCTGACGAACGAGCTCTCTAGTCAACTCACCTAGCGCATGGCCAAGCAGACGGCTGCTGTCTTCCGATCTAATCCCCCGGGCGGACAGCACCTCTCGCAGGCGCCCAATGCTTTCATCGTTGGGCCCCGTGGCCGAGTAAACAATGACGCTTCTGCCGCCAGCCAGCCATTGCTGCGCTTCTTGCTGCAAGGCAATCTTTGCCGCTTCCCGCGTTTCAGGGCTAAGCAAGTCCTCCATCGGAACGCGAATGCCTGCGAAACCGGCTTGCAGCGCATGCCCGATCTGAGCCTCGGTTATAGGCGAACAGCTGCCTGAAACCACCAACAGTGGCCCAGCCTGTGATGCCTCCACTCGTAACCTGCGGCTTTCCGCTGCGGCATCCGAAGTCCCCGCATTTTTTCGCCATACGGCTCCGAGCGCGTATTCGACACCGGAAGAACCGATGACGAACAGTCCGTCATGCTCCGCTGCCTCTTCCCAAATCATTCTCCCAGCCGCTTCCAAGCGCTGCTCATCCAATACGTCAAATAGCAGCAGATCCGGCTGCTCTTGACGGATAACCGTCTCCAAGCGCTCCCGCACATCCGCATACGAGCCGTCTAGCGCCTTAATATCCAGCAAAGCTGTTTTCAGCGCTGTCTGCTGCGCCAAATGCTTGCGAAGATCAGACTCCGCCATAGGCGTAACCGGATGCTTGGACATCGTTGGATGGCGATCCAAGCGATGCACCGTTCCTCCTGCGCCGCCAGCTGCAAAATGGTTGCCGAACAGCGTATACCGGCCCAGATACGGAACGCCGACAAGCAGCGGAATGTACCGGCCGCCAAATACATCGCGCCCGATTTCCGCCGCTTTGCCGATGCTGCCCGTGCCGGGCGAGGAATCGAAGGTCGAGCATATTTTATAGTGCACAACGGCGGCTCCGGCAGCTTTTAGCGTCATAAAAAGCGGACGCAGCTCCCGCTCCATCTCCTCGGGCGTTAAGGAGCGTCCCACACCGGCGACGCCGAAACAATCGACGTCTTGAAACTGCTCCTGCAGCAGCTTGGGCGTGGGAGGCTCCAGAAACAGGACGGTTTTTTTCAGTCCAGCTTGAAACAGCGACTCCAACACATCCGTAGACCCGGTGAAATCATCACCGTAGTAACAGAGCGGCCTTCTGGCGGCTCGCCCAATAGCCACTTCCTGTTTAAACACTTTAGGGGTATCTTCCATCCACCTTCACCCCTTCCCGTATTTCTCAATCGCCTTTTGCAGGGAAGGATGCTGCGCCGCATAGGCGTCCAGCGGTATCCCCTGAACCGCCGCTTCCCAGCCCAACTTCATGCTCTCAAAGCCGGCCGCAGGACCATCCGGATGAGCCAGCATGCCTCCGCCGGCCAAGTGCATCACATCGACGGTCCCCGTTGCCGCATACGTAGCTGGAGCCATCCCCGCCCACTGGGCTGAGGATACGACAGGCATCGCTTTGTAGCCGCCAAGCAGCGGCGCCGTGCAAGCCGCAATCGACCGAACCACCGATTCGTTACTTTCATAAAACTTACTATTTAAACCGTTAACATGCAGATGATCAGCCCCGGCTAACCGGCAAAGCTTCTGATAAGCCGTGAATTCAATGCCCAGCAGCGGAGACCGCGTCAGCATACCCCATTGATTGCGATGTCCGTGAATAGGAACCTCGCTGAATTGGTTCAAATACGTCAGCCCCGATAGCCCGACGCTCAGTATGCTGACCATCACGCAGGTGCCGCCGGCTTTTACAACCAAATCATGATTCCTGCGCAGTTCGTCATAATCCCCTGTGATATTAAAAGCGTACATCAGCTTCTTGCCCGTAGCATCTGCAGCTCGCTCGACTGCCTCCATGACCGCCTTGACTTTGTCCGCTAATGGCGCATAAGGGGGATTCGCATTTAATTCATCGTCCTTGATGAAATCCATGCCCGCTCTCCCCAGCTTCTCCACCAAAGCTGACAGCTCCTCCATGGATAAGCCTACGCTGGGCTTCACGATCGTCCCAAGGATCGGCCGGTCATACACACCCGTCAGCTTCCGTGTCCCCTCTAGCCCAAATTTTGGACCAGGGTACCGCGTAGTAAATGCCTCCGGCAGCTCCAAATCCAAAAGCCTCAGCCCTGACAATTCTTGAAGCTCATATAAATTGCCCGCAACAGCAGACATTAAATTCGGTATGGAAGGCCCGAAATTATGAAGGGGAAACGATACCGTCACTCGCCCACGACGATATTTGCCGTCATGACCCTGCGGCGTCTTCGCGCCCGGCAGGGAGGGCGTATCCGTATCGTCCAACGGATCGATACGCTCCACTCTTGCGCCATGCCGCTCCTTCACGGCGTCCGTCTCTCCAGGCACAGCTGTGAACGTCCCCGTGGACTGCTCGCCGGCGATGGATGCGGCAGCCCGCTCCAGCGAATACGCCGTTTCCACTAGATAGACGGCTGTAACACGATCTTGATCCATATGGTTTCTCCCCTCTCTCTAAGCCAAATCGCTTTAGGACCCTGTCTTCGTTTCTTTGGCTGCTTCAAGAACAGCCTTCACATGTTCTACGCCGGATCTTGGGGATGAAAGCACAGGCTTGCCTGTTGCTTCTACCAACGCTTGCTCCATGCGCGCCATGGAGCCTTGCGCCAATACCAGCACATCGGCGGCATCTGTTGCCCGTTTCGCCGTTTCCAGCAGCAAACGGTCGTGCTCTTCCGGCTTGCCGCTGATCAAGGCATCAAAGGCGCCTTCCGCGAGTCCGCTCACAAGCTGCACCTCTCGGCCGGCTTCATCCGCCTTGCGCTGAATAAGCCGCAAGGTTGGCTCCAAAGTAGATGGCAGCGTTGCCAGCACGGCAATCCGCGTGTAGCCGGCTACCGCTTTGGCCGCCATCCATTCGTCGATTCGTACGATCGGAATGCCGATGGCCTCCACAGCCTCATCCGCCACATCGCCAACGGAGGAACATGTGTTGAGAATCACATCTGCACCCAGCTCTTCCGCGTGCCGGTAATACTGCACCAAATGGCGGGACACGACTTCTGGAATGTGCCCGGCACGCACGACATCGCCAATCAAGCTGTCATCGATAATATTTACGAGCCGAATATCCGGCAGCATCTCTTGAAACACCTTTTTCAAAGGATCGGCCAAGCCCTGACCTGTATAAATCGCAACAACGGTTTGCATCGAACTCCTCCTAGTCGCTTTCACTCCGAAAGCAGATGGTCTTTCACTCATTTGCTCATTTGCTCATTTGCTCATTTTTCATTTGCTCATTCACTCATCTATGCCTTCACACAATTACCAAACAAATTCCTTATCCAATCGACGATACTCCCCAGCCCGCATAGGTGCCTCTTCAAATACCTTCCGTCCACTGTACAAAGGTTTCTTCGTTCCCTTCGGTGTAATATTTACAACATCATCCCCACGCCATTCCGTCTCAAAGGTTTGACCTACCGCATTCTCCAACGTTTTGCGGAAGCTCAGCGGGAAGGTTACCGTAATTTTCTCACCTGCGACAGCTGCCCCCAGCAACAGGAAGTGCTTGTTCACCCAGCTGCTCGCTTCATTGCCTTTGCCTTCGATGACTTCCCCACCGCGTTCGCGAACATACTTGATTTTCGTAAAGCCGGCCCACTCTGGGATTCGGATCTGCAAACGAGAGATATCCGTGTGAATATCGAGCACGACTTTCCCTTCATGCGGCAGGTAGGAGCTGACATCCAGCCATTTGGAGCCGCGATTCAATAGAAAATTGACGCTGATTGTCCCTTTTTTCTCCGTAATCGTGTTACTCCAGCCCATGAAAAGCCCGCGTGTGCCTGAGCCTAAGCAGCAAATTTGCAAATCGTTCGTATGACCGCGTCCCTCATTCACATCACAAACGAAATCATTAGGCGCCGAATAACCTGCAAAAGAACCCCGTGTCCGCTCCGCTACTTTATAGAAGCTTTTATTCGCAGGAATGTCAGCCGACTTATCATCCGCTTCCTCCACCCAATCCAGATCCAGCAGCTGTGATTCCGCCAGATGGTTGCGCAAAAACCGTTCCACCGTTCCCCAATATTCCACATAGCCGCTTTGAGCCAAGGTAATGCCTGTCGCGATTAAGTCAACCAAGGAGCATGTTTCATGCTCATAAGCCTGCTCGTGCAGATCGCCCGGTGTCCAGCCGAAGTTCGTGCATTTGGTCAGCGCCCAATCGTAGCATTTCTTGACCCAAGCGAGCATAGCCGCATCGCCCGTATAGACGCCGAACCTCGCGATGGCGTCAAGCGTACCAATCCGCGTATGGAAGTGTCCGCTCCGGTAGGCCAGCGAGTCGTTGAAGCTGCCGTCTTGATTGAATACACCGCTGCGCTCCATAATTAATGCCGTAAAAAATTGGCATAGCTCATAAGCATCCTGATTGCCCGTCAGCTCATGATATTTCAGCAAAGGCATGACTAAACGGCCGCAGAAGGCTGCCGGATCGGGCGCCAAACGCAGTTGGATCGCGTTATTCGACGGCCAGCCCGTTTCTTTGTATTCCGAAGCCGGATAATACCAGACATCGCGCTCTTTGATCGCGATACGCTTGAGTGCCGCCACGTGGCGGTCGGCCGCTTCTTTGACCTTCGGGTCTCCCGATTCCATAAACCAAGTCGTCAAAGATAAAATAACCGCCCGCTGATCAATCAGGTTCGCATTCGGCTCCCAATTGCGGGTTGGATTGATCTGTCTGTAGCTCATCCCGTCTTCTTTGAAAAAAGACAACAGGTTCGCGCGATAACGCTCCTCGACCTCTTTGCCAAACTCTTCTCCTGACATGTGGCGGGCAAGAATTAATCCGTCGATCATCCGTCCGTGCGAGGAACCGTAGTCCCAATCGCCATGCGTCATAAAAGCAGGTTTGTGCATCAAATCAGCTGCAAAAAAAGGAATATAGTTATGGTCGCGGTCCGCCATGCCGATCATGGCATTGATGGCGTGTGCAGCGCGTTCTTCGAGCATAAGCGTATCGGGAATTAACGGTTTCGACATACGTGTTCTCTCCTTATTGGTCCGCTTGACCGATGGCTTTGCGGTATTCACCGATGGTCATGCCGATTTTTCTTTTGAAAATTTGGCTGAAATACCGGTAATCCTCATAGCCCACCTTTTGCGCGACTTCGTAGTTTTTGTATTTCGATTTATTCATCAGCTCTTTGGCCTTATGCAAACGGATATCGGTTAAATAATCGACGAAATTTTTCCCCGTCATTTTTTTGAAAATCCGACTTAAATAGTCAGCATTTAAATAATAGCTGCTGGCAATTTGATGCAAGGAGAGAGACTGATCGTAATTGCTCTCCATCCATTTTTTCAGCTCGCTGACGACCTTCTCTCCTTGCTTTTCCCCGGATTGGCCGTAGAAACAGAGCACAGCAGGCAGCAGGTCATCTTTGAAAATCTTTTTCATCGCGTCCACGTCGTTACGTTGGTGAATCAGCTCCGAATACATGTGCGTATTTTTGCCGCAAATCTCCTCTAATCGTACATCCTTCGCCTGAAGCTGCTTCTCCACCGCATGCAGGAGTAAATCCGCACTCCACTGCAAATGCCCCACCGTCGTAACATCGCTTACGAATGCCGCAAACAACCGCTCGAATTCCTGCTCCACAGCCTGCTTATTCCCGGATTGAAGCACCCATAAGAACGAATTCTCTTGGTCCTGCGGATACATGCCGGATAAAGGCACCGCTTTGTTCTCTGCAAAAAGCAAGGCGTTCACCGCTGACAGGAGTTTCCCAGACAAAGCCTTTCTCGCTTCGTGATAAGCCTCCCCCAGCTTAGCAGCCTCCAGCTTCCTAGTGCTCATGCCAAAGCTGATACTAACGCTTCCCGCCTGCTTTATAGCAGCTAATACACTTGTGTGCAGCCGGCTAAAATCTTTAGCGTCCAACCGAGCCCCGCAAAGCGCAATCGCAATCTCCCGGCTGCTATCGTGCAGCGTCGTAACCTCGTACTCCCACCGCCCCCCAAAAAGGAAGGGCTTCATTCGGTTTAACTGCTCATGAATCACCGGCAGCAGACGAGCATGATCGCAATGCTCTTGGAAAGTGTCCGTGTGACCGAGCATCACGGCATATTCACCGGCTTGCCAGCTGGAAGGAACGAAGGCTTCCTCCCCTTCCTCGGCATGCAGCAGAAGCTGCCGCAGCCAATCCTCTCCCTGGACGCGGGAGGCTTTGCGTTTCTCCGCTTCGCGCCGATCCAGCTCGAGAAGCGCCTTTTCCACCACCGCAGCCAACTCTTCCTTTTTCACCGGCTTGAGCAGGTAGTCAAAGGCTTTATGGCGGATGGCTTCCTTCGTATATTCGAAATCCGAATATCCGCTGATCACAATCGTCAGCAAGTCCGGAAGCTCTTGGCTGAGCATGCCCAGCAGCTGCTTACCGTCGAGGCCCGGCATCCGCATATCCAGGAAGAGCAGGTCCGGCTTTTTGTCCAAAGCCATCTCATAGCCTTCTCCCCCGTCACTTGCTTCGCCAACAAGCTCCAAGCCCCATTCGTTCCAGGAAATAGACTGAATTAATCCTCTTCGTATCCACTTTTCATCGTCTACAATGATGACTCTTCGCATTTCCTGTACCTCCTCAAAGACTTAGATTTCGCATGACTCAACCTTTCATGGAACCCGCTGTCAGCCCGTCAATAATGTATCTTTGCAGCAGTAAATAAATAATCAGAATCGGAGCAATGACAAGCACCATGAAGGCAAACACAACGCCCCAATTCGTGCTGTACATCGTGACAAAATTGAAAATTTGCAGGACAATCGTCCACTTCGTGCTATCTGTCATCAGATAGAAAGGTCCGAAGAAATCGTTCCAAACCGACACCATCACGACAATGGATACGGTTACAAGCACGGTAAGCAGCAGCGGTAAAATCATCTGCCAATACAACCGGAAATAGCTGCAGCCCTCCAGCAAAGCCGCTTCATCCAATTCTCTTGGAATCGACTTCATAAAGCCCACGAGCAAAAACACAGCAAAAGGCAGCAGCACCGCCGTATAATACATAATCAAACTGAAATACGTCCCTTTAATATGAAGATCACCCAAAAGCTTAATCGTAGGCACAATGGAGACCGGAACAATCAGCCCCATAATGAACATGTAATAAGCTCCTTGCAGAAACCGATCATCTCTTCGTTGAATGATGAAAGCAGCCATGGAGGCAAATAAATTCACACAGACGACAACAAGGACGGAAATAAGAATACTATTTTTAAAGCCCCGCCAAATGTTTGCCTGCTGAAAGACTTCTTTGTAATTTGTAAAATGCCATTCGGAAGGAAGGGATAGGCCGAACAGCGCCGATTCCCGAATGCCTTTAAACGAATTGACCAGAATCATCAGAAAGGGAATCAGAATCAGACAGGCCAAGCAAACTGCGACGATTTCCAGTATCCAGAGTGTCCACTTTTTTCTCATCACATCTCGACCTCTCTCTTCTTCATCGCCATCAGTACCGGAACGCCAACAATGGTGACTAGGACGAATAAAACAACGTTAACCGCCGTCGCGTAACCGAATAACCCTGTGCTGAACATCCCGCGAATGTAGGTATAAAATACTTCTGTGGTATAACCCGGTCCACCTTCTGTCAGGACCATGACCATTTCAAACACCTTCATGGAACCAATCATGGAGAGAAGGACGTTGACGGTAAGTGCCGGAGCTAACAGCGGGAATATAATGGAGCGGAAACGCTGCCAATATTGCGCCCCATCCATGGATGAGCTTTCAATCAAATCCTTCGGAATAAACTGCAAGCCGGCCAAATATACAACCATCGAAAATCCGGCAACACGCCACAGGTCCGTCACAATAATTGAGAATAGGGCATACTTGGGGTCATTCAACCAGTCCTGCGCCATCACATGCAGCCCTACTGCATCAAGTACCGTGTTGACAATGCCATGCTCAGGGTGATAAATCGCTCGAAAAATATAACCTATGACAATCGGCGCAATCACATAGGGCAGAAAAAAGATCATGCGCAGCAGATTTCGCAGTTTAAGGGCTTCATTCAGAATTAAAGCTAATCCTAATCCCAAAAAGTTTTGCATCAAGGTCACAACTGCCGCAAAAATCAACGTATTGATCAAAGCCGTTTTCAATCTGGGTTCTTTGAACAGCTCGATATAGTTATCCAGCCCGTTGAAACGAATCTGCTCTGCATTGATATTCCAGTCCGTAAAGCTGTAATAAAACCCAATGATCGTTGGAGTAATGAAAAACAATAGAAACACGGCGAGAGCCGGGAATGAAAAATAAAGCGGGTATTTCGTCTTTCCCATCTCGTCTCCCCTCCCTCTTTATAAAGTGTTCCGGCCGGAACCAAGCTCCGACCGGACAGACAGAATTGGAACGAAATCTCCTTATTTAAAGCCGTCAAGCAGCTTGGCTTTGCCATCTTTCTCATAGTTCGCCGAGAATTCTTTCAGTGCTTTGTCGACATCTCCATCAATGAAGAACGTTTGCAACGTTTTTTGGAAATCGGCGAAGGTTGGTGTCAAACGATTTTGCACGTTAATTTTCGCTTTATTCGCGTCGATCAAATCCTTCACCGTTTGCTGCACAGGATACAAGCTGCTCTTAGCGCCTTGGAAAATTGGGATACCTGGGCTCGTTTGGTAGTACAGGTCCACCATCTCCGGTGAAATCATGAATTTAACCAGCTCAGCAGCCACATCGGCATGTTTCGCTTTATTCGGAATCATCAATTGGTTCGGCGGCGTGATCATAGCTGTTCCTGCATCCGCAGCGGACGGGAACGGGAAGAAGCCGATTTTATTCGTTACAAATTCTTTCCCGAATTTCTTCTCCAATTGCGGAATAATGCCGTCAAGCATGAAGGCCATGCCGACTTTGCCTTCGCCCATCAAATTTTGCAGCTCATCAAATGTGCCAGCCAGCGGATTGGATTGAATTAATCCAAGATCTTTTAATTCCTTCTGTTTGGCGAAAAGGTCTTTGAGTGCCGGAATATCGGCCAGTTTGAGCGCATTTTTCTCTAAATTTTGAACCCCTGCATCCCCGATCGCCGGGTCTACATTCGATACCCAACCTGTGAAGTAGAACACTTGCGGCGGCCAGCCATCTTTGACACCTTCATAGAAAGGCGTGATACCTGCTGCCTTGATTTTCTTAGCGCCTTCGATCATATCCGCATAATTTTTGGGAGGCTGAATGCCCGCTTTGCTGAATACATCCTTGTTATAATAGATGCCCATCATCCCGGTAGCGCCGAAAGGGACACCATAAATTTTCTTGTTCGCATCCGCCTGAAAATCTTTCATCGTCGGAATAATGCGATCCCATACCGCCTGATCCCCCGACCACTCGCGAAGCGTTTCAGAAGCTCTCAGCTTAACGTACTGCTTAGGGCCTGGCTGCATGAGGAAGAGATCCGGGAAGTCGCCCGTGGAGAAGCGCGTTTTCATCATGTTGTCGAAATCGCCGCCAGGCAGCGCCTGCAGCTCGACCTTATTGCCTGTTTTCGTTTCAAACTCTTTGAAGATTTTATTAAAAGGTGTGGCATCAACCGTATTGGCGATCGCAAACGTCAGTGTGACAGGATCTTTTTTCGCTGGAGCCGCTGTTGCTGCGGCTGTTGATGCAGCGGGCGTTGCAGCTGCCGGTGTGCTGCTCATTGTATTTGTGCCTGCGCTTCCACAAGCCGTTAATGCCATAACTGCCGCAACCGAAGCAGACAGTGTTACCGTTTTCATTTTCTTCATTTTCTGTACCCCTCCTTCAATATTCCTTACAGATTTGATTATATTGCAACCGCTTACTTATGCCCCATGCACGATAACGACTTTCTATGTTGAATATTCCTACATCCTACTCTCAACCAAGTTGCTGAAGCAGTTTCAGCGTCACTTCCGTCCCTATTCCTTTTCTGCTTTCAATTTGGAATTGAAACTGCTCGCCGTAACGAATCGTATACCTCGCATATACGTTCTGGACGCCAATCCCTCCGCTTGCGGCAGACAGCTTATATTCTTCCTGATAAAGCGGTTGTCTCAGCGAGGCCAGAATCTGCTCCAGCCGTTTCTCCGAGATGCCGACACCGTCGTCTTTGACTTGGATATACACCCATTCCGCTTCCCTCCAAGCCTTGAGGCGAATCGTGCCTTTCCCTCTTTTACGTTCGATCCCATGGAAAACCGCGTTTTCGACCAGTGGCTGCAGAGTCATTTTTAACATTGGAAAATGGTACAGGTCATCTTCGATTTCCAATTGATAGTCAATCTTACCATCGAAACGGATACTCTGAATGTTGATATACGCGTCAATCTGTACGAGCTCTTCCTGCAGCGTAACGATTTCATCCGTATTTTTCGTGTTATAACGGAACATATCGGCTAACGATTGCGACATCTGGCCAATCTCTTCTACGTGATGATAATCGGCCATAGCTTTGATGCTATCCAGCGTGTTATACAGGAAATGCGGGTTAATCTGCGAATAGAGCATTGCCAGCTCCACCTGCTGCAGCTTAATTTGATAGACATACTTCGTCTCGATCTGTTTCTGCAATTCATCCTGCATGGCGTTGAAATTCATCGCAATTCGGCCGATTTCATCTTTCCGCTTAATGTCCACCCTCACGGAAAAATCGCCACGTTTAATGTGATTAACGGTTTTATATAAATCCAGAATCGGATTGGTAATGCTTCTTCCGAACAACAGCGATAGAATCGCAGTCACCAGAAAAGCGGCCAAAGCTGTCCAGATGGCTGTCGTTTTGATGGAATCCAGCGGGCTGAATATTTCTTCTTTCGGCATGATGAGCACGGTTTTCCAATTGGAGTATTGGGAGCGGGTGTACGAAACCAGCATCGTCTGATCGCCGCTGCCCGTCCAAAACTTACCGCTGTCCCCTTTAATCTGGGATAAAGCCTCTGCCTCCATATCGGCCGTATGCCCGTCTGCGGAATCGTAAATCGGATTATTAATCTCATTTAAAATAAGAAAACGGCTGTTCTTCGTCAGGTCTGCACGCTGGCCAATGCCTTTAAACAGACCGTAATTATAGTCGGCGCGCACCACAATAAAGCCGGTCGGATTCGAGAAATCGCGAATAAGCATCGAAGTCGAATAGGCTGTCGGACTTTCCTCCTGCCCACTTACCGGGGGGGAAGCGAAGAAATTCACGAGCCCGTCTTTGGCTATTGTTTGCTTGAACCATTCGGCGTTCAGCACCTGACTCGGGCTGCCGAAGGAGGTATTATCGGAGGAATTCAGCAGTTCACCATCGCTGTAATAAATCTGAAAACGGATAAAATCGGGAATCGGCGTAATGTTAAAGCTTTTTAAAAACAGATCCCCAAGCTTCTGGCGGAATAGAAATTTATTTTGGCTGTCCATCGTCGGGTAAGCATTAATGTTGTCAATATATTCCTGTGTATAGTAGGGGGCGAGGAGCAGATTTCTTTTATTATGAAAATCATTATCCATGTTAAATTCGATCTGCCGGACGATTTGCGAGCTGGCGGTTTCTACGCGTTCCGCCATGGAATTGTAGGAGATATAAAATGAAGCGGTTCCAATCAAGGCAATGCAGAAAAGAATAATGACGAAATAACTCAATAACAGCATCGTTCGAATTCTAGGAAATAAGGTCTCTAATCTCTTCCTTAAGCTTTCCATCCAACGCATCTTGATGACCCGCCTTTCTATCTATGCGAAAACAGCCGGAATCGGTTTAGAAGGCTGCGCTACCCGCTCACCCTCTATCCGATTCCGGTCTGTTTGACTTGCCTTTAGTTTAGCATAGAAACGTTTTCAAACACATAACTTCCTGAACCTACCTTATGCACAGCCGCAGATGGCCCTGGGACATGAATGGTTGCTGTCGTATTCGCAGGCACATTCACTTGAAGATGGAAGTCCCCATCCTCAGATAAACGCCATTCTACCGTTACTACGCCGTAAAGAGATTCATAACTTGCCTTCACCCAGCTCAAGTTACCGCCCGGCTTCGGCCGTATGATGACATGCTGAAAGCCTGGAGCCGCAGGATCTGCTTCAATGCCTGCCATATACCGGAACATCCATTCGCCAACAGAACCAAGGGAATAGTGATTGAAGGAATTCATCGATGGCGTCTGAAAGCCTTGCTCCTCCGTCCATCCATCCCAGCGCTCCCAGATCGTGGTTGCCCCGTGTTTGATGGAATACATCCAAGACGGGAACGCCTCTTGCGTCAAAAGCTTGTAAGCGACGTCCAAGCAGCCATTATCCGTCAGCGCCGGCAATAAGTAGCCTACGCCGAGGAATCCCGTTGATAAACGGTTGCCGCGCCCCTGAATGTCCGCCACCAGGCGTTCCCGCGCTTGCCCACGCTGTTCTTCCGTTAGCAGCCCGAACTGCAGCGCTAATACGTAAACCGTCTGCGTATCGCCGTGAATGCGCCCGTCCTCAGCGACAAAAGCTTTGCGGAACGCCGCAGCAATATCGCCAAATAAAGCTTGGTATTGATCTGCTTCCTCGTTTTTCCCTAATACGCCGGCAATTTGCGCGAGCAGCTTCGTACTGTAAGCGAAATAAGCTGTTGCAAGCACTTCGTTTGGCGTGTCAGCCCCGATGGATAGCCAATCGGCGTAATTGGCATACCCTGGACGCACCAGCTCGTCAGTGGTGTTTTTTAGGTAGTGCACCCATTTGCCCATCGCCTCATAATGCGTTTCGAGGATACGTACATCGCCGTACATGAGATAGATCGTCCATGGGATAATGACGCCGGCATCTCCCCAACCGGAGTTGTCCGGGGCGAACCAGTTCAGCCTTGTATTCCAGTTTTTATGGCGAATCCAACCCGCGTCCGGAGCGACATCCGTGAATGCTCCTGAAGGCTGCTGGCAATCCACCATGTCCCAGACATATTTGCTGAAAAATCGGGAGACGTCCATGTTGTATGCCGCTGTACGGGCAAAAATTTGCGCATCTCCCGTCCAGCCAAGCCGCTCATCCCGCTGTGGACAGTCCGTCGGCACCGACAAGAAGTTTCCACGCTGCCCCCATGTAATGTTCGAATACAGCTGGTTCACCATTGCATCGGATGTCTCCAGCTTTCCGGTAACCGGCGTATCGGAATGAACAACTTTTCCCGTGATAGTATCCAGATCAGGTTCTCCCGGGTAGCCGATCAATTCCACATAACGGAAGCCGTGGAACGTAAAGTGGGGCTCGTAGCTTTCCAGTCCCTCTCCTTTTAAAATATAGTGATCCTGCTGGCAGGCCTCTCGCAAGTTATCCACATATAGTGTGCCATCCGGATTCAAAATCTCCGCGTGACTTAATGTAATCATCGTTCCGCGCTCACCTTGCACCGTTACAGCCGTCCATCCGACCATGTTTTGACCCATATCATAGATATAAGTACCTGCGGCCGTCTTCTTCATGCTGATCGGTTTCATCGTCTTGGTGATGCGGATCGGCGGCTCAATCGCTGCCACAAGAAGTCCGTTATACCCTGAACGCACATCCGGCGTTTCCCAGGCTGCGTCCACATAACCCGGCTCATGCCATCCGGTCAGTTCTTCCCTCGCATCGTAGGCTTCCCCTTTGATCATATCGGAATATTGAATCGGCCCTCTGGCCGTCGTCCAAGAGCGATCCGTGATCACTTTTTCCTTCGTTCCATCCTCATAATCCAAGCTTACCTGCATGAGGAAAAACGGTCTTTCCCCGTAAACTTTATCACCGAGAAATCCTACTGTTCCTGCATACCAGCCGTCTCCCAAAATAACGCCAAACGCATTATCGCCACCCTTCAGCTTGTCTGTAATATCGACGGCCTGAACCTGTACACGAATGTTGTAATCCGTCCATCCCGGAGCAAAACGGTCACCGATTCGCTCACCATTCACATGCAAGTCATAGACGCCTAATGCTGTCGCATACGCAATAGCCCGACGCACCTTTTTCTTGACCTCGAACGATTTTCTGAAAAATGGTGAAGGCTGCATGAGCGCGCCCGGCTCGGATTTGCGTCCGATCCATTGCGCCTTCCAATCGCCTCGTGACAAAATCCCCATCATCCAGAACGCCGTCTCGCTCCATTCCGTAACTGCGCCAGCGCCGTCCCAGACGCGCACCTTCCAATAATATTCCCCTTCAGACTCAAGGGGTTGCCCCTCATACGGAATATGAGTCGATGCATTCGAACTCACTTTGCCGCTGTCCCACATATCCGCTTGATCATTCGCTAACTTTTCCCGAGAAGAAGCAACTATGATGTGATAAGCGCTCTGTACGACTTCTTGTTTATCAGCTTCCAACTGCCAGAAGAACCGAGGTTTCAGGACGTCAAGGCCAATCGGATTCCTCATATATTCGGTTTTACAATGTGCTACTCTTGTCGTCATTAGGTAACCCTCCATTTATTGTGCTATTAATGGTGAAACAGGTCTCAAATGTATCTTAAAATTCATCGGCTCAGCTTTAATCAAATACTTGTCGAGCGTAGGCGCATAGCCGCAGCTATGATTGCCTAGACCGCTCTGTCTGGCATCTAGTTTGACAATGGTTTGCTCCACCCTAGTGAGGTGATGAACATGTTTCGTTGTTGTCAAATCCTCCGTCGTGTATTGGTGAACACTCGTGTCGAAGGTCGGCTCACCTGTGAACAACAGCCCGACTCCTTCTTGATTCCGAAGGGACGACCACCTTACGTCCGCTTTATTGCCATTCTCCTGCGGCTTGATATACGGCACGAACTGCTCCTGTACCGATCCGCTGTATACGCCCAGCTTGCCGCTCTCTTTACGATCCGCATAACATTCGTGCGGTCCACGGCCAAACCAAGACAGCTGGTCGAAGCTGTCCGGCATCACAAGCTCTACCCCGAACCTGGGCAGCGGCGGCAGCTCTTCCCTCGGTTCAATCTGCACGTCCAGCGTCATTTCACCGTCTGCGGCGATGGTATAGACCACGCGGGAATCAAAAGCGATCTTCCCGCCTCGCGCCCCAACAACAGACTTGACCGTTATCCGGCTGCCTCCCGCTTCCGTCCGGTCAACAGCAACCTCGCGCACATCCGTAACAAGCCGATTGTAGCCGGCTTTCACCCACTCTTTGGCGAGATGAACATCGTTATCAACCGGAGCACGCCATAGATGGAGCTTGGGGCCTGCCGTCAGCAAGGACACTCCTTTGTACGTCCACGCTGTCATTGCGCCATGATTTCTATCAAACACCACTATGAAATCTTGGCCCGTAAGCGTAATTTCATTGCCCGCTTCTTGCAGCGTCAAAGGAGTTGCCTCTTGAACGGCATCCTTTGGATCAGGTGCCTCAGGAACGCTTAACACCGGAATGTCCGCCCAGGCAATCTCATGACCTTTTTCAGCCCAAACAACCGGATCCCGCAGCATAAAATGGATGTGAAGCCAGTATTCACCCTTGTTTTTCAGCTTGAGTACATCGATAGGGACATGGATGTCCTCAGACTGCCCCGCAGAGGTGTGCAGCCTCGCAAGTTCCCCTTTTTCCACCATGACGCCATCCTGCCACAAGCTCCATAATCCCTGCAAATGGGATAAGGACACAAAATCATACCTGTTCCGTACTCTCAGCTTGCCTAGCGCTGCATCCATCACCTCGATTTTCACCGGTTCAATGGCTTTCTTGTATTCCAACAAAGAAGCTTTGATCGACCGATCCGGGAAAAGCAGCCCATCCAGGCAAAAATGACCGCTATGCGGCTCTTCGCCAAAATCGCCGCCATACGCGTACCAGGCTTCCCCTCGCTCCGCCTGCTGCTGGATGCCTTGATCCGCCCATTCCCAGATCAGACCGCCAAGCAGCCGTGGATACGTGTAGACCGCCTCCCAATACTCTTGCAAATTCCCCACGGCATTGCCCATGGCATGCCCGAATTCGCACATGAGGTAAGGGCGTTTATCGTCCTTGCAGCCTTCTTGTATAACGGTTTCCACCGCCGGGTACATCGAGCTGACGACGTCAACGACGGGTGCATCATAAGCACGTTCGTAATGAATCGGACGCGTCGGATCGGCCTCCCTGATCCATGCTGCCATGGCATCGTGATTAGCCCCGTAGCCGGACTCATTGCCAAGCGACCACATGATAATGGAAGGGTGGTTTTTATCCCTTTCCACCATTCGTTTCGCCCGCTGGACGAACGCTTCTTCCCACTCAGGCTGCTGAGCCAGATGCCCTTCATTCCCGTAAAAATGAAATCCGTGCGTCTCCAGATCCGTCTCATCGATGACATATAAACCATAACGGTCGCACAGCTCCAGCCATCGTGAATCATTCGGATAATGCGATAACCGCACCGAATTGATGTTGTGCTGCTTCATCAAAGTGATATCACGCAGCATCGATTCCCTCGTTGTCACATAGCCAAGCTCAGGGTCGAACTCGTTACGATTAACGCCCTTAATAATAATCGGACTGCCGTTAACGAGCAGTTGTCCCTCCTCGATCCTAATGTCCCGGAAACCGACGTGTACGCTTTTAACCTCTACGATTTGCTGTTTCTTGTCGTACATGGTGAGTAGTAACGTGTATAAGTAAGGCGTTTCCGCCGTCCACAAACGAGGAGATAGCACCTCATGAATTAGCTCTGCTATAGGTTCATCCTGCCGCACATGATGGTAGCGATCACAGACGATATGCCGATCCGCATCCAACAGCGTCGTTCGGAGTTGAAAGAAATCCGATTTGGAAAAAGACGCCTCCGTTACGCCGGCAAAAGCAACGCGAATCTCTAATTTCGCTTTGGCATAACCCCCATCCAAATGAGTCCTGACTCTGGCATCTCTCACCGATACTTGCGGGGAGGACAATAAATAAACGTCACGAAAAATCCCGCTCATGCGCCATTTATCCTGGCTCTCCAGATAACTGCCGTCGCTCCATTGATACACTTGTACGGCAATGACGTTTTGCCCCTCGTTTAAGTAAGGGCTTACATAAAACTCGGAATGAAAGTGGCTGCCTTGGCTATAGCCGACGAAATGGCCGTTTATCCAAACGTGAAAGGCGGAATCCACCCCTTCAAAAACTAGATGAACCCGTCGATTGTTCGTTGTCTCTTGGAAGTGAAACTGCGTTCTGTAGCAGCCGACCGGATTATGATTAGGTACATATGGCGGATTGATCGGAAAAGGATACGGACAGCTGCTATAATGGGGTCTCCCATATCCGTGTAACTGCCAGTTTGAGGGGACCGGTATTGTAGCCCAACCGTTCGGTTCAAAGCTTGGCATATAGAAATCAGCCGGCACTTCCGCCACAGATTCCCCGTATTTAAAATCCCATTCGCCATTCAGCGACTGCACATTAGGCGAACGTTCTCTTTCATTAGCGAGAGCACTCTCCCAATCGTCATATGGAATCAAGTCCGCATGCGGCGGCTCTGTATTTCTCTCTAGAATGCTTAGATTTTGCCAATCTGGAATGTGATCTCCAGGCATCATGTTATTCGCCTCCATCGTATATCCTTTTCAGCATAGTCTACGAGTAGCCATGGTGACTGTTCAAAAATCCGACCACTTTTGTTGTGAAAACTGTGCAGAAACAAGTCGGGATTTTCTACAGTCGATCCGCCTTGTCTATGTGATAATAAATTGAATGAATGATCCGATTGGCTAAGGAGTGATACGGTGATGGAAAGACGTGAATTCGGCGGAACCGGCATGCAAGTCAGCGCTCTGGGTTTTGGAGCAGCAGAGATTGGTTTTATTGGTGCTAACGCTGGCGAGATTGCGTATTTATTGGAAAGTGCGCTGGATGAAGGACTCAATTTGATCGATACCGGTGAGTGTTATGGGGACAGTGAAACGTTAATCGGCAAGGCTGTCAAACACCGCCGAAATGATTATTACTTGTTCACGAAGTGCGGCCATGGGAAAGTTGCCGGTTATGACCGGCCGGATTGGGAACCGGCGCTGTTGGAAGAGACGATCGACAGGAGCCTCGCTCGCTTGCAAACGGATTATCTCGATGTGGTGCATCTGCATAACTGCTCGGAAGCGATTCTCCGGCAAGGTGATGTGATTGATGTGCTCCTTAGGGCCAAGGAGAAAGGAAAAATTCGATTCGCGGGATACAGCGGAGATCATACTGCCGCCAAATATGCCGTTGAATGCGGAGCTTTCCACTCCCTGCAAACCTCCGTCAGTATCGCCGACCAAGAAGCCATCGAGCTGACGCTTCCGGAGGCGGCCAAACGGGGCATCGGCGTTGTCGCCAAGCGTCCTATTGCAAACGCGGTATGGATCGCACCTGAGAAAATTGCGAATGATCGGCATCAAGAATACTGGAACAGGCTTCAGCAGTTGGATTATGACTTCTTGAAAGTTGGCTCCAGCGATGCGATTGGGAACGCACTGCGTTTCACTTTATCCGTCCCCGGGGTGCATACCGCTATTGTAGGTACCGCTAAACAGGGCAGATGGCAGGAAAATGCAAAATGGTTGGAGCAAGGGAATCTGGCAGCGGATGACTATGCGGCTATCCGTTTGCGCTGGAAAGAACGTGCTCAGCCGGATTGGCGCGGATTGGGCTGAACGGGCTTTGTTTAGTTTGACTAGTTTAATTACCTGTTACCTGGAAATTCTCCCGTTAATATCTTCGTCTGATCGCCTTTAAAGCTATATTGCTGGAAAAACTCCCGTTATTTTCTACGCATTTGCATCATTGGCGTGCCAAGCGCTGATATAGATGGAGTTTTTCCAGTTATGTGCCCCGCTTCTTGTTTTAACTTACAATTAGCGGGAGAATTTCCTTGTAAACAGTTGTTGAGCTGCTACAACTTCCACTTACTTTGACGATACTCCGTGGGAGTATAGCCCATATGCCGTTTGAACATTTTGGAAAAGTGCACATAATCCGAAAATCCAACGGCCGCACTAACTTCGTAAACCTTATTAGCCGAATCCGAGAGCTGTTTGGCGGCTTTATCCATTCTCAGTCGAATCAGATACTGGCTGAAGGGAACGCCAAGCTCTGTTTTAAACATATGGCTGAAATTAGCCGGTTTGACTTCCAACTGTTGGGCAATTTTCGTTAGTGTAAGCTCAGGATCACCAAAATGTTTCTCCACATAGGCAATTCCCGCTTGAATCACCTTGCCGTATCCCCAGTTTCTCGTCCCTCGAATCGTCTTCATGGCGGCATAAATATGGGCAATAAAGGTGTCGAAGTGATGGGTGATCTTATCCAAACCTCGTGGAAACGGTAACTCTTGCCCTGAGACAGAACGAAATTCATCTTCCAACAAGGCGATATAACCCGTCAGTTTTCTTTCCATGTCATAGGTGGTCAGCTTGTTATTCATTAACTCATGCTGCAACGAGTTCAGCTCTTTCTCAATCTCCAGTTCCCGGAGATCCCATAAATCGCGGGCCAACTGCTTCGCACTCGTTTTGAATGACCATAACTGCTCTTTGTTGTCATGAACAATGCGTGCTTTCTCAAGCAGTATCTTCTCCCGCAAGGCATGTAAAGTTGGCAGCAGATGCTCCTCATTAATCGGTTTCAATAAATAATCCGCTGCACCAGCACGCAAAGCTTGCTGAGCGTATTCAAATTCCCCATAACCGGAAACTACGATGACCGAAGATGAAATGCCCTCCTGTTTAAGAGCCGACATTAAGGCTATTCCATCCATGACAGGCATACGAATATCCGTAATAATGATGTCCGGCACATGCAGCTTTGCCAGGGCGAGGGCCATCTGCCCATCCTCTGCTTCCCCTACGATCTTGAATCCTTCGGCTTCCGTCTCCATCAGAGCGACCAGCCCCATTCTTACGATCGGTTCGTCTTCGACAACGACGACGGTCATCATACGGATCGCTCCTTCCGATAAGGCATTCTAATCTCGACAATGGTTCCCGTGTTTTCTGAGCACACAATGGAAAGGCCATAGGGTTCACCGAACTCAAGTCTCAACCTGCTGTGAACGTTCCACATGCCGATCCCACCGAACGGAGCACTGGCTTGCAGCATTTGCTCCTCCGACATGTAGGCAAAAGCTTGGTTATACGTCTCCACCAGATCCGGCGGCATCCCCCTGCCCTTGTCGATAATCAGAAGTTTGATTCCCGCATCATCGAAGCTGGCACGAAGACCAATATAAGTGGGCTTAATCGAATAATCCTCATAGCCATGAATAAAGGCATTTTCGACAATCGGCTGGATCGTGAGACGAAGTGTATGAATTTCTTTCAAACTATTCAAGTCCAAATCGACGTCTACTTCCAAGCTTTGATAACGTTCCTTCTGAATGTGAATATAGTTGAACATGTGCTGGATTTCTTCAGCCAGCGATACCGTGTCCTCTGGATTGTCGATGCTGTAGCGAAATATATCGGACAACCATACCGTCATCTGACTGATCGGTTTCACCTTAGCGATGATGGCATAGGCATTGATAACTCCCAACGTATTATAAAGAAAATGGGGATTAATTCTCGCTTGAAGCATCTGAATCTTGGATTCTCTTTGGTGAATGGCCATTTCTTTTTCCTTCTGATGGGATATATGCATCATTTTGATCAGCCGATTCAAGTCTTCCAACATCAGATTAAAACCTCTGTTCAGACTTCCGATTTCATCCTTGCGCAGTGGAGCGCGAATGCTCAGGTCGCCCATCTCCACTTTTTTCATTAGATTCATTAAGTGCGAGAGTGCACGCGTGATGGAAAGTGAAAAGCTGAGAATCGTCACAAAGGCCAAAACGATGAGCAGTAAGACAAAACCGAGGGTTAGATTTCGAAAATAAATCAAATCTTCCATCAGTTCCCGCAGCGGAACCTCCGACACAATCGTTAATCCTGTTGATGCTGAGCGGTTATACACAACAATTGACTTGCCTGCTCCTGTCCCGTTTGTAAAGTAAGGCGTATTTATGTTTTCGAAATGACTCTTATATTTTGCCGGCAGTAGCTGCTGCCATTTTTGCGGATCAGGATGATACAGGTACTTGTCGTCCGTGTTCACGATGGAGATCATCCCTGTTTTACCCAGTTGGGCTTGGTTAATGATGTCAGTCGTTCGGTTCAAGGATAAATCAATGATTAGATAACCTGCCGTTACATACGTTTCATTATCGATGATTCTTCGAAAGACCGTAATAACCTCCGTACCGTCTCCTGTCATGCTGATGCCCAAAATCCGAAAATTGTCCTTGTTGTTATCAGCAAATTCTTTTCTGTAACTATCAACACGATCTGAGAAAGCTATGTTGCTATAATAAGGACCTTTCAGTGAAATAATGGACAGTCCATAAATATCATCTCGATTATAGACCATGTTGGGAATGAGATCCGCCCGGATACGCGAGCTTAAATCATAATAGTCATATTGATTATTAGGGTCTATTTTGACAAATTGCTGTACGAGTGGATGGGCAAGCAGAGGAAGTGTCGCCTTTTTTATATCAGAAAAATAGACATCAAGGTTATAGTTGATTTGACGCATCAGCTGTTGATTATTATTAATGGCATTATCCTCAATGGTTTCCATGGAACGATCGTACCAGAACTTACCGAGGATTAAAAACGGCAAACAGAAGAAGCCGAAGAAGAGCAGAACCAGCTTTAACTTAATCGTCATCGTCTTGATTCGCATACTGCATTCCCCTTTTTCTTCCGTCTGTGCTTCTAGGTTGTCTACTATAAAAATAACGTATTTTACGAAATCAAGAAACCCTAATCTATTCTTTGACCGAACCGAGCATCGCGCCTTTTACGAAATGCTTTTGAAGAAGCGGATATACGATGAGAATCGGCAAGGTAGCGACCAGCACGATGCCCGCTTTCATCATTTCCGGCGTAAACTGCGTACTCAGTTGGAAATCGCTCATTCCGGTATTGGCACCATTGTCTACAATGAGATTACGCAGCAGAACTTGAAGCGGGTACAAGTCCCGTGAGCGAATGTATATGGTTGCTGAAAAATAGGAATTCCATTGGCTGACGGTATGAAATAACGTAATAGTCGCCAATACAGGCATAGATAATGGCAATACGATTCGCGTATAGATGCGCAGTTCCCCGCAACCATCCATTTTGCCTGCTTCAAACAATTCCCCAGGAAGAGCTTTAAAAAAAGTTCGAATGATCAGAACATAAAATGCGCTCATCGCCCCAGGAATAATGAGAGACCAAAGCGAATTAATCATGCCCAGCTGTTTGACTAACAAATAACTCGGAATTAAGGGTACAGGAAACACGAACGTCACGACAATAAATTTTAAAATGATGGTCCGCCCCGGCATCTTCGGCCTCGTAAGCGTGTAGGCCAAGAGCGAACAGAGGAGCAGTGTCACAAGCGTTCCGACGACAGTAATATAAATGCTTACTCCCATGGCTTTCCAAATCTCATCTAACGCAAAAATAGATCCATATACATCAAACTGCATGCCTTTGGGCCAAAGCCCTACCAATTTGGCATTCGCATATTCCGGGAGGCTAAGCGACACGGCCAATAAATGAATTAATGGCGCGATCATGCTCAAACTGGTTATAACTAAAACAGCTATATTTACAACTGAAAACCATTGAAAGGAACGAGCGATTCTCAGGTCAATCCCCTCCTGTTTGTTCTAATAAACACTTTCACCTGTTGTCTTTTTGCTTAACGTATTCACCAACGTCAACAATATCAACCCAATGACGGATTTAAACACACCAATTGCAGTCGAGTAACTATACTGGCTGTCTAGCAAGCCAACTCTATAAATAAAGGTATCGAACACTTCACCAACATCTCGCACAAGAGGGTTTAAGAACATTAGCATTTGCTCAATATTAGCATCCAATAGATTCCCTACTCTAAGAAGCAGCAGAACGATAATGGCCGGCATCAGCGATGGCAGCGTAATTGACCATATTTGCCTAATTCGACTTGCCCCATCTACAGTGGCAGCTTCATATAAGCTCGGATTAATTCCGGCAAGTGCGGCCAAATAAATGATAGTCCCCCATCCAATTTCCTTCCAAATGCTAATAGATATAATCGTTCCTAGAAAAGTTGTCGAGTTCCCCAGGAAGTCAAAGGGTCCTAGGCCAACGTAATGAAGCAGTTGATTCATCCAGCCCTTAGCGTCAAGCAGATTGGAAAAGATACCGCCTACAATGACCCATGATAGGAAATGCGGCAAATACAACATTGTCTGAAGTGGACGTTTCAACCACATTGCCCGTAACTCGTTCAACAATAAGGCTAGAATCAAAGGCGCCGGAAAACCAAATAAGATGGAGTAAAGCCCCAGTTTTAAGGAGTTGCGCATAATAATCCAGAAATCATCATATCGGAACAACGTCAGGAAATGATCCAACCCCACCCATTTGCTGTGCATAAAACCTTGAAATAGATTGTAATTCTGAAATGCGATGAGATTACCTGCCAGAGGAATGTATTTGAAAGTAAAAAAGTAGAGTAACCCGGGGATTGCCATAAGAATCAGCACCCAGGACTCTTTGGATCGGATCTGTGCGAACAGGGCGTTCTCCCCCTTTGTGAAATAATGTGGATCGAGCAACAGGAGGTCCAAGTCGGAGCTGAGCTCGATCCACGCTTAACCGGGTCTAACCGTTATTTCGTATTGAATTTGTTGTACCATTCTGTCGCTTCTTTAATTGCGGCATCGCCGCCTCGCTTTTTCCACTCAACCACAAAGTTGTCGAACGCTGAATCCAGTGGTTCACGTCCTGTAAGCACTTTGGCAAACATGTCCAGGAAAAGCGTGCCTTGAGCAGCGCCAATATTTAATTCCGGATGGCTTGCGAGTGATTCCAAACGAGGCATATATTTCGCTTCATTCGGGATTAGACTTTCTTTGGACGTCGCATACCCTTTGGTAATCTTTTCGGATTCCGGCAGAGCTTTAAGCACAAGTGGAGCTGCGAAACCGATCTCACGCGGGTTCAATGACACTTGATACATTTGGAAAGCATTTTTCTCCACATTGACCGGCTGATTAATATCGTACTTAATCTGTCCGTTTTCTTCCGTGAAGTTTTGCCCTTTGATCCCGTATGCAAAAAATTGGTCAGCGTCAGGACTGCTGTAAGCCCACTCCAGGTACTTAATGATATTTTCTGGATTTTTTGTTGTGGCCGGAATCACCCAGACGAAATAAATCTCATCTGATTGCAGCGCCATGCCTTTATCACCGCGTGGACCTTGCGGGGGTGCAATCATGCTAACAGAAGCGTTGGGTTGGTTAAGGAACGTTTTTGCTGCGTTATCCTTGCCGTACCCAGCCAGGTATTGATAAACGGCAGCTCCCCATACCCCTACTTCCCCTTTGGCAATGGAAGCATTCTGTTCATCTTCTTTTTTCACAAACAAATTGGGATTGATGTAGCCTTTATCGTATAACTGCTTGTAGAAAGCGATCGCTTCCTTCATTCTTGGATCGATAATGTCCGGAACGAGCTGCCCGTTCTTGAGGCTCCACTTGTTCGTATGAACACCGAATGCAGGTGTGAAAATATCCGTCCAAACAATATTGTTGAACATGCCTAAACCATATTCATCATTTGGATCGCCGTTGCCGTTCATATCTTCTTTTTTAACTGCTTCGAAAAAGGCTAAGTAGTCGTCAAGTGTCTTAGGAGTATCCATTTTCAGCTTATCCAGCCAATCCTGGCGGATAAAGATAGAACGATCGGCCGGTACCCCACGGGTAACGGGTATGCCATAAATTTTACCGTCCTTGGAAATACGGGGACTTTTCCAGAATTCTGCGGGTATTTTCTTTTTTAGCGTAGGCGCGTATTTATCAATGAGGGGACCGAGTTCGAGAAAAACACCTTGATCGACAGCACCGCTGTGAATGGTAGATACGATACTGTCCGTCCGGATCAGGTCAGCCAGATCACCGGATGCAAACCGAAGGGACAACTGCTGGGCATAATCGCTATGTCCCAAGAAATCATACTTCACATTGAAACCGGATAATCGGTTCAGTTCTTTCTTGTAGATATCGTCTTCTTTGGCTTGTTTGGCATAAGCAAATTCGGAATGGGACAGAAGAATATGAATGGGATCGGAGGCCGATGCACCTGAAGTGGAAGTTGCTTTTGGATCATTAGAAGAATTACCGCAGCCGGCTAGCATAACAACAGACATCAAAGCTCCAACTATCGTGATAGCGCTCCGCTTGCGAAGGAAACGGGAGTTGTTCGAAAGTGCTTTCAAATGAAGTAGCCCCTCTCTATAAACTTTATTATCATGGGCCCATGATAGTTTTCATTATAGTAACACTTACAATAAATTCACATGTGTTTTTAGTCGGAATTATGTGTTTATTCAAAATACATAAATAGCAATTTGGACAAATGCAAAAGGAGCTAAGCGGCTTATACCTGCTTAACTCCCGGTGAAGGCTGTCCTCTTCGACTATTCATCATCTACGAAGTAACATCGTCGAAATTCTG
Organism: Paenibacillus sp. P36; assembly: GCF_045866505.1. Taxonomy (NCBI): domain Bacteria; kingdom Bacillati; phylum Bacillota; class Bacilli; order Caryophanales; family Paenibacillaceae; genus Paenibacillus; species Paenibacillus sp. P36. Next base: position 7,766,378 of record NZ_AP038372.1, read on the forward strand.
CAAAAGGCGCTGTTCCAGACCTTTTTCGTCAGATATCAGTTCTTGCATAATCGGAATCTCCATATCGGTATCGGGGTTGTATTTTAGGCCCCAGCGCATAACGGCAAATACGACCGGAAACAGATCCAATGCTTTCTGCGTTGGTCGGTACATCGTTTGTGCACGGCTTGAAGCGCCTTCTATTTTGACAAGAAGGCCTGCATCCGTGAGGGATTGGAGGCGTGCACTCAAAATATTCGTTGCTATGCCCTCGCGTGAAGCAAGAAACTCGCGGTAATGCCGCTTATTATGGATAAGGACATCACGAAGGATGATGAGGCTCCATGGATCGCCCCATATGTCGAGTGCATAGACGATTGGACAAACTGTAGGGGTTCGTTTTTTCATGAGTCGATTATACTATCCATACTTGCATCTTACAAGTTAACATGCCCGACTTATTTATACTTGCAATTTGCAAGTAACAACTTTATACTAGGAGTGCTATTACCAAATATTGAGAGGAGATAGCTTGCATGAATCAAAACTACACCACTGCCTTTAATGTGGAGCAAAGCCCCGACGAAGTCTTCGCCGCTATCAATAATGTCCGAGGATGGTGGTCGGAAGATATTGAAGGCAGAAGCGACGAACTTGGCGAATTTAAGCACCAGTACCAGGACATTCACCGCTGCACCATCGCAATCACCGAACTCATTCCAGGTAAGAAGGTTGTATGGCACGTTATGGACAACTACTTCAACTTCGTAATGGACAAGAGCGAGTGGAAGGATACCGACATTATCTTTGAAATCACCGAGAAGGACGGAACAACAGAAGTTCGCTTTACGCACGTAGGTCTAGTCCCCTCATATGAGTGCTACAGCGTTTGCTCGGACTCCTGGGGCACCTATATCAACGGCAGTCTACGCAGCTTGATTACGGAAGGTAAGGGCCATCCCAACCAAAGCGAGCGAATTGCCAATAAACACGGCTTGGAAAACTCTTAGAAAAATTTGGCTATCCCTTATCCCTTGCCCACAATCTCAGTAATACAAAAAACCAAGGAGCTAAGCGAGAACAACTCGCTTAGCTCCTTGGTTTTTAAATTTCTTGGAAATCTGGGATGCGGTCGGAGGGATTTGAACCCTCACGCCTTGTGAGCGCCACCCCCTCAAGATGGTGTGTCTGCCGTTCCACCACGACCGCATAAGAGGATAAAAAACTGACCCGTAGGGGACTCGAACCCCTGTTACCTCCGTGAAAGGGAGGTGTCTTAACCACTTGACCAACGGGCCACGAAAGTCATGAAGCTTGTGCAGCCCATTTTGACGACAATTGTTATTATAAAGGATCAAATCTCAATTGACAAGTGCAAAATCTGGATCACTTCCGGACAAATATGGTATGCTGAAACCAATTCAACCTGACCGAGGTGTTTGGTTTGTCATCCATGCTCATATATGAATCTACACAGGCAACCGTCCACGAGGAAGAGGTGCGCATTCCAGCTCCAAACGAAGTTGTTTGGGTGCGATTGGAGAACCCGTCGCCCGATGAAGTCAAACATGTCCTTGGCGATGTATTCAAGTGCCACCCGCTCCTCGTTGAGGATGCCATCAAGCTAAACCAACGGCCGAAGATGGATACGTATAAAGATCACATCTTCCTGACCTTCTTCGCCGTATCCGAGGGGCTGGAGCCCCAAGAAATTGCGATCGTGATCGGCTCTAATTTTGTTATCACCGTTTACAAAGACAAGCTCCCTTTCATGGACCAGCTCTACCTGACATGCCAAGAAGTGCCTGAACGCATCAGCCATCCCGGCGTCATTTTGCATGCCATTCTGGACCGCTGTGTTGACGATTATACCGTCATCGTGGAACATCTGGACGATCGACTCGACCACATGGAGCAGTCCGTCTATCAAAATCCCGCGATTCGCATCGCGCAGGATATTTTCCAGCTGAAAAGAATCATGCACCAGCTCCGCCGCGTCATTGTCGATGAACGAATAACCCTGGCGGCTATTGCTCACCACTCTTTTCCGTACACACGGGAAGAAGATGATGTCTACTTCATGGATATTATGGATCATATTTCGCGCGTCGTAGATTCACTGGATATTTTCCGTGAGTCACTGACAGGGCTGCTTGAGCTCCAAATGAGCATGAAATCCGATCGCATGAACGAAATTATGAAAACATTAACGGTTTTCAGCACGATTTTTCTGCCGCTTACCTTTATTGTTGGCGTCTACGGCATGAACTTCAAAATCATGCCCGAGTTAGGCTGGGACTATGGTTATCTGTATGTCTGGATCCTGATGATTGGCATTGGTTTCTTGATGTGGTACTTTTTTAAACGTAAACATTGGTTTTGACTATTCATTGTGCAAAAAGCGAAAGGCACCCGCCGTGATATCCACAATCACCGGGTGCCTTTTTTCCTTATGCTATTTTAAAATAAGCAACCGATTCATTGAGTGTATTCACAACCGAGCGAAGCTGCTCGGATGCTGCAGCGATATTCTGCATCATGGCTAACTGCTCTTCCGTTGCAGCGGCAACGTTCTGCGATTTGATCAGAATCTGTGAAGAACTCGCAGCCGAGTGCTCCATCGTCGCAGAAATTTCCTGCGAGCTCGCCGACATTTGCTCCGTGATGGCTGAAGTCTCATGAATTTGCGTGACAATGTGCGTGACGGATGCCATGATCGTATAGAAACTTTGATTTACTTCCTGCATCATCGCAGATCCTGTACCAGCCTCTTGCTTCGTCACTTGCATGGACTCGGACACACTTGCAATTTCAACTCGCGTCTCGTGAATCAATTGATTAATGCCATCGGCAGAAGCGATGGACTGCGAAGCCAGCTTGCGGATTTCATTGGCTACAACATTAAATCCTCTACCGTGCTCGCCTGCTCTGGCCGCTTCAATAGAAGCGTTCAGTGACAGCAGGTTCGTTTGATTAGCGAAAGAGGTAATGCTCGAAGCAATTGACCCGATTTCATCGGATTTACGCGTCAATGATAAAACCGTTTGTGAGAGTTGATCCACCGATTTCAGGATGCTCGCGATTTGCTGCTGCAACTTCCCCAGCAGTTCATTGCCTAACTCCGCATGGCGCGAAGTTAGCGACGAGTGGTCCGCCATGACGCTCGAGTTTTCAGCCACCTTTTGAATACCAATCGCCATTTCCTCAATCGTTCTGCTCGTTTCTTCACTGCTTCTGACTTGAATCTCAACGTCATGCGTCATATCTTGAATGTTCGTAGCGACGTGCTCGGCAGCCGTAGCTGATTCCTTGGAGCTATCCGAGAGCTCGATTGAAGCGTCATGGACGAATTGCGTATTGGTGGCAATTACAGCGATCAAGCCTTTTATTTTCATAACCATCGTATCGACAGACTCTGTAATTTTCCCCAGCTCATCCTTCGCGTACTTGTTGCCCGGCTCATGCCGCAAATCTCCAGCCGCCACTTCAGAAGTGACCTTCATGATGGACCGGACCGTCCTCATTATTTTACGAATGATCATCCAACCGGATACGGCCAGCAAAAGAACGATAAATGCAACAGATGCATACACGGTTTGCTCCGTTTTACGATTTTGATCCTCGATCTGATCGATACTCGCATTCGCATAGGCGTCCAAAATTTCACCAATTTGGTTCATTCCTTCGCGCCCTTTCTCGAAAGTAGCCATAAGCTTAGGGTCATTGCTGGCATTTTTCCCTTTTCCCAAAGTCTGTACCACGACATCTGCTTCCTTCGCCCACTGATCAAAAGAGGCATGAAACCCGGCAACATTCTGCTCAATCGTCAGTTTCGTTTCTGCGTGTGCCACCTGATGAAGACCCTTCGCTTTTAAAATGCTTGCCGCCTGCTCGACTCTGGTATTCGCTTGTTCAATATTCTCTTTCATCGCTTTGAGCTGCGTCGTTGTTTCCTCCGCATTCAATGTGCCTGATACAAGCAGTTGGTATGCCACTAGCGCCTGATACATGTCCCGGTCCGCGTTCAAAATGAGCGAAGTACTCTTGTCCGTTGTTTCATATAGGGATGACGCCAACGCTCTTGTATTGTTTTTGTTTTGCTCCATTAAATAAATACTTGTCCCCAAATACAGGATGGAAGGCACTAAGAGCAATAAAATCAAACGCACTCGAATGGATAAACCTTTTACCATCTCTTCAGCCCCCGTCTAGTTGTCTGTTGTTTGTCATCACTATAAGGGAAAATCGTTTGTTAAATATTAGACAATTGTTAGCAAATTCATAGAAAAACTCACAAAAAAATAAGCCCAAACGGCGTAAACGCCATCTGAGCTTATTTCCAAATTCATACGGAGAGAGAGGGATTCGAACCCTCGCACCGCTTACGCAGTCTAACCCCTTAGCAGAGGGTCCCCTTATAGCCACTTGGGTATCTCTCCAAAGATATGGCTCCCCGAACAGGACTCGAACCTGTGACAACTCGATTAACAGTCGAGTGCTCTACCAACTGAGCTATCAGGGAATGAATAAGTATAATTTTATTATGAAGGGGCTTGTAAGTCAAGTGTATACGATTTCAATTTTCCCTTACATTTTCCACAGGCATACTTGCGGACGTCCACTTTTCGCTTTCGGAAATACTCCGTTTTGCAATTGACGCATTCCAGCCGGTATTTATAAGCCCTTTTCTGACGTGCCTGAGGCAGCGACTGACAGAAGCGAGACCCGCCAACCTGCTCCAACAGTGTTTTGAAATCATGATCGCGGTGCTTATAACCTCGTTTTAATATATGTAAATGATAATGGCAAAGTTCATGTTTAATGATTTTCTCGATTTCTTCACGGCCAAACGTCTCCCACTGCATCCAAGAGATTTCGATATCATGGGATTTGGTAAAATAACGTCCTCCCGTCGACCTTAATCTTCGGTTAAAACGCGCCTGATGAACAAACGGCCTTCCAAACGATGCCAAAGAAATCTGCTCAATCCACTCCTGAAGTTCCCGATCCTCCATCCCCTACGCTCCTTAGATTTTTCATTAAAAACTTTCTTCGCAAGATCATCTTAGACAAGTTCTCACTTGAATTTGTACCGTATGTACGGCTATACTGTCAAGTAGAAAAGAAAGAACGAAAGCTTTATACAGAGAGGATTTGACCAATCGAATGCCACAAATGCGATATGCCATTCTAAAGCTCGACCAGCAAGTAGAATTTGTTGCCATGCCATCTTCCTATTCCTATCAACTTACCGCTCTGAATCAAAGATTGCACAAAGAATTGGACAAACTGACAGCCGAAGATGTCCCTCAGCTCCCGCGAGTGATTGCAGAATGTGATGATCTGGAGCTAATCGGAACGACGTATACGCTCATTCAAGGATTAGAGTATATTAATCGTTTGGAAAAATCCTTTGCCGGCATCCAGGAGAAATCCTATCCGCTGATCTCGCTGCTAACTGAAATCCGCGCGCTTCAAGCACAGTTGGAACAGTGGTACGAAGAGGAATTTGAAGATTAATGTCAAAAGGACCTGCACCCTACTCCCTTCTCCTTCATATGCTATAAGTACATGGCGAAGAAGGGGATGGGCATATGCCGCAATGGCTCTGTAATCAATTAATGCGGGCCTTCCAGAACAAAAACCGCAGACAAATCCGATTGCTGAATGATAGCTGGTACTTTTACCGCACCCGCCGCTCACAAGAGGAGTGGCCTGACACCCAATCGACGGACGGACCGGGCAAACGTAAATTTTGATAAAAGGGCTAGTACTTGTTTGAGACAGGTGCTGGCTTTTTTGCCGTAACCCGTACATAGAAGCAGCAAGCTTTATGAAAAATATGTTGCATATTTGAAATGAGCCCACTATACTGTAAATAAATGTAATAGTCCGTTGAGTGAAGCACACTTGACCCAGCAGAATAATCTGCCGGTCGGTGTGCTTTTTTGTTATCTAAATATGTATAAGGGAGTCGATCATTCATGGTTTTACGTCGTAGAACGAAAAAAGGGCAAGGAGACAACGTATATTTGCTGCATGAAAGGAGGTCATCTTATTCTGTACATAACACCCCCACCCCCTCTACACCCGATCTGTGGGAGTTAAGGAAGCAAGTTATTCTCCAGGTTGCGAAGCGCCGTAATGGCCAAATCCGTATCCAAGACATCGCGGCTGAATGTAATGTCCCTTTTCGCATAGCTGCCGGGTGGCTGACCCGTTTAGCGCGTGAGGATGTGCTCACTGCGGTCGTTGGCCCGCAGCAGGCAATCGTTTATTTCGTGAAGGAGGTGGGACACAGAGAAGGATGATTCGCAAAAGAGAAAGGATGATTCGCAAAAGAGAAAGGATGATTCGCAAAAGAGAAAGGATGATGTAGAAGAAGCGAAAGGATGAAGCCAATAAGAGAGGATGATGCGGAAGAAGCGAAGGATGAAGCCAATAAGAGAGGATGATGTAAAAAAGCAGCCGGCAGCTTATCGCCGCCAACTGCTATCAATTTGCTTATTGCTGTGGCTTTTTCATGGTCAAGCCGACACGGCCTTTTTTCTGATCCACGTTCAGCACCCACACTTGAACAATGTCTCCAACGGAAACAACATCCATCGGATGTTTCACGAAGCCGTTCTTGAGCTGGGAGATGTGCACCAGCCCATCGTTCTTAATGCCGATATCGACGAAAGCGCCGAAGTCGATGACATTGCGCACCGTGCCGGTCAATTCCATGCCCGGCACAAGGTCTTCCAGCTGCAGCACGTCTGTGCGGAAGATCGGCGCGGGAACTTCCTCCCGCGGATCCCGCCCAGGCCGCTGCAGGCTGTCTAAGATGTCCCGCAACGTCGGGACACCCACGCCCAGCTTCGGAGCCATCTCCTCAGGCTCCAGCGTTTGCAGCAGCGACAGAAGCTGCTGCGAGCCCAGCTGCGCCAGTTCCAGGCGCAGCTCCTTGAACAACCGATCCACGACGTCGTAAGACTCCGGATGGATCGGTGTGTTGTCCAGCGGGTTCCCGCCGCCGGGAATCCGCATGAACCCGACACACTGCTCGAAGGTTTTCGCGCCAAGGCGCGGAACCTTCGACAGCTCCTGTCGGGAGCCGAACTTGCCGTTCTCCTCGCGATACTTGACGATGTTCTTGGCCAACGTCGCGTTCACGCCCGACACGTACGAGAGCAAAGACGGGGACGCCGTGTTCAAGTCCACGCCGACATGGTTAACGGCCGACTCTACGACGGCCTTCAAGTTCTCATCCAGACGTTTCTGCGAAACGTCATGCTGGTACTGCCCGACGCCGATGGCCTTCGGCTCGATCTTTACAAGCTCCGCGAGCGGGTCCTGCAGCCTCCGCGCGATCGAGATCGCGCTGCGCTCGGCGACGTCGAGGTCAGGGAACTCCGTCTGCGCCAGCTTTGACGCGGAGTACACGCTCGCCCCCGCTTCGCTGACGATCAAGTACTTGAGCTTCTGCTCCTTGATCTCGCCAATCAGCTCCGCAACAAACTGCTCCGTTTCACGGGAAGCCGTTCCATTCCCAATGACGATCAGCTCAACGCCGTGCTTGCTGATCAATTGCTTGAACTTCGCCTTTGCTTCCGCCACCTTATTATTCGGAGGTGTCGGGTACGTCACGGCGATTTCAAGCATTTTCCCGGTGTCGTCGATGACGGCCAGCTTGCAGCCTGTCCGGTAAGCGGGATCGACACCGAGCACCACGTGCCCTTTGACGGGCGCTTGGAGCAGCAGATTACGCAGATTTTCTGCGAAAATCTTAATCGCTTGCTCCTCGCCCATCTCTGTCATCTCTCCGCGCACTTCGCGCTCAATGGACGGTGCGATGAGACGCTTGTAAGCATCTTCGACAACCGCACGAAGTACATCTTGTACGACGGATTGCCCTTTGATAATCTGCCTAGCAATATAATCATGAATTTTATCTACGGCAACGACCAAGTTAACCTTGAGAATTTCCTCGCGCTCTCCACGATTGATGGCAAGAATACGGTGTGGCGGGAGACGCTTCACCGGCTCCTGATAGGCGTAGTACATCTCATAGACGGACTCAGCTTTTGCATCTTTTGCCTCCGTATGTAAGACCCCTTGATCCTGCGTGTATCTGCGTACCCAGGCTCTAATCTTGGCATCGTCCGCAATGTTCTCCGCCAAGATGTCCATCGCGCCCTGGATCGCGTCAGCCGCGCTTGCTACCTGCTTGTCCGCGTTTATGTAGCGCTCCGCTTCTTGTTCGAGCGAGCCGTTTCTAGGCTGCTTCCAGATCCAATCCGCAAGCGGCTCTAAGCCGCGCTCTTTGGCTACGCTGGCTCTCGTCTTCCGCTTTTGACGATACGGCCTGTACAAATCTTCGATTTCTTGCAGCTTTGCAGCGCCTTCAATCGATTTGCGCAGCTCATCCGTCAGCTTCCCCTGCTCGTCGATCAAACGCACGACCTCCAGCTTACGATCTTCGAGGTTACGCAAGTACTGCAGACGCTCCTCGATGTCCCGCAGCTGGTTTTCGTCCAGCTCGCCCGTCATTTCTTTCCGGTACCGAGCGATAAAAGGAATCGTATTCCCCTCATCCAGCAGCCCCATCGTCGTTTTTACTTTCCCTGCAGGCAGTTGGAGCTCAGCGGAGATCTGCTTCAAGATTCGCTCTTGGATCTCCGCTTTCTTCTCTTCAGTAAGGACGACCTTTTCCTTCGGCTCTTCCTCGTATTTGTTCTTTGCACCTTTGCTTCCCGCCTGCTCTTCTTCCGCTGCATTTGTCACACCTGTACTTCCGGATGTTTCGCCGGCTGCGTGGAACCATTTGTTCATCATCGTTTCCAATATTGTCACAGTCATTCCCCACTTCTACTTAGATTCAAGTATGTATGCAAACCAAAAAACGAGGGAACCACTTCCCCCCGTCCGTTCCTGATCCTATTCAAAATTCTATCAGTCCCACGCTAATTTGCAAAGCGTCGTCAACCTTTCGCATCGTCTCTTCATCCAAATGCGTAATTTTGTCCGTTAGCCGTTGCTTGTCAATCGTTCTGATCTGCTCAAGCAGAATGACCGAATCTCGATCGAAACCATGCGTCTCCGCGTCGATTTCCACATGCGTGGGCAGCTTCGCCTTCTGGATTTGAGCGGTAATCGCTGCAACAATCACGGTTGGGCTAAAGCGGTTGCCGATATCATTTTGGATCACGAGAACAGGACGAACTCCTCCCTGCTCCGATCCTACTACCGGCGAAAGATCTGCGAAAAATACATCGCCACGTTTCACAATCACTTCTTACACCCCGCTTACTAAGCGATCAAGCGTACCGTCCGCTTCTTCCTCCGCTTGAAAAGCTTCAGATGCCATGCTGAGATTAATTTTCGCCATCTCCATATACCCACGCTGCATGGATTCGCGTAGACTGCGCTTTTTGCGTTCAATTAAATACAGCTTCATTGCCTGGCGAATAAATTCGCTGCGATTGGAGTTCTCCTTCTCGACAATACCGTCCACTTCTTGCAACAGATTGTCAGGCAAGCTAATCATGATCCTTTTCGTATTATGCGCATTACTCACACTCTCGCACCCCCAAGAAACGATACAAAGACAATATTACCAGTATGTCAAATTGAAAACCAAATTATACAATAGATATATGCAACCAGTATATCAAATATGTTACACCTATGGATATAAGATTCTACACTACGTATTCGATAGCCTACTCTAAATTCCTCCAAAGGAAGGAACATTTTTAAATGGTAAATTCATCTAAGTTAGAATGAACCCCGATTTAGTAACGATGACGCATCAGCGGATTAATGGCATCCACCCGTTCACCGCCGCGTACATACACACGTGCGACCCGATGTGAAATCATACAAATGACTTCATAATTAACTGTACCTAGCTGATCTGCAATATCTTCAGCCGTAATTCGTTCTCCGTCCTGCTCCCCGATCAGCACAACCTCATCGAGAGACTGGACACCTTCGACGTCAGACACGTTGATCATGCATTGGTCCATACAAATTCGACCGACCACCTGCACCCTTTTGCCACGAACCAGAACTTCTGCCTTACCCGAAAGCATCCGTGAATACCCATCCGCATACCCGATTGGCAGCGTTCCGATCTGCTCTTCGCCTTTGGTATGATAGATCGTTCCGTAGCTGATCCCGGAGTCTGGCGGCAATGTTTTGAGATGGACGATGCCTGTTTTGAGACTAAGCACCGGTTTTAACGCAATTTTGGTTTGATCCACATCCCCGGAAGGATATAGCCCATACATTGAGATACCCAAACGTACCATCGAATAAGTGAGACCAGGCAAATCAATAGCTGCTGCACTGTTGCCAGCGTGTATATATGGAAATGTTACACCTTTATCCGTAAAATAGCTCACAATCCGCTCAAAACGGCGGTACTGCTCCAACGTATAGCTTTTATCCACTTCATCCGCATTTGCGTAATGAGTAAACAATCCTTCAACTTCAACATTCGGCAGCGTCAACGCTTGCTCGATGAAAGGAATTGCATCCGCTTCCGTATGCAAACCAAGACGACCCATGCCGGTATCAAGCTTGATGTGGATTTTCAGCTTTTTCTTATGCTGCTGCGCCTGCAGCTCCTTTAGGACATCATGACTATAGACCGCGATCGTAACATCAAGCTCTCGTGCCCGCTCGACTCCCTCTGGGGGCGTGTAGCCAAGCACCAGAATAGGTGCGGTTATTCCTGCATTCCTAAGCTCCAGCGCTTCATCAAAAAACGCCACACCCAAGTAATCCACACCTGCGGCTAAAGCCTCTTTGGATACTTCTACAGCCCCGTGTCCGTACGCATCCGCTTTAACGACTGCCATCTGCTTCATTCCTGCCGGCAGTATCTTCTGAAAACCTTCAATGTTGCTTCGCAGTGCATCTAACGAAATTTCAACCCACGTGGGACGATAAAAAGCATCCACCAGCGTTCACCTCTTTTTCCAAATGCAAAGGACAAGGGAAGGCCCGCTCCATGCGAGCAGCAGGACTCCCCCTCCAATAATTCCGAACCCGTTAGGACCGATAAACCTATGTTAAACCGAGTCACGAAACACTGTCAACCGTCCTTTAGCCTTAAATAAGGCGAAATCGCGTCATATCCAAACGACTCTTTTTATGAGCATGTCTGTTCGCATCGCCATCTCCGAAAGGAAATCGGCTCAATGCTACTCCCCTCGTACATTTGCAGCCCATTCAGTTCTTTTCTTAAAAGTATGATCTTCCATTGTATTCAATCCCCCATTGGCATACTTTCCCACATTAAATTTCTCTGATAAAAGCCCGAGAAGCCAAAAGGAAAGACCTGCTCCTAAGAGCAGATCTTTGGTTAGCTACTTACCGGATTGGCCTTCCGTAGCCATGGCCACTTTAATCATTTCATTTGTCGGCAAATCACCCGTCGTTAATCTGAACTCTACGCCGTCATTCGTCCAAGTGAGAGTCTTCTTATCTTCCCCTGTGAGAACGCCGATCGTGAATCCGAGATCCACAATATCACCTGGCTGCAAAGATACCGACTTCGCCTGAGGTCTAACCTCAACCATACTAAAGTTGTACTTCCCTTTATATCTCAAAAGAACAGCCGCGTCTTCACCCAGTTTCATATCCGTAATGTCCTGTTTCACGACATCCTTAGGCAGATAGCTCGGCTCGATAATACCGATACTTTGCGGTTTGCTTGCCGCGGCATTTGACTTCGTTGCATCCGTTTTTGTGCCTGTAGACGTTGTCGGTTGGGTTTGATCCGATTGGCCGCCTGTTGCGGTCAAGTTTTTGTCCGTCACACCAGCTGCCGGATGATCGGCATCCGTCACCTTCACATCGGACATTGTCGGCAATGTCTGCATGTTCCAGCTCGTCATGTTGCGCTCCATTTGGAAGAAATCCTTATCAAACTTCGCATCGAATTCGAACTTCGTGAAATTCACCTGCACCATCACATTTTGGTTCGCATCCGACACTTGAACCTGCGTAGGTGCCAGCGTCTTTTTATTCAGCCAAATTTTCTGGCGGGACAGCTGCTCATTCTGATAATTCGCCGCCACATCGAACACATAAGCATCATTGTCCGTTGTAAACTGGCGATCCTTGTCCGCAATAATACTTCTAGCTAGAGATTGGAACAAGTAAACCTGTCCCTGATTCTCTGGCCAATCACTTTGGAAACGGAAGCTTTTCTTCAGATGCGGCGTTAAAACGAAAACGCCCTCTTCATTACGCAACACAATTTGCGTCACATCTTTCGATGCATTCGTCAGCGAAATCCGGTAGAAATGTTCCGGCGAAAACGCCACCTCCACCTGGTACTCCTGCGGCTGTGACCCCGTGTGCAAAATCATGCTGCCAGAAGCCTGATAGCTATCCGCTTTGCTGATCACATGATCCAAATCCTTTACGATAGATCCTGCATCTTTCTTGCCTATCCCGCATCCCGCGAGAACCAATGCTAAGCACATCACCACTGCTACCATCCATGTGACCCGGCGCATTCGATCATCCCCTCACTCATGATTAACATCAACATAGTACATGCATATGAGGGGACTTGGCCGATTATGCAGCCAAGCTACCGGCTTGGACCCATTTAGGCAAAAAAAATAAGACTAGCTCCGGATTCGTCTAATCTTATAAATGAATCCCCCTATTCAGCTCAACTAAAATTCAGCAACCCTTCAGGTTCCAGACATAGTTTCTTCACAGTCATCTGGCATAATGATCAATTGAAGATTCATTCATGAACCGGAGGAATTTCCCTTGAATAACAACCAAAAAATCACGCTTCAAGCCTCAAGAGGAGCGGCGGCATTTTTTGTGCTGCTTTTCCATACGTCAGCCATGTCTTTCAAGTATTATCAATACGACTTATTAGGGATCAGCTCGATCGGGAGATCAGGCGGCGTAGACTTCTTTTTCCTATTAACCGGATTTCTGCTCTTTCGTACATATGGCCACAAAATAGGAACCCAAATGACCGTTTTGCCCTATTTAACGAATCGTCTCATACGTATCTATCCCTTCTACTGGCTAATTACACTCATTGTACTGCCTGTCTACTTTTTCGTTCCGAGCTTTGGATACGGCTTTGAGACTGATAAAGATACCATTATTAAATCATTCCTGCTGCTCCCTCAAGCACATGGCCCCATATTGCCGGTGGCTTGGTCGTTAAGCTACTTTGTACTGTTTTACTTGGCTTTCAGCCTCCTCCTTGCTCTTGGGAAAAAGCCAGCCTTTATTTTCGCTTCAATTTGGATTGCATTAACTTTATGCCATTTTTTGCGAATACCCTTCATTAGTGCAGATATAGACCGTCATTTTTATCTAAACTTTCTCTTTAGCGATGTGAACTTGGAATTCATAGCTGGTTGTTTATTGGCCAAATGGGTGGAGCAACATAGAAGTAAACATTACAAATGGTTGATTGCGATCGGAATGTTTGGATTTTTACTGATATGGATCAATAACAAATATCAATTTGCTCCTTTTCATAGTTACCTGCTATACGTTATTCCGGCCATATTTGTACTGCTAGGTGCTTCCTCCGTACCTGAACGGATCCAGCTGCCAAAGTGGGTTATTTCCCTCAGCAAACTAGGGGATGCGTCATACACGATTTTACTAACCCATCTGATATTTATCTCCATATTAATGAAATTAAGTGTGGCTACTCATTTGGTCGATTATTTGGGCCCTCTGCTCACAAACTTAATAATTGTAATATGTGTAGTACCGCTATGTCACATGGCGTACAAGTTAGCTGAGAAACCGCTTGTCACTGGACTTCGCGACGTCATAAAAGTAAGTCCTTCCCGCTCTTCAAAACCTGTCTCCTAAACAAAAAGACTGCCTAAGGCTATAAGCCCTAGCAGTCTTCTTTTATTTATCTTCACCAAATATACACAATACCGGCAATAATACCTGCCCAGATCAGGGAACCGAACACCACGCCAACAATCAAACCTTTGCCAATTGAAACGCGTTCATCTTGGTAAGCGTCATCATGATCGATCATAAAAAAACCTCCCCGCACACTAAGTATATGCTTAGTATGGGGAAGATGTTGACGATTCATGCGGTTGCGGTGAAAAAAATTAATTAATAGGCATTTTTATTGATAAAGCCATTAATAATGGTTCGCCAAATAATTTTAATATCGAATAAAAAAGTCCAATTTTCAATATAAAAAATGTCGTGTTTGATACGTTCCTCAATCGATGTGTCTCCACGCAAACCATTGCTTTGCGCCCATCCCGTAATGCCAGGTCGAATATGATGCTTCACCATATACTTCGGAACCTCTTCCTTGAATTGTTCCACGAAATAAGGGCGTTCCGGTCTTGGACCAACAACACTCATATGACCAAAAAGCACATTGAAAAACTGAGGTAACTCATCCAAACTTGTTTTGCGAAGGATGGTTCCAACCTTTGTGCGCCGCGGGTCATTTTCAACCGTCCACTCCGTATTAGAAGCACTTTCGGACAACACATTCATACTGCGAAACTTATACATCATAAAATTCCTGCGGTTCAGTCCAACACGCTCTTGCTTGAAAATGATCGGCCCTGGAGAAGTTAATTTAATTGCAATGACCGATGCAAGCATGACCGGCGCTGTAAGGACAATAGCCGCGCTAGCGAATAGTATGTCAAAAGCCCTCTTGAACAACCGATTTCTGAACTCATCCAGAGGAATATCCCGAACATTAATGAGCGGCATCTCCGCAAAATTATCGAAATAAGGTCGTGACGGTAAGAAGTCATAGAAGTCTGGTATGATCAGCGTTTTGACACCAATTTTCTCGCAGACATTGATGATATGACCGAATTTACGATGGGCATCCAGCGGAAGAGCAATAATGACCTCATCGACTATAGTATCATTCAAGATGGACTCTAGATCATCAATTTTGCCAATAATCGGCTTATAATTCTGGTAAGGAATCTCGTGTTTTTCTTGATAATCATCAAGGAATCCGACAACCTCGTACCCTAGCTCCGGATGCTGTCTGAGTTTCGTGTAAAACTGTCTACCAAGCGAACCCGCTCCAAGAATAAGGATGAATTGCTTATTATAGCCCTTTTGCCGGACTCGTTTCAGCGAAATTTTAATCATATAACGATAAAAGCTAATGACAAGGATGTTGTTTACTAGGAAAAGCAAGAGATAAGACCGCGAAACGTCTACTTCTTTTAAAATAAACAAAAGGCTTAAAAGCAGTAGCAAGCTGAATACATGCACTTGAATAATTTTAAATACCTCGAATGAAAACTGCTTTTTTCTTTTTGGCGTATAAAAATTTATCATATAACTTATGAAAATCGCAATTAACGCATAGCTGACACTCCACATCAAATAATGCTTAATTGGCAGTGGAGAATCAAAATGAATCCAGCCGCTTTTAAACTTCAGCCACCAGGAAAGTAAAAATACGAGCTGAATACATATGAAGTCGGCCAGCGCGTAAAGTTGGGTCAAAAAACCTTGACTCTGTCGAATCAATGTAAATCACCTCGTTGGTTTTAGTTTATTCCTTGCCAAAGACAGACCGAACTTCAAACCTACACCTATGTAAACCGCCGTGTTGGTCAGCCACGAATACTTCTTACGGTAGTGTTTGTTATGAAATAAAATCATTGCACGATGGAATTCATAGATAATTTTATAAGGCTTCCTTCGGCTGCTCGCGCCTTTGTAATGGATGATTTGCGTCTTAGGGTAATAATAATTGACCCAGCCCGCCTCTTTAATTCTATAACACCAATCTATATCCTCACCATACATAAAAAATTCCTCATCCAGCATTCCGACCTGATCAATCGCCTCGCGGCGTATTAACATGAAGGCACCTACAAGGGAATCGATACCGTATTCTTCGTCTGGATTCAAGTAGCCCAGCTGGTATTGATTGAATCGTGGAATTTTCGGAAATAGCTTCGAAAAGCCGAAGGCATAGTAAAAGGACGCTGACGGCGTCGGGAAGCCCCGTTTGCAGGCTTTGTCGAGCGAACCGTCTGGCAGTACGATTTTGCAGCCGCTGGCACCTACGATTGGATTCTCATCCATGAAACGCAGCATAGTTTCCAGCGTGTCTTGTTGAACGACGGTATCAGAGTTCAGGAGCAGCACGTATCTCCCTTTTGATTTGCGAATGCCTTGATTATTGGCTCTTGAGAAGCCTACATTGTCTTTATTTGCGATACTGGTGACTTGGGGATACTTTTCGTTAACGGACTTTATGATGCCATCTTTCGAGGCATTGTCGATTAAAATAATCTCATAAGTGTATGCTGTAGCTGACGAAAATACTGACTTTATACAGGCTAAGGTTAAGTCATGTGTTTTGTAATTAACGATAATAATTGATAAATCCAAGGGGAAACCTCACTTGTCTTAATTTCATTAACCCTATTATAACATGCGAATATTAAAATTAGCCTAAAAAAATAAGACTAGCTTGTGCTAATCTTATGATCTGAACCACTTATTAAGTTCGCTTGCTGATACTTTTTGCTTAATGCGTATTGATTGTCTCTTCTTACGAAGATCCGAATATTTGCGAAAGAAGTCAGACCATGCTCCTAGCAGCTTTGGTTCTCTTAAAAGAGAGTAAGCCAAGCTGAGGCATTCGTATATGAAAAGTGGAACAATGTGCTTGAGCATCGCTGAAAGCGTATCGTTTTTTACCATCATTTTGTAACGGTTAATGTAGGACAGTCTCCTGACAAAAAGGGGCTTACTGCTCCTACCGCCTTCTTTCCAACCTCGTTCGTGATACGCGATTGCAGATGGCTCGTACAGTGCCTTCCAACCGAGCAGTTGTGCTCGCCATGCGACATCTACATCTTCTTTATACGCAAAGAAGTCTTCATCGAAAAATTCGCCATCTAAACTAATGTCATTGATCATCTTGCGAGAGTACATGGCCGCGGCACCTGAGACGCCGAACACTTCCTCAGGAAGCTGAAAGAGATCGCTTGTCTCATGTGTGCCGCGGTCAAATGCTCTACGAGCTTTGTTGATGATAAGCCCCGTGCTGTCAATGTGCTTTGGATCGGCTTTGAAAAGCAGTTTCCCTGTGGTACTGCCTGCACTTGGTGTGTTCTCTATTGCTTCTATTGTTTTAAGCACGTAGTCTTCATCGAGGACTACATCTGGATTCAAAATCAAGCAAAAGTCCGTGTCTGTCATTCTTAATGCTTGATTGTGTCCGCCGGCGAAGCCGTTGTTTTTAGTATTCTTAACTAAAAGAATCCTGTCCGACCACTTTTGTAACTTCTCAAGTGTGTTGTCTTTTGAAGCATTATCAATAATAACGATTTGATTTATGGGGTAGGATTGCCTGATGACTGCATTTAAGCAATCGTCGATGTGTTCAGAGCTATTGTAGGTCACTATATGGATACTAGCGGAGTACATTACTCACTCCAAGTTCCTCTAAAAAAGCTTGAAGCCCCTCACGCCATGGTCTCAAATCTTCAAATCCATTTGCCCGAATGGCCATATGCTCCATCGCCGAGAAACGCGGTCTTGGGGCAGGTCGCGGGAACTCTTCTGTAGAACATGGCATTACATTTATCTTCTTACCGCTTTCCTCAAAAATCGCGCCAGCAAAATCAAACCACGAACAAACTCCAGTGTTTGAAGCATGGTAAATGCCATAACGTTCAGTTCGAACAAGCTGCTCCAAGAAATTCGCAAGATCAACCGTGTACGTTGGTGATCCGAACTGATCATTTACAACCTTCAAACTGTCGCGATCCTGAGCTAGTTTAAGCATGGTTTTCACAAAATTCGCTCCATACAAACCATAGACCCACGATGTCCTGACGATAAAGTATTTCGTAGAAAGCGTTTGAACGAGGAGTTCCCCAGCTCTTTTAGACTTCCCATAAATACTTTGAGGATTCGTATTGTCATATTCTCGATATGGCGTTGTACCAGTCCCATCAAAAACATAATCTGTGCTTATATAGCAAAGCTTCGCTCCTACTTTTTCAGCAGCAACGGCAAGATTCCTTGTTCCAAATGCATTAATTTCATAAGCCTTGTCTTCTTCCGTTTCAGCTAGATCAACAGCTGTGTATGCAGCGCTATGAATGACAATATCCGGATTAAGGGATTCTAACACTTCAAGACATTGATACTCGTTCGTAATATCAAGCTGCTCTCTTCCAAAACCATATATTTCATGGTTACTGCCCAAAATTTTAACGATATCCTGCCCTAGTTGTCCATTCGCCCCTGTCACTAAGATCTTCATCTCTAAACTCCTAGGCGCTCGCCGTATTGCTGGGCGAAATATTGTTGGTATTCACCAGTCTGAATTCTTTTCCACCATTCCTGATAATCCAAGTACCAACGAATCGTTTCATGAATGCCAGTCTCAAAATTATGTTTAGGCTCCCAGCCTAGCTCTTTTGTAATCTTAGTTGCATCTATACCGTATCGGCGATCATGTCCAGGACGATCTTTAACGTACTGAATTAATGACTCTGGTTTCCCCAGTTCACGAAGAATCGTCTGCACGATTTGAATATTTGTTCTCTCGTTATTTCCGCCAATATTGTAAACTTCACCATTAATGCCTTTATGTAAAACTAGATCGATTGCACTACAGTGATCCTCTACATACAACCAGTCACGGATGTTAAGACCATCTCCATATACAGGGAGAGATTTATCACTCAAAGCATTAGCAATCATTAATGGGATTAACTTTTCTGGGAATTGATAAGGCCCATAGTTATTGGAACAACGAGTAATGTTCACAGGGAGGCCAAACGTCTCATGATAAGACCTAACTAGAAGATCCGAACCTGCTTTGCTAGCTGAGTATGGGCTGTTTGGAGCAAGAGGAGTTTCTTCTGTGAATAAACCTGTATCTCCAAGTGTTCCATACACTTCATCTGTTGACACATGGACGAATTTCTTAACATTATATTTCCGTGCGGCTTCAAGCAGCACTTGCGTGCCAAGAACGTTTGTTTTCACGAAAACATCTGGCTCTAAGATGCTCCGATCCACATGCGACTCCGCGGCGAAATGAACGACAGTATCTACTCCTTGTTCGAATAGACTATTCACAAGCGTCGAGTCAGTGATATCGCCTTTTACGAATGTATAATTGTCGTTCTCTTGAATTGATCTAAGATTCTCCAGATTTCCTGCGTAAGTTAATGCATCCAAGTTAATGATTTGATAGCTAGGATAACGTTCCAGCATATAATGAACGAAGTTGCTGCCGATGAACCCGGCTCCGCCAGTTACGAGTATTTTCATCTGTGAAAGGCTCCTATCTTAAAAATTAATTTCCGCATCTCTAAGCAGCGGATGCTTTTGATCTTTATCAGAAAGGATTGGTTTAGATGTAGGCCAATCAATGCCAAGCGTTGGATCGCTCCAAAGAATTCCTCTATCGTGCTCCGGTGAGTAATACTCGTCCACTTTGTAAAGCACTTGTGTATTTGGAACAATCGTACAAAAACCGTGTGCAAATCCTTGTGGGACAAGTAGTTGTCGCTTGTTGTCTTCGCTTAGAATGACCCCAACCCACTGCCCGAAAGTAGATGAGTTTTTACGAATGTCCACCGCAACGTCATAAATTGCTCCAGACGTTACTCGAACAAGCTTTGTTTGCGCCTTGGGATTTAATTGATAGTGAAGTCCACGTACAACGCCAGTTTCCACGGACAGTGAATGGTTATCCTGAACAAAGGGAAAATCAATTCCATGCTCAGCAAATTTTCGACTGCTATAGCTTTCCATAAAAAAGCCACGATTATCTCCATGGACATCGGGCTCGACAATGTATAGTCCTTCAAGTTTAGTAGTTATGACTTGCATGATATGAACACCTCTTATAATTTAAGTTTCCCAAATTCTTCGCCAAACAGCATATCTTTAGCCAATTCATTTGCTTTAGCTAAAGAAGCATGTGTCCCAGCATCCGTCCACCAGCCTTGAAGGATATCATAAGTCAGTTCATTTCTTTCAATATACGCGTTATTAACATCAGTAATTTCAAGTTCACCGCGGCCTGATGGCTTAAGTGTCTTAACAATACCAAACACGGAACTATCGTACATATAAATTCCAGTTACTGCAAAACTACTCTTTGGTCTTTTCGGCTTCTCCTCAATGGAGATAATTTTATCTCCATTGAGCTCAGGAACCCCATATCTTTGAGGATCTTGAACCTCTTGGATAAGAATTTTAGCACCGTTTCGTTGAGCCCTGAAGTTATTTACAAATGGGACGATACTTTCTTCAAACACATTATCTCCAAGTATTACGACCATTTGGTCATCCCCTACGAAGTGTTCAGCAAGATCCAATGCTTGTGCAATACCGCCAGCTTCATCTTGTACTTTGTAAGTGAAAGTTACTCCCAATTCTCTACCGCTACCAAGTAGGTTAACAACGTCGCCCATATGGTCCTTTCCAGTAACAATAAGAATATCACTTATATCTGCTTGCTTCAATTTGGCTACAGAGTGGAAGATCATTGGATATTTACCTACAGGAAGTAGGTGTTTATTTGTAACTTTAGTTAACGGATAAAGACGGGAACCTGTTCCCCCCGCTAGAATAATGCCTTTCATTATAAACACCTCGCCATTCTTCTTTTTACAAGTAACTTTTTAAATGAATTATGGGCATGATTTTCACATTAGATCCATTTAAGTTACATGATTAAATAATACCATGGGTAAAACCTGGCCGGAACATGCTAATTAAGATAGAAAAGTCGATTTCAGTGTAAATATATTAATCAAATTAAAAAAGCCTAAACTCTTACTTTAAATAAGGTTGTGCTTAGGTTTTTCCAGCTATTATTTTCTCCTTCTTTTCCAAACGCTGTCTGTCTTCACCAAAGTTAATTCTTTCCTTTTCTACTACCAACGGACGTTTCAATACCTGAGTATGGATAGAACCAATATATTCACCAATAATCCCGATAAAAAATAATTGCACTGATGAAAAGAAGAACAATCCAATTACAAGTGGGGCAATACCTACTTCAAAGTAATTCCAGAATATTAACTTTGCTAGTAAATATAGTATTGCTACAATAAAACTAATAGCTGACATACCAAAGCCCAACATGGCTGCTAATCTTAACGGAATCTTTGAATGATTAGTAATTCCTAACATTGCAATATCATATAAGGTATAAAAATTATTTTTAGTTATCCCTCTCTTTCGAGATGGTTGGATATAATTAATTTTATAACTCTCAAAACCAATATCTGAGATTAAACCTCTAAAATACGGATAAGGATCATCAATATCCCTTAAAACCTTTATTACTTGTTGATCATATAAACCAAATCCTGTATTATTTTTTGTTAGTTCAATTTCAGACACTTTATTAATGAAGTTATAGTACATTTTCCTTATAGCAAACATTAATCGAGATTCTTCACTCTCATTTTTGACACCTAAAACAACTTTATATCCTTCTTCCCATTTTTGAACAAAATCCCTTATCATTGTGGGGGGATCCTGAAGATCTGCAACCATAAGTATTACAGCATCCCCTCTAGCTTGAAGTAAAGCATGATATGGAGATCTGATGTGTCCAAAGTTTCTTGAATTAACAATCACTTTTACATTCGGATCTTGTGATGCTAGCGTCTTTAATATAGATACGGTATCGTCTTTTGATGCATTATCAATAAAAATATGTTCATACGTGTATCCAATAAGGCTATTACAAATCTCCTTAACCTGTATGTACAACTCTTCAACATTAGTTTCTTCGTTATAACACGGCGTTACTATACTTAGTAATTTCATTTCTTCACCTTATAATCTTTATTTGGAGATCCATTGTAGATATATCTAATTTCTTCTTTTATACATTCAAGTGAAGTGTATATGGGGTAATAGAGTAACACAGTTTTACTCTTTGTATTAATTGAATAATAATTATTTTTCACTCCAGACGGTGAAGTCAATGAGTACGAATTATCATTTTCAATTTTAAGGCCATATTCCTCAACAAAATAGTTAAGTATATCAAATTTAGAAATCGGACCTAAACTATATACATCAAAAACATCATTAACAACTTGTTTAGAAATACATAGTTTGATTAATTCAATAAAGTCTTTCGGGTGGATGTAATCTCTCACTATATTGATATTATTTGTCCTAAGAACCTTATCCTCTCGTAGACATTGAATAATGTCAGTAAGTAAGAATTTTGAATTTATATCAATAAATCGGCTAAAAAAACTAAATACCCTCAAATCAACGATATTAAGATTATCAAATGCTCTATGTTTAGCTTCTGTGTATAGCTTTGTAATCCCATAACTATGTGTTGGGAGCAAATTGTTAATTTCTATTTCGCTTTTAGTATTCTGGTCAACTGCTTGATCAAATTCTGTAGAGTATGCAGCACCACTACTTAGGTTAATATATAAAGCTTTGGAATAGGAGTGCAAATAATTTAATATTAAATTGTCATACTTCTCAGTCACAGTAAATACTTGTTGCTGTTCTTTTTTAGATTTAGTGGAATCAACTATACCAATACAATTGATAATCACATCATATGAATATAGAGAGAAATGTTCCATATTATATAATGTAAACTTACTTTTCATCAACAAATTATCATTTAAAAAGTGTTCTATTTTTGAAACCGATCGGGCAAACAGAACCAAATTATATTTTTCTTCTTTTGACAAGTAATAAATCAAATTTTTCGCTATATGCCCTGTTGCCCCTAAAATAGCTATCGTTGTTGTTTCCTTTATGGAAGTATCCATATACTGCCTCCAAAAATTAAAACCTATTTAGGTACTTCCATTTCTTCGACTAAGTCAATCAACATTAATCCTCTCAACTCATGTCTTTCTAGATGAGGTGACATATCTTCGATAGGTCTATTGACTACTAGTTTAGGATTAACGGTTGTATTTTGTTCTAACGCTACAGATATAAATACTGGACCTTCAATTTTAAATGCTTCATCAATCCTAGATTTTGCTTCATCCATTGTTGCTATATGGAATGCGGGAATATTATACGCTTGAGCAATTTTCAATAGATTTGGTGAGGAATACACTGTAGATTGCTTTCGACCATCAAAATACAAATCCTGGAACTGCCTAACCATCCCTAGACAATTATTATCCATTACAAATATTTTTATTGGGAGATTGTGTTTAGCAATCGTATCAAATTCTTGAATGTTGACCTGTATGCCCCCATCACCTGCTATAACAATCACTGTATTTTCATTTACTAGTGAAGCCCCAATCGCAGCAGGCAAAGCAAACCCCATTGCACCCATTCCACCAGAGTTCAGCAACCTTTGTTTTTCTTTTATTTTAAAAGACTGTGAAGCCCACATTTGATGCTGTCCTACATCTAAGCAAATTACATCACCTTCACAACTCATCGATGATAGTAATTCCATAAATAGGTTAGGATCTATATGCTCTTGTGGTGAGTCATAACAGCGTGTAGGGAATTTATCTTTCAAGTTTTTAATTGTTTCATTCCACTTTACATAGTCGGGCTTTTGATATTCCTTGAGATTTTCATTTAATTTGCTTAAAAAACTCTTCACATCACTTTGAATCGCAATGTCCACTTTAATTTTTGCATTCAATTCATTGAAATCGGCATCCACATGTATCTTTTTCGCGGCTCGCCCAAAGGTATCTGGTCTTGTCCCTGTTTGTCTGGAGTCAAGTCTAGAACCTAATATTAAAATTAAATCACTATTTGCTAGAGCTATATTACTGTATCTGTTCCCATAAGAACCAATTAATCCAATAAACTCATCGTTTGTATGCGGAATTACATCGAGACCCATTAATGAAGTGACCACTGGAATTCCAGTCAACTTTACAAGTTGTTGTAATTCATCAGCTGCATTTGCAGTTCTGACTCCTCCTCCAGCTAGAATAACAGGTCTCTCTGAATTTCTAATCAGTTGTAAGATGTCATTTAGTTCTTTGTCTGAGGCAATCTTATTCAATTCTGATTGTAATTCTTTATATTCTTCACTGTCATAAAAGCTCAATAAATTCTCAGGGTTAATACTTTCCCTTTGTAGATTCATTGGAATGTCAATTAATACAGGACCCGGTCGACCATTTTGAGCCAAAAAAACAGCTTTCTCGAGATGATATCTTATCGTTGAGGAGTCAGTTACAAGTTCTGCATATTTAGTTAATGATTTAACAACACTTACAATATCAGTTTCCTGAAATCCAATCTGCCTTACAGGCCTATCAAACTTATATTCATACGTATTTACCTGACCCGTAATGAATAAACAAGGTACACTATCAAAATAACAACTACCAATACCAGTAACCAAGTTTAAAGCTCCTGGACCGCTTGTTGCCATGGCTACCCCAAGTTTACCATTCAATCTTGCATAAGCCTCTGCAGCAAAAGCACCTGCTTGCTCATGACGAACCGAAATACAATTGATATCATCTCGTAAATAGACAGAATCCAAAAGATGTGCAATGGCTCCACCAATAAACTCAAATACATGAGAGACTCCTTCTTCTGCAATAAAATCAATAACATAATCCGATAGTTTCATTTGCCTCACCTCATCCTTATTATGTTCTAAATGATATCTTACTGCAGACGACAAGAAGTAACATAGTCATTAATCTGTTCTAGACATACCTGTCTCATATCTGCACCTTCGCGATACTTATGGGTCCACAAAACTATACTTTTCAAAGTTTTTTCCAATTTCCAGCGCGGCCCCCAATTTAAATGGGATTTTGCCTTGGAACAATCTAATTTTAAATAATGGGCTTCATGAGGGTTTTGACTTCCATCAATCCGATAGTGGCTTTTCTCTCCCCAGATATCACATATTTTATTTACAATCCAACTTACCGGTTTTGCATCATAGTCTGATGGACCAAAATTCCACCCTTCAGCATATTGAGTACCGTGCATATATAATTTTTCAGCTAAGAGCATATAACCACTCAATGGTTCTAAAACATGCTGCCATGGCCTTATTGAATTCGGATTTCTTATAATAATTTCCTCTTCTTGTAAAAGAGATCTAATACAATCTGGAATTAATCGATCTACCGCCCAGTCACCACCACCAATTACATTTCCTGCTCTTGCTGAAGCTACAGCAACACCATGCTCGTTGTATTTCTCACGATTAAAAAAAGAATTTCTATAGGCGGATGTCACTAGTTCTGAACAAGCCTTACTATTGGAATATGGATCATATCCCCCTAAAGGTTCATTTTCACGGTAACCCCATTCCCATTCATTATTTTCATAGCATTTATCCGTTGTCACGTTAACAACAGCTTTTACGCTTTCAGTTATTCTTACTGCTTCAAATACGTTTACTGTACCCATAACATTAATAGAGTACGTATCAACCGGGATTATATATGAATCTCTAACTAGTGGTTGTGCAGCCATATGTATAACAATTTCCGGTTTAAAGTCGGATATTGCTTTTTTTATTGATTCTAAATCTCTAATGTCTGCTATTGTTGATTTTTCAAGTAGTCCCTCTATATTACATAGTTCAAATAAACTTGGTGATGTAGGAGGTTGCAAAGCATACCCTGCTACTTTTGCTCCCATCTGTGTCAACCATAAACATAACCAAGACCCTTTAAAACCAGTATGCCCCGTTATGAATACTCGTTTATTAATCCAGAAATCAGTCATACATTTTTCACCAAATCTTTTCCCCAAGTTTTCCATGGTGCTTCGTTCTTCGCCCATAGATCTTCCAAATGATTCTTATCTCGCAATGTATCCATAGGCTGCCAGAAACCATTATGTTTATAAGCAGATAATTCCCCACGTTTTGCAAGATTTTCTAACGGCTCTTTTTCAAATATAGTTGAATCATCACTAATATAATCAAATACTTCTGGCTGACATACGAAGAAACCAGCGTTAATCCAAGAGCCATCTCCTCTAGGCTTCTCTTGAAAGCCGCGAACCTCATTTAAATCAGATATGTCCAATGCGCCAAATCTGCCATCAGGTTGAATAGAAGTAACAGTTGCTATTCGTCCACTTAATTTATGGAAATCAACTAATTCTTTAATGTTTACATCCGAAACACCATCACCATAGGTGAGCATAAAGGGTTCGTGTCCAATATAAGGCTGAATTCTCTTAACCCGGCCGCCTGTCATCGTGTCTATTCCAGTATTTACAAGAGTGACTCTCCATGGCTCGGCTGAATGATTATGGATTATGTTCTCGTTATCGTTTCTGAAATCAAAGGTAACATCAGATTCATGAAGGAAATAATGAGCAAAATATTCCTTAATATAATAACCCTTGTAACCAAGACAAACTACAAAGTCATTGAATCCAAAGGAAGAATAAATCTTCATAATATGCCAAAGAATTGGCCTTTGTCCAATCTCGATCATTGGTTTAGGTTTCAGGTGAGATTCCTCGCTTATTCTTGTACCATATCCACCTGCTAATATGACTACTTTCATTGACATATCCCCCTAGTCACTAATTCTGTTTAGTTTTAACAAATTCACTTATCTTAAATACCATATAATCTATCATTTCATCGGTTAATCCGGGGTATACACCAACTAGGAACGTATCATTTAAAATTTTATCAGTATTTGTCAAATCACCATGTATCCTGTAATTAACTCCTTGAAAAGCAGGCTGCCTTGTTAAATTACCAGCAAACAGCATTCGAGTTTGAATTCTGTTACTTTCTAAATACTTTACTATTTCATTCTTAGTAAAACCTACATTTTCCCGAAGAGTTAGAATAAATCCAAACCAACTTGGATCAGAATTTCTAGTTGCTCTAGGTAAGATAAAATAATCATTTAGATCCTTCAAACCTTCGGAAAGTCTATTAAAGTTTCTTATTCTTGCTTCAACAAACGAGGGCACTTTTTTAAGTTGCTCTACCCCTACTGCCGCTTGCATGTCAGTTACTCTAAGATTATAACCAATATGAGAATACGTATATTTATGATCATATCCATATGGTAGTGTTCCAAGTTCCCAGCCAAATCGCTTCTTACAAGTATCATCACATCCAGACGGACACCAGCAATCCCTACCCCAGTCCCTAAATGATTCAATAATCATTTTTAGTTGAGGATTGTTTGTATAGACAGCCCCACCTTCCCCCATTGTCATATGGTGAGGTGGATAAAAGCTGGATGTGGCAATATCACCAAATGTACCTGTTAATTTCCCGTCAAACTTGGATCCCAATGCATCACAGTTATCTTCAATTACCCAGAGATTATATTTCTTAGCGATGTCAATGACCAAATCTAATTCAAAGGGATTACCCATTGTATGAGCAATCATTATTGCTTTGGTTTTTGAAGTAATAGCTCCTTCAATTCGATCTACCATAATATTATATGTTCCTAATTCAACATCAATGAAAACAGGGATTGCCCCGTTCTGTACGATTGGAGTTACAGTAGTTGGGAAACCAGCAGCTACAGTAATTACTTCATCCCCAGGTAATATACGGCGCTCTCCTAATTTAGGAGAAGTTAGAGCCGAGAAAGCTAGTAAGTTTGCTGACGATCCTGAATTTGTTAGTAATGCGTATCTTACACCAATGAAGTCTGCAAATTCTTTCTCAAATTGCTTACTAAACCTTCCTGCTGTTAACCAAAAATCTAAAGAAGAATTAACAAGATTTTTCATTTCTCTTTCGTCGTAAACACGCCCACCGTAGGAAATAGATGATAATTCAGGGTTAAATGAATCGTTTTTCTCATGAAATGTTTTGTAGAAGACTTCTACTTTTGAGAGTATTTCAAGTCTCATTATCTTCTCTGCTACATCTCTAGGTACAATACTTAAAAAAGTTATTTCTGTTTCCTCATAAATACTTTTTTCCCTGATATCAAATAATGTATTAGTCTTTCCTTCAACGTTAATAACAATTTGAAAATCTGGTTCTGTTAGCTCTTTCATAGTTAATTTTACAACCTCAAACTTACTTACTCCGACATTAACGCTAGTAATAATAGCTAACTGATCAGTTAATTTATTTCGAACTAAATCATTCACTTTTAACATGTTCTTCACTCCAATTGTGTAGTTTACTAATTTTAAAACTCCAATACTTATGACCAACGAAACTAATTAAAGTCGTAATAAACAATGCAAATAACTGAGAATACAAAGGGGCTATTCTTAGATAATTAACTAAAATATATAGCACTATTAAATTAATAAAAAATGAAATAACGTAAACTCCTAAAAATTTCAACAAGTTTTTAAATGTATAACGTCCAGTTTTAAAGGTCCATTTGCTATTCCAAGTATAACTGTGAATTACCCCAAGAATATGAGCAAATATCAAGGAAATTATATAATTAAAATTAAAGAATCTCAAACACATGAAATAAACTGTATAACCAACAATGGTATTTAGCAGTCCTACAACCAAAAATTTAATAGTTTGAAACCTCATTATTTAAAGAACCTTTCATGTTTTAATTTCAACGAGCTCAAATTTATTGTTTAAATCTCCCAAACTAATCTATCAATATTTCTCAATCTCAACATATACGCAATTTCATTTAAACTTTTGCATCATTAAAAGCTTATATTTTAGACACAAAAACATTCTTTATTACCGAGAAGTTATTAACATATACGCTAACTTATTCACTAACATCAAATGCTGACTTTCCAAGCTTTACAATTATATAATCACCAAAATCTTTAATATAACCATCATTAGGGTAATTTGGCATCCCTTTAATTTGTTCTTTTATAATATTTTCATTTGTTTTTGCCTGTATGATGTGATAACCATGCATATTTATAAAGTTATATGGTCTATTAGAATTTAATTCTTCACTAGTCAACCATGCTCTATCTAAGTAGAATATTGAAGAACCTGTAACCTCATAATGTCTAGTATTGTAAGGTGGTAAAATTCCAACAAATTCAATTGGCTTTTGAATAGTAATACCACCTAAATCATGCATTATATTATTCATTACAGTAACATCTAACTGGTAACGTTGATAATTTGTAACGAACTCTTCATTCATTTCCTTTGTTTGATAAAAAACAGTTAAAACTAGCATGAAATTAACTGCAAATGTAAAATAACTCCTCTTTATTGTTTTGTTAAATTCTGAGCCCTTAATCAAAATATGCAGTAATACAAAAGCAAATCCACATAACATACCGAATGGAATAAAAGTACGTTCTGGTAGATAATTTACATTTCCTGTTATTAGTATCAGAGAAAAACTCGAAATTATTACCAAAATACCATCCAATAGTAGATATACATTCTTTAAACGATAAGATTTATATATAGAAATTATAAGCACGATAAATGTTGAAATGAAAATAAAATTATAAATTATATAACTTATGCTTGCTCTTCTTACAAGTATAGGAACGAAATTTTGCATAAACACCAAGATAGAATTAATAAATGCTGACAAACTACTCAAATTGTACACTATCATATTAGAGGTATAATCACTAGGCTGAATATTATTTACAAAAAGCAAAAAATTAGCAATAAAACGCCATAAAAATATTGCAAGAATAACAATAAGAAATATTTTCAATAAATTAATTAAATATAACTTAAAGATTGTTTTTTCACTATTATCATCAAAGAATTTATTCAAAAAATGCACAATAAAAACACCTATTAAAAACATTATCATAGAGTTTTCACTAAAAGAAACAGCATATGCTAATAAAAAAGATGCACAAAAAAGATTTAACAATTTATTATTTTTATCATTTAAGTATTTCAAAGTATAATAAACAGCAATAGGGGTAACAAAAAAAGACATACCCAGCGATAATTTTGTAGAAACATAAATATAATAACGAGACATAAAACCAAAACTTAAAAAAACACTAGTAAATGCAATTGCTATTTTTTCATCAAAATGCTTACGTAATGCATTTTGAAAGATATAGCACCAAATAGTGGATGAAATAACAAACAATGTTAGAGCAATGACTCCACGCCAAAAAGGCAGAAAGATATGATAATCAAAAATTCTTGTTGTTAAATAATCACCCCAACGCCCTTGCTGTAAAATTCCAAAAGGAGAATTGAAAAACCATTCATCATCTGGGTATACTGTATAGTTTATTATTGCAAAACCATAAGCCAATAAAGCAACAAATAATGTTATAACCCAATAGTATTTACTTCTAGCTTTTAATGCATTTGAAATCATATTTCACTTCCTCAAATTTTAAAAAATAGTATACTTATTCTAACAATCAATAAAGTGCGAAAATTCCGGGAATATATCGGAATAAAAAAGATTAAGTGCAAGTTTTTACGACATATATCATAAAAGTGTTTTTGATCTGTCAAAAAGCCACTAAAAAACTGCACTTAATCAAGTTATAAATTTGATTCCAAAATGATATTTCCTAAAACTCTATTCTTTTCTTACTTTTTCCACTGCATTTTTTGTTGCTTGAAGATATGCATAACCAAATTGTTTATCTGGCTCTAAATAAGTTCCTTCTCCCCACTCATTCCAAGCATTAATAAAAACAATATTATCATCTAAATCTTTATTTTTGCTTTCTTCTAATACATCTTTTAACCATTTTTCATAAAGTTTTGGACTGGCTCCTTCAAATATCATGCCTTTATTATTTCTTCTTGCTGTGTTATCCCACATCGGCATTACTGAACGGTATAATTTGTCTGTTTGATATTTAAAATATTTTTGATTTTCAACTAAATCTCTATAATCTAGTACTTGCCCACCAAAATCATTTCTAATATAATTAAGTTCATTTGTTATATCCTTACAATATCTATAAACAGTTCCTGGGTGGAACTCCCCTACTCCATTAAAACCTTTTCCTAACAAATCTAAGTCAGCAGTATGTTCCTTTATTGCTATTATATAAATATCACCAATGCCATTTTCTAAACAGTAATTTCTCCAATAACTAATCACCTTATCAAAATCTGGAATATGAGATGGTCTATAAATAACCAATAATTTCTTCCCATTAACTTCAATATATCTGCTATCCCTCATATATCTTGAGATATCTTTAATGACTTCTTGATAGCTTTCAATTGTTTCAGGCTGGCACATAATAACATCTGAGTTAGTACCATCAAATCTTCTAGTCCAGTTTTCATTTGCCCAACACAAGCAAAATGGAAAATCTAAATCCTTGTCTTCAACTAGCATATCTAGTGGTTTTTCCAGCAATCTTTTTCCATCAAACCAATAGTAATAGTAACAAAAACCAAAAATCCCATACATTTTAGCTAATTCAATTTGTCGAAATATATTTTCCTTTAACCTCAGATCATAATAACCTAATTCTCCTGGAATTCTAGGCTGGTAATGATCAATATACTGAGGCACTGCTTTTGAGACATTATTCCATTCAGTTGTGCCCTTCCCCCACCATTCATCATTCTCTTTAAAAGGATAGAATTGTGGAAGATAGTAAGCTAAAATTTTAGGATCACTCTTTTCTCGTTGGAAATGATCCGTTGTAATTTCTATATAATTTTCATTCATTTTTTCAGGTATAGATAGAATTTGTTGAATATATTGGGCTTTCATATCCTCAGAAATATCTTGATTAATATTGTCAAGCTTAATGTTAAGGTTATTAAACACCAAATCTACCATTTCTTTAGTTTTTTCTAACCAAGTATTATCTAGTGCTTCTTTCCTTAGAATTGCTAAATAATTAGGATCTTTGATGCTATTAACTGCTCTATCTAAGAGTTCAATAAAATGTTCTTTGTTATCAGCTATAATACATGATTCATATTTTTTACATTCCTTCATTCCATAAGTAACGATAGGTTTGCCTGCTGCCATATACTCAAATAACTTTACAGGTGAAACTGACTCTGTTATATCATTTAATACAAAAGGAATTATTGCGATATCATATATGTAACAATATTTATTCAATTCCCAATAGGACTTATGTCCAACATAAACAACATTTTCATGTTTCTTTAGTCCACTATCTGCAAAACTTAAATCATGTTCATATCCAATGATCAGAAGCTTATATCTTCCATCATCTGCTATCATTCTTAACAAATCATAGTCTAACCACTTAGCTAAAGCTCCATGATAACCAACAATAATTTTATTATCTTCTTTTATTCCTCTAACATCCATAGGAACTGTGTAATTTGAATCAGTAAAATTCCAATGATCAAAATCTACTCCGTTGCAACTCAACCTGCAGTTTCTTACTCTATATTTTAGTACGTCCTCAAACAACTTATCAGAAGTGGCAATAATACTAACCTTTTCATTTTTTAGTATTGCTAAGTGCCTCTCAATAACAAAAGATGGAATATCTCCGGTTATTTCTGG
Source organism: Paenibacillus sp. P36 (assembly GCF_045866505.1). NCBI lineage: Bacteria > Bacillati > Bacillota > Bacilli > Caryophanales > Paenibacillaceae > Paenibacillus > Paenibacillus sp. P36. Next base: position 7,798,753 of record NZ_AP038372.1, read on the forward strand.
AGTTATTTCATCAATATACTCATAGACGATATGATAATTTCTGTCAATAAAACTCTGTACCTCTTCAAGGGTAGTTGCTAGGTCAATCGACTGTAACCTAATAAATTTAACAACATTTTGACGATCTAAAATCTCGAAAAATTTCTTTTTAACATCAAGGTTATCAAAATTAACTAAAAAAAGTTTATCATTCACACGTTTTATAAACTGAACATCCTTATCAACTGTAGGATGAGCCCCATAAAATGATATTCCGTTCAATTGACCTACGTTTAACGATATATGTTGAAATCTCTGGAATAATGGAGTGTCCCATCCCATAGGTACATGGAAAATATCAATGAATTCAGTTTGACTTTTATTCAGCTCAATTATTTTTTCTAAAGATTCCCAATAGTGACCGTCGTTCGTCTTCGATAATTGGTATCCAAGATATTTATTTTTTATTTTTAATTCAGAATACTCTAAAACCCTCTTAGCTGTTTTAACTAGGCCAAATTTCTTATAGAAAATTATTGATTTTTTAACTATACTTGTCTTCAAATTTATCATCCTTATCTAAATTAAATTCATTAATTTTAGAGGCTGGCTTCGTTCTAGTTCTAATACCATTTCCAATACTATTACTTATTAAAATTTGAATATGTGGTAAAGGTATTTCTATTTCTAACCATCGAGTAATCAGCTTCCTTTTTTTTTCTTTATAAAGTTAAATAACTTTAATTTACTTATTTTGCTTGATAACTTCCACGAAATAGTATTATGAATTTGATCAATGTAGAAAGAATATTGTTCAATTGTCTGATTTCTATTGATTAATTCTTTATTATATTCATCAAGAAAATAATCCTTTTGATTTATTTTTTCGATTTGTTCCTGTATAATTTGATCTTTTTGATGAATTTCTTGCTTTTGTTGCTGAAGCTGTCGTTTTCTCTCTTGTATCTCTTCAGTTTGCTGTTGAAGCCATTGGTCTCTTTTCTTTATTTCTTCAGCTTGTTGTTGAAGCCACTCATCTCTTTTCTTTATTTCTTCAGCTTGTTGTTGAAGCCACTCATCTCTTTTCTTTATCTCTTCAATTTGTCTCTTTACTTCCTCAGTCTGTTGTTGAAGCCATTGATCCCTTATAGTAACTTCTTTCCCGAGTAATTCGATTTTGCTTTCATGTTCTATTATTACACTATTAACTTTCCTTTGAGAAGCCATGAAATGAGTATCTATCTCGTCATTTAAAAATTTATGAATTCTATTCATAACTATATTTAAAGTTTCATGAGCTGATATTGGGAAGTTCGACTCTTTAAATGATCTTCTCTTATCTGCATACTTGTCTTCGTAAAGAGCTGAATATATAGCATGCTCTAGCTCATCTTTATTACTTGTACTCGGAATAATATCATCAACAATAATTTGCTGTTCGAGTGGAAGAAACCCTTCAAATGGTTCTGCACTTTCAGGTTGAAAAATAACCACTGGTGTATCGGTAACTATAGCATCAAAAATAGCACTGGAACCGTCAGATAAAATAACATCAGCTTCCTGAATCAAATCTGCTAGAGGGTATTTATGGTCAAAAACTTTTTCTGTTAATTCTTCTGCAATTGCTTTATTATGAGGTTCTAAAAAAGTAGTTCCATGATGAAGTTTGATTGTGAGATTATATTTTCTTTGTAAATCCTTTAATACATCCTGAAGCTGTTCAATTGAACAAGCCGATCCATAAGTTGGTAGATATAAAATATTAGGTTTTTCAGAGTTTGGCCTTTTTTTTTTTTTGAAATTAGCAAATTTTAAAAAACCTGAAATTTCACATTTTGTATATGCTCTAAGAAAAGAATAGTCATAAATTCCATTACAAAAAATCCAGTCAAAATTTGTACTTTTAGTGCTAAAATTCCATGTAGGCTTTGCCATTCCATATTGGTATCTAATTTTATAGTCAGTTTTCAAATCCAAATAATAAGGAAGGTACGGATAAAAAGCAATTTTATATTTTTTTTCTGGGTTTGAATCAAGATTCTTAACATTGTAGCCCAACGCTAAAAGATGATCATATGTATCTTCCGCCATTTCTTTCCAACCTTCTGTTTCAATACTTGAAACCAAAATATCATAATGGATATTCTGATTTTCCAGTTCAGTAATCAAAGGTTTTAACGTATCAAATAGAACCAAATTGTGAATAACAAACCCTATCTTTTTTTCCATCATAAAAATTTCCTCCGTTGAATAACTTAATTGTTACTCACTTTCATTCCTTAATTTTACCAATACCTCATTTAGAAGTGTAGAAGAAATTCCTTTTGTATATGGAAAATATAAAATTTTAACTCCAACATCTTTAAATCTATTCTCCATTTCGTTCCATTTTTCGCTATTGTGCCAATCGTCTCCAACAAACATAAGGTCGAAATGCAATTTTTCCCATGCCTCAAATTTATCCAACGATTCTTGAGGAATAACGCAATCTACATATTTTATACTTCTCACTATTTCCATTCTCTCTTCAAATGGAATAACTGGTTTCTTATATTTGTATGAAACCAATTCATCTGTAGTAACTCCAACAATCAATTTATCACACATAGATTTCGCATTTTTCAATAAATTCAAATGTCCTATGTGAAATAAGTCGAATACACCTGTGGTATATCCAATAATCACAATACTTCCTCCAATATTTTCATATTTAATTCAAACCAATTGTCCATATCGGTAGTACCAACATTTTTGTTTGTAAAAATACTTTGGAGATTAACTGGAAAGCCTACTTTCTTACGAGTTATGATCTCTTCAGGCAAAATATCTTTGAAGACCCTTTTTAACGGAGCTTTTACTATTCCTGAATTCATTCTGTAATCAAAAGATGTCCCAGCTAACCTTTCAACTAATCTATAATCTAAAAAAGGCCCTCTCGCTTCCACACCACACAACATTGTAGCGCGATCCAATCTCTTAAGCAGGCCATTTAAGTGTGCAATTTGAAAAAATGCTGAAACGATATTTAATGGAGTACCATATTTTAGAAAGGGCTCGATTGCATCTTCAACAATTTCTAAATCTCCGTGTGAACCATAAGAATAATACTCCGAGAATGCTTGCACATCCCAATTATTTACTGATGAAGCCCATCTAAAAATCCTGTCGTATCCAAAAAACAACTCATCCGCTCCTTCACCAGAAAGAATTACGGTATTTTTTTTCTTTACTTCTTTGGTCATTTTATAAAGAAGAACTTCATTCGGGACTGAAATGGGTTCTTTTGTTTTTTGTATTATTTCCTTTGTTAATGCAATAAATTCTTCATTATTTATAATAATTTGATGGTGTTTCATATCATATTGTTTTGCAACTAAACTTGACCATTGAAATTCATTAAAACTTTCAAAACCAACAGTCCAGCTATCTCTAACACCAGACAATATTGTAACAATTGAACTATCTAGTCCACCACTGAGATAGCTTCCAATACTTACGTCTGAAATCATCCTATATTGAATTGCTGATTCTATTAATTGTCGCAATTCTTCGTCACTTGGCGAAATCTTTGGCTCAAGATTCAATTCCCAATATTTTTCTAATTTTCCACTTTCCATATAATGAGCAGCAGGAAAGCTTTTTATATTCTTATAAATAGTTCTGTTGTTAAAAAATGATCTCATCATTTTGTATTGCCTTATAGCTACTTCATCAATTTGAACAGATCCAATTAGCTTAATAATTGAACTGATCTCTGAACTGAAAATAAAGTTGTTACCCTCAGAGTAGAAATATAAGGGCTTAACGCCTAGTCTATCTCTAGCTACAAAAAACTTTTTTTCTTCCATATCAAGAATAACAAAACTAAACATGCCATTTAACCAGTTCAACATTTTATGACCAAATCGAATATATAAATTTAAGATTACCTCTGTATCTGAAGAAGTTCTCATATCTATATTAAATTGTGATGCTAATTCCTTATAGTTATAAATCTCCCCATTAAAAACCAAGACATAACGCCGGTCATCGGAGAAGAACGGTTGATCACTTCGGCTATCAATATCGAGAATAGCCAGGCGATTATGTCCTAGCTTGTAACTACTAGTTTCATAATAGCAAAGTGTTTTATCAGGACCTCTATGTTCTATTTCCTTCAATCCTACTAAAAAATCATCTTTGGATATATTTGGTTTATTTGTAAATAAAAAACCACACATAATAGATACCTCCAAAAAATTCAAACAATTAACTTGTCAAATGCTCTTTAAATCTGACAAAAGATTATTCATTAATCACATTAAGCTCCATATCATTTTCAACAAATAAGAGTCCCGGAACATAATTATTTTCTGGACCTGATACTTCAAACACCAATGCTGTTCCTATACTATCAAAATAGAAGGGTTCGAAGGGCTTAGGTTTTAAACCTATTGAAACTGTGTATCTCCCCGATTCCGCTAGACAATTAGTGAAGGTAAAAAACACTTCAATTTGTTGGTTTTTCTTCATTTTAGGTAGAAGCTTTGCCTTATTGTAAATATTCATACCAAATACATCTACTCCATTATGGTTCCTCACCATGTAACCAACCGTTCCCTCAGTGTTTACATCTTCAAAATATTTTATTAGTAATCGAAGTGTTGCAACTGCACCAAATGGGACTACATTGCTCTTTTTCCCGTCCACAAACAATTCTGCTCGAATAAATTTTGCCCCACCACTACCCGAACGAAATTGGTTTGCCAATTTGACAAATCCTATATCTTCTTCGTAATCTTTTGAAATTATGTTATTTCCTTTTTGTTCTGATAAGTTAGCCTCAAGGGATTTCATTTTCTTCACTCCAACAAAATCTTGATTAATCATCTTTTCATATGTTTGAGTTACTGTTTTGACATCACCTTTTATTACTAAATTACCCTTATTAATTAGAATTGCTGAACTACAAAAACTTTTTATCATATCCATCGAATGGGATACAATAAGAATGGTGCATTTCGTGGCCATTTCTTTCATTTTCATCATACACTTAGATTGAAAGTAGATATCTCCCACAGAAAGTGCCTCATCAACAATCAAGATATCAGGATCCACATTTATCGCTACAGAAAATGCTAGTCGAGCAAACATACCACTTGAATACATTTTTACAGGTTGGTGTACAAAATCTCCTATGTCAGCGAAAGCAACAATTTCCTCCATCTTTTCATCAATTTGCTCTCTACTATAACCCATCATAGTTCCATTCAAGTAGATATTCTCAATACCGGTAAATTCTGGATTAAACCCAGCGCCAAGCTCTAAGAGCGCGGAAACTCTCCCATTTACTGTAATATTTCCAGAGGAAGGAGTTAATACTCCTGTAATCATCTTAAGTAATGTCGATTTTCCAGAACCATTTGTTCCAATGATGCCGATTCTCTCACCTTTATTTACTTGAAATGAGATATCTTTCAATGCAAAATGGTCCTTGTGGTAAACTTTATTTGTGACACTGAGTACTTCCTTCAGTCTATTAATTGGTTTTTCATAGAGTTTATATACTTTACTAACATTTTCGACATTAATCGCTGTTTCTTCCAACTGTAACCCTCCTCTATAATACATCCGAGAAATGTGGTTTCAACTTTTTGAACAAAACAACTCCAACTAGGAAAATCAAGATTGTAATAGTCCAGAAATAAAAAGTTTGATTAAACCTCTCAAAAAACCACACGTGGTAAATAAGTGTGTCTCTAAAACCTTCTGAAATATAGAAAAAAGGGTTCATTTTAAAAATCCATTGAAAGTTGTCAGGTACTATTTCAAAACTCCACATAATCGGAGTCATCCACATGCCAATTTGTAAAATTATTAATATAACTTGCGATAAGTCCCTAAAAAACGGGATAATTGATGTGGTTATATATGTCACTCCTAATGCTAAAACTGCAGCACAGAATGAGTAGTACAACAACTGTATCCAATAAATATTTGGATAGAATCCGTATAAACAGAATATAAGAAAAATAAACCCGAGAAAAAACAAATGTACAAAAAAAGCTGAAAGTATCTTTACAATTGGTAGCACACTTATCTGAAATACCACTTTTTTCACCAAATAGCTATACTCTAACAAGCTGTTTGCCGCGGATGATACTGCATCTGAAAAAAAGAACCAAGGTACAATTCCTGCCACCAACCATAATACAAATGGAAACTCTTTTATTGGTGCCGATTTAAAACCGATTTGAAAAACAAACCAGTATAAAAAGATTGTAATGATTGGCTGTATAAAAGCCCAAACAATTCCTAAATATGAGCCAGTATACTTAGATTTGAAATCATTTATAGATAAACTAAAAATTAATTTACGCAATAGTAATAAACTGAACAATTCCACTCTCTTATGAATAGCATAAAGTATTGTTAGACTAATAACGAATGAAGCAATCAAACAAACAATTAATTGCATCACTATTAAGCTAACTTTTTGTTGAAAAAATAACTGATATATACCAAAGTTACTGCTAGTTTCGAGTAATAACTTATTATCTCCCTGGTGAACTTGTTGAAACATCGAAAGAGTGCTAATTAAAAGCAGAAAAATAATTGGAATTAAACCGATTAACATCTTTTTTTTCCTCATTGAAATCTCCTCGCGAAGTATATATGTTTATAACTGAGATTTAGTTTTTGTATGAAAATAAAGTTGCATGAAACCAAAAATCTCTACACTTTTCGAAAACCTATTTATTGAATAAACTAATCGTCTTTATTTCCTAAGTCTTTCTAAAATAATACAAAAGCATTTTTCACCCATTATCCATATTGCCACTTCGAATAAAAAGAGCACTGGGTCACTTTTAAACGTTTTTAGAAATGTAACAGTCATCTTTTTATTTTTTAACAAGTGTAAACGGGACTGAATTAAGGATGAAAATTGCTTTGCTAGAATTTGATTATTTTTCGACAGCGAAAGTTTTTTTTCAAGATAATCAATTCTATCTATTTGATCAAGTAATCTAGCCTTAATATAGTCATTCAAATTATGAATTGATTTCAACCGAGATTCGCCAATCTGATTCCCAGCATGAATCCTATACAAGACTAATGGTTTTCTAGAATAAGCAATTTTACCTTTCACAGCAGCACAAATTGCTAGCCAATGATCATGTACATAAATTCTTTTTTCAGGAAAAGGTATTGAGGCTTTTGCAATTTCAGAATCAATCAACATTGCACAACCGCTGACGCTATTCCTACTGACGAGATGCGAAAATGTATTTTCACCATATACATGTTTTAATCTAAAATTACTTTTCTTAAAACTTCTATGAATCATCAGATCATTTTCATTAATGAGACTTAAATCAGAATAGACTAGTTTACTGTCATTATCAATCGCTAGTCTCAACAGCGTTTCAACCTTTTCCGGCAACCAAATATCATCTTGATCACAATAACAAATAAAGTCGCCTTTGGCTTCTTTCGTTAATCGTTCAAATGTTTTGTTACTTCCAATATTCATCTTGTTTCGAAGTAGGGTTACCGAAAATTTAGTGATACAGCGTTGTGCTAAGTCTTGAATCTTAAAAAATTGCACATCATCTGCACTATCATCACAAATCAGCACCTCTATATTTTCATAAGTTTGGTGCTCTAGACTTGTTAATTGTTTGATAAGGAAAATTTCTGAGGGGAAATAAGTCGCTAATACGATAGAAACCTTTGGATTCAGTATTGTATTGTTAGCTATTGTAATTCCCCCTTTCAAAATCAAACATAAGATCAGATCGTTAAAATCATGAGACTCCTCGTTAATTGGAATTTTGCTTCCAGTATGCTAAAATAAAGTCGAACTTTAGCGAAGAAGGAGACTATTTTCTCATGAGTGCAAGTAAGAATGCCTACACGGCGTCGCGTGCAAAAGCGAATGGTACGATAACGACAGAGAAAAGCTCTGTTATCTTTTGGATTTTAATTGTGTTTACGGGCTTATTCATGTTCTGGGCGCCGTTTCAGCGGGCGTTGTTTAACGGAGGGACGTATGATTTCGAGCGCTCGATCTACTCGGCTTCGGTGTGGTCCTCCATCATTATGCTGCTGATTGCAATCCTGGCTTTCTTTGTTTTCAAGCTTAAGGATCGGAAAGATGTATTAACGATTCTAGTACTCATTATGCCTCTTACTTATGTCATTTCTTTGTCGAACTCGGGCTCACACTATTTGGCAACCAATATGGTCTATATCCAAATGCTGTATGCAACCTTCTTCATTTTAGGTGTATTTCTGACAAAAAACAAGCTTGGTGTGTCGATAGTTGCAAGTTTATTGATGATATCGGGATATTTCATTGTTTTATTCGGACTTTTGTACTGGCTCGGCAATGGAAGCTTTGCAGCACAACTGGTTAGCTGGTTCGCATTTATGGATTCACCGAATTTATACCGCGATGCGATCATGACGGACTCTAACGGTTTGCGTCTGACTTCCGTTTTCCAATACGCGAATACATACGCGGCTTTCTTAATTACTTTATCACTCGGAGCGTTGTTCTTCGTAGTGAAGTCTCGCAAGTGGCAAACGGTTCTCCCACATGCGTTTTTGCTAGTGCCCATCCTTGTTTCATTTTGGTTGACGCTTTCCCGCGGTGCGATCGTGGTTATTCCGGTTGTTTTCTTGATTATGTTGTTCTTCTTTTCAATCAGCAGACAGATTCTTGCTCTCCTTCAGTTCGGACTAGCTTTCCTAACGTCTATCCTGATTCTTCAAAAAGTAACGGATATCGGAATCGGCTTACAAAAGCAGCCTAGTGCTTCTGAATCATGGCACGGCTGGTCAATTCTGCTCATTGCTTCTGTAGTTTTCACTGTGGTTGCTATCGTTATACAGCTCTTCGTAGCTCCATGGTTAGAGCGAATTACCGCTCGTTTTGATGCAAAAAAATATGCCACTTTCATTCTTCCGGTAGCGGCTATCGTTGTTGGTGTTCTAGGTGCCATTCTAATCCTAAGTGATACAGGCTTCAAAAACATCCTTCCTGACAATGTAAAAACTCGGATTGAAAATATTAACTTCCAACAGCACAGCGTTTTGGAACGCGGAACGTTCTACAAAGACGCAGTTAAGCTTTGGACGGATTATCCGATCATTGGTGCCGGCGGGGGAGCCTGGGCTTCTTTATATGAGAAGTATCAAAACAATCCATACACTAGCCGACAGGCTCATAACTTCGCCCTTCAATATCTGGTCGAGACCGGAGCGCTCGGATTCCTGGCTTTCGTAGGCTTCGTAATTGCAGTCATGGTGTTCTATATACGAAGCTATATCAAAAGCTCACAGGAGAAACGAGATCTGCATTTCCTATTTTTCATTGTAACGATTTCACTCTTGGTCCACAGTATGATTGACTTCGATTTGAGTTATGTGTACTTGGGAGCTATTCTGTTCCTTGCTCTTGGTGGACTGCTTAGTAACACGTCTTCAGCACCGCTTCGTTTTAAAAACGATTCTGCTGTGATTCACAAATCATTCCCGGCGCTGCTGGCCATCTTGTCGCTTGTGATGTTCTACATTTCGGTTCAGCTACTCTCGGCAAATGGTTCTTATAAAGAAACGCTAGCGGTTATCAAAACTAGCCAAGATTACAATCAAATTATTCAACCATTAGACAAAGCAATCTCTTTACACCCTGCACATCCGGATTATTTGTTAACGGGCCAAGTCAGCAGAATTGGAATTCTGCTTCAGGTCTATAATCAAGTGCAGAAAGAAGATCCAACAAAAGCGGAACCTTTTTTCAATCAAGCCCAAGATCTAATGAATCAGCTGTTGAAAAAAGAACCGCATAATCGCGCGGTGGCCATGCAGCAGCTTAATATGCTTCTGATAAAAGGCAAGCACGAAGAGGCGCTAAACTGGTCGAATTCTCAGATTATTAATTACCCATGGTACACGGAGATGTACGAAAAAAGTATAACGCTGAATATCGATCTCGCGAATCAAGCAAGTGCCAAGAACAATACACAAGAATACAATAAAAGACTTGATGATGCTCTTGCCACTTATAAAGAAGTTCTAGCTCGCGTTGATTCCCTGAAAAACCTGCCTAAAGAGCAGGCACAAGGTCGTCCTTTTGCCGTAACACCAAATATGGCATTGAATGTCGGTCAAATCAGCTATATGCGTGGAGATTACGCTGGTTCATCTTCAACGATTCAACCTTATATAACAGATAATCTCGATGACCAACCGAATCGTACTCTGATTCGATGGTATTTGGCTGCTTTACAGAAACAAGGCAAGAACGATCAAGCCCTTCAGGATAAATTAATTGCTAAAGATCCTGCTGAGAAGCAAAACATTGAAGCGATTGTTACTGCAAGCTTTCCAAAATAGTAAAAAGAAAAGGCTGTCTCAAAGGTCTAATAGACCTGAGAGATAGCCTTTTTTGTATCCGTTATTTCTCCACCCACTCCCGGCGAAGCGCAAACAGCTCCCGCAGCTCACTCGTCGACATCTCGGTGACCCAGCTCTCGCCGGTGCCGACGATTTGATCGCTGAGGCCTTTTTTGCGTTCGATCATCTCATCGATACGCTCTTCGAGCGTGCCTAGCGTGATGAACTTATGCACCTGCACATCGCGGCTCTGGCCGATGCGAAAGGCGCGGTCCGTGGCCTGGTTTTCCACGGCGGGATTCCACCAGCGGTCGTAGTGGAAAACATGGTTCGCCGCGGTGAGGTTTAAACCGGTTCCTCCTGCTTTCAGCGAGAGGATGAAGATCCTGCAGCGCTCCGCCTCCGGGAGCGCGTCGTCCTGGAAGCGCGCGATCATCTCATCGCGCTTCGCCTTCGCCACGGCCCCGTGCAAAAACTGCACGGGTTCCCCCCGCTCCTGCGCGATCACGCGCTGCAGGAGGTGGCCCATCTCGACGAACTGGGTGAAGATGAGGCAGCCGCCTCCTTCGCTTCTTAGTTCGTCGATCATTTCAAGCAGGCGCTCCAGCTTCGCTGAGCGCACACCTCTCCCGGGGGCTACTCCGGCCCCCGAACGATCTCCTTCCTTCAAAAACAAGGAAGGATGATCGCAAATCTGCTTCAGCTTCGTCAATGAAGCCAGAATAAGCCCTTTCTTTTCCATCACAGAGAGACTATCGATTCTCTCCATCAAGGTTTGCACGACGTTCTCGTAAAGTGCACCCTGCTCGGGAGTCAAAGCCACATAAGCTTTGGACTCCACTTTCTCGGGCAAGCTTAACTGAATGGCCGGATCCTTTTTGACTCGCCTTAACAAGAACGGGCGGATCAAGCGCTGAACGCGCGAAGTCAGTCCCGGCGCGCCGTCGGTGCTTTTTTCAATAGGTCCCACGTAATGATGGTTGAAATGGCGCAATGTACCGAGATACCCTGGATTAATAAAATCAAAAATCGACCAAAGCTCGGTCAACCGATTCTCAAGCGGCGTACCTGTCAATGCGATTCGGTGGCGGGCATCCAGACCGCGAATAGCTTGAGATTGCTTGGTATAAGCGTTTTTGATATTTTGTGCTTCGTCCAAACATAGCGTATTCCAAGTCATGCTCGCTAATTCTTCTTCATCCATCAGAGCGATATTGTAAGAGGTTATGACAAGGTCCGCCCCTGCTATAGAAGCTTCGAATGCCTCACCCTTTGCGCGCTGCGTACCGTAATGGAGATGAATATTGAGAGACGGCCCGAATCGCTCAAGCTCCTTTTGCCAATTGCCAAGTACGGAGGTTGGACAAATGAGCAAGGACGGAGCCGTATTCGAAATAGGTTGTAACTCACCCTTCACAGCCAACAAATAAGCAATAAACTGCACCGTTTTCCCAAGCCCCATATCATCCGCCAAGCACCCGCCCAGTCCAATTCCTCGCAGAAATAGGAGCCACGACACCCCTTCCTCCTGATAAGGCCGAAGATCGGCCTCCAAGCCTTCAATCTGAACAAAAGGCAGCGATACACGCTGATTAAGCTTCCTTAGCAAGGTTTTTAAAGACCCGTTTAGTTCAAGATTAATCTTGAACTCTTCCTTCTGCTCAATGGTGGGTGGGGCAGGCTGCGCAGACTCGTCCGTAAGCTGCATCTCCAGAACGTCTCGAAAGGAGAACCCCTTTCGCTTCTCTCTCTGCCGCATCGCCGCTTTCATCTGCTCTAAGTCGGCAGGATTCAGCTGCACCCATCTTCCGCGAATGTAGATCAGTCTTTTTTTCTGCTCAGCAATCTGGTGGAATTCTTCCTCAGATAGATCGATACCGCCCAAAGCCACTCGCCAGTCGAACTGGATAATGTGGTCCATGCCAAACATCGGCCTGCGCGAAGTGCCTACAGAGCTGCGCACTTTCGCTCGCAGCTGAGGCCGCGTACGGCTGAGTTCTCCCCACCACGAAGGCAGGAAAACCGAGATGCCGGCAGCAGCGAGCAACAAGCTTGATTCCGTAAGAAACTCCCAGGCCTGATCGTCTGATAACTGCTCTACGATTTTCCCCTTCTGAAACTCACTTTCAAGCTGTGGCAAAATACGCAGCACCCGATTCGTTTGATCCTGGATGCTGGCATCCATGCCATCCTGCCATGCCGCAGGAACTCTCCCCACCAAAATAGTCCCCGCCGTGCTGAATTCCACGAAATGATTAGCATCCTGACGATCCTGCGCGATGAATCTTAGCCGCCAGTCCGCTCCGTTATCTTTGGCAGTCGTTGTGCCATCTACATACGTTTCCGCATAAGGTTCTACGAGCTGTACACAGATTCGGTAAGGTTTACCGTCTTGTTTCCAACCTATGGCCAGCAGCCAATCATCCTCTTGCATCCAGCCTACTTCGGAGGATGGCCCCTCTCTCAAAAGCACATTCCCCTCTGATAACCGCCTCCATGCCATGCCGATCTCCGAATCAGGCGATTCTTTCATCATTTCCAAGGATGTCGCATGGAACCAGTCAATCCAGAAGTCCTCATCCTGCGCCCCCTTATATAGCTGCTCAAGTTCTCCCAGCTTCGCACCTGGCAGCTGCGGCTTCCACCCCATACCGCCTTGAAGCCAATGCCGGAAAGACGGCATGTACCACCCGGCAGCTAGCACCTCACTAAATAGGGCAGCCCCTTTTTTCATCAAAAGCACATCTGCATCCCAGGATAATTTCCCATGCAATAATGTACCCGGATTAGCCAAATAGTCCAAGGCCATATAAGGTGACAAGACCAAGGCCTCACCGTACCCCGTTCGAATACTTTCAAGCTGCGTGCCGTAAAAAGACCCTTCATGCCAAGCAAATAGCAGCTTGCGCAGCGCGTAGCCGGGAACCTCGTTGGCCTGTTCTGTCTCTCCATAGAAGGCAAAACTCCCTGTAGGGAGCTTTTGCACGCGAATATGTACCTGTGACAAGCTGATCATAGCAGTAGCTTCCCTTTCCGTAACTCCTCTTGAAATGCGCGGTATCGCGAATACTGTTTAATAAGCTGCACCAAATACGCTTCAAATCTAGGCGTTTGTTTCAGCTTTTTGTAGGCAGCAGCCAGTTTTTTGAGGAGCTTGACGCCTTGTTTATATGATTCACGATTTTTAACTTGGAGAATTTCGTCTATGGCATAATGATACAGCGGCAGCAGCGCGTGAACATCGGCTTTCTCAACCATTTTCAACTGATTAGAGTCAATATCGAGGGGAGATATGCTTAAGCAAAGCATCAAATCTGCCCATGCCCGGTACTCCTCTTTCCCCAGCAAGAAGCGAGCGTAATGCCGATAACTGCCAGGAAGCTGCTCCACCATGGCTCTCCTGTACTCTTCATCTATGCCAATGCCCGCTGCCGCTTCCTCCCACAAATCAAAATACTCAGCAGCCTCATACGTCACTTCCTTGCGAATTGCAGGACCTAACCATCTGAGCCACTTCAGTAATCGATCCCACTTCTCCTCTTGCACAAAATCTCTTAGATAACCGAACCAATCTCTCGGCTCAATCACATCAGTCTCCGTCAGGACGCGATCCCATGCATTTTCGTCCTCACCGGACAACATATCGAAATTCGCTAACGCCAAAACCGCGACTTCACGCTCATTTTTACTTCTACTTCCATCTCCTGCAATCTTCCGCAATCTTACAAGCTCGTCCGCTATTAGCTCCTTTTCATACAACAATCCAGACCACAGCAGTTTACTGATCTCAAACCATTTGCCTCTGGCTTCCCTCGATTCCTTAGAAACCTGTACAGCCACATAGTCCGCAAGCTCTTTCAAATGCTCTGGATACCTTTCCTTGGCATGCTCCATATCGATACTACGCAAAACAGTGGTCAGTTGTCCCTGACTGTGCTTCGTAATTTTAGAAAAAAAGTAACCTGCATTATAAAAAAAGTCATACATGCCTGACTTCGCATCCGCCAAAGCATCGCATAGCTGGGTTAGATACAGAACAACTTGAATATCATAGATACCCCTGATTGTTAACTCCCAGTCGTCCGCAAACTGATTGAGCTGCCCCCACGCCCGCATATATAATTCCTCGACGCTAAAAGCGTTATATACTTTGGCATTCGCATATTGCTTATCGAAGTAAAGGATCCATTCCGCGCACGTTCCTGTCTCCTTCGGAGTGCTTACCGGACCCCGGGCCGTTAAATCAATTTGTGGTTTAGCATCTAGTTCGCGCATGCCCGACCTCCCTCGCTCAAAAAAGCTATCTATTCATTATACAGGAAAAGGCGGCCATCGATAAAAAAACCCTAGCTGGAATCTTCGCAGATTCAGACTAGGGTGTCACGATTATTTGTCGCGCAGCATGCCTTGGTGCGGATGAGGGTGAGTACCGCAATACTCATCTGTCTCTTCATACGTACACACATGTTCATAAACCGGTACACAATGATGTCTATTTACGATTTGAATCGGGTGAATAACTTGAACCTTTTGCGGGTGATAGAAATCTCTAACAATTCTTTCTGGACTTGTCATTATAGGGTCAGCTGGGGGACACTGAAATTGTTTTCCTTGGCTAGTTTGGTTCGGTTGATAAGCCATTGATTAAGTCAACTCCTCTTTAGGTTTGAGATAGTATACGTCTATGCCTAGTCCAAAGAATGTACCAATGCCTAGTTTTTCAATAATTAGGCTCATTTTTTGCAGGCCAAGCAGGTAGATGTCCAATCAGAACAAAAAATGACAGGCTCTCTGGCGTTTTCACCATTTCTATCTCCCATTTGGCGCTTATTTTTGTTACAATTGAGAAATCAGACCTATTCGATGGAAACATCCCCATCCCCTACATACACAAACCCTATACTTTAGAAGGAGAGGGAGTAAGATGAATACTACAACTTATAGAAATTTCTCGGAAACTCGACATCTAACTTACTCTCACACCTTTGACTATGCAGAAATGCATTTTAATCATAAGCTATGGTCTTACTTCCCTTATAAACAAATTGAGAGCCGCCTACTCTCCTGGGCGGATGCAGCTCAAGGAGACTTATTCCGTCAACCGACAAGTTGGAAGCTCACGGACGGAGATCTGATTGTGCAGCTGCCCTCTTTACCGGATGGCTTTGTGCCTTTTTCGCAATTGCACCATGAGCAGTTAAGCGATGAAACCAAAGCGAAGCTTCTTATCCCCCTTTGTAAAGCGCTTTCAATTTTGCATGATAAACAATTTTATATGGGCTTTCTTTCGCCGGACATGCTATTTTTCCATCCAAAAACACTAGCCATTCTAGTTGATGTTCAACCATTTCCCTCCGCCATTGAGTTCATCAATCACTTGCTGACGGACTATCCATACAGCTTATTTCCACGCTATGCGCGAAGGTTTCTTTTATCACGCGTTGCTGATTTTGAATCTATCCATTTGCTGCTGGAGTCAATGTACAACGGCCTTGTACCTGCGGCTTTGCAGCCTCTTTCCGAACGGCTTCATACGAAGCCTGAATCCTTTTTATTCGTTGACGAGATAGCTGCATCGCTGCTTGATTATTTGCATCTTCCAGCGGAGCCGCAACCTGCTACAGATATCCAAAACAGCTCAAAATTGCTCCACCCAGCCGCTTCTCCCATTACTCATGACCAGCAGGAGCGTTTTCGTGATTTTTTAAAATCCAATGAAGATCGACTGCTAGGTCTCATCTGCGAAGATGAGGCTATTCGTTTCGATTTGTACGCGCAGCACATTAATGAAGTCATTGAAAAGGGATATTATTTCAAAATTGTCTCGCAAGAACTGCCCTATTCCACCTTGCGTGAAGTGGTCTCCAGAACGCTGCACAGAGCTTACGATATTCTGCCGGAGTCCATTACGATGCTGCGGAACTTGGCGCGGAAATTTGACCAACTGCTCAAAAAGCACTATGAAGGCGACGACATCCTTTATCTGCTGACAGAGTGGCTGCATCAGTTTTTTATGTCGGTTATTCCACTTTTTCCCATTCAAAACTTTGTGTTCACCTTTGAGAACTGCGAGCACTTTGATGAAGATTCCCAGTTAATTCTTCTGAACTTCTGGAGAGAGCATGGCCATGAGATGAATTGCCTGAACTTCATTTTCAGCGGAAGCCGTATTCCTGCCCAGTTTGCAGAAGTGCCTTTCCAAATCCTTAACATGCATCATGCGAACCCTGCCATCTATGAGCAGTTGCTTGCTTCACAGTTTGGACGAGCAGACGTAGCTTTAATCGACCAGCTAAAAAACTGGCTATACGAAAATAGAATTAACGCAAGCCACTGCCGCATGATTTTGGAGGAGCTCGCCCAGTCTCATAGCATTCAGATGACCCGAAACGGTTGGATACCAACGACCCGATTTCATCTGGATTATGAGCAATTGAATCCTCTTCGCCTGATTGCGAAGCGTATTGCTGTTCTGGATGTAAAAGACTTAGAGCTTATGAGGCTGCTATGCTGCCTGCCTATGCCGGTCCATGCTGCCTCCCTCTTTACCGCAAATCGACTGGATGCAGGCAATATTCTGCTTTCGGTGACCAGGCTTGCAGAGCTCGGCCTTATGCATGTTAGCCGCAATGACAGTCTTTTTATTTCGAGTGAAATTATTGGACTGGTCCTGCAACAGCTGCCTGAGGACAAACTTGCGTCCTATTACCAAACAGCACTGAAATATCTATACAAGTATCGTCCATTCGCATTGCCTCAGTTGATCACGCTGTCATGCCAAGCAGGAGAATACAAGGTCGAATACTATTTGCTTATCAAATATTACAGACAAATTCGCACCCTGCTCTCTTACAGCCAAAAGGCCGAAATCTTGGAGCGCATCAAATATTTATATGAAAAGCTGGAAAGGCCTTACCTTGTTTTCCTGGATCGACTGCTTAGCCGCATGTACCATCTGCTCAACCAGTTCGCACTATCCGAACAATTGGCTTTAACCGTCTATGAACGAACGGGAACCATTTCAGACCGTTTTAGTTGGTTGTCTATTCGCATCATTCAAAATAATATAGATGTTTATCAACTGCGCGAGGAGCTTTTCCCTTTCATTTTTGATGAGAAGCAGCTGCTTACGGATCGAGTACGGGCCGCATTTTTGCTCAATACGAGTAATCTTTGCTTTCCGCTGCAGGATGAAGAAATGCATACCTTGCATAAGTTCTATACCGAAGTTGCTTATCCCAAACGTCATTTGCTTGCCCTGCGGCATTTTGCGGAAATTACGAATTACTATACGATCAATATGTTGATCCATTTTCCTGAAATGGAAGAATGGGCCTTATCGATTGCTGCAAAACTTGAACCGTTACTGGACTCCTCACCGCATACGGATTTGATGCTGCGTCTTTATGACGTTTATTCGTATCAAAGCAACAATAAAATCATCAATACGTATGTCTATCGCGGAATTGAAGGAGCCAAGCGCTCAGGATATACGATTAAGGAGCAAGTTGGCCATCTGAATGCGATGGAACTCTCCTTAAACCAAGGCGATATCGCCAGTTATTTGTATCATAAAGAACGCGTTCTACAGGTCGACAAGCTGCGTCGCAAGGATTTGGCCGAAAATTATTTGACCAATCAACTCTTATTCGCTCTGGAATGGGAGGAATGGGCGTTATTCCACCAGTTGGAGACAAGCCTCATTGAGCAGCAAATTACCGATTGGGGCCAGTCCTTGCTGGCCGTTTATCAGGGCTATGCCGCCTTTCGTCAGCAGCTACCGGTTCACGTTCCCGACTTTCTTGAGAATGAAAATCATTCTGTTTTACTTGAGGCGCTGCATCAAACAGGATTAGGTAACACCTTGTGTGCTTGCCAACTTTTTGAGCAGTTTATTGCTAAAAATAACGCTGGCCTTTACGCCGGCTGGGCTTATCGGGAAATGATTACTCTTCTGCTCAAACTGCATTCGGAAAGAGAACGAGTAGACCACTGGTTTGACCAATTTGAAACCTACTTGAAACAATACGCTTATGATGTCTTTTGGCCTGATTATTACAGGCTTTCAGCGGAGAGGTCGATGGCCGAGGGCGACATTCAGCCTGCCATGCTGTATTTGCGGCGCGCATTAAACGGCTATCAGATGATTCAGAAGGAAACGTGGCGCCCGTATCTGACAGCCTGCATGGAACAAGCGATTGCCCCTTCGTATGCGCCGGCGTCTCCGTCTATTTTGCAGGATGATTATGTGCAGAAAATGATGGCCGACCGCGAACAATGGCTGCTTCTTTCATTGGATTTGCAAATTATCATTGAACTAAGCGAGCAAATAACGGAAACGCTGGATCTGTCCACAACCATGCAAAGACTGACCAAGGCTTTATTCGACTATTTCCCGGTCATTCAACTTTCAATTACGTACAAGCTGCTGCATTATAAGCAAAAGGTTTTCGTCACCGCCTCGGGATTGCGTGATCATGACGAATTAATTGCCTACCAAACGCGAAGCGAAGATCACTGCGTGCTCGTCTTTACCCTGTTTCAGCGTGGCGATCAGGCGATCACCTTGCAAGTTCATGTCGATGGCATGACCAAAACCAAGCAGCAGCATATGGAGCACTTCCTGTCCTTCATCAAACCGCATATCATCAACGTACTTCTGCATCGCGAAATGGTCATTGATAACTTGACTGGCTTCTACCTGCGAGGTTATTTCATGGAGAAGCTGCGAGAAGAGTTTGAGCTTGCCAGCCGTTATCAGCTGGATCTCTCCGTCATCATGATCGATGTCGATAATTTCCGGAGAGTCAACGAATTCGGTCATCCGGAAGGCGACCGGGTGCTGCGGGAGATCGCCGATATTTTCCGGTTCAATTTAAGGAAAAGCGACATTGCCGGCCGATATGGCGGCGAGGAGCTTATTCTGATTTTACCGAAAACGGACGGCAAAGAAGCCCTCAAGATTGCCCATCAACTGCGTGGCGAAATTGAAAAAGAGTTCGCCTACGGGCGTCCATACACGATCACCGTTAGTGTCGGTGTTTCTTCTTTGGAACTGTGCCAACCTAGCTCTATTGAGCAGCTTATTGAGCAAGCGGATACCGCTGAAATTACGGCGAAGCGCACCGGGAAGAACAAGGTGATTGCGGCTTGGGAGTTGTGAGCGGGTGGTGAGCGGGGATGCGGGGATTGCTGTGCAGTCCCTACAATGTGGGAATGTAGTGCCGGAATTGCGGTACTGGGCATTATGGCGGTGCAACGCGTTACAATACAGAGCGGTATGGCACGGTGCGGTGCAACTCGTTGCAGTACAGAGCGATATGGCACAGTGCGGTGCAACTCGTTACAGTACAGAGCGGTACGATAACAGTGCGGTATGACGCGATGCAGTCGGAGCGGTACGGTACGACGAGCCTAACGGACTGAGATGCCGCTATTCGCCACTTTTGGGCTCAATTTAACATTTAACGGACTGAGGCGCCGCTATTGGACTTGAAACACCCATTTCCGCTCCATTTATTAGCGAATAACGTCTCTCCCGTCCGTTAGCTCCCGAAAAACAGCCGGAATACCAAAATAGCGGCCACTGTGTCCGTTAAAAAATGATCGACACTGTGATCATAAATCGAGTAGGCCCATGCGCATTTGCATGGGCCTCTCACAGATCCGGACATGCGGGTCATCGCATCCGGCTCCTCCAGATTATCCCCTTTGGGGATGAAGTTCTTTGTAAATCTCAAGTAGACTACTTAGACCCATTTCTTTAAACCATGCATTCGGCATCGCATTTTGGGCGTAGGTTGAATGGGAACTTCTCCATGCTGCCATACGAAGACCAGGTAGTTCTTTGTTATCCCAACCTCGTCTTCACATTTCACGGTGGAGTTTCTTCACTTTCCTCCAACTGCGTAGTTGTACAGAGCGCAAACGTCTTCTTATCCAGGAATCTAAGTCTCGAAATCGATTCCTTACATCTCCTGTTCCGAAATATCTGCCCCAACCCCTCAAGTATGGGTTTAGCTTCTCCTTCACCAACATCTCTACGCTCACGGTTTGGTTCCTTCTTGTAATCTCTTTTACCCGGTCTTTGAACTTCGTCATCGCTTTGCCCGAGGGCATCATCCTCTTTCCCGGCTTAAACTCATGCCCGAGAAAGATAAATGATTCTCTCTTGCTGTTTACAATTTTCGTTTTCTCCGGATGAACTTTAAGTCCCATTTCTTTCTCCAGTAAACCGATGACGGATTTCATCACGCGCTCCGCACCCTTGAGTGTCTTACAGCAGATCACAAAGTCGTCTGCGAACCTCGTTAGACGGTATCCTCGTTTTGCCATCGCTTGGTCTAACGGATGAAGGTAGATGTTGGCTAGTAATGGACTTATGACTCCTCCCTGTGGCGTTCCTTGCTCGTTCAAGCGGAAACTACCACTTTCTAGGACACCAGCCTTCAGAAACTTTTCCAGTAGCCCTAATACACTCCCATCGACAACTGTTTCCTTCACCATATCCATCAACCTGCCGTGCGGGATCGTGTCAAAATAAGATTTAAGATCCGCATCGATGACATAACGGTAACCGTCCTCCAGATCTTGCCGGATTTTCTCAAGCGCCATGTGCGCACTTCGTCCCGGTCCAAATCCATAACTGCAGTCCATAAACTTTGCTTCAAAGATAGGTTCCATTATGCGTTTTACCGCCGCGTGCACGACTCGGTCTCCCACGGTAGGTATGCCTAGAGGTCTTTGCGTCCCATCTGCTTTCGGGATATATACGCGCTTTACCGGCTTTGACTGGTACATCTTGCTTTTCAGCGTTTGCTGAAGCACTTCTAGATGGTGCTCCAACTTCGATTCAAATGCTTTCACAGTCATCTGATCGATCCCTGCTGCTCCACGGTTTCGCTTCACCTCTTTGAAAGCTTCCTCCAGGTTTGATTTTGCCCATATCTTGTCGATTAAGCTGTACCATTTTCGTCCTTCTTGCTTCATTACTCCTTCACGCAAGTCATTGTCCTGCCTTTGCTCTTCCTTGCTCGTTCTCCTTCCCTGCCAGTTACACGGTTTGTAGCCTTATGGCAATCTCCGTTTCACTGACGGTACTCGCCCCAGACGGCTTCTCCTTATGTTCATTCCCCGGATCTTCGCACTTCATGGCTCCCCGGCTTCTGTCCGGCACATGGCTTCACTCAATAACTTTTCTTCTCTGGTTTCGGGCTTTGCACAAGTCTTCGCCTTTTGAGTCGAAGCTTGCATCAACGATTAAAAAAAATTTTTTTCACGCCGACTCACTTGCCTTTGCGGCCTTTCTGGCAAGCTTTTTCGCTACTATCCCTACGTCTGACTTCTCACCATTCATAGCTTCTCCTTAACCATCGCGGTCTTGAAAAAAAAAAGTTACCTCCTTACGAGGAAACGATGAGATCTCCTTGGGTCACGTCAACCGACTTTCCCCAGAATCCAGTCCTCCTAACTTACAAGGCCAACGGTGGTATTGGACATTCCTTTTTTTGCAGGGTCATCCGGCCTTGCCAGCCAACATGGTTATGCCGCCTGTTCCGGGTTTTGCCTTCGCATCCTCCGCACCTATCCTCACGGACTAAGCACTATGCGTTAGCTATGTACTTCCGCCACCTCACGGTGTACTAGAGACTTTCACTCATTAGTCCACTGCGCTGCCAAGCGCTCAAAAAGAGGCTCCTCAGATTCATCTGAGGAGCCTCTTCAAGCTAGCAATGATGCAGAAGGGCGAAGCCCTTCTTACATCATGCCACCCAAATTGTATGTTGATAAAATATCCATAAATAGCCTATATTTATATAATTAGCAATTTTGAGGATAAGAGACATGCAGCCCTCCTTAAAAAGTACATACGTATACGCAATTGATGTGGAGTGCTTTATTGACTTCTTTGAGGATGGTGTGGTGGTCGTGGTACAAAGGATCTTTGGCTTTTCATCCTCACATCAATGTGGAAAACCCTCTCATTTTTTACTGAGAACTCTTTCATTCTCACTTCTATAGTTTCAATTATTACGGTACTAAATAGTCAGTGATAAAACCGTAAGCACCTTTTCCTGTCAACTTAATTACTTCTTCAGGATCATTTATAGTATATACATAAGTAGGTACACCAATAGCCTTCAAGCGGTTTGGCAATCCTGCTTCAGTTCTTTCAGGGCCCATATATACACCCTTGAAATTATACTTTTGCACGTTTTCAACAACCTGGTCGTCAGTCAGTTTATATGCACCTAGATTAAAGAACATATTTACGTACCCTAGCTGGCTTAAATAACCAAACTCTTCAAATCGATAAACCTGAACGATGATTTGATTTTTAATCTCAGGGTACTTTTCCTCAATTAAATTAAAGAAATCAAATACAATTTCTTTCATAACTTCAACGTCTGGTGTGTTCCTTTTAACGTCAATATTAATATGAATATCTGGGTGTTTTAGCAACCATGAATACAACATATCTAAATCCATTTGTTGATATCCGTTCACAAATTTGAGATTCATAAATTCAGCGTGACTCATTGAAGTTCCATCAGTTCCAGCCAATTTTATGAGGTTGTCCCATTCATGCAAAAGAATGTACTTGCCATCTGTAGTTTTTTGTATATCACAATCTAGTATTTTGAAGCCCTTCTTCAAACTTGCCTCAAAAGCATCCTGAGTTTCCGTATAATCGTAACCGCCAATCCCACCCCCAGCGTGAGGGATAAGATTATACAATGGCGAAGGGTCTTGTTTAAATACATTTACTGTATTAGTACTGGAATTCCATTTTATTTGTGCTCCGAGAGATTCTGATAGTCCTCTAATTGGTATCATTGTTTTATCATCAAGAATAATGGGCGGAACTTCGCTTACGACAGATTTTCCATTGACAAACAATTTAACTATCGGATTACCTTTATAATCCCCATTTATACTCATAGCACTTACTGATTCGCAAATAAGTAAACAAAAACCGACTACTATAAAAAAATATTTCCTTTTCACCTTTATTTCCTCCCAATATAAATTGATACGCTCGATTATACTATTATAACTTAAATAACTTAAATAACTTAAATGTTTATTACCATTTACTATATGATTCTTCATTACGCTATATGGTTTTAATAGTATTTTGGAGAAATGTAGAAGTGTGTAACAAAATTTTATGACGTATAGATTTCTATAAACCATTTATTAAAGATCGGAGTGTATTATTATTTAACTGGCACCAAGTTCAGGAACTATGAACTATGTTCTACTCCTTGTAAGTTACATCTTTTATGCTTGGGGTGCTTATGAGTTTTTATTAATCTTAATTATTTCTACATTAATTGATTATTTTATTGGATTGTTTATTTATAAAACTGAAAGAAAGAAAATTGGAGCTACAATCTCTCTATTATCATTAATTTGGGAATATTAATTTGCTTTAAATACTCAAAATTCTTCATAGAACAGTGCGATTATGCATTAAATACTTTAGGTATGAATGAGGTTCAATGGATTCAAATTGCATTACCGGTTGGGATTTCTTTTTTACTTTTCATAAAATATCCTATGTTATTGATATATATCGTAACAAAGCAAAACCTCTAGAGAATTTTGCAGACTTTGCATTATACATAACATTATTTCCCTAATTAATAGCTGGGCCAATAATAAGATTTGACATCCAATGGGGTACCACGCCAACATTGAATTAATATCTATTGTTCTAATATGAGATGAAGAAGCATAAGGCCTATCAAAATGAAATTAAGGATGGCATACCTCGAATTATGCCACGACTGCTGGAGTCTTAAAGATACGTTAACGTCCCACGCATTTCGTTATACACATACCTCTTTATTTGTTTATAAGACCGCTTTAAGGTTAGCAAAAAATTATAAAAATATGGCGATACATCCAAAACAGTTATAGCACATTACAAAAACAAAGAAAAAAGAGGCCTTTCAAAAGTTCGGTGAACTCATGAAAAACCTCTAATTTCGAATGGATGAGGTCAAAATGAGGTCAATTGACCTCACCTAACTATCAAAACCCATATATATCAAGGGATTTGGGCGATGATTACATCATGCCGCCCATTCCACCCATGCCGCCCATATCAGGCATGCCTGGTTTGTCTTTTTCTGGTTTGTCAGCGATAACCGCTTCAGTAGTCAAGAACATAGCTGCTACGGAAGCAGCGTTTTGAAGTGCGGAACGCGTTACTTTCGCAGGGTCAACGATACCAGCTTCGAACATGTTTACCCATTGTCCGGATGCTGCGTTGTAGCCGATGCCTACTTTTTCGTTTTTCAAGCGCTCAACGATAACGGAGCCTTCTTGACCAGCGTTAGCTGCGATTGTGCGAACTGGCTCTTCCAGGGAGCGCAGGATGATGTTAACACCTGTTTGCTCGTCACCGGAAGCTACTACTTTCGCTACTGCGTTGTATACGTTCACGAGAGCTGTACCACCACCGGAAACGATACCTTCTTCAACAGCTGCGCGAGTCGCGTTCAAAGCATCTTCGATGCGAAGTTTGCGCTCTTTCAGTTCTGTTTCAGTCGCTGCGCCAACTTTGATTACCGCTACACCGCCGGAAAGCTTAGCCAAACGCTCTTGCAGTTTTTCTTTATCGAAATCGGAAGTTGTTTCTTCCAGTTGGGAACGAATTTGCGTTACGCGTGCTGCGATGTCTTTTGCGTCGCCAGCACCGTCAACGATGATTGTGTTTTCTTTAGTTACGCGGATTTGACGCGCGCTACCTAATTGCTCAGGACGCGTGGATTTCAGATCCAAACCAAGCTCTTCAGTGATCACTTGTCCACCAGTCAAAGCAGCGATATCGCCAAGCATAGCTTTACGACGGTCACCGAAACCAGGAGCTTTAACAGCTACGCAAGTGAATGTTCCACGAAGTCTGTTCACAACAAGCGTTGCTTGTGCTTCACCTTCAACATCTTCAGCGATGATCAAAAGTTGTTTACCGGATTGAACCACTTTTTCAAGAACAGGCAAGATTTCTTGAATGTTGGATATTTTTTTGTCAGTGATCAGGATGTATGGGTTGTCAAGGACAGCTTCCATTTTATCCGTGTCAGTGATCATGTAAGGGGAAGTGTAGCCACGGTCGAATTGCATACCTTCTACAACTTCAAGCTCAGTCAAGAAACCTTTGGATTCTTCAACGGTGATAACGCCGTCTTTACCTACTTTTTCCATAGCTTCAGCGATAAGTTCGCCTACTTCTTCGTCAGCAGCAGAGATTGCCGCAACTTGTGCGATGGATTGTTTGCCTTCGATAGGCTTAGCGATGGATTGAAGCTCTTCCACAGCCGCTTTAACAGCTTTCTCGATACCTTTGCGGATAACCATTGGGTTAGCGCCTGCAGTAACGTTTTTCAGACCTTCACGGATCATAGCTTGAGCAAGAACCGTTGCTGTTGTTGTACCGTCACCGGCAACATCGTTTGTTTTGGTAGCAACTTCTTTAACAAGTTGAGCTCCCATGTTTTCGAAAGCATCTTCAAGCTCGATTTCTTTCGCGATCGTTACACCGTCATTCGTGATCAACGGGCTACCGAATTTTTTCTCAAGTACAACGTTACGGCCTTTAGGACCTAGGGTTACTTTTACAGCGTTAGCCAAAGCATCTACCCCGCGAAGCATCGCGCGGCGTGCATCTTCACTGAACTTAATATCTTTTGCCATGAATAGGAAACCTCCTCTTATTTAAACGATACATAGTAAGTAATAAAACGGAAAACCTAAGTAAAACGTAATGCCGATCTATATCCTGCTAAATTAGGCTAATACAGCGAGAATGTCGCTTTCGCGCAAGATCAACAGTTCGCGGCCTTCGTATTTCACTTCAGTTCCTGCGTATTTGGAGAAAATGATACGGTCGCCTTCGCTTACTTCAAGCGGAACACGAACGCCATCTTTCAACGCGCCTGCGCCTACGGCTACAACTTTACCTTCTTGTGGTTTTTCTTTCGCTGTATCTGGCAGCACGATACCACTTGCTGTAGTCTCCTCTTTCGCAACGGCTTCAATGATAACTCGATCACCTAACGGTCTGATCATGGAAAAATAGCCTCCTTTAGAAAATTGGTAATGGTGTGTTTCAAGGTTATTAGCACTCGAATGTGTTTAGTGCTAACAACAACTCTTATGATACTCATTCTGGGAGTAATTTGCAAGTCCTTTTACACATTTTTCGTACTTTCGAACACCCCCCTCATTCTACCCAAATGAAAAACAAATATTCCCTGTCGCAAAGAAAAACAGCCTGCACAAAAGTGACAGACTGTTTTCTTATTTGGGACCGAATTCCCGTTCCCATTCTGCATCCTGCAGCAGTTGTTTACGGTAAATAAAACGCGACATAAATACGCTAAACTCATACAAAACGATAAGCGGCAGAGCTACGAGGATAGCCGAAATGGCATCCGGCGGCGTAATGACTGTAGCTAAAATAACGAGCAGCATGTAGGCATACCGTCTGAATTTATGTAACCGTTTCGGGTTAAGAAGCCTGATTTTCGTCAAAAACATAACGACAATCGGCATCTCAAACACAAGTGCCAATGGCAAAATAATATTGAACATAAATGCAAAATATTCAGCCGCACCATACATCTCGGTGATATCGAGACTTTTGCTAATGGAAGAAGTAAAATAAAAAGCCATTGGAAAAACAACCCAATAACCGAACGAAAGACCTGCTAGAAAAAGCACAAATGCATAAGGAATATAAATGATCGAAGCTTTCTGCTCCGTCTCGCGCAGCCCCGGTTTAACAAAGGCCCATATATGATAAAGCGTAACCGGCAAGGTAATAAGGATCCCTACGGCTAAGCCAAAATTCATATATAATCGCAAAGCATCCCATGGAGAAAAAACATTCCAGCTAATCGTATCGGCCGGTGGAATATTTTTGAGGTATCGAATAACGGGTTTGGCGGAAATTAAACCGGCCACCATCCCGATGACCAACACAACCAATATCCACATGATCCGTTTACGCAGCTCACCAAGGTGCTCCACGAGTGACATTTCTTCGTTCGTTGACATATTTCACCAACCTGATCTAGTGAATCAAGCCTGAAAGACTGAACCACTTGTTATGCTAAAAAGAAAAATGAACTAGTCCGGTAAGCGGCGCGAATGACTTGGTTGAGCAGCCGCTGCCGGCGTTGCAGGTGTAGATGTCGCACGCTGTGCGGAGGAATCCTCCGCCAAGTCAGCCAACTCAGGCCCGGGCGCGCTCGACATGAACGCCACAGCTGCTTTCTCGGCAGTCTGTGCGGCTGCAGGCGCCGCTGACGATGCGTCAGCCTTATCCAAGGCTGGAGCGCTCGTCGCGAAAGCGACAACAGCTGGTGCTGGAGACGCAGGCGATGCATCAGCCTCGCCCAAGGCCGAGCCACTCGCGAAAGCAACAACAGCAGCCGGCGCTTGCTCCTCGGCTACTTGGCCCTCGGCAGCAGCGCTAGCCTGCGGAGCTTGCTGAACCGCCGCAGGTGCAGGTGATGCCGCTTTCGGCTCATCATTCATGAGCTCATACGCACCTTTCTTGAAATCCCTGAGCGTACGTCCCAGCACACGGCCAATCTCAGGCAGCTTGTTAGGTCCGAACAACACTAACGCAACGACCGCAATCAATAATAACTCGGTAAAACCGATATTTTGAAACATGTCTTTCATCTCCATCATGTATTGCTTTACGAACAAAAGTGCTCAGCTGAAAACGACACGACATTTAAACGGAAAATATCCCGTTAATTAACCACTAACACTGATAAAACCCGCCATACCCCATCTCCGTAATGTCGCTGCGCACAATCGTCTCGCCTGCGCAAATACGCGGCAGCAGCACATCAAAGGACGTATACGGGTCATGCATCACGCAACCCGGCAAGCCCATGATCGGCACATCGCCCAGATAGGCGATCATCAGCATCGAGCCCGGCAGCATCGGCGTGCCGTAGCTGACCACGCGGGCGCCGGCTTGCTTGATCGCGCCGGGCGTGCGGTCATCCGGGTCCACGGACATGCCGCCCGTGACCAAAACCAGATCCACGTTCTGCGCAAGCAGCGCGTGGATCTCACCAACAATCGCTTCGCTATCGTCGAGCGCGAAGCGTTGATCTACCACCTCGGAGCCAAGCTGCGCGACTTTCTCCTTCACCACCGGGCCGAATTTATCCTGGATTCGGCCCTTGAACACCTCGCTGCCCGTCGTCACGACGCCAACGCGCAGCTTACGAAACGGCTTCACCTCAAGCAAGGTGAAGCCCTCCGCACGGCGAGCGGCGGCAATCCGCTCGACCTCCACGACCTTCGCTTCGTCCACAATCAGCGGGATCACCCGCGTGCCGACCAGCGAAGCGCCTGCCTCCACGACCACGCCGCTGCGGATGGTCGACATCACCACCTCGTCGATTGCGTTCACGCTGTCGACGAAAGCTTTATCGATTCGGACTAAGCCCCGAATCGGCGATTTCACGTTCACTTTGCCTTCATGCGGCTCCGTAAGAATGAGCTCGTCGCCCGCTATCGCTCTCGCCATCCGCTGCGCGGCTTCATCCTCATGCAGGTAGCCCGGCTGCAGCTCCATCGCGTAAATATGCTCTTTGCCAATGCTGAGAAGTGCAGGAATATCCGCCTCAGTCACCTGGTGGCCTTTGCGGAACAGCCGGCCTTTGAACTCGCCCGGCAAAATCTGCGTCAGATCATGCGGCAGGATCATCCCAACGGCATCCTCCACCTTCACTTCGCGCAGCATGGACTCCTGCTTGCTCATCCGTGGTCACCTTCTTTGCCTGTCAGAATCCCCAGCGCATGCGGCAGCTGATCGATGATCGCCATGAGATTCTCCTGCACACCTTTGGGACTGCCTGGCAAATTAATAATCAACGTGCGGCCGCGAATACCCGATACCGCTCTGGACAGCATCGCTTTCCTCGTCTTCTGCATGGAAATCATCCGCATCGCTTCGGCAAAACCCGGAGCAACCCGGTCAATGACATTCAGCGTTGCTTCCGGCGTCACATCGCGAGGCGCCAGCCCCGTCCCGCCTGTTGTTAAAATCAGATCAGCCTGATAATAGTCCGTCATTTCTATTAATGAAGCCATAATTTCATCCATCTCGTCCGGTACAACACGGTACTCGATGATCTCGCCTTGAATCTCTTCTTCAATGAGCTCGCGGATTACCTGAGCGCTGGTGTCTTCTCGTTCTCCTCGGTAACCGCGGTCACTGGCTGTCAAAATCGCAACTTTCCAGTGCATCCTTCGTCACCTCTCCCTTGTTAACTGAATGAGATAACCCCTACTACGGAATGATCGTCGACTTCATCTATGCGCCAACCCCAGTGGTCTAAGTCGCGTCTCAATCAACTATCTTGTCTGTGAAAATCCCCATTTTTACCGCCCGTTTTCGTGACCAGCATCGTGGAGCTAATGATCATGTCTTTCTCTGCGGCTTTGCACATGTCATAGACGGTTAACGCTGCGGCGGATACGGCTGTTAAAGCCTCCATCTCCACGCCTGTCGGTCCCGTCGTCCGGACAGTTGCTTCTATGTAGAGTTCGTTGTTGCCATTATCGGCAAATTGAATATCTATGCCCGATAAAGCGATCGGGTGGCACATAGGAATCCAATCTGACGTTTTTTTCGCGGCCATGATGCCAGCCACCTGTGCGACAGCGAGCACGTCGCCTTTTTTCATTTTACCCTGCTTAATTAGGGAGAGTGTCTCGCTTTTCATAAGCAAAGTCGAACGGGCTGTCGCTGTTCGCTTCGTCTCCGGTTTGTCCGAAATGTCAACCATGCGAGCTCGTCCCTGTTCGTTAAAATGGGTTAATGGAGAGGAATCGGGCAAATCACTTACCTCCCTTTTATGCTTCTGTTTTAAAAACCATTTTGCTTTCGGTAACAATGCCATCCACCCGGAAATCGTGCCAGGAGGAGGGAACTGCAGGAATCAACTGCTTATCAAAAGCAGCAGCAACCGCAAAAGGTCTCTTCAGACCCCGCGCAGCAAATAGCTGCATGAATCTGTCATAAAAACCGCCGCCATACCCCAGCCTTCCGAAATCCATGTCAAAGGCAAGCCCTGGCACCAGAATCATCGAAATGGTGGATAAATCCGGCTCGATCGGCACGTTGCTATGAGGCTCTCGAATGCCCCAGGCACCGCTTTCCAGATCGTCGTAGGCGTGTATGATATGCAAATTCATTGTTTTCGTATCTGCTACAACCTTCGGCACGAGCACACGAATTCCCTGCTGCCAACACCATTCCATTAGTGGAGCAACATCCAGCTCCGACCGGAATGGCATATAAGTCATTATCGTAGGGGGACCGGACGCCTCCTGCTGCTGAGCACCAAGAAGTCTATCTGAACAAAGCTTCGTCATTCGCTCATGAATGCGCTGCTGCTTCTCTTCCCGTTCTTCCGCTGTAATGGATGAGCGTACTTCTTCCATATCCTTACGTAGTTCAATTTTCCGTTCACGAATGTTCATACTGGCTCAGCCCTTCCTAACAAGGAGTGGTTTCCCCCATTTTAACATAAACAAAGAAAAAAACTATACTCGTGCTGTAGTCCCCATTATAAACCGCGCTATAACAGGAAAATGGTCCGATAATATCGTCGGAACCGTCCATGCAGAACCGCTATTTTTCACATTCGCAAAAACATAATCGATCCTTTGACCGCCTGAAAAAGTGCCCTGTGTGACTTTGCTTAATGGGACGTCTATGAGCGACAACCTGTTCATTTTGACTGGAAAGGCTTCCTCTTCCATATTAAAATCACCGGCAACGACAAGCGGGCCTTGTTTATCTGCCAAAAGCTCCGATATACGTGTAAGCTGAAGCCGCCGATCCTCCTCGGAAAGTCCCAAATGGGTCGTTGCAACATGGACGGGCTCGGAGCCAATCTGTATCGTCGTCATTAGCAGGCTCCTCGTTTCCAGATTTCCGGGAAGAAGCGCCCAACTGCTGTCGATAATCGGATAGCGACTCAAGAGAGCCATGCCATATTGACCTACCTTATAGGTTAGACTAGGACTATAAACCATATGCATGCCGAGCATTTCGGAAAGCTCTCGGGCCTGGTCCACGAATCCGCTGCGCAAGCGATAACGGTCTACTTCTTGAAGAGCGATAATATCGGCATTTCCATGCCTTAGAAGATCGGCAATCCGAATGATATCAACTTTACCATCCATGCCTTCTCCGTGGTGCATATTAAAAGACATAACAGTGAAGGAAGCAGGCGCTTCGATATTAGCGGCAGGCATAACGGGAATATTGGATAATAAACCTTTATCCCAGCCCTGGACAGGCGACCCAAGCACAACAACTAGCAGCGCAAACAAAACTATACATCTGGCAAGCCGCAAAGACACGTACCCATCCCCTATCCCCTTCTACTCTATGCAAAATTAAGCATACGACGTACTCACGCATGGTGTATACTAGTGAATTGATGGGATTATAGGCAGTTTGGTTCACGACTTGCACAGGTTCTTTCATTAATAAGCAGGAGGCAGCAGAAGATGTTATTACAGGTTTCTAACATTTCCAAAAGCTACGGGGTACGTTCTGTACTCTCCAATATAACGCTTCAAATCGAGGACAAGGAACGTATTGGACTTGTCGGCGTCAATGGTGCCGGGAAGTCAACCTTGCTCCAGATTATTGCCGGCGAAATGTCCTATGACAGCGGCGATCTTTTCAAAGCGAAAGAAACGAAAATCGGTTATTTAAAACAAAACAGCGGTCTGCAAACGGACAAGTCCATTTGGAATGAGTTGCTCAGCGTTTTCAGCTCCTTGCTGGAAACAGAGAGAGAGCTGCGCGAGCTGGAAGCCCAGATGGCTGACCCCTCCCTCATTGAGGATGAGAAAAAGTACGAAACGACGATGAATCGGTACGCAGGGCGCTCCGAATATTTCCGTGAACAAGGCGGGTATGAGATCGAAGCCAAAATTCGCGGGATTCTTCACGGGATGGGCTTTGGCCAGTTTTCTCCCGACACCCTTGTTCAAACGCTAAGCGGCGGCCAGAAAACAAGATTGGCATTGGCGAAAATGCTGCTCGAAGAACCCGATCTGCTCATGCTCGATGAGCCTACGAACCATTTGGACATCCAGACGCTGACTTGGTTGGAAGGCTACCTGCGGGGTTATCCGGGTGCGATTCTGGTCGTATCCCATGACCGCTTTTTCCTGGATGCTTTAGCCACGTCCATTTATGAAATTGAACGCCATGCTTCCAAGCGGTACACGGGCAACTATTCCCGTTTTATCGAGATCAAAGAAGCCAACTACGAAATTGAAATGAAGCAATTCGAAAAGCAACAGGAAGAGATTGCGAAGCTGGAGGACTTTGTACAGCGCAACATCGTACGTGCTTCTACGACCAAAAGAGCGCAAAGCCGCCGCAAGCAGCTCGAGAAAATGGATCGTCTGGATAAGCCTTTGGGCGATTTGAAGCGTGCTTCGTTTTCTTTTGAAATCGAGCAGACATCCGGTAAAGAAGTCCTTCAGGTTGATCGTTTGGCACTTTCCTATGACGGGAAAAATCGTCTGCTCGACGGTGTCTCCTTCCAGCTGCGCCGCTCGGAAACGGCTGCTCTCATCGGCCCCAACGGGGTCGGCAAATCGACGCTGCTCAAGACATTAATCGGTCAGCACAAACAAGATGCCGGCACCTTCAAATGGGGAACGGGCGTCACTATTGGCTATTACGATCAAGAGCAGACGGGCCTAACTCCCTCCAACAGCGTGCTCGAGGAAGTGTGGAACACCTATCCGCATCTAGAGGAAGCCCGGATTCGCACCGTGCTCGGAAACTTTTTGTTCAGCGGAGAAGAAGTCTTCAAGAAAGTCTCTGCCTTAAGCGGCGGCGAAAAAGCCCGTGTAGCTTTGGCAAAGCTCATGCTGCAAAAAGCGAATGTGCTCATCCTCGATGAGCCTACCAACCATTTGGATCTATATAGTAAAGAAGTGCTGGAATCTGCGTTGATGGATTATGAGGGCACCCTCCTATTCATCTCCCATGACCGCTACTTCCTGAATAAAATGGCCGAAAGCATGCTCGATCTGCAAAAGGACGGGCTCACCGCTTATCTTGGCAACTACGACGATTATTTGGAGAAAAAAGCGGAGCTCGCCGAAATGGAAGCAAAGCGACTAGCCAAAGAAGCGGAGAAAAAATCCGCTAGCAGCGTAGGTAAAAATGAACCCGCCGTCAGCGGCGGCGGGTATGAAGCGGACAAGGTGGCTAAGCGCGAGGAACGCAGCCGCCAGCGTAAGCTGGAACAGCTTGAGCTCGACATCGCGCGCTTGGAGGACGAAGTCTCCGCCTTGGAGGCGGAGCTCGCCGATCCAGACGTGTACAACAACTACGTCCTCGTTCAGGAGAAAACGGCCGAGGTCGACAAGCGGAAGAGCGCACTTGCGGCTTGTTATGAAGAGTGGGAGACTTTGCTCGCTTAATTGGTTGCGGGATGACATCCGCTGCACGTTAAGCGTCCGGCTGGGCCGCCAGTTCCCGCAGGCGCAGCAGCAGCAAAGGAACGGCGACGAAAACAATCATCGTCGCCGCAGCAACAATGCCGGAGTCATTCAGCAGCAGAGCTGCGATGGCTCCGATCATATTCGCAGAGAACCCGTACATCCAGTACGGGTTTTTGTGCTGCCATACGCGCAGGCGGCCGCGAGGGCGAAGCACTAACACAGCCATCACGAAGAGGCTCGTGATGAGCACTTTGCTCCAAACGGATGCGCGAAGCAGGTGCACGTTCATCCGCAGCTTCCGCACGATCAGATGCCCGATCTGATCGAACTGCCCGGCGCGCAGCGCGTGGAACGCGCGCCCGACATGGCTCTCCCGCGCGAACGCCGCGGGAGAATCGGCGCTGTTGAGCAGCCACAGCGCCCCAATCCCGAGCGCGAGCAGCGCCGCCAGCAGGGCCGAAGCCCTGCCTAGGCGCAGCTCGCGCCAGCGTTCGCCGGCGAAGCACTGCGCGCCGGCTACGCCGAAGGCGACCGCGGCGCTCAGGGCGCCGCCCGCGTTCGCGCCAAGTGACGGTGCCGTCAGGCACACCGTCACGAGCAAGAACGCCGCGCAGGCGGCGAGCGCCGCCGCGCGCGAAGCCCGCGTGCCGCGAGCGGCATAACGGCGCTGCAAAGCCGCCGTTATGCCGAGAACGAGGGCGCCGATCAGGACGCCCATGTACTCGTTGCCGATGCCGTAGTAGCGTGCGCCGATCATCGGATCATAGCCGAGCACGGAATATTTCATCGCGTGCGCCCCTGTACAGGCGTCCAGTACGATGAGTGCCGCGTTTCCTACTCCTAGCCAAATCATCGTTGTTATTTCGCTGTATGCTGACAGAATCATGGCCAGTAGCAAACTCCCCACGATAAAGCTGCAAACGAGAACGATGATGGCTCCATCGATTCCAAATTGCGTTACTGCCGGTTCAGCGACCCATCCCAGTAACAACATTACGGCAGGTGCAGTCAATAGTGACAGCAATACGATCCGCAGAACGTCATGAGCAAGAACTGCCTCTTTTTTTCCCGTCCTTTTTATCCACACAATATAAATCAATGCAAGCAGGAGGACAATCATCTCAAAAGTGGCAAAGGGGTACAGCAGCGAGGGTCTGCTGCGATAAATCATCTGCATATTGCTTTGATCTTTCACAAGCTGATCCAGTGCATGGCTCATCCCAGTGGAAGCTATAGGGATCCCTATCAACCCGATAGGAATCGGGATTTTGAACTCGCTCAGCAGCGTACTTGTAAAATCTTGTGAAGTCACAACCCCCTGTCTGCGGGTAGATTCCGATACAAGCATCCCTGCTCCACCGTCTTTTGAGTAATGAAGAATTGGGGATAAGTACAATTTGCTTTTGGCTGCTTCCGCATTAACCTCTGGCGAGAAAAACCATAGGCTGTCTTTGCCAGGCTGCATCGCTTCCATTAATTGCCCCAACCATTGATCCATGTCACGAAGCACCCATTTTTTGAGCTCATTAAACCGATCCTGATCATAATGCGTTTTCTCATTATACAATCTGTACAAATCACCTAATTCAATTAGCGTTATGCTTGGCTGCTGCCTATTTTTCCACAATGAAATCAGATGTGCATAATCGGTGCTTACACCGCTTGCTCTATCCACAGAAGCTATCGCCGCATCCTCACCAAGTGTCCCCTTATCCACAATTCCATTAGAATCCATAAGCATTAGCGGAGCAAAACGACGTAATTGCTTTTGTTCCAGGTGCAACCCTCTTCCCAAATCACTGCTTCCTAGTATAGAACGATGAACACCATATGTTTTCAGTAGATCTCCCAATGCGCCTACGCCATAGGCTTGCTCCTTGTTAAGCCGCTTGAGCGTGGCTAGTTCAGGAACGATTAGGGAGTCTTCCTTTAGAAGACTGGCTTGATTACCTTCCAATAGACCTGTATACCGGTTCATAAGGTCTGATACGCGAACACCATGTCTGGACTCTTTCGCTTCAAAAGCGAGCGCCTCCACATGGCTTACAGCAGGTTCGCCCGCTCCCAAAGAGGCATACACATCCCGTATTGAGCGATTTGCCGTGCGAATATTCATAGCGCCAACTGCGCCTAACTCTGTCATTTGCTTAAAATGGGGCAGTTCCGAAAGCAGGTCGGGCCGAAGCTCCTGAAAAGAAAGGCCCGGTATCGAAACCACAGTCACTTGTTTAGCACTTTCGGCTCTACTATTTCGATCAGCACTATTGTGGATGGTTGTATCCTCATGAGCCGCCGCAGGCCCCCAAATTGTGGACAACTGCAAAACAAAACCTAAGATACCCACAATTCGGACTATTTTTCTAAATTTCATGGACATTCTCCTGCTGTTTTAGCATTTAGCATTTTCATCCATAGGTGAAAGTATCCACTGCTTGATTGTTCCGAAAATTTAAAATGAGGCTCAAAACGTCTATTTTCTGCATACACAGCGTTATCCACAAAAAAAAGAAGGGCGAAATCCGCCCCTCCTAAAGGTTTTCTACTGTTTTCCACAATCTTATCCACATTATCCACAAAAACTTGTGAAAAAGTTATTCGACAAATTCCGCCTTTATAACCATTGATCTATGGGGGAATTTTGATGTTATACACATTATCCACAAGCCATGTGCATAACTTTGTTCACAAGTCGTGTATATAACTAAGTTTTCTCACAATTCAGGTGCGCGGAACCCATTAAGACGCTGTCGTCACTTCCGTAGAATCTGCTGCAGGATGACCTTGCATGCGAATCGCTTGGTTACACGCGGAGATAAATGCTTTTGCCACAGCTACCAGCACATCTTGGTCGATACCTGTATTCTTATAGGTTTGACCTTCTACCGTGATCGTGACCTCCGCTTCTCCGGTTGCTTTTTCACCTGTGGACAAGGAATGCAGCTCCAGATCTGAGAAGTCCACATCCATCGGAATCGCTTGACGCAGGCTTTGCACGATTGCTTCGATTGGACCTTCGCCAGTGCCTGAGTAGACACTTTCAACACCTGTCTGATTGTTTCGAACCGAGACGGAAGCCACACGATTGCGATCACTGCTGGAAACGACCTGCATGTGCGTCAGTGTAAATGGCTCCATTTGCCCATCCACAGTTGAACCAACAAGCTCCAGAAGCTGATCGTCGGTTACCATTTTCTGTTCATCGGCTTTCTCTTTGAACTTGGTGTACAGTGTATCCAGTTCTTCCCCTGAAAGCTCAATGCCAAATTGGCCTATGCGATGTTTCAGCGCATGTCTTCCGGAATGCTTGCCAAGAATGATCATGGAGCGTGGAATACCCAGCTTTTCCGGGTCCATAATTTCGTAAGTATTGCGGTTTTTCAGCAAACCGTCTTGATGAATGCCCGCTTCGTGCTGGAAGGCATTTCTTCCAACAATCGGCTTGTTGTAAGCAATTGGGAAGCCCATGATGCGGCTGACCATTTTGGATGTGTTGAAAATCTCGCTGGACACAATCCCTGTTTCCACGCCCATCGTTTGCTTGCGCGTCTCTATCGCCATCACGAGTTCTTCGAGGGAACAGTTACCTGCGCGCTCTCCGACCCCGTTCACCGTTACCTCAACATGCGTAACCCCAGCTGCAATAGCCGCAAGGCTATTCGCTACAGCAAGCCCCAGATCGTTGTGGCAATGCGCGCTGTACTCGACCGTATCGCCGCCTCTTACACTTTGGCGCACTCTGCGGAACATTGCCCCGTATTCTTCCGGCAGCGCATA
This sequence comes from Paenibacillus sp. P36, assembly GCF_045866505.1. Classification (NCBI taxonomy): domain Bacteria; kingdom Bacillati; phylum Bacillota; class Bacilli; order Caryophanales; family Paenibacillaceae; genus Paenibacillus; species Paenibacillus sp. P36. The sequence continues at coordinate 7,836,421 of NZ_AP038372.1, forward strand.
GCCGACTGTGTCCGGAATGTTCAGAATCGTAGCACCCTCTGCAATGACTGCCTCTAGCACTTCAAACAGGAATTCATCCCCGGTCCGTGTAGCATCCATCGGTGAGAATTCAATATTGTTCACGAACTGCTTCGCGTACGCAACCATGGATCGAGCCATCTCGACGACCTGCTGACGGGATTTGCGAAGCTGGAAATCCAGGTGGATGTCCGAGGAGGACAAGAACATGTGAATACGGCGCGACGCTGCGTCTTGTGTAGCTTTGATCGCTGAATCAATATCGGCCTTCATCGCGCGAGCAAATCCGCAAATTTCTACGTTTTGCAGTTCGCGCGAAATTTGCTGTACCGCATGAAAGTCGCCAGGGCTCGATATAGGGAAGCCGGGCTCGATTGTATCTACACCCATTTTGGCAAGCTGTCTAGCGATGCGAATTTTTTCTTCAGGATACAGTGAAGCGCCTGGCGCTTGCTCTCCGTCTCTAAGTGTCGTATCAAAAATGCGAATGCGGCGGTTTGTGTTATTTTCCATGGTTCAATTCCTCCTTGAATTGGAGCCAATCTTTGTTGGCTGTGGTTTGTTGGTGGTGATGCTGGTGGTGCTGTTATGCTGCTGCTGATGCTGTTCATACTGTCGCAGTTGCTATAGCTCATGATGTCGCTGTTCATACTGTCGCTGTTGTAGATGCTATTGATACTGCTACTGTCGCCAGTAACTATTGCTGCTAGTGGTACTACTGTTGTTGATGATGCTTGCTGTTGCTACTGTTGAAGTTACTGCCGCCGCACATGCTCTTAATCTTGCTGTCGATGCAGCTAATGCTGCTATTCCCCGATAATCCCAACTCACTTGTTCTTAAAGGAACCTCATCCCTCATTCATCCAGAATGCTAAGGTTCCACTCACAAAGCGGAACTACAGGGTGTTATTCTCTCTCCGCGGGCCATATTTTCACGAAAAACGCTGAAATAGCGGACCACAGTTCCCACTCCAAGCTTTTGAGGCTATTTTCGACGAAATAGCGCCCCGGGGTTCCCTTTCCGCCGCCAATCGAGGCAGAACTCCCCGTCCCGGAGACGGAGACGACAAAAAGACCCGTCATCTCCACATAAGAGACGACGGGTCTTCACCCAGCGCGGTACCACTCTTGTTGGCTCCGCATCACGAAGCCCACCTCAGACATAGCGGCTGCTATGTCACCTGATCACGGAGGTCATCCGTTCATCCCTAACAGCAGGTGATACTGCCGATCAGGATGACCGCTTCCAAGCGAGTTCGGGGCATTCACGGTCTGCGTCGCATCAACCCGCAGCTTTCTGTACCGTAGAAGTGAGCCCTTACTACTCTTGTTCATTGCGTTTATTCTATATTTGAAAACCAAAAAGACCTGCCATCTCTATAATAAGAGACGACAGGTCTGAACCTTCCGCGGTACCACTCTAATTGATCCGAGCTGTTACACTCGAAACCACTCATGTACCCGATCACGGGGGTCAACCGTCAAGACCTACTTGGGTGCTGGATCCTTGGCATCCATATCAGCCTTACCGCTCCCGGGCGAGTTCTGGTCACGTTTCGTCTGTGCTTTCACCAAGCGCACAGCTCTCTGAGCGAAACTGAGGTTCCGTACTAATCCCGTTCGATGCGTTTTAAAGTATTGATTGTGATTATAATATGCACATTTGGCAAAGTCAATACCGTTATCTGAACATTTATTTTTTTCAGACTACCATTCTTCAAGCTTAAGCTGTGGCTCCGCTTTGAGCTCCATGGAGTCGAACTCCTGCTTGTCCCACTTCAGGAAAGCGGCTGCGCCTATCATCGCAGCGTTGTCCGTACATAGGGCGTGCGGTGGCACCAGCAGCGGCACGTCCAACTGGCCGCAGCGCTCAGCCAGCGCGCTGCGCAGCCCTTTGTTCGCGGCGACTCCGCCCGCGAGCAGGAGCTGTTTGGCGCCGTATTCGCGGACGGCGCGCGCCGCTTTTTCGACAAGCACGTCGATGACGGAGGCTTGGAAGCCTTTGGCGATTTGCGCGGTTTGGACGGCTTCGCCGCGCATTTTGCTTTGGTTGACGACGTTCAGCACAGCGGATTTCAACCCGCTGAAGCTGAAGTCGTAAGAATCTGCCTCGAGCCACGAGCGCGGCAGCTTGATCTCGGATTCGGCTTCCTGAGCAAGCCGATCCACGTGGGGGCCGCCAGGGTAGGGCAGCCCCATGGCTCTGGCGATTTTGTCGTAGGCTTCGCCAGCCGCATCATCGCGCGTTCGCCCGATGATGCGGAATTTGCCCGGTGCCTCAAGCAGCACGAGCTCGGTATGCCCGCCGGACACGACGAGGGAAATCAGTGGATATTCCAGCTCATGCACGAGCTGATTCGCATAAATATGTCCCGCAATATGGTGGACACCGATGAGCGGCAGATCCAATGCGCAGGCCAGCGCTTTGCCTGCAACGACGCCAACCAGCAAGGCCCCGATCAGACCGGGGCCCTCTGTGACGGCAATCGCTGATAGCTCCTGAAGCGATACCCCGGCTTTTTCAACGGCTTCCTCCAGCATCCACGTGATCGACTCCACGTGCTTCCGGGAAGCCACTTCAGGCACGACGCCGCCAAAACGCTGATGCGTCTCAATCTGGCTCGAAATCACATTCGAGCGTATGATTTTACCATTTTCGACAATCGCCACAGAGGTTTCATCACAGCTTGTTTCGATAGCCAAAATATAGACGGGTTTACTAGATTTATCTGTACTTGCTTCCGTAACTTCTCGTTGTTGTTGATCCAATTTACTCACATTCTTCACCTGCCGAAAGCCTCAATCCCCGAGACTATCCTTTCTTCTCTTAGGCAAATCCGCCCACATAATGACCGCATCTTCACGATTATCGGTATAGTAACCTCTGCGTACACCAACGGAGCGGAAGCCGACTTTTTCATACAAATTTTGCGCCACGTAGTTCGATGCCCGCACTTCAAGCGTCATGCGAATCGCCCCGAGAAAAGCGGCTGTTTTCATCAACTCACGCATAAGACGCTCACCGAGCTTACGGCCTCTGTAAGAGTCTCGGACAGCAATATTCGTTACATGCGCCTCTTCCATAATGAGCCACATGCCGCCGTATCCAGCGACCTCGCCGCCGATATCCATGATCATATAATGAGCGAACTGATTGTTCGTTAATTCATTTTCAAAAGCGCCTTTTGTCCATGGTGTCGTAAAGGCCTCCTGCTCAATTTCACAAATAAAGGGAATATCATCCATCTGCATGGAGCGAAAAACCAACGTTTCTTCCGTTGTCTGCGGTTGATGTTGTTCCACCATCAATTCCCTCCCTTCTTCACCTGGATGCCGGCCAATAAATTAGCTTCTGCTTCCGGCAATCTTGTGTAATTTGGCACAAACGTGTGCACATCCGCCTTCTCACCCTTCGCTAATCGAGGGTAAGCCAGAGCTCCAATATACTGGGCTTCGATCCCGTAGGAAAGCTGCTCGAAGCTCCCTTTCCAATCTTGCGCAAATTGCGCAAGTTCTTCGCTGAAGCCCTCCGTCTCGCCTACAAAAAGGATCTTATGCGGCGCTTGTTCAGGCTCTGCACTTGCCGCCTGCTCGAGCAGCTGTGCCAGCCAAGGTCCAATGACTCGAATGCCATCCGGCAGCACTTCATGCCAATCTGCAGTTAGAGCCACTTGATCCGACATCGGCGAAACACCCGAATAGGCGTAAACGGCAGTGAACGCCTGCTTGCGCCTTCCATCCAATAACGGCACGACCCACGTAAGCTCCTTATTGCTCTTGTCTTCCTGCTTCATCGCTCCGCCAAGCGCCATCGCTTCCAAGCTTGATACGCCGATAAGGTCAAGTCCCAGCGACCAGGCAAATGTCTTGCCAACGGAAACAGCAATACGCACCCCTGTGTACGAACCGGGGCCTTGTCCAACTGCAACAGATTGCAGATCTTTCGGTTTCAGCTGCAGTGAAGCCAGCAAATCTTGGATGTGGGGAAGCAATCCGATAGAGTGATTCCGTTCAGCATGTGAACTTACCTCGCCCAGCATCTTTCCGTTCTCTAGAATCGCAACGGTCATCGCTGAAGATGAGGTATCGATGGCTAAGCATCGTCCTGAATAATTGGTCCGGTCTGTCATTGTAAATGTCCGTTCTCCTTCATCTGCACACACCAACTCACATACGGATCTCCGTGCGGAGTCAGGTGAAACACTCTGGTTTGATCCCCCTGAAGGGATATCGTAATGGCAAGTCGCTCCTGCGGCAGAAGATCTTCAATCAGGCTTGACCATTCAATCAAGGTCACGCCGGTTCCATAGAAGTAATCCTCCAGCCCCAGCTCGTCCGCCTCCTCTTGGGAAATGCGGTACATATCCATATGGTAGAAAGGAAGCTTAGCTCCCTCATATTCTTTTATAATTGTAAATGTGGGGGAATTGACGTGTTCTTGAATGCCTATCGCCCTTGCAAAACCTTGCGAAAATCTCGTCTTGCCTGCTCCCAAATCACCGTCTAACGTCAGGACGGAGCCGGGGGTTAAACAGGCTGCCAGCAATTTCCCAAGTAGATCCGTATCATCCTCATGTTGGGAGTAGTACGTAAATGTGGATTGAGCCAGTGATCTCATCCCTTTCTTCCGATTGCGCTTGCTGCTCCTATTATAGACTTCGCCAGTAGGCGACAGCAACCTGAAATGAAAAAAAGCCGACCCCGAATCGCATCGGGGCCGGCTTGCCATTTCCTCAGTGAACCTCTTCAAGTTCTTGAACAGTCACTAATCGGGAATCGGCCGGGTTTTCCTCGGCGTGAACCTTAGCAAGCGCTTTGTTGGAGTCGACACTGTCGATCCAGACGGGAACGCCGTTAAGTTCAACCGTAATCTTTTCATCAGCGGCTAAAATTTCCTGTGCGCGATGAAGGTTCATGGCTCATCCAATACGGATTCTGGATGATCCATCGTATCCGTTGACGTGGACTCGATTAATCCGTTATGCATGGTGACGTTGCCGCCTCCCAAGCCCTCGTTAATCATACGGTCAATATCCATAAAATGATCTTCTTGACCCTGATTACTTGTATCTTGGGTTGCATTTGAATCTTGTGCCATCCGTGAATCCCTCCTTAGCATTAGCTTTGCCTATGACAAGCTAGTTAGCATTAAACTTGCATCATTAACGTACCCACTCCGGAAGCAAACCATTCTCTCAAATCGCATCCGTATAAAGGAAAGAAATCAAGAGAATACTAGTACAATGAAGCTCATTTGGGGAGGAATCAAGCGATGCATACGGTTTGGAAAGGCGCTATCTCTTTCGGACTTGTACATGTGCCTGTGAAAATGTTTTCGGCTACGGAAGATAAGGACATCTCCATGCGATATATACATAAAACCTGCATAACCCCACTTGCTTATGTACGTAAATGCCAGACTTGCGACAAAGAAGTAGAGTGGGATGAAATTACGAAAGGTTATGAATATGAACCAGGGCGATTCGTCCTTTTTGAAAAGGAAGAGTTGGAAACGATCTCAGGAGAAGCGAATAAAGAGATCAAAATTTTGGACTTCGTCAACTTGACGGATATCGACCCTGTTTATTTTCAAAAAACATACTATTTAGGGCCTGGGGATACGGGTGCGGGAGCTTATAATTTGCTGCTTGATTCGATGCGCCAAACCGGCAAAATCGGCATCGCCAAAGTTTCGATCCGCTCCAAGAGCTCCCTAGCCGCGATTCGTGTCATTGAGAACTGCTTGGCGCTTGAAACCATTTTCTACCCCGACGAAATTCGTCCCATCTCGCAAGTTCCCAACTTGCCGGAAAAGGTAACTGTGAACGAGCGGGAGTTAGACATGGCCAAAATGCTGATCAGCCAGTTATCTTCTCCTTTTGAACCGGAAAAATATAAAGATGAATATCGGGGACGATTGCTCGAAGCGATCGAGCACAAAATTGCGGGAGAAGAAGTGCAAGCCGCGCCTGCCCTGCAAAAAACGAGCGTTATCGACCTTATGGCCGCTCTGCAAGCGAGCCTTGATGCCACCAAATCCGCTGATGACGGCAAAGTGACGTTGGAGTCTGATGCGACCGTTACGGAGGAAAAGAAACCAAAAGCTAAGCCTCGAGCGAAAAAAGCGAAGGAATCTGTTACGTAAAATAAATAAGCGCTGATCCTTGGATTTCAAGGATGAGCGCTTTTCTTTGTTGAGCTAGTTGCTAGAGTTGGCTGAAATTGCACTCCTCAGGCGATACGGAAACAATAGCTTGAATGCTTGGCTGGCGTAAATTTCTTTCTCGCGTCCAGGCCATATAATTGATTTTAACTGTAATGAGAGGTTGAATCCAGATGGCTTCTTTGGACCTTTCGGGCGTGTTGATAAACGGCCTTTTCTCCAAAACCATTTTATCCGTGACTTCGGTTAACGATCTCCAATCACTTTGCGTCAGCCTTCCGGTTCCTGCATGGCCTATGTACCACAGCTCCCCGGCATCGTCATAAAGCCCCAGCATAACAGCATTTACTAAGTTCCCTCTCTTCGTTACCCCGCCTACGACAGCGACAAGATCATGAATAATTTTCTTTTTCATCCATCGCTTATCTTTGCCGTTAAGTTGGTATTTGCTGTTTAAATCTTTCAGCACAATCCCTTCCATGTCATGCTGCTCCATCACGGCATATAACGAGGCAGGATCGGAATGGTTAGGAACAAGCTGGATCATTTCACCCGTCGAGACGACTTTTGATAAAAGCTGCTGCCGTTGTTGCAGTGGTTGATCAACCACCCATTGTCCATCATGAAACAGGATGTCAAAAATCATATAAACGACGGGGACGGTTTTTAGGAGCTGTGGAATGTTCTTCGAGTTTCTTACCCCATCTCTTCGCATGATTTCATGAAAGGATGGCTTCCCGTCTTTGAGCGCAATAATTTCCCCGTCTAAAATAACGGACTTGGCTTTGCAGTAGGTTGAAATATTAGCTATCTCCGGGTATTGCATCGTTCGATCGTTTAATCTCCGGTTGATGAGACGGACTTCGTTGCCATCGAAATACGTAAGCATTCGGACGCCATCCCACTTGATTTGCGCCACCCAATCGCCAGACTCGGGCAATGCCTCTGTGCTAATCGGCTCGAAAGGAATTACAGGCGTTAGTTCCATACATTCCTCCACTTGTTTCATCGGTATTCCTTATTATCGCCATTCCTGAAAAAGAAAAACCCATCAGCCTGAGGCCGGTGGGTGGAATTGTCATAGATTGCTTACGCTGCAACCGAAGGACGCGCCGCCTTGCGAGGCTTAAACACGGCTAGAGCGGCCAAAATCAAGCCAGCAGCAGCCATGCCGGCAAGCACATACAGGCTTTGGCTCAGCGTCCCTTTGCCAGCGAAATACATGATGCTGCGAAGGCCCGCAGCCGCATAGCGTAAAGGCGTCCATGAGTACAGCCAATCGACCGTCACTTGCGGCAGCAATTCCTGCGGCATGCCGATAACCGGTATCGAGAAGAAGAAGATGAGCACGAGCAGCAGCATCGACGGCAGTCCAATCCAGTTGAGCAGCGCCGTCTGCACGAGGAAGAATGCCACTGCCATGAGCCAGAGGTACAGCCAGGTTGCCCCCAGCTGTGCAATCGCCATGCCATACCAGGCATGCGCCATCCACAGCAAGAACGCCGAGGCGGCTGTCACGAGCAGCACGCCAACTGTGAGCTGAGAGGCAACTGTACTAGCTAGGCTGCGTCTATTTTGGCCGTGCTGCCGAGCGGTAACGAACAGGAAGGCGGATGCCACCATGCAGGCCAACCACATGATTTGCACAAGCAGGTTCGGCGCGCTGCCATTTGCATTATTCGAGCCTGCGGGATGTACGACTTGCTCCGTCAATTGGAACGGATGCAAAAGCGCGTTTGCAGCAGATACCGGCATTTGCTGTGTATGCTGTCCAATTTGGCCAAGCAATTGCCCAGACAACTGCGAGCTTATCGTGTTCGTTACCTGCTGCAGAATCATTCGGACAGCCGAGACGGCCTGCGCGTTAGTCCCTTCGTTCAGCACGATACGGACAGTCGCTGGCTTCGGAGAAGGTGACTGCAGCGAAGCGACACCCGAGCTTAAGTCTGCGGGGAGCACCAATGCGCCGTACACCTTCTGCTCATCAAGCTGGGTCTCAAGGTCCGCTTCCGAGCTGACCTCCACCCATTTAACTGGAAGTTCTGCGATGCCCTTCAGCTTCTCTTTCACCATCTCTCCAACTGCTAACGCGCTGCCATCAGGCAGTGTAGCAGGTTGATCGAGGACGACGAGCGCTACAGGCAAATTTTGTGGTTTTGCACTCAGCACAGAACCCATTAAAGCTAGCCCGAAAACGAGAATGACGACGAAAACCACAACGAAACCTATACGGGCAGTCTTCATTTTGAAAAAAGACATGGGAATAACCTCCTAATTAATAATCAACAAGTTGTTGAATAATGACCACATTGTTGATTATAATCAGGTTTATTAAACGATCAATGCGCAATGTTTCAAGGAACTGTCGCGTAATGAACACCATCGGAAATCACTGTTGATTATCGCTATAAAATCATTTTTCGGGGGCATTCGGACATGTTGGAGAAGTTAGACAGAAGGAAAGCGAAGACGAAACAAGCGCTTCGCGACGCCTTGGTGGCGCTTATTAAAGAAAAAGGACTCGAGACCATCACCGTCAGCGATCTGACACGCAAAGCAAATATAAACCGCGGTACGTTTTATTTGCACTACAAAGACGTACTGGATTTGCGTGAACACATCAAAGCTGAATTCCATGAAGGGCTGCTGCACATCGTCGCACAGTTGGAGCCAAGAGATATGTTTAACCAAGCTTTAGAGGGTAAAGTGTACGACGGTCTTATTCGTCTCTATGCGTATTTCGACTCGCAGGCGGATTTCTTCGAGGTCATGCTCGGTCCCAATGGGGATTTGTCCTTCTCCATTTTGATGAAGGAAACCATTCACTCCCATATGTACCGCAAGCTGATTGAATCTCAGCCCCACAACATTCTGCTTGTGCCGGCCGACATCCTGATCGGCTACGTGTCTTCCGCCCACTTCGGCTTCATCCTGGAATGGATCCGAAACGGACGGCAACAAACCCCGGCTGAGCTAGCCAAATATATGTGTAATATCATGTACCATGGCCCGCTGCGAGCACTAGGTTTCCTGCCACCTACAACGAAATAACCGCAAATAAAAAACTAAAGCGTATTACTTCGGCAAAATTGACGAAATAACACGCTTTAGTTTCTTAATTAACACTTTTGCGATTAACGAACAAAACCAACCCAAAGGAGATCACAATAATCGCCCCTGCCCAGCACCACGCGAGGGTCTGGTTCCCCGACTCCACTGCGATATAAATCGCTGTCGGCAGCGTCTGCGTCTTGTGCGGGATGTTGCCCGCAATCATGAGCGTTGCACCGAACTCCCCCAACCCCCGTGCAAAACCAAGGATGTATGCGGCCGTTATCGAGCGCCACGCAAGTGGCAGCGTGATATAACGCAGCACCTGCCACTCCTTGGCTCCCGATGATCTTCCTGCATCCTCCACGTCTCTGCTAACGGAGGCAAAGCCTGTTTTCATCGTTTGATACACAAGGGGAAAAGCGACCACAATCGAAGCGATGACGGCAGCACCCCATGTAAAAATAATCGACTGATTAAATAACATCTCCATCCCTGCACCGATCCAGCTCTTTTTGCCGAGAACCACCAGCAAGATGAAGCCAACAACGGTCGGCGGCAGCACCAGAGGCAGCAGAATCGCCGTTTCGACGAAGGACTTCCCGCGGAAGCTTCGCCGCGACATTCCCCAGGCCGCCAAGCCGCCAAGGATAAGAACGAATACACTGGATACCGCCGCTACTTTCAGTGAAAGCAGGATGGGATCAAAGAAGTCACGCCAAGCGATTTGTTCCATCATTTTGGAATCGTGAAACCGTATTTCACAAAGACATCCTGTGCTTCTTTCGTTTGAAGATACGCATAGAAATCCGCAGCTTCTTTGCTATGTTTTGTTGCTTTAACAATACCAGCCGGGTATTCGATCGGCGTGTAAGTTTTGGAGTCTACGCTTAGAGCAACTTTCACTTTTTGCGAAGTCAGCGCATCGGTTTTGTAGACGAAACCAGCTTCAGCATTTCCTGATTCTACATAAGTCAGTACCTGGCGAACGTCTTTCCCCTGTACGATTTTGGCTTGCAGCCCATCCCAAAGCTTTGTTTGTGTCAGTGCTTCTTTGGCATAACTTCCTGCAGGAACGGTTTGCGGCTCGCCAATCGCAACGTGTTTAACACCATCAGATGTTAGATCTTCCACTTTCTGAACCGCTACTTTGCCATCTGCCGGCACAACAAGCACCAATTCGTTGATCAGCAGGTTCTTTTGCTGTGCGGCGTCAATCAACTGTTTGTCAACGAGTGCTTTCATATTTTTGGTCGCTGCCGATAAAAATACGTCGGCTGGAGCTCCCTGCTCAATTTGCTGTTGAAGCGCTCCAGAAGCGCCAAAGTTATAGTTCAGCTTAATTTGTTTATTTTTAGCTTCATAGCTGGTTTGAATTTCTTTCAAAGCATCCGTTAAGCTGGCAGCAGCAGAAATGGTCAATTCCACTTTCTCCGCCGGCGTTGAAGCTGTTGCGGCCGGTGCTGGCGATGGTGTAGCTTGCGTCGTTTGAGCAGTCGCTGCTGGAGCAGTCGCCGCTGGCTCTTTCGTACTAGCGCACCCTGTAAATACCATTGAAGTAATAACTAAAAGCAATAAAACATAACCAAATAGTCCTTTTTTAAACAAAATAACCCCTCCATCATCATTATTGTATCTATTTAAATATAAATAGCATGGTTTAGTTTCATTCTATTATATAATCATTCTTTTTTCTAGAAGGGATTAAGATTGTCTTACACCATAGATCCGCTTATGATAGAGGATAACGAATAACGAGAGCGCACGGAGGGTGACCATGACAGCCGATATATCCTATACCACGGAAGAGATCGCGAAGCTTTTAAAAATCTCCAAACTAACGGTCTATGATCTTATTAAAAAAGGGGATTTACCCGCCTATCGGGTAGGTAAGCAAATGCGTGTAGACGCCTCGGACTTGGAGGCTTATAAAACGCGCGCCAAAGGTGATATGCTAGCTTCACCCAAAGCTGACACTCCGGAACCAGCGCCATCAACTACATCGTCAGGCACTTCATCAGGCTTGTCATCCGTCCCCAAAAACACGCTTGTCATCACCGGTCAGGATATCAGCTTGGACATTTTGGCCAAACATATCGAGAAAAAGATCCCTAACAGATGGCCTCTACGATCTTATGTCGGAAGCTTGGACAGCTTAATCGCTATGTACAGAGGGGAAACCGACATCGTCAGCACACACCTCTTGGATGGTGACACAGGCGAGTACAACATTCCTTATGTTCGCAAAATACTGATCGGCTCCTCTTACGTTGTCATCAATCTTGTCTCAAGATCGGCAGGTCTCTATGTCCAGCAAGGAAACCCCAAGAAGATTCAGGGCTGGGCGGATCTCAAGCAGAAAGGCCTTCGGCTGATTAATCGCGAAAAGGGCTCCGGCGCCCGCGTTTTGCTCGATGAGCAGCTCCGTCTGCATGGCATTTCCTATCGGGACATTATCGGCTATGAACGTGAGGAATCGAATCATATGGGCGTCGCAGGCAAAGTAGCTCTAGGGGAAGGAGATTTCGGCGTAGGGATCGAAAAAGCGGCTTCTATGGTCGGTGGCGTCGATTTCATTCCGCTCATTCAAGAGCGCGTTGATCTTGTTATGCTGAAGAAACCAGAGAACCTGGCCTGGATCGAACGGGTAAAAGAAGTGCTGCAATCCGAGGTTTTCCATAACGAACTACGCCCTATCCAAGGATATAATCTCTCCCAGACAGGGCGCGTTCTCTTTGAAACTTAATAGACATCTTTCGCATATCGTTTGGTACGCGACATTTCTTTCACATAACTCTCCGTTTCACTTGCACTCATGCCGCTATGCTGCTGAATGATTTGTTTCAGCGTGGCATCCACCTCTTTGGCCATTGAACTGGCGTCTCCGCAAATATAGAAGTGAGCGCCAGCCTTCAGCCATGCCCACAGCTCTGCCCCATGCTCCAGCATGCGGTGCTGAACGTAGATTTTCTCCTCTTGGTCACGAGAAAAAGCGGTGTCCAGACGGTGCAGCGTTCCCTCTTGCCGCATGGTCTCCAGCTCCTCTTGGAAGTAGAAATCACACGCTGCGCGCTGTTCCCCGAAAATGAGCCAGTTCTTTCCTTTGGCCCCGGTCGCCTTACGCTCTTGAAGAAAGCCCCGGAAAGGCCCAATTCCAGTCCCCGGTCCGATCATGATCATGCCAGCGTCCGGATTGGCCGGCGGTCTGAAGTGAGCGGTCTTTTGGATAAAGAGTCCCACCTCGCCCTCGCCTTGGACGCGATCCGCCAGGAATCCGGAACAAACACCGGTCCGCGGTTTGCCCTCGATTTCATAACGAACGGTTGATACAGTAATGTGGACTTCATCAGCTTTCGCTTTGGGACTGGAGGAAATGGAATACAAGCGAGGCTGCAGCGGTTTTAACACTTGTAGAAGTTCCTCTGCGGAGACAGCTTTACTCATTGGGTATGCTTGCAGCACATCAACCAATTGGCGGCCCCAAAGCCACTTTTTCAGCTCCGCTTTATTGTTTAATAAATGACCCAGCATTTCACTATGGGCACGTTCCTGGATGAACTCCATAATCGCCGGAGTGACCCTGGCAAGTTCGAAGTGACGGCGAAGCGCCTCGGTGACGGTCATTTGCCCTTTGTCTTTTACCGTCACCTGTGTCGATGGATCCACCTTAACGGCTTCCAATATGTCAGAGACCATCTGCGGATCATTGGTTGGCCATACGCCAAGTGCATCCCCGGCCTCGTAAGACATCCCACTGCCCGCTAGATCGAAAACATAGTGACGGGTTTCTTTTTCGGAACCTTCCCCGTTCAAAAGCCTGCTCTTTACCACTCGTGTAGTTAATGGATGATTGCGGTCATAGGTCACTTGGGTTTCGGTTGTAACCGTAGCAGCCGGTTCACTTAGTTTCGTCACAACGGCTTTCATCCACGCTGCGGCTTGTTCCTCGTAATCCGTATCACAGTCGACCCGCCCGTTAAGGCGTTTAGCCCCCAACTGCTCCAAACGCGCATCCAAATTGCGCCCAAAGCCGCAAAACAGATCATAGTTGGAATCCCCGAAGGCCAGGACGGAGTAATTCAGCTCAGGCAACCGCGTCATTGTTTCTCCTTTTAGCGCGTTCCAGAAGCTCTCACCGTTATCCGGCGGATCTCCGGCACCGAACGTGCTAACCAAAAAGAAAACGTAACGTTCCGCGATTAAATCAGCCATTGCATAGGCGTTCATATTCATGAGACGCACGTTGTAGCCGGCTTCTTGCATTTTCTGCGCGCATTGGATAGCTGCCCCTTCTGCGTTCCCTGTTTGGGAGGCCCACAGTATCGTCACCGATTCTTTATCAGACTGCGTTGTTTCTGCTGCTTTCACTTCTGGCGGGGTCTCGGGCGTTATCACAGGCAGCGCTATGGTTTCTGGAAGGTAAGTGCGAGAGAACATACCAGCCAGCATACCGTCCAGCCAATACCGTTTGGATGCCTCCAAAGGCGCTGTAGGAGGCAGAACAGGAATACCTGGCACCTGACGTGAATCTTCCGCTCGAAGACTTGTCAAAAATCCGGAAAGATACATCTTCTCATGATTATCCAGCGCCATCGGCGGTGAGGATTGAATGCCGAGCATCGTTGCAAGTGTATCGATAGGTGCCATCGTAGCCATCTTCACTTCCTCCTTCTGTTTAGCTAGTGAAACCGCACAATACTTGAGTTCCGGTTGAAAAGAGATGCCGTCAACCGCATCACTTGTCACCTCGTTAATGGCCAGCTTCTCTCCGAACACATCATTCCAATGAAAAGGAGCGAAGCAGTTCCCCGGCCTCACGCGATCGGTAATGACCGCAGGTAAAATTGCAAGTCCGCGACGCGAACGAATTTCTATTTTGTCCTGCTCCTTGACGCCAAGCGACTCGGCATCCTCCGGGTGAATTTCGAGAAAGGGACCGGGGTTCAGCTTATTCAGCGTCGGTATTTTGCCCGTCTTCGTCATGGTATGCCATTGATGCTGCAACCGGCCCGTATTCAACACGAAGCTGTAATCGGAGTCCGGCATCTCCGCCGGCGGCAAATAGGGCCGGGCCAAAAATATCCCTTTCCCACTTTCCGTTGCAAAAACAATGCGCGGACGTGTTCCATCCGCAAGTTCCTTCAAATGCTGGCTGACTCCGTCATTCAAATAACGAATCGGATTGCGATCATTCCGGCTTTCCGGCGCAATCGGCCACTGCATCGGTGTTTCGCGCAGCCGTTCATAAGAGGCTCCCCGGATATCGTAGCCGGTCTTAGGATTCCACGCCCGCTGAATCTCCTGATACACTTCCGCCGAGGACGTGTAAGTGAACGCAGCGGAATACCCCATCTCGCAAGCAACCTTGGCGATGATTTGCCAATCCGGCATCGCTTCGCCGGGAGGCTCGACCGCTTTCTCCATCAGCGTCAAATTCCGCTCGGAGTTGATCATGACGCCTTCGGCCTCCGCCCATAAGGCGCCGGGAAGCAGGATGTCCGCATACGCATTCGTCTCTGTCTCATAGAAGGCATCCTGCGCGATAACGAGCTCTGCGGCCTCAAGACCTGCAATCACGTTCCTGCGGTTAGGCACCGTTGCGACCGGATTCGTACAAATAATCCAGCAGGCTTTGATATCTCCGGCCTGCATGCTTTCGAACATCGACACCGTGCCTGTTCCTACTTCGGTTTTCAACGTTCCCCGCGGTACATCCCACATGTCTTCCATAAAATCCCTGTCAGCCGGTGCCAGTACGGATCGCTGTCCTGGCAAGCCAGGGCCCATGTACCCCATCTCCCGGCCCCCCATGGCATTGGGTTGGCCCGTAAGGGAGAAGGGCCCGCTTCCCGGTCGGCAGATGGCGCCTGTTGCCAGATGCAGGTTGCAGATGGCATTGGTATGCCAAGTTCCGTGAGTGCTCTGGTTCAGCCCCATCGTCCAGCACGTCATCCATTCCGGCGACTCGCCAATCCATAATGCCGCTTGACGGATGTCGGCTTCGGGGATGCCGGTTAGTTCAGAAACTTTATCCGGCGTGTAGTCTTCCAGGAATGCCGGCATACTTTCCCATCCGGACGTGAACTCCGCTATAAAAGCCGGGTCCGTATGGCCATTTTTCACAAGCAAGTGCAGCAGGCCATTCAGAAGTGCAAGATCAGTCCCAGGCTTAATTTGCATATAGAGTCCTGCTTTGTCTGCTGTCGCGTTACGGCGGGGGTCTACCACAATCAGCTTGGCTCCCGCTTTCACCCGATCCATCATTCGCAGGAAGAGAATGGGATGGCAATCCGCCATATTGGCGCCAATGACGAAAAACAAATCCGTGCGGTCCATGTCCTGATACGATCCCGGCGGACCATCCGCCCCAAGCGACAGCTTGTAGCCACTGCCTGCACTAGCCATACATAAGCGGGAATTGGATTCAATGTTATTGGTTCGGATGAAGCCTTTCGCCAGCTTATTAACCAGATATTGCGCCTCCAGCGACATTTGGCCCGACACATAAAAAGACATGGCATTCGGACCGTACTTGTCAACGATAGAACGCAACCGCTTCGCCGTCTCCTTGATGGCATCGGCCATCCCGGTTTTGACAGGTTCTTTCTTACGCGCTAAACGTTTATATGCGTATTCCATCCGCCCAGACTCTGCGATAGCTTGCGCACAGGTATTACCCTTGGTGCACAGTCGGCCAAAATTAGTCGGATGCTCTTTATCACCCGTCACTTTGAGCACGCGGTTTCCGGATACTTCAAGCACAATTCCGCAGCCAACACCGCAGTAGGGACAGACGCTTTTCACTTTGTTTGTTGTCATGTTGGTTCACCAGCGCTAACGTGCAGGATGCACGTAATTAATTTTTTTATAAATGTAAGAAAAGTGACATCACCGCAAACCAATTATACTTACTTATTACAAAATATATATCGTGTTGCGATAAAAATCAAGTGGTTATGTTAATTTACATAACATTTAAACACCTGATTTTCAGACAACGAATTAATATATTTAATTCAATGTTAATTTATATGACATTATCCCTCTTCAGGGAATTCCAAAAGCCCGATATTCTTCAATTCATTCATATGAATCTCCGAAAGGTCCTCCAACAGGCGCATGCCGGACTCCGACAAACGGATAAATATGCTCCGCCCGTCATCCGGATTAGGCACACGATACACCAATTGAAGCTGTTCACAGCGGTTAATCAATTCCACACAGGCGTGCGGAGTAACTTGCAAGCGCTCGGCAAGCTCCTTTGGCGTTGCATAATCCCGCCCCGGAAACCCCATTATCGCCAGCATCAGCTGATGATTCTGCGGAGTGAGCCCATGCGCTCTCGCCGCTGACTCACTGAAATGAATAAACTTTCGGATCTGATATCGAAATAAAGCTAGCTGCTCGTAGACCGCTTTGGGTAATCGTTCTTTGGACATATCTGCACCTCGAAAATAAGATACATCATTTTAACACACTACTTCGATTTAAAGGTATGGTTTGGCCCCCTTTATCAAATCTTTGATTTAAGCATTGACAAATGATAGAGGAACTATGAAAATGTTGAAGAAATCCGAGTCGGGAGGAACACATGATTTATTTGGCGGTCTTTATTTTCTTACTTACCATTACATTCGTCATCTGGCAGCCACGGGGACTTAATATCGGCTACTCCGCTTCGGCAGGCGCCTTATTGGCACTGATTTTTCAAGTTGTTTCTCTGCAGGACGTTGCCACCGTAACAGGGATCGTTTGGAATGCTACCTTGGCATTTGTTGGTATTATTCTGATCTCCCTCATCCTCGATAACATCGGTTTCTTCGAGTGGGCAGCCCTGCATATGGCGCGTATGGCCAAGGGCAATGGCAAACGCATGTTCATCTACGTCATCCTGCTGGGAGCCGCAGTTTCGGCCTTCTTCGCCAATGACGGTGCTGCGCTCATCTTGACGCCTATTGTGCTCGCCATGGTCCGGGCTTTAAAATTTCCGGATAAAATGATTCTCCCCTTCATCATGGCCAGCGGGTTTATCGCGGATACAACTTCCATCCCGTTTGTTGTCAGCAATTTGGTGAATATTGTGTCGGCCGATTTTTTCAATATTGATTTTACGACTTATGCCAGCCGGATGTTCGTCACCAGCCTTTTTTCATTAGGAGCAAGCCTGCTGGTGCTGTATCTATACTTCAGAAAAGATATTCCTGCGGATTATGACGGGACTCATCTCAAAGATCCATCTGCCGCCATTCGAGATCCTCGGCTTTTCCGACTGTCCTGGGTCATTCTGGGTGTCTTGTTAGCGGCATATTTGGCCAGCGGATTCGTTAAAATCCCAGTCTCCTTCATCGTAGGAATCGCTGCGCTCGTCTTTCTTCTGCTTGCCCGCAGCAGCAAGGCCATCCAAACGAAGCAGATCGTCAAAGACGCTCCATGGGCTATCGTTATTTTTTCAATTGGCATGTATGTCGTCGTATACGGCTTAAAAAATGCCGGTTTAACCGATGCTTTAGGAGAATTAATTGAAGTTATTTCGGGGTATGGTTTGTTGGCCGCCTCTGTAGGCATGGGGTTCCTGTCCGCTATTCTCTCTTCGATTATGAACAATTTGCCGACCGTATTGATTGGCGCATTAGCGGTAAATGGCACAGGGACTGACGGCGTGATTCGAGAAGCTCTCATTTATGCCAATGTGATCGGTTCGGATTTGGGGCCTAAAATGACACCGATCGGGTCGCTGGCGACACTGCTCTGGCTCCACGTTCTTTCGAAAAAAGGGGTAACGATCACATGGGGGACTTATTTTAGAATCGGTATCGTGCTTACGATCCCTACGCTGCTCATCACTTTACTTGGTCTATATCTGTGGTTGAAGGTTATTACCTAAGGGCCCGCATGACGTTTGTATTTCTGTCCACACTATAAGAATAAGTAGATTTGTTATTCAAAATAGTCATCTAGAGAAGGTGGACTTGATGGGGATGGGTAAAAAGCAATGGCCTTTGTACGTGATGATCACTGTTTTTGTGGTGTACTGGGTGTTTATGGCGATCACACCAACGGATCGCATGCAGTGGCTGATGGAAAACATACTGCTTGTCTCTGTCATTCTTGTCCTTCTTTTCACCTATAAAAAATTTCCTCTCTCTCAGTTGTCCTATTTGTTCATCTTTATCTTCTTGTGCTTTCATACCTATGGGGCGCATTATACCTATCAAGGCACTCCTTTCGACGTTTGGCTGAAAGGAGCCTTCCATACCCATCGCAGCTACTATGATCGGGTTGTGCATCTCCTGTTCGGGCTGCTTTGGGCATATCCGGTCCGCGAATGGCTGACCCGCGCCGGCGGAATGCGAGGTTTCTGGTCATATGCGATGCCCGTAGCGGTCGTTTTCGGTATCAGTGCCTTCTTCGAAATCATAGAAATGGGGGCTGCATATGTAGCAGGTCAAGTTGGCCAGGAGTACGTCGGTATGCAAGGGGATGTCTTTGACTCAGAAAAAGATATGGGACTCGGTTTAATCGGAGCGCTTATTTCGATGATACTGTTAGGTTGGAATCGCAAGCACGGAGAAACAAAGCTCGCTCGTTGAAGCAGCCCCTAACCCCGGGGCGCCCATAACATGATGGAAACACCGATGACACAGACAACCGCTCCGGTCCAGTCGTAAAGGTCCGGTGTTTTTTTGTCGATGACCCATCCCCATAACACGGCTAGTATGATGAACACTCCACCATAAGCAGCGTACACTCGACCAAACGAAGGGAAGCTCTGCAAGGTTGGAATAATCCCATATACGATGAGGATGATACTTCCCACGATACCGTACCACAAGGGCTTGGACTCCCTCAGCCATAGCCAAACCAGATAACCCCCGCCAATTTCCGCTAACCCTGCAACAACAAAAATCAATATGGATAACAACACAATCTCATTCTCCTCATGGATAAAGATTCGCCAAGTCACACCTTGGCATTTGAAGCCATCATCTGAAATTTGCCTTGTCTTGTCAAGGAATTCCCCGATTTTCTACTCATTCCCGATATCGCCGGGGAAAGACTGGTAACTAGGGCACCGGGCACTGGATAGAGAAGGCCCTAATGTCGGGAACTACAGGGCGCTATTTTAGTAAAAAGCGCGGATTCCACATATGAAGGGAACTGGTGGCTCTTATTTCAGCGAAATGAGCCCCCAATCGCGCCTAAGTTACGAAATAAGAGACCACAGTTCCCCTTGTAGGCTCAAACGGTTATTTCCCGTGAAATAACGCCCCGTGGTTCCCTTGACCTCAGCCCATGGCACGCATTCACAAAGATAACCGACTTCGTCGTCCTTCTAGGCCGCGCGTTTGCCAAGATAGAGCAAAGCAAACAAGCCGCACCATGAACCCGTTCGTTCATAAAGCGACTTATTCGTTTTCATAGGCAGCGTTCTAGGAGGTGCCCAATATCTTCTTCCCGCGTGGCTGCAGCCCATTAGGATCGGGCTCAAGCGTAACGCCGAAGGAATCGATCTGAAAGTCCTTGCCTTTCACCGGAATGCTGTAAGTCAGCACCCCTGTGCCTTTCTCATCAACGCGGAGCGTTCCACAGTTATACCGTTTTCCGTTCCGATTGAACCAAACTTGGTACGCCGTATCTCCCTTTGTTTCCTGGAGGCCTTGCAAATTAATAACCACGTTGTGAACATCGCCGTTCTGAAGCACCCACGCCGTTCCTGAAGCCGTTGGCATTGTGCTCTCAACGGACTTTAATTGGAACGTATGCATGATTTCTGCCGGCTCACTTAAGCCCGGATTCGCGGATAGGGCTGAATTATTCGGTTGGCTGCTCCACCAAATCCCTACGGCCAATCCTAAGATAATCGCAGCGGACAACCCGTATATCCATTTGTATGACCGTTTTTTCTTATTTGTTATCGTCTTAAGCTTAGCTGGTGGCAGGATGGACTGCATGACCTCCTGCTTTAGGTCCGGCGGCAGCTCCACTTCTTCCATTTCAAAAGGCAAAGCCTGCCAAACATCTTGCAGGTCTCTTAATTCTTCGCGGCAGCTGGCACAAGTTCGCAGATGCCGCTCGAAAGCCGCGCGTTCTAGCTCTGTGCAATCGCCGGTCAAATAATTGACCAAATCATTGCAATCCACAGTTTCATGTTCTTTCATGACGTCATCCCTCCCTCAGTGATGTCAGATGCTTACGAAGTATTTTTAAACATTGATGCAGGCGGCTTTTGATCGTACCCACCGGTTCGTTGGTTTGAGAGGCTATCTCGCTTAACGAATAACCTTGCCAATACATCATATCGATCAATTGAATCTGGCTCTCGGACAAATGCACGTAGGCCTCGTGAATTTGTTCCCCGATCCATTTGCGTGAGATCACGGACTCCGGATCCGGAGCGTCAGAAACAAGGGAATGTTCCCATTCTCTGGGTTCGAAACGGACCACTTGCTCAAGTCTTCGTTTCTTCCTTAAATAATCAATCGTTATATTCCTCGTAACGGTAATAATCCAATTTACAAAGCCGCCTTTGCTTGCGTCATACCCCTTCTCCGTCGTCCAGAGCCGCGTAAAAACAAGCTGAACAATTTCTCTAGCCGCCTGTTCCTCTTTCAAGGACTTCAGCGCAAAGGAGTACACAAGCTTTGCATAACGATCGTAAAGCTCTTCCAATGCAGGATGGTGCTTACCCAAGACCAACTTCATGAGTTCGGCATCCGTTCGATTTCGCATATTCGGCACACTCCGAGTGGAAATAAAGTTAATACTACTACCTTATCTCCCCGCATGTTGTCTTGGCAATAGATTTATAGAAAAAGAAAACCCCGGCATCGCTGAGCTTGCCAGCATGCCGGAGCGTTTGAAAGCTGTCTTATTTATCTTGCTTCTGTTTTCGCCGGATCGAGAACGAACCAGACTTTGCCTACATTTTGTCCTGTCGTTTCACCAGGAAGATGATCTTTTACCCAGTAGTAAAGCGGCCAGCCTTTGTAAGTGCTTTGCTTTTTACCGTCAGCTCGCGTCAGAACACCGAAATCACTTGCCGTAAGATCCGCGGAAACCGTCAGGTTCTCGTCGTAGAAGATCGGCCAATTTACCAAACAAGGACCTACGCAGGAGTTAGGATCAGCTTTATCTTTGGTAAACAAGTACAGAGCCATGCCGTTTTGATCGACTAAGTAAGTACCTAACGCATCGGATTTACTTGTTTTTACAGAGGAATTCACAGCTTTTGTGCCACTAAATTTTGCAGGATCAATCACGTACCAAACATGGCCAACGTCCTGTCCCGTTGTGTCTCCCATTTTCTTGTCATCCACCCAGTAATACAGCGGGAATCCTTGATACGTCGTTTGCAGGCTGCCATCAGCGCGGACCAAGGTGCCGAAATCGGCTGAATTCACTCCGGTAGGGGCAGATATTGCACTTGAGTAGAAGACCGGCCATTTCTCCAAGCATTTGCCTGAGCAATTGCTAACGCCCTTCGTATCTTTATCATAGTAATACAGCGCCATGCCGCTAGCATCTGTCAAATAATTACCAAGATCGGGCTTCGTGCCAATCGCGATTCCGCCATTGGAAGGCTTAATCACGAACCAAACCTTGCCCACATTATCGCCAACCGTGTCTCCCGGTTTCTGATCCTTCGCGAAGTAATACAGCGGCCACCCTTTGTAAGTGAGTTGATCCTTGCCGTCAGCACGCGTGAAAACTCCGAAGTCGGCCGCGCTGAATTCAGCGGGAACTGTAAAATTATTGGCATTGAAAATCGGCCAGTTCGCCAAACAAGCGTCTACGCAAGAATTAACATCCGCTACATCTTTAGTAAAATAGTATAAAGTCATCCCTTTGGCATCTGTTAAATAACTTCCTAAAGCATCGCTCATCTTCAAGCTAAGCGCCGGAGTTTCGAGACTACTTAGTTTACTCGCATTAATTTTGCCCTTGTCGCTTAGGTCTACCGCCAGTGTTTTGGATGACCCTTTGATTGGCGCTTTTAATGCCTCGAGTGTAGCGGTCGCGATATGTAGGTTCTTGAATGATTGCACACCAGCAATCTTGGACAAACCATTTTTGGCTGCAAACGTAATGACATCATCGTACTGAAAATCAGTGCCTTGCCCGTAGCCAAGGGATTCCAGCAAAACTTTGTAATACTGCTGCGCTGTAATACCGGCCATAGGTTCGAAAGTATCGGAACCGGTTCCTTGCCAGCCCAGAGCGGGATTCGCTTTCAAATAACCAAGAATCGCTTGATTCTCCTTGGAAACGCCGCTTGCATCCTTAAAATTCTCAGTCCCCTTATAAGCCAGCGCCTCGGATTCCAAGCCTTTCAACCTCAGAGACATAACCGCCGCTTGCAGTCTTGTCGTCGATTTGTTCAAATATTCCGCGGTCAAACCGCTGCCATCTCCTTGCAGAATACCCAAGTCTCCCGCAATATCCGTTTCGGATTTCACGTTCAGCGGTTCCGCCGCCGCGGCTGATAAAGCCGTAGCGCCTGCTGCTAGACCTAATAATACAAGGGAAGATAGGATTACTTTTTTCACATTAACCATGCGCGATGACTCCTCCTTATTTTTGCTACTTAAGGTAACGAAGCTCAGGCATAGGCGGTTTGCTTATTTTAAAAATAAATTAAAAAACCCCCTTCACTGTCGTTCGACAATGAAAGGGGCATTCTAGCCATGATTAGCGATTAGATAAATCTTACACGATCTTCAAGCGGTTGAAACTCTTTGTCGCCAGGAACAAAAGTTGGTTTACCAAAAGGCATTTGGGCAATCAGCTTCCACTCGCTTGGAATATTCCATGTTTGAGCAACTTCATCATTAATCAGCGGATTGTAGTGCTGCAAGGAGGCACCAAGACCTTCTTGCTCAAGCGCCGTCCAAACAACGAGCTGCAGCATGCCGGAAGATTGGTTCGACCAAATCGGGAAGTTATCGGCATAAGAGGCGAACTGAGCTTGAAGTCCTTCCACAACGGTTTGATCTTCGAAGAAAAGAACCGTACCGGAACCGTTGCTGAAGCCGTTAATTCTTTCTTCTGTTGGCGCAAAGCTGCCTGCAGGTACGATTTTTCTCAACGTTTCTTTGGTGATGCTCCATAATTTATCGGATTGATCGCCGAATAAGACAACAACTCTGGCACTTTGTGAGTTAAAAGCCGATGGTGTATATTTCACAGCCTCGTTCACAATCTCTTGAATGCGTTCGTTAGAAATAACAGTTCCTTTACTTAGTCCATAATACGTACGTCTTTCTTTAACAGCTTTCAGGAAAGCATTGCTTTTCTCTACCGCATTGTTACTCATATAAAATCTCCTCCATCACATGTGATTTAGTATAATATATAAAATAAATTTAATAACAAAACAGCATCTTCTTCCACTTCATATGTTACTTACTATTTGTTATTTACTTTTATTATTATGATTTATTCTTCGAGTTTTGTCAACCACTTCGAGCATGGAAATCGCATCGAAAGTTTGAGAACTCGTCCTAGAGGGAATAATCAGAACTAAACAAAGTGCAGGAGGGATATTCCCATGGCGGTCACAACCAAAGGAACACTGCTCGTGGAAGGTCATGAGCTGACCATCACCAACCCCAATAAGCTTCTATGGCCTGAAGCAGGCATAACGAAAGGAGATTATCTCTCCAAATTATCCGAGCTGTCCCCCTACCTGCTGCGTTACTGCCGCAACCGACACTTAACGACCATCCGCTTCCCCAACGGGTATGATCAGAAGTCCTTTTACCAAAAAAACGCCCCCGATCCGGTACCTAGCTTCGTGAAGCTGGCTCCGCTCGATGGCATTCAGTACGTTAACTTGGACTCCTTATCTACGCTTCTTTGGCTGGGGAATCTGGCTTGTTTGGAGTTCCACCCCTCTTTTCACCATATTGGCAGTACGCTGCCGGCAGAGTGGCTGATTGATATCGACCCGACTTTGGAGGAAGAGCCGCGCATTATGGAAGCCGCGCATATCATCGGCGAGGTGCTGGACTCGCTGCATATTCAGTCCATTGCCAAAACTTCCGGCGCCACAGGCGTCCAAATTTATATTCCAATTCAGCCTGGCTACACGTTCGAGCAGCTGCGGAAAATCGGCTATTTTATCGCCTCGTATGTCGTCAAAATTTACCCGAATCTGTTTACGATCGAACGGTTTAAGAAGAACCGCGGGGATAAAATCTATATCGACTACCTGCAGCATTGGTACGGGAAAACACTCTCCGCTCCCTATACGCCGCGCGCCAAAAAAGACGCATCCGTCTCCACTCCCCTGTTATGGAAAGAGGTTGAACTGCGTCCTAGCCCTCGTGAATTCAATTTGCATACGGTCCTCGACCGGTTAAAGAAGTACGGCGACTTGATTGAAGGGGTCCCTCTCCAAAATCTGGACGCGATTTTAGCCCGACTCGGCTAGATAGTAGTTCTGTATAGAACTCCTCAGAATAATGGCGATAACAGTCGGGCAATCACTTCTTTCCCCTTCTCCAATCGCGATCTTTGCTCAAATTCGGCCAATTTCAATTCATCGCTATCTTTTAAATCCATCCAAAAGTCCGCTTCCAGACGATCAATCACGTCCTGATTAAACATAACCGCATTCAATTCAAAATTGCTAAAAAAGCTGCGCATATCCACATTGGCGGTTCCTACGGTTGCCATCATATGATCGATGATCATGACCTTGGCATGCATGAATCCTTTCCGATAGAGATAGAACTGAACCCCGGCCTGCATGAGCTCTAATAAATAGGAGCGGGAGGCATATTGAACAATACGGGAATCTGCTTTGTAAGGAAGGATGATGCGGACATCCACACCGCTGAGAACGGCCGTTTTGAGCGCCATCGTTATGCTTGCATCCGGAATAAAGTAGGGTGTCGTCATATACACCCGCTTCTTGGCCGCGACAATTCCCGCAAAAAACATCTCCTGTATCGCATCCCAGTAAGCGTCCGGGCCGCTTGAAATCACTTGAACCAAGGATGTCTCCGATTCGTGATGCTCCGGATACATGGATTCATCAGCCAAACGTTCCCCGCTTACGAACAGCCAATCCGTCATAAAAGTCGTCTGCAAATAATACACCGAGTCCCCATGCAGCATAAGATGCGTATCACGCCAGAAGCCAAGTTTGGGATCCCCTCCCAGATACTCGTCTCCGATGTTAATACCCCCGACAAAACCAACCAATCCATCAATAACAATGATTTTGCGATGATTACGGTAATTCATTCGTTTATCGAAAAACGCAATAAGTGGTCTCAAAAAGGGATAAACCTCAATCCCCGCCTGTTTAAATCTATTTATATAGGCTGACGAAAGCGAGTAAGAGCCGATTCCGTCATAAATGACGCGGACCTTCACCCCCTGCAGCGCTTTGCGAATGAGCGCTTCTTGAAATCTGTTACCTATGGCATCATGCCGAATTGTATAAAATTCAAAATGAATATGCTTCTCGGCCTTCTCGATAGCTTCGAGCATCGCCTCATACGTGATATCCGCATTGGTCAGCACTTTCACACGGTTATTCGGCGAAATGGCCGAGCCCGGAATGTTGTGAAGCAACCCGCATAGCCGTGAGTCCTCTAAGAGCTGATAGTGCTGCTCCTCGATTCTCTCCTGGTTATGGCTTCCCATGCCCAGCCATTGGTACCTGGTTTCAGAACTTCTACGGCGCCCTTTGCGTCGAACCGTTTTGCGCTGGGTGTATTCCTTCGCCAAGAAATAGTACATGAGGAAACCGATGATCGGGAGAATAAATAATACGAACAGCCAAGCCACCGTCTTGGCGGGTCTTTTGTACTCACCAATCAATATCGTAGCTGTCTGAAAAATGAAAAGAAGCAGTATACCAACCACCCAAATCACGAGCTCCACCCCCTCTTCCTGGCGCGAAAAACTTCCTTCTAATTCCTTGTCACGTTAGCTTTTGCCAAGGGCTTTCCCTCTATACTGATCTGCCTTCAAGTCAGGGACACAATAAAATTTTCCAACTTTCGTAATAAAATCCTTCATTTCGCAGAGAATAATAAACGCATTCCTATGATCATTCTGGCGGGAGGTGCCATTCGCATGGTCAAAACATCCAATCCATTGATGAAAAGCATCCTGCGCAAGCGCACATCAAACAAGCAGGAGGATTCCAGTGGCGAGCAAAAAGGTCTACATGATTCGCTGGACTATCAATTCATTGAAGAGTTGAAGAAAACACCGCTCTCTTTGCTATTGGATGATAATCACGCCTTCATTAAAGCCATTTTCCAGGACTGCTCCGATGTCGTCGTTCGCCAATTTGACATTGAGCCGAACATTCCCGCACTGCTGTTATTCGTAGACGGACTCACGAACACCCAACTGCTGAATGATACGATGAAGTCGCTCATGCTGATTGGCGGCGGCGAGACGTCCGTCCAGCGCATCGCAGACGCCATTCTCCCCGTCTCCCAAACACAGATCTCCGATAATTACGGAGACCTGCTCGTTTCCGTGCTGGGCGGGGACGCCGCCCTGCTCGTTGAAGGAAACGCGAAGGCCATCCTGCTCGGCATCCGCGGAACAGAAAAGCGCTCCGTTGCAGAGCCGGAGACTGAGACCGTCGTGCGCGGACCAAAGGAGGGGTTCGTGGAAAGCATTCGCACGAACACCTCGATGATCCGCCGCAAGCTGAAGACGCCCAGGCTGAAAATGAAATCCATGTGCGTCGGCAAAGAGAGCAACACCAATCTCGTCATCTGTTACATGGATGACTTGGCGATGCCCTCCCTTGTCGAGGAGGTGGTCAAACGGCTGGAGCTCATCAAGATCGATGCGATTCTGGAGTCCGGCATGATTGAAGAGCTGATTCAAGACAATGCATACTCCCCCTTTCCGCAGATGCAGTATACGGAGCGGCCTGATGTTGTGGCCGGGGCCTTGATGCAGGGACGAGTGGCCATTCTCACGGACGGCACGCCGTTTGCGCTCATCGTGCCTTTTGTTTTCATTCAAACGATGCAGACGTCCGAGGATTACTATGAGCGGTTCCAAATCGGCTCTCTCCTAAGGATGCTTCGTTATGTCTTCGTTTTTTTATCGCTGACGACGCCCGCTTTGTATGTCGCGATAACGACGTTCCATCAAGAACTACTACCAACGACCTTAATGCTAAGCGTTGCGGCATCCAGAGAAGCCATACCGTTTCCCGCGGCCGTAGAGGCCTTCATCATGGAGATAACGTTCGAGGCGCTGCGCGAAGCCGGCATCCGACTTCCCAAAGCGGTTGGCTCTGCGGTGTCCATCTTAGGAGCGCTGGTCGTCGGACAGGCAGCCGTGCAAGCCGGGATTGTCTCTGCACCAATGGTTATCGTTGTTTCCATTACCGGGATTGCCTCTTTCACAATCCCGCGCTTTAACGGCGCCATCGCCATTCGTATGCTGCGTTTCCCCATCCTTTTGGCGGGAGCGGTCTTCGGCTTCTATGGCATCTTCTTCTCGTTGATGATTTTAATCGGACATATGGCGAACCTCCGCTCTTTTGGCGTGCCTTACTTGTCACCTATCGGACCTCTATCCTCGGGCGATATCAAGGATGTATTCGTTCGTGCCCCTTGGTGGGATCTTACCAAACGTCCGGAATTCTTGCCCGTTCAAGATGCTCACCGAATGGATGACAAACTCAGTCAACAAATCATGCAGGACGGAGGCCTAGACGGAAGCTCGATCCAGCATAAGCATCACTCCAGTGAGGAGGGCAATCAGAATGGTTCATCCTAGACGGCTATGCCAGCTCTTACCGCTCCCCCTCCTAATTGTCTGCCTGACAGGCTGCTGGGATCGTACGGAAACCAACGACATCGCGTTTGTTCTCACGTCTGCCGTCGACTTGGAGGATGACGGTAAATTACGTGTATCCTACATGCTGCCTCTCCCCGGTTCCATGGGAGGTGCAAGCGGCGGAGGCGGAGGCACCGCTGGCGGCAAGAGCTACTACATCGATTCCGATGTAGGCGCTACGTTTCACGAAGCCAACACAAGGCTCCAGATGCGCATGTCGCGTCGTTTGTTTCTCTCCCATCGGAGGACGATCGTAATTGGAGAGAAGTTGGCCAAAAAAGGCATTGGTGCGATCTTCGACACCGTTCCACGCTCACCAGAAAGCCGGATGACATCCTTCCTGGTCATAACCAAAGGAAAGGGCTATGACCTGCTGAACACCGAGCCGAAATTCGAACGGTTTCCGGCTGAAGTCATTAGGGAGCTGACGAAATCCAGGCAGTCCTTGGGTACTTCCACCAAGGACATTGGCATTACGTTGAGCTTCAACAGCGATCCAATCCTGACTTATTTGGAACCAAAGCAATCGCAAGCCTCCAAGGAACCTTCCCATGAAATTCAAATGATTGGGTATGGACAATTTAAAGGCGACCGCTTGGTTGGCATTTACAAGGACCACGAGGCAGAAGGGCTCATGTGGCTGAGGAATCATGTGAAGGAATATCTCGTCTCCTTCCCGCCAGAAGAGGGAAACGCCAACAAGATTTCCATTACAGTGACGAAAGGACAAACGCAGATCAAACCTAAACTTCAACAAGACAAGGTCATCTTTGATATCCTCATCGACGCGAGCGGCTCCGTGCAAGAAGATCTATCGAATCTGGATCTGAACAAGGCCAAGGTGATGCGGAAAGTTGAGAAGCAACTTGCGGAACAAATCATCAGGTCCATTCAGGCGGCGGTTAAGCAAATGCAAAAAGAAGGAACGGACTCTGCTCATCTTGGTTTGACTGTTTGGCGAAGCCACCCGTATGAGTGGAACAATGGTATAGAAGCGAAATGGGAAGCTTATTTCAAGGATGCGGAGTTCCGCATTCACGTCAGTGCTACCATTGAAGAAACCGGCCTGATCAACAAAAATGTTATCAAAGAGGGGATGTAACCTATTGGATCGCATATTCATGATATGTTTTCTGATTACGATGGCAGGTTCGCTTCTCATCGATCGCAGGATGCTAAGGCAAGAGAAGGGCTCGATCAAGATGACCTATGGTTTTTTTACTTTTCTCACCCTAGGCCTCTTCTTCAGCAAGTACTTGCATTGGAAAGTCCCTATGCCTTCGCGTTTCTTTATTCATACCGTTTCTCCTTGGTTTGCAAGATTACTGGGCATCTAAGGGATAAGCATTAAGGGAAAAGGGTGGGATTCACCATGGATCGAAAACAAGTGATCAATCAGCGGCAACTCTCCTGGTTAGCGTCTTCTGTCATCACAAGCGGAGGGATTCTCACCTTGCAAAATGTGCTGATCCGTATCTCACAGATGGATGCTTGGTACAGTTATTTGCCTTCTGTGTTCTATGTTTTTGGGGTGGCCAGCTTCTTTGGCTACATCACGAAACATTATCCGCAAAAACATATCTTTGAAATTACACAAGAATTGCTGGGCCGTGTTGGCGGTACCATCGTGAATCTAATTATGATATTTCATTTCTGGCAAATTGTGATGCGCGACATCTCTTCCGTATCCAGGTTTAGTACAACGCTGCTGCTTCACAATACACCTCTTGAGATACTAACGCTGTTGCCTTGCCTGCTGCTGATTTATTTCGGCAAAAGCAGCGTGGAAGTGATCGCCCGGGTGAATGATTTATTCTACCCTCTCTTTGTTGTAACAGTGCTGAGTATGCCGCTCTTGTTGTCGAACGAGTTATATCTTCAGCTTATTACTCCTGCCATGACTATGCCGATTCAGCATGTTGCCGCAAGCTCTGTACTCACGATCGGCAGTGCAGGAGATATCTTCATTCTCGGGGCTTTTCTTCATATGATGAGCAATTCCAACCAAGTCAGGTCTTCCATCCGACATGGCTCCCTGCTTGGCATTTTCCTGCTCACCATGGCGGTTTTCCTGATCTTGGTTGTTCTTGGACCCAAGATGCCCGGGAATTTCTTGTATCCCATATACAATTTGGTTCAAACGATTCATGTCACGGACTTTCTCGATCGTGTTGATCTCATCATCTTGATGATCTGGTATCCAACGGTGGCTTGTAAAATGATTACGATCTATATGGCGCTTCTGCTAGGTATCTCTGCCATCCTGGATAAACGCAACTACCCGACGATTAACAAACCTGTTGCACTGTGCATTGTGATGACCACGCTATTGTCCTTCAGAAACACAACAGATCTATTAGCGTTCTCTAACTACAGCGCTCCAGTTTTCGCGCTAGCCTATCAGCCCTTGGTGATCGTCATTATGGTTATCGCCATCGCCCGAAAAAAACGCAAGCTGGGCAATCCAGCTGATACGAAAGACAGCTCGCCAAGCAGTCAGAATTCCGGCGTGCAAGCGTCTCAGAAAATTGGAAAACTTAGTCAACGTGTATCCTACAAGCATTGGCTTTGGGGAGGTAATGCCTTGATGATCCTTGCGGCTCTATGCTTGATGGTAGGACTTATGTTCAGCAAATACCATTCGGCCATCGGGAGCGTCTGCGCCATCATTTTCGCCATCTGCATGCTGCTGGCCTCGTTGACGACTTATATGGAGGTGAGCCAACTGAAACAAGTGGAAGCCGGCAAATGAAAGCGGGTATAAAAAAAAGCACCCGATTCACAGGTGCTTGCTCGGTTTAGACAGGAGCTGCCTGGTTTAACCGACTTTTGGCCACCTTCAGGTAGCCATGCATATTGAGGAATTCGCTATCGTTCGCGAAACGTAATTTAAGTGAACCTGCCGCCTCTTGGATGTAAGGTCTCAAGGCTGAAGCGCCGCCGCCAATGACATAGAAGCATTGAATGTCAGGATATTTGCGCCAGCGTTTCTTGATCATCTCGATCATGCGCAAAGCTGCGCGCCGGAAGTGCTGATCCACGATCGGGCGGATGTCAACTTGACCTTCGCCAAGCAATTGAATCGTGAAATCGCGCTGCTTAATACGCTGCACGAGCTTAGCTCGGCTTGGAAACACGTAGCTGTAAGCATCTTCCACATCGCGAATGATCGCATCCAGATAGGTAGCGATGCCAATTTGCTCGCCATGGCTGAAATGATTATCAATCGCCATCCGTTTAATAACAGGGAAATCCGTCGTTAATGCGCCAATTTCACAAACGCCGATACAACCGTTGTAAATTTCTTCGTCCTTCACCATTAAACTGTCGTGGGTGGCCAGATGGAAAATAGCTGCGGCTCCTTCTATTGAAACAGCCACTTTGCGAATGGATACTTTAATTTTACGGTTATGGAATTGCGGCGTGGATAGGAACGTGACTTCATGCTCGCCAAGTAATCTCTGTTCGAATTGTTGACTGTACTTCGCAAATGCACGAACGGGCAACCCCGTTCCCAGCGTGTACTCCACTTCATCCACGGCGCCGTAACCGCTGTTGAAGGCTTGCGTGGCGAGACCTTGGTAGGCCAGCGCAGTAAGCGCGACAATAAGGGATTGATCCGAAACCGCTTTATTATCGGTGTCTTCCAGCTCCAGGTTGTCTTCGTGTTCCAGCGCAAGCTGACCGACGAAATAACGCTGATTTCTTTGAGAAAGAGAGGGACTGTAAATCATGACGTCGAGCGCTTTCCAAGGGGAATCCTCTTCCTGTAAAATGTGCCTTTCGTAACCCGGCGCAATAATGTTCGGGATGACTAATGGTTCCCTGGATCCATCGAGCACCAGCTTAATGCTGTCGTTACCAATATCAATACCTGCAAGCTTAATCATGCGTGCCTCCACTCCAAATCTGCTGTCTTTCCTGTAATTGTTAAGAACATTCGATTATATCCGACACTATTCCTTCCTACTTTCGACTCATTTTGACTAGGACCAGTAGGTATAAGGAAGGTTTTTATCGGATCATGACGAATGATGTTGTTAGATATACTTTACCAAATTCAACCACGACAAGGAGACAAATTAGCCTTTATGAAGCTCAAATGGAAGCCCAAAAAACTGACGCTGGTGATCATACCGGATGCCAATCAATCGGTCGTCAGGTTTCGAGTACCCCATTTATTCGCTTATATCGCAGCGGCCTGCTTTTCACTGCTGCTCCTTATAACCCTCATTACGTATGCTCTGCACGCGCAAACCACGAAAAAAGCCAATGCGCTGCAGGCTAAACTTAGCGGAGCGAGCCAGCAATGGAACGCGACCTTAACCTCGAAAGACAAAGCAATTGAACAGCTGCAAAACGAAGTCATTCAACTGTCTCAGCAAGCGGAGCAGATGAAATCGCAAGTCGAAGAAATGAAAAAATTCGAGAATGATCTCAAATCCATCTCGGGTCTCGATGCCAACGAAACCGGCAAAGCGGTCGCCAGCGCGACAGCAGCTGACGAAAACAAATCTACGAAGGAACAGACTCCCGCTGCTGCCACGAGCGGAATAGGCGGAAGTCCTAATCCAGCTTCTCAGGAAGCTATTATGCAGCTGGGCGAGCAGACATCCGCTTCTTTTACAGCGCTAAATAGCGAAGTGAAAGAACTGCAAACCAGTTTAACCGAAACGAAACAAAAGGTTGCCGACAAACAACACCAGCTCGCTATAACGCCCACGCTGTATCCGACGAATGTAAAGATCGTCACATCGACGTTTGGCTATAGAACCGACCCCTTCACACATAGCCCGAGCTTCCACTCCGGCATTGACTTCGGGGCCAGGGAGAATGATGCCGTCTACGCCACCGCTGATGGAAAAGTCGTCAGCACCGGAAAGGATATTTACCACGGCAATAACATCGTCATCGAGCATTCCAAGGGCCTACGCACTTGGTATATGCATTTAAATAAAATTCTTGTCAACAATGGAGACAACGTCACCAAAGGTAGTACCATAGGCCTAGTTGGTTCCACAGGACGCAGCACTGGCCCGCACCTTCATTATGAAGTGCTCAAAAATGGAGAAAGCATTGATCCTAAACCATATCTCAAAGCGAATCGAAAGGATGACTAGACACCATGTTTAAATCCAAGAAAAACCTTATGAATCCAAATACGACAGATACGTTGATTGGAGAAGGAACCACCTTTGAAGGACGAATTAAATCCGAAGCCAGCATTCGTATTGAAGGCGGGATTACAGGGGATATCGAATGTGCCGGGGATGTCATCATCGGGGAACGCGGCGTCGTGAAATCCAACGTTTCAGCCAGAGATGTGATTCTTGCAGGGAATGTCCATGGCAACATTACCACCAAAGGCAAACTGACCATAACGTCAACGGGCTCACTGCATGGCAATATTAGCGCTGCGTCCTTTATTATTGAAGAAGGCGGGCAATTCCAAGGAAACAGCAAAATGGAAACAACATCCGCTGCTCCAGCATCTCAACCTCAGCCAAAAAACGAGCCGGATAGCCATATGAATCCTCCTGCTTCCACTACAAATGGCTCTTACAAAGGAAATACCATTGCGATGTAAGCAAATGGATCATCAACGCTGCCCCTAGGAGATGCGATAAGAGCATGGTATAATGGTTGGAAATTCATTTCTAACTGCAGGAGACAGCGCCTATGAAAGAACAAACGATACTTTTTGATCTTGATGATACATTAGTCCATTGCAATAAATATTTTGACGTCGTCATTGACCAGTTCGTTGATCTCATGCTGACCTGGTTTTCCGGACATGGGCTTAACGCGCAAGACATTAAACAGAAACAGCTACAAATTGATCTCGCCGGCATTCATATCCATGGCTTCATGCCAGATCGTTTTCCCAAGTCATTTGTTGAAACGTATCAATGGTTTAGCAGGCACTTCAACCGGAAAATGAGCGCCAAAGAAGAATCATGGCTGATGCAATTAGGTCATACCGTGTATGAATACACGGTCGAACCTTATCCGCTCATGAACGAAACGCTCGATCAGCTGCAGCATGATGGCCATCGGCTCTTCCTGTACACAGGCGGCGATGCATCAATTCAAATGAAAAAGGTCAAGGACCTAAGTCTGGACACCTATTTTCATGATCGAATCTTCGTAACGGTCCATAAGACCAAAGAATTCATGGAAACGATTATGCATGAGCAAGGCTTTGATCGCAAGCATACGTGGATGATTGGCAACTCCGTCAAAACGGACGTGCTCCCTGCCCTCCATGCGGGGATTCACTCCATCCACATTCCTGTCGAACAGGACTGGGCTTACAACACAGGAACGATCGATATCAAGCCTCAAGGAGCTTTCTACCAGCTCGGTTCCTTGCAGGAAGTTCCAACCACTATTCAATCGTATATCAAGAAATAAATAAGACGCTAACTCAAAAAGGCTGTCCCTAAGTCATTAATTGACCAAGGGGCAGCCTTTTTTTAGGGTAGCCTTAATTGCTTATGCCGCCACATCGCGTCTGCGGAATATTTCCCAGGAAAGCAGAATGAACAGTAAATAGTAGACAACCAGAACGACAATGGAAAACCCAAGTGTCATGTCTTCCGCAAGCGGCTGCCCCTTTAAGTAGGGCGTAAGATCCGTATTGGCAAAAAGGAAGTATTTGCCCCAGCTGTATCTTAAGAGAAGCATGGTAATGATCTGCCCGGCGAACATGATGAAGATACTGATACCGATGGCCAAAGAAGCACTTCGGAATACGGTCGAGATCATAAACGCCAGTGTCACAATCATCACGAGCTCAATCAGCTTCAGCCCATAAGTAGCTAGCGTGAACACCAGCATGCTACCTTCATGCACTTGCCCCCCTGCATCCACTTTCAGGTGAGGAATTCCAAGGTTCTGAAAGCCGTACAGGAACCCATTCACAATGAGAGCCGTGATAAACAAGACAATTAACAGGGTCACAGCAAACAGGAGCGTTGTTATATATTTGGAGAGAAGAATTTTGGCCCGGCTCGCCGGACGAATAAGCAGCAGCTTGATCGTTCCCCAAGTGAATTCACCGGCCACCATATCCCCGGCAATAATGACGGTAAACAGTGTCACTACGAGGATTATGCCAGAGGCCCTACTGACTCCGCCCCAGAGCGTGTTCTCCGTTGGCGGGAAATTATGGTCCAGCATGTATTGTTGAAGCGCGATTTCTTCCTTCATCTCTTGTTTGAATTTGTCCGGAAGATCGTTGTTTTCCAGCTCTTTCTTATTATGCTCAATCGTATCTGCAGCACTAACCTTCCATTGATCGCCTGCGTCAGTACCCGGATGATAAACGAGTCCAGCCAAGACAACAATAACGATCAGCAGCAGACCTAATATCCAAGTACGCAGCCTGCGATAAATTTTCATCTGTTCATTCTGGATTAAATTAAGCAATCGGATCACTCCCCGTCATCTCTAAGAATTGATCCTCCAGCGACTTCGTTGCCGTACGGATTCCGTAAACCGCAATGCCTGCCTCTACAAATCGTTTGTTCCATAGGGCGGTTTCTTCTTTATCCAGCATCAGGATCAGTTCATCGCCATCCGCCTCAGCCTTCACAGAATGTGCAGCTGCCAAAGCCAAAGCCTTATCCGGCGACGACACTTCAAAAGCCACATGGAGTTTGCTGTCCGTCCGGGCGTACTCTTTGATCAATCTAACATCAACTAACTTCCCGTTCTGTATAATGGCAACCCGGTCGCACATGAGCTCCATCTCAGCCAGCAGGTGACTGGATACAATAACCGAGATGCCGTCCTCGCGCGTCAACTTGCGCAAATGATCGCGCAGCTCGCGAATGCCGGCTGGATCCAGGCCGTTCGTAGGCTCGTCCAGGATCAGCACATCCGGCTTATGAAGCAACGCCTGCGCAATACCGAGCCTTTGGCGCATGCCCAAAGAGTAGGTTTTCACCTTATCATGAATCCGGTTTTCCATGCCTACAAGCTCAATGACCTCTTCAATGCGGTCCTCTCCTATTCCCGGAAACATTCTGGCGTAATGAACCAAATTGTGGTAGCCGCTCAGAAACTTATACATTTCCGGATTTTCTACAATCGCGCCGACATGACGAATCGCTTGCTCAAAATGGGTCCGAATCGAATAACCGCCAATCCGAATATCTCCTTCCGTGATCGACATGAGTCCAACCATCATTCGGATCGTGGTTGTTTTACCGGCCCCATTCGGGCCTAGAAATCCAAAAACTTCCCCTCGTGGGACGTCGAACGTTAATTGATCAATAATCGTCTTCGAACCGATTCGTTTGGTTATCCGTTCAATTTGTACAATCGGTGATTGATCTTGCGCTGCTGCCGCCATCTTTCATCGCTCCTTACCGCTATAAGTCATAAGAGTCATACCTGATTGCTGCTGACAATATGACTGCGCTCACTATGGATTTTTCCAACAATTATGTACAATGATTTTATACGATTTTACCTAGAAGGAGTTCCTCTATGATTCAAAGAAGACCGTGGCATGGCGTGGAGTGGTCCTTATTTATCGTTTTGACCGGCTCTGTATTGCTAGGCCTGCTTTACGCGCTGCTCCATATGAACGAAAACGAGCACGGTAATATCTTTTTAACCATATTAGCCCTGCTTGTATCGTATGGTATTCCTTTTTTATTTTGGAGACCTACTTACATTAACACAACTATGTACCCGATTTCCGTATTGCTCACAGGTATTCCTCTACAAATCTATCTATCTTGGATGCAAGAAGATGCCTACCTTACTATTAATTGCCCATTAATGGTCATTGGATTCCTTACGGATCGAAAAAATGCTTGGTGGGCCGCCCCAATCTCGCTTGTCGCAATGCCTGTTGCCTATTTCCTGGTCCTTCATCGGGATATGGATATGGGTGTTAGCGAGCTGTTCAGCATCATCCTGAATGCGGTGTTGTTTTTCGCGATCGGCCTTAGCTTGCAGAGAGTTGTCACCTCTAATGAGAAGACGGAAAAGCTTTTAGCGGAAAATCAACGACAATACTATCTTATTCATGAGCAAAATAATGCCTTAGAGCAGTACGCCAACCAAATCGAGCAGTTGACTCTGCTGGAGGAACGCAATCGGATGGCTCGCGAGCTGCATGATACCGTCGGGCACACCTTTACTTCCGTTATCATGGGCATGGACGCTGTCTCCTATTTAATAGAGGCTGCGCCTGACAAAGCCAAAGAAAAGCTGGATGTCCTGCGGGGTGTAACCCGCAACGGGTTGGAAGAAGTACGGCGCAGCATTCATCAAATGGTGCCTAAAGAAGGCGATATGCTGCTCTCGCAGCAATTAACAAGGCTGGCTAACGAGTTCGCCCTCCATACCGGCACCCAGATCCGGTTCACGACGGTCGGGGAGGAATTTGAGATTCCGAAACAAACCAAGCTCTCGCTCATTCGCTGTCTCCAGGAGTCCTTAACAAATGCCAAACGGCATGGCCGCGCCACCACCGTCGAAATCAAGCTCAACTATGTGGATGATGGGGTCGGTATCCGCATCGAAGATGATGGCGTCGGCACCGAGCAGCTCAAAGTCGGCTTCGGGATTAATGCCATGCAGGAGCGGATCTTTGCGCTGCAAGGAACGTTACAGGTAAGTTCAACCGTCGGTCAGGGAACCGTTGTCGAATGTTTCATTCCCGCTAAGCGTTTGCCTTCTTTTTAAAAGCTTTCTTCCAAGCTGCTAGCCGTGGATGATACAATATGCCTAACAACACACAAGCAAGATACGCTCAAGTTACGCTAGGAGGAGTCCCGTATGAACAACGCCCCGCTGAAACTGCTCCTGGTCGACGACCAGGATTTAATACGAGAAAGCCTCCACATTGTGCTGGGCATGGACCCGGACATTGAAGTCGTAGGCTTGGCCGAGAACGGCCATATCGCCATCCAGCAGTGCGAAGAGCATCACCCTGATGTCGTCCTGATGGACATTCATATGCCCGTTATGGACGGGGTCGAAGCAACGCGAAAAATTAAGGAGAAATGGCCGCAAATCCGCGTCATTATCCTGACTACCTTCCAGGAGATCACCTACGTCGTCGACGCCTTGGGAGCGGGCGCGGAAGGTTATCTGCTCAAGGCCATTCATCCGAAGGATCTGGCCGCCGGCCTCAAATGGGTGCATCAAGGCGGCACCCTCATCCCGCAGGATATCGCGAGAATGCTCGTCCAGCAAGCCAAAGGCGCCGCTGAACCAACCGTTCGCGATACGGAGGTTTCAAGACCGGCCAGCGAGGAGCCGGCTCGCACTGACGCTTACGGACTGAGCGAGCGCGAAGTGCAGGTGCTGCACTGCATCGCTGACGGGCTGAACAACCGGGAGATTGCCGAGAAGCTTTTCCTGTCCGAAGGTACAGTGAAAAATTACATTTCGAGCATCTACTCCAAAATGGACGTGCGCGACCGCGTGCAGGCTTCCAAGAAGGCGCATGAGGAAGGTATGATTTAGACCGCTTAAAAGCGAACAACAGCGATACAAGAGTACATCTTGTATCGCTGTTGTGTTTGCTTGGGAGTGGGACCCGTTGCTGAGATTCGTCGCTCGAGCTAACCGCGAGCACCGCAACCGACTGATCCATAAGCGATCCACAAACCGCTTATCACTATTCAAAAAGCCTCTCCAGAAATCCCTTTTTTCTCTTGCGGATCTTCCGGTAACTTTTCACACGGGAATAAGTAGGCTGCTGCTCCACCGGCGGCTGCTCTTCCGAAAATAGAGCTAATGCCGTTGACGGCGTTGCTTTAATGTTCTGCAGCTCTGTCCGTTCCTCATCCACCGTGACTTCCTGTCTTCCGGCAACCCGGTGAATGATCTGTTCATAGAGCTTGTGCTCCATCTGGTGATTCATTTGCCGAAGCAGCTGTTCCTGCTGCTTGTTATGGAGCTCAAGGTGCTCATGAAGCTGAGATTGAAGGTCAGCGACCTGCCGGGAGAGCAGCAAGACTGCTTTTTGAAGAGCAATCACATGCTGCGTTCCTATAGGTTCATCCGCATCAAAATCGAGAGTGCCCTCGCCATTCTCGGCCAGAAGCGCATAAAGTTCTGCCGCCTTTATGAGATCCTCTTTCTTCATGTGCTTCCTCCAATTCCGGTTCGATTCTAGGCGTCCGTGCTCGTCCAACGTTAACCTGTTCCCTCTATTGTACATGATGCTCACGAATTGTTCACCTTTTTGATTGTCTGCAATCTACTCAACCTAAGAAATTAACAGAAGGGGCATGTTCCTATGCACATTGATGCACCACTCAAAAAGAAACCACGCGTTCTGGACTCCTTCCTGCTTCCTTTTATCCAATCGCGTTCCTTCCCTTATTTATGGCTAAGTCAACTCATTTCTATGCTTGGTGGTTCCGTTACAACCGTTATTTTACCGATGGTCGTTTATTCGCTCACGGGATCAACGACGATGATGGGTCTGGTCATGACCGCCTACATGCTGCCTTACGTCCTCATGCTCCCCCTTTCGGGATGGATTGTCGACCGTTATGATCGCGTGAGAATTATGATGCTATCCGATATCGTCCGCTTCATCGTCATGTTGGCTATCGCCGTGCTTATTTTCTCAGACAGCTTGTCCGTTCCCATGCTTTTTGGATTAGTAAGCCTTTATGGCCTGATGGAAGGGCTTTTTCACCCTGCCTATTCTGCCGTACGCGCGACCGTCTTCACGCCAGACATCCGCAATGCCGCCAATGCGTTAACACAAGTGAGCAATCAAGGGGTCAAAATCATCGGACCTGTCCTAGGCGGCCTTATCGTTTCGTCTATGTCTGCCAGTTACGGGTTCGGCTTGGACGCGCTAACCTACCTAATTTCCTATCTGTGTCTGTTGGTGTTAGTAAAAAAATCGCTAGTTTCACATCAAAATAAACCGAAATCTTCAACAAGCCATCTTAGCTTTACTTGGAAGCGTGAATTCCTTGAAGGCATCACCATCCTCAAAGGCCATCCCTGGCTTTGGATCACGATCCTCGCCTTTTGTTTCATTAATATTTGCTATACGGGCATTATTGTCATTCTTATTCCTTGGCTGTTCAAGGTTCATCTTGGGCTCGATCCACTCGCGTATGGGATAGGCATCACATGCTCCGGTGTTGGAGCTATTGCAGCAGCACTTCTTTTTGGGTCTAAAAGGCAGTGGCACCACCGGGGCATCATCGCCTATGGCGCAGTGATCCTGAGTGGCGCTGCATTGCTGACGATGACTTTCACAACGTCACCTATTACGCTCTCGCTGCTCATGGCCGTCGAAGGCTTCGGGCTGATGATCTTCGGTCTCATCTGGGAGACGAGCCTTCAGGAGCTTGTGCCCCCCGAAGCTTTCGGGCGGGTGGTCAGTTTGGATTTGTTAGGCTCTTTTGCTTTATTGCCGCTGAGCTATTTCCTTGTCGGCTGGATTGCCGATCAAATCGGGGGCGTGATCACCATCACGATATTCGCTTCAATCGGCCTGGCCATTGTCGCCAGTGTGCTTTGTGTGCCGGCAATTCGGCGGTTTCAGTAGGCGGTTCGGACTCAGAAGCCGTTATTTTGCCCATTTCAGCGATAATTGAGGTGCTAACGGACTGAGCGGGCGTTAACTGTGAATTTTAGAGCTGGATTAAGCTATTTCAAAGCTGTTAGCGTCTCCTGAGTCCGTTAGAACTTGTATCCGGCCGAAATACGGCAAATAAGGTCGGCTCAGTCCGTTAGACATAGGGGCACAGGAAAAATGTGGATGGATAAGAAAATCCGGTTGATCTGGCAGGGTTTGGCGGCCTTCGTCGCTAAAATTTCAGCGTTACTGAGACACTTGGCGGAGTTACGCCCCCTCCGTTGTTTAGCATGTTAAGAGCCCGATACGAGCGAATTTTATGGGTGAAGAACACCTAGCGTTACTGAGACACTTGGCGGATGGGTAACCCCAAACCGATACGCGTGTTAAGTTGGCCAACGAGACAACCTCGAGGAACTACAGGCCACTATTCTAGCCCATTCAGCCCGTTTCCGCGTTCAAGCGGAACTACAGGGCTTTATTTGATTGCCTCATCCCGTTTTCTTTAAGAAAACGGACAAATAGCAGCCCACAGTTCCCCTCCGCGCGAAAAGGAGCCTATTTCGATGAAATAGTGCCCTGTCGTTCCGTTCCCCTACCTGGGAGGAACCGCCAAGGGATAGCCGCACACCCTTCATGGGGTGGAGTGCTCAGCTCAACATACAAAAAGGAAGGCCCTCAGCCAAAACCAAGGGGCCTTCCTTTTCTATTTTCCAACCTATGGCAAATTTGATGATCCCATCAAATAACGGTCAACCTCGCGAGCCACCGCGCGCCCCTCATTGATCGCCCAGACGACAAGACTTTGCCCGCGACGCATGTCACCAGCGGCAAAAACGCCTTCCACGCTCGTCGCAAACTTGCCGTACTCCGCTTTCGCGTTGGAGCGCTCGTCTTTGGCGACGCCAAGCTGATCCAGTACCGTGTTCTCCGGTCCTGTGAAACCCATCGCGATCAGGACCAGCTGCGCTGGATACACCTTCTCGCTGCCGGGCACTTCCACAGGGACGAACGCGCCCTTCTCGTTCTTTTGCCACTCGATCAGCACCGTGTGCAGCTCTTTCAAGTTGCCGTGCTCATCCCCCACGAATTTCTTCGTGTTGATTAAGTACTGGCGCGGGTCCTCGCCTTGAACCGCAGCTGCTTCTTGCTGACCGTAGTCCACCTTGAGAACCTTCGGCCACTCCGGCCAAGGATTGTTCGCCGGACGCGTCTCCGGGGACTTCGGCATGATCTCGAACTGTGTCACGCTTTTGCACTTGTGGCGCAAAGAAGTGCCCACACAGTCCGTCCCCGTATCACCGCCACCGATGACGATAACGTCTTTACCTTCCGCGGAAATAAATTCACCGTCGGCATGTTCGGAATCCAGCAAGCTTTTCGTATTCTTGCTGAGGAATTCCATCGCCAGGTGGATGCCGCCAAGCTCGCGGCCTTCAATCGGAAGGTCGCGGCCTTTGGTGGCTCCGCCGCACAGCACGATGGCATCGAATTCCTCTTGAAGCTTCTCGATCGGATAGTTCACCCCGACGTGCGCGGAGGTAATGAACGTAACCCCCTCTGCTTCAAGCAGATCTACACGGCGCTGGACGTACTTTTTGTCCAGCTTCATGTTCGGGATGCCGTACATCAGCAGTCCACCCACGCGGTCCGCGCGCTCGAACACCGTCACCCAGTGTCCGGCTTTATTCAGCTGCGCTGCGGCAGCGAGCCCGGATGGACCCGAGCCTACGACGGCAACCTTTTTGCCTGTACGCACTTCAGGCGGCTCCGGCCTGATCCAGCCTTCTGTGAAGCCTTTGTCAATAATGGCTTTCTCAATGCTTTTGATCGTAACCGGCGTGTCCTTGAGCCCCACTGTACAGGAACCCTCACATGGAGCCGGGCATACACGTCCCGTGAATTCCGGGAAGTTGTTCGTTTTGTGCAGACGATCAAGCGCTTCCCGCCATTGTCCACGATACACGAGATCATTCCACTCCGGAATGAGATTATTAACCGGGCAGCCGGCAGCCATACCGCTGATCAAAGCTCCCGTGTGGCAAAACGGAATGCCGCAATCCATACATCTTGAACCTTGCGTCTGCAATTTATCATCCGTCAGCGGTGTCGCGAACTCTTTCCAATGGCCGATACGGACCAGCGGAGCAGCTTCGGTTGCCACTTCACGGCGATGTTCTATAAAACCGGTTGGTTTACCCATGAACGTTTAGTCCCTCCCAAGAGTTTTGCTTCAGCAAAACTTACGTCGTACGCTTCTGCTCAGATTCGTTAGTTTCCACCGACACGGGAAAC
Source organism: Paenibacillus sp. P36 (assembly GCF_045866505.1). Taxonomy (NCBI): domain Bacteria; kingdom Bacillati; phylum Bacillota; class Bacilli; order Caryophanales; family Paenibacillaceae; genus Paenibacillus; species Paenibacillus sp. P36. The sequence continues at coordinate 7,879,356 of NZ_AP038372.1, forward strand.
ATCCCGCATATTTGCCTCAAAAGCAACCATGATGGCCTCTTGCTGGCCAAGCCCGGATCGTTTCACCTTCTCGATGGCATCAAACATCCGCTTGTAGTCCTTCGGTATCACCTTCACGAACTTCCAAACGTATTCATCCCAGTGCTGTATGACGCGGTGGGCAACGCTGCTATCCGTAAATGTCGCATGATGCTGAATCATCGTTCTCAGTTCATTCATTTCAAAAGCTTCTTCAACCTGCTCAAGATGGATCATCTCTTTGTTAACCTTGTCGGCAAAATCGCCTTTCTCATCCAGCACGTAGGCAATTCCGCCTGACATCCCTGCCGCAAAGTTACGGCCGGTCGATCCTAACACAACAACACGCCCGCCTGTCATATATTCACAGCCATGATCCCCTACGCCTTCGACAACTGCCCGCACACCGCTGTTTCTTACACAAAAGCGCTCGCCGGCAATCCCTCGAATGTACGCATCACCATCGGTAGCTCCATAGAAAGCGGTGTTTCCAATGATTACATTCTCTTCTGGGACAAAAGCAGACTGGGAAGGCGGGAAAATGACCAGCTTACCACCGGATAACCCTTTCCCCACATAATCGTTGGCATCGCCTTCCAACGAGAGCGTAACCCCCTTCGGCACGAAAGCACCGAAGCTCTGGCCCGCCGAGCCGTTAAAGTGAAGGCGAATCGTGTCGTGAGGCAAGCCCTCTACGCCATGCCGGCGAGTGACTTCACTGCCGACAATCGTGCCGACAACGCGATTCGTATTGGCGATGTCCATGCTCGCATGAACATGTTCCTTGCGCTCAATCGCAGGTTCGCAAATTTCAAGCAGCTTCGTAACATCCAAAGAGCGATCCAAGCCGTGGTCCTGCGGCATTTGGCAGAATCGGCCCACATTTTCGCCGACATTCGGCTGATGCAGAAGCGGCGATAAATCAACGCCTTTGGCTTTCCAGTGCGCCACAGCTTGTTTGGACTCAAGCACATCAGTACGGCCAACCATTTCCTCAATGGTTCGGAAGCCAAGCTCGGCCATCAGCTCACGTACATCCTGCGCGATGAAGGTCATGAAATTCACCACATGCTGCGGATCGCCGGCAAATTTCTTGCGCAGCTCCGGATTTTGCGTAGCCACTCCAACCGGACAAGTATCCAGATGGCACACGCGCATCATCACGCAGCCAATCGTAATCAGCGGAGTCGTCGCGAAACCAAACTCCTCGGCACCGAGCAGCGCAGCGACGACCACGTCGCGCCCTGTCATCAGCTTGCCGTCCGTCTCGACGGTGATACGGCTGCGCAGGTCATTGAGCACGAGCGTCTGATGCGTTTCCGCAAGACCGAGCTCCCAAGGCAGTCCCGCGTGACGAATACTCGTCTGTGGTGACGCGCCCGTTCCTCCGTCGTAGCCGGAGATAAGGACGACGTCCGCTTTCCCTTTGGCTACGCCGGCGGCGATGGTGCCAACCCCAACCTCGGATACCAGCTTAACGCTGATGCGTGCACGCGGGTTGGCATTCTTGAGATCGTGAATCAGCTCTGCGAGATCCTCGATCGAATAAATATCGTGATGCGGCGGCGGCGAAATCAAACCGACGCCTGGCGTAACCCCGCGAACCTCGGCCACCCAAGGGTACACCTTGGTGCCCGGGAGCTGCCCGCCCTCGCCGGGCTTCGCGCCCTGCGCCATCTTGATCTGAATCTCGTCGGCATTGACGAGATAATGGCTTGTGACGCCGAAGCGGCCGGACGCCACCTGCTTGATCGCACTGCGGCGCAGGTCGCCGTTCGCATCCGGCGTGAAGCGCTCCGGATGCTCGCCGCCCTCGCCGGTGTTGCTCTTGCCGCCGATGCGGTTCATCGCGATCGCGATCGTCTCATGCGCTTCTTTGGAGATGGAGCCGTAGGACATGGCTCCCGTCTTGAAGCGCTTGAAAATCGACTCGATCGGCTCCACCTCTTCGATCGGGATCGGCCCGCGGCCTGCCTTGAAAGTCAGCAGCCCGCGCAAAGCCATATATTTCTCATCTTCGCGTTTGATGAGCTTCGCAAAGTTCTTATACTGGGCGTAATTGTTCGTACGAACCGCCGATTGAAGAGCATGCACGGTTTCCGGTGTGTACAGGTGGTCTTCCCCGTCCCGGCGCCACTGCAAATCACCGCCGGTATCGAGCACCTTATCGCGCCCCTCCTGCTCAGAGAAAGCACGCTGGTGGCGGAGCACCGCTTCCTTAGCCACAACATCGATACCTACACCGCCAACCGGCGTATAGGTCCAAGTGAAATACGCATCAACCAGCTCTTGGCTGAGGCCGATCGCTTCGAAAATTTGCGCCCCACGATAACTTTGAATCGTGGAGATGCCCATTTTCGCCAAAACCTTCACGACGCCTTTGGTCACTGCCTTGATGTAGTTATAAGTTGCTTTATCATGATCAATGCCGACAAGCTGATTGCGTCTGATCATGTCATCCAACGTTTCCAAAGCCAAATACGGATTGATCGCGCCTGCCCCATAACCAAGCAGCAAAGCAAAATGATGCACTTCGCGCGGTTCGCCCGATTCGACAAGCAAGCTGACTTTGGTTCGTGTCCCTTGGCGAATCAGATGGTGATGCAATCCTGACGTTGCCAGCAGCGCCGGAATCGGTGCCTTTTGCCCGTCCACGCCGCGATCCGAAAGAATTAACAAGGAAGCGCCATCTTGGATTGCTCCGTCTGCAGCAGCATAAAGAGCTTGCATCGCGCTTTCCAAGCCTGCGGTACCTTGAGCAGCCTCGAACAAGGTAGGCAGTGTTACCGTCTTAAAGCCGTCACGCTGAATATGACGCAGCTTCGCCAATTCTTCATTGGAGAGGAACGGCGTTTTCAACCGAATTTGACGGCAGCTCGCCGGCTCAGGACTTATGAGATTGCGCTCTGGCCCGATCGTTGTTCCCTGGGCTGTGATGATCTCTTCGAAGTTCGCATCGATCGGTGGATTCGTGACCTGTGCGAACAATTGTTTAAAGTAGTTGTACAGCAGTTGCGGCCGGTCGGACAACACGGCAAGCGGAGCATCCGTACCCATAGATCCGATAGGGTCTACGCCTGTTTTGGCCATAGGCTCAAGGATTTTACGCAGCTGCTCAAATGTGTATCCAAAAGCTTGCTGACGCTGCAAGACCGTATCATGATCGGAACCAAGCACGATAGGCGCATCGTCCAAATCCTCGAGTGACACAAGATGCTCGTTCAACCAATCGCGATAAGGCTGCTCGCTAGCAATGCCGCTTTTAATCTCTTCGTCGGCTACAATGCGGCCTGCTACGGTATCAACAAGCAGCATGCGACCCGGTCTAAGGCGATCTTTGTACAAAATCCGCTCAGGCTCAATGTCCAAGACGCCAACTTCTGAGGCCAAAACGATGAAATCATCCGTAGTGACATAGTAACGCGATGGACGCAGTCCGTTACGGTCAAGGATAGCGCCAATTTGACTGCCATCCGTGAAGGCAATGGCTGCCGGTCCGTCCCACGGTTCCATGAGTGTGCTGTGGTATTCGTAAAACGCCTTTTTGGCATCATCCATCGACTCATGTTTGGACCACGGCTCAGGCACCATCATCATCGCCGCATGCGGCAGCGAACGTCCTGAAAGCATGAGGAACTCAAGCGTATTATCGAACATTTGCGAATCCGATCCGTCGGTATCAATAATAGGAAGAATGCGTTTAAAGTCTTCGCCAAACAGTTCCGAATCGCACATCGCCTGACGTGCATACATCCAGTTCACATTTCCACGCAGCGTGTTGATCTCACCGTTATGAATCAGATAGCGGTAGGGATGCGCACGCTCCCAGCTTGGGAATGTGTTCGTACTGAACCGGGAGTGAACGAGCGCAAGCGCGGTCTCCACCTTCTCGTCCTGCAGCTCCATGTAGTAAGCGTCGACTTGCTTAGGCGTCAACATCCCTTTATAAACGATTGTTCGGCTAGACAAGCTAGAATAGTAAAATTGCGCATCCTGAAGCGATGACTTGATAGCGTTTTCAGAAAGTTTACGTATGACATACAGCTTCCGTTCAAAATCGAGATTGCTCGCCACATCCGCACTTTCTCCAATAAATACCTGGCGTACGAAAGGTTCTGCCGACTGCGCGGATTCTCCAAGTGAGCTGTTATCCGTAGGAACAGTTCGCCAACCTAAGAATTGCTGACCTTCCTCGCTAACAATGCGCTCAATGATTTTCTCGCATGCTTGGCGCGCCTCCAGATCTTGAGGCAAATAGACCATACCTACACCATAGTGACCTGCTGCAGGAAGCTTGATGTTCTCCTCCGCACAAGCAATTTGGAGATACGCGTCCGGAATTTGCATCAAAATTCCCGCTCCGTCGCCTGTGTTCTGCTCACTGCCTTGACCACCGCGATGATCTAAATTGCAAAGTACACGAAGCGCTTGCTTGACGATTTCATGCGATTTGACACCCTTAATATTCGCTACAAAGCCAATACCGCAGGCATCACGCTCGAACTGAGGATCGTACAATCCTTGCTTGGGAGGTAACCCGTTTTTGGTCATGTTGTGCAACCTTTCTTTTCTGGTTTTTGGACACACTTTGTCCAATGTACGCTTTAAAGTATTAAATTGTCGAAACATGATGACGCCTATTTCACTCAAATATATTGAATAGTACAAATTGGTGAAATAGTCTCAATATTTTTTATATTATATTAACACCAGAAATAGTATAGTTCAATCTAAATGTAAAGGTTTTCATTTTAATATTTTTATAAGATAGTCCTAAAAAAAGGAAGTGACGGCTGAGTATCATTGTCCGCTTCATTTTTCAATGGAGGAACGCCAACTTAAACCATGATTCCGCCCATAATTAACAAGCTCAGCTGCCCCGCCCAGCCCCGCAAGAACGAAGCATCCACAGCTTGTCGTGCATGTTTTACGCTGCCTTTTCATACGCTCATGATAGCGAACTTTCTATGTTTCATGCTATGATAGCTAATGCGCTGAAATGAAATATACATCCAGATTCCACAGCCTAGGAGGAACGCTGCTTTGAGTCTACAGCATACTTTTTCGACTGGGATGATTTGGGAGCCCCTTTATAAGTGGCATATACCAGCCCATCCGGTTGAAGTCCAGCTTTTCCGATCGCAGCCGGTACGCCGTTTGAAGTTTTTGCATCACTTCGGAGCTTCCGCGCTTTTTTCGCCAATGACCCATTCACGGTTCGAGCACACCGTTGGTGTGTGGTCCTTGATGGCCCATTTTTGCCCGGACGAGCCCTTGCTTCGCATAGCTGCACTTTTGCATGACATCGGCCATTTGCCCTTTTCGCATGCGGTGGAACGAACACTCGGTTATGACCACCATCAACATACAGAGCGACTGATCCTGAACGGGCCCGTTGCCGACATCCTGACTGAGCATGGCATCTCTCCAGCTGCGATTGTATCCATTTTGAATCAGGACAGCCCTTTAACGAACAAAACTTCCTTGATGGGCCTTGATCATCTGGACAGCTTTTTGCGGGATACGCATTATGCCGGGCAGCAGCTCATGCCGCCTTCCGAACTCGTCCGTAAGCTGCGCCTTCGCGGCAATTATATAGAAACAGATGAAGAAACGGCGGCTGCACTTATTCATGCGGTCGTGGAGGACCACCGTATTTTCCTTAGCCCTCCCTTCCTTGCCATGGATGCGCTGCTCGCCAAAGCGGTGGCTCATCACTGCGAAACGAACCCGGGTATGAAAGAAAAACTTCCATCCCTTTTGGATCATGAGCTCATTCAGGAGCTGTTGCAAAGTGCAAACCCGGTGGCTAAGGACACGATGCATGTTTTAATGTACGAACCCCATCGCATTCAAATTACGGAAGTGCCTGTGAAAGGCAGTATTGAAGTCAATATTCGTAAAATATACAAGAAACAGCCGCTGATCGGCGACAAACCGGCTTCGGAAACAAGTTTCCAGGCCGCCGTGAAATTAGAAGAGCTTCAATCTCTTTCAGCTACTTATTTTTTTAACATATAGTCATACATCCATTCGATCCTAGATCTTCAGAGGGGACTGGCCCAGCTTGGCAAAATTATATTTCCGTTATGGTACGATGAACAGCGGCAAATCCATTGAAGTACTGCGCGTTGCGCATAATTATGAAGAACAAGGTAAAAAAGCGCTCCTCCTGACATCCGTCGTTGATGACCGTTTTGGTGTTGGCAAGGTCGTATCTCGAATCGGCATGCAAAAAAATGCCATTGTGGTAGACGATACTCTGGACATGGTTGAACTGGCGCAAGTAGAGTCTCCGAACTGTATTCTTGTGGACGAGGCGCAATTTTTAACCAAAGGGCAGGTCGCGCAATTGATCACGATTGTTGATGACTTGAACATCCCTGTTATCGCCTATGGCTTGCGGGCGGACTTCATGGGGCAACTCTTTGAAGGAAGCATGGCACTGATTGCGGCGGCGGATACGATTGAGGAAATTAAAACGGTCTGCTGGTACTGCGACAAGAAAGCGATCATGAACATGCGCTGCAAGGACGGAGAGCCTATCTTCCACGGTGAGCAGATTCAAATCGGCGGCAATGAAAGTTATGTCCCTGTCTGCCGCAAATGCTACGCATCGAAGCTGAAAGCAACGCTTAACGGTTAACTTGCAGGGATTTCCCCGCAAATTACGTCTAATCTATGAATAAGATTGATATGGTTGTCAAAGAAAGGTGAGTTCCTTGCGAAAAAAACGGATTTTGCTCTTATCTGAGGGCTTCGGGAAAGGTCATACACAAGCTGCACACGCACTTTCCGTTGAGCTGAGACAAAACTCATCGGAAATTATTACACGCGTTCTTGAGCTCGGCGCATTTTTGCACCCTACCCTTGCACCTTGGATCTTCTCGGCATACCGCCGCACGGTTACTTCACAACCCAAACTCTATGGTATGCTTTACCGCAATCAATATGAAAAGTCGCTGGGCCGCTTTGCAGGACTCTTCCTGCACCGGATGTTTTATTCCCAAACCAAAGCGATTATCAAACAGCTCAAGCCGGATATTATCGTGTGTACGCACCCTTTTCCAAGCGCGATCGTTTCACGTTTGAAACGTGCCGGGCTTACGGTGCCTCTATTCACCGTGATCACCGATTACGATGTGCACGGCGCTTGGATTGATTCTGCTGTAGACAAGTACCTGGTATCGACGCCGAAGGTGCAAGAGCGTCTCATCGCCCGCGGCGTACCGGAGACGAACATCGAAGTTACAGGCATCCCCGTCCACCCTGACTTCCATCTCGAGCATAGCAAAGTACAGACCCGCAAGCAGTTCGGGCTTAACGCCATGCCTACGGTGATGGTGATGGGCGGCGGTTGGGGTGTTTTTAAGAAGGAAGAAAAAGAAGAGTTGTTAACGTATTTAGCCAGTTGGAGCAAGGAGATACAGCTTCTCATCTGTCTCGGGACGAACGAGAAAGCGCGTCAGCAGCTGTTAGAGGAAGAGATTTTCCGGCAGCCCAATATCCATCTGATCGGGTACACCAATGAAATTAATAAACTAATGGACATTTCGGATCTATTGATCACCAAACCTGGTGGGATGACCTGTACCGAAGCTATGGCCAAAGGCATTCCGATGCTGTTCTACAGCCCTATTCCAGGACAGGAAGAAATGAATTGCCAATATTTCCAAGATCAAGGTTACGGTCAAATGATTACATCGCTCGAAATGGTCGATCACTGGTTCAAGCTGTTGCTGGAGCAGTATCCCGAGCTTTCGAAACGCCGCATCACGATCCGCAAGCATCAGAAATTCGGCGCCCAAGATTGCTCCAGAGCGATCATTCAGTATTTAAAGTTATCCGATCAACGCCCCTATCGGCAGGCATCAACAACAACACCGCTCATACAATGGTATTAACCATGTATAGGGCGGTGATTTTTTTTGGACCCCTTGAAACGATTCGGCAAGCAGACAATCTTTGTTTATTTGCTCGCATGGTTTATCGGCAGTCTCTGGATGATGGCCGTACTCGGCAGCGGGTCCGTTCAGGGGAAGCTGTTAGGCATTGACGTAAGCCTATATCATGAATATGCCTGTTTTGGCTTTGCCGGCGCCTTGGGCGGAGCCTTATACGGCCTTAGGATGTTCCATGAACATTATCACGACCTGACTTCACAGTGGATGTACTGGTACTTCATGCGGCCTATCCTTTGTTTCGGTTGTGCGATCATCACCATCGTCCTGTTCGAGAGCGGCATCATGCTGCTGCAGGTCGACGATTCCATGTCAGCACGCATTTCTATCGCTTTTTTGACCGGTTATGGGTATGGTAAATTTATGGAAAAAATCAAGGCGCTTACGACGACCTTTTTCAATGGGAATGGAACTACAAACGGGAACGGAAATGGGAATGGCAATGGCAACGGAAGCGAACCGCCCAAATCTTGAATTCCTTTCAGGAGAATTGGAAACGCTACTTGTACCAAATCAACGAAGGAGACATCATGAGAATCATTGCAGCTTTGTGTATTTGCTTGTTTTTGATGCAGCCAGTAGCAGCCAGCGCCGCCCCTAAGAAAGACCGCAGCTACTATGAAAACCGTGGAGAAATTGTCTGGGAAGTGAATACGGATGAGAAGGTAATTGCCCTTACTTTCGATGACGGTCCGCATCCCAAGTATACGGCGCAAGTTCTGGAACTGCTTAAGCAGTATGACGCGAAGGCAACCTTTTTCGTCGTCGGCAACAAAATTCAGCTCTATCCCGATGTGCTGGAACAAACAGCTCGAGAAGGTCATGAGATTGCTAATCATACATATAGCCATGCCTACATCGGGCGGAACGCCAATATCAAGAAAGAGCTGAATACGACGGAGGATTTGATTGTTGGAAAAACAGGACAGCGGTCACAATTGTTCCGTCCACCTGGGGGCTTCTACAACGAACGACTTGTGTCCGTTGTCAAAGATGAGGGCTACAAAATGATCATGTGGAGCTGGCAATTGGATACGAAGGATTGGGATACACCGGGGGTCAATCGCATTGTGAACACGGTGCTGAAAAATGCGAAAAATGGGAACATCGTTCTTTTTCATGACTATATTGAAGGCCCGACGCAAACCATCGCCGCCTTGAAGATTATTTTGCCTGAATTAAAAAACAAGGGATACAAGTTAATCACCGTATCGGAGCTTCTGGGCTATAACAAGGCCATCCCCGCGAAAATTCATTAAGACAGCACACGCTTGGCCTTAACAAAGCGATCTTTCCAAACGGCATCCAGCTCCGAGATCGTTACGCCGATGCCTGTACGGAAGGTATGCAGGATAAGTCCGTTACCCATATAGACCGCCACATGGCCGATCTGTTCGGTACCTTCTTTGTTTTTGCGCTTGGGCGTCGTGAAAAACACGAGATCGCCCTCGCGCAATTCGTTCATGGACACCTCGGTCCCTCGTTCACTTTGCTGACCTGTATCGCGAGGCAAGTTTACCTCTTGGGTCGCAAACAGGTATTGGAGAAAGGAAGAACAGTCGAACGCATCGGTTTGACCTCCCTTCGCTCCGAGTACATAAGGGGTACCAAGGAAGCTCATTCCTTTGATAATGAGAGGGTCGGCTTTACGTTTCCATGTTTCATCCTTGCTATCGGAAGCCGCCTTTTGTTCGTATTGTTCTTTGATTTTCACAATTTCGGCGGAGGCGAGATTCACCTTCTTCACACCTGGAACGGGGTCATCTCCCTCTCGAAATTGTTCGATGGCAGGCTTTGTAGAAGGCGTCGCAGCAATGACCACTGTCGGTGTCGGGCTTGCCTGCGGTGCCAAATTTTCTTGTGCTTCTATCGTTGCCATTGGAGTTGCAACTGGAGTCGCTGTCGTTGGAGTCTCTGCTTCACCAGGCAGGGTCACAGATGGCGATAAGCTTGGGGTTGCTGCTTTTGGCGTCGCTGAAGGTTTCGTTATTGGCTTCGCTGTCCGAGCCGGGGATGACGTGGAAGGTGCTGCCTCTATCACACTTTTTATTATAGGCGTTGCTGAGGGGGTTGGTCCCAGCGTCGCCGATTCGGCTGGTTGTGTCGGTTCTGCCGGTTCCGTTGGTAGGGTTTGATTTTGAAGATCGTTCGTATTCGTCAAAGCCGTATTCAGCGCCATGTTTTCCGGATTTTTCACCGTAAAACCAATAAGTACAGCAAGTGCAATAACCAGCGTAGAAATCGTATATTTAGGGGCTAGCATGTGTGACCTCCTGTGTATGTGCAGATATAGCAAGTCTCTACATACCATTCTAACACCATCTCCGTGGTTAGGGGGTCGTATCGATTGGAATTTCATGGATGAGAAAAAGCCTTACCGTTAGCCATCAGCTTCCGGTAAGGCTTTTTGTTATTTCGGCGCATCGAAGGTATGCGCCTTCGTCCAGTTCACACCACCTGTGCCGGTGGTGTACATTACGCTTGGCTGCTCATGGTCATTCGTGATCAGCCAACCTTGATTCGCATCTGCCATGCCCAGCAGAAGCTCGCCATAGCCGGTGAACGTCTCTTTGCCGTTCACCCAGGTTTTGCCGCCGTCCTTCGTCCATCCGACGGAGTTCGGCTTGTCGCAGCTCGGGCATTGGCCGCCCATGAAGGCTACGTCGGGACTTACGACGTAGAGCGGCCCGGGCTTCGAGCCCGTGTTCTTCGGCCCTGCGGTATCCCCTGCAGGGATGCCGGGGGCCGGACCGCCTCCAGCGGTGCTGTTCGCGAGCACTGTCTGCCAGGTCTTCCCGCCGTCCGTCGTGTGGAACAAGGAATACGAGGTTTGGGTCATCCCTGACTCGCCGATCAGCTCAATCCAAGCGTCGTTTGCTCCGGCGGAACGAATGACAGTGCCAGTGAGGCCCGTGGCACTTTTGCGGGACATCACGTTGTTCCAAGTTTTTCCTCCATCTTGGGTTCTCATCACTTCCACTGTGTCTTTTCCTTGCTTGACGGCCCAACCATTACTGGCATCATGGAAATAAGCATCTCCTGTAATACCTTCAGGTACAGGCATATTCGTCCACTTTACGCCGCCATCCACGGTGTGTGCATTCCCGCTGAACGCTTCCCCCTTCGATATAAAATGAAAGAATGCGGCGTTCGGCATTTGACCGACAGATGCCCAATGTTGGCCTCCGTCCTGGGTGCTCAGCAAGCTGCCTTCCGTCCCGACACTTGCCCAGGCTTCTTTCCCATTCAGAGCAAACAATTGTTTGACATCGCCTTTGCCTTCATATTGAACCTGCCACTTTGCACCGCTGTCATCCGTATGTGCAATCCACCCATTACCGCCAATCCAGCCGGATTTGGCATCCGCCAAGCGAACAGCCGTCACCCCCGTCATCGCAACTTTTGATGGTTTATCACTGGTTCCGGAGACGGGTGTGCCAGAGGGAGTTGTCGTTTGATCCGTCGGTTGTACGGTTGGTTCAACCGTTGGTTGTGAACTTGCAGTCGCTGTCGACTGAGGTGAATCGGACACGCTCACAGCCCCGTTCATCGTTCCGGACGACTCGCATCCGGCAAGCGTCATAGCAGCTAACGCCAATACAGGTATATATTTTTTCAGCATCCTAATCACTCCTTTCACTTCTTGTACTGCGCTACTCTTCCCTATAGACGTAATTTTCCCTAAAAAAGTTGAGACGGGGACATCCTGCCTACACCCAAATGTATACCCAAATTTAGTATGTCCTGCATCAAGTAATTCATTGGCTGATTCTTGCAATTTAATAAATTAGGCATGACTCTTCTACTTTTCGAATACAATCCAATCAAGGAGGGGGGACATTTATTACGGAAAGGAAGAGGATCGGTTGAGATTCATATGGGGTAAAAAAGAATTAACCTTCATGATCATTCCGGGCGCCAACCGCCGTACCGTAAGATTTAAGCTGCCGCACAGTAGCCTGTATATTGTGCCTAGCGTGATCCTGCTCGTGCTGATTGGTTTTTTTGTCACGATTTACTTTATGAATACCTACTCCCATCAAACGAAAGAAAACTTGCAGCGAACGTTCGATGGACAAGAACGCCAACTAGTTAATCAAATTACACTTAAAGATAATGAACTTGAGCAGCTTCAAGCAAATTTGATTGACTTATCCCAGCAAGCAGATGAGTTTAAGAGCAAGCTCGAAGAAATTAAGAAACTGGATCATGTCATACAGTTAATGAGCGAGTCAGAAGAACCAAACAGGACAAGCAAAAAGTTGTCCGCATTAAGTGACTCTACGGCCAACTCGGATGTTGGCGGCAACGAGGTCCCGGTCACTTCACAGGAAGTGACTCAGCTTGTGAGCAACACCAAACAAGGGCTTTCTACCTTGGTCGGGGATATCAACGCACTGCTTGTGAATCTCAGCGAGTCGGAAGCGCGATTGAAGGAAGCCGACTATTTACGCAGCATCACGCCAACCCTCTGGCCCATCACCACGCATAGTCTTACTTCCGGTTTCGGCATTCGCAAAGACCCCTTCACAGGCAAGCCATCCATGCATACAGGCCTTGACCTCGACGGTGAGTTAGGCGATCCCGTATATGCAACGGCTTCAGGCAAAGTGATCGAAGCCAGCTTCGACAATGAGTACGGCAACCGTATTATTGTCGATCATTCGCGTGGCATTCAAACCGGTTACATGCATCTGAATAAAATGCTCGTGAAACGCGGAGAATCAGTAACAAAAGGTCAACTGATCGGCCTGCTTGGTTCCACAGGACGAAGCACGGGTTCTCATCTGCATTACGAGGTACAGAAAAACCGTGTCCCCATTGACCCCACCCCTTATTTAATAAGCAATAGAAAGGATGAACGCTAATGCTTGGAAGCTCAAAATCGAAGCGCATAGATACGAAAACAACGGACACGTTAATCGGGGCAAGTACGATCTGCGAAGGAAAAATCATGTCCGAAGCCAGCCTTCGTATTGAAGGCCAGCTGCATGGCGACATTGAATGCGCAGGCGATATCACCATTGGCGAAAATGCTGTCGTCCAATCCAACATCCAAGCGCGCGACGTCATCATTGCCGGCAAAGTGAAAGGCAACATCCACACCAAAGGCAAGCTGCTCGTCACCAGCTCCGGCGTGTTGGTGGGCAACATCGATGTCCGCTCCTTCATTGTTCAGGAGGGCGGGATTTTCCAAGGCAGCAGCGCGATGCAGATCGCTGCCGTGAGCGACAAAAGCGGCGGCGGCAAGGTCATCGACGCGCAGGCGCATAAGCAGCAGAAAAACGAGCAGCAAGCTGCTTCCGGCGGAAATTAATAAGGACTGTCCTCCAAAGAAGTAAAGTTTCTTTGGGGGACAGTCCTTATTTGTTTGTATCCAAGGGAACTACAGGGCCTAAACTAATTTCTTCTCCAGCTCCAACAAGTTGGCTAAGCTGATAGCCAGACTATCCATTGGATTACCTGGGCAATAATCCTGCTCAACGGCGAACCATTCAACGCCATTTTGCAATCCCCATGTCAGAATAGGCGCAAAATCGATGAGTCCTGTGCCGATCTCGGCAAAATATTGCTTTCCGTCAGAGGTCATATCCTTCAAATGAAGAATCGGCATACGAAACGCGTAGTTGCTGATGAAAGACAACGGGTCCTGACCTGCTTTTTGGACCCAATACGTATCGATTTCCGGATAAACAGCCGGGTCTTCCAGCAGATATTCTAGCGCAAACTTTCCATCCATCGTCGTATGAAATTCAAAATCGTGATTGTGGTAACCGACCCGATAGCCTGAGCCGCTTACCTGTGAGGCAACTTGATGCAAATCGTTGCGCACGCTGAGGTAGCCTTCCGGATTTTGCAGGCCATTCGGCAAGGAATGGCAAATGAAATCCCGCGTATCGAATAACTTGGCTTCCTCCAATACAGCCTCAAGATCGTGTTTCATCCGCTCTAAGCCTACATGCATGCCTGCCGTACGCAAGCCGGTTTCCTTCATCACAGCCGCAATGTCCGCGGCAGGATACCCGTGCAATCCGTCGATTTGGACGGCTGCCCACCCCATCTTTTTCAACTGTCTTAACACACCCGGAAAATCTTGCTTAAGTTCGTTTCTTAACGTATACAACTGGGCTGCCAGCTTCTGTCTAATCATTTCGCAGCTTCCTCCCGTTCTAGATTTAACCACGCAAGCTCCTCCGGTGTAAACGGAATATGCATAGCTTCTATTGAAGTTTGCAGTTCTTCAGGATTTTTCGGACCGATGATGGCACAAGTCGGAAAAGGCTGATTCAGCACATAAGCTAATGCAATTTGAATGGGGCTGACGTTCTTATCCGCGGCAAGCTTGGCCGCACGACGGTATCGCTCCCAATTGTTATCGCTATAGTAAACCCTAACCATTTCAGGATTTTCGTGATTGTCCGGCGTAAAATGCCCGGAGAAAAAGCCTCCTGCCTGCGAAGACCACGCAAGGAGCGGCAGTTGATTGCCCCCATGCCAAGCGCAGGTGTCTGCATCGGCCGATACACAACCCTCCCATCTGGGCTCGTTCGGCTTAGCAAGGCTTAAATTCGGGCTGCTGAATGTAAATCCGATCAATCCATGGGAAGCAGCATATTCATTCGCTTGCTGAATACGCCCAAAGGACCAGTTCGAAGCTCCGATAGCCCGGATGCGTGATGCTTGAATGTGCTCATTCAATTCTTCCATGATCGGACCTACCGCTACATCAGGATCATCGCGATGGAGGGCATACAAGTCGACATAATCGGTCCCTAATCTGTCCAGACTCTCCAGCAGATCCTTGCGGATGGCCTGCGGGTTCACCCGCGGACCGGGGCTGCCATCGTCATGATGAGCACCCTTCGTGAGAATGACAACCTTCTCCCGCAGCTGCTTTTCCTCCAGCCACTGGCCGAGAATAACCTCTTTATTCCGATATTGATGTGCCGTATCGAAGGTATTGCCGCCTGCGCGGATATAAGCATCCAGCATCATCCGCTGCGGTTCCTCCAGCTTCCTCAAATCCCCAGTCCCCATGATCAATCGGGAAATGGCTTTATCTACACCTTGTATGTGCATAGTCTGCATGCAGAATCCTCCTCACCTGTTTTGCCTTAGCCTGATAAAAGCTTCCAGCCCTTCACGGTCTGGCGTTCCTGTGCTGCCACCGTAAGCTCCAACTGACAAAGCTCCGCATACATTGCCGTACAGCAGGCATGTCTCCACATCCAGCCCCGTCAAAAAACCATAGATATAGCCGGCGTTAAACGAATCCCCTGCTCCTGTCGTATCAACAGCTTCAACCGGGAATCCTGGGCTCATCGTTTGCAAGCCGTCTTTCATCGCTGCCGCTCCTTGCGGTCCAAGCTTGATGACGACATGAGGACTGAAGCCCGACATGTAGCTTAAGCTATCCTCGATGCGCTCAAATCCGGTATAATGAAGGGCCTCCGTTTCGTTCATCAAGAAAACATCCACATGCTGCATCAACTCAAAAACACCCGAATACCATTCTCCGGTATCATCCCAACCTACATCGCAGGAAATCGTAGCCCCCGCTTCCTTTAATCGCTTAGCCATGGCCACGAATTCCGTGTGGTTGCGCCGCCCTCTGTAGCCGGTAACATGCACATGTCTGCCTAACGCGATTTGCCCTAAATCCAGTTCCTCTACATCCAGTTCAGCATTGGATCCCACATAGGTAATAAATGAACGATCCAGCTCGGGATTAATCGCTATCGTGATCCCTGTCCGACTTGTTCCGCTTGTTCGGACCATACTGGTATCGATACCATATCCAGCAAAACGTTCCCGGATATAATGACCGTAGCCATCATTTCCAAGAACACCGTCAAATGCGACATGCAGCCCCAGCTTGGCTAATGCAATCGTAAATAAAGCTGCGCCTCCGCCTACATGCATCATCATGTTATCTACGAAAATTTCTTGTCCAGGTTGAGGGATTTGATTACAGCCCACTACCACGAGATCAATATTGACATCGCCGATGACTACCGCATCAAACTTCTTCACGCCGCTCTCCCTCTTCCGCTCTGTTCTCTGCCTATCTCTCTTTTGGATATACCTTACAGCTATCGCGAACGACGAGCTTGTGCTTCAGTATCAAATCTTCCCGCGGACTGGAGGCGGGATTCGAGATGATGTCAATCATCGTATTTACCGTAATTTTCCCCATCTCCTGAATGGGCTGCTCCATCGAGGACAACCGCGGTCGTACAAGTTCAGTCAGTTGGCTTCCATCAAATCCGATAATCGATATATCGTCAGGGACTTTAAGCTGATGGTCATGTATACAGTTCATAGCGCCTACTGCCATATCATCACTCACGGCAAATAAAGCAGTAGGACGAGGTTCACAGGCCAGCAGCTCCGTCATCATGTCATATCCGCTTTGCGTCTTATAGTCGCCAAATCGGATATAATCGTTGATGATTCTCACCCGTTGATCCTTCAAGGCATTCCGATAACCTACGTAACGATTCTGACCTGAGGTAACGTCTCGCATATCCCCGCCTATAAAAGCGATCCGCTCGTGGCCGAGCTCGGTTAAATACTTGGTCGCATCATAAGCCGCCTCGTAATCATCGATAATGACAGAAATAAACTTATGATCGACAGGTCTTACACTTGAAAAAATGATGGGAATATCCAATTTATGAATGAAATTGCGAATTTCTTCACTTAACTTTTCATGCATAATAATGATGCCGTCTACACGCATCTCATGAAAGACATTCAAATATTTCAGTTCTTTATCCGTATCCTCGATAATGTTGCAGACCAGCAGGTTGTAATCATTCAAACTCGCCGTTTCCTCGATACTGCTCAAGATCGTCGAATAGAAGCTTGAGGTTAGATCGGGAACAATCACGCCAATCAGGTTCGTTTTCTTCCGTACCAAGCTTCTCGCGATATGGCTGGGCGCATAACCAAGCTCGTCAATCGCTCGTTTCACTTTGGCCTTCAGATCGTCCTTCACGTACTTCTCTCCGTTTAATACTCTGGAGACCGTGGTGACGGATACTCCCGCTTTTTGGGCTACATCTTTGATTTTGGGCGCCATGATTATCATCCTTCCTTACTCGCAACATGAACAGTTTTCTCTGTAGTCGACAGAACCATATTTATACATTTTATCACACATTGGGCATGGCGAAGGTCATCAATTATTCGGCTGCAAGCCGTTTATTCTTTGACCGATCCGATCATGGCTCCCTTTGCAAAATATTTTTGTATAAATGGATATGCCGCAATAATGGGCGCCACAACGACAATAATCGTCGCCATTTTCAGAGAATCACCAGTTAGCTGTATCCTTTCGAGCATTTGAAACTGGGACGAGCCTGCCGCCTGCATCAGAGACTCCCGAATGGCATCCTGTTTGGTTAGCATCTCCTGCAGCAAGGTGGATAACGGCCTCAGTGATGCGGTTCTGACATAAAAAGCCCCTGTGAACCAGTCATTCCAATGACTCACAGCCGTAAACAAGGAGATTGTGGCCAGCACAGGCTTACTTAACGGCATGATGATTCGCATGAAAATGCCGAAATCGCTGCAGCCATCCAGTTTCGCCGACTCTTCCAGACTGATGCTGATCTGCTGGAAAAACGTCCGCATGATGATCAAATTCCACGCGCTATACAGGCCCGGAAGAACATAAACCCAGATGGTGTTCGTCAAATGCAAGCTTTTGAGCAGCATGTAATAAGGAATAATACCGCCGGAGAACAGCATGGTAAAGAAAACCATCAGCGTAAAAAATCGGACGCCCGGCATCGTCTTGCTTTTTAGCGTATACGCAGCCATCGCGGATAGAAATACGCCGGCAATCGTACCCAAAGCCGTTCGAAATATAGAAATGGCAAAGGCTCTGCCGATATTAGCCGATGTAAACACTTCACGGTAATTTTCCAGCGTCCATACGCGGGGCCAGAAATAGATGCCCCCTCTTTCGGCATCCTTACCAGCGTTAAAGGAGAGCGCCAATATATTCAGAAAAGGAAGCACGATGGATAAGCACAGGAGAATAATCAGGGCATAATTAACGAACTTAAATATTTTCTCGCCTGCTGAGAGCTTATAGAATTCATTTCCCACGTTAATCTCTCCCCATACTAGAAGTGCGCTCCCGCTATTCCTGCAGGAGCGCCAGCCTCCCAACTCAGCTTTGGACTATTTGAGAATAACTTTCGTTTTAGGATCGCTGTCTTTTTTCTGAAGCAGCGCTTCGAATTGATCCAAGCCCGCTGCCTGCAGCTGCTTTTTCGAAGCATCTAGAATTTTCTGCGCTTCATCCATGCTTTTGGCGTAAAATGCACGAATGATGCTTTCATTATAGTTGGTTAAAGCCGTCTTCAACTCATTGCCCGTTGGAAGCTCGTTAATGAAGGAGAGCGGGCGATAACCATCGTTAATATTGGCGTTTTTCTTTTTCTCATCGTAGCCCCAGTAGTCGGCAATTTTCAGCGGTGTCTCATTAGCTTCCGGAGAGACGCTATCTGCATACTGCATTTCGCCGAAATCACCCAGCCTGTTGATATCCGTACTGCCGAGATAACCTCCCCAGCCATTGCCTACGCCGTCAAAGCCCAATTCTTTGGCCGCCTTCGGATCTTTGTTGCGAAGCTCCAGCACTTCTTTTTTGACTAAAGGATTGCCTTTGGCATCCAGCGTATAGTCCCGCCCTTCCAGACCGTACTGCCAGATCAGCTTCCCTTCGCGACTAGCCAGGAAATCTGCAAATTTGACGACGTCTTGCGGATTTTTCGTTGTTTTTGGAATCGACCAGGCCATATACCCGCTCTTATAATCAACGTTCATCCGGTAAGTTCCATCCACAGAATTAATAGGCCCTAACGGGATGTAGCTCATATCTTTATTAAACTCCAGATAGTTATGCATATCGCCGATAATACCAAATGACCCGTTAATGGCTCCTTCCGTTGCTTTGTTTTCCTGCATGGCGTAGTAATCCGGCACCATCAATTTTTCCTTCAAAAGCTTCTGAACAAACTCAATGCGCTTTAGCGGATATTCCGTTTTGCTTTCATGAACAATTTTGCCGTCCTTATCCTTGTCGAAGCCTTGATCAATGGCCCCCCAGGTTAAACTGCTGAATAGCGTGCCGTTCTCATGGTTGCTGTTCCCCCAGTAGCGAGGACCAATCGGCGTGATATCTTTACCGTTTTTATCCTTGAAGTTGCCTTCTTTGATCTTCTGAGCGAGCTCATACACTTGATCGGTTGTGTTAATCTTCCGTGGATCAACGTTCAGCTTCTCGGCAATGTCTTTACGGATATAAGGGCCGGAAACATACTTGCGCTCTTCGTAGCCGCCTTCTCTTGGGACGTTCATATGGATAAAATAGCTGGAGCCGTTAAATTCCGGCCGGAACATTACACCGTTTTTCGTATCCAGCGGTAAATACTTATCATCCAGGTACTTGCTGAACACCTTTGTTCCTTTGATAAGAGGAGTTAGATCGGTTAACATGTCTTCTTTGGCGGCTTTCAAAATGACGGGCATTTCCGGGCGGCCGCTGTTGTTCAGATAATAGACGATGAAGTCCGGCAAATCATTGGAAGCCAACCCTGCAATGAGTCCATCAATCGCATGCTGTGAATTTACACCCTCCATTTGCAGCGTAATCCCTGTCATTTCCTTCACTTTTTTAGCAATCTCCGGGTTGATATCTTTCGTTATGTCATCGCTGTCAATAAACAGTAGTCCTTTAATGGTTCGGTCTGCAATCCAAGTTGCGGGCTTACCGCTGCTGACTGTAGATGGAGATGTCGTAGAAGCCGTGTCCTCTCCTGCCGCAGGCTGAGTGGAGCTTTCACATCCTGCTAGCAGCAAGCTTGCTGCCAAGGGCATGGTCACCCATTTAACCCATCTTTTGCTCATCCAATACTCCCCTTTTCCATTAAATATTATGAAAACACCTGGCGGTGATCTTCAACACATCAACTGTCGAAAAGTGAAAGATTTCTGGTATCGCTACCATATTGACTCGTCAAAGAACTTTTTTGAAGCTCGATTCGCAGCCACAACAAGGATTAAGCCGATTATGCCTTGCATTAAACCAACAGCTGTCGCATAGCCGTATTGTCCATTTTGAAGTCCTACCCGAATGATGTAGGTATCTAAAATATCTGCCAGTTCCATGTTGCCGGGAGTTCGCATGAGATAGATTTGATCAAACCCTGCCTGCAAAATGTTGCCTAGCGATAAAATAAACAGAATGGAAATCGTTAATCGAATACCTGGCAAAGTAACGTGCCAGATTTCATGCCACTTATTAGCGCCATCTATTTTGGCGGCCTCGTGCAGTTCAGGATTAATGCCTGCTATAGCGGCCAAATAAATGATAGAATCCCAGCCAATACTTTGCCAAATATGGCTGCCGAACATGAGAGAATAAAAGTACTTGCTTTCCATCATGAAAAACGTACTTCCGTCTCCGCCAAAAAATCGGATCACCTCGTTGAGCAGTCCAGTATCCGGAGCAAGAATCCGCTGCATGAGGCCGATCACGATAACCCATGAAAGAAAATGCGGCAGATACGAAATGCTTTGGGCGATTCCTCGGAATCTCCGATGTCTGATTTCATTAAACATTAGGGCAAGCAGAATCGGAAAAGGTAATCCTATGAAAACTTTAATGCTGCTAATAATCAATGTGTTTTTAATAAGTTTCCCGCTTTGATAGTCGTTAAAAAATGCCTTGAAATACGTGAGTCCCACCCATGGACTGCCCAGTATCCCCTTGTTAAACTGATAATTCTTAAAAGCCAGCATCAATCCGCCCATGGGGATATACGAGAAAATAACGAAAAATACAAGACAGGGAAGGAGCATGAGGTACATAATCTTGTGCTGTCGTATTCGTTTTCCCAGATCAGCATTTCTCTTCTTCACCGCAGCGCTGGCACCAGCTTGCGGCAGATTCGTTTCCATGTCATGACCACCTTCCTAAGACATTCTCATTTTTCTGGTATCGATTCCAGATTGCTGTCAAATAGAATCCTCTCGACGAGGATTAGGTGTAGGAAAGCGGTTTCTGGAATCGCTTCCATATGGAATTAATCTCAGTATAGATGAGTTGGTTATATTTGGCAATGACTTTTTTTTGAGGAGCGGCAAACCGAAACTCACGTTAAGATTCATCTAGGACCCCGCAATCCAACATACCGTTCGCGGGCCACTAAAGCACGACGGGATGTATGGAAAAAGCAGTATTCACGATGAGGGTCCTGTTTATGCAACTCGTTGTAGCGTCTCATTGCTAACGTTGAATCATCAAATCTATCAACGACAACCACTTCCGCAATATTATATAGCGTCTTCCGCATAAAAAGATTGACTAGCTTTGTACTTTTCGTCCAATTCATTGAAATTTAGTTCAGATTCCTCCATCCACGATTGGATTTCTTTTTCTGCATACTGGTTTTGATATTTGTTCCACTCGTCCCACATATTCAGTTCGTAGAGCATATCCTTAAATCTACGAAATGGTTTATTACCACTAAGGGCATCAAATAACCTACCATTAGGATCAGATTGCGTACTATGAGAAAAGTTTGCCATTACACGAAATGCTTCGTTTGAATCGATCTTGGGAATGAGGATATTTCTATCAACCTCCTCTTTTATTATCAAGTATTGGAGAGGTTCTTTTATACATTGCGCGTTAAAAAAAGCCCGTATCCATCCAACGTTCGGATCGACACAGGCTTCTCGCTTACTTCCCACTCTTCACTTCTTCGAGCATGGATAAATCAACAAACTTGCTGAGATCCAGCTCATTTTCCTTAATGCCCTTAATATATCGGGCAGCAATCGAGACCCTCGCCATCTCTTCCATCACTTTGACATCAACATCAGTCGTGAGCTTCAGTCGGCTAAGCGAGGATTGGATCAAGCCTTTGTCCATCCCTTTACCGCTATACTGCTTCAGCTGGTTGTTGATGAGCTCGTAGGCTTGCTCCGGGCTGTTCTGAATGAACGCGATGCCGTCCATATTGGCTTTGATCGCGCCCTTAACAATATCCCGGTGGCGCTGGATCATCGGATCGCTCGCCACCATAATGACCGTCGGGTAATCGCCGTTATTCGGCGGGATTGCCTGCCAATCGACGACGACCTTGCCGAGCCCGGCCTTCTCGATCTGCGTCCCCCATGGCTCGGGAACGAGCGTCGCGTCAATTTCCTTCTGCCGGAAGGAAATCAGCGCATCCGACGGGGAGCGCACGATGAGATGTGCGCTTCCCGTGTCGCGACCTAAGGAGATGCCTTCTTGCTGCAGCAGCATCCGCAGTGAAATCTCATTCGTATTCCCTTTGGACGGGATTGCAATCGTTTTATCCACCAAATCTTTAACGCCATTAATTCCTGCGCCATTGCGGGCAACAAGCACCGCGCCGCCATTATTGGAGCCGGACACGACTCGATAGTTCCCGCTTTTCAGAAAAAAGGTTGTCGCAGGTCCCGGACCTACAAAACCTATATCAATATCACCTGTCGCCATCGCAATGGATAAGTCAGATCCGTTATCGAAGGCCGTAACCTCGATCTTCACGTCATCGCCCCACTCGCGGGCGAAATAGCCTTTTTCGAGTGCAATATAGGCAGCGGCATGCGTGACATTTTTAAAAACACCAACCCTGACCACCTGCGGCTTGCCGGAAGCTGTAAGCTTCTCTTCGCAGGCGCTCAGCATCGTAATGACGAGCAAAAGCAGCAGCAGCATCCATGCTTTTTTTCTCATGAGATCCGCTCCCTGCTAAGACTTCGAGCCGGCGAGGCCGTAGCGCTCCAGCACTTTATCTTCCAGTTTCTTGAAGCAGAAATGGTCAGAGACCGTCCCCAATACAGCGATAATGATGACGATACACAGCATCAGCGAAGTGTCGCCCAAATTACGCCCGTCCTGAAGAAGCTGGCCGAGCCCCGCCCCTTTGGCGATAAGTTCCCCGGCAACAAGGGCGCGCCAAGCAAAAGCCCAAGCCGTACGCACCCCGTTGATCAAATGCGGGAAAGCCGCCGGAATCATGATCTGCACGAACATTTTATACCCGTTGCCTGTTCCCATCGTCTGTGCAGCACGCAGATAAATCGGCGGAATGTTCTTGATCCCTGTGCGGCTTGCCAGCGCCATCGTCCAGGTTGCGCCAAGCGTCGTAATGAAAATAACCGAGGATTCGTTAAGACCGAACCATATAATAGCAAAAGGCAGCCAAGCAATACTAGGAATCGTTTGCAGCGAAACGACCAGGAAACCCAGCGTATCATCCAGTAGACGGTACCGCGCGAATAAGAAACCTAAAGTCGTCCCAATCGCAAGCGATAGGGCGAAGGAAACCAACAGCCGGATCATACTGGCTAGAGTCGCTGCAAGCAGCTCGCCATGCACCAATCCGTCATAAAAAGCCTGCAGTGTCTGGGTCGGCGAAGGAAATTTCCAGCCCCAATTAAACAGCCTAAATCCCGCCTCCCAAGCTATCAGAAGCAGTACCAGAAAAATCGTTCTTCTTAATGCGGTACTCATCGCCCGTCTCCTCCCTTACCACCTTCTCAAGCTCATCCGCCAGCGCGTCCATGGCTGCATTCTCTACATGGTGCAGCAGCGGATCTGCGGCATCCCGGGGTCTTGCCGCCTGTACGGTGAACTCCTTCTTAATCGTGCCAGGGCGTGTAGACATGACCACAACGCGATCTGAGAGGATAACCGCTTCCCGAATGTTATGGGTGATGAAGAGAATCGTTTTACGCGTCCGCATCCAAATTTCTTCCAATTCCTTATGCAAAATAAGGCGAGTCTGTTCATCTAAAGCCGCAAACGGCTCATCCATCAGCAAAATCTCGGGATCCATCGCCAGCGCTCTCGCAATCGCTGCCCGCTGCTTCATCCCACCCGATAGCTCATGCGGGTAACGATCGGCGAAGCGGCTGAGATGCACCGCTTTGATCTGCTCCATGGCGAGCTCGTGGCGCTCTTTTTTGGGAATGCCCTTCTGTTTGAGGCCAAAAGCCACATTGTCCAGAACCGTAAGCCACGGAAACAGACCGTGCTCTTGGAACACGACCACGCGGTCGGCCCCAGCGCCGGTAACCTTTTTACCATTTACTTCAATCGTGCCTTCACTTTGCGTATCGAAGCCTGCAACAAGGTTCAGCACCGTCGATTTCCCGCAGCCGGATGGCCCCAGAATGGAGACGAATTCTCCCTTTTTTATCGTTAAAGTGATATTGTCCAGCGCCTTATAATTGCCGCCGATTCGCTGTACGAACGTCTTGCTGACACCTTTAATCTCGATCAAATGCTTCCCCCCACCCGGGTATATCCCGTAGTCGTTTCCCTTAAAACAGCATCTTTAATCCTGCCAGGCCTAGCCCGATAATAAATCCGCAGATCGCACCGTTGACACGAATCCACTGCAAGTCTTTGCCAATTTTATCTTCCATCAGCTGAGTCAGCTTCTCGTTATCGAATTTATCCAGGTTTTCTTTGACAAGTTGACCGATTTTGCTATGATTTTTCTCCAAATAAGAAGCAATCTGCTCCTGCACCCAAATCTCGCCGCGCTGCAGCAAAGCTTCGTTCTCCTTCACGGATGCAAGCACATTCCGAAGGATCGGAACGACATGGACAGGGACAAAATCAGGCTGGTCCACAAACTCTTCAGCTCTAGCTTTCAGACGTACAAGAAGTGCAGACAGCTTCGCATCCATTTCGAACATATCCGGCAGCTTCGTTTTGAGTGATTCCAGCTCGGCCAAAAGCTTCGGATTTCTCTCCAGCTTATTCAGTTCATTGCGGATAAAGGAAAGCACTGCCTCTCTACGCGGGTGCTGTTTCATGCGCATTTGCTCAATGTAGGAAAGCAAGAAATTCTGGATAATGCCCCCAATTTTCTCCTCATTGACCATCCCGATGAACGCATTCACGGCAAACGCCATGAAGCCATTGGATTGCAAACCCTCGAACGCCTTGATCGCCATGGCTCCAAGCTGATCACGTGTCTCCGTTTTGAACGCCCAGGCTTCTACTTTATCGAGGACAAAATCAAACGTCTTGCCGTCATAACCGCCATCCTTGACCGTATCAACAAGCGCGCGAACCAAGCGGCTCGTATCCACGTCCTGCAGTGCTTTGCTAATCTCATCCGCCAGCAGCGGTGTTAATTTTTCAAGATCAATAGCGGATAACGCTTGTTTGGCAAGCGTACTTAGGCCTTTATGAAGCGCCTCGCTATCCAGATGGCTTTCCGCCAGCTCAAGCCCTCTTTCCAGAAAACGAATTTGCTGCAAACGGGCGCGGATGGTTTCTTTGGAAAGCAGCTCATTTTGAACCGTGGAGACAAGGGCGTTCGTAATTTTCTCGCGATTCTTCGGCAGCAGCGCCGTATGCGGAATCGGAATGCCCATCGGGTGACGGAACAAGGCGCTAACCGCGAACCAGTCTGCCAAACCGCCCACAACCCCGGCTTCGAACCCGCCTTGCAGGAAACCTCCCCACACCGTGGAAGCTACAGGAAGTGTAGCCAAAAAACCTGCTCCCATCACACCTAAGGAGACCGTTGCTATATACTTTGCTTCTTTTTTCATCGTCATAACATCTCTTTCTTTCTCGATTTTCAATCGCTATTCGTTCTATTTTACCACAAATTCCGACGAAAGCTGTTCTCGAACCTGAATCTGTTGAATACACTTCGGTATGTGAAATATCGGCAAGGCTTGGCCCGAAGTTAAGAGACCTAGGAGGAACCTTTCCATGAGCCTGAATGAAACCATTACGCCTTGGCAGGAACATTTGTTTTGGGTTGAAATCCTGCAGGATCATGCCATTTTTGTGGACGAGGCGCTTGCCAATGAAGAGGTACAATGGATCAGCATTGCCAAACGGTACATAGCGGCATTCACCGAACTGCGCAACCGTATTTTGAAAACAGATCCTTCCCTCCCGGTCTCCTCGGAAACCATGATTCAGCTCTCTAAAGACATATACCCCGTTGCCCATGGGTACTACCAGTTTGAGGGCTTTATGCAGCATTTACGCATAGAAAATAAGGTCGTCATCTCGCTGACGCCTGTGTATTTCAACGGAACTTTATTGGAAAACGGCGAGTATCTGCGGATTTTACACGCTTGGATGAACGGTGTGCCTTACGAGCCCCTGCCGCTTGTTGCGCTGATGGAGATGTGGCTGGAGGATCAACTTGGACATACCGTGCTGCTGAGCAATCATTTGGATCCAACGGAAATGGAACTGCTAAAAAGCACCCAGCAATACGCGCAGCAATTCAGCGCCCATATCGTCAAAAACACCGCCATCCGCGGTTTCCTCCGCTTCACAGCACCGGGTTTCCCGGTTCAGCAGAAGTTCGCCAGACAAGTTGCAGAAACAGTGATCGGCTTCTATCGACTCGTCGAAGAGGTCATCCGCGAATATCAGCATACGGAGTTGCTTAGCCGCCTGACCTTGCGTTTCCTTGAGCACCACCTGCCGGAAACTTGCTATTTCTTGCATAAGCTGGCTGCTTACAACGTGGAGATTCTTAGTTTGCCGAATTGTCCGCTGACGAAGCCGTCATTTGAGTAAAAAAATAAACCGTCAGGCTTATTGCCTGGACGGTTTTTTATATTAGCAGGAAAATATGGAGGCAAATTTCATTATGCGTCGATCAGTCGATCGATTGAACTTGAAAAATACCGTTCATTCAACCACATTGACCTATTTTTGAGGTTTCCATTGCAATTTAGCTGGAGCAAATCCAGTTAAACCTCTCAGTTGGCCTCATCCGGATAAATTAACGGGAGCATATCCCTCTAATAGCCCCGCACTAAAGTCGGCAACGCACACAGCTTCTTACCGCAAAGCAATTACCGCTCGCCTTCCCACTCGGCATAAAACTGCTCGAGGTACTGCCCCATGAAGCGGTGCCGCTCCTCCGCAAGCTTGCGCGCGTAGGCGGTATTCATCAGCTCCTTCAGCTTAAGGAGCTTCTCGTAAAAGTGATTGATCGCGGTGTCATTTCCCGCGCGATATTCCGCTTCCGTCATGTGCTCACGCGCCGTGACGGAGGGATCATGAATCGGGCGGCCCTTCCAGCCCGAATAAGCAAATACGCGCGAGATGCCTACCGCGCCTATGGCATCCAACCGGTCGGCATCCTGCACGACCTGGCCCTCAAGCGTGCGCATCGGAGGCCGCGCGCCGCCCTTGAACGACATCGTGCTGATGATCTCCAGCACGTGATTCACGGCGGCCGCCGGCGTACCGCTGGCGGCCAGCCATGCTTCCAGCTCGCGCTGCGCAGCGGCTGGATCGGCGTTCAGCTTCTCGTCGACGACGTCGTGAAGCAGCGCCGCAAGCACGCAGACGAAAGCGTCGGCGCCCTCTTGGGCGGCGATGCGCTTCGTCGTCTGCACGACGCGATAGATGTGCCACCAGTCGTGGCCGCTGCTATCGCGCTCCAGCTTTTCCTTCACGAGCGCCTCCGCCGCGAGTAAAATGCTCTCTTGTTGTTCTCTCGTCAAGTGTTCTCCATCATGCTGCATCATTTCTTCTTTTTCCTCTTTCCTTCACCAGCTTTACTTTCATCCGTTGTGGATGCCGGTTCTCCCTCAACGGATGGCGTATCCTTCTCTCTGCCTTCGGGAACCGTGTATTTCTGGATAATTTTCTTAAAATTTTTCCCATATTTATCTTCAAGCTTCGCGCCCATATCCTGCTGCAGCTCGTGAATCACCACATCACGCCAAAAACTATTGAGCAGCAGCTCAACCATCGCTGGATGCTCGGTCAACATCGCAAGCGTCGGCTCATCGCCGCCTCTTGTGCCGACAATGGCCAGCTTGCGGTCGATCAGCAGCGTAAATTTCCTCCCGTTGCGTTCGTTCCACGTAGCATCACGTTTATGCGAGAATTGCTGTACGCTGCTTGGCAGAGCCGCATCTCCAATCGCCGAAACAAGCAGGCGCACACCTTGTGCGGGTACTTTCCGCAGCTCTTCCTTCAGCAGCTGCGCCTCCTGCGCCCAAAGGTCGCAAAGGACTTCCTCCTTCGCTTTCCTCAGCTCTGTTCGGATACGATCCAGCACCTTCGTGTCGCCTTCCAAGCTGAAATACTCCGACCGGTGCGCACCCTGCTTCGGCATGTGCTCTTTCACGTAGCGGATTGACGCTTGCAGCTCCGCCTCAACACGCTCGCCGATCTCCTCGATCGGCACGCTTTGGTAGTGCGTCGGCTCACCGTGACTGGTGAGCACCGCACCTTTCTCCGCAAGCTTCTGGAGCGCGGAGTACACATTCGAACGCGATACGCCAAGCTGCTTGGCGATTTCATAACCCGTCTGTGTGCCGCTTTCGGCAAGCACATGCAGGCACTTGGCTTCCAAGTCGGTGAAGCCGAGATTTTTCAAATGCAGGTGGATATCCTCCATGCCAGTTCCCCTTTTCATAAGCTGCGATAAGTTCATGTTTTCGATATTGTAACATGATTTCTTCCTCGAAGTCGTATAGTCCTTCCTTGCCGACCATCTCAGCCAAAAATGTTCATTCTCAATATATTCT
The DNA here is from genome assembly GCF_045866505.1 of Paenibacillus sp. P36. Taxonomy (NCBI): domain Bacteria; kingdom Bacillati; phylum Bacillota; class Bacilli; order Caryophanales; family Paenibacillaceae; genus Paenibacillus; species Paenibacillus sp. P36. Next base: position 7,907,930 of record NZ_AP038372.1, read on the forward strand.
CAATTATATGTTGACAATGATAATCATTATCAAATAATATGAAGATGGTTGGTAACAGCAGGACATTTACAAGATGACTACATACCTATAAAAACATTTCGTGGAGGGATTCCCATGCCAAAAATCATTATCGTTTACGCCAGCATGTCAGGAAATACGGAGGAAATCGCTGAAGAAATTGCAGCAGGCATACGTGAGGCAGGCATTGAGCCAGTTGTAAAATCCGTTATGGATGTGAGCGGTGTAGATCTCGTGAACTACGATGGTATTCTACTTGGAGCTTATACATGGGGCGATGGCGATTTACCAGACGAATTCGAAGACTTCTACGATGAATTAGAAGATCTGGATCTAAGTGGGCGCAAATCCGGCGCATTCGGCTCTGCTGACTCTTCCTACACACACTTTGGTGCAGCTGTAGACACAATCGAAGAGAGACTTGCCGAGATCGGAACGGAGAAAGTGTTTGACGGTTTGAAAATCGAATTTAATCCGACTAGCGAGCAAAAGAAATTATGTCGTGAACTTGGCGCGAAATTCGCTGCTGCTGTCGCTGTTTCGGCCTAATACATGTTGGCGGGCTTTGGCACTTCGCTGGGCTCGCTTCTTATTGAAGCCGACCTATGTTGCACTTCTTACAATCAAATTGATCGAATTAAGCACCTCTTCAGCTTTTCGTTGTACAATGTGCAATTAATTTTGCTGAAATCACCCCATTCACTGCCATTTGGCTAATAATGTTGTACTTCGTACAACGAGCAGCCCTTCAGGCTGCAAAAAGCACCACTTTCGCTGCAAAAAATGCAATGAAGCTCCACAACAGCTCAACTGTGCTCCAAACAAAAAGGATCGGAACACAGCTGCTTCGCTGCTGCTCCAATCCCTATTTTTACAAAGTCTCTACTTCGGCCATTTCAATATACGGCATACTCTTTAACTCTTCATATACTTCTGATGCATACTTACGGTCAATGAAAACAATGAAATTGAGTTCCTGCAGCTCATGACTCAACTCTTTGATGTGTACACTTTTCATTCTATATCCTCTAGCAATAATGTCCTTGATGATATTCGTTAAACTACCCTCATGGGAAACGATGAGTTTGACCCGCAAATCCTTCATCAGCAGCGGTCTTGGCCCCATTTTTTTAATATAATACGGCAATACCACGACACTCACCATAATTAGCAGCAGTCCCACAAACGCTTCAACAAAAAAACCTGCACCAATGGCAATTCCTAGTCCAGCCGCTCCCCAAATCATTGCCGCCGTCGTTAGTCCAATAATGACATCATTATGCTTCCGAAGTATGACGCCTGCGCCAAGAAATCCGATTCCGCTAACCACCTGCGCCGCAAGCCGCATAGGATCCATGACATGTAGCCCGGGAACCGCATATTTATTCGCAGATTCAATAGATACTATTGTTAGCAAGCAACTGCTTAAACAAATGACCAGAGAGGTTTTGAGTCCAAGAGGTTTATTTCTGATTTCTCGTTCTAGACCAATAATTAAACCGAAGATAGCTGCAATTCCTAATTTTATTAAATCATGTATGTCTACTGTTACTAGCATCGTTGTTGTCTCCCCTATTTTTGAAGTCATTTACAATATATTAACATTAACGAGGTATATATAAATAGGGATGAATGAATTGCTTTTTTAGTCAAAAAATACAAAAAAACCTTCTAGAGTTGTTCACTCTGGCAGGCTTCTTTTATATGCTTATTTTCACGTATTTCAGAGATTCATTTAGAACCTTTCTTCATTGAAACGGATACAAACATACTTACTACGAACGCTGGAACAAAAATGACAGACATCGTGAACCAGCTCCAGTCAAACACACCCCGTATAAGCATGGTTATAACCCCAACTATTGTAAAAAATATCATTAGTATCAAGAAATATATTCCTGTTTTCTTATCCAAACCCAATCTTCGATTTTTCTTGATGAGAAATATGATGGAAATAGTAGTAGAAATAATAATTGCACCTATCCATCCAATCGTTGGGGCGTACTCAACATAGTTTTTACCGTACAGAGCAAACAGCATAAAGACTATGTTACATGCCATAGCAAAAATTACTAATCGGTTATTTTTCATCTAATTCTCCTATGCGGTATGAAGCTTTATTCATATCGTAGCGATTCATTAGGATCACATTTGGCGGCCTATACTGCCCCTAGTGTTGTTAATGTCATAGATTCAATTAAAAACTGCATCAATATGCTTCCCCGCGTGGCGCCTAATGCTAACCCAATACCGACTACAACCAGCGAAATTCCCTCAATGCCACTTATTATAGCTGTCATGGTCTTCAGAATGCCTAGCTGGAAAATTTCTTTTCTTTTAAAGTCACTTTCTACTTAAATTCTTTACTACTAACATACTATTGTTTATTTCACTTATAGTAATACTTAATAGAACTATTCCTACAAGTAGTATAATAAGCTCCGTGTACAAAAAATCTTTCGTAATTAAGAGGTACACACCATTGAAAGTAATTACTATGGGGGAAATCAATAACACAAAGTGTCTCCACATAAAAAATAATCCTCCAGTAAATATAGGTAGTGAACTTTATCCTCTCGAAATATAATTTTCCGCAACAGCAACAGTCGATACTAGGCAATGATTTGTCTGTGGATGGATTGCTTTTAAATTAACTGTAGCAGGAGATAAAATAGTAGACCGAAACACCATTTTTTTTATAATAGCCATATAGATTTTAAGTAGTGACCTTTAGGTAATTACTCAAAGCTAATGAGAATTTGTCCATCTCCGAATCACATTTTCTTGCGACTTTAATAATTTTCTTTCCTACGAAATTAATCACACCATCGATTGTCCCCTAAAGTTTCACTTATCTAAAATATCACTCTTTTCAACATGGAATTAAATACCACAAACAAGGTATTCATACCATAAACTTCTTAATAAATCCCCCCCTATCATGGCACTTCGTTTTACTATAAACCTTCTTAAGTGTATGCCTCACCGTAGCCTCTGAAATGCCTAGTGCAAGTGAAATCTGCAAAGCACTCTGATTTTGCAACCAGCCAAAGCCAATTTCCTTTTCACGATTTGTTAGAGAAAAGAGATCAAAATGCTCATAAATCAATGCCTGTTTACTTATTGGATCAGCTAACATCATTCGAGATTCTATGTCGCTTATCAACCGTTTTAATAATGAGGCAACCAAACATAAATTCTCTGTCAGAGAAACGGAAAGATTCAAGTAACCTCGTATTTGATTTCCAAGCTTAACCGGAGAACACATACCACTCCATTTCGAAAAAAATGTCAAGCTGTGCTCCAAACCTTGCACGGCTACCAACGCATCCAATTGCATTGAAAGGGAAATTGCGTTAATGCCGGCATGTTCTAAAGCAAACGATGTCCCCTTACCAACATTCACAGCCTCCAATTTATTTACTATATTTGTTGGTCCAATAAATTCTAGTGCTACTCCGTTCCGATTTGTGAATATGATTAAGTGCGGATTCATTATCGCTTGAGAGAGAGCATTTATCTCTTCTTTTGAAACTACCATAAGTGTTACATCCATATGTTCTTGTCTCTCTGTCTCTGCTACTCGAAACGGTAACGTTGCAGTATCTCGGTCTATTCCAGTTTTCATAAATGTTGCATTCCATAATTCAATTTTCTCAGTTTCTATTGTCGATAAACGAATCCACGAATACTCCGAACTTGCTCCCTCCCTAAAAATATTCATTTTGATCCCCCTCTCACAGTGGAGAATAATATTCCTTATTTTCATAAAATTTACTTTAAATAGATTTTACAGTAAGTACATTGAAATTAGCAAGCATTTACATTTAAGGTGATTTTCATCTTAAAAACAAAAAGCCCGGACAGAGTCGTGCACTCTTTCCAGGCTTCAATTTAATAGAAAAACCGCCAATATCGGCCTATATAATTTTTAACTTAGTCGTGTTATTAGTTTAAATTAATTTTTTACAATACTATTTTTGATTAATATTCTTTCATCAAACATTATAGAAACTGGAACCCCATTAAATAAGTTATTAGATTTTTCAGTCGCATGTATGTGTAAATGGGGTTCAAATGACTTTCCCGAGTTTCCTACCTTACCTAATAATTGCCCGACTTTTACTTCTTGATTTTCCTTGATAAGGATACTATTTTTCATCAAGTGAAGAATAAATACAAACTTTCCTTGTGATTCTATAACTACCACATTCCCTAAAGAATTACTATTATAGTACCCCGGAAAATTATCTTGAGCTCTGTCAATCACTTTGACAACTTTACCTTGAACTGGGCTGTACACATTTTCAGCATATATTTCAAAGTCTTCTAATGCAAACCTCATTTTAAAACTACCACGTAACCCAAATTTATTCATTTTCACTATATCAATTCCGAATTTTTGCGAAGGATGTTTATAATGATGATTCAAAATTTCGTGAGAACCTCCACTAGCAACAAAATAAACACCATTATTTAATGGGAACTCTAGACGTAAGACATCACCTTCTACTTTTTTTGAATCTATCATAATTGAAATAGCATACATGCCAACAATTAATTGAAGTAGTGAGACACTATATAAGATGATTCTTAGTCCTCCCCTTACTACTCCTTTTACTCTGAACCAAGGTTTCCCAAGGTTTCTTTTAATAGAAATAAAGCTAACTACAACATACAGAATAATAGTAATAATTCGGGAGTAATAACTAATAAATATCCAATCTCCCGAAATTACAAACCAACTTAAATATCCAAATAAAAATAACATTAAGAATACTATATCTATCTTGCATTTAAATTTGTACTTAACAAGTATTAATAGAAGTATATTAGGAAAAAGCATCAATAAAAAAAGTACAAATACTAACATTTTAGAAAACTCAATCGACTTATCACATCTTCTCTAAAATAAACATCTTTTAAAATTCTTGATATAAATTTTTCAATCTTTTTGTTTAACCACAAAATATCAACCATTTCTTCATCGTGAATAAAAATAGCTAGTGCAAACCTATTCCCCTGAGTATCAGTCACATACAAAGCATTAGTATTAATGAACAGTGTTGAACCGCCTTTATATCCAACCCGATAAAATTGAGAATTAGCCTTTGATGGTATGTCTAATACATCTAACAAGATTCGTTCAATTTCTGGAGGAAAATAGTTTTTAGAGTTAATTTTATTCATTACATTAGCATAGTCGTATGTCGAAGCTCTTGTCATTTTATTTGAAATCACACGCTGTATGCCATTATTTGAAGATATATTCTTATATCTTCTACTACTAATATAATTGTCGTTTTCATGACATAGATTATGGATTTTTTTTGAGATTTCAATAAACTCTTCATTTGCCATCATTTTCAATCTTAATAGTATTTCCTTCCCATTAAGCTTTTCATTTTCTTTTAAATATGCCGCGACCATAAAGGAAGAGCTGATAGGAAATATCTCTTCATGAGACTCAAGAGATAACTCTTTCAATAAATCATTTATGAATTTCAGCCCTATAATAGATATAAGATATTCAGTATTTGCATTTGAACTGAATCTAATCATTCCTTTCACAATTTGATTCAATTCGACAGAGTTATTATAAATTAATGAATTCTCATCTAGATAGCTCAACCATTCCTCGTGAGCATTACCATCTGTTTTTGAAATGTAATATTTGTTTAACTCTGACAGAGGAACCAAAGAATCATGAGCCAATTTTTTTTCATTAACTTTATTTGCGTATGCTATTGCAATTATTACCTTGACTGTACTCGCTAAGGGCATTGGATTATTGCTACTGTAATCAAGTATGATTACATCATTTTGAATGAAACATATAGAAGATTTGTTAGGATTTTTCTCAAAAAAATTTAAAACATCCTGTTCATTCTTTTTTTCGTCATGCTTCTTCAGAAACATAACTAGTATAACGATCAAACAGATAATTAGAACAATGCTTGAGGATACCCCTAAAAACAAGTTCATTTTTTCATCTCTCCAATTGAATTAGCCTTATGTATAACTTCCAATTGACAATCTTCATTGCAGGTATTGATAGGAATAATCATTCTTCTCCTTGCAATCCAATCATATATGCGATTGCCTAACCCAATATGTTTTACTAGAAACAACAGAGGTAAAATTATATACAGTATTGGTAATCTCTTTGTGATTTGAATAAATGAATCCATTCCATTTACCATACGTTTTTCTTCCACGTAGTAACTATGCATTCTTTTTTCTAGTTCTGTTTCCTGAGTACCAAAAAAATGATCAGAAACACCTCTAAAAGAAATAAATTCAATTAAGTCAAATACGTCAATTTTCTTTATTCTTTTGATAATATTTGAACAACTAGAACACCAACCATCATAAAGTACAATAATTCTAAATTTACGAAAATACTTTGTACTAAGTTGCTTATTAATTTTACGTGAAAATTCCCAAATATCTTTATAAAATAACATGTAGTGTTGCATCATTTTTTTATACTCTCCATCGCTAAATAACAGTAACTCCATAAAAATCATAGCAAGTGAGAATGAAATTAATCCCATTGTAGCTGCAATGCCTAAATGAAACATCACCATACAGAATACAGCTAATAGTTTAATTCTTCTGAGAAGTATAAAAAATGGGAAAAATAATTTTATTAGTATTCCGAAATATGCAAGTACTACACTTAAATATATATTATCAAAGACAAAATCTTTAAATCCAGGCACTGAGAATGCTTCTACTTGTGATATGTAATATATAGCTGTTCCATTATTCCAGCTTTCACCCATAATTTGAAATATTGCAGAAATAAAATAAACAATACATAACTGAATAATACATATATATACAAAAAAATTATGAAATATTTTCCCTACAACAGTGACTAAATTCTCCTTACCCTTTTCAATCTCTGACTCTCTTTTAAATATAGAGTCTATCGAAAAATATTCTGTCGTTTTCATAAACATCATGTAGAAAAAAACAAGATATAATAGATTGTCTCCACCGTCACCTATATGAACCATTCTATTATATAAAGAACTATAGAACACATAATTGAGTACTGTGAAAATTCTTCCTTTATAGCCTAGAGTAAATACTACTGCAACTATTATGCCAAAATTATAAATTAAATCAAAAAAAAGAAAATCATCAGATAAATTATATAAAGATAAAACACTTGACTTGTACTTTTTTGTATATATGTTTACCCCATACTCACTAAACAAATAATACCGATGCGAGTAATGTAACATGTAGAAATAAATTATCGATAAACCGAAGCAAACTCTTAACAAACTCGTCCCAACTAAATACTTATCCTTAGAAAAAAAATTAATTATTTCTTCTGTTTTATTATAAGCAAATTTATTAAACTCCATTTTTTCTCCTTCACTAAGGTAAGGCTATAACATCTTCTAGATTATCTCTCCAATCCAAGATTATTCTATTTTCATCTTTTTGAAAATTTGTATCATTCCTCTTGGAAAAAGGGATGGTTTCTTTAATGCAAACAAGCAATTTAATTGCTTCAATTTTTTGGTTCGGGAAGAGCGTTTTAGCATACGAATACGCATATCTATAAAGACCATCTTTAGCATTTTCGTGTGATTCCATAAGTGATTGGTTAACCTTCTCTTCGGTATTCTCAGCTAAATTTTTTTTTACTACTTTCATTGTTAAATCACTCACTAGATTCAACTGTAATTGTGAAACTAAACCGTTATTTATTCTTAATAGCCTATTATACGGTGTAAAGAAACTCTTATTATTGACATCTATCATTGGAGTAGTAATATCAATCCAGTTAATCTCTTTTTCATCTTTTTTCAGTGATTCCCCATAATATCTTACATCCATGTATACATAATAATTAGTACTAATAGGATCAGGTGCAAATAGATGCCAGTTTTGAGCAAAAAATAATTGAGTGTACGAATCCGTAACAATCTTATACCTTGTTGAAATGGGATTAACTGGACATACATGAAGTAAGATCATTGAAAAATGAAAAAAAAAGAATATTCCTAAAGAAATTAAAATTACAAGTAAAACTATTGATCTATACAAACCGTATCTCATAAATGTCTCCTAAATATTTGAAATAAAGCCCCCCCTAAAAATAAGAGGGGCATCTAATTCATTTATCTTTATTTATCAAAGATCACATCAATATCTTTAATGCCAAACTCAGGATCAGATGCACCTTCTGGAAGACCAAAAATTCTAGTTGCACCTTTTACAGCAGCAGTTACTACTTGTTTACCATAGTAGGTTACTGCTGCTGTTCCATAAACGTAAGCTTTCTGAGCAACCTTCGCTGCAGCAACCAAACTCGCTTGAGGTTCATTACTTGAGGATCCTGTGAACGAAGTATTATCAATTGCAACAATCTTTGTTTCTAACATGTTACTAGAGCTCTGTGACGCACTAACACTAATACTAGCCGTGAATAATATCACTATTGATACAAATACAACAAATAATTTTTTCATAATTTCACCTCCTCTCAAATTACAGCTATACACTTAAACAATAGCCCAAATATAAAATTAGAAAAATACCCCAAATTGGGTATAATAAATACAATTTTCTTAATACCCCCTCCTCTATAATGACAATTTATTTTTCTATAATCCTTTTTAAGTCTATACTCAAAGTGGACTTTAAACTGCCAACGACTAGTGAAATCTACAGTTGTTTTGATTTTGCAACCAAGTTAGCCCTATTACTTTATCTCAATTTGTAAGAGAATAAAGATTAAATACTCATAAATGAACATCTTCATAATGCAGCGATTGACATCGTATCAAATTATTGATTTACTTCCTCTTTTACATAAGATGCTCTCCTAACCCCAAAAATAATATTGACCACAAGTCACTTTATTGTTATAAATGAACTTATATAATGTTAATCATTAGGTTTTTATTGTCCTTCCATGGATCGCGAATCAAATATTCTTACTCATTTGAACCAATTAAACCAAAAAGTTGACCAAAAGTCATACTTAAAGCAATGTCTGATCTTATACACCATTAATAATTAGGGGGCTCAATCATGGCTGCTCGTTCAAAACAACCGAAAGACGATATCGTAAGAACAACCGGAAAATTCCTACATAAAACAGGTTTTGTAGTCATCCTGGCCGCCGTTGCGCTCACAGGCTGCTCCAGCAAAGCCCCATTATCTTCCGCAACAACAGCTGAGCATGCGGCAGAGGCAGCGATTAAGCCTGTAAAAACAGCTAAGGTTGCCACACAGGCATGGGCAGGTGCTAAGACACTCACAGCCGATGTGGTTCCTTCATTAGAGTTGAATGTCGTGCTCAAGGTGGATGGCGACGTGAAGTCCGTCCTGAAGAAACGCGGGGAACAAGTCCAAAAAGACGATGTGATCATCGAGCTGGATAATAAAGATTTGCTTCGCCAAAAACAAAAACTGCTTTATGCCAGAGCCAGTCTCGAAGAACAATTGTCCAAGGCCAAAAAGGATTGGGATGACGGCATTCTGGAGTTAACCAACAATATTGCCATAACTCAGCAGTCCTTGGACGATGCAAACAAGCAATATAACCGGATTTTGAATGACTATGACACCGGGCAGGCAACGAAAGACCAGAAAGAGCAAATGGAATCTCAAGTCAAACCGTTGAAACTCAATCTTCAAACTTTGCAGCAGAAGCTTCAAACGCTCCAAAATACCCAACCGCTAGCCGCCATCCAATACCAATTGCAGGCTAACGATATTGATTTGCAGGATGCTGATGTCAACCTCGCTTATTTTGAAGTCAAGGCGCCTGCGTCTGGACTTTTGACCGAAATGCCCATTGAGGAAGGAATGACGCTGGCCAGAGGACAAAAAATCGGCGTCGTGCAGCGGCAATCACCGATCAAAATCCGCGCTGAAGTAACGGAAGCGGACTTATCGCTCGTGCAGGGCAAAACGAGCCTGATCTTTCAAACGTCGGACTCACCAGATACATATGAAGGTAAAGTGACTTATTTGGCGAACACGGCCAATACCCAGACGAAAACCTATTCACTGGAACTTGAAGCCGCAAACGAAAACGGCCGCCTCAAACCTGGAATGCGCGTGCAGCTTCTACTGGCTGGTGGCGGCGAACAGCAGGTCATCGTTGTGCCGACGAGCAGCATTTTGCGCGAGGATGGCGAGCCCTATGTATTCATTTTGATAGGAGACCATGTTGAAAAAAGGACCGTCAAGCTCGGCCGAAGCAAGGATGACATGACGGAAATTACACAAGGACTGAAGGCAGGCGAGGTATTCATCGTCTCCGGTCAGTACCAACTTAAACATATGGAGAAAGTAGCGCCCGGCCAGTAGTTTTCAATTTTCTAACTGGAACAGCTGGACAGAAGGAGTGAATCCGCTTGATTGCCAAACTGATCAAATATCAAAAGATTACCCTGCTATTCTTTGTCGTGCTCGTGCTGCTGGGCGCCTTCAGCTTTTTATCGTTAAGCCAGCGTGAGAATCCCGAAATCACCGTATCCATGGCTACGGTAAAGACCATCTATCCCGGCGCATCGCCCGAAAAGGTCGAGCAGCTCGTTACCAAGCCGTTGGAAGAGGAAATTAGAAAGATGGAGTCCATCAAGTCGATCGATTCGACTTCTTCTACCAACGTGTCCTTCATTACTGTAGAGATGCAGCCCGGAGTCGATAACAGCCGTGCATGGGATACGCTCAGACAAAAGGTACAGACCGCGCAAGGCAAGCTGCCCGCAGAGGCGGAACAGCCAGAGATCGATGATGATCTAGCCAAGACTTCTGCGCAAATCATTCACTTAATTGTGGAAAACCCCTCTGAGTTGGAGTCCTTACGGTCCATTTCTACAACATGGAAGGACCAGTTGCGCACGGTTTCCGGTGTCAGTGACGTTGAAATTGTTGGGCTTCCCGATCAGGAAGTGAAGGTGATTCTGGACAAGGAGAAGCTCGAAAGCCTGCAGCTTCCTTGGACCCTGGTTATGCAGGCGCTCACCACCGCTCACGACCGCACACCAATTGGGAATGTGGTTGCCAATAATAACAACACTTATGTTCAATTAACCGGCGAATGGAAGTCCGCCAACGATATTGCCGATACGGTTGTTTACCGGCCTGCAGGGCAAGGCAATTCGCTGAGCATTAAAGATGTCGCTGAAGTTAAAATAGGCCCTAAGAAAACGGAAGAGGAGGTCTTCTATCAAGGCAAACCCGCCGTCGATGTCGTCATTTATCCGGCTAAAGGACAAAATATTCCTACTTTGCAAGATGGGATCGACGCAAGGGTTTCCGAATTGCAGGCTCAGCTCCCTCCGCATGTGACGATGGTATCGTTATTTACGCAAAAGGAGAACGTCGATCATCTGTTTGCCGATTTGTCACGGGAGATGTTGATCGGGATGGCTGCGGTACTTGTTGTCTGTATCTTGGGGCTCGCTTTCGGAACGTCCATTATTGTCGCACTCGCGATTCCCGTTTCCATCGCGCTCGGCTTCCTCCCGATCAGCATGACATCCATCGATCTTAATCAGATATCCATTGTCGCGCTGGTCATTGTACTTGGTATTCTTGTCGATGATGCCATTGTCGTTAACGATAATATCGAACGCAGATTGTCTCTGGGCGATTCTCCCCTGGACGCCTCACTGAAAGGCAGCCAGGAAGTTGCGATTTCGATTCTTACGGCAACGATTGCTACAGCAGCCGCTTTTTTCCCGCTGTTTTTCTTAAAAGGCAACATCGGGGATTTTATCAAGCCGATTCCCGTCGTCGTTAGCTTAACTTTAGCCGCGTCGATGGCTATGTCGTTAACCATCATTCCGATTTTCCGCAAATGGAGCAGCGAACGCAGTCTCCGCAAAGGAACCTCCTCTCAGAATAAGCTGCCTGGACTTTTGGGTAAACCTATATGGCTCCTAAGCGAGTTCTATGAAAAGCTCATTCGCCGGCTGCTGCGAAAACCGCTTTTAACTGGAATGATAGGCCTTGTCATTGGTACGGCCAGCTATGGGCTTTTACCCTTTCTAGGCGTTCAGTACTTTCCGAGCGCGGAACGAAGCGAATTTTTGCTTGATGTGAAAATGCCCGTGAACGCCGACTATAAGCAAACCGCCGATATGATGACAAGTTTATCGGTTTGGGCGGCTAAGCAGGACGGGGTTCAGTCTGTTTCTACCTATGCCGGTAGGACAACACCTAAGTTTTACTATGCGGAAACCGCTAATGTCGGAACAAGAATAGGCCAGCTATATGTCAAGGTCGACGAGTCCCGAACCCAAACTGGCAAGCTTGTTTCCGAGTGGCGAGATCAACTCAAGCGTATATATCCGGACATCGAGTTGCTGCCCAGAGAACTGGAACAAGGCCCTCCTGTCGGAGCGCCGATTGCCGTTCGAATCAGTGGCCCGGATTTGAGCGAACTAACATCGCTTTCCAAACAGCTGCAAACGATACTGAAAAACATCCCGGGCACGACTAACGTCTCCGATAGCGTCGGTGATGAAACCTATACCGTAGATCTGCAGCTCGATCAGGAGAAAGCACGTTATTACGGCGTCACGGAGAAGGATTTGTCGGGAACCGCCCGACTCGCAACCGACGGAATTGAGGTTTCCAAATTGCAACTAGGCAACGAGGATATTCCCGTTACCTTATTCAGCAAGGCCAACCAGATGACGTCCGACGAAACGATTGGCGAACTGCTCGTTCCTTCGCAATCCGGGGAACTGTATCCAATCAAGCAGTTCATCAATGTGCAAAACGACCGCATGATCACCTCCGTGCAGCATCGCAATCTGGTACGAACAATTACGGTAAGAGCTTATACGGATGGAAGGTTGCCAGCAGATATTGTCACCGAGCTGCAGCAACAAGTAAACAAACTGGAAAAACCTAACGCCTACACGATTGAATTTGCAGGCGAGAACGCTGATCGGAACGACGCCTTCTCCTCCATCGGCAAGCTTTCAATTGTTGTTGTATGCCTCATTTTCATCATTATTGCAATTCAATTCTATTCATTGTCCATACCGTTCCTGGTCATGATGACTGTTTATTTGGCTATGGGGGGAGCTTTAATCGGTTTATTCATAACCGGTGCGCCAATCGGATTCATGGCGCTCATGGGCTTTGTCAGTCTGGCCGGGATTGTCGTGCGCAACGGCATCGTGCTGGTTGAGTTTATCGAAGATGCCAGACATCACGGTATGGCCTTGCACGATGCCATTGCCGAATCCGGCCGTGCGCGGCTTCGCCCCATCCTGATGACGTCCGCTACCGCAATCAGCGGTCTCCTGCCCATGGCAATTATGGGCGGCAGCCTATGGCGACCGATGGCCGTCGTCATTATCTCAGGGCTTATTGTCTCGACGATCCTTACGCTCATTATCGTCCCTTCCTTCTATTTGCGGTTAGCTCTGTGGAGAGATAAACGCAAGCTGAAGCGGAAGGCGGCAACAGTGCCAAACCCTCCGTCCCATGGCGGAACAACTTCTCTGTAAATTCCAAATAAAAAGACTGCACATGCCCCACATTCCGGGAGCAATGGCAGTCTTTTTCTTCTATATGAAGTTAAATCCGGAACCGGTACCCCGCACCCCAGATCGTCTCAATATACTGCGGATTCGAAGGATCCTGCTCAATCTTCTCGCGCAGCTTGCGGATATGCACTGTAACGGTCGCGATTTCGCCCATGGCATCCATCCCCCAGAGGAGATCGAACAGCTGCTCTTTGCTGTATACCCGATTGGGATTCATCGCCAAATGCGTCAAAAGGTCGAATTCTTTGGTCGTAAACACGACCTCTCGCTCATTCACAAATACGCGGCGCGCCGTTTTATCAATCATTAAACCGCGAATGCGGACCTCATCGTTTTTCGCCTCACGCCGCCCCATCAACCTTTCGTACCGGGCCAGATGCGCTTTGACTCTTGCCACCAATTCGCTGGGGCTAAACGGTTTGATCATGTAATCATCCGCGCCGAGGCCCAAACCGCGGATTTTATCGATGTCTTCCTTTTTCGCGGAAACCATCAATATCGGAATGTCCTTTTCGCTGCGAATGCGCCGGCATATTTCGAAACCGTCGATTTTCGGCAGCATCAAATCAAGAATAATGAGGTCATACTCCGTCGAGAGCGCAACCTGCAGCCCTTTGTCCCCACTGTTCTCGATGTCGACCTCGTAGCCGCTAATTTCCAGGTAATCCCGCTCCAGCTCGGCGATGCTTTGTTCATCCTCTATGATTAAAATCCGGCTCATTCCTGACTCTCCTCCTGCTTGTTAAGCGGTAATGCCATATAAACGGTCGTCCCCTGTCCGATCATGCTGGTTGCGCCAATACGTCCGCCGTGCTCTTCCATGATTTGTTTGGCAATCGCCAGACCCAGCCCGCTTCCCCCGGTCGCGGTGTTACGCGATGGATCCGCCCGATAAAACCGGTCAAAGATATGAGGCAGCGCCTCTTCGGATATGCCTTGACCGGCATCTTTTATTTGAATGACGGCGTTGCCGTCGATTTCTCGGAGTGTTAAGGTGATGCGGCAATTGCCTTCATCACTGTATTTGATTGCATTTTCGATGATGTTGAGCAGCACACGCCGCAGCTTATCACGGTCTGCCGTTACGAGCAAAGGCTCATCTGGCAATTCCGTCAGCTTGAACTGTACGCCTTTTTTCTCCATATCGAATTGTAATTCTTGCGCGCAATCCTGCACATACTGGCCTAGATCCACAGTTTCGAACTGAAACGGGACTTTCCCCAAATCCAGCTTGGAAAATAAAAAGAGCTCGTCAATCAGTCGATCCATATCGGCCGCTTTCGTGTAAATCGTTCGAATATACTTCTCCAGCTTATCCGGAGAGTTCGTGACGCCATCCATAATACCGTGGGCATATCCTTTAATGGCGGTAACCGGCGTCTTCAAATCATGCGAAATGTTAGAAATCAGCTCTTTGCGATTTTCTTCATATTGCAGCTGAAGGTCAACGGATTTCTTGAGCTTGCGCCTCATTTCTTCAAAAGCTCTGCTGAGCTCCCCGATTTCATCATCGGACTGCTGCACCACTTCAAAATCCAGATTGCCTTCCTTGATCTCCTCCGCCGCTCGTTTGAGCGCCTTCAGAGGTTTAATGATGCTGCGAGAAACGAAATAGGTCAGCACACCGTTCGTACCCACAAGGATGAGGATGAATGTCAAAACAACCGATTTGGAAAACTGGTGCAAATATTTCTGAAAGGGGCCTCCATCCAAGAATACAAAAACGGATCCTTTACTTTGATCGGAAAACAGAAAATCCTGCTGCCGAGTTATCCACAGGGAACCCTGATTGCGCTGGAATTGGCCTGATGAGGTACCATAAGCGGGAAGTTTGGAGCTGTTCTGCGCTTCGCCCTCTTTCAAATAGGGAGAGCTATACGTGATTTCTTTATCCTTGCGGATGATAATGCCCATATTGATTTTATGAAAACGGTCCTCCAAATCCTGAATAAACACGGGATCTAGGAACGCGTCGGGTTCGGTTTCCGTTTTTGCTTTCATGTAAGCGACGTTCTCGAGTTCTTGTTCAACGACGCGTTTGATCGGGTTGCCTTGGGAGAAATCGACCTGAAAGCCGGACTTCAATGTGCCGAACGTTGCGATGGAGATTAGAATCACGGCTAGCCCCGATAGGACGAGAGGTACAAGCAGCATGGCAATGTATGAGAGTACCAGCCGTAAGCGAATCGACATCGTGGTCAGATCTCCTTTTTATCGAACAAATAAAAACCTGCTGTAAAAAACAATATACTACACGCTATCAAAAACATAAAGATGCTGCTCACCTTGTCAAGCGCCATGCCGCTTCCAATCATAAGCATATGCCAGTCTGTGTACGCCGTAGGCGAATACGTGGCGATTTGCGGGATGAAAAAGGCGGCCACTTTAAACGCCAAATAAAGAAGTATGCTCACCGTCAATGCGGAGGAGGAGCTGGAGAAGAACTGTGCCAGAAACACAGCGGCGATGCTGAGCACAAGCAGTGGCAGAAAGGCCGCACCATACGCGAGGAACCAATTCATCACTGCGCCAAAGCCGCCAAAGTGCTGGAAAAATAGCGCTGAGATAACGGATGCCAGCAATCCGGCAATTAAGTACAGCGCAATAAAAACACCAAGCGCAATCTGCTTGGAAGCGAACACTTTGAATCGTGAAATGGGCCGCGTCAGTGTGATCTTCATCGTGCGGTCGCCCATCTCACCCGAGAATACATCGGCAGCTCCCATGAAAACGAATAACGGCAGAAAAATACTCGTTAGCAGCCCCAGCATGATGATCGGAAAATCCTGCGAGGCAATCGCTCCGATTCCGATACCGCTTTGAAACTGCGATAACAGCAGCCCTGCCAGGAGCGGAAGCAGCAGCGTAACCGCAAGGAAAAAGATCGTTTTTTTCTTGGACGTTATTTTGACCGTTTCGTTCCAAACGTTGGCGGTTAGGCTATGCATGCGCAGCGAGCCTCCTTACTTCTTTAATTTCGCGCAGATACGCTTCTTCCAGCGTCGCGCTTCCTTGCGCGATCTCCGACACGAGACCCTCACGGACAAGCCGTCCTTGGTGAATGATGCCCATGCGATTGCACATCAGCTCCATTTCATGAATCAAATGGCTGGAGATTAGGAAGGTGATGCGCTCTTCTCGCGCCAGGTGCATAATGATTTCACGGATATGAACCATCCCCTCGATATCCAGACCGTTCGTCGGCTCATCGAGTATGAGCAGTTCCGGCTTCGACAGCATCGCTGCCGCGAGCCCTAGCCGCTGCTTCATGCCTAGCGAGTAACCCGCTACCTTTTCCTTCTGAAAAAGGGTAAGTCCGACGATCTCCAAGACTTCGTCTATGCGCTGCTTACTGATGCCCGGGTAAAATCTCGCGGCCAGCTCCAAATTCCGTCTGCCGCTCATATAGGAATACGCTTCGGCGGTTTCGATCAGGACGCCTACCTTGGCCATCGCCTGCTCATAGTGCGTTGACACAGGATGGCCAAAGAGCTTCACTTCTCCTTGCTGCGCTCTGGCAAGGCCGGTCATGATCTTCATAACGGTCGTCTTCCCGGCGCCGTTGGGTCCGAAAAACCCATAAATGTCGCCTTGCTGCACGGTCATATTCACCTCGTGGATACCACGCAGGTTATTGTAAATTTTCGTGAGACGATTGATTTCTACAACAGGCTTCATGCATTAGCCGCCTTTCAAGATAATAAGGAGGTGGGGGGTTGCCCCTGCCTCCTTCCTTTTTCCCCTTAGTTTCTGTGGTGGGACTTCTCAGGGTCGATCTTGACGGTTTCCAACTGCTTCCCTGTCAAATCTACCGTATCCGGCGTTGTCGAGTTCAGGCTGGACAGTGTCATATCCACACTCAATACGACGTTGTGTGCTGCACCTTGTGCATCTTTACCGGAAATATGAATTTGTGCGGTTTGATTGGTTATATGATTATCGCTGTCCACGCTGGCGTTCACTTCAACTTCATCCATTTTGATGTCGGAAGTTAATTGCGGTAGGCTGTTTTTGAGTGTCGTCACATCAACACCAAGCGTATCTGCCTTGGATGGCATTGGCCGTTGACTGTTTTCCATCGTAGCATGCTTGATAGCCAGGGAACCGATCGTGTTGACAACCGGAGAAATTTGGCTGCCTGACAATTTGAAATGAATCTCCTTCACGTTGCCTGCCGCTTCATCCATGGTGACATAGTTTTTGAGATTGCCGACAAGGGCGTCAACCACATTTTCCACTTCGCTAACAACTTGAGGGTCCGGTGTATGCTCTGCGCCTTCATGATCTTTGAATTTGCCGCCCATGCCCTCTCCTTCCAGTACTTTGTACACATCGGAATCATTTGTTTTTATAATTTGTTTGCCGTCTTGGTTGTAGAAATGAATGGTTTGTTCGTTCGTGCCGTTATTCACGGTCACTTCTGCGCTTCCTGCGTGATTCGCACCGCTGCTTTTAATCGTGGATTTTACGTTAAGCAATGGAGCTCCGTTATCCTGCAGCGTCACGTTCACTTGGCGTGTTACATTGTGCACGGTTGCCGTCTGTTTCACGGCTGATTTAAACGTCTCATACCCGGGCGCATCGCCCACACCGGCGTAAACCGACGTCACCAGCATCATGCTGCCTACCGCCACGCCTAATCCCATCATTGCTAATTTCTTATTCATACCTGCCTGCCTCCGCGTCTTCTAACGCTTTATCTAATTTGGATGCGTTCCTCGCTTCCATGTATTCATCTTATCCCCCCGATCTTAATTGCCTCTAAAACACCTATTAACCTCGCCTAAAACAATTCTTAAATATTTCTAAACTGATGGTGTGACTGTGGGCGGACGATGGCGGAGTCAACTATTTTCATCAGCTAAGCGGAACTACAGGTCCTTATTTGCCCAGCAGATTGAGTTTTTGAGCCAAAAACAAAAAAATAGAGGAACAGAGTTCCCCTACCTTCACCAAATGGTGCAATCCTGGTCAAATAGAGGCTCATAGTTCCCCATCAACCGGCCCCTGGCAGCAGCCATAGCAAAAAGAGGCAAGCTTTCGCTCACCTCTTACAATTACCACGTGCAAAGTACTATTCAGTACTGCTTATCTTCCACCTTCTCTCTCAACATCCCGGTATGCGTGAGTTGAACGTCCACTCGAACGTCCCCTAACTGGTACCCTTCAAGCGGCTGCTCGCCGTTGGAGGTCAGCTTGGCCCATAACCGAAAATTCTGCTTATACAAGACATGCTCCAGCTGATAGATATCGACGCCACGATCTTTTCCCTGTTTGAACGTTTCCTCAATTTCCTCTGCGATCTGCTTTTCAATTTGTTTGCGTACGGACTCCTCATCTACGGTCTCCTGAGATTCAATGGTGAGCGATTTGCATCTCATATGAACATCAAATATCAGATTATCTCCCTTGCGCAGTGTGATTCGCGGTTTCGGCCTATTAATCGAAACGGTTTGAGCAGGCTTCCCGTTGATATAGACGACTAATGGCGAACGGGCGGTGCTTTTCTCCATCCAGCGGTCTCCCTTAAACTGGTTATCTGAAAACCATTCGACCATACTGTTTTTTCCTAGTGCATATACGCCGCTAACTTCCAGCTTGGGATCAGGCTTCTGATTTCTCTTCCAAACATCGTCCCGGATACTCAAAGTCGGTATCATCAACGTATAGCCAGGTTCACGAAGCAAAGCGGCAGCCCTGTACAATCGAAATGGACGTATAAAGGAAAGTTGGCGATAATTTTCAATAGGATGCATCAAAATGGAGGCCATCGGAGAGACATTGAAAAAAGGAACAACGGAGAATATAGCTTCAATTGATTCATCCGTGCTATAGATCCATTGGGTAAATCTTGTTTCACTGTATCGGACAGACCCATCCATAAATTTACTTATCCCCTGCTTCAGAGCAGCGCTGGAGAACAGATAAGCGCTGACATGTCCCCAAAGAACACGCTGTTGCGTCGTTTTGTACAATCGATTGAAGGCTTCATTCACCGTAGCTCCTTCTTCGCGGCCTACCCAAATCTGAGGCTTCTGCCCGGCTTTGCCCCCCTCCTGTTTCGCGACAGAGCCGAAATCCAACATCTGCGCATAGACGATGTAACGCCCTTTTTGGAAGTCGAAGCCTATCGCTGTAAAGTAGTTCGTGTCTTGGATTGTTTTGATATCCCAACAGCCTGTTTGGCTGACGAGAATCAGCAAGCCAATCATCATCCGTCCTATTCGTTTCATCATGATCATTGAGGATCCTCACTCTGACGTGTATCATCCTTTGGGCTTAGCATCTTTGGCCTGCTCTTCATACTGCTGAAAGGCTTAGCGAAAATCGCCGTAATCATTTCCCTGAAGCGAGGTGGCGACAAAGGTGAGAAGTACGGAACACCGAATGACTCTAAGGTCGACATGTATAAAACAAGCCCGATCAGCGACACCATGAACCCATAGATGCCAAAAACCGTCGATTCCAATAAGATAATTACCCGCAAAATCGTCACGATCCCGGCAAGTGTCTGGTTCACGAGGGTATACATAGCTATCGTCGATATCGAAGTTATAACGAGGGTCGTCGGGCTGGTAATTCCAGAACGAATCGCCGCGTCGCCAACAATCAGCCCCCCAACAACAGTAACGGTTTGTCCGACAACTTTTGGCAGCCTCGCACCGGCTTCTCGAAACAATTCAAACAGCAGCAGCATAATGATAAAATCCATAGGACCCGATAACGGTAATCCCAGTCTGGAAGAGGAAATGGTAGCGACTAAAGAAAAAGGGATTTGATCGATATTAAAGGCGGACAACGAAATCCAGAAACCTGGAAGAAGCGTTGCAACGATCAGTCCTCCTAAACGAAGCACACGTTCAAACGCTACATAATAAAAGGGAGTGTGCACATCTTCCGGTGATTTTAAAATATACATGAGATTCGCCGGAGCAATGAGGGCCATTGGTGAGCCGTCACAGAGGATAACGAATCGTCCACGGAGCAAGCTATCGGCTACATAATCAGGTCTTCCCGCATAATCCAGCAAGGGAAAGAAATTGTATTTTTGCCCCGATAGCAGCTCTTCCAATTGCGCACTGGAAATTACAGCATCAATATCAATTTCTTGCAATCGGCGCCTGGCATCCTGAAGCACATCCGAATCGATAACATCATCGATATACATAAGTGCTACGGTAGTGTGGCTGCGCTTGCCAATTTCCATTTTCTCGCAGCAAAGACTGCGGGTTAACAGCCTTTTGCGAATCAGAGCGATGTTGGTAATGATGCTCTCCGTGAACCCATCCCTGGGTCCTTTAATGGAAGTCTCCGTATTGGATTCTTCCGGCGACCGGTTAGGCGGATTGGACAAATCAAGCCCAAAAAGGCGCTGCTGCTCTTCAAAATACATAATCAAAAACCCTGAATATAGATTGACTGTCATCGTTTCCATCACATCAGGTCCAGTCATCTCCAGCATTTGAAGCAGTGTAGGGAGCGCGAAATTGGACATGCCCCCTTCCCGGTGATGTGAGATGACATATTGAAGGTTAGGAAGTACACGCTGCTCAATATGATCCTTATTAATCATACCGTCGCAATACATGAGCAGGATCTTTGTACTGGCATCCCCTTCTGAGAACAGGTACTCTTTAATGATGACATCAGCCGACGAGGCAAACCAATCTCGCAATTCTCGCTCGTTCACTTCATCACGTTCTCCTTTCGCCTCATCGGCAGGAAGATCAGCACAAGCAGCACCAGGATTAATCCTGCACCAGTAACAAACATCATCGGGTAATACCAGTCCTGAATAAAATTCACCATTTGATTGTCCGTGACCGGCACAAGACACATCGTAACGAAAAACAAGCTTATCCCTATCAGCAGCCATGTGCGGGTACGTTTCTTTTGGATCATCAACACGTCAATGGTGAGAAACATCAGCATGGACATACGGATACATGCGCCCGATATCCACTGAAAAATCGATAAAAAATCCAAATGGGAAATATATTTCCCAAGCGTCACCATACGCCATTGTTCAAAAGCCGGATACCTGAGTTGATCTGCTTCAAACGGTCCAAAAATCGCAATGGCCCCCATTAAGGGTCCTACGGTTAGACCGACTAAACAAATTGCAACGATGACCAAGGCACGCAGCCGGATACGGGTATCAGCATGATGCTGGAGAAAAACAATACTTAACAGCTCAAACGAAGAACCGCTGGTTAAATACATCGATTTCAGCGCAGGTCCGTAGCCGTGGGTAAATAAAGGCGTCAGTAAGCTGTAGTCTTTGTATTGAAAATTGGCGCCCATTACAAAATACCCCAGCAAGACAACAACGGGGAGTAGAATGCCCGAAGTTATCGCGATGGCGCGCATGCCTTCACGGGCAGCAAAAAAGCAAAAAATCATAAACGCTAGCGAAATCATGATCGGTGGGGTCCTGGGCAAATAGGAGATGTGCGTCCAAGTTACCATATCCTCCATGGTAATGGTGGCATGCGTCATGGCGATGCCAATGACGATCACTTTTAGAAAGAATACAACGAACTTTCCATATCTCTGTTCGACCCAGAGCAGTAAATTTTGCTGCTTGGAGCGTTTGATGATGACATACACGAGACATACCCACAGTAATGTAGGCAAAATCGATAAGCCCGCCCCCACCCAGGAATCACGTTTGCCGTAATGCAGCAGGACAGGGATTAAGAGCACATGATTCGTTATGGCAATTGATATAATAATGACGTAATACAACTGAAGTGCAGTAACCTTGCGATAACGTGCAGCCATGAAGTAATCTCCCACTTTGGTATGAGGTGGAAACTTTTTATTTGTTAAGTTTTCCAATCCATGTGGAATTATGCAAATAAAAAACCGCCCCTCGATTTCTCGAAGAGCGGTATCTTGACTTTAAACTTTCTAATTTTGCGGGAGAAAGGGTGTCAGTTCACCTAGATAGATCACATCCAGGTGATGCAGCGCACGGGTGCAAGCCGTGTAAAACAGCTTGCGCTCCTTCGCCTCCGCGTAGACAGCCGCACCGGCATCGTAGAGAATCACGGCGTCGAACTCTAGCCCTTTGGCGAGGTACGCCGGCATGATCATGACGCCTGCCTCATAGTGCAGCGTCTCCTTCGTGATCCGCGCGAGGCCTGGCAGCAGCGGCTTAAGAGCTGCGTGCGCGGCTTCCGTCTCGCGCTCGGTTTTGCACAAGATCGCGACGGAGCTCGCACCGCCGTGCTGACGGGTCAGCGCCGTATCCGCGACCAAGCGGCTGAGCTCGGCCGCGTTCGCCGCGCGCAGCAGACGCGGCTCCTCGCCGCTGCGGCTGAACGGCTCGATCGGCTCGCCGAACGGGAGCACGCGGCTGGCGAATTCGACGATTTCGCGCGTCGAGCGGTAGCTTTTGACGAGACGGATCGTCTCCGTCTCCTCCTCTTTCATCAGCTCGCTGATCGAGCTGTACTCATTCTTAGGGCCGCCTGCGTCATTAGCGGCGTTCGCATGCGTGAAGATCCCTTGGTTCCAGTCGCCAAGCAAGGTAAATCGGGCGCGCGGGAACAGCTTCTTGAGATACGCGTAGTGGAATGGCGAGTAGTCCTGCGCCTCATCCACCAAGCAGTAGCGGATCGTTCCAACGCGCAGCTGCCCTTCAACAAGCCCCTTCAGATACACAAGCGGTGTCGCATCTTCGTAATGCAAAATCCCTTGTTCCAAGGCAGCCGAGGTAAAAGAGCTAATGCTCGCCCAAGCCTCGGGAAGCTGCTGGCCGGCCTGCGCCATCAGTTCCTGATGCAGTTCTGTACTCGTATACAGATCCCGATACATGCCGAGCACGTCGACATAAGCAAGGTTGCGTGCCTTCTCCTTCAGGGGAGCGATCGCTTTATGCGCCTTCATTTTGCTCATCTTCTTCATCTCGGGCTCTGTACCTACATATTTGGGCTCGCGCACCATTTTGCGATAGAAACGTTTCTGCGCATCCGCTTGGATCTCATCCAGCTTCTCCAGCAACCACTCGGACAATTGCTCCATCCGTTCTCCGAGCGCAAGAATCGAGGTTTTGCTGTAGAACCGTTCGCTTAACTCTTCTGCGGTAATCAGTACCTTCTTGCCGACCGACAGATCGAGGAAGCGTATTCCGCCATGCTTCAGTTTCTCGCCATAAGCTTCAATGACGCTGAGGAAGGCTGCCGATGTTTTGTACATGATGCTTTGCTGCCTTGCTTTATAGGCTGGATCTTGCTCTGTCCCGGTCAGAATGAATTCCAGCTGATCGTAGGGATCTTCCAGCTTCAAGCCCGTATCGCTTAATTTATGGGTTAAATAATCTTGAAAGGTCGTCTGCTGCATGGTCGCTTCGCCCAGCTCCGGAAGAACGTGCGAAACGTAATCGCTGAACAGGGAGTTCGGCGAGAACAAAATCATATTATCGGCGCTGAGCGTCGTCCGGTATTTATAGAGCAAATACGCGATGCGCTGCAGCGCGACCGAGGTTTTGCCGCTGCCGGCCGCGCCCTGCACGACAAGCACCTTGTGCCGGTCATCGCGGATGATCTGATTCTGCTCGCGCTGAATCGTCGTCACGATGCTATGCATTTTCTCGTCGGCGCTGCGGCTAAGCATCTTCTGCAACATCTCGTCGCCGATCGAGATCCCGGTGTCGAACACATCCTGCAGCTCACCGGCTTTGATGATGTACTGGCGTTTGAGCAACAGCTCCCCGCTGACATCCATCTCCGGCGTGTGGTACGTGGCCGGCCCCGGCGGGTAGTCATAGAATAAGCTGGCTATCGGTGCGCGCCAGTCATAGATAAGTATCTCATCCGTTTTCGGATCAATGAAGGAGGTGAGACCAATGTAGATTTTCTCGCGTTCCTGTTCACCGCGTTCCTGAAAATCGATACGCGCAAAATACGGCGCATCAACGACACGCTGCAGTTTGTACAACGCATCCTGCGCCACCTGAAAGCTGCGCTTCTGACCCATCAGCACATGCTCCTGCTGGGCCATACTCGCGGCTGTCTCGATTACGTCGTCGGCATTGTCCGCATTAACGGATATATCGTCCCAGAAGCTGCGTCCAATCTCCGTTACTTCCGAGCGGCGTTGATCCACCGTCTCCCCCAAGTCAATAATTCGCTCTTTAATTTGGGAGCGTACCGAGGCCACCCGCTGATCTTCCCGCTCCCGCTCTTCTTTATCAATTGGCATTTATTCTCCCTCCTGCCTATTTGTATACCCCATGGATGACTTCTTCAAACTCAGGCTCTTCCATATGTACATCGTCCATATCGCCCCATAGACTGACCAATCGCAGGACATCCATCGCTTTCAGTTCCTGGCGATTACAGGCGATCGTCAGCACGTTCGCCTCCTGTTCCACTACGCGGAACGGCAGCTCCCAGCTCTCCGGCACTTGGACATCCCCTCGATACGTGATCTTCATCATCGTCGGCAAACCGATTCTGTCTCTTAGTGTATCCAGCGAGCCGTCATATCCGATCTGGCCGTGATTAATCACGATCACCCTTTTACATAACTGCTCGATATCATCCATGTCGTGCGTCGTCAGCAAAATCGTTTTCCCAAACTCCTGGTTTAACGTCTGCAGGAAGCTGCGTATATTCTTTTTGGCTACAACATCCAGCCCAATGGTAGGCTCATCAAGGAACAAAATATCCGGGTCATGCAGCATGGATGCCGCCAAATCAGCACGCATCCGCTGACCGAGCGAAAGCTTGCGAACCGGCATATCCATCAGTTCTTTAAGCTCCAGGAGTTCATTCAACTCGTCTAGCCTGCGGCGTGAGGTGCTCTCTTCCACGCGATACATCGCTGTTAGAATTTCATACGAATCCTTAACCGGCAAATCCCACCATAGCTGGCTTCGCTGCCCGAACACGACGCCAAGCTTGCCTACGACGCGCCTTCGGTGTTTTTGCGGACTTAAGCCATGGATCAACACTTCACCCGATGTGGGATGGAGGATGCCGGTCAGCATTTTGATGGTCGTTGATTTTCCTGCACCATTAGGTCCAATATACCCGACGAACTCGCCGGATTCAATCTCAAAGCTGAGATCTCGCACCGCTTCCTTTTCTTTATAAGCCCGCGAGAACAAGGTGCGGATACCTGAGAATCTGCCTTCTTGGATAACCGGGGTTTGAAACGTTTTGCGCAAATTCGTGACCGTGATCATGTTGATGCCTTCCCTCCTTGTTATTAACGATATTAACTACCTGTACTCTGATAGCGGGATAAGCCCAGCTTCCAAAATCGCATAGCCAGCCAGAGCGCAACCCAAGCGACGCCCACGGTTCCCAGCAGCATGACGATACCGCCTTCATGTCGCAACAAATATAAGGCGGGTATGTAGTTCACGAAGCCAACCGGCACAAGCACCAGAAGAGCGCCTTGCAGCCATTTCGGATATAACGTAAGCGGATAGCGAGCCGCCGTATGTGAGGCGTCTTCCGTCATATTTTGTAAGGACTCAATGCGGGTCAGCCAAAAGCCCGCAGCCGCCGTAGCCAGCCCGATTGCGAATAAAATAACCGCTCCCGTACAAATCATTAATGCCGTTAACGGTATGGCCGACCACTCGATTTGCCCTTTGGCCATCAGCACTCGCATGGAAATGACTAGAAGGACGATGCCCTGCCCGATTTCAGCGAAGAGCACCCGGGAGTTTTGCGTCATCAGCGCCAGCAGCACCGGGACAGGGCGAATCAATAACGCGTCCAGATCGCCGGATACGAGATACTTTTCCAGGTGATGCACATCCGAAGCCAGCGTACGGTAAATCGCTTTGGAGATCATCATGACACCATAGAGATAACAGACTTCATACAGCGTCCAACCTTTGATATCGCCGAACCGCATCATAACCAGCGCCACCATCAGAAATTCTGAAACTTGTATGCATGACGCCATGGCCACCGAGAAAAGAAAGTTAAACTTATACTGCATCCGGCTGCGCAAACTCGCCTTGATCAACAGGAGATAGAGCTTAACTGACATCATCCTCCTTGCACCTCCAGCTTTCTTCGCACCGCATGCGTAACGGCCAGACAGACACAAGTAAACCCGATGCCCCATAGAAGAGCTCCGAGCACAATCGTGCCTTGTTCAAATTGCATATAAATTCGAGTTGGATAATAGAGAAGGTACGGATAAGGTGTAAAACCGCTTATGGTGCGAAGCCAACCCGGCAGCCATTCGAGCGGTATGAAAAATCCGGAGAGCAGCATGCTGAAAGAGTAGTTCAACCAGTACAACCAACGGGATTCCGTAGTCCATAAAGCGGCGATGCCAATCAAATAGTTCATGCAAATGGAGATATAAGCAGCTGCAACCAGCGCAATCGCCGTCCAGCCGTAAACGGAAGCCTTCTGTGGAAGCTGTAAGGAGAAAATAAACATATAGAGGACGTAAATCGGGATAAATTTATACAGAAACTGATACCATACTTGGCCCCACTCCCTGCTCATAGCCTGATAGAACAAGTGAACCGGTCTCATGAGATCAACCGCAATCTGGCCTGTGCGCACCGACTGTTCGAGTCCCAGTCCGTTCGTTGTAAACTGCGTAATCCACAGGACCGCCTGGTTAAAAGCAATGTAGCTGACCATCCCTTTGGCTCCGTAGTCGCCGAGCGAGGAGTCGCTCCCGAGTCCGGACCAGATACTTGCATAAATGAAGCCAAACACTGCACTGACGGCATTGTGGAGCAAATGCGAACCGCGATATTGCAAATTCCTTGCGTATGCCTTACGGGCTAAAACCGCGAAAAGCATCGTACACCTCCTATGTTTTTTCGTGCAAAAAAAACGATTTTCCACTGCAGCCGCAGCGTAGAGACGGAGTTCCATATTACCAAAATTCCCCACGGTATGGCAATCTTTTTTTTTCATACAAAAAGAAGCAACCCCAGAGTCATCACCTGACTGCGGGATTGCTTCTATATCTTTTACTGCGCGCTCACAGGCTTAGCTTCCGGAGGACTGCCGCTATCCCCTTCAGCCCGAAGTTTCGTATCAGGGTTATCAAACTCGGCATTGTAACTAGGCTGCGAGGCCTTCGTTAAATAATCATGATCAAGGTATCCGGCCAAATACTGCTTACCGAAAAGGAGATCGTATTGGACGTTCCTGTAATCGTCAATAAGTGCTTTAGCAGAATCAGGCGCCTGCGCATGAAGCGTTTGGTCTGGTTCCACAACCAGATTACTTAACAATCCAGGTACTTGGGCGGCTATTTCCGCGTTCAATGCGAAGTTAGCCGGTTTCTCCATGTGCAGCATATCGAGCACGTGAGAACCTAAGAAGGAATCGCTAAGCAATGGGATATCTTGTTTGGGCATATCGAAATTCGACCAAGTCACCAGTGGAATGCTGTGCATTTTCTTGATTTCATCCAGTGACCAATCATTGGCATTGCTTGTTGAGATGAACCCGGCTTCTTTGTACACTTGGTAGTCGAGGCCAAGCATCGGCAGATGGTCCCCATAGAAGACGATCATCGTTGGTTCATCCGAATTTTGATAATGATCGATCAGCATTTTCAGACTTTGATCCGCATCATGCGCACCCTGCGTGTAAGTTTCCAAAATCGTTTTGGCTTGCGGCGTTAAATTGCCTTCCGCCTTGAATTGATTCTCACCGTACCGCGGATCATCGTAGGGTCCGTGGTTTTGCATCGTAACCGTGTAGATAAACATCGGATCTTCCGTTTTATCCACTTCATCGATAATGTTTCGAGACACCTCGGCATCCGAGATGAAGTAACCCTTCGTCTCCGGATTCACGAAATGCTCGCTGCTTTTGAAAGATTCAAAGCCAAGCTGTTTATAAACGGAGTTACGATCCCAGAACCAGCCTTCGTAGGAGTGAATCCCCATGCTTTTATAACCCTGACCGGCAAAATAACTTGCTAAACTTGGCACAGGTTTACTTACATATTGCTGATATGGGATAGATCCCCCCGGCAAGAAGCTCATAGAATTACCAGTAAGTACTTCGAACTCTACGTTGCTTGTTCCCCCACCGAATTGAGGAGACAACAAGTAACCGGAAGTCGACTCTTTCTGCAAACGATGGATCGTAGGCAGCGGGTCTTCACTAAATTTGACATTCGTCAGCAACGTCGGGTCCCAGAATGCCTCGCTCATAATGAAGATAACGTTCGGCTTCTTCCCTTGCAGATCAACGGACGCCTTTTTCATAGTTGGCTGTGTTTGCGAGACTTGCTCAATATTCGCCGCTACAGCTCCAATAGCTTCATTGCTGTAGGTTTCCGGCTTTTGAACGATGGAGTTTTTGACATTGAGTGTAAAAGCGAGTGCCGTACCATTATTCGCGTAATTTTCTTGCTGGTTCCATACAATTTCATTCACACCGATATGGTCCAGGATTTTGCCTGCTAATGGTGTTTTGATCCCAAAAGCATATAAGGCATAGAGCGAAAACAACCCTAAACCAATTCTTGAGATAATAGAAATCGTGGCACGCGGAATAATCCATCTTAATGAAAGTACTACAATAATTGAAGCAGCGATGGCTCCGATTCTGATCAGAGCGGCTTTACCCGTCACGAGCGAAGCGATATCCATGCTTTCTTTGTTAAGCAAAATATCCCACGGGAAGAACGGCTCCCCGATCATAGTCACCTTCATGTAAGAAATTAATGCCATTAGGCCGAGAAGTAAGGTCGAGATGGCTCCTGAGATCGCCAAAGATCCAACCAAAGCATAGATAAAAATGAGCAAACAAAAGGTGATTCCTGCGTTTAATAAAAAAAGTGATTGATTGTTGGTTATCCAATCCATCGTATTATGCAGCGAGCCGCGCTCGAGCAGCTCCATGCCGGCTACTGATAATACAGGTAATAAAATTAAAAAAAGTACTAACGAAATCGTCGCACCCAGTCGTTGTGGTCTCATCTTCTTATTCGGCTTCTTGCGAAGACGGCTCCGGGGCTTCAAATTCAAGTGCATCTTGCATCACTCTCCTCTTGCCCCTATTGTAAACCCCAATTGTGAAGAAAATATGTAGATAACCTTAAAGGAACCTTAGGATACCCATTTATTCCCTTTACTTGAGACCTGCCAACCATGCAGCCAACACCTTCAATTCCTCTTCTTTGAGCGCGACTTGGAACGGCGGCATCCCGCCACCACCCTTTTGGATGCGCTTTATGATCTCATCTTCTGTTAAGCGTTCTCCGACTTTTTGAATGTTGGGGCCTTCTCCGCCCTGTAATTGATTACCATGACAAGAGATACAAAAGTTCTGATAAACCTTATGCGGATCGGCTTGTGCAGGCGTTGTCTGCGCATTATTTGGTTGTTTATTTCCATTTCCGCAGGCCGTCAGTCCCATAGATAAAATGATCGTACTCATCAGCAGCAGCTTTATTTTCATACAGAAACTCCTTAAGGGAAGATTTCCCTCCATCATACCAGAGCATGGCCTGCAAAATAAAGAATTCACCAGTCTGAACGACTGAAAGGCTTCCCACGGGGCTGATTGGTCATAGTATGTGATGCCCGAGGGCGATTTATTTTGTTAAGATGATGCAAAGAACTTTCTTATCTACTAAAAAAAGCTGAAATAGAACAACATAAAGACATGGCAGAAGCACTTACTCCTTCTTACCATGTCTAATTTTTGCAAAGCTATTTGACCGGACTATAGGCCGAGCTCGAGCTTATGCCAACTTCAAACGGATCACGTTCCATGACG
Organism: Paenibacillus sp. P36; assembly: GCF_045866505.1. Taxonomy (NCBI): domain Bacteria; kingdom Bacillati; phylum Bacillota; class Bacilli; order Caryophanales; family Paenibacillaceae; genus Paenibacillus; species Paenibacillus sp. P36. Next base: position 7,938,237 of record NZ_AP038372.1, read on the forward strand.
CTTTCCCAAGCGTAGCGTGAATTTGGCCGTTTGAGTCCACCGCTGCATTGCCGCCGTTATGCGGTTTCACGCGATCCTGGGCAGTTATCGTATTCGCGGCTTTCAAATCGTCGCTCTCCAGCACGATATGCTGAGTAACTTGGCAAGCGCCGAAGCTGCGAAGATCCAACTCCAACGGCAGCGCCTCAGCCAAATGACGGTTAACCGCGAAGATCGTTACTTCCGACTTCTCTTCATTATGAACAGCAACGGCCTCCAAATAAGGCACATCGGTATAATCCTTGGCATCATATTTAGGCGATTTAATGAGAGGCACGAGAACTGTTCCACGCCCGAATAAGCTTGCATGCATATAAGGATAATAAATCGTTTGCTTCCATGCGGCTCCGCCGTTCGCCGTCATAATTGGCGCAATAACGTTGACGAGTTGGGCTAAACAAGCCATTTTCACACGATCCGCACGCTTCAGCATGGAAATCAGCATACAACCCACGAGGAGCGCATCCTCATGATTATAAATGTCCTCGAGCTGCGGCGGTGCAATGGACCATGGTTCGATTTTGCGGTCTGCTTCATTAGAATGGTACCAGACATTCCACTCGTCAAAGGAAAGATTGATTTTCTTTTTGCCGCGTTTTTTGGCCTGAACATAGTCAGCTGTTGAAATAACCGTATTAATGAAACGATCCATGCCCATGGATTGCGCCAGGAAATTCGCTGAATCTTTATCGCGATTCCCGTAATATTGATGCAGCGAAATATAATCAACATGATTATAAGTATGCTCAAGCACAGTCGCTTCCCATTCCGGGAACGTCGCCATGGTTAGACTCGAACTGCCGCAAGCGACCAGCTCAATCGAAGGATCCACCCACTTCATGACTTTCGCTGTTTCGCAGGCTGTACGGCCGTACTCTGCAGCTGTTTTGGCTCCAGTTTGCCAAGGACCGTCCATTTCATTGCCCAAGCACCAGGTTTTGATGTTATGAGGCGCCTGATAGCCATGAGAAATCCGCAAATCGCTCCAGTATGTACCGCCTTGGATATTGGAATATTCAATAATATCTCTAGCCTCATCCGGTCCGCGAGTTCCCAGGTTCACCGCCATCATGGCTTCGGTGTTCGCTTTGCGGCACCAATCCATAAATTCGTTAAGTCCTACCAAGTTGGGTTCAATTGTGCGCCAAGCAAGATCTAATCTTCTCTTACGCTGCTCAATCGGCCCAATACCGTCCTCCCAATTGTAACCGGATACAAAGTTACCGCCCGGGTAACGAACGATAGGTACATCCAGTCCTTTGACCAATTCCAAAACGTCGGCACGAAACCCTTGCTCGTCAGCCTGCGGATGTCCCGGTTCATAAATGCCCCCATAGACAGCGCGTCCCAAATGCTCAATAAACGAGCCGTAAATACGGGAATCCACTTCTCCGATTTTAAAATCTTTGTCAACAATCATGCTTGCTTTCATAGACATTTCCGTCACCTCATCGTATAATTAATAAAAATATAAATCAGTTAATACAATCATTATGTCATTGACTCTATTAAACAATAATCAGTGCTTGATTTCAAGACTTTCTTTGCGAATGTTTTGGATTTATATTTATATGAATCAGACAAAATTATGAATCGATAGGAATAGAGGAGATTTGTATCATGATACATGCATCAACAGACCGCAAATGGCTGCCGCTCTATGAAGCTTTGGCCAGCGATGTGCGGCTTCAGATATTGGACTTGCTGGCTGAACAAGAGATGAACGTGAAGGAGTTAGCTCAGACGCTCGGCTTAAGCAGCGCCATCGTGACCATGCACGTGAAGAAGCTGGAGGCCGGCGGCCTGATTCACACGGCGTTAGTACGCAAACAAGGCGGCACGCACAAAATGTGCACGCTTGCGGTTTCGCGTGTCGAGATCCAGCTGCCGCAGCAGGACGAGCCGAAGCGCGTGTTCGATGAGGTGTCCATTCCCATCGGACATTACACGCGCTTTGAAGTGCAGCCTACGTGCGGTCTCGCTACGGCCGATCATACGATCGGGCAGTACGACGATCCGCGCTATTTTCTTGAACCTGAGCGCATGCATGCGAAGATTCTCTGGTTCGGGAGCGGCTTCGTCGAGTACCGCATTCCGAATTATTTGCTCCCCAGTCAGACGCTGGAGGAGATTGAGATTTCGCTGGAGCTTGGCTCGGAAGCGCCAGGCATTGCCGAGAATTGGCCGTCGGACATTCATTTCTATGTCAACGACACGCTGCTCGGCTATTGGACGAGCCCCGGCGATTCGGGGCAAGGCCGCGGGCATTACACCCCTAGTTGGTGGCCGGACTCTATCAACCAATACGGTTGGTTGAAGGTGATTCGGATCACCGAACAGGGCACCTTCCTTGACGGGCAGCGGCTTTCCGACGTCACGATCAAGGACATCCGCATGTCGCGCAACGAGTGGACATTGCGAATTGAAGTGCCGGAGCATGCGGTGCATGTCGGCGGGCTTACGCTTTACGGTGAAGGCTTCGGGAACTACAACCGGGATATTATTTTCCGCACCTACCGGCGGTAGGGCAGGTGTGCGCGAAAAGCCGCGGGCAGCTAATTCTGTCAGCCTCAAGGCATATATGGGGCTCTCTGGCAATACAGTAAGGTAAATCACTGCGAGGGAGTTGATCTTTCGATGCCAGAGCAAGAAAATGCGCCCGTACTAAGCGTCAAGGATTGGATGATTACCATTCTGCTGATGGCCATACCGATTGTGAATATCGTCTTGTTATTCGTGTGGGCTTTCAGCAAAAATGAAAACCCGTCGAAATCGAATTATGCCAAAGCCAGCCTAATTTGGGCGGCTATCGGTCTCGTGCTCTATCTCATTTTCGTAGTCATCCTATTCGGAACCGTGATGTCCAGTTTAAATACATAGAATACCTATCTTGCAGCTATCCCTCATCAGGCGTTCCCATCCGCTTAGGGATAGCCTTTTTTATTTTGAACCGAGCAATAAATGGCATCGAAGTGAAGTATGCTATACTGGAAAAAAAAGAAAAGGAGCCTCTCTGATGCCTGCACCCTTACATTGGAAAAAGTCACTATGGATATTATGGGGGGCTAACTTTTCCATCATGTGCGGAATGAACCTTATTCTTCCGTTTCTGCCCTTATACGTTGGACAACTTGGGGTTCACGAGGTTAGCGATGTCGTGCGCTGGACAGGCTGGATTGTTGCCGCTCAATTCATCACCTCATTTCTAACGCAGCCTCTCTGGGGAGCCATCGCAGATCGCCGCGGCCGCAAAATCATGCTGCTTCGGGCCGGGTTCGGCATGGCTGTTGTGACAGCCTTGATGGGAATCGTCACAGAGCCCTGGCAGCTGCTTGCGCTTCGGCTGCTGAACGGCTTCTTCTCCGGTTTCATCTCCATGGCGGTCTCCCTGCAAGCATCGGTGACACCCCCGGAGCATTCCGGGAAATCACTCGGCACGTTGCAAACTGGCTCAATCGCCGGATCACTTGTCGGCCCTTTGATCGGCGGGTTGCTTGCTGGTATGATCGGTTATAGCCACATCTTTTTTGTTACCGGCGGTCTCATGCTCTGCGCCAGCCTCATTGTGATGATTTTCGTTCATGAGGAGCGCAAAGCCCCCGCTCAGAAAAAAGTGCGCCAGCGTACAGAATGGCGCCTGTTTCGACCGCTGCTGCCGGTCTTTGCCGCTTCGCTGATTACGCAAATCGGGATGATGAGCATCGAGCCGATCGTGACGGTCTATGCCAAGACGATTTACTTCGGCAATCATTTGGAGCTGTTCGCAGGTTTAATCGTGGCGATTACGGGTATCGCCAACTTGTTTGGCGCGCCATCCTTAGGGAGGCTTGGCGACCGTATCGGCCAACGCAAGCTACTCGTCATCGCCTTGTCGATGGCGGCACTCGCCTTTATTCCGCAGGCTTTCGCCACCAGCATGACAATGCTGCTAATTGGCAGGTTCCTGCTGGGGCTGTTCATCGGAGGCATGATTCCTTCCCTGAACGTACTGGTTTTGAAGCTCGCCCCCACTCAAATTCAGGGAACGGCCTACGGCTTTAACACATCTTCGCTGTTTCTCGGCAATCTGATCGGCCCCTTGCTTGGCAGTCATTTTGCAGCAGCGTATGGGTTTAAGTCGGTGTTCTATATCACCATGGGTATCCTGCTGCTCTGTGCGATGTTCGTGTACTTGAACCGCAGCCTGGAGACCTTGCGCCAGACGAATTCGGCGTAGCTTTTCCAAATTTTACTTATTGATGGAGGATGATTTATGAAACACGAGATTTTATATAAGGGCGCATTTCCAATGCTGCGCGTGGAGCTTGAAGCTGGAGAAAACATTAAGGCTGAATCAGGAGCAATGGTTTCGATGTCGCCAAACATTGAGCTTAAAGGAACAGTAGATGGCGGTATTATGAAAGGTCTTGGCCGTATGCTGAGTGGCGAGAAATTCTTCTTCCAGGAGTTAACCCCCACTCGCGGTGGCGGCGAAGTGTTATTGGCGCCTTCCGTAATTGGCGACATTGAAGCTGTCGAGCTTGACGGATCGTACAAGCTGTACGTGCAAAAGGACGGCTTTCTTGCCGGAACATCCGGGATTCAAGTGAATACGAAAATGCAAAATCTGATGAGCGGCTTCATGTCCGGCGAAGGATTCTTCATCGTTGAAATTAGCGGTAGAGGCACGGTTTTCCTCTCCTCCTACGGAGCTATTCATGCCATTAATCTTGCTCCCGGGCAAGAGGTTGTCATTGATAACGGGCATCTGGTCGCATGGCCGGATTATACGCAGTATACAATTGAGAAAGCTGCCAAAGGCTGGCTCTCCAGCATCACAAGCGGTGAAGGCGTCGTATGCCGGTTCCGCGGCGAAGGCGTTGTACTTATTCAAACACGGAATCCGCAGAGCTTCGGCGGATGGCTGAAGCAATTCATACCGGGCGCCAGATAGCGTAGCGTTAAACCTCACAAGAGACTATCCCTCCGTCATTTTTATGACTTATAGGACGGTCTCTTTTCTTTTTACCCACTACTTTTTTGCACAAGCCTATGCTATGATAGTTTTAATTAGTAAACTTAGTTTTGTATAATAAACCAAATGAGCTGGGAGGCCTACCATTGGACGATAAATACCGCGTTCCAGCCATTGAACGTGCTCACCTCATTCTCAAGGAAATCTCGCTGCAGCCCAGTCAACTGAAACTCATCGATCTATCACGTTCGCTTGGCATCAACAAAAGCTCGATGTACTCGCTGCTATTAACGTTGGAGAACTTGGGCTGGGTTGAGAAGGATACCGGCGAAACATACCGCCTTGGACGCGAGCTCTCTCGCCTGGGCCATGCGGCTGTCCAGCACCGAGACTTGAACGAGTCCTTCCATAAGGAAGCTTCACTAATCAAGCTGAAACTGGGTGAATCGCTGCAATTAGCCCGACTAGATGGCAATGAAGTTCTGTATCTTGCGAAAGAGGAAGCGCTTACGCCAGTTCGGCTCGCCTCTGGACCAGGCATGCGCCTTCCAGCGCACGCCACTGCACTCGGCAAGGTTATGCTGGCGGATCTTGGCGACGAAGAACTTGATAGCTTCTATCGCGTAGATCAAGAACCATTTTCACAGTTAACACCACATTCCATCGTCTCTTTGAAAGAATTGAAACAAGACTTGGAGCACATCCGCCAACAAGGTTTCGCCCTCGATATGGAGGAAGCTGTTATCGGATTCAACTGTGCTGCTGCTCCAATCCGCAACTCGCATGGGAAGGTCATCGCCGCTGTCAGCTGCTCGATGATGTTGCCTCAGTGGCAGCAGAAGAAGCAGATCTGTATAGAAGAAGTTTGTAAGCTTGCTCATCAACTATCCGAATAGCAAAGGAGAATTGAACATGCGGTTACATAACAAAGTCATTCTCATCACCGGCGCAGCTTCAGGTATTGGCAAAAGCACTGCGCTCTTATTTGGGCGGGAAGGCGCCCAGGTCATCGTCAATGATCTCGATGAGGCCAAAGGAATCGAGACGGTGAATGAAATTGTCGAGGCTGGCGGGGCAGCCCGCTTCATTCAGGCAGACGTTACGCATTCCGATTCCGTCAAGGCGATGGTTGACCAAATCATTCAGGCTTACGGCCGAATTGATGTGCTTTTCAACAACGCAGGCATTAGCGGCGTCGGCGCGCTTCATGAGCTGGAACCCGAAGCTTGGGACCGTATCATGAGCATTAATGTGAAGGGCGTTTTCCTCCCTTCGAAGCATGTACTCCCTTATATGATGGAACGCAAATCGGGCTCAATCATTAACATGTCTTCTTGCATTGCCGAAATCGGGCTGGCTCGCCGTGCCTCCTATGCCGCAACGAAAGGCGCTGTCCTAGCGCTGACCAAATCCATGCAAGTGGATTATGCTTCATACGGCATTCGCGTGAATGCTTTGCTGCCGGGAACGATTATGACTCCTTTTGTCGAAAATTACATTCACACTTCTTATGATGATCCAGAAGCGGCTATCGCCTCTCTGAAAACCAGACAGCTCAGCAATGAATTGGGCCGTCCCGAAGATGTAGCGTCAGCTGCCTTGTTCCTTGCTTCTGACGATTCCAAGTTCATGATGGGCTCACCGTTATACATTGACGGCGGGGCGACTTTTGGCAAGAATGCTTAGCCTTTTCTTCTGTTTTTATAAACTCTTCATATAAATCATGACTTAGGAGGTTTTCACATGAAACTACTTACATTTAACCAAAACAATGCTTCCCGTCTAGGTATTCAAACCGATTCCGGTGTACTTGATGTCGTTCAAGCTGTCCAGCAGCTTTCACCGGCATTCGCAGTTCCAACCACAGTTACGGAAGCTATTCAAGGCGGGGCAGCTGCTACCGAAGCGCTCCACCAGCTCGTCCACCTCGCTCTTGAGAGCAGTGAGCGCCATACGCTGCTGCTTAATGAAGAGACTTTGAACTACGGTCCTTGCGTCACAGAACCCGGCAAAATTATTTGCGTCGGACTTAATTACCGTAAGCACGCAGAAGAAACGAATGCTCCTATTCCTCAGTATCCGATTCTTTTTAACAAATTTAATAATACGCTGACAGGACATGGCCATGAGATCGCCCTCCCTCGTGTCACCAAAGAAGTCGATTATGAGGCGGAGCTCGTTATCGTAATTGGCAAGCAAGCTAAATATATCTCCAAAGAAGAAGCATTGGAGCATGTATATGGATACTGCTGCGTCAATGATCTCTCTGCTCGTGACCTGCAAATGCGTACTGCGCAATGGCTGCTCGGGAAATCGTGTGACGATTTCAGCCCGCTTGGCCCGTATCTGGTCACGGCAGACGAAGTCGGCAATCCGAATGACCTGAAGATCAGCACCACGGTCAATGGCAAGGTGCGCCAAAACTCGAATACGGCGGATATGATTTTCCACTGCGACGAGATCGTCAGCTATATTTCTCAGCATATGACCCTGTACCCGGGAGACATCATTCTCACAGGAACACCTGAGGGTGTAGTGCTTGGCGATCCGGTTGATCAGCGCGTTTATTTAAAAGACGGCGACGTTGTTACTATTTCCATCGAGAATCTGGGAAGTTTGACAAATCGCATGGTTAGCGAGTAGCCTGTTACCGGGATTCTCGTTCTCTAGGCGCGGTTGCTGAGAGGGTTTTCCTCAGCCTAGCTTAGGGGAACTGTAGGCCTCTATTTTGTGAAAAATAAGCTATTTTCTCTCTGAGCGGAACTATGGGTTCTTATTCATCCTCTGCGGCGACTTTTTCAGGGGAAATTGGCAAAATAGCGGAACGCAGTTCCCCTTGCCTATGGAAACTTCGATTTTTCAAGGAAATAGAGGCTTGTCGTTCCTTTAAATAAGCAAAAAAGGTAGAGGATATATAATCCCCTACCTTTTTGTCATCTGATGCAAGCCAGGAACGACACAGTGCCCGGCCCGGGCCAACTTAACTTTGAACCGGGCACTGCTAACTATTGCAGGATCAATTTAGCAATCGCTACGATATCCACAATGTTAATCTTATCGTCATGATTAATATCGGCGCTTTTCGCCTCATTCCAGTCGCTGCTAGCCGAAGTCTTCCCGTAATGCACAGCTGCTCTGCCTAAGTCGCCAATATCAATGGCGTTATCTCCATTAACATCTCCCCGCGCATAAACCGTAATCATCTTCCCGTTAAAAGCTTGTAACGCTTGGTTTAACGTAATCGCTGCTTGATCCAACTGCTGCTGCGTAGCCGCAGGATCCGACTGGATGGCAACCGCAGATTGAATCGCAGATAGCAGCACCGCTTTGGAACCAGCCGCATATTGTCCGGTTTGCTTTCCTTCCACTGCATGATCATGGGAGGACTGCGCCAAGTCGATGATCGTCTGCAGCGTTGTCTTGTCTGTCGCCGCCGTAACTGAAACCGTTAAATTAGCTGGAACGGCATCTACTCTCTGCCCCAGCCCGTTAGAAACAGTTACTTTGGTCAGTACCAAATTCGTTGTCGTGGAAGTGTGATTTGGCTTCACAATCCAATTGAATTTGAATAAATCTCCGTTTGTCGTTACGACTCCCGTATTCCCTAGGCTCACGGCGAGAATCCGAACTTGGCCAGGTACATCGGTTTTGGTTTCAACGTTAGTAAATCCAGAAATTAATGGATCTACAGACACAAAGTCGATGGCGTCGGCGTCAAACGCTACCGTAATATCCGCCGCATAAACCGCGGAATATACGCTAGCTGTTACATTGTTTAAGCCGAACTGCGTCGAGAACGCAGCGCCTGCTTGAACAACTGCCGGACCCGTGAGCGTAGCTTGCGGCACGTCGGTCGGCACCGATGTCTGGCCGCTGATCACGACATAACTGGAGCCTTGAACGCCGCTGCCGTCTGTGGCGGTTGCCACCACCTTCACAATGCCATCTTTGGCAGCCGTCAATACGCCATTTACATCAATGATGGCCTTGTCCGTTGCCGTTGCGCCATCTTCTTCGCATACAGCCCATGTTACCGACTTATTCGTGGCATTGGCAGGAAGAACCATAGCACTTAACTGAAGTGAGCCTCCCTTGTCACTGATACTAGCCGACGCACTTGAAACTGAGATTGACTGCACCTTAAGCGGAATATCATCCACAATTGGGCTAGCAAATACATGGATCTCCGCAGCCGACGCCCATCCGCCGACGCCTGTTGTCACTTCGACCTTGATATACGTTGCATTAGTTGGAGTAAAGGTTACACTTTTCTCCGTAGCGTCGTTTGCCCAGTTTCCAGTCGCAACCTTGGTAAAGGTCGTGCCATCCGTACTTGTATAAATATTGTAGCCCGTAATATTTCCGTTACCGCCATCAGGCCTTGGCAATACCGTAACTTTATTAATATTGTTGTAGGTTTCTCCAAGGTTTAAGGTAATTGATTGCGGCAGCACGTCGGATTGATTCCATTTCGTATGCCAGATCGTCTGCGGGTCACCGTCAATCGCATTAGAAGCGATTTCTTTCCCTAGCTCCTCGCTTGTCGCTGTTGCTGTCATTTGCGACTGAGGAACTTGATTGACGGTAACTTGAATGCTAGTCAACAAGGATACATCATCAGGATTCTGAATACTCTCGGGTAAAGTCACATGACCACTGACTGTAAAGGTCTGGCCTTTTTTAAGTGTTGGATCGTAGCTTGCATTCGTTAGATCCCATACGACAGCTGCTTGCGCTTTGTTCTGGTTCGTCACGATTTCCACCGTGGAAGGCAATCCTAACGCTGCTGCCGTCTTTGCCGTGCCCATCTGTATGTCAGTGACAGCTGTAGATGGTGTAATACTCACAAGCGTCACTTGGCGCACTCCACCTGCCGGCTTCCATACATAAGTGGAATTTGCTTTGGTAGGCACCGTGTAGATCTCACCTGATTGAATCGTCCTCTTTGTTGCCCCAATCCTTACCCCATCTTCATAGACCTCTACCTCTTGTCCCGGCCATGGGTTCATAAGGGAGAGATCTTTTCCTTTTTCACTCGTGACATCAACATATTGAACCTCTTGCGTTGCTCCTTTATATGCCGATGAAACAAGAAATGCGCCTTTCTCCCTAAGCCTTACAAATTTAGCATCCTTGTTTTGCACCCAGTCAGGAAATACTTTGATTACATAGTTATCACTTTGCAACAGCAGGTTATTAAAGGCTTCCGTCGCCCCGCCTTTCTCGATGCCGTGATTATCATCAGGTATTCTGAAATTCTGAGCTATGGCCGGATAGGTTTGCTGCAAAAAGTAATCGATAATACTTTGCGCAGGATATCCTACTCTCGCAGCCTGAGTATACGCTTTGGGCGTATTGTTGATTTGGCCAAATGTATGTGCTTTCTGTGTTAACGTATTCCTTGCAATTTGCAGCTTCTGAGGATCAGAATTAAATCCAAGTCTTTCCCCAGGATGAATAAATTCAAGTTCAACATTACCGCTATTCGGCCAGAAATCTCCGTTATCCGCCAAGGCATATACGGTCTGTCCATTCCTTTGCATGGTTGGTGTGTCGGCCATATGATCGCGAATATCTTTCCATAGATCGGCTCTTTGCTGTGATACCCCCAATTGATTCTCGCCCAGAACAGCAACCGCTTCTGTAAGCATATTAAATACATTCCAAGCAAGACCTGATGTTACACCTGAATTTTTAGCAAACGTATACTCATGATAGCCATCGTATGCGATGTAGCGGTATCCGCCTTGCCCATCGTCTTCTTTTTCTAACCACGATTCGTAAAATTTAGCTACTTTTTCAAGGTACGGAACAAGCTTATCTTTCAGAAATTGCTCATCCTGCGTGTATCTGTAGTAAGAAATGAACTGTGTAGCGCCATACGCGGCATCAATGGTTTGACCGATATAGCTTGGGCCTTCAGGAGCGCTTCCCCAAGGTCCGATGCTTACCGGATACAACAGGGCTCCGTCTATCCCGGAGGCTAACCCCCTGTTCTGGATATACTGCCAAGCTTCTGGTGGAGCATGGTTCGCAATTAATGTCATGTCTTCCCGCGCTCTTCTTTCGCCTTCAGGCATAAAATCCCAAAGAGCATCCACAATCGGCAGACCTTGATCTGGCCTGTTACTCGAATAGGAACCGTAAACAGGTCCGAAGAAATTATAATTCAAATGGTAGTCACCTGACCAAAGCGGATCGTCTGTCGTTCTCCAAATCCCGTACAAGCCGGGAGCTAACTTCCCTTCCCGCACAGTTGATCCTAAAATGTACTGGGATCCATAATAGTATCTCTCGATCTTGGATAAGTCCGCATCGTTAGAATCAAGGTTGATGTACGATTTTAACCAGTAGTTTTTCCACCAATCTAAGTGTCGCTCATGCAATCCAGCAATATCTCCTGCACTGTTGTATGCACCGAGCAGATCCTTCGCCTGAATGAGCGGAGACTTGGCTTGCTTCAACACGTCCATATTGTCATAGGTTTGGCCCCCTCCTCCAACGGACGTAACGATTTGAATCGGTTGATTCGGTTGCAAGGTAAACTTCAATACGCCTTCGGCTTGCTGTTGATTAGATGAAGATACGTAGCTGCCTGCTCCTATGAGCTTGGTCATGAGCACAGCTTCAGATGTCCATGATTTAGGGTTGCTCTTCGCTTGATTATCGGTTTTCCGTGACGCCCATACGCTTCCGGCATCATTCCCAGCATTAGCTGGATATAACGCGTTATCATTTTTGGCCCACGTTGCTACCTCCAGGTCGACCGCTGTATTGCCCGTTGAAACAATTTCAGTGATGAACGTGTTTTCCGTTGCAGATACCCATGTTTGCATCTTCATGGATTGCCCTGCAAATGGCATTTGCGTTCTAATTTCAGCATGTTGAATATCTTGAATTTCATTGAAAGAAACCGGCGAATGGATACTGCTAAAATTGCTATTGTGATAGAGCTCAAACTGTGCGATACGCGCCCTGGGATTATTGACTGAATCCGCTGTCGTTGCCTGTGTTGCTTTTGTAATCAGGAGACGAACATAACGAGTGGAAACTGGATTGACCAGGATTCTATCCGTAATGGATGCTGTATTGCCCTCGATAGATTCAACATCGGTCCATGTCACACCGTCAGAGCTACTCTGAAGTTTAAAATCTTTTGTATTCCATTCAGGCTTATCCATACGGGCAAATCCCCCATGCCGCACAACCCATCGATCGAATGTTTTCACGCTGCCTAAATCATAGGAAATCCATTGGCTGTTACCGACAGCGGATGTCCACATATTTTCACTGCCGGCTTCTTGATTCGTCTGAGAAGCCCCATTTACAGAAAGGTTCGGGGAAAAAGAATCATGTGTCGAACTAGCAGTTGCCGCAGCATTTAAAGCCAATGAGCTCTTCTGGGGATCATTCGAAACACTGCCCACAGATTGGTTGTATACCTCGACTTCAGCTAATCGGCTCCTTCCATCACCGCCGGTTTGAGTCCCCTCTGTGATATAAACCCGCATCTGACGGGCTTGTACAGGTGCTGCCAATAATTTATCTGTGATTGACGCTGTATTGTTGGAGATGGCATCGATATCCGTCCAGACCGTTGCCCCTGTAATCACAGCATCACTGGTTACTTGAACCTTGAAGCTTTTCGTATTCCAATCTTGTCTGTCTGCCCTTGCGGCTCCACCGTGTTTAATCACATATCTCGAAAATGAGATGTCCTGGCCAAAGTCGACACTAATCCATTGTGGACTCGCAGGAGACGATACCCATGAATTAGCGTCACTTGTCCCGACAATGCCATCCGTAACTCGACTAGAAACGAAATCATCGTGATGACTGCTTTCTGATACAGTCTTGCCTAGTGCTAAATTCACAGGTGTTTTTTCTCTGATTTTGATACCGCCCAGTGCAATAATTTTCGTGCTGTTATCATTATTCATCGTTCCAGCACTCCAGAAGTCGCCCTTGGATACTAAAAACTCTTTCGTCTTGCTGTCTCCATAGGAAGTAACCCCCACATCTCCGTTGCCTAGAATAGCTGTATTGGGCATCTGTGTGGATTTGGCTCCCGCGTATGACGGCGTGTTCCACTCGCCATATATGTTGGAAAGAATTCCGGAAAGCTCATTCCATTCTTGCTCCGTATGATTCGTTAGAGGAGCGGATGCGGATGTATAAACAAGCTAGAGATGGAAGAAGCACCAAGTACGCTTAATGAAAGTGAGAATAACATTGTATTTCTTATGATTTTTTTAAATTTTGATTTCATATTATTCCCCCTTACTGCATCACCATTTGAATATGGAGGAGAAAGGGTTCACCTTTCTCCCCCATATTCCAGTTAATCATTATTGCAAAATCAATTTTGCAATCCCTACGATATCCACAATGTTAATCATGCCGTCCTGATTGATATCCGCGCTTTTCGCAACATTCCAGTCACTGCTAGCCGTAGTCTTCCCGTAATGCACAGCTGCTTTGCCCAGGTCGCCAATATCGATGACGTTATCTCCATTGACATCTCCACGTTCATAATCCGTAACGATCTTCCCGTAAAAAGCTTGCAACGCTTGGTTTAACGTAATAGCTGCTTGTTCCAATTGCTGCTGTGTAGCCGTAGCATCCGATTGAATGGCAGTGGCAGTCTGGATAGCTGTTAACAGCACCGCTTTGGAACCGGCGGCATACTGTCCGACTTGGGTTCCTTCTACTGCGCGATCATAAATGGACTGCGCCAAGCTGATCACCGTCTGCAGCGTTGTCTTGTCTGTCGCCGCCGTAATTGAAACCGTTAGATTTGCCAGAGCAGCATCCACTTTTTGACTAAGCCCATTGGAAACAGCTACTTTGGTCAGTACCAAATTCGTTGTCGTAGACGGGTGATTCGGCTTCGCGATCCAATTAAATTTGAATAAATCGCCGTTTGTCGTTACGACTCCCGTATTCCCTTCGCTCACAGCGAGAATCCGAATTTGGCCAGGTACGTCAGTTTTGGTTTCAACGTTAGTAAATCCAGAAATTAATGGATCTACAGATACAAAATCAATGGTATTAGCGTCAAACGATACGGTAATATCCGCTGCATACACCGCCGAATATACGCTGGCAGTTACATTGTTTAAACCAAACTGTGTGGAGAACGCAGCGCCTGCTTGAACGACTCCCGGACCCGTGAGCGTAGCTTGCGGTACGTCGGTCGGCACAGGTAGTTGACCGCTGATCACGACATAGCTGGTGCCTCGAATGCCGCTGCCGTCCGTCGCTGTCGCAATGACTTTCACGACACCATCTTTTTGCGCAGTTAACAAGCCGCTGGACGTAATCACTGCCTTATCTGTTACAGTTACCCCATCTGATTCAAAGACTGCCCATGTTAACAACTTGTTCGTCGCATTGGCTGGGAGCACCGAAGCTTGGAATTGTAGACTTCCTTCCTTCTCGGTAATCGTCGTCGCCGAACTTGTGATAGCAATTGATTGAACGTTCACCTGCTGCGCTTCCGTAACTGTTACGTTCGCTACAGCCGGTAGGACGGTGCCATCTACAACACCATTTACAATAAAACTGCCAGCTATTGCATACTTGGACGAATCTACCTGATCCCACTGAACCGACTTCTCGGCCGTTGTCCCATTGTCATACACAACGGTGACACTCGCAGGCAGAACCGGCGGAACATGCGCAGCCGTAACCACGTTGACTGGCGTAACTCCAGTAATCACCGGTGTCGCTTCAACAGCAGCCTTAGTCAGCTTCGCATCCGCCCAATCACCGTGATCCTCGCTGTTGCCATTGCCGGAATCCGTAACTTCCAAGATTAGCTGTTTATAACCTTTCACATTTACCTTCACAAATTGGGCGTTATCCGACTCTCTCAACACACTTCCGGAGTAAAGCGATTCGATCGTGTCATCATTCTTTACGCCTGACACTTTAAATTGCACCGAGCCGTTATAACTTCCGCCGTTCACTTCCTTATCTACACCGATAAAGGAGGAAAACGTTTCATAATCTGCTCCAGTAAGATCATACTTGATCGATGAATTGGCGTGAGTCCCAAGGCCTTTGGCAAAGGAGAAATCCTCGGCTCCATTCATCAATACGATCGCATTGCCGCCAATACTCTTGTCTTTCTGAACCGTTAACCAGCCAGAATTCGCGCTTGCCCAGTTCAAATCGCTCAAGTAGTCAACTTCAGGCAATTGTTCCTTCTGTTCGGATTTGCCTGCCGCAACTCTAAACGACGCATTGGCCCAACTGGCATGATCCTCACTATTATCGTTATCACTTTTTGTAACAACAAGTTCCACGATGTTTGCTCCAGTTACATTGACATCGACCGGTTTAGCCACGTCGGTAACCTTCATGACACCACTCGCGAATTTCTCTACACCGTCTACGAGCACCTTAAATTCCACATCGGCGTAAGACGGCGATTTGGCTATTTCTTGGTCGACACCCACAAGAGCAGTGAAGGACTCATAATTTTTACCCGATATGTCAAACATAATTCTTGAATCCGCATGTACGCCAAAGCCCTTCTCGTATGTGACAGCGCCGTTACTGCCCATTAAACGAATCGCATTGCCGTCCAGGCTCTTGTCCTTCTTAACGGTTAACCAGCCTGAGGATGCACTTAACCAGTTCAGATCGCTCGCATAACGGTCCACCAGCTCAAAATTCAGCGTGTAGACTTCCTTCTTCGCTCCGCCGTCAGCCGTAGCTGTGATGGTCGTTGCGCCTGGCAAGCTATCAGCTGGGTTGATCACCACCTGCACGTCTTCAGAAGCTTTGTCCACTGTAACGGCTGGGACCGCCAGATTTTTTTCTCTCAAAATCTTCAGCGTCGCCGTCCGATTCTCAGCATTAAGTCCTTTGACAGGCACTCCGTTCACTTTCACATTTTTGATCAAAGAAGGCATGCTTTCCACTTTCCATAGTTGGCTATCACTTCCAGTAAAGGTACCCTGAACAACCGGATTCCCGTCAGCTGTAGAGCCGTTGCTATTTTCCAATGCTAACTGGCTGTTTACGTTGGTAATTTTGAAATAGCCGTTGCCAGCATTGGTGATGGCCCATTGTTGGTTGATGGCAGAAGGATCCGCAGCCGTTTCCGAATCTGTCCATTGAATGACTGACTTTCCAGGCGATTTACTAGCCCCTGGAACATCCATAACTTGTCCACTTAATTGATTGGCGATTTTATATTTACCCAGACCTAAATCGTCGATAACCCATTGCTGATCTAGCGCATCTGATTGCGTTCGCTCGGCAACAGCTGCTCCATCCGCCGTAGAATTCCCAACGCCCAGCGCTTTGCCGGTCGCTTTATTCACGATGCGATGCAACGTGTTGACATCAAAGGAGTCGATCCCCGTTCGAGTTGGAATGTCATTCGTATAGGAGCCTACTTCCAGCTCACCGGCAGCAGCAAAGCCTCCTACAGCTCCACTCACTTCCATTTTGAAATAGCGTGCTGTTTGCGATGGGAACGTCACACGTTTCATGGTCTTGTCCCCATCCCATGTACCGTTTATAACCGGAGTGAAGTTCGTTCCGTCCTCGCTCGCGTATAACTGATAGGATGTGATCATCCCTTGTGATAAATTTTGCGAAGGCAAGTAATTCAACATATTAATGTTGTTGTACGTATAGCCCAAATCCAGAGATATGGACTGAGGCAGCGATGTGTTCGTTTGCCAAATCGTCTCCGAGTAAGTGCCTACATAATCCATAAAACCATCAATCGCATTGCTTGCAGTCCCACTAGTAGACGTCGCCGAATTTGCTGTAATTGGATGCTCCATCACAATTGGCTGCTCAGGCAGTGGAGGACGAGATGCATTCGGCGACCATGCTTGTCCAATCTCCCCCAACCGATTAACTACGTTATGATCCAGTTCCCCATCCGGGTTCGGCGAAACGTTGAGCAAAAAGTTTGTATAACGAGGTTCTAAATAACCAAGATGATCCTGCACAATATTCTGCACGCTTGCTGGCTCTGTATTCGTCATCCAATCGTGCCAGAACCATTGACTGGACACGAGAGGCATGCCCTGGTTAGCCGCATACGAATTGTTGGCAGGTGCCCAAACGCCTTTAGGTTCTTCGAAATAAATGATGTCCTCATCCCATGGCTGCGTTTGTCCATTATGATCCACAATAAGAATATTGGGTTGTAAACGCTTTATTAATTCGCGAATTTCTTGGTAGGGAACTTCATTATGCCCCATTTCCCAGGCCCAACCGTCGATAATCAGAACCGGAATTTCTCCGTAATTCGTTAGCAACTCGGTAAGCTGCCCTTTAATAAAGTCGATATCCGCTCTGCTGACGGAACCTTTCTGAATGCCTTGCTGACGATCCCAGATGGAGAAGTATAACCCCGGCAAAATGCCTTGGGTGCGCATGGAATCGACATATTGCCTTACGATATCTTTCTTGTAGGAGCTGTTCATCACGTTATAATTACCATATTTGGTTGGCCACAGGGCAAATCCGTCATGGTGCTTGGTGGTTAGAACGGTATATTTGATGCCTGCGGATTTGGCGGCTGCTGCCCATTGATCTGTATTCACTTGCTTAGGATTAAAAGAAAGCGGATCTTGTCCTGGCGTCACCCATTCCTGATCATGATAGGTTCCCATGTTGTAGTGGATAAACATGCCAAACCTGAGATCCACATAGTTTTTCTGATTTGTGTAGCTATCATTCACAACGGGGGTTGCTGTGTTTTGATTATTGGTAGCAGCAAAAATGGGAGTAATCGAGGCAAAAAGTAGCATAAATATGAGTCCTAGACATGTTGAAATCTTCCTGTACAACTAAATCCCCTCCTTTTGAAAAGTAAGCCTGCTGAAAGCAGGCTTACCGTACATGTTGCAATAAACTTTCTTCTTAATTGATCAAATTTGCATATTGCAGCACTCGTTTGATGATGACAGCCGCTTCAGCGCGAGTAGCCACATCTTGTGGTGCAAACGTTGTTTCTGTTTTGCCGTGAATCAACCCTTTGCTGGCGGCGTCTGCCACCGCGCTGCGGGCATAATCCGACAACAGGTCTTGATCGGCGAACGAAACATTCGTCGCACTTGCGCTAGATGCTGGTGTTCCTTTCACAAGCCCAATCGCTTTCATCATCATCACGACCATTTGCTCTCTTGTAATCTGCGCATCCGGGCTGAATTGCCCCTCCGCGACGCCTTGAACCAAGCCGTACTTCGCCGCTGTATTTACTTCTGGGGCGTACCACTGCGCAGCTGCGATATCTGTGAAGACATTCAGCCCAGCCTCTGCAGGCAGTCCCAGTCCTCGTACGAGCAAGGCGGCAAACTCAGCGCGGGTGACTTGCATCTCAGGCGTATACGTACGGTCCGAAGTCCCGTTAATAATCATTTTCGAAGCCAACTGTTCCACATCTTGCTGAGCCCAGTGACCGATCATGTCGTCAAATGTTTTCTTGTTTTGAACGATTGCATACAAACTGTTTGTGTTTCGAATCACCTTCACTTCGGTTTTACCGTCTTTCGCAGTAAACACGGAAGGCACGAATTTCATTTCTCCTGTAGCTGGATCATAAACGACCGCCGTCGCTGCAGAAGAGTCTTGAATCAATTCATCTACATGAATAACACGAGTCACAAAGCTATTACCGAAGCTATGAATTTCCTCTTCTTTGTCCTTGGTTTTCAGAATGACTTTATAATCGATCATATCGCTCACACGCACCATACCCTTATCGGAAATGGATTGGTCAAATTTCGTTTCATGCAGCGATTTAGCCTTATCGATACGAATGATCAGCGTCGCTCCCTCTACATCAGCCCCCGCAAAATCCGACTGGTTCAGTACGGACATCGGAAGATCGTAAGTCCCCAAATGGCTGCGCACGCTTAAAATGGTATCTTTATGATTCTTCAAGCTGTCGAGCAATGTCGGCAACGGTAATTGCACGGCATTCAACTCACGCTCACCAGGAATCTCAAAGTTCAAAACGGTACCGCTGCCCGCTGCTTGCAGATCAGCTAATTTCTGTGCAAGACGTTTGCTGTCTATCACTGCTGTTACAGAGGTTTGGCCGTCTTGTGTCGTTTCAATTCGAAGCTCCGATTCTTTTGGTTCATAGAGGCCCGGATCTTCTTTCGTTGGTGTAGTCGTTGTGCCTCCTCCACCTCCTCCGCCGCCGCCGCTAGGACCAGGAGTCGTCCCGTTAATTTTCACAGTAGCTTGTGCGTTAACATTCCAAATAGACGGTAACTCTTGCGATGTCACGGTTGTCATCTTTGTCAAAGTTACGTTAGCTTGTCCGCTCTGCTTCGCCTTGAAAACCAGTGTGCAAATAACTAGATTTCCATTTTCGCCCGGTATATTTTTAATTTTCGTATTAGCAAATATGACTTGATTACCTGAAGCTTGCGCGATCTTGTACGCATTGATTAAGCCATTCGATTGCGATTGAACTGAATTGAATTCCAGACGATCTGCATCATAATTTAAAATAGCTTCATATCCATATAAATCTGTTACATTAGTACCTTGAATCGTAACGACCACATTGTCACCGACGGTTACTTGAGAAGCATTTAGATTCACATTAAATGTAGGGATTCCAGCAGCACTTACCGTCATGCCGAATGGGATAATCGTAAATAAGAGCATCATAGTTGTTAAAAATAACCCTGTTTTACGTAACATGGGGTTCACTCCTTCTGAATATCATCCGAATATGGAAAGAGAAAGGGCTGGCCTTTCTCTTCCATTTCAGATTAATTGTTATTGCAGGATCCTTTTAGCGACTCCTACTACGTCGAGAATGTTAATCTTGCCGTCATGATTGAAGTCGGCAGCTTTGATTTTGTCCCAATCGCTTGCTGCGGAAGTCTTGCCATAATTCGCCGCTACTTTACCCAAGTCTCCGATATCAATGAGAGTATCTTCATTGACATCTCCTGAAGCGTAGCTCGTGATGAACTGCTCGTTAAACGTTTGGATCGCTTGGTTTAACACGATGGCTGCGTCATCCAACTGCTGCTGGCTAACCGCTGGAGTCGTATTGACGGCAGCGGCTGCTTGAATCGCAGCTAGCAGTACTGCTTTGGAACCAACTGCATGCTGTCCGACTTGCGTTCCTTCTACCGCACGATCATAAATGGATTGTGCCAAATTGAGTACCGTTTGCAGCGTTGTCTTATCAACAGCTTCAGCCGCTGTAACAGAAATCGTTAGATTTGCCAAGGAGGCATCCATCTTTTGACTAAGTGCATTAGAAAGGGCTACCTTGGTCAGAGTCAGATTGGTTGTCGGAGATGATTGTTGGGACTTTGCCTTCCAATTAAAGCTGAATACATCTCCGCTTGCGGTAATAGCTCCCGCTTCTCCTTCGCTAATCGCGATAATCCGAACTTGACCCGGTACATCCGTTTTCGTATCTACCACTTTAAAGCCGGATTTCAATGAATCCACCGATACGAATTCAATCGCATTTGCATCGAAACTTACTACGATGTCTGCTGCATATACGCTGGAAGATGGGCTATTCGTGACGTTCGTTAAACCGAAGTTGGTCGAGAATGCAGCTCCTGCTTGAACGGCTGCCGCCCCTGTTAACGTAGCATGAGGCACATCGGTCGGCGTCGCTGTCTGACCGCTGATCCTGACATAATTGAAACCTTGAACACCACTGCCATCAGCAGCTATCGCCACCACTTTCACAATCCCATCCGTATGTGCCGAAAGCAGTCCGCTCGCGTTAATCGTAGCTTTATTGGTCATCGTGAGACCATCGTTTTCCCAGACACTCCATGTGACTTGACCATTGGCATTCGAAGGCAGTACTACGGCTTGCATTTGCAACGTGCCGTTTTGAACCACAATCTCATTCATGCCGCCGACGCCGCTCACGGAAATCGATTGAACAGGGTACACATTATCGGTTACGGTCACGTTCGCAACGGCCGGTATCGCGGTACCGTCTACAACGCCATTCACGTTAAAGCTGCCAGCTACTCCATACTTAGACGGAGCCACTGAATCCCATTGAACCGATTTTGTCCCCGTTGTAGCATTGTTATAAACGACAGTGACATTGGCAGGCAAAATTGGTGCCACATAGGTAGCTGTAGCTACAGTCACTGGCTGAACGCCTGTAATGACTGGTGCACCAACTTGCTCCCACTTCGCATAGAGCGTGATATCCGTTGCCGGAATCGTGTTCACGCCGAAATCCCAGCCGACTGTCAAGGCTTCATCTTGATACCAGCCTGCAAAAGTAAACCCGTTTTTCGCCGGCGCTTCAGGTGCTGCAATCTTCGAACCTTGTACAGCTCCGTACACAGGACGAACCTCACTGCCACCGTTGCTGTTAAAGCTCACGGTCGTGCCTGTTTTAAAGACGGAGAGTTTCCACTCGTAGGACCAGCTTGCGCCAATCGTTCGGTTCTGGGTATTTATCTCGAATGGAAGCCATACATATCTGGAATCCTTCAGATCATTAGGGTACCAACGATCGGCCATAAAAATGAATTTATTCGGTACGATATCGCCATTGCCATCCCGGTAAGGCAGAACATACGTGCTTTGGCTATCATGTGTCGTGTGTTTCCAGTCGTCCACAAACGGATCACCTTTATGTTCCCATGGGCCGAATATGCCATTTGTCGATACATGATATTCCGCTTGGTTCGGGTTCCAACCCGACTGTCCGGATGTAATCATGTAATAGACACCATCCTGTTTGAACATCGTCGGCGCTTCTCTGTACCACGGGAAGGCTCTCACATAATGAGTACCTTCCACAGACTGGCCGTTCGCATTCGTAGCCGGACCCGTGTAGTCATCATTCAGCATCGTGATGACAGTCCTCTCGTTCCCTTCGGATGCATAAATCAAATAAGCTTTGTCATCCGTCGCATCATTGCCGTCATCGTCTACATACAGCGTCATGTCGCGCAGCATGCCTTCGCCTTCGCCGCCACCCCATCCATTGTTCGGCAATCGGGATATGCCGAGAAACTTGAATGGACCCGCTGGCGAATCGCTGATCGCAACGCCGCCTGCCGCCGTCCAATACTTACCGGCGATCGGCCCGTCTTGATGCCACCACATCACATATTTATCCGTTTTCTTGTTGTAGACAACCTTCGGACGTTCAACAACTTTATCCCAGTTGAAAGCTTTATACATCGCTTGCTTCTCTGCATTCGTTTTATCTACGTACAATGCATTAAGCTCAGCTATGCGTTCAGGTGAATTATGTTTGCTTAATGAATTAACCGGCGATTTCATCGAACCTGTATAGTCCCCATAACGATCCGTGATATTGACAACTCGATTCGGATCGAATGGTACTCCGCTGTTCTTATACGTATCGCTATTCTCGTCCAAATATAAAGGCAAATTCCCACTAGGCAATACCGATTCGCCCAATTGCGGGTTGTTGAATACCGGCAATACAACCCCTTCATTTTTCCAATTATACAAATCTTTAGAAGAGTACGCGTGAACGCCTGTTACCGGTACATAACCTGAGCCAACATTATTCTCCGTTTTGTCTTCGCCATACCAGTAGTACGTTTTGTTTTTATCGTTATACAGAATGCCGCCGCCATGAGCCTGAATTGGAACGCCATCTCCATCCAGCCACACTTCACCATTTTTAATGGAATTCGTTTTACCTACGGTCTGATATAAATTGTATAAGTCCTGCAGAGTGTTAGTGTAGTAAGGAATGCTTTCCTCAGTTAAATCGCTAAGCGTTCCGATCGATGAAACTTTACTTTCAATCGTCTCCGCTACTTTCGGGCTAATGCTGGACGCCGTGCGCAATTGCGTAATGGCATTCTCCAAGCTTGACGTATCGAAACCAGTGGATTTCTTCTGGCTGACAGCAATCTCTGCGGCAGTTAAAGTATCACCGTCCCCGCCTGTAGAAAGAGCCTGAATCGCTACATATCTGGCTTTATGCGATTTGAATGTTGCCGATTGTGCGCTGGAGCTGGATGTGTCCCAAACGCCATTCGCGGCAAAAGTGAAATTCTGGTCCAAATAAGCTTGCGTACCGTCTACCGGTTTATTGGTTAAATCCGTATCGCTATAGTAAATCTTAAATTGCCCAATTCTTCCGTTTGCCTTATCCTGCCTTGGCGTAACCATGACTTTTCCAATGTCCGGCCTGTTCTGACCCAGATCTACAATGATGTAATCGCCAGCTCTGTATTTTCTTCCGTTTGATGCCCAGTTGGATTCATAGAACGTTGAGTTGTTGTTATCGAGCATGAGACTGGAAGGATTAGAGGCATAAGCTTCCGGAGCGTAGAAGAGACTGATTCCGTTAGCCTGCTGTTCATTTCTTTGTATTTTTGCGATCTCGGCCGTGATTTTGTTTGCCAAAGTCGCCATCTCTTCCTGGGTCGTCGTGCTGCTGTCCAAAAGCGCCGTACCTTGCATGCGCAATGTTTCCAGGTCAGCCAAATAGGCAGGATCACCCGAAAAATTGGTAATGAACGTAGTCGCAGCAGTCATCGCATTGTCGAGTTTGGACGTATCCAGGGTAAATCCAGCTTTGTTGAAAATATTGATTTCAGCAGCCGATGCATATTGCTTGCCTGCATCACTTTTCGAAGCAAGTGCAGTAAACTTCACATAGGAAGCTCCATGTGCGTTAAAGGTTGCCGACTTCTCCAGTCTGTCTGCATCCCAGTTTCCTTCAGCAACTTTAGTGAAAGCGTTGCCATCAGGGCTCACGGATATTTCAAACTTCGTTACAACGCCGTTCCAATCTACATCCTGCCTCGGCAAATAGCTCAGCTTATACACACCATCATACGCCTTGCCAAGGTTGTAAGTGACGGAACGCGGAAGCGGTGTATACGAGCCATCCCAGGCTGTATGCCATTTCGTGCCGATGTCGCCGTCCAACGTTTTCGCTGGTCCTTCACCGGATGCGGAACTGTCTGCCGTTGCCGTCATTTGGTTTTGCGGGATCATTCCGAATGAATTAGCTTGCTGATTATATTCAGCGGTAATTTTACCTGCGATGGTTGTAATAGCTTCTTGTGTCACGTAGGCGGTATCCCGAACTGTCTTGCCCTCGTTGACTAACGTTTGCAATGTCGTCAAGCTGGCATCAGTAGCTATCAATGCCTCTGCACTGGCAATTGTCTGATTCAGCGTATCCTTATCTACGGTAAAGCTTGGTTTTCTTAAAATGTTGATCTCGGCAGCCGACGCATACTGTGCTCCCGAACCATTCGTTTCGTCCACTTTCAGCCTTACATACTGAGCAGTGGTCGACGAGAATGTTGCCGTTTTCTCGGTTTTATCGTTATTCCATGTACCTTGCGCAACAGGATTAAAAACGGTGCCGTCCGTGCTCGTTTCAACGGTATACTTGGTAATAACGCCATTCCAGTCAGCATCTTGCCTTGGCAAATAGCTCAGCTTATAGACATCGTTATAAGTCTGCCCAAGGTTATAAGTGAGGGTATGCGGACCTCCGTCGTAAGGATCCCAAGATGAATGCCATTTGCTTGAAGCATTCCCATCCAGTGTTTTCTCAGGTCCTTCCCCGGATTGAGCGCTGCTCGCCGTTACACTCATCTGATTTTGTGGAATTACCGTATTACCCGTATAGGATGCTCCGTCAATCACAAACGTTGTAATTGATTTCGGGCTAACTGTCGTAGTTAATGTTTTATTCACGATCGGAACATTGGCATGCTGCTCTACATTTTCAGCAGCAGATGAAACATATGGTGTTGCAATCCCTGTGACAGCATCAAACTGTGACATGTCTAAAGAAATATTTTGGCTAGTCGTATTTGCATTTCTGTACACAACATAGATTTTATTCTTGGAAGGATCATACGCCGCTAACGTGTTATCATTGTTATCTGCAATGAATCTGGATCCCTGCGGGATAAATTTGCTGAATTGCGCCATTGCGTAATACTTTTTACCGTACCACCAGTCTTGTGTATCAAAATCCGCGTGAAGGAGACCCCAGTTCATGTTTTCCCTCTGCATGTTTTTCTCGCTCTCAATGGCTTGCCACAGTACCCAAGCCTTAGGTTCAAGCCAAGTAATATCCGTCATGATTCGTTCTGCCAACGCCAATGCCGGTTCAAAATCATCGTGGTTGTGAGCAACGCCCGATGGGCCAAGATCCACTTCAGACATCCATAGCGGTTTGCCGGCATTTTTAGCTGCATCTCTGACCGCAGTTCGGTTTGACCCGCTGTACGTGTGGGTATTCATATGTCCTATGTTCGCTTTGGTTGTTGAATCATAAGAGTTCCAATCGGTCATGAACGTGTCCACACTAGTCTCATCCATCGCCGAGATTGCGACAGATTGAAGTCCTTTGGAATCGAGTTTTGCACGAGCCGCATTAATCATTTTCGCTTGCGAGCCTGTATCCCAATGAGAACCTTCTTGCCCTCCGCCAAATCCCCAATAATTCGTATTCGGTTCATTGATCGGCGACAGTGTGTTGAACTTAATTCCTTCAGCGTCGAAATGTTGGACAACCGTCGCCAAGTAGTCTGCGAAATTGTCATACTCCGTCGATTTCAAGTTATCTTTCCAAGCATCCGAATTCCCCGTTGTACTTCCACTTACCGTCATATAGTACGGAGCGGAATTGGAGAATGCCTCCAATTTATTAGCCCCTCTTGCTATGGCAGCTCCCAGCCACCAACGTTGATTCGCATCCTGTGTCCAATCGTACACACCAGGAGAAGGTGAGAATCCAGGTACTTCACCGCCTTGGCGCATCGTATCGTACGCAGGATTTTCACCACCGCCTATGTTGTATCTGGCAATATTGAAATTCAAGCCTTGTGGTGAATATAGCGCATCGGCCAAAGCGTTTTTAGTCGCTTCATTCCAACCGCCTGTAACATTTCCGAACCAAGCTAGCGCCGTTCCCCAACCGTCCCATGATTGCTGCATATTACTCGGATTTAAATTGATTGATGTTGTTGTAGCGGCACTTGCCTGCTGAGCTGTTAGACCATAAAACGCAGGTGTAACTAATGAAGCAGCAAGGCAGGAAGCAAATATTTTTCGTCCAACATTCGTAGTCATCAAGACAACCTCCTTCTAAGATGGTATAACCACCAAAACCATAATTTGGAAACGCTTACCATAATAGCTTGAAAAAATGGAAACCGATTTGCATCAATTTCCCATAAAGGAGGAGAAAGATGACAAGCCATCTCTCTCCTACTTGCATGCTAAACCTTACTTGCTTGCTCTTGCTTTCGTCCATTTGTCATTCAGATCGTTAGCAATCTTATCAAGTGACGTTCCGCCCATCATCTCTTGGCCTAGCTTTTTCCAATCCAATTGGATGGAGTTTACATATTTATTGAAGTTTTCGCCGCCTGGACGATAGTTGAACTCTTCCACTTTGTTGGCTTTGTAGAAGTCATTCAAGAACGGAACATCTGCCTTGACACCCTCCATGACGGAGTTGGCTTGCTTCTTGTTCACATAGAAGGAATATGCATCCGAGCCAAACATCCACTCTTGGAATTTCTTCGCTGCTTCTACGTTTTTGGATTTGTTGTTAATCCCGAAGAAGTTATCCGTGAACGTCATTACTTTCAGCGGTTCGCTTTCGGAATGACGAGTAGGAAGTGGGAATGCTGCAAGATCATCGATATTTCCTACTTTCGATTTGTATTGCGGCAAGTACCATAGTCCTGCGGCAATGACAGCTGCTTTCTTCGCTTCAAACAATCCTGTTGCTTGGTCATTGCTTAATCCCAGCGGATCTGCCCCCATCACTTTGGCATCGTACAAAGCCTGGATATCGCTGTAAGATTTGTAGAATGCCGTACCCTTTTCAAAAGGCTTATCCATGCCGGCGATTTTGTCGTAATAATTTTCGTCACCGGATGCTAGCAGCGGCATAAATTCATTGAACGGATAGTTCGGCCAGGAGTCCTTACCGCCCATCGCATAAGGCTGATATTTGCCGCTCTTCTTAATGTCCGTTAATACGCTTACAAACTGATCCCACGTTGTCGGAACACTTAAGCCTAACTCTTTAAAGACACTTGGATGATAGTAAACAAGTTCTGGGAAAGATATAACCGGTAGTGCCAGCACTTTACCATCAACAGCAAATTGTTTCGCTTTTGTATTTTTAGCCGTAACGCTCAAACCATCAAGCGGCAGAAGCTCTGCTTTGAAATCGTTGATAAAGTTAGGCTTCAACTCGATAATATCCGGCAATTCGTTAGCGGCTAATCTAACTTTCATCGCTTGCAGGTAGTCGCCGTCACTTTTGAAAGTTTCAACTTCCATCTTCACGTTCGGCATAACGGTTGAGAACTCTTTTACCTTTTTGGTCCAGCTATCCAGGAACTCGCTATCGCTATCCCACATGGCAAGTTTCAATGTAACCGCATTCTCTTTGGTGCTGTCTGCTGCTGTAGGAGCAGCTGAAGAACTGTTGTCCGTAGTCGCCGTATTGGCGCCGCAACCTGCTAATCCAAACGTCAAGGCAATTGAAAGTACAGATGTTACTAATCTTTTTTTCATAGTCTTTCTTGACCCCCTTAAGATAACGTGACCTATTTACATCTATATATTACAAAAATACAGAATACGCTTTCATTGATATATTTGGTGATTAGCTTGATATATTTTGTGCTCATTCTTTTTTCCTTGAATAATTGTCCCGATACTTTTGAGGGCTCATTCCCCGATATTTCTTAAACACACGGCTGAAATGTTCAGGGTTCTCATATCCCACCTTAACGGCAATTTCATACATTTTCATTTCCGTTTCTATGAGCCTGGTCGCCTCATTAATCCGTAGTTTTGTCACATATTCAATAAAATGCTCGCCTGTTTCTTTCACAAATTGTTTGCTCAAATGACTTTCGGTCACCTGCGCCCATTCACTGACTTGCCCCAGCGTAATTGCCGTACAGTAGTGTTTCTCTACATAACGCTTGACCCTCTCCACCAACCGCTGTGGATTCTCTTCACGAATTTTATCAGGATGCAGTAAATCCGCCAGGCGAAACACCAACTTCTCAATCCACTCGTGTAAATCATCACGGAACGTGAATTGCTCAACAATCTCATACGGCCTTCGTCGCGTTTCAATGACATGCGTCCAGTTCATCCCTTTGGCATGCAGGAGTGCCCCTATATTCCAAATCAATTCTTCATAGATCGGGAGAGAACTTTCCAATGTTACATTGGGCATCTCGCTCAATTGACTTAACCCCGTGTACAATTGCTGCTGCCACTTGCTATCTCCCTTCTCCATAAGGTACATCATCACCGTGTAATCATAGGGCGTAGGCAGCACTTTCTCGTTCACGCTCACCGTTTCGGGATAGTACACACGCCCAGGACCTTCTGAAAATCGCAGGCTGGCCAATCCCTTCGCCTGACTGTATCGGAGATGCCAGTTTTTCCAATCTGTGCATGATTCTGCTACTCCCACGGATAACGAGACATTTAAAAAGTTTTTGACCGTATTGCGCAAAGAATCCAGGAGTTCCATTACGTGTCCACGCAAATTTAAAAAACTCGTCGATGACTCAAAACATAATAGAAGCGCATATTCATCCTCTTGAACCTGAAATAATTCATAAGGGTGTTTAACGATTTCCATCCCTTGTTTAATGATCTTAACTAAATGATCCTGATGATCTATACCTGCGTGCCCCGGCAAATTCGCAGCGGGCGATGGTATATCCGGCAAAACAGATACGATAACATGCTGAAAATTTACAAATTGCGTCATCCACTTTTGAAAGGATTCGTCCTGCGTTAAGTTATGGCTGTACATATAATCTTTATCGCATAACAGGCCTCGCAGCCAGGTTTCTCGCTGCTTCAAGTCGGATTCACTGTTGCTTTTTATCAAATTCGCCGTAGTGATCGACTTCTCTTCGATCTGGCTAATCGCCTTTTTGATCACAGGAATGATATGTTCGGGATCGAGATCCGCCTTCATAATGTAATCGACTGCTCCAAGCAGGAATGCTTTCCGCACAAAATCAAAATCTGAATACGCACTAAGCACAATACTAAGCGGTGGATTCGTCAAATTGGCTTCCTGCAATTTAGATAGTAAAGTAAGGGCATCCATAACTGGCATACTCATATCGACAATCATCAAATCAACGTCCTGATGTACCGATATGCGCTGCCATGCTTCATACCCATCCGCAGCCTCTGCCACTACCTCACAGTCCAAATCGCCCCACGGAATAATCGCCCCCATGGCTAGTCTTACTAGCGGCTCGTCATCGACGATCATGACTCTAAACATTCTTTTCCCCCATTCTAAATAAAGCCGATATTGCTGCCTTAATCCTGAACAATGACTTGATCGTACTTTTGCTCTATGATTCCTGGAACTTCGTATAATAAATAAGATCGACCGCCCACTTCTCCGCGAAACGAGCTGGGAAAGGACATGTACTCTTGCTTGGATAGAATAGGCAGAACAGCAATATCAACGGATAGACCGAATTTCTCCTTCAACAACAAGGCTGAAAGAAAGCTTTTTTCAATGAGGATGACTCGATCATATTTGGTATCATATAAGCAAAATTTCATAGGAAAGACACGCCCCCCTTTATCCGTTTTCTCTATGCATCACGGACAGCAGCAGTTACTTACAGTGTATAAACATCGGTCTATGAGGCCTGCGAATGATCCGGATCACTCAATAAGAGCGGCAGTATGACAATGACTTCTGTTCCAACTCCTAACTCACTGTTAATTTTCAAACCGTATGGCTCGCCGTAATTTAATCGAATCCGATCATTAACATTGGCAATACCTATCCCGCATAAGGACTCTACCTTCTTCTCATGCAGCAAAGCTTCCATTGTCCGTTGTTCCATCCCTTTTCCGTTATCCGTGATGGTGATGATGAGTTGATCATTCTTTTTTCTGCTTGTTATTTTGACGATTCCCATGGCTTCTTTGCCGTAAAATCCATGAATAATGGCATTTTCCAAAATAGGCTGCAGCAGCAGCTTCAGGACATAGGTGTTTGTTACACCATCATCGATGTCGTATTCGACCTTAAACCGGTCACCATAACGCACCTTCATAATATGGATATACTTCTCCAAACTTTGCATTTCATCAAAAACTTGGATGTAGGAGCCGCCGCGATGAAAGGTCGCAGATAGCAGTTTAATAAGAGAATCCGTCATTTCCACCAGATTGGTAGCCTTGGACAACATCGCCATAATTTTAATGGCATTAAGTGTATTTACCAGAAAATGAGGATTAATTTGAGATTGCAGCGCATCGATTTCCGCCCGTGTTTTCAGCTTTTCTTGTTCTTGCCTTTCAATGATAAGCTCCTGTATACGGACGGTCATATTCTGAAATGTTTTACCCAATGAATAAATTTCCAATGGACCCGCAAGCTCCAAATCCACATGAAAGGAACCGCTTTTCATTTTATTCATTTGGAAAATGAGCGATTTGATTGGGCCGACGATACTACGGACAAGGAAAAACGAAACGATCAAAAATATGATAAGTCCCGCCGCGGAAACATTCATCACTAGTTTATAGATCTCTCTGACTTGGGCCGTCATCTGCTCATATGGCGTAATGTAGATGATTTTCCATTCCGTCCGCTCCATGGTTAGAAAGGTGACAAACATCTTTTCATCGTAAACCATCGTTTCAAAATTGCCGCTTTTCTTGTTCCGTGCTTGTTCAATGGTCTGTTTTTCAATGTTTTTACTTTTATCTTTACTTGTATCCAGCATGATATTCCCACTACCGTCGAGGATAATAAAACTACCATCCTGGTTAGACGTAGATTCTGCCAGATTCTCAAATGTTTTGGCTTGTATCACAAAATAGATCATTTCTACATCACTAAATGATCTTTCGTACTGGGGAGCTATTGCTGCGGATAAAATGTATTTGTCATTCGATTCAATCAATACATTCTCTTCAGTTCCGAATAACAAAACTCGCCCTTGGTTCTGAAGCGTTTTCTGATAAAGATCCGTACTCTTTAAGAGATTTTCGTTAATCCGCGTATTAATATTGTGAAAATGGGTGCCTTCAAAGTAATAGGCGCCTCCGTCGCGATAAACGAACATCGCGGAAACAACATCGGGCATATCATGCAAATAATTTTTTAATTGATTTTCTAATTGGATGGAAGAGTTGAATAGGTCTTTGGATTGTGTGCTGCGATGGTAAGAAGTAGCAAGTGAAATTAGATTATTATCCGAGGCAATTGCGGCAACCGTCCTGATATATCTACTTTTCTCCTGATCGATGGAGTAAGAGACTTGTTCCAATGTTTGCATAGTGCGTGAAGTGATGTTAGACAACAGAATATCTGTGTAAGCTCTTAATGACAGAAACGCAACTAAAACAATAGGCATAACGATCACAAAAAAGAACATCACGTACAGAATCGATGTGATTGGCCATCTCTTTTTCAAAATACGCACTGGCAGTCCCCCCGTTTTCTCAAGTTACAACTATGCTGTGAGATTACACATTCCGGCATGACGGGAAACTGGGCACCAGGTAATTTGTGTAAAAGTTGTTACGCTTTCATTTATGAATTGATCGCGTATTCACCATGATTCGACATCTACCGTCATCATAAAATTTATTACGAAATACGTCAACCCCCTATTAAATCCAATTAATTACAACCAAAGATAGAGAAGACATGACTGTCTTCCCTATGCAAGTTCTTAGGAACAAACTTCTAAAATAGCTACTCCATGCGGCTCAAGTACCAGCGTCCGTTCATAGATTCGGTGTGATAGTAAATCCTTATAGGATCCAAAATTTAATAGAATTGCTGTTTCATAAGCGTTATGATTCAAAACAAAGGTATACGTTTTATCATCTTTTTGTCTGCTTCTGATCTCGACACCTTCTGGAGCTTGATGAGCCGTCGTCAAATTCAATCGTTCACAAATCGTTTTGCTGAGCTGTTCCAAGAATCTCTGTTCAGGGTCAGTTGCTACATAATAAGCTTCCCCTTGCCCGAATGTATTTCGGGTGATTGCCGGCATGCCTGCGTAAAAATCACGTCCATAAACGCCAAGCGCCTCCGCTCCCTCAAGATGCAGTAAATCGCACAAGAGTCCACATTCATATTCGCCATGAAGTTCCCCAAACGTCGAATTCATCATAATTCTATTCGTCATTTCCGGTTGGAGCGCATCGATTTCCTCTACCCATATGCCGAGCAAGTCACGTAATTCGCCTGGGTAACCACCTAAGGTTACAAGATCATTTTCATTCACAATCCCACTGAAAAAGGAGGTAATAAACGTTCCGCCCTGCTTCACAAACGACTTCAGCCGGTCGCTCACGCCAGGTTTCAACATGTACATCACTGGTGCGATAATTAATTCATATTTGGAGAAGTCACTAAGCGGGCTAATGACATCCATACTAACATTTAAATCATAAAAGGCTCTGTAGTACTTCTGAGCCTGCTTAAGATAATCCAGATCCACGCTCGGTCCGCTGGTCATTTCCACGGCATTCCAAGTATCAATATCAAACAACAGCGCTACTTTGGATTCCGTTACGGAATCTAGAAGCGTATCCCCCAACATCTGCAGCTCCTTTCCTAATTGTGTGCACTCTTGAAATACTCTTGTATGCTCATGGCCTGCGTGAGCAATCAAAGCACCATGATACTTCTCGCACGCACCAACGGAACGGCGTAATTGGAAGAACATAACCGTATCTGCCCCGTGCGCTATCGCTTGATAGCTCCAAAGCCGCATAACACCGGGCCGTTTGAGACTGTTGTAAGGCTGCCAGTTTTGCTGGCTTGGCGTCTGCTCCATCAACATGAAAGGTTGTCCGTCCTTCAGCCCTCTCATGTAATCATGCCTCATCGCCACGTTGCTCATGGGCTCATTCATTTGCGGATAGCTGTCCCATGAAACAACATCCATATGGTCGGCCCACTTCTTTAAATCCAGCCCGTTAAATAGTCCCCATATATTCGACGTGATTTTAATGTCCGGAGTAATCCGTTTAATGATGTCGTACTCGCCTTGATAACACTCTAGAATCGCATCCGACATAAATCTTTTATAATCCAACGCGATTCCTTGGAAGCATCTGTTATTTCCATTCAAATTCGTAGGTGGTACAATATCTTCCCACTCATATACCGTGTGAGACCAGAAACTCATATTCCATACGCGATTTACAACCTCTAGCGTACCGTATTTCTTCTGCAGCCAAGCACGGAAAGAAGACGCACACGTATCGCAGTAGCAATGCGGCGCATACTCATTCCCAATGTGCCAAACTAGCAAGGATGGATGCTGTCCATAACGCTCTGCCATCTTGGTTGCTAGACGCTGCGAGAACATTCGGTACACTGGGCTGTTAGGGCAGAAATTAACGCGGGAGCCGTGCGTGCGCTTCCTGCCGTCAATATCGACGGGAAGCACTTCAGGATACAAGCGAGACATCCAGGCAGGCTGCGCTGCTGTTGAAGTAGCCAAACAAAGAAAGATGCCTTCCTTTGCGACTGTAGCAATAATTTTATCCAGCCATTCAAAATCGTATGTATCCTCTGATGGCTGCAGCTTCGCCCAGCTAAACACAGGCAGTGTAACGATATTGATGCCCGCCAATTTAAACAGTCGCATATCTTCTTGCCAAACTTCCTCTGGCCATTGGTCCGGATTGTAATCACCGCCGTAATAGATGGATGGCAGTTTGTCATTAATCATTGGTTGTCCCCCCAAACTTCAATCGTCTATAAGCCCTACTCCTTAATTGCTCCGTCCATTAATCCGGCAAAAATAAATTTACGCAGTACCAAATAAATCAAAATGGTTGGTAACATCACCAAAATAATCGCGGCTGACAACTCATTCCAATAGGTTGCGCGCTCGCCTACAAACGTCATCAACGCGGTGGATAGCGTACTTAGTTTCTTCG
The DNA here is from genome assembly GCF_045866505.1 of Paenibacillus sp. P36. NCBI lineage: Bacteria > Bacillati > Bacillota > Bacilli > Caryophanales > Paenibacillaceae > Paenibacillus > Paenibacillus sp. P36. The sequence continues at coordinate 7,972,183 of NZ_AP038372.1, forward strand.
AAGGCATATACAAATAAGGAATGTACATATCGTTCATAATATCAACGGCCTTGATGATTGCCAGTGTAGCCGTTGCGGGCAGCAAGAGCGGGAATAGGATCGAGCGGAAAATCCGGAAATACGATGCTCCATCCAAAAGCGCGCTTTCGTCCAGCTGCTTCGATATTTTCTCAATGAATTGCAAATAAATGAAAATTTGCATTAAATCCGTGCCGGCATAAATGATTAACGGTGCAAAAATCGTATTATAGAGACCTAACGACTTAATCGTTTGAAAACGTGCTACTTCAGTCGTGTAGGCCGGTACGACGGACGCGATGATAAATAACAGAAAAATCGTTTTTTTGAAGCGGAAATTAAACCGATTAAGTACAAAGGCTGTCATAGCTCCGAGAATAGCATTAATGACAACGCTAGTAACCGTAACACTTAGTGAGTTAATTAACCCTACTAACATATTCGCTTTCTCGAAGGCGACGGCAAAGTTATGGAACGACCAGCTCTTAGGCAGCGCAAACGGTGATGTAGTCGCGAGCTCCGGGGATGTCTTGAATGCGGCAAAAACAACCACAAGCAGCGGAACAAAGATAATGATCGTGATGATCGATAAAATGACGTAATAGAGTGACTTGCCAAGAAAGGAAAACAAATTTGCCTTTTCCACTCTGCGAGGTTTGGCTGCAAGCTCGGCTTGAGGCATGCTCATGATGATTTTTCCCCTTTCTCACGAATCAGTAGGTTCTGAATGAAACTGAATGCAATGATCATAACCATTAAAATAATGGCCAAGGCCGAAGCTAAGCCATAGCTATTGAATTTAAAGGCCGTATTGATCGTGAAAATCGTAAACGTACTACTTGAAGTACCTGGACCACCTTGTGTGACAAGAAAAGGAATATCGAAGACTTGAAGTGCTCCCCGAATATTTAAGAACAAAATAATTTCAATGACGCGGCGAATGCCTGGTAAAACGATATAGCGGATCTGCTGCATTTTGTTAGCGCCGTCAATCGTTGCAGCTTCATACAGATCGTTGGGTATGGATTGCACGCCTGCTAGAAATAAAATGATATGAAAACCTGCAAATCGCCATAGGGAGATCGCGACAAGAGAATAGTTAACGATTTTCACGTCACTGAGCCAGTTATGAATCCAACTCTCCAGACCGATGGCCATCAACACCTCGTTGATTGGACCGTTCACTGGGTTGTACAAATATCCGAAAATATAAGCGACTGCTACACCATTAATGATGTAAGGAAGTAAAACGATAGAACGGAAGAACTCGCTAGCTCGCATTTTGGCATTTAGCATAACCGCCAATAAAATCTCAATGGGAATCAACAGCGCATGGATAATAAAATAAAGCCAGTTATTCGAAAGCGATTGCCATACTTGCGACATTTTGAGCGCTTTCAAATAATTGTCAAACCCTACAAAGTGCAAATCTCTGCTAATCCCATTCCAGTCAGTCAAACTGTATTGAAACAGCTTCACCGTAGGGTAGATGAGAAATAACAGCATTAATCCAATCGGCAACGCAAGAAAAGAAAAAATAAGCACTCTTTTTTGCATTATGTTGTTCATGTACTTCCCTCATTCCTTCATCAATGATGTTTGTAATGACAGCGGTGCAGGTGCATACCCCTTAGATCATCTTTTTGTAAGCCTAATTTTAGAGAGAATGGACGCGCTTTCACATGATAATTTTTGTGCTTTCAATTGATAAATTTTGTTGGCTGACAGAAATAAAGCCGGAAAAACCGGCACGTTCATGCCCAAGGTGGTTCACCTTGGAACTGGGTGGGACAGCCGGTTGACCGGCAAGCATGTACCCGGTTGGCAGGAGCGCCAGCGCCCCCATGGACTGTCGGCAGGTGTGCCAGCATACCCATGGACTGTCGGCAGGTGTTAGCCAGCATCCCCCCGACTGTCTAACGGACACAGCGGCTCTTATTCGGCGAATTATTGCCGATTTGAAAATCTAACGGACACCAGCGCAGCTATTTGCGTGTTTCGACCCTGATTTCGCCTCGAAATCGGCAAATAAGGGCTCACGTGTCCGTTAGATATGAAACGGGACGATTTTCACGATCTTAACGGCCGTGGTGTCCGTTAGAGTTAGCCGGCAAGCATCGCTTCTCGCGACCCCCAAAACAAAAAAAAACGCAGGCAATAAATGCCTACGTTTTCACATATTAAACCTTATAAGCCCGCATCGCTTTGCGCAGCTCTCGCCATGTAGGCCTTTTGCCGTACATGAGCACGCCCGTGCGGTAGATTTTAGCTGCCACCCAAGCCATTGCTCCGATCGAGACCAATTGGATGACAATCGACAGCCCTATCTCCCACAAAGCCGGTGAGCTCATCCCTATTCGCAGGAACATAATCAATGGTGAGAAAAACGGCACGAATGACATCGTGACAACGAATCCGGTATTCGGATTATTTAATCCGAATATCGCGATCATGAACGCCGCTACGACCAACATCGTCACCGGCATAATCGCCTGCCCCACATCTTCCGTGCGGCTTACCAGTGAGCCAACCGCCGCGAAGACAGTTGCGTAAATAAAGAAGCCTAAGAGATAGAAGATCAAGAAATAGACAATAAGTGAAGCCGGCAGGTTTTCCCACTTCAGATTAAACTGTGAGACGAGCTGGCTGCTGCTGGATAAGCTTAAATTTGCAACGCCTACAGCAATGGAGAGGGCTATCTGGGTTAATGCTAGCAAGCAAATACCAACGATTTTCCCGAACATCTGCTTAAGCGGTGAAACACTCGTAATGAGCAGTTCCATCACCCGCGAGCTCTTCTCGGCGGTTATTTCCATCGCTACCATGTTGCCGAAGCCAATGACGCCCATGTACAGCATGAAGAGCATAACGTATACAAGCGCATAGGACATAACCATTTGTGACTCCGTTTTGCCCGCAGCCCCTTCATTGTTCATAAGAAGCTGCACAGTCTCCAAAGAGACAGGGGCTTGCATGTTGGCTTTTTGCTCGGGGGCAATCCCTGCTCCCTGCAGGACCACATCCGTTTTCACCAGCTGTAGGGCGGTCTGAAGCTTATTTTTGAGCGAAAACTCCATCGTTCCTTCGGACTTATAAACCGCTTTGGGGAATCCGGCTACGGTTGTATCTGTGAATTCGAGATAACCTTTTATCGATTTATCCGCAATTTGCTTCTTAGCGAGCGCCTCGTTCGCTGCAGCACTTCCTGCATCTTGTAGAGGTACGATTACGATATCCGGTTTCTGCTGCGTATTGTAAAAAGCGGCCAGTTTCCCTGCAACCTGCTCTTGTTTCCCCGGGAACACGCCGATTTTCGTCGCTTCATGCGAAGATAGCTTTTCCATGATGGTTGGTAGATGTATGAGAACGGATAAGAGTACAACTAGAATTAAACTCATCACTCGAAAGGATTTGGAGCGGAAACGAGTTAAGTAGGTAAATTTTATAACGGTCCAGGTCCTATTCATGTGCATTCCCCACCTTTTGAATAAAGATTTCATTCAGTGTTGGCTCCATGATTTGAAACCGATGTATAGTAGACTGCTCTATCGCATGCTGTAAAATCCGCTGGGGATCTGCCGTGGCATCTATCCGAATTTGATAGCCGTTCAGCTGCTTTTCCACTGCCGTAACGCCTTGGAGCTGTTCCAAGCCCTCAACCGGTCGCTCGGTTTGCAAAATGATTTTCTCCTTTGGAAATGCTGACTTAATCTCCTTCAAGCTCCCCTGCAGTATCGTATTCGAACGATGCAATATGCAAATATGTTCACAGAGCTCCTCCACATGTTCCATGCGATGGCTCGAGAATAGGATCGTTTTTCCCTCGTCGCGCAAGCTTTTCACTGTCTTTTTCAACAACTCCACATTCACGGGATCCAGTCCGCTAAAAGCCTCATCCAGGATCAAAATATCCGGATTATGTATGACGGCAGCAATAAATTGGATCTTCTGCTGATTCCCCTTGGACAGCTCCTCAACCCTCTTATTGTAGTACTCCGGGACGTCGAACCGGTCAAGCCAAGCTTTCAGCTCTGCCTCGGCTTGTTTACGGGACAGGCCGCGCAGCTCCGCTAAATATAGGATTTGTTCGCTTACTTTAATTTTTGGGTATAAGCCTCGCTCTTCCGGCAAGTAGCCCATAAGCCTTTTCAACTCTTCACGATAGCCCTTCCCTTTCCACAAAATATGTCCCTGATCGGGATAGATAAGGCCGAGGACCATTCGCATCGTTGTCGTTTTCCCTGCACCATTAGCGCCTAGCAGTCCATAAATCTCTCCCTCCTGCACACGAAGATGGATAGCGTTCACAGCGGTTTTCTCACCGTACTGCTTCGAAACGTTTTCTACCGTCAGCGGGTATGTCATGGATTGAACCTGCCTTTCTAATTGGTATAAAACATGTTCAATGTTCTTTCTACTAGTTTACATGAGATTGGAAGATAAAAGAAATTTAGCAAACACTCCCAAAATAAAAAAAAGCTGAACACCGTGAAAGATTCACAGGTTCAACTTTTTATTTATAGTCCAAAAATCGCATCAATAACCGGTTTCGTTGTTCCACCGGGATACATCAAGTACAGTAAAACATAAACCAATACACCCGTTGGTGCAGTCAAAAGCCATACAATTGCCGCAACGCGGCCAATTTTCTTATGCTTGAGAAATTTGTTTTTGTAGGCAAACCACAGAGTTATTAACCCAAGAACACCGCCTACCGTAGCCAAGGCAATATGGAAAAACAAAAATAAGTGATACGGCAGCTTCAAGCTCTCAGGTCCACCGAATGATGTGTTCCCCTCAAACAATGTGCGCGACATATATATAATAAAGAACGCTAGTGCGAAAATGGCTCCCAGAACCATCAGTTTTTGATGGGTTTCCCGATTCCCTTTCACAATATGATACCAGCCGAAACCGACAAAAATGGCACTGATTACGATAAACATCGTAGAAATCGTTGGTAAAATGTGCATCTCCCTAAATCCTTTCCCCTAAGCGCGATTCCAATTACCGCCCTGATTATTCAGACCCTCTTGAGTCTCTATAAGATCCATATCGTCCTCTTCCTTCCGCTCTCTGCGGTACCACCGGAAGAAAATATAGGCAAGTGTTGCTCCATAGACAACTTCCTGAACAATCTTCATTAGAACGCCACCCAATTGCTGATCATCCAGAGGCGATAAATGGGCGAAGGGTACGGTTACATTCGCGTACATGTCATAAATGATCGTATCCGCGAAAATAATGAGCGCACAGGCTGGTGTCAGCAGAATACCATTACCAAAGATGTAAGCCATCTTCTTCAAATCATTTAAGCGATTCATCTCAGGCAGTGGACAAAAAACAGGGAACCACATCATGAAAGCAGTGAATAACAGCACCGTGTGGTAACCGAAAAGCGATAGATCATTAATCATTAAGTAATCCATAACCAAAGGCATATGGTATATGGAGAAGAGCATGTTAAATAGGAATAGTGCAATTAACGGACGTGTGAAAAACGAAAAAATGCCACGAATAATCGTTATTTTCATCAGCGAACGCATCATCCACGCTGGTGTGCCCAGCCATATGCAGATCGGAACAATTAAGTACAAAATAGTTTGCTGCAACATATGCATACTGAACAAGAAGTGATGCCCAATATAATTAATCGGACTTCCTTGGCCAATATAGAAAAGTGCCAATCCAATATAAAAAGAAATCTGCTGCGAAACCGAAACTGTTTCATTCTCTGCGGAATTCCCTTTCCCCTTAGCGACAAAGCGACGATACATGTATCCGACAACGACGATCACCAACAGTAATACCGGATTCCACAACTCGAAAAATCCACCAATTTGGCTCATAGCTGATCTCTTTCTCCTTTCAACTTCATGCTACACCTTCATTCTAAAAAAAGAGGAGGCACTTTGCCTAGACAAAGTTGCCTCTTCCAGTGGTTTACCACCACATCCAATATACGGCTGTAATAACACCTGTAAGAGCTACGAATGCTCCACCCGCAAGAAAAATTAACGGGAATAAGTGTCCTCTTTCTTTGGCGTGCATCCAGAAGAATAACTGGATAATCGCTTGCACAAGCGCCAAAGTGACGATAAAGATCAGAATAAACGAACGATCCAGGTCTCCGTAGAGTACGACTGCAAATGCAAGCATTGTCAGCAAGATCGAAATAATGTAAGACAAGTAGTGGTTCAAAGGAGATTCATGTTTTACTCGTTTGCTAGGTGCGTGTGTATCATGAGAATTGCTGCTCATCTTAGTGACCCACCTTCCCCATCAGATAAACGACTGTGAAGATAAATACCCAGACCAAGTCAATAAAGTGCCAGTACAACGCTGCTACGTAGAACTTAGGAGCTGTAACAACAGTAAGACCTTTCTTAAGTCCTTGTAAAATCAACAGTGTAATCCAGCAAATACCGAATGCAACGTGCGCTCCGTGGAAACCAACCAGCGTATAGAACGAAGTTGAGAAGGCACTTGTTGTAAATTTATGACCTTCGTGAACATATTCAACGAACTCATAAATCTCAAGACCCAAGAACGAAAGACCAAACAATACCGTAATCAGAAGCCAGAATAACAATTGGCCTAACTTCTGTTTGTGCATCGCGATAATCGCGAACACGCTTGTTAAACTACTTGTCAAGAGAATGAACGTGGACCAGCCCACTGTTTTGAGCTTGAAAATCTCATCGGCAGTTGGACCGTCTGGAACAGAGTTCCGAAGTGCAATGTAAGTTGCGAATAAACAACCAAACAATACGACCTCGGCACCAAGGAATAACCAGAATCCAAGAACCTTATTTTTCCCTTCGAGGGTAGCCGTTTCCGGATTAGCAGGCAGTGCGCCCGTGTGATGAGTACTCATGCCTTTACCCCCTTGTCATCTTCAAGTTCTTCCGGTTCAATATGCCAACCATGATCGTCGTATACGGAGCGGCAGAACATTGCAATTAGTGTAACAACCATACCCGCGCCTGCTACATAGTAGTTTCTGTACATAAAACCGAAACCAGCAATGAACAAACCAACGGACATAACTAGCGGCAATATGGATGCTGACGGCATGTGGATCGAACCAACCGGTTCAGCCGGAGTCATTTGTTTATTACCTGCCATTTTTTCTTTCCAAAGTGCATCATAGCCGCGAACAAGCGGAGTTTGTTTAAAGTTATACTCAGGTGCTGGTGAAGGAATCGACCATTCCAATGTACGACCATCCCATGGATCAGATAGAGCCGTAACTGGTTTTCTGGATGTTGCAATGATGTTGATAATGAACACGATTGTACCGATACCCATGAAGAAGGCACCAATTGTTGAAACCAAGTTACCTACTTCAAGATCATACCCTGGTTGGTACGTAAATACACGACGCGGCATCCCCATCAGACCCAAGAAATGCTGCGGGAAGAATGTTAAATGGAAACCGATGAAGAACAACCAGAAATGTAATTTACCCAGTCCTTCGTTCAACATACGGCCAAACATTTTCGGCCACCAGTAGTACAGACCCGCGAACAAGCCAAGGATTAGACCACCAACGATAACATAGTGAAAGTGAGCTACTACGAAATACGTATCGTGGTATTGGAAGTCTGCTGCAGGAATCGCAAGCATAACCCCTGTTGTTCCACCCATAACGAACGTCGGGATGAAAGCTGTTGCAAAAATATTAGCTGTCGTGAAGCGAATTTGCCCGCCCCAAAGGGTGAACAACCAGTTAAAGATTTTAACACCTGTAGGAACTGCAATGGCCATTGTTGCGATCGAGAAGATCGAGTTAGCAACTGGACCCAAACCTGATGTAAACATATGGTGGACCCAAACCATGAAGCCCAAGAAACCGATTAATACAGTTGCGAAGACCATGGAGCTGTATCCGAAAAGACGTTTTTTGGAGAACGTCGATACGATCTCAGAAATAATACCAAACGCAGGAAGAATCAAAATGTAAACTTCGGGGTGCCCGAAAATCCAGAACAGATGCTCCCACAATACGTTGTTACCGCCTCTGGCAGCATCGAAGAATGCTCCGCCAAAGACACGGTCAAACATTAGTTCAACTAGCGCTACCGTAATGGCTGGGAACGCAAGAACGATCAAACCTGAAGTGATGAAAGCTGCCCATGTAAACATTGGCATACGCATATACGTAAGACCAGGTGCACGCATGTTGATAATGGTAACGAGGAAGTTAATCCCCCCGATAAGTGTACCAATACCGGCAATTTGCAAACCTAGAACATAGAAATCTGTACCTTGAATGTTACCCTCGAGCGTCTGCCCCCAACTGTTGTCGGTAATCGAGGACAATGGAGCATACCCCGTCCAACCGGCATCCGGTGCGCCACCCAAGAACCAACTCGTGTTCATCAATACGCCGCCGGCGAAGAACAGCCAGAAACCAAGTGAGTTCACGAATGGGAACGCAACGTCCCTTGCACCAATTTGAAGAGGAACGATGGCATTCATGAATGCGAAGATGATCGGCATCGCCGCAAAGAAAATCATCGTTGTTCCGTGCATCGTTGTTAATTGGTTAAATGAATCACCGATGAAAATATGTTGATCGGGATAAGCGAGCTGAATCCGAATCAGAATGGCTTCAAGTCCTCCTACGAGGAAGAAAAGCCCGCCCGCAAGTAAGTACAGGATACCGATTTTCTTATGATCGACTGTTGTAAGCCAATCCATTAGACCGGTATGTTTTTTTACTGGATGAGAGTGAGCCAACGTATTAACCTCCTTTACCTGAGAAGTTTATTTCAAAGTCTGTAAGTACTGAACGATATCGTTAATTTGCGCGTCATCAAGCTTGCCGCCTGCTTCTTTACCGAACGCCGGCATTTTGTTGCCTGGTTTCTGATCTTGCGGATTATGTATCCACAGCGCCATTTTCTCAGGAGTATGTTCCAGAATACCAGCAAGTGTATCGCGATCAGCGAAACCTTTGAGGTTCGGAGCAACACCAGGACCATTGGCTGTAACTGCGTGACAAGACATGCAATTTTCTTTGAAAAGCTCTTCACCCTTCTGCGCTGTTGCCGGCACAGTGACAGGCGCTTTCATTTTCGCTACCCATGCATCGAAATCCGATTGGCTTTTCGACTCAACGGTGAAGTTCATCAAGGCGTGAGAGGCTCCGCAAAGCTCTGTACATCTACCTTGGAATGTAGCGATTTCATCCGCTTGAAGGTAAAGCGTATTTGTGATGCCAGGGTTCGTATCTACTTTACCGCCTAGGGATGGTACCCAGAATGCGTGAGAAACGTCCGCGGAAACAAGTTCAAAAGCAATAATTTTATCCTTAGGCACAACTAGCTGTTGAGCAGTCGCGATGCCTAGATCTGGATATTCAAACTGCCACCAGAACTGATGCGCAGTGACTTTGACGTGAACGGCGGCTTTGTCCTTATTGTAGTTCGTTGAATGCTTGAAAGTGTAAGATACTGTTGGCACCGCAAGTACTAACAGTAGGAGAATCGGAACAACGGTCCAGATAATCTCAAGCACGTGGCTTCCTTCCACTTGTTTCGGAATGCTGTTGTCGCCTTTGCGCTTTCTAAAGCGAATTAAAACGTACACATAAATCGCAAATACGACAATTACGACAAAAACCATGATAAAGAGACTTAATTTCATCAAAAACAATTGCTCTGATGCAACAGGACCTTTTGGCTGTAAAGCAGACAGAGTTGGGTCTCCACACCCGGTTAGCAAGAACGTCATTACCGCTAAAAGGGGTAGCAGACGCCATAACTTTTTCAATCGACTCATTGTATCAACCCCACTTTTAAAACATTATTTTTACCACGATGGCCATGCCCATGTCAATTCACTTTATTAACTATAAATTCGTGAAAAGTTTTTGTCAATCGCTGGAGGAGAGTTCACAAATTGTTCTTAAACCGCTCTGTAGCGATATATTTTCCCTTCATGGTTATTTCCATACACCCACCTCTTTATGCACAAAAGCGTATATTTGTGAACACGAATAAAAGGAGAGAAACATCCCATCCTATAGACATTACACTCTAGATTGGGAGGTCTTTATTGATGCTCAGTAAGTTAGGTTTTCCGATTTCTGGATTGCTATTCCTCATGCTGACTTTATCAGGCTGCGGGGAGGGTGGACGGGAATATGGCAAGAGTCCCGATCATACCAACTTCGGTGCTCCCGTCGATAAATCGACAGAATCCGAGAGAGCCTACCAAACTCAACAGCTCTCTGGTCCAGTTTCGCACAATAATACTAGTCTGGCCTACAATCAGTTTCTATCAAATCAACTCAACGCTATGAATGGTGTTAATACGGCCATTGTTATGACAACGGACAAAAATGCCTATGTCGCCCTTATGATTGACAGCAGCGCTACAGGCACCAAAGGAACAACGAAGGAGACAAACAATCAAGGAACGAGCAAAGGCTTTTACAATGATAATGCTCCTCACGATGATTATTTGCCTTCCAATGATCTGAACAACGGGTATAACAGTTATGAAACAGCCGTTCATCATGACCTGTTATCTCATCGTTTTAAACAAGCTATGGCAGAGAAAATCCGTTTGCTCCAACCAAATGTGATGGATGTCTATATTTCAGCAAATCGGGATTTCCTCAACAAAATGAACAGCTATGCTCAGGAAAGTTGGAAAGGGAATTCGCTTATGCCGCTTTTGACCGACTTCAACAAGACGGTGGAGCGCGTTTTTGGAACTGCACAAGTATTGCCCAGTAAATAAAAACATTTTCTACTATATATAGTAGATATTTAATGCTTGTAGGCCGGCCCCTGTTTCCATTTGTCTGGCATTCCTGTACAATGGGGGAATCGTCTTAACAAGGAGAGACTTTGGACTACCACCAAAGATCCCAATCAATAGTAGGAAAAAGGGAGCTGGCCAATTACCATGTCAAGTGGATTTGCCTCATTAGGAATAAGAGAAAAACTCGTTGGAGTTTTACAAGCATCAGGCGTTATCGAACCGACCCCCATTCAAAGGGAAGCTATACCTGTTTTATTAAAAGGTACGGATGTTATCGCACAAGCGCAAACAGGTACAGGTAAAACCCTTGCCTTTGTTCTTCCAATATTAGAAACAATCGACGTGGAGAGTGCAGATGTTCAAGCATTGATTCTGACGCCTACACGCGAATTGGCGATTCAAATTACAAATGAGCTGAAAGACCTTGTCCCTGTGACTGGAGCAAAGGTACTTGCAGCCTACGGCGGGCAAGATGTAGAAAAGCAGCTTAGAAAGCTTCAAGGGAACATACATATAGTAGTAGGAACACCGGGAAGACTGCTTGATCACCTTCGCCGCGGTTCTATCAATTTCTATAAATTGAAAATACTCGTATTGGATGAGGCCGATCAAATGCTGCATATGGGTTTCCTTCATGAAGTGAAGGACATCATTGCACAAACGTCTCCTTATCGCCAGACCCTTCTCTTCTCAGCAACCATGCCTGAACAAGTGATGAACCTGTCCAAAGCTTATATGAAGGACGCCAAAGAAATTAAAATTCAAAGCAAACAAGTTACGTTGACCGAAATTGAGCAGGTTCTCGTTCCGACGACTGACCGTCAGAAGCAGGATGCTTTGATTGCCGCTATTAAACAATATAGACCTTACCTCGCGATGATTTTCTGCCGGACCAAGGCAAGAGCCATTGCATTAAATGAAGCTTTACAGGAACTTGGACTTATGTCCGACGAACTACACGGAGATCTGTCACAAGCCAAACGTGAGCAAGTTATGAAACGATTCCGGGATGGTCGTATCGAGTTATTGGTCGCTACGGATATTGCTGCGCGCGGGTTAGATGTCGAAGGTGTCACTCATGTCTTCAATTATGACGTGCCGCAAGACGCCGAAAGCTACATCCACCGCATCGGCCGTACGGGTCGTGCCGGAGATACGGGTGTTGCCGTGACCTTCGCTACCCAACGGGATATGCCGACAATCGAATTGATCGAAAAAGGCATCAAAATGTCCTTAAGGGGGGCGTCCGAGCCTCAAGTGCGCCGCGTTCGTTCCAGCTCCGAAGATTCCTTCGAGCAAGAAGGCCGCGGATCAGGCCGTCGTGGCGGCGGAGCTTCTCGCAGCGGACGCAGCGGACGGACATCCGAGCCGCGCGCTCAGATTAGTCGCGGAAGATCCGGCGCTCGTGAAGAGAGAGCCGGCATGCAATACGGCACGGGACGTTCCGCATCCAGAGGCGGCGATAAATTTGGTGCGCGCAGCGATGCGCCAAGAGGACAACGCCCTGCGAAGGTCAATTCGGAGCGCAACCCGAACACTTGGGGTCGCGCAGAGAGAAAAGAGCCCGTAGACGCAGGACCGGGACGCGGAGACAACATGAGCGCTGCCAAAGCGCGAGTCACCCGTTCTTGGGGACGCGGCGAATCCGACGACCGCGCTCCACGCCCTGCAGGCCGCGGTGATGGGACAGACCGCAAACGCTCTGCTCCGCACGGCGATAAATCCTACTCGCCATACAACAAGTACGCCGGCACAGGCCGCGACGACGCAGCAAGTGCATCACGCGCGATTCGCAGCGGCGGCAAAGGCCGTGGCGACAGCGCCGAGCGCGGTGCCGGACACGGTGACAGCTTCGGAGCACGCGGCGGCGCAGCTCCACGCAATGATCGTCCTGGCGCAACACGCGGCTACCAGGGTGGCGGCGAATCGCGCGGACGCAGTGACGGCGCTGGCTCTCGCACTGGAGCGCCTCGCGGCGGCGACAGAAGCGGTTCACCACGCGGCAGTGCACCACGTGGTGGCGGACGCGGCGGGAAACGCTAGTCAGAAAAGCGTTTCCATAGCTAGACCTTTACCGAATAACCCGAACCATGTAAAATATAAGTACGGCTGAAAATGATCCTACTTAGACAAAAATCGTTTCATACCGTTGCACGCACGTAGGATTTACCCCCCACTTTTCACAAATAAGGAGGTATGTTCCATGTACGCATTAAAGGACAAGGAAATGATTTTTGTATTCACCGGTCCACACGGAGCCGGTCGTAAGACGGTTGCTGAAATGTCAGGTTCTACACTGGGCATGAAGCAGGTTATTTCTTACACCACCAGACCTCCGAGGGCAACCGAGGAAGATGGTCAAGACTATCACTTTATCTCCCCTGCTCAATTCGTACAGGCGCAGGCAAACGGTGAATTCATTGAGGTTAGTACCGTCAATGATCATTTATATGGGATTAAAAGTGCCGATATTGAGCAGATGTTCGAACACAGCGGAAGCATCTATTTAATCTTGAACCGCTTCGGCGCGGAAACGCTCAAAAAGCATTACGGTGACCACGTTGTTCTGGTTTTCATCTACGCGCAGCGCGATATTCTCGAAGAGCGGATGAGAGAAAGCGGGGATTCCGAAGAGATCATTCAGAAGTATCTCTCTTATTACGAAGATGAGTTGGCTTTCCGCGATCAATGCGATCACGTTTTCGAGAACGTGGATTTGGCTCATACGGTGTTTGATCTGACCAAAACGCTCGATAAATACCTAAACCGTAACCTCGTTGATTTGGATTAATATGAAATGCCTATAAACAGGCCTGGACGTACCTACGTCCGGGTCTTTTCATGTAACATGCGACTGGAAGGAGTGTCATTAATGAAAATTATATCCATAGAACCTACACCAAGCCCAAATTCCATGAAACTTAACATGGACGAATCGTTGCCGGCTGGTGTGCGCAAAACGTACACAAAGAAAAACAGCACGGAAGCACCGGACAACGTTCAGCAATTGCTCGCTGTTCAAGGTGTGATCAGCTTATTCCATGCAGCGGATTTCATAGCGTTGGACCGTACCTCCAAGGGGGACTGGCAGTTCATTTTAGCCAAAGCCCGCGAGATTTTGGGTGTTGCCGAAGGCTCTACCAGCAGTAATGACTTGCCGCTGGAACAAACGCAAGCTGAAGCCGCCTTCGGAGAGGCACAAGTCCTCGTGCAGATGTTTCGCGGCATCCCGCTCCAGGTGCGGGTGCGCGCCGGCAATGAAGAAGCGCGCGTGGCAATGCCCGAGCGCTTCACGCAGGCTGCGGTCCGCGCAGGTACGGCATCGCCGAACCTGATCAAGGAGCGCAAGCTGGAAGAACTCGGCGTGCGCTACGGCGAGCTGAAGGACATCGCGGGCGAAGTCGTCCAGGAGCTGGACGCTTCTTACGACGACGCCCGCGTCGAAGCTTTGGTCTCCAGCGCGATGCTGGAGACCGACGTCCCTCCTTCTTCGGAAGCCTCCGAAGAAGATCAGACCGGCGCAACGCTGGAACAGCTGCGCCACAGTGACTGGAAGCTGCGGTACGCCGCGCTTCAAAAGATCCAGCCGTCGCTGGAGACGCTGCCGCTTCTCGTCCATGCCCTGCAGGACGAGAACACGTCGATTCGGCGACTGGCAACGGTTTACCTCGGGGATATCAAGGAACCCGAGGTACTGCCTTTCCTGTATCGTGCCCTTGAGGACGATACCCCATCTGTTCGTCGGACGGCTGGCGATACGCTGTCCGACCTCGGCGACCCCGCCGCCATGCCGGCTATGGCGAAGGCGCTCAAGGACCGCAATAAGCTGGTCCGTTGGCGCGCGGCGCGCTTTTTGTACGAGGTAGGCGACAACTCCGTGCTGAAGGATTTGCAGGAAGCGGCGGACGACCCCGAGTTCGAAGTGCGCATGCAGGTGAAAATCGCGCTGGAGCGGATCGAGGGCGGGCATGCAGCCGAAGGTTCCGTTTGGCAGCAAATGACGCGCAGGAACGAACAGTAACATAAAAGGCTAGTGAAGAAGCGGTTACCCGCTCCTCACTAGCCTTTTTATTTTTCAAACTGCTTAAAATATATAATCCGATCCATAATCTCCGGATGCGAGCCACGAAACCAATGAACCAGCCTCGGCTGTGTGACAGGGCTCAAGTTCTCTTTAGCAATTTGCTGAAAAGCGCGAATGGCGGCGCTGCCGTCTCCTGTCAGTTGCATCTCATACACATCTGCTCGATGCTCAATCACTCGGGAGAAGGCGTTTTGAGCCGGCGCGGAGACAAAGCTCATGAACGTAACAAGCAGCAGCAGAATGGGCAGCGCCGCTAAGTCATTTTCTCCCCGAATGCCCCATCTGGCGCCCCATCGTTTAAGGAAGAAACGATAAGCGTGAAAAGCGAGCCATAAGCCCACCAAGCTAAGCGCAATGCCATAAGCAAGGCCGATATAAATATGCTTTTCTACATAGTGTCCCATTTCATGTGCCATCACGGTTAAAATTTCATCGGGCAGCAGTTTTTTCAGCGTCGTATCCCACAGTACAATTCTGGCGTTGCCGCCTATTCCATTGACATAAGCGTTAATCGCATTAGTCCTCTCGGACATATTGACCTCGTAGACCTGCTTAGCCGGAATGTGCGATTCCGCTGCCAATTGAAGAATTTGCGCCTTAAGCTCTTGATCCTGAAGCGGCTTGAAGTCATTGTACAGGGGATCAAGCACAACGGGTTGAATAAACGTGACGAACACAATCAATGGAACAGACACAAGCCAGAACCAGAACCACCATCGGTTGGGACTCCATTTTAGCACCAGCCTGAATATCCACACCATCACAATGGTTCCCACGGCATTTAACAGAAAATCCTTCGCATGGTCCCCTAGGAAGATCGCGAGCGTCTCCGTCGATATCCCGTAGGCTAGATCGATTTTGAACAAGAAATAGTCCACCGGCAAGAACAGCACGTCCATCAACAGAGTAAATAGAAGCACAAAAACGACCATTTGCAGGAATGAAGCCTTGAACAGCTTTTCAGATAAGCTTCGAATACGGACAGCCACACCTAAGAGCAGCAGGATCAATCCGATTTGCAGCGGAGAACTGAGAAAATAAGCTAATGACCGTATGCGTGACAAGGATTCAGCTTTGTCTATTTCCTGTGCCGTCATGAACGTGTGCGGGTCCGCGCTAGTGCCAACCAGATCTCGAGGTATGCCAAATAAATCTCCTTTTAATAAATACACAATCATGATGATTGCATACACGCCAAAAGCTGCGCCAAGTCCTATGTACAGACGCTTCATTTCATCCCTCCACCGCCAACGTCATATAAGTTAATTAACAGCCAATCCGGTGTAAAATCTCTCGACAGCAGCCAGACTTGCGTAAACCTTCCGCTTGGCGGGACAAGCTTATGCTTGAAACTGAGCACATCGGACATCCCGAACAGCAGAGATACGTTGCGTATGAGCAGCATACAAGGATAGTCATGGGAATAATCCTGCAACTTCTGTTCCTTACTCACAATCCGATCATTAATGACCTTAATAAAATTATCCAGCACTTCCGCCCCAGGCTTCGTTAGCTCGGATCGTGACATCATACGTCTGGCTTCCTCCAGATCATAGAACAAATGAGTCACTTCGAGTCCTATTTGCTCGTTATTGGCATCCTCCAACAGCGCATCCGGCTTCTCCTGCTGGCGAACCATTCGCAGCGCTATCGGGTTATTTATATTAAATAGTTCAAGAAAAATATCGATAGCAGCTTGCTCTAGCGCCTTTTTCTCCTCTTCATGCTTATTCATATACTTCCCTCTTATCTATGGAACGGGTATTTTTAATCATTTTACCCTATTGTATGAGCTATTGCCTCATATGGTCATCCCTAGTCCTTCTTTCATGCCATAAAATATGCTCAAGATGCCGTCCGCTTTCCTAGACTATGCCGCTTGACCATCCTTATATGTCTTACTGACTTCATCTTGCATTTCCAGATTCTTCATGATGTAATGAAAAGATCGTACTAGAACGGAAGTGATTTCACATCAAAAAGTTGACTTGCTGTCTTATTGTTGTATGGTCAGTAATGTGCTTGGCGTTGCCCAAGCCTACTGTGCCTGCATTTGTACAAGCTCTCCAACCCGTCGTGCCAAGTCCGCCTGCTAGTGAGATTAGTAAGCCGCTTCTAGCTGCATCTGCGCTTGAATCTGCGCCAACATCTGCATCTGCACCTGTGCCTGTATCTGTACCGCTGCCATCTGCTGATGCCACTCCGCCTGTGGAGCATCATTATCAGGTGCTTAATGCCCCTGCTTTATCACAGCTGCCGGAGCTCCCCAATGGGTGCGAAGCCGTAGCGGCCACCATGCTGCTGAATTGGGCAGGGCTCCCTGTCACCAAGGAGGAAGTGGCTGACGCGCTCCCTAGAGGCGAAATGCCTGCTGAGAACGTCGATGGAGCTTTTGTGGGCGGCAATCCAGAAGACGTATTTGTCGGTAACCCCTATAAGGCGGGATATGGCATTTACCATAAACCGATGTATATCACTATGAACCGGTTATTGCCTGGTCGTTTCAAAGATATCACAGGCGATTCTTTTGATGCGTTGCTGAGCGTCATAGAAGCAGGCAAGCCCGCCATGATATGGGCTACCGAACATATGGATACCCCTTATCTGGATCTGGAATGGCAAGATGACGAGGATCGGCTCGTTGAATGGTATCAACCTGAACATGCCTTGCTGCTAACCGGCTGGGACGATGATTACGCCTATATGAACGACCCAATGACCGGCCAGCAGGAAGCCTATGCATTAAGCGACTTCAAGCAAGTGTGGGAGCTTATGGGCTCGCAGGCCATTACCTTGAACTAAGCGGCTTTTCCTATAACGAAAAAAAGCATGAACGTCTCTTTCCTTCCGGAACGAAGGAGCGTTCATGCTTTTCTTATAAAGGATCCAACTGTACGGAAGCTTGCTTTCCGCTGAGCTGGATGCCTGTTTGCTTGCGTCCATAAGCGCTTAGATCCTTCACCAGATCTTCAAGCAAAGCTTTGGCCTGAGCGCCTTCTTTGCCCGAAATCTTCACGACCAGCTGCACGGCATCTCCGCCTTGCAGGATTCGTACCGCTTGCTGGCGCTTCGTTTCCAAATCGTGATCCTCGATGTGCGGCGTTAAGCGCAGTTCTTTCGTCTTTGGCGCTTGCTCCCGCTTACGGGCTTGCTGTTTCTCCTGCATCGCTTCCTGCTTGGCCTGGCCCGCTCCAACTAATTTGCAAGGCGGCGGGCTGCTCATGAGCGAAGTACACACCAAGTCGACTTTCAACTGTTTCGCCAGAAGCAGCGCTTCCTTCGTGGACATCACACCCAGATCTTCACCCTGAATACCCGTGACGTGAACCTCGGAGGCTTTGATTTTTTCATTCATAATCATCACCCGTATTACCTCCTATACGTACAACCCTTTTCTCATAAACTATACCATAATGAGTAACGAAAAAAAGTCCCGAACCGCGTCCTGTCGCTCCATAAAGGAACTTCAGGCTCGCGATCCGAGACTTTATTCACCTTGCTATTACTTTTTGAGGGCTTTCAAGATAACAGTAACGGCCTCAGCACGCGTAGCGTTCGCTTGCGCCTTGAAGGAACCGTCGCTATAGCCGTCGATCACATGGCTAGCCGATGCAGAAGCAACGGCGCTTTGCGCCCATTCCGAGATCGCTGTGCGATCCGTGAATGAATTGCCTGCCGCTGCTGCAGGAAGCTTGGCTGCACGTACGATCATCACCGCCATTTGTTCGCGGGTAATTTGGTCATCCGGTCCAAAGGAGCTGTCGCTGTAACCGGAGATAATGTCATAGGCTGCCGCTGTTTCAATTGCTTTGCGCGCCCAGTGATTATTCGTGTCGGCAAAACCTTTGCCGCTCTTCTCCTGAAGCTTGAATGCTTTGACAAGGATCGATGCAAATTCCGCACGCGTAATCGTACGATCCGGTCCGAAGGTGCCGTTAGGATAGCCTTCGATCGCTCCAGCTTGAATGAGCTCGCGAATATTCGCTTCCGCCCAGTGTCCGGCGATATCGGACAGGGTGCCTTTACCTGTAGAACCGGTATTCGTAGGATCTGTCGGCTTCTTATCTGTTGCAATTACGGCGAATTTCGTGAAGTGGTTGACTATGCCGCTAACCGTCGACTTGTCTTTATCGACGCTTGGGTTGCTGAGTGCAATCCACTTCTTCGCTGTCTCATCGTACCAGTAGACTGCCACGTCAGACTTGGTCAGATCTACCTTAGTCAGGTCAAATGGTAGGCTAATCGTTAGATTAGCAGTGAAATTGCCTGTCAAATCTTTCTTGATCTCAAACACATCGCTGATTAGCTTACCTGAAGTGCCTTTCAGCATTTCATCGGTATTCGCTACTTTCTCAACCGTTACCCGGAAATCCGTGTTTGCCGCTCCAGCTGGAATGACGATCGTCACACCGTTATCCTTCACCGTTCCTCCGTTAGAAGAGGAGATCAGAGTGCCGCTAGGAGCGGAACCGCCGCCTGATGAAGAGGATGGATTAGATGGATTAGTTAATGTAACCTTCAAGATCTCGGAACGGTCTCTGACTCTGATTCTCGGGTGCATATCCGAATCGCTGGAAACCTCGCCGATAGAAGCCAAACCGACTACGGAAACATTTGCTCCGTCTGTAACGAACGGAAGCGCCGTTCCCTTTGTAATGTATCCGTTAATGAAGACAATTGCCGGGCCGGACCCATCATTAATCGTAAATTGGTTAATGGTTCCGTCTGTGTCTTTGTAAATATTTGACACGACGCCTTGTGTTTTCACCAAGTTTCCGGTATTAGCGGATGACATGGAACCAGCTGTCGTAAGCGTAGTAGGCGCCAGTTTTTGGATACTTGGATCCAAAACAGTCATTTTGCTAACCGTCAACTCTACCTCACCTTGATAATGCGTGATCGTACCTTCAAACCTTGCCTTCTGTCCTTCTTGGATGCCTGAGGCAACCGGGAATAGGTTGATACCGCCCGTTGCGTCCTGCGCATAAATAGAGTCGAAGAAGCCTTTGTTTGTATCAGGATCTGTGCTTTGAGTATTTACCTCACTCGTCGCTGTTGCTTCAATGATGACTTCTGTCCCATCCGGCAGATTCTTGGCGTTGGCTACGCTTGTAATCGTCTTCGGATTAACAATTTTATAAAGATTATCCATTAAATTATAGTTGGCATAAGGCAATGTCCCTGCATTGTCCAAAGTTACTTGGATTTCAAAGTTACTCATGAATGATCCGCCGGCAACGACGACAAGCGAAGTTTTACCGTTCGGATGCGTGACAGTTTCAGATGCCGCCAGCATTTTTTCTTCCGGGCTTGTTGCAATCTTGCTGTTTGGATTTGCATATTTCGGTATATAAAGCCCTTGAGAATTACTCATTCCCTTATCGGTTTTGTTCGTTCCGACTGTAATGTAAGGAAAAGTAGCTTTAGTTGTCCCGTATCCAAAGTTATCATTATCAGTTTCAGCCGAATACGTGGTTGGGAAGCCAAAAACAAGCGGGCTGACCGTTGTCGGCAGCGTTGAGGTTCTCTCTCCTGTCGCCGGGTCTACAGCGTAAATGGTTGAGCCTGAGTATTGGCTGTAGGTCTGTCCGTCGACGACGCCTTGCAGCAACGGATTAGCCATATTGAACTCTGTCGGATACAGTCTGTATGGTTGTCCTCCGTTTTTATCATCGTCCATTACCTCATCGTCGCTTTCGCGCAGTGTGGAGCCAATAGCTGTCAGGACATCGTTCTGTAGCTCGGACATATGTTTCTTCGGCGAAGACGGATCCGTGTTTGTGGATTCACCAAAGTCCGCGATATTTCCGAAGACAAGCGTGTTTCCGTTTTCCGAGAATGCTTTCAACGCCTCAATTTCTGCCGGTGTGTAATTTGCCGGAGTCGGCCATGCAGTAACGCTTTTTCTAGACGGAGCATTTAAAATGATCATTTTGTATTTAGGATTGCTAGTTGCGGCAATGAATTCCGCCGACGTTTTCAATTGTACAACTCTCACACTATTTGCACCTGCGAGAGTCATCATATTGGCCATTGTATCCGGATAGCTGCCTCCGCTGACGTACTCATTGCCGTGTGAGGCGTCAAGCCCGACATACGACACGGAGTTGATATCTACGACCTTCATCGTTTTGGTCCCTGTATAAGTCTTATCAACGCCTCCCACCGTAAGCACAGCGCTAATCGTGACTGTTTTGGTTCCAGGAGTCGTCGGTGTATAACTAAATTCATGCTTTGCGACACCGGAAGGCGCAATACTTGTGCCGGGCGTATACGATTTGTTGGCTGCGGAATCACCGTCTACGGTATAAGAGATAGACTTAAGTGTGACGGGTGTGCTTTCATTATTGAAGAAATTTGTTGTTACATTTAAAGCCTCTGTTGTAACAGGCATGACGGAACTGTTAGTTACCGAAGTGATTCCAACTTTCGGCGCTGAACCAAGCCATATCGGCGCTGTGACAGCTACAAAACCTTGGTTATCCGTGATAATCGCGAAGTAATAACCAGCAGCAGGCGCCGTCATCGAATAGGTGTAATTAACGTTACTGCTTCCACCAGAGTAGGTCTGCTGATCTACAATTTTTCCTCCGTAGCTTATCAGCTTGACAGATGCGATATTACTAGTCGCTACACCTGGGTTTTTATTGGCTGCTGTTACCGTAATGTTAGCAGTCGCAGGGGGAGCATTCAAAATAGCACCCATGCTGTAGGTGTTCGTCCCGTCGGACAGATGATAGGTGACATCCAAATCCCTGTTTTCTGTCGACCATACCGAACGGTCGTGCAATGCCGTATAAATTCCGCTCAATGTAAAATCGTTTGTGTAAACGACTGTCCCAGCGGTATTCGATGTTCCCCAACCTTTTTTATGATTATCGCCGTTATTTGTCGGGGCTACGTGCCATCCTTTATCCAATGCCAAAATAAACTGGTCGACAGATCGGAAGTATCCGCCTGAGCCGATAGCGCCTTCGCCGTTTCCTGCTTCAACGAGAGTGACTTTATCGTCAATCGCATTGTTGTGATAACCAAAATCGGCAAAGTTACCGAATGTAGCTCCAGGATGATTCAACTGTGAAATGGAGCCCGGCGTACTCTGAAGCATTTGATAATAGGTTTGCAGACCACCATCATTTGTTTTGTTATTCAAAGTCGCGTTGTTCCGGCTGACAAAACCTGTTGTGTTAAACGTATTCATGTGTCCTGGACCGCCGGACCATGTCATCTCATAACCGTAGTCGGTTATGTAAGTAGGAGTGGCTGCATCTATCGCTGCCTTTTTACCGGCAAGCCAAGGAGCGTTGGTTGTGTTGTAATTATTAATATTTTGATCCTTGGTGACGTCATAAGTTGCTGAATCGTAAGAGTTTGAGTGGTCTGTTACGATAAAGAAATCAAATTTACCCTGGTCTCTTGCATAAGCGTACGCCTCTGGCAAGGTTCCTTGACCGTCTGAGTTCATCGTATGTGCGTGAAGTGAGCCGTAATAGTTCTTCTCGCCACCGGTTGCTTTCTTAGCCGTATAGGAGAAACTTTCAGAAGCACTGTCCACATAGTTTTGAAGTGTCGCTTTTGCAGCTATTCTTACCGGGAAGTACGAAGCATCCAATGTAATAGGAGCTGTGTAGGTTTGATTGGCTGTACCCACCAGAGTACCGTCTGTGGAAGTAAAGGAATTTCTGTATACAGAATAAGTGATCGTTGAACCCGCCGTATCTGATGATAATGTGATGGGTGTTGCGGGATCAATTGCAGAACTGCCTGGGCTTGCTAATACTTTTGCGACCTGGCTTTGTGTATAGGTAAAAGTTTGAGTCGACGTTGTATAGGAGCCGTCTGACGCTGATGCTGTAATCGTTGCTGTTCCGTTTTGGAATGCATCAACTGTAATATAAACGGAATTTGTCACACTAGTTACAGGAGCGCCTCCGTTTAAGCTATAAGTGATTTGCGCGACTGTTGTTGGTGTGGTAAGCGTCACTCTGGAATTAAGAGGGATTGTCGTTCCGGTAGGCACGCTAGATGTCATAAATTCAACGGTCGGCGCTGGAACCGCGACGAGATCGGCAACATTGGTAGAAAGCAGCTGTACGCCGTTGTTATATTTCGCGACGGCCTTTGTGATGTTCACGTAACTTCCGGCTGCTAGAGTGATAGCTTTAGCACGCAATTTAGCCGTTATACCTGCCTGGCTTACTGTGTGATCATAATAGCTCGTCCCAGTTCCTGTAACACTGTCAAGTTTCACTGTATCAACGGAAACTAGCATGCCCTCATATGTTCTGTCTGCAAGCTGACTGAACATAATTTTGGTCGGGGTCGGAAGGGTCGTTGGGTTACTGTTACGTACAACGATATTTGAGGCGTTCACAGCATCTGGAACAATCTCCATCAAGCCATTATACGGTGACGCTTTCCCGTAGACATAGATTTCTTTGCCCACATAGGAGGAAAAGTCTGCACCGGATTTATAAATAACGAGACCACTGCCAGCATTCATACCATCCTGAATATATAAGGTCGTATTTCCGTCTAAGTACATACCGATCCCTTTTACCCAGACGTATTTCCCAGCATCAAGCTTTTTCGCATCGGCATTTAATGTGATGGTTTGCTGATTAAAGGATAATGTAGCGACATCGGACGGCATAAGGGTCGGCGACTTCGCTACAGCTTTCACGACAAACGGGTCTGTTCCTGTAAAACCGCCTTCGGAAAGAGCTGTGATAGGCGTGTTGTATAATTTTGTAGAACCGCCAACTGTTGTTGCCGGAGTTGTACCGTCTGTAGTGTAAAAAATTTGTGCGTTAGTATCTGTATTAGCTAAAGTTATAGGCGTAACATCTAGTATCGCACCGGTTGCATCTGGCGACGCTGTTACGGCAGGTGTCGTATACGCTGGATCCTTGGCTCCGTAGAGTTGAAGGCCGTTAACAGTGTAAGTACCACCTGTACCGATTGTACCATTTCCTTCAGAAGCATCAGATTTCTGAATAATTCTGATATATAACGTATTTTGATTCGCTGCCTCTGCCGGCAAAGTCATACCAAATTGCTCGAGGGGCGACGTACTCTCGATTTTCACCGTGTAGCCTGTATCAGCAACTTTATTTCCAAATACAGTCCAGCTTGTTCCATCAGTACTCCACTCTGTATTAAGATCACGAGGACCAGTTCCTGAAGAGCGAGTGCCATAATTAAAAATCAGATCCTTAAATCCAACAGTGGAAGTCTTAATGATCCAATATCCTTTATCCATCTGTCCACTGAAATTAGTGTTTGAGATCCCTCCAGAAGCATAGCTTAATCCTGAAGTTACTTGGGCATTACTTTTAAATAATTGCAAAGTTGAACTTGGATTGGAATAATAACCGCTTGTTGCTGCAAAGCTTGGGGCCGCAGCAGTAACTTGCGCAGCACTGGTATAGTTCCAGGTTGCAATATCCGTTTTTTCCACAATACTTTGCGGTGGATTTTCAACCGAATTGCTGCCGCTAATTGCGGCGAATGCCGTTGTAGCTGGTAAAGCAGGCGATATCAAGTTTACTAACAGTAAACTTGACATGCCTATACGCCACAGCGCTTTTTTTAATGCTTTCATGTCCTCGCTCCTTGTTTCATTTTATTTATTGTAAAATCTTCGCTTAAATGAAAGGATCTGAAGAGTCAGCAGGATGGCGAAATGACCCCCGCTTGTCTCACTGCCTCCCGATTGTTTCATTCGGGCAAATATTTTCACAAACATTGTTAATGTTTCACCAATACCTAATGGGGACATTATGAAATGTCCCTATTAGATCAACTTGTCATCTCGTTTCCATGAAATTCTAATTAAACAGAGGTTAATAAATAATCCAAATAATGGTTAAACATTAGAAATTACCCGTTCGACAAGCCACAGTCCGCCTAGCACCAGGGCTAGAGCAGAGCAGGCAACAGCCACGTGTCTCGAGTGCTTCCAGCGATAAAGAAGAGCTAACGCGGGCAGTAGCACAGCAACAATGATTACCTGAACAGTTTCAATACCGACATTAAAACTAATCAGATCAACCGCCAATTCGCTCTTCGGAATGTTCATTTCTGTCAAAATGTCCGCAAAACCCATCCCGTGGATCATCCCGAAAAAGAAGGTCAATACCCATCGGTAGCTGATTTTCTTACGAATCAAGTTGTCTAAGGCGACATAACAAATGCTCAGCGCAATGGCTGGTTCCACAATACGTGAGGAGATATGGATCACACCCGTGACCGTCAAGGCCAAGGTAATACTATGCGCGATCGTGAACGCTGTGATCGTCCCCGCATACTGCTTGAACGTTTGCCTTGCGATGAGCAAGGAGAATAAGAACAAAAGGTGATCGTATCCCGATAAAATATGATTCATACCCAGCACGAAAAAAGAAAACCAACCGTCCATCTTGCTTGACGAAGCTTCCTCCTCAGGCTGTTGCTGCTGAGGCGATGTATCGCCCGACTGCAATCCGGCGAAATCATTTTCCGTCATTTGCATCGTCCAGGTCCGGTTGTTACCAGCGATTGCCGCTGTACTTTTCTGAGCTCCGTAATAAATCGTCATCAGATTTACGTAATTACTCGCTGTGTCATTTAAGTACAACTGATCGGTCAGCTGGATCGACTGAGATGCCGCTACCGCCGGGAAGGAGATCTTCATAATTGCCCTTTTGCGGTACATACCGAAACTCTCAAGTTGGGGCCACGCTGCGGCTTCTCCGTTAATTTTCACAACGAGATTGTTTTGTAGAACTGTCAGCAGCTTCTGATCCACTGCAGCGAATTCCTCTGAATCGAGTGTTCCGTCATGATTGGTATCGCCACCTACAAGCTCTATAACCGATAAGTCATCGAGTGCATAAGTAAGCTCCGTCTTGGATTTATAAAATTCCAATGTCGAATAAGTCGCGCTGTAGGCATGAGCATCCGCTCGATGATCAATGGACAGAAGCACAATTAGCGCCATGAAAATTGAGAGAAAGAAACGCCATCGACAAACCGCCATATATGCCCTCCTTTTCTGTTCCTGCTTCTAGTTCTGCAGAAATCGGTAGTAATATTCGATGCTTACCAAATCTATCATTCAATTGTTATATCCAAGTCAAATACTTGTAATTAAATTATTAAGTTCAATAGATGAAAACTTTCCAATATCCAGTTATTTACGAGGGTTCCAGATATATTTTCCGATTCTATCAATATATCCAATCCTTCCATCGGACAAGCTTACCTTGGCAATTCCACTTCTAAATGCTCCGGCCATATTGCGTTTCAAATAATTGCTCTCATCTTTCGTAATAACCGGAGCAATGCTAACTTTCCCTTCCTTATTCATATACCCGCCAGCCCCATCAGCAATGGGAGCTAAGCCCTCTGTTATCAGCGTTTCATCATAGCTATCATTTAAAGTTGGGCCAATTTTGTAGGCTCCTGTTTCATCTATATATCCTATTGAATATTGGTTGATACTTTCGCCAACGCATACCTTTGCAAGCCCTTCTGAAAAATCATATGCCCTTGCATATTTAGGCTCTATTTTCATGTTGCCCTTTGTATCAATATATCCGTACTCAACAGTGGACCGATCCTTATTCTGCACGGCTACGGCTGCTAATCCACCCGAGAAGCTTTTGCCGGAGACATATTTACTAGCGTCAATCATCACTTTTCCTGTCTTGTCGATATACTGGTAGTGCTTATCATCCTTTACTATAGCTAAGCCATCTGAAAAGCTGCTAGCTTCATGATATTGAACTGGAATAATCAATTTCCCATAGCGATCAATGTACCCGTACATTTCGGTTTTATCGTCTTGCACTAATATCAGACCTTCACTTTGCGTCTGCAAACCCGTTCCATTGAACAGCATGGAAACGATCTGCATTTCAGGAGGTAACGTGTATAAAACCTTACCCTTACTATCCAAGATGAAATAGGTAAGATCATACGTCATCGCATCTACTTGAATCGCTCCGGCTACACCTTCGTTATACTTGGTTATATAGGAATAATCCGGTTTTACTACCATTTTTCCTGTAGTATCAATGGCGCCATATTTTACACTATCTTGTTCCATCGTCTGTTTGCTGCCATCTGAATTATTATTTAATAGAACAACGGCGACACCATCATGAAAATCATCGGCCCATGCGTAAGTTGGTTCTACAACAATCTTCCCACTTTTATTTATATAGCCCCATTTTCCATCAACTTGTATTGGATATAATAATGTCTTTTCATTGTTCTTCTTGTTTACAGCTAAAACACCTATGATTATCGCTACCATAATTAAAATGATAATTGGCACCCATATGTTACTTTTCTTCATTAGTCTATTTTTCAATTTTAATTATCCTTTCTGAATGTAACGAGCAAAATCTATTACTACTTCATTCTATTAATTTTTGTTTTGGCTGCATAAGCGGCATGATAAGCTTTGGTAAAGGATTCGACATAATCTGACAAAAACTGGAATGACTCAACCGGCCCCTTATACCGAATCTGAAATAAATGCAAAAAGAGCGCACTCGAAGGGACGAATGCGCTCGTGGTACCACTATAAATGCCATACAATGCTAACGTGCTGCGAAGTCTTTCTTAATCATTGTGATTGCACCTGATCTTTCGCTATAATGAACCCATCCGTTCCATTAAGTCGAAGAGTAATTGAAGGAGATGTTTACCCTAGCATGAATAAAAAACAATTAGAAGAACAGATGATCGAAAACTATAAACGCGAGGAGCATATGATGATTCTCGTTTTTGCCCAGTGGTGTATCAATCATGATTTGGACCCTGCCGCACTTTATCGTGCTGCTTATCCGGATCAAGAGGACAATGCCTCACTTCAGCAGGCTCTCGATCTAACGGTTCCCAAAGAGGAAGCCGGCGAGGTGGCGGATCACACCGTATTAGGCGTGCTGTCTCTCTTCGGCAACGAGGAACTTGCGTTCATCGTGACACAGGAGATCGATAAAAGGAACAAACGAAGTCGTTAACCCCCTAAACCGTTAACACCCTAAAGGAATCAGACCTTAATTGCTGCGAGGTCAAACGCTTCGGCCAGCAGCTCAATCGTCCGCTGCCTCGTCTCAGGCAGGTAACCGCCGGCAACGACCATGACTTCATCCACCTGGTAGCTGTCGGCCAAGTTCAGCATTTGTTCCCGAACTTGCCCTGGATCCCCGATAATCATCCGGGACCGATTATCCCTTACTCGCGTTTGATCCCAATCCGAGTAAACATAGTTAGCCGCTTCTTCAGGCGATTTCACTCCGGTGAACTCGCCTTTTTCCATTTGCAGAATGCGCAAATCGATGGAACCGGCGAGTTCCTCCGCCTCTGCCTGCGTTTCGGCGCAGAGCACATAAATGCATACCGTCGCCTGCGGCACGACATTAAGCGCGGACGGTTTGAACGAGCTGCGGTAGCTGCGCACCGCATGCTGTCCGCCCGCGCCGTTAATGAAGTGCGCGAAGCAGAACGCTGCGCCTGCCTGCGAGGCGTACACCCCGCTCTGCCCGGTGGAGCCGAGCAGCCACACCTGGGGCACTCCAGCCACCATCGGGGTGGCGCGGATGCCCTCGAACACGTGCCCGGGTTCCACCGAATCGGTGAGGAACCCGAGCAGATCCGTGACTTGAGCCGGGAACCGCTCAAGTCCTTCGAACAGGTCAGCGCTGACCCCTCTCAGCGCTTTGGCCGTGTGCGGCGTGCCGCCCGGTGCACGCCCGATGCCAAGGTCGATACGCCCCGGATACAGCGCTTCGAGCATCCGGAAGTTCTCGGCGACCTTGTAAGAGCTATAATGCGGCAGCAGCACGCCGCCAGAGCCTAACCTGATGCGGCTTGTGCGCGCCGCTAAAGTCGATAGCAGCACCTCCGGAGAAGAGCCGGCGAGCCCTTGCGAGTTATGATGCTCCGACACCCAGAATCTTGTGTAACCTAGGCGGTCAGCCAACTGCGCCAGCTGAATCGTCTGCTGCAGCGCATCGCTATGCGTAAAACCGGAAGAAACCGGTGATTGATCAAGAATACTTAGCTTCAGCATAGTCATCCCTTCTTTCTGAGTCATCTGCCGATGGATTAATTATACAACGTCCTGGAAGCAAAAGAAAAAGGACGAACCCCTGGAAGGCGTTGTCCCCGATGTGAACTATGTCTTTAGTGATCCTCTTACTTACTAAAAGTGTATGGCTTTGGCATCATTTTATGCCTTACTTTTTTGTAAAAATACCTCATCTCGTCTATGCAGGATGGTTGTAGCCAGGCCGATTTGACCGGTTCATTCCTTGCTGCACGCGAGCTTTACGATCTGTGATGCGATGAATGGCCATGATGCATCCACTCAACGCGGCGCCGCCCGCTGTGAATCCAGCCAGCACATCGCTGGGGTAATGAACGCCCAAATAAATCCGGCTTGCTCCAATACACAGAACAAATACAACGGTCACAACCGGTACCAGCCATGCTGCCTTCCAACCGCTGCGTACATTGATCCATATCAAGTAGCCTATCAATCCGTAAAATAAAATAGACACCATCGCATGGCCGCTGGGAAAACTGAAACCTGTTTCCTCAATGAGCCACGGTCCCGCAGGTCGTTCGCGTTCAATTAATCCTTTAATCAGAATGTTAAGCCCCCAGGTAGCCAGAACGCCAATGAACAGCACAAGTGTCTCCCATCTCCGTTTCCATTTAAACAATAAGATTGCAGCAACTACAACGAAGACGATGCTTTCTGCTTTTGCTTTTCCTAGCGTAGTAATAAAGATAACGACCGGCGTTAGCCCTTCACTTCGAAGTGACTGAATAGCGCTGCTAAATCCTGCATCAAATGTTTGTAACCAGCTGGAAGATAAGCTCTGCCATAAGATAACAAAGCCAATTAGCAGCACGCATGCCGCCCCTAACCCCCAGACTAGATCTTTGTATAATGGTTTCCCCTGCATACTGATTTCTTCCCCTCTGATGATCCGCTAAATTTCCTTATTCGTCAGGCCCGTTTGCGAGCCCGTATCGACTGTCTTTTTTTGAGCAGCAGCGGAATTAATGCAAATACGATGTACATCCCGACAGCTGCATAAAATTTGCCAGATCCAATGTCTTGCAGTGATGCGCCAAACACGTTATAGACCACTGCTCCTGGAATTATACCAATGAGCGTCCCCCATGTGTAGTCCCAAAAACGAATTTTGGAAAGCCCGGCACCGTAGCTGACACCATCAAACGGAAAAAAGGGCATCAAGCGCATGTACAGCACGACCATGAACCCTTTCTCTTCGGCTTTCTGATCAAAAGATTGCAGTTTCTTATTGCGTAAAATCCGTTGAAAGCCATTTCTGCCCCATTTTCGCGTTATATAAAAAGAAAGCATCGCACCGGCACCTGCTCCAATGATATCGTAGATCGTCCCCCAAAAAGCGCCAAACACATAGCCCCCATACAGTGTCAACGGCGTTGCTGGAAACAGCACCAAAGGACGCAGCGTGTAGACAATAATGTACAAAAGTCCGCCTAGCGGACCTGAATGCCGCAGCCATTCCGTCACTCGACTTAAATCCAAGCGAGCCCAAACTCCGGTCCATTGCAGAACGAGCAAGCCCGCTCCAGCTGCCAGAAACCATCCCACTAATAACCAAAGCGACTTAGAACACGCCATGGGCTGCCTCCTTTCGGGCACAGTCTTATTTGATTTCCATCTTACAAAACCGAAGGGGCAATATCAACAATTTGGCGCTTTTGCTTATTGGCGGCTGCAAGGCTTCGCAATGTGTGGCTAAAAAGTTCGTTGGAATGATTGTGCGAGGATAACGGAACTAGAGGCCCCTATTCTATCAAATTCAGCCCGTTTCCACGTTCAAACGGAACTACGGGACCTTATTTGATCATAATCCCGTTTTCTAAACAGGGAAACGGACAAATAGCGCCCCACAGTTCCCCTCCACGCGAAATAGAGCCTATTCCGATGAAATAGCGCCCTGGAGTTCCCGTCGCTGGCCAGTGAGGAACCGCTCAAGCGATCGCGACAATTTTCTTGAGTGGCCCAATGCCAAAAAAACCGCCAAGACACATGGTCTCGACAGTTTCTCGATTTTTGAACCAGCTTACTGACCCAAACGATTAACCCGCACAGCACTTCTTAAACTTCTTACCGCTACCGCACGGGCAAGGATCGTTCCTGCCTACTTTCGTACGTGTTTTCATGTCAATGACATCTGCCACAGCAGGAGGTTGCTGGAGTACAGCAAGCGGTTTGGCAGGAGATAACTCATTCGGCGAATAACCCTTGAGAATCCATTGCCTTGTCGTATTATTCAGAGCTGCAATGTGATTCATAAAGCTTCTTGTCAGCTCTAAGTCATTGATTTCAAGATCTTGTTGGATCGATTGAAGCAGAAAACCCGGCGTTGCTCCGTTGCGAATATGATCCACACAATCCTCTACGATAAAGTCTGCCTCTTCAAACGAAATCGTATAGTTTTTGCGAATGAAGTCCACGAAAGCTTTGTGCGCTGGAGTCCGATCCACAAAATCTTTCTCCCCAGCAACCAGAAGCTGCTCTTTGGTGAAAGGATACAGGGAGACACTCAATCGGGACTCCTGCTCCTGCTGCACTTGTTTCGGGTTGTTCAATAAAATATTATGATAACCCCTGGAGTCTGGGCTAATTTGCATATAAAACACAAGCGAATCCTCTATAACAGCTGAGTACTCTTGCCAGTACACTTCCGTCCCCATATAGCTCTCAACGAGGTTATGCAGCTCTTCGATACTGAGATGACCATAATAATACAAAAGGCCGTTCGTGAGCTTAATCCATTCCTCATTTCTTTGGAACTTCTCGCGGAAGTATTTGTAGTCCAGCTTTTGAAAGCTTTCACGCACTTCCTTCGGCATGGCTATGACAGGTTTCCCATTGTGCATGCCAGTGAAAAGCAGCCCTCGCTCCACATAATAAGAAATCTGCTCTACATCAATCAGCGTACTAGGGGCAACGCCACCGCGCCCAGCAATTTGTTTCATAATTTGATAACGTTTATCATCGAATTTAAAAAATAAACTTGGCAGTGCGTTTGGAATATGCTCTACCAATGCCATAGCTAGATCCTGTTTCTTTAAAGTGCTTACCCCTTTAATCTCCAAATTAGTCCGAATTTCCGTAAGATCGCCTTTCGTTAATCGAACAAGACAGTCAGCGAGTGAAAGCGGAATTGTAAGCTCGGGTCCAAACTCCTCCCCTACATAAGCCTCATTCTGTTTTTTGGCGCTCTTGCGCTTGTCCATTTTCTTCATCCTTTCCGAAAAGAAAAACAACTTCAACTTTTAATGACATCCTACCATTGTACAATTTATCAGCCGTTTGCGATAGAGTTTCCCACTAGTTTCCATAAAAGTTAACGAATTAGCCATAAAAAAAAGCACTCACCAACTTATCGGCAAGTGCCTTGCAAAACATTACTACCCCAGTTAAACCGGACGTGCAGCCACTCCCGCCAGGAAGCTGAGCATGAACTGAACCGCCAAACGCGATGTTACATTGCGGAGGTCCACAGTCGGATCAATGCAGACAAAATCCAGCCCCTGCACCTTCGGAAGCGCCCCTAAGCGATGAAGGGCATCCATAGCATCCCATGGGTTCATCCCGCCGGTGCCGATGGCCGGGCAGCCCGGTGCATAGGCTTGGTCGATCACGTCAACATCAAAACTCACATACAGCACATCCGTATTTTTCCCGGCAAGTTCAATCGCTTCATCCAGCACGGCATCAATCCCCATACGTCTTACATCTCTTGAGGTATACACGTGTACGCCTTTGTTCTTCACATAGTCATGATAGGGCTTAGCGTTCATGAACCCGCGGATTCCGATTTGCACGATGTCAGGTCCGTGAACCACACCGGACTCCAGGATGCCGCGAAACGGCGTTCCGTTCGTCACCCCGCCATCCTCGAAGTTGCGAACATCATGATGCGCGTCAAAATGAATGATGCCCACCTTCTGGCCCGGATGACGGTCAGCAAAAGCTTTGAGCGACGGACAGCTCGTCGAATGATCGCCGCCAACAATAATCGGGATCAAGTTAGGCTGCTCCTTGTACAGCGCCCGGAGACTCTCCTCGATACGTCGATGACATTCCGCGATGTCGGTCACATGCATCTGGATATCTCCGAGGTCACGGACGGCCAAATCCTGCAAATCGACGCCATATTCCATCGAATAGGTCGTAAAAGACTTGAACGCAGCACGAACTGCGGCAGGGGTCGTTGAAGCGCCCGAATGCGAAATCGACGACTTAGATAAAGGTACGCCGACAATCCCTGCAAGCAGTTCTTCATGGCCGTCCCAAGGGCGGATCCACTGGGCGACTTTGGTTTCCATATGATCACGAAACGCAGCTTGATCAGGCGATTTCAAATAAGGAATCTCACCACTCATAACGCTTCCTCCTCCTCTGGCGTCGCCACAATCTGGCGGTTCCAAACGGCGGGTTTCCCGTTTTTTATCACACCATATGTGTGATTGATCCCAAAATGATACGGGAGATAGGCAATGTTAGGCGCATCAAAAATCGCTAGATCCGCACGTTTGCCCACCTCGATCGATCCGATATCGTCCCCGCGCCCCAACGCATTCGCCGCGTTGATCGTGCAGGCGGTCAGAATTTCCTCCGGCGTCATTTTTAAATGAAGCGACGCCAGCATCATGATAAGCTGGATCGACTCTGTCGGACAGGAGCCGGGGTTATAGTCCGTGGACAGGGCTACCGGCAGGCCGTACCTGTCGATCATGTCACGGGCACGCGCATGCTTGGCTAGACCGAGATTGAACGATGTGCCCGGCAGCAGCACCGGGATAACGCCGCTCTCGGCAAGAGCCGCGAGTCCCTTATCCGTTGCCGCCAGCAAATGCTCGGCGGATATCGCGCCTACCTCTCCCGCCAACTCGGCACCGCCAAGCGGAACGATTTCGTCCGCGTGAATCTTCGCACGCAGCCCCAGACGCTGCGCTGCCGTTAAAATGCGACGCGACTCCTCGACAGAGAAAACGCCATCTTCGCAAAACACGTCGCAAAACTCCGCAAGGCCCTCTTCCGCCACTTTAGGCAGCATGTCGCCCACAATAGCATCGACGAACGCCTCGCGTCGCCCCTTATACTCCTCAGGCACGGCATGCGCCCCCATAAAGGTTGATACCACATCAACAGCGTGTGACGCGTCCAAACGTTTGGCAACGCGCAGCTGCTTTAATTCCGCTTCTAAGGATAAACCGTAGCCGCTCTTCGCTTCAACGGTTGTAACGCCATTCAGCAGCATTTCGTTGAGACTGCGGCGTGCCTTCTCATACAACTCCTGCTCGCTTGCCGCGCGCGTAGATCTGACGGTATGAAGAATGCCCCCTCCCTGCGCCAAAATGTCCAAATATGGAACACCCGACCGCTTTAACGCCAGCTCATGCTCACGAGAACCCCCATGCACGAGATGGGTATGCGGATCAACGAGACCGGGCGTGACTAACCGTCCGCCGATGTCCAGCGTCACCGCTACTTCGCTCCCTGCAAGCTGATCTTGAAACACGTTCGCCGGTCCGAACCAAGCAATTTTTCCCTGATTAATGGCGATTACCGCATCCTTGATCTCACAGACCTCTTTCATGGACTCCCCGCAGCGCGGTTTATTTCCCTGCGGGGTCACCAAACGGCCTATACCGGTGAGGAGCAAATCCATTCGTTCCATCTTCGCTCCTCCTATTCCTGCTCGCGCATCGGGATGCGGATGCCGTGTTTCTCCGCCGTTTCGACCGCTTCGTCATACCCGGCATCCACATGGCGGATAACGCCCATGCCAGGGTCTGAGGTCAGCACACAACGCAGCCTTTCCGCCGCTGCATCCGTTCCATCTGCCACCACGACCATGCCTGCGTGAAGCGAATAACCCATACCAACTCCGCCGCCATGGTGAATAGAAACCCAAGAGGCGCCTGCCGACGTATTGATTAAAGCATTCAATATCGCCCAGTCGCCAACGGCATCAGAGCCGTCCTTCATCGCTTCCGTTTCCCGATTCGGCGAAGCGACGGAGCCGCAATCCAGATGATCGCGACCAATAACAATCGGCGCCTTCAGTTCTCCGCTACGGACCATCTCGTTAAGCGCGAGCCCGAATTTCTCGCGCTCGCCATAGCCCAGCCAGCAGATCCGCGCCGGCAGCCCTTGGAAGGCGACGCGTTCGCCCGCCATTTTAATCCAACGATGCAAATGGGCGTTGTCCGGGAAGAGGCGCAGCACGAGCTCATCGGTTTTGCGAATGTCCTCCGGATCGCCGGAAAGCGCGGCCCAACGAAAAGGCCCCTTGCCCTCACAGAACAGCGGTCGGATATACGCAGGAACAAAGCCTGGGAAATCAAAAGCATTCGCAACGCCTTGGTCGAACGCAACCTGACGAATGTTGTTGCCATAGTCGAATACAATGGCTCCCATCTTTTGCAGATCAAGCATCGCTTGCACATGCACGGCCATACTGTTTTTGGAAAGCTGCACATACGTTTCCGGGTCGCTCTGCCGGAGTTCCGCTGCTTCCTCCAGCGTCATCCCGGCCGGGATATATCCGATAAGCGGGTCATGCGCCGAAGTCTGATCCGTTACAAAATCCGGCTTAATCCCGCGCCGCACAAATTCCGGATACACTTCTGACGCATTGCCCAGAAGTCCTATGGCGAGCGGCTTCCCGGCTGCCGTCGCTTTCTCGGCGAGGAGAAGCGCTTCATCCAATGTTTCCGCGAGCACATCGCAATAGCGGGTTTGAATACGGCGCTCGATCCGGGTGCGATCGACTTCCACGGCGATGACGACGCCTTCATTCATCGTAACCGCCAGAGGCTGCGCGCCGCCCATGCCGCCAAGACCGGCAGTCAGGGTCAGCGTACCTTGCAGCGTACCTCCTGCATGCTGTCTTGCCGCTTCAGCGAACGTTTCGTAGGTGCCTTGCAGAATGCCCTGCGTACCGATGTAAATCCAGCTGCCCGCTGTCATTTGGCCGTACATCATCAGCCCCTTCGCTTCCAGCTCGCGGAAATGCTCCCAATTGGCCCATTTGGGCACAAGCACCGAATTGGACAGCAGGACACGGGGAGCCCGTTCATGCGTTTTGAAAACACCTACCGGCTTACCCGACTGAATGAGCAAAGTTTCATCGTTGTCCAAACGCTGGAGCTCACGAACAATGGCGTCAAACGCCGGCCAATTTCGCGCTGCTTTGCCGATACCGCCATAAACCACAAGATCCTCCGGGCGCTCTGCGACCTCAGGGTCCAGATTGTTCATCAGCATACGCATTGCCGCTTCCTGCACCCAGCCTTTGCAGGATAAGTCTGTGCCTCGAGGGGCGCGGATGACTCTTTTTCCGTGGTTAGCATTCGTCATATCAGCATCTCCTTTGATTTTAAAATAACGAACCTGTAACTGCCTCAACGGCTCGCAGCCATTCGCCTTCCAGCAGCGCAGCAGCTACTTCCTCAATCTCACGAGAGGTGGAGCGATCCTCAATCACGGGCGGGACGAGTTCTCGCAGTTTGTCGTACAGCACGCGAGTGGCTGGGGCAAGACCTTCCGCCCCGATGAACTCAGCGGCTTCAGCTGCACAAATCAGTTCGATCGCCAGCACCTTCGACACATTGTCGATCACTTGGGCCGCATGGCGCGCTGCCGTTGTTCCCATCGACACATGGTCCTCCTGGTTTGCCGAAGACGGGATGGAATCTACGCTGGAAGGGTGAGCCAGCACTTTATTCTCCGACACAAGCGATGCGCTGACATACTGGGTAATCATCATGCCGGAGCCGACACCAGGGTTATGGCTGAGAAAAGCAGGCAGTCCGCCGGATAACGCCGGATTCACCAGCCGCTCCGTGCGGCGTTCGGAAATGTTCGCAAGCTCGCTCATGCCGATTTTCAGAAAATCCATCGCAAAAGCAATCGGCTGCCCGTGGAAATTGCCTCCGGAGATGACAAGTCCTTTATCCACGAATAATAAAGGATTATCTG
The DNA here is from genome assembly GCF_045866505.1 of Paenibacillus sp. P36. NCBI lineage: Bacteria > Bacillati > Bacillota > Bacilli > Caryophanales > Paenibacillaceae > Paenibacillus > Paenibacillus sp. P36. The sequence continues at coordinate 8,009,121 of NZ_AP038372.1, forward strand.
TCGCTGAATTAATCTCTATGGCGATCTTGTCTCCCGCATAACCAAGAACTTGGCGCGTCGCACCATGAACCTGCGGCAAGCAGCGCAAGGAATAGGCGTCCTGCACGCGAATTTCGCCCTGGCGCGTCGTCAGCTTGCTGCCTTGCAGCAATGTGCGCAGGTTGCCCGCTACCCCGATCTGCTCCGGATAAGGACGAACGCGCTGCACTTCATCGGCATAAGCGTCCGGGATGCCGCGCAAGCACTCCACTGTCATCGCCGCGATGACATCCGCGATCCGTGCGAGGCGCTCTGCTTTGACGAACGCTAACGTGCCGATCGAGGCCATAATCTGCGTGCCGTTGATCAAGGCAAGCCCTTCTTTCGCCTGAAGCGTAATCGGCTTCAGCCCTGCTTTGGCAAGCGCCAGAGCGCCCGGCAGGCGCTGCCCTTGGTAGATGGCCTCGCCTTCGCCCATCAGCACGAGCGCCAGATGAGACAGTGGCGCCAAGTCCCCGCTTGCGCCAAGCGAGCCCTGCTCCGGCACAATGGGATGCACGCCGCCATTGATGCAATCGACCAGCAGCTGCAGCGTTTCCGGCCGGATGCCGGAGTGCCCTTTGGCCAGGGCGTTTGCGCGCAGCAGCATCAACGCCCGCACGGTCGGTTCCGGCAGCGGCCTGCCCACCGCGCAAGCATGGCTGCGGATCAGATTGAGCTGCAGCTGCACAGCGTCCTGCGGGGAAATGCGTACATCGCTGAATTTCCCGAAGCCCGTCGTGACGCCATACACCACTTGACCTGTCGCGACAAGCTCCTCCACCATAGCGCGGCACTTCACCACGCATTTCATCGCTTCTTCCTCCAGTGCCACAGGCACTCCTTCGTAAGCAACCGCTACCACCAATGCCGGCGTCAACTGCTCACCATCTAATTTCACCGGAGGTTTACCTCCTCCGTCATCTTGTTGCAGCTTCTCTTCATATATCATCGCCATGTCTATTCAGACCCCTTTCTCGCTTTAATAAAAGAAAGGGACCGTACGGAAGATGTTCTCTTCCATACGGTCCCTTTTTTAAAAAAGAGGCGTTTATGCGATTGTCCGGTATCCTGCTCCAGCCGATCCCTCATCGCGCTCACTCACTTTTTGAATTGTTTTGTTATACCTTTTGTTATACCTTCCTTTATTGTCACACGGGGGTTCGCAGACTGTCAATATGGCTTATTGCCCAAATGCTGGCATCCACGCAAAAAAAGCCTCACCCGCCTTAGCGAATGAGACTTTGATCTAACAATTTAAGCTAACCATTCTTTCACTTTGGAAGAGAAATTGTTTAGCATTTCTTGCGAGCCGTATTGACCGCTGAAATCTTCGATGCCAAGGTAGCCGTCGTATCCAACTGCTTTCAAATCAACCAGCAGCTGTTTCCAGTTCACGATACCCGCGTCAATCGGTGCCCACTCGCTTTTCCAAAGCTTAATGCCGTCTTGCGTTTCACCTGTCGGTACCCATTGCGCATTTTTCACATGCACATGTGCCAGGTATGGCCCTAGCAGCTCAAGACCCATGCGGTAGTTCTCGAAACCTTCGTGGACCATGTTGCCTGCATCATGCAGCACGCCGATGTGGTCTGGATTGAACTGCGAAACCAGGCGGTGAGACAGCCCTGCGCTTGGAGTAATTGTGTTATGGTGGATTTCAGCCAACGCCTTGATGCCATATTGCTGCGAAAACTCTTGCACGTGGTGCAAATAGTCCGTAGCTTTTGCAAACAAATCGTTATAGTTTACGCTTTTATCATAATTAGGAACTCCGCAACGGATGAAAGAAGCTCCTACTTTTTTCGCCGCTTTAAATACACGCTCAGTTTCATCCACATTGCAGTCATTCAAGTAAGGAGTAACGCTTAAATTCACCAGGTTATTGTTAACAGCAATGAGTCTGAAACGCTCCAATTCTTCATCGGAAGCACTTGGATCAATGGAACAAAGATTGTTACGCCAGAAAGACGGCTTCTCGTTAGCCACTTCCGCCGGAGTATCTTTAAAACGCCATTCAATCCCTTCAATACCTGCTGTTGTTGCTGCCTTGGCCAGTTCCTCAGGTGTTAAGTCAGGTGTTGCTACTGTAAAAATAGACAATTTCATATTGAATCCTCCTTAGAGTATCGATCATCGTTGTAAGTAGAATAGCTTGTTTGTTTAACTCTTCTTTATTTTGCAGTATAATAAAAACGTATTCATTGCATTAATTGGGCAAAAGTTTGCTAATATTGACTCCAGTTTAATAGAGGAGAACCTCTCATGCAGGATCTATACCAAAATCTTCATCAGTTGATCAATTTCCGCCATACCTTGACGAATGAGCCGCGGCCGATGGATTTCCATCAGCATCAGGATCAATATGAAATCTATTTTTTCCTAACCGGGGATGTTCACTATTTTATCGAAAAACAAGTCTATCATTTGCAGTATGGCGATCTGTTAATCATGCACAGCAACGAGCTTCACAGGCCTAATTTCCAATCCAAAAAACAGCGTTATGAGAACTGCGTCATCCACTTTAATCCTGCGCTGCTCGCAAACCTGAATTCTTCTCAGTTTGATTTGCTGCACTGTTTCAATAACCGCAAGTTCGGCGAACAAAACCGGATGCGTCTGAATCCCCAGCAAATTGATGACTTCCTGAAAATATTCGAGCGCATGGAGCTGTACACGCGCCCTCAAGCGTTGCCTGGATCGGACATTTTATTTGTGGCCGCTTTTACCGAGCTGCTCGTGTTTATTAACCGGATTTTCCTCAATCAAGGCAAACAAGAGGATCAGGTCATGATCCCTGATAAGCTGTCCTCCCTTTTTACGTATATTGACGAAAATCTGGACCAGGATCTGTCGCTCGAAGTGCTGGAGCATGTGGTGTTTATGAATCGCTCCTATCTTTGCCGATTATTCAAAAAACATACAGGCAGCACCATTCACGAGCACATTCTGTTTAAGCGCATTAACAAAGCGAAGCAGCTGCTCCGCGAAGGCTCTACGGTCACGGATACATGCCAGTTGGCCGGCTTCAACGACTACTCCAACTTCATCCGCACCTTCAAAAAAGCGGTCGGCCTTCCCCCGCGCCAGTACCAGGCGCAGCAGCGGCGGGGCTGATTGCGCACATAGCCCCCGTCATAGACGGGGGCTGCTTTTATGCACGCGTATCTGCGGCTTTAATGCTGAAAAACACTCTTACAGTAGCTAAACCAAAAACAAAAAGCCCCCCATCCCCGCACACCGTGCAGGATCTAGAGGACCTCATCACTCAACTTATTTCAAATTTTCCGGGTTCAACTGCAATAGCTCAGGCAGAACGAAAATACCGTCCTTGCGAATCAGCACATCATCGAACCAAATTTCGCCGCCGCCGTACTCCGGACGTTGGATGTTCACGATATCCCAGTGCAGCGAGGACTTATTGCCGTTGTAAGCATCGTCGTAGCAGTTGCCTGGTGTGAAGTGGAAGCTGCCGTCGATTTTCTCATCGAACAACGTATCTTTCATTGGATGTTGGATGAACGGGTTCACGCCGATCGCAAATTCCCCAACATAACGGGCGCCTTCATCCATATCGAAAATTTCATTAATGCGATCCGTATCGTTCGCCGTCGCTTTAATGATTTTACCCTTTTCAAATTCAAGCACAATGTTTTCGAAAATAAAGCCGTCATGCGGTGTAGGTGTATTAAAGGAAATAACGCCGTTAACGGAATCACGAACCGGTGCGGAGTAAACTTCGCCATCCGGAATGTTCAATTCGCCGTCGCATTTCACGCCGCCGATTCCTTTGATCGAGAACGTCAGATCCGTTCCAGGACCGACCAGACGCACTTTATCCGTGCGATCCATCAATTCTTTCAGCGCGTCCATCGCTTTGGACATTTTGCCGTAATCCATCGTACATACGTTGAAATAGAACTCTTCGAATGCATCTGTGCTCATGCTAGCCAGCTGCGCCATGGAAGATGTCGGGTAACGAAGAACGACCCATCTTGTATCCTTTATACGAACATCAAAGTGAACTTGTTGATAGTAAATGGAATTGTAAAGCTTCATCCGGTCCGCCGGGATATCCGATAGCTCGTAAATGTTAGCTCCGCCGCGCACGCCTATGTAGCCTTGCATTTTCTTCATTTGGAAAGCGTCCACATCCGCCCAAGTTTGCATTTGAGCTTCTGTTCCTTCCATAACAAGCTGGCGAATGATCGCATGGTCCCGCACGTTAACATAAGGATGAGCGCCGGCTGCGTGAATTTTTTTCACGAGTTCTTTGACAAGCGCGTTATCGATGCCGTAAGCTTCGATCAAAATATTTTCGCCAGGCTGCGCTTTAACCGAATAATTCACAAGCACATCAGCCAGTTTCGTTAATCTTGGATCTAACATATCTATCTCTCCTCTATTTCTTCTCTACTTCATCCACTGGGTCAAAAGACGGCTCATTCGTCTGGAAGCCGACTGTCGTCAAGTAAAACCATTCCCCGTTCTCTTCCTGCTGAGAATCGAGTTCAAAAATAAGCGCACGAAACTTTCTAAGCCATTCCGCATATTTTTCTTTGCTCATTTTGACTTCGACCTGCGTCATAATGATTGGCCAATGCGCACGGTCAGCAGATGGAATTTGGAACGCCTCTTCCGGGGCATTAATCGCTCTGCGTCTGGCACGCGCAAGCACGCTCAAAGTTCTCTCACGGTAGTAGTTCTCTACCTCGGAAACATAGGGGAGCAGCGCTTCGCTAGGCACGAAGCCACGCGCGACGGCACGGTAAAACTTTTGAACGATACCATTCTTGAGTTCCGTACGTATCACTGAAATCAATCCATGCTTTTCCAGCTCATTCAAATGATAATGTACTTTGGCACGCGCCATTCCTAATAGTTTAGCCAATTGTTGGCCGGTATACGCTTTCTCGATGAGATAAAGCAGCACCTTGGCGCGCAGTGGATCACTTATCGTTTTTAATTGTTCTAACTCTTCAATAATATAGACCGGTTGCAGCTTCATCCTGGATTCGACCTCCCTCTCATGTACCAATTTTGCCGTGTAAACAAGCGTCTGTTGGTCAACTTTTAATCTCTTACGAGATTAATTAAACGACGGTCAAATCTTTTTAACCGTATCATAATGCGAAAAGGAAATCATGTCAATTGCCGTTTCTGCAATGCTCATCGACATCCCCCTCACTTAAATGTTTCAACGCGTTAACGAATTAACGAAGTTAAGCTTTATTCTCTATGGTAGCAAAAAGGGACGTTTCTGTCACCAAGAAAGGCGCAAAACGTCCCATAATTTTTAACTATAAATTTGGTTTCCCGCTTTACGGAACTCATTCGACTTTTCCTGCATCCCGCTGCTCACCGCCGATGCTTCATCCAGCCCCCGTGCATGCGCGTACTGCCTGATATCCTGCGTGATTCTCATGGAGCAAAACTTCGGTCCACACATGGAGCAAAAGTGTGCTGTTTTGGCGCCCTCGGCCGGCAGCGTCTCATCGTGGTACTCGACCGCTCGCTCCGGATCGAGCGAGAGATTGAACTGGTCGCGCCAGCGGAACTCAAAGCGCGCCTTCGACAGCGCGTTGTCGCGAATTTGCGCGCCCGGGTGCCCTTTGGCAAGATCGGCGGCATGCGCAGCGATCTTGTAGGTGACGACCCCAACGCGGACGTCCTCTTTGTTCGGGAGGCCGAGATGCTCCTTCGGCGTCACATAACACAGCATCGCCGTGCCGAACCAACCAATCATCGCCGCACCAATCGCGGAGGTGATGTGGTCGTAACCCGGCGCAATGTCCGTCGTCAGCGGTCCTAGCGTGTAGAATGGCGCTTCATCGCAGACTTCCAGCTGACGGTCCATGTTTTCCTTGATCATGTGCATCGGCACATGACCCGGCCCTTCAATCATCACTTGGACGTCGTGGCGCCAAGCGATTTTGGTCAGTTCGCCAAGCGTATCCAACTCAGCGAATTGCGCTTCGTCGTTCGCATCCGCGATCGAACCGGGACGCAGCCCGTCGCCGAGCGAGAAGGCGACGTCGTAGGCTTTCATAATTTCGCATATCTCTTCAAAATGCGTATACAGAAAGTTCTCTTGGTGATGCGCCAAACACCAGGCGGCCATAATGGATCCCCCGCGAGACACGATCCCCGTTACACGCTGAGCGGTCATAGGAATGTAACGGAGCAGCACGCCCGCATGAATCGTGAAATAACTGACCCCTTGCTCCGCCTGCTCAATCAGTGTATCCCGATACACTTCCCATGAGAGGTCCTCGGCCTTGCCGTTTACTTTCTCAAGCGCTTGGTACAAAGGCACCGTACCTACTGGAACCGGTGAATTGCGGATGATCCACTCGCGTGTTGTATGTATGTTTTTGCCTGTCGACAAATCCATTATCGTATCTGCGCCCCAACGGGTGGCCCACGTCATTTTCTCCACCTCTTCCTCAATGGAAGAAGCGACCGCGGAATTTCCGATGTTCGCATTGATTTTCACCAGAAAGTTGCGTCCGATGATCATTGGCTCGCTTTCCGGGTGATTAATATTAGAAGGAATAATGGCCCGGCCCAGCGCGACTTCTTTCCGCACAAACTCACTATCCAGATTCTCGCGAATCGCAATGTACTCCATTTCGGGCGTTATGATACCTTTGCGGGCATAATGCATCTGGGTTACGTTGCAGCCCGGCTTAGCTCGAAGCGGCTTTCGATTTAATCCCGGGAATACTTCCGCAGCTCCTCTTGCATCCGGCGAGGAAAGCCCGTTATCTTCCGGCTTTACCTCACGTCCCTCATAGGCTTCTACGTCCCCGCGTTCTTCAATCCATGGCAAGCGATTAGCCGGCAGCCCTTGGCGAATATTGGTATTTTGTTCCGTATCCGTATAAATACCGCTTGTATCATACACATGTACAGGCTCATTCGCTACTTCGTCGCCGTGAATATTCGTGGATGTCCCGAGCGAAATTTCCCTCACAGGTACTTGGATATCCGGTCTCGACCCTTGTAGATACACCTTTTTACTGCCAGGAAATGTAGAAACTTGAACGTCTTTCACGGGGCTGCTGTTATTGCTTGTTGTCACATCATGACCTCCTTTTAATGGGTAATTGTATAAACGACTACGGCATCTTTAAAATGCGATCCAGCTCCGACGCAGCGTCCTGCGGGGAGCGCGCGCCAGCGATCGCGCTCACAACCGCCACGCCATCCGCCCCTGCGCGGATGACGGGCAAAGCATTCGTGGCATCGATGCCCCCGATGCCAACCAAGGGTAGCCGGATGCCGCCTTCGCGCATCCGGGCAATCATGGCAGGCCCCTGGACCTCACGCGCATCGAGCTTCGTGCGCGTGGCGTATTGGGGGCCTACGCCCAGGTAGTCGGCGCCTTCGGCCAGCGCCGACTGCGCCTCCCCCAGATCGTGGGCTGACACGCCCACGATCATATGCTTCAGCCGCTGCCGCACGGCGGCGGCTGGGGCGTCCTCTTGGCCGATGTGAAGCCCATCGGCCTCCAGCTCTAGAGCAAGCCTTTCATCGTCGTTGACGATGAAAGGGATCCGGTGCTGCGCGCATAAGCGGCGCAGCCGGGCGCCCAGCTCGAGCAGCGCCGGCCCCTGCAGGGCCCCGGCGCCTTTCTCGCGGAGCTGAAACATCGTGATGCCGCCGGCAATCGCCGCCTCCAGCACCCCATAAGGGTCAGCCCCTCCGCAGTTCGGGCTGCCCATCACCAAATACAACCGCAGCGCTTTGCGCAGTTCTTCACTCGTCATCGCGTACCTCCAGCATAAACATCGTGACTCACTATAATCGTGTTGGAGGATACAGCAGCGCCCTCCTGCCTTTGCCCCCGCCCGTACGCCCAATGGTTCGTTGGCCCATGGCCGCTTCCGATATACAGCGGCTCGGCAATAGCGGCTTGGATGAAATTTTTGGCCAAATGCAAAGATTCAGAAGCTGGCAGACCCTGCGCAAGTCCAGAAGTAATAGCCGCAGCAAATGTGCAGCCTGTACCGTGTGTATGCGGTGTATGTAATCGTCGGGAAGAGTACTCTGTGAACGACTTCCCGTCATAGAGCAGATCCGTAGCATAAACCGAATCCGCTTCATGTCCGCCTTTGATCATCACATGCTGACAGCCGTATGCATGGATTTTTCTTGCTGCTTGCTGACGCGACTCGCTATCCGTGATCGATATCCCGCTAAGCGCCTCCGCTTCCGGAATGTTTGGCGTGACCACGTCAGCCAGCGGCAGCAGGTATTCAATCATGGCGTCTATCGCCTCTTGTTGAAGCAAAGAGGCGCCGCCTTTGGCGATCATGACGGGATCGACGACAACCCGCTCCCATTTGTAGCTTTTTATCGCTGCAGCAACGATTTGGATGATTTCAGACGAGAATAACATCCCGGTTTTGAGCGCATCCGGCCGCAAATCGGCTCCGATGGACGCTAGCTGCTGTTCCACTGCCTGAGCGCTCATCGGGAACACGCCTTGAACGCCTAACGTGTTCTGCGCTGTCACGGCCGTAATCACCGACATACCGTAGACGCCAAGCTCCTGGAACGTCTTTAAATCGGCTTGGATTCCTGCTCCCCCTCCGCTATCGGAACCGGCGATGGTCAGAGCTTTATATATGGACATCTGAGCTCCCCCTATCAGAATTAGTTACATTCAGCCCATCCTAAACCCGGCTAAAACCATCCATCGGACTGCTCGCAGAAGCATAACGTTTCTTCGGAATTCGACCTGCCTCGAAGCCGGCGCGTCCCGCTTCAATAGCGAGCTTCATGGCATACGCCATTTTGACCGGATCCTTGGCACCTGAAACCGCTGTGTTCAGCAGCACGCCATCTGCGCCCATCTCCATCGCCAGCGCTGCGTCCGAAGGAGCGCCTATACCGGCATCGACGATGACCGGCACCGTTGCTTGCTCAATAATGAAGCTCAGGTTGAGGGGATTGATAATGCCCTGTCCTGTGCCAATCGGTGATGCCCCCGGCATGATGGCATGTACTCCGAGCGCTTGCAGGCGCTTAGCCAATAACACGTCATCCGACGTATACGGCAGTACGATGAAGCCCTCTTCAAGCAGCATCTCCGACGCTTTTAATGTTTCAACAGGGTCAGGCAGCAGCGTCATTTCATCGCCAATCACTTCTACCTTAATCATGTCGCAAAGCCCGGATGCCTTCGCCAATTTGGCGATGCGCACCGCTTCTTCCGCTGTTTTCGCCCCGGCCGTGTTCGGCAGCAGCGTGAAGTTCGACACATCCAGCATGGATAAGAAATTCGGTTGGCTCGCCTCAAAAATGTTCATCCTCCGTACCGCAAACGTCAAAATCTGCGATTCGCTCACATCCACAGCCTGCTTCTGAATATCAAAATTCGGGAATTTGCCTGTACCTAACAGCAATCTTGAACGAAATTCATATGGACCGATTTTTAACATGGTTAATTATCCCCCTCCAACAAAATGAACGATTTCGATTTTATGTCCTTCCGATAACTCCGTTTTCACATGATCTTCTTTTTGTAAAATGTTCTGATTATGCTCGACAACGAGCATTTTCTCCTGCAGCTCAAAATGGGCTAGCAGCTCTTCAATCGTACGAATCGCATCCGGAACCTCTACGCTTTGGCCGTTAATGTGCAGCTTCAATGCTTTGCAGCTCCTCTCCTTGTAGTCGCCCACTTTCCAAGCGCTTGGACGTTCGCGACTGATCGGGGCAAAATGCTTCCAAATTGGGCTGTAAACTGCCCACGTCCTCGCCTAATACGAGCTGAGCGATAATCTTCCCTGTGATCGGGCTGAGCAAAATCCCGTTGCGGTAATGCCCGCAGGCCGCAAACAAGCCCTCATACATCGGGACTTTGCCGATGTACGGCATGCCGTCTGGCGTCTGCGGACGCAGGCCTGACCAAGCCTTCTCCCACTCGGCATCGCCGATTGCGGGCATTAATTGCTTCGCTCGCTCCATCAGCTCCGCGAGCCCTGCCAGCGACACCTTGCGGTCGTAGCTGTTCGGCACAACCGTGGCGCCTACGAGCAGCCGGCCTCCCGCTTTGGGGACAATATAGCACCCTGGCGTGAACAGGGTCTTCTGCAGCTCGCGCTTCTCCGTGAGTACCGAGAAGCACTCCCCCTTCACGGGATACACCGGCAGGTCGATCCCGCTGCTGGCAAGGAACTGGCCGCTCCACGTGCCGGCCGCCACAACAACGTGCTCGCTATACAGCGGCCCCTCGCTCGTCATTACGCCGATGACGCGATCGCGCTCCGTCAGCAGCCCTTGCACGTGGGCGAATTCCTGCAGCTTCGCCCCGAGCACCCGCGCCGCCTGCGCGAATGCCGCCGCCAGCTGCGGCGCCTCGACCTGCCCATCCTCGGGCAGGTACAATGCTCCGCGCGTCACTCGGCTCAGCGCGGGTTCGAGCGCTGAGGCTGCGGCTGCGCTCAGCCACTCCGCTTTTTCACCCGCTGCGCGCTGGAGCTTCTCCCTCGCGCGCAGCTCTTGCTCCTGATCGTCGCTGAGCGCGACGTTCAAAAGCCCTTCACGGACGAGACCGATGTCGATGCCCGTGAGGCTCCTCAGTTCCCCGCTCAGTTCGGGGAACATCGCTCTGCTTTGCCTGGCCCACTGGAACAGGGGCCCGGTGTCCGCCATCTCGGACTGCGCTCCGAGCATGCCGGCTGCGGCAGCCGAGGCCTCCGTCCCCAGCCTGCTGCGCTCCAGCAGCGTGACGGACTGGCCTCGCTTCGCCAAGTGATAGGCGATCGATGCGCCTATCACGCCTCCGCCAACGATGATAACGTCACTCGTATGCTTCAAGTCTCTCACCTCTAGTTTCTTCTTGCTGCTGCAACTCTTGGATGTAAGCTTTTACGGTTTCCATGGGGTCATCCGCCTCCCAAATGCCGCTCATCACCGCGATGCCGGAAGCTCCCGCAGCTAGAACAGGCCTTACTCTTGCAGGTGTTATGCCACCGATAGCGATGACCGGAATCGTTACCTGCCGGACAACATTCCCCAGTTGTTCAAGCCCTCTTGGTTCAACCCCCAGCTTTGAACCTGTTGCAAAAATATGCCCATACAAGACATAATCCGCCCCTTCGCGCTCGCGTTTGACAGCTTCCTCTGTGCTATGTACAGAGACTCCTGTGCGATGCGCGCTTGGATAGCTATCTCTTATCTTCAACAGCTGTGGAGAGCTTTCGGGAAGGTGCAAACCGCCAAGCCCTGCAGCAGTTGCCATCCAGGGGTAGCCGTTGATACAAAGTGTTTTCGCGGGTATACCTTGTTCCAACAAATACTGTACGCCCATAAAAACTTCATCCATCGGCTTATTTTTCTCTCGTATATGTATGGCCGTGACATAAGGATGGATCTGGGTTGCAATGGCAGCCATCTCCTTCCATGCCAACTTGCCATTCGATATCACATGCAGCTCGCGCTCGGACATGGAAGTCCGCCTCCTCACTTTTTGAACCGATGTATCGATAGGCAATTTAGCCTGGTGCGGCAATCAAGACGCAAAAAAACCACTTTTCCCAAGAAAAGTGGTTGTAGGTTGCCCGCATAATAAACATGCAAAAATGAGGCGCCAAAGTCCGGTTTCCACTTTCCTCCGCTGGTATGACCCAGTTCAGGTTCAAAGGGTTCAGATTGCTCTGTCTCAGCCTTGCGGCGCCCCTAGGGATACATTCGTATTCATTTGTTCATTATCATAACACGGTATCCAGTCGATGGAAATAAAAATTTCCAACCCATCTTATCCTAGTCACCCGAAGCTAATGCTCTTATAATAGGGAGAACGCAACCCTCGGCCTTTATTATCCATTGTCAGGAAGGATGAACACCCAGATGCTAGCTCAATTGAATCGCCAGCTGGAAAAAATTTTGCCACTCATCACGCCTGTCAGCGTACTTATCGGCGTTCTGCTCGGCAGTCATTTATCCGGCTTTACCTTCTTATCGCCTTGGCTGTTTGCCTTTATGACATTCTCGGGCAGCATCAGCTCCAGCTTCAAGGAATTTGTTAAAGTGATCGTCCAGCCCTTCCCACTTATCGCTACGCTGCTGATTCTACATGTTGGTATGCCGCTGCTTGCGCTTGGGCTCGGTCACGCCGTTTACAGCTCGGAACCATTAACCATCACAGGGCTCATTCTGGCCGCAGCCATTCCAACAGGGATTACAAGCTTCGTGTGGGTCGCCATTTATCGTGGAAACATCGTGCTGACTCTATCCATTATTCTCATGGATACCGTTCTTTCACCGTTTGTTGTTCCTTATACACTCTCTGCACTGGTCGGCACGAAAGTCCAGATGGACACTTTTGCCATGATGCAAGGTCTATTCTTCATGATCGTCGTCCCGTCCTTGCTGGGCATGCTCCTTAATCAATGGACGAAGGGCAAAATTAAAGAGCAGTGGAGCGGCCGTCTAGGTCCTTTTTCGAAAATATGCATGGGCATCGTTGTTGCGATTAACAGCTCCGTTATCGCGCCATACTTGCGTGATTTTAATGCCAAACTGCTTGGTTTGGCCGGTTTTGTACTAGCCCTCGCTTCCCTCGGCTACATCCTGGGATGGATCGTCGCCAAGCTGATGAAGTGGGAGCAGGACGTCGTTGTGGCGCTTACGTTTAACAGCGGGATGCGGAATATTAGCGCCGGCGCCGTGCTTGCTGTAGCGTACTTTCCGCCTCCGGTGGCGATTCCCGTTGTGCTAGGGATGCTGTTCCAGCAGTCGCTGGCGTCGTTATTCGGATTTCTTTTGAACAGAAAATACGCTTTGAAAACCGATAGACCTAATCTAACTGTGAATCGAGCTAAACAAGTTTAATGAGGAGCTGCCTGTGCAGCTTCTTTTTTGCATGCTCTTTTACACACTCAGCCATTTTTAAGCTAACATTTATCTCCTATTCAGCTTCCCTTCTCTTTTTTTTCATAATTACGCCGTACAATGAGAATGAAATGGAAGATTATCGATAGGAGTGGTACATAGACATATGAAAATTAAAATGAAACAAATAGCCGGCTTATGCATCCTTCTCCCCGCTTTGCTCAGCGGTTGCGGCAACCAAGCTTCCCCTCAGCAAGCAGCGGCAAGTACAGCACAACCTCAAGCGAGCGCACAAGCTTCACCGGATGCGAAGCAACAGGGGCAAAATCGTCCCGCTATGAGCCAGGCGCAGAGACAGTTGTTCAGCACCTTCCAAACGCTTCTTATGATGGACAAAGCTGAAGGACTTGCGATCACTAAGGACCAGGCCCAAGTCATGCTGCCCGTTGCGCAGGACATCGAAACCAAAGCTGAGCTCAGCGACGAGAACAAAACGAAGCTGCTCGAGAAGCTGACGGATGCGCAGAAGAAGTTCATCGACGACGCTGCGAGCAAGATGGCGAATATGGGCAATGGCGGTGGAAGAGGCCAGGGAGGTAACGGCGGCAATCCAGGCGATGGCACACGTGGCAACTTCAATGGGCAAAAAGGCGCGAAACCGGACGCCTCAGGTGCACCTTCCCCTTCGGCTTCACCGAATGCAGCGGCCGGTTCGGACGGCGCAAACGCTGGGAAACAGCCTCGCGCGAACGGTGGCAACGGCGGCAATCGTCCTGCCGGTGGCAATGGCGGGCAAATGATGAAAGATCCGGGCAAACAGCTTGTGGAGCTTTTGCAGGAGAGAGTGAAGTAAAACAGAGGCATCATCTTTAGAGGAACTTCAGGCCGTCCTTCATCCGTATGGTGAAACATCGGTGAAACCGGGCGCAGGCCCGCGGAATTTGGTGTATAGCGCTGACAGCGTTTCCGCGCTGCAAAGCATTTTGACGTTGCCGGAAGGCTTCAGCGGTGAAACGCGACTCGGTTTGCCTAGTGCTGCCAACAGCCAATTGTAACGGACCCCACAGGCGCTATTTCCAATAAAATAGCCTGATTTTTGAGCTAACGGACTCCAGAAGCGTTATTGCACCTCAAAGCAGTGAAAAACGCTGCCACAGAGGTAAATAGCGGCTACTGTGTCCGTTAGATTTTGAAAAGGGCTCTATTTCATCGAATAGCGGCACCTGAGTCCGTTAGCGCATAAGCAGGCTGCATGCTGAGCAAGGCCATGGCCATCGTGGTGGCAGCAACATAACGAAAAAAGGGCTTCCCGTCGGTAGATTTCTCTACATCCGGGACAGCCCTTTTCGGCGTTGATGGTTAACCTCTGAGTGCCTGAACAACCTGCTCGGCATCCGCCTCACCGCTAGCCACCAGCTCAACGTGATCGGCAAACATATCACACATATAAACGAACAAGCTTAAAATCTCCAGCACTTCCTCACTGTCAAAAGAACGCGCAGCCGAGATGCTGTACACATAGCGGTAATGCAGCTCATTATGCTCATTAATGCCAAAATGGCCAATCGGCAACCGCGTGTTGATCTCAAGCAGCACGGCGGCAACCTCATCGCGCTTACCTTCTTCGAGATGAAAAGGAAGCGTGCTGTATATTTGCAGCAGCTGAATCGCTGCAATCTCTTCATCGTTCAAAGGTAAAAAGCTAAAGTGCAGGAACCGTTCCCGCTCCTTTTTATCCTCTTGAAAACCGGCCATCAGCACGTGAAGCGGAATCGCGTCTGATTTCTCCAACAAATTGGTGGCAAGGCCTGTCTCATCCAAAATCTCTTTCAAAAGTCCTAATTGCGCGAAATGACGCTCGTGTACATGATCTGGCAGCATATCCGTCCGCCCTCCTACTTTCTTATGCCCAATGCTTTAACTAGGCTGCTTAATCCATTCAAATGCACTTCAAATTCATTCATCTGCTTACCCTATAATCTGCTCATTCTTAACTTTCTCAAGTGCAAATATACTTCTTCCCAAAGCTTCTATGCAAATGTGAACGGGATACAGGGATACACTTACCCACTCCCCACACGCGAAAAAGCAACAGGCGACATCATTATCCCTGTTGCTTATAGATTCACTTTATTTGCCGCCACGCTGTTGGATGACATGCGTTAACTCATGTCCAAGCAGCTCCTGACCTTCGCGCGAATCCGGGTTATAGCGTCCTTCACGGAAAAAGATATCATTCCCTGTCGCAAAAGCTTCCGCCCCTAACGAAGCATTCATCTTCGATGACTGTGGATTATTATGGATGTTAACATTGCTGAAATCCGCATTAAAGGCCGATTCCATCTTAGCCTGAATTTGCGCGTCCATTTTACTACCGCTGCCTTGCATGGATTTAATCTCGGATTCAATGGAAGCATCCGCCTCAAACGCTTCGCCGTCAGACGACTTCATCTGCAGCTCTTCCTCTTCCATCTCTCCGCCTTCGCTCCGCTGGATCGTCTCCGAAGACGGCTTCATCTGCAGCTCTTCCTCTTCCATCTCTCCGCCTTCGCTCCGCTGGATCGTCTCCGAGGATGGCTTCATCTGCAGCTCTTCCTCTTCCATCTCTCCGCCTTCGCTCCGCTGGATCGTCTCCGAGGACGGCTTCATCTGCAGCTCTTCCTCTTCCATCTCCCCGCCTTCGCTCCGCTGGATCGTCTCCGAGGATGGCTTCATCTGCAGCTCTTCCTCTTCCATCTCCCCGCCTTCACTCCGCTGGATCGTCTCCGAGGACGGCTTCATCTGCAGCTCTTCCTCTTCCGACTCTCCACTTTCGCTCCGCTGCACATCAGCGGACGCTCCGCTATTTTCCGAGGCTGCGATTTTGTCCGCCACTTCTTTGCCAACTTGATCCGCCTCTTGTTCATAAGCGTCTCCTGCCGGCCCAACCGTCAGTTTCGTCTGTATGGACAGCATGCTGCCTACCGCTTTATTCCCAATAGCCCGTTGTATATTCATGAGATCTGCTACTGCAGACTGCCCTTGTGAATGACTCTTATTACGATGTTGATTGTGCAGGGAAGTATCTGGCTGCCTGTTGATACGCGATAGATGCATTGGCATATGAACCCTCCTAGAATGGTCGTACTGAGTAAAATGCCATCAATTGACGGCTTGCGCCCCATCATTATCCGTATCTGAGCGCATGATGTCATCTAGTTTCACTATATCATACCTGCTGATTTTTGAGGTTACATTTTGTTTGGTTTTCGATCTATGATGAGCACGGCAATATCATCCGATTGGATGGCGCCATTTGCGAAATGGTCAACATCCTGGGTCATCTGTTCCAGAAGATGTGCCGGCTGGCTCGACAACTCCTTTTGTAAAAGCTCATGAAGTCGCGAGAAGCCATATTGCTCTTGCTGCCGGTTTTCTGCTTCCGTAATGCCATCCGTATACATGATCAGGCGGTCACCCTGATCAAGCGTCACTTCGTTATCCGCATAAAGCATGTCATCCATGACGCCAAGCGGAAGTCCCTTTTTCCCCTTCAGCTGTTCCACATCGCCGTTACCACGGACAATGTATGGCGGACAATGACCGCCGTCACTGTACTGCAAACGCCCCGTGTCTATATGAAGCACACCGCAGAAAATCGTCGCAAACATCGTCGAATCGTCCTTATACAACTCTTGATTCACGGCTGTAAGCAGCTCTCCAGGCGACATATCCGGGCTCATTTTCCCCTTGAGCAAGGTCATCGTAACCGCCATGAACAACGCCGCAGGAATCCCTTTATCCGATACATCCCCCAAAACGAAAAACAGCTTATCGTCGCCAAGTCGAAAATAATCGTAAAAGTCGCCGCCGACCTCACGTGCCGGACGAATAAATGCCCTTGCTTCCGCCGTAGTTTCAGTGGCATCCGCCGTCAAGTACAAGCCTTGACGTGGCAAGAAACCCATTTGAATGTTGGTTGCGATGCGCAGTTCGCTTTCCATTCGTTCTTTGGCAGCCGTCGTTTTCTCCAAAACGTCGTAGAGCATGGCATTTTCCAAAGATGCCGCGATCGGAGAAGCAATGGACTCTAGTAGCTGCAAATCACGGTCGGTAAAATGCACATCCTCGCGCTTGTTCAGCACCTGCAGCACGCCGATAATTTTACCTTTGCTCACCAGCGGCACGCAAAGCATGTTACGCGTCGGATAATCGACGCGTTTGGCGACCTTCGAGGACCAGCGTTCGTCCTGCGCTGCATCGTCGATTTTGACCGATTGGCCGGTCTGAGCCACCCAGCCGGCGATGCCTTCGCCGATTTTGAGGCGAATTTCGCGGACTTCATCGCCTTTTTCACCAAGCGCAAGGTCGAAAAACAGCTCATCTTTTTCCTCATCGACCAAGATGACGGAAGAAGCTTCTGCATTCATGATGCGGGAGGAGGTCTCCATGATTTTGATCAGCAAATCCTGTTTGTGAATCGTTGAGTTCACTTCCAAGCTGACATCGAACAGCTGCATCGTCCGCTGAAGCTCCAGATCAGCCGTCTTGCGCCTTCGTTCGCTAAGCTGCCATACGATGCCAATCACCAAGCAAACAAGAAGAAGAGCACCTACGACGATATTCATTTCGTACGCCTCCCCAGTTCTTGGGCTCGGCCTTCACACTTACTCGTTCGGCTAGGAAATGGCATGGATCGCATCATCTTCCTTGTCATAAATCGAAAAAATGGAACTAAACCCTGACATATCGAAAACCTCTTTGACATTCTCATTCATGCGCACAAGTGCCAACTTGCCTTGGATGACCTTGATCATTTTCGCTGCGGACAATAAGCTTCTAAGTCCTGCGGAGCTTACATAGTCAAGTCCTTGCAGATCAAAAACAAACTTGCCCTTCCCTTGTTCGACCAACTTCGAGAAAACGGCTTCCAAGCTCGCGGACGTATTAGCATCCAGTCTGCCATTTAAGCTCAGCAGGACGATGTCCCCCTGCATGCTCTCCGTTACATTCATGATATTCCCTCCTTCTGAATTCGGCGTTTTGTCATCATCACTATATTCTCTTCGTTCAGACGCTCATAGCGGATATCATCCATCACTTGTTTCACAAAGTGAATACCCAGACCGCCGATCCCACGCTCGTCCATACTAAGGTCAACCCGGGGGCTTGCCTTGAGCAGCGGATTAAAAGGCACTCCGCGATCCGTCAGGCAAAGCTCCCAGCTATCCGCAGCAGCCCCAATGTCGAGACGGATCGTGTGCATACCGCGCTCCTCCGGGGGGTGCCCATAGAGAATGACATTGGTTACCAGCTCGTCGCAGACCAAATTCAATTGGAATAACGTCTGATCATCCATGCCCATCGCTGGTGACAGCCCTTTTAAGAATGCGCCTAACCGCTCGAGCTCCTTCAGATCATTGCTTAACACGATGGTCTCTACTGACACGTTCGTCCCGCCCTCTCTGCTTATCCACCTAGCCCTTTAAGCCATTTTCAAAAGCATATTTTCCAGCAAACGAACGCGGGCACTTGAGGCATGCAGCAGGCCGATGCCGATCTCCGGATACAATCTCACCAGTCGGGAAAGACTTTCACCTTGCAGTGCAAGCACTCGCACTTCATCGAAAATAGCCTGAGCTGTAACGGCAGAAGGTGATCCGTCCAGAGCCGTTGTTTCCCCAAATGGTTGTTTGGGTCCCAGAACACCAATTGTTACTGTCTCGCCTACACCAGTCTCATTGCTCAGCTCAACGTTGCCCTCAATGATTAAATACATCGCTGAATTGCTTTGCCCCCGGCGCAGTAAATAGGTGAGGTCTTCGTGGACTTCTTCCGTCGCAATACCAGCAATTAACCCCAGTTCATCCACAGACAAATCGGCGAATAAGGATACCTGCTTCAGGAAAATAACTTTATCCAGCATGGTCAAAAACTTGCGCTCTTCTCTCATCCCATCACGCTCCAGTGAACTTAATGCGTAAACCGCAATATCCTTCAGCCAATCGTCCGACCATCTCGCAGCTTCTTGCAGCAACTTGAGCGGCTCGGTCATCGCTGTATCGCTGCTGGCCGTTCCTTGCTTCAATAATTCCAGCAGGGCCAAAGCCAATTTACGGTCCCCCAGCCCTTCGGCCAGCACCTCAAGCGCATTCTCCCGGACCTCTTCGTTCTCGTCCTTGGTTGCTTCGCGCAGCGTCGCCACAACACGTTCGTCAACGAACTTGGCCATAACGGCCCAAGCCCCGCCGACAAGCGCATTGTGCAGCTCAACGCACCGTTGATTGGCAAGCTCCGCTAATCCCTTCATGCCTAGTTGGAGCAGGGCTTCCGACAAGGCTCGTTCCTGCGTCGAAGCTAGCATGCGATTTACGCAAGGGTCAACGAGCTGCGTTCTCAGTTTATTTTCATCGAGCAGCTCTGCCAGAGCTGTAACGGCTGCGTTCCAGATGAAAGGATTCGCATGGTTCAGGCTGCCCGACAGGGTCGGCAATGCTTTATCGCCCATATCGACCAAGGCTTGAAGAATCGCTTTGCGCAGCTCCTGATCCGCCAAAGGCACCATGTTCAGAAGAATCGGAATCGCCTCGACGTGGCTAAGCTTGCCGAGACAGGCCGCAGCGGCAACTTTAACCGCGGGCCGATGATCATCGAGCAGCGACAACACCCAAGCGGAATAGCTATCCAGCTTCAGATCCGCTACGGTATGGCAGCCATAGACAGCCCATTCGCCGCCGTTATCGAGCATTTTGATAATCGCCTCGTCGCAGGCTTGATAGCTTTCTTCGCTTTCGAGCGAGTAAAGCGCCTTAACCCCTTCATGTACAACCCTCGGATGGTTATCCAACAGCTTGACGCGAATGAAAAAGTGCGACTGGCTTTTCAGATGCGTTGCTTTCGAAATCAGTTTCACGCTTTCCGCGCGCACCTCCGGGTCTTCGTCCTCAAGGAATGACGCAACCTGTACGAGATCTTGAATCGTAGCGCCTTGGAGATTCATCGCGCGTAGCACAGCTATGCGGATGCGTGAGCTTTCTTCCCCAATCATCCCAATCAAATGGGGCAGGAACGCAGAATCCTTCGCCTTGCCGATGACTTCAAGCGCCAGCTCCCGCACATAATCGTTCGGATGCTTCAAGTAGCCCAGCATGGCGGAAAGCGCCTTGGAACTGCGGATTCCCCCGATAAAGGATTCCGCAATATCAGACAAATCAGCGTGCAGCGATTGCACACTTTTAACCAACTCGCGGATGTATAAGTGCCTGCCGTACCAAGCGACAATGACGAGAACGACCGCCAAACCTACGCCTAGCCAAGCTAACAGCGACAGTTGGATCAAGCCGAAGGAATGCAGCAGCGACAGCAAGGAGCCAATCAATATCCCGCCTGAGGCAGCGACACCTTGAGCAAAATAACGGTAGCCGTCCCTTTTGGAGATGGGCATCATTTTGAAAAAAAGTTGATAACAAGGTTCCGCAATGTAATACAGCAAAATATAGAAGACGGCATAGGAACCCGAAACCAGCGCCAATCCAAGGGACTGATTCATAAATAAGGCCGTAAGTCCGAATCCGCCGAAGAATACCACGGTGATGGCGAGCAGCATATTGCTTGCGCCCAACCAGTTCATTAAGCGTGTAGACACCGTCTGCAGCAAAAGACAGAACGTGAATTGAATGGCCGTAATCAAGCCGTAGAAAGAGGTTAAATCGCCTTCTAATGGAAACTTGGCTTCCGCCGCGGTAAAGTACTGATACTCGATCATGAAATACACGGCCGGCATCAGCGTCATTAGCGCAACTGCGCACAATAGGAACGGGCTGCGCAACATCTGCTTGGCATAATAGCCGGCAGGTAGCTGCTTTTCTTCTTCCTCTGCCTGAACCGTCCCGCTCTGGCTTTTTAGCCGCAGATCTTCTTTTAACGTTAAAGGCACCAAGTAGCGCGCGAGCGCCTTCCGAAAAAAGATGAAGCCGAACACCATCAACACCGGAGCGAGCGCATAGACGGCTTCCGTCCCGAGCAGTTTGCCGATTTGATGAGCGAGCAAGCCGGCGGTAATTCCACCTGTCGTCGTGGACGCGATGAACACCGGCATCAATCTTTTGGCCTGCTGCGTAGGGCATAAGTCAAAAGCTGTGCTCCACAAGAGCAGCGTCAGCTGCCTGACAACAAAGTTGGAGGAGATGAACATAATGGGATAATAATAGCGGAAGTCAATGCCGCCCAGCTTGAAGCCCAGCAGCACCGCACCGTTCAACACCAGTAAACCGATCATCAACAGATAGAGCGTCGTCATCAATTTGGCCTTCGGCAACCGATTGGCCAGCTTTGCCAGCAACCAACCCTCCAGAGGCATGATGGCCGCTTCGGCAATATAGATGTAGGGCAAATACTGCACGCCGAATCTTTGGTTAAAAAGGGCCATGAATGCCGTATAGTTCAATGATTCCGCAATCCCGCTAAAATAAAAGATCGGCAGCATCATCCACAGCTTTCGGATATCTTCCGTCCGCAGTCCCATCCATCTGGTTAAGCTTCCTTGCATATCATCAGGTCCAATCTATCATTTGTCTTCAATAAGCGGTTTATAGAAAGCTAATCGCGCTTCGCCTTCGTAATAGTAATTCGGATAAGTGCCGATGAGTTCAAAGCCGTTCGCCCGGAACATTTTTTGAATAGGCTGATATTCGGGTAAATCGCATGTATACGTAAGAATGTAGCGCCCTCCCGCTTCTCTCGAGAATGTTTCTAGCGCTTGAAACAAAACTTTCGCAAAGCCATGCCGGCGATAATCGCGATGTACGGCTAAGTAATCCCATAAATAACCACCGGATTGATGCTCATTTTCCTTGCAGCTGGTCACCGCAATGATCTCTCCGGCTTCATTCTCAATGAACCAATGCCAGTGATTGCGCTGAGTCAAGCTAAGCAGGGGAGCATTGCGAAAATGCTCTAGCTCCCCCGGCGTATGCCTTTGATCATCAAATGAGGAGGAAGATAAATAAAATTCCGTAATCCGTTGTGCGTCTCTCTCTGTAGTCAACTCGTGCACTTGCATGTCAAGTTCGCCTCTTTCATCAGGAAACAGATAATGTGCCATTCCACTCTGCTGTCGTACCGTGTTGGAAATATTCATCACAAATATAGAAGTATAGCTGTGCCGCCTTATCCTGACGATTCTGTTTAATGACCATCAAGAAAGCTTCTCTTGCATCATAGAAACGTCCTACCTGGTAATACGTGACCGCCTGCTCGAATAACGTCTTGGTCTTCTCCTTCAGTACCCGAATCGTATCCGGATCGCCCTGATAAACGTCAAACAATCGAAGCGGCTCCTTCACTCCTTCTACCTGAATCAATCCCAGGTTCCGGTATTGAAAGGCTGCCGGTTGTTGCAGCGACTGCACCACATGATCGGTAATGAGAATGGATGCGCCGAGCGGTTCCGTCATTTTCTCCAGCATACTTGCCACATTCACACCGTCAGAGATCACATTGCCCTCCAGGCGCTGCTGCTCGCCGATAATCCCGAGACGGAGCGGTCCTTTATGCAGGCCGATACCGAAATCCAGCGGCGAATAGCCGACTTTTGCCCGATGCGAATTGTAAAGATCCAACTCCTTGCGCATCTCAACGCACGCCTGCAGCGCTTCATCCGCTTGATTCGGGAAAAGTGCCATGAAGCCTGCACCCAGATACTTGTTCATAAGACCTTGATGCTTGCGGACATAAGGCCCGAACCTGCTAAGGAACGAATTGACGAAGTTGAAGTTCTCTTCCGGCGTGAGCTTCTTGGAAAGCAAATAGAAGCTTCGGATGTTAAAAATCAAAATCGACATGTTTTTCTCTACTTGATCGCCAAGTTCAACCTCCAGAATGCTTTCCTTGTTCAGGAATCGCAAAAACTGCTGCGGAACGAAGCGGTAGTAAGATTGGCTAAAGTTCTCTACCTTGGTAATATAGTCCCGAATGCGGGCTGCCATCGTATTGACGCTGTCGCCCAGATCTGACACCTCGTCGCGTGTGTTGATCGTAACGACCGTGTCCCAATTGCCTTTGGCAATCTCGCCGACGCTATTGCGCAGCTTCCGGATCGAAGACAGTAATACATAGGTCATGACAACGAGTACAAGCAGCAAACCAACGGAAATGAGCGCAATATTGCGGATAATCGATTGAAGTACCGCTTGGCGATGCTTCAGGATGCCATCCAGGTTTTTACTCGTTTCGAAAACACCGACAATTTTACCCGCTGAGTTAAAAATAGGAGCAATCGCATAACGCCACTCGCCGGAGAAATCCTGCCATTGTCCCGTAGCTGGCTTACCTTCAAGCACAACCTGCTGATTCTCAGGCGTCTGTTGGAAAGGATTGAACATGTGCATGCCATCATCGTCTTCTAGAATCCGATAAATGACCCCATTTTCATATTTATACACTGCTTTATAAAAGCCTTGATTATCATCGCTGGCGTTATTTTCAAAAACCGATTGAATCTTTCGGCGGAAAGATTGATAGGTTGCACCATTGTAATCAAGCGGTGACGTCATACTTTCCAGCTTATCGCCATCGACGAGATTTTGACCGTTTTTAGCCAGTAAAATAAGCTCGCTAAACGTTTCCTCTTCCATTTTCTTCGAGAAACTCTCATAAATGACGGTCGACAGCAGAATCATCGAAGCCGCAATGACCGGCACCAGAATGAGGATCTGTTTCATCATTAAAGGAAGACGGCGCTGCAGCAAATTGAAGAAGACAAGCTTGATCGCATACAGCACAAGGATTAGAGCCACTACGGCAACCGACCAATGTACAAACAATTGGGTTCTTACCGGCTTGCTGTATAGAGCTTCTACCATGGACGGCGTAATGGTCCCATCCGGCAGGCGGCGATTAATTTGCGTCGATTCTACGATAATGAGGCTGCCATCCTGGGCGATGGAACTCGAAGTGGCATCAAAAGCAAGGTCTATGCCGTTTGCTTTCGCCTTCTCTTCGGTTACAAGTCCTTCAATCGTGTAAGGTTGTGCAGGATCAAGCCGGGAAATCATTTTATTGTTAAAATCGATGAAGATCAGGCGGCCCTGATTATCGAGATGCAGGCTTTCAGGGAAATTGCGTCTTGTGCGATCAAGCCCGGGAAGCGGATAAACAAGCTCGGAATGCCCGTCGCCAAAAGCGCGATAGATCTCTCCGCTGCGCGTTGAATAGTAGATCTCGCCAGGCTTAAAGCCGTCTGCCTCAGCGACAAATTTATTTTGCGGGAGCTTTATCGTGTAGACCAACTTGGGCTCAGATGTCTCCTCTTTGCCAACCGAAGCTTGATAGAGGGTTAACTGCTGTACTTCGTCATTGAAAAAATAGACCATCCCATCGTGAACCTGAACATTTCGCAAAGACCCCAATCTATACCGCTGGGTTTGCGCATCATTGTATTCCTGCGAGAACAAGCTGCGGTCGAACTGCCCATCCGGCGTATAGCGAACAATCTGCTCGGACTTCACTGCAATCCCGTAAGGATCAAGCAAGGTGCGAATCGTGTAGAGATACCCCAAATCATCGACAGCCATATCGTTAAAACGGTAAACTTCCCCGTTTTTCCCGGTCTCGCTCGTAATGGAGTACTGAAGTACACCATCCCCGTTCAGCTTGTGAATCGTCTTCTTCGCGTTATCGATAACAAACAAATTGTTATGCCCATCCGAGATCGCCTTCGATAAACCGTCGAAAGGCATGCTCTTGTGAAAAGGCCATAGTGTGAAGCTTTCCCTGTTTAATCCAAGGTAGGTTCCAGCAGCACCCAGAAGCAGCAGTACGAGCAGCAATGCCGCAATCGATTTCTTCATCGCTCTTTAATCTCCTCTAATATGAAATCTGAATGATTTGCGTCGGTGCGTTCCAATCCACCTGCAGTCCCAAGGATTCTGCTATGAATCTTAATGGGACATAAGTCCTTCCTTCAAGCAGAAGGGCCGGGCCGTCGATTTGCACAGGATCGCCATCAACATAAGCTTTGTCTTCACTGATACGGCTCGTGATCGTCCTATATTCCGTGCTAATCGTAACCGTGAGAGTATCTTGGTCCCAATCTACGGCGGCACCGAACGACTCCGATACGGATCTTATAGGTAAATATGCCTGCCCGTTTATTATAACAGGCGGAGCATCAAATTTGATGAAAATATTGGGAGAAAGCACGTTTTCTGCCGGAATCGGTTGAATGGATGCACTAGCTGAGCTGGCCGCCAATGAAGCTGAAACATCGGCCAAGGCCGCCTGCTCCTCAGGCGTATACTTGGCCTTTTCTTGCTGCTGCAGCTCCTCCAGCAGCTTCGTGACCTGCTGTTCAAGCTGCGTCTGTACGCCTGCCTCTTGCGGCAGCGCTGCCGCAAGCACCTGCACGGCGTCCAGCTGCGCGAACAGCGCGTCCTTCTTCGCCGTCGCCACCGCCTCGGCGACGGCTTCGAGCGAGCGGGTCAGCGTCGCGACCCGCTCCGTGTCCCCCTGCGCCTGCGCCAGCTTCAGCGCAGCCTCCAGCTTCAGCTTCGCCTCTGCGAGCGAAGCCTGCCCTTCGGATGCGCCCGTTTGCGCATCCGCGAACTGCGCCTGCGTCGCTAGGAGCTGCTGCAGATTGGCTGCAGCAGCGTCCGGCTCGCCGGCGGCAAGGGCTTGCTCCAGCTTCGTCTGCTGGAGCTCAGCCTGCTCAGCCAGCGCATCCTCGCTGGCCACGTCCTTCCCGGGCGCTGTGCCGCCTGGGGGTTTCTCACCGCCGGGTTCGCCTGGCGGTGTCTCGGTCTCCTCGGACAGCGCTGCGATCAGCGCGTCCGGGTTATTCACCAGCTCCATCTGCTGAAGAGCTGCCTGGCTGTCGCCTTTCTGCAGCGCCTCCAGCATCCCGAGCTGGGCCTGCGCATCCTTGATCTCGACCGCCAAATCGGCGATCTCGCTCAGCTTCATATCCGTAACGGCCGCTTCCTTGGCCGCCTCCAGCTTCACAATATCTTTCTTCAGCGTGTCAATCTGCTGCTGCAGCTGTTCGGGCGTTTGCAAAGAAGCAATGGCACCAGGCTTTGCAATCTCCACGGTGACTTTCAAAGCCTCCGCATCCTTCTGCGAAAGCGCTGCGGAACTCGTCGGATCGGCGATCGCGCTCGGGTCTACGGCATTATCCATGCCGAACCAGACCGCTCCAGGCTCATCCGCCTTATAAAAGATCCCCTGTCCCGATGAAGACATCGTTGCCGAAGCCGCATTATAGGCTTCAGGAGTCAACGCATCCAGCTGCACTTTGTAGGAACCGATGATAACGGTACCTGGCCCTTTTTCCTCATCAGCACCAGAACCACTCTCGCCGTTTGCCGTTCCTTCGCCTCCTGTTGAGCTTCCCTCATTTGCTGCTCCATCTGTTGCACCACTTGCTTCACCATCCGTGGCTTCAGCTTCTGCCGTCGCCAACTGTCCGGCATTTCCTTTGCCCTCCAGCAGCAGCTCCTCAATCGGTTCCCCCTTCGCGTAGAGCACAACCTTCAAGTTCTCAAGCTGACTAAGTTTAAGCGTTAATTGCCGCACAGCCTTATTCAACTTAGTGCGTTTACCGATCGCTTTACCATCTTTGGTAAACAACGCATAGTCCGTGGCGCCGAGCTTTTTATTGACCGTCACGCTAAAATCACTAAGCAGCGGACCGACGGCCGCCTTCAATTTCCAAGAGCCCGCAGGCGCCTTAGGATTTTGCGGCTTGACGGCAGCGAGCCCGTCATCCAGGTTTTGATAAGGCAGGATGCCCTTTTTCAACGTTTTTGCAACAGCCCCGCCCGTGTCGATGTCCAGCTTGCCAAGCGCAGTTTCGTAACCCATTTGCGCCATTAAAATCTGCTCGTCCGCTTTGCTCACCGCTTCTTTATATGCCGCAAGCTCATCGGTTTTCATCAAGCTGAGTTTCACCTTCTGTGCGGCTTTATCCAGCGCGCTTACAGCACTATCCTTATCGCGTAAAGCTTGCGCGTAACCTTCCTCCGCACCCTTTGCTTCCATATAGGAGGCTCTCACTGCTGCTATAACCGTTGATCGGCTTTCCTTCTCCTGCAAAACCGCCTTATTTTGTTCCATGGTGGCAATAGGTAATGCATCCCGCAGGTCGTCAAGGTAACGCAGTCCGTCAAACTCTCCCTGGAGCAAAGATTTGGGAATCGGAATGAATCCAAGCAAAAGGAAAAACCCTTCCCAATCTTTCTTCACCTGTGACAACGTCGTTTCATAACTGGCCAGAAACATGTCCATGTCGATATCCTTAGCCTTGTACAGACCATCCATAACCTTCATGCGGCTGCTGCCAAATTTGGAACTGTACAGATCACGTGTCGTGCTTAGCTTATGATCGGCCAAACGCCGATCCTCCGTATCTTTCAGCAGACTTACCGTCGATTTGAGCCCGCTGGTTATGTAGGCCGGCAGCTGCTTCTGATCCAGATTCGCGTAATCCGGTTCAAAAGAAAGCTGGACTTTATTTTCCATATCCAGTTGAAGCAGCTTGCCCAGTGCCAAACGGCTTGATTTGGCCGTCAATTGCGTTTGTTTATAAACGGATGCGGCTTTCTCCAGCGTCTTCTCCGCCTCTTCCTGCTCGGCACTGTCAGCAAGCCCGAATTTCCGCTTCTTTTTAACCGTATCCAGCGCCGTTTTGGCATCCTCCCATTTCTTGCGTGCGTTCTCTTCCGCTGCTTCATCCTGATAAGCCGTTAAATACGCTTTTTGCACATCAAACCGAACCGTATTCATCGATTGTCGAAGTGTTTCCTGTGCGATATACAGCTGCTTGCTGGCCTCAGGCACCTTCAAACGTGTCGTTAAGTCCTGACTTAAATTCCGGGGCTTGGCAAACAGGCCGGAAGCCTTCGCCTCCTCACTTTTCACAGCATGCTGCGCTTGCTCCAGCTCCAGCTTTTTCTTTGAAATATCCGTTTTGGCGTCCCGCAGGACAGAACTTATTTTCAACCCTTGATCCATCGCTTCTTTCATGGTTAAAGCCTTTACCGACGCTGCTTCCACGCTTGGCCCTGCCGCCAGAACCGGCGCTGTCGACAGTAGCACTACGAGTCCCAGCTTTACTGCTTTTAACCCTGCCACTCTGAATCCCTCCGCTCGCTTGCAACTCTTCCTTTATAGTACAATATCTCTTACACTCTCGCACCCATCTTTTGGAGAAACTTAGCGAAAAGAATCGAATATAGTAATAGATTGATGGTTATCTGCTTTTCTAGTAGTATAAAAGTAACAGAAACTACAACTGCATCGGATCCTGCTACATAAATAACTTGTTACATTAAAGGAGGTATATCCATGGGAAACCTTGTTTGCGGCGGTGCTATGCTGCAATGTTCTTTCGGCGCGGCGCCCAGTTCGTTAATGGTGCTGCCAGCGAATATGGTCATGACCGCGATGCCCATCGCAAACATTATGGATAATAAACCGATGGTGAACATTTTGCCGTTCGGCATGTGTAATTCCATGGCCAATCCCATGGTTGCCGCAGCAACGGCGGCGGCATTCGGCGTGCTCACGCCCATGCCCTGCATACCGGTAACGGCAGCCCCTTGGGTTCCTGGATCGCCAACAGTGCTCGTCGCTAACATGCCGGCTCTGAACAACTCCTCCAAATGCATGTGCAATTGGGGCGGCGTCATCCAAGTTCAGCAGCCAGGACAAATGACCATTCAGGTGCCTTAACGCATTTTATAAAAAAATCGAGCGTCCTTTTAGGAGTGAAATCATTGGAGATTCAGCCGGTCAAAACCATTGAAAAAGTGCTAAGACCCGTCGTAGCACCTTTTATCGGACATGTTATGAAAGCCTTTCAAACGATTGGAAGGCTGCCCAAACTAGCGATCATTAAGTTTCAACAGATTCTTAGAGTCATGCTGCAAACGCGTGAGACCTCGTTAAAAAACTATATTTTGATCGGCTCTTACTACATCTCCAAAAGGCTGCTGCTTTTCATCACCTTGTTGATTCTCGTCCTGATCTTTTTTATCTTCATACGCCCGCCAGCGATCGTGAATAAATGGTTGAACCGGGTTCCTGTTCTGCAGGAGAACACCACGAAGCTGACCAGCTTCTCGGGGAATGGCAAAGTAGTTGGCGCCGAGAAAGCGGCGCGCTATGAGGGCGGCCTAGTTGACGGGCTGTACGCGGGGAAGGGCAAGCTTTATCACAAGAACGGCATTCTCGCTTACGAGGGAGATTTTGAAAAGGGACAGAAATCAGGCGCCGGTTCACTCTATGATGAGCAAGGCACATTGCTGTATAAAGGAGCTTTTGCAGGGGATGCCTACAACGGGGCCGGTACCTTATATACTCCCAACCAGAAAGTGCTGTATATCGGCGAATTTCAAAATGGCAAGTACGGCGGGGCCGGAAAATTGTTTGCCCCAAGCGGCGATCTGCTTTACGAAGGCGCGTTTAACGGCGGCCTTTACAATGGGGCGGGCAAGCTGTTCTCTTCGGGCGGCATCGCCCAGTATGAAGGGGAATTTGCAGCGGGCCAGTATAGCGGAGCTGGCAAGCTGTTCGATACCAAAGGCCTTCTCGTTTATGAAGGCGGTTTTAAGAACGGCAGTTACTCCGGTGACGGAACCGAGTACTACCCTAGCGGCCTGATGAAGTTTAAAGGCCAGTTCCTGGCGGGCACGTACGGCGGCGAGGGCACCGCCTTCGATGAGAAAGGCGTGCCCCGTTTCAAGGGCACGTATGTGAACGGCGCCCTGAACGGCGCCGGAGAAGCGTATGACGAGTTGGGCAAACTCGTCTACAAGGGCGATTTCAAGGTCGGCGTCTATGACGGCCTTGGCACGGTATTTGACGCAGACGGCGCGCCGCTGCTGCGGAGCTTTTTTGCAGGCGGCCAAGCCAGCCTGCAGGGCTTCCTCGGTTTGTCCAGCAAGAAAGTCGAAGACTTGCTGGGCAAACCGGCGGAAGTGACGCTGCAGGATGCCAGCGTCATGCTTGCGGGCCAGGAGGCGGCGGTTGACGCCTCCACGGGGACTGAGGCAGCCGCCGCTGACACTGGCGCTAGCGCTGGTGAGGCTGCCGTTGGGGCTTCCCCGCCAGCTGCCGCAGGCGCTGGTGCGGGCGATGCAGCAGCAGCAACGGCAGGTGTGAAGCTGCTGCTGAGCTATCCGGCCTACCAGCTATCGTTGCTGGTAGAGCCGGCAAAGGGCAACCCGAAGGAGGCGGTTGTTACTTCGCTTAGCATTTGGGGCTCGAAGCCTTTGGCGCTGCTGCAGCCAGCCATCGAGACCGTCAAAAAGCGCGGCGAGCCTAACGAAGCCGGCTACGTCGTAATGGAAACCGAAGTAGGTACCGGGAATGGCACCTACACGAACAGCTATTACAAGGGTGATTATCTCTTCACCTTGACGCATTTTGATAAAACCAAAGAAGCCCACCTGCTGCAGGTGAGCTCAACAAAATAAAAACAGCCGGGATGCCCTCTTGTGGGCTCTCCTGGCTGTTTTTTTGTGGATTCCATTGTGACTGATATCCCTGAGTAACGAAAATTCTGAGCTATCTACAATAAAGTAATCTAAACCTCACTACCCTAGTCTTTCCGTTTAGATTCGCTACTCTCTGCCACTCGTCACTCTTATGTACAAACATCCGTCCGCGTCAGCATCATACGGACTCCATATGGCACGCAGCCTCTGCCCTCGTCCTCTTCGACCAATATCCCAGAGTAACACAAAATCTGAACTATCTACAATAAACTAATCAAAACCTCTACCCTAGCTACTCCAACCAATTCCCTCTTCTCCATCACACATCACTCTTACGCACAATCCTCTGCCCGGATCAGCATCATACGGACTCCATACCGTACACAGCCCTCGTCCACTTCCGACCAATATCCCCGAGTAACGCAAAATCTGAGCTATCTACAAAAAATTAATCAAAACCTCTACCCTAGCTACTCCAACCAATTCCCTCTTCTCCATCACACATCACTCTTACGTACAATCCTCTGTCCGCATCAGCATCATACTGACTCCATACCGCACACAGCCCTCGTCCACTCCGACCAATATCCCCGAGTAACGCAAAATCTGAGCTATCTACAAAAAAGTAACTTAAGCCTTACTTTAGTAACGGACACCACAGCCCTTATATTGGCTATTTCGCCCAATATCAAGAGGCTATCGGACCTGAGAGCCTTTATTCGCTTGATTATTGGCCGATTTAGGCCATCTCAGGCTACTTAACGTCTCTCATGTCCGTTAAATTTTATATTGAGCTTAAATCGCTCAAATAGAAGCATCTCAGTCCGTTAGACTCAGACTTATCCCTCGGACGAGTCCCGTTCTCGCTACTTTGGATACAAACTGCATAAATTCCGCAAAGAAATAGCCATAAACATAAAAAAACCTGCATTTCATACATCAAATATGCACCTCACAGCCCAAAATGGCGTGGAATCGCGATATTTGATGTATGTTTTGCAGGTTATTATTTAAGGCAAAGCCAACTTACCCATCACAGTCAGGCGCTCCGCGCCTGTCGCTGACGGCAAATTGTTCGGCACGCCGTGGATGCAATCGTTGCCTAGCAGGGCGAACAGGATGGCTTCCTTGGCGTCGCCGGAGATGCCGAGCTCGTCGGAGGTGAGGATCGCTTGCTCTGGGAGCAGCTCCTGCATCATGTTAAGCAGCGTAAGATTGCGTGCTCCGCCGCCGCTTACGATGACTTCCGCTATGGCGCAGTGCGGCAGAACAAAATCTTTATAAGCGCGAGCTATGGAGTGCGCGGTGAACGCCGTCGCTGTAGCGACGATATCTTCGTGAGCGAGTCCGCGAGCCAATGCGCTTTTGAGCCATGCCGCCGTGTAGGCTTTGCCGAACAGCTCACGCCCCGTGGTTTTCGGAGGAAGCTGAGCAAAGTAAGGATGCGCCAGCATCTCCTCCAGCAGCTCAGGGTGCACTTGACCGCGAGCCGCCCATGCGCCATCCGCGTCATAGGTTAGCCGGCCTTCGGACAACTCGTAGACGACTTGATCCATAATCATGTTACCCGGACCTGTATCAAAAGCAATGAGCTGGCTGGCATCGGACATGGTTGCAGCCGTTCCCTGAGCCGGGATTGCGGTGCAGTTGCCGATGCCGCCGATATTTTGCAGGATGCGCCCTTTGGCCGCATCTCGGAACATAATGAAATCTCCGTATGGCGCAAGGGGAGCACCTTGTCCCCCTACCGCCATATCGGCGGTGCGGAAGTCGCCGACAACTACACGGCCGGTCCGCTTGGCGATGACGGATAAATCACCGATTTGCAGCGTTGATTTCGGCAAATAAGAATCGGTTTCATCCGCCACCGGAATGTGCCAGACGGTTTGTCCATGGGTGGAGATAAGATCGATCTCATCCATGTTCATTCCCGCAGCCTTAGCCGTCTGCACCACCGCGTCAGCAAACCGCTCGGCAATGGCAAAGTTCATGCCGCACAATAGAGCAACATTCGAGTGATCAATGGAGCAGAGCTGCTTCAGCTTTTCGCGTACTTCCTCTTCATAGGAGAAGCTTTCGAAGTGAAGCAGTTTGACTTTGGCATCAATCCCGCTGCCATCGATTCGGACGATCGCCACATCGATGCCGTCCAGGGAGGTGCCAGACATGATGCCCGCTACGGTCAGCGAGGTTTGGTTGAGAAGGGTACGGAGCATCACAGTCCGCCCTCCCATTTCCAACCCGCGGGATATCCGGAGCCCAGCGTGACGGGCAGATGGCCTTTCATCTCCAGCTCACCCAGTAGAGCTTTGGCTGTGCTTTGCAGCGCTAGCGGACGGCTTTCGTAAGCCGCGATGAAGGTCGAAACCTCCGGCAACTCAAGCAAATCGTACGGCACGCGCAGCGCGACGACGATTACTGGCTTGCCGAGTGCTTGCAGGGCGCGCACCAGCTCGACCTGCGCCGGATGGAATCGGGCGTTGTACGTCCCGATGACGATCTGCTCCGCTTCTTCCGCTGCGGCCAGCACCGAGCCCGTCAACCCGCCGACCTCAGCCAACGGCAGCACGCGGTCGAGCACGTCAAGGCCGCGCTCAGCAAGCGCTGCGCCCAGACTTGCCGGTCCGGCGTACGCTTCGTCGACGCCGGATGAAACCGCTGCGGCCACGGTGACCGCTAGCGTTCTTACACGCTTCAGCGGCAGCAGCCCCTGCTCGTCTTTGACGAGCGTGATGCTGGCTTCGCTGAGACGTTGGGCGACCGCGCAATGCTCCGCGGTCCCTACTTCAGCCGCCGAGCCCGTCTGCGGCGCAAACAACCCGCGGCGCTCCTTGAGCGCGAGCAGCCTTTGCACGGATGCGTCGATGCGCGCTTCGCTCAGACGCCCCTCTTTAACAGCCTGCTCGATCGCGTCGATAGCGCCGATCTGGCGGTCAAGCCTATGGCTGATGAGCACAAGATCAGCCCCGGCTTCAATTGCCATAACACTTGCGGCAACTGTGCCATAATGTTCTGCAATGGCATTCATCTCCATGCAGTCTGTCATCACGACGCCCTCGTAGCCCAGCTCCTCTCGCAGCAGTCCGGTTAACACGGACTTGGAAAGCGTCGCAGGCAGCTTCTCGGACTCAAAAGCCGGGAAATAAATATGCGATGACATAATCGCATCGACGCCGCCCTTGATCGCTTGGATGAATGGCACAAGCTCCAAGGAACGAATCCGTTCTTGCTCATGCTTGATCGTAGGCAAATCCAAATGGGAGTCAACGCTCGTATCGCCATGTCCCGGGAAATGTTTGGCTGTCGCAACAACGTTAGCATCCTGGAAGCCTTGCACCGAACGCTGTCCGAATTCAGCGACAAGCTCGGCAGACTCGCCGAATGACCGTACGCCAATAACCGGGTTATCCGGATTATTATTCACATCGAGCACAGGAGCAAAGTTCAAGTTAATTCCAAGCGCTCTGAGCTCTTTCCCCGAAATGAACGCAGCTTCGTATGCGGCGTCGCCTGCATCTTTTATTCCAACTTTTGTTCCCTCTTTCAGCCCAATCGATCCCGCCGCAAGCGCCATCTGCCCTGGCATCAAAGCAACGCCTTCCGTAATACGGGCAACCATCCCGCCCTCTTGGTCGATCGAAACCCAAAGCGGTAACGTGTCCGACTGCTCGGCGATTTGCTGCAACTGCTCGGATAGATCTGCTACCTGTCCAGTTTGCTCTACGTTACGCGCAAAATAAATAACACCGCCAATATGGTGTTCAGCAATCAGCGCTTTGAGCTGCTCTGTCGCTTCCGTGCCTTCAAATCCACAAAGAAGCATCTGCCCGATTTTCTCTCTTAGCGTCATGTCCTGAATCTTTTTCATTCTCTATCCCTCTCCCTCGCTGAAAAAACTTCTATCCGCAAATTAACTCTTTATGTCTTCCTCTATCTTGCTCTTTCTAGCCATATCTCGCTTTATCTCACTCTATCTATATCCATCTCACTCTATCTCGGTCTATCTCAATCCGTCTCACTCAATCGCAGCCTATTTCTTCAAACGGTTCAACGCCATCAAAACAGCACCACTCGCCGCATCCTTTTTAGCCGTAATACAAGCCAAATCCGGATATTTCTCACTCAGTTTTTGAACAAACGCGTTCCGCACATGGTTATTGTTCAGCAATACACTTCCAGCCATCGCAAGGCTTCCGTGCTGCATGGACAGCTTTTCCACGACAGGGACGACCGTCTCGAAGAGCGATGCAGCGTTTTTAGCCGCAATAGCTAGCGCTGTTTCGTCCCCTTGTTCGCAAGCCTTAGACAGGATAGGCGCCAAGGCTGCGATGTCCTTCTTGTTCGTCTCTTTGTTATAAACA
The DNA here is from genome assembly GCF_045866505.1 of Paenibacillus sp. P36. Taxonomy (NCBI): domain Bacteria; kingdom Bacillati; phylum Bacillota; class Bacilli; order Caryophanales; family Paenibacillaceae; genus Paenibacillus; species Paenibacillus sp. P36. The sequence goes on from NZ_AP038372.1 coordinate 8,043,820, forward strand.
AATCCAACGATCTGCTGAACATTCGTCAGTTGAAGCTGTTCATAGACCATACCGGTAATGACAGTCTCCCCGATTCTTCCATCATTAGCCCGTACGAGCGCAGACAACAGGTCGCGGCCGATGCTGTAACCGCTGCCCTCATCATCGATGAGGTGTCCCAGACCGCCGGCACGGTGAATCGTTCCGTCCTCTTTTTTGCCATAACAAATAGACCCTGTTCCCGCAATTAAAATGATGCCGTATTCACGATCATGCGCGCCGCAAAGCGCCGTTTCCTGATCACCTGTAATGTATACGTTCCCTTGATAGCCGCATTCTCTAACATTCGCCTCCAAGCGGGATGTAACCGTAGGATTGCTAACCCCTGCTGCGCCAATCACGATTTGCTCACAGTGCTCCAGTCCCCCGCAGGCATCGCTAATACCTTGAAAAATATCCTGAAAACTCCGCTTGATGCTCTCCGCATCTTGCCCATTATAGTTAATCGCTCCAGATGCAAAGCTATGCACCACTTGACCGCTCTCGTCAGCTATTTTTACCGCTGTTTTGGTACCTCCGCCATCTAGCCCCGCTACGTATCTTGTCATTGGGTTACTTATCACTTCTTCCGTTTATTCTATTTGTACAAATGATACTGCTGTTTCATCTGTGCAAAGGTCTGGCTCTCTTCACGAAATTGCTGAAGCAGATCCGGAACGTTCACATGCTCTTGCCGATACACATTGTCTCCGCACAACAAATCCATGAAAGGTCTGGAGCCTTCTCGGAAAGGAGGCAGGAAAGCAAACTCTTCATAATTGTTTTTGATCGTGTAGAGCAGGGTGATCCCCGTTTCAAGAGGCTGAATAGCGCGAGTATCCAACACATGAATTTGAACGCCGCTGCAGGACTCTCCCTGATGCTTCGAGAAACTCGGTTTAAAATAGACCGGCCGGAAAACAACGCCTGGCAGCTTCTTGGCATTCATTTCATCCGCCAGCTTCTGCCCATCGATGAACGGAGCCCCTATGGCTTCAAAAGGAACGGTTGTCCCACGTCCTTCCGACAAGTTCGTGCCTTCAAAGATGCAAGTTCCGGGATACAGCAAAGCTGATCTAAATCGCGGAAGTCCCAGGGAAGGCATGATCCACTCTTGGCCCGTCTCCGGGAAAAGCATGTTTCGCTCCCAACCTTCACAGCGGACCACATGCAGCTCACACTGCCAGTTCATCTGATCATTTGCCATCAAAGCGAGTTCTCCGACGGTCATCCCGTAACGGACTGCAAGCGGATAATTGCCTACAAAAGATTGATATTCCGGTTTTAGAATATTGCCTTCCACCGTCACCCCGTCTAAAGGATTAATCCGGTCGAGAATGACAAAAGGCTTCCCTGCTTTCGCACAATCTTCCAAAGCATATAACATCGTATAAATAAACGTATAATAGCGGGTTCCTACATCCTGAATATCATAGACGACCATATCGACTTCATCCAGCATCTCTTGGCTCAAACGTTTGGAATCTTTGCGATACAAGCTGTGTACCGGCACCTGTGTAATCGGGTCCAAGTACGTTTCCACCAGCGCGCCAGCGGCTTGATCTCCCCGCACCCCATGCTCCGGAGAGAATAAGGCCGCTAGGTTGAAATTTTCATGCAAAATTTGAATCGTAGAAACAAAATCCTTGTTCAATCCCGTTGGCGCCGTAATCAACCCCAGCCGTTTCCCTTTGAATAGATGAGCATACTGCCCGATACAATCAATCCCATTAAGAATCATAGCTTTCCCCTCGCTCGCTTCTTTTTATTGAACAAAACCTCTACCCAAGCCATATTCGTGATAAGCGGCTGCGTGTAGAGGTCGGATGATTTTCTATAATTCAGTTTTGAGCACACGCATATTTTCTTCTGGAATCATGAACGTTTGTGCATATTCTTTTCTGGCCTCAAGCCCGCGGACTCTCATCAAATGCTTGTAGTATTCCAAGTACTTGAACGACTTGCTGCCGGTTACGAACCAATGTGTGGAAACGGCTTTGACCCATAGATCGAAGGCATCCTGATCGTAATCAACATAGACGTACGGACGGTAGTCGACCGCGTCTTCCCAGTTCTCGGCATAATACAATCTCTGTGCAAAATGGGCTGGAAGCTCCCGTTCAAATGTCGGCAAGGCAGCAAAAAAACGGGCATCGTTCACAATGCGGTGCGTGGTCATGTGATCCTTGTGCATGCTGTTTTTCCAATGCGTAATGATCACGTTAGGTCGAACTTGACGAATGACATCGCATACACGGAAGCGCATCTCCTGGTTATCCTGCAGCTCGCCGTCAGGAATGTCGTCGAAGACGAAAGCTTCCCCGCCCAGCATTTCGGCAAATGTTTTCGCCTCTTTCACTTTCTGCACGCGATATTCCGCCATATCTTGTCCTGCCGGGACACCTCGTTCACCTGCTGTTAATGCCAACGTGGCAATACGGTCACCTTTCAAGAAGTGGCTTGCCAATACGCCTCCAGCCGTTAATTCAGCATCCCCAACATGGCCGCCGATCGCTAATATCGTTAACTTTTGCTCGCTCATTTACACAAACTCCCTTCTCATCACAGAAAATTGTTTGACGGTTGTAAAACCTGCCTTCTCGTAAATGCGAATGGCCGGATTCGTACTGCCTGTATAGAGCGACATGTAATCCGTCCCTATTGAACGGAATGCTTCGCACAGCTTAAAGAAAAGCAGGCTGCCCAGCCCATGGCCCTCATGCTCAGGAAGCACGCCGATGCCCGCAAAGTAGCCGCGTCCGTTGTCTTGACGAATGACCGGGCCTGCAAATCCGATGACTTTGCCTTTATATGCAGCAATGACCACTGGCACACCTTCTGCCGTGCATTGCCCGATTTCCCTTTGCCACAAAAGATTGTTAAAGCCATTAAGCATTTCCTTAACGCCGTTATGCTTTTCCGTATCGAACAATTCCACCGTGTATCCTTCAGCTGACGCCTTAAGCTCCTTGGCTCTTACATCCTCCGGTATGGTGAAACCGTCCAGCTTCAAATACATCGCGCATTCTTTCGCACGTTCCACATACCCTGCTTCCAGCAAAAACGCATACAATTTACTTTCGATCGGCACGCCGGGCGCATTGTTATGCTCATGCTTCGGAGTCCCAGGTATATACCATGGCAGTAACATTGGATTAAAAAATAAGACCTCGCCTTGCTTTTTCCCCAATTGCTGAAAACGATGCTCTAATACGTCTAACATGCCTTGATAGTTCTGATCTGTTTGGAACCTCTCGGCCAAAACGATGCAGGTGATGTATCCAGCCACTTCCCCAAGCGGCAGATCATCCCCTGTGCAGCCACAGGCAAAGCCTTTGACCTCATTTTGATCCAGTAACACAAAGGTGTTTTCACGATCAAAATAAGGATTGGCCGTGAAAATACGCTCAAAGGTTTCTTCCGTCAGTTCCTTATAGCCATCCTTCACGGCTTCTTCATTCCACAAATCAATAACGGCTTGACGATATTGTTGATTCCAAGTCACAATCATGCTGAAGTGAACCCTCCCCCACGCTCGGCTTGTATTAGCCTTTTACCGCTCCAACCGTTACACCTTCTAAGAAGTACTTTTGCAAGCTGAAGAAAAGAATAAACATCGGTAGTGCTGAGATCGTAGCCCCTGCCATCATCGGCGCGATAAACGTCGTATTGGCGAAGCGGAAGTTTTTGAGTCCCAATTGAATCGTCTGCATATCCATCGTATTGGTGACCAGAAGCGGCCAGAAGAACGTATTCCAGCTATCCATAAACGTTAGAATCGCCATAACGGCAAGGACGGTTTTGGACAAAGGCAGAATGATTCTCCAATAGATGGTGAACTGGCTGCACCCTTCGATTTTGGCACTTTCCATAATCTCGTTCGGGATGCTGCTCATAAACTGTTTAGCAAGAAAAATATTATAGACCGTAACGATACCCGGCATAATTAATGCGCTGTACGTGTTTTGCAAATTGAACACATTCACAACAAGAATATACAAAGGAACTTGTGTAACTTGGTAAGGAATCATCATGGAGACGAGCAATACCGCAAACAGCACGCCTCTCCCTTTAAAACGAAGTTTGGAAAATGCATACCCAGCCATACTGGCGAAAATCACATTGGATACCATGACAGTAGTAGCTACGATCAGGGAGTTCAGAATCCACCGATACGAATACTCGCTATAATCAAAGAAATATTTGAAGGAAGCGAATGTGAACTTGCTTGGTAAAATGGAGTAGTTCACCGCTCCTGCCTCAACCGGATCTGCAAAGGATGAAATGACCATGAAATAGATTGGAAATATCGTCGCCAAAGCAAAAAGGAGAAGGGCGATAAAAATGATTGAATTGCGAATGGTTTTTACTCTAGGTTTGCCTGCATGACTGCTGTATAAAGCCATTATTTATCCATCCCCTCTCTTAATAGTCGACATCTTTTCCTGCGAATTTGAACTGAATAACGGAAATCCCTGCGATAATAACAGCTAGAATCAGCGATTGTGCCGCGGCTTTACCGAATTCAAAATAAGTAAAGGCATTGTTGAAAATCAGTAGGCCAACCATCGTCGTCGCATTGTTCGGGCCACCGCCGGTCATCAGGTAAGCGTTCTGGAACACTTGGAAAGAACCGATAACACCCGTTACCAAAAGGAATAATGTAGCTGGTTTCAATGCAGGAACAACAATGTACCACAGCTTCTGGAAGAAGTTCGCGCCATCCATTTCCGCTGCTTCATAGAACGTATCATCAATACCAAGAAGTCCAGCCAGGTAGATGATAATGCTTGTGCCGTGACTGGATAGCCAAGACATCAGAACCAAAGAAAACATGGCTGTTTTACTTGACCCCAACCAGTTCTGATTGCTGAATCCGAAGAAATGAATCAGTTGATTGAGAATCCCGCCCTCAAGCGGATCGAAGATCCAAAGCCATACGACTGATAAAGCAACACCGGATGCTACGACTGGCAAATAATAAATACCTTTGAAGAATCCTTGCGTTTTCTTCCTCAGCGGAAGAATCAAGATCGCGATCACCATGGATAAGATCAAGTTAACTGGCACGGTCAGTATCGTATAGACGACCGTATTGCGCATGGCTTGCCAGAATAAAGGATCTTTTAATGAAGAAGCGTAATTGGCGAATCCAACATAAGTGGAACCAAGAGGTTTGTATTCCTGGAGACTGATGATAAATGCACTTACAACCGGATATGCGGTGAACATCGCAAAAACAACCAAAGCGACGGCAATAAATGCATATCCCCAGACACCTTCTCCTTTGATTCCTCTTCTTTTTATCGGTTTAGCGATATTCGTTGCCATTTCCTCTAACCCCCAAACCCCGTTTCAGAAAACCCGGATTAAAATAGTTCGGATAGTCGTGTGAGTTGCTTTCACGACTATCCGAAATGTACGGTTTTTAATTAGTCTTTTACAACGCCGTCTGCGCCAAATGCAGCAATTGCAGCAGTTTTCACAGCTTCGTACATCGCTTCAGGTGTAACTTCGCCTGCGATTAGACCTTGGAACTTAGGAACGATAACTTCCGTTTCCAATTTGATCGCTTTAGCGCCTAGTTCACTTGGGATATCGGAACGAGCTGGCGTTGCATTTTTAAGCATATATTCAACAGCAGCCACGTTCTCTGGGCTTCTCTCAATTTTCATGCTTTCAGCCGCTTTTTTAGCGCTTTGCGTGATGTGTGCAGAGAACAAATCATTATTTGTTGTCGCCGCATTTTTACCGCTAGCTAGGAAGTAAGCCGCTTTTACAACGTTTGCTTTGTGCTCGGCAGTCGGTTCCTTTTTACCGCGGAACGTCATGTAACCGTCAACGACAGCAGCAGCGGATTGTTTAGCACCTTGGAAAGTCGGAGCCGGCAATACAACATAATCAACAGGGATGGAATCTTTTACTGCACTTGCATCATTTGCTTTCAGTTTTGCGTTGTTTGCTTTTGCAGAGTTCTCAAACACGGCAAGACCTTTACCTGTGATCATCGTTTGACCTGTCAAGAACATGTTCCAACGTTTACCAGCGTCTACGGAGCTAAGCTCTTTCGGCATGGATCCGTCATCAATCAGCTGACGAAGGTCTTTCAGTAGACCCAAGTAATTTTTGCTAGTGTATGCATATTTCAAATCTTTATCAAATGCGTTCGGCATACCGGCATTTTTCGCCATAATACCCAAGTAGTCAACTGCAGCAACGCCTTTCACCGCAAACACAAAACCGTAACGCGTTTTGCCGTTTTCAGTAACTACGCCTTTTTTGATCGCTTGACGGAATTCGTCATACGTCCAGCCGTTTGTCTGTACTTTTTTCCAATCGATTCCTGCTTTTTCTAGGAACTCTTTATTTCCGCCCAATGCGTGTACTTCCATGTACGCCGGGAAGCCGTAAAGACCTTTGCCATTTTTCATGTAATCAAGTGGAGCTTTGTCATAATCATTAATCATTTCAGGAGTTGCTGTATCCGTGATGTCCATGAGCAAACCTTGCTGCACGTATTTCGGGATACCGTCAGAGCCTCCGAATGCAATATCCGGCGGGCTGCCCGCATTCACTTGTGTATCCAATTTCTGCTTCATATCTTCCCAGCTAGCCGGTTCGATTTTCAACGTCAGATTAGGATATAACGCATTAAAATCTTTGGACATTTGTTCGAAAGTTTTTTGGTAGTTCGGTGAAACCGGCGGCAAAAGTGCCGTAATGGTATCTTTCGCTGTTGAAGCACCAGCACTTGCAGCTGGAGCTGATGCAGCCGGTGAACTTGATTCTTTCGTGCCTGAAGCGCCACCACAAGCGGTTAAAGCCATTGTTAAAGCTACAACGGATGCTAATACGGGCATTTTTCTTTTCATGAAAAACAGACCTCCTAATAATTTCAGTTATTTACACAACTTGAACAAAGGTACGTATGGCTCTTTTCAAACTTCCTTCACTTTGCTGCAGGGCTTGTTCAGCGTCCGCGGCATTCATGCCTGTTTTGATCATCATGATGGCTAGCTTACAATTCATGGAAGCAGCTTCCAAATGGGCGATCGCAGTCGCATCGTCAACGCCTGATGCCGCCCGAATAATCCGTACGGAACGATCACGCAATTTGATATTACTTGCTTTCATGTCAACCATTAGGTTGTTATAAGTCTTCCCTAATTTGACCATCGTACAAGTCGTAAGCATATTTAGAACCAGCTTCTGTGCTGTCCCCGCTTTCAAACGGGTGGATCCCATAATGACTTCCGGCCCAACGACAGGCGCGATGCATACGTCACAGACAGGCGCTAATTTCGAGTTTTTGTTATTTACAACGCCGATTGTCGCAGCCCCAATTTCCTTCGCTTTTCTCAAAGCAGCAATGACGAATTGTGCGCTTCCACTAGCTGTAATCCCAATAACCACATCTTTGTCAGTCACTCCGCAACGCTCAATAAGTGCGACCCCTTCTTCTGCGTTATCCTCAAATCCTTCAACCGCAAATCTTAGGGCCACGTCGCCTCCAGCAATATGACCTTGCACCAGCATGGCATCTACACCAAAAGTAGGAGGACATTCAGAAGCGTCGAGCACACCGAGTCTGCCAGAAGATCCGGCCCCTACGTAGAACATTCTGCCACCATTTTTCAGTGCATGATGCAAAATGTCAACCGCTTTCATAATCTGCGGAATCTCCGCTCCTACGGCTGCGGGAACTGTCGCATCCTGCTCATTCATCAAATGCAGCATTTGTTCTGTTGTACATTCGTCGATCATCAGTGTTTTCTCATTAATCTCTTCCGTAGTCAACCCCGACAGATACTCATCCATTGTCTCATCCTCCTATCCTGTTTCTTTAAGTTTCTAAATTCATACTAGCGAAAAATTTCACCATGGTCAATACTTTTTGAAATTTTATTTTATTTTACAAAAAAAATTTGAATTTTTATTTTGGAATACGACAAAAAAAAGACAACGACTTTATGATGCTTAGCCGTTGTCTTTCTTATTCATTTGCGGTGCTTGATGCTAGCGATGATATCATGTGTTTTGGACAAATATTTCTTCACTTTTTTGTACTCAGCGCTGGCGACTCCAGCAAAAAGAATATCAATGACCGTTAGCATAGCAATCCGCGAACCCATTGCCCCACTGCGGATTGTAACCTCAGGTGTCGAAATACTGAGCACGATGTCCGCCTTTTCCGCTAACTCGCTTTTGTTATATTTCGTAATCGCGATGACCGTAGCGCCATTCTTTTTGACAATGTCCAGCGACTCTAAAATTTCAATGGTGCTGCCGGAATTAGAAATAAAAATGGCTACATCTGATTTATCAAGAAGTGTGGCATTGGTGAGTTGGCTGTGTCCGTCTGTGTAGCTATGGCACATCTTGTTAATCCGCGAAAACTTCTGCTCCGCGTCAATGCACACCAATCCGGATGCACCAATCCCAAAGAAAACAATGCGGCTGCTCTCGCGCAGCACCTTCACCGCGCGGGCGATTTCATTTTTATCAATCACACTTAATGTATCTTCAATTGATTTGCTATTGTTACGGGAAATATTAGAGATAATAATCGAAAGATCGTCCCCAGGCTGAATATCGGTATACTGATCCTTCTGCTCGTCATCCATAGAGCCAATTGAAGCAGAGATGCTGACGATAAAATTACGGTAACCTTTGTAACCCATCGTTTTGCAGAACCGCAGCACCGATGCGTCGCTCGTTTTCGTCAACTGTGCGAGACTCTTAATCGATAAGTGGGGAATCTCTTCCAAGTTCTCTAAGACATACTCGGCTACCAGTTTCTCTACAGGCGTAAGACTTTCTTTCATATCCCGAATTTTGATCAAAATGTTATCGTTAATTGCCATCGCTTTTCCCTACTCGCCATATATTCTCTGAGCTAAAATCACTAATATCATACGAATATTTTTTTGAAAATACAAGATGATCTTCTCCTATCCTAACGGATTCCCAGTCGCCAATCAAGAAATTTTATTTCATCGAATATTTACCATTGTAAAATTAAATTCCAGAGCAAATAATTGCTCCAAAGAAAAAAATAAAGGGCTATCCGTACAAGTCTAGTTAGACTTGCGGGATAGCCCTTTCTATGGGAGAGGGAACTGTGGTCCGCTATTTTGCTGAAAACGGGCATTTGGCTAGTCGGAGGGAACTACGTTCCTCTATTTACCCGATTTTGGCGGAAATGTGCAGATTCGGGGGTGAATAGCGCCCTGTAGTTCCGTTTAGGACGGAGCCAGTGCTGATTAACCTCAAATAGCGCCCCGTAGTTCCTCTATCCGCGGTTTGGGTTAGCTAACTCGCTGCTGGTGAGGGGGCTCTAATAAATTAGCTGGAATAACCACCGCTAATTTATTTAAATCTTCGTTTTCCAGGTGAATAACTGGACAATTTCCATCTTTTTTAGCTACTCCCAGTAACACTACACGTCTACCGCCATTTCACGCTCTGACTAAACTAGCTACTCCAAGTAATCAGATCTTCCCTGCCACATATGCGCCCAAACTTACCCCGCCTCCACAGCCGAAGCAGCAGCATTAGCAGTAGCGGCGTTCGTCCTAGCCACCCGCATCGACGCCAACGCGTAGACGATAAGCGCAGCCCAGATCAGGGAGAAGCTGATAAACAGCACCGGCGAAAACTTCTCCTTAAATACGAAAATGCTGAGCAGCAGCGTAATCGAAGGTCCGATGTATTGGATGAAGCCCAGCATCGATAACGGAAGCCGCGCGGCTGCTTTGGCAAACCACAGCAAAGGCAAAGCCGTTACCGCGCCTGACAATAGAAGCAGCACAAACGAAACAGTAGGAAGCGACCAAGCCGCTTCATGATGAGTGAAATGCAAGTAAACGATATATGCGACAGCGATAGGAAAAACAAACGCGGTTTCCCCAGCCAGTCCAATCGATGCTTCGTAGGACACCTTCTTTTTCACCAGGCTGTAAACGCCAAATGAAGCCGCCAGCGACAAAGATACCCACGGGAATCTGCCGTAGTCGATCGTAGCTACCAAAACGCCGGCTCCCGCCAAAGCGACAGCAATCCACTGGCTAAAGTTCGGCTTTTCCCGCAGAAACAGGACGGCGAGCATGACATTAAACAATGGGGTAATGTAATATCCGATACTCGTCTCAATAACATGGCCATTGTTAACAGCCCAGATAAAGATCAGCCAGTTGGACGAAATCAGAATTGAGCTTGCCGCGACCACGAGCAAAGTCTTGCGGTTGGTAAACATGTTTCGCAGCTGCGTCATCTTGCCTCGGCCTACGAATAGAAGCAGACCCATAAAAACAAATGACCAGATAACACGGTGTGCCAAGATTTCCCCAGCCAGCAGCGTCTCAAACGATCTCCAATAAACAGGCAGCAAGCCCCATGCGATATAAGCTATAATGGCGTACCAGAGCCCTTTTTTCATAGTCAAACCTTCTTTCAATGTCTAGTTACAGAACCCTGTGAATCTAGTTATTTCATCCGCAGGTCAATTTGCATTGTCCTATTGTAACATAGAGTGTCACATCTGTCCGTACCTAGTTAAGTCCACTTTTTCACAAAAAAAATAAACCCCCGATAGACGAGAGTTTCAAAAGTGGACACCCTATAATTTTATTACCCTTTAACAGAGCCCGCTGCAATACCTTCCACGATGCGATTGCTGAGCAGCAGGAAAGCCAGCAGAATCGGCAAAATACTGATCATCAACGTAGCGCCGATAGCTCCCCAGTCTGTCGTATATTGACCGATGAAATTTTGCACCCCGACGGTTAGCGTTTTATATTTCTCGGAACTAATGAAGGTATTGACGAAAATAAACTCGTTCCAATTGTAGATCATATTGATAATAACAGCCGTGGAAAGCACCGATACGGTCATCGGCAGCGTGATGCTGAAGAACATACGATTCACCGAGCAGCCATCCATGACAGCCGCTTCTTCCACCTCACGAGGCAGTGTGTAGTAAAATCCGAGCATGATCATAATCGTAATCGGTAGATTGAACGAGATGTACGACAGGATGATGGATAATGGGTGGTTGGTCAGATGTGTTTTAGTGAAAAAACTGAACAGCGGGATCAGCGTCGAGTGCACCGGGATCATTAATCCGACCATGAACAGGCCAAGCACGAACGATTGCAGCTTCCACTTCATCCGCGTTAATGCGAAGGTGACCAGGCTGGCCAACAACACCGTAACTGCTACAGAAACCACTGTCATCCAGACACTGTTGAAAAAGTAATTATTGATATGTCCTTGCGTCCACACCTTCTCATAATTTTCCCAGCGCAGCCGTTCCGGAAAGGCCATTGGCGCCAGATTAAAGATTTCTTCGTTATTTTTTAAAGAAAACAGCATAAGCCACAACAAAGGAACGACCTGAATCACAGCAACGATGGTCAAAATAGCATACAGCACGCCATATCCAATCCGTCCCGGCAGCTTGCTCCGCATGATTTGAGGCTGCGCTTGACGCTCAATCATTTCGATATTCATCTTAATCAAGCTCCTTTCGTTACGAATACTGGATGTTATCCTTGGATGCCGTTGCTTTGCGAATCAGCCATGTCACAACGAGACAGATGATCAACAGGAAAAAGCCAATCGCGCTGGCGTAGCCGAAATCGTAGCCTTTGAACGCCTTGCGGTACATGTAGGAAGCCATAACTTCACTGGCACCATTCGGCCCCCCGCCTGTCATCACATAGATCAGGTCAAAATATTTCAGCGACCCTACAACTGCAAGGACTACAGTCACTTTCATGACTTCGGCGATCAGAGGAATACGAATGGACAAGGCAATTCGCCATGGGCTAGCGCCGTCGATACGCGCGGATTCAATCAGCGAACTGGGCACATTTTTCAAAGCGGCATAATAAATCAGAATGTAGAATCCCGCGTACTGCCACAGGATCGGAATAAAAATCGCATAAAGAACAATCGATGGATTCGAGAGCCATTCAGGTGTATGCTGGACCCCCAGCGACGTCAGGATATGATTAAGCATTCCGTTCGTCGGGTGGAAAATTTTCAGCCATAGTTGGGCAATTGCTACTGAGGACAGCAGCATCGGAATTAAGTATACTTTGCGAAACAGATTGGCTCCACGAAGATTGGCTGATAGCACCAACGCTACCAACAAGTAGACGAGCAAGCTCAACGCTGAAAAAATAGCAAGCAGAAAAGAATGCTTCGCACTGCTCCAGAACAGCTCATCTCGAAGCAGCTCCATGTAATTTTGCAAGCCGATAAAGCTCATTTTACCGACGCCGTCCCACTTCATTAATCCGTAATAGCCCGTCATGACGATCGGCATGTAGATCAGGGCCACAACCAGAAGTAACGAGGGAATGACGTACAAAGCGATCATGGATTTATTGGACATGACTTTATCCATAACGGACACTTCCCTTCCTTACCGATAAAGGAAAAGGACATACCGCGCGTCGGGGTATGCCCTTCCCACTCGATTCATGTGGTTACTTACCTTCTTTGGCCAAGGCTTCTTCATGCTTTTTCGCAAACTCTTCCGGTGTGACTGCTTTGCCGAACAACGCTTGAATCATGTTCAGGTGAACTTCTGCGGAAGCCGGTTTCATCTGTACGTCAGCGAACAACGTGATGTTGCTTGCTTTATTAAGTTCATTTAACAAGTCAATGTACATTTGCGGTAATTTCACCTTGGAAGTATCTACTTTCGTCGCCGGGATCACACCCGCTTCGGAAATCGCGTGCTCGCCCCACTTCTGAACGAAGAAGGAAACGAATTTCTTGGACTCCTCTTTGACCTTCGAGTTATTGGCAACGAACAAGCCTACGCCCGGTCCGCCAACCCAGCTGTCCAGGTTTCCTTTGCCGCCATCGACGGTCGGGAATTTAAAGAAGCCGATTTGATCCTTGAACGCTTGTGGAACATCTTTATTCGTTGTGTAATTCGGCAGTTCCCATGTTCCCATCATGTACATCGCCGCTTTGCTGTTCATGAATTCAGCTTTGCCCTCATCATTGGAAAGTCCATTGAAGCCTTTGTTGAACCCGTTCATATCAACCAATTGGGTAATTTCGGAAGCTGCGCGAACCAGGCCAGGATCATTGAATGAACCGGTGCGGTCAATGGCTTTCTTCAATGTTTCCGGTCCGCCGATGCGGTCCGCCAGGTACATGTACCATAGGGAGCCGGTCCAGCGGTCCTTGTTCCCTAGCGCGATTGGGGCAACACCGTTGGAGCTGAGCGTTTTAACCACATTTTTAAATTCATCATAGGTTTTCGGCACTTGCAGGTTGTATTTCGCGAAAATCGCTTTATTGTAGTACACCGGCACGATGTTCAGTTCCACGGGAAGCCCGTAGGTTTTGCCGCCAAAAGCATAGGCGTTCGTCGTTCCGTTAACGAATTTATCCTTCAAATCACCTTGCAGCAGGTCGTCTAGCGGAGCGAACATGTCGCCTTTTACATAAGGATCCATGTAGCCTGCAGCCCAAGTGAAGCCTACATCCGGTAATGCGTTGGAAGTGGACAGGACCTTCATTTTATTTTTATATTGCTCATTCTCAAGCACTTCTTGTTCAATCGTCACATTCGGATTTGCTGTTTGATACTCTTTAATGATATCGTTTACAATTTTGTTTTGCGTTGCGGAGTTACCGGTCGGCCAGAGGTGCATCATTTTGATCGTTACTTTCTTAGCTGGTTGCGCGCTTTCTGCGGCTGCCTTGGCTGTTTCTTTGGCAGGCTGCGGTGAGCTGGCGCTCTCTGTCGTAGAACTGGAGCACCCGGATAGAACCAAACCGAGACTAAGCATCGTCGTCATCGTCCATGTAAGCGTTTTTCTTGCCATGCGTTGTTTCCCCCTTAAACTATGTTTGCTACGAGTATTATTGTAGCGCTTTCATTACGACGGCAGGGAGTAACGGCTATCGGGAAATATACCACTATTTTTGGGTTTCTAATTTTGGGTTTCCATGTTCTCTTCGTTCTCATTCGCCTGCTTGCGGTATTGATTCGGGCTGATACCTTCATAATCTTTGAACAGTTTAATAAAATACTTCGATGTCTGGTACCCGACCTGTTCGGAAATGTCCGCAATCGTCAGTCTGGTTTGCAAAAGCAGTTCCTTCGCTTTCTGAATCCGGCTCCTCGTAACATATTCACTGAAAGTGAAACCTGTCTGCTCCTTAAAAAGAGCGCTAAAATAGCTCGGATTCAAATGGATGTGCCCTGCCACCTCGCTCATACCGAGAGGTTCCTGGAGATGCTCCTCTACGTAGAGCACGGCTTGCCTGACTGGAGGACTATAGTTCATGGAGACGGTTTTCGCCTGCATGAGCCGGGAATCGACCATTTTCTCCATCGTTTCCACGCGCCCGCGTTCTTCTTCAATCTGCAGCGCCTGCTCGACAGCTTCGAGGAGCTTGCTCTTTTTGATCGGCTTTAGCAAATAGTTTACAACCCCTAGCTGAATGGCTGTTTGAGCATATTGGAAATCGGGATGCCCCGAGATGACGATAACGACAGGCTTATGCCCTGTATTGCGCGAGTCCTCTACAACTTGCAATCCACTGATCTCCGGCATGCGAATATCGGTGATAAGCAGATGTACCGGGCGGGTATTCAGCACTTCCAGCGCTTCAGTTCCGTTGCTGCTGCTTAAGATATGATAGCGGCCGATCGACCAGGCTTCGAGCGTTTTGCGGATGCCTTCTCTCGTTAGCGGCTCATCATCAACGATCAGTATGGTTTTGCTTGGTGGAATCATCGTTATCCTCCTTATGAATCGGAATGTCGAAGCTGACGCTTGTCCCTTCTCGCGGAATACTATGGATGGACAAACCTCTACTGCCCTCTGCCAGTGCCGGATAATATAATTGAATGCGGCGCTGGACATTGGAAATCGCCATGCCCTTTCCTTTGCCCGACGGTGCACCGCCGCGTTCCATCGCATCCTTGACGGCTTGGAGCTTCTGCTCGCTCATGCCCGGTCCGTCATCGCTGACCGTGATTCGCAGCTCCGCAGCTTCCAAAGGTGAAGGCTCTACGCGGATCGTGATGAGACCAGGATCCGTTTTTCCTTCTAAACCGTGTAAGATCGCATTTTCCACGAGAGGCTGAATCAATAGTTTGGGGATGAGAACATGATTGTACGCATCGTCAATGTTGATTTCCCAGACCAGGCGAGAGCCGAACCTCACACCCATAATGCTCAAATACCGCTTAATGTGCTCCAATTCCTCTCCCATCGACACCCATTCATCCTTATTGGGGCTGCCGATGACATAGCGGAACAAATCCGACATCGCAACAACAAGATCAGCGAGTTCCTCCTCATCTTTATCCTGCAAAGACCAGTACAAAGCTTCCAGTGTATTGTATAAAAAATGCGGATCAATCTGCGCTTGAAGCGCTTGCAGTTCTGTGCGGCTTTGGATGACCTCTTTTTCATACACCAGTTTAATGAGTCCGTTGATATTGTCTACCATTTGGTTATAGGTCATATTCAAATCGTTCAGCTCTGTTGTATACGTTTTCGTAAGATTCGGCGTCAGCACGCCTTGCCGTGTATTTCTCATAGCTCTCATAAGCCTTAGAATGGGCCGAGTAATCATCATCGAGAGCAAAAATGAAAGAATAATGAACAACACCGACCCAATCGCCCCGGATACGATAATGGCCCAGCGCAGAACGGAAATCCCATCGGTAATATCGCTGACCGGATACAAAATCATAAGCGTCCAACCGGTTTGTTCCGATGGCTGCTTCACCAAAATGTAGCGTTTCTGTTTGATCGTTACCGTCTGAGAGGAGGTCTGCATTAACTCGCCCACACCGTCCGTAACTTCACCATCTGGTATGATTGGTGTTCCTGAGCTGTCTGCAAGCACCAACAATTCCTGGTGGCTGCCTGTATCCGTTAACTGTTTCTGAAAATCAAAATAACTGCTGTTAATTCGGACAAGCAAATAACCGCCATTCGAAAACCAACGGTCAATTAAATTGACCCTTCGAATCGCCAGAACCGTGCCGGGTTCCTTTGGATCGTTCCCAATCCAGACCAGCTTCCCTTTCTCCTTGTCCGCCTGCTCGATCCAATGGTTGTCCACCCGATCGGACATTTTTTGATCATCCAGTGGGAACAACCGTACAAAACCCGTGGTGTACAGCTCCACATTGCTTACACCGCTATAAGCTTGTATATGATTGGCAATTTTCGATAACGCCTGCCGCTCGCTAAAGGTCACCTCTTTACCTTGTACATTAGAAAGAAACAGCTGCTGTAGATAGGCGTCATTGACGGCCTGCAGCGTTAGCGTGTCAATTTGCGTGAGGATCGCTTCGAGTCTGCCGTTCGCTTGCGAGGCGATTTGCTTCATTTGTGTTTCCGCTTTCGTGTTCAGGAGGGTCGACACCGAATTGAACGTAATGGCTCCAGCGCAAATTAGCACGATGATCATAACGAATACGAAGCCGGCCAGCATTTGATTGCGCAGTGTATTCCAATTAGCCACCTTCTGCCACATGTGGGGTTCCCCTTTTCCGTCTGAATTCGTGCACATGTTTCTCGCCAAATCATACTACAGACGTGTGAAATTGCCTACCAGCTTTCTTAGATTAAAATTGGCGACCTGGACTGAGTGCCAGTTCAATTGTGGTAGTTCAGTTGCCATAACTGCTTGCGTCGCAGCAGATGGGCTGCGGATGTGCGTGCTACATTGGATGAAATCCACTGAAGAGGCTTCATGAGAAGCCAAATGTGTGATTTCATTGGAGAAAACCCACTCACTTCTGGTCAAATCTGCGTATTTGAGGCGGATTTTGCTACTTCGTTGGAATTACTCCAAATTGCACTTTGTGCAGCATTTTGGCCTCAGTTCGGCCGTTGTCGCCTTCTACGTTGTATTTTGTACAACGTTTTGGGTGGAATAGCGCGGTTTTTGCGCTATTTGGGTTGAATTCATTGTACTTTGTGCAATGAAGAGTGGTGGGGTGGGGGTTAATGCTGTTCTATGTTGTAGAAAGTACAACAGAGACATGGGGTGAGGGGTATTGCGCGGGTCGGGCAGGCTGAGCTGACGGGTTACCTGGTGCGAGGCGGGCAGGCTGAGCTCATGGGTTACTTGGTGCGAGGCGGGCAGGCTGAGCTCATGGGTTACTTGGCGCGAGGCGGGCAGGCTGAGCGGTTGGGTTACTTGGTGCGAGGCGGGCAGACTGAGCGGTTGGGTTACTTAGCGCGAGGCAGGCAGGCTGAGCGGTTGGGTTACTTAGTGCGAGGCGGGCAGGCTGCGCAGAGTGGTTACCTGGAGCGAGGCGGGCAGGCTGCGCAAATGGGTTACTTGGTGCGAGGCGATCATGCTGAGCAGATGGGTTACTTGGTGCGAGGCTGGCAGGCTGCGCAGAGGGGTTACCTGGAGTGCGGCGGGCAGGCTGAGCGGATGGGTTACTTGGTGCGAGGCGGGAATGCCGAGCAATGTTCGCTTAACGCAACACGCTCATACAGCGCAGCCAACAAAAAAGCAGGCCGCCAAAGGCGCCTGCTCCGCTTATCTACTTTTCATCCCGATAAAAAAAGTTGGGAAGCTTCACTTCATTGCTATAATGCTGGTGAAAAATATGCGTCGTCGCCGGGGAAAGCGGCGGGATCAGCCACGTCCAGTCGCCCGTGACCTCTCGGCTCGCCTTTTCCTCTTTCTCCTCGAACCGTTTGAACTGCCGCGCTGCGGTATGATGATCCACAATGGCTACGCCCTGCTGCTGGAAAGAATGCAGCACAGCCACATTCAACTCCACAAGCGCACGATCCTTCCAGAGGGAAGCGTCGCGCCGAGTATCTAACCCCATCACTTCCGCTACACGCGGCAGCATGTTATATCGCGCTTCGTCAGCGAAGTTACGAGCCCCGATTTCTGTACCCATGTACCAACCGTTGAAAGGAGCCGCCGAGTAGTGGATGCCTCCGATCTCCAAGTACATGTTAGAAACAATCGGCACCGCGTACCATTGGAGACGCAAATCCGCCATTGCCGCGATATCCGGATGCGTGATAGCGACTTCCTTGACAAGTCCGCTCGGAATTTCATAGAATTTCGGCGTGTTATTCCCCATCTGAAGGACTAGGGGCAGGACATCGAAAGGCGTCCCCGCTCCCTGCCACCCGAGAGATTGGCACATGGCCGTGATCTCCAAAGAAGCCGGATCGCCCACAATGCCATCTTCCGTCTCATAACCTGCATATCGAATTAGCTGTGCATTATGAATAAAGGCCCCCGGACCTGCCGTTGCCCCTGCCCCCTGCACAGGTGAAAATACCGTAATCATCGGGCGAATTTTCCCATCATTCGTCGCCGTCTCAATATGCCGGAAGAGAGCTTCCGCCATCTCATCTTCCGTTGCCGCATGACGGGCATCCTGCACGGTCAGCGTCTCCCAGAACAATCGCCCGATGCAGCGATTACTGTTGCGCCAAGCCATTTTGGCCCCGTGCTCCAGTTCTTGCAGCGTGTGCTCATAGAAACCCTTATACCCGATGGAACGGGTAATTTCGGCTATGCGAGCTTCCATCTCGCTTTCGCTTTTGCCTAGTTCAGCGTAACATTCTCTAATAAAAGGAACCGCCTTTTCTAACAGTTTATCCTGTACATCCTGCACTTCATTCATAGGTGTAACTCCATTCCGATTCATAGCAACTCCCTTGGCCTTTCAAGCCTCAGGGCTCCTTATCTCTTACAATTGTGCGCTAAAATGCTCCGGTACATAAGCTATTTGAGAGCCGGCAATAATCGTCAACTCGCCCTGCTCCTCTGAATAATGAACGGCGTCATCGCCAACATAGAACCATACTTTCCGTGTCGGTTGATTCTCAAACTCTTGAAAAACAAAAACATTAAGTTCATCTTTCCATTTTAAAAGCTCAGCAATACGCTCCTTATCAATCTTCACGGTAAAAACCCATTGTTCTTCTACTTGCTTACACGTATACTCAACCGGCTGCTTACCTGTATCAATAAATGCCCGGCCGCCTACCGCATGCTTCACCAAAAATTGTTCCTTCATCTCCGCAGCCTCCTTGTTATGGCAGATCAATTAACATGAAATGCGCATCTTCCACAGCACGGAGCACAAGTGTCGACTCCGCCTCCATCCGCGCACTGTCCATAGTTTCCAGCTGAGCCTGATTGGCCTCTAATTTCCCGCTAATGACCATAAGGAAAATACGTCGATTCTCACCCTGATTGAAGACCAGCTCTTTACCAGCTTCCAGCTTGCTGAGATAGATGCTCATATCTTGGTAGATTTTCGCTTGGTGTTCGCCGCCTTCAGGTGTAACGACCGGCAGCAAGGCATTCGTCATGGCCTCCGGTACATACGTCACATTCTCGAAGGACGGCTCCGTACCCCGCTTCGCCGGCATAAACCAAAGCTGGAACAAGCTGAGCGGCTCCGAATCCGAAGCATTATATTCGGCATGAATCACGCCGCTGCCCGCTGACATACGCTGAACGCCGCCAACTGCCGTAATCGCCACATTTCCTAAACTATCCTCGTGCTTAATAGCTCCGCTGAGAACGACGCTGACAATTTCCATATCGCTGTGCGGATGAGGACCAAAACCGCGACCCGCGGCAATTTCATCATAATTGCAAACACGCATGACCCCGAAACTTGTATTATTTTCATCAAAATAATCACCAAACGAAAAGCTCTTATACCCCTTGAGCCATCCCAAATCCGAACTGTTGCGCGTATGTGCAGGAAAGACTTGAATCACAGCTATCGCCTCCTTTATGTAGTACTCTAAGCTTATCATATTGTAATAATGGACTTCCATGTCAGAACAGTGGCGGAACGGTTGCAAAATAGAGGCGCCATGGTGAACAAGTGGGCTAGCTCAGGGGAACTGTGGTCCCCTATTTCGGCTAAATCAGCCGATATCGCTGACCTAGCGGAACTACAGGGCCCTATCCGCGAGCAGCCACCTGCTAATTGGCCCAAACAAGCGAAATAGCGCCCCCTGGTTCCCTTTAACAGGGCAAGGGGGCGCCTTGCCTCAAAATAGCGGCTCATAGTTCCACCTCTCTCCCGCCGCCACAAAAAAAGAGGAGCCCGCAGGCTCCCCTCCTCTTATTCTTCAAGCTGTATCCACTCCGCATACAGCCGATCCAGATCCCCCTGAGCCGCTTCGCGCTCGGCCCAGAGTCGGCTCAGCTCCTCAGGCGCCGGATTCTCCAGCGCCTGGTCGAGCCCGCCGAGCCGCGCCTCCGCTTCCGCGATGTCCCGCTCCAGCCGCTCGCGCGCGAACGCAGCCGTGCTGCGTGACTTCCCGCGCGGAACAGACTCCGCCTTGGCCGCCGCTGCCTGTACCCCTGCTCCGGCGGACTTCGTCACCGAAGCGGCATCCGCCTTGCGCGCCTGCGCCGCGCGCAGCTGCGCGCTTTTCGCTTTGTAGTCATCAAAGCTGCCCAAATAAACGGTGAGGCGCCCTTGATCCAGCTCCCAGATTTTCTGGGACAGCCGGTTGATGAAGTAACGGTCGTGCGTCACTGCAAGCACCGTGCCTGGAAACTCCTCCAGCGCTTCCTCCAGCGCCTCCCTTGAGGTTATGTCCATATGATTCGTCGGCTCATCCAAAATGAGCAGATTCGGCTTGCGCAGCACGAGCAGTGCCAACCGCAGCCGCGTCCATTCTCCGCCTGAGAGGGAGCTAACCGGCTTGAAAACATCCGCGCCATAGAACAGATAAGCGGCGAGCCGGCTTCTAGCTTCCCCTTCTTCCAACTTCGCTTCCTCGCAAAAGTAAGCCAGCACCGTCTTCTTCTGGTCCTCGGGGTACTCCTGCTGCGCCAAGTAACCGATGTCCACTCGCGCGCCGATTTGCAGGTCGCCGCCATCCGGCTGCACCTCGCCCAAAAGCATTTTCAGCAGCGTCGTTTTCCCTGAACCGTTATGCCCCAGAAGCATCACTTTCTCGCCATACTCGAGCAAGCCGCTTGCTTGCCGCAGCAGCACTTTGTCCCCGTACCGTTTGCTTACGTCATCAAACACAATGACCCGCTTGCCGGAGCGATCATCCAACTTCAGCCCGAATTCGGCTGACTTCGGATCAAGAACAGGGCGCTTCAGCTTCTCCATGCGATCCAACGCTTTCTGCATCGATGCCGCTCTGCGGAAAAACTTATCATTCCCTCCGATACGCCCCCACTCCATGAGCTGTTTGATCGTCTCTTTCATTTTCTTGATGACCTTCTGCTGTTCCTGATAATCCGCAAATTGCTGCAGCAGTCGGGCTTCTTTCTCCTTCATGTAGCCCGTATAGGATGTCAGATATGTCGAAGACTCTCCGTCCTCCAACTCGACAATTTTGTTGACGACTCGATCCAAAAAGTAGCGATCATGAGACACAATGAAGCACGCGCCTTCATAATGGGTCAAGTACTCTTCCAGCCATTCAACGCCAAATAAATCAAGATGATTCGTCGGCTCATCGAGCAGCAGCACATCCGGTTTGCCGATCAATTGGGAAGCGAGCGCAATCTTCGTCTTCTCCCCACCGGACAGCGAGGCGAAGCTTCGCTCGTATACCTCGCGGGCAATGCGTAGTCCTGTTGCCACCTGGTCGATTCTGGCGTCCAGCTCGTATCCGCCTTCCCGCTCAAAACGCTCCTGCAGCTGCGCATACCTCCCCAGCAACTGATCGAGCTGACCGTCCGCAGCAGGCTCTGACATGCGCTGTTCCAGCTCCGTCATCGCGGCGCGGCACTCCAGCAGCTCCGCAAAACTGGCCGCGAGTACATCGTACACGGTGCTGCTCTCCCATTCTGTCGGAATCTGGGCCAAGTAACCGATTCGTGTATCTTTGCGCACCGTTAGCAGCCCTTCGTCCGGCTTTTCCATTTTGGAAATGAGACGCAGCAACGTCGATTTGCCGCTCCCATTTCGTCCGACCAATCCGATTCGTTCACCTTCGTGAATCTCAAACGTAACGTCCGCCAGCACCAACTGGGCGCCGTGGTATTTCTTTATATTTTGACCATTTATCATTAACATCGTGAAGGATCCTCCTTGGTTATGAAAGACCCCATCCCGAACATCTCGAACATTCTGAACGCAGCAAAAAAGGCCGCAGGAAAATTCCTACGACCTTCAGCGGATCATCCGATTGAGGTTAAGGTAGGTGTCTTTTCGTGAGTTGTGATGCCGTATGAGCAAATTTGGACAGACTTCTCCCGTTGTATGCAGATGCATGAACGATGCCAGCCATCGCGATAGGTAACTGGCTCACACGGTTGTTCACAAACTCTCGATTCATCCTACCTTCACCTCCTCTTCTTCACTATGTACAAAATCATATCATAACCGTCGGTCAATTCGCAACCGCATAACGCCCATCTTCCGGGCCTAATGCTCGCTTCGCATCTTGTCCGTGACTTCCAAATAAAGGACCTGGAGAAATTTTTTGATGTTAATTTTACTTTTCTCCGACTTCAAATTCTCATCGATTTCTTTCATCTTCAAACGGACATCCTGAAACTCAAAATAAAGCGGCGCATAATGCTCGAATTTCGGATTGCTGTAATCCGTCAAACCTATGCTAGCTATATGGGTTAAAGCAGCCATAACGGCACGGCGAATACGCTGCTCGACGGCTTTCCCTTCCTTCTCCACATCGGACTCCTGCAGTTTGTGGCTCCGAGCCGCCGTCTCATACAGCTCCTTCAGTGGCGGTATTCCGTCACCTCGATGATGCTTCGTCAGATGCTCGATAATGTCCGTCACATCCCGGCTTCCGCTCTCCCCGACAATCCCCATGTCCATAAGAATAGGCTGGACGACTTCGCGTACACTGCGCTTTTTACGAGGGCTCTCCGGACTGAGGTTCAAAAGGCTCAGCTTCGTCAAAGAATCCTGAATTTCCTTCAGGGAACGGCTGATCTTCCATTGTTCGTTAACCTTGGAAAGCACTGCTTCCACTTCGATTTTGTTAATCGGCTTTTGAATATAGTATTCGACGCCGGCCTGGTAAGCTTTGCCGATCATCTCTTTATTTTCTATCTGCGAAATCATGACGTATTTGCCTTGAAAACCTTGCTCCTTGAGCCGAATAATGGTCTCAATGCCATCCTGATCCGGCATCAGCAGATCAATGACAACGACATCCGGGGACGTTTCGAGCAGCACTTTTTCCCCTTCGCTCCCGCTGCCTGCCGTTCCTACGACTTCACCTAATCCACCTTTTTCAATAATTTTGTGCAGCATCAGCCTGCTTACCGCATCATCGTCCACAATTCCGAAAGACAGCATGATCTCTACGCTCCTTTTTTCAACGTATCGGTCAATAAGGTGATCACAAAAGTTGTCTGAGAGCCAGGCTCATCACAACGCAAATGAATATCCCCGCCTAAGGAATGAACAATATCCCGTACGTGAGAAAGCCCGATGCCGGTTGCAGCAAAACCTTCCTGATTGAATTTCGTCGTGAAACCAGGCTCGAAAATCATATCTTTCTCCAGATCAGCAATCCCCGTTCCCGTATCCGAGACCGTCAGAATCGTTTCAGCGCCGCGTCCGTATGCACTTACGTGAATCGTCCCCTGATCTTCGATCGCCTCTACACTGTTGGACAACAGATTATTCATAACCGTCAGCAGAGGAAGATAGTGATCCGAATCGTAATTGATGCGCAAATCAGTGGTGAATTGAATCCGTTTGCCGATCATCCCGCTGTAGCCAAGATTGGATTTTATCGCGAACTCGATAATTTCCGCCAGCCTCATATTCGAGGCGAATTCCCGGTCAAACAGCTTTAATAAGCCGGCAAGGATGCGCTGTGAGTCTTTTTTCACCTCATGGATCTGTTGCGTGATTTCCAAAATCGTGCGGGCATAACTCTTCAGTCCCGAGCCATTCACTCTTTCGTATAAATTGTGGCTTTTGGCTGTCAGCTGCTCAATCGTTTCCATGGACTTACGCAGGTAGAACACCTCGCCATATAGTCCGCTGTTCGTATTCAACATCTGCTCCATCCGCTTCTGCTGCTCACTGTGGAGGACTCTCATCTGATGAATGGTTACGCTGCTGTAGATGCCTACTACAAAGTAGCTTCTTACAAGGGCAGTTACCGAAATATACACTAACTGCTGTGAAAACTTGTAGGGTGTATCGAAAATGACGCTGCGCGCCAGCAGCTCAATCTCATTGGACATGAGATCAATAAGCGATAAGAATACGCCAAGCACGAGGGGATGGAATTTCCCCACTTTCTGCTTTATCGAGCTCATGCCCACGGCAAAAGTTATATAGTATAGCATCGCAGGCAAATGGGTCTGCATGCTCCAGCCAAGCGATACAGCTCCGTGCGTCATGATCCCCGCCTCTATGGAGCGAAACAGTAAAACGGTAATGCCGGTAATAAGGCCTGTATAGATATAAGGCAGATGTTTGAGCAAAAGCAGGCACAGAAGAAAGGTGCTGCTCCCAAGACCGATCCGAAACACTTCGCCGCTGAAGGGCGTTATTTTGAACTCGCCAGCAATTGCTGTCACAATGGCGATGAGAATCATTTGTAGCCCTTCATTTTTCAAGCGTCCCAGCCGATCACCTCCTAGATTAAATCCCATATCTGCTTGCTAATTAGAAGTATACATACGGTAAGAAATAAAGGGCGCACATACGCTGAACCTTTGCGAATTGCCATACGGGAGCCTAACAAAGAGCCGCAAATCATCGCGATCCCCATCGGAATCCCGATTCCGTAGTTGATGGAACCCAACACCATGAACGTAGCCAAGCTTGCTATATTACTTCCAAAATTCAGCATTTTGGCGTTTCCAGCTGCTTTCACAAAGTCAAAACCTAACATAAGAAAAACGAATATAAGAAAGGAACCCGTACCCGGTCCAAAAAAGCCGTCATAAAAGCCTAAGCCGAAAGCGGCACCTCCCATGAGAAGGGCTGTCTTGGTCGAATACTGGCGGAACGTCGAGCTGCTCCCCCAATTTTTCCGAAAAAGCGTGTAAATGGTGATCAGGATCAGCATGACGACGACCAACGGCTTAAGAAAATCCGAAGGAATTTGCCTAAGTACCATCGTTCCGCAAACGGCTCCTGTTAAAGATAAAAAGAATAAGCCTTTTACTGCTTTGAAATCGATATTGCCTGAACGCATAAAGGAAACGGTGCTCGTCAGCGACGACATTGTGCCAGCCAGTTTATTCGTTCCCAGCGCAATAGCCGGTGGCAATCCCGTTGCCAGAAGAACAGGCAAAGCGATCAATCCCCCGCCTCCCACGACCGAATCGACATAGGCAGCCACAAACCCTCCAATGATGACGAACAATAACATTTCCCAACTCAAGTGTAACATGATGTCAATAACTCCTCTTTCCGCTCAAATTCTCTACACCATTCTCGCTTCAAATCTTCGCGCCGCTAACGATAATGCATAATTGACTGCAAAATAAAGCACAGCCACGACAAACAGAATTGGTAAGGTATAGCTATAACTTTGTCCAATTACTATTTTCGCATGATGCATCAGTTCAGGCAAGGAAATAACAATGGCAAGAGATGTATCTTTGAGCAAGGAGATAAACTGGCTGACCAGCGGAGGAACCATACGGCGAAGCCCTTGTGGAATCACGATATGCCAAAGGGTTTGGACATAGCTTAACCCGGAAGAACGGGCGGCTTCGATCTGCCCTTTGTCGATGGAAGTGAGCCCGCTTCGCACAATTTCTGCAATCATCGCCCCTTCAAAAAGCGTTAGCGCCACAATCGTCGCATTCATCGGGCCAAGCTTAATGCCGACATCCGGCAGGGCAAATCGGGCGAAAAAAATGATTAGCAGCAGCGGCAAGTTGCGAAGCAGCTCTACGGCTATGCCTAAAATAGGTGAAACGATGGGCAGCTTCGTATAACGAATCGTTCCCACGATGCAGCCTACAAGAAAGCTAAGAATGATGGAAATCAAGGCAACTTTTAGCGTCATGTAAAATCCTTCGAGAATAAATCTCATATTATCCACTGAGAAAGCATGCAAAATATCCATTCATTCACCCCCTCGCCAGCTTACGTTCCAGATACAAGGCGCCGTAGCTTAACGGCAGCGTTAAGAGCAAGTAAAGAACAGCGACGAAAATATACGTATCAAATGTGGCGTACGTCTCGCTGGCTATCATATCCCCGAAATACATAAGATCAAGGCCCGCAAACACCCCTAGCACCGACGAATTCTTAACCAGGTTAATAAACTGGTTGCTCAGTGGCGGTATGACGATTTTGATCGCTTGCGGAAGGACGACATGCCACATCGCTTGTCCGTAGGTCAGCCCGGAGGACCTTGCAGCTTCCGATTGACCGAGCGGCACTGACATAATGCCGGCGCGGATCGCCTCGGCGATGAAAGCTGCCGTGTACACCGTCAGCCCCAAGGTTCCGCATACGAAGCCGCTCAAGGTAACGCCAAGGGAAGGCAAACCATAAAAAAAGACAAAAACGACGAGCAATAGCGGAATGTTTCGAATGAACTCCACGTAAGCCGTACCTACCCACTGCAGGGGTTTTACCGAAGAGATCCGGCATATGGCGATTAGCGTCCCCAGAATAAAACTGCCGATTAAAGCAATGAGACTAGCCCAGATGGTGTTAACAAAGCCCTTCATAAAGATATCAATATGGTCGGTGAAAATTGAGAAATCCGGCATCGGCTTGTGCCCCCCTCATAGACAGAAAATGGGCAGCTTGCGGCCACCCATCTGATCTTGGTTATTTGGATGGCGCCTCGCCGATCCACTTCTTATAAAGCTTGTCGTATTCGCCGTTTGATTGCAGCTTCTTCAGGCTGTCGTTGACCACGGTTTGAAGCGCTGTTTCGCCTTTTTTCATCGCGATGCCGTAAGGCTCATCCGTGAACGGCTCACCGACGACGGCAAAGTTCGGATCCTGCGCCACCATGCCGTAGAGGATCGCATTATCTGTGGTCAGCGTGTCCCCTTGCCCCGCTTTGAGGGCGCTGAAGGCATCTTGGTAATTATCGAACTCCAGTACCGTTGCCTCCGGTGCTTTGGCTTTAATGTTTCCAACGGATGTAGCGCCTTTTACCGCCAGTACTTTGGTGCCTTTTTTAATATCGGCAACCGATTTGATCGGGCTGCCTTTCTTCACAAGCAGGGACTGTCCCGCTTTAAAATAAACATCGGAGAATTCAACCTGCTTCTTGCGCTCGTCCGTGATCGTCATCGTGGCGACAATCATGTCAATCTCCTTGTTGTCGAGCATCGGGATACGCGTCTTGGATGTTACTTCCTTCAGCTCGATTTTCTTCTCATCGCCGAGAATTTCCTTCGCCAGCGCTTTGGCGATGTCCACGTCGAAGCCTTCGACTTCGCCGCCTGTCGGATTTTTCAAGCCGAACAGCTTCGTATCGTATTTGACGCCAACGACCAGCTTGCCTCTGCTCTTGATCTCATCGAGAACCGATGCCCCTCCTGCCGGCTTGGCCGTGCTTGGCGCGCTCGCACTTGCTGCTGGCGAACCTGCTGGCGTACTGGATGCGCCTCCCGTTGTGGATGTTGAAGCACACCCTGCCAATGCGAATACGGCTGTTAACATCACGATAAAATTCCACTTTTTAGCTATCATATAAGTTCATCTCCTCATTATTAGTGGTTTAGAACGCGGGATTAGTGATTCAGAACAAATATTAGTGATTCAAAACGCGAGGTTAGTGACGCAGAACGATTATTAGTGATTGAGAACGCGGTTGAGAAATAGTCGTGCCCGCTCTTCTTTCGGATTGACGAAAAACTCCTCTGGAGGCGATTCTTCGACGATTTGCCCTTTATCCATAAAAACAACGCGATCCGCCACTTCCCGGGCAAAGCCCATCTCGTGCGTGACCACAACCATCGTCATTCCATCATGCGCCAGCGCCTTCATGACGTCCAGCACCTCGCCCACCATCTCTGGATCCAGCGCCGATGTCGGTTCGTCGAAGAGCATAATTTTCGGCTTCATCGCCAGCCCTCTGGCTATCGCTACCCGTTGCTGCTGACCGCCCGAAAGTTGCGAGGGATAACTCCCGGCTTTGTCCTGAATGCCTACCTTCTCAAGGTAGTACATCGCCGTTTCTTCCGCTTCCTTCTTCGGTAGGCCGAGCACCTTCATGGGCGCAAGCGTGATGTTATCGATGACTTTTTTATGCGGATACAGATTAAAATGCTGGAAGACCATCCCAATGTCACGGCGCAGCTTATTGATATCCGTCTTTCTGTCGCTGACTTTACGCTCGTTCACGGTCAGTTCGCCGCTGGTGATCGTTTCCAGTCGATTGATGCATCTGAGCAGCGTACTTTTGCCTGAACCTGACGGACCGACGACGACGACAACTTCCCCCTGCTGGACCTGAAGATCAATTCCCTTGAGCACATGAAAATCGCCGTAATGCTTCTCTACTTGCTGGAATGAGATCAATGGAACCCCCCCTTCACTTAAAAGCTTAACCATGTAAACTATTTGTCATGTTAACTTACACTTGATGTCTTTAAATCTTAATGTCAAACTATGGAATCTTATACAATCCGACATGGGACAGAAAAAAGATTTGAAATTTTTGTTAAGGCGGGGTGCCGGCCTATAGTATGCTTAACCGTCTCATCGGTGGGTGAAACAGTGGGGGTTGTGGTGGGGACGGCGAAGACGCGATGGCGGTGGAGCGCGGGGCGGGACAGCGGAGACGCGGTGGTGGTGGAGCGCGGGGCGGGACGGTGGAGACGCGGTGGTGGTGGAGCGCGGGGCGGGACGGTGGAGACGCGGTGGCGGTGGAGCGCGGGGCGGGACGGCGGAGACGCGGTGGTGGTGGAGCGCGGGGCGGGACGGTGGAGACGCGGTGGCGGTGGAGCGCGGGGCGGGACGGCGGAGACGCGGCGGCCGCGAACGAGACTACGGCCGGTGGGGGCTTCGCCTAGGCGGGCGGCTGTGATTATAGTGCGGAGGCTGAATGATGGGAACTACGATCCTCTATTTGTCTGGAAAATTGCGATGTGGCAGCCTGGAGGGAACTATGGTCCTCTATTTCGCCGATTTCTGTTTAGACCCCTAATTGAATTGGAGAGTACCTAGGGAAATGAGGTACTATTAAATAAAGGGGGCTGAACGGAATGAGACAACGAAACAACGCATTCAAAGATGTTCGTAACAAAGTGGCGCAAGAAGCTTTAGCCGGAATTAAAGTTGGAGTTCTTGCAAGGAAGTATGACGTCTCACCAAAGACCATTCGAAACTGGGTAAAAGAGTTTCAAGATGAATTTGGAGCAGACGCCCTACCTACGATCGACGAACGCATTAACGACTCCAAACGATTGGCTGAGCTTGAAGAAAAATACAATCGAGCTTTAAAAGCATTGGGGGAAAAGGAACTTGAGAATGAAGTTCTGCGTGAGCTCGTAAAAAAGACGAGCCCTGCCTCAGTGATCGACTCCACGTTGCACAAACGTTTATTGGGCAGGGAAACGCGGTAGTTACAATACTAGAACTTACTGGAGTCGCTTCTTCGACGTACTACGACAGGAGAAAGTCCGAGCAACGAACCACGACGAAGAAAACAATCGCAGTACTTCCTGGTAGACCCGTGACAAATTACTCTTTTACGCACTCAGGTGAAGCCGTCAGTGATGAGCAGATCGAAGAATGGCTGATGGAACTCGTTTCCGGTGAAGAGCATAGCTATGGCTACTTGATGCTGAATGAATGCTTGCGTATCCAACACAATCTGGTCATCAACAAGAAGAAAACGTACCGCCTATGCAAGAAGCTTGGCATCCTTCATCCGCAGCGGCGAAAGAAGATTCATTATCCACGGAAACTGGCTCGTAACCACACGATCAAACGTTCAAACCAACTCTGGCAGCTCGACATTAAGTACGGCTATGTGGCAGGTTATGACCAGTTCTTTTACATGGCGGGCATCATTGATGTGTTTGACCGCAGTATCGTAGGATACCATCTGGGCTCTAGCTGCGACGCAAAGCAGGTCTGTCAAGCAGTAAGAACTGCCCTACGTTTACGTTTAACAGATGTTGAGGAAATGCCCATCATACGCACGGACAACGGTCCGCAATTCGTTAGCAAAGCATTCGGCGAGCTCTGTGAAGACGAGAAGATTACGCATGAGCGAATACCGCCAAAGACGCCAAATATGAATGCCTACATTGAATCTTTTCACGCAACACTGGAGCGAGATTTACTCACGAAAGAGGTTTTTGGTACATTCCAGGAAGCATACGACGCCGTTGAAACGTACGTTAATTTCTATAACAATAGACGCATGCACCAAAACCTTGGTAAACGATCCCCAGCTGCATTCATGCAGTGGGCAAGTGCCCACCCGGATCAGTTAGCCGACTACATTCGAGCCGTCTAAAAGAAGAAAACGAACGGAAAGAAGAAAGAAACAAAGGATTTCTAAGAGCAACGTTACTTTCGCTAACAACTCTCCGGAATTAGGGGGTCTGACCGATTTAAGCGGAATGGCAACAACGAGGAAGCGGATAAGACCCTGTAGTTCCGCTCAACTGCAGAAAACAGCCGATTTGGAACAAATAGCGGCTTGTAGTTCCCTTTGCAGGGGGTAGCTATAGCAAAAGGAAAAAAGACCGTTAGGCATTCAGCCTGACGGTCTATCTACGTTGTACAAAGTGCAACAATAAAGGCGGAATTTGACTCCGGCGCCTCTCTATATTGTACAAAGTACAATGTTTTGGGCTGAAATGTCGTTTATTTCAGCCATTTCGGGCAAGTTCGTTGTACTTAGTACAATGAACTGCGAGTTTTAAGGCGCGGAGCACCTCTTATGATGCATAAAGTGCAATGTAAGAGGGGTGCAGCGGCGCATTCGGCAAACGTTAGCGATGAAAAGCAACGTTACTGAACAAGCGCGGGGGCATTTTACCCACCCCCACAGCGTTAAGCTAGTTTTACGACGTTAGCGCAGACACGTGACGCATTCGGCAAACGTTAGCGATGAAAAGCAACGGTAAGACCAAGCGCGGGGACACTTTACCCATCCCCGCTGCGTTAAGCTTGTTTTACGACGTTAGCGCAGACACGTGACGCATTCGGCATACGTTAGCAATGAAAAGCAACGTTAAAGACCAAGTGTGTGGCTTTTTGCCCCATTCCCGCAGCGTTTAGCTTGTTTTACGACGTTAGCGCAGACACGTGACGCATTCGGCAAACGTTAGCGATGAAAAGCAACGGTAAGACCAAGCGCGGAGACACTTTACCCATCCCCGCTACGTTTAGCTTGTTTTACGACATTTGCGCAGACACGTGACGCACCCAGCGTCACCTCTCCGGAACGACGGTGTACGCCGTCGTCCCCCCCTTTCTCCGCTCCACAAGGGTAGGGATTTGCTCAACGCCGCTGATGTCCGTTCGACCATTGTCATGCTTCGTCAGGGTGAGCGACAGAATCATGCCCCGAACCGTGTTCGTCCCCTTCGTCAATTTCGAAGATACAAAATTCCCTAAAGAAGAAGCAGCGACGCGCGTTTGTTCTACGCCGTATTTATCTTTCATCACGGCCTGAGTGACCGGATGAAGCACATGCGGATGCGCCCCTAAGACGACGTTCACACCTTGCCTGAACAGGAATTCCATCCATTTTTTCTGGCTGCTATCCGGGTAATTTCTATACTCTTTACCGAAATGAAGACAAGCTATGATAAAGTCTGCCTTCTCCTTCATCCCCCGAATATCCGCCTTCATCTGATTCGCATTGAACCGATTAACTAGCCACCTCTGCGGTACCGGTATGGCATTGGTTTTCTCGGTATAGGCTACTATGCCGATACGCACGCCTTTCACATCCACGATCAGCGGCCCTTGCGCTTCTTTCGCAGAACGTGCCGTTCCCGTGTGCTGAAGCTTGTGCGCATCCAGAACCTGCAACGTTCGTTTCACCCCGCTGCGCCCGCCGTCCATACAATGGTTGTTGGCTGTCGTCAGGACATGGAACCCCGCCTTTTTCAGCGAACCTGCCAGCTCATCCGGACAATTAAAAACAGGAAGGCCTGTTTTTGGATTTCTCCGTTCTCTAGGGCAGTTGCATTTGGGGCGGACGCCGGGAGAGCCCAACAGTCTTTTGCCGGAGAAGGTCGTCTCCAAATTGCCTAATGCCAAATCATGCGCTTTCAAAATGGGAGCAACCTCTTCGAAAATAGGGTCAAACGCATGCCCTTCCGGCCTTCTGGCTGCAGCAATAATTTCACTTTTCATCAATAAATCTCCGACAGCGGCAATCGTAACTTGGATCAACGCCCTCACTCCTCTCTTGAGCACAATATTCAAGAAAAGGAGATGACGCTTGTAAAATGGGCGGCACAGCAAAGCACAAAAAGACAGTCCGATGCTCCCCATCGAACTGTCCCAATCCAACCCCAACCCTAATCCAGCAATCCCGCCGGCAGCCTGGCATCCCAATCTCTCGGAATCGGCAGGCCAAGCACATGAAGCGCGACCGCCGCCGTGTCCATAATCGACAGACTGGACAAGTTGGCCTCCGGATTGATGCCAGGACCTCGGCAACCCCAGAAAATGGTCATATCCCGCGGCGCGTCACTCCCATGATTGAAGGCATCCAAACCACCGCCGCCGTGGTCGGTGGTGATGATCAACAGGCTGTCTTCCAGCATCCCCGCCTCCAGCAGCGCTTTGCTGATCTCGCCGATCTGCTTGTCAGCACGCGTAATCGCCTTCAGGTATTCCGTGGAATCCTCACCATACCCATGGCGATGGCCGGCAGCATCCACATCATCCAGCTGAACGAACAGGAGCTCCACTCCCGGATTTGAACGAAGGTACGCCCCGATAGTAGGAACCAGTTCTTCATCCGGAGCGGCGTATTTATTCATGCCTTCAATGTCTTCAATTACGCCGGTAATAATGGGTTTCCATGAAACGAATGCAGCCATTGTACTATCAGGTTTTGCTTCTCGCAATATCCGGAAAATAGAGGGCGCCATGGAATCCACCGGATAGCTTCGATTCTTTTGAATATGTACATGAGACTCATGCCGATTCGGCACGACACCATGCAAAAGCGATCCCCAGCATTCCCCGCTGTTGGAAGGATAGACGGTGCGAGCCAGGTGTGTTTGCACGCCTCCCGCAAGCAGAATATCCAAATAAGGGGTCTGCGCCTCACGGATGAATGTTCCCGCACCATCAATACCTAGAATAATGACACGTTTGATATCCTTTTTTGATACCATCGTTCTCACGCTCCCCGCTTTACCCTAAATCAGGTGAATCCGTCAGTACAACTACCGGTCCTTGTGTACGATGCAGTTCGAAGACGATGATTTCATTGCTGCCCTTCCGCAGTAACGGCGCCGGTACATATAACGTCCGCTGCGGGCCTTTTTCCCAGTAACGGCCAAGATTAAAACCGTTGATCCATACAACGCCTTTGGACCATCCGTCCAAACGGATGAAGGTGTCTCCGGCCTCTTCAACGTGAAACTCCCCGCGATAAAAAGTCGGGCGCTCCTGATTCTGCGTTTCATCCTGCTCTACATTTTTCACTGTACGCACGAACGGAATGGCATCTACTTTGTCCAGTGGCAGTGGATATATCGTCCAATCGAACAAGAATTGATTGTTGAAGCGAACGCCTTCTGTAATCCCTTTGTAGTCCTTCAATTTCGGTCCGTAGTTAACGCGGCCCATGTTCTCAACCACGATGTCCAGCCTCGCGCCTTCGGCAGGAATGTCCAGCGGGAGAGGACGCGGGTCCCAACGCTCAATTGTACCTTGGTAGACACCGTCCAAGAAAATTTGCGCGCGATCGTGCACCTCTTGCAGGTGCAGCTTTTCCCCGGTCCGCGGACCGGATACCTGTGTTGAATAAACGATGAAGCCATAGCTTTGGCCCAACATCTCCATCGGCTCCGGGCACGTACGTCTAACAGGTGTGGAAAGCTGGGCTAGCTGCCCCAACAGATCTGCTTTCTCTGTTAAGGCTACGCGGCCGTAGCTTTTCTTCGGAATAGGCGCCGGGAATGGAGGGAACTCTTTCTCGTCCTTCTCGAGATAGCGAGCAATGACGCTGCGGACGGCACGAAATTTCTCCGTTTCATCTCCGCACTCTGAAAGAGGTGAATCGTAGTCATAGCTCGTAATCGTCGCTTCGTATTTCTCCCCAAAGTTCGCACCGTTGTAGAAACCAAAGTTCGTTCCGCCATGGAACATGTAGAAATTCACAGAGGCCCCTGCGCGCAGCATGCGATCAAAGACATCCGCGACCTCACCCGCATCTCGCGTGTGGTGCGGCTTCAGCCAGTGATCGAACCAACCGTTCCAATACTCCATGCACATGAGCGGCTCATCCGCACGGTATTCACGGAATTTCTCGAACGCTTCCTCCGGTCTGGAGCCGAAGTTAACGGTCGCAAGCGTGCCGGGAACCGTTCCTCCTTGAAGCATACCGTCTTCCGGACCATCCGATGTAAACAACAAAACATCAACGCCGCGCTTCGTCAGACCCTCCCGTAAATACGCAAGGTATGCCGTGTCGTTGCCGTAGCTGCCATACTCATTTTCGATTTGCATCGCAATGATCGGTCCGCCATTGGTGCTTTGTAACCGGGTTAACCTAGGAATTAATTCATCATAATAGCGATCTACTTTCATCAAATATGTAGCATCCATGCAGCGAAGCTTCATATACGTGTATTGCAGCAGCCACGCCGGCAACCCGCCGAATTCCCACTCCGCACATATGTATGGACTTGGCCGAACGATCACGTGAAGTCCGAGCTCGCCTGCAAGTGTGATGAACCGCTCAAGGTCCGCAATGCCATCAAAGTTATAGACATTTTCCTGCGGCTCATGCAAATTCCAGGGTACATAAGTCTCTACAGTATTAAAGCCGCACGCTTTAAGCTTTAGAAGCCGATCTTCCCAATACTCAGGGACTACACGGAAATAATGGATGGCTCCGGACAAAATTTGAAAGGGTTCCCCATCTAAAAAAAATTGTTTATCTCTGGCTTGTAAAATGGCCACAATGATCCCTCCGGATGATGAGTACTGTCGGATAATTTTATAAATTTACCTACTCTCATCTTCGCTGAAAGGATCGTGAATCTCCATCGCCAAATGGATCATTTTCTATACCAAATGTGCCAAATGCCATGGTATGATGGAACAAACAATGAGGACAAACGGGAGGAACGGCGGATGGAACAACAGTTGGAGGATTTGTATCGATTCCCTAATATTATCAATACGCTTCAGGTGACCGGCTGCCATTTTGGCTTGAAGCCTCCAGGGTGGCACTACACCAGACATCATCACCATTTGTTCGAGCTGCTGTACTGCGTGGAGGGTGAAGTCGCTCATGAAATTAACCGGGATAGGGTGACGATGCAAGCGGGAGACTGGCTGCTGATCAAGTCCGGCGTCAGGCATCAATCCTCCAACACCACCCAGGCGGATTACGGTTTCTTTAATGTACATTTCGATCTCGATGACCCCGAGATTCGCAGCCTGCTCTCCCAGGCACCCTATCGGCTCATCCGGCACAAAGAAGCGGAACGAAGCAAGCTCCGCTTCTACGTTGGCGAACTTGAAGGTGTGATGCAGCGCAACCACACGGCTGCCGAACCCTTATCTTTGCGTTTCGAGGATAAGCTGCTCCTGCAGTCGTATACGCTGCTCATCATACACGACGTGCTCCTGCTATTTCGTGAACACGGCTCCTCTCGCGGGCAAGGAACCGCTGCCGAGAAAGATCCTTCGCTTTTCACCACCGATATCGCACACATGATTGAAGAGAAGCTCGCGCTCGGTTTATGCGAAGAAGCAACAGTAGCCGGGGTCGCCAAGGAGATGAACCTAAGCCGCAGCCAATGCAGCAAGCTGTTCTCTAAGGTATACGGCCTTTCCCCCCGCCAGTATGTCAGTCAGCAGAAGCTGAAGCTGGCCAAAGAACTGCTCGTCACGACCCATCTGCCGATGACGGACATCGCGGAGAAGCTGGGTTTCCACTCGGCCAGCCACTTCTCCCGCCAATTCCGGCGCTGGACCGGCCAGTCGCCGAGTGAATTCAAGCCGAGACATCATTCGACGAACTAGTTAATAATGCCATGAGAAACAATATCCATACTGACCGAAACCTTGAAATCCACTTCGGGGTATGTTTGATCCCAATCGAGCTCTTTCCACTCCTTCGGATGGAAAGCGATCATATCCCTTCCGATGCCCAGTGCATCGGAATGCGCCTTCTGGAGCTGCTTGCAGATCCCTTGCGCCTCTTGCGTGAGCAGCTCAGAAAATCGTTTGTTTAGCTGCTCAATAAGCTGCTTGTCAATGCGATTGTTTTTGGCATGTTCGGTGATGATCGCTTTCAACTTCAGATGCAATTGAACCTGAACTTGTCCAGATGAACTAACCGCAACCTTTTTGCTGCGGCTCGACTGGATGATGTTCAGCGATACGTGCTGCGACACGTCGCTTTTGCCCTTTGTTTCTTCCACCTTTCTCGTGACGATACAGACTTCTGCTTTCTTGCCATTCATTAAAAGGAATAGGGAAGATTGTTCAGGTGTGAGAGAGTAGCCCGTATACTTTCTCTTACTAAGAAGCCCTACCCCTTCGATGACAGCTTTATCTTTGTCCGTCTCGCCATCTCTGGCATTTTCTCTCCTTAGAATCGGAATGACGCCATCTTTCCCTCGATCATGAAGAAGAGGGTAAATGGAATGCACGGTTACGAATGGAATGACCGTTTCGTACTGGGCGCTTTTAATGATTTTGCGCAAGTACTCCCCGGATGTCGCGGACCCGATGCGGTCCAGTCGAATCAAATCCGCAGCTTCGCCATGGACGATTGCCACTTTGGCCAGCATAGGATCGTTTGAGTTGCGAAATGTGGCGTCCAGGAGGTTCAGAATATCCGATTTCGCCAGCTTATCGCAGATGAGCATAACTTGATTTTTGGAAGTACCGATGGGCCCTGCGATTTGCAGGCCGATTTTTTTATACAAGGACTCCTGCAGCGTCGGTCCAGTTGCGGTCAACACCTCATGAATGGGAACGGTTCTTTCCTTGCCTCCGGGAGATTGAATGGTGACGGTGGTCACGATTTCATTTTTCTCGTTCGTATCCAGAGAGGTTGCATAAATAAGCTGCAAATTTTTTAAATCGGAATGATAGCTGCACCCGGAAACCAACAACAAAACAACGATCAGCCAAAATAGCGCCAAGCGATTCACAGCTGCTGTCCCCCTTTTTTGCCTTTTAACCAAACAATCAAGAAAAGCAGAACGGGAAGTCCGATCGCGATGAAGCTCTCGAATTCCGTGACCTTCTGTAAGAGGGCAAGCCTTTTTTCCGAACGCCACGCAAAACCGACCAAACAGACTAAGGGAACTAAATAATACATGGCTTTTCTGTGTTCATTGTTATGAAACCAATATCCGAACCCTTTGCCTGCGGCATACATGTAGCTAATGAGTGAAGCTGTCACTTTGACCAACCAGACGGAAAGGAAAATCAAATCCATCCGTTCCAGAAAAGGTAGAGAAATCCCGTTCAAAAAGTATGGAACAGGCTGCGGGATGAAAGGAATCGACTCGGGACTGAAATTCAGGAAGCACAGCAGAACGACAACCAAAAAGAACAAGGTCGCCATCGTGTTGGCCCACAATACAGGTGTCAGTATGCTCTTGTCTTTGGATTGCACGTCGGAGGAGACGATCAGGAACAGCTCGAAACCGAGGAAAGTGATCACGGAACTTTTCACTCCCGCTATAATGGCTGTCCAGCCCTTCTGTCCGATAGGCAGCAGATAGCGATAATCCATTGTGTAAAAGCTGGTCAGCATCATCGCTACCATTAAGATGAGCAGAAAGGTAACCATTGTGTGATAACGCGCAATGATGGCCAATCGTTCTTTAGCAAAATAGAGCAATATGATAAAGTTGGCTGCAATGACGAGCCATGGATTGGTAAACGGCAATATCCAGAGCTCGACAAACATCATTTCCATCAGCAAAACCAAACAGGAAAGAAACAGAAAATGGAAGGTGTAAAAAGCATTGACCACATTCCCCATCCATTTGCCTAGAATAAGCGGCATAAACTCATAGAAGTTTTTCTTTGGAAATCGTTGGCACAGAGCGGCATAAGTAATTAGAAGCACATTGACGCATACCCCTGCCAGTATGACGGAAATCCAGCCGTCTTCACCGGCAGCTTGATGCAAGACATAGGGGAAAGACAACACGCCGATGCCTACCTGAGTTTGCAGGATGAAAGCAAATAATTGCATTCTGCTCATGACACCCTCCTATCCGAGGCTTTCCTGCGAAAGATTCGCTTGGGGAGCTGAACGAGCGTAGTCAAGATTCTACGCGGTTGGAATGGCGTAAATGGGTAAAAGTAAGGGACGCCATACGTTTCAAGCTTGCTTAAATGCATGAACAACAGTGAAAAGCTGAAGGCAATCCCGGCAAAGCCAAGCAGCAAAGAAGCGATCATGATCGGGAAGCTGACCAACCGAACCGCGAGGCGCATTTCATGAGATGGCAGACTGAAAGAAGCAACGGCGGTCAATGAAATAACGACGATCATCGTCGTGGATACTAATCCGGCGTTGACCACTTCACTACCGATAACCAGACCTCCAACAATGGACAAGGTCGACGCAATAGACTTCGGAAGCCGGATAGCCGCTTCTCGCAGCAGTTCGAGCACGGTAATCATAAACAGTGCTTCAATGAGGGGATTGAAAGGAATATTTTCTAAAGAAGCCTTCAAGGAAAAAAGCAAATCAATCGGCAGCACTTCGAAATGATTCGAGACGATGGCAATATAAACCGAAGGAAGGGCCAAACCGATCATTACGCTAATAAACCGGAGAAAGCGAAAAAAAGTCCCGTTCCACCACCGGACATTGAAATCGTCTGCAATTTGAAAAAACATAAAAAACGTGACCGGAAGAACGACCGCAAACGAACTGCCATCGACCAGCAGGATGACTCTGCCTTCCATCAGATGGGATACGGTGGTGTCGGGTCTTTCGGTATACAGCATCTGCGGAAATGGCGACCACCAACTGCTCTCCAAACGATTCAAAATTTGTCCGGGTGATTTAATAAATACATCCTCATTCGTCAAAAGTCTGGCAATCACTTCGTTAACCACATGGAGATCCGCAAGCTCGCTCATGTATAACAGCTTGACACCTGTCGGGCTTTGCGCGCCTAAGGTGAAGTCTCGTTCAACCAGATTGGGATTCTTGAGCCGTTTGTGAATCATCTGCATGTTAACGTCTGCGTCATCAATAAAACCATCATGAGAACCGCGAATGACTTGCTCATTCTGGGATTCCGTGATGCTGCGCTCCATGTTGGCGGCAACATCGGCAAGAATAATGTCCGCGCGTTGATTGAGCAGAATCGCACATTTCCCCTGCAGCATCCCCGCAGCCGCCATCTCCAAATCGGTGGCGATTTCGATATCAAGGATGGGAAGAATATCCTCCAAAAGCCCCTCTTTGGATTCGAGCAAAGGCCTCAAAACATCCGACTGCAGCTTGTCCCGATTGGTAGCCGCGTTAAGATAAAGAATCGCACCTTGAACGCCCTGCAGGCGAAATTCCCTGGTGCGAATGTCGTCGGAGGAGTGAAAGCATTCGAAAAGCTTACGCATATTCGTCTTAATCTCTGTAGAGATTTGGAATGAATTTTGTGGCAATTCCATGCTTCTCCCTCCCGCCTGTTCACCATGCGGTTAGTATTTGCCAATTTCTTCATCTTATCCAATAGAAACAAGACGATCATAGCTGATCGCCTTTTCTGAACTGCCCTGGTGTGATCCCCTCGTAACGTTTAAACACACGAATAAAGGTATTGCTGTTCGAGAACCCGGCTTTTTGCGTAATATCCGTAATCGTGTCATCGGTGTCCATCATTAATTTCTTCGCTAATTGGACGCGCTGCTTGTTGACGTAATCAATAAAGGTTTCACCCGACTGCTCTTTGATGAAGCGTGACAAATAGGGAGCATTCACTTCGAATTTCAACGACAGCGAGGTTAGACTGAGATCCATATCCGCCAAATGCTCGTCGATATAGCTGAGCACATGATCCTTCAGATTCGTATTATGGCTTTTCTTTTTGGAGTCCACGTAATCGCAGACCGTTTTCAAAAATTTATAAATTTCATCTTCAATTTCCGCAAACGATTCACACTGGGTCAATTGTTTAATTAACGCATGCTTCTCCACGGCCAGTTCATTCGGCCCCTGATCCAGATGCTCTATCGCTTTCAGAATCGTACCGATCAACTCAAACATAAGAAGCTTGCCCAACTGCAGCGACAGCGTACCGTCGGACACATTCGTGACAATCAGCTCGCTGACCGCCTCCATAGCCTCCTCGTACTGCCCCGTACGGATATGATTGATGAGCTGACGCTCCATATCGAGCGGATAATACAGCTCATTCTTCGGTCGTTTAATCCGGTCAAACGGAATGATTTGGCTCGGGCCAATAACGAATTTGTACTCCAGCGCCTCCAACGCCTCATCGAACCCGTGCGGAATTCCGGTCAGCGTCGGATGAATGTCACTGATGCCAATCGTCAGCTGAATATAAAATTTCCCCTGAATCACTTCCTGCGCCACTTGTGCAGCATCGATTAAATCATGCTTCGCCTGCGCCTCATCCTCATGTTGGATATTAACGAGGAAGGCGATCATGCCGTCCACTTCGGTCGTAAACACCGTATGCTTGCGGCCAAGCAGTTCCTCCGTGATGTTCGTCACAATGTAGTACACATACTGCAGCTTGGATTCGCTATCCCGCGAGCCGTTGTCATTGAACAAAGCGGAGTAATCGCCGATATGAAAAAGCAAAACCGCAAAGCGGTTCGTCTCAAACCGCAGGTCAAACGATGCCATCGATTGCGCGAGGGCTGAGCCGCTCTCGACTCGGCCTTTGAGGAGCCGCGCCAGAAAGTGGCTGCGCAGCACGTCTTGCTGCTTCCGAATGGTCGTATTCGCCGTATCTTGGAAGGCCGCATTTTCCGACATGAAAGATTGCAGCAGCAAGAACTCGTCCTTGCTGTCCTGCATGTTCGATTTAACCTTGGGAGACACCAAATCCACCATGCGGCGAATCGGCATATAGTGCCTGCGCGTCAACCAAATGGACATCGGGCCGCCGACGAAAATACACAGGAATAAGCCTGCATATATCCAGCTGCGCAATTGGCTGACTTTCGCCGCATATATTTTCGTAGGCACAATCGAGACATATTTCCACTCATTTTCAACGGAGGAAACGTAGGAAACCGTCACCTCTTCCTTGTCCCATTTCTGGCTAAACGAACCTTCTGCTGAGGACGAAATCTGCGCCAAATCAAGATCGGAAACATGCCCCGGCTCGCCTGCGATCATCATCGGCTTGTTGCTTGAGTCCAGAATCAGCACAATACCGGCCTGGGCCAGCTGAATGTTGGAGATGGCTGCTTTCAGACGCTCCGCATTGAGCATAACCACTAGCGTCGCCGGCGCTTCATCGGCATTCTGAATAGGCAGAGACTGCATATACACCATGTCATCTTCGGCTAATTGCAGAAAATTACCGAAGTAGATCTTCTCCATGCTGTCGCTCCACTTTTTGAAGGTTATTCCTTTATTAGGCTCGTGAAGCAATTGGAACAGCAGATCGTCCTGATTCATCGTCGAGGTGGTCACACCGAAATGCTGCTTTTTCATATACACATACAAATCGTTGATATCCCCGTTGGATGCTGCATAGGAACGAAGAGATGTGATGAGGTCGAGCGTGTCGATTTTCACTTGCGAGCTGTTGAATTCCGTTTGATTCACATATTTAATCACTTTCGGGTCCAGAGAAAGCTGCAGACCCATCCGTTTAATATCCTTAAATTGATTATCCAGAGATTGCTTCACCTGATTGAGCAGCGCTTTATTGGAGCGGATGACCTCTGAGTGGAGCAAATGCTGCGATTGAAAAAGTACCAACATCGTGATGACAATGGGGATACAAAGTATGGTTAAGTTTGAATAAAGCCAAAAAAGAAATACGCTCCGCTTCATGAAAGAAGCCCCTCCCCTACTCATGCTGTATGCGCATTATCCCATCTTCTTCCCCCAATGTACATCTACGATTCTTGCAGCATCATCATTTTTTATTGTTTTCCTGCCCATTTAGCCGAAAACCCAAATAACCCGCCCTCTTTTCGAACATCCAAAAAGAGAACAGGTTCTGGTTGTATTATTCTTTAATCGCTCCGACCATAACACCTTTTACGAAATATTTCTGTAAGAATGGATAAGCAATGAGGATCGGTAACGTCGCAACCATGATCGTTGCGTATTTAATGCTTTCTCCAATCGCTTGCGTATCGTTCGCGTTCCCCGTTCCTGTGGTCATCGAATCCGTGCTGTTCTGGACGAGAATCTCACGAAGAATCAACTGCAGCGGGAATTTCTCCCGATCATGAAGGAATAGCATCGCATTGAACCAGGAATTCCAGTGTGCTACACCGTAGTAGAGCACCATGACGGCAATAACCGGCATCGACAAAGGAACCACGATCTGGAACAAAATGCGCCACTCGCCTGCACCGTCAATCTTGGCCGATTCCATCAACCCTTCCGGAATGGCTTCGAACGACGTCCGCATAATAATTAAGTTCCACGTGGATATGGCTACCGGCACGATCAGCGCCAGATAGCTGTTGCCCATGTGCAAGTAATTGTTGATTAGCAGGTAAGTTGGGATCAACCCCCCGCTGAAATACATCGTGAACACAATGCTGATCATGAGGAATTTACGCAAAGCAAACTTTCTGGACAGTGCATAAGCGCCTAGTGTTGTAAAAAACAGATTAACCGCCGTACCTAGAATCAAAATTAAAAGTGTATTTCCATACCCGGTCAAAATGTTCGGATTCGCAATCACCTTTTCGAAGGCGCTTAAGTTAAAACCTAACGGCTTAAGAAGCAGCCCCGTATGCTGAATTAGCAGGTTTGAGTCGCTGATAGAGGCCATGAACACATAGTAGAACGGGTACACGGTGCAAATAATTAACAAGATCATAAGAATCGCATTACCGATATCGAATAGACGCTCAGTTGCGCTTAATTTCATCGTTCGTTTCCTCCTGAGAGCTTTTCGTAAGAAAAGCCGGCGTCATAAGATTAGGCTACCACAACCGGCTGCCCGAGAATCGGCGGGATATGCTGTTAGCGCTAATAAGCAAGGCAAAGTTAATCATCGATTGGAACAGCCCTACAGCCGTCGTATAGCTGTAATCATTCCCTTGGGCAAGCCCTTCCCTGTAAACAAAAGATGAGATCACATCCGCCGTTTCATACGTATTCGGATTATAAAGCAGGACAATCTTCTCGAAGCCGACTTCCATCAAGCCGCCGATCCGTAGAATGAGCAGAATCATGATCGTCGGGATGAGCCCTGGCAGCGTTACGCTCCAGATTTGGCGGAATCTTCCCGCCCCGTCAACACGAACAGCTTCGTACAGCTCGGGGTTAATCCCGCTAAGCGCAGCCAAATAAATAATGGATGACCAGCCCAGCTCTTGCCAAATCGATGTGGAAACGAAGATGGTACGGAAGTTCTCCGCATTATTCATGAGCGCTGAATCCTGACCGCCAAAAAACATAATGATCGAATTCACAATGCCGCCGCGGTTTGTAAAATCTATAATCAATCCAGAGATAACGACAATGGAGATAAAATGCGGCAAATAGGAAATCGTCTGCACGATGGACTTGAACATCTTCTGGCGAATTTCATTGAGCAAAATCGCGAGAATAATCGGTGCCGGGAAGCCAAAAATCAGATTATAAAAGCTGATTAAGAACGTATTGCGCAGCACGCGTACAAAATAATAGCTTTGAAAGAAATCTTTGAAATGTGCAAAGCCGACCCAATCACTGCCCCAGATCCCTTTGGCCGGGCTAAAATCCTTAAAAGCGATCACCGCTCCGTACATCGGGAAATATTTAAAAATGAAGAAGTACAGTGCAACCGGCAATACCATCAGGTAGATTGCGCGATTTTTTCTAATGTCGTCGAGTAGACCCCGAATGGAATTCGCCATGTTCTCACTTCCTTACGGATGTATTAAAAAGGGGAGGCTGAGCTCCCCGTACTCCAGCCTTCTATTAACGTTTGTTGTAACGATCCGTCGCCGCTTGGTAAATCTCAACCGCACGGTCAATGTTCATCTTTTTCACTTGCTCCATCGTTTTATCGTAGTCTTCTACTTTCACAGTGCCCATTACGACTTTCGTGATTTGTTCCGTCAGCAATGTGCTGACATCATTCAGAATCTTCGCAGACTCTTTGGCTTCATCGGTCGAGAGAACAACTGGCGGAAGCATAACTTTATACGCGTTGTTCGCATATTTGGCATACAGCTTCACGGCATCTTTTTGTGCTTGCAACTGGTAGTACTGATCGTTGTAACGGTCATCATCCAAACCGGAGAAACCGT
Source organism: Paenibacillus sp. P36 (assembly GCF_045866505.1). NCBI lineage: Bacteria > Bacillati > Bacillota > Bacilli > Caryophanales > Paenibacillaceae > Paenibacillus > Paenibacillus sp. P36. The sequence goes on from NZ_AP038372.1 coordinate 8,088,398, forward strand.
AGTTTGCGATAAAATATTTGGCCATTGCTTGGGAAATCGGCAGGTTGTCCGGGTTTTTCAGGATCAAATCCGTGTACTTCGGCTGACCGTCGGCTTTGGTATACGTTTGGCCTTCTACGCCGAAGTTTTTGAGCATTGCTCCTTCGTCACTGTACAGATAGTCGATGGCTTTGACCGTTTCTGCCGCATGTTTATTGGAACTTGTAATAACCGTTCCGATATTGTCATATTCCCATGACGCTTGCACGAACTTCGGCTCGTCGCCTTTTTTCAGAACCGGATACTGCACAGCCGCCAGCTTCGCTTTCGGATCTGTTTTCTGAAGCGCCGGTGTGTACGTCCCGATACTGCCGCCGATGAAGCCATAGAATGCGCCTGCCTTACCGGAGGTAATTTTGGCATCCATCGTTTTCGTATCATTCGAAGCGAAGTCCGGATCGATCAGACCTTCTTTGTACCATTTTTGCATCGTCGTCAAATATTGCTTAAACTCCGGCTGGGTAGGGCCGAATTTCACTTTGCCGCCATCGATATAGAAAGAACTTGCATTGGCAATCGTCGACATGCCCGCAACCCCATAGGCGCCTGCGAAGTCAGCGAAGGACAGCGGATAGCTTTTGTTCAGCGTGAAAGGAATTACGCCTTTCTTCTCTTTGAAAGCCCTCAGTACCGTTTCCCACTCATCAACCGTTTCCGGCGCTTGCAAACCAAGCTCTTCGAGCCAATCTTGACGAATGACCATACCGCTAAACGTTTTGTATTGGCCGTATTCGCCGACCTTCAAGTGGGGCAGCGCGTAAATATCGCCGTTGTCCGCTTTAATTTGCTTGGCAATCTGCGGATTGGCATCCAGAATTTTTTTCAAATTCGGGGCATTTTTCTCAATTAAATCGTTGAGTTTAATGATCGTGCCGTCTTTGAACATTTTGGCGGTTCCACCCTGCACGCTATTCCAGTTCCAAAGCATCGAATCCGGCAAGTTATTAGAAGCAACCATCACGCCGTACTGTTGAACATCATCCTGCGGCGTGTTTCCGGAGGAATGCTGGAAGTCAAATAACACATTCGTCTTCTTTGCCCATTCCTGAACCATAGGAAGCTCGTTCAAGCTTTTGACAACCGCTTTCGCGTTGGGATTCATCGGTGTCCATAAGGTCACTTTCACAGGATCTTTGGAAACGGATGCCGTTGTAGCCGGCGATGCGCTTCCGTTTGCTTCTTTGGTTGTCCCTGAATTGCCGCAAGCTGCTACTAAGGATAGTACGAGCGCGGAGGCAAGTACAGGAAGTACTTTGAATGCTTTATTTCTTTTCATAGAAACACTCCCCTGGTGATTATTGATGATTTGGCGCTAATGCCATATGCGGATTAGCCTGTGAATGAAGCATACATGGTGAAGGTAGAAGCCGTATATCGCTTATTTTTCAGTCATATTGTTTTCTTAAGAAAGGTTATCGCCTCTTTTTGTAGCATCTTCATTTTATGAGAATTCCCTGAAGAACAAAGGAAAAATCGCCACCTCCCCGCTATATGCAAGCGGTTCAGTAGCGATTATGAGATGACTCGGGGTTATTCGCCGATCAACACTTCAATGCCCAGCGCTTCGATGGTGTCGATCCATTCTTTCGGACAGCCGGAGTCCGTGATCAGCATCGAGATTTCATCCAGCTTGGCCACTCGGGCGAATGTCGACATGCCGAATTTGGAATGGTCCGCAACCAGAATCGCCTCTTCCGCCCGCTGCATCATTTTTCGGGAAATGACCGCTTCGGCCAAATGAAAGTCGGTAATCCCATCGGCAAGTGAAATACCGCCAACCGAGATGAACGCCTTGTTCACCTTAAATTGATCCAGCATCTGATCCGTCAGGGAGCCCGTGGCTGCTTTGAGTTCCAGACTGACTTCTCCGCCCAAGAAAATAATTCGGCCGCCAAAAGTCTCCATCGCCAAATTAAGAACAGGGACAGAGTGCGTGATCAAGGTAACATTCGTATGATCCTTCAAGTAAGGCAATATCTCGAGCGTTGTCGTACTGTTATCGAGCATGATCGTTTCCCCGTCCTGCACGATGGAAGCAGCCGCCTTGCCAATCGCCGCTTTCTCTTTCTTCATCATTTGCGTCCGTCTCAGAAAAGGCGGCTCGACAAGCTCCATGCGCATTTTGACTGCGCCGCCGTACACTTTGCGAAGTTTGCCTTCCTTCTCCAAGCGATCCAAGTCCCTCCGGACTGTTTCGGTCGAAACGTTGAGGAGCTCAGACAAATGAAGAACCTGTACTTTTCCTTCCAACTCCAAATGATTCAGGATCTTCATCCTGCGATCCTCGAATGTTAATGACATAAATAACCTCCTGCCTATGACCGATGATTGCAACATCGTGATGTTTCATGTTGTTTTCATCTAGTGTATAAGTCGGAGGTTAGCCTGTCAACGCGATGCTAGAAGGCGGTGATTAATCTTCTCTGGCTTATTGATGATCCAGCTCAGAACCACTATTTATAAGATGAAATGAAAAGTAAATGATTTGTAAATTTCTCATTGACAGTTTCAGAGCATCGGATATACAATTGTCAACAAACAACAACATTTTAATATAAAACCACACAAAAACAACACTCTCACAAAAAAACATGGAGGGCTACACTTATGCAGCATCAACTTTTCTTTCGTGAAGACCAAACCTTTACGATTACCCAATTTACAGATTTACATTGGATTGACGGCGGTACCCTCGATCAGAAGACGCGAAGGCTGATGGAAGATGTGCTGGATGCAGAGAAGCCTGATCTGGTTGTATTTACAGGCGACGTTATCTACACCGGATACGTGACTCCCGGCGAACCAGGGTGCGAACAGCCGCTGGAAGCGTTGCGGGAAGCCGTCCACGCCGCTGAAACGCGCGGCATCCCCTGGGCGGTTGTATTCGGCAACCACGATACGGAAACGATGATTACGCGTGAAGACCTCATGCAAGCCGTGTTGGAACACCCACATACCGTGGCACAGCGTGGCCCGAGTGATATTCACGGCACAGGCAACTACGCGTTATCCATTCAAGGCGCTGACGGAGAAGCCGCTGCTGCCCTGTATTTTTTTGACTCGGGCAACCAATCCCCCGTACCGGACATCCAAGGATACGATTGGATTCGCAGCAGCCAAATCGGTTGGTATGTTGAAGCTTCGAGAAATCTGCAAGCAGAAAATGCTGAACAAACCTTACCAGCACTGGCTTTCTTCCATATCCCGCTCCCGGAATATAAACAAGTCTGGGACACAGAGATTTGTTATGGCAGCAAGCATGAACCTGTGTGCTGCGCACCGGTTAACTCCGGCCTCTTTGCAGCCATGGTGGAAAGAGGCGATGTCATCGGCACCTTCTGCGGCCACGACCATGTCAACGACTATCGGGGCAAGCTGCATGGCATTGAGCTTTGCTATGGCCGTGCTACCGGGTATAACACGTACGGCAAAGAGGGCTTTCCCCGCGGCGCACGGATGATCCGGCTCCGCGAAGGGGAGCGTAATTTCGAAACCTGGCTGCGTTTAGCCGATGGCACAGTTGTGAGCGAGCAGGCTGAGCATGCGCCAGGCGAATAATTTTACCGATTTTGTTTGGAGATGATGGCTTGGTTATCGTATCAATCTTACTTGTCATAGCTTCCGGCTTAACCCATGCCATTTGGAGCTTATTCACCAAAAGCAGCAATAATAAAAGTGTCTTCCTCTGGTCGATCATTATGGTGACCACCGTGGTTTTGCTTCCTTTTTTGATTAGAGAATTATGGCTTCATCCTTTATCCTTATCTTCTTACGGGCTTCTGCTCTTGTCAGCGGCTTTTCAGAGCGTCTATGCGCTGCTCTTGGCACGCACCTACAATATGGGCGATTTGTCTCAAGTATATCCGATTATGCGAGGCACCAGCACCTTATTCATTCCTATTGTCGGCGTTTTGTTCCTTAGAGAATCCTTATCCATCTACGGCTGGCTTGGGCTGCTCTTAATGCTCACTGGCTTCCTTGCACTCAGCGGCATCTTCACAGGCAGACGAAAGAGCATCGCCTCAGCCGGGTGCATCAAACCATTTCTGATGGCCCTCTGCGTAGGCTTATGCACGACCTGCTACGTCTTCGTTGATAAATTGAATTTGCAGCATATTTCGGCCATTTCCTTGCTCGAGGTGACGAATATTGGGTTCGTTGCTGCGCTGACACCGATCGTCATCGCTTCCAAGCAGCTGCGGCTTGAATGGAAGCTCAACACCCGCATTATTTTGCTCGGAGCCATCTTGAATCCGGGGTCTTATTTGTTGTTTTTATTCGCCATGAAATATGCGCCTGTCGCCCATATCTCACCGATTCGGGAGATCGGCACTGTTTTTGCCACCATCTTAGGCATTGTCGTCCTCAAAGAAAAGCAAGGCAAGAAGCGGATCGCCTGCTCCATTCTCATCACGCTCGGTATTCTGCTCATTGGATTCTTTGGTTGACTTTCTCATCAACGTCCCTTAAGATAAATGTCAGTGAGTACTGACATTGTTTCGGAAGAGGGATGTCCATGAACAGCACCAGCAGCAAGATTGGCAGCAGCGATCGACTGCTTTTATCCGCACTCAATTTGATTGCCGAAAAGGGCTACAACGGGGTAACCACACTAGAGATTGCCACCGCGGCAGGCCTCAGCGAGAAGACGTTATTCCGTCATTTCGGCAGTAAGCAGAAGCTGCTTGAAGCGGCTTATGACCGCTATCATTATGCGGAGGAAATGAAGAAGCTGTTCGCCGAAAAGCTGATATGGGAGCTCGAAACCGACTTGCTGCTCATAACAAAAACCTATCACGAGATCATGAACCGCAATCGGAAAATGATTCAGATCTCGCTCAAAGAAGACGGACAGCTGCCGGGATTCCGCGAGCGTACCCAGAAGCATCCACAGCAATTACTGGAATTTCTAACCGAATATTTCACCACCATGGCAGATCAAGGAAAAATCATCCCCGATAACCCGGAGCTTCATGCCTTCTCCTTCATGATGATGCAATTCGGAGCGTTCATGAATGATCTTGACAGCCGCACGAATTACTCCAGCATCAAGTTAGAACCATTCGTACTTGAGAGTGTAAAAGTGTTTACTAGGGCATTACAGCCCTAGTTTTTTTACCCTCTATATGTCAGTCAGTACTGACAGTCATTCTAAACAGAAAAGGACGTGATCTTCCTGATGATTAGCTCAACCCCAACAAAAGCAACAACAAAAATAACTGTTCCTGCAGCCGGCACGCAGCCAAACAGCAACAAATTAATGCGTGTCCTCATGTTCACTTTAACGATTTCCATGATGACCGGCATCATGTTCAATATTGCCCTGCCGAAAATCAGCGAGCAATTCTCGCTCAGCCTCTCCCAAGTAAGCTGGCTGTCCTCCGCTTATATTCTCATTTACGCGATCGGCGCAGTCACTTACGGCAAGCTGGCTGACCGCTACACGCTGAAAAGCATCGTCACCTTCGGGCTTCTGCTGTTTGCGGCCGGCTCACTGATCGGGCTCGCCTCTCAAACCTTCGCGATGGCGCTCATCGGCCGATGCTTACAGGCCGCAGGAGCGGCCGTCATTCCCGCTATTGCGATGATCATCCCGCTGCGGTATTTCGCTCCTGAGCGCCGGGGCGCTGCGCTCGGCATGACAGCCGTTGGGCTCGCCTTCGGCAACGCGCTGGGCCCTGTCGTAGCGGCTTTGATCATCAGCACCGTCCATTGGCGGTGGCTGTTCGCGGTGCCGCTGCTGGTTCTGGCGGTACTCCCTTTGTACCGCCGGTATTTGCGCGAGGAGCAGCCTGCGAGCGGCGGCTCTTTTGATTGGCTTGGCGGGATCCTGCTCGCCGCGGCCATTGCTTTGCTTTTGATGAGCGTGTCCAAAGGATTATGGCTTGTTCTTGGCGCGTTGCTCGCTTTGGCCTTCTTCCTTGTTCGTATCAACAAGGCGGCTGAACCCTTTATTGCTCCGAAGCTATTCAGGAATGCCAAGTACACACTCGGGCTTACGATTTCCTTCCTTGTGAACGGCACCTGCTGCTCCCTATACGTGCTTAGCCCACTGCTGTTCGCCAACGTTCACAAGCTGCCTTCCATTTGGATCGGCTTCATGATGATCCCGGCCGCCGCTGCAGCGGCTATATTCGGGCGCAAAGGCGGGAAGCTTGCGGATGCCAAAGGCAATTCCTTCGTCGCTTATCTGGCCGCGGGCTTATTGGTGAGCTGCTTCCTGCTGCTCTCCACTTTCATCGGCAGCTCTCCGCTGCTCATTGCCGGTTTCCTGATTCTCGGCAACGTGGGGCAGTCCTTCCTGGTCATCGCCGTTTCCAACTCCGTGTCCAGAACGTTGCAGGCAGAGCAGGTTGGCGTCGGCATGGGCATGCTCGCCATGATCAACTTCATTGCGCAAGGCATCGCAATTAGCGTCTACAGCAAAGCCGTTGATCTGGGCAGTTTTGCGAGCTGGAATCCACTGTACCGTTATTCCTCCGGCTTTGTTTTTAGCAATATTAGTCTCGTGCTTGCCGGGTTATCGATTGTGATTTGGGCAGTGTTTTTCTTTGTGTTTGGTAGGGTGCGTGAGGGGGATAAAGCCAATTATGCGGCTGGTGCTCAGGGTACTGCGAGGTCTGTTTCTGCTTAGATCGATCAAGGTTATCAATTTCAGCTAAGGTGCCGTAGAGGAGTGCTGCTCGGGCATAAGAGTATATGGATTACTTGCGCTTAACGCCGATTACTCCTGCTAATTTCTATAAATCATCCACTTTTGCCCAATTAACTGGAATTTCTACCGCTGATATCGACAAATCTAGCAGGTTTCACGTCCTCCCGAAGTTCTGCACTTTCCCGTTCTATTTCTTTGAGTTCTTGCTCCAGTTGACGGACCATATCCGGGTTTGCCAAGATCTCTTTGTCAAACAACGTCGTGTCCAATTTTAATCTAGTTGCAACTGCTCCTAAAAAAACAAGGACCTCCCATAAGAGGTCCCTGTCTTATCTCATTACTCCGTGCCGCTCCCAGCCGAAGCCGCTTCCCGCATCGCGGACAGTGCCTGGTCCAACGAGTCACTCCCCGCCGAAGCGGAAACCGCGGTCGCCATCTCAGCGCTGTACGCCCACCAGCGCACGCGCACATTCGACGGCTCGGATGTTTGCTGCACCTTCACACCGATCCGGAAGGTGCCCTTCTGCGGATAGGCGATCGTGCCGATCTTCACTTCCGGCGCGTCCGGCTCAAACTCCGTGCCTTTGAACACATCGGATGCTCCGCCATACACGCGCTCCCCGCTGGACAGGATGTCGGAGAAGGCATCTTCACTGCTCTCTTCCAAGCTCGTGATGATCAGAACGTTGCCCTCACCAAGTCCGTGCGCAATCTCGCCGGAGAAAAAGCTTTTCGTCGCTTTCCCGAACGGCGACACCGCAATCTTCGTGAACGGCTCCACCGGAATGTCCACGACACCGCTCACGATGCCGGCAATGCCGCTTCCGCCACCAGCCGGAATCCCCAAATCAAACGAAAGCTCGCTAATCGCTTTATTGAAATTGACTTTAAACTCCGGCGGCTGCCCCGGCGCCAATGTTTTCACTTTGGACTTGGTCACAAACTGGCCGGATGCTTCATCGCGGTATTCGCTCGTTCTGGCAAGTCGGTACATCACCGATGAATTGTACACATACTCGCCAAACGGCACTTGCTCCACACTCTCAATGACATAAGTTGGCCCCACTTGAATGAGGCAGATTTTGGCCAAATAAATGCAAGGCTCCGACGGTGCTTCCAAAGAGGCTTCCAACGATTGTTTCACAAAATCCGTCATCAAGCGTTCACGAACGGCATCGCCGATAATTTGAATTTCACCGACGGATTGCGCCTGCAGCTCAAGCTGCTTATCGTCCAGCTTCAATGCAGCCGTGCTCGTCTGCACACCGACCGTCGCCTTCACGCCTACCGTGCTGTCCGCCCGCAGAAGCACGCTCATTTCGTACTCGCTCTCTTGCACATCCTGCGGCTCTTCGAACAAAATCGAATTGCCGTCAATCGCTTCAACACGATCAGCTGCCAGCTCATATTGGAAAGAAATCCGCCCAACGCGCAGCGTCTTCTCAAAACGCAGCTTCATCTCAAACAACTGACCCGGATTCACATAGCGAGGTGTCGTTTGAAGCACACGCACATGAGCATCCTGGTAGAGCACAATCGTTTGGTCCGTCAAATTCGCCAAAGGCAGCTTCGAAGGCTCCGGCGCATCCTCACGAATAAATAGCCGGTAGCTCTCCAGCACGCGGTTATAATCATTAATTTCATCCGAACGAACGGAGGAATTGGCTACAGCGTGAACGGGCTCTTTTTCCTTTTCATCATAAGCAATGCAGAGGTATACGTTCTTCGCGTATTCGTTGTTGCTGAACCCATCCATCATCGAAAGCTTCAATGTCATGGGGGAAGGGACGACAATTTCCCGGCCAAGCGCATCAATCGCGGCTCCCATTTCAACCGAAACCGACTTCTCATCTACAGCGACGACTTGCAGGCCCGTTAGCACACCAGACCCATGCAGGAGACGATTCATCATTCTGCGCTTGTCATTGAAATACTTTTGCTCGGATTCAAAATCCCTGACCGTCAGCAGCTTTCCATAGAAATACCGATTGCGCTCAAACGGGTAATAGCGTGTTTTTTTCATAAGTATCCCCTCACCTTCCAAGGCTCATTTCGTTTATTCGATTTCGGAATCCAGTTCCAACCTGGTATGTATATCCATGCGTTTATCGCGATCCACATCGATCAGCACCGTGTTGTAAGGCATCGAGGAACGCTGGTCGAGCGTTAATAACGTAGGCTCAGATAAGTAAGTGTTAATTCCCAGATACGTATGCATATCCGCGTACATCCACGGTTGCAGCACGATCAGTTTGCCTTCGGTATAGGCAGGCTTTTGATCTTCGATGATCTGCTCGATCGTGAGCCGCTGCGCGTCGGTGCGCACCACTTCGGGCTTCAGCATAATGCAGAAGCAGTAAGGATTATCCCCGTATAATTGGGCAAAAAGCTGCCGCAACTCCGACGTCTCCTGCATCTGCTTGAATTGAAAATATTCCAGCAAAAAGGGTTCCGTGCCCGTATAAATCTTCAGCATGTTAATTAAACCCTCGCGAGTGCCGCGTAATTTATACAATTCAGGCGCCTGCTTCATCAATTCCCTCAGCTTCTTCTCGCCCCATGCTTCATGATCGGTGATTGCCAACCATCGGCCCAGCCATTCGAGATAAGTGCCCGTTACCGCATCCGGATCAAAATGAGCGGAAATATGGTCGATTTTATCCTCCATATCATCAAAAAACGTGCTGAACATCGCTAGAAAACGTTCCAGAAAAGGGCTGTGCTCCTCATCCTGCTGATAAATCGGCGGCAGATAGTCAATCAACGACGTTCTTGGGTAGTAAACGCGCAGCTTACGAATGTACGGCGACTTTTGCTCGCTGCCGATCAATTCCATTTTGAACCAGAGATAACGGCCTCTCGCATTCAGCAGCGCATCTTTCGGATTGAGAATCGGCTCTGACCATAAATCTCGGGTAGCTGCGAGCTTTTCGCGCACCCCAATATCCGGATCCGTCAGGTAGCTTGTATAATTTACGTAGTCGCCATCTACCAGCCCTTCACTTTCATCTGAGGCAAAATAGGAAAAGCGAACCTGCGTCTCCTCCGGAATGTCGGCTTCCAATCGTATTTTGTGCCACTGCGTTTCGGTTTCCGTAGTATCCAGATCTCCCGAGAAATAAACCGCCTCCGGCAGTTGAGTCCCCTCAAGCAGCATCGTCCGGGCCCGAAGATCAAGCAAGCTAATCTGACCGCTGATCCGGTCAAACACATACAGCCGATTGCGGCTGTCATGCATCAACGTATCAACTCGGCCACGGAAGTTCGTAACTTTATCGAAAAACTCGCCGTTTCCGCGATATTTGAGAATAAACCGCTCGGTAACTCCCTCTAGTTGTGCGTATCCGCTGTCCCCTATATAGAGATTATGATTCGTATCAATGGAAATGCCAGCAAAGCGCCCTTCCTGCTCCAGTTTAAAATGCAGCGGCTCCCGGCCATCCTCATGGAATACCGTAACGGTTCTGAGGTGCGCATCCAATAAAGCCAAAGTGCCGTCTGCCGCAGCAGTGAAATACCGTCCCTTCAAGGCAGTAAGTTCAACCGCCTCTTCCATTCGGTGCATGTCATGCTCATATACGCGCACAACCTCGCCGGCCGAGCTCCACTGAAGGATGCCAATCCTGCCGCCTTTAGGAACTTCCGGACTTCCATTCATACCAACCGCAATATCCAATGGAACTGTCGTATAAAACGTATGTTTCGTCGCTAATTTGGAATTGACTGAGAGTGGAAACAGCTCCAGCCCCTGCCACGCATCCACCGCCCACATGGTCTGACCATTGGAGAGGGAATATACAGCAATCCTTCTCTCCGTTGCTTGCTCACTGTCTGCAATGACCAGAAGATCCGCCATGGAAGCCAGCTTCGCCTGATGGCTGAACAGCCCATGCCCGTGCCGGAATAATGACTCAAGATGGCGGCTTTGATCATCGTAGATCCACACATTCGCGGCCTCATCCAGCAGAATCAGCTTCCTTCCAGCGCCAACCGTCATTTCATGAATCGGGTGTATGCCTTCCAACTCGTCTGTGCGAACGATGCGATGAATGCTGTACTTCTCTGTTTGCCGTATCGAAAAGCCCTTCTCCTGCATGTCGATGTTGGCTTCATAGCCCTGCTCCCAATCGAGCGGTTTGTTTAATGAAAAAAACGTTTGACCATCCTGCATCGTCCGTCACCTCTTTTCTGTCGTATCCCTTTTCCACTAACCGGTCCATTTCGCAGTAAATCGCATAAATAAGGGATCCTAGTTCCCACTCAGCGCCTCGTACCTCTCATACACATGGCACAGACGCTTGCTAATGTAACTTAAGCGACCTGCTCCTGCACCCATCAAGCACACTCGCAGCTATAAATCCGTCTGGCTAATCGTCTCCACCTCGTGATTACCGGAGTAGACCAACGCATAAGGAGGAATGTGAATATCGCCGGCGCCATCCTTTTGAAAACCAGTGCCTTCCGCATCCAGCCAAAGATCCTGTACATACACGACACCTTTGATCCGGGAAATAACGCCGTATATATCGCCTTTGTACACCGTTCGGCCGAAACGCCAGCCCTCCGAGCCCTGACCGTGATCCATCGGCTGGAGCAGCTGTCTCAACTCTTGGGTAATGCGCCGCTGCTCGTTTTTGTACTTCGGCTCCATCACAACTACAGCGTGAACGGTGATTTTGATATACTCCGCCGGAATCACGTGAAGCTCCGTCGTCAGAAGCCGATGCCGATCCAGATGCCCCTTGATCGTTTGCAAAAAGCCCTTGCCCGCCTTCGGCTTATCGCTTTCGCTATAAGGCACGACCGCGACGGTCATCTGCGCCGGCGCTTTGACCTTGGGATAATCCCGCATGCCCGGCTTGTACAGCGGGATCGCCTTCACCCGCGCGACGCGCAGACCCGGCGTCGCTTTGGCGATGCGCTCGTAGTCCTCGCCGGTCACCGCTCTTGTCGGCGTGTCCAGCTCGCGCCGGACGCGCAGCTTGGCCTGCGTGAGCGTCTCCGCTTCCAGGCCGCCCCGCGCCGGGAACGGATTCGTCACGCTCACGCCGTGCACTTCCGTGAAGCCGGTCACGAGACCGTCCTTCACGTTGCCCCGCTCGCCCCCGCCCGCTTGCAGCGCCAGGAACCGAATATTCGGTTCCGCCGACTTGGGCGGGACAAGCCCCGCTTCGTTATTGCCGAAGCGGATCGTTCCGGCTTCAGCGTCGTAGACGTAATGGCGGTCCGTGGACTTCGAATTATCGAAGTCATCCACGGACTGCCAGTCGTCCCACACGACGCTGCCGCCCCCACGCGGCCAATAGCCTACCTGCAGCAGCATGCTGCTGGGCTTGAACGTGCGGCCGCGAGCGACCTCAAAGGTCTGCCCTGGCAGACCTTTGCTACCTCCAATATAACGGCCGTAGTCGAACTCGGCCGTGTAGGCAATAAGCCGCACCCGCTGCGCGCCTTGCGGCGGGATGCTGCCGTTCACCCCGTCGCCGAAGCGAAGACGGGTTGTACGGCCAGCCGAATCCTGCAGCAGCTGGCAGACGAGATCATCCGGTCCATAGTCCGCAAGCTCAACGACGATATGCCAGTCGCGCCAGCGGCCCTGTTCATTCTGTACTTGCACCGTGTGCAGCCCGCCAAAGGCGAGATAAGAGCTGACCTCAAACTGCTGAGCAGGTTCTCCCGTACTGCTAAATGCCGTCACTTCACTGAAAGTTTCCTGCTCCGCCGCCTGCACGCTGTTCAGGCTTACCTTCTCAATTTTGGGAGGGAGCTCGTAACCGTCCTCCTCCAGTGTACAGCAAATCCAGTAGCGGCTGCGGTCGTCGGCTGGATACAGCGCCATGGGCGTCATTTCGGAAGTGATGCGGAAACGCACTTCACCGCTCTGTGACAAGTGAACCGTCGTGTCGCTTACCGCTTCCACCGGCAGCCAGCTTTCGCTTTGCCCACGCTGCCCCTGTCCCGCATTTTGTCCTGCTCCAGCGAACGTCCATCCCACCTTTGCGGATGAAATGATAGGTGCTGCCGCCTCATCTTCCCGATGACTCACCCTGACCGGGTATCGGTCGTACAGCTGAAAAGCCAAGGAAACCTCGGTTTCTACCGGTAGCGCCCGATCGAACCCAAGATACAGATGTGCTCCTTTGATCGCATCTGACCCAAAAGCATAATAAGCAATCTTCGCCTGATTATTGGATGTAAAATCGCCAGCCGCCGTCTCTGTGCGCACCAGCACCTTCTCCAGCGTCGAAGGCACAAGCTGCAGCGTGCGAGTCGTCTCGAATCGCTGATCCATCGCTTTCAGCGGCGTTCCCTTCGGAAGCACAAGCGGCTGATCCACGTTTGAAAATGCCACATGACAAACAGCCGACACCGCTTCACGCGGACGAATGCCGAGCAGCTTCAGGAACTTCCGCTCATTTTTCTCCGTCACACGGTTTAAGTAATACTGCTGCATCTCGGTCATCCATGACATCAACTCCAGCAGCGTAATCCCGGGGTCATGTTCATTCTCATCCGTCCACTCGGGAAACAGCTTGGGAATCGACTTCCGCGCCTCCATCACCATCTGTTCAAACATTCGGTCATCCAAATTAGGGATTGGCAGCACTTGTGCTCACCTCCTTCAGTAATCTTATTACAAAGCGTTCACGACCACCTTATGCTTGCCGCTCACTATAATGCCGTGCGGGAGCGCCGGCAGGCGGTTCACATCCAGCTCGACGCGCTCGCCGTCCTCCAGCTTATAAACCGTCATGTAGAGCTTCTCTACATGGCTGATCGTTCGAATCGTCTTCAGCAGCGCATAAAAAACAGATGGGTGAATTTGCTGGCCGATCGCCCAACCTTTGCCGTCGAAGTTCCCCGTCAACGGGTCCAGGAAGCGGTTCAGCTTGTCCATTGCCTGTATTTCCGTCGTAACGACGGCATCCATGCCTTCAACAGCCACGATGGCCGAAACGGAAATTTCCATATACACCGGCTCAATCACTTGGAGTCGCTCCGGGAAAGCAACGAGACTCGATGCGCGCTCGATAATGTAACGCTCGACTTGCTTCTTAAGCACAGGAAACGCAAGGCTTCCCTGCTGGCCTTCTTTTGGCAAAATGACAAGTGTCATCGCGCCTATTTCTTTTTGCATATAGGCATTTCGATTGGCGATGCAGCTCACTTTGGCAATGTTCGGGTACGCTTCGCGCGCGAGCCATTCGTAATCTTTGGCCGAAACCGCACGGTTTCTGTGCTTCAGCATCTCAGGACCGCGCTGCAGGGCTGATTCCAGCTTCTCCGCTTGGCAGCCGCCAGAGGCTGGCTCCGGATTGTACACCTCGCCGACAAATGCGATAGAATCCTGCATCTGATTAATTTCACGTGCACCTACGTTGCCGATTTGCCCCGAAGTCACTTGATACGTCACTTTGATCTGCGCCAATCCGCCTTTAGGCGGGTGCATGCCATGAACGCCATCGCCGACACGAATGCGGCCAAAGGTACGATCGATCATGTAATGGCGATCCTTATTTCCTGAATCGGCCATTTGACTTACAACCATCCAGCGAACCCACAGCTGCAGCAAATTACCTTCTGAATCTCGGCTAATTTCCATCTGCGGCAGGCCGGCTCTTTCGTATTCAGCAATTTCTTCTTCCGTTACAAATTCCGTCTCATCGACCCAAACTTCTTCCGAAACGATGCCAGTACGGCTCAGCTGATATTCAAGTTCTTCCAACCCTTTGGCTTCAGGAACCTCTCCGATAATCGTCTCCTGCTGGATCACTTGAACGGTGTTCATGTAGAGTCCATGTAACGTCGGAATCTGGATCCGTCCTGTCGTATCATCGTATTTATCGTCTCGATTCACGGCACGAATCCAGAATCCCTCTCGGCCAAACAAAGATTCACCTGCAAAATCAGATGGGCCTACAAACTGCACGATCCCGCTCTGCGTCAAACCGTTCGTATCGTCGATCACCTTTAGCGGGACCCATTCGGAAGGATGTCCGGGCATTAAGCCGGCACGCAAATATTCCCACTCCAGCATTGGCAAATCCTGTTCGGCAAACCGCTGCTGTTTCACCGAAACATAAAGCGAAATTGGCCCTTTGACAGGCGGCGAATCGAAACATAGATGCAGAGCCGGATGGCTGCCCTCTAGCGGCTGAAACGGCTCAAAGCCCCCTTCGAGCTGCTTGCTGTGCCGCGTTCGATCTTCAAAAACCGTATTATTCAGCGCCAAACAACGCTCAGCAGGATAAAGACGATCTTCGTATTCATAGGTCATAGAGACCTCATCGATCCAAGGGGATAAATAGAGTGCCTGCGCCACGTACGCATTTTCGATATGTAAAATTCTTGCTCTAATCCAATGGTTTTCGTTGCCGTTCACATAAGTAGCTTCAAGGTCAAGCGGGCAGCGGAAGCGAATGTCTTTACGAACTTTCTGCTCCTTCGGGTAATAAAACAGCTTCTCCGCTTCTTTTCCAACCTCAAGACGCACCCAAGTGGTGCCATTCCAATACTCCCAAGCGACCTGCAGCACCGTAATATGGACGACAGGAGGCTTATCGAATTTGGACTTTTTCATTACCAATTTCCAATCGATATTTTCCGTCGGCTCCGCTCCAAATCGGTTCTCGATGGCTTGCAGTCCAAAGCTCAGCTTGATATCGCCGTCTTTTTTCGTGAACACTTCCTGGCTCCCGATATAAAAACTGCCATACAGCGCAAACTGGTCGCCAAATGGATAGAACCCGCTCGGATCTGCAGCTACATCATTGTAAAACATGAGATCCGGCTGAATGCCGCCTAGTTCAAGCGAATCCACATAATCGGTTTTGAACGAAATATGGTCCATGGACAGTTGGCTGTCCGCCAATGTTTTCCCACCAGGCAGCAGAGGCTTCAAACGGCATTGAATCCATCGGCCTTCTCTTCCGTTTACTTCCTTGTCGGCAAGTTCTCCCTCGTGCGCTTTCGAAAGGATGACCCGATTACCTTTGGCCGTTACTTGGTCAAAAGGCATCCATCCGTCCGCTGTCGCATACAGCCACTCGGTGAATTGCGGGTCAGCCAGTTGGCTGGAAAGCGCAAGCTCCTCAAATCGCCGTTTGGAGTTACGGAATTCAATTTCAATCCGCGCCGTGCTGGACAAGGTGAAGAGAGCGCTATGCTCCAAAAAGATGGCATGCTCCTGCAAGTTGTCGCCCTGCAGCCGGAAAAGCTTGCTCGGGGCTGCCAAACCTTGCCGGGAAGCGGTCAAAAACTCCTCCGCTATGCGAATAATTTTATCCTGTTTACGGCTTGTCACGTAAGCATCCGTCAGCAGGGCAGGCGTCAACAGTGTGCTGCGGGCGGTCTCATACAAAATGTTACTGCCTTCTACTGCAGCAGCAACCTGCGTTCCGGCCGATATAAACACAGACTCCTTCGTCCCCTCGTTGAGCGCGAAGGTCAGATAACTGCTGGCTGGTCTTGCCGGAAGCAGCGTGACATCGAACATGTTGAGGAACGCAATGAGGTTTTTCGTAGGCACCCGGTTCAAACGTTTGATATTGTCATGAAACATGTCTGCGAACATGAGGAATAACGCTGAACCCGGGTCCGGGTTCTCAGGCGTAAAGCGCCATTCCGGCGTATAATAAGGCGCCATTTCCTTCATCTGCGCTATGAGATCCGGTATATCTCTAGGGTCAATTTTGGGAGGTTGCATCGCTCAGCTCCACCTCCTCTCTTGCACGTATGATCATCGTTTCCGCTGCCTCTTTCTATTTTGAACCTTCATATAAGTAAAAAGGATACACTTGGTTAAACAAGTTATTCGTCGTACGTACCAGATACGAGATGCGAATCATGACTTTACCCGGATCATCCGCTTCCGGCACTGCCTTCACGTCCACCTCATGGACCCTCGGCTCCCAATTGCGAATCGCTTCCTGGATATTGCTTTCCAGCAGATGGAGGGATGTATCGTCCGTTAAGCCAAAAATAAACTCCTGGACGCCGCAGCCAAAGCTCGGACGCATCACGCGTTCTCCCTGGGTGGTGCCCAAAATAACGCGGATCGCTTCAGCGATGTCTTCCTCATATTCGGACATCCGAATTCGCCCTGTCGCAGGGTCGACCTGAATCGGGAATTTCCAGCCTCGTCCCAAAAATGCTTCCGACATCCGTCCACGCTCCTTCGTTAGTTGATTTTGACCATACTGCCTTTGATATTAATAATGCCGTCTGACTTCAAATCCAGTGTGGCCCCTGCTTTAAGCGCCATCGTTGCGGAGGCTTCTATGTTAATTTGCGTTGATTTAATTTTGATTTCTTTCGAGCTTTCAATGGCTACATCGCCTTTGGCATTAAGGGTGATTTTGGACGTTTGGCTGACAACTGAAATCTCATTCGCCGATCCGCCTTTAATCAAAATCTTATTATTCCCGCTCTGATCAGCGATTGAAATGCTATCGTCCTTATCCTTCAACTCAATAATTTGACCTTTTTTAGTCTTGATCGTGATGCTTTCGTCACCGCTTTTATCATTGAAAGATAGTTCATGACCTGAACGCGACTTGATCATCCGCAGATCGTTTTTCTCGGCCGGCGCCGGCGGTTTGTTCTTCGGATTCCACAGCATGCCGATCACGAAAGGCTGACGCAGCTCCCCGAGATGGAAAGCGACTAACACCTCGTCATTCACTTCCGGGATAAAAAGACTGCCCATCTCCTTGCCACCCATCATTGTGGCAATGCGAACCCAATCCGTTTCGGTTTCCGTTTCTTGCAGGGGCAGCTTCAGCTTCACTCGCCCGAGCTTATCGGGATCGTTATTGTTGGTCACAACCGCTACCATCACACCGCCGATTTTCTGGGATGCGAAGTTGGCAACACCGCCTAGAGTGATATCGGGAAGTTTGAACATTAGACCGCATTCCCTCCTAACTGAAAGCGCGTCGTATAACCGGAATCATTAATCAGGTGCGTAGCGCCGGTCACATAATAGGGCTGGTCAAACTTTTTGCCTACACCATCAAGCTTAATGTAGCGTCCTGCCCTAATTTCCGGAATACCGATACATTCTCCTGAACCGCTGATCAGCTTCATTGCCCGTCTGTTCAACAAGGCGCTGGCATACGTTTTGGCCTCCTCCACGGAGGTAACATTCGTATAAACATGCTCCACGAAATCCCCTTTAGCTGCGAGGATATCTTTGCCGGTCTTGGAATTACTGCCAAGCTTCGCAATGGTGGCTGATTCTCCTTCGATCACTTTCAATTCTTTGTTATCCCATGCCCGTACCTTTACGCTAGTAATCTGCTCGGCAAGATTCATGTCGATGGTTAAATTGTTCAGCGTTTTGCCCATTTCCAGCGTCATTACAGGCGACATCTCGGTTAACGGCTTGCGGAAATACAAGTTCTTGCCTACAACAAAGAAATCATAGTTAACCAAATTAGCTAAGTTTTGAATAAAATGAAAGTCATTGATCTGGCTTTGCGCAATCACGGGATATTCCGTCGTTGTCGCATCAACATGAACTTTGGCTCCATATGTTTTGGCGATTTCCTCAACGATATCGCTATATTTCTTTTTGTTCCACGAGCGGGACTTCGTCCCCTTCATCATCAAATACGAGAAATCCATCCCTCGTACAATGAGACCGGGCGAGCCGTCCTCGGGGAAATCGACGACAACGGATGTGATAAATCCAGTAAAAACCGGCGTGAATTTGTCCACATAACCAAGACTGATATCGATGGCTTTCCCTAATGTAAAATCCGTTATCCACTGAAAATCATTGTTGGTCACATCATAAGCGTTCGTAATTCGGAATGAAAAAGAATCCGCCGTTCCATCAATCGAAGTTTCCACACGTATCGTGGATATGGCTACATTATCAGAAAGTTTCGTCCCATCAACTGTAATTAAATAAGCTGGCGCGAAAAACTCTTTGTACTTCTTAGCTAAGTCATCATAGGTGAATGTACTGGATTCCAAGCTTAGTGTCGCCATCGGATCAGTCCAATCTTGGGACTGCAATGCGTCGTCCCGTTACAACTTTTAGTGGATTATCAATCTGATTGGCTTTGGCAATTTCCCGCCATAAGCTCGGATCTTCATATTCGTGGGCGGCAATCATCCATAGCTGCTCCCCTTGCTTCAACATCTTCTGCTTCGTTCGGTCCGCCGAGTGGCGGGGAATGGTCTGCAGCTGCTCTTTCTTCGTGTGCCAAGAGCGAAAGGTAACTTTCAGCTTGGCACGAACCGGCACTCCCGTATCGAGGAACATGGTGAACTGTTGATTCACCTTTTCGACAACGCCTTTGAAGTCCAGAGATCCCCAGACAAACCGGCAAATCGGAGGCGCATGCAATTCCTTCTCTACATCCAGCAACCCGGATATTTTCTTCGTATATTCACGGACATCGGTCCCTTTTTCGTAGGTGTCAAAATAAAAATCCATGGAGAGCGTGGTCGTCCCACCACTTACGAATTGGCCAATAGGCATGGACAGACCTGGCACCGTATTCCAAGAATAGCTGTTGCTCGTATCAAGGGTATACTCACCCGGATTAAACAAAACTTGCACATTCTCTTTGCTGTTTCCCTTGTCTACGATAATCATGGCTTTCTTGAGTGCCACAGGTGTCAGTCCTTTCCTCTTCTTCTATATAAACCGTTATGTTAAAAAGTTAAAGTAGTTAAAGTCCACGCCGCTGCTGCTCGAACCTCATTCTTTTCTCGATTTCGCGGAAAACCTTATCCGCAATCTTCGTGACATCCAGCTGCGGGATCTGCTTCACCAGCTCCTGCAGCTGCTCGCTAGTCAGCTCCGGCGGCGCTTGTGGAACCGGCGCCGCCGGGGTTTGGGCCTCGTCTGCGCTCGCTTTGGTGCGCAGCCAGTCCATCTCCAGCGGGGCATCCGCCAAGGCGCTGTTCGGTACAGGAGCCGCTGGAGCCTGTTTGTGCTCCAGCGTTGGTTGCTGCGAGGCCAGGTGCTCCTGCCTCGCGGATGCGATGCTGCTGCCTATGTTAGGCAGCAGGGTGCTTGGCGCGCCCGCTTGCGGGGCGCCGGTGCTTGCGGCGGCTCTGCCTAGGGCAGCCGCCTGTGTAAAGCTGCCCGTCCCGTGGGCGGGCAGCAGGTGTAGCGCTGCGGCAGGCGAAGCCGCAGCGATTCCCGCAGGAGCAGCGAAGCGCGCTCCTGCGCTGCTCGCCAGCAGCGGCATGACACGCGGTGTCATGCTGGCGGGCTGGCGAGCCATTGACGCGCGGGTCATGCGCGCGTCGGCTCTTGCCGCTGCCCGCGAAGCGGCAGCGGGCTGCTCTGCCTGAGCGCGCGCTTCTTCCAGCGCGCTCATGGCCCTGATGGTTCGCTCTGCGGAATCAGACAGGAAGCTGCCGGCTTCCGACTGATTGAGCGAACCAGATCTCGCGCGCAGCGCGCGGTCGTTTTCAGCGGCAAAGGTTTGCCGCTGAATATGCTCCACTTGCGCACCGCGCCTTACCCCCATGGCAGGCTGCTTCCGCGATTGCATTGCGCTCCCTGCCTGCAGTTGAAGCTTCGCGTGTGCCTCAGCTTCCATTAACCGATGCACTTCAGTTAATCTACCTGCATCCACCAAATTTGAGCCTAGTGTCCCTATTCGGCCTAGGCTAGTTGAAGCTCGCTCAACCGGTGAACCCTTGGTCGCTCTACCTACCATTGAAACTGAAGTTTCCATTCCTCCAGCGGCACTGGAGGGTCTTCTCCGAACGACTCCAGGAGATGAGTCACTTGCTGCTGTGGCTGCTGTTTCTATGAATTCTCTAACGTAAACTGTATGATTACTGCTTCCCGGTTCCATTTTTCTATCCGGAGAAGTCTGCACCTCTCTTTGTCTCCAAATGGCTTGGACAGCCGATTCTGGTGACTGCTGTCGTAATTCTGCATCTGCTTGCCTGTTCCGCACCATCCCTATTGCCGCTGCTGCCGGTACAAGGCTTGGCCCCATGCTTTTCAAGCTGTTTTCCGTTATTTTGGAAGCAATCTCAGCTGCAAAATCACCCGAAGACCGGCCGTTTTGAATCCAATCATTCGATCCTTTTTCACTGGGGTCCACTATGGACTGGCTGCGTCCGGTTTGTTCAAGGGATACTGATGAATCGGTTAGCTGCTCAGCCGGTTTACGGAAAATCCTTTCAACAATCCTGCCGAAAGTGTTTGATCCTCTTGCCAGATTTACTCTAGCACCTTCAGCGGATTGTCCCAGATTTTCAACAACTGTACGCCCATGCAGCCCATTTCCATCATTCATGGCCGACATCTCGGTAAACATGGAACCTATTTTTGCGATACTGGATTCTGCGATTTTTGCAGATATCTCAGAAGCTAAGTTGGCAGGTGATAAGGTACTTTGCATGACATCAGCATCGTGCTCAGCCACTTGATTTTCGACATGCTGTTCGTGATGGGCGCTGCCTCGTTCATTACTTGCTGGAGAGCGGAAAATGCGCTCTGCCTCCTGAAGTCGCGTACTTGCTTGCAGACTAGCACTGTAACCTTCAAGCGGACTTGATGAAACCAATTTCGCTACGCTGTTTTCAGCCTTTTTAGCTATATTTGCAGATATCTCAGAAGTTATGTTTGAAGGTTGGTATAGTCCCTGTCCTGGGGACATAATATTCCCCGCTTCAGGTCGACTTCCTCCGACTTTGTTCACCACTTGGTTCACCGATTCCATTGGCCTACCCATTTGGCTTGGTTGACTGATCGGCTGTCTGTGCTCAACATGAGTCATCTCATGCTTCCGCTCAATGCTCTCCCCCCGCAACATTCGCGGTTTGTGAGTCGTCATGGCGATAAAATTGTTTCTATCAGATCTATCTCTAATCAAAAGATTAGGGTTTGTATGTATACTTCCAACAATTGAATCATTAGAAGATTGCTGACTTTGTTTTTGAAGAAGCTGCTGCAGCATTTTATCATTGCTTTGAATTTTCACAGCTGCTTCTGCACCATTTTCCATGGCGCTGGGCTTTCTATGAATTAGCTTGTGTCCGCTCAATTGATTAGCGACATGTTGTTCGGGGAGCCCCATTACGGAACTCTGTCCCATCCTGCCGGCTGTGCGTATAATTCGGTGAATTGCGCTTACATTGTTAGTGAGCTTCCCACTACTAGAAATTGCCCCTACATGCCCTGACTCGCCGTTCCTCCGCTTGACCGCCAGATCATCATCTACGTGATCCACTACTTGTTTGGACCGCTGCCTGCTTCCTTGCTGAGGAACTTCCGTCTGCGCATCCATCTGTACTAGATTTTGAGCTTTCTCTTGCCCCTGCGAGCTGTGTTGCTCTTGTGCTCTATCTTGCTCTTGCGTTCTCTGCTGCTCTTGCTCTCTATCCTGCACTTGCACTCTCCGCTGCTCTAGCGTTCTTTCTTGCTCTTGCACTCTCTGTTGTTCTTGCGTTCTTTCTTGCTCTTGCACTCTCTGTTGCTCTTGCGTTCTTTCTTGCTCCTGCACTCTCTGCTGCTCTTGCGTTCTCTCTTGC
Organism: Paenibacillus sp. P36; assembly: GCF_045866505.1. NCBI lineage: Bacteria > Bacillati > Bacillota > Bacilli > Caryophanales > Paenibacillaceae > Paenibacillus > Paenibacillus sp. P36. The sequence goes on from NZ_AP038372.1 coordinate 8,110,608, forward strand.
TCTTGCACTCTCTGTTGTTCTTGCGCTCTTCCTTGCTCTTGCACTCTCTGCTTCTCTTGCGCTCTTTCTTGCTCTTGCACTCTCTGCTGCTCTTGCGTTCTTTCTTGCTCTTGCACTCTCTGTTGTTCTTGCGCTCTTTCTTGCTCTTGAACTCTCTGCTGCTCTAGCGTTCTCTCTTGCTCCTGCGCTCTCTGTTGCTCTTGCGCTCTTTCTTGCTCTAGAACTCTCTGCTGCTCTAGCGTTCTCTCTTGCTCCAGCAACCTCTGTTGCTCTTGCGCTAGTCGCTGATCCCGAACAACACCCTGCTCTTGATCACTTACGCTAACTTGCCAATTGGTTTCAGCCTGACTCTGCTGCTTCTGAGCTTCATCCCCGTGACTCATTTGCTCTTGCAAAATTTGCAATTGCTCCTGAAGCTCAGCGGTATGCTGATTGATTACACTCTGCTGGGTAAGCAGTATCTCTTGTTCTTTAGCTCGATCTTGCTCTTGTTGTTGCAGCTGTTGTTGTTTTTCCTGTTCCTGCCGCTCTTGCTCCTGTACCCGGACTCTCTCTCTCTCACGTTCAAGCACCTGCATATCCAATTGTTCCTGCAAACGTGTTTGCTCTTGCGCTTGAACTTGTGCATCCAAACGTGCTTGCTCTTGTCCTTGTGGCTTTCGCCACACACGTGGTGAACTCGGCGCGCTTCCCCAAACTTCAGCGCTTGCATTCAAATTTGCTGTTGCGTGCATAGCAAAGGGAACGGTTGATGTTAAGCGAGACGCATTGATGGCAACCGGAACCTTACTCGCTGCCAGAAAACCCTTGGATGTTGATGCCTCAGGTTTACGCTCCACTCTCGCATCGCTTTCATGAGATGTAGGCATTGAATCTATTGCAGCCGACGACTCCTGAGTAGCGTTTCTTACTAGCAAACTATTGATAAATTGTACCGCAGCCGGTGCTGTCCCAGTCGAAAAGGGGCCTACCCCAAGCTTTGGCAGTGATTTGGAAAACGACCCCGACAAGCTTGTACTTGCCCTGTCTTCCACAAATACCTGTTGATGCTGCACCTTACTGACCAACCGAGGCTGAACAACGCCATTTAAAGATTGTTTGGCTACCTCCAAAACAGAAGGCCGACTTGAACTGGTACTTGCATTTGCATTTGCATTTGCATTTGCATTTGCATTTGCACTTGTACTTGCATTTACACTTCCATTTGCACTCGAACTTCCCCTCGCACCCAGCACAGTAGAAGAAGCACCTTGTTTTTCCAATACTCTCACAGACGACTTGCCCTCTTGAAACTGTTCGAGTAAACGCGAGGTTTGTTGAATAGCCTCTACATGATTAGCCACGTTAATATGACTAGTCTTTGCTGCATGATTTAAGCCAGTGCGAGTTGCAGACTGATTCCCTTTTTCATGGAAGACATTTCGATGAGAAAGGTGGATGTTTTTAAGCTGTATGTTGATATTTTGAGTTGTATGTTGATGTCTGCTCACCGCTTGCGACTGCTGTTCCGGCATCGGACGCCGGTTGCTGCCAACCATCCCGATCGAGGCAGCAATCTGCCCAATTGAGCGGTTGATTAACGGTAAGCTTCCTTTATTAACGTGATTAACTAAATCAGGTTTGCCCCTTTTCTCATGAGAGGATTCAGGGATCATTTGCGGTTCATTTATATGGTTAACGGATGACTTCGTTTCGAGCTGCTTCTTGCTTTTGCGCCCTTTTTTCTTAACCGGCTTCTCAGCTGGCTGCTCATTTTGCAAATGAGCCGAAGTTGCATCCAATGGACTTGAAGATCTGTGCGTTAATGCTTGAGCTGTCGGAACCTTATATCCGGCATTCTTCATTAGATGCTCAATCTGACGAATGGTTTGTTGCTTCGTGATGAGGGGGGCCGATTCTGGATGCTGCAAACTTTGCAAAAGCATTTCCAACTGAATAACCCATGCTCGATCACTCGAATCTGTTAATGCCGCTAATTGTTTGCGGGTGTGTTTCCCATTTTGTTTAAAAATAAGGGCTAGCAATCCTAAATAGTTGTTTCGCCAAAAACCATATTTGCCCACAATTCCTGTCGCAAATTGATTGGATTCCCTTGCTGTACGACCTGCGGAGCTGCTGTTCGCCGCCGAAGTCCGCCAAACAGCTTTCTTGGACTTTTTCCTCTTCACCTGGGGCTTATTTGATTGTCGAGATTTCATAAACAATCCCCCTAAGCGTTGTGTCGATAACTTGCGTCTTCTTTACTTTTTAAAAATCGTCTTCAAACCTTCATGTACCAGCTCGATAGACTCAATGGCCACACTTCCGCTGGTAGCGTTCAAATCCGGCCCGTTCCATTTCACGGGAAATGCTCCAAAGAAATTCCAACGGCACATCTCCGTTCCCGCTTGATTATGCAGAATAATGGAGCCGTTTTTTCGTTTGATTTTGCCTTGAGTAACGCTATCGTACCAATCCCACAGTTCACTGGAATTGGTGATGCCTCTTTTGAGCACAATGTTCGGATACTTCGTATGTTCGATCATGTAGTGGGGGTGCGAATTGACGCCGCCTTCCCATAAGGGCTTTACCTCCGTCTCCGACTTCATGCCGGTTACTTCAGAGAAACCTCCGACGATCAGCCCGTCAAGCTCTACCACGAATCGAAATGCGCTGCCAACATTATGCGGTTTGGATATTTTCACTTGTTACTCACCTCTTACCGAACACATCAAACGGATTGTCAGGCTGCTTTTTACCCTCGTCATTCAAATTGCGGTTGATGCGGGAAATTTCCTCGCACCACGTTCGGCGCTCCTTGTGTTCCATTGACATGATTTCATCATGCGTCCAATGAAAATAGTAAGCAATAAAGCCCGCTTCCTCATAGATCTTGTCAATGGGATATCCGGTTATGCCCCCGCCATCTCGTCCAAAAAAGACACGTCCACATCGAACTCATGCTCACATTTCGGACAGCTTGTGTGCACTCTCGGCACTTCCATTTCATTAATTTGACGATAAAAGTTTTGCAGGAAGGCGAGATCCGCCGTAAAAAATTTCTCAACAACTCTTGTATCGATAGCACGAAGATCGCCAAGGTTCGTAATGACACGCGTTAACAAGATAATGGTCAGATAACCAGGGTTTTGCTGAACGCGTTGATCACGCATAGGCAAAATTTCGTCTGCAGCTGTCGCTAACCGCATAACGCCTCTTTTGTGCAGGTTACCATTCTCATCGACATATCCTCTAGGCAGTTCGAATTCGTATTCTGTTTTGAAAGCCATGATGGTTTCCTCCTTATGCTTTAAGCTGAAAAAAAGAAGAGATAGGAACCGGAAACTGCTGCTCCGGCGCCTACTCTAACAAGCATTACTTCGTACGTGTCATACCTTCATGAGCAAGCTCTAAGCTCTCAATGGCAACTTCATTGCCTGTACCTTTGAAGCTTGGTGCTGAGTACTTAGACGGCCATGCTTCAATAACCTGCCAAGTTGCTACGTCGCCGCCTTCTTCGTTGATCGCGATGATCGTAACCGTTTTGCGGGACACTTTCCCTTGAATGGACTCGGACATCCAGTTGTACATATCCATGGAATCTGTAACGCCCCACTTCAGTGAGATGTTACCGTATTTCGCAAGCCCCGGAAGCTTCCGAGGTGTAATCGTTTCATTGCCTTCACGGTATTCAATTACCGAAAGGGAAGCGTCAAATCCGGAGATTTCACTGAATCCAGCTTGCTGAATTCCTTCTACTTCAATTCTAAATCTAAAATTGCGGTATGGATCCCTACGTTCGCCAGCCATGTTATACCCCTTTCCTAATGTAAGAAATATCTAACGTTTCAACTATTCTTCTCTTGTTTTCTGAGTAATGCGGAAGATCACGAACTCGGCAGGTTTCACCGGCGCTACCCCGATCACACAAATGAGTCGGCCATTGTCAATGTCATCCTGTGTCATTGTGCTGCGACCAATGTTAATGTAGAACGCTTCAGACGGACTTCCGCCCATTAAAGCGCCATCTCTCCAAACACGCGTTAAGAACGCATCAATGGTACGTTGTACACGAGCCCAAAGCTGTTCATCATTCGGTTCGAAAACGACCCAGTTCGTGCCATTCTTGATGGACTCTTCAATAAAGATGAACAAACGTCTAACGTTAACATATTTCCACAATCCGTTAGAGGACGTTGTACGAGCACCCCATACGCGAATTCCTTGTCCGGCAAAAGCACGAATCAAGTTAACGCCTTGCGGGTTCAAAATATCTTGCTCGCCTTTGTTATATTGGCAGTCCAGACCAACGGCACCGCGAACGACTTCGTTAGCAGGCGCTTTTTGCACGCCACGCGTTTGGTCGGAACGGGAGTAGATACCGATAACAGACCCTGAAGGCGGGATGGAAATATTTCTTTTATCTAATGGATCGAACACTTGAAGCCAAGGATTGTACATCGCTGCGTAAGAACTGTCAAAAATGTTGCGGTGCGTCATAACGTCAGCAACTTTAGTTTTCTCGCGCGGAATGTCAAGAACAGCGAAACGGCTGCCTAGGTTTTCACAGTGAGCAACCAGAGAAAGCTGAACGGTAGGTTCTGTTACACCAGGAATAGCCATGATGCTGACAACATCGTTGTCGATGAAAGACTGAATCCCTGTACGTTTGCCAGGTCCACGGTCAACACCCATGAAGATATCAGGCGTTACTTGTGCGATGGAACCGTTGCTTCCGCCTGACAGGGCGATTTGGAATTTCCCAACGGATTCATCTTCGCCGGAAAGCACCTCGAAAGGAGCGACAGCGCCAAGATCTTTACCTTCTGTCAAATCCTTCACCGTAATGATGTTGGAACGGGAAACGATTTTCTCGATATGGTTAGCTGCTGAGATGTTCAAGGATACTTTCTCGTAAGTCTCAGCTTCGTCGCCGTAAAATACATGCAAAGTGAATTCGCAAGTTGTCAAAACTTTGGCAGGAAGCAGACCAGCGTCTACAACATCGCCTTCCAGCTCTACAGCAAGCTCAATGATGTTATCTTGGGATGCGATAACTTTACTGTATTGCTTTTTGCCAGCTGCTTCGAAAGCAACAACGTCGCCTACGTTAAAGCCAGCGTTATTTTTCACACGGTATTGCGTTTCGCTAAGCACTTCGTAGATTTGTGTTTTGGCTTTGCTGGATGGCACAACGACGATACGAACTTGGTTGCCCCATGTTCCAGGGTTTTTGGAAGCAATTTGGAGAACGGCGGATTCTTTGTTGCTTTCCGCTTTGTTCGTTGCTACTTTTGCATCGGTTGGCGCTACACGCATAACGTAACAGCGGGAACCTCCGTTTAAGTAGAAATGCTCAACAGCGTAAGAAAGGAAGCGATACTCGCCGAATTCGTTCTCGGACAAGTAGCTGCCGAATAAACGATGAAAATCAGCTACGCTCGTTACCAATTGAGGGACACCTTCAATTTCCCCTCTTTGCGCAAGCCCTATAAACCCGGCCGTACTTGTGCTTGCACCTTCAAGCGGTTGTGCACCACTGTCAAACTCTTCCACATAGACTCCAGGTGATAAATAGTCAGCCATTGTTCCCCAGTTCCGTCAATATGGCATTCATATCAATTGCGCAGCCATAGACGTGAAACCAGTTCTCTCCTTTCTGCTTGTCATTTTTGTATAGAAGATGGACGTGTCCATTCTACTAATTAGGGTTAGGTCAGACGAATAACGCCAAGATTGGCGGTCGTTCCTTCCGTTACAAGAACTTCCTTCGTCAAATGCTTGTTAGAACCATATGTAATAACCAATGTTGTCTGAAAAGCCGAAATCCGATTGCCACGAAAAGCAATCACAGCCTCTCCGCGCTCTGTAACTCGTGTTTCTTGGACAGGCAGCAAAAGGGAGCCTCTAGCAAACGCTTTAGTCAGCTTTTTCTTCAACCGAAAGCGTTTCTGATGCTCGACAACTTCCGCAATCTGGATGATCTCCTCTGCGGCTTTAGCACCTCGTCCTCGAAGTATGTATGTATCACCTGCAGAAATAACACCTGTAAACGCCCCTAGTGTTATCTCTTCCGCGCCCCTATCCAGTTGTTCTGCCATAACGCGAGCCCTGGCGCACTCTTCAGTCAGAACCGTGGCCTGCAAACTGGCATTACGCACTGGAGCTCCAGCCGCATCCTGAAGCATGGCACGGATAAGCCCAGCCCCTTGGGAAAACGGATAGGAAGGCAGCGGTTTTAACTGAACAACCTCTATTATATTGTCGGTTCCTATAGTGATTAGAGTTTGTTCTTGAAAATAGTGCTCGCTGCTTACCACTAGGTGGTATTCACCGGGCGGTAAATCATTAAATATATAGGAACCATTCGATTTACTAATTGCTTTCGAACGGGTGCCTTCAAGAAATACGGTGGTCGTGTTGTTGCCAAGAGGAGTTTGTGAGGTCATGGCATCGATTACGCAAACAACTAAGGATACACGGGTTTTCAATCGTGATACGCGAATATGTTCCACAACCATTGCCCCCTAGCCTTGAATGCGAAAATCGGTTTCCGAAACTCTTTTGGTGGTCTTGATGCGGGTTGAATCAATATTGACTGGCCCCACAGTATAACTGACAGAAAGTCTGTACGGGGTGTCTGCGAAGTTCCACATATTCAGGATGCTTTCGCCTTTGTGGGGCTCCATCACGATGCGAACTTCTTCATCTTTCTCAGCAAGCGTTCCTACGGTCATTGAACCTCTAAGAATTGAATGATCATAGAGCACTTGCATGGCCCGTCCCAAAATCCGATGCTCATCGAGCGCTCTGGATTGAAGTTCGGCTGGTGAATGTACGGTCAGCAAGTAGCTGAGATCCACCACCATAGGAGGGTACTGAATCTGTGTCGTCCCTCGGGCAATCATGTGGGTCTGCCGGTTATCCCCGCTCTCGCGAACGTTGTACAAATAAAGAGATAAGTAGAAATCCCCTTTATCGACAGGCGAAGCAAGCCCGATCATCTCCGGTTGCGGAATGGGATCCGGTGTCATGTTTTCTCTAAGCAGCTTCACTAAAGATGCGCTTACATCGGCAATGACTGAATAATCGCCAATAGGAATCACTTCCTGCCTCAAAATACCTATGTTTTGTGTAGAAATGGTAGGGAATATGTCACATTGTGTACCTTTTTCTATTATAATTGCAAATCGCTAGACTGACTATAGAAAGTTATATTAATTTCTAATAATCTTCCCATTCCTGTTTGGCCAAGATTTTACCCGACTTCTGAAGCTCATGGCGAATGGATTTAATAATATGCTGCATCCGGATCGGTTCGCCCGCTTCTGCGGCAAGAAAGGCGGAGGAGAGGACGACATTCTTAATGTTTCCTCCGGCAATTTCGTACCGCTGCGCCAAATATCGGAAATCGACATCATCGCTGAGAGGCGCCGCTGGAGGGAACATGGATTGCCAGATTTTCTCGCGATACTCGCTATCAGGAAATGGAAATTTGATCACGTAGTTGATCCGGCGCAGGAACGCTTCATCAATATTATTTAATAGATTCGTAGCGAGCACCGTGATACCTTGATATTCTTCCATCTTCTGCAAAAGATAGGCCGTTTCAATGTTGGCATACTTATCATGGGAATCTTTCACTTCCGACCGTTTGCCGAAGAGGGCATCGGTTTCATCGAAGAACAGCACGGCATTACTAAGCTGCGCTTCTTCAAAAATCTCGTGCAAATTTTTCTCCGTCTCGCCGATATATTTACTAATTACTTGCGACAGATCGACTTTGTAAAGCTCAAGCTGCAAGTCGCCGGCCACCACCTGCGCTGACATTGTTTTCCCCGTGCCCGGCGGGCCGGCGAACAGCATGCTGAGCCCCTTTCCGTAGGCCAGCTTCTTCTCAAACCCCCAGTCGTTGTACACGACGCCACGGTATTTGACTTGATTGCACGCATTGCGGAGCTGATCCTTCTGCTCAGGGGCGAGAATGATATCCGCCCACTGATAGCGAGGCTCAATGCGCGTCGCTTTGCGCTCCAGCTTGTGCTGCACCTGCTGGTAGCACGCCTTATAGAGCGCGTCGGTGCGCAGCGCCGCCGGGTTGGCTTCCGCCTGGGGCTTACGCTGCCAGGCGGAGTACCCGCGCGCAAGCGTCAGCGCGCGGTAGATTTGCCCCGGGGTGAAGCGGAATTTCCCGCTCATCACCCGGGCATCCAGGCCTGCGCTCACGCCGAGCTCGCGCGCGAATGCCGTCCAAAGGCGCTCACGCCCGCCTTCGTCCGGCACTTGCAGTTCATGCTCAAGGAGCAGCCGCTCCTTGGGCTTCCAGTTCAGCCGGCTGTATTTGCCGGCTAACAAAAAGATCATGCCGCCGTAGCCGTCGAGCAGCTCGTGAAACCGCCCGAGCCGCTGCTGCGCCGCAAGATCCGGCTCTTCGGGGTAAAGCTCTTCCAGCCGTGTGAAGCACAGCACGGCTTGATGCAAAATCGCCTCGCGCACGATGGCGCTCACCTGGTCCTCGAAGCTTGCGGCGTGCAGCAGCACATCTGCAAGATTAGCGATCAGCAGCGGCTTGTTGAAATGGCTGCTGAAGTGCTTGACCTGCAGCTTCTTGCCTGCGCCCGCATTCCCCCAGAGGTGGAATGCGAGCCTTTTGCGCTCAGCTGCCGGCAGTTGCTGCTCCTCGTGAATGAAGCCCCGCAGTCGCTGCTGAAAATCCTCTTGAACGAGCAAGGGGGCGAGCTCGTCGTCCGGATACACCATCTCGACCGCCGGCTTCAGCTTCGGGTCGACTTCCCCGGAATCTAGCAGAAACGCTATGATTCGCTTGTCCAGCAGCAGCGGCTTGGAGAGCAGCGATTGGCCTTTGAACTCGTGTTCTTCACGCTGCAGCATGTATCGCGCCAATCGGCCCTCGGGAGCCATGAAGGTTGTGCGCGCAGCACGCATGTCCTCCGGACTGCTGCACGCAACTTGCAGCGCCAAAGAAATATTAGGCGTCTTGCTGGTTAGATCGTCTTGCAAGAAGCCGAAGATGCGTTCATATTTGCGGTCTAATTCCACCGCAAGCCCTAACATGACGAAGCGCTCCTCCATTGGGGAAAGCCCAAATACGGAGGCTGCATACGACAATGGCAGAAATACGCCTGTATTACGGCTTTCTTCGAGCCTTCCGGCTATATAGGCTTCCATCTCTTGAATGTCCTCCAAGAGAAACTGCTCCTCCTCCTGAAGGTCTTCGTCTGTCTCCTGTTCGCCAATCAGACGAATGAATTCATCTTCGGACACAAACATCCCGCGAAACGAATCCGTCTGCGGATCGGAGGTAAGCTTTTGCCGGCGCTTATAGAGAAGCTCCAGCTTTTTATCCAGCAAAACGAGCTCGTCTTTATAATGTTCCCATGCGTGTATATAACCTTGAGCTGCCATAGCCCTCCTGGTGTTTCTATTAATAATTTTCATCGCTTGCCTAATCGGGTGGTTATTCTTTACAATGGTCTCACAAGGCACAAAAAATATTTCCACTATTTGCTAGCATGAAAGGAAAGTGGCCTTTTTCTGATGGAACAACTTCCGGAAAACGATCATATTTGGAACCGAAAACTCATCCATCTTCTATGGTGGATCTTGCTTACCTATGAAGTAGCAGCTATGATCGGTTTTCTCTTTGATATCTATGGACAGCCAACCCAGTGGCTTCATAGCTTCCTGCAATTCCAAGTCATTCCGACTAGCTTGCAGCTTGCCCTCATGGGCGCCGGTTATCTGGCCATTCATTTCCTCAAAAGATACAGTGATTTTATCATGATTATATGGACCATGACCATGGTTTGTATCTATATTATGTGTATCCCTGAGCTGATGAGCTCTTACGAATTAGTTAGCATTCCGATTATTTTATCCTCGGTTTATTTTCAAAAGAAATATATTATTTTCGCTTATAGTTTAGGTCTTGCAAGTTTAACCGCCTTAGTGCTTAGCCAGGTGTACAAAGGTTATCTCATTACGCCTTCTGAAATTATCGTTTCGCTCACGGTGCTATCCGCTACAGCCCTTGTCTGCTTCGCCATTATGAGGAAAGGCCGCATGATGCATGCTCAGCTTGGAGCCTCCACCCTGCGCGAGCAGGATCTGCTCATTCGCAACGTCATGATTGACCGGCTTTCCAAGGTAGATGCGCTAACAGAGTTGTTTAACCACCGCTCCTTTCAAGAGCATACGGATCATCTCATTTCGCATATGCCCTATGATACGCCGTTGGAGCTTGCCTTGATGGATATCGATAATTTCAAAAAAATCAATGACACATACGGACACTGGGTCGGGGACGTTGTACTCAAAACGATTGGCGGACTGCTCAAGGATATGCTGGGACCAGACGATATGTCGTTCCGGTATGGCGGCGAGGAATTTGCGGTGCTGTTTGTTGGCAAGACCCACGAGGAAGTGCTGGCGGTATGCGAATCCTTCATGCAGATTATCCGTGAAACCGAAATTCCGGAGATGCCAGGGCGGCCGTTGACGATGAGCATGGGACTCGCGCCTTATAACCGCAACACAATGAAGAAAGCCTGGTTTCAGCAGGTCGACGAGTGTTTATACATTGCCAAGAGAAATGGGAAAAATTGCATTCATACCTATTTATCCGATCCATACACAGGGTAGCTGAGGGCGTAAAGCTCTCAGTTTTTTTATATTCGCATACATGATTTTGGTGAAATAGGAAAATAATAACCAAAATCAAATGAGGTGAATAATGATGTGTCATTCCGTATCCATTCTTGCTGACGTCAATGACGTCATGAAACAATTCCGTATCGACCGCCTGCTGTCCTATACCGCTAATCGTTATGAGGTCACGCCTACGGAGTCGGTATCTGCTGTTATGATCAATCGCAAGGGAGAGCGTCTTCTGGATGAATTCCGTTGGGGGCTCATGCCATTTTGGGCCAAAGATGCTGTTTGCGGGGAGCGCGATTCGATCTTTACGAACACAGCCTTCGAGCGCATCATCAAAAAACAGCGTTGCATCCTTCCCTGCAGCGGGTTCTATATCCGTGTAACGGAGGGCAAAGAGACCCAGTGGGTGAAATTCAAAATGCGCAGCGGCACTTTCGGCATTGCCGGCTTATACGATGTATGGCGAGCGCCAAGCGGTGAGGAGGAGCTTCGCACCTGCATGATGCTGATGACAGAAGCGAACCCGCTGGTCTCCCCTTACCATGGCAGCATGCCTGCCATTCTTGATCAAGAGCAGGCCGATAAATGGTTGGATCCCGACATGAAGGACAGCCGCTTGCTCCGCTCTTTCCTTCGCCCCGTTGACGATTTGCTTATGGTGGCGAATGTGTTGTCTTCTCCGGCAGAGAAGCTGGAGACGGGATCGGACATCAGCGTATTGGCCTAAAAGAAAAAGCGATACAAGATTCATTCTTGTATCGCTTTTTTGTGTGTTGTGGCAGCTGGAGCTGTGTTGCTTGCTTCGTAGGGGAACTACGGGCCGCTATTTCAGCGAAACTTGCTGTTTTTAGAGGCGGAGTGGAACTACAGGGCTCTATTTGCCCGCAGAAGCTTACATTTGGGCTAAAATCGGCAAAATAACGGACCGTAGTTCCCATTGGGATGCCAAATGAACGCTTTTGGGAAAATAGAGGACTGTAGTTCCTCTAACTCTGGGTGTCGGTGCTGGTGCTGGTGTCGGTGGCGGTGTTGGTGTCTGAACCCGAGCCGAGAAATCCCAGCTATTTCTTAGCGACAGGCGGCAGCTCGCCGCCCTCCCCAATCAAGCGCACGCCTTCGGCACATACGCCATAAGGCTCCCAGCGGCATGTGGCGCACAGGTGGCCAATGTCCTCCGGCTTCACATAACCAGCTACTTTGGAGCAAATCTCGGACCAACTTAGCTCCATCCCCACTTGTAAGCCAAGTTTGGCTACGATTTCTGCATCGCGATCATAGACCGTTCTATTCTCGCAATGCGGCACCTCATCCGTCGGATAGGCTGCGCATAGATCATCGGGTCCAAGGACGACACGAATGGTCGTCTCCGGCTGCTCCCGCAGTGTCTCGTATACTTGCGTCATATTTTCACAGAATTCCTTGGAATATCCCATTCCCCGGTACCCTAACAAACAAAGCAGGTGATGCCCCCGGAGACCGATCGGCTTCGTCATACTTGGACCTTGGGGATGCGGTACAATCCGTACCCGTCCATTTTTACAATAGGCTCTTTATCTTCAACAAGACCAACGGTCGTAGAATGCAGCGCAACATCGATCAACCAACGCGTGAAATCCGCTACCGGCATCGATTCCATCTCCTGAAGGCTGTAAAAGCCTGCCGCATCCACCTCTACCCCATCAGGCACAGGCTCTCCGCTGACATAATCCAATTCAAAAGCTATGTACACATTATGAATGTTTCTAGGCAAATCTCGCACAGCGACCAGACGAGTGACCTTGGCTGTAATGCCGCACTCCTCCATCACTTCCCGCTCAATGGTATCTTGGATCAGCTCATGCTGCTCAATATAGCCGCCGGGATTCGTCCATCTCCCCTTGCCGGGCTCTTGCGCTCTGCGTACAAGCAATATCTTCTCATCCTTGGTAACGAGTGCACCTACACCAATACTGTAGTTGCCCCAGTGTACAAAGCTGCACGCCGTGCAAGCTCTTCTAATCGTACCATCCACATCGCGCGTCTCCATCGGAGCTCCACATGTCATACAAAACTTTGCTTCCATTCGTCTCATCTCCAAATTCATGTAGTCATCTGTATGTAAGCTTACTGCTTCCGATGAGGGATAGGCAAATCCGATCCCGTTCGTTCTGCGTTCATTGTAACCGCTTTAGGAGATACTATCTGCGCTAGTCTTGTGATATCTCCCAATTGGGCTAATTCAGCCGTGTCAAAAGGCAGAAAAAGAGCCTCCAACTGGACAATGTCATTTAAGCTAAGCTTAAAGACATTTCCCAAATCGGAGGCTCTTGCTGCAATCTACACCAAAAACATAGCAACAACTGTCGTTACGGCAAGGCCGATCAGCACAGGCAGCAGGTTCCGTCGCGCCAGCTCAAACGGACTAACTCCACAGATGGCCGCTGCCGGAATAAGCGCCCACGGAATCAACGTACCGCCGCCGACCCAGATGGCGGCTACTTGCCCGAGCGCGGTCAGCACCGCTGCACCGGAGCCGATGGCGGTTGCGAAGAGCTGCGCAATCGAGCCCGCGAGGGAGATGCCGGAGAAGCCGGAGCCGTCGAGGCCGGTAATCGCGCCCACGACAGTGAGCGTCACGGCGCCGACCGCGCCGTTCAACGGAACGACGCCTGCGAGCGCGACGCCGAGGTCGTTCACAATGCCGTGCGAGCCTGCCGGCAATATTTTACCGAACAGCTCCGTGAAAGCAGCATCGCCGAGATAAAAGAACGCGGCGATTGGAATCACGGGACCGAAGACTTTGAACCCGAAGACGAAACCTTCGATGAGGTAGGAAGTCGTTTGCTCCAGCCCTTTGCTGCGATGAGCCAGCAGCGTAACGCCGATGAGAATGAACACGGCGGTACCACCGACAAGCGCGGTGGCATCCCCACCTTGTAGATTAAGGACGAACATCGCAACTACATCTAATGCGAACAGGATCGGAATGATCACCGCGAGTGTTTTTCTCATTTTTGAAGACATACTGGACTTGGCATCTTGCTCGGAGGAGAGCAACGAATCCTTGTCCCCGTTACCGCTCGTCACAAGACCGTCGCGCCATGTCCCGTTTTTGATATCCCGCCGCATCATCCAAAAAGCAGTTACCGTTGTCACAAGCCCCATGACAATAACAAGCGGCACGCTGGCCTCCATCACCGCGGTTACCGGCAATCCGGCGGCATCGGCAGTTAATTTAGGCGCCCCTTGAATAATGTAATCCCCTGATAACGCAATCCCGTGTCCGAACAAGTTCATCGCCATGGCTGCGCCTAATGCTGGTAAACCCACACGTACCGCCACAGGCAGCAGTACCGCTCCTATGAGCGCAACACCGGGAGACGGCCAGAAGAACCAGGAAGTTACCATCATGATAATCCCGATACCCCAGAAAGCAAGCGCCGGCGTCCTTAGAAAATGAGTCAATGGAGCAACCATCGTTTCATTGATGCCCGTGCGAATAAGCACACGGCTCATCGCTACGATGATCGAAATAATCATAATCGTTCCCATCAACTCTTTGGTTGCATAAATAAAGCTGTTGAACACCCCGGATACGGAACCGCTTAAGGTTTCCGTTGCTAGTAAACCCAACGCAAAAATCCCAACCACACAAATCATCGTGGTGTCTCTGCGTTTAATTAAAAAGGTAAGAATAAAACCAATAAATACTAGATATACCCAATGAATCGGCAGTAATTGAATGTCCATCGGGATCACGCATCCTCTCTGCCTATGCAGCATTTGGGAGTCCATTTCGTCAATTGCAAGAAATAGACTCTTTGGTGCTACATTCTATGCTGGGCGAAGAGTAGGCGTTCGTGGAGAACGGGAGTTTGTTGGCTCGTTGTGGTACAATTGAAGAACTATTTTACACATGCAAGGAGAATGCTGAGTATGGCCGGTAACCAACGATTAGTGACGGATTCCGATTTTCAGGAGGCTGTGGAAAAAGGTGTTTTTGTCCGAGTTTTCAAAGACGATCATATTGTCGACTCGAATGCGATCGTCCTTCGTTTCAGCGAAACGACCGTGGTTTTGCAATCTCGTGTTGCTGATTTAGCTTACTATGATCGGGATGAGTGCGAGTTTTTTGAGATGAAAAAAAGGTAACGTTTATTTCACTCTACGGGATAAGCTGAAAGTAAAACAAATCGAAAGCCCGCCTTCTGCATAACAGGTATGGCCTTCATGACGCCTTCAGCCGTGTCTTTCTCAGGGTGGTTCATATGCGCCAAAACGATGGAGCCACTTCGAGCCTTAATAAGCGCATGGTAGACCTGCTCCGTGTTAAATGTAGCTCCAGCGTCGCCAAGTACGTTATAGCCCGCCAACTGGAAGCCCAGGTCGTGGGCAATGTCGACGGCGATATCGTCGTAGAAGGCCGTGCCTGAGCGGAAAAATAGCGGCCGCCTCCCCGTCCGTTTCTCGATCTCATCGGCGTTCTCCGTTACTTCCCGAATCACATTGCTCACATCTTTGGTTCCTGCGATGCCATATGCGGCTCGGCCATTCACAGAGAGCGGCCGATGCTCGGTCCCGTGGTTTTCGATTTCAAACAGCGGATTCGCCGCCAGCTTGGCAAAAATGTCCGGATTGGCAGCAAGCCATCTCGCATTAACAAACAAGGTCGCCGGAATTTGCTCCTTGATTAAATAATCGACCAACTTCTCATCGTAACCGCTGCCTTCTTTGCCGCCGCAAGCATCAAAGGTTAGGGCAATCACCTTATCCTGCGTCACAAGATGTGTCCGTACACCGGGGATGTTCTCGCCCCATTTGGTCGGAACTGCCTTTTGGTACCGTTCCACTAAGGTCTGGGCAAGCGAAGGCGACTTGGCAGGTAAGCGTGGTGCGTCTGTTGGTGCTGATATGTCTGTCGACATCACTTTCGAAGAGGGAACTGGAGTGACGGTGCTTTGCACAACCGGCGTTGCAGATACAACAGAATCCGGCTTTTCCGACACTGCCGCTTCGTCCGCAAGCTTCATCGGCCCTCTTTCCACTCCACAACCTGTAAGCGCTATCAACGCACTCGAAAGAAAAAGGAAGCACACCATGCGCTTCCTCATTTGTGTTTTCTCCAATCCAGCTTGCTCTTCTCGAGCAGGTGGCCGAAATCATTCTCCAGCCGCTTCTCTTCCGCCTTGCGCGCAGCCTCTGCTTCTGCTCTGGCAGCCTCTTTGCGAGCCTGCTCCTCAGCTTTCATCGCATCAGCCTGAGCCTTCAGCCCCGCTAAGATATCAGGGCGCAGCAAATCTTTGAGTGTCGCAGGTTTATCTTGCGCGCTAGGTTCAGCGGTTGTGTTAGACCATTTCTTTTTTGCCATAAAGGGTTCACCTCTGTTCCATTTCTACATCCGTTATACCCCTTTATTGTACACTTCTACTCATGCAAATGATAGGGCACCGTCGCAACGACGATATCTTTATCGGCTTGCAGCTTCGAGCGAATACGTGCGGCAGACTGATTGTGGAGCAAGCGGTGCCACCATTTTTTCGGCATGAACTGGGGCAGGATCACCATGATCGATTGCTTTTCCGAAACATGGGTATCGACTCTTTCAATAAACTCAGCCAGCGGCTTCAAAATGGTCCGATAACGGGATTTGAACACGACAAGCCGAACACCCGGATCCCACTTATCCCATTTCTCCTGCATCGCTTCTTCATCCTCATCCGAAAACGAGACGTAGAAGGCAATGACATTGGGAGATAAAGATTTGGCATAGTTCAAAGATTGCGCCACTACGCGGTGAATACCCGCAACAGGTACAATGATCACAGGTTCCTTCACGCATACCCGTTCTTGTGTGATATCAATACGAAGCTGTTTGGCTACATCATCATAGTGATTGCTAATTTTGGTTATTCCCCAAAGCAATAGCGGCGTCACAATAATAACAATCCAAGCGCCTTCACTAAATTTGGTGATACAGAAAATAATAAGAACGGCAAGGGAAACAATTCCCCCTAACCCATTAATAACGAACTTGCCGATCCAGCCGGCCGGACGTTCTCTGAACCATTTGCGGACCAAACCGCTTTGGGCCAGGGTAAAAGATAAAAAGACGCCAATCGCATAAAGTGGAATAAGTGCATCGGTTTTTCCTTTGAAAATGACGAGCAAAATACTTGCCAAAACACCTAACGTTACGATCCCGTAGTGAAACGACAACCGATCTCCCCGGTACGAGAACATGCGCGGAAAGTTTTTATCCTGAGCCATAATGGACGCCAAGATCGGAAATCCGTTGAAGCTAGTATTCGCAGCCAATACCAGAATCAGCATGGTGCCAATCTGTGTGGCATAATACATGACGCCACGGCCAAACGCTTGCTCCGTAACCATCGACAAGACCGAAGTATGTCCATGCGGGTCAGGTGCAATTCCATAACCCAAGCTCAGCAAGGTGACGCCCCCGAAGACAATCGCCAACAGTGTACCAAGCGAAGCCAAGGTTTTCTTGGCATTCTTGACAGAGGGCGTACGGAAATGCGGCACCGCATCAGAAATCGCCTCGATCCCTGTCACGGCCGAGCAGCCTGATGAAAAAGCTTTTAGAATTACAAACAAAGTCAATGAGCTCGTCATCGAGCTGGGAACAACTTGGAATTCATGCATATTCATGGATCCTGTCAGCATATCGAAGATCCCTTTGCCGATCAGCAGTAAGATACACAGGATAAAAAAGTACGTTGGAATCGCGAACACCGTTCCGGATTCAGAAGTGCCCCGCAAATTCAGCCAAACCATCACCCAGACCAGCACTAAGGCTATGGGGACAATGTAAGGCACCGTAACTGGGAAAGCCGACGTTATCGCCTGCACACCTGCTGAAATCGAAACCGCAACGGTTAACGTGTAATCAATCAACAGTGAAACCCCAGTGAGCCTTCCCGACATCATGCCCAAATTTTCCTTGGCCACCATGTAAGCTCCGCCGCCCATCGGATAGGCCTCAATCACTTGGCGATAACTTAATACAAGAAGCATGATTAAAGCAATAATCGAGATTGCAATCGGCAATGAGAACGCAAAAGCAGCAACCCCAACAGTTGCAAGCTCTAGCAAAATTTGCTCCGTGCCATAGGCTACCGAAGACAGGGCATCTGATGACAGGATGGGCAGAGCCTTCCATACCTGCATTTTCTCAGATTCCAGCTCCGCTGATTTCAGCGGTTTGCCGAATACAATCTTTTTCAATGAGTCACTTGTCATGCTGTGAAATTCCTCCAAATAACCTAGTTTTCAGCTTGATTTCCCTTTTTTGGGCGCAAAAAAACACAAGGATAGACCTTGTGCTTAGCCACATGTTCTCCTTTCTCACGACCGCTTACGAGGTTAGCTGACGGGTTCGGGCTGCGAGAAATCTGCCCTAAAGGTAGCTGCCGCATGCGACAAAACACACCTTACTCACCCCGTTGAAACCTATGGTTCCCCCGCTTTTCTGATAAGAAAATTAAGCGAAATATTCAACTGTTAACGTACGAGTTGATACTACTCTCTTATTGGCTCATAGTAAAGGAGAGAATAATCTTAAAAAAGATTATTCCCTCCCCACATTCATTTGATAATCCGCTTACAATGGTATAATCCTTTCAGTATCTCTGTTTTACTAGCTTATTGTCTGATTCATTGGATTTTAGGGTGTTTTAGCAAAATTAATTTCTCACATGGCGCTTTCTAGTGGCTTGTTTTTGCTTGAAAATCATCTTTTTGAAGATGAGTGGGATACCGCCAATGAGAAATAAATAGCGGGCATCGATTATTTTTTTGAGGAATGCGGCCAGCCTGCCTTTCACTTTTTTGACTTTCAGGATGCCAATCGCTTCTCCGCGACCCAGCGAGGCGACCGTGCCTTTGTAATCGTAGGCGAAAGGTCGTAATGGTTTTCCACTCAGTGAATAGAGCAAATTTTTTGCTGTATTATAACCTTGTTGGACTGCGATTTGGGCATTGGCGGGGTATGGCGTGCCTTCCGGGCTCATGACAATCGAACAATCTCCCGTAATAAAAACATCGGGAAACTGCAACGAACGCAAGTAGTCATCCACTTTGACTCTGCCGCGTTGGACGTGGAAGCCCGCATCTTGCAGCAAGGAATTCCGACGGACACCTCCCGACCAAATAACCGTGCCCGCAGGAATGAATTGACCGTCTCCCAGCAGCACGCCGCCGGGCTCGCATGCCTTGATGGCGGTAGATAGTTTATATTGAACCCCTTTGCGGCGCATCACGTCCATGCCGTATTCCACGAGATCATTCGGCAGTCCGGGCGGCAAAGCAGTAGGCGATGCTTCGATATTGATGATCTGAACCAGGGAAGGATCGACGTCAAACATTTGGCAAAGATCAGGAATCCGGTCGGCCAACTCTCCAACAAACTCCGTGCCTGTGAAACCGGCGCCGCCAACGACGATCGTCAAATATTCCTTATGCTTGGAATCCAATTTATATTTTGCGAACATATACTGCGTATGCTGACGAATGAAGCGAACACTATTAATGCTGTTAATTGTCATCGCATACTCGCGCAATCCCGGAATACCAAAGGTTTCCGTCTCACTCCCAAGCCCCACGACCAAATAGTCGTAGGTGAGGACTTCGTCCACCAGGACCACCTTTTTTTCCTCAGGTACAATCTGTTGAACCGTCGCTTTGATGAAATGAATTTTCCGCTCATCGATCAGATCCTTAATGTCTACACGCGCATTCTCATGATGATCCGTGCCGGCTGCCGGCATATGCAGATGTGTCGTCATATAGTGATAGTCGTGTTTGTTCACCAGCGTGACCGCCACTTCATCTGCTTTGATCAGCTTCTGCAGCCTTATTGCCGTTACAAGCCCACCGTACCCCGCTCCCAGAATAACCACCTTCGGTTTACTCATCCGAATCCTCTCCTCCGATTACATCAGCTTTTTTCTCTACCATCATTGGTGAAAAAGATCAACCAAACCATTCATAGGTTGTCATGTGAAAAAAATCACATAGTTATTCAGGACGTACACATGGTTTGGCTCATCATTAGTATATGTGCCTCTTTCTTAAAAATCACTGGAACATTGCCCAGCTTGGTCAAAAAGGGCTGCGTGACGCGGGGTGGCGGGCGCGTGGGGGCATACATGTGCGGGGGAGATGTGGGACCGGGGCGTGGGGCCGCGGGCGTGGGGGCGAGATGCGGGATTAAGGGAGCTGGATCACGCGGCGGGTGCACGCTATGCGGAACCAGAGCGTTGGATCGCGGGCGTGGGAGCGAGATACGGGATTAAGGAGGGAGCTGGATCGCGCGGCGGGTAGGCGCTATGCGGAACCAGAGCGTTGGATCGCGGGCGCGGGGGCGAGATGCGGGACTAAGGGAGCTCGATCACGCGGCGGGTGCACGCTATGCGGAACCAGAGCGTTGGATCGCGGGCGTGGGAGCGAGATGCGGGATTAAGGAGGGAGCTGGATCGCGCGGCGGGTAGGCGCTATGCGGAACCAGAGCGTTGGATCGCGGGCGCGCGAAGCCTTGCCCCTTCTCATTGGATGAATTCCAATGGGAACGCCTTTATGAGGCCGGATTTCCGCGTTCCGTTGGACGAAATCCAACGAGGCAAGCCAAAATCAGCCCACAAGAAGCCAATTTCCCCCTATGCATTGGATTTCGCCCAACCAAATCAGCATTTTAACGTGGAAATTGGCACTTTCATTGGATTTTCTCCAACGGGAATCCACCCGTTCACTGCTCGCCCTTCCCCTCAGCCTCCAACCTGGCTTTATCCTCTAAACGACGCAAGCGAAAGCTGTTCATGCCCGCCACGCCCAACTCCTCCAGCAGGCCAAAATTCGCCCATGCACCTACGACAGCTCCAATGCCGGGGACAAGCTGAAGCATTTTACGGAAATCAATGGTGTCCCGATATTCCTGCTGCAGCTGCTGCCAATCCACTTGATTCATATAGGCATCAGAGGGCGGAAAACCGCTTGCGATCTCATGCCAATTCTTGATCGTGTCTAGTAGAGCAGGCTTTTTCGCTGGGCTGGAGAACGCAATTTGAAACACATACAAGATAAACAAGCGCTCTCTATAGTCCTTAGTAGAGTAGCCATAGGCGTGCGCAAGCTCGAACAGAAATTTCAGCTTGATCCCGATGAGAATCGGGAAGTCCGCCAAGCCGAGCAGAATCCCGCCCGCTCCCGTACCTGCTCCCTCGGCAGCGGCAATCTTTTTATAAAGTGACAGCAATTCCTCAGCTTTAGCATCACTTTCAGCCAGAGAAGCGCCTACAAGCGGGTCATTCTGAGGGATATAATTCATCCCGAACAATGTCGTCTGAAACATCCCCTTGACAGTGGCCGTGATCGTTTTGTGCACCTTTTCCGGGATGAACTTATTGATGTTTGTGGAGACGGTTTTCGAGGTTCTTTCGAGCAAATTCGGGGTCTTCTGTTGGCGTATTTCCCATAGCTTCACTTTACGCAGCATTTGCTGCTCATAGATGGTGTAATCAGAAAATTTCATGCTTGTCACCGCCGTCCGAGTTTCTTAGTCAAAGTATAGTATACGGGGCCTGCGTCCTCAAGATTCACCCTCCACCTCCACCTACAACTACCGAGCACAAAAAGAGCAGCTCCTCCAAAATGAGCTGCCCTCCTCCTATTAGTCACGCATAACGATCAGCACGCCAAAAACAACTACACTCCAAATGACGATCAGCGTATCCTTTGGCTGCCAGCTCAATGTGCTTTTTTTCAGCAGCTGCTGCTTGCCGTCGATTTTTTTCATCTCCATCGCTACGGTCATTTGCTCAGCTTTGTGAAACATGGCGAGGAGGAGCGGTACAACCAGCGCCGGAATATCTCGCATGCGTACCATGCCAGGCCTGATCGCTGCTTTGCCTCTAGCCCTCACAATCGCCGAAAACCGCTGCCACTCCCGCAAAATAAGCGGGATGAACCGAAACAAAAGCGAGACCGCCAAAGCAAATGACTCCACGGGCAGCTTCATTTTGCGAAAAAAAGACAGCGCCCAGTTCAGTCCCTGCACAAGCTGGCCATACGGCGTAGACACGACCAACCAATAGCCGACCATCAGGATCAGGAACAGGCGCGTGAGTACGAAGCCCGCACTCCACGAGCGCTCGGTCGCGAAGCCAAGCGGGAACTGCCCGTCAGCAGGCCTCCACTCCACGCCGCCCAGCAAGATGGAGAGGAACATGAAGATCAGGAACGGCACGGCGATCTTCCAACTGCCGCGAATCGCGGCACGCGGAAGGCCGAGGCACGAAAGGCCCAAGAGCAGCGCAGAAGCCGCGAGGCCGCTCCACACCTGCAGCTGCATCGTTCCGATGACCAGCAGCAGGTAGAGCAGCCACTTCGCGCGCGGATCCCGCGCTAGCCACGCGGCCTGCGGCGGCGCGGCTGGCGCAACGCGCTCGGGCTTCGGCGCTGCCGCTTGCTGCGCCGGCCCCGGGCTTGCGCTGCTGCGCTCGCGCAGAGCTTGCAAGATCGCCGGCGCAGCCAGCTCCGGCGCAAGCAAATCCGGCGCGATGGCGATGCCGCGGCGCGCAAGGGCTTGAGCGGCCTCCACGCAGCTCGGGAGGCCGACCCCCGCGCGCGTGAGCAGCTCCGGCGCGCGGCACAGCGCCTCCGGCGACCCGTCGAAGACGAGCTCGCCGCGGTCTAACACAAGGACACGGTCTGCCAGCGGCAGGAACGTGTCCAGGTCGTGCGTGGCGATGACGTAGCCGCCACGCTTCCTTACGCGAATGATGCGCAGCAATTCGCGGACGGCCGCCGCCTCGAGGCCGGCGGTTGGCTCATCCATGAGGAGCCAATCCGGCGCCGTGGCGAAGGTTGTCGCCAGCGCGAGCCGGCGCTGCTCGCCGCCGCTTAAGCCAAACGGCGAGCGCTCCAGGGCGAAGACGCCGCGCGGATCGAGGTCAGCACAAGCAGCGCGGATGCGGTTCTCGCGCTCGTCCGCTGCGAGCCGATAAGGGCGCAGCGAGTAGGCGAATTCCCCGCGGATGCTGCTGGCGAACAGCTGCTGCTCGGGGAATTGAAAAATCAAACCCAGCCGCAAAAGATGCGCTTGGTCTACCTTTCTTTTATGCCACAAAGGCTGGTTATCAAGTGTGATAACTCCTGCGGACGGCTCCAAAATACCTGCCATCACCTGAAGGAGCGTCGACTTTCCCGAACCAGAATGTCCGATTAATACCATAACGGAATCGTCCGAAAGCTCGAAACCGATATCTTTCAACAGCTGCTGACCGGAATTGTCCGGCGCGTTGATTTGAATATTTTGCAGGACTATTGACATGAATTTGCCACCGCCTCGGCCAGCTCATCCATATCCAAGGGAAGCAGGCGAAGCTCGCAGCCGTACTTCAGCAGGCCGAAAGCTGTCTTCACCACATAGGGCGAGTCGAGCCCTAACTCGGTACAAGGCGACGTCTCCAGCGACTTATCTTCACTTTCTCCATAAAAGAAAGCCCGAGGTCCCCCATCAAACGTGATCCGTCCGTCACCAAACCCGATGACGCGCGTCGCATCCGCCACTTCTTCCAGCCGATGCGTAATCCATACAATGGTCGTGCCTCGCTGATGAGCTTCGCGCACAGCCTGTCGCACTCCCTGTCTTGCCGCGGGATCCAGCATCGCCGTCGGTTCGTCCAGCACCAGGATTTCAGGCTGAAGCGCAAGGGCAGCCGCCAAATTAACCAACTGCTTTTGCCCCCCGGATAAGGTGGAAAGCGTTCGTTCGAGCGGGAGCGACAAGCCCACAGCTGACAAGCTTTGGAGATACCAGGCTTTGCGTCCTTCTTGTGTTAAATCCTGTTTACCCGGTAGATAATCGAATTCTTCTTGAATCGTTTCTCCTATAAACTGAGCATCCGGCAATTGAAGCACGCCTCTAATTTGCCCAGATTCATTGCGGATCAGTTCACCGCTTGAGAGGGGGCTCAAGCCCAATAAACTGCTGGCTAAGGTGCTTTTGCCGCTGCCATTTGGCCCGATGACAACCATCCATTCGCCTTTATAAATATCTAATGTGACGTCCGACCATACCCGCCTTCCTTCTTCCGATTGTGTTCGATAGACGACGGAGGCATTCCGCAAAGAAGCCACAATTTCTCGATTTGCCATATATAAAATGTCCTTCCACTTTCATAAAAGATATGCTATGATCTGAATGATTTATTGTTAACCATTGATATAAATTGAAGTTGACAATACATAAACAATAACAGAAACAGGAGCGATGGACAATATGAAACTCACTTTGCGCGGCGTTGTTTTCAGTGCACTTTTTGCAGCAATTCTTGTCTTATTCAGCTTTGCAAGCATTTCACTCCCTTTTACACCTGTCCCTATTACTCTGCAAACGCTAGCGGTTATGCTTGCCGGCGGCTTGCTCGGAGCACGTTACGGCTTCTTCAGTATGGCTCTCGTTGTGATTCTGACGGCTATCGGGTTTCCTCTGCTTCACGGAAATGGCGGTTTAGGCATCGTGCTAGGACCTACGGGTGGTTTTATTATGATCTATCCGTTCTCCGCTATGCTGGTTGGTATGATCCTGCCGCGTGTTCGTGTGAGAGGCTTTATGGGCTACCTGGCTGCCTTCCTCGTGCTTGAGATTTTCGGATCTTTGCTTCTCTATCTTGCCGGAGTACCATGGTTGATGTACAGGGTACCTTCTTATACGTTTGCAAAAGCGATGATTGCCGCTTGTTACCCCTTCCTCTTAGGGGACGCGATCAAAGCTGCGGTTGCGGTGCTCATCATCGTGCCGGTTCGACAAGTGTTTTCCCCAGAGCGGCTTACTGGTTCCTCTTCGCACAGCGTTGTGCAGCGTACGGATGTCAGAATGTAATTTTATTTTCAGCCTTACTGCTCATTCCTTGAGTAGTAGGGCTTTTTTTGTGCTTGCTTGAGAGGTTGCAAGGTGATTTTTACGTTTTTGTAATGTGCAGGTCTGATTTTTTATTCGATTGTAATGCTCTGACGTGTAAGCTTGATCTTGTAAGCAGGCACGACGCAAGAAGCACCATGCAGACGCATGAGACATGAAGCACTAAGCAACTATGTAAACCTAGCAACGCCATTATATTGAATAGGAGTGTTATAGATGAAAAACAACAAAAAAGTAATCGCCGCTTTAACCATTACAGCAACTGTAGGCTTGTCCGCAATTTTACCTTTCAATGCTTTGGCTGCGAACCCTTTCGCTGATGCTGCAAATTCCTCCAAAGTACAAGCAGCTATTGAACAACTGGCTCAACAACAAGTGCTTTCCGGATATGAGGATCACAGCTTTCTTCCTGATCAGGCGGTAACTCGCGCTGAAATCGCCAAAATGGCCGCACTCGCTCTACACGTCAACGTGGACACAGCGGCAACAACTACATTTAGCGATGTAGCAAAAGGAGATTGGTTCTACGCTTACGCTGCTGCCCTTGAATCTGTAGGAGCTATCTCTGCCACTAACGGTCAGTTCCAAGGCAGCTCAACAATCTCTTCCGAGCAGTTGGCAGACGTTATTGCGAAGGTGTTAAAAGTTGATGCAGCCGCAGTACAGCAACTACCGAGTTATGCGTCATTGACAGGTAACTCCGTGACACGTGGTCAGGCCGCTCTACTCATTTTCGAAGCGCAGCAATTAGCTCCTATTCATGTGACCAAGCTGGAGGTTTTAAACGCAATAACCTTGCAAGTTACCTTCTCGGCACCGATTCCTACGGCTGAATTAGAACTTGAACCTGCTTCCAAAAACTTTGTTTTTGACAATGGTTTGGCTATTAACAATGTTCCACGTTTAAAAACAGGTTCCACTTCGACGTACATCGTTCCTGTTCCAACACAAAAAGCCGGCACGACATACACGCTAACTTATAAAGGCGAGCTTGCCGGAACTTTTACCGCGAGCACAGAGAAAATTGCTTTGGCTTCGACGCAGCAAGTAGCTAATGACGTTTTTGAGGTTGAGTCTCATTTGACGGATGGCGTGGCGGACTACGGTTACGTTATTGCAGCCTATGCCAAAGGACGTCCAGGCTCCTTTATCGTGAATGACAAGAACGAATACAATGGCATGACGTATCAAATTCTTTCTTCGATGCGGAACCGTGTGGTACAAATTACGCCTGAGGGCGGCGCACCGATGACAGCCACATATTTACCTTTCACACAGGCAACCGATGGTCGTCAAGCTCCTAAATTCCTACTCCCTAACGGCGAAACGTTGAAGCCAGGTGTGACTTACGCGGTATCTGCGGACTGGGCTACTTTGAAAAATGCTACATTTACTGCGAAAGACATCGCGCCGCTGACGATTCAATCCGCTTCCGCGGTTGATGCGAAAACGATTAATGTGACCCTTTCCCAGGATCCAAAGGATGAAATCTTCGTTTCACGCCGTGTTACTTTGACAGCAACAGACGGTACTGTTCTGACAGCAGAATACACAATTACCACGCGTAAAGGTGCTGTAGGTACTTTTGCTCTGCTAAATAACGGCCAGCTTGTACCGGGTATGACTTATACTGTCGCTCCAGAAGGCAAGTGGGCTACGGCTGCGGGAGTAAGTTTGACTGTAGCGAAATAAATTTTTATGAAGTAAAAACTTTGGGAAGGAGTACCTTGAATGAGGTGCTCCTTTTGTTCTACCATTCATTCCAATGAGGTGATTGATATATGCTTTTCAAAAATCGAGCGTTATTCGCCATGCTGACGTTAGTTCTTTTCATGGTTGGCTGCAGTTCGCGTCCTGCGCCTGTTGCGATGCCAACGGCAACATCAACTCCTACACAAACGCAAGAACCAGCACCAACAACAACACCCACAACAGCGCCTTCTCCTGAATCGCCTCTGTCAAAAGCAAAATCAACCCTACTCGTAACTCACTCCAAAAGTGATTATATGTCTTTCCTTGATCCAGCTTCCGGTCAATTCGAAAAACTGACTGTTGGCAAGGCGCCTTTTGCCATTGCTGAAGGTCCTAATCATCGCGCTTATATCTCTACCGCAGAAGGTGTTGCTGTCGTAGATACGCAGCAGCGCAAACGTATTGCGTTAGTGCCTTACATGGCTGCTGACGCTATCGGCAAGCCTCAATTTGGTGAGTACCGTCCCGGCGGGATGGGCATTGCCGTATCTCCTGACGGCAAATTCGTCTATGTCGGTGTGTACTTAACTGGTGGGGGCAGAGGTATGAAAAGCCAACTGGAAATCATGGATGCAGAGAAACTCGCCATGACAGGCAGTGTCGCAGTTGGCGTACGACCATTCGATGTGGTGACCAGCCTTGACGGCAAGGAGGTCTACAGCATCGATCACGATTCCTACTCCGTGACTGCTGTCGATCCTTTGCAGCTCAAGGCTCGCACGCTGGAAGCAGCTCCCTTCGGCAAAGGCGGCTTCGAGAAGCCGCACTACGCGGCGGTTCGTGCCGATGGCCACCTGCTCCTGCCGTATCAGGGGCGAGGCCTGGTCGTGCTTGACCCAACTAGCGGCAAGTACGAGACGAAGCCGTTGACAGGCAACACGCACCAAGAGGGCGTGGCCCTGACAGCGGATGGCAAGCAGCTACTCATCGTCGGCATTGGTGCTGCGGGAAGCGCAACCGGCAAGCCTAACTTGACGGTGCTCGACGTCGAAACGTACGCCGAGAAAATAATCTCGCTGGAGCGGATGCATCAGATGGTCGCCGCGAGCGAGGATGGGCGTTACGCCTACCTTACCGGCGGCGTCACTTATGCAGATACTGGCTGGAACGGGATAACTGTGGTGGACCTCGTCTCTGGCGCTGTTCGCGATTTCGAGGTACCGGATTATCCGCTTGATGTGCAGTTGCTTTCGGAGTGAACTGGCTATATAGGAG
Source organism: Paenibacillus sp. P36 (assembly GCF_045866505.1). Classification (NCBI taxonomy): domain Bacteria; kingdom Bacillati; phylum Bacillota; class Bacilli; order Caryophanales; family Paenibacillaceae; genus Paenibacillus; species Paenibacillus sp. P36. Next base: position 8,138,149 of record NZ_AP038372.1, read on the forward strand.
GCGTTGCATGTATTGTGCAACGCCTTTTCATTGTGTTTAGAAACAAATCCCATATTAATGCAACATTTCCAAATTGAAAGACGTCATTACAATGTGCCAGTAACCATCAGGGAGGTGAGGTTTTTGAAGCATTTCGTTTTATTTTTCACCATATTCACTTTATTTAGCATCTTAGGCTGCACATCTCAAACCGTCAATATCAAAGAAACTAGTTCAAAAAACGCTGAACCTACAAATACGGAATATGCGGTTGGACTCACAAGTCCTGGTAACGTAAATAAAAATACGGATTTCAAACTAGAAGCAAAATTTACAAACAATAAAGATAGTGAAATACGCATTACGCATGGCGAACAACTATTTACATTTTATATTGCAGATAAAAAGGGAAACACAATAAATCACTATCCAATCAAAAGCCTTGGCGTGGTACGGGGTATTCCTTCAAAAGGAACCGTTGTTGAACCATACACCTTCAACATAGATGTCGCTGGAGAGTATGAAGTATGGGCTGTCGCTAATTTTGAGATTTCAGAGAACAATGCTAATAAAAAGCATCAATTACCAACCCTGAAGCAAGCTTTAGTTGTTAGGTGATGCCAGAGCATGCATGAACTCTGGAGCTCTCGGTGCTAACTAGCTACACTCGAGAGGAACTACAGGGCGCTATTTCTTCGAAAAGCACCCTTTTTCGAGGGAAAGGGAACTACAGTCCGCTATTTGCACACTTTCGAAGGGAAACCCAGAAATTCCGTACAAATAAGACCCTGTAGTTCCTCTCCCGGCTCCAAACCCTCCATAATCGCCGAAATAGAGGATCGTAGTTCCCTAACTCCTCACAAACCCCAAACAAAAAGCCCCCTCATCTGATAATAATCAGATGAAGGGGCCTCCGCGTTCACTCCTGCTTCGCCATGTAACCTACCCCCGGGTAGGTCACAATCAGCTCGGCAGCAGCGCCTTCCGCTGCGCTTTTGATCTTCTGCCGGATGCGGGCGATGGTGACCCGCAGGTACTCGACCTCGTCGCGGTACTCGCTTCCCCAAACCTCGCTGAGCAGCTGCTCATGGGTCATGACTTTCCCCGCATGCTGCAAAAGCAGCGCAAACAGGTTGTACTCGGTCTCCGTGAACTTCACCTCGGTGTCGCCCAGCCAAATACGGCGCTGGGCGAGGTTCGCGGTCACTGCGCCGAGCGTGATCTCGCTCGTGGTGACCGGCGGCGCCATGCGGCCATCCATGCGCCGCAGCACGGCATTTACTCGCGCGAAAAGCTCGTCTAAGGAAAATGGCTTGGTCAAATAGTCATCCGCCCCGAGGTTAAGCCCCTGCACTTTGTCCGCTCCATTGCTGCGCGCGGTCAGCATGATGACCGGAACGTTGGAGTAGGAGCGCAGCCTTTTTAGCACATCGAATCCGTCCATGCCCGGCATCATCAAATCGAGCAAAATTAAATCCGGATCGAACTCCTCAGCTTTCTCCAACGCTTCTGCCCCGCTTTGGCAGGTTAAAGTTTCAAAGTCCAACGATTTGAGATTCGCCGCAATAAAACGCACAATTTTCGGTTCATCATCGACGATCATGATTTTCTTCTTGTTCATGTCCGTTCTCCTCCCCTAGAAACCTCGGTATGGAGAGAGTAAATGTGCTTCCCTCACCAAGCTTGCTTGCCACATGAACTTCTCCGCCGTGCGCATCCATAATGCCTTTGCAGATCGCCAGCCCCAGCCCTGTCCCTCCGGATTGGCTCCTCGAAGAAACATCCACCCGGTAAAACCGGTCAAATAGCTTGTCCACGTGCTCCTCAGCGATGCCAATGCCATTGTCCTGCACGTCTAAATAGACAAAATGTTCATCGGCATGAGCCGAAATTCGGATAACCGGATGCTGCGTATTATACCGAACGGCATTGGTGAACAAGTTCACGAGCACCTGCTCCATTCGCAGTTTATCCGCATAGATTAGCGGGGTATCCTCCGCCACATTCACTTCAAATTGCGTATGCATGTCGTTCGCCTGCTGTGGAAGCCTTCGCATCGCGCTTTCGACAACGGCCTCCACACGAAGCGGCAGCGGGTTGATTCGCATGGCGCCGGAATCGATTTTGGAAATATCCAGCCAGTCGTCAATCAGGTCCTGAATACGCCCAATATCCTCGTGAATGCCTTCTAGCAGCTCTTGCTTAAAGCTTTCTTCCCACTTCGCGTCGACTCGAAGCAGCGTTTCTACACTGCCGCGTATGCTTGTGATGGGCGTTTTGAACTCATGGGAGGCGAGTGAGATCAGATCATTTTTCAAAGCATCGATTTCATGCTCCTTCGTCATATCACGCCACACATACCCTCGGCCAAAAACCCGCCCTTCTCTAGCCACCTGAAAAGCCGATACCATCATAAACCGCTCTTTGCCTTGTGCGCTTTTTACGGTAAAAGTCCCCTGTACCCTCGGTCCCGCCGTCAACTTTTCCAGTTCATCCTGACGTTCAGGCAGCAGCAGCGCAATACGATCGAACAAAGCCGACTCCTGCATTATCGCCAGCTCAGGCATTGGAATAGCGAAAATTTCGGCCATCCGATGATTGGCGTACACCACTTGATGCGCCATATCGATCAATACGACGGCATCGGACATGCTCTCCAGCACCGCATTCAAAGTCGCATGCTCATCCTGCAGCCGCTGGGTCCTTTCCTCGACGCGGTCTTCCAGCTCACTGTTGAGCTGCAGCAGCGCCCCTTGATTCTCTTTGATCTGCTCCGCCATCTTGAAGAAATCGTCCGCCAGCAATTGCAGCTCCAGAGGCGCCCCTTGTGGAACGACCTTGCTGTCCGGCTCTACGAACGTTCCTCCTGCCAGGCGCTGGGTGTATCCAACCAAAGCATGGATGGTGCCATTCAACCTTTTCGCCAAAAAACTGCCCAGAAGCACTGTCAAAATAAGCGTAACCACCAACAGGAATATCGTAATGCTTAGCGACTCTGTAAAAGCGGCATTAACCGCTGCTTTGGATTTGCTCACCCAAACGATCCAGTCGATGTCGGGGATGGCTTTGTAAGTAATCAGTTCTTTTTGCTTGGAATTGCTTAGCGCATAGGTTCCTTCGCCTTGCTTCTGACTCCGTGCGTCTGCAACGACAGGCTCTTGCGATAAATCCGCCAACGTTGCGGTCAATGTCTCATTCGGATGATAGATCGGCTTGCCTGCATGGTCCAGTACAACCGGATACGCTTCTTTGCCGTAATCGTATTTCGTCACAAGCTCCTTGATCGGCGTAAGCTCCAGCACAGCAAGCACAAAGCCATCAGGCTGTTTATTTCCTTTATAAATGGGCACTGCAATGGCGACAGCCGGCTGATTCAACCCCTCCGGTCCGAGGAAAAGCGACGAGATGATGGTGTTTTGGGCGGTCTGCACCCGTTTGGTGTAGTCCCGGTCTTTCACATCTGTGCCGATCAGCGAGTCATTGGCTGTGGTATGCGTAGCCTTGATAAAGCCATTTTGATCAACCACATATATGCCTGAGAAGCCCGCCAAATTCTGCTTCAGCGATTGCAGCTTCAACGTTAAGCTCTCGCGCGTCCGAAAGGCCGCATCCGAAGCTGAAATCGTGGCCGCCAGCGTTTCAACCGCATTGCAGTGATAGTACATATAGTCCTGCACAGCGTCCCCGAGACGGTAGGTCGTCAGCTGCTGGTTCCGATTGGACTCCTGCGTAATATGGGTAATTTGATAAACCTGAAAGGTGCCAAGAATCAGAACCGGAATCATTGCCATGATAGCAAACGTTACCGTCAAATGTGATCGCATGGAATAATGCTTCAAAAGCGTTCCCCCGCCCTTCCTTGATCTCTCTATTTTATCATTAGAAAAAATGTAATGAAAATGAAATGTGTTTTTCATCTGCTTTTAATGAACTGGGCCTATAATAAGTCTCAACCCCCCTTTAAAATATATATACTTAAGACCTGCAGCCCGTTGCTGTGGGTCTCTTTTTTTTCCTTCCGGCAGCTTGGATCCCCTGTATGACCTTGCTATAATGTATAGATACTAAACAAAAAGGGCGGCTAAACCATGGACCAAGATCTCCTCATCACGTACAAATTTCGCGAAATTAAAAATGCCCTCTCCTCTTATTTGACGCAGGTGCTTCCCCATTTTCATATTTCACCGATCATGATGTATGCCTTAGAGTTTCTTCGCAAGCATCCGGACTGCATCGCTGTTGATATGGCGAATGAATTTGGCCTGACTCGGGGAGCCATTACCCAACTTCTGGATAAATTAGAGGAGCAGGAGCTAGTGATTCGCAAGCCTCATCCTACTAGCCGCAGAAGCCTGTTGCTGCAAGTAACGGACAAAGGAAATAAGCTGATAAACGATATCTTGGAAGCGTATAATAACAAAATTGAACAGCTCTTCACGCCATATACCGAAGATGAGCTCGCACAGCTCAAAAAGCTATTGGAGAAGCTGCCGCTATAGCACGAAGATCCCGACCTTACTCATGTTGGGATTTTTTAAATGACTTGACTATTCTGTTGAATTAACATACTGTATAGTTATTAAACAGTTTATTACATTAACATTTGGAGTGGTGAATGATGAGCAAAAGCAAAGTTATCGCGATTACCGGCGCCTCCTCTGGCATTGGGTTAGCGACCGCCCTGAAATTTGCAGAATTAGGCTGGACGGTTTATGCCGGAACACGCCATGTGGAGCGTGATCAAGAGCAGCATGGGCACCGTGCGAATCTTCATTTTATAGAGATGGAAGTAACAAGCCCTGAGTCGCTGGAGAAAGCTTTTGCTGTGATCGACCGGAATCACGGTTACATGGACGTCCTGTTCTGCAACGCTGGTTTTGGTTTTTTAAGGGCATTAGGACAAGCTACGATGGAAGATATTCATCGGGTTTATGATACGAATGTATACGGGGTTATGCATACGATCCGCGCAGGACTACCGCTTTTGCGTAAATCAGACGCCGGACATTTGGTAGCCACAACAAGCGTTGGCGGTCTAGTGGGACAACCTTTCAATGAAATCTACTGCTCGGCAAAATTTGCCGTTGAAGGCTTGTTAGAAAGTTTAGCTACGTACTACAAGCCAACCTTCAACATTGATGTTACGCTACTTGAGCCCGGCGCGATTGCAACTAATTTTAACCAGACGGTCCTTGGGCATGTCCAACAAACCGGCGGCATTCTGGAAGATGAATATAAGCCGATCATCACGCAATATTTGGACGCCTTCTCCAAACGGAACTCGGTGCCCCAAACGTCGGAATCGGTCGCCGAAGTCATGGTGAAGCTGATGGAAATGGATCCGAAACCACTGCGCATTCGCACTTCAGAGGCGGCGGAAGCTTTTGTACAATATAAAGTCAGCCAAGACCCTACCGGTTTGGACGGTATGCTGAACACACGTAAACTGCATTTGAATTTATAAAAAAAATCAGGACCCGCCTAACCGTTCGACGGATAAGGCAGGTCCTTTTGTTTTTACACATGCGCAATAAGCTGGCCTTCTTTGACGGTAACGTCATAGGCTGTAAGGCTTTTGGTCGGCACATTCAGGCATGCGCCTGAGTGAAGATCGAATGTCCAGCCATGCATCGAACACACGAACTCCCCCTTTTCAGCCTCCACAATAGCGCCGGCATGCGGGCATCGGCTGGAGACGAGCCGGTACGTTGCTTGATCCTCAGCTTGAATTAACCAATACAAGTTCTTATCGAACACAACTTCTGCGGGCAGCTTGGTGAAACTTTCGACAGGCCCTAACAGCACTTCTTTCATGTAGACACTCCCCTGTTTATTCTGTTTCAGCATACAGTTTACTATTTTTTTTAGTTCAGGTGATCCAAGCCAGCACATAATTTCCCACAATGTTACGATAGGATGTCCATAATCTTACGGTACATTTAGGTTGTAAGGGAGAGGCACTCACCTACATACCCCAAAATTGAGAGGAGTTTTCTACAATGAAAACACAATGGAAACGTCGCGCAAGTCAAGCTAGTCTGCTAGCTTTTATGGTAACAATGGCTTTCGGAGCAGTAGGCAGCGCATCAGCGGCTGACACGACTACAACAGATACGAAAGCAAGCACTGCAATCACATCAGCAACACCGGTAATGGCAACCAGTGCGGTTCAGCTGCACTCGGTCTCAGGCAGCCTGTTGCTGCAACCAGCTCATGAGCGTAACTATTTGAAGCTGTTGGTCAGCAACTATGCTCCGGAGAGCTTGACTGCATGGAAACAAGCGTTAGAGGATCGGAAACAAGCGGAAAGCGAAATGCCGAAACCTGCTTTTGCCAAAACTATGGTAATCAAAAGCGCCGCTACAATTCAGCCAGCTACGCCAGGTACGTTGGAAACTAAAATGTTCAAACTCGATCCTGCTCAACCGGCTCCAACTTTACCTGACGGCGAAGCAGCTCAATTGCTCCCAAGTAAAGAAGCAATGAAGTTCACCGTTATCAAAGACGGCGCGGACGCTACCGCGACCATCCAAGCACTTCCACTTGAGGGAACAGCTATCTCTGGTGATATAATTAAAGCAGAACCATCCGAAGCGTTCAAGCGCCAACAAAAGCTAGCGGAAGCTGTCGAAGCTGACGATGCAGCTACGATCCAAAGTCTGTTGCCTGAGCTGCTCACGGATTACAAAAAAGAAACGGAATCGCTGCGCAGCCTTGCAAAAACATTGAAAGAACAAGCTGCAAAGGCTGATGAGAAGTCAACAGAGAAAACGGAAGAATCGAACTAACTTTCCATATAGATAAAAAACCAAGTTGACCTTTCCGGTGGACCGAACGCAAAATGGTGCGAACGGCTCCACCTTTTCCCCATCGCTGATTAGAAAGAAGGAGAAACTGCATGTATCGCATTCATTTAGTAGAAGACGAAGAGCATCTCAGGGGCGTTCTGGCCGCCTATTTAGAGAAAGAGGGGTGGCAAGTGCGTTCGTTCGCTGACGGGACCTCGGCAAGATCCGCCATATCCGAGCGGCCGGACTTGTGGGTCCTCGATATCATGCTTCCTGGCGTAGACGGCTATCAGCTCATGCGCGAGATTAAGGCGGATCAGCCGGCACAGCCCGTAATTTTCATATCGGCGCGAGACGCGGATATCGATCGGATCGTTGGCCTGGAGATGGGTAGCGATGACTACTTGGCCAAGCCATTTTTACCTCGCGAGCTTGTCATTCGCACTCGTAAGCTGCTGGAGCGCGTGTACGGCGGACACCCTGCCGGCCTGATGCCTGCGCAGCTGGAACGCCGCTCGAAGCTGAATGTGGCTCCTTATCTGATCGATGAGCAAGCGCGCACCGTAACTGCGGAGGATGGCAGCAAGCTGGAGCTGACCTCCAAGGAATTTGAGCTGCTGCTCTATTTGGTAAGCCATCATGGACAAGTGCTGGAGCGTGAACAAGTGCTCCAAGCTGTTTGGGGAATCGACTACTTCGGAACAGACCGGGTCGTGGATGATTTGGTACGAAGGCTTCGCCGCAAGCTGCCGGAGCTGCGTTTAGAAACCGTATACGGATACGGGTACAGGATGGTGAAAGCATGACGTTCCGAATAGGACAATGGCCGCTGGCCATGAAGCTTTGGGGAGCATTCGCGGCTTTAACGCTGCTCATTTTTACGCTGTTGGCTGTTCTCCTGCCTTGGACGTTGAAGGGATTTTTTACAGAGCAGCTGTATGATATTTTACTAGATACACAAAGTGGGCTTCGCATGGAAGCAACGTCATTGACGGCACCGACCCTAACCCTGGCTACAAAGGGTACAACCGCGCAAATGACGGATATCATTACGAACGTAAAAACGTTGACACCTATCAATCAGGCTGTCCCTGATGCTGATGCCTCAGAAACGGAAACAATGCCGGAAGCGACTAGCATACAAATGGGCAGCGCTATATCTGCTACCCCATTGGAAGCCTCTATTGCAACGAAGGTGATGTCTCCTTTTACAGCAACTTTAAGCGCCCCGGCGATCCGGCATTTTACGATTAGCGGAACCCAAGAGTCACTGGCCCTTAACAAGGCGTTCACGAGCGGTGAGCCGTTCATGCAAGCCATGGAACAGGATGCTTTTGCCCAAAAACAGCCCGTCGCCAAATATACGACCATTATTGATAAGAAAAGTATCTTTTACGTGATTCGCAAAGAACTAGTTCAAGGCCAACCCAGCTTTATCGTTTCTTATGCCTGGGGCAATTATCGTAACGACCTGGTCATGACCATGTTTGGCAGACTTATGCTGATGATGGTTGGTCTCATCGTGATTTCATGGCTGCCTTGTCTGATCATCGCCCGCTACTTCACTCGTCCGCTCGTCCAGATGGAAAAACACGTTGGACGTATGGCTGAACGAGATTGGCACGACCCGATCGAAACTGGGCGTAAAGATGAAGTGGGACGACTGGCCAAAGCGATTGAAGCGATGCGGCAACGTCTCGTGCGCCAGGACAAGGCGCAGCAGTTCTTCCTCCAGCACACTTCTCACGAGCTGAAAACCCCGGTCATGGTGATCCGCAGCTATGCCCAGTCCATTCTCGACGGCGTTTTCCCGAAAGGGACCTTAGGCGAAAGCTTGGGCGTCATTCTGAAGGAGGGCGAGCGCCTCGAGAAGCGAATTCGCGACCTGCTGCTGCTCAACAAACTGAACTATGTCACCGCTCGCGAGAAGCCGTTCCGCCCTTTCGAGCTGCACGAGGTCATCGAAGATGTGGTTGAACGGCTGCGCTATCGCCGTCCTGAAATCGAGTGGGAGATGGAGCTCCCTCCCGCTACTCTGAATGGCGATCCCGATCAATGGAAAATCGCCTTGGAGAACATGCTCGACAATCAACTCCGCTATGCCAAAAGCGGCATCCGGATTCTCCTCACGCCGTCATCTAGTGGCGATGGTAAGGAAGCTGCAGCCGGATTCTCGCGGCTGCAGATCAGCAACGATGGTCCGCCGCTCGATCAGGCGATCGCGGACAGCCTCTTTGAGCCCTTCCGCTCTGGCGGGGACGGCCAGTTCGGGCTTGGTCTTGCCATCGTGAAGCAGATCATGGACCATCACGGTATGACGGTGCGCGCTGCGAACGAGCGAGGCGGGGTTGCCTTTTACCTTGAGCCTGGGGAAACAGCGCAAATAGATCGCAAACTCAAGGTCCCGAAGGTTTCGTGAGGATGCTTGGGTTTGAGAAGTGGGCAAACAAAAGAGGCTTCCCAAGGTCAAGATCTTCACGTGACCGAGGGACAGCCTCTTTCTTTTTTTATACCGCAGCTTTGCTCTGATTGCGGCTCATGACCCACAAGGTGAGCCAAATCACGATGAAGCCGGCCAGCTGTCCTACGGTCAGCTTTTGCCCGAAAACAAGCCAGTTCACGCAGACGCCAACCGCCGGGAACGCAAGCTCCGCCAACGTTGCGAAAAACGCCTTGGTTGAGGTCAGCCCTTTATAATAGAGGAGCATGGAAAGCAAGCCCGGGAAAAACGCCTGAAACAAAAGGTTAACGGCAATAAGTATTAAGCCGCCGCTAGTTCCAGTTAAGTGCCAGGCGTCGCCGCTAGCCACAAGTACGACCGTCAGCAACGGGATGGCGAGCAGGAAGCGCAGCGAAGTAACAATTGGGAAATCGAGCTTTTTCTGCAGCAAGTACTTGCCCATGACCGTCGAGCCGCCCCATAAGCCAGCTGCAAGAATAGAGAATAAGCAGCTTATCGTTCCTAGATCTTGGAGGCCCATCTCCGGCGACGAAAAGCCGAATGTCAGCAAATACGTGCCTAGCAGCGCCACTGCAATATAAGCAAAAAATTTAGAAGGCAACGTCTCTTTGAGCATTACGCGAGCTAAAATAATAGCGAATAAGGGCTGTAATTTCTGTAAAAGCAATATCGCGTTCGCATTACCATGCGAGAATGCCGCTGTAAACAAAATCGTTGCTATCGCCGAGCCGCCCCAGGAGATGAACAGCAACGCACCGATGACGCCCAGCGAGAGCTTACCGATCAAGGTTTTCCGATACTTCACGAGTATTGGCACCGCATAGCAGGCAAGGAGCAGGTGCTCAATAAATACGATTTGCGCTGAAGAAAAGCTTTTTAACAGCAAGATCCGAAAGAGCGGGTCGAGCCCCCAAAGCGTAGCCCCTAACGCCACATACCAAACTCCGCTGATGCCTCCAGAGCGCGCTGAAACCACATGCGCCTGCTTTGTTCCTAACTTAAATACATTTTCCAATTCAAAAACCTCCTAAAGAATTTTTGAATTGAACCCTCTGAAAAGAGACAATGCCCCCGCTTCATGATCAGCGGGGGCATTGACAAACAGACCTGTCAATCACCTAAGTTTTTGACAAGCTGTTTTTCACCTTCTCCCATCCGGACTATAACCGTCGGCCCTGGAATCTCACCAAGTCAGTCCCAGCCTAACAGGCCGGGAGTCGCGGGCTTGAGATACATTTGCACGTATCCTCACCGCCGGTAGGGAATTGCACCCTGCCCCGAAGGTTCAATTATTCAATTTGTGGTCACTTACAAAACATAAGTGATATTTATTCCTGAATATTAGCACCATAAAATAAAAAAAGCAAGGATTTTTCATCCTTGCTATAAGCTAAGAATTTTCCACTCATTTTCCGATATATAACGTGTTAGCCCATTAATCATAAAGGAGGAAACTCATGGACGTTCCTGCGCTTTCCATGTCCGTAGCCCAGGGCAGCTTAGCTCAAGCAGTACAAATACGGGTTCTTAGCATGGCTAAAGATCAATCCACACAACAAGCTCAGCAAATGGTACAAATGATGCAACAAAGTGTTCAACCAAACTTGGGTGGGAATCTGGATATTCGTGTCTAGTTTTACCCTTTGGAGAAGGAGAATGAAGAATTCTCCTTCTTTTTTACTATTGATGTTGTATAATCGTGACATATGCCACGCTGCCATTATTTCATTTTAGCAATCGGAATATGGAAATATAGAATCAAGAAAACCACACCTACCAAACACAGCAACCACGCCCATAAAGGCCTCGTAAAATGCAACCGCAGCCCAATGAACATGAAAACCCAAACCGCAATTGACCACCAGAAATTCCAGTTGTTATGATATGTAAGCATTTTTATTAGCAGAAATAGTCCTTCAATGCAGGTAAATACAGCCGACCAAATGGCCATATAGACCACTTGTCTCAGCGGACGCGACTTAAGAGGATATTTGTGCAAATACACCATCACAATGCATGGAAGATTAGTAAAAGCAATCATAAAATCTGCGATGGTATGGTTAGGCGTTACTGCGGATTTATGAAATTCCCATAGCGAGAAATTATAGCTTAGAAGGCTAATGAGAAAATCTACGCAGATAGCAAAAAGAATAGTTGGATAATAGGTCTTCCAGTTGCTCCAATCCCCAAAAAACCAAGCTGCAATCAAGCATAACAAGGCAATGATTACAGGCAAATATGAACTAATCAACACTGTTATGTGACCCATCACTTAGCTCCATTCCATCAAACTTGTGCTGCTTCCGTTCAACCCTGATCTCCTGTGGTTATTATTTCTATAAATGTTGTTTCATATGAAAGAGAACGCAATTAACTTACCCTTTTTCGTAATCACGCCGTTTTTCGCCGTTGCAGCAATGGTTTCAAGCTATCCAGATTCGCACAAATCGTCCCGGCAATGACGGTTACCACGCCTACAGCTGTGACCCAAGTGATGCTCTCCCCATAAAACACGACCCCCACCGCCAGGGCAATCAATGGAGAAATGTACAGCCATGTCGCTGGAAAAACCGGATTCGTTTTGGCCACTAACCAATAGAACAGACTATGTCCCACCATGGAGCCAATCACGATTAAATACAGTAGAGAGCCGGCTGCTTTTGGAGAAAATAAGCTTTGAACGTTCACAGGTTCTGTAAAAAATGAAAGAATCAGCAGCAGCAATCCTCCGCATATCATCTGCGCCGCGTTCAGCGCAATCGGCGATGCCTCAGGAAATTGCTGAATGACCTTTTTCGAATATAGAGCTCCCATACAATAGAACAGTTCTCCAACCAGAATCGCCACGCTCCCGATCACCCAAATGATGTTGGCGGATACCGCAAGTTGTGGCAGCAAAAGGATAATAATACCTGCAAAGCCGAGTATGCAGCCAAATACAGAGAGCCTTGTCGTCTTCAGACGCAATACGAAGGTTTGGAGCACGAGAATCATAATCGGTCCAGTAGCCGATAGGACGGCCGCAATCCCGGAAGACACATATTGCTCCGCCCAGTACAAGGTTGCGAATGTGCCGAATGTGAGACCGATGCCCGTAAGCAGCATCTCTTTGCGAAACAACAGAGCTAGCGTAGTTTTTTTCCGCCACAATAACCAACAGAACAATAACATCCCTGCAATAAAAAACCTCAAGCCTGCTGAAAAAAATGGCGGCGCTGACGCATCCACCCCCACCTTAATCGCCAGAAATGTTGTGCCAAAAATTAGACAGATAAGCAAATAATTAAAAATAATCATGACTGTTTTCCCCCTCTTGGTATGTATCATACTAGGTAAGCAACAGAACAGATGCATGACACTAGAACAGTTTTTCCAATGATTGTTGTATCATAGAGGAAACAAAGGGGGAAAATCGGATGAAGACGCCAGGAACATCTGGAAAAGAAGCTAATCTGCTTTTCAGGCAAACTTATGAGTATATGGTTACCCGCATGGATCGCGGCGAGTGGCAAGCCCATGACAAGCTCCCCTCCATCCGGCGTCTTGCCGAAGAGCTGCAGGTGCACAGGCTGACCGTTTTTCGTGCTTATCAGTTGCTGAAGCAGCATCAGAAAGTTTACGTCAAAGAGAAATCCGGTTATTACGTAAGTCCCTGCAAGACAGAGGAGCAACCCCATACAGAGCATACGGAAAAAGGTCGTTCGTTCACCACGTCCAACGCTCTAAAAAACTCCTTGTCCGAAATTCAGCAAATCCCTGTCACGTACCAATTCTCACAGGCTTTAATCGATCCTAACTTGCTGCCGAATCTTTTTTTGTCCGAACATGTGAAAAAAGTTTTCGACATTTATCCAAAGCTCATGGGCACCTACTCCAACGCACAAGGGGATGAGGAGCTTCGCGAGTATCTCTGCCGTTACATGGTTCGGCATCATAACCTCCAGCTCGCTGCAAACGATCTTTTGATTACTACAGGCGGTCAGCAAGCCATCGACCTCATCTCGCGGATCTATATCCGCCCCATGGATCCGATCTTGGTTGAGCGGCCGACGTATAGTGCTGCACTTGATATTTTCCGCCAGCAGGGAGCGCGGTTTATTCCTGTCGAGATCAGCCCGGACGGCTATGATCTGGCGAAACTCGAGAAGCTTATGGAGAAGCATAAACCACAATTGTTTTATATGAATCCTACCTTTCATAATCCTACCGGGTACACGGTTCCGGCCGCACAGCGCAAGCAGCTCGTTGATCTGGCTGAACGCTATCGCTGTCTGCTGATCGAAGATGACGCCATTCACGAGATGTACTTGGACCAACCTCCTCCTTCGCCTATGCTGACTTATGACACGGAAGGCTGGGTCGTGTATCTCCGCAGTTTTAGCAAATATATCGCGCCTGGGCTGCGAATTTGTGCTGTCATGGGAGGCACGCATGTCATCCAATCACTCATTACGGCCAAATCATTAGCTGACAACGGCACACCCCTCGTCAATCAGAAAATGTTCCTGCATTATTTCGAATCTCCTAGAATGCAGCAGCATTTGGAGAAACTGCGTATTGCCCTGCAGATCCGAAAAGAAATTGTTGAGCAGGAGCTAGCCTCCACCGGATGGCGCTGGGTCAGCCCTCAAGGCGGCTTCAACCTGTGGCTCCAGCTCCCGGACCATATCCCGGCCCAGCAGCTGCTGGAGGAGTGCCTCCGGCAATCGGTCTCCTTCGTTCCTGGCGTGATCTGCGATCCGCTCAGAGAGATGAACTCCTGGATCCGTTTAAGCTATTCCTTCGTGAATGAGGAGCATTTACGGGATGGCGTTAGACGGCTTATCGCTATTGCGGGGCGTTATGCGAGTGATGGCGAATGTTAGTGTGAGTGCTAGCACGAAAATTTAGAACGCAGAGGAACTACGGGCCGCTATTTGTTCCAGAGACCGCTATTTGGCATATCTAAAGGAACTACGATCCTCTATTTTGCTAATAATGGCACTAATTCAGCTTGGTGATGAGAAATAAGACCCTGCAGTTCCCTCAAAACAGGAAAAAGGATGGCTATAGCCAAAATAGCGCCCCATAGTTCCCCTTCCCCCTAACCAATGAATGTGTGGCAGGACAAAGGTTGGATAGAACCAGAATGGAGATTAGAGATGGGATGCTGAGTGGATGATGATGGTGATGGAGTAGCAATGGGGTACTGAGTGAATGTGTTGGATATGGAGTAGCAATGGGGTACTGAGTGAATGTGTTGGATATGGAGTAGCAATGGGGCGCTGAGTGAATGGTGTTGAAGATGGGATAGTAGTGGGATGCTGAGTGGATTGCGGTGGAGACCTGACCGAGTCTGGATGAAAGCAACGGAAAAAGCGCAGAAGCAAGTGTAAAATTTTACACTTTTGCAGAAACTAACCCTACATTTACGACTCATGTCTAGGGGCCTTTTACGTGATTTTAATTACGAATCTACTTTTCGTTATAGCTGCAATTGTCTCACGAACCTATAAGCAGTGGAATAAATACTACGACGTCATGCTTTTTGTCTCTTTTTGCAATTTGCTTTACAATTTCCTGTGTCATGATCACATGATCTGGTCGTTTCACCCTGATTTGTTGCTAAACCACAAAACGGCCGACCTTGTTAACACTTTCCTGCTGCTCCCAAGTACAACGCTGCTGTATCTAACTTTCTTTCCTGCCGCCAAACGCACCCAGGTGATTTACTATTTCCTGTGGGTAATCGGTTTTTCGGCGCTTGAATATCTGTGGTATGCTTACGGTCGGATCACTTATCATCATGGGTGGCACTTTATATGGTCGATTGCTTTTTACTTCTTCATGTTCTTGGCCATCAGACTGCTCCATAGCCATCGAGCTGCCGGGCTGCTTCTTTCTGTTGTGGCCGTCGCATTTTTGATTCTTTATTTTCATATCCCACTCTGGAAATAAAAAAGGGGTGCCCCGCAAGTCTGCAAAAGACCGCCTGGGTACCCCTATTCGTATCAAGCTTTAACTTTCGCTTTAATTTCTTCAAGCGGCTTATGATTGCCGTATTTCGGATACTCACGTGTGGACGGAGCAGCCCACTGAACCGCATTGGAGATTACGCGGCGAATTTGCTCATTGTAGTAAGTACGGTAAGTCTCATGACCTGGGCGGAAGTAGAAAATTTTCCCGTTTCCACGGTTAAACGTGCAACCACTGCGGAATACTTCTCCACCTTCGAACCAGGAAACCATGATTAACTCATCCGGTTGCGGAATATCGAAGTGTTCTCCGTACATTTCCTCAGCTTCAAGATCGATGTACTCCCCAATGCCTTCCACGATTGGATGACCTGGCGCAACAACCCAAATGCGCTCTTTTTCGTCCGCTTCACGCCATTTGAGGTCACAGGATGTGCCCATCAGCTTCTTAAACACTTTGGAGAAGTGTCCGGAGTGCAGCACGATTAGCCCCATGCCTTGCCATACGCGCTTTTGAACGCGCTCTACGATTTCGTCTTGCACTTGGTCGTGCGCTTTATGTCCCCACCAGATAAGAACATCGGTGTTGTTCAAAACCTCTTCGGTCAAACCGTGCTCAGCATCGTCTAGAGTCGCATAAGTGACATCTACATTCCCGCTGATGCCTTCGCCAATTGCTGTATGAATGCCGTCCGGATAGGCGGCGCGTACAATTTCACTTTCTTTTTCATGACGGTACTCGTTCCAAACCGTTACTTTCAGCTTTTGACTCATCTTCTTATTCCCTCCAAGATAGCGTATTCATTCATAATGTGAGTATAGTCCGTCCCTTCCCGGAATGAAAGGCAAGATTGTGCCTATTTATTATTCAATAGTGTCCTCGGCAAGTAAACAATGTTATACTTTCTCTTGATAAACCTTACCTGTAACGTCGTTTTACATATTCAAAAATGTCCTACCCTATAGCGAGGTATACGAAACCATGGAATCCGCACATAGTGCTTTCTCCGAAATTGTCAATGAAGAAGTCATTTATCAGAACCCGCTGCTTTTCCTAAAAATATGGGAGCTTGGCTCCGACTCCGTTCACTTCGGCGTCCCAACGCCTTGGCTTTGGCATTCACATAAGCAGGTTGAGTTCCTGGTCGTCATGGAAGGCCTCCTGGCTATTCAAACCAAACATGAACTTGCCGTCTTATCCGCAGGAGATGTGATCGTGTTGGGTTCCTCCCAACCCCATCGGACGTACAAATACTCCGCCGGCCCCTTGCGGCAGATCGTTTTCCAAATTGATCTCAAGCAGCATTTTGACCTGAGTACGATGCCTTACCTGCATTGTTTCTCGGAGCTCACGCATCCGCTTGAGCAGTTCAACGAGCTTTTCCGGAGCAATCCGGCCGTGAAGCAAGCCGCTTACGAGCTTATTCTGCAGATTTTCGAAGAGTCGCAATCCCGCAAAATTGGTTACGAGCTTGCCATCAGCGCGGCAATCAAGAACCTGCTGCTGCTTATGTTACGCAATGACAATCGTGATCTTTCCGCACTTGCGGAGGATTCAGGCATCGCTCGCTTGCGCCCGGCGCTCGATTATATCGACAATCATCTTGGCGAGCGAATTACGGTTGAAGACGTCTGCTCCTTGCTCAATTTAAGCTATCATTACTTTATTAAGTATTTCAAAAAAGTGATGGGGATATCCTTCGTGGATTACGTGAATTACAAGCGCATCAAAAAAGCCGAGCGCCTCCTGCTAACAGGAGACCTCAGCATGATGGAAGTCAGTTTTGAGGTTGGCATCCTCAATATGGCGCAGTTCTACAAGCTGTTCAAGCGGCATAATCAATGCTCGCCCAAAGAATTCAAACAACGCATGCGCAGTCAAACGGGGGTCGCCCCCCTGCTGGCGCAAGCAGATTAACATCAGCCAGGCAGGAAACCCTGCTGGCTGACCAACACACGCTCCTGCGGAAAATGCCGCAGGAGCTGTTCGTGCACGCGCTTGTACGCATCCGGACTGTACCAGTCCGAAAGCTCCAGCGCGTCATAGATCGCGCGCACGCCGATGCGTGCCGTGCGCCGGCCCCCACTGCCATCGCCCATGAAGTAATCGTCGATGCACACCCGCTCCACGATGCCCGCCAGCCGCTCGGCGAACTGCTCCGAGCTCGGCAGCGCCGGCGCTATCGTGGCCTGCACGGGAATGCCGCGAGCCGCGAGCTCGCGAAGAGCCCCCAGCCGCGCCGGTATCGGCGGCGCGGACGGGGTGAACGCTCGGCGGACCTCCTCGCGGTCCGTCTCAACCGTCATGCTGACTCGGACCCGGTCCCCGAGCAGCGCTAACAAATCCGCGTCCCGCTTCACCAGCGGGCTGCGGGTCTGAACGAACAAGAAGTCCGGCGGCTGCACGGACATCACCTCCAGGAGCGAGCGGGTGATCCGCTCCTTATACTCGCTCGGCTGATACGGGTCCGTCGCCGAGGACATGAAGATCGTGACCGGGCCTTTGCGCTTCGCTTTGGCCAGCTCGTTCTCCAGAAGAGCCGCGGCATTGGCCTTCACATCGACCCAGGTGCCCCAGGACTCCGTGCGGAACAGAGCCACCGGCATCTGTCTCACGTAGCAGTAGGAGCACGCAAAAGCACAGCCCGTATACGGGTTCAACGTATGCGTATATCCCTCGAGAAAGCCGCTGGCTTTCGTCAGCAGCGTTTTCGCTGATTTATGGTTCACCTCAGTCTGCATACGTACTCCTCCTCCTTTTCTGCTGCTTACAAACCGACCTTTTCCAAACCCAATAGTTTCTCTTTGTTCACCAATCCGCCGCGATAGCCAGTTAACGCACCGTCTTTCCCGACCACGCGATGGCACGGAACTACAATAAGAACCGGGTTGGCGCCAATAGCGGTACCGACAGCCCTTACTGCGCTAGCTTTATCCAGCTTCTGAGCCATCTGTGTATAACTGACCGTTTCACCATGCGGTATTTCTTTTAAAACGCGCCACACGGATTGTTGAAATTCCGTCCCGCGCAGATCCAGTGGCAGCGTGAACGTTTTGCGCGAGCCTCGCAGATACTCCTCCAACTGCTGCACATAAGGCTCTAATGCCGCCTTATTCTCCATCCAGCTATAAGCTGGGAAACGATGCTTAGCCCATTTGGTTAATTCGGACCACGCTTCTGCATCAACGCCTCCCCGCTCAGTATCTTCCGCTTGATACTGCAAATAGATCAACCCATCGTCTGTTGCCGCGATCAAAAAGTGATTATCCAATAAACGAACTACACTCCAATATATGGATTTAGCCACTGTCCTCGCTTCATTTGTTTGCATCCAAGAACCCTCCTCGGTTATGGTTAGATGGTGGTACAAGATTGACGAAATTCCGATGGCGTGACACCCGTTTTTTTCTGAAATACAGTGGCAAAATGAGCGGCATTCGCAATACCTACCAGCGCACCGATGACATTCACAGGCTTATTTGTTTCTATTAAAAGCTGCTTAGCTGCTTCAATTCGTTGATGTTGAAGATAAGTGAGAGGCGTAACGCCCTTCAAGCGTTTGAATGTCCTTTGCAAATGATAGACGCTGGCATAAAATTGCTCGGCTAATACCGAAAGCGTAATCGGCTCGGCGTAACTTTCCTTGATATAGTCGGCTATCAGCTCGGTCCACTCTTCATCCGGCAGCCGTAAGCCATCAGGCCGGCATCTTTTACAAGGGCGAAAGTGTTCCGCAACCGCTGTTTGGCGATCAGGAAATACCCGGACATTTTCCCGCTTCGGCACCCTCGATTTGCAGGATGGCCTGCAGAAGATCCCTGTTGTCGTGACCGCATAATAAAATGTGCCATCGTAACTCGAATCATTTCCAATAATAGCTTGCCAGTACTTTTCTTGCATGGCTTCGCTCCTCTCCGCGCCTTCCCTCTACTAGCTCAGTATACCCAAACGGGTCCTCTCTTGTAAGGGATGCGAGATGAGAAAGCAAGATTACGAAAGCCGCCTTCAGCGATAATAAAGGAAGCCCAACTAACCGATTATAGGAGAAATGACTTATGCCGTCTTTTGACCCTTCACTTCTTACCTGGAGCAAGCAGACAAGCTCTTTCACCCTGCCATTGCCTGAACCTTTTCGATATGAGCAAAATCTTGGCTACTTAACCCGCTCCACGAATGAATGTCTATTCCATGTGGATAACTCAGATATTTATAAGCTGCTTCTCGTTGGGGATAACCGCGTGCTGATCGCTGTCAACAGTGAGGATAACTTGCAGCTTCGCATAAGTGTGCTATCCAGCACCGATACCCCTGTAACTCCAGCTCTTCTTGAACATGTCGCACGTTATGTGTGGGAATGGTTTGATCTCAGCACAGACCTTGCTCCGTTCTATGCGCTGGCTGAACACGACCCTCTGCTCGATCAAGTCACTCAGGATTTTTACGGGCTTCGCCTGCTGGGGATTCCGGATCTGTTCGAAGCGATGAGCTGGGGGATTATGGGACAGCAAATCAACCTCGCTTTTGCCTATACGCTCAAAAGACGTCTCGTGGAAACCTTCGGTACCCGGCTGGATTGGCAAGGTCGAACGTATTGGGCGTTCCCTGCCCCTGAGCGGATTGCCGGGCTTGCACCGGAAGCTTTGACCGCTCTGCAATTCACGGGAAAAAAGGCCGAGTACTTAATCGGCGTTGCCCAGATGATGGCGGAGGGCCGGCTGGCCAAGGAACAGCTGCTGAAGATGAACGATTTTGCGGCTATGGAGAAAGAATTGCTGAGCATTCGGGGCATCGGCCCCTGGACGGCCAATTATGTCCTCATGCGCTGTTTGCGCAACGCCGCCGCTTTCCCGATTGCGGATGTCGGTTTGCATAACGCGCTGAAGCATGTGCTTGGCTTGGACGAGAAGCCGACACTCCCCCATATTCGCCAGCTCGCTGAAAACTGGAAAGGCTGGGAGGCTTATGCTACCTTTTATCTATGGCGTGTCCTCTACTAGAGCATGAGAATGAAGGAGCGAACTCACAGTGAAATTTCTAGGATTAGTCGAACAACTATTTGCCCAATACGGTTACTTGGTCCTGCTGCTCGGACTGCCGCTTGACGTCATCGCGCTTCCGATCCCTCCTGGCAATACAACCATGACCTATACAGGGTATTTATCTTATAAAGGGGTGCTAAGATGGGCGCCGGCAATGCTATCCGCCTGGGTCGGTTCGACCATCGGTATGACGATCACCTATTGGATTGGGTATAAGCTGGGGATGCCGATTATCGAGCGTTTTGGCAAACTGCTGTTCCTGAAGCCCAGCCATTTGGACAAGACACGGAGCTATTACGAAAAGTTTGGCAATAAAGTGCTTCTTTTCAGCTTCTTTATACCTGGGATCAGGCAGTTTATTTTCTACTTTGTAGGCATCATTCGCATTCCATTCCGGGTTTTTGCGATGTATGCTTTCACAGGTTCTGCCTTATGGGTCGTCGCTTTTTTCGGCATTGGCTACCTGTTCGGCGAACAGTGGCAGGCGATTTTCATGTGGGTGGAGAAATTTTTGATCTATGCGATGATTGGCGCGTGCGCTGTGCTGGCGGGGATTCTGTTAGTTAAATGGCGTAACCGTTTAAAGACGGGGATTTGAACATATAAAAAGGTTGCCCCATCGGTCACAGAGATCGATAGAGGCAACCTTTCTTTGATTTATTGTGGTGTTGCTGATGGTTCTGGTGTTGTTGTTTGCTCTGGAGCTGCCGGATGACCTGGTTTTCCTTTGAATTTAAAGCCTTCATGACCCGAACCCGGTTTCATCGGGGGCACTCCGCCTTTGCGTTCAACAAAGCTTTTCAACTCATCCGTTAAATTATCTTTCAACTTTGAGATCAGTTGATCCTCAGTAATACCTTTATCTTGGGCGATTTCAGCCAGAGACTTCCCTGCTTTGCGCTGCGCAGCAAGCTCATCTTCCGTGATCCCCAGAATCGTTGCGATTTCAGCGGAATTGCCGAACATGCCGCCCGGCATCATGCCTCCATGCGGTTGTACGCCTTTGAAATTCATGGCGTGCGGTTTGGACTCGACCATTTTTTTCAAGCGATCCGCCAGGCCCGATTTCATTTTGTCGGCCTGCTCCTGCTTCAATTTTCCGGCTGTAACTGCATCATCAATCTTCTTAGTCTCAGCTTCCGTCAATTTGGCCAGAAGTGCATCTTCCGTCAGATTCGCTTTCTCTTGAGCGATTTGTACCAGTGTTTTACCTTGTTTGATCTCATCTTTCAACACGGCCTGATCAATCCCAAGAACGGCAGCGAAATCGATGGCGCCCCCTTTGCCGAATTCAAAACCGCCTTTGGCCGGCCCGTGACCTTGGTTATTGGAACCTCCGCGAAAATCTTTATGATGGTTATCCTTGAATTTGTCCTTCTGAGGTGCAGGCGTTACCGTACTCGTCTCATCTGCGAATACCTGGTTATGCTGAAGCGCGAGGCCACCGCCAATGAGTAGTCCTGCTGCGAGCGTACTGACCAGCACTTTCTTATGAATAAGCTTCATCCTGTAACTCCACCTTTTTCATGAATTGGTCTAATTTTCTTCAGTATATAGGACAATTGTGAAAAAAATTTGAAGTCACAGAACATTCCGTCAAAAAGTTTACGCTGTCTTTCTGCCCTTTGTCATGCCTATGAAACAGAGAATTGCCCCTATCTCCATACAAGCAATGATGATGCCAAGCGGTACTGCAGTCTGGCTGCCGCCAAGACCAACAAGCGGAGCAATCAGGCCACCGATGATAAAAGAAAGCAGTCCCAGCAACGCCGCTGCACTCCCCGCCGTTTTCCCTTGACTCTGCAGAGCAAGTGAGGAAGTGGCCACGGAGACAGGGCCTACGCTGGAAACGATGAAGAAAAAGGCAACAAGGATGGCCGGAAGCCCTGCCCCGATCAGAACGGCGACGAGAAGCAGCAGGCCGCCAAAAGCGGCCATGGCCAGCCCGCCTGCCAGCAAGCGGTGGTCGCTTACTTTGCCAGCGAGCTTGCCCGTCACTTGACCGGCGAGGATGACGCCAAGCCCGTTCACGGCGAAGCAAACGCTGAATATTTGCGGAGATACACCGTAAATCTCCTGCAGCACGAACGGCGATCCGGAAATATAGGCGAACATGCCGGCAAAAACGAGCCCTTGTGTCAGCGCGTAGCCCATGAACATGCGGTTTGTGAGGAGCCCGCGGAATGTTCGCAGCGTGTTGGCGAGGCCGCCTTTGGAACGGCGATCCGGCGGATGCGTTTCCTTCAAGCCCCACGTTGCAGCTAGCAGCATCAGCACGCCAATCGCACCTAGAACGAGGAACACGCCGCGCCATGATGTGAACTGCAGAATCTGCCCGCCTACAATCGGCGCAAGGATGGGCGCAGCGCCGTTCACCAGCATCAGCAGCGCGATAAACTTCGTTAGCTCCACGCCATCGTACATGTCGCGCACGATCGCGCGGGAAATGACGATCCCGGCCGCGCCCGCCAAGCCTTGCACAAATCGCAAGCCCAGGAAAACACCGATGGACGGCGCAAACATGCACAGAATCGAAGAGATCGCGTAGAGGATCAATCCGATCAGCAGCGGCGCGCGTCTACCGCGCACATCGCTGACAGATCCTGCGATGAGCTGGCCGATGGACAGCCCCAGCATACAGGCGGTGAGGCTCATTTGGGCGAGTGAGGTGCTGGTATGGAGATCGCCCGCCAGATTCGGCAGTGCCGGCAGGTACATATCCAGCGAAAGCGGCCCGAAGGACGCTAGGGATCCGAGCACGAGCACGATCCATAATCGGCTGTAGCGGCCAGTGGACATGCCGGCTTGGGAAGCCAGTTGGTTGGACATTTTGATCACAACTTTCATTAAGTAGTTCAATTAAGCTAACATTGTGCTTAAATTTTGTCTAGAGTGAAGAGCAATAACCAGAGCACTTCCCACCCGCTATAATAAGAGCTAATGCGGCGAAGAACTTCCCTATTCATCTTTAAGATGAATCAGGGGCGTTTTTTTTATGATAAACGACTAGCCGTCCCTTCAGGGCGAACGCGTTTGCCAGATAGGACGTAACAATGCCAATGCCTTCTCTATAATGCACTTAATGCAATAGAGAGGACTCAATTCGACCACTGCTGCCTTCTACGTTGTGCAAAGTACAACGTAGAAGGCAAAGTATCGTGGTTTTCACGCTATTTTGATTGAATTCATTGTAATTTGTGCAATGAAGAGCGGATTGGTGAGGCTTGAAGCTGTTCTATACTGTACAAAGTGCAACATAGACATGGGGGCCAGCGGCCATGACGGGATGAGCTGATACGGCGCGATATGGCTACATTGCGCAAGGTGGTCATGCTGAGCAAATTGGATTACTTGGCGGCAAGGAGGGCATGCTGTGCAATTGGATTACTTGGCGGCAAGGAGGGCATGCTGAGCAATTGGATTACTTGGCGGTAAGGTGATCATGCAGAGCAAATTGGATTACTTGGCGGTAAGGCGGTCAAACGCCGAACCATTATTTCTTAGCGTGACACGCACATTCGGCGCGTAACAATAATTAAGGGGGAACCCCCCCTTATTCTTATGTGTGAACGCAAAGAGCCCCCAACACTCGGGGTGTTAGGGGCTCTATCATGCTGACTCCTTACTTCGTCACGTTCACAATCAGCTTATCACTGGAAGTAACGCCACCCGCGTTAACCAACTCGCAGCGGTATTCGTACACGCCGACAGCGCGACCCGCGATCGTGCTCACCGCGCTTTGAGCGCTAGGCGAAGCTGTGTTTAATGCCTTCGTTTCGATCAAAACACCATTTTCATACAAACGGTACTCCGTGGCGTTCGTCCCCCACCACATGTTCATCGATACCTTGTAGTTGCCGTCTCCATCCCAATTGTCTTGAGAAAGGACCGGCTTGCCAGGTGCTGCATCCGTAATTTTCACAACCAACGGAGCGCTTGTTGTTGTTCCAAAAGAATTAATAAGCTCACTTGTATACGTATAAGTGCCATTTGCTTTGCCTTTTACTTCGACTTTGGCCGTTTGGGCGGTCGGAGATGCATCCGTCAGCGATTGCGTCTGAATGAGCACCCCATTTTCGTACAATTTGAACACAGATCCGTTATTGCCCCACCACATGTTCATGGTCACCGTGTAGTTCCCGTCTTTCAACCCGGTTGCTTGGCCGCTATTGTCCGACAACACAGGCACTCCTGGCGCCCCTAAGGACAATGGCTTCACAACCGTGATAGTTACAGCGCCTGTATGCACCGTTGTTCCATTTAAAGTAACTGCTGCTGTTAACTGTGTAGTACCTTCAGCCACCGCGCTCACTTTACCTTGTGCATCGATGGTCGCTACGGCTCCATTACTTGTACTATATACAATCGCAGCACCGCTAAGATCAGCCGCTGCTCCGTTGCTTAACACACCCGCTACTTGCGTAGCTGTTGTTTCGCCCGGTTTGAGCGAAGTCGTATTCGCCGAAAGACTCGCTTGGCTAAGCGTTACTTTCGCGCTCACATTAAACGGTACAGTCGCTTGCGTAACATTACCCGCTGCATCGACAACGCGGTAGGCCACTGTGTGCGCACCTTGCGTTAAACTGCCTGCTGCAATGGATTGACCGCTGCTGATGGCAGCTCCATCCAATGTCAACGTCTGCTCGGCTACACCTGAAAGTGTATCTGCACCAGCTAACACAAATGTTAATGTTTCAGCATCCGTAACGTTTCCAACTGCATGCCCCGACTGCGTTAACACGGCCGTTGGAGCCGTTTTATCCAGCTTCACTTGCAAGGATTTGACAGCTTCCTCATTCCCTGCCGCATCTGTCGAGGAGTAAGCAATTGTATTCGTACCTTCCGTTTGAATCACGACTGGCGCCTCATAAGGAACCGCAGCACCGCCGTTCAAGCTGATCTTCGTTGTTAAAGCACCTGCCGTATCATCTACCGCCGACAACGTTACGGTCACATCTTCTTTATACCAGCCTTCGCTGTTTGCTGATCCGGATAAGCTCGCAGTCGTAACAGGCGCTGCTGTATCGGCTGCAACCGTAAAGTCGCTTAAGCCTCTTGGTTTTAATTGGAATACACCTTTAAAAATAGCAGCAACACCTTTGATGTTTACCGTTTGTCCCGCTTGGTAAGGGAACGAGCTCAGGGTTAAACCAGTTCTTACATCTACACGGATGTGATTGCTCACGGAACCTTTTACAGCATCAAATTCAAAAGAACCTGCCGGCGTAGCGCTGATGATATTGCTCACGGTAACATCACTAAGCTCGAGCAATTGCCCTTGATTGTCATTAGTTACTGCTGCTGCAGCTATTGGCGTTGGTAATGCCGCTGCGCCTGTTTTTTCGATAGCAACTGGATCCGCTAACTCCAGCTCCGTATTGAATACAGCCGTAGATGCTGTAACCTTCACTTTATCTCCCTGATGAAAACCACTCAGACTCTGGAACACGTAAATTCCGCCTGTTTCATCCTGCAGGTAGAATGCCTGACCGCCAAAAGCGCCCGGCTCCGTCGTTACAACACCCTCCACCGTTACCAAGGTGCCGGCTGCTTTGCTCCGAGCATCGGAGATATTGATCTTCGCCGGGATCGGGTTTTCCTCTTCGGGCAAAGACTCCGCAGGTACGTTGCCAAGCGTAACGCCTTCGGTTTTCAGGTTCGTAGAAGCTTGACGCAGGCGTAAATTCGCCGCAGCCGTCGTTCCCGGCTTAATGCGAACCATCAAGTCCTTCGTTGCATGACCGTTGATATCCGAGGTCACGCTGAACTGTGTACTATATCCGTATGCGCTAGGCCATGTGCCGTCGGCATTTTGAACCATCGCAATTTGCGTGCCGCCGGTAACCAAATAAATACCAACGTTGAACCCGGTAACCGTTGTAGATGGAGGCAGGTTGTCTACGACAACTCGCAGAGGGAAGTCCACGGCATTCGGCAGCGTTGCTTGATGCACGAAGCTGTAAGCTGCACTAGCCGTCGCAGCAGGACCGCCATAGGAGCCCGCTTTGAACGTGCTGCGGTCATACCATTTGTAGCCGGCGTTAGGCGCCGCCCACGGCTCCGGCTGCGGCTCTGTAGAATTAGCCGGCGTCTCAAAAGGCAGCAGCGCCGTCGGCTGATCCAACTGCAGGCCGCTTACTTCCGACAAGCTTGTGTAGCTTTCTTTTTTCGCCAGCCAATTCACCATATTCACAAGCAGGACGCCGTCGTCCACTTCTTTGAAACCGTCATACGTCGTCTTCTTCGCGCCTGTATCCTCACGCAAATACTTCGGCGTCGCATCCTCCACCGGGGAGGAATCGCCGATGAATCCGGCTTTGCCTGCACCTGACTTGGCTACGGCGACAAAAGGGCCTTCCGCCACACCGCCACCGTTATAGACACCTTGATCGACTGCGCTTGCCCAAGCCTCATTCGTTTGCGGCAAGTACACGATTCCTTTGGCCCTTGTCGGATCGATGATCGCCAGCGTTGAACCCGCATGCATCGCTACGCTGGATACACCTGTGGTGATACCGAACGACTGCTGCGGCGACACGATTTGGTTCGCATTAATATCGCCTAAAGCGTTGTAGCGGAAACGCAAACCGAATTGCGTTGCTAACCAGTCTGAGCTAGCTACATCCTGCATCGCTGATGAGGCGCTTTCTTCAGCGCTCATGCCGCTGGCTGGGTTCGTCCACGCGCCACGACGGTAGCCGTTGAATACTTCCGAACCGTCCCAACGGTTCTTGTTGCGATCCGCATTGTAGTGATCGCCGATGAAGAAGATACTTCCGCCGCCTTGTACGTACTGTGCCAAAGCTGCTTGTTCGCTCGTCTTATAAGGAACATTAGACTCAGCTACGACAAAAACGTCATAACCGCTCAAATCGCTAAGTGTGATAGGTGTTGTTTTACGCAGTTCTTTGACGTAGTAGCCGTTATTTGCTAACGCGTTTCCAAAATCTGAAAAAGCACCGTCGATGACCCAGTCCGCCGCACCAGCGGTTTGTTCGTGCGTGTTGTCGAACAGGACTTTCTTCCCTGCATTTTCGTTGACTACTTTCGCTTCAATGAATGGAGCCGGATCACTTGGCCCTTCCGCCATAACTGCCTGCCAGCTGCTTGTAGCCAGCACTTGTAGAGGTAGCGCTACTGTTAAAGCCAACGCCGCTTTTATCGCTTTTGCTTTCCATCCCGCTCTCTTACCCATTACAAATTCCTCCCTTATCATCAATGTGACAAGCCTTGTACCGTCCCTAATTTTACCATGGTTCAAAAAGGGATAGTGCATTTTTTTTGTAAAGTTAAGGAAATTTGTGTAAGCTGACAATAACTTTGGCGATCTCCTGTGTTCGGTGTTGTTTCTGCCAAATGGTCGTCTTGCACCCTACTTGATCGTTCTTCCGATTTGCTAAATTGGGTACTACAGGTCGCTATTCCTTTGAAAAGGCATATTTTTCGTCTGTATGGGGAACTATGGTCCGCTATTTCACCGATTTCAACTGAAAACTGAGCCATAGTGCCGAAATAGTTATGATGAACGCACAACAGCCCCTAATATTTGCTGAATCGTAGGCTAAACTGGTAATGAACAATCAATCCATACCAATCCAGAGCTAATAAGCAAAATAGGAGCTGTTAATATGAAGCATACCACAAAATTCATAGGTTTAGACGTATCTAAAGACAAGATTTCTGTTGCTGTTGCAGACGCTGGACGCGACGAACCTCGCTTCGTTGGGCACTTCCCTCATAAACTGGAGTTCGTAAAGAAAATAATGAGACAACTCGGCAATGCTGAAAACTTAGAAGTTTGTTACGAAGCTGGCCCAACGGGTTATGTACTCTTTCACTGGCTAACTGCGCTCGGTATTACTTGTAAAGTTATCGCCCCTTCCCTCATTCCAGTCCGGACAGGCGATCAAATTAAGACAGATAAACGAGATGCCCTTCGTCTTGCTACACTGTTTCGCGCGGGAGAACTAACAGCTGTGCACGTACCAACTCCTGAACAAGAAGCTCTTCGCGATCTTGTTCGCTCAAGAGAGGATGCGAAAGAGGATCTCCATCGAGATCGCCAGCGGGTATTAAAGTTACTTCTGCGGCGTCAAATTTCTCATCCACCTGCCATCAAAAATCGTTGGACACGAAATTACAGAGAGTGGTTGACCAGCTTGAAATGGGAAAGAGAATCTGATCAGCTCATGTTTCAAGAATATTTGCAGGCGATTCATGAATCCGAAAGTCGCCTTCAACGTCTGGAAGCGAGCATTATTCAATATGCTCAAAAAGGGGCTTTGGGTCCAGTCGTTAAAGCACTTCAGGTATTAAAAGGGGTAGCCATCATCTCGGCGCTTACGCTTGTTGCTGAAATAGGTTGTTTTACACGTTTCCGAAATCCTGCCATGCTCATGGCTTACCTTGGCTTGGTCCCACGAGAGCATTCTACAGGACTTAGTACGCGAAGAGGAAGTATTACCAAGGCGGGTAATCGTGGAGTTCGTCGCACTTTGGTTGAATCAAGTTGGAGTTATCGTCATAAGCCATCGATAGGCAGGGAACTTAGAAAACGAATGGAAGGTCAGGAAGGCGAACTTCTGGCTGTCTCATGGAGAGCGCA
Source organism: Paenibacillus sp. P36 (assembly GCF_045866505.1). Lineage (NCBI taxonomy): Bacteria > Bacillati > Bacillota > Bacilli > Caryophanales > Paenibacillaceae > Paenibacillus > Paenibacillus sp. P36. The sequence continues at coordinate 8,166,976 of NZ_AP038372.1, forward strand.
AATACGGCTGAACAGCAAATACTGTAAACTTGTGTACCGTGGAAAAGAATCTAATGTAGCTGTAACAGCAGTTGCGCGAGAACTAGTCGGATTCATCTGGGAAATCGCGTGTAAAGTCGAACGATCTGTAACGGCCTAAAACCGACAACAGGGTTTAGAGTGCCCAGCCGACAGGCTGGGACAAGACATAGTCTTCAAATCATCCGAGCTGTCAAGGCTAAACGTTGCGCTTCGCGGCCTTGACAGTCGATACTTTAGCAGGAATAAGATACCTAAGTATGGTGAAACAAAAGCAATAATTGGGCCCAGGAGCAAAGTAGGGGTTGAAGAGAGTCCGTGTGAGGCCTTATGCACAACTATAGGTTTGCTAATAGCTGCGTGCGACAATAGTTTACAGGAAGCTCTTCTTAACGAAAGTCATTAACTGCGGTAACCAGCCCGCGAATATCAGGATGCTAGCCGTTGCTTGCATTTTGCTCCTGTGCCGAGTTATTTGCTTACAAAAAACACTCAATTACTCTCGTACTAAATTGGGGGCTTGACAGAGTGCGTTCATATCAGGGCCCTGTAGTTCCCCTCAGAAAGAAAACAGCTCGTTTTCCACCAAATAGCGGACTCCAGTTCCCTCAGTGAAGGCTTAGCGATATTCTCGCTAGTTTTTTAAATTTGTTTTTGGCCGGAGAGGTGGTGATTGGCTATATAAAAAAAAACCTAACGGCGTCTAATCCGTCAGGTTTTGTATGTTAGCTGGTTAAGGTTGAGCTCCCTTGGTCTGCCCACGAAACGCATTCGGTACAGTCCCCGTGTGCGCTTTGAACAGCTTTCCGAAGTAATTTTTATTCTCATAGCCGAGCATGTCGGCGATTTGTTCCACCGTTTTATCCGTGATTTCCAAAAGCTCCTTCGCTTTCTCCATCTTCATCCGCGTCACATACTCCACGAAATTCTCACCGGTTTCCTTCTTGAAAAGCCGGCTCAAATAACTCGGATGAAGGTGCAGATGCGCCGCCGCGTCTTCGAGCGAAATTTTCATATGCAAATGATTATAAACGAATCGCTGACACTCAATAATCTCGCGGTTGTGCGACTCACGGTACACTTGCCCTGCCCACTGAATGGCCTGCTGCAGATAATCCTTCAGCCACAATTCCAGCTCTCGCACCGACGACAGTTCGTGCACATCATGATGCAAGAGTTCCGATGAAAACGTCGACTGGTAATGCTGCAGCGATTTGAGCCGCATGCGCACATCAAGAATCATCTTCAGCAGCCATTCTTTCACTTCCATGGGCCGAAACCGATGGTACTGGATGAAATCGATCCACTTCGAGACATACATATCGATCAAATCAGATCGCTCATCGAACACTACGCTTCGAAACTCATCCAGCGTCTGAGCATACTCGGCCAGCAGCAATCCCCCGTCTCCGAAGCCTTCCCGTATATGCTCCAACTTCATGACGGAGCTTTCCGGCAAGTAGAACCGCGAGCTTCGCCCTTCTATCATTCGCTTCAGCTGCTCCTTTAACGAGCGCACATCCTTGGCCGGACTCCCCGTAATGAAAGAGAACGCTACTTTCGCATATTGTTGCAAACAGCTTTGCAGATGTCTCAGCGTCTGCTCGACCTTCTGGCTGTTGTTGACATGCATGCTGCCATATTGCGGGAACAGCAGAACAATTTCGCCCGTATCATACGTGAACAACGTGATTTCCTTCTGATCGACAAGCAGCTCTTCTATGATATTTTGGATGGTGTAATCGAATAAATCCCTGGATTGGAAACGCTGATTCGCCTCCTTCGCCCGGTTGGCGTACCCGAAAACCGGCAGTACCCCGTGCTGCCCTAGACGCAGACCGAACCCTTCCGCTTGCTGGCTCCATTCCTCCGAATCAAACAACGGCTCATTGACCGTACTGCGGATAAAATGGCGCTTGGACGAGCTGCGGTGCAGCGCGGCCTCCTTCTCAAGCTTGCGGCTTTTGGAGAGTACGTGATCCTCCGCATCCAGCTGCTCCTTCAGTCTGCCGAGCACCTCCGAAATGTTGCTGATATTCATCGTTTCTTTCAGGATATATTCACTCACCGAAAGCTTCATCGCTTTTTGCGCATAGTGAAAATCATCATGGCAGGAGAGAATGACCGCCTTCACATGAGGATCTCCCTCACGGAGAGAGCGGATTAAATCCAGCCCATTCATTTCCGGCATGCCGATATCGCTGATCAGTACATCGGTTTTGGCCCGCCGTCCGGCTTCCAGGGCGTCCAGAGGATTTTCAAAGGCCCCTGTCAATCGAAAACCCAGTTCCTCCCATTTGATCGCTGAACTCAAAAATTCAAGCACAGGTAAATCATCATCGACAATCATGACTGTATACATGCTAACCCTCCTTTCCTGTCTGCTGCGGAAAGCGCAGAACAATCTGCGTTCCCTGATCTGGCCCGCTCGCGATTTCATAATCGAAACGATGGCCGTAGATGATGCGAAGGCGCTCTAGTACATTTTGTAAACCAATACCCGATAAGGACGGGCTTCGCGAAGCATGGTGATGCTTCGTCGGCCGTGTCACAAGATGTGTGCGAAGCTCTTCCAAACGTTCCGTTGTCATGCCTACGCCCGAGTCTCTGACTTCAAGCTGAAGCCGTCCATCCTCACAGATTCTGGAAGCGATCGTGATTTCTCCAGGTTTGCTTTTTAGCCCGTGAAGATAGGCATTCTCGATGAGCGGCTGCAGCAGAAACCGAGGGATCTCAATGAGCAGCGTATCGGAAGCCGCCGAAATGCGTAGGTTCACTCGATCTCCATGCCTGGAATTCAGCAGTCGAACGTAATGTTCAATGATCTCAATTTCCTCATGCAGCGGAATATATTCGTTATTTCGATTAATGGTCATCCGCAGGAGCGACGATAGGGAAGAAATCAATTCCGCGTTCTCGGAATCCCCTTTCATCATGATTTTCAAACGGATGGAATTCAGCACATTAAATAGAAAATGCGGATTAATCTGCGCCTGCAGCATCGCCAGCTCGGCCATGCGCTTGAGTTCCTGCTCGCGGCGGTTTTCCTCGAGCATCAGCTCAATACGATCAATCATCCGGTCGAAAACGTACCCCAGCCGGCCCACTTCATCCACGCCGGTAATGTTGGAGCGTTCGCCGAGTTGACCGGATTCAATCCGGACAACCGTTTGGACAAGCCGCGCAATCGGTTTTGTGAGCGTGCGCACCATATATAGTAAAGTAACGGCAAATAAGACCAGAAAAAATAGTTGAATGAGAAAATCTGTTTTTCGAAATGACTCAATCTTCTGTGCCGCTGTTTTATAGGGACTCATATTCACAAGCTGCCACTCCGGCGTTACATGACTGCTGAGCAGGATATAATCTTCTCCCGCCACCTTCACAAAAGAAGAGCCATCCTCCTTGGGCAGCTGATCATAATAAGGGAATTTCGTACCGATCGTCGTGGAATCTTTATCGACCAGAATGCGTCCCTCTTCATCAATGATCACCATAGACTCATTATTTTGATATTGGTTGAAAAGGTCTTGCAGCAAGCGAAGCTCCAGACCAACAATCACATACCCATAAGTGATATCGTTCTTGCGAAGCGGTTTGGCTGCCGACAGCAAATACGGCTGATTCGTGGATTCACTGTAATTGGGCTCAGCCCCGATCCACAATACATTGTAGCCGGAAACTTGTTCAACGGCGCTAAACCAGCTTTTTCTCATAAAATCCGTCGGATTAAAAGCAAAAGTGGTATAGGAAGCGACGTACTCCTTATTGGGCAGCAAAACCGTCACGCTCAGATTCCCGAAGGAGTCGATCACCGTTGACATTCTTTTCGCTATCGTCTGCTTGTATTGCAGGACATCTCCTTTATCCGTTGTCTCATTCGCTCTGCCTAATTCCCGGATAGACGGCTGCAATTCCTCATCAAATTGAATGAAGTTCATCACATAAATCATATTTTTGATCTGGCCATTCACAATTTGACTCACGATCCGCATCGATTCGCGCGAAGAGTCTGTCACCTGCGTTCTTACCGCATCTCTTGTAAACAGGGAGGAGACATTCATGGAAACAACCGATGGCAGAACGAGACAAACCAGAATCGTCAGCACCAATTTATTGCGTAAAGATAACCTGCGAAGCCAACCTGGCACAACGTTCTCCTGCCTTTCGAATGCACCTTTGGAAATGGGAAAAAGAGGAGCCTAGGGCCTCCTCTTTTCATTATAGCAATAATCTTGCGCGATTCGTTACTTCTTACTTCGCGTTGCTCTTACGGATATCTTCAATTTTCGTTTTCGCTGTTTGAATCGTTTTCTCCAAATCTTGTTTGCCTGTCAAGAACAACTCAACTTGCGTTAGGTATTCTTTTTCTTGTTGCAGCGCGTAAGTTGGAGGAACAACCAGTTTGGTAGCTTTGTTCACTTTCAAAGTAGCAAGCAAAGATTCTTTATCGATCATAGCAACTTGTTCTGGTTTACCGCTTTTCAAAATCGCATCAACGTTTTTCTCAACATCGGCTTTTTTCCATGCGGAGAAGAATAGACCTTGTGTTTGGATACCTTCTGTTGTGTACCATTTCACGAAGTCATAAGCTGCTTGTTTGTTTTTGGAGTTCGCAGCTACACCCATGAAGTCAGCGCCTACTTCTGTCAGACCGTTTGGATCTTTAGCGTCAAACTTCGGATATGGAGCAAACACCGTCTTGAATTTCGCGTTCAGGGAAAGCTCGCCAACCATCCAGTTACCTGTTGCTAGCATAGCTGTTTTACCGCCGTAGAATACATCACGGTAAGCCATTTTTTGCGATACAACTTCGAAGTAAGGTACGGATGTTTTATCTACGTTCTCCATTTTGTTTCTAAGGTCAAGGGAGTAACGAACTTTCGGATTGTCGATATTTTGCGTACCATCAGATTTCACCAAGTACGGGTTCTCCATGTCATTGTTCAGACCAAGCAACGCGTAGTCTTTCCAGTTATGGAAGTAGGAACCGTAAGCTTTCGAAGCACCTTCACCTTTGGTCAACTTCTTAGCGTATTCTGCATATTGATCCCAAGTCCATTCTGTTGGAACAGGAAGTTTAGCTTCATCGAGCTTGTCCTTGTTCAAGAGGACGAACCATTCAATCATTTTACCTGGCAACGCATAATATTTCCCATTAACAATTGGATCAAGCTTGTACTCGTCTTTGACAACAATGTTATCTTTTTTCAGGTAATCATCAAGCGGCTCCAAGATGCCTGCGCCTACACGTTGAGCGAAATCGGATGCGCTGGAATACATCACAACGTCCATTTGCTCGCCGGAAGCAGCCAGAAGGTCAAGTTTTTTCATGCCTTCTTGGGAATCGCCTTTCTCGGACATGCTTTCATAAACGACTTTTACGTTCGGGTGTGTCTTATTGTAAGCCTCAACCGTTGCATTCCAGTTCCCTTGCGCTTCTGTGTACCAACCTTGCACTTTAATTGTAACAGGAGCTTTCGATCCGCCCGCAGCACCGCTATCTGCAGCAGGTGTTTCCGCTTTATTACCGCAGCCTGCAAGTGCAGCACTGATAGCAAGTACACCGCTTAATACTAGTAAACTCTTTTTCATAGGAACCCCTCCAAGTGAGCTTTGATTTGTGTGAAAACCTTTACATGACCGATCGTAACAAACTTCCATGGAGCGCACGAGGCACTATTTTAACCTCATGCACTCTTATTTTGACTTTTTGGATTAACCCTTCACGCCGCCCATCGAAATTCCTTCGATAACCTGCTTTTGTCCAATGATGAAGATGATCAGTAATGGAACGATGGCCGATACCGATGCAGCCATGATTAGCGAGTAGAACTCACCGTTCAAATCAGCGAAAGACCGGATACCTAGAGGAAGTGTGAACAAGTCTTTTGTTCTTAGGAAAATCAACGGGTTCTGGTAATCGTTCCATGTCCAGATGAAACGCAGGATCGCATACGTAGCAATCGCCGGGCGCACAAGCGGTGTACAAATCGACCAGAAAATTCTTAGATGTCCCGCACCGTCCATCCGGGCTGACTCCATATACTCATCGTGAATACCGAGATAGAACTGACGAAGCATAAATGTTCCGAGAACAGAGAATGAACCTAACAGAATCAAACCAAAGTGACTGTCGAACAACCCGATCCAACGGAAAAGCAAGAACTGCGGAACGAGAATGGCTTGGCTCGGGATCATATAGATCGCCAGGATAAGCACGAAGAGCGCATTACGACCGCGGAATTTGATTTTTGAGAAGGCGTAAGCAGCCATAGAAGAAAGTAAGACGGATAGTGCCGTAGTTAATACCGAAACCTTAATGGAATTCCAATAGTATAATGAAAACTTAGTTTCCCATACTGTTTTATAATTTTCAATGACATTCCAATGTTTAGGGATCCACTGAATCGGATAAGCGAACACGTCGGCTTCCGGCTTCATGGAAGCGGAGATCATCCAGAGGAACGGCGACATGAATAGTATGCCAATGACAAGCATGAGTAATGTAAGAACTATTTTTTTAAACTTTTGATTCTTGTCCATCGTGGTATTCCTCCTTCTCTTAGTAGTTCACCCATCTACGTTGTCCGAGCCATTGTACAAGTGTAATCAGAAGCACAAGGAGCAGAAGTACAATTGCCATTGCGGAGGCGTAACCGGATTGCAGGTTAACAAAGGCTGTTTCGTATAGACGATAAACGACTACAGTCGTGGAGTTCGCAGGCCCGCCGCCTGTAAGGACGGAAATAACATCAAACGCTTTAAAGGTACCGATAATCCCCGTTACTAGCAGGAAGAAAGTTGTTGGCGATAAAAGAGGCACCGTGATGCTCATAAGCTGTCTGAACTTGGAAGCACCATCGATATCCGCTGCCTCATACAGATCTTTGGGAATGGACTGCAAGCCAGCCATGAAAATAATCATGTTATATCCGATAGAGATCCAAATCATAAGACCCATTACACAATACAAAGCGACATCCGGGTCAGCCAACCATTTTGGCGGATTCGCAACGCCCAGATCCATCAAAATTTGGTTAAGTGGACCATACGTCGGGTGAAATAACACCTGAAACACGATCGCTACCGCAACTACGCTAGAAATATAAGGGATAAAATAAATAACCTTGAAGAAATCTTTTAAATAGATTTTTTTATCGATGACGACTGCTAGAAGCAGCGAGATGATGAGCGTTAAAGGAACGACAATCATTAATATCATGTTGTTCTTCAGGGATAACAAGAAGACGGAATCGTGCACAAGCTTGATAAAGTTATCTAAGCCGAGAAATTTCACTTTGGAAAAACCGGCAACAAAGTTCCAATCCGTGAAGCTGAGGAAGAAGGACGCAATAATTGGAAATAAAGTAAAAACAAATAGTCCGAGTACCATCGGTGCAACGAAGGCATATCCGATCAGGTCCTCACGTATTTGTGCCATCGAACTTCTCCGTTTCACTTTCGCATTGGAAAGGGTGCTCGAATGTGTATGTGTATTGTTGGCCATATGATTATTCACCCCATGTGTTGTGTTTCCTATAGTCTACCCTGCGGAGGACAGGTCGGGTAAGTCAAATAATTTACTCGTTTGAGTAAAATTTTAACCTTCAATGAACACTGGAGCCCCCTCTGATGGACGAAAAAAATCCGCTAAGCCGTGATGATGGCCTACCGGATATTCTCCCCTTACTTATTTGCTTCATGCACTTTCAGGAGTTTCCCCTTGATCGTTGTGTTCTTCATGACTTTGAGCACCATCGGTCCTTTGCCGTTCAGTATATCCACATACGAAACGTTGTCTTGAATCGTAATGATGCCGATATCTTCTGCGCTCACGCCCTCAATTTTGGCTAACGTTCCCACGAAGTCCACCGCTCTGATCTTTTTCTTTTTCCCGCCGTTAAAATAGAGCTTCATGATCCCTTTGTTCAATTGGTCGCTTCTATCTCTCTTGATAACCGGCGTCGCTTGCATTTTCCGCTCAAAAGCCGGCATACCCTGGGCAACTTCCTCTTCCGTAGGAGCTTCTCTGCGCGGGATCTCGAATCCAAGATATTCTTCGATCTCAGGGATAAATTTCATTTCATTCGGAGTAACGAAGGTGATGGCTTTGCCTGTTTTGCCTGCTCGTCCGGTTCTTCCGATCCGATGCACATAACTTTCCTTCTCCATCGGCAGGTCATAGTTAATGACGTGAGTAATATCCTCCACATCAATCCCCCGCGCCGCAACATCCGTTGCCACCAGGAAACGGAACTCGCCTCTTTTGAATGCGTTCATAACCAGGAAGCGATCATCCTGCACCATGCCTCCATGAATTTTGTCGCACGGATAGTCAAGAAGATCCAACTCCCGGAAGACATCATCCACATGTTCTTGCGTCCTGCAGAAAATAATGCAATTCTCCGGATTCTCCGTCACGAAGACATCCTTAAGCACATTAAATTTCTCTGTTTCTTTCACGGTAATTAGCGCATGTTCAATCTGAACCTTGGCCGCCTCCGGTGTTTGAATTTCAATATCTATCGGTTCCTTCATATATTGATGGCATAACTGTTCCACGTCCTGCGGGAGTGTCGCTGAGAACAGCATCGTCATGCGGGCCGTCGGAACCTCATCAATGATCGCTCCCACCTGCTCTATGAAGCCCATCCGCAGCATCTCATCCGCTTCATCGATGACGAGCATCTTGACCTTCTCCAAATCCAATGTGCCCTTCTGAATATGATCCAGCACACGTCCCGGTGTGCCTACCACGACATGGCACTTCTGGTGAAGCTCCAGCTTCTGTTTGGCAAAGGGCTGTTTGCCATATAGCGCTACCGCTTTAATCCGTTTGAACCGCCCAATGTTCGTGATATCCTGCTTCACCTGGTCCGCCAGTTCTCGCGTCGGTGTCAGAATGAGTGCCTGCGGCCGGTTCTCTTCCCATTCTACGAGCTCACAAATCGGGATCCCGAAAGCCGCCGTCTTCCCGCTTCCCGTACGCGACTTCACTGTGAGATCCTTCTCCTGAAGCGCGATGGGAATCACTTCGTGCTGCACGTCCGTCGGCTGCTCATACCCCAAGCTCTGCAATGCCCGGACGATATCCTCACTCAATTGATAATCTGTAAAACTTCTTAATGCCACTAAATAACTCCCCTTTAGTTCACTTTCCTCCAACTATCTCATAAACGTACCAAAAAAACCATCGGGGGCGGCAATCCGCGCCAAAACGGATGGTTTTTTAACCAAACCAACGTCAACTCCGGATAAAGAAAAAGAAGCCACCGCGGCAGCTTCTTCCTTGTTCCATCTTTTATTCGGTTACTTCTTTAAAAGCTCGCACAGCTTGCTCCAGCTTGGCAAAATTCTCCTGATTATCCGGAAGAGCTTTATCGGAACGAATGGCTTGCAGCACATGAAGCAGCAGATATTCGGGCATATTCGGATCAGGGGAGTTAGCGGTTAATGCCACGATCAGCTGCAGCTCAGGGACAACAAAAATACGTCTTCCGCTCGAACCAGACGCGTAGAACATGTCGTATTGCTTTTTACTTCCTTTGACGATTCCTTTGGGCAGCGTCTTGGACCACCATAGCAGTCCGTAGCCTCCCTGCGTTCCATTGCTGTAATTCAGAGTTACTCGCTTTTGCAGGGAATCGCGAATCCAGTTTGGTGGAATAATCGTTTGATCTTCCCATTGGCCTTGTTTCAAATATAAGTAACCAAACTTAGCCATATCTCTCAGCGTTAAAGCCATTGCCCATGCGCCAATGGAGCGATCTTTTCCATCCGAATTCCAGCTCACGTTTGTAATGCCAAGAGGATCGAATAAACGTGACTGGGCATAATCGAACAACGATTGCCCCGTTGCTTTGTGCATTATAGCCGACAACAAATGCGCGTCACCATTGCTATAATTAAACAGGGTACCTGGCTCTGCATATCCAGGGCGATCCAGAATGTACTGCACCCAATCCGCTGAATACATCATCTCGGTTGAGGAGATTTCATTCGTATTATCCCAATTCAGGCCGGACGTCATGCTCAGCAAATGTCTGATTGTCATTTTGGATTTCAAAGGATCATTGGCAAGTTCAGGGAAAAAATCGCGAACCTTTTGATCCAAACTGATCAGCTTCCGTTCAGCTAAAGCAATACCAACCAGTGCTGATGTTACACTTTTGGTGACCGACTTCACATCTTGAGGTATATCCTCTTGTGTACAACTATTATAAGCTTCTGCAACTAAATGGCCGTTTCGAACGACTGCGATGCTGCATACCTGTTGACTGCTGAACATTTCAACTGTCTTAGCTAGCGTACCCGAGAACATCCCTTGCGCTTCCGGCGTGCTCGTTCTCCAGCCTGTAGTTGGCCAATACGCGGTAGATTCTTTGTCATTCGTTTGGAATGGCGATATGGTATTGTTACCCGAATGTAACGTTTTTTCTTGGGTTCCGGACATCTCTATCTATCCTTCCAGTATGGTATTAACCCTCTCTCTTTCTATATAGAGTACTACTCAATTATGAAGCAAATATGACGTAAACCTTAATAAAACATTAATAAAAGCTGAAGATTGGATGAAAAAGTAAAGGAATATCCCTCTTATGTTACAATATTCGTAACTATTTCCCTGTCACAGGTTTCATATTGGAGGTTAACATGCTTAAACTCATTTTTTTCATAGGTCCTGCCGGAGCTGGCAAAACAACGCTAGCCAAAGCATATGCCAGTAAACGCGGAGGCGCCTTTCTAGACATGGACACTTTGCTTCGGCCCGCTGCCGTAGCGCTGATGTCACTAGCAGGGAAAGATCCCGAGGATCGGGATTCCCCTTTTTATAAAGAGCATTGCCGAGATCTCGGATACCGCATCACCATGAACGCCGCGCTGGAGAATTTGGCTTTAGGCTTGGACGCCATCGTCATCGGGCCTTTTACCCGCGAAATTAACGATCCGTTGTGGCTGAACCAAGAACTATCTACTATCAACGCAAGTACGGATGATGTCATGGTTAAGGCCGTGTATGTCTACCTTCCATCTGAGGAAGCCTATCACTCGCGCATTAGCGGCAGAGGTTCGGCATTAGACGTTTGGAAATTGGATAACTGGGAACAATTCAGCCCTTCCCTAACTCGTAGTGAAATTCGATGGCCGGTTGGTCCAGCCTCCATTCTCTATCTCGACAATTCTGGACCGTTTACTTCTGAAAAGTTGGAAATGCTCGAAAATTTCATTGACAGAGTGAATTGACACGGTATTTTTGTAAAGTTACATAAATTACTTAATACAACTTTACAAGTGTGCTGATAAAGCTTTACAATTTATACATCATTCACTTTTGCTTAAAGGAGTATTGAGCTAAATGAACGCCAAAACCTCCATGCAAGACATTGCCAATCTGCTCGGCATTTCCAAAAATGCTGTTTCCTTAGCCCTTAATCACAAACCCGGCGTCAGCGAAGAGCTGCGTTCCCGTGTGTTTGAAGCTGCTCAGCAGCTTAAGTACCGGACGGAATCCAAAACGAGGAAAAAGCAGAATCACCTGCTCGTCTTATTTCCTGAATCTGTCCAGAACGATAAAAATTTCTACTACGAAGTATTCTGGTCCATTGAAAAAAGAGCCAAAGAAAACGGCTATACCGCTATCATTAGCGGGGTAACGAAAGATATGGAGCGTCTGTTGATTCTGCCCGATCTGTATCATGAGATTGCGTTTTCTGGCATCCTGATCATTGGCGTCTTTACCCCTACATATGTCGCTAAGCTCAAGGAATTGGAGACTCCGCTTGTCACCGTGGACCATTGCTACGACGGACTACAGCTGGATTCCGTTGTGACAGCGAATGCGGAGGGCGCCTGCAGCATCGTCAGCCACCTGATTCGTAAAGGACACCGGCAAATCGGTTTCATTGGGGCGGGAAGTATGTCCAAAAGCTTCCGTGAGCGCTGGTTCGGATTCACCAATGCTATGTCCGATGCAGGATTAGCAATCGATAGGAGCTTCTGTCTCATCGGACCTCATGAAGCCACAGCTCCGGATGATGAATTAGCTTCGTTCCTGGAAGTTATAAGTGGCCAATCGTCTTGGCCAACCGCTTGGTTTTGCGCCAACGACCGGCTCGCCATTTCGCTGATTCAGCATTTGACCGCCAAAGGCTTTCATGTGCCGGACGCGATGTCCGTCGTCGGCTTTGGCGATATTGAAGCCGCGCAGATGGTCCGGCCCCGTCTCACAACCATTCATGTGCAGCGGGAACAGCTTGCCTTTGAGGCTGTTGATTTGCTGCTGCGCAGGATCGAAAAAGGCGGCGTCCCGTCTAAAATTTCGATATACGGCGAGTTGATTGAGCGGGACTCTTGTGTCAGAGTGAGAGTAGGAGTTTAGGAATTTGCTGGCCTGAGTTGGAGTACCGCATATTCACTGAAGATGCTATAGTATGTATGACGAAGAACGTCCTTGAGCCGCCTGGCTCCGGGGCGTTTTTTTTATTTTATAAGAGGTTGGAGGAGACTATTATTTTGTTGGAATTTGAACAAGCGCATCAGAAATTCTTGGATGATCATCTCACACATCGGTTCGGCGAGCGAAAAGGACGTCTGCTCAGAGGACACAAATACGCGGAGAAGCTGCTGCTCCAAAACGTATGGTGGCCCTTATTCGGCAACTTCGACGACCTGCATCCGGAATACGAAATTTACGATTGGAATCGTAAGTCACAGTTCCTCGACTTTGCTTTTCTCCCGCCGCACGGCCGCTTTGGGATTGAGTGCGACGGTTTTCAAACTCACATTAAAGAAAAGGACCGTGAGGGATTCAGCTATTCGCTTAATCGGGATACTTTCTTGACCGGGATGGGGTGGAAAATGATCCATTTTTCATTCGATGATGTCAAGGATCGCCCGGAAGTTTGTCGAATGCTGCTCCAGTTGGTGGTGGGTCCTCATCTGCTTCGTAGTGCCCCGCCCCCTTCTCTTTCTCCGGATGAAAAAGAGGTGATTCTGCTCGCTATTCGACTAGGCAGACCTATCCGACCTAAGGATCTCATCACGCAGTGCGGGCTCAACTTCCGCACTGCGCGCAAGCGGCTCCAGAACCTGGCTGCCAAGGACATACTCCGCCCAATCGGGCGCGTAACTGTCGTTCGGCAGTACGAGCTGCAGCCGGATGCTTGGCGTCATTTGCTTTAGGGGACTTCGCCTAAAAGACTCCACGCAACCATTCCGGCCTGCTTTCGCTGCCGCAGTTGCCTACGTTGCACTTAGTGCAACGATTTTGGGCAGTTTCCGCTTCCGCGGCTAGCTACGTTGTACTTAGTGCAACGATTTTGGGCAGTTTCCGCTGCCACGGCTAGCTACGTTGCACTTAGTGCAACCATTTTGGGCAGTTTCCGCTTCCGCGGCTAGCTATGTTGCACTTTGTGCAACCATTTCGGGCAGTTTCCGCTGTCACGGCTAGCTACGTTGCACTTTGTGCAACCATTTTGGGCAGTTTCCGCTGCCACGGCTAGCTACGTTGCACTTTGTGCAACCATTTTGGGCAGTTTCCGCTGTCACGGCTAGCTACGTTGCACTTAGTACAACCATTTTCGCCAAAATGCTGCTTTTCAGCGCATTTCCAGCTTCTTCATTGCACTTAGTACAATGAAGGTCAGCTCTTTCCGCAAATGCCCGCTCTATACTGCACATTGTGCAATATAGAGCTGCATTACGTAGCTCGACAGTTGAGGAGAAGCTTCATCTTGCACCTACTGCTGCTCGCTTCTCCCAACGTCAGCTGCTTCGAGTAATACAGCCTACGTTGATGCTGCTGCATCCACTGCCGTGTCTAGCTACGCTGCACTTAGTGCAATCATTTCACGCTACATCCGCTGCCACGACTAGCTACGTTGCACTTTGTGCATTCATTTCACGCTACATTCGCTGCCACGGCTAGCTACGTTGCAGTTTGTGCAACCATTTAACCCAAAAATGCCACTTTTCAGCGCATTTCCAGCTTCTTCATTGCACTTTGTACAATGAAAGTCAGCTCTTTCCGCAAAATGCCCGCTCTATACTGCACATCGTGCAATACAAAGCTGCATTTGCGCAGCTCAGCAACCTGCACTTCACTTCGTGCGTCCCGCTCCCCTCGCCACGCCGTTCATAACGAACAACCCGAAATAATCCCATGTCATATTGTTAAATTAACCTACAAGTTATACAATAAACAAAAACATTAAAGATTGAGGTTCCTTTTATGCAAATTGAAGTTTCCACCAAAAATATGGCTTTTCTCGAATGTTTCTCCTCCGAAACGCGCGTGAAAATGATCGAGCTGCTCGGGCAGGAGCCACTCAACATCAAACAACTCTCTCAGAAACTTGATATTTCTTCCGCGATTGTAACCAAACATATTCAGAAGCTTGAGCTAGCCGGCATCATCACCTCCGAGAACACAACCGGTGTCCGCGGCACACAGAAAATATGCCACTTGAAGATCGATCAGGCCGTCCTGCAGTTCAAACCGAAGAAGCCGGTCGACCTTCCGACGAATACACTTGCCATCCCAATCGGCCAATACACCTCTTTCGAGGTGAAGCCAACCTGCGGGCTTGCGTCTCCGACCCAGCTGATCGGCGTGTTGGATGATCCGCGTTATTTTGCCGATCCAGGTCATGTCCATGCGGGGATTCTATGGTTTGCCAGCGGCTATGTGGAGTACCGCATTCCCAACTTCCTTCACAGCAATCAGAAGCTGCGCACATTGGAAATTTCCTTTGAAATTTGCTCCGAAGCTCCGGGATTCAACGAGAACTGGCCTTCCGATATCTCGTTTTACATCAACGACGTCCCCCTCGGCATCTGGACGAGCCCCGGTGATTTCGGCTCCCAACGCGGCGTCTTGACACCGGATTGGTGGAGCAGCAGCAATACGCAGCACGGCCTGCTCAAAGTCATTACGGTCAGCCCCACCGGCTCCTACCTGGACGGCACCAAAATATCCGATACCGCGATACAAGATCTATCCGTCGCCTTCGGCAAGGATATTCAGTTCCGCATCGCATCCTTAGAGAGCTCAGTCAACTGCGGAGGCATCACCTTATTCGGCAAAAACTTCGGCAACTACGCACAGGACATCATCGTCACCATGCATGAGGATAAATAGAAGCTGCAGGCCAAACACCTTTACAAAAGATATATTGTCAAGCGAGGCATCTAAACAAATCACCAAACAGCTGATTTAAAAACACAATAAGTACTTATTGACACCAAACTTGACAAGTTATGAAATCGTGCATTTTTTAGCGAAAAACAGACGTTTTTGAAGGGTAAAAAGAGGGAGAAACCCGCCATTTTAGCCGTTGGCATAAGCCAAACGCATGTCGTCAGCCATCGGGACAAAATGATGGCGGGTCTCAAAAATAGCGCGAAGCATATGCTGAGCATCCTGATGCTGTTGGCTCATCTTCACGTTCTCTTTCAGCTTCGATAAGAGCGATTGATTCGCGATCACTTCCAGCAGCTGGTTTTTCAGCTCTAGTGCATTTTTCACTTCGATCGCGGCCCCTAAGCTGACCAAGTACGCAGCGTTTTCCTGCTCTTGGCCAGGAATCGGCTTATATAACATCATGGGAAGCTCCAACGCCATCGCTTCCGAGATGGTAAGACCGCCCGGCTTCGTGATGATCAGGTCCGATAAAGCCATCAACTCATGGACATGGTCCACGAACCCTGTCACCTTCACGCGATGACGCGTTTTCTCGCCTCCCAGCTCCTCTTCGAGGAGCTGTTTGAGCTTTTCATTGCGCCCGCAGACAAAAACGAACTGCACCGGCTCCGCCAGCTCATCCGACTGCAGCACGGACTTGAACTGCTTGCCGATCAAGCCATGCCCGCCGCCCATGACCAGCACGGTCGGCATCTCGCGATCCAACCCATGCTGATCTCGCAGCTCCGCCCGATCATATGCCTGTGTAAATGGCTTCCGAATCGGAATCCCCGTAACCACAACATGCTCTTCTGGAACACCGTATCGAAGCAGCGCTTGCTTCACATGGTCAGCGCCGACCAGGTAACGATCCGTTCCCGGATGAATCCAATAGCTATGATCCGTATAATCAGTCATGACCGTAACGGTTGGCACCGTCGTGAATCCGTTGCATTTTAAGTAGGACATCGCCGCCGCGGCCCCAGGGAACGTGCACACGACCTCTGTCGGCCCCTCCTCATCCAGCAGCGCCAGCATCCGATCCGTGCTGAATGATTTCATCTTTTTAAACATATGGGAAAAAGTATTATCATCACGCGTCTTGCGGTACAGATAGCCATAGACGGACGGCAGGCTTTTCACCCACTGCATATAGCAGTATTTGCCCACCCCATGCAAGTAAGGATGCGTCCACTCCAAAAAGTCGACCACCTTCACATCTATATCAGGCCTATGCAATCTCGTAGCCTCAAGGATCGCCTGAGCCGCTTTATTATGTCCATCCCCTAAACTGCCTGTCAAAATCAATAATTTCTCTCTGCGTTTCATTGCCTTAATCCTCCTTCGAGATTGCTTTGCTGTGTCCGTACTTTGACTTTGATGCGCGACTCCGTCATCCAGCCTTTTCGCACACGATCCATGGCATAAACAACACCCTCCGCCACGAGGACAGCTCCTACAATATCGAGCAGGACATGCTGTTTCACGAACTGTGTGGAGACGATGATGAGCAGCGATATAGCGGTTACGATAATTTTGTAGCGCGTCGCGACTCGAGTCGTACGCAGGTAGGCTCTCATCATGAGATAAGAGGTCAGTACATGAGTGCTTGGAAAGCAGTTAAAAGGTTGATCCGATCGGTACACCCACGCCACAAGCTGCAGCAAAGGGTCCGTGCCGGTTAGCTCCGGCCGAGGTACAGTCGTTTGATAAATGGCATATATGCCATAACAAATCAGCAATCCAATCACAAATTCAATTAGCGTTCTATAATAATTACGACGATCTTTGTAAGCCAAGTACAGAAACCCGACAAGCAGAAATCCATACCACGATAGATAAGGTACGACAAAACCTTTCACGAAGGGGATTTGCCGATCCAAATCGGTCACCAGGTTGTAAGCCATTCCACCAGCTTGATTCAGCTGAACATAGATCAGACCCACCAACGGGATCAGCAACAATGCGCTGCAGGCCAAACAATAGGACCACCACGATGTTAATCTCACTCCAATTCCTCGCTCTCCTTAACGTTACATCAATGATAAAGGAGAAGCTTTTTTATCTAAACGCTCTAAGGTACTGTCTTTCTTTAGCCAAAAGTCTTGATAAAACCTAGACTAAAGGCTAAGTTCTACGTGACCGTGATCCTCTTGCCCATCTAAGTATCACACACTCATAAAATGTATATCATATGTATATACATGGTAATGGAGGTGAGCTATAATTGACTCATAAAAAAGGAGAGGAGCAGTTCCTAATGACGACAGTCACCGTCAGCAAGTGGGGCAACAGCAGCGCGATCCGAATTCCGAACCAGTTCTTAAAGCAGCTCAACTTGAAAGATGGCGCAGAACTTCAGATCCTTCTGACATCAGATAATGAAATTCTCCTTCGCCCTTCCGTAGATCCTGATGAATCAAACGCAGAATTAAAGTCTCACATGAAAATGCTGCTTTCAAAAATAAAACCCGAATCACCGCGGCACGAAGAAGTGGATCTTGGGATTGAAGGAGACGAATTAATTTGACCACGCCATCACGCGGCGATCTGGTTTGGCTGGATTTCGACCCGCAAGCAGGGCGAGAGCAAGCTGGACGCCGGCCCGCTATCGTACTTTCCGAATTAGAATTCAATGCACTTACTGGTTTTGCACTTGTATGTCCTATTACCAGCCAGTCAAAAGACTACTCTTTTGAGGTAACCCTGCCAGACAACCTCCCCTTCTCCGGCGTCGTTCTCACTGATCAAATGAAAAGTTTAGATGTAAAAAAGCGAAAAATTAACATTGTCGGCAGCCTCCCTGTCGATTCCGTTCCTATGAGAGAGATTCTTCGCAATACTCGTTCCATTTTGGCATAACAAAAACCCAAGGCATCGCCTCAGGTTCTCGTGTCTCTTGCTATCCATTCTTTCCGTTTCTCCACTTCGTAAACCGTACTCCAGCATATATCACAGCACTCAACACGCACATTAAAGTTATAGGGAGCACCCAATGCGTCGGTACAGTCTCCTTTACCACAGCGGCTTTGAGGGGAATCTCTTTCGATTGGAGAAAACTAAGCTCTTGCACAGCATTTTCTACCGGCTTCGTTGGCGAGCACAGCGGATTCTCCCAATCCCCTTCTTTCTTTTTTAAAAAGAACAAATACGATTTCCCGCGCTCACTCGTCCCCCAGGTGAAATCCTCCGCCACCGAAATGTTTCGATCCTCCATCCCCTTGAAGCTCGTCAATACCGTTAACTTCAGTTCTTTGCTGTTCCTTTTAGTGATGACCTGGTCCACGTTCGCTACAATAACTGCATCGTAAAGTTCATAACTCTTTTCAATGGAAGGCGGCATCGCGCAAGATAGCGCAAAAGCATGGGCAGGCACGAAAGCGGTCCAAACAACCAAGATGATGATCAGCATTCTTATTCTCATATCAGCACCGTCCTCTATCATCAAAGACGGATCAAAACGTTCATTGTTTCACAGAATGAGGAAATATTTTCAAGAAATTAACTTCGTCATCTTCGCCTTTTCAGCTACGCGCTTCGTATAGCCGCTCAGCGGTTTTTTCAGCGCTAATGCCACTACATAGCAAACCAAGATAAACACACACAGACAGAGGACGTCTTTCAGCACCACCCAAAACAGCATCCCCCCGACGGCCTCGCGCATCACCCCAACCGCATAAGTAAACGGTACAAACGGATTCAGCTTTTGAAAAAAAGGCGAAGCCGTGCTCACCGGGAACGTCCCTCCCGAGCTCGAAAATTGCAGCACGAGAAAAATAATGGCGATACCTTTGCCGATGTTGCCAAAAACAGAGACCAAAGTGTACGTGATGGTAATAAACACAACGCTTATTAACAACGCAAAAATAACAAACCAAATCTTATCCACAACATATGTACCCAATATAAAAATATCCCCAAGGGTGACAATTAACGCTTGAAACAATCCAACGGTCAAGAAGATCATCATCCGTCCAAAATAAATATGATGCGTCTTGTACACACCGTCCAAGTTATCCACATCTACTCTCATCAAAGACACAAGCAGCATAGCGCCCACCCACAACGAAAGCGTTGTGTAAAAAGGCGACATCGCCGATCCATAGTTCGGAATGGGAAATCTTTTGTCCTCTTTGATCAGCACCGGATTAGAGAGAAAATCGCTTTGCTTCTGAATGTCATTCTGAAGTAAACGAAGAACCTCGTCGACGCTGCCGCTTCCTTGCACTTTACGGATCTGGTCCGCTGCCTTGTGGACAGCCTCTTCGAAGGCCGGCAGATCGCTGCGCACAAGATTAGCCGCCAGATGAACGGCATCCTCCACTTCGGGCAGCTTCGTCTGGTATAGATCCGCCACTTTGCGGATTTCTTCCTCCGCCGCAGGCAAGTCGTTGCGTATAAAATCCGCTGCCGTATGCAACTTCTGCTCAACTCGCGGCAGGTCGTTGCGGATGAACGGAGCCGCCTCATTGATGCCGGTGGTGAACGCATCCAGCTTGCTTTGAAGCGTCGATGACGCTTCGTGCACCTTCGCCCGGATGTCCGGAAGCTCCTTCTGCAGGGTATCGAGCTGTGTCTGGGCGAAATGGATGCCGTTTTGAGCATCCGTCAAAATCCCTTTGATATTGGGCAGCTGCGTCTTCAATGTTTGAAGTGCGCTTCCTGCATTTTGGGCGACGCTCAGTATTTGCCCAAAGGCTTTCGTCATATTCGGCACGATCTCCGAATCATATCTGGCCAGAATGCTGCCCAGCGAGCTGCTTGCCTCTTTGGACAACTTGTTCAAGTTATCCACGATGTCTTTTGCCGGCTTTTCACCGCGTCCGATGGCCGTTTGCAGTTTATTCAGGGCTTGAATTTGATTAGCCATATTCGTTCGAAGAGCCGTTAACCGTGAGATGGTATCCGCAAACGGGTTATTCGGCAAACTCGCGTTCAAACGCGTGAACACATCTATCGTGTTATCCAGCACAGCCGCGCCAGACGTGAGCCGTTCGGACAAAAAGCCTATAGCCGCCAGCGATTTTTGCGGGTCGATATTGACATCCTGCAGCACTCCCGTAAGCTGCGTGACAGCGTCCGCCGTCTGTTGCAGCAGGGTCAGGTTCTGCTTCACCACCGGGATTAAAGTCTGGAATGCTGTCTCATTTTTTTGCAAAAAATTCGTGAGCGCATCAGCGAAAGCCGCTCCCTGCGTCGCAATCGAGTCAATTTTCGGCAGCGTATCCAGCGCAGCGCTAACGATCTCATCAGCTTTGCGGGATTTATCAATGGCGGTATTCAGCACCTCTTCCACTTTGCCGAAATTCTGATCCAGCTCCGCCACCCGACTGGCAGCTTTCTGAATCTCGGGCAGCTTCTGCTGAATAAGCAGCACTTCCTGCGCAACCGCCTGAATCTTCGGCCAGCGTTCTTCAATCTTCAACACGGTATCCGCCGCGCGGTTAATGTCCGGAATTTTCTCTTCGAGTTGGACGATCTTCTGCCCTTTCTCTTTCAGTTCGGGCAGTTTCTGTTCTAACTCCAGCGCCTTTCCACCCATCGTCTCGATTTCAGGCAATCGATTTTCCAACTCCAAAATCTTCGCTTCCATATTGCGAATCGTCGGCAGCTCCTTCTCAAAATCGATGCCGATCTCCTTCATCCGGGTCAGAATCGAGTTGCTCACCGTTTTGATAAAATTCTCACTGATCTGCTGAGAGACACTGGACGCGCCTTTGCTTGTAATTTTGGGCGCAACCGCATTGATTTTCTCATTCACGGTATAGACGATTTCAGGCTTCTGCATCTCGCCATCCACAATACTCGTAATTTTCCGCGAGAAGTCCTCGGGAATAATTAAGCTCGCGTAGTAATCCCCGCGTTCTACCCCGTTCAGCGCCGTTGCTTCATCCACAAAAGTCCAGCCCAGCGTATGATTTTCTTTCAGATTATCCACAACCTCGTTTCCGATGTTAATGGTTTTATCCTCAATTTTCGCCCCTTGATCGTTGCTAGTCACTGCGATTTTGATCCCCGATGTATTGGAATAAGGGTCCCACATCGCCTCTAGGTTAATCCAGGCATACACAGACGGCAATATGGCAAGCGCCACCATGAGGAGCAGGCCTGTAGGCACCCTCCATAAGTTGATTAGATCCGTCCGATAGATGCTGAAAATCTTCTTCATTGACGCCCCACCTATCCCTTCACATTTGGTTATTAATGTAACCTGACAGCCCCTTACGCATACCAAATAGTATCATATATATACGATCTGAGTACATACTCCCATGTGGATAACTTAACCTGTGGATATGTGCACAGAATGCACAAAGCCTTATGCACAGTATGATTTGTGGACATGTTGATACTGTGGGTAATTTTGTGGATAAGTGGGTATAAGGTGTGAATAGCGCGCGAAAAAGAGGGAGGACAGGCGCTGATTGGCGATGAGCACGGAGGAAAAAGCGGATGGGCGCGGCACGTGGTAGAAGGCGAAATGCGTAGGGACGCTGGAGGGATAGGATGAGTGACCAAAGGCGGGCTAAATGAGGGAGGAAGCGTGAGAGGAATGATGGACGGAGCGTGGGAGGAACGACGGAAGAAATGATGGACGAAGCGAGGGAGGAACGACGGAAGGATTGCTGGACGAAGTGCGGGAGGAACGATGGAAGGATTGTTGAACGAAGTGCGGGAGGAACGGTACGAGGGAAACTACGTGGAAATGTCGTGTGAATAGCAGAGCGAAAACTGGGCGAAGCATGGGATAAGCACGGACGATGTGCAGAAATAACTACTAGAATAATGAGTCATTTGAGATTGAAAAAGAGGGAGGGTCCCCCGAGCTAGGCTATCCCCCTCATTTAATATGAAAAGCGCGCATAGTTATGCGCGCTGCTAATACACCAATCATTAAGCTTGTTCAGATGACGGAGCTCCCCCAGCTTCATCGGCCTCGGCCACCATCTGAATACGTGGCAGAAAATGCGACCAGCCTTTCACATGATCCGCAATTTCCGTTGCAGGCAGATCATAGTGCGTGAACTCTAAAAGAGTGCCATTATCTTTAGGTGTTAACTTAAATTCGACAGTGCTTGAGCCTGGAGGGACCACCTTGGAGCGCTCCCACCCCCATGTCATGACGACTTTTTCGTTGGGGGTAATCTCTTTGTACTCACCCAATGCAATGTCACTACCGTTCAAATCGATGCGAAATTTGCCTCCAATGCTCGGATCAAGCAAAACGTTGCGTCCCATCCAACGAACTAATTTATCCGGATCTGTAAAAAACGAGAACAAAGTCTCCGGACGGCATGCGATAAAAATTTCCTTCTTAATGATCTCCCTACTGCTCGTTGTTTCCATGTTTTTTTCTTTCCTCCTCTTCGGCAGCTTCTTTCAGGCGCAATAAGCTATCATCCCAGAAGCTCTCAATGTATTGCATCAACTCGGCGAATCCTTCCCTCCTAATGCCATAGAATCGTTTGGTGCCTGCCCGTCGAACAACGACGAGTCCAGCCTCTTCAAGAACCTTGAGATGCTGTGAAATTGCCGGTGCTGAAATGTCAAAATGCGAAGCAATGGCGCTGGAGGTCAGCTCCTCATCACGGACGAGATGTAAAATATCTCGGCGCCTTGGTTCCGTTATCGCTTGAATGGCTTTATCTATCATATCAATAATTTAGCATACACTTAATTAAGTGTCAACTTAAATAAGTGTGTGCTAAATGAATAAACAGACTCTCTAAGCTCTAAAAAAAGCTATCATGATTAATGTAGACAGGACCTGTCGCTACGACAAAAACCCCTTCGTATGAAGGGGCTTTTAGCCGCTGTAACGTTGTTTTTCATCGCAAGATTAACCAACCATCGCAGTAACACGGACGGACTCCACCTATAGTGACTAACTAGTTAAAGGGCCATAAACCCCACCAATAGTCGCTCAACCACCAACATTTCAAGTAGCTACCATACTGTAACGGACCCAACAGCCGTTATTCTACTCATTTCAGCGAAAATCGAAGTGCTATCGGACTGAGATGACGTTATTCGTTCATTTTATCGATGTTTTAGGCAACTCCACAGCCAATAACGTCACCTGAGTCCGTTAGATTCCCAACCATACACAAAAGGAGCAAATAAGGTCCACTCAGTCCGTTAGCCGACAACCACTGATCACAGAAGATAAACCAACCGTCGCAGTAACACGGACGTGCTCCGCCTATAGTAGCTAACTAGTTAAAGGTCCATAAACCCCACCAATAGTCACTCAACCATCAACATTCCAAGTAGCCACCGTTCTGTAACGGACCCAACAGCCGTTATTCTGCTCATTTCAGCGAAAATCGAAGTGCTATCGGACTAAGATGACGTGTTGCTCAACGATGTAAAACATCGTTATCAGCCTTGCAGCGGCACCACTTGGCGCCACCCGCCAAGCGCTGTCACATCTTCCGCGCCCGCGGCCGCGTAAGCCTCACATACAAAGCCCGGGACCTCCGTGCCGTCCCGGAGCTCAACCTTACCGATCCCCAGCGGTGCTGGGATCGCCGCCACAAAGCCGCCGAATGCCTCCAGCGGCATTTCCCAAACCTCCAGGGCGATCGCTGCGCCGCCCTGCTCCCGCTTCACGAGCCCCGGCTTCGCCGGCGTGGTCGGCAGCTTCACGAGGCTGTACTTCGCCGCGGTTTCATCCTCACGGATGAACCGCGCTCCACAGCCTCGCATCTGCTTCTCCAGCGGGTAGCCGCGCATGTGTAAGCCGCAGACCGCGACGAGCGTCGTCGCCTGCGCTGCCGCTGCACTCACTCCCGCATCAGCGAACACCGATGCGCCTTCGCTCGCGCTAGCAGCCTCGCTTGCCGCGCTCGCCCCAGCCAAGATCAGCTCGGCTGCGCCGCAGATCAAGTTCTCCTCTTCGGCAATCCCGAAGAGGGTAATGCCAAAAGGCGTCAGCGGAGCCGCATCGCCCGCCGGCACGGCAACCGCACACCAATCCAGCAAATTGCAATGATTGGTGTAGCGGCCCATCTCCCGATTCGTCTGAATCGGGTCAGCGAGCACCTGCTCGCGGGTCCATGTGCCCCCGCAGGTAGGCATAACAAGCACCGCACCCTGCAGCAGCTTGCGGGCCTCCAGCTTGAAGCGCTGCAGCTTATGCATCGCTTGAAACACCGACGCTGCGTCATACTCCGCTGCCGAGCCGGAGCGAAGGATCTTCTCCGTAACGGGGTAAGCTACCCCCGGATTCGCTTCAATAAAGCTGCCTAGAGCTGCCCAGCGCTCAGCCACCCACGGCCCTTCATATAAAATCGCCGCCGCTTGGGCAAACATTGTAACATCTACATAGGCGATAGGGAGATTCAACTCTTGCAACTGTTCCACAGCTCTCCCCCATGCCGCTTCATATTCTGCAGCATAAGGCCCGTAGAACCCAAGCGGACCATCCGGAAGCAACAGCGTCTGCGGAAGTTGAGACGCACCTCGACTCACGCTGCGCGACCACGGGTCTTCCGCGTGAAGACCACGCACTACGCTATCTACGGCTAGTGCGTCATCCAAGCTGTGCGCAAAGACGCTTACACAGTCTAAACTCGCACAGGCAGGCACAACCCCTTTGGTTGGCCAAGCGCCGAGACTCGGCTTATAGCCAACCAGCCTGTTCAGCGCTGCCGGCACGCGGCCTGAGCCTGCCGTGTCCGTGCCAAGCGAAAAAGCCGCTTGGCCACGAGCAACGGCGACGGCGGAGCCTGAGCTCGAGCCGCCGCTGATCAATTCGGGACGCAGCGCATTGTGCGCGTCGCCGTAAGGGCTTCGCGCGCCTACGAGCCCAGTCGCGAACTGATCCAAGTTCGTTTTGCCGACCGGGATTGCTCCTGCGGCAATCAATCTTTCCACAACGCCCGCGTGCTCTGATGGCGTATAAGCATACTCCTCGCAGCCTGCCGTCGTCGGCACCCCCGCTAGATCAATGTTATCCTTGATCGCAAAAGGAATCCCCCACAGCGGAGCATCCGCCGGATTCCGCTCAGCCAGCGCATCCAAATAGGGTTGAATGAGCGCCATAGAAGGCGGCGTAATCCAAAGATTCATGCCCGCGTCGTCCGCTGCGCGCTGTACAATAGCCGCCATGACCTCATGCGGAGTCAATTCTTCTTTACTATATTTATCCTGAAGCCAAGAAATCGCAAGTTCTAGAGGAAGCTCCTTATCAACGCCATTCTCCCTAATCTTTGTCATCTACAAACACCTCTCCTTAAGCAGATTGGGCAATTCCAAGAATAAGCTGACCAGCATGAACTTGATCGCCTGGCTTCACTTGAATCATCGAGACATAACCGTCGCAAGGAGCGTGCTGCGGGAATTCCATTTTCATACTCTCGAGAATGGCTAATTGATCCCCCTTCTTCACTTGCTCACCTGGTGAAACAAGCACTTTCCACACGGATCCAGGCATAATTCCACGAACAGCGACTGTACCTGCCGGCAGTTCATCCTCGGGTTGTTCACTTGCCGTTTCCTGCTCAGATACGTACTCCGCCAAGCCTTTCGCCTTCCAGCTCTCCCGCTCTTCGTTGAACGCGATCTGTTGCTGCTCCCGGAACGTTGCTGCACTTTCTTCAATAGAGCTCAGGAATTGCAAATATTCACCTAAATCAAAAGTCGTCTCCTGAATGTCCGCTTCATAACGGCCACGCGGGAAATCTTCACGAAGCTGAAGCAGCTCCTCGGCACTCACTTCATAAAACTGAATTTGATCAAAAAATCTCAGCAACCACGGCTTACCAGCCTTAAAACTCTCCGTCGAACGCAGCCGATTCCACATCTGAATCGTACGACCGACGAATTGATAGCCGCCAGGGCCTTCCATTCCATACACACACATGTAGGCTCCGCCAATGCCTACTGCATTTTCAGGCGTCCACGTGCGTGCTGGATTATATTTCGTCGTTACTAGGCGGTGACGCGGGTCAACTGGTGTGGCTACAGGAGCACCCAAGTAGACATCCCCTAAACCAAGTACCAAGTAATTGGCATCAAAAACAATCTTTTTCACTTCTTCAATCGAATCTAATCCATTAATGCGTTGGATAAATTCCAGGTTGCTAGGACACCATGGAGCATCAGGCCGAACTCCTTGTTGGTAACGTTGAATGGCCAGCTGAGTCGCAGGGTCGTCCCACGAAAGCGGCAATCGCACAATACGTGATGGCACGCGGAATTCTTCAAGCGGTGGCAGGGCAGCGTCGATTTCTACAACTTTTGCACATGCCTCACTCACGGTGATTCGGGTCGGGTCAATATGAATTTGCAAGGAGCGAATACCCGGCGTCAGATCCAGCACCGGTATCGAGCCGCTATCCACGATCGCTTGCATCAGAGCCTGCACTTGGAAGCGCAGCAGCAAATCCAGCTCGAGCTCGCCGTATTCCACGAGCAAATTTTGATCGCCACAGCAGCGGATCGTAATTGGGAATCTGCGATTCGCTGTTTCATGGAAAAGCCGCGGATACTCTGGCGTAATCTCCTTATTCACAGCAGGCAATGCCGCACGGGTAAGCCGCTCAAAATCCCCCTCGCCAATAGCTCGCAAATTCCCCTCCTGCCCCTCACGCAAAACCTCCGCTTCTTGAAGCGTCAGCAGGTGGAACCGGATCGAATCACCTGGGTGCAATTGCCCAAGCTTCCAAAACTCCGCCGAAGCCGTCGTTACCGGACAAACGAAACCACCGAGACTCGGCCCATCCGGCCCCAGCAAGATCGGCATATCCCCCGTCAAATCCAACGTGCCGATTGCATAGGCATTATCGTGAATGTTGGATGGATGAAGCCCCGCTTCACCCCCATCTTCCCGCGTCCAAAGCGGAGCCGGCCCCTTCAAACGAACGCCTGTTCTTGAAGAGTTAAAATGCACTTCCCAGCTTGTTTCCGTCAACTGCTCCAAGTACTCCGCCCGCAGGAACTCTCCTGTACAATGTGGTCCAGGAATGACGCCAATCGTCCATTCCCGTGTCATTTGCGGACGGTGCTGCACAGCAAGCTCAGCCGTTTCTTGGACAGGGCTTCCGCCTGCGTTCACACCAAGCACATCGCCTGTGCGCAGCGCGCGACCACCATGACCGCCGAAGCCGCCCAGCGTAAAGGTCGAAGAGCTGCCGAGAATTTTCGGCATATCGAAGCCCCCGCTGACCAATAGATAAGCCCGCATCCCTTCTTTGGCCTCGCCGAAGCTCAGCACTTGCCCCCGAGCTGCGAATACCGGCTTATAGAGCGTGACAGCTTCCCCATCCAACTCCGCCTGCATATCCGCGCCGGTGACGCAGAACCACAAATCGCTGCGGAACTTGTATGAACCTCCGCGCAGCGTCATTTCAAGCCCGGGGGCGTCGTCCGCATTGCCGAGCAGCTTGTTGCCGATCCGGAACGAGAACGGGTCCATCGGCCCGCACGGCGGCACGCCCACATCCCAATGGCTGATGCGCCCAGGGAAGTCCTGCACGGTAGTTTGGATGCCGCCATCTACGACTTCCAACGCCTTTTCAACAGGCTCGAATCTATTTAACAGCTGCGTGAAGACGTTGCCGTCTACGCAATCTTGTTCTTGCAGAAGCGCCTGCAAATATTGCAGGTTCGTAGTAATGCCATACATGCGCGTCTCGGACAATGCCTCGATCAGCTTCCGAATCGCGTCCATACGATCTGTACCGTGGACAATGATTTTAGCCAGCATCGGATCATATAAGGTGGTGACCGTTAAGCCGTCCCTCACCCATGTCTCATTCCGCGCCCCAGCCGAAAATACCGCCTGATCCAACTGCCCCGCGCTCGGCCGGAACTGCTGCAAGCAATCCTCCGCGTAAATCCGCGCTTGCATGCTGTGACCGATCGGCTTACGAATGAGCGACTGAATATCAGTCAGCTCATTTGCCGCTTCACGCACCATCCATTCAACAAGGTCAACTCCTAGCACTTCTTCCGTCACACCGTGCTCGACCTGAAGTCGCGTGTTCACTTCCAAGAAGTAAAACTCGCACGTTTCCGGGTCATACAAGTATTCCACCGTGCCTGCGCTGCGGTAGCCAACTTCAGCCGCCAGACGCTTAGCCGAAGCAAACATCGCTTCACGCACATCGTCCGATAAATTCGGAGCCGGGCTCTCCTCAATAACCTTCTGGTTGCGGCGTTGGATGGAACAATCGCGCTCGCCAAGCGTAACGACTTCTCCGAAGTTATTGCCGAAAATTTGCACCTCGACATGGCGCGCTCTGGCGATATATTTCTCAAGGAACATGCCGCCGTTTTTAAAATTCGTCTCAGCCAAATGGCGCACGCCATCGTAAGCGGCCCTCAATGCCGCCTCATCCGCACAGACGCGCATGCCAATGCCGCCGCCTCCCGCTGTGCTTTTGAGAATCACCGGATAACCAATCCGCGCAGCTTCCGCAAGCGCAGTTTCAAGCTCCGTGATTAGCGGCGTTCCCGGCAGCATCGGGACACCGGCTTTTTCCGCGATTTCGCGCGCCGAGTGCTTAAGCCCGAACATCTCCATTTGTTCCGGTGTAGGTCCGATGAACACAATCCCCTGATCGCGACATGCACGGGCAAAATCCGCATTTTCACTCAGAAAACCATAGCCGGGATGGATCGCTTCGGCACCGGTTTCCAGCGCTGTTTTCAGAATCAACTCTGTATTCAAATAGCTTTCCTTCGCCGGCCCTTCGCCGATCAGAACAGCTTCATCCGCCCCATCCACATGCAGGCTATCCTGGTCTGCTCCTGTATAAACAGCAACCGATGCCACTCCAAGCTTGCGCAGTGTGCGCTCAATGCGTACAGCGATGGCCCCACGATTAGCAATAAGTACTTTTGTAAACATCGTATCCACACCCCTCTAAATTTCTATTTATCCCAAATTAGCACCTGAATCGGCGTTGGATTGTAGGCATTGCAAGGATTGTTAAGCTGCGGACAGTTACTGATTAGCACCATGGAGCTTCCCAGCGACTGAACTTCCACGTAGCAGCCCGGTCCAGAGACGCCATCATCGAACTTCAATCCCCCTTCAGCTGTAACCGGCACATTCATGAAAAAGTTAATATTCGGCGCCAAATCCCGCTTCGTATAAGCCCCATCGTGCTGCGCAAGCTGCAGCATAAAGGTATCCCGACAATTGTGCATCGACAACTTGTCGTGCGAGTAACGCACCGTGTTGCTTTGAGCAGAGCAGGAGCCACCTACGGTGTCATGCCGTCCGCACGTATCCGCTACGATTCGGAGCAACTCTTTGCCGGATTCGGCACGCAGCACCGAACCTGTGCTTAAATAAATGTTGCCTTGGCCTGCAATTGTCGCCACAGCGCTGTAGTGATCCTCTGGATTTTCAGCATCGTAAAACAACGTATCCGCCGCCTGGTTCCCTTCCAGATCAACAATGCGCAGCACTTGACCCGGCTTCAGCACATGCATCCAGCCGTCCCCCGCTTGAATGATTTCACTATATATCGCCTCCTCGGCTTTGCGAGGGCTTTCCACACGATTAAATACCGCCATATCCGTTCCTCCTCCGATTTTTAAGTAAGCAATGCGTGATATTCCCATGTATTTTCAAAAGCTCGGCGATTCTCCGAACGATAATTGACACAAAAGTCGTCCATACCTACAGGATCAGCCTGCAGCACCTCGATGTGAACAGGCACCGATGGATAAGTGGTTCTTGGATCAAGTGGGTTAGGTGTGTTGGAAAGAATGAGCAGTGTATCTAGCTCTGTCCGCAGCGTGACTGTAGCACCCGCCGGGCAATGTGTCAGACTGAAATGCATATCGCCCTGTTCATCGCAGAACACTTTCGAGAATAAGTTGAGGACTGGCATCATATCCCTCATGCTTAACCCGTTGCGAACAAGTTCCACAGCAAAGTTCTCCTGCCCGCTCCGCAGCCACTCATTTCTCAGCTCTTGATAGTTAGTGGCACCATATTTGGCGTCCGTCGCTGCTCGGCCCGTGTATCCGCTTAGCGGATCATGCCAACCTATGCTGTCTTCCACAATGCTTGCGAGTACTCTCCCATTGTCACTCATCAGCACATGTCCTCGCGTCAGGTGGGCGGTGTACTGCGCTTTAAGCGTATCCGGCATATTGTAGCGCTCCGTCAAATCCCGTGCATGGAACAATTGGATGGACACATTCGCTCCCGCCTCCAGAGCCGTAAACCGGATCAATTTCCCTTTACCAATCACGCCTGACCACTTGCCTCCCGGGCTTATTGTCTTGTTCCACACGTTTGCCATCGTATCCATCTCCTCCTGAGTTTGCTTAAACAAAAAGGGAGACATCACAAGACGTAAATCGTCTTGGTGATATCTCCCAGGTTTTTATCCTTCCGTGTCGCTCCTTGCGTTAGGAACGGTTTACTCTCGGACCAGCCCGGCGGTGTGCCGGCGGAACCCTAGTAAACAATCGTATTCGTTTGTGTTATTAAACATAACATCGACCAGTGAATGTGTCAATAACTTCTATGCATTTTACCTTTTTCATGCAAAATACTTCTCATACGCTTAACAATGTGTTATATTAACTTACACAAAAGACATATAGTTAACATTAAAGAAGCACCACGGTTACTTTTCAATTTATAAGTAATGATTTATGACATACAAAGTTTTCTAGGGTTCCGCGATAGCTTAAGCTTCGGTCTGGTCCAAGAGAAAACGCACAGCTCACCCTGTGTTCACGGAGGGACAAAAGCCCGGGAGATATCTGTTTATTAGATATCTCCTTGGCTTTTTTGCATACCAGCCCCTGACAGCGACCACAGCACCAACGATAAGGGAGTGTTCCATCATGGCCAACGAAGTCAAACTACGGAAATCCTTAAGCTTGTATCAAGTCGTCTACATGGGGCTTGCCTGGATGACGCCTATGATTTATTTCTCCATTTATGGGATAGCTTACGAGAATGCACATGGCATGCTGACACAGGCGTATCTGCTTGCTTTTATCGCGATTTTCTTCACAGCTTACAGCTATGGCGTCATGTCCAAGTCGTTCCCCACCTCAGGCTCCGCCTACACGTATACGAAAAAAAGCATCCATCCCTACCTGGGCTTCCTCGTGGGTTGGGCCTTGCTGCTGGACTATTTCTTCTCTCCTATCATCGCTTGTCTCACCTTCGGCATTTATCTGCATGCACAGTTTCCGTCCATCCCGGCTTATGTCTGGATCATCGGGCTGAATATCGTTCTTGGTATCGTGAATGTTATCGGCATTAAATTCTCAGCAAATATAAGCAAATTGTTTGTTTGGATTCAGATTTTGTTTATTGGCGTGTTCTGTTTCTTCCTTATCCGTAATTTAACGGGTGATGTTCATCCGATGGGATTATTTCTTCAAACGGACGTGCCGTTCTCTACAATCCTGGCGGGCGCCTCCATTATTTGCTTCTCCTTTCTAGGCTTTGACACCGTCACAACCATGTCCGAAGAAACGGTGAATGCCCAGAAAACGATCCCTCGGGCCATCATGATCATTATCCTTACAGCGAGCGTTCTTTACTTAGTGCCGTCCGTTTTGACTCAGTTGATTTATCCACACCTAACCTTCGTAAATGTAGATTCAGCAGGCTTCGAGATCGTTAAGCTTGTTGGCGGAGCCGCACTCAGCTCTGTATTCATCACTGTGCTCATACTCGCTATTTTTACACAAGGCTTATCGTCCGTAACAAGCGTTTCCCGCCTGCTCTATGTCATGGGGCGCGATTCCATCCTGCCTAAACGAGTGTTTGCCTTCCTTCATCCGAAATTCAATACACCGGTCATCAACATCGTGATCGTGAGCTGCGTCTCTCTGCTAGCCCTCGTGATCTCCCTGGACAACGCCGTCAAATTCGTGAATTTCGGGGCATTAACGGCCTTCTTCTTCGTGAACATCTCTGTTATCTCGCAAAAATACATCAAAGAAAACCAACGCTCCATGAAGCAAACCATCTTGTATCTGGTGCTTCCCTTAGTCGGATCCGGCTTCATTGGTTATTTGCTATCGCTTCTAGATCGGGACGCCTTATGGATGGGTGGTGTCTGGCTCATCATCGGGATTGTGTATCATCTGATCCGGAAAAAGGTTAGCTCCGAGGCGGCTGGAACCGTCCTTGCTCCTATGGCTATATCAAGCAAACCCATGCGTTCCACCGGTTCTATCAAATAAAAAACCGAGCGAATTCAGGACCTTTTCCTGATCATCGCTCGGTTTTTTATTTGCCGTTTATTTGCGGTCTGCCGGGAATACAAGTCCCATTTGTTTTCTAGCTTCGTCCATAATGGCCATCGCGATGCTGGAATTGGCATGGGAGTTCGTCTCGGACTCCGACGCTCCGCTTTGGGTGAGGCGGATGAATTCTTCTGCCTCGTATCGCATTGTTCTAGCGCTTTGCTCGCGCGTAAGATTCTCTACAGAACCGTCACGGTAACGGATTTCAACTTTCTCTGGCTGGTTGATTTTATCAATCACCATCGTTGCGTGCTCGCCTTGGATTTCTGCCGGCAAGTAGGAGCTTGCGATTTTGGAATGCATAATTACCGCATCCATGTCTTTGTAACTCAGTAGAAGGCTGCCTTCCCCATCGACACCGGATTCCAGCAGCATACCGCTTGCCTGCACGCGATCGGGGGTTCCGAACAGCACAGCCAGCGGATAAATGCAGTACACACCAAGGTCCATCAAGGAGCCATTGGAGAAAATGGGATTGAACGCATTCAGCACCGTGCCCTGCTTGTAGGCATCATACCGCGAGGAATATTGGCAGTAGCCTGCGAAATAACGGCGGATAGGTCCAAGCTTGTGCATATTCTCTTGAATGGCTTTGAAATTCGGCATCAACGTAGACTTGAGCGCCTCCATGAACACAACCTTGTTGCTGCGCGCTGCCTCAATCATGGCGGACAACTCCGCCGAATTGGATGCTGCCGGCTTCTCGCAAAGGACATGCTTCCCGTGATTCATGCAGTGCACGGCGTACTCAGCGTGAAGCGAGTTCGGGCTAGCGATATAAACAGCGTCGAATGTATCGCTTTGAGCAAAAGCATTCAAGTCCGTAAAGCGGTTAGCAACCTCGAATTTATTGGCGAATTCCGCCGCCTTTTCCTCCGTACGGGAGTACACGGCTGTTAACGCAAATTCTCCCGTCTCGCGGGCTGCGTGAATGAACTCTTCTGTGATCCAATTTGTTCCTATTACTGCAAAACGTATCATAGTGGCTCCTTTGTTAGTAGGTTGGTGATGTGGCAGGTTCCATCCATTTATTCTTTTTACTATACCTGATTTGGGATGGTTGATAAAGGTACGCGCAAAGTGAATGCAAAAAAAGCACCCTTTGTTGGGTACTTTTTGCTTGAGGTGCTTGGGGTGCCTCGGATATCTAAGCCCCCAAGCCTCTTTGTCCTATTTCATGGTACCACTTATCTGAAATCAGGCGGAATACGGCGTGAAACACCGGTCAAAATAGCTGCTTCAACTACCGCATTCCTCACTTTGGTAACAACTTGCTCATTAAAAATACTCGGAATGATGTATTGGTCATTCAACTCATTTTCGGAAACAACAGAAGCAATAGCACGTGCCGCCGCAAGTTTCATCGGTTCGTTGATCTCGCGTGCACGGCAGTCCAGCGCCCCTCGGAAAATCCCTGGAAACACAAGCACATTATTGATCTGGTTCGGATAATCGCTGCGACCCGTAGCAAATACGCGCACATGAGGAAGCGCTTCTTTCGGATCAATCTCCGGCACCGGATTGGCCATGGCGAAGACGATGCTGTTTGGAGCCATCTTTTGCACATCGCTTCCGTTCAGCAATCCGCCTCTCGACACGCCGATGAATACGTCAGCGCCGCTAATGACATCGCGCAAACCGCCAGGATTAGCTTCAACTTGCGGCTGCTCGGCAAGCCATGCCCACATCGGGTGGTGCGCATATTCGCCTCCGCGAATGATCGCCCCTTCCCGATCAACGGGAACGAGCCGCTTCACTCCGGCGGCAAGCAGCATTTTACAGATAGAGACGCCTGCTGCACCAATGCCATTAACGACAACACGAACCTTGTCCATTCGTTTGCCAACAACTTTGAGCGCATTCAGAAGTCCCGCAATGACAACAATAGCCGTTCCATGCTGGTCGTCGTGGAAGATAGGAATATCCAACTCTTCATTGAGCCTTGTCTCAATCTCGAAACAACGTGGGGAGCTAATATCCTCCAAATTAATACCGCCAAAAATAGGACTAATCGCTTTAATCGTGCGAATGATCTCTTCCGTATCCTGCGTGTCCAAGCAGATCGGGAAAGCGTCAACCCCTGCTAATTGTTTAAAAAGCATCGCTTTACCTTCCATTACAGGTGCAGCTGCATGAGGGCCAATGTCCCCTAAGCCTAGTACAGCGGTACCATCCGTTACGACAGCTACGGTATTTCTTTTGATCGTTAGAGAGTACGCTTTCTGAGGATCTTCATGAATGGCTGTGCACACACGGGCCACTCCCGGTGTATACACGATGGACAAATCATCCCGGTTTTTGATCGGAAGTGTTGGCTGTACAGAAATTTTGCCCCCAAGATGCGCAAGGAACGTGCGGTCCGATACATTGACCAGACGGATGCCTTCGAGCGACTTAATCGCTTCTACAACGGCGGTCTCAGCCGTATCAGCTACTTGAACCGTGACATCGCGAACCGTTACTTCTTGCCCTGGGCGAATAATATCAATGGATGTGATATCTCCCCCTGCTTTACTAATGGCTGAAGCAACATCGCCAAAACTCACTTGGTTGAGAGTTAATTCCAGACGTAGAATGATACTGTTATAGGCCATATTCAGATCCCCGTTTCTACATTTTTTATATGCCGATGACAAAAGGTGATGTTAAATCTCGCAGCGTTTTGATAACACTCATCGCTACAATATATCCGGTTTTGGGATTGCCGGCGGAAGGGGTATTTCTGATTTGCAAATGGATTTGACCGAATTTTCCTTTCGCTTCAATTTCATGCGTATTGTGGCTGATGTGAGGATCTACGTACACTTTTACCTTAGTCCGGTCAAATCCTACGCCGGCTAAGCTTAATGCAGCCGAAACATTCACACTCTCCGGAAACAACCGGGCGGAATCACGAGCCACCCCGTCGAATGCGCAAAATGGCTCCGTTAATTCAGCCAAATTCACCTGCTGTTCGATTACTGTGCCAATCCAAGCCTTAGGAGGTTTTCTTGTCACTAATGTAACTTCGTCAATTTGGCCTACACTTCCTGCTGCGATCCGATCTAAACCTCCGATTGCAGCTGAAGGAACCATCACTTTTCTGCCCGTTTGCCGTGCTTTCTCCAGAATTTTAAGGTGCAGCGGCTCGTCCGCTAACGCACCAACGCTGACCAAGATGAGGTCCGCTCTATTGTCTAACGCTTTTTCACCATAATGCTTTACCGCCTCGTGCCCAGCGCTCTCCACCACAACGTCCAGTCCCTGACGGAAAAATACTTCCTCATCGGCTGTTATGATGTAACCATGAGAACTCGTATCTGGATACTTCGTTTCGTCACGAACGAGTATCGCTTTTAGTTGAACCTGCCCGGCGTTTCCCTGTAAAATAGCTTGGGCTACATCCTGGCCTATGGTTCCATATCCGATAATGCCAACGTTTAACATATGGTAGGGATCCTCCTATTGTGGTTTCAAATGATCTCGCCTTGTCCCTCTATCATATCAAAAATATTGTATTTGGTATACCATAAACCAATTAAATGTGATATACTAACTCTACTAAGACATGGAGGGATGCCAAGTGCCATCAGTGACTTATCAAACATCTGGAAAAACGATAGAAGTCGAACAAGACGCCAATCTATTAAGAACATCGATCCGTTATGAAGGGTCTGTACCTTACAAATGCGGCGGTGGCCTTTGCGGAACTTGCCGTGTACAAATCGTGGACGGACATGAACACCTCAGCAAGATTATGAAAAAAGAAGTCGACCGACTCGGCCAGGAAAAGCTCGATCAAGGCTTCCGTCTTGCCTGCCAAACCTTCGTCACCGGTGATGTAACCATCTCTTGGGGCGAAGAGGATCTCAACCGGCTCGGCAAAATCGCTCAGCGAAGAATTAACGCAGCTCAATAGAAGGAATGATGGCAGCAGTCCCTTGGGGGGCTGCTTTTTTTGTGTGTTTGTTAGGTTGGCTTGGCTGGTGGGTGGGTGGGTGGGCTAACGGACTGAGATGACCTTATTCGCTGCTTTTTGGGCAGAATTTGCAGCTAACGGACTCCAGAGCCGTTATTGACCAAGAAACTACCTCGAATAGCAGCAAATTCAATAAATAACGGCTCTCCAGTCCGTTAGCTTCTCAAATTCAGCCAAATAGGCAGAATAACGACTTGTGGGTCCGTTACAAATAGTTGCTACTGAGTGGCGGGCGGTTGAGCTTCTGTTGGTGGGTTTGATGGTACTTCTAGTTAGATTCTGTTGGTGGGATCCATGTTACTTTAACTAGCTAGCTACTTTTGGTGGGCGGGGTCACACGGCTAACGGACTGAGATGACCTTATTCTCCATTTTCCGACCAAAAAAAAATATCTAACGGACTCCAGAGCCGCTATTGACCAAGAAACTGCCTCAAATAGCATCAAATTCAATAGATAACGGCACTCCAGTCCGTTAGTTCCTCAAATTCAGCTAAATAGGCTTAATAACGGCTTGTAGGTCCGTTACAAATATTTGCTACTGGATGGCGGGCGGTTGAGCTTCTGTTGGTGGGGTTGATGGCGCTTTAACTAGTTAGATTCTATTGGCGGGATCCATGTTACTTTAACTAGCTAGCTACTTTTGGTGGGCGGGGTCACACGGCTAACGGACTGAGATGACCTTATTCTCCATTTTCCGACCATAAAAAATATCTAACGGACTCCAGAGCCGCTATTGACCAAGAAACTGCCTCAAATAGCATCAAATTCAATAGATAACGGCACTCCAGTCCGTTAGTTCCTCAAATTCAGCTAAATAGGCTTAATAACGGCTTGTGGGTCCGTTACATATAGTTGCTACTGAGTGGCGGGCGGTTGAGCTGCTGTTGGTGGGGTTGATGGTACTTTAACTAGTTAGATTCTATTGGTGGGATCCATGTTACTTTAACTAGCTAGCTACTTTTGGTGGGCGGGGTCACACGGCTAACGGACTGAGATGACCTTATTCTCCATTTTCCGACCATAAAAAATATCTAACGGACTCCAGAGCCGCTATTGACCAAGAAACTGCCTCAAATAGCAGCAAATTCAATAGATAACGGCACTCCAGTCCGTTAGTTCCTCAAATTCAGCTAAATAGGCAGAATAACGTCATCTGAGTCCGTTACAGCTCGTATCGCATATCCACCCCTCGCTGTCCATAAAAAAAAGCGCAAGCTCCAAGAGCCTGCGCCTTTACCCTACGCCGTTTTAATAATCTTACTGTCCTTGTCGATGTCCAATTCATAGATCTCTTTCTCGATTTGAGCGGTGGAATCGAACTTGGGAAATACTTTGAGCGGAATGCTGTTATCTGCGAATTTCTCGGAAACCCCTTGAATGATGATTCTCGCATCGTCACCAACGATTTTGCATACTTCAAAAAGTGTTTTTTTCTTGCCGAAGAAGTAATACTCATATGCGGCCACTAACTCTAAATTCGGGTTATTTGTTACGGTACGGTAACGATCCGTTGTGGATACTAGAATATATTCGCTCATATGAAGCCCTCCGCTCAATTTTTTATTTATAAGCCACAATTAGTTCTACCTCTACTGCCGCCCCTCCGGGCAATGCAGCAACGCCTATAGCGGAACGGGCATGTAAGCCCTTATCCCCAAATGCCTCAACTAGCAAGTCAGAAGCGCCATTCAATACAAAAGGCAGATCCTGAAACCCAGCTTCCGCATTGATGAAGCCTTCCATTTTGATAATACTGGTCACCCGATTCAGGTCTCCCAATATAGCCTTTAATGTGCTTAATTGATTAATCACACATTGCCTGGCTGCCTGATATCCTTCTTCTTTCGAAAGCTCTTGTCCTACTTTGCCTTTATATTGAAGCACTCCACCCACCTTCGGAGTTACACCACTCAAATAAATCAAAGGCGGCACCATGGTGTAGGGCAGATAATTGCCACTTGGTTTAGGCGGAGAGTCCAGCAGAATGTTCAGTTCTTCGAGTTTGGCTTCAACTTGTCCAATTTGCACAATAAGTCATCCCCCACCCCATATTTACTGCTGTCTCGCCGATCTATTCCTGACAAAGCTCAATATCTTCCGAAATATATAACTGGCATGCTAAGCGGAAGCCTTCGTTAATTTTATCGCCCAGCATCTTATTTTCTTTCCAATTGGGTTCTTGAAGCTTATCGCCACCGGTAACCACTTTCACCATACATTTCGTGCATTTCCCCATACCACAGCCATACTTCAGATGAGGGAATTTCTTAACCCCCGCTAAAACCACCAAGTTACTATTCTCAGTAACCTCTTGCTGATAAACTTGGCCATTTTGGTGCAATGTCACATTCGGCATTTCACAACCTCCATACAGCAGCATGAGCGTAGGTAAATACGGCAATTATTCTCTTTCCAAAGCTTCCATATAAGCTTTCTTCGAGTTTTCAACGTGAATTTTCGTTAAATTTTCTGCAAACTCCGCTTCACCGTTCAGCACAGCTTTGACAATATCCCTATGCTCCTCCATCGCTTTGCGCTGGCGTCCAGGGAGCTCATAGCCTACATGAACGAAGGCGCGAATATAGTCGGATAAACCATCCAACATTTGCGTTAATCTCGGACTCTTGGCAGCCCGGAATATAATTTCATTCGCTTCAAAATGATATTTCCAATCCGACTGCTCAAACGTTGGTTTCGCTAATGCGTTGTCAATCTCGATAACGATTTGGTTCAATTCGTCCCGTTGCTGCTGTTCCAGCTTCTTCACAGCGAGCTTAACCGCTAAACTCTCCAACGAAGAGAGAATCGTGAAGATTTCAATGATTTCTTCCGGTGAAAGTCTGGAGACCACCACGCCCTTACGGGGAAGCGTCTTGACGAAACCTTGTGATTCAAGCCGGAATAAGGCTTCCCGGATGGGCGTGCGGCTAACATTTAATTGATCGGCAAGCTCTCTCTCGATGATCCGGTCACCGGATTTATATACACCTTGAACAATAGCTTGTTTAATATATTGAAACACTTTATCCCGAATCGGGCTTAATTCCTCATCTTTCCAAACAACTGGATTGTCCGGCATATGGTATACCTCCGCGAATGCGTTTTCTTACAGTGTAATCGATACACCATAACCAATCAACTTTTTAAAATACGGAGGTCTACCGCCGAATCAGCCCAGCACAAAAGCCCCATACACTAAACCCAATCCTACGACAGCTGCTGGATGTACTTTCCATTTTTCCAAAGCAATAAAACTTGCCGCTGCCAGAAAAGCCGTCTGCCAAATCCCCGCCGATTGATATGCACTGTTGAAAAACTGCAAAGCCAACGTACCGAGAAGAACAGCGACGATCGGGCGCACAATCAGCGTCATCGCCATAACTTGCGGGGCTCCTTTGAAGAAGTTGATAAACTTGAACAACAGGACCATCGCAAGCGCCGTGGGAAGAATGGTAGCGATTAACGCAACAATCGCGCCAAGGATACCGCCAACCTGATACCCGATATATCCGGCAAGCTTGGTGGCGATCGGACTGGGGAGTGCATTGCCGAGCGCGAGCACGTTACCGAACTCTTCCACGTTCATCCATCCGTAGTGGTCAACTACCTCAGCCTGCAGCAGCGGGATAATCGGCGGCCCACCGCCGTAGCCTAATATGTTTGGAACAAAAAAGGCCCAAAATATTTCTAAAAGCTTCATGCTGAAAAACCCCTGTCTGCATCGCGTTGCTGCTGGTTGCGTTTCTTTTTGTTAGCCAAGTACGTAGACTCCGTGAACGCGTAAGCAAGCGCGATGCCAATCAGTAAGCCAGGATTCAAGTTAAGCAGAACCAGCGCAATAATGGAGATTAATGTCCACGCCAGCGTTTTGCTCTTCACCCAACTTTGCCAAGCTTTTTTGAAAAAGTCATAAGCCATAACCGCCATCATCACACCGATCACGGGCTGAATGCCGTGCGTCATGCCGCCTACAATGCCGGAATCTTTTAACTTATAGATGAGACCAAGAAGTAAAATCATACCTACAAGCACGGGAATGACCATAGCGGCTATAGCAATAAATGCGCCTAAGTAGCCTTTCACCTTGTAACCGATATATCCCGCCATTTTCGTAGCGATTGGACCGGGCAATGCATTTCCCATCGCAAGTACATCTGTAAATTCATCGTCCGTCATCCACTGGTACTTCTGAACAGCTTCCGCATGAACCAAAGGAATCATGGTTGGCCCTCCGCCGTACCCCAAGAGACCAATTCGAAAAAAACCGAGGAACAGATTCCAATACACCATCTTCCCTCTTCCCTCTCCATGTGCAGCTAGTTTCACAAGGAACGAACCGCGTTTATTTTTTAATATCCGCTTGGGTCATTACTTCATATTCGCTGCCCAAATGCTGCTGCAAAGCCTTTAACGCCGCGGTGCCGACCGCTGTATCCTGCTCCCCGTTCCCTCCGCTGATGCCGACGCCACCAATGACTTCGCCATTCACAACAATCGGAAATCCACCAACGAATATCGCAAACTTACCTGGCATCATCACATGAATGCCGAACGCTTCTCCGGTTGTTGTCGCAGGGCCTCCCGGTTGGTTGAACAGATGCGTGGAACGCTTGTGACCGCTCGCTGTAAAGGCTT
Source organism: Paenibacillus sp. P36 (assembly GCF_045866505.1). NCBI lineage: Bacteria > Bacillati > Bacillota > Bacilli > Caryophanales > Paenibacillaceae > Paenibacillus > Paenibacillus sp. P36. Next base: position 8,208,016 of record NZ_AP038372.1, read on the forward strand.
TGGACGTTGCGATCTCGGGCCCGGTAATTCGCCCGCCGTTCATGCGCTCCAGTGCAATGATATACCCGCCGTCATCCACGATACAGATGGATTCCAAAGCTTTAACTTCTTCCGCCGCTATTTTAGCTGCCTCTATCATCACTTTTGCTTCTTCGAGCTCCAGCTTTAAGACCGATTTCATGTCAGATCCTCCGTTATGAATCTAGCGTTTAGATGCCGTGGTAGACTGTTTTGATTTGCGTGTAAAAATCAAGTGCCGCACGACCGGACTCGCGGTACGTTGCTGTACTGGACATCTTCACGCCGCCAAATGGCGCGTTGTAGGCATTTCCCGTCGTGGGGCGGTTAATTTTCACCATGCCGGTCTCGATGTTCTGGATAAAATGTTGAATCCGGCCGGACTCGGACGTGCAAATCGCTGCGGATAGTCCGAACTCCACATCATTGGCGATGTCCATCGCTTCTTGGAAGCTGCTCACACGGATCACCGAGATGACCGGTCCAAAAATCTCTTCCTGCGCGATGCGCATATCAGGTGCAACGCCGACGAATACGGCTGGCGTTACGTAGTAGCCATTGGCGTAATCGCCGTCGGTTAGCTGCTCACCGCCTACGACCAGCTCAGCGCCTTCCGCTTTTCCGATGGCGACGTAATCGAGCACATTGCGAAGTTGGCTTTCATTCGCGAGCGGACCGACTTCAACGCCTTTGCTTAACCCGTTGCCGACTTTGAGCTGCTTGGTTTTCTCTACAAGCTTCTCAACAAACTCATCATGCACCGCATCCATGATGATGACCCGGCTCGTGCCCGTGCAAGCTTGGCCCGTTAATTCGAAGCCGCCTTTCACGGCGAGCTCGACCGCGTGATCAATATTGGCGTCATCCATCACGATCAGCGGATTCTTACCGCCTAGCTCCAGCTGCACGCGAGTGGATAATCGTACCTTACGATTAATCTTCTCTCCTGCTCCCGTGGAACCCGTGAAAGTAACCGCTTTGACGGCGGAATGTGTGACTAGCGGCACGCCTGTTTTGGAAGCGGAGCCTGTCACGAAGTTGATCACGCCCGCTGGGAGATCAGCCTGATGAAGCGCCTCCACCAACCGATAAGCAATCAACGGCGTGTTCGATGCCGGTTTAAAGACCACTGTGTTGCCCGTAACTAATGCCGGAGCGATCTTGCGTACTGGAATGGAAATCGGGAAATTCCAAGGTGTAATGACGGAAATAACACCTAAAGGTTCTTTCCGTGTATATACAAAGGTCGTTGCATCATCCGAGGGTAGCGTTTCGCCAGAAACGTTTAATCCTTCAGAAGCGTAGTACCTGAGCGTTTGGGCGGAACGTTTCACTTCCATCCGGGAGCTCGCCATTGTTTTTCCTTCCTCGCGAGTCAGTTCTTCCGCATATTGCTCCAAACCTGCTTCCAGCAAGTCCGCTGCTTTGTACAAGATTTCCGCTCGCTTGGTAGGGGGAACGTGACGCCAAGTTTTGAAAGCTTGCTCAGCAGCCTCCATAGCCTGGATGACATCCTCTTCTGTCGAAGCTTGAAATCTTCCTACGCTGTCTTTTACATTAGCCGGGTTAATAGTCGTGAAGGTTTCACCGCTTGCGGACTCTACCCATTCCCCGTTAATCAGGTTTTTGAAAGTCTGTACGGCTGTTTCAGTTGCTGCCATGTCAATCCCCTTTCTCTTTAACGACCAATTTCGGCTCAAAAGCAGGGTCTGTATGCCAGTTAGACCAATTCCCGAGAATTCAACTTCCCGGGAACGGTTTAACCTCTATTTTCTATGAACATTTATAAAAGATAAGGACTATTCCAAGCAAAATTCGCGAGAGATTGCTGCGATGTACATTCTGCGCATTTTCGTAGCTTCTTCTACAATTTTAATACAACGTTGTTGATCTTCAGGTGTTCTAGCGTATTCAAGTACGATTTGGTAGCCACGCTCGCCGTGGATCTCATCGGATACGATATGTAAATCGAAGAATTCCACTTCTTCATCTGTAAAACCGTAGTGATTGCGAAGCGTTGGCGTTTGTCTGCGGTAGATGGCAGGCACTTGAGATTCAAGTCCAACAACTAGCGCTGCTGTTGCGAATAAGAAATTTTCTTTGAAAGCCATCCGGTAACACCAGGATTGCAATCCGATAGTTTCAGGGAGCAGGTGCTGCATGGATTCCACGCGTTCGCGGGTCGTTCCGCAAGCTTCACCAAAACGAATTAACAAATCGGTGTGACGGTCGCCGCCGAGTTCCTCTTCCCACATGTTTTGTAGGATGAAGTCTCTTGCATCCTCATGCGGACAGTTGGCATAGATGTAAGCCAAATACTCTGCGAATGGACCTACATACGCGTAATGCTGTTCTACCCATCTGGCAAAATGCTCTTTCTTCAATTCACCATTTGCCCACATTGTTGTAAAAGGAGCTTTTGAAACGGCATTGCCTTCAATGGCTTGCTCAAGTGCATAGCGGAATTCCTCTTTGTTCATCAAACGGGATTCAGTTGCTGCTGTTGTCATATAAAACTCTCCTCTCAAAATGTAAAGTGTCGTAGTAGATCAACTCGTCGATTGTTCTGGTATTTGGTATATGGTATACCAAAATGATTTCATGGACTTATTATTGCTTAGATTGGGCTCCCCTGTCAACCCACTTTTTTTAAGATTAACAGCAAGATCATCGACATGATTAAATACGCAATGGTAAACGGCGCATTCCAGTTTGAAACCTTATACGAGCTCTTCCCTATCAAGTTGGACATCATCCCGGCGGTAGCGTTGTAAGGCCCCATTAAGAACGCCGTGGCCGCCCCCGTAAGCATAGCGATCGCCATCAGCTGCACGGAAATACCTAGCGCCTGCGGATTCAATGACTCCGCTGCCAGAGCCAATCCAACTGCAGGGTGCAGCCCGATAAATGCAAGCGCTAACGGAATTAGCGGAATCATGAGCAAAAAGAGATCCGACCCGATGGCATGCTGAATAGCCATAATTCCTTCGTTGATCGCATGATTGCTGCCTGTAGACTTAATAGCTGAAATCATAAAACCGGCGCTTAAGAAAACGAAGAATTGATCCTTCATTTTCAGCACATGAGACGATAGCAAGGTTTGGCTGCTTGTAATAAACGCCATGCCCTTCCCTATCATCAAAGACCATACGTATGCAAAAGGAATAACGATAATCGAGACCAACAGCAGAAATCCCATATGCGTAAAACGCTCTAATACAAAAACCAGCACATTAAGTACAACGATCGCGATAAGGATTTGCCACGGATGGCTCCCTTTGACCTCGTTAGACGCATTCGGCTGCTGAACGACTACACTTTCTCTGGCAGCGGAAATTTCCTCAAGTGTAGTCAGACTGATCTTTTTCAGCCGGCGATTAGCGACCCACGTCCCCATCAGCCAATCCAAAGCCAGACCTAATAAGCTGAACGGGATGACGATGGGTAAAATCGCACTCCAGCTTACACCTGTCATTTCTACAATAATCCCGACAATCGGAGCTACCGGTGTCCACAGAATTGGCATGCTGTAGCCATGTGTAATCGCCCGGCTAATAAATCTGTCTTTTTGCTGAATCGGATAATATTGCAGGGAAGGCTGAATGCTGTGGTACATCATCGGCAGGGTGGCCAGGTTCATAAACGAACTCAATATATAGGATAATAATGAAGTAATACAATACAGCATACCGGAGTGCTGCACCTTGCTGTAGAGAATCGCTTGTACTCTCACCGCGTAGTGTCCGAGCTCGATGGGCAGGGCAATCATCGGAATCAGCACAAATAAGCTTAATACGTTCAGCATACTGCCGAAGCTAAGGAAGTAATCCGTCCATGAGGCTCCGTTCACCGCTAGAAGAATGGCGCCCGTACTTAGAAAAATTGTGCCTAATAGCTGCACGAATGGCTTGATCGAGCGGAATGCGACGACAATAATGACAAGACTAAGCCCGGACTGGAGCCAAGTCAGCCACTCGCTGGGATAGATTTCTGAGACAAGATAGGCGGCGATCGCTGCAATAAACAGTGCTTGCTTCATAAGTTTATATCATGTCTCTAACGGCTTGAGTCAACCGCTCAAGGGCCGTCTCAACAATCTCCTCTCCGATGTCCCGGCTGGCTTTCGTCGCATCGCCGATGCAGCCGTTGCGCGTCATTTCTTCATAGTAATAGAAGCCTTGAAGGGGACTGCCCGGGCGGAGCTTTTTCCACCTTCCCTCTTGAATGTCGCCTTTCTCCAATTTGTCCTCACGAACCAGATGAGGCGCCAAATACATCGCTTCGGATACCTCGCGATCACAGCTGTGACCGTACAGCTTGGATACGATGCGCCTGTCCATCACATCTTTCGCTGAAGCTGTCGTTTTGGCATAAAAGAGGGATACTCCCAGTTCTGCTGTCAGTGTATCTGCTGCCACGCCGAGGGTCGCTTGGTTGCCGCCATGCGAATTGATGACCAGGAATTTCTCAATCCCTTGGCTTTTTAAAGATTTGATCATATCGCGCAAAATGGCAATAACGGTTGTCGGTTCCAAGGAAATTGTGCCTGGAAAATGAAGATGATGCGGCGAGACGCCCATATTAATGGTAGGCGTTAAAAGAGCCTCCGGGTATAACCTTGCCGTTAACCTTTTTCCCATTTCTTCAGCAAGAACAGCATCGCAGCTTTCAACCATATGGGGGCCGTGCTGTTCATGTGCGCCTAGTGGAATAATGGCAATTTTGACCGTTTTGAGCGCTGCTTCTACCTCTGGCCATGTCATTTGTGTTAAAATATAAGCATTCGACATCACATTCACTCTCCTTTTTCTACTTGTGTATATTGTATACCAAGATTATATTAGGATATGGTATCCTTTATGATTTTCTTTCCTATTAGGATGTCTACTCATACTGTACAGCTGCTCGGCGTATATTACTTACGGAAGAGAGGTGATTTTACCCCATGATGCGCCATATTCATTACCTTGATAAGAAATCTGTTGCCTATTTGTCTGAAGCTTTAACCAATCACTATTTATCCAAACCGGCCTATACGGAAATTGTCATTATATGCGTCGGCACCAACCGTTACACGTGGGATTCGCTAGGCCCGATGGTCGGGAGTCGGTTATCCGAGCGGTTCGAAGGCCACCGTCATGTTCATCTTTATGGAACGCTGGAGAAACCCGTGCATGCACTCAATTTACAGAAGACCATCGCTCACATTGCCAAAACACATAATCAAGCTTACACGATTGCTGTTGATGCCGCTCTTGGCCAGTTCTACAAAATCGGAACGCTCCAACTAGTGGAAGAACCGCTTCAGCCCGGCGTCAGCTTAAATAAAGAGCTTCCCCCTATCGGACATATTCATCTGAAAGGGATTATTAACAACCACAGCTTGCTCAACCATAAAGTCATGGAGCACACAAGTCTTACGTTTATTGATGAAATGTCAGCGGTGATCTCACGTCTTTTGGTGAAATCATGTCAAGACATCATCCCACAGCTAATACCTGCTCCTCAATTAGGGAATGAAGCGCCTAACCATCTATCGTCTGCGACGTAAATGGCTTGGCGCTTTTTTTTTAACCTACCATATTAAAACAGCTAAAATCGTAGAAACACTTAAGCCGATTATAACCGGCAAGAAGTTCTTCCGTGCCAAATCAATCGCCGAGACACCGGCGAATCCGGCAACTGCTACGAGAGATGACCACGCAATAAGCGTCCCTCCGCCCGACCATACCGACCCCATTTGGCCGATAGCCGCCAACGTGGAAGGATCCATGCCTACTGCCGGCGCCAGAGCACCGGACAACGAGCCTGTGAGAGGAAGACCGGAGAAACCCGAGCCTTCTAATCCCGCGATAATCCCCATGACCAACAATCCAAACGAAGTCAGGATGCCGCTCGACGGGATCAAATGTTGAACAGACATCACCAAATCGTAGAGAATCGCCGGCGCTTTATCGCCTTCGCCTAAGGAGAGAATGCTTTTGGAGAAATCTGCATTCCCCAGGAAAAAGAATCCTGCAATCGGAATGACCGGCCCCATGGCTTTGAATGCAAAAACGAAGCCTTCTGTCAGATGGTCGCTGATCTTATCCAAGGCTTGAACTTTGGAGAATAATGTACAAGATAAAATGAGCAGGATAACCGCCACACCACCGATAAACGCGGCGCCGTCTCCTCCTTCAAATCCGCTCATGCCTTTGTGTCCCAGCTTGCTTAGAATCATAACCACCATTACGGCAAGCATGGAAAGTGGAACAAGCACGGCGAACACTTTGGACCATCGAATGACGGCCGGACTAAGCGTTTCTACGGTTGCAGCCGCTTCAGGAAACTCGGAAGCTGTCTGTACAACACGGATAGCTTGCACCTGATTTGAAGTTTCAGCAGATGTGCTTTCCGGCTTACGGATCGCTTTTCTGTTCATGAGATAAGCTCCGGTTAACGCTACGCCCCCCGTGATGAGAGACAAGATCATCGCTTTGTCCGCTACGGAAGCCGTATCAATGCCTGCACCCTTTGCGCTAAGCATCGGCGCTACTTGCATGACATAGTCAGAGGATAATGCCATGCCTTGTCCGGCAATCGCAATCGCCATACCGGCTCCCATTGCTGGTAAACCTGCGCGAATGGCTGCTGGAATCAGCAGCGCTCCGATCAACGGAACGGCCGGCGTCGGCCAGAAAAAAAGTGAAATAACATATGTAACAACAGCTAGAACAATGTAGGCAATGTGACCATTGACCATTAGCTTCTGAATAGGCGTGATCATGCGCTTGTCAGCGCCGATATCCCTCAAGGAAGCCAGCAAAGCGACCATAAACGTAATAATCAAGAAAATCGTAAATAATTCTTTGGCTGCAGTCAGATTAGCGTTGTAGACTGCTTTGAACCCGCTGATCACATCCCCCTTATAAATCCATCCGATTAAGAAGGTACCAATTAAGGTGGGAATGACGACTCCTCGTTTTAACAACATGACGACGATAACGCTTAATGTCACTAAAGCATACACAACATGTGATGAAGTAATCATCCGCATCCCCCGTATTCATCATTTTTTGACCTTCGAAGAAAATTATACCGCATTTTCTTCTGTGTGAATAGATATTTGGTGCATTGTATACAAAAAAATACTAAAAACAGGTCTAAAAATAATGAATTTCGCGGATATAGTGTTATAAAACATGACGCATGTTGTTTCCGGTGCTGCAGCGCAACCTAAGAATGGTAATTTTCAGCCTAAAACATTTCATTAATTACGTGAAGGATCTCTTCTTATGTGGTTATCACCTCAATTTTTTAAGTTTCACCTTCATTCTCGAAAAAAGTGTAAGCGATTTCAATGTCATTTTAACAGATTTTCAAAGAGAGGGAAAGGATAAAAATGTATTTGGTATACAATTCCAATTCATCAGGTTAGTTAGTAACTTCTTCTATAGAAGGTTACTTTCCACGCACCAACTGTAAACATTTTCACTACTTTCACTGATGTAGAAACTTCTATAAAATAGAAACTATCATCACGACGTACAAGTCTTCAACAATTAGTGCTTACTAATATCAAGAGGAATGTGGGAGGATGAATCATGAAGTATTCGTATTTAGGGAAATCCGGCTTAAAGGTCAGTCAATTATGTCTAGGAACCATGAACTTTGGACCGGAAACTGAGGAAAAAGAAGCTTTTAAAATTATGGATGCCGCATTGGATGCGGGAATTAATTTTTTCGATACAGCTAATGTGTACGGTGGCGTTGAAAGAAGGGGCTGGACGGAAGAAATTATCGGCCGTTGGTTCAAGCAAGGCGGTGGGCGCAGAGAGAAGGTTATTCTTGCGACTAAAGCCTATGGCGATATGAATGATCCGCACGACGGACCAAACTCGGAGCGTGGATTGTCTACTTACAAAATCAGACGTCATTTGGAGGCTTCCCTCAAAAGACTTCAAACCGACCACATTGAGCTTTACCAAATGCATCATATTGACCGAAACGTGAGTTGGGATGAGCTGTGGGGTGTGTTCGAATCCGCGGTTAACCAAGGCACTGTTGACTATATTGGCTCCAGCAACTTTGCAGGCTGGCACATTGCCTGTGCCCAAGCCGAAGCGAAAGCCCGCCATTTCCTGGGCTTAGTCTCGGAGCAGCATCTGTACAATCTGCTTGCCAGATTGCCAGAGTTGGAAGTGCTTCCTGCTGCTGAGAAGCTGGGTCTTGGCGTCATTCCGTGGAGCCCACTTGCTGGAGGTTTGCTCGGCCGTAACGCCTTGGCAGGCACTGGTGCCCGCAGCACACGTTCTGCCGAACGGGTTGAGAAGCATCGCAGCCATTTGGAGCAATTCTCCGCACTCTGCAAAGAAATCGGCGAAAAAGAAGATGTTGTGGCTTTGGCTTGGGTTCTATCGCATTCAGCTGTTACTTCACCGATTATCGGACCTAGAACCATCGAGCAGCTTCAGGACTCCTTACGCGTACCTGAAGTTTCACTAAGTGAAGAGACTTTGAAAAAGTTGGATGAAATTTTCCCTGGTCCCGGTAAAGCGGCTCCGGAAGCTTACGCTTGGTAAATAACAGCGGCTGCTCTCTTAGAGAGTGGCTGCTTTTTTTCCTCTTGACGTGAAACCAAAAGGTTTCGTATAATCCAACATGTAACCATTTGGTTTCGTATTTCATGAGCGAATGTATTTTAGGACAACCTACAAGTAAGCTAGGCATGGAATGGAAAGGCAGGCGCAAGCGATGCAAGAAGCATTACTTAAAAAGCTTCACTATAAGCAAGGACGAGCTCTCGTACTCCATGCGCCGGAAGGCTACGCGCTCGGTATTGAAGAGCCTGGGGAGCCGAATGGGACTTACGATTTCGTCCAGCTTTTTGTTAAGGACGCTGCTCAAGTTGAAGAATGGGCGCCTAAGGCGATCCAGTATCTGAAAGGCGACGCTTTGTTCTGGATCACCTATCCGAAGCAAAGCTCGAAGATCAAGACGAACATTAACCGTGATAGCTTGTTTGCCTTGGTTTCAAGCATCTCAGAGTATCGCGCGGTTAGCAATGTGGCTGTGGACGAGACATGGTCCGCGCTCCGTTTCCGTCATTTGGATAAGGTGAAGAGCAAGAGTTAACAGTGAAGTGCAAAAAATCAGCAACAGATTCAAAATAACAACACATCATTTCATTGGAGGAATTTTAAAATGAGCAATCAAACAAACACACTACCGGACATTGTACAAACTGTCGTTTTCAACGCACCGATTCAAAAAGTATGGGATGCCGTTGCAACTTCCGAGGGCATCGCGGCTTGGTTCATGCCGAACAATTTCAAACCGGAAGCCGGTTATGAATTCCACTTGGAGGCCGGACCTTTCGGCAACTCCCCTTGCAAAGTGACGGACGTTACACCGCCTAACCGCCTTTCTTTCGCATGGGGGAAAGACTGGTCGCTTACATTTGAATTGAAAGATGTAGATGGCAAAACGGAATTCACTCTCATCCACTCTGGTTGGGATGCGGACAAAGTTACGGAATTCAACCAACCTCATTCCGTTGTACGCGAGATGATGGCGAACGGCTGGGCCGGTATCGCGAAGAAACTTACGGCTTACATCGAGGCTTAAGATGTCAGCCCCCTCCCCCTCGCAGAAACATGATGTGTTTCAAGCGATAGCCGATCCGACGCGCCGGCAGGTGCTGCAGCTGCTTCGCGAGCAGGAGCTCCCTGTGACCGTGATCTCCGGTCATTTTCCGATCAGCCGCACGGCGGTGTCCAAGCATTTGCGCATCCTGGCCGATGCGGGGCTGGTGAAAGAGCGGAAAGTCGGCCGCGAAACCCGCTACAGGCTGGAAGCGGAACCGCTGATGGAGCTCAAGCGCTGGCTTTCCTATTATGAGCGTTATTGGGAAAACAAATTAAACGCACTTAAACGATTCGTCGAGTCCGACGACGAGGATGGCGGCAACTCCTTTGCCGCGTTGGAATTGGTGGATCCGACCGAATAGAGGAAAACCTGGCCTGCTGTGGCCAGGTTTTTTTTGCGTTTAGGCGGCGAGTTGCGCAAAGGATTCGCGCACGGCGAGTTGTGCTTGGTCTCTACGCTGCAGTTTGTGCAATGAAGAGGATGGAATTTGACCCGATCACTCCTCTACAATGCACTTTGTGCATTGTAGAAGGCGAAAATCCCCCATTTCAGCCTGTTTAGGATGAAATGATTGCACTTCGTGCAACATAGATGGCCTAACTTGCCCAGATCACCTCTCTACATTGCATTTCGTGCAATGAAGAAGGCGGAATTTGACCCGATCACTCCTCTACAATGCACTTTGTGCATTGTAGAAGGCGAAAATCCCCCATTTCAGCTTGTTTAGGATGAAATGATTGCACTTTGTGCAACGTAGAGGCCCTAACTTGCCCAGATTACCTCCCTACATTGCAGTTTGTGCAATGAAGAAGCTGGAATTTGACCCGCTCACTCCTCTACAATGCACTTTGTGCATTGTAGAAGGCGAAAATCCCCCATTTCAGCCTGTTTAGGATGAAATGATTGCACTTTGTGCAACATAGATGGCCTAACTTGCCCAGATTACCTCCCTACATTGCAGTTTGTGCAATGAAGGCAAACGTGGATCTATTGCAGAAAGTAGCAGGAGGAATCGATGCTAACTCCAAGTAATAATCTATCTACTCCTGTGCCCAGTTCCAGCTTGACGCCCCATGTAGAAGGTTCAGCTAAGGTAGATGAAAAAGCTACCGTTAATCCACTCTGTTTGGTGGCAGGGAACGGAGTAACAGTAGAGGCTACAGCTAAATTACTAAAAATGGACGAAAACTGCTACAAATGCTGATATTAGTGGTAGAAACCGGAGTTAATCGAGCAAAAGTGGATCTATTGCAGAAAGTATCAGGAGGAATCGAAGCTAACTCCAAGTCATCTATCTACTCCTGTGCCCAGTTCCAGCTTGACGCCCCATGTAGAAGGTTCAGCTGAGGTAGATGGAAAAGCTACCGTTAATCCGCTCTGTTTGGTGGCAGAGAACGGAGTAACGGTAGAGGCTACAGCTAAATTGCTGGAAATGAACGAAAACTGCTACAAATGCTGATATTAGTGGTAGAAACCGGAGTTAATCGAGCAAAAGTGGATCTATTGCAGAAAGTAGCAGGAGGAATCGAAGCTAACTCCAAGTCATCTATCTACTCCTGTGCCCAGTTCCAGCCTGACGCCCCATGTAGAAGGTTCAGCTGAGGTAGATGGAAAAGCTACCGTTACTCTGCGCTGTTTGGTGGCAGGGAACGGAATAAAGGTAAAGTAAGCACAACTTAGACGAACGCTGAAAGGTTCTCAGCTAAGAAGGCCATACTATACCTGAGATTAGCCCCCCCCTCTCTCCACTTAACTTACAAAAAGTAAATAACTTACTTGACCAGATAGCTACTAACGCGTAATATAAGTTACATAAAGTAACTAGGTTATTAAATGTAACTATAAGGAGCGATGACGATGATTTCACCTATATTTGTTGGGCATGGGTCCCCCATGATGGCTATTCAAGATTCGGCGTGCACCGAATTCCTTTTGGACTATGGCAAAAAGGTTTCACCCAAAGCCATCGTGATTTTTACGGCTCACTGGGAAACAGAAGTCCTTACCATCTCCTCCACCGATGATGTCTATGATACCATCTATGATTTCGGCGGCTTTCCGAAGGAGCTGTTCCAAATCAAGTACCCGGCAAAAGGCAGCAAAGCGCTCGCCGCTCAGCTTGCCGAGCGTTTCCAAGCCAAAGGCATCCAAGTGAACTTGGACGCCCAACGCGGACTAGATCACGGCTCTTGGGTGCCTCTGCTGCGCATGTTCCCTACACCTGTCTGCCCCGTAATCCAGGTGTCCGTGAACCCCTACCTGCCGCCTGCTGAGCAGTATCGCATAGGGGAAGCGCTGCGCGGCCTCGATCAGGAAGATATCCTGATTATCGGAAGCGGCGCCACCGTGCACAATCTGCGCGCGCTCAACTGGGAAGCCACGGAGCCGGATGCATGGGCTGTCGCTTTTGACGATTGGCTCGTGCAGAACATGAGCGCTCAGAACCTGACCGCGCTGTTCAACTACGCAGCCGAAGCCCCTCATGCGCGCATGGCTGTGCCTCGGCCAGAGCACTTCATCCCGCTCTATATCGCAATGGGCTGCGGTGACCCGGCTCGCACGCCACAAGTCATTCACCGCAGCTATGAAGTCGGCTCGCTGAGCTATCTGTCCGTATCCTTTTAACCGGAGTAGACAAAAAGAGACCCACAGCAACGGGCTGCGGGTCTTAAGTATATATATATTAAAAGGGGGTCGAATTTCATTATAGGTCCCGAACCTTAATCCTAGATGAAAACAAGATTGCATTTCGATTACAAATGATGGTTATTTTGTTTACAAGCTGTTATTTATCTTTTACCGGAATGTAGATGTCAATCTGAAACTGATCATGCTTGTCGGCATGGCAGCGCTCATCATACCACTCAAACTCCACGCCGCCTGCGTGCTCCAAGCCCGAATGAGGGAACCATTCCTCGAAGATAGACTTCCACGTGCTCTGAATCGAGGCGACGAATTGATCTGGGGTCACTTTGGGTGTCGTAAAAACAGCATATCTAGCCTCAGGGAACTCACGGCATACCAAGTCAGCAGGCACACCTTCGAAGCTTGTAGCTTCCATCCCGATCAGATACGTTAATTCCCCAGTCTCCATATTAAAATCCGTACACAGGCCAAGCTCAACCGGTGAATCCGTGTGAACGCGATTGCCTATACGGCTTCCCTTATTCTCTTGCAGATACGTGTTCCAAAAAGCAGGAATGTCCCGGTGATTTTGCCCATCTTTGCAAGTCGTCCTCAGTTCGTATCCAATTAGCTTAAAAGCCGGTTTTGTTCTCAATTGATATTCCATGCGTATGCCTCCTAAATAGGGATTGGGATTTAATTTCCTTTGCAGCACATTCGCTTTGGCATATAACGGTGTCACAATACCTTGCTTCCGATAGGCGAGCGGTGTTCGCTCAAACACCTTTTTAAATGCTCGAGTGAAGTTTTCATGGGATTGAAACCCATGGTCGAGGGCAATATCGATCAGCCTTTGATCCGTATGCGCGATTCGGTAGGCGGCTCTCGCCAATCTTCTTTTCCGAACATACTCCATCACCGCTTCTCCAACCATGCTCTGAAAAACCCTATGAAAATGGAATTCAGAGAAACAGGCTACACGAGCAAGCCCCTCCACGGATAAAGGCTCCGCAAGATGGTCTTCAATATAATCCAATGTCGCCTGGATTTGTGTATCATACTCGGTGCCCATCGTCTATTGCCCCCTCCTGCTGCTATCCACAGTGTACGTGATTGAACGTCTTGCTTCTTGATTTTTCTTGCTAAAAGGGAATCCAGAGACGACTCCGATCATTCCCTGCAGCGATCTTGAATAGAGATGCTGAGCAGTGACTATTTCCAACTGCCTCTTGAGGCTACGGAATACGTCGTGTACTCGTTTTTCCCCCTGATTTCCAAACAATTGAGTTGAAAGCCGTACGGGCAGGCGCCGTCAATGCCGATTTTATCGCGGTCAAACCACACATCCGCTTTGCCATGAATATCTTTGGCTGGGGTGTGGCCGAAAATAACCGTCTTTTTCACAACGGTCGGCTGCTGAACAAAAGGCGCACGAATCCACAAAAAGTCCCGTTCCGGCTGCGTTTTCCAATCAACGAATGCGGGATTCAGCCCGGCGTGCACATAAATATGATCCTCATCCTCGTAATAAAGCGGAAGATTGTTTAGAAAGGTGATGTGATCCAAGCACTTGCCCAAAATCCGCTCTTTGGATTGCTTAATATCCAGATTGTCCTGACCGCAGAAGCTTCTGAACGTTTGGATACCGCCATGTTCGAAAAACTTCATCTCCGTCAATGGATCTACTTCGCTCAACACTTCTACGAACCGCTGATCATGATTGCCTTTGAGCGCAATGGCACCCTCTTCACGCACTAAGCGCATGACGTATTCTACCGTTCCCCGACTGTCAGGACCGCGATCCACATAGTCTCCCAGCAGGACAAGTTGGTCTTCCTCAGCATTGAAATTGACTTTAACTAGTAATTGCTTGAATTCCTCCAAACAACCATGGATATCACTTACGACTAATGTTCTTTTCATCTACTGTACCCCCTGATGTCAGGCTTCATTCCCCTACGAGTCTCTCTAGTATTCTATTTTATCATAGAGATTACCTGTTTAAGGCGGTGAAGATGTGAAAAAGAGGTTATGGCTCAACAACCGGGCCGTATGCCCCATTGGACGAATTCCACTGAAACAACCCTTTTAAGGCGTATTTCCCACTCTTCCTTGGATGAAATCCAATAGCACCCAGTGAAACCGGGTTATTTGGCACCGATTTCACCCCTCCCATTGGAATTCATCCAATGGATTGGACAATTCCGCCCTCCAAATAGTCTTTCTATTGGATTTCATCCAATGAGAGAGGCAGCTGGTTCAAATTGCTAGCTTGAAGGAGCTTTTTAATGAAAAAGACGCCCTCGCGGGCGCCTTTTCAATTCATAAATTGCAGCTTCTGCAGCAATCTTTTCAGCATAACCGCGGCTTCCCCGCGGGTCGCAGACGCGCCAGGCGCAAACGTCGTATCCGTTACGCCGTTCACAATACCTACGCGAACCGCTTCGGCGACAGCTGCTCTAGCCCATTCATGAATGGCGGAACTGTCGCCAAACTTATCCAGCTGAGCTAAGTCCATCACCGCAGGCTGCTGCCCGGCAAATTTCATGGCACGTGTAATCATGACGGCCATCTGCTCCCTCGTGATTTGCTCACCAGGCCCGAACGAGCCATCCTCAAAGCCCTCAATCAGCCCGGCCTTTGCTGAAGCGCCCACCGCCCCAGCGAACCAACTGTTCGCAGGTACGTCCGAGAAAGCGCTGGCGCCCGCTTCATTTAATCCCAAAGCGCGAACGAGCAACGCCGCAAATTCAGCGCGCGTAATGGACGCGTTTGGCGCAAAAGTGCCAGCTGCAACGCCCTTGACGACAAGTTTGGAAGCCAGCAGCTCCACATCCGCTTTGGCCCAATGACCCGTCAGATCCCCAAAGGTCTGATCTGAAGAGACGACTGCGTACACACTGTTCCCCGTACGTTTCATCGTAACTTCGGTTTGACCGTTAACGACGTTAAACATCGCCGGAACAAAGGTCAGCTCCCCTGTCGCCGGATTCAGCCATACGGCTGATACCCCGTCAGCGTCAACCGCTGAGGACAAGATCAGCACTCGGGTGACATAGGTACTCCCGAAATCCGTGACAGCCACCTTCTTGCCATTGCCCTCAGCAACGATGCTGAACTCTACCGGTGCTGCTAACGGCGTAACGCCTGCTTCTTTCATTTTTGCTGTAATTGAATCAGCAGCAGCACCAGTTACCTGCTCAAGCGAAATGCTAATTTTCACATTTGCCGCATCTGTCCCTAAACTCGCAGCTAAAGCCTGTATATCCAGCGCTTTGAGAGGCAGGTTGTAAGTCATGCCGCCTGCTCTCATCGAGAGTTCCAAATTTGGCATGGCTGCCGCCCCTGCGCTTATCGAGCTTGCAGGCACTTCCACAGCAGCTACAGTTCCATCGCCTTTTACTTCAGCAATAATCGTATTCCCGTTTGCTTTCTTCAGAAGGTCGATCGCTTTATTTAATTGATCAGCTACGATTGAGAATGTTGATACTTTTTTCCCGTCTATCGTAGATACAGTAGGTACTCCTAGTAGTTCAACACCACCCGTTACCTCTTTCACCGTGATGCTAGGAGATGCGCTGCCAGGAAATGAACCGCCCCCTGAATCCGACCGGGATGGAGTGCTCGGACTTACCAGCTTCAGGAAGCTGCCCCTGATGATATTGCCCACCGCATCTCTTTGATACGGAAGTGCAGGAACCAGACTCGCGAAATTCGCATCCGTCAGCTGTGTGCCGGATTTGTTCACACTTTTGGAGCCATCAAATAGATAGTTGGTGTCAGAATTCAAGGCTGCCGGATAATTATCTTTGGCTGAGTAATCCTTTTGATAGGAAGTAAAACCATCGATCCGAAAATCGGTTTGAATGCCCGTGTACGTCGTAAAGTTCAAATTGCCTTTGGTATTGTTAAAAGCGATATTCCCGCTTTCCGCGCGCACTCCCGGATTACTGTTGCTCGCAAAGCCATAAGCACCATTGCCAAAAGCAATGCTGTTTCGGATCACATGCGGCACATGGATGCCTTCGCCACCGAGTTTGAAGCCGTTTTTATCCCCTGCACCTACCGTGCCGTTCGTTAATGTTCCATTGTGATAGGCAATGCTATCCTCGATGACAACAGGACCAATTGCTCCCGTCCCGGATTTCGTGTATAAATCCCATCCATCATCGATATTGTTATGGGAAATATCTCCCCGGAAAACGTTGCCCACACCCGAAGTCAACTTTGCAGCAAAACCGTCGGCATTGTTATTCGAAGGGTCCACATTATCAAAAGATTCACAATTCAGAATGAGATTGTAGGACGGCCATAGCGTTTTATCCGAATCAGACTCATCGGTACGGCTAATTTGCAAACCTGTATCGCCATTATCGTAAAACCGGCTAAGCTCCACGATGATATGATTTCCGCCTACCGTAAAGCCTTTGGTATTGCCCGCAGACCTCGTGAAATCAATGCCTTTCACATGCCAGTAATTGCCGCTAAGCACGACACCTTCCGTCTTTTTGTCAAAATCGATCACCGGCTTCGCACCCGGTGCCGCGATCAAGTACTTCATGCCATTAACAGTACCATCATTGCCTTTTTTGATCTCCAGCTTGGCGCTGCGTACATATCTGCCGTCCAGCAGGATGATGGTCTGGCCTGCTTTCACGTAATCAATGGCCGTATCCAGATCGAGAGGGTTGTTGATTGTACCGTCCCCATCCGCAGTTCCCGCCGGCGATACGTAGATGTCACCGTTATCCGCATAGGTTTTCATATCGACGGTGAAGTTTTTGACGATTTTGCCATAGTTCGTCAAATACTGTGTATCGTCGGGCACGAAAGCCGCGCTAAAGTTGGTATACGTGTTAGCCGTAACCGTTGTATTAAGCACTAGCGGCTGCCCCGCTTGAATTTGGGCATTTTGCGCAAGGAGGCTCGATCCTTGCTTGATTGTCACCACACCGCTGACATTGGATTTCAGCCCAAACGAATACGCGGTCGTTGAAGTTCTCGTCAGCCCGGTCAGGCTCATATCCGGATCGATGGCTTCCGGGGCAGGCTCCTTCTTGGGCGCATCTGTTTGCGCAGCGGTCACCTTCAGGTCTATGCCGCTCACTTCAATCGTCGCCAGACGAGCGGTGAAGAAGCCGACATACATCTTGTCGCCATCCTGCACCGTCATAATATCCGGCGCAAAAATCTCTTCGGCCTTATCGGAGTTTAATCGACCCGTGAAGCCGCTGTTCGTTTTCGTCAGCGTCAGCTTATAATTGGCCGCTGGATAGGTATTTGCTAGAGCTGGTTTTACAGCACTCAACATCTTGCTTTGGACACCTTGGCTGCCTGTGCCATTCGGTGCCGTAACGCCGGTTCTGACGAACAACTGCGTACCGTTCTGCTTCGTTGTGCCGCCGCTGTATCCGCCAACGGCA
The DNA here is from genome assembly GCF_045866505.1 of Paenibacillus sp. P36. Taxonomy (NCBI): domain Bacteria; kingdom Bacillati; phylum Bacillota; class Bacilli; order Caryophanales; family Paenibacillaceae; genus Paenibacillus; species Paenibacillus sp. P36. The sequence continues at coordinate 8,225,712 of NZ_AP038372.1, forward strand.
GCTATGTTGGAAGCAAAAACGGCGGAGTCTCCAGCCGTTCCGATCGCGTCTCGGGCCATGATGCCGAACGATTCTTGACCGTCATGCGGATCTTTCGCATAAGCAACAACTTTGATATCCGCGGATAATTCAAAGTTGTCTTTGACCGCATCCAGCTCCGTATAGTAAAAGCTAATCCCATCGTGGTCGCCCGTCACTTTACCGCCGCCTTCTAAGGCGACAAGTGTGGCTGATTTACCTGGCTCAACAACCGTAACCGTATTGTTCGTGTTTGAGGTGGATTGTCCGAAGCGGATGACTTTCCACTCGTGCTCTATAGGTTCAACGACGGATACTTGCAACACAGTGGGTGGAATGGCTGCATTTACAGGCGTAATCGTAATGGGATAAACACCTGCTTTTGTACTGTCAAAAGCTGAAGTATCTAATGTAAGCTGGGCATCCGCCAACGGCTCCTGATCCCCGCTGTCATAAACCGCCTTCACTTCTAAACCTGCCGGATCAAAAGACTCACCAATCGCATAGGTTGTTTGCGGATATCCGGTAACTTGGCTTCCTATAATCGTTTGTTGTTTTACTAGGATAGGAAACTTAACTGTCTTATTGGGATCGGGAACATTTTTATAAGTAACTGTGATGTCCTTCGTACCTGCCGTCGACATATCCGGTGCTGAAAGCGTGTAGTCGCTTCGCAATAATCTAACAGTTGAAGCATCGCTGTACTTCGCCTCTACAACCAAGCCGGCCGGATCGAAATTTTTGCCAACGAAAAATTGAGTTTTCTGCGGCAGTTGCTTGATGTCCAGGCCCGTTAGCTGGGCGTTTTTCACTGTGACATCGAATGTCGCATAGGTGGTTGATGTTACTGTGGACCTAACCGTAACGGTATGGATCCCCGGTGTTTTGAGTGTATAGGTTGCATTCGATACGGTTGCAGCTGCTGGCGGAAGGGAAATTGCATATTGCGAATCGGCCATTTCGGACCAAACGTTGCCTCCGTTGAATTGCCCCAGCACTATCAGGCCTTGCGGATCGAAGAATTCCTCCGGATAGTAGTCGGTTTTGGCCGGCTTGTACCGGATATCCATGGCCGTCACAACCAAGTCCTTCATGTTTAAAGGAATGGTGGCCGTTTGACCGTTGAAATGGATCGTAATGAGATTCGTTCCCACCACACTGTTATCAAACCCCGTCACAAGATAATCTCCTACCGAAAGCTCCTCTTCGTGATGATCCGCATACACGGCTGTTACTTTTAAGCCAGCAAGGTCGAGGTTATCTTTGATAAAGTAGTCCTTTTTCATAGAAGTTGTATTCAATTTCAGCTGATTTGGGACTCTCTCATCCACTTTAACGTCAAAATTGCTGAACGTGATCTCTGCATCTCTGGCAACATATAACCCGGCGTATAGCTGATCATTGCCATCAAATAGGTTATTTACTGTTAAGATTTGTGTGGCTCCATTGACAGTTAATTCGAAAGCGTCACCGGATTTTTTGATTTTAAAGTTATATACCTCTTTAGGTGCAGGAGCCCTCACTCCGCTAAATAGTAATTTCTTGTTCGTATTTGCAGCATCAGAAGTAGTCCCGTTAACGCCTTGTTTATAAATAGCTTGCACTACATTCGGGGTATTGTCTTTATCCCCCATGCCTCCAACGGCTATATAGTTTGATGATTGTTTGGCATTACCTTGCGCAAAACTTCCACGCAGCATCAGCCCGAACGATTTCTGATTGGGTGTGGATGGTGGATTTTTACTATTAAAATTAACGACAGTTGCTGTTGCACGAATCTCAAGGTTGGCATCTTTCTCTAATTTTTTAAAATAATAAGATATCCCTTCTTCTGCGCTAGCCAGTTTGCCGTCTTTGGCTAACAGGGTGACGGAACCGTCTGCATTCATGGTTGGCACTGGTGTATTTATAGGACTAGTCCCTGCGCCGAAGGCACTAAATTCCCATGGAATTGCATCCGCAGCTAACGCCACCGGAAGCATCGAAAACATCAAAATCACAGACATGAAGATCGAAATCATACGCCGTTTATTCAAAGCTATATCTCTCCTTTTAACTAACAATTGGAATGTATGCGTTTTCATAATCATGAGAAAGAAACAGACGAATAACAGGTGATGCTCTGCTCTTACGTCTGTTTCTCTTAGATGCTTATACCGTCTGCTTAACGAGAGACTCGACTTCCACACAAGCCATAACAAAAGCCCCTACGCCATGCAGGTCATTTTCGCTAGTTGGGCGTGTTACGTAGTTTTCGTAATCGCCGGCTGACGTACCGATGCAGATCAAAGGCAGGATGACCCGCTCCTGCTCATCGAATTTCAGTGTACGAATCAAGCCCTCACAGCCTTTCACTGCTGCAGCCGCACACTCCCCACCGACAACCCCGTGCTTAACCGCCTTGGCAATCGTGTAGACGAACAGACTTGTACAAGAGGATTCCAACCAATTGTCCGGTTGATCGCCTTTGTCTACGACTTGATACCATAGTCCGCTCTCCGTATCCTGGTAACGAATCAAGGCATGAACGAATTCCCGCAGGGAGTCCACCAGCACCTCGCGCCCTGGCTCATCCGCAGGCAACTCATCCAGGAACTGCGCGAGGGCAAGACCGTACCAGCCCAGCGAACGGCCCCAGAACTCGGGTGAACAGCCGGTTTCGGCGTTGGCCCAAGGCATTTTACGGCTCTCGTCCCAAGCATGGTAGAGCAGCCCTGTTGCGTCGTCTTTCATGTATTTGCGCATCAGTCCTTCTTGATGCAGCACGGTATCGCGCAGCGCGAGATCACCGTAAGCATTCGCGTATTTCAGCGAGAAGACACCCGCCATATACAAACCGTCGAGCCACATGTTGTAGGCATATTTGTCTTTATGCCAATACCCGCCTTCGGACGTCAGGTTGATCGTGTTAAGCAGACTTCTCAGCTTATCGGCAGCGATCCGGTATTTCGTGCGTCCCGTCTTCTCCTCCAAACGGAATAACAAAAGCCCGGCCTGTACGGCATCAAGCTCATCGCGAGCAAAGTAGAGATTGCCATTATCGTCAATCAGGCCATCTACATAAGCCTGAATGTAGGCGTCGTAGCGATCGTCCTTTTCAGCGGCCCAAAGCATTTCCATCCCGCATAAAAATACACCTTGATGATAATGCCAACGCCCAGCGGGCGGCAGCTCCATCGGTGTATACTGGCTCATAATGGAATCACAGGCAGCTCGCGCCCATTCCATCGGTGATTTTGCATAAATATCCGTCATAGTAAGTTTCCCTCTCTATTCCTATATAGATTTATGGATTTCCAGCCAACTGGTGGCAAATAGAGCGAATTAGCAGCGCTTGCGTCCCAGCGTTCATATCGCCTTCGACCTTGCCGCCGCCAATGTGGACGGCCTTCGGCATGTCGGGATAGTACTCGCCTGGCTTGACCTGAGCGACGTTAGGCGCTGTCGGAGAATGAGCAAGCTCACGGGAAAAGCCACCGTCAGCGCGCAGCAGTCTCCGCATATTCGTGCGTGTAATCTGGATGATTTCGCGCAGCTCTTCCTCTGGAATCGACAGCTTCATATACGAAAGCAAGTGAATCGGATTGCGGATATAACACATATCCGCTGCTTCCTCCTGCCTTAGCGCGGTGAGGATGCTTTGGTAAATCAGATCTTCACGCGGCAGTGGAACCCCGAAGTGATCATAAAAAATGTGCAGCTTGAACGTCCCCGATATCCGCACATAATAGGAACCTTCACCCCATAGTCCAGTATGTGGGTCCTGCTTTCCCGCAAAGAAGTCAAACGCCGTCTTCGCGTAAGCCGCCCTGCGCTCCTCCGGCTCTACTTGCCGCACGTACACGCTGGAGGTAGAAAGCCGGTCGCAGCCACGCCAGCTGTTCACGAGCGGCACCGACCGCAGCCACGCCAGATAGCTTTGCGGCGAGTCCATATAAGCCGGAGCTTGCTTCGCCTCATAGGGCAGCGGATACAACGGCTGCCCGCCGAGTTTCCTTAGCGCGTTACGGCTGTAGGAGATGGCTCGCGCCACCATCACTTCATCTTCGCGCATCAGCGGGTTCGCATCATAGAAATACCCGGATACAGGGTCCTGCCTTTTCTGGAAAAAGCGTATAAGTCCTCGCTTCATCTCTTCCGGCAGGCTGCTTAGTAAGCCGAAGCGCTCCATAATATTGAGCGCTTGCGCCGTTGATTCAATGTCTGGAACGCCGCCACTACCGGGCAGCTGTTTTGAACTTTTTGCGTAATAGAAACCGCCGCTTTCCGCGTCGTGCTGTCCCCACAGCCAGTCGTGGAATCCGGCAAACAAACCGTCCATGTCCGCAAGCAGCTCGCGGATCTCTTCGATATGCTTAGACATCTGCATGATGAAATCCTTTCTTTTACCCTTTGATGGAACCGATCATCGCGCCTTTCGCAAAATGCTTCTGCAAGAACGGATAAACAACAAGGATAGGTAATGTTGCTACAACGATAACCGCCATCTTGATTGACTGAGCCGGCGGCGGCGTCACGCTGTCGAGATCCACACTGTGATCCATTCCGCTTGCGAGGACGACAATTTGTCTCAAAAGAACTTGAATCGGCCACATAGCGCTCTCATTCAAATAGAGAATTGCACTCAGGTAGGTATTCCAGTATGTCACGGCATAAAAGAGGGAAATCGTAGCAATCGCCGGCATCGATAAAGGCAGAACAATGCGGAACAAAATGCCGAAGTCGCTGCATCCATCGATTTTCGCCGACTCTTCCAGACCTTCAGGGATGTTTTGGAAAAAGTTTTTCAAAATAATCAAGTTAAACGCTGAAACAGCTGACGGTAAAATTAAAGCCATATAAGAGTCGATCATCCCTAATTCTTTTACAACCAGGAACGTTGGCACTAAACCGCCGTGGAACAACATTGTGAAAACAACCATGAACATGATCACTTTGCGGCCATCCACATCTCTGCGGGACAAGCCGTACGCCATGAGGGCTGTGATGAACATCGAAATGATCGTTCCGAGCAGCGTCGTCCAGATGGAAACACCCATCGCTTTAAAAATCGTATTCGTCGAAAAAATAAACCGGTACGCCTCAATACTCCATTCCGTCGGAATAATAACGAACTTCTTCGCCGCCATCTCCGCGCTGGTCGTAAAGGAACCCGCCACGACGTGCACAAAAGGAATCACGGTAATCAAACCAATAATCGTTAAGAGCAAATAGTTAATGATGCTAAACATTCGCCCGGCTAATGTTCTATCCTCTACCATGGTGCAGCCCTCCTGCCTTTCTATGCCTTGTTTAGTACACGCCTTCTTCGCCCATTTTCTTCGCAATGCGGTTGACAATCATCACCAGAACAAGTCCGATAAACGATTTGAACAATCCGATCGCTGCGCTGTAGCTGAATTGGCCTTGTTTTAAACCCGCTGTATATACATAAGTATCAATGATCTCCGCAACATTTCGGTTCATAGAGTTAAGCAGCAAGTACACATGTTCAAAACCGAGTTCGAGAACCGCACCAATTTTCAAAATTAACAAAACAATAATGACACTGCGCAAAGCCGGAAGCGTAATGTGCCACATTTGGCGCAAACGTCCTGCACCGTCCATGCGTGCCGCCTCATACAAGCCTGGATCAATAGAGGCAATCGCCGCCAGATAAATGATCGTCCCCCAGCCCGCTTCCCGCCAGATGACTTGAAGAATGTACATCGGTCTAAACCATTCCGGAGCCAACAGGAAATTGATTTTCTCAAAACCGAAATATTCAATAATGTCGTTAATAATCCCGCCGTCCATCGTCAACATAACGAAAGAGATCGAAACGATGATGACCCAAGACATAAAGTGCGGCAAATAGACGATCGTTTGAAACGTTTTCTTAAAAAATTCCCCTCTCACCTCATTGAGCATCAAGGCCATGATAATCGGGATCGGGAAGTAAAACAGGATGTTCATCACAAATAAAATTAACGTATTGCTCAAAATATTTAAGAAATCCGGTTCTGTAAACAACCGCTGAAAATGCTCAAAACCTACCCATTCGCTCCCGCTAACGCCTTTGAACGGCTTATAGTTCTGGAACGAGATGATCAATCCGTACATTGGAACATATTTGAACACGATAAAATATAAAATCCCCGGCAGCAGCATGACATAAATCCATTTGTTCCTCCATAGCCGCCTGCCTAACTCACTGCTCTGTTTCCTTTCCACCACACTTTGCATCGCATGTACGTCCTGCATAATTCTCTTCCTTTCCCGATGTTTCCTAAAAACGAGAAGGCTGCCCCTGATGATCAGCAGCCTCCCCGATAAGAAACCAGTATGATTTCCTTGATTCCTGTCCACGGCTTATTTTTTGTATAGGGCGTTGTACTCTTCGATGATTTTGTTGCCTCCGCGGTTTTTCCAATCCTCGATGGCTTTATCGAATCCAGCCTTATCAATGCTGCCGTAGATGTATTTGTTCGTTGCATCTTTGATAACGTCTTGGAGTTGAACGCCTTTTTCCAAGTTTGTTTTGGAGTCAAGCGCTGCCACAGGGTCTTGTACAGCGAATTTCAGATTCGCAATTTTCAGCTCATCCGCTTTGCCTTGAGCTGGGATCGTTGGAATGCCAAGCAGTCTTCCTGATGTATCTTCATCGCCGATGGCTGCATCAGTGAACGGCTTCACTTCACGTGTCCATTTCTCTTCATCCAGCTTTTTCGCTTTGCCGTCGACTACACTGTAGTTGACATCTTTGATGCCCCAGTTTGCCAGGTTCGCCACTTCAGGCGTCATCATTTTGTCGAAGAAGGCGAGAACTTTTCTCAGCTCAGCTTCGTTTTTGATCGCAGATTTCGGGAATAGCACAACGTTCGCATAACCTGGTAGCGCCCATGCAGCGAATTTGCCGTCAGGTCCTGCTACCATGCTGTGTACGTCTACTACGGCTGTCGGCACGTTTTTGACCAGATCCTTGTTCAAGGAAGAAACGTCTGTCATAGCGCCGATATACATCCCTGCCGTACCGTTCGTGAACAGCTTTTGTTGATCAGTTTTACTTGTTGCTGCGAAGTCTTTATTCATCAGGCCTTCGTCGCGCAGCTTTTTGAAGTAATCCATCGACTTCACGTATTCAGGGAACATGAACTCCGGCTGCAGCTTGCCGTCTTTCACGCCCCAGTTGTTCGGAACGCCTAGCCAAGTTGCTGCTGTTTTGAAAGCTCCGTAAATGAGATCGTTACGGTCTGTTAGACCGATAGTATCCTTTTTGCCATTGCCATCAGGATCGTTCTCTGTAAATGCCTTCGCCATCGCGTATAGCTCATCCATGTTAGACGGTGGCTTCAAGCCCAGCTTATCGGCCCAGTCTTTACGATAGATAAGACCTTGGCGGGCGATATCTACGCCACGGTATAGCGTGTACAACTTGCCGTCTACTTTTGTATTGTCATTCGTTGTGGACTTCAGCTTGCTCAGGTTCGGGAAGTCTTTGAGCAGCGGTCCGATTTCCCAGAATTGGCCGTCGCGGATGGCAGATTTCATTTGAATGAAAGTCGCTTGGTTTTTCAAGTACGTCACTTGCGGCAATGCACCGGTTGCGAACGTTGTGTTTAGCTTCTCCTCGTACGTATCCGCTGGGAAGAATTGATAGGTCAGCTTCGTGTTCGTTAATTTTTCCAGTTCTTTGATGATTGTATCTGGTGGCGTTTGCGCTGTGTTCAGTGGCGCCATAATGGTGATCGAGGCTGGCGTTGTATCAGCCGTTGCTTTTGGTGCTGCTGTTGTCCCGGCTGCTGCCGTCGTAGCTGCAGGAGTGGCCTTGCCTCCGTCTGAGCAAGCTGCAAGCGCAAAGCTGGATACGAGCAGAATGCCGAGCGGTATCGAGACGAAATTTCTCTTCATATTTGTTAGACCTCCGTGAATTGTTTGTTTGCTACAACTTCCACGTTACAAGGTCTTAGGTAGGTACCGAAATAATCATTTACTCATTTCGGCCTGGTTCTTCTAGGATGTGAGATGATGATTATTGGGGAGGGAGATGATTATCCAACTGCCCCTGACTCTCCATGCTCTTTCTCCACCTTCCCACCTTTTGGGGCAGATGGATGTAGGTGCGGGACGGAGTGAGGATGGAGAGAGTTCGGTGAGGCTGGTAGCAGTAGATTAAGGGGAATGTGGATGCGGGTGGGATGTGAGAGTAGCTAGATGGGAGAGAATCTTATGGGGATGGATACTTTAAATCAAGGGGAATGTGGGTGCGGGGACAAATGGGGGATGCGGTTGCATAACAAAATCTGCAAGGGGGTTCGGCGCGCTTTCGCCGAATTTCCGGCACGAGGCAGCCTTTTCGGCTCGCTCAGCCGGGTTCGGCGGGTTTCCCCGCCGTGAGACGGCCTTGAACGCTCGCTTGCGAGAGGCTCGGCGCGCTTTCGCCGACTTTCCGGCACGAGGCAGCCTTTTCGGATCGCTCAGCCGGGTTCGGCGGGTTTCCCCGCCGTGAGACGGCCTTCAAGGCTCGCTCGCGGGAGGCTCGGGGGGATATTTATCACTTTTTCGCATATGCCTCATTATATTCGCCAATGATCTGGTCGCCGCCGCTACGCTTCCAGCGCTCAATCTCCTGCGCAAAGGCTGCTTTATCAAGTTTCCCCAGCATATAATTGTACGTCGCGTCGGAGATGACTTTGTACAGCTCGACGCCACGCTCGTCGTAGGTTTTCGACTCTAACCCCAGTGTCGGGTCCTTAATGATATATTTCTCGTTATCCAAGCTGAGCTTATCCGCCAGCTGTGACAGGGACTCGCTCTCCGCGACCTGCTTCACCTGCGGGTTGTTCAAGTCCGCGATCATGAGCGCATACAGCGCATTCACTTCGTTCACGCGAATCTTGGATGTCTCCTCCAGCAGCTGGACTTTGTCCCCAATGGTGGTGTAATGACGTCCCTCCAAGCCATACTTCATCAGGTTGGCGACATCTTTATCCATCGACCGGTCAAAAAATTGCAGCACCTGCTTCAATTCCGCCTCCGTGCGAATCGCTTTTTTGGAGAACAGGTACAGCGCGCTGTAGTTCGGAATCGACCAGATCTTGAATCCCGTAGGTCCTTCGATATGATTCACGAGGGTGAATTTGGCCGAAGGATTCACAAGCTGCACCTCGTCCGAAAGGCGCTGCACATCCTGCATGCTGCCAATATAGACGCCCGCGATGCCGCGAATCAGCTTATCACGCTGAACTTCTTTACTGGTGACGGCAAAATCCGAGTTAATGAGCTTTTCATCGTACAGCTTTTTCATGAAATTCATCGTATCCACATAAGCCTGCGTTTCGAACTCCGGCACCAGCTTCCCATTCGCAACGCCCCAGTTATTCGGAGTGCCGAAGTAGGAGCTAAGCGTTTTGAAGGCGCCGAAAACCAAGTCATTTCGGTCCGTCAGCCCGATGGTATCATCCTTGCCGTTGCGATCGGGATCGCCATACGTGAAAGCTTTTAACACTTGATACAGCTCATCAACCGTCGTCGGCTTGGCCAGCTTCACATTGTTCAGCCAGTCCTCGCGAATAATAATCCCTTGCCGGGAAGACGGCCGCTCGGTATACAAGCCATAGATTTTGCCATCGACAGCCGCCTGTCCCAAAATCTCCTTATTGAGCTGCTTCAAATTCGGATAAGCCGACAAATACGGTCCGATATCCCAAAAGGCGCCGGAGCGAATCGAATTTTTCATCAACATGTAATCCGTATATTTCACGTAGGTTGCTTTTTTCAGCGAGTTCGTGGTGAGGGCTGTGTTCATTTTATCGGTGTATATGCCATCCGGAACCCAATTCAATTCCAGCTTCGTATTCGTAAGCTTTTCGATCTCCTGAACGAGCTCAGGGATAGGCGGATGCGGAAAATGAAGCGGTGCCATAATCGAAATAACAGGACGATCACTGCTCGTCTCATTGGCTCCCGTAGTGCTTCCTTTCGTGCAACCACTGATCAAAACAACCATCAGCAGACCATAGATAAAGAGACGACCGCGCTTAAAAACTTTCCTGTTTACCTGTGTGTTCATGACCCTTCCCCCTTGATGCAGCAGCGTTTTGCGGTCATAATCAGAGAAAATGATTATCCGCCAGACAGATGATTATTGCTCTTAAGGACAGACTTGACTACAATACATAGATACAGAACTTAGATACAGAATTGATTATCCTAAGATAAGGTGTTGGCTGCGATGCCCAATTTAAGTTTTCTCAGCAAAATGACCATGTTCGGGTTCTTGCTTAGCACGCTCCCTGTTATTTTTATCGGCGCTTTTGCCTTCATGACCTCGTCGAATGAGATCCAAAAAAATGTCAACGAAGGAAAAATGCAGTTAATCACCCAAATCAACTCCAATGTAGAGCAGAAATTAACGACTGTCAACCATACACTTAATCAGGTCATCAACTCCACCGTGCTCAAAAAGGCGATGGATATGCCGCTAACTGTAAACGATTTCATGATGTATGACGATCTGCGCAGCGAAATCCGGTATATGCAATCTTTTGACACGAAGCTGGAAGATGTCATCTTGATCAATGCCCGCGAGAACTGGATGATTAAGAACTCGGGGTTGTACCGTTTTGACGGCTACCCCTTTTACGATAAATTGCTGAACCTGATGAACACACAGGAGAACAGCACCTGGATTTTGAACCCGTCGAAGTGGTTTTTTACGGAGGAGAATGCTCGGAGCGTTACCTGCGATTACAGTATTTCTCTGGTCAAAAAGCTGCCAACTACCGGACTGGAGAAATACGGCTTCGCTATGGCCAACATTCCAGCCTGTTCCCTGCAGGATTTGATTCAAAGCGATACCAAACATCTGGAAGATATTCTGATTATGGACGAGCATAACCAGATTCTCATGCATCCGGACGCCAGTCTGATTGGCAAACCTATTGCGGAGGCCGGCCTGAAGGACCTAAGCCATATAACGGCGCCTACAGGTCAATTCACAGCGGATATCAACGACAAGCGCTATTCGGTCAGCTATCTGCACTCGAACCTGAATAATTGGACTTATTTGTCCTTAACCTCCATCGACAGCTTGACCACAGAATCGCGTAAAATTGGAGTCTACACGATCTATATCTGCATTCTGATGCTGCTTTTGTCCATGCTGCTCGCTTGGCTCGGTTCACGCAAAATGTACTCGCCCATCCAGCTCCTGCTCAATCAAATCGGGGGCCTCGTTACCGTGAACCAGAAGCGGAAAGCCAATGAGTTCCAGATGATCAGCGAGCACGTCCATACGTTGTTCCAATCCAAGTCCCAGCTGGAACGAGAGGTCCATCAGCATATCGGCCAGGTGCGGACCTTCTTCTTGATCAAAGCTTTCCAGGGCCATATTAAAACGAGCGAGCTGCCCGATAAATTAGCCCAATTCGGCTATACGAAACATATGGACGAATGGAAAACGATGTCCGTTATTACCCTGCAGATCGACTCCATCGACAATACCCGTTATGAAAAAAGGGACATGGAGCTGCTGCTTTTCGCCGCGCACAATATGATTGAGGAGCTTATTCCTTCCGACCAGCGTCTAGCTCCCGTCATTATCGATCAGACGGTTGTGACCTTGATTGGAAGTCCAGACAGCGAAGCTGCCGCTTTCCGCAATAAGGTCTACGCCCTGACGGAGCAGATGCAGCAGCACATCTTCAGCTATCTGAATCTGCATGTCAGCATTGGGATGAGCCTTCCCATCCATGCTTTTTCGCAAATGTCGATCGCTTATAAAGAAGGCCTCGAAGCTCTGAAGCATCGAATCAAGCTCGGCGAAGGGATCATCATTCAGTACGAGAATATTAACTCAGGCAAACATTTCTTAAATTTGAACTATCCGAAGCCGCTCGAAAACGAATTGATGGACGCCATCAAGGTGGCCGAAAAGGATAAGTCCAAAGAGCTGCTGCGACAGCTCCTGCAAGCCGTATTCGCTGCTCCGCTTTCGCCGCAGGAATATCAGATTCCGCTGGCTCGGCTGCTTAACAACCTGCTGATGGTGATGCAGGAATCCGGCATTTCCTTGAATCAGATTCATCCGAACAAGGGCTCGCTTTTCGAGGAATTGTTGAATTTGCATATGACGGCGGAAATCGAAGACTGGTTCTGGACAGAGGTCATCCACCCGCTGATCCGCATCTACCGCGACCGGCAGGATGCGCAGTATCACAATATTTCAGAGAAAATTATCGATCTTGTGCAAAAGTATTACGATACCGACCTCACGCTGGAGGACTGCGCATCCAGACTGCATTACAATGCGAATTATCTAAGCAGCATTTTCCGCAAAGAAACGAATTGCTCCTTCAGCGACTATTTGTCCGCCTACCGGTTCAACATGGCGAAGAAATGGCTGTCGGAGACGGATATGCCCATCAAGGATATTTCGTCCAAGCTGCGTTATAACAACTCGCAAAACTTCATTCGGTCCTTCCGCAAGCAAGAGGGGATTACCCCGGGCCAATACCGCGATAAACAAAAAGAAGGTGCTGCTCTATAACCCCGAGCAGCACCCAACGCCAAAAGCCTCCGGAGCCACCAAACATTGTTGGTGGTTTCGGAGGCTTTTGCCTCTTCGTTAAACTAGGTGAGCTAGCTGGCTGTCCAGCTTTCTACTCGCTTGGATCTACAGCTGCCTTAAGCGCGGCACGGTTGTTCCATAAGAACGACACGACGCTGTTGCGTTCCTCAAAGAACGCTTCTTTTTCATCCAAGTAGTCTTTACCGCGACCATGTACGCTGAAACGATCATCGTTGTAGTTCATCAGCGTCCACTGCCCCCCACGCTTGTTATCAGCGAACACAAGGTATAGTTTCTGGCCCGAAGGATCCCACTTCGCATACGACGAAAAGTTGTCCAAAATCAAGCCAATGTCATCCTTCTTTTTAATTTGCATGATCTTATCTCCTTTTCATTTTGATTTAGGCATATTTAGTAGAACAGGAACATAGTAAACGAGAATGCCTGAAAATGTTGTCGGACTGTGTGGATGGTTCATGGGAACCTTTGTCGAATGGCAATCTTTCTGGCATTTCGTGAGACTGCCCGGCCTGTAAAAGCGAAAAAAGCCGAGGACATGACGTCCTCTGGCTCATCATTCTTGTATTGCACAGCTCCGTTTGGGGCTAACCACGCAATTACCTACAGCCCCGCCGCCGCATAAACTTTATCAAAGCCCGCTTTGGAACGCTGTACCAAACTCTCCGGGGAATCCGTCGGAGGCGTAGCCATCAAAATCTCCTGCGAAACAGCGCCTTTATAGCCGATTTTCGCCAAACCTTGCAAGAAGCCTGCCAAGTCGATCACACCTTCGCCTGGGTACACACGTCCGTTATCCAGCACTTCCTCTACCGGAACGTCCGGCGCGTCGTTGATGTGGACGTGGACGATCTGCTCAGGACGCAGCTTCTCGATGTCAGCTACTGTTAACCCGTTCGTGTACCAGTGGTACGCATCGAACAGCAAACCGACGTTGCTCTCGCCGATCGCATCAATCCAATCCAGCGTCTCTTCGAGCGTCCAGATGAACGGATGTTTCCAGCGTGTGCGCAGGTGGTGCGGCCCCACGAACTCTAGGCCAAGACGGATGCCATAGGCGCCTAGGATTTGCGCGCAAGTGCGCAATCTGCGGGTAGCCAGCGCCATGAAATGCGCAGCATTCAGATCCGTCGATGGCAGAACGTACGTGCAGCAGCTCGTACAGCCAAGCGCTGCAGCCGCAGCGGCTGCTTGAGTCAGCTTCGGCAGGTCGGCGCGGAAACGCTCCTCAGACCCGCGCCATTCCACCGGTAGACCGATGGAGCCAATAACAAGGCCATGCTTGTTCAGCAGCTCGCGCGCACCGTCTACGCTGTGGCTCTCCACTAGGGCAAGCGCGTCGATATCGACGGCCGCAAAGCCGTATTTTGCCGCTAGCTCGATGAACTGCTCATTGCTCTCCAGCTTGCCAAGTCCTGCTCCCGTTAACCCTCTAAGCATCGTGTTTCCCTCCCGAATTAGATGTCCCAGTTTAGTTTCACTTCATTCCCTGTGCGGGAAGATTCATAGATGGCATCAAGAATTAAATTGTTCGTGTAGCCGGATAAAGCGGATGTAATCGGTTGTTTGCCTTCCCGAATGCACGTTAGGAAATGTCTGCTCAGACGCAGGCGCTCTCCTTCGTCATTCTCAGGCTTTTTCAAATCGGTCTCGATAGCCCGATTGAACTTCTCAGTCAGCAGTTTCCCGGATGCTCCTTTATAGCTCGCGCCGCCGTCAGAGCCCATCAGATGAATGAACGGCGTGTTATCCGTATCCATATGAACCGCCCAGCTCACTTCCAACGTCAATGTGCTGCCGTCTTCCATACGGATGAGGGCCGTAGCCAAATCTTCCACATCATACGTGCCGTTCCAGTTTGGCGTCCCCCATGTACCAATCCCCTTCTTGCGAGGGCCGAATTCGGCATAAGTTGCACCAAAGACGGAGACAGGCTTCGGATTGCCCATCAAGTAGAGCGCAAGATCCAACATGTGAACCCCAATATCAATCAACGGGCCGCCGCCCGATTCGTTCATTTTCGTAAACCATGTGCCCCAGCCCGGAATCCCTTTGCGGCGGAACCAGCCTGTTTTGGCTGTGTAAATTTTACCGAGCTCACCTGCTTCAACCTGCTCTTTGATCAGCTGCGGGACAGCCTCCCAACGCATTTGGTGGCCGATCATGACCACTTTATCCGAAGCTTCGCTGGCTTTCAGGATCTGTTTAGCTGCTGCAGCATTAATGCCCATCGGTTTTTCAATCAACACGTGCTTGCCGGCTTCAATAGCTTGTACAGCAAGGGAAGCATGATGTTGGTTAGGCACTCCAATAATGACAGCGTCTACATTACTGCTTTGAATAAGCTCTTCAGGGCTAGCTGCTACGTGAGCAATGCCGTATTCTTGAGCTTTTGCTTGTGCTAAAGGCAAATAGGCATCCGTAATCTCTGTAATTTCACAGGAATCCGCCAATTTCGAAAACTCGCGTATATGCACGCCGCCGATGTTACCGGCACCAATAATACCAATTCTAATTTTATTGCTTTCCACGTTCTGTTCCTCCTCATAAGTACATCCTGTACGACCTGCTTTTATGATAAAATAAAGGCAGTAGAAAAACGCACCTATATTTCGGAAAACGTCCCATTTCTTCGAAGGAGATTAGCTGAGTATGACGTATTTTCCCGACTATTTGAAAACGTACCCAAACATGCACTCATCCTTCCCTTTTCATATCAGCAAAAATACGCTGGGGCACGGCTTTCGCGCACACCGCCACGATTTCCTCGAGTTCTCCTATGTCATCGAAGGCACCGGGTCGGAAAGCATTAATGATGTCAACCATGAGATGAGGGCGGGCACTTTCACGTTCGTGCTGCCTTATCAGGTGCATGAAATTTTTACGGATCCCGGACAAAATCTGGTCCTGTATAACTGCATGTTCAGCATGGATTTATTGATGGAATCAGGGAGCGATCCCGGTCTGTCGGGGCTTTTGGGTGAGATGACGGCCTTGCCCGCCTATGTCCAGCTGCATGGACAAGATCAGCAACAGATGCTCGCTCTCCTTGAGGAGATGTATCAGGAATATAACGGCACGGAACGATATAGGCAGACGCTTTTAAAAGGCAAGCTGAAAGAAATTCTCATCCGCTTCGACCGCCATCGTTGGAAGCAAGCCCCCCTTGCGGAGGCAGCAGCAATCCCGCTTCACGGTGCGAAGACGCATCACTCTGTTTGGCCTATCATTCATTATATCCACCGCAACTATCAGGAGGAGCTGGCCTTATCGGACCTCGCGGCGAAGTTCGCGATGAGCGCCTCGCGGATCTCTGAAGTGATTAAGCAAACGACTGGCCAAACGTTCGTCCACTTCCTGCACGACCTGCGCTTGCGTCATGCTTGCAGCCTGCTCGTGTCCACGGAGATGAGCGTAACGGAAATTGCGCTTGAGGTTGGATACGGCTCGTACAAGACGTTCTCCCGCATTTTCCGGGAAAGCAAAGGCATCGTGCCCAAAGATTATCGCAAGGCGGAGCATCATCGCCGGGTAACGTGAGCTAACGCGAGCAGGGAGTCGTCCCAGTTAGAGCGGAACTGGTCTATCTTCTCCTCCGAGCGATTATACTTAACATAGTATATTTGAGTGCGAGGAGAGTGCTGATCTTGTCCAATGCGTTTGTAGCACGTTCTTTGGAAGAAGTGCGATTCTGGTCCCGAATTATGAAGGAACATTCCCTTTTTCTGAAGCTGGGTTTCCGCTGCGAAGATACGCAGCTTATTCAGGAAGCGAATCAATTTTACAGTATTTTTGAGCAAATTGAAGCTAGAGCCCATTCGTATACCGAAGCGACGGATCCCTCGCAAATCCAGCGTTTTAACCTGGAAGCACACTCAGCCGCAACGCACATTTGGGCTTTTAAAAGAAAAGTTCTTGGACTGATCATTCAATGCAAGCTGCCAGGGGGCAATAATTTCCCCTTACTCGTTGATCATACGAGCCGAGAAGCCAACTATTTCAGGAATCGGCTGGAGGAATTAAACACGGGAA
Source organism: Paenibacillus sp. P36 (assembly GCF_045866505.1). Taxonomy (NCBI): domain Bacteria; kingdom Bacillati; phylum Bacillota; class Bacilli; order Caryophanales; family Paenibacillaceae; genus Paenibacillus; species Paenibacillus sp. P36. The sequence continues at coordinate 8,242,330 of NZ_AP038372.1, forward strand.
GACTGGATCCGTTACCTGACGCGATTATTCATGAAAATGTTTTCTTCCTGCGCATTATGGCGGATCATGCCAAGTTCATCGGACATCTCCTTGACCCGTCAGAGCGTCAGTTAGTCGAGCAAGCCCGCAATTTCAGCCACGATTTTGATCAGCTGCTGTTTCAAGCTATCGACCTGAGCGGCATGAAGCCGCAATCGCAGACAGAGCCGCTTCTGGACCAATTCCTGGATCAGAACCGCGTTTCCGTCGTCTCGCTCCGCGACTTCAAGAAGACGGCCAGAGATTTAATCGAGGCCTGCAAAATCAAAAGTATCATTCACCCGCTGCTTGCTGATCACGTGTTTCGGGAGGCCGAGAGGTTTTTGTTTATCATTGATGCTTTTGAAGTGGCGCTCACGGGGAAACAACCAGGTGCCTAAAATAATACGGCCGCCATGGAAGGTAGATATACCTTACCTTGGCGGCCTTTTGAATTTGGCGCGAGAGGGGCGGCGAAGGGGAACTGTGGGCCTCTATTTCTGCCAAATTAGCTATTTTTCAATCAAAGGGAACTATGAGCCTTTATTTCTCCATAATCAGGCCATTTGGTTGTTTATCAGCTGAAATAAGATCCTCCAGTTCCCCCAGACTGCCAAACCCGGCTCAACCTGCTGAAATAACACCCTGCAGTTCCCTCCCTCACACACGTTCGAACGTTACTCATCCGCCACACACGGGCCTTGCCGAAATAAACCGCCATGCATCAGGCCATACTACTCCAGTCTCCTACGCTTTTTATATATTCCTTGACAGGAATATTCCAAACCAAGTATATTTAATGTATGAATTCGACTATGAGTGCTCTCGCCGAGCCCAACCGTTTACACATGGTCGAACTCTTGCGTGACGGTCCCCTCACCGTAGGGGAAATCGCCGATCGACTTGGGCTTAACCAACCCCAGGTTTCCAAACATCTCCGCGTCCTCAGCGAGGCCGGAATCGTGGAGGTTCAACCGATCGCCAATCGGCGGATCTACAAGCTGCGGCCCCAGCCGCTCCAAGAGCTAGATGCCTGGGTGAAGTCTTTCCGCAGGATTTGGGATGAGAGTTTCGACCGCTTGGACGCCTATTTGCAAGAACTGCAAAGCCAAGAAAGCAATTCGAAGGACAAGCCTTAGGCTGTCGCCGCAAGACTGCCGCGGGTCCCGCTTTTCTGCCACTCTTACAAATCAATACTATTTTAAAATTTATGGAGGTACTCACCCATGTCCGAAACTACAAACTCCCGCTCGCTAGTTATTACACGCACGTTCAACGCTCCTCGCGAGCTCGTCTTCCAATGTTGGACGAAGCCCGAACATCTCAGTCACTGGTGGGGACCGACAGGGATGCAACTGGATGTATCCACGTGTGATGTTCGCCCCGGCGGCATGTTCCATTTCAGTATGAAATCCCCTGACGGCTTTCAAATGTGGGGTAAATTTGTATATAGCGAAGTTTCCCCTTCGGATAAACTTGTCTACACGAACTCGTTCTCCGATGCGGACGCGAACACGATCCGTGCTCCGTTCAGCCCGGTTTTCCCGCTTGAAATTTTGAATATCGTAAACTTCGAAGAGCAAGATGGTAAAACGGTTGTCACCATTAGCGGCGGCCCTGTTAACCCAACCGAAGAAGAAGCTGCTTTCTACACGTCTATGATTGAGAACATGGAACAAGGCTTTGGCGGTACGTTCAATCAACTCGACGAGTACTTGGCGAAACTTGCATAATCCCGTATGCACCGGCTCACCTGAGCCGGTGTTTTCTTTTACCTGCACCTTTGGTTGGCGCCTTTGCCCATACCGCCGCCTGCCCCTTTACCAACCATCCCCTCCTCCTGGAATGTCCGCCAGACGTCACAAAAAAGCCCATCTCAACCGAATAATATAGTAAGCCGGATATTTTTCGGCAGCATTCGACTGAACCCAAAGGAGACTACCTCATGTTTCGCCATAAAATCATGAAACCCAGTGCGGCGCTTCTGCTGACAGCTGCACTTTTTGCCGGCGCAACACCGGCGTCCGCGCTATATTCCCCTTCGGTGAACGCCGTGACCAAGCAAGTAACCGCTCAAGGCAAAACCTATAACGTAAGTGTCGTTACGGTCGATTTGACCGACCCGACCCTGGAGCTCGCTCCCGCCTTGGCTGACGGAGGAATTGGCCATGACGCTCCATTACAAGCAATCGCCGAGCGAGAAGGGGCCGTTGCCGCGATTAACGGGACATTTTTCAATGCCTACGAGTCTAACCCTTATATCCGCTACCCGAACGGGACGATGGTAGAAGCCGGTGAAGCTCTTCACTCCGGAGAAAATCAGACCTTTATTCTGAATCGGGATAAAGTGCCGGATATTCAGTTCGTGGACCTCGACATCGCCGTGCGGGTCAGTGAAGGGAACGGGACTTACCCCATTACCCCTTGGGGGGTTAACAAGTATTACGGCGAAGGCAGCACCGACCAAGTGATCTGGTATACTCCGGACTTTGGCAGCTGGATCAACTTCCCGAACGGGACCAAGGTCGTCATCGAGGATGGGCTCATCACTCGCATCACGAACGATTCCGTGCAGGTTCCTGCCGGCGGTTACGTGCTGTTTGTCGGCAACAGCGCCAACAACCGGCAGCATATCCTGCCGAATCTAGACGTCGGCGATCGCGTCACGAAAGAGCTGCTGGCCAAAGGCGAAGGCGGCAGCTCTCTGAACGCCAAGTCGTGGCTCGCGGCGATCGGGGTCGGGCCGAAGCTGGTCACCGGCGGCGCTGTCGATCTCGACGTCACACGGGACGGCTTCTCCGACCCGAAGGTGACGCAATCTGCCGCAGCGCGCAGCTTCATCGGCATCGACGGGTCTGATCGTCTCGTGATGGGCACCGTGCCGAGCGCAACGCTTTCCCAGCTCGCCGCCATCACCCTTCAGCTTGGGCTGAAGGAAGCCATGAATATGGACGGCGGGTCCAGCTCCGGTCTGTACGCCAACGGCACCATGCTGACCTATCCCGGCCGCGAGTTGAGCAATGCGCTCGTCGTGCGTAAGCTCGACAAACCGAAGGTGCAAATCGATATCAACGGGCAGCCTGAGTATGACTATAGCGGCTTCATCGTCAATGAGACGACCGTTGTTCCAATCCGTCCCTTCATCACCGCGATGAATGCCGGTTTTCAGTGGGACGCCGCAACCCGGACGGCGACCATTACGAGCGGAGGCGTGACGATGAAGCTGAAGGACGGGAGCTCCACAGCGACGGTGAATGGCAAGTCGGTCTCCGTGCCGGTCCCGCTCCAGATTATGGGGGACAGCCGCATGTACGTCCCACTCCGCCTCGTCGCGGAGTCGCTGAATAGCAAAGTGGACTGGAACAGCAGCTTGTACAGGGCATCCGTGCGCCTGCCATAATGAAGACATCATAAGACCTGAGGGCAAACAACCCTCAGGTCTTTTCCATCCCCACCACGTTTAACCCTCCCCAATCAGGCAAAAATAGGTAAGATCACTGAGATGCTACAAAATCGGGGGAACTTTCGGATGTTGGAAAAAGGCCAAATATCAAGCAGACAATTCGGGGTACTTTTATGCCTTTATACAATTGGAAACGCGATTATTTACTCGCCACCCCAACTTATTTTTTTGGCCAAACAGGATGCCTGGCTATCCATTATCGTTGGCTTACTCGCTGGCATGCTCCTCATTGTTCTCTACAGCAAGCTCGGCGGAAAATTTCCTAACCTGAATTTTGCTCAGTACAGCGAGCAGATTTTAGGCCGTTTCTTCGGAAAGTTGGCGGCCTTGGCTGCATTATCTTTTGTCTATATCAGCACCCTGTACCCATTGTGGGGGATCAGCGATTTTCTTGCGACCAGAATGCTGTCCAAAACGCCAATTGAAGTCATCATCTCCATTACGGTCATTATGGTAGCCTTCAGTGTCATTCTGGGGCTCGAAACCATTAGCCGTGTTAGTGAAATTCTGTTTCCTTGGACCTTGTTGTTTTTATTTCTAGTCATTTTGATGTTAATTCCACAGATGAAGCCCACCAACTTTCTTCCGATTCTGGAAGAGGGAATGAAGCCGACCATTCGAGGCAGCGTCCAATTTCTCAGTTTTCCACTCACAGCTGTTTTCAACTTTCTCATGCTGCTGCCTTATGCCAATAATGTCAGCAAAGCGAAGAAAGCTTATTATCTAGGAACCGCTATCGGCGGGGCTGTGATATGGATGGTTACGATAACGAATATTGCCGTTTTAGGTGTTTCTTTAGCTTTGGGAAGCATCTATCCAACTTATGATATGGCGCAAAAAATCAATATTGGCGATTTTCTACAGCGCGCCGAGGCCATTATTGCGATCATCTGGTTTGTCACGCAATATTTTTATACGGTCATCAACTTTTATATTACGACTCTCATTCTAGCTCAGCTACTAGGTTTAAAAGAAACCCGCCCGCTTGTGCTCCCGATTGGCGTTATTTCAGTCCCTTTAGCTAATGTGTTAATTCCCAATATCCCTTACTCCTTTACTTTCACGAACAAAGTTTGGCCTGCTTACGCGTTCACCGTCACCCTGCTGCTTCCGCTGCTTATGCTGCTGATTGCCAAGCTGCGCCACCTGCCGAAACAAACGAAAAAGCCGGAGACATAATCCCGTCTCCAGCTCTTTCATCAACTCATCATTTTCTGCAGAAGTTCACCCATAGGCTTAAACACATACGATATGTACACTAACGGGCTTCGCAGATGCGCACCCAAAGCTTTCGCTACGCAAAGCGCCGTGCCAAGCACAAGCAGCACAGAAAACGACCACAGCTCCTTCTTCAGACGCTTTCGCCTCATTCTGGGGACTTCAATGAGCACGATGGCAGCAACCGCCAGCAGGATAAAAGGGAGAAGTGCCATGGGTCAACTACTCCTTTGTCTTTTTCTTTAATTCTTCAATGAAAGAGCTGCTCACTTTCCCTGTGCGACGTAGTTTGGCATCCACTTGTACAATCACCTCTGATTTTACAAAATAACTCGGCCAGTCCGACTTCATCTGCTTCCAAGAACCAGGGTCTGATCTGTGCAAAATTTCACCGAAGCCGAAAATGTCCGCTTCCAACTTTTGCGCTTTGGAAACCGCGACCTGCAAGCCTTCCTTCAGTTTTTTCTCCATGACCTGTTCCAACAGATAAATCGATTCTGATTTTGTTAAATCAATGCTTCCCTCGACCTCACCAATATCCCCTTCCACTTGCAATTTGACGGTGAATACGGGTTTTCCCTCTTTCATAGCTGCCGTAACTTTGGATTTTGTTCTTAAAATATGGATGGAAGCTTCTCCGCCATCAGGCAGCAGCACATCTCCAACGGTGCTTTTCACATTTCCGCTTATGTAATTGTAGCCTTTGCTTTCTTGCTCATTCAGCCAGCCTACTAACCGATCCCCACGAAAAACACCTAACTGGGTAAAGACCAGGCCGACAGGAGCGTCCGACATCTTCAGTTTATTATCTTTGCGGAGGACGGCTAATTCCCCATTGGATTTAAGCCCTGTCAAGACTGGCTCTTTGCCGAGAGCAACCAGATTGGCCACAAATTCATCTACATGCACGGCAATCGTAGGCGCCCAAAGGTTTTGGGAGGTTTTTAAGGAGGAATACAGCTTATTCGCCGGGATTTTCTCCGTTGGAGTCAATGTGCTTAATATCTCTTTAGCCTGTACGTCTTTGGCAATCGCAACGAAATAATCAGGACGCATTTGCTCATTACGCATAAAGAAATCTAACACGTCCCTTACCCCTTCCCTTGCCAGCTCCTCACTAATCACTAACATTCGCAAATGAGAAAGGTATAGTTCCCTTGGGGCATGGCTCGTCATCTTGCGAAGAGCTTCGTATAACGTGGGCGACACGACATGGAAGTTCGTAACGGACGTCCCCCGTTCTGATGATGAGCCCATCCCGATTTCGCCGACATTCGCCACTTGGGCGCTTAATTCAATTTGGTTATCATGTTTATCTATGCCAAGCGCCATCACAAAGGAGAGCTGATTTAACTCCTGTCGGTTCCAACACCCCGTCGTTATGCTTATTAGAAGGATGAGCAGGAGAGTAACCCGTATCATCTTGCGCATCAGGAAAACACTCCCCTTCTTCTTATTCGAGCTAATCGATTGGCTTCCTAGGCTTGCTATCTTTAATGCGAGTTTGATTAGTTCCTTTACCGATTAACGATGGCCGGCGCTGCATAGCCCAGAGCGGCAAGCGAAAGATCGCATCCTTCTGGTCTGTCGCATGAAAGGGGCCAAAGGGGGACATGTAAGGAACTCCGAATGAGCGAAGGCTGCACAAATGAAACAAGATGCACATACATCCCAGAAAGATGCCGTAGATGCCAAAGGAAGCCGCAATAAACATCAACAGGTACCGCAGCAGGCGAAGCGGAATGCTGATGGAGTAGGCGGGCATGACGAAGCTTGCGATGGCTGTGATCGAAACAACGATGACCATCGCCGCAGATACCAGGCCCGCTTGAACAGCGGCTTCTCCAAGCACCAAGGCTCCGACAATGGAAATGGCGGAACCGACCATTCTTGGCATTCGAATACCGGCCTCACGCAAAATCTCAAACGCTGTTTCCATCAACAGCGCTTCAATAAACGCTGGGAACGGGACCCCTTCCCGCTGCGTTGCCAGACTGAGCAGCAGCGTAGTTGGCAGCATCTCTTGATGGTAGGTGGTCACGGCAATATACACGGATGGTGTCAAAAGTGAGATCAGCATCGCCACATAACGCAGCATTCGAATGACGCCAAAGTCAGACCGTTGGTAGTAATCTTCTGCGGACTGCAGAAATTGAGTGAAGATAACGGGGACTAGCAGAACAAACGGTGAGCCGTCCACCAGAATAGCAACACGGCCCTCTAACATGCCTGCAGCAATCGTGTCCGGCCGTTCAGAGTTATAGATCGTTGGAAAAGGACTGAACGTGTCGTCCTGTATCAGTTCTTCAATTTGACCTGTATCCATAATGGCATCTATATCAATCCGCTGAATGCGGTTCCTGACTTCGTCCACGACTTTGTCATCCGCAATCCCTTTGATATACATGAAAGCAACATCTGTTTTGGATATCCGACCAACGCGGAGGTTTTCCATCCGAAGTGAGGGATGCTTGATTCTTCGCCGGATGAGTGACGTATTGGTACGCATCGTTTCTGTGAAGCTTTCGCGAGGCCCCCGGACGACAGCTTCCACATTGGATTCTGTAATTCCGCGTGACTCCCATCCTCTTGTGCTGACGATGAGCCCTAGGCGGCAGTTATCCAGCATGATAGCGGTATCCCCGGATAGGATTGCATCGTACAGATCCTCCATCAGCTCGGTTTTTCTCACGCCGCCTAACGAAATAATATACCGTTCCAGAGCGCCCGGGATATCTGCTATCAGGCTTCCATCCGCGTTCCGAAAGTCCCCCGTGAATAGCATAAGAGATTCTAATAATTCATGAATCGAAATATGGTCGGCCAATCCATCCGTGAAAACAATGGCAATCGGCAGCTCGCCTGATCGTCCGATGCCGAGCTCTCTAATGATAATGTCGCTGCTTTCCCCCAGAGTCTCGACAAGCTGCACTATATTTTCAGGCAGATGAGGGGTTAGCGTTGGAGCGGCAGTCGTAGACATAGGATCACCCTGTTTGTGGTTTAGCTATTTGTACCCTTCCCTTATTTTGGATGCATTATGTATCCCATCAAGTCACATTTTTGCTCGCTGATTCATTGAGTTTTCCATCCCATAACGCTTATAATAAAACGAGAAAAAGTTTAAAAGAAAAGGTGTCATTTCATGAGCATATTAAATGTAGAAAGATTAAGTCACGGCTTTGGAGACCGCGCCATCTTCAACGACGTCTCGTTCCGCCTGCTCAAAGGGGAGCACATCGGACTCATCGGTGCTAACGGGGAAGGTAAATCTACTTTCATGAACATCATTACAGGCAAGCTTCAGCCGGATGATGGCAAGGTTGAATGGTCCAAGCGCATGCGCGTTGGCTACCTGGATCAACATGCTGTTCTTAGCAAAGGCATGAGCATCCGCGATGTCCTGAAGGGAGCCTTCCAATATCTGTTCGACATGGAACAAGAAATGAATGACATGTACGGCCGGATGGGCGATGTGACGCCGGAAGAGCTTGAACAGATGCTCGAGGATGTCGGTACGATTCAGGATACATTGACGAATCAAGACTTTTACATGATCGATGCCAAAATCGAAGAAACCGCTCGCGGGCTGGGCCTCACCGATATTGGTTTGGACAAAGATGTGAACGATTTGAGCGGTGGTCAACGGACGAAGGTGCTTCTGGCGAAGCTTTTGCTGGAGAAACCGGACATTCTGCTCCTCGATGAGCCTACCAACTATTTGGATGAGCAGCACATTGAATGGTTGAAACGTTATTTGCAAGAATATGAGAATGCCTTCATTCTTATCTCTCACGATATTCCGTTCCTGAACAGCGTAATCAACTTGATCTACCATATGGAAAATCAAGCTTTAAACCGCTATGTGGGAGATTACAATCACTTCCAACAAGTACACGAAATGAAGAAACAGCAGCTTGAGTCAGCTTACAAACGCCAACAACAAGAAATTTCCGAGTTGAAGGATTTCGTTGCCCGTAACAAAGCGAGCGTCGCGACGCGGAATATGGCGATGTCCAGACAAAAGAAACTCGACAAGATGGAAGTTATTGAAATTGCGAAGGAGAAACCGAAGCCGCAGTTTAATTTCAAAGAGGGCCGTACGTCAGGCAAGCTCATTTTTGAAACGACGGATCTCGTGATCGGCTACGATCAACCGCTATCCAGACCGCTTAACTTGCGCATGGAACGTGGTCAAAAGATCGCCTTGGTCGGTGCCAACGGGATCGGGAAAACGACGTTGCTGCGGAGTATTTTGGGCGAAATCCAGCCGGTATCCGGCTCCGTCCAAAAAGGCGATAACCAGCAAATCGGTTACTTCCAACAGGAAATCAAAGACTCCAACAACAACACTTGTATCGAGGAAGTATGGAACGAGTTCCCTTCTTTCACACAATTTGAAGTGCGTGCTGCGCTAGCGAAATGCGGTCTCACCACGAAGCATATTGAGAGTAAAGTTGTCGTCCTGAGCGGCGGCGAGAAGGCGAAAGTCCGTCTCTGCAAGCTGATCAACCGTGAAACGAACTTACTGGTGCTCGATGAGCCGACCAACCATTTGGACGTAGATGCCAAGGATGAGCTCAAACGTGCGCTGCAAGCCTACAAGGGCAGCATTCTTCTGATTTCCCACGAACCGGAATTTTACCGTGATGTTGTGACGGAAACTTGGAATTGCGAGTCTTGGACAACGAAAGTGTTCTAATCGAGCAAGAGGCCGTCTTCGAGTAGATTTTTCTACTTGAGGATGGCCTCTTTTGTATTATTTTGCTTCCGAATCTGCCACCGCTGCTTCCGAACCCGCCAAGCCCCGCTTAGCATCCGCGTTTGCATATAACTCAGGTGAATAAGGATGCAGCGAAGGAAACGGCTCGCTCCAAGGATCAGCGTACGATGTATCGAATACGTCCAACGCAAGAAGAGCGAGTGCACCCGCCTGTTCAACCCATTTCGCAGCTTCCTCACCCTCTCTCCGTCACCGTTCACTATCTCGCATTCATTGTAAAAGAGATCCGTCGCTGGATAATCAGTCCACAGGCGGAATTCCGTCTCCGCTTTCAGCTTGATTTTGCGCTAACGTCCCGGTCAAGTCGTAGGTTGCTTTCATATGATACAAAGCGTATCATTAAGTATAAACTTACACATTCATGCGACGAAAGCGAGGACATCCAGCCTATGCCTGTCATCCGCCATTTCTTCCAGAGCAAACTACTCCTTTGGCTGCTATTTTTATGCTTAAGTGATGCTGTATTCACGGACATCGGCTTGCATCTGTCCTTTATTGAAGAACTGAACCCTCTAATACGAAGTGTATATGAATGGCATGTCGCCGGGTATTACTTCCTTAAACTCATACTTCCCTTGATTCTCATGGCCTTTTACCCTTATATCCGGAAACGCGCCTGGGTCAAGCCCTGCCTATCCCTCACGGTGATCATCTACGGAGCCGTCAATGTATATCACTTCGTCTGGTTATCCTACGGACTCACATACCTTGCTACCAACTAGCAGCAGCGAAAAGAACCCGGCAGTAAAACTTTCTGCGGGTTCTTTTTTTTGTTTTTCGCCTTATATCGTTGCTACAATTCGATCGATCTCCAGCTGCACGCGCACAATCCCTTCTTTACATGTCTCCAAGTTGATTTCTTGCTCCATCTCTTTCTCGAGCACCAAGACAGCCGCCAACAAGGATTCGGCATAGAAATTCGCAGCCACTCCTTTCAGCGTATGCACCATGCGGCGAGCAACAGCATCTTCTTGGTGAATGATAGGCGGCAGCAAATTCTCCGTGAAACAAGCATAATCTTGTTTAAACTTCTCAATCATGTATTGAAAAATATGGACCTTCTGATCGATATTCCGCAGCACATGCTCCGCATCAATCCCCTTAACACGCAATAACCACTGCAAATCCTGCCACTTATCGAGCATATCGGCCAGCTGCTTCTCATTGACGGGTTTCACTAAAATGCCATTGAGTCCAAGCTTCAGCATTTGCATCGTGTCTTTCACGAATCCGTTTGCAGTAAGCGCAATGATCGGAATCCGCTGCATCGGCTTAAGTTGTCTCAGCTTTTGCGTTGCCTCATAGCCATCCATCTCCGGCATATGAATATCCATAAGGATAAGCTTCCAGGCTTGCTCACCCACCCGTTCCAGAACCTCATAGCCATTTTGTGCAATTACCACCTCATAGCCCAATTGCTGCAGAAGCTGCGTAATGACCAGTTGATTGATTTCATTGTCCTCCGCCACCAAAATGTGCCCCTTGGACTGGAAAAGCGCCCCTTCCGCCATAGCCTGCTCCTTATCGCGATCACACCTCTTAGGGGATGGCTTCTGCCCGCTAAGAACCTGCAAAACCTTGCGCAGTGACAACCTGCTTACCGGTTTCACCAGAACTGCATCCGCCTTCAACGCCTCAGGCAGCTCGCACATTTCTTCTCTGCCTTCCAGTGTCGTGAGCGCAATCACATGAGTTCGGGAGCGGTCTACCGCATTCAGCACTCGCTGCCAGATCGCCTGATGCTGCATGGGGTCCATTTGCATATCCAGGAAAATATAGCGGAACGCAGCTTGGCCAGCTCCTCCCTCTCCTTGTTCCAACGCCTCTAATAAGTCGGATACGGACAGGACCGTCTTCGCCTCCAGCTGGAAGGAGCCCAGCAAATCGGATACATGCCGAGCAGCAATGGGATGATCCTCAGCAACGAGCACATGCTTGTTTTCTTGAGGCAGAAGGTGCTGCCTGTAATCAAGATACATGTCATCCTCCGTCTGCTGATTTCGTCCGAACAACAGACTGAAGTAGAAGCGGCTGCCTGTCCCTAACGTCGTCTCAACCCTCAGCACGCCTCCCATGGACTGCACCAAATGCTGGCAGATCACAAGCCCAAGCCCTGTGCCTCCGTACCTCCGGCTAGTCGATGTATCCGCTTGCGAGAAAGGCAAGAATAACTGTGACAGCTGCTCCTTCGAAATCCCAATCCCCGTGTCCTCCACGGCAAAAGAGATAATGATGCCTTCCTCCGCATATTCCTCAAGCTGCACTTGAAGCCGAATGTGACCTTGCTCCGTAAATTTAATGGCATTATTTGATAAATTGATAAGGACTTGCTCCAATCGAAAAGAGTCCCCGCTGACGATATCCGGCAAATCCTCGGAAGTATCCAGCAAGATCTCGATTCGCTTGTTGCCGAGGGAGACGCTCGCCAGGTCGGCGACCTTTTGGAGTGACTCTTCCAAGGAGAAGTCGACTTTCTCCAAAATTAATTTCCCCGCTTCAATTTTCGAAAAATCCAGAATATCGTTAATCGTCGCCAGCAGAACACTCGAAGAGGCGTCCATTTTACTCAAATAATCTTTCTGTAGAGGTGTTAACTCCGTTCGCTGCAGCAGAAGAGACAGCCCCAGAATACCGTTAAGCGGCGTACGAATTTCGTGACTCATCCTCGCCAGGAACTGGCTTTTGGCCCGATTGGATTCATCCGCCTCTTCGCGCTTCTTGAGATCCGTAATATCGTGAACGGTCCCGGTGACCGCAATAATTTCCGTCCTTGTTTCATTGAACAGGGGGGATAACGTAACATTATAGGTATGCTCAGCACCGTCCGGCAGCAGAAAATTAATGGCGAATTGCTGCGTCTTGCCGTTGACGATCGATTGGGTGAAAGAGCGCTCCCATTTCGAAGGATTGTCCATGTGAATGACTTCCGTTAATTGTTTTCCTTTTACCTGTTCAGACGTAAGTTGGTAAGTTTGATACATTTTAGAATTAGCAGAGGCAACGCTTCCATCCAGTCGAAATCGGAGAATAAAGTCCTCTGAATTTTCCACCAAAGTCCGGAATTGCTCGTCTCTAACCCTAACTTTCATCTGGGCTGCACGATGCTCCGACACATCCACCGCTGATCCGATGACCTCACTAACCGCGCCAAACTTAAAGATAGGCTGCAAAGTAACGAGAATCGTAAAGCCTTGACAATCATATTCATAGATGACTCTTTCGCCCTCCCAAGCCTGCTCATAATAGGGCTGCAGAAAGTCCAGAAACTTAGTCCCTAATATGCTGATTTCATGAGCCTTTTTCCCAATAAATTGACTCGGTCGCAAACCCAGCTGATAAAGTAATTGACCCTCAATCAATATATAGACAAAATGGCCCCGGTGCTTATGAAATTTAAATGTAAAGCCCGGCTGTAAGCGCAGCATATCAATGAGTTCCTGCTCCACCTGCCGGATCTGCAGCTTGTACTCCCGGGCACGAATCAGATAGCCAAGAAAACATGCCACAACCACCACACACACCATTTGGTAGGTGAGGTATGTCCCTATGACTTGAAGCGATGACCGGTACACAGTCCAGACCATTCCATAGTAGAACACATAAAAGAACGTTCCTCCTAATAACCATTTGAACCAGTAAGAGCGTACTTTCGCGAAAACAAAACCGGTTCCCATAATCGCAGAAAGTCCAATTACCAGCAGCGGAATCTGGATAGAACCGTCCATTATGAAGCGCCATATCCATGAGACAGCGAAGGTAATGAGGATAGAGGGATATCCTCCCAAATAGGCGGCAAGCAGGAAGCCTACGCCACGAAAATTAAGACTTATTTGAGCATCATATGTAATGCCAAAACTAACCAGAATCACAACAAGGATGCCATGGGTGAGACCCACATAAACTTTGTAGTACCACGTCGGCTTCTGATCCAATTTCGTAATAATGAAAAACTGTTCGACGAATAAGACAAACACGGTAATAATCGCAAAATTGGTAATCAAATCGCGCAGCAGAACAATCACCAGCCTATATTTAAATAACGATCTTGTTTGGTTTGTTTCGCGTATTTGAGTTCAGCATGTGCCCAATGCTTTCCGCTAGCACCGGCTTGCTGAAATAGTAGCCTTGCACGAAACGGCAGCCGCAGTCCCTTAGCACTTGAAGCTCCTCTTCGGTCTCCAGCCCCTCGGCCACTACGAGCAGATTTAAGTTTTTGGCCATTGTAATGACGGTGTTCACGATAGCCGCATTCACTTCCCGATGTTTCAATCCCTTAATAAACGACTGATCTATCTTCAACTTATCGATCGGAAAATCCTTTAAATAACCAAGCGAACTATATCCGGTTCCAAAATCATCCATCGCGACGCGCACACCCAGCCTTTTCAGCTGACCCAGCGCATCTGCCGCCAAATTAACATCCATGCTCATACTCTCCGTGATCTCGAGTTCCAGGTACTTCGGTTGTAAGCCTGTCTCCTCTAAAATCTTCTGAATCATCGCGCTGAGCCCGCTATCATTGAACTGTCGTCTGGATAGGTTGACGGCCATGAACAAACGGGGAAGGCCCTCTTGCTGCCATTTCACGCTCTGTGTGCAAGCCTCTCTCAGCACCCATTCTCCGATCTCATGAATCAGGCCGCTTTCCTCCGCTACTGGGATAAAATCGCAAGGCGGCACTTGCCCCAAAGACGCACTGTGCCAGCGAATTAAGCTCTCTAAACCAACGATCCGGTTCGTATATACATCAACAACGGGTTGATATACGAGATGAAATTCCTCGTTCGTGATCGCCTTACGCAAATGAAATTCAATATCCATTCGTCTTTGAAACTGGTCGTGCTTCGCCTGCAGCGAGCCAGAGAGCGCAGTTTCTACGATTCCTAAGGATTTGACTGGAGACTCATACACGCTCTGAATGCCGTTTCGTATGGCCATTTTACAGCGTTCCAGGAAATAGATGATCATCGTTTCATGGGACATTGGCCCAGTAAGCATTTCTATATGAAAATAATCCGCAGCGCCTATCCTCATAGCCTGAATGGTCTGCATGGCACCTTCGGATGTATGTGTACTAAGCACTACAATAGGAATTGGACGATGATTCATAATGAGTTGAAGCGCATGAATCCCTGCCATGTCTGCCATTGCTAAATCGATGACCACCAAATCCGGCCTTCCAGCAAGCATACAATCCAATGCGGCATTCCCGTGTTTCGCCGTACCTGTCATGATGAACTGTTCATCTTTCTGAAAGATGGGCAGCAACCTCTCGCTCAACTCATTAGAATCACTTACAATCAGGACTCCATACCTATTTAAAAGACCCACTTCATTTACACCTCCTACAAGCAATTTCCACAATAAACCGTATTATCTCCTATTGTACTTTCCACTTATTAGGTAACTTACCTAAATGGTACGTTTTCTCATCCCTATTCGCTAACAATTTGCTAACAAATTCCCGATAAAAAGTGTATAAGAGCGATTTACACTTAATTTTCGACACCTTATAATAGGTTGAGCAAGTAAATTGTTAGGACTTTTGATCCCTCTGTTCATTCAGGAAAGAAATTAGAAAATAAACTTAGTTTGGGGGAGTTTATACTTGGACAGAGTGCTTTTAATCGAGGACGATGATATTATAGGTGAAATGGTCTGTATGTATCTGACAGAAGAGAACTTCTTAGTGCTTAGAGCCCATAATGGCCAGGAAGGCCTTGCCGCCCTTCGCGAATTCGAGCCGGATCTTATTCTATTGGACCTCATGCTTCCTGACTTTGAAGGCACGGACTTATGCAACTCCTTGCGAAGCTTAACGCCAGTTCCCATCATCATCATCTCTTCCAATTCCAAAGTCAGCGAGAAAGTTGAAGCGTTTACAGTAGGAGCTGATGATTACTTATGCAAGCCCTTCAGCATGCATGAGATGAAGGCCCGCATACAAGCCCTTCTGCGTCGATTCAAACAAGCTCATCCACCCGAAGAGCAGCTTGTCCAGCAAGTTGTTCCCGTACCGTCTGTTGATATGAACATTAATTTGGAAAAAAGAACGCTTTATGTGCGAGGCGAACCCATCGACATGACATTCTCCGAATTCGAGCTTATTCGGCTGCTGTACGAGCACCCTGAACGCGTGTACCGCCGGGAGGATTTGATTAACGCTTTGCGTGGCTTCGACTCCTATGTCAACGATCGTGCTATCGATGTACATATTACAAATTTACGCAGGAAAATTGAAGTCAACCCCAAAGAACCCAAATACATAAAAACAGTCTGGGGGGTAGGCTACAAATTTGTTTTATAAGCAAGAGGCTGTCTCCAAGGTCCGAAATGACCCGGAGATAGCCTCTTATTTGATTTCCTTCAAATTTCCGGAGAGCCCAATTTGTCGGATAACCATGCAATCTGTTGAAATATGAATGCCATGAAACTTTTTCCATATTTTTAACATAAATTGGTTGACATAGAAATCATTAATCATTTATTATTGGATTTCTGAGACCTTTATTTGCTAGGAATAGTCAGATATACATCAGATGGCAACTAACTAAACAGGGATTCACAGTGCGATAACCATTACTAAAGGGAGTAACAGGTGAACTCTTATGAATAGTGATAAATTAATTTTGGATTTGGGCAGTCATAGCGCCAAAGTATTCAAGAAATCAGAGATTGGTATCGAACAAGTGGATGTCCTCACATGGGAGCTTTTGGAGAGCGAAGTCTGCCTTCCATCCATTGAAGATAAACTTAAGTCCTTATTGTCCACACAAGGCTCCTTCTTGGAAGGCTCCCCCCTCGGAAACATTGAGGCCTTCGGGACGGAAGCGATGCGAAGGTCGCCGCACCTCTCTGAACATATGGAGGAGATTTGCAGAAATCTGCGAATTGCCTATCGGACGATCAGTCAGAAAGAAGAAGCGGAGCTGCTGCGCAAAGCGATAAGCGAATCGGATATCCCCAGCCACCTTGACGTCATCAATGTCGGAGGCGGCAGCATCCAGATTATTACCAAGGAGTGCGAAGCGCCTTATCTCATTCCTTTCGGCATTTCGGATCTTAATCAAGAATTCCAGTTACTTGGAGCGCCGCATCAAAGGCAAATTACGACCTGTATCAAATGGCTCTCCTCCCGCTTACCCGCATCACTGGGGCCGTTCGCTTACACCGGCGGCGAGAAAACGTATCTGCGCCATTTCGAGATCGAGCTTGAACAGGACCTCTACTGCTCAAGGAGCGACTTTACTCAACTTACCAGACAACTGGCTCTTCTCGAGCTTTCAGCTTTAGAAAACAATTCCCCTTTCGATCCGAAATGGATGCGCGGCGCCATCGCCTCGAATTGTGTCGTCCTTGCCGGGCTAATTAAATCTGGCGCCAGCAAATTCATGCCCTCCGACCTGAATATCGCCCACGGTTTCATGAATCAATTATAATCGCGCTGCACGGTCCCTTTTTGACCAAATCTTTGTGTAAATTTGATGTTATCAAAACCTACCCGTTCACTGCGTATTATATAATACAGTGTACATTAACTAGTTATAATTACATCTACTGATAGGTGGGTACTTCCATATGGCACAAACGATGAAAGCAGCGCTGATTAAGACATACAGCGGGGTTTCAGGCATTGAATTCGGCGAAACGTTAATTCCCCAAATAGACAGTAACGAAGTACTCATCAAGGTGCATGCGGCCTCTATTAATCCCGCTGACTTATTATTTCTTTCCGGCAATTATGGCATTAAACGCGCATTGCCATCGGTTGGCGGAATGGAAGGGTGCGGAACGGTCATTGCAACGGGCAATAGCCTCGTAGCCCGCATGCTGAAAGGAAAACGCGTAGCCTTCGTATCCGAAGTCTACGGCTCCTGGTCGGAGTATACGAAAGCAAGCGCCATGACCTGCATGGTTCTGCCCGACCATGTATCGGACGAGCAGGGCGCTGTCTTCTTCGTTAATCCAGCAAGCGCCATGGCTATGGTGAAGATTGCCAAGCAGCATAAGTCCAAGGCCATCGTACAAACGGCAGGAGCCAGCGCACTCGGCAGAATCCTGGTGAAGCTCGGCAGAGAGAACGGTCTGGCCGTCATCAGTGTGGTCCGCAAAGATGAGCATGCGCAGCTCCTTAGAGAGATAGGCGGACAGCATATCGTGAACAGCAGCTCCCCCGCCTTCGAAGACGAACTCAGACGGAAGTCTCATGACCTTGGAGCTACCGTATGCTTCGATGCCATAGGCGGAGACCTGACAGGCACCGTGCTCTCGGCGCTGCCGGACGGCTCCACGTTGTTTCAATACGGTCTCCTGGGAGGAAGCACAACAACGATCAACGCAGATGATCTGGTTTTCCGCCGCAAACGGATCACAGGCTTCTGGGCGTCCGACTGGGTGAAGACCCAATCCATCTTTGAGCTGCTCTCGCTGCAGGGCTCTATGAAGAAGTCGGTCGGATCGCAGATCCAGACCGAGATTAGCCAAACATTCTCACTCTGTCAGACGGTAGATGCCATCCAACAGTATGCGGCTAACATGACCTCAGGCAAAGTGCTGCTGCGGCCTGTATAGAATTGAAAAGACTGTCCATTGAGTAGAGTGATCTACTTGATGGACAGTCTTTTTCGTTGAGTGAGGTGCCGCGTGCCTATTCGCGTAGCCTAGGAACTACAGAGGCTGCTGCTGAGCCAACTTAGAGGAACTACGATCCGCTATTTCTGCGAATAGCGGGAGTTCGTGGCCGGTTGGGGAACTACAGGGCGTTATTTCTTTACATTGGGCTGGGATTCAGCCAAATGTTGAGAAATAACGGCCCCTAGTTCCCACTCCGCGACCAAAAGGGCGTATTTTGTAGAAATAGTTAAAATGAACGAAACCGACTGCCACTTTGCGTATACGTAGGTTAATTTTGAGAACACTGGTTGGTGTTAAAACATTC
This sequence comes from Paenibacillus sp. P36, assembly GCF_045866505.1. Lineage (NCBI taxonomy): Bacteria > Bacillati > Bacillota > Bacilli > Caryophanales > Paenibacillaceae > Paenibacillus > Paenibacillus sp. P36. Next base: position 8,260,750 of record NZ_AP038372.1, read on the forward strand.
CAGCCTCAAAATCAGAGCTAAACACAAAAGGAGTCGGTTTATTATGAGTATTACCACAAAATATGTTGGTTTAGACGTATCTAAAGATAAAATTGTAATTGCCATTGCAAATGAAGGTCGAGATGAACTACCCAGATACTGGGGAAGTATTGACCATACAAAAGAAGCCGTTCGTAAACTTATCGGGCAATTAACCAAAGAAGACAACGTCAAGTTAGATGTTTGTTATGAAGCTGGCCCGACAGGTTTCGTTCTTCAACGCTGGTTTCTAGAATTTTTTGTTGAATGTAGTGTTGTTGCACCAATCTCCTTAACTACGAATACACGGATAAAAACAGATAAGAGAGATGCCCTTCGTCTTGCACAATTGTGGCGCGCTAGGGAGTTAACCCCAATTTACGTCCCCTCTGTAGAAGATGAGGCACTACGCGACCTCGTCCGAGCGCGCGAGGATGCCGTCGAAGATCAGAATCGAAGTAGACAAAGGTTAATGAAATTTCTACTGAGGCATCAATTGCTGCTTCCTAAAGGGAAGACGAAATGGAGTCGTGCTCATGAAGAATGGCTAGATACGCTGCGCTTCGACCAAGATTGTGAAGATATCGTCTTTCAGGAATATCGTAATTGTATCCGGGAAGCTGGACAACGAATTGCGAGATACGAGAAAGAAATGGAAAAACAAGTTGCTTCCAGTTCCCTGGCTCCCCTTATTCAAGCCCTGCAAGCACTTCGAGGAGTTGCACTAATCACAGCAACTACATTAGCAGCGGAACTGGGAAATATTACAGGGCGTTTCGCTCATCCTGGGCAATTAATGTCCTACGCGGGATTAGTTCCGAGTGAAAAATCGAGTGGAGGCAGCAGGTGGCAAGGCGGGATAACAAAGGCCGGAAACGCACACATTCGTCGCGTAGTCATTGAGGCAGCATGGAACTATCGTCACTCGCCTGCCATCCGAAGAGCCCTTCGAGAGCGGCTAGATGGCTTAAGCTCTGCCGTACAGGAAGTGGCATGGAACGCACAAAAGCGACTTCATCAAAAATATAAACGTTTGTCCGCAAAAGGCAAACAGCGAGGTAAAGTTGTAACAGCAGTTGCCAGGGAGTTACTAGGCTTTATATGGGCGATAGCAAGAGAAATAGAAAAAGACAAAAACGACCTCGTGCAAATAGGCCGTTCTTGTTGAACTAAGGGTTGGTCCGTTCAGTTCACATTTCTAAACAAATCAATAAAAGGACGATGATGCAAGAAGCTTGATCGTCACAAATGAATTACATTCTTTGGCTCGAAGGCAAAGTACTAAGCAAGGCAGAGAGAAAACCCGCGAAGGGCGCTTGTGCAAAGCCGAAATAATGGGCTTTATGCACGTCAATAGTCTAAGCAGGATTCACTCTCTGGTCGTATTCATAACTTGTGAAAATCCACGTATATCAGCGTGCCAGCCGGCGCCAATTCATTTTGCCTTCGTGCCAAGGAATGTAGACGTTGTGAGTCACCTTCAACCAATAAGAACGCAGGGAGCACGCCCCCTGCACCCCATTACTCGCCGTAAGGCAGGATCGGCATGATCAGCCGATCCGAGAATCTAGTATGGAAAAACAGACCGCCTGTAAAGAAGAGCACTTGACAGGCTAACTTTCGTGATGCCTAAAAAAGGAACTCCGTGCTAGGAGTTGCAGGTTTCGTTCATATCAGCGCCCTGTAGTTCCCATTCAGGGGGTTAGTGGCCGCGACCAGCTACGCCCCCTCCCTCTAGAACTCCGTAATAATCGTGAGAATCACAGGTCTGCGGCCGGTTTTCTCATAAAAGAAGCGCCCGAGCACTTCTTTCACATTAATTTTCAGCACATTCCATTGGTTCAACGGCTCCTGCCCTGTCTGCAGTCTGTTCACCGTATCCGCGGCCAAAATGCTCGCTCGATCTATGAGATCCTCAGACTCACGCACATAGACGAACCCGCGCGAAATAATATCGGGTCCGGATAAAATTTTGCCATCCGTTTTGCTGAGAAGAAGGACCACGATAAGGATCCCATCCTCCGAAAGCTGCTTCCGGTCACGTAAAACAATATTCCCCACATCACCCAATCCATCGACCAGGGTGTTGCCCGCCGTGACCTTGCGGCTTTGCGTCGCCGCTTCATCCTTGATATCTACAACATCCCCATTGTTCAGGATGAAAATGTTAGCAGGCTCGACGCCAACTGACTCCGCCAAAATGCGGTGCTGATGAAGCATTCGATATTCGCCGTGAATCGGAATAAAATACTTTGGTTTCATGAGCGTCAGCATTAACTTAAGCTCTTCCTGGCTGCCATGGCCGGAAACATGCATGCCGGTCACTGAGCTTGAGCCGTAGATGACCTCCGCGCCAAGGCTAAACAAATTGTCTACCGTCTTAGAGACATTGCGCTCATTCCCAGGAATCGGCGATGAGGAGAGGATGACCGTGTCTCCCCGATGGATTTCTACATTCCTGTAATTATTGCGAGATAGCCGGGATAACGCGGCCATCGGCTCTCCCTGGCTGCCCGTGCAGAGAATGGCAATCCGCTCGGAAGCCAAGCTGCCGATCTCTCCCGCCTCCACCAGCATGCCGTCAGGAACCGTCAAATAGCCCAGCTCGGAAGCTATTTTCACGACGTTGACCATACTGCGGCCCAGCAAGGCTAATTGACGATTCGTCGCTTGCGCGGCATCGATCACCTGCTGAAGCCGGTGGACATTGGAAGCGAAGGTGGCGATGAACACTTTTTGCTTCGCTTTATGGAAAGCCTCCTCGAGATGCTTTCCGACATGGCTTTCCGAAGGCGTATAACCCGGACGCTCGGCATTCGTACTCTCGGATAAAAGCAGCATGACCCCCTTCGAGCCAATGTCCGCCATTTTATGAATATCCGGATATTGATTATTGACCGGCGTAAGGTCAAATTTGAAATCTCCCGTATGGACAACCGCTCCCTCGGGCGTATGAAAAACAACCCCAAGACAATCGGGGATGCTGTGATTAGTTTTAAAGAAAGTAGACGTGATGCTGCCAAGGTCAACCGTGGAATCGGAGGTGATCTCGATCAGTTTGGTACCTGCTAGCAAACCGGCCTCTCTCAGCTTCACTTCAATGAGCCCTATCGTTAAGCGTGTTGCATAGATGGGTACATTGATTTGTTTGCGGATGTAGGGAATGCCTCCGATGTGATCCTCATGCCCATGCGTAATAACCAGTGCGCGGACTTTATCGCTATTTTCGATCAAATAAGTAATATCAGGAACAATGAGATCAACGCCCAGCAAAGTTTCGTCCGGGAATTTAGAGCCGCAGTCGATCACGACAATGTCATTGGCATATTGGACGACGTACATATTTTTACCGATTTCATTAATACCGCCTAAGGAGAAGACCGATAATTGCTGATCCAGCTTGGTCACCTTACTTACCCCCTGTGTCGCTTTCATTTGCGTTAATTTCCCACAAGTGATGTAAGGCTATACAAGAAGGGGCTATTCTTGCCAAGCAAAACGGTAACCAATTCCCGGCTCCGTCAGAATATATCGGGGTCTTGTCGAATCTTCTTCGATTTTCTTCCTCAAATGGCCGACATATACCCGAAGATATTGGCTGTCGGATTCATACTGGGAACCGCCCCATACTTGCTTGAGCAATTGGCGGTGCGTCATTACGCGACCGTTGTTGAGGGCTAACACTTTTAGCAAATCGTACTCCGTAGGCGTCAATTTGAGCTTCTCTCCATGAAGTTCCACAACCCGTTGGGATAAATCAATCACCAGATCCCCTAATTTCAACACAGGTTCATCTTGCGTCTTCGCGATATGGCGTAACGCCACCCGCATGCGTGCCATAAATTCTCCCATGCCAAAGGGCTTTGTTACATAATCATCGGCCCCTCGGTCCAAGGCAGCCACTTTATCCTGCTCCTGGTCTTGGGCGGTAAGAATAATGATCGGGACCTGCGACCATTCACGAATATGCTGCAGCACATCCATCCCTGTCATATCCGGTAATCCGAGGTCTAACACGATGAGATCCGGCCGAACCATCGTGGCCTGCAATAAACCCTCTTGGCCCGTTGCAGCTTCCGTCACATCGAAGCCATGCGCATTCAACGTTACTCGCAACAGCTTGCGAATTTGCGCCTCATCATCAATGATTAAAATTTTCGCACCAGTTGCTGTCATGCTCCATCCCCCTGTTTCTCAGCGAATTGTAACGGCAAACTGATATGAATAGCCGTTCCTTTGGGCTCATTTCTTTGGGCTACGATTTGCCCGCCATGGGCTTCCACGATGCTTTTACAGATCGCAAGCCCCAGTCCTGTACCGGGGATATGTTTGGTTAATTGTCCCCGATAAAACTTTTCAAAAATCCGATCCAAGTCCTCTGCCGCAATTCCCGCTCCCTCATCCCTGATGGTCAATTCAAGCGTTTCCCGGCGCTGCGCCGCTTCGATCACAATTTCGCTGCCCTCCGGCGAATACTTGATGGCATTGCTGATCACATTAATCAGCACCTGTTCGATCAGCACATCATCCAGCGGGACGGAAGGTAGCTCCGGAGCAAGCCGAATGCTTACCTTCCTATGCTGCAAAGCATCCTTCAGCTGGGCAAGGGCAACACCGACAATATCCTCAATCCCGCACCATTGCTTATTTAACCGCAGCATGCCGCTTTCAATCCGGACCATACCAAGCAAATTCCCTACTAGCCTATTCATCCTTGTTGACCCTTCACGAATCGTTAGCAGCAGCTCACGTCGATCTTCAGGACTAAATACAGCTTCGCTTTCTAACAGCCCCGTCACAGAGCCTATGATGGTAGCTAGCGGTGTTCGCAGCTCATGAGAGAGCGAGTCCAGCAGCGCCGTTCGCAGCTTCTCAGACTCGGCTGTCAGCTGCGCCACCTTCGCTTCATTAGCCAGCTTGACGCGAGAAATCGCAACAGCCACCAGATCCGAGAGTGCTTCAATAAAGCGAATCAGCTCCGGCATCTCCGTTAACGGCCGTTCACCGACATACACAGCTAATACGCCGTGAACTTGATGATCTGTCTCAAGCGGGACATAGAGTGTTGAGGACTCCCTCAACGAGTGTGTGCCACGCCCCGCGCTCGCATGATGATTGTAAACCCACGCCGCGATAGACAAGTGGGATTCATCTGTCACCCATTCCATCCCATCCTTGGAATAGGCTCCTACTTGCTGTTCACCCAATGGATTGGGTAATAGAATAGCAGCTTTTGCGCTTAATGCTTCGGAAACATGCTGTACAATCTGATTAAGAAGTCCTTCTAAATCGGAAATGGCCGTAATTTTACGGCTTAACGCATACAGGGCAGCCGTACTGGCTTCACTCTGCTGTGCTTGATGAATCTGATTGCGAAGCTTCGAAGCCAAGCTCGCCGTGAGAGCGGCAACCGATATAAAGACAATAAATGAGATCAAATAACGCAAATCCGCAACTGTAAGGCTAAATACAGGAGGGACAAATAAGAAATCTAAAGATAATACGCCGATTGCCGCTGCAAAAAAGGAAGGCCCCCTTCCCCAACGCACAGCACTAAAAAGAACTGGAAGCAGATAGAAAAGAGAGACATTCACCAAGCCTAAAAAGTCGCTAAAAGCTTTTAAAAATAAAGTGACCGCAGCAATAAAAAGAGCTGTCATCACGTAGGATTTCCATCTCATCCAACTATTTGTTTTATTCATCATGCTCTCATTTTACCTTATTTTCTGCGGATTGCCATAGTTCGTAATCGGCGACAATGAGCACATCCATTTGGGAAGCAAGCGGCAGCAGTTTCTTAACTGTAGCGTCTTTCCATACGATCATTTGCGTGGCCCCTGCCACACTTGCTTGAGAGGCAAACACAGCCGGGACGGCTTTACGGCTCATCACTTCTTGATACACAAACTCGCCACCGAGCCTAACCGTCAGCTTTTCCAGCTTTTCCAGCTTAGGCTTCAATTGCTCGCCACTCCCCACTGCGATAAAACTTACGTACCAAGCTGCTTTCAGCCGGTGTGCGATTCGAAATCCCCGGCGAATGAGGCGGTCCGCTTGTGATATCTCCGTGATGGAGACGTAAATAACCTCTTTTCTCCGCCATGGGCCTCGAAGGGAGCTCTTGCGCTCCATAGATTCCAGACGTTCATCTACATCATCAGCAATTTCACGTAAAGCCAGTTCCCGAAGAGCGATCAGATTCCCGGTTTTAAAAAAGTTATTCAACGCTTGATCCACTTTGATCATCGCATAAATCTTGCCTTCCCTCATGCGAAGCTGCAAAGCTTCAGGTGCCACGTCAATTAATTGCACTTCATCGGCCGCCCGAAGAATGCTGTCAGGAACCGTTTCACGAACCCGAATTCCGGTAATTTGCTCAACGGCATCGTTTAAGCTTTCCAAGTGCTGAACGTTGACCGTTGCAATGACGGATATGCCTGCTTCCAGGATGTCCAGCACATCTTCATACCTCTTTTTATATTTACTGCCGGGTACATTCGAATGGGCTAATTCATCAACTAAAATGACTTCAGGCCGCGCCTTAATAATGGCTTCCGTATCCATCTCCTCAAGCCTTACGCCTTGATAGGCAATTTCTGCCCGAGGCATAATGGTTAGCTCGCCAATTTGTTCGATGGTTCCCTTTCTCCCATGCGTTTCGAGCAGCCCGATCTTCACATCGATGCCTTTCTTAAGCAAATCATTGCCTTCCCGCAGCATGGTATATGTTTTTCCTACCCCTGGGGCGGCGCCAATATACACTTTGAACCTGCCGCGTTTGATTTTCTCGATCTTTGCTTGAACCTCTTGCCTGCTCAGACGCTTATATTTGTACGGCTCCTTCGATACCTGCATGTGGGCAGGAAGAATGCGCTCCCCATCCCGTGCGGCACGATCAGCAACCAGGAACACATCGACATTCTTGACTCTTTTTAAAATGCCATTGATCACAGATCCTTGCCAAAAGGTTTGCCACTTGGTTTGTTTGGAATGCCCCAAGACAATACGGGTTACTTTATGATGAATGGCATAATCAACCAAGGCTTTAGGAATACAACGGCGAAATCGTAGCGGAAGCTCCTCGAACTTACCGCCGACTTTCTCGACAAGCTTCATAATCGATCTGCGAAAAGCGGAGGCTTCCTTCGATAGCGGTTTATTGAACTTACGCAGCGTCACAACATGAAGATCACCGTTCAACCGCTTCGCGATCTGTTGGCCTCGCCGCACATAAATGGAACCGTTCCAATGATATTGGGCGGTTACCAGGATGCGCTCTGTGGCGCCTGAAGGCCCCAGAATCCCCATCTGCTCACGATGCGCTTCCAGCGAATCGTTAACGTCCTCTGCAACGAGACGCAAGGCTAATTCTCTTAATACGCCTAAGTTGCCTCTTTTGAATAAAGCGGTGTCTTTATTTCCCTTGAGATGCCCTTCTTCCAGTCGATTCAGAATCATTTCTGGCGTTGCATCAATTAAGCGAACCTCATCGGCCAGCTCCAGCGTATCTGCGGGCACACAATGCCCCACTTCAATCCCCGTCAACTTATGTGCGACTTCCATCGCGGCTGCCAGCTCATACACATTCACAGTGGTTATCACACTAATATTGTTAGCTAGCAGATACTTGATATCATCCAGGCGCGTAGGAAAACGGGCATCCGGTCGATTCAGATGGGCCAGCCCGTCTACAAGCACAACCTCCGGATTTCTCTCCATTAAAGCGTCCAGATTTAAATCCTTTTGCTCGGTGCCGTCCTTCATCCAATGAATGCTCGGTACTCTTTCCAAATCTCCTAATTGTTCCACGGTTTCCGGCCTTTGGAGCGTAGATACCGCGCAGATGACCACATCAATCCCCTGCTGCCTGAGATTATGCCCTTCCCGCAGCATATGGTACGTCTTTCCTGAGCCGCTGACTGCGCCGATATAGATTTTCAGACTCCCGCGATGCAATTTGGAGATGGATAATAGAATTTCTTCCGGCGTTTTCCTTTTGAAACCATCCAATCCAGCATCCTCTCCTTTCTCCTCAAAATGACGCAGAAACCACTCTCGACCTATCGAGAGTGGTTGTCAGCTGCTTACAACTTCACTTGTTTCAGCAGCTCTATATTTAGTTCTGTTACATTCACCCTCGGCTCACCAAGAAAACCGAGCTGTCTGGTTTTTGTAAACTGATCAACGAGACCGTTAAGCACGTTCTCCGCGATTCCTGTTTCTTTACTGATCCTAGGCACTTGGGCTTTGGCCCCTTCCGGTGACAAATCCGGATCAAAGCCGGAGCCGGACAATGTGACTAAATCAGCTGGGATATCGGTTAGGGCTGGATTTTCCTTCTTCAAAGCATCAATCTTTTCTGCCAATGCAGCTGCATAATCGCTTGAAGCTACCGCCATATTGGAGCCGGAAGAAGCTTTGGGATCATACTTCGCCGTAGATTCCCTTGGGTGAAACAGCTTAGGGGACTCGAAGCCCTGAGCCAGCAATTCCGAGCCGATTACCTTTCCGCCGGATTCAATCAGACTTCCATCCGCTTGCTTGGGGAATAAGACTTGAGCCACGCCCGTCGTAACCAGCGGATAAATGAGCCCGCAAACGATCATGAACAATATAGATACACGAATTGCTATAAAAACCGATTTCATGACGCTATCTCCTCGTTTCTCTTTCTCTTTAAACGATATTTAATCCGTGAAGTATCATATCGATAATTTTAATCCCGATGAATGGTACGATGACCCCGCCAATCCCATATAGCAGAACATTACGGGACAACAATCGATCCGCTGACATTGCGCGATACTTAACGCCCTTCATCGCAATTGGAATCAGCAGCGGAATGATGATGGCATTGAAAATTAAAGCGGATAGAATAGCCGATTCCGGCGAGGCCAGATTCATAATATTCAAGGCCTGCAACTGCGGCATCGCCAGGATAAACATCGCAGGAATGATCGCGAAATACTTGGCGATATCATTCGCGATAGAGAAGGTCGTTAGAGCTCCGCGTGTGATCAGCAGCTGTTTCCCAATGGAAATAACGGAAAGCAGTTTGGTTGGATCCGAGTCCAGATCGATCATGTTAGCGGCTTCCTTCGCCGCCATGGTGCCTGAATTCATCGCCAAACCTACGTCCGCTTGCGCCAGAGCAGGAGCATCATTCGTTCCGTCGCCTGTCATCGCTACAAGCTTGCCTTCTTGCTGTTCCTTTTTAATCGCAGCGATTTTATCTTCCGGTTTCGCCTCTGCAATAAACTCATCAACACCGGCTTCAAGAGCAATTGTTGCAGCTGTCAGCGGGTTATCCCCTGTACACATGACCGTTTTGATCCCCATCGAACGCAGCTCGGCAAAACGCTCCTTCAAGCCCGGTTTTACAGTATCTTTGAGGTAAATAACACCGTAGATTCGATCATTTATTGCTACAGCAAGCGGAGTGCCTCCGGCCTTAGCGATTCGGTTCGTAATCGTCTCCAGATCATTAGGAATTTTACCGCCTAAAGCTGTTACATATTTTTTGATCGCGTCAACAGCGCCCTTACGTACCTTGGAGCCTCCTACAAGGTTAAGCCCGGACATACGCGTTTCAGCCGTGAACTCGACAACTTCCGCACCTTCGTAAGCATTTGTTTGCCAGGATTCGCCAAGTTTATTGGCAAGCTCAACAATGGAGCGCCCTTCCGGTGTTTCATCTTTGACCGAAGCTTGAAGAGAAGCAAACGTGATATCTTTGGCTGTCACGCCACTTACAGGAACGAATTCGGACGCCATGCGGTTCCCAAAGGTGATGGTTCCTGTTTTATCTAAAATCATCGTATCGATGTCGCCTGCGGCTTCAACCGCTTTACCGGACATCGCAAGCACGTTAAACTGTGTGACACGGTCCATCCCGGCGATACCGATCGCGGATAAGAGACCGCCGATGGTTGTCGGAATCAGACAGACCAGCAGCGCGATCAGCGTGGAAATCTCCAATTTCACATTCAAATATTGGGCCATTGGCACCATGGTCATAATGACGATCAAGAAGATCAGCGTCAATACGGCAAGCAGTGTTGTTAAAGCAATCTCATTCGGCGTTTTTTGCCGTTTCGCGCCTTCAACGAGTGCAATCATACGGTCTAAGAAAGATTCACCAGGATCGGTCGTCACTTTGACAACGATATAGTCGGACGCTACCCGTGTACCGCCGGTTACGGAAGAGAAGTCGCCTCCCGCTTCCTTAATAACAGGAGCGGATTCACCTGTAATGGCGGATTCATCAATGGAAGCCAAACCTTCAATGATTTCTCCATCGGAAGGGATGATCTCACCGATTTCGATCCGAACGATATCGCCTTTACGGAGTGTAGTAGAAGATACTTCCTTGTAGGAGCCGTCCTTTTGAACCAGACGAGCTTTCGTATCGGACTTCGTTTTCCGTAGAGAGTCAGCCTGCGCCTTGCCGCGCCCTTCTGCCAAAGCTTCCGCAAAGTTCGCGAACAGCAGGGTAAAGAGCAGAATCAGAAAGACCGCGATATTATAAGCCCTGCCTACTTCCGTCGAGCCAAATAGGTCAGGTGCAAGTGATAACAGAAAGGTAATGACGGTACCTACCTCTACGACGAACATGACCGGATTTTTAATCATTACCCATGGATTTAATTTCTTAAATGAATCCACGATAGCTTGATTGACAATTTCTTTTGTTAATGTTTTTTTACGTTCCACTGCCATGTAAATCCTCCCTCTCTATTACGTCTATCCTTAACGCGCTGCTAAATGTTCAGCAATCGGTCCCAATGCCAGCGCCGGGAAGAACGTTAGAGCACCGATAACTAAAATAATCATGATCAAAATCCCCATAAATAAAGGTGTATTCGTCCGAAGCGTACCTGTTGTAACGGGCACAACACGCTTAGTAGCAAGTGAGCCTGCTATAGCCAGCATGGCGATAATGGAAATATAGCGTCCAACCAGCATGACAAGACCAATGCTCATTGCATAAAAGTTCGTTCCAGCGCTCAAACCGCCAAAGGCAGATCCGTTATTGGCTGCACCGGAGGTGAAAGCATACAGAACTTCAGATAGGCCGTGCATCCCTTGATTCGCTATGGACGTGACCGATTCAGGACGAATCAACGCCCAAGCCGTCGGTGCTAAAATGATGAGCGGATGCGTCAGAATCGCGATCGCAGCCAGCTTCACTTCTTTACCTTCAATCTTTTTGCCCATAAATTCTGGCGTACGTCCAACCATCAGTCCGCAAATGAATACAGACAAGATGAGATAAAGCAGTCCGTTTAATAAGCCGACCCCTTTGCCGCCAAATACGTTATTTAACATCATTTCCGCAAAAGGAACAATGCTTCCTAGCGGTGTAAGCGATTCATGCATCGCATTAACAGAGCCTGTTGTAGCTGCTGTAGTAACGGTTGTGAAAAGGGCCGTTTCGGATAATCCGAAGCGAACTTCCTTGCCTTCCATATTGCCATGAACGCCCAACGCATCTACGGCAGCAATACCTTTATACTCCGCGTAGAACACCGTGGAGAGCATAACCAGGAAGATAATTCCCATAGCAGCGAATACGGTCCAGCCTTGCTTCTTGTTCTTAATCATTAGTCCGAATGCGTAGACGAGTGAAGTAGGCAAAAGCATCATACAAATGATATGGATCATATTCGTAAATGGCGTTGGATTTTCAAAGGGATGCGCAGCATTCGTCCCGAACCATCCGCCACCGTTAGTGCCGATATGTTTAATTGATTCAAAAGAAGCAACTAAACCGCGAGTAATCGTTTGTTCTGCCCCTTCAATGGTTGTCGCTTGAACAGCGCCCAGCAAGGTTTGAGGCACACCTTGAAAAACTAGAACTAAAGCAACAATGAAGCTAAGCGGCAGAAATACGCGAGTAATCGCCCTTGTCATATCCACGTAAAAGTTTCCGAGATTGTCTTGACGGCCAACTAATCCGCGGATAAAAGCTACAGCTACAGCGAAACCGGTTGCCGCCGACGTAAACATCGGAAACGTTAGCCCTACCATCTGTGAGAGATAGGACAGTGTATTTTCACCGCTGTAAGCTTGCCAGTTCGTATTTGTAATAAAAGAAATAGCCGTATTAAAAGCGATTGTTGGTGATACATTATCAATTCCATCGGGATTCAGCGGCAGATACTTTTGAAGCCGAAATACAGCGTACATAAGGATCATCATGACAAAGTTGACGATTAATACAGCTCCTAAATACTTTTTCCAGCCCATCGCTTCCTCTTCTTTAACACCCATTAGGCGATAGGACACACGCTCGAAGGGGCCGAACACACGATCCAAGCCACTCTTTTCATAACCAAACACTTTCACCAAGTAGCTGCCCACCGGCTTCACCAAAAGCATGATAATCACCAGTGTGATGACTACTTGCAACAATCCCATACCCATAGTAGGTTCTCCCCCTGCTTTATATAAGTTCTGATTTATCCATTAAAATTTCTCCGGCTTCACTAAAACAAAACCTAGATACACCATGATCGCTAGCGCAATTAGTCCAATCACAATCATTTGGTTGCCTCCTATAAGTTTTCATTCAAAAACTCGCATCGAAAGCATCAACCTGCCTACGCTTTTTCGCAAAATTTCATAAAGCCCCAAAACCCCAGAAAGGTTAATGCCATTAATAAGACCATCGTTACATCGTTGTACATCGCGCATCTCCTCCAAATCAGACAGATCCTAGTTTATTGGTTTGTAATAGAGATGATAGAAGGAACTTCACATCACCGTTTTTGGAATAAATAACATAGTCAGCGCCTAACCCTTTATAAATCAATCTTGGATTTACACTTTGGGTAATCACATACATCGGCCCTAACGTCCAACTGCGGCATATCTGAATATAGCGGCAGCATAACGTCAAGCTTTCTTCGAATAGAATAATGCTCCCAACCGGATAATCGGGAATATGGGGTGAACCCGGTAGTGACGTATCCACCTGGATGATCTTTTTTACTCCCTGCCCTTCTAGCTTGAGTTTTTCCATCTTGTTGTTCGTTAATGCAACATAAGGAAACCCAGCCAACCTGATCTGTTTCATAAACTCCTCGCCTGCCTTGGTTGGAGCAGCTATTAGCAGCAAATCGCTTTGCATGGCCTTCATCGCTTCCTTTCCTGACTCATTGTAACGCCGAACAGTATAAAAATGAGGTAAAGAATCCCTAGCCTGCATATAAAAAAAACATAAAAATGCGCATGCTTAGAAAGAAACATAGGCCTCTGAATGGTCAAAAATATAAGAACGATTCGATAGAACATCCAATTCTTTGTTGCCTATAGATTTATGTTGAAGCTTCTCTGACAGGTCTGTTAATGCGGACTCGATCACATGAGTCCTTACTTCTCCCCATGCCTCTTTTTTCTGACGGACATAATGCAAACCATCCTCAAGGGAAAGTCCTTTGAGCTTCTGAAAGACAACAGCCCATTGAACGAAGTCTCCCTTCAGATTGCCGCACGGAATTTCATAATCTCCTAAACCGCTTGTTCCCAGGCTTGTTGAGATGGAAAGCATGCCGCAATGGCAGTCGCGGCCATGTCCAGGCAGCAGTTTGTCGGATAACTCATCATCAAAGCGATAGCATTCAATTCGGGTAATCTTGCATTCGGGAACCATGTGTAGATTCACTCTCCTCATTTGATGCTCTGAATCTTACGCCTTGGAGATCCGCCTTGTAAAACGTGCCTCGACCTTCTTTTTGCCGTATAGACGAATGGATGCGCTTTCAAATAATTCATGCATGAATTTTCGCTATTCAAGCTTCGGTTTTCTTTCATTTACGCCATTTTATCGTTTTTTTATGGGTTTCCCCACGTTTCTTTACCCCATTTTTATTCCTCTCAGCCTTACAATTGAGGAGCAAAACACACACATTATTGCTGTAAGTCTTACGTACAAAGGAGAAATGACGATGGCTTCCGCTCCCCGTTATTATTTAGGGTTAATCCCCGAAATGTTAAATCCGATTCCCTTAACTTACGAATGGTTCGGTGTCTTATGGTTAGAAGAGGCTAACCGTTTCCCTGTTATTGTCGGGTATTGGTTCTCTAAGGAGAGGTCAGACATTATTCAAAAAGCAGAGCGAGCCGGTTATGCCAATTGGACCGAAATGTCGGAGCACTACGTGATCATGAACATGTACAGGTCCATACGAAATAAACAAAAGGAGCAAGATTGGGAGAAGCGCTCCAGACTGTCAATTCGCATGAATTTCACAGCACCTTGGAAGAATGTTCCCTCTGGCCTGTATGTTGTCAAATCAAGAGAAACTTTTCCGCTGCATGCTTCCGCCATATGTAAAAAAAGGTTCTTCCTTTGGTTAGAACACGCGGCGGTATGTGAAAGCGAGCAGGAACTTCAAGCGTTCATCCGGAGGGTGCAAAGAGAGCACCACCTTGGGAAAACGATAAAAACAGGGAGCCCTACGCTGTAGGGCAACCTCACCATCCCAGAAATAAAAAAGACACCGTCCACATGGACGATGTCTACCTCTACCTCTACCTCATCCTCCGTTATCGACGAACGAGCTCCATCTCCACTTGACGATATCTCGATTGCAATCCCTATGTTGTACTTTGTGCAGGCCTGTTGATTATCCACAAAATGGCAGGTAAAAAGGCCGCCCATTCGGTAAACTGTTTGTACCCCTACAAACATCCGAAAGAAGGCGACCTCATGAAAAAGTCTACTATGTTCTCGAATATTCTGCAAACAATTATACCGAAAGAAGAAGTGCTTCCTCTTATCAAAGAAGAGTCCTACGTTGATTCTGCGCGGAAATTTACTGTTTATGATCTCTTTCTTTTTTTATCGCAAGCCGCACTCCAGCAATGGGACGGCTACCGAGATGGTGAAAAACGCATGTCTTCTTGTGGACTTGTAAAAGCTGATCACTCCACGATTTCAAAAAAAGCCAAAGATGTCCCATTTGAGGTGTTCAAGCAGCTGTTGCGTCTGATGATTCAGAAATGTAATCGCCCAACGCGTCGTCGTTTAGGTATCCCTAAGGAATTGCTTGTAGTGGATTCCACTAAGATTACGGTTGGTAAAGAACGATGGCCATGGGCGCCGCTAAAAGGTGAAAAAGCAGGAATTAAACTCCACGTTTCAATCATTGCAGATGCAGGTCAGCTACATAAAGTTACAGAAACAACGGGGAATCGCCCAGATCTATTAAGCTGTAATGACGTACGCGACGACCGTTTCATACTAGTAGCTGACCGCGCTTATGGTAAGCATAAACAATTTGATGATTATCAGGAACAAAACCAATATTTCGTGATTCGCCTCAGGGATAACACACATTTTCATGAACCTAAACGGAGGACACGAAAACGTCCATTTGCTGGCACAATTGAACAAGATTTAACCTGTCAGTTAGGAGCGAAGTCGACGCTTTCAAAAAATAGGTTTCGTGTCGTTATTCTAAAGGATCCGCATGGCAATCCTGTTATTCTGGCAACCAATCTACATAGGCCCTCTGTCGAAAAAATTGCTGAGATGTATAAGAAGCGGTGGCAAATCGAGGTTTTTTTTCGTTGGATTAAGCAGCATTTGAATGTACCGATGATATTTGGAACAACGCCAAATGCCGTTTATGGCCAGTTGTACACAGCTTTATTGGTATATGTCTTGCTTAAATTTGTATTTGAACAAGGAAATTCCAAAGTACATCCAAGTGCCCAGTTATCTTTTGCCGAATTCGATCGGTTATTTGGTATGAACGATTTGCAAGCAGAATGGTTGGTCTATTTGACGAGTAATTTTACTTTCTCATGAACCCACTTATTGGTAAATCAACAGGCCTGTACTTTGTGCAATATTATAACCGCATTTTGCCCTCCGCACTCCCCTATATTGTACTTAGTACAATATAACGGACTACAAACCGCTTTTTTCGGGCAACAGCACCAAAATGAGTGTACTTTGTGCAACGAGGGCTGCGATTGCAACCAAAAGACCGCTCTCCTGTTGCACAAAGTGCAACGAAGCATCCCATGGCACCACAGGATGACCCGTGTTAGCCCCTAAACTCATTCTTATATGTTAAAAAAGCACAGAAATAGCGCATTACCGCCGTATCCTGTACTTTATGAACAACTACTTTTTCAAATGATACGGTACCGTCGTCACGATCAGATCCCGCCTGTACAGCAGAAACGCGCGGATCAGCAAGCTGGACTGATTATGGAGTATGTGCTGCCAGTTTCGTTTGGGTATAAACTGGGGGATCAAGACGGTTACCCGGAAATTCGACTCGTTCGCCTTATGCTCCACAGTATCGATGAATTTCGTCAATGGTTGAATAATGCTCCGATAGTGAGAATGCAGGGTGACTAGCCGCACATCCGGCTGCCAACACTCCCATTTCTCTTGGAACTGCTTCTCGGCCTCCCGATCAAAGGCCACATACACCGCAATAATCTGGTCTGGCGCCAGCGATTTCGCGTAATTCATGGAATTTTCCACGACATGGGTAATTCCCGCGACTGGTACGATCATCACATTCCCCTTGATCGGGATAGAAGGCTCACACGTTGTGATCCGCAGCTGCTCGCTCACGGCTTCGTAGTGCTTTTTGATTTTATGGAACGTATAAACAATCAAAGGGAGGAAAATAAACACCGGCCATACCTGCCCCAGCTTCGTGATAAAAAAGATCAGCATGACGGTGAAGCTAATCAAAGCGCCAATCAAATTGATCGTCAGTTTAACAATCCAGCCTTTGGGCTTTTCGCGCACCCATTTGACCAGCATCCCTGTTTGCGCAAGTGTAAAGGGAATAAACACACCCACAGCATATAGTGGAATAAGATGCTCTGTTCGGCCTTTAAACGCAATGATCAAAATGATCGACATAATCGCCAGAAAAATAATACCGTTCGAATACCCTAATCGATCCCCACGGATCGTGAACATTCTAGCGATATATTTGTCCCTGGCCAAATTAACGGCGAGTAAAGGAAAAGCCGAGTACCCGGTATTCGCGGCAAGCACAAGGATCAACGCGGTCGTGCCTTGGATGAAATAGTACATGTAATTTCTCCCAAAGGTTTGAGAGGCGATCTGCGAGACGACGGTTTCCTCCGCTTTAGGGGCAATGCCATAGGCATAAGCCAAATACACGATGCCCGAGAACAAAATGGCAAGCAGCAATCCCATGGCCGCTAAGGTTTTGGAGGCATTCTTCGGTCCCGGATCCTTGAAGTTCGGAATAGCATTGGAGATCGCTTCCACACCCGTTAAGGCCGAGCTGCCCGATGCGAAAGCTTTCAATAACAAGAACAGGGTAATCCCGGCAACCGGTGTCCCTATAGGAGCATGCATCTCAGGTGTAACTGTGCCAGTCACCCCTTTATACAAGCCTACACAGATTAATATAATCAGAGCCAAAATAAATAGATAGACAGGATAGGCCAAGATGGAGGCAGATTCGGTAATCCCTCTAAGATTCAAAATTGTTATGGCGACAACGAGCAGAGTAGCAATATCCACATTGTACGGATGGAGCTGCGGGAAGGCAGACGTAATCGCATCGGTTCCCGCCGAAATGCTGACCGCCACCGTTAGGATGTAATCCACCAGCAAGGACCCTCCTGCGAGAAGGCCAGCGTTCACACCCAAATTTTCCTTCGAAACGACATAGGCCCCGCCCCCATGGGGATAGGCGAAAATAATTTGCCGATAAGACAAAATGAGAGCCAATAACAGAACGAGCACACCCACGCCGATCGGTACCGAGTACCAAAGAGCCGCGGTGCTTATGGTGATAAGCACAATCAGTATCTGTTCAGGTCCGTATGCGACTGATGATAGAGCGTCAGAAGACAGGATCGCTAGCGCCTTTGTTTTATTCAGCTTTTGCTCCCCTAATTCGGCTGATTTCAAAGGCTGACCGATGAGTAACCTTTTCAATGCAGAAAACATCATACCACCGCCAAATGTTTTGAGTTCATCCTCCCTTAAATTACCCCCTAAGATAGAATAAGAACCACAAAACCTACTGCCAAGTTTCTACAAAAGTCGAACAAGCTATGTGATAAAATGGTACAGAGTGACTACCAGTCTATCCATTGGATGGTGATGACATTGACAGGCATCTCCCCGATTCGGCATACCACTTATCGTGATTTGGCACCCAGCGTCCATTGGGCCCAATTGCACCAAAGAACGCCTCAATTCAAATGGGCGCGGCGCATTTACGATTTTCAGTTTCTCTATGTCATTCAAGGCGAGCTGCAGGCCACTTTATCAGGAAAGTCGATGTTGGTTCCTGCGGGGAGGCTGCTCCTTATACCAGCCAATGTTTATCACACCATCGAAGTATTAACAGCGCCGCATGTGCATCTATTAGGGATTCATTTCGATTTCTTTAGCGATCTGCGTGTTAAGCAAGGGGATCTTGTCGTGGATGAAAGCCATCCTCTCATGGATTGTTTTTGCGCGATGCCTTATATCGACGGGGCACCTCTGTTTCCGTACGGTTATTCCATCTCGCTGCCTCCGGCTGTCGTTTCCTTGATGGAAGCGACCATCCATGAAATGACTGAGCAGAAACAAGGCTTCGAAATGGTCTCCAAGGGGCTGATGCTCCAAATGCTCACGCTGCTGATTCGTCATCAAGCTGAGACTAACCGCACCCTTCATCCGAAATATCAAGAAAGCTTACTGCATTTAGCTCATGAACTCAAAACGAGTTACCGAAAAAAGTGGACCAATGTCGAAATGGCCGCTTTTATCAACGTTCATGAAGACTATATGAGTAAGCTTTTTAAAGATATGCTGGGCATGAGCCCTAATAAATACCTGCAATCCGTCCGGCATCAGCAGGCCAAGCGGCTATTGCGCGAAACAGATGATAAAATCGAGCGAATCTCGCTCGAAGTCGGCTATGATGACTTTCATTATTTCAGCCGTATTTTTAAAAAATGGGAAGGCATGTCGGCACAGCAGTATCGCAGGTTCTCTCAATTTATTTGATTAAGCGTGACTCTTCCGGTAATCCGACGGATAGCTGGAACAGTTCTCGACAAACAGTTTGGTAAAATGCCGCGTGCTGTAGTAGCCGACCTTCTCCGCGATTTGCTTCACTTGCAAATTCGTGTTCAGCAGCAGCTCTTTGGCCTTCAGCATGCGAATATTCGTTAAGTATTTAACGAATGGCGTTCCGGTTTTTTTATTAAACAGCATGCTTAAATAATTGGCAGACACATTGAGCTGTTGGGCAATTGAACCTATCCCGATATCGTCCATATAATGCTGCTCCAGATATTGAACAACCTGTTCGACCAAATCCGCCGTGACCGGCTCCCGGGGCTTAATCTCCCGCAGCTTGCTTTCCCCGATCTTCCTAAGCTCCCTGATCACTTCAGCCTCTGAGCGCGCGGCATCATCTGCCTCTGGGGCGCCCAATGCCTGCACCATATACAGGTGAACAGCCTGACGTGTTTGCTCGTTCGAACTTCGTTTGCCCGCTAGCAGCAATCCCTCCAGCTCACCCACCGCCGTTTGGTAATTCAAATACGCCCTGAAATACATATGCTGCTTAATAGCGCAAAAGAGCTGACTGATTTTCGAGCTTTCAGGCACCTGAACCTCCGCCTCCAGCTCCATGTACCTGATGCGTTGGCCGATGCCGCGAACCACACGCAGATGGCTCCATTCCCCGAGCTGAGCGAGCTGGGCATTCAATTGATCGAAGCCGCGGCATTCTCCGGTCTGCAGAATCGTTATAGCCAAGCCATCTTGGCGATACGGTTCAGCCACACCTGCCAGCTCGTCAAAAAATTGCTGCACCTGCTCCCTGCAATCGAACCCTTTCGCCGGATCCCAGGAACCGATCACCGCACACTCCCCATCAGGCAGCGACACCATGGCGAAATTCATGCCATAGACGAGCAAACTCGTCATCCGCTCACGCAAATCATCATAGAAGGCGCAGGTCATGTCCGATAAGGCTTTTCCGGTTTTCGTCGTGTCAAATATACAAACGGCTCCGATGAACCAGCCTTGCACATAGACACTGTCCAGCTCCTCAAACTTCAAAGTCGTTAGCCCATTGCAAAGGGCGAACAAGCTATTTTCGAATTGCTGGTTAAGCATTTGTATGAATTCTTTGTTGTGCTTGGCAGTATTGGTCAGCGCCCTCTCCAAATCCAGCGGATTCACCGGCTTCAGCAAATAGTCAGACGCCCCGAGCTGCAGAGCCTCCTGCACATAAGCAAAATCTGAAAATCCGCTCAAGATGATCCATTTGGTGCGAGGCGAGATCGCTTTGCCCAGACGCATCGCCTCCAGCCCATTCATACGAGGCATCCGGATATCAATAATCGCAACATTCGGCTTATGTTCGCTGACCAGCTCAAGGAGTTCCTCGCCATTGGCTCCCTCGCCAACAATATGCCAGGAGGATTCTACATCCTGAACCATACTGCGAATGCTCGCCCGAATCAGATTCTCGTCATCAGCAATGATCAACTTCATCCTCGTCTCACATCCTTTAAAGGTATTAGGATTTGAACACTGGTTCCTTGATCCTTAGCACTATGAATACTCATGGATGCTCCTTCGAAAGACAGCTGCAACCGTTCCCTAACATTCCGAATACCTAAGCCCTCCTGCACCTTACTGGACTCAAATCCCACCCCGTTATCGCTGATATGTATCGCTAATATTTCTTCCTTCTCGCCAGGAACCGACTGCATCTGGATGTCCATCCGCAGCTCGCAGCTATGATCGCATGGCTCAATGCCGTGAATGATGGCATTCTCAATGATCGGCTGCAGCAGCAGCTTCGGAATTAAGAGCGACAGGGCATCCGGATCACAGCTAATGTGCACCTGAATTTTCTCGGCGAAACGAACCAGTTGAAGTCCGCAATACTTGTTGATAAAATCAATTTCCTCTTGCAGCTGCGCCCAATCGTTATGCTCCAGGGTGTAGCGCAGCATCCCGCTTAACGATAAAATAGCCCGCTCCAGCTGCATGCTCTGGCCCGTTCGATTGAGGCCAATGAAGCCATTTAACGTGTTGTACAGAAAATGCGGCTGGATTTGCGATTGCAAAGCCCGGTACTCCGCGTTCCGCTTCCCGAGTACAGCCTTGTATTCCCGGTCGATCAGCTCATCAAGCTTGTAGATCATCGTATTCAAATTGCTGCCCAACTGGGAAATTTCATCGTTGCCCTTCACCCGATACAACGTATTCATATCCCCGCGTTGGACGCGCTTCATCACCTGAATCATCTGTTTGAAAGGCGTAACAATCCAATGGGATACTGTGAAATACAAAATCAACGCGATCAGCAAGCCGCTGGCCGCAAAAGCCGTGCCAATCCAATATACCCGCTTCAAATGGGCTTGGATAAAAGCCTCCGGCGACAGGATCGCAATCACCCAATTCGAACGGGAAATCGTTTCGCGAACAACCGTGTAGGAATCCTTCACGTCCATGACCGTCCGGCTTCCTGAGGCAATTTGGCTCTGCATGTCGCCCGAAATAGGCTGATTCGAATAGATCAATTGCTGATTATCATCAAGGATGACCACCTTAGCCCCCTTGCTCAGCCGAATGCCTTTCATCATTTGATCCAAAAGCACCGTGTCGGCATCCGCCATAATTATACCCAGCGGCCGACCTGAATCCGGGTCCTTGATCAGACGTGTTACGGAGAAAACCTCACTATCGGCGTTATTCAGATAATCCTGCTTATGCACACCGGTGAACGCTACATTCCCGTCCGCCTTCACCGCCTTGATATACCAATCCTGCTCTTTAAAAGGGAAACCTTTCACCGCTTGATCCGAGAAACTAAGGGGCGGCGTAATGTAAACAGAACCATCCATCGGCAGAAGAATGGTTCCGAGTATGTCCTTTCGCATATTTTTCAAATAGCTGGGGAGGGTCTTATTCAGGACTTCCTCAGCCTCGTATTGCTCATACGGGGTAAGGAGCTTCCACTGTGAAGTCGATTTCAATTTTAAAGCAAGCATTACTTCATTGTTCAAATAAGGGGTGACGGTCATGCGTTCCAAATCGTCCAAATACGTTTGAATATCGAACGTGAGAGCAGTTAAAGTCCCCTCTAGCAGAGAGGACTCTTGTTCTTTTATTAAATCGAGGTAATAGGAAGGTAATTTCACGACAATACCGACAATCGGGATGACAATGGTAATGAAAAATAGCAGAGATAACCGGAATCGAATCGATTGTCTGATTGTATCAACCTCCTGGCGATTAACCTTTGATCGCGCCGGAAGCAAGTCCCGAGACAAAGTAGCGCTGCAAAAATAAATACACAATCGTCATCGGAATCGCGCCCATGAAGGACCCGGCAGCCACCCAACCTACATTGCTCGTGTACTGGCCAAAGAATGATGAAAGCGCTACCGTGATGGTCCGCATCTCTGGTTTTTGCAAGAAAAAGATCGAGAATTGATAGTCGTTCCATACAGCAACACCGGACAAAATAATGACGGTCGCCGTCACAGGCTTCAGCAGCGGCAAGATCACCGTGAAAAACAGCTGGAACCGGCCCGCGCCATCAATCATCGCCGCTTCATCCAAATCACGCGGAATCGTGGAGATAAACCCGGTGTACAAGAAAATCGTCATTGGCAGATTGAAGGTAATGAACAATAGAATGATACCCCAATACTGATTCATCCCACCAATATCTACCATAAATTTATACAACGGAACCAGAATAGTCAATGGGGGAACGATCAAAGCGGATACAAAAAGCGCATAAATGAACTTATTCCAGCTCGTTTGGCGCCGGGCAAGCGGATAAGCGGCAAGGGAGCCGATCACGACAATCAGGACGACCGAAATGACGGTCACGATGAAGTTGCTTCGGAAAGCATCCGCCAGATGCGCTTCCTTCCAAGCATCTCGAAAGTTATCGAAGTACAGATAGCCTGGAAACATCCATTTGGAGCTTAGATCGTCGAAAGCTTTGAGTGAAGTCGTTATCAAAATATAGAAGGGCAAAATATGAGCCAAGCAAATGACGAGGGAAAGCAGCGTTAACAGGCTCTTTCGTTTGTTCTTCATGCGTTAACCTCCCTCTTTCTAAGAAACAGTAAGGCTGTGATACTCACGATAGAGATCATGATGAACATCAGAATACCGATCGTAGCGGCATATCCGGCATCTTCCCGTCCAAAATAGAGCAAGTACATAATCGAAGACAACGACGCGGAGGCATATCCTGGACCGCTGTTGGTCAATGCGACGATGACGTCGAACAATTTCAGACCGCCAATCAGATTGAGCACCATGCTGACCGTAAAAGCCGGTGCAATCAGCGGCCATGTCACATGAGCGAAACGCTGCAAGGGACCCGCTCCATCAATCGTCGCCGCCTCGTAATAATCTCTTGGAATGGATTGCAATCCGGCCAAATAGAGCACCATCGCGATCCCCAAGTACTGATACGTGTTGACGAAGGTAATAATCCACACATTCAGATTCGGGTCTCCAAGCAAATTCGAAGGCTGATCATGGAACAACAGAATAATGTCATTGATCGCGCCGCCTTGATACTGGAAGAAGAAGTACCAGATATACCCCATAATCAAGGAGGAGATAATGACCGGCAAATAAATGACCGTACGGACAAGTCCTCGGGTTCGGATATTCAGATTTAAGAATAAGGCGTATAACAAGCCGATCACATTTTGAAAAACAGCGCTGCCGATACCATAAATTGCCGTATTGCGGATAACCTTGAGGATCTCAGGATCCGTGAACATCCGGCTATAGTTGGTGAAACCGATCCATTTGTAGTCTTGATTGTAGCCGTCCCAATTCGTAAATGAAATTTTGATCCCTTTAAAAAACGGATAAAAAATAAAAATGAAGAATAAAAGAAGCGCCGGAATATAGAGCAAATTCAGCAAAGCCCCGCTGCGCACGAGGCGGCCAAAGGTTGTTTCCGTTTTTTTACCAGAACGGGTCTGCGCAAGCACTGTCCTTGATTCAGCCATAAATTCACCTTCCTCCTTTATGATCATAGACAAAAAGGGAGGGTGGCTGTCACCCTCCCTTTCTACGACTACTGATTGCGCAGACGTAAATATTCGGATTTCATTTTGTCAGAGAATTGCTGAGGAGTAACCGTTCCTGCAAGCAAGGCAACGCCTGTTTTACACATCACGTCCCACATGCCATTTGGCAGATACACACGGTCGAAATAAGGGAACACACGGATATTTTCAAATTGCTTGTAATATTCGGAGAATTCATGCTTGGATTCGATGTTTTTCAGACCTGCAGGCAGCTTGGTCGCATTGGCGATTTTGGACATATTGTCTGCTTTGGCAAAGAAGGCGATCAGCTTCTTGGACTCTGCCAAGTGCTTGCCATCTTTCCAGGCCCCCATCGTATAACGCTCACCGCCAGAGAAAGATTGGCTGTCTCCATCGACCATGGAGGTCAACGGGGCAATACCGATTTTGGCAGCTTTATTGTATTTATACACTTCATCCGCGAAAGAAGGTGCACCGAATACGAAAGCTACTTTGCCCTGTGCAAACAATTGCGGCATGTCACTGTATTTAGCCGTCAACACATCTTTGTTGATGTACCCCTTCTTGCTCATGTCTTGCAGCTTTTGTGCAAGCGGTGTCCATTTGCTCCAGTCAAATGTGCCGTCGAGCAGCGTCTTGGCATCGTTCGTCGCCGGGGAGATGAACATCGATGTGGCGTACAGATCGGAGAAACCGCCGATCATCCCGTTATCCACACCGGACATGAAGAACGGTGTCACCGCTCCGTTGCTGGATGATTTGATTTTCTCGGCTGCCGCCATCAGCTCATCAAACGTTTTTGGCGGGGTGATGCTGTATTTTTCAAGAATTTCAGCGTTATAGGAGATCCCGTCTTTGGCTTCGCTCATAACAAGCGCTTCTACTTTGCCGTCTTTATCCGTAACAACAGGTTTGATTGTGTCCGTCATATCTTTTGCCCATGGCTCATTGCGTAGATCGGCTAGATATTTGCCATAACGGATAATCGCCCAACCGTGCGTATCGAAGACGTCCGGCAAATCGTTTGCCGCCATTTTAACCTTGAGAATGTTCTCGTATTCTGCACCGGGGAATTGGAATTCAACGGCAATGTTCGGATTTTCCTTGGTAAAATCAGCCGCAATGCCCTTCATCATTTCTTGATTCGGCAGTTCGGAGATCGTACTGTACACCGTAAGCTTGATCTTATCCCCACTAGGTTTGGCATCCGGGGTACTTGCCGCCGTCGTCGTTGTCGGTTTCGTAGTCGCCGCCGCCGGACTTTCCGTCGTAGATGTTCCCGAGCTTGGTCGGCTGGAACAGCCCATGAACACTACGGAAACCGTTAGCATCATGGCAGCAACGCTTAAAAATGTTTTTTTCATTTTTACGAATCCTCCCTTTGCATGATTGAAGTGATGACTTGCCCTCTGTGAATACGAAAATGTTTCACACCTTAATCATACCAATTTTGGTTGCGCTTACAAGTGTGCTAAATCTACAGTGGAAGCGCTATTTTCCATGGGAGGAATTCGGATTGGATTAGCTTGCTTTATTTGAGATGTTTAAATTGAGGCAGCCACTCTTTATTCGCTGCGAACATGCGATCAACCATTTCCTGAATCTCGGCCAGGCTGAGAACGGCGGACGTTAAGGGATCGAAGCAAATGGCGTGATAAATCATTCGCGGGTCCCCCGTAAGCGCCCCTTGAACCGCCAACTCCTCGCAGCGAGCGCTTGTATTGACCAGAATAGCCAAGTGATCCGGCAGCGCCCCGACGTGAATCGGGCTTAGCCGTCCTTTGGACGCCAGAACAGGGACCTCCACGCAGCAGCCTTGCGGCAAATTATCGATGTATCCCAGGTTCCGTACATTGCCATTAAATTCAAATAGCGTACCGTCACCGATTGTCGCGTTGAAGATATAAGACGCATACTCCTCGCCGCGCTTCAAATCGATAGGACTGTCCCGCCACTCTTCCATCTGCTTATGCCAGCCTCCGCGCAGCTTCTCGGCATAGTTGATGATCTCTCCATAATGCCCGGGATTCCAGCCTGTTCCATGGGTGCAGTATTTCTCGATCAAATCCGGTCGCTTGCGGAACCAGGCATTATATTCCGAATTATGGCCACTCGATTCCGTCACGTAGTAATCCAGATGGAGAAACATTTCGTTGCGGACCTGCTCCTCCTTGTAAATCTCAGGCCGCTTCATCACCGCTTCGCGAATAAGCGGGTAAGCGTCCTTGCCGTTCCATTTGTAATCCAAATAGAAGGCTTGATGATTGATCCCCGCACAACGGTAGGTAATCTCCTCCATCGGCGCCCCAATCCAACCGGCCAGCATCGAAGCCGTCCCTTGTACGCTATGGCACAAGCCTGTGACTTGCACGTTGCTTTGGCCTTGCATCGCTCTGATCAGCATCGCCATCGGATTCGAATAGTTCAGGAAAATCGCGTCCGGACAATAACGCTCAATATCCCTGCATATCTCCAGCATTACGGGAATTGTGCGCAAAAAGCGGAAAATACCCGATGGACCTCGGGTATCGCCAATATTGATATCGACGCCGTAAGCTTTGGGAATTTCGATATCGGTACGCCAGATCTCCAAATCGCCGACCAGGATCGTACAGACCACGCCGTCCGCACCAGTTAGCGCTTGCGCCCTGTCCGTCGTTGCCTCTACCTTCGCCTTGTATCCTCCTGCGGCGATGATGTTATCAACTGCTGTCTTGGCGTAAGCCAGCCGCTCCTCCGAGATATCCATCAAGGCGATGGTACACGCCTCAAAGGCGGGAAACGTTAATAAATCTCGAACCAGATTTTTCGTAAACACCAAACTGCCTGCGCCGATAAAAGCAATCTTTGTCATCGTCACGATCACTCCTCGCTCATTTATCCGAATTACAAACCAAGTCCACCATCAACTGTAAGCTGCTGGCCCGTAATTTGTCCTGCCTGATCAGAGGTGATAAAAAGAACAGCGGATGCAATATCTTGACCGTTTTGCATTCGCCCCATAGGCATACGTTGCGTTGCTTTCTCCAAAGACTTCTCGTCTTCCCCCGTCGACGCAAGGCGAGCCATCTCCCCTTCGGAAGCGACCCAGCCAGGATGTATGCAGTTCACACGAATCCGGTGTTTGGCTAAAGCTCCTGCCAAATTCAGCGTCAGCGTGACGATACCGCCTTTTGAAATCGAATAAGCCAATGTATCCGGTGATCCCTTCCTTGCGTGGAGCGAGCCAATATTAATGATATTGCCTCCTCCTCGGCGAATCATGCCAGGCACCGCCGCTTGGCAGGTCAAGTAAGCTCCCTTGAGGTTAACCCCCATCACAAGATCCCAGAACGCTTCATCCGTCTGGAATAAGTCCGCTCTGGGGAAGATGCCCGCATTGTTCACCACGATGTCCAGGCCCCCGTACGATGTCTCTGCGAAGGCCACCATCCGCTCCACCTCTGCGCCCTTGGATACATCGCACCGGAAAAATTGCGCTGGACGGCCTTCCTTCCGCCATGCAGCAGCAACATCTTCCCCATGCTCATCTACGTCAGCGATCACAACGTTCGCTCCGGACAGCAGGAACTGCTCGGCTATGGCAGCGCCGATCCCTTTGGCTGCTCCGGTGACGAGCACGGTTGTGCCATCATATTGAAAGCTAGCTGTATCTTTCATCGTACTCCTCCTTCGTCGCTAGAACCTGAACGCCTTCTAGAACTCGTAAGCACCTTCGGCTGCCGCTTTCTCATAAGCCATCCGCGGGATTTGTGTGGCCAGCTTCCCACCGCTGATATCCATCATCGTGCCGGTGATATAACCGGCATAGTCAGAAGCGAGAAAGCAAATCAGGTTAGCAACATCTGACTTCTCCCCCCAGCGGCGCAGCGTCAAGGTGTCGAGCAAGCGCTGCTGCTGGGGTTCCTGAAGCTCAGCGAAATGGTTCATGTCCGTCGGAATCATCCCGGGAGCGTAACAGTTCACCGTAATGTTCCACGGACCCAGCTCACCGGCCAGCACACGGGTAAATTGCTCCACACCGGCTTTGGAGGAGGCATAGGCTGCACTGCCATAGCTCGGCACGATGGCGGCGAACGAGGCAGCATTCATGATCCGGCCCGATCTTTGCTTTTTCATTACCGGCGCAACCGCCTTGCACATCAGAAAAGTCCCTTTCAAATTGATATCAAGGTTCAAGTCCCAAACCTCTTCGGAAAGGATATCCACAGGTGCTCCTCCGGCGACCCCGGCATTATTCACTAAAATATCAATACGGCCATACTGATCCACAACATGTTGAACGAGTTCTTGAATCTGCGTATAGTTGCGCACGTCACATTGGTACGTACTCCCTTTGCAACCGCTGCGATCAAACTCCTTCTGAACGTCCCCCAAATTCGACTCATTGATATCGGTGACAACGGTCGTCACGCCTTCCTTGGCAAGCGCCAGAGCAATCACTTTCCCGATCCCCCGGCCGGCGCCGGTAACGATTGCCACTTTTCCAGATAGGTCAATCTGCATCCTGGTCCCTCTCCTTCCCGTTACATCGTCTGCGAAGCGGTGTTATGCGTTTGCAGCAAATTTTGCAAATAAGACAAGCTCGTCAGGAACTGCCTCTGTTCATAGGCGATAATGTCTTCTTCCGGTGCACTCTTCTCAAAAGGGGTTCGCCAATCTCCGGTCGGTCTGGCATTGGCCTGTGCGAAACGCAACAGGTTGGCAAGCTGTGCTGCTGAACGCTGCGGGTAATCCTGCCAGTAATCCTCACAGAGTACTCTCGTGTGGCGCGCTTCAAGCGCTCCGAGCTCCATTGACATATTGACCTTCGGGCAATATTCAGTAAACACCTGAAGCAGCGCAGCGAAATCCACGACGCCTTGGCCTAATGGAGAACGTACGAGACGATAGCCGTCATCGCTCATGTAGATCCAATAGTCCTTCATGTGCACATGCTTAAGATGCGGTCCTATCCTCCTGGCAAAATCTATTGGTTCCTCGGCCGTTGCCAACGGATTGCCGGTATCCAGCGTAATACCGAAGTTAGGCGAACCGATCTCCTGACAGAGCCATAACAGCTCCTCGGAAGCCAGATCTTGATGATTCTCCACCGCCAGTACGACGCCTGCCTGCTCCGCCACCCTTGCCGCCTCTCCCAATCCAGATAACACTTCCTGCAAAAATGACGGCCACCGCCCGGCCATTCTGCGCCGATCACCGCCAAAATCCGCACCGCCCACGACCGTACGGACGGTTGGCGCGCCTAGTCTCGCAGCCGCTTCTATAGCTTCCTTAAGCGGTTTCGGATCGTAGCCACCTGAGGCTACTACGAGATACTGCCCTCTAGCTTTAGCTTGACGAGTTAAGGCAGCTGCATCTTCGCCCTCAAGCAGCGATAACGGAAGCTCAATGCCTTGGAGACCATACCCGGTCGCCTGCTCAAGCAATTGAGATGCCGTAATACGCGGACGTGTCGAACGAGGGTGGATGCCCATCATAAACGTAGTGCCATATACAGCAAGTCCGAGTTTCATCCGAATTCACCTTTCCCTTCTATCTCGCCGTCCAACCGCCATCAACAACCATGGAAGCCCCTGTCATAAAGCTGGACGCCTCCGATGCCATGTAAATAATAGCCCCGATGATTTCCTCAGGCCTGCCCCAACGTCCCAAAGCAATATTTTCGATAAAAAAGCGATTCGCTTCCGGATTATTCATCACCACCGTGTTCAGCTCCGTCGCAATCGGCCCAGGGCAAAGCGCGTTCACCGTAATGTTATAAAGCGCCCATTCCAAGGCCAGCACCTTCGTTAGCTGAATAAGGCCGCCTTTACTGGAACAATAGGCGCCTCTTTCCGGTAGTGCGATGCTCCCTAGCATAGAGGACAGGTTGATGACCCTGCCGTAACGCTGGCTTTTCATCGTTTTGGCGACTGCGCGGGCGCATAGATACGGCGCTTTTAAGTTCGTGTTCTGAACGAGATCCCAGCTCGCTTCATCAAAATCTTCGATCGGCTTCCGCACATTAATCCCTGCATTGTTGATCAAAATATCAATCCGTCCGAACGCCTGGACGGAGTCCGCAACCATCGCTTCAACCTGCTCGGCTACTGTAACATCCACCGCTAAGCCAAGCGCCCGTCTGCCGGTTGACTCGGCAATCGCGCGTGCTGCCGCTTCCGCCTTCTCCTTCTCGCGACTTGTCACGATCACATCAGCCCCAGCTTCTGCCAAGGCCTGAGCCATGACATAGCCAAGCCCCCGCGTCCCGCCTGTAATTAAAGCAACACGGCCATCTAGTTTGAAGAGTTCCAAACTCATTGGACAGATTCCCCTTTCTCATCCAGTGTCATAAGTATCTTCGCGATCTTCCCCGGATTCTTGATGAGCATCTCAAAACAAGCACTTCCGCTTTCAAGCGGAGCCAGCTTTGTCCACGGCGACAAGCTGACACGCCCCTCGCTAATCCACTGAAGCGCCGTCTCGAAATCGTCCGAATGGTACGCGAAAGCTCCCGTCATCTGGATCTCGCTGCGGATTATCTGATTAATCGGCAGGCGGCTTGTTTCTTCGTGCAGACCTGTGAAAATGACTCGCCCACCCGGGCGCACCGACTCCACGCAAGTTTGACGGGTCAGTTCCATACCGACGGCATCAATGGCCGCATCGAAGGTATGCCCCTCCACAAGGCTGCTTACGCGAGTTACGGTTACAGCTCCAAGTTCCTTGGCAATTTCGAGTCGCTGCTCATTGATATCAACGACTACGACCTGCTGCAAGCCGTACACCTTGGCTGCCTGTAGAGCCAGAAGACCGATTGGCCCTGCCCCCATAATCAAGAGGCGGTCGGTTGGCAGCGGTCTGAGCAGCTTGCAAATATGCACGGCACAGGCGAACGGCTCCGCGAAAGCGCCTTCATCAAAAGAAACGTGATCGTCCAGCCGGTACACGTTCTTCTCTGCAATCGCGACATACTCCGCGAATGCCCCAGGGCGGTGCGCGCCAATTAGTTGGCGCTCCGGGCATAGCTGGGCTGCCCCTATCGTGCAGGCGCGGCAGCGGCCGCAGGACACGAGCGGGTTAGCCGTCACGCGATCCCCTGGGCGGAATCTAGCCTCTCCATCCCCGCCACTTCCAACTTGTTCCACGACGCCGGAGAACTCGTGCCCCATGATGAGCGGCGGCTTGCGCAGCGAATTGTGCCCCAAAAAGCCGCTCAATTCGGAGCCGCAAATGCCCACCCGCTCCACACGAATCAGCACCTCATTTGGTCCAGGGATCGGCTTCGCCACTTCCCTTATATTCATCGTGCTAGGCCCTTCATACACCAAAGCTTTCATGCGCTATCCTCCTTTGGGCAACATGCCTCGCTTATCAATGCTTCTCGCGCTTTTCCCAGCCCTGCTTGAATAGGGGGAGCCAGTGACCGGGATCATACGGATGCTTCGCAATCTCCTCCAGATTAAGGTCAATGCCCAAACCCGGCTCTTCAGGCGGGAGCAGATAACCGCGGTCCACTTTCAGCGGAGGTGTGAGCAGCTGCTCTTCCCACGGCTCATTAAATTCGTCGAAAATTTCATGGATGAAGAAATTCGGCGTCGCCATATTCAAATGAGCGCAAACTACCGAGCAGATCGGCCCTTGAGCGCTATGCGGAGCTGTAACACCGCCATGCGCATGAACCATCCCGCATATTTGCTTGGAAGCGGAGATGCCGAGGTATTGCGGCTCCAGTTGCACGATATGGACCGCATCATGCTGCAGCAGTTCGGCGAACTGTTCGCGATTGTAATAGTCCTCGCCGCAGGCAATCGGCACGGGACTGCGCTTCGCTACCTCGACCATGGAGGAGATCCGCTGTGGAGGCACCGGCGCCTCGAACCACGTAGGCTCATAAGGCAGCATGGCTTCTGCGAATTGAAGAGCTGTATGTACACTGAAGCGGTTATGGCCTTCAATCAGAAGGTCAACATCTGGACCTACCGCTTCACGAACCGCCGCGATAATGTCAAGCCCCATGCGAAAATCCTTCCTATCCACGGTACGCCATGCGTTACCAAAAGGATCAAATTTAAGCGCCGTATAGCCCCTTGCGACAACGTCCTTTGCCTTCTCATGAAAGCTTTGCGGATCACGCGGCCCTCGGTACCACCCGTTCGCGTAGCAGCGCAGCTTTTCGTGACATTTGCCACCCAATAGCTTATACAGCGGGAGTTCAGCCTCTTTGCCGATAATATCCCAGCAAGCGGTTTCAATTGCTGCCAGCGCCGAGCCCTGAATTTGACCGCCATCCGAATACACGTCGCGTGTCATCTTGAGTGCGATGGTTTCTACATCATGAACGTCCATCCCGATATACAAATGCTTCAGCTCATGAATCGCTGCTTCCACCGTTTTGGCGAACCCATTGAGGGTTCCCTCACCGATGCCATAAATGCCTTCCTTCGTATGCAGTTTGACGAAAAGCCAATTTTTCCATGAGTTCCCGACGATGAATGTCTCCACATTGGTAATGATCATTCCGCAACCTGTCCTTTCACTTTCCATAATAGAAAAATGAGCACCATTACAAGCTTTCATATGCATTGTAACAAATCCATTTGCCCTGATATTTGCCTAAAGGAGAAAACATGTTGGACTTTTCCGATAAACGACAAAGAAGAGGGCAGCTGGATGCGCTAGCCCTCTTGCGTTATGATTGTTCAATCAATTAATGGTGTTGAAAAAAATCTTATTATTTTTTTATCATCAAATCGGGCATATCCAGTGCCAAGGAAACGTTGCACAGCATCCCCCGTGCCAAAAAGTTCGTCGTCCGCTCCTCAGCCTCTTGGAGTCCTGCCTCCTCAAAAGCCTGCATCACGAACTGCTTCACCTCATTCATCCCCCGCTTCATGACAGCGCGGATGGGTGCTTCCTGGATCGTCTGCGCCTGCATCTGCAGCAAAATCTCATTTCTGTGCGATTCCGTAATCTCTTCGTAAGCGCGGATGAAGCCAAGTTCTAGCAGCTCTGGCGATGTCGTTTCCTTTACGCGTTGGAAAGCTTGAAGGATGCGTTGCCATGAGAGCTCCAGTGCAGCTTCCAGGAGCGACTCCTTGGTGAAGAATCGATACACATAAGGCTGTGAAATGGAAGCACGTTCTGCCACTTGCGCAGTTGTCGCACGATAATAACCGAATTCGGCAAATACTTCGACAGCGGAATGAATAATATCATTACGTCGATCGGTAGACGTTACACCCTTCACCATTTGCCGCGACCTCCTCATCTGTTAAAAAGTCCGATTAGTGATTGGTCAATCACTAATCGGACCTAGTATATCCCACATCGTTGGAGATTGCAACTCTAACTTGCCGCTTTTACACCATGCCGCCGTTAATTCGGATGGTTTGGCCTGTGATCCAACGCGACTCTTCGCTGGCCAAGAAAAGCACCGCGCCTGCGATATCTTCCGGTTCTCCCAAACGGCCAAAGGCGTTTAAATTCGCGATCCCTTGAATCTGCTCCTCTGACTTACCGACGGTGAACAGTTCGGTATTTACCGGCCCTGGTGCTACCGCGTTAATCGTGATGCCCGCCGGTCCCAATTCTTTGGTGAGCTGGCGTGTAATCTGCTCAACGGCCCCCTTTGTGCCTGCATAGGCACTATAGGTAGGAAACATCATCCCGGCAACGGAGGTTGAGAAATTAATAATGCGGCCGCCTTTATTCATATGCTTAAGCGCCTGCTGGATCGCAAAATAAGTGCCTTTTACATTGATGGCATACTGCTTGTCGAAGTCTTCTTCCGTCATCACAGCCAGCGGCTTTGTGATCATAATGCCTGCGTTATTGACAAGAATATCGATTTGTCCGTACGCGGCTAATGTTGTTTGAAAAAGCTGCTCAATATCGGATACTCGGCTAATATCCGCCTGGACAGGCAAAGCTTCTCCGCCGTTTTGCTTAATGCTCGCCACCACTTCTTCTGCCTTAGCAGGATTGCTGGCGAAATTAATGACCACCTTCGCGCCATGCTTGGCGAGAAGCTCCGCTATTTCTCTCCCGATCCCCCTGGATGCTCCTGTTACGATGGCTACTTTCCCGGATAAGTTAGACATGCGATGATTCCTCCTCGTTACATTCATTGTTTGGCTTATGAGTCTATTATATGTATAACGATAACAAATTACAACTGACAAAATTATATATTTGTCATTACGCACTTGCGTCGGCTCGCCCTCGCCCCTTTATGCAAAAAAAAGACCCAGCGGAAAATCGAAATCACCGCCAGGTCTTTCTATCACTTGCGAATCCCCGAAAGGATTAATTCCCACACTAAATCAAACTCTTGCTCAATCGTGGAAGTGGACCACTCATAAGCATGAGCGGGATGATGGAATCTCGTTGTCGCGAAAAAAATCGCCCTTGCCATAGCCTCAGGTTCGCCAGAACGAAACTCCTTCACGTTCACTCCATCTGCGATGATACCCGTCATTTGACCGATTAGGTGTTGGACATGCTCCGCAATCATTTCAACGGCATCCAAAGTCACCGCCGAGTACATGCCGAACATTTCCGGATCCTCAATCACATGCTTCCGTTTACTTTGGATCAGCGCCTGAAGCCATGTCCGCAGCCGATCTGCCGCACTGCCATCCAATTGATTCGCAAGCTCCTGTAGAGGCTCCCCAATCCTGTGCAGCCAACGTTCAGTCACGGCTTCGCGTAAAGCAGCTTTGCTGGGGAAGTGTCGATACAAGGTCCCGTGACTGACTTGCAGTGCTTTGGCAACATCGACGACAGATGTTTTCTCTGGGCCATAACGCCGCAGAACCTGTTCCGCGGCTTCCAGAATTGCTTCCTTTGTTAAGGGTTGATCATTCGCCATATCGGTCTTCTCCCTAAGTATGATTCTCATCATAGCACAAGGAATAAACAAACTTAAAGTATCAACTATGGTTTTCTGTCATTTGATTCAATGAATCCGTCAATCAAGCATAGATAGCGTTGTATCTACGATGCCTTGCAGTTTCTCTGCATCTTCCGTTGTTTTGACCAGAACCCGTAGCCCAAGCAACGTATTATTTAAAAACTGCGCAAGCTTTCGAGCATCCTGCCCAGCGTCTATTTCTCCCGATTTGATGCCGAGTTCAACAAGCTCTTGCAAGCGTGCCTCCGTCTTGGAAAAGCTCTCATTGACCTTAGCCGCAGCTTCCTCATCATGAATGGCGAGCTCCACAGCGGTGTTGACCATTAAACACCCGCGGGGTTTATCTTCTTTTTTACCAATCACTCGTTCAAAAATTTCTCTGATCGCCTTTTTCGGTGATGTCTGCCCATCAGCATGGTAGATCCGAGTACCGACCACTTCTTCGTAACGGTCAATCACTTTCATAAAGAGATCATGCTTGTCTCCGAAGGTATCATAGATGCTTCTTCGATGGACGCCCATTTCCGTAACCAGGTCCTGCATGGATGTTTTTTCATATCCTTTTTCCCAGAAAACGCCCATCGCTTTGCCTAGTACGGTATTCACTTCGAACTCTCTGTTCCTAGCCATACGCTACCCCCTTCATACAGAGATTAGTATAGCATTTGGGTCCGTTTGACACCTACATCAGGTCTTTCAGTCGATCCGCTGTGTACGGAATTAGCTCATTGTCGCGACCTTCGCGAATCTTTGCCGCCCAGGCCGGGTCTGCCAACATGGCGCGGCCAATGGCAGCCAGATCAAATTCCTTACGATCAAGCCGCTCCACCAACTCGTCGATCATTTCATGCTCATCCTTCTGGTCAAACGGCTCGGATTCAAGCCCCACCGAACCGACGGTGATGGTCGGCTTGCCGGTCAGTTTCTTGGTCCAGCCTGCAAGATTCAGTTCTGAGCCAGGAAACTCCGGCTCCCAGAAGTGCCGGCTCGAGCAGTCGAATATGTCCACACCCGCTTCCACGAGCGGTGCCAGAAACTGCGCCAACTCCTCCGGCGATTTTGCCAGCTTGGCGCCATATGAGCCTACTTTCCACTGCGAGATCCGGAGAATGATGGGAAAATCAGGTCCGACCGCCTGTCGGCAGGCTTCGATAATCTCTACCGCAAAACGCGTCCGCTTAACGAGGTTGCCGCCATAGCGATCCTTTCGTTGATTCGTTTTTTCCCAGAAAAACTGATCAATTAAATAACCGTGACCGCCGTGCAGCTCAATGCCATCAAAACCAATCCGCTTGGCGTTCGCAGCTCCATCCGCAAATGCCTTAATGACGTCGGCAATCTCTGATTCCGTCATAGGCTCGCCTGCTTTTTCCCCCATTAAGTCAATGCCTGAAGGGGAGATGGAAGCAGCCTCCAGATTCGGCTCTGAGCGAGTCCTCCTGGTAATTCCCACATGCCAAAGCTGGGAAATAATTTTCCCGCCTGCCGCATGCACTTCCTTCACAACATGAGCCCAGCCATTTAGTGCATCTTCCCCATGCATGTGCGGGATGTTCGGGTCGCCTGTCGCAGCAGGATGGTCGATGACCGCTCCCTCTGTCATAATTAGACCGACTCCGTTCTCTGCGCGTCTACGGTAATAAGCAGCCACAGCGGCCCCCGGTACGCCATTTGGAGAAAAGCTTCTTGTCATAGGTGCCATAACAATACGATTAGCTAAGGTAAGTTGGTTCAGTGTGAAAGGTTGAAATAACGGTTGAATGGATTGCTTTTGGCCAATACTCATGGGATCCCTCCATCTGTCGTGTTTCATCACGATCGTCACTGTTACCTTTTCCTTCGTTTGGCTTAATTATTTGTTAAGCTGCTGCTACAGCCACCGCTTTTCTGCTGCGGATTCTCAGTGCTACAATCGCTGCAATCAGACAGACGAAACCGGCGGCAACAAACGGCACCGTGTAACTGCCGAGAAGTTCACGCAAGAAGCCTGCGCCATATGCTGCAGTAGAAGCACCCGCTTGGTGGGCGACCAGAATCCAACCAAAAACCATGCCTGCTTTCTCTTTGCCAAAGGCATCAGAGGTCAATTTCACTGTCGGTGGAACCGTTGCGATCCAGTCCAGCCCATAAAATACCGCGAATACCGTAAGCTGCGTATAACCAGTACCAAGTGCATAAGGTAGAAAGATTAATGATAGACCGCGCAGGCCATAATACCAGAACAGCAGCCATCTGCTATCGAAACGGTCAGATAACCAACCGGAAAACGTAGTACCGACAAGATCAAAGATTCCCATCAACGCGAGTAGGCTTGCAGCGGTAACAATCGGAATATTGCTGTCTCCGCAGGCTGCGATTAAATGTGTACCAATCAGTCCATTGGTTGAGAATCCGCAAAAGAAGAAGGTCCCGGCCAGCATCCAGAATGTCAGATTCTTCATCACTGAGAATAGTGTGCGGATCGGAGTAAGCAGCAAATTCCCTTGGAAAGGTGCTGGCTTCACAACTTCCGTAGTACCAAGTGGAGCTAAACCTTTATCATAAGGATGATTTCTCATCCAGATCCCAACGATCGGCAGCAGGATAAGAAGGGCCGCCATAATGACATAGACGGCATTGCGCCAGCCACTTTCACTCGTAATTTTCGCTAGCAGAGGAAGGAAAAGAAGTTGACCAGTTGCGGCACTCGCTGTAAGCATGCCGATTACCAACCCTTTGTGCTTCACAAACCAGCGATTCGCGACGGTTATTCCCAAGACATTAGCCAAAGCCCCCGTGCTAATACCGCCGAGTACCCCCCACAGCAAAATGAGCTGCCATACTGCAGTAATGAATGGTGTGAGTCCTAAAGAGATCAGCATCAGTATAATGGCGAAGACCATGGTGCGGCGAACTCCGAATTTAGCCAGCATAGCGGCCGAGAACGGACCAATTAGCCCATATAATAAAATACGAATGGAAATAACGCCTGATATGGATGCTCGCGTCCAGCCAAATTCTTTTTCAAGCGACTGAATTAATACGCTCGGAAAAGAGCTGATTCCTGCCGAGACGAGCAGCGATAGAAACACAATACCTATAACAACCCAACCATAATAAAACTTGGAGAGTTTATTTTCCTTCAACATCTCTTCTCACCCTTTCTGGTTATTGAGAATGTTCATTCTCAAAAATATAATCTGTATGTTACACTACAGGTTTCAATGTTGTCAATGAAAAAAACATCCCGACGAATGACTACTTCATCAGGATGTTTTATGGTCAACCAGCAGCCTTAGCGGTTAGTTCCGCACTGTCATACTTAGCTTCGTCCATTTGTAATAATCCGTCATTCGGCAGTAATCTTCTAACTAGACCTACAAATCCTCGTATTGTAAATAACGTGAAGTTGAGGGATGCGAAAGTATGCAAAACTGTCCATGAATTCCACTTGAATAACTTCGTTTTCTTTTCTAAAGCCCACTGCAACAGGGACATAGGGACACTGAAGAACAGGCTTCTGAGCATCAGCTCAGCCGGTTTACTGTTATAAGTCGTTCTTACCCAAATTACGCTTAATAGCGGGTAGAATAAAAAGTCGTAAAGAATATTTGCATCAAAAATTTTGGGAAACGGACGTGCCGGATAAGCAATGCTCTTCTTTTTAATAAAGTAGGAATCTAACGTAACCGCGAGCACACCTTTTGCAAAGAACACGATTAAGAACATAAGCAAGTTTTTACGTCTCAAAACAAAGGGCACAGCTGCCACACAAGACAGAAACAGCATCCTTAATAATAATTTCTCCAACGTGATAACCTCCTAATAGAATAAATCTCTTAACCGTAGTGTGCTATCAAATGCGTACAAATATGAGTTGAGACAGAAATAGTTTTCACCATTAATGTTTAATGGGATGTAATTGTTGAATAATACCGTTTAAATTTGACGGAGTAAACCAGTACATAAATAACGAGTAAAGCGGCAACCGAATTTAGAATAACCAATGAAAAGTTTAAGCTAAAAAATTGAGTCAACACTCCGACGCCAATTGGAGGAATGATGAATCCCGCATAGGCGCACAAATAAAAGGCCGAAATGACGCGTGGGCGTTCTTCTGGCTTCGGCAGTTGGCCGGCAAACCTTAGCGCAGCTTGAAACGACCATCCAGCTCCAATTCCTTGAATGAGCATACCAGTCGCAAGTAAAAATAAGTTTTCTTTCTGACCGGAAAAAACAGTAATCCAGGGTCCGACGGCTAGGAACACGATACCAATACGCATCCGCGTAACCGGATTTTGCAACCAAGGAAAGAATTGCATCAAGCCGCCCACACCAAGAAGCATGAGCATTAACAATCCCGCTATAGAAAGATTAGACGTGTGAATGACGCTTTTAACGAAAGAAGGAATAAGAGAAAGTACAATCCCACCTAGCATGAAAAAAATAAATGCAGGAAGGCCGATTATTGAAAAAAAGTGCGTACGAATATTGTTGGGAATACCCAGTGAAATCTTCGTTTTTGCCTGCTTTTGGGAATCTTCAGTCTTCGGCAACAGTTCCAGGAGTACCAAAGAAATCACCAATAGGACGAGCAAAAACCAAAATGGCATCCGCAGCGGCTGAATGTGTATATATTGGACGACCAAACCTGAAATAGCTGGACCCAAGCCAAAGCCAAGATTAACAATGACCCCCGAGAATTTGATTGCCTTACTAATTTTATTGGAAGAGGTTTGTTTCAATAGAAAAGCAGTGGCCGTACCTGTAAAAGTCCCGTATGCGATACCTTCGAGAATCCTTGCCGTATAGAGCATCCAGACGTTCTGGCTTACTATAAAGAGCAGCGTTGCTACAATGGATATCCATATACTTATGCGAAGTACTCTTTTCAATCCCCACGAGTTCGCTTTGGCTCCCACAATAAGTAAAGTAGGCAGCAAAATAACAGCATATACAGCAAACAAAATGGTGATTTCCAGACTGCTCAAATGATAATACTTCCCATATACAGGGAACAAGGATGATATAAAGGTAGCTCCGCACGACATCATAAGAATGATCCAGAGCATTTTTTTCATATCTAGTGTTTCTCCTCTCCATAACTAGTAATAGTTAAATATCCACCCTTATCCACCCATAGCTTCAAAATACTTGATGTATGATAGAGACAGGTCTGTATCATATTCAATTACAAATAATACAGACAGATCTGTACCATGTCAATGGGTATTATGTACAGTCGTCTGATTTAGCTCTCAAGATGTTTAAAAAAAGCCTTAGCCTACTAACGGCCAAGGCTATTCCAAACGATCGAATCGGAAAATGCCGATTCACGGTTAGTGTCCCATCATCATCGCGGGGTCGGGATTTTCTCCGCCAGCGGTTTCTTCTTCTTTGAGTTTTTTCGGTTTTCGTAAAATAAGCGTTAGTAGCACACCCGCGGTCGCAATGCACGCAGACAAGAAGAACGTGTCCCCGTAACCCTGCACCACCGCATTCAACGGATTCGCTCCCGCTCCTGCACTTGCCGCGTACGATGTGATCTGCGATGTCAGGTAACCCGTTAAGCCGGCTACCGCGAACGAGACCACGACCTGCTGAGCGGCAGTTGTCAGCGGTGTAACACGGCTTACTAGGCTTCGAGGCGCAGAGTTCAGGACATGGGTATTCAGAGGCATCATGGAGAAGCCCATACCCAGACCCATGATACAGATGCACAGGATGATAACCCACAGCGAAGTATTCACTGAGATTCCTGACAAAATGAACAGAGCAACAGATACGGCGGCAAGACCGCCGAAGGCTAGGGGACGCGCACCGATTTTATCGAACAACCGGCCGCTGATCGGCATTCCGATTCCTGCGAATATGGCCTGAGGCATCAGAATCCAACCCGTCTCAAGAGCCGTGTAATGCATGACGCCTTGTAAATACAGGGGGACAATCAACATTGCGCCGAACAACGCCAGCTGTACGATCCATGTCAAAATGATACTCCGTGTAAAGTCCGACGACCTGAATACTTTCAACTCCAGCAGCGGCTCCTTCTGTGACAGTTCCACGAAGATAAAGATAATGAGCGCTATACCTCCGACCGCCAAGCCCGTAATGGTAGAAGCGGAGGTCCAGCTAGTGCCTCCTTCGCTTACGCCGTATGCTAACATGGAGAAGGCAATCGGAGCGAGGCACATGCCAAGGACATCCAGATGTGGCGCCGAATGTCGGACGGATTTCGGCAAATATTTATAGCCGAGAATAAAAGCGATAATGCCGATTGGCAGATTGATGATAAATATCCAATGCCAACTGACCGAATCGACCAACCAACCGGATAGCACTGGACCGAAAGCCGGCGCCATCAGCATGGGAATGCCAAGCACGCCCATGATGGATCCGCGGCGCTCTGGAGGCGCCAGCTTGAACACCATGGCCATCCCGATTGGGGACACCATGCCTCCCCCCAAGCCTTGAATGACACGGTATATGATCAATTGTTCCGGCGTTTGCGCAATGCCGCACAGCACAGATCCGATCGTGAACAAGGCAATAGTAACCATAAAAATTTGCTTGGAACCGAATTTATCGGTCATCCAGCCTGCAAGAGGGATAACGGCAGATAAGGCCAACGTATAGCCGGTGACGGTCCATTGGATCGTCTTCAGATCGGTGTTAAAGTATTCAACGAGTTTTGGAATCGCATTATTGACCACTGTGCTGTCTAGAATAACCATGATCATACCGACAATAATCGCCATGAGCGGCGGCAGAATGGCTTTCAGCGAGAAGTCGTCGTTCCCTCCGGCCGACGTTGGTTTTGCTTGCGTAGGAGCTGACATAGGTCCCTGCTTTCTGCTCATCGAGCTCTAGATAATGGATAATAATGACTGAGCAACTATTCATTCTGTATTGTTCGATAGACTCGGAGAAAGAGGCGCTGTTGGACTCTATTTTAATTTGTCAATTAAGCTATCGATTATACCTGAAAACAAAAAGAAACCATCACCTTTTGATAGGTAATGGTTTCTTATTTGATATAACCGTAGAAGGTCTACTCCACTGTCACACTCTTCGCCAAATTCCGCGGCTTATCAACATCATTCCCACGCGCCAAGGACGCATAGTAGGAAAGCAATTGCAGCGGAATAACCGACAATGCCGGAGAAAGAACATCCAGCGTTTTCGGAATCACAAACGTGCTGTCTACTGACTTCAGCAGCTCATGCTCGCCTTCAACAGCGATCCCAAGCACGTTCGCGCCGCGCGCTTTTACTTCTTTAATATTGCTAACTGTTTTCTCCAACAGTTCAAGCTGAGTACCCAGCGCAATGACAGGAACGCCATCCTCAATCAGCGCTAGCGTACCATGTTTCAATTCACCCGCCGCATAAGCTTCAGAGTGAATGTAAGAGATTTCTTTCAGCTTCAAAGAGCCTTCTAACGCTACCGCATAATCCAAACCTCTACCGATGAAGAAGAGGTTATCATGTTTAGCCATTTCTTCTGCTACTGCTTTCAGATCTTCCGCTTGAGCAAGAATTTCTTCAACTTGTTCAGGCAACTGTTTCAAAGCTGTAATCATCTCAACGATTTCCGACTCCGTTTGTGTACCAATGGTTTGTGCCAAATGGATTCCAAGCAGATAGAAAGCAATCAACTGGGATGTGTAAGCTTTTGTCGATGCTACAGCAATCTCTGGTCCCGCCCAAGTTGTGATAATATCATCCGCTTCACGCGCAACCGAACTGCCGACTACGTTCGTAATCGCCATTACGTGCGCACCACAACGTTTCGCTTCACGAAGCGCAGCTAGCGTATCCGCTGTTTCACCGGATTGGCTAACAACGATCACAAGCGTATCCTTCGTGATAATTGGGGAACGATAACGATACTCGGACGCAACATCCGTTTCAACCGGAATGCGCGCCATTTTCTCAATCACATATTTCCCAACCATACCTGCATGATACGCAGTTCCGCAGGCCACAATATGAACTCTGCTGATGTTGCGGATTGCTTCCGCTGTGATCGACAGCTCATTTAACGTTACTGTACGGCCATCCGTTGCAATACGGCTTCCCATTGTGTCGCGATATGCTTTAGGCTGATCGTAGATTTCTTTCAACATAAAGTGATCGAATCCGGCTTTTTCCGCCGTAACAATATCCCAATCGACATGAAACATTTCCCTGGAAATAAAATTCCCTTCCAAAGTCATTAATTCGACACCATCTCGCGTCAACAGCGCCATTTCGCCATCATTTAGAATAAACACATTACGCGTATATTCGAGGATAGCCGGGATATCGGAGCCAATGAAGTTCTCGCCTTCACCGATACCGATAATCAAAGGACTTGCTTGACGTACCGCAACTAGACGATCCGGTTCATACTCTGTTAAGACACCCAATGCAAATGCGCCTGTCATTTGTTTTACGGCTTTTTGAACCGCTTTAAGGATATCTCCTTCGTATAGATCAGCAATGAGGTGTGAGATCACTTCTGTGTCTGTTTCGGAGACGAACTGGTGGCCTTTCGCGGTTAGCTCTTCTTTAAGAGAAATGTAATTTTCGATGATCCCGTTATGCACAACGGAAAACTTCAACGAATTATCCGTATGAGGATGCGAGTTCACATCAGACGGCTTACCATGCGTCGCCCATCGGGTATGTCCGATCCCAACGCTTCCGTTCAGAGGGGTTTCCTCAAGCTTGGATTCAAGGTTCGCAATGCGGCCTTTTGCCTTCTTAATTTCCAGACCATTAGCTGTATACACGGCTACACCTGCAGAGTCATAGCCCCGATATTCAAGCTTTTTCAGCCCTTCCAGCAAAATTTCCTGAGAATTACGCTTTCCAATATAACCAACGATTCCGCACATAGTGTAGTACCTCCATAGTTTTATGAGCCTATTCAACAAGGCTATTTTTCAAAGATCCAAATCCATATATTTAACGATTACCGATAAGTTCGCATGAAAAAGAAACGGACGTTGGATACTTGTCAGCCCGGTCGCCCAAGCGTTTTTGCTCTCCAACTTAACGGCATTCCTAATGCCGGAAGGTCCCCGCCGAATGTTTCGAACACCTTCACCTCGTCAACTCACCTGCGTAGTAGTAGCTTATACTACATTCCCGTTCCGCCTGCGAGTTCTGGCGCTATTTGTAAATGATTAACCTCTACCCTGCCTTTCCTTCTTGAGTAAATACATCATATTCATTTTTCAGTCATCGTGCAACTTATTTTTTCTATCAAAATCCCCCTATTCGCCCAGAAAAGCACACATTAATGCTAAAAAGCGCGAAAGGGGAACTTCAATAAACGTCAACTCAGCGAACCGTTATACCAATTGCTCTTGGATAACCTTCGCAATATCATGCACATAAGCCTCAACTTGCTCTTTATCCGGTCCTTCCGCCATAACGCGGATTAAAGACTCCGTTCCCGAAGGACGCACGAGAACCCGCCCGTTATCGCCAAGCTCAGCTTCCACCTTGCGAATAGCTTCTTCAACAACCGTATTATTCTTCAGCTTGCTCTTGTCTGCTACACGAACATTAACGAGCAGCTGCGGGAATTTACGCATAATTCCTTTTAGCTCACTCAATTTATGCCCAGAAGCAACGATCGTGTTCACCAACTGTAAGGCAGTTAAAATGCCATCTCCCGTCGAGATGTAATCAAGGAAAATAACATGCCCGGACTGCTCTCCGCCTAGGTTATAGCCGCCTTTACGCATCTCTTCCATCACGTAGCGGTCGCCTACTGCTGTTTGCAGGGCTTTAAGACCCGCTTTTTCAATCCCTTTGAAAAAGCCGATATTCGCCATCACCGTCGTCACAATCGTGCCGTGGTTGAGCTTGCCTGCGCGGTTCAGCGCATCTCCCAAAATGCTTAAGATGAAGTCGCCGTCGACTTCCTCGCCCTTCTCATCA
Organism: Paenibacillus sp. P36; assembly: GCF_045866505.1. Classification (NCBI taxonomy): domain Bacteria; kingdom Bacillati; phylum Bacillota; class Bacilli; order Caryophanales; family Paenibacillaceae; genus Paenibacillus; species Paenibacillus sp. P36. The sequence continues at coordinate 8,305,648 of NZ_AP038372.1, forward strand.
ATCGCGATCAAGCGATCCGCGTCCCCGTCAAAAGCAAGACCAATGGCTGCGCCATGTTTCACCACTTCTTCGCGAAGCTTCTCAGGATGCGTGGAGCCGCAATGTTCGTTGATATTGCGTCCGTTCGGCTCAGCGCCGATGGTGATAACTTCCGCTCCCAACTCGCGGAAGATCGCAGGAGCCAGCTCGAAGGCTGAGCCGTTCGCGCAGTCAAGAACAACCTTGTATCCGGTGAAAGACTCGGATACCGTTTCTTTCAAGAACGCCAGATAGGCTAGCTTCGCATCCGGGTCGTCTGAAACCGTACCGATCTCGCCGCCAACCGGGCGAGGCAACTCGTCTACAGCTGCGTCAAGCAGCTGTTCAATCTCAAGCTCTGTCTCGTCCAGAAGTTTGAAGCCGTCGCCCCCGAAAAACTTGATCCCATTATCCTCAACCGGATTATGGGAAGCCGAGATCATAACGCCTGCATCCGCTCCGAGCTTTTTCGTTAAATAAGCCACCGCTGGTGTGCTTACAACACCAATGCGAATAACCTCCACACCAATAGATAGCAACCCTGCTACGAGGGATGCTTCCAGCATAGGACCCGAAATGCGTGTATCTCTCCCGATCACGACTTTCGGATGCTTAGCCTGTCTTGTTAATACATACCCGCCGCAGCGGCCAACCTTATACGCTAATTCTGGTGTCAACTCGCCATTGGCGACGCCGCGCACACCATCTGTACCAAAATATTTCCCCATGTCTCTATTCTCCTCTTGTTCATCCCATTATGGATTTGCTGCTTTTGGTGATGCACTTGGTGATGCACTAGGTGCTCCATTTGCTGTTGTATTTGCTGCCGCTTTCTCGCTGATTTCTACAGTTGCTTTCACATCTTGCGGTGATCCAAGCTTGACATACGTTGGAAGGTTCAGAGTAACCTTCAGTTCGTGCTTCCCTGGCGGTAAATTACTTACATCCAGAATAGCTTGAACGTCCTGCACCTTTAATTGATCGATGATGGTAGGAGCTCCTTCAACCGTTATGTTCAGCTGCGCCGATTCCGGCGTCGTCACCTTCGTTGCATAGTTTTCATTTGCACCGATGATCGTAATCGGGACATTCTCCAAAGCTCTGGTAATAGAAGGAACAATTTCTACTTTCACAGTCACTTTGGCGGGATCCAGTTGTGTTACTTTATTCCTTAAAGGAATGTCCAGTGAATATTCTTTTGTTTCCTTCTGATCTTGAATATTCAGCTGCGGACCCTGATAAAATTCCATCCGATCCACAACATCCTGAGTACCATAGACCGTAACTTTGTCTGGACTTTGCGTCACCATCGAAATAGCAAACCCCTTCGGCGGCTCTCCGCTTATCTTCAATTGCAGAGGTATTGTCTGGAACGGACTTGTTATCGGCACCTCAACATCCACGACAGGCGGATTCATATTCACAGTGACTTCTTTGCCTTCCTTATCAAAAGCTTGCAGCTTCACTTGCTTTGTTACGGCAGACTGCGCCTTATCCACGGAAACCTCGCCGCGTACATTCTCGATCTGCTCAAGTTTGCTTGTTTGCGCAGTAATGTACACCTTGTTAGGTTTCACAATCGGTTGGCCGGCTTTCAGCCCTGCTGAAGGCGTACCCTTAACGTTAATAACGACAGGCACTTCTTTCATTTGCAGCTCTTCAATGATCACGTGGACCGTTTTAGGAATGATTTGCACTTCAACATCGGTTGGAAACCCTACCGGCTTCAGCGCAAGCTGATGATCTCCTTTGCCTACTTGGGTTAAATCAAGCTCAATTTGATACGTATTGCTAGCTGTTACTTTCTTAACGGCAGACTCTTTGCCGCTCAGGATGATCTGCACATTCGCTGGCGACATCGACGAGATATGATAATGAGTTTCATCATATTTCGTTGTGATGGCTACATTATTAATCGTTTCATCCCGTTGCCTCAGAGGTGAACTTCCCGATATATTCGTCTCCTCCATATGCACGACAACCCATAGCAAAATACTAATTACAAGCGCAACGATGCGCACCACATTCGTATTACGCAACCATTTATCCATTCGAACGCCCCCTCCATTTCAAGAAAGGGTTCTTCTCATTTGTTTTTGCCTTCGGCTTAAGCTCTTCGAACAGTTTCGCGATCAGGGATTCCTCTTTAATATCCCGGACAATGTGACCGTTCATCGTCAAAGAGATCTGGCCGGTCTCCTCGGATACAATGATACACATCGCATCTGAGACTTCACTCATCCCAATAGCGGCTCGATGCCGCGTGCCAAGTTCTTTGGAGATGAATGGATTTTCAGACAACGGCAAGTAGCAGCCCGCGGCCATTAATTGCCCTTGACGAATAATAACCGCTCCATCATGCAACGGCGTATTCGGAATAAAAATATTGATCAACAGCTCAGCGCTGATTTTACTCTCTATGGCAATACCGGACTCCACGTAATCCGTCAAACCGGTTTCTTTCTCGAACACGATCAAGGCCCCTATCTTTCTTTTGGCCAAATAATTCGCAGCCCGTATGACTTCACTGATCCGTTTGTTGACGTCCTGATCCTCTTCGCTTGAGGAGCGGCTAAACAGCTTTCCGCGGCCTAATTGTTCCAAGGCTCGTCTAAGCTCGGGCTGAAAAATAATAATAACGCCCAATACCCCGAACGTAAAGGTTTGATTCATCATCCACTGGAGCGTACTGAGTTTAAACCAAATACTAAATACCCATGTAATGACGACAACAAGAATACCTTTCATGAGCTGAATGGCTCTTGTCCCACGAACTAACAGGATTAATTTATAAATCACATAGCTAACGATCAGAATATCAACGATATCCTTAGCCGAGATGCTCGTGAGTAAGTCCATTTATTATTCTCCCCCAGGCGACTGAACACAGTGATCTCTCTATACCTAGAATCATAACATAATCCTAAGTATACTTCTATTTTTCTCTCTTTATCTGAGTGTTTCCCAGTTGATTTGGTTCAATGTACCTAAAAAAAAACGTCCCCTTCGGCTCAAAGCCAACGGCAGACGTTTCAAGCTAATTCGAGAGCATCCCTACGAATTCGCCTAATTTATACCAAACCCAACCAATTGCTTCATTCACCTGTGTAACTTGACCCGAAATATGCGCGGTAGACGCCAAATTCAGTGTGCCATCGATAACGGTTAAATTACCCGTTACATCGCCTTCCACCTTCAGCGTTCCCCGTTGTACAACGAGATCTCCTTGCACGGTATGACCCTGCGGTACAATGACGGTATCCCCTTGGATGACTACATCCTGCAGGTTGCTTCCTTTGACCATCAAGTTCGTATCGTCATTCCACATGGACATGAAGCTGCCGAACATGACAGCCCCGAAAACGACAGCCACCGAACCAGCAGGATGCCTGCGAATGAAGTCCATCCAGCCGCTTCTTTGCTTCATTGGAGGCAATCCGCTCATAATCTGCTCTGTCAGCGTATCAGAAGCTCTTAGTGGTGGCAGCATTCTAACTAGCGCATCTGTTTTCTCTAATTGTTTGAATAACGCATGACAGGCCTGACAAGCAATCAGATGTTCTTTTAACAGCCGAGAATCCGATCCTTGCAAATCACCGTCTAGATATTCATGTATGAGCGGGAGGGCTTCTTTGCAGTTCACCGGGCAGCCACCCCTTTCTTAGACTTTTGCATGTTGTGATATACCATACGTTTCGAATTTAAATATGTTTCACCTTGGAACAGGATTTGTATTGGCATCTTGTTCCTCCTGTTCTAACCGTTTGCGCAAGTACTCTCGGCCCCGGTGTACTCGTGTTTTGATCGTCGTTACGGGCATATCAAGCACTTCAGAGATCTCCTGAAGGGACATATCCTGCAAATAGCGCAAAATGACGATTGATTTATATTTTTCCGGTAAGGTATCAATCGCTTTACGAATCTGTTCCTGTGTCTCGGACACGATGATTTGTTTCTCAGGCGTGTCTTCATGACTTGGCAGCATTGCATAATAGTCATTGCCTTCTCCGTCCGGCATTTCCGCGTCTAAGGAATACGTATTCTTTCTTCTACGCAATTTATCGATACACAGATTTGTTCCAATTCGAAAAATCCAAGTTGAAAACTTCTGATTCTCATCATATCGGTGCAAATTCGTATATACCCGCAAGAACGTTTCCTGCACCGCATCCTCGGCCTCTTGTTTGTTATTCAGCATACGGTAAGCCAAGTGAAAGATCTTATCCTTATAGAGCTCTACAAGCTCCGCAAAAGCATTTCGATCCCCATTTCTGGCTAGTTTAGCCAGACGTGCTTCAACAAAATTCAATTCGTTTTCCTCCGGCTTCTTAGGCAATTCGACTCTTTTCTAATACATACGCAAAAATAACGTTTTGTTTTCAGAAATTAAAATTCCAACCAAAATTAAACCCATCCCTATCCATTATAACCCATTTACCGGCTCCGCAATAATGGAAAACGTAGCGATAAACGCCACAGGAAGCTCAACCGAACCTAACATCCCCGCAAGGTGCTGCCGATTCGAGGAAAACAGATCTTGTATAGAACAAGAAAAGTCGAGCTGCGCTCGATATACGAGGCCCCCGACTTTATCATCCTGTCTATACGCTTATGCACTCTATAGTATCAGCCTGTGTTTCTCAGCCCAGCTGCAATGCCGTTAATTGTAAGCAGCACTTCACGCAGCAGAATTGCATCGTCTTGATTATTTTCACGCAGAGCACGAAGCTCTGTAAGCAGTTCAACCTGCATATAGCTCAGTGGATCAACGTAAGGGTTACGAAGGCGAATTGACTCTTGAATAACAGGAACATTATCCAAAATCTCTTGCTGCCCTGTAATTTGCAAAATGATCGAAGAAGTTAATTCATATTCTTCCCTAATGAGGTTGAAAATACGCTCTGCAATCGCCGATTCCTTCACTAAATTCCCGTATTCTTTCGCAATTTGCAGATCCGCTTTGGCAAGCGCCATTTGCAGATTATCAATCATAGTACGGAAGAATGACCAATCTTCATACATTTCTTTTAAAGTCTCTAGATTCGCTGCATTTCCTTGATAAAAGCTTTGCAGACCCGTGCCTGCCGCATACCATGCAGGAAGCAAATAACGAGTTTGCGTCCAGGAGAATACCCACGGAATCGCACGCAAATCTTCAAATCTGTCGCTATTTTTACGCTTGGATGGACGTGAACCAATATTCAGCTCGCCAATCTCAGGCAGCGGTGTTGATTCTTTAAAGAACGTTAAGAAGTCTTCGTCCCGGAAAATGAGATCCTGATATTTCGTCTGTGCCTGCTCCGAAATACCTCGCATAATCGTCTCCCATTTGTCTTCTTGTGGAAGTCTTTGTGGGGAAAGCGATAGTTTGGACGCTGTAATTAATGCAAAAGTCGCCTGCTCTAAGCTGCGATAAGCAATCCCTTGCAAGGAATAACGAGAAGATAAAACTTCCCCTTGCTCTGTGATCTTAATACCTCCGCCAAGCGTTTCTACCGGTTGTGCAAGGATACTGCGGTTAAGCGGCATTCCGCCGCGCCCTAGTGCGCCACCACGGCCATGGAAGAACTTCAGCTTCACGCCGAATTTTTTCGCAGCTTCCGTGATATCCTGAAGCGCCATACGAAGCTCCCAGTTTGCTGTGATTACTCCGCCGTCTTTATTGCTGTCCGAGTACCCAAGCATGATTTCGTGAAGCTGAGTTTCCGGATCAAGGCTGTCACGGTAAGCAGGAATTGCTAACAGTGTGCTCATAATACCTGGTGCCGCGTGCAAGTCGTCAATCGTTTCAAATAAAGGTACCGACTGAAGCGTGCTTGTTACGCTGCCATCGTTCTCTTTACGGTATAGGCCTGCTTCCTTCGCAAACACTACAACTTCCAGAAGATCACTAGCACCCTGTGTCATACTAATTAGGTAGCTATTGATACAATTACGTCCAAACTCTTTCTGTGCTTCGCCTACCGTACGGTAAACGTCTAAACACTCCTTCGTACCTTCGGAGTAATCCAGGTAAGTTGAAGTGATTGGTCTCGGATCATTCAGAACATCTGTCAGAAGCGAGATTTTCTCTTTTTCAGAAAGCTTACTGTAGTCACTCGTAATACCCATTTTCGCTAAAATCTCTGTCATAGCTGATTCATGCTCTTTACTGTGCTGTCTGATATCAAGAGCAGCTAAGTGGAAGCCGAACAGTTCAACTTGACGGATCAACTTTTTAATATATTTGTCAGCAACGTAATCGGCAAAATGCGATCTTAAGCTAGCATCAATAATTTGCAAATCACTAATAAATTCGTCGGGGCTGTTATATTTCTGACTTGCTGGCACATTAGGATTGCCTGTGTTATGCACCTTTTCGATCATATATGTTGTTTTGATACGGTAAGGCTCTTTCTCATTGCGCCATACATCCTGCACATTACCAAGAGCTACACGGTCGCATTGAATGGACTCCAGTAAGGCATCGCTAACTGTCACGATATTTTTGCTGAAGCTCATATTTTCTAGAGTTTCCTTAAGAACCTCTTCATACTTTTGCAAAGCCAGCTGACGGTGCAGTCCTAGCGTTTCCCATGTTACATTCGCTCTCACAGATGGATTGCCATCACGGTCTCCACCAATCCATGAACCGAACTTCAAGAATGATGGCACGTGCCAAGTATCCTGCGGGTAATATTTATTTAAGCAGCGTTCAAGCTCATGGTAAACCTCTGGCAGCACATCGAACAAAGTTTCGTCAAAATAGTACAACCCGTTACGAACCTCATCGATGACCGTCGGTTTGCGATCACGCAGCTCGTCCGTTTGCCATAGATTCAGAACTTCTCCAAGCAGCTTCTCACGCAGCTGTTCACGCTCGCGGGAAGTTAGCATCGGATTATCCAGCTTCATCATATCTTCCGAAATACGCAGATTAATATCAAGCACGGCTCTGCGCATTGCTTCCGTTGGATGAGCAGTCATGACAAGTTCTAAAGAGATAGATTTAAGAATTTCTTGCACTTCTTCAAAAGGGATATGATTGTTTCTTAGTTCCTGAACAATGCTCTCTATGGAACCAGGCTGCACGGTCTCACCGGAGGAACGCTCGTAGTCTCTTTTACGACGAATCCGATGATTCTGCTCAGCAATATTAACCAGCTGAAAGTAAATAGCAAATGCTCGGATCACTTGATGGCGAATTTCCGGATCAAGCGAAGAAATCGTTTCTTTGAACTCATCATAGATTTCAATGACATAGTGTGCTCTTAATGACTTACTCATCTCACGAATTTTCTCGACAACATCGAGGAGATCATTGCCGCCCTGATGTACCAGAACTTCACCTAGTATGTGCCCCAAGAAACGTACGTCCCTGCGAAGCAGATTATTCGTTCCTTGCTTTTGTAGGCCGATTACATTCTCTAACATAACTCTCCACCTCATCTATTCACTATGTTGCATTAATGCTTCTCTCTATAAAAGCTTGACGTTACAAAAACTCATTTCAGAATATTTTACCACAATCCGCTCTTTGCACATAGTAGTAAAATAAAAAAAGCCCTAATTAGGCTGTGGTAATTATTGTATGTTACAACAAAGGGATATCTCCTCCCTTCTCACAAACAAAACAAAAGCCACTCGAAGGTGACTCTTTCTTACGCCTCTAGTTCTTTATAAGCATGCTTTTTCAGATGAGCCCAAGCTATGTATTGTGTTAACGGAAGTACAGGTCTCTATTTAGCTGGATACTGTTGCATCCGTCCCTCGAAGGGAACTATGGTAAGCTATTTCGTAGATTTCAGCTAATATACTTGCCTTCGCTGACAGATAAAGCCCTGTAGTTCCCCCTAAAGGAGAATTTGGCTGATTTGCCCGAAATAGCGTACTCCAGTTCCCTTACTCTTTCCATACTTGCACAAAAAGAAAAAGCCACCCGAAGGTGACTCTCTCTTTTTGTGAAGCGGGTGATGGGAATCGAACCCACGCTACCAGCTTGGAAGGCTGAAGTTCTACCATTGAACTACACCCGCGCGTATATCGGGATGACACGATTTGAACATGCGACCCCCTGCTCCCAAAGCAGGTGCTCTACCAAGCTGAGCTACATCCCGATACGATAATACTAATAAGAAATGGCGCGCCCTGAGAGATTCGAACTCCCGACCTTTTGATTCGTAGTCAAATACTCTATCCAGCTGAGCTAAGGGCGCTTAAATTATGGAGCGGAAGACGGGGATCGAACCCGCGACCCTCGCCTTGGCAAGGCGATGCTCTACCGCTGAGCCACTTCCGCAGGGTACCTCAGGAGTATAAATACTTCTGAGGATTTAATGCGCGTAGAGGGACTTGAACCCCCACGGTCGCCCGCTAGATCCTAAGTCTAGTGCGTCTGCCAATTCCGCCATACGCGCATGTTCTAAATAAGGCAAATGGTGAGTCATGTAGGATTCGAACCTACGACACCCTGATTAAAAGTCAGGTGCTCTACCAACTGAGCTAATGACTCATAAAAAGAAACTGGGGATCAAGGATTTGAACCTTGGCATGACGGAGTCAAAGTCCGTTGCCTTACCGCTTGGCTAATCCCCAATGATAACATGCCGTCGAGAGGACTTGAACCCCCAACCTACTGATTACAAGTCAGTTGCTCTACCAGTTGAGCTACAACGGCATATACAGTTAATGGTGGAGGCTGACGGGATCGAACCGCCGACCCTCTGCTTGTAAGGCAGATGCTCTCCCAGCTGAGCTAAGCCTCCATGGGAAATACGTAATGGTGACCCGTAGGGGACTCGAACCCCTGTTACCTCCGTGAAAGGGAGGTGTCTTAACCACTTGACCAACGGGCCTTACAAAAAACTACTGGAGCTTCCAACCGGAATCGAACCGGTGACCTCATCCTTACCATGGATGCACTCTACCGACTGAGCTATGGAAGCAATGGCTCCCCGAACAGGACTCGAACCTGTGACAACTCGATTAACAGTCGAGTGCTCTACCAACTGAGCTATCAGGGAATACTGCTTGGCAACGTTCTACTCTCCCAGAACCCTGCGGTTCAAGTACCATCGACGCTGGAGGGCTTAACGGTCGTGTTCGAGATGGGAACGCGTGGGTCCCCTCCGCCATCATCACCAAACAGTCAAAGCGTGTTTGCGCCTTGAAAACTAGATACGAAACTTGCGTAAAGGTTTGATTCTTAGGATTTGTGGTTAAGCCCTCGACCGATTAGTATTCGTCAGCTGCATACGTTGCCGCACTTCCACCTCGAACCTATCAACCTCGTCGTCTACAAGGGGTCTTACATACTGGGAAATCTCATCTTGAGGGGGGCTTCGCGCTTAGATGCTTTCAGCGCTTATCCCCTCCGTACATAGCTACCCAGCGGTGCCTCTGGCGAGACAACTGGTACACCAGCGGTACGTCCATCCCGGTCCTCTCGTACTAAGGACAGCTCCTCTCAAATTTCCTACGCCCGCGACAGATAGGGACCGAACTGTCTCACGACGTTCTGAACCCAGCTCGCGTACCGCTTTAATGGGCGAACAGCCCAACCCTTGGGACCTACTTCAGCCCCAGGATGCGATGAGCCGACATCGAGGTGCCAAACCTCCCCGTCGATGTGGACTCTTGGGGGAGATAAGCCTGTTATCCCCAGGGTAGCTTTTATCCGTTGAGCGATGGCCCTTCCATTCGGTACCACCGGATCACTAAGTCCGACTTTCGTCCCTGCTCGACTTGTAGGTCTCGCAGTCAAGCTCCCTTATGCCTTTGCACTCTGCGAATGATTTCCAACCATTCTGAGGGAACCTTTAAACGCCTCCGTTACATTTTAGGAGGCGACCGCCCCAGTCAAACTGCCCACCTGACACTGTCCCCATACCGGATCACGGTACCAGGTTAGAACTCCGATACGATCAGGGTGGTATCCCAACGGCGCCTCCACCCAAGCTGGCGCTCAGGCTTCAAAGGCTCCCACCTATCCTGTACAGATCGTACCAAAGTCCAATATCAAGCTGCAGTAAAGCTCCATGGGGTCTTTCCGTCTTGTCGCGGGTAACCTGCATCTTCACAGGTATTAAAATTTCACCGGATCTCTCGTTGAGACAGCGCCCAAGTCGTTACGCCATTCGTGCGGGTCAGAATTTACCTGACAAGGAATTTCGCTACCTTAGGACCGTTATAGTTACGGCCGCCGTTTACTGGGGCTTCAATTCATAGCTTCGGGGTTACCCCCTAACCACTCCTCTTAACCTTCCAGCACCGGGCAGGCGTCAGCCCGTATACTTCGCCTTGCGGCTTCGCACAGACCTGTGTTTTTGCTAAACAGTCGCTTGGGCCTTTTCACTGCGGCCCCCTCGGGCTATTCACCCTACCGAGGCACCCCTTCTCCCGAAGTTACGGGGTCATTTTGCCGAGTTCCTTAACGAGAGTTCTTCCGCGCGCCTTAGAATTCTCTTCTCACCCACCTGTGTCGGTTTGCGGTACGGGCACCTTCGCCTGGCTAGAAGCTTTTCTTGGCAGTGTGAAATCATGACCTTCGGTACTTAAAATTTCCCTCCCCATCACAGCCCAGCCTTATGGTTAGCGGATTTGCCTACTAACCAGCCTCACTGCTTGGACGAGCATCCATCAGCTCGCGTCACTATCCTTCTGCGTCACTCCATTGCTCATAACGGCTACGGTGGTACAGGAATTTCCACCTGTTGTCCATCGACTACGCCTTTCGGCCTCGCCTTAGGTCCCGACTTACCCTGAGCGGACGAGCCTTCCTCAGGAACCCTTAGGTTTTCGGCGGATCAGATTCTCACTGATCTTTTCGTTACTTATACCGGCATTCTCACTTGTATGCGCTCCACCTGTCCTTACGGTCAGAATTCAACGTACATACAACGCTCCCCTACCCATGCACTAACGTGCAAGCCATAGCTTCGGTGGCGTGTTTAGCCCCGTTACATTTTCGGCGCAGAGTCACTCGACCAGTGAGCTATTACGCACTCTTTCAATGGTGGCTGCTTCTAAGCCAACATCCTGGTTGTCTGTGCAACTCCACATCCTTTCCCACTTAACACACACTTGGGGACCTTAGCTGATGGTCTGGGCTGTTTCCCTTTTGACAATGGATCTTAGCACTCACTGTCTGACTCCCGGATTTAAGTTTGTGGCATTCAGAGTTTGACTGGACTTGGTAACCCTTGGCGGGCCCCGCACCCAATCAGTGCTTTACCTCCACAACTCCACATCCGAGGCTAGCCCTAAAGCTATTTCGGGGAGAACCAGCTATCTCCGAGTTCGATTGGAATTTCTCCGCTACCCCCACCTCATCCCCGAATTTTTCAACATTCGTGGGTTCGGGCCTCCAGTGAGTGTTACCTCACCTTCACCCTGGACAGGGGTAGATCACACGGTTTCGGGTCTACGTCCACGTACTCAAGCGCCCTATTCAGACTCGCTTTCGCTGCGGCTCCGTCTCTTCGACTTAACCTCGCACGGGAACGTAACTCGCCGGTTCATTCTACAAAAGGCACGCCATCACCCATATAGAGGGCTCTGACTTTTTGTAAGCACACGGTTTCAGGTTCTTTTTCACTCCGCTTCCGCGGTGCTTTTCACCTTTCCCTCACGGTACTGCTTCACTATCGGTCACTAGGGAGTATTTAGCCTTGGCAGATGGTCCTGCCGGATTCCGACGGGGTTTCACGTGACCCGCCGTACTCAGGATACCTCTAGGAGATTCGTTTGATTTTGGCTACAGGGCTTTTACCTTCTATGCCGGACCTTTCCAGATCACTTCGCCTACCAAACTAACCCCATGATGAGGTCCTACAACCCCAAGGAGCAAGCTCCTTG
>NZ_AP038372.1:8320000-8735798 GCF_045866505.1 Paenibacillus sp. P36
TACTCATTGACTTGCTAGCGAGATTATTCATCTCATTTATAGTCGATTGCTCGACTGTGCTTACTCACTCGTTGTTCAGTTTTCAAAGATCAATTTCTTTCGATTATCACCACCGCTGTTTAGCGGCGACTTTTTAAATATACCACATTCGCCCGGAACATTGCAAGTCTTTTTTCGAAATAACTTTTCGCGTCATTTGAAGTTGGCTTGCTTGTCCTTATTTTTCAAGGGGCGAGATATAAAGTAACACATAAGGAGAGGGTAAGTCAAGAACATACCCCCTATTTTTTTTGAGCCTGGTAATTGCGGTTTCTTGCATATTTCGAAATTTCTTTGGGAGTCGCTAAACGAGCATACATCCTGAAGATAACTTTATATCTGGATTCTATGGCCCCTTTAATTTCTTGATCAATTCGTTTGTCGTTCAAATCAAATAACATTTCATCTAATTCTTTACGTAATACGTAATCTAACTCTCTGCATTCCCGATCATTGAACAAAAATCCGAGCATACATCCACCCAAACCCCTCTCGACTGTAGAGATTAATGGCACTAACAGTAGAGTCGAAAGAAGCGGCCAACTAAAACCCTCGTTTGCCCGCCACCCGACTGCTTTACTGTTATGCTCAGATTTTGCCATTTTTATGACAAGCTTCCTGAAAAAATTTTACAGATGAACCAACCAGTAGGTGAGCGTACTTTCAATGATTGCCGCCAGGAACAAAAGAACGACGATTGCAACACTAAGAGGTTTGGTTAGAGTTAGTACTTTCTTAAGTTCTGGAATAGCCGTTCTATTGGCAGCAGGAATAAATATTTGCGCTGCGCTTTTCCAGACCAACATGCCTATTTTAAGTCCATAAGCACAGGCAAGAAGTATAACTGGGATTTCGATGATGCCATGCGGAAGAATCCCTTTGAGCACAATAGCTAGAGTACTCTCATGCGTTTGCAGCGATAATACATACCCTAATATCATGCCGTTTGCAACCAACATGAAGAGCGGTAGCACACCCAAAGGAAGCCCAAGAAAAATAATGGCCACAGATTTGATGGCATTATTCAGGAAGATAATAAAGAAAAACCATATTTGCGGATTGTCTTTCTTACTGAGCGATTGACTTATCGACTTAATCCCTTCTAGCTGATCTTTCAAAAAGTGTGAAAATTGATCTGAGTTTGCCCAGCCCAAATAGAAACTGACGCCAAACACTAAAACAACGACGATGAAATAGTGCTTCATTTCTTTAAAATGCTGCAATAAAGGTTTAAATGTCATTTCTCTTTCCTCCAATTTCGGAAGCATAAGTACTGTGTACGAGCATACATTATTTATCAAAGAGTATACAAGCCTTACCCGTTGTAAGGCATAAGGAGGTACAGGCTGTAAATGAACTATTTTTTTGTACTAAATGCCAAGAAATTCAAGCAATATGTATTTATTGCTCTTGCCATCGTATTCGCGGCAGCTATTGTCTATTCGGAGCAAAGCAATGTGTCTGTTTTTTCTAATGCTGAGCCTTCGGCGATTTATAGTGTGCAGACAGAGAAAAAGGTTATTGCATTAACCTTCGATATTTCCTGGGGAGAAAAACGAGCTGAGCCAATTCTGAACATTCTTAAGGATAAAGGGGTAAAAGACGCAACTTTCTTTCTCTCCTCGCCTTGGAGTAAAACCCACCCTGAGATCGTAGAACAAATTAAGAAAGATGGCTTCGAAATCGGCAGTCACGGTAATAAGCATGATAATTACAGCACACTTAGCGATGAAGAAATACGCAAACAAATAACGACAGCTCATGGTATATTGACGGAATTAATCGGAAAAGAGCCCAATCTAATTCGTATGCCCAATGGGGATTTCGACAAACGTGTACTCCGAATCGCTAACGATCTAGGTTATTCCGTTATTCAATGGGATACAGATTCGCAGGACTGGCTCAACAAAGGCGTGGATACGATTATTAACCGCGTTATTACTAAGGCTCATCCAGGAGACATTGTTTTGCTGCATGCCAGTGATTCCTCCCAACAAACCCATGAGGCCTTACCCGTTATTATTGATCAATTGAGATCCAAAGGTTATGAATTCGTCACGGTCAGTGAACTAATCAAACAAACTGAAGTACAAACAACCCCTGTCGAAGACAGAACGATGAAACAACTCAATTAATTTCCACAAAAAAAGAGCTAATTGAATTAGCTCTTTTTGTTATCTAATATTTTATGTAAAATCAGAATTTGCCATGCATTACAAACCAATAGTGGAGCTAACATAAACAAGCTCGAAGCAGCATTGTCTAATTTAAGCGCAGGAACGGCTTCAAGCACGGATACGGCGCACATAAAGAATAAGGTCGGGATAAAGGCGTTTCGATTCGTCATTTTGACTTTCCAGTAAGCAACTCCCAAAGAAATTATCAGTATGATCAGTGGCAATATAGAGTAACTTAATACGGAATCATTTCCTTCAAAATTGGTCATTCTGAGATACACAAGGTCAATCAGTACGACGATGACAATCGTTAGTTGTAAAAGATCCCACACCGTCTTGGATTTAATAATCCCCGCGGCAATAAATCTGACGATCAGATAAGCGAAAAAACCCATTTGACTTAGGACGCTAATCGTCGCTCCCCCAAGCAGCATATTTACCACATTGAAGCCTACAGCCGACAACCCCATCACAGAGAATTCTTTATCGGAAAATTGTAAAATTAGCCCGATTCCTATAGAGACAATCATTCCTAATAATAGTGTTGTCCAAAATAAATGAAACCATTTGCGAAGCGTCACGTGCATTCCCTCCATCATAGACTCTAATTGTTAATTGTACCAACGATTGAGATAAAAAGCCAATGATTTGCCCTTATAATCTATCCCTAACCACGCATACTAACATTACTTAGCTAGGGAAGGGAGCTTTTTCTCATGATAATAAGAAGGTTAAGCCCAATGATGGTCCTGCCGCTCATTACTATTGCTTTACTTCTTTCTTCGTGCGGGACTGACAAATCATCGCAGGGTCAATCACAAGCGGGTACGTATAAAGAACAAAAGACCATGATTCTTGATATTCTAAAGTCAGAAGACGGTAAAAAAGCAATCAGCGCGGCTAATCGCAGCATCATGAATGGTGATGTTGGCACCACAGGCGTAGCCGGCCAGTCTCAGATCAAACTACTCTCAGCCAACGAATCTTTGCAACTACAAATGGCTGTCAAAGATGTTTTAACAGCAAAAGAAAATAACATGTTTCTCACAGATATGATGAAGGATCCAAAATTTGCAGGAGATTTCGCAAAAGCCATTCAAAAAGAGACAAAACAAATGTTTAAAGAATTGTTAAAAGATCCTGAATATCAAAAGTCACTTGTTGATGTGATGAAAAATCCTGATTACGAGAAAATGATGCTCGATGTCATGAAAACTGCAGCCTATCGCCAACAAATGATGACCGTGATGGAAGAGTCGATTCAGAGCCCTCTTTTCCGTGCACATATGGTCGATTTGCTTAAATCCGCTATTGCTCAGCAGAGCAAGCCTGATCAAATGCCTACGGCAAAAGCCGCTCAAAAGAAAGATGAAAGTGGCGGGGATAGTAAAGATAAAGGTAGTGGAGACGATAAACAAAAAGATGAAAAAAGCGACTCTGAAGATACCGAGAAGAAGAAGAAAGAATCCGGTTCATCCGATTCGCAATAGGACACGAAAAAGGGCTAACGGAGAGGTTCTCCGTCAGCCCTTTTCTATTACTTTTCTAATTTGGCGATGATATTCGCGGCCACATCCAAATAGATTTGACCTGTTTTAGAGTCTTGCTTGTACACCGACGGTGAATAATCAATTTCTGAAATATGATTATCAGGAGCTCCTAGCGGAATCTGAGCTAATAATTCACTATGTAAATCATCCGCAAGTCTAGCTCCGCCGCCTTTGCCAAAGACGTAATCCTTGCTGCCGCAATCTTTGCACTCATAGTAGGACATATTCTCTACAATTCCTAATACTTCATGGTTCGTTTGAATCGCCATTGCGCCAGCTCTAGCCGCTACGAAAGCTGCAGTTGCATGTGGCGTAGTCACGATTATTTCTTTACTTTGTGGAATTAGTTGATGCACATCAAGTGCAACATCCCCTGTGCCTGGAGGAAGATCGAGAAGGATATACTCCACATCGCCCCAGTTCACTTCGTTAAAGAAGTTCCGCAGCATCTTCCCAAGCATCGGCCCGCGCCAAATAACGGGAGCATTATCTTGAACAAAAAAGCCCATAGAAATAACTTTGACGCCGAATTTCTCTACTGGCAGGATAACATTATCAACGAGCTTAGGCTGTTCTTCAATGCCCATCATATCCGGGATGCTAAAGCCGTAAATATCCGCATCGATGATGCCTACTTTTTTTCCTTGGCGTGCCAACGCAACAGCTAGATTCACCGTCACCGTTGATTTACCTACGCCCCCTTTACCACTGGCCACAGCAATAAACTGTACCTTGGACGCTTCACCCAATATGGGCTGGTCAATAGGAGGTTGTACGGGTTTAGTGTCATTTGGCTTATCAGAAGCACTTGAGTTTGGTTTATATAGCTCTTCAATCTGATTACGCTCATAATCTGTCATCAGTCTAAATCGAATATGAACCTGACCGGATCCTAGTTGTTCTATAGCTTCACGAATAAAGTTCTTCGCCGTTTCTTTATAAGCTTCATCTTCCGTTGCAACGATCAAACTTAGCGAGACACTTTCTTCTTTTATTAAAATATCCCGAACCAAATTCAACTCGACAACACTTTGGTTATATCGAGGCTCTTGCAGAGGTTTTAAAGCTT
This sequence comes from Paenibacillus sp. P36, assembly GCF_045866505.1. Lineage (NCBI taxonomy): Bacteria > Bacillati > Bacillota > Bacilli > Caryophanales > Paenibacillaceae > Paenibacillus > Paenibacillus sp. P36. The sequence goes on from NZ_AP038372.1 coordinate 8,324,836, forward strand.
CTAATAGCTGCTCTTTATTTATCATAGCCACTCACCTTTATTAAGAGATCGTAATTATATTAGTGGCCTTTATTATAACACATTATGATTCAGAACCCACTTTCTCACCGGCATAAAATCTAAGAACGCCCTGATAAATGGCTGCGGCGACCATTTTCTGATATTTCTCATCGGCAAGAAGTCTTGCTTCATCCGGATTAGAAAGGAACCCTACTTCTACGAGTGCACTTGGAATTTTTAATGTTTTTAACAAATACACCGTTTTGTCCGCGGGCTTGGCGACACGATCTGTATTTTCCAAATTTCTTTTTAATTCGAGTTGAATTAGCGCAGCAAGGTTGGAGTTATTGGGATTATTCGTGTAGTAGAACGTTTGTGCCCCTTTCCACTTGGGTGATGGAATACTGTTCAGATGAACGCTCAGGAACATATCGGCATTTTTCTCATTTATCATATCCGCTCGATTGTGGAGATCTTCTGTTTTTCTTTTACTGTACCCTTTGGTACCTGGGTCTGCTAGATCTGTATCCGTTTCTCTGGTCATTACTACGAGCGCCCCTGCTTGCTGTAAATAATCACGCAATTGCAAAGTAATGGCTAGATTGATATCTTTCTCAATCACACCTTCTTTGCTCGAAGCACCGCCGTCCGGACCACCATGCCCGGCATCCAGCGCGATGGTTTTACCCGATAACGGTAATGTCCAGTCTGACCATGTTTTCGTCGCCGGAAGCTCATAGGCATAGATAAAAACGACGAGCGCAACCAGTAAAGTCGAAAGTGCTAGTTTGAGGCTACTGTGAAAAGTCAGCCATACGACCAACCGCTTCTTCCTTTTACGCATAAAAAATCCACCTCTGTTCCCCATAGACTCTGTATCATCTATATGGGACAGGGTGGACAAATATACCTTGCTTACACGTGATAATCAGGGTCGCGAAGCCCTTCAATTAAAACTTGAGCAACCTCTTGACGAGTAAACTCTGGCGGCGGGCACTGTCCATCTCTAAGAAGGCCGCGTACCTTCGTACCAGAGAGGTGCATGTGGTATGACTTATCATGTGGACAAGTTTTACTAGACGCCATGTTACCGCATTTGGTGCAGAAGAAGCTGTGCTCAAAGAATAGAGGGGTGATCCCCAATTCATCTTCCGTAAAACCGCTGAAAATCTCTTGCGCCTCATACGTACCGTAATAGTCGCCTACGCCCGCGTGGTCGCGTCCAACGATAAAATGAGTGCAACCATAGTTTCTACGCACTATAGCGTGCAGAATCGCCTCACGGGGCCCTGCATAGCGCATAGCGGCCGGATAAACACCAAGATGCGTACGATTCTTTGGATAGTAGTTCTCGAGGAGAACTAGATAGCTTTTCATTCGCACATCAGCAGAAATGTCATCGGACTTTGTTTCACCAACAAGCGGGTTGAGAAATAAAGCATCCACGATCTCCATCGCAGATTTCTGGATGTATTCATGCGCACGATGGACCGGATTGCGCGTTTGGAAACCAACAACGGTTTTCCAGCCCTTTTCCGCAAAAATACGACGCGTCTCCGATGGATCATAGTAGAACTCTTCAAACTTCTTCGGCTTAGGACGATTCAGCATCTGGATCGGTCCACCGATATTAGTAGAGGATCGAGAAAAGAGCTTATCTACTCCTGGATGTGCCATATCATCGGTTTTAAAAACTTTAACAGCTTCATTCATTTGGTCGACTTTGTAGATACTAGTCGTGTCTAAAATAGCGTAATGTACGCCATCTTCTTCGCCGACAAGCGCAACCTGCTCACCAATGGAGATGGAAGCAGCTACGTCTGGAGGAATGGACAATGTAATTGGAATACTCCAAACTGTCCCATCTGTTAGACGCATAGTTTCTACAACCGTATTGTAATTTGCTTCATCAAGAAAACCGATTAGAGGGGAGAACGCACCTACTGCAATAAGATCAAGGTCAGAAATGGTCCATGAGTTTACACGAATTTGTTTCAAGGAAGCCGCGACTTTGAGAAATTCTTCTCTATGCTCTGCCGGTACCAAGCGGTTGATTAATTCGCCACCATGTGGTTTGATCCTCGTCATTGACGTAGTCCCCCCATCATCCCGCTATTCTTATTTATGCAATCCGCATTCCGTTTTCTCCGTATTCGCCCAACGGCCTGCGCGTGGATCTTCTCCTTCTGCTACTTGACGTGTGCAATGCGTGCAGCCAATGCTGGGATAGTTACGATCATGCAGCGGGTTATAAATTACATTATTCTCACGAATGTAATTCCATACATCTTCTGACGTCCAGTTAGCCAACGGATTGAATTTAATCAAACCAAATTTCACATCATATTCTACTTTTTTAGCATTTGCACGAGTTGGAGCTTGATCGCGGCGGATTCCCGTAATCCAAGCATCGTAGTTTTTTAGAATATCTGTAAGCGGATCGACCTTACGAATGTTGCAGCACTGGTTTGCATCACTTTTCCAAAGCTCGTCGCCAAATTTCTCAGCTTGTTCTTCAAGCGTAAGTTTCGGCAGTACTTGGACGAATTTCGTTCCGTAATGCTGCTCAAGACGATCCCGAGTTTCATAGGTTTCTGGAAAATGAACATTCGTATCCAAGTAGAAAATATCTACGTTCAGATTAATCTTTTGAAGCATATCAACAAGCACAACATCTTCCGCTCCAAAGCTACATGCAAGTGTTAAACTAGGGAATTTTTCAACAGCTAATCTCAAAACAGCTTCAGCGGGCTGATTTTCAAATTCTTCAGCGGCTTTAGTAACAAAGGCTTCTTTTTCGAAAAGATTCATTGGTACGTTACCTCCATTTTTAATTCCGAGTTATATTGTATGATTTACACTTAATTATAGCTGAGTTATTCTTCCTGTCAATGACTTATCATCATTTTGGTATTAACTTTACCTTATTTACACACTTATATATATTCAAAACGGTAAAAATGGCGGGTATTGAGAATACTTTTCAACGAAAAAGATAAAAACCTGCGTAAAGACAGAAAAAACCTCCCCAGCAAGCTGCCAGGAAGGTTTCTTTCGAGCGCCGAAGCGCAAGATCTTAACGTTTGGAGAATTGAGGAGCGCGACGAGCGGCTTTCAATCCATATTTTTTACGCTCTTTCATACGGGAATCACGTGTTAGGAATCCAGCTTTCTTCAAAGATCCACGGTATTCAGGATCAGCTTTCAACAAAGCGCGGGAGATACCGTGACGGATTGCTCCAGCTTGTCCGCTGATTCCACCACCATTAGCAAGAACCAAAACGTCGTATTTACCGACAGTTTCTGTCAAAGCCAAAGGTTGTTTAACGATAAGTTTCAAAGTTTCTAGACCGAAATACTCATCTAGATCACGTTTGTTGATAATGATGCGTCCTTCACCCGGTACTAGGCGCACACGCGCTACCGAATGTTTACGACGACCCGTTCCATAATATTGAACTTGTGCCACGAACCGTTCCTCCTTATATTAACCGCGAAGATTCCAAACTTCTGGTTGTTGTGCTAGATGTGGGTGTTCTGCTCCACCGTATACTTTAAGCTTTGTTTTCAAGCTGTCGCCAAGACGGTTCTTAGGAAGCATACCGTGTACGGCAAATTCGATCATACGGTCAGGTTTGCTGTTAAGCAAGTCCTGAGCGGAAGTCACTTTCAAACCACCTTGGTATAAAGAGTGACGGTAGTACATTTTGTTTTGCATTTTTTTACCAGTAAGCTTAATTTGGGAAGCATTGATAACAACTACGAAATCACCAGTATCTACGTGTGGTGTAAACTCCGGTTTGTGCTTACCGCGGATAATGCTAGCAACTTCACTTGCAAGACGGCCAAGTGTTTGGCCTGCAGCGTCAACAATGTACCATTTACGCTCTACTTCATTTGGCTTCGCCATATATGTCGTGCGCATGCTGAATCCTCCTAAAAATATATCTCAAATACATATTTATTATAGTTAACTTACATAATCGATGGATGGTTGTGGCAGCTGCGGATCAGGGGCTGTGGGATAGCCGATCACGAAACGCCAAGTTATATTTTACACGAAACCTAGTGAAGAAGCAAGAAAAGTTTCAAGTTTTTTAATACTCTACTTTCCACAACATTAACCCCATCGCTTCGGCAGTAGGCCCTGCTTCAGCCCGGTTTCTGGCCTCAAGAATGCGCTGCATATCGCTGCTAGGTCTCTTACCTTCGCCAATCTGAATTAACGTGCCTACAATGATCCTAACCATGTTATAAAGGAAGCCGTTCCCCGTCACAATGATCCGAATCCTTTCAACCTGACCCCCACCGGTTAACTCGTCGGTTTCAAGCACCATACGAGCCTCGTAGAGGGTTCTCACCTTTACTTCCTTATCCGTTCTCACCGTGCAAAACGAAGTGAAATCATGCTCTCCTAGCAAACAAGGGAGCGCCTCACTCATGGCTTCCACGTTTAAATGCGTAGGGTGATGGTATTCATAATTGCGGTGAAAGACATCAGGGAAGCGCACCGAACGAATCGTGTAACAGTAAGTCTTGCGTTTCGCGGCTTTGCGGGAGTGAAAAGATGGGGGGACCTCCTCCGCCGTATGAGCGACGATGTCCTTGGGTAGTCTAGCGTTTAGAGCTAAACACCAACGTTCCACAGGTATCTTGGAATTCGTGGTAAAATTAATAACTTGCGCTTTGGCGTGAACACCCGCGTCAGTGCGCCCCGAGGAGGCCACTTTCACTTGCTCACCAGTCAACAGATAAACAGCCTGTTCTAGCCGCTGCTGGATGGTATCCGCATTGGGTTGAATCTGAAAGCCTGAGTATGCTGTTCCATCATAGCTTATGGTAAACCGTAGATTTCTCAAGGCTTGTTCCTCCATGAGTCATCCTTCCTACCGTATAGGTCAGGTAAAAGACTGCAAAAAAAGGGCTTCACCAGAATCTATGATTCCGTCCACCCTTTCCCATCCGTCTTATGCGCGATCTACTAGCTCTAGGTATACCATTGGTGCTGCGTCACCGCGGCGTGGTCCCAGTTTAAGGATACGCGTGTATCCACCTGGACGCTCGGAGTAACGAGTAGCCAAATCGGAGAAAAGTTTTTGAATCGCATCTTGGTTTTCGTTTGCAGCCTCTCTACGAACAAAAGCAGCAACCTGACGGCGTGCATGAAGATCTCCGCGTTTCGCAAGAGTGATTAACTTCTCAGCGATGGAACGAATTTCTTTTGCTTTTGCTTCTGTAGTTTGAATGCGTTCATGTATGAACAAATCTGTAACCAGATCACGGAACAATGCTTTACGATTACTGGAATCGCGGTTCAACTTCCTGTAGTTCATTGAATTAACCTCCTTCTGACAAGACTATTCCTCGGTACGAAGACCCAAACCAAGCTCTTCGAGCTTTTCTTGAACTTCTTCAAGCGATTTGCGACCTAAGTTCCGAACTTTCATCATGTCTTCTTCTGTTTTGGTAATTAGCTCTTGTACGGTGTTAATCCCTGCACGCTTGAGGCAGTTGTAAGAACGAACAGATAGATCCAGCTCTTCGATAGTCATCTCCAGAACTTTCTCTTTCTTATCTTCTTCTTTCTCCACCATAATCTCAGCATCTTTGGCTTCGTCCGTCAAACCGACGAACAAGTTCAGATGTTCAGTTAAGATTTTGGCGCCCAAGCTTACTGCTTCTTCTGGTCTAATACTTCCATCGGTCCACACTTCGAGGGTCAACTTATCATAGTTCGTCACTTGGCCGACGCGAGTATTCTCGATACTGTAATTTACTCGGGTAATAGGCGTGTAGATCGAATCAATTGGAATCACACCAATTGGTTGCTCTTCATGCTTATTTTTATCCGATTGGACGTAACCGCGTCCTCTGCCCGCATGAATCCTCATGTGAAGACGCGCATCCGGAGATAAGGTTGCAATATGCAGATCCGGGTTAAGAATCTCCACATCGCTATCACCGCGAATATCTGCCGCAGTAATATTACCTTCTCCTTCTGCATCAATTTCAAGCACTTTCTCCTCATCGGAGTGAATTTTCAACGAAAGTCCTTTAAGATTAAGGATAATTTCCGTTACATCCTCAAGCACGCCAGGAATCGTTGAAAACTCATGCAAAACGCCATCGATTTGGACAGAGGTTACTGCAGCCCCGGGTAAAGAGGACAGTAAGATACGACGTAGTGAGTTACCTAATGTTGTACCATAGCCACGCTCCAAAGGCTCTATGATAAATCTTCCATAAGCGCCGTCTTCACTCAATGCTACAGTTTCGATTTTTGGCTTTTCGATTTCGATCATGAAATGTACCCTCCATTCAATACGTCGTTTCCCTCTGGATACTTCGCTTCAAAATTTCATAGTATGCCTATCCTTCAAACCATTATTCACGTTTTTAAGATAATTATACTACAAAGTAATCCTGAATTATACGCGACGACGTTTTGGAGGACGGCAGCCATTGTGAGGAACCGGAGTCACGTCTTTAATCAGGTTTACTTCAAGACCTGCTGCTTGCAAAGAGCGGATTGCTGCTTCGCGGCCAGCGCCTGGACCTTTAACCATAACTTCAACAGTTTTCAAGCCGTGCTCCATAGCTGCTTTAGCTGCTTTTTCAGCTGCCATTTGTGCCGCAAAAGGTGTACTTTTACGGGAACCTTTGAATCCAAGGTTTCCTGAAGATGCCCAGGAAATTGCGTTGCCATGAGGATCCGTGATCGTTACGATCGTATTGTTAAATGTTGAACGGATGTGTGCAACTCCGGACTCAATATTTTTACGGTCACGACGTTTCGTACGGACTACTTTTTTAGGTTTTGCCATTAGCTCTAACCCCCTTTATTATTTCTTCTTATTAGCTACTGTACGACGAGGACCTTTACGTGTACGAGCATTAGTTTTAGTACGTTGACCACGAACAGGAAGACCACGGCGGTGACGAAGACCACGGTAGGATCCGATTTCGATTAGACGTTTGATGTTCAGGGAAATCTCACGGCGAAGGTCGCCTTCTACTTTAAGGGTTTTGTCAATTACATCACGGATTTTGCTCACTTCATCTTCCGTCAGGTCGCGAACGCGAGTGCTGCCGTCAATACCTGTTGAAGCGATGATTTTCTGAGCAGTTGTAGTGCCGATACCGAAAATGTAAGTCAACGCGATTACTACTCGTTTGTCACGAGGTAAGTCAACTCCAGCTAAACGTGCCATCTACAGATTGCACCTCCTTTTAACCTTGTTTTTGTTTGTGCTTTGGATTTTCGCAAATTACCATAATGTTACCTTTACGGCGAATAACTTTGCATTTCTCGCAAATCGGTTTAACCGATGGTCTAACTTTCATTTCTAAGCCCTCCTTATCATCGTAAGCAACCATGTTGCGTTTTCTGTTAGAAAACTTGCTTCGTAAGCATACGCCTTGAGAGAGTAACTTACATGTAAGCCGAACATTTATTTAAAGCGGTAGGTTATACGGCCTCTCGTTAAATCATAAGGCGATAATTCTACGGTAACCTTGTCTCCAGGTAAAATGCGGATAAAGTGCATTCTGATTTTACCAGATACATGGGCTAGGATTTTATGACCATTTTCCAATTCAACCTTAAACATTGCATTCGGAAGAGGTTCAATCACTGTACCTTCTACTTCAATTACATCTTCTTTGGCCACAGTCATTCTCCTTTCTCTTGTGCTTCAACTTGCTTGAGTTCAACGAATTTGGCAATTGCGAAGCGCAACTTTCCATTAGTAACACGACCTGTTTCCCTAATGCTTGACTCCACTTCACTACTAATCGTTTCTTGTATTTGAAGATGATTCAGGTTCTTCTTCTTCGGCTGATCGAATTTCCGATGTACGCCGTCTGCAAGCCAGACAAAGCGATCATCGACAATGCCAATCACGACCGCATATTCTCCGGGGTCTCTACCGCGAAGCACCTTTACGATTTGACCCACCTTCGGCATCAACCTATCCATTCATCATCACCTACGATCTAGGCAAGGTTAATATTTCGTAACCAGAAGCCGTTATAGCAACCGTATGTTCAAAATGAGCGCATAATGTACGATCCGCGGTGACAACAGTCCAATCGTCTTCGAGTGTTTGGACGAATCTTTCGCCAACGACCACCATGGGTTCAATGGCTAGGACCATGCCTGGTTTGAGACGGGGACCTTTGTCAGGCACACCGTAATTCGGAATTTGTGGCTCTTCGTGAAGATCCGTTCCGATACCGTGACCGACATACTCTATAACCACGGAGAAGCCTGCGTCTTCAATACAAGTTTGGATTGCATGCGACAACGTGTAGAGTCTAGCATCCGGTTTAGCTTCTGCTATGCCTCGATACAGTGATTCTTCTGTTACGGCTAACAAACGTTTGGCTGTTTCAGATATCTCACCGACAGGATACGTCCAAGCAGAATCTCCATGATAACCTTTATACTGAGCGCCAATATCAATAGAGATAATATCGCCCTCAACCAGCTTTCTTGGACCAGGAATACCATGAACTAATTCTTCGTTGACTGAAGCACAAATGCTTCCAGGAAAACCGTTATAGCCTTTGAAAGATGGAATTGCTCCCTGACTGCGAATGTAATCCTCTGCGATCTGATCAAGTTCTTTCGTTGTAATGTTCGGACGAATTGCCCTTGCCAATAAGCGGTGTGTATCAGCGACGATACGACCGGCTTCTCGCATAAGGTCTAGTTCAACCTCGGACTTACAAATGATCATTACGCTAGACCTCGTAGTAGTGAACTAATTTGTTCGGTTACCGCATGAATGTCTTGTTCCCCGTTAACCTCACGCAATAATTCCCTCTTTTGGTAGTAATCCAGCAGCGGAGCGGTTTTGTTGATGTACTCATCCAAACGCGTTCCGACTTTCTCTTCCGTATCATCAGATCGTTGGTACAACTCACCTGAACACTTATCGCATACGCCATCTTGCTTTGGTGGGTTGAAGATTACATGATACGTAGCACCACAGGATTTACAAATTCTTCGGCCGGTTAGTCGTGCGAGCAAAAAGCTGCGATCAACGGAAAGATTGATTACTAATTCAATCTTCTTGCCTAAGGAATCTACAATTTCAGCCAAAGCATCTGCCTGAGCAACAGTTCTCGGGAACCCGTCAAGCAGGAAACCTTTATCGCAGTCCGGTTGAGCAAGACGCTCTCTTACAATACCGTTCGTGATTTCATCAGGAACAAGAAGCCCCTTATCCACATAACCTTTGGCTTCAACACCAAGTGGTGTTCCTTGGCTCATCGCCAAGCGAAACGCATCTCCAGTTGAGATATGAGGAATTTGAAATTCACTTACGATCTTTTCAGCTTGCGTACCTTTGCCTGCACCAGGAGGCCCCATAAAAATTACGTTCAACTTTAAATCCTCCCATCGCACTCGGCATTACGAACAGCACAATAGGTGCCGATGTCGCATAATTTGCCCCATCAGAACCTATTTGCTATTTATTGATAAACCCTTTGTAATGCCGTTTAATCAATTGGCTCTCGATTTGTTTCATCGTTTCAAGACCAACGCCTACTACGATAAGTAAAGAAGTACCACCAATCCGAACCGAACTTGGCAAACCTGCAAGACCTCCAAAAAGCATAGGGAGAATCGAGATTGCTGAGAGAAACAGAGCTCCAGAAAGAGTAATTCTAGTCATTACACGAGTCAGATAAACAGAAGTTGTTTTACCAGGTCTGATCCCCGGTATGTAGCCGCCATTTTTCTTCATCTGATCAGCCATTTGAACTGGATTAATTTGTACGAAAGTGTAGAAGTATGTGAAACCGATAATCAACAGTACATACAAAACAATCGCTAACGGAGCAGTCTGGTTAATACTCAAGTTGTTAATAATCCATTCTGCAACGACATTACCTCTCCAATAACTTGCAATGGTTGGAGGGAACATTAATAACGAAAGTGCGAAGATAACTGGGATTACACCAGCAGCATTCACTTTAAGTGGAATGTGCGTAGTTTGACCACCATACATTTTACGACCAACTACACGCTTAGCATATTGTACAGGAATCTTACGAACCCCTTGTTGTACAAAGATGACACCAGCAATAATCAGCACAACAACGATAGCAATAATGATCAGTTTTACGATATTCAGGAACAAAGCTCCTTCGGTCGCAAACAGTGACTTGTAGATTTGCTGTATGCTTGTAGGAATCGCCGCGACGATACCTGCAAAGATGATAATGGAAATACCGTTGCCAATCCCAAATTCAGTGATTTGCTCCCCGAGCCACATCAAGAAAGCTGTACCAGCAGTCAATACGATAGCAATCAAAGCAAATGTTGCGAAACCTGGATCGATAACGAGCCCGCTATATAAGCGGTTGAACCCGATTGAAAGACCGAATGCTTGCACAATACCTAGGATGATCGTACCGTAGCGAGTTACTTGCGTCATCTTCTTTCTTCCAACATCGCCTTCTTTCGCCCATTGCGCAAAGCGCGGGACTACATCCATGGACAAAAGCTGAACGATGATAGAAGCTGTGATGTAAGGCATAATTCCCATCGCGAAGATGGAGAACTGGAAGAGCGCACCGCCGGAAAACGTGTTAAGCAAACCAAAGACATCGCTCTGATTCGCTTGGTCTTGAAGTTTAAGAACATCTGTATTTATATTAGGCACCGGAATGAACGCACCTAAGCGGTAGACGATTAACAAGATGAGTGTAAAAACAATCCTTCTACGCAAATCCTCTACCTTGAAGATGTTGGCTATGGTACTGAACATTAAATCACCTCGGTTTGACCGCCGGCAGCTTGGATTTTCTCAATCGCTGATTGAGAGAACTTATTCGCTTTAACGGTTAATTTTACTGTGATTTCACCGTTTCCTAAAATCTTGATGCCGTCTTTAGGAGCTTTAACAATACCAGACTCCATCAAAACTTCTGGAGTAACTTCGGTACCAGCTGCGAAATTGTTCAAATCTTCAAGGTTCACGATTGCGTACTCCGTACGGAAACGGTTCGTGAAACCACGTTTAGGTAAACGACGGTATAATGGATTTTGTCCACCCTCGAATCCAGGACGAACGCCACCACCGGAACGTGCGTTTTGACCTTTGTGTCCGCGAGTTGATGTTTTACCCATACCACTACTTGTTCCACGTCCAACACGTTTGCGAGTTTGACGAGCGCCTGTAGCAGAACTTAGTTCATGTAACTTCATCGTTGTACACCTCCTCTAGATCTTAATATCGTGCAATTATGCTTCGATTTCTTTAACTTCTACCAAATGGCTCACTTGATTAACCATACCTCTGATTGCTGCGTTATCTTGGTGAAGAACAGTTTGGTGCAGCTTGCGCAGACCAAGAGTTTTCACAGTAACACGTTGCGTTTCAGGGCGGCCAATCAGGCTGCGTTTTAGGGTAATTTGTAGTTGTTTCGCCATGTTTACCCCTCCTAACCTAGTAACTCTTGAACAGTTTTACCACGAAGCTTTGCAACTTCTTCCGCTTTTTTCAAACGGCTTAAGCCTTCAAGCGTTGCGTTAACCATGTTCATAGAGTTCGATGAACCCAGGGATTTTGTCAAAATATCGCCGATACCAGCAAGTTCAAGTACTGCACGAACTGGTCCGCCTGCGATAACTCCTGTACCTTGGGAAGCTGGTTTAAGCAGAACGCGTCCTGCTCCAAACTTACCAGTTACAAGGTGAGGAATAGAAGTGCCTACGATTGGAACATGAATCAAGTTCTTTTTCGCATCTTCAATTCCTTTGCGGATTGCATCAGGAACTTCGGAAGCTTTACCGATTCCTGCGCCAACCCAGCCATTGCCATCGCCAACGACAACAAGTGCGCTGAAGCTGAAACGACGTCCGCCTTTTACTACTTTAGCTACGCGATTAATATTAACAACTTTTTCTGTTAGCTCTAAAGTATTAGGATCTACACGCAAGTCTTTTACCTCCTTATATATCTATTTCCTAGAATTCTAGTCCAGCTTCACGAGCTGCATCAGCCAATGCTTGCACACGTCCATGATAAAGATATCCACCGCGGTCAAATACCACTTGGTTTACACCTTTTTCTTTCGCACGTGCTGCGATCAATGCGCCAACTTTACGAGCAGCTTCTACGTTACCACCGTTACCGATATCACTTTTCAGATCTTTATCTTGAGTGGATGCTGCAGCAATTGTAACACCAGTAGTGTCATCAATCAGTTGTGCATACATGTGTTTGGAAGAACGGAAAATGTTCAAACGTGGGCGAGCAGTAGTACCTTCAATTTTCTTACGAACGCGAAGGTGTCTTTTCAAACGTGCTTTGTTTTTATCGCCTTTAGTAATCATCTATACTTACACTCCTTTCATCACTTATGATGCGAGGCTTATGCTTAGATAGCAAGCTTTCTCACGAAAGCTCTTAGCTATTACCCGCGATCTTACGATCTTATTTCTTCTTACCAGCTTTACCTTCTTTACGAAGAATACGCTCGCCTTCATACTTGATACCTTTACCTTTATACGGCTCAGGCTCACGTACTGCACGAACTTTAGCTGCCATAGCACCAACAAGTTCTTTATCAATTCCGCGAACGATAATTTTAGTGTTTGACGGAACTTCAAACTCAATACCGCCCTCTGGAGTGATTTCAACTGGGTGAGAGTACCCTACGTTAAGAACCAGTTTGTCACCGCTTTTGTTAGCACGGTAACCAACGCCTACTAGATCCAAAGATTTCGCGAAACCTTCCGTTACACCACTTACCATGTTGGCAACAACACTACGTGTTGTACCATGCAAAGCACGGTGGAGCTTATTGTCGGAAGGGCGCTCAACGGAAATCTCGTTTTCTAGAACACTTACTTTCATATCTTTATGAAGTTCACGGGACAAAGAACCTTTAGGACCTTTAACCGTGATTTGAGTATTCTCTAGTGTTACATTTACACCACTTGGAATGGTGATTGGTTTGCGACCAATACGAGACATGTTTGCACCTCCATTCAATTACAATTGTATTACCAAACGTAGCAGATAACCTCTCCGCCAGCTTTGGATTGACGAGCATCTTTATCCGTCATAACTCCTTTAGATGTGGAGATGATGGCAATCCCTAATCCGCCCAATACACGAGGGATTTCTTGTGATTTTGTGTAAACGCGTAGTCCTGGTTTGGAGATTCTCTTCAAACCGGAGATAACACGCTCATTGTTTGAACCGTATTTCAGGAACAAACGAATGATACCTTGTTTGCTATCTTCAACGTACTCAGCATCACGGATAAATCCTTCTTTTTTAAGGATTTCAGCGATTTCCCTTTTCACTTTTGATGCAGGGATTTCAACTGTCTCATGACGTACGATATTCGCATTACGAATGCGAGTTAGCATATCTGCAATTGGATCTGACATGACCATTTGTGTAAACCTCCTTCCCGAAAATAGGGTGATTACCAGCTTGCTTTTTTCACGCCTGGAATCTGACCTTTGTGTGCTAATTCGCGGAAACAAATCCGACAAATTTTGAACTTGCGAAGCACTGAATGCGGACGTCCGCAGCGCTCACAACGTGTGTATGCTTGCACTTTAAACTTCGGGGTACGTTGTTGTTTGACTTTCATCGAAGTTTTTGCCACTTAATATAACACCTCCTGATAGGTACGACCTGGAACCTATTTAACGAAAGGCGCTCCGAGTTGTGTTAAAAGCTCGCGAGCTTCCTCGTCGGACTTAGCCGTTGTTACGATAACGATATCCATACCACGAACTTTATCAACCTTATCATACTCAATTTCAGGGAAAATGAGTTGTTCTTTCAAACCAAGCGTGTAGTTCCCACGGCCATCAAAAGCCTTGTTGGAAATACCGCGGAAGTCACGTACACGTGGAAGTGATACGTTGAAAAGTTTATCCAAGAAATGATACATGCGCTCGCCGCGAAGTGTAACCTTCACACCGATTGGCATGTTCTCACGAAGTTTGAAACCCGCGATTGCTTTTTTGGATTTAGTTACAACTGGTTTTTGACCAGCGATTTTTTGAAGATCTTCTACTGCAGTATCAAGCACTTTGGAATTCGATACAGCCTCACCAACACCCATGTTGATAACGATTTTCTCGATTTTAGGAACTTGCATAACTGTTGAGTAGTTAAACTTTTGAATTAACGCTGGAGTAATTTCGTTCAAATAACGATCTTTCATTCTTACTGCCATGACTCAATTGCCTCCTTTCCATGCTTGTTTGTATTAGTCGATAACTTCGCCGGATTTTTTCGCGATACGAACTTTCGTTCCGTTATCCAATACTTTGTATCCTACGCGAGTAGGTTTGCCGCTCTTAGGATCAATCAGCATCACGTTAGAAACGTGGATTGCAGCTTCTTGATTCAAGATACCGCCTTGTGGGTTTTGTTGGGATGGTTTCGCATGTTTCTTAACCATGTTTACACCTTCAACCAGTACACGGTTTTGACGAGGATAAGCAGCGATTACACGGCCCTTCTTACCTTTGTCTTTACCAGTGATTACAAAAACCGTATCGTCTTTTTTCACGTGCAGTTTATTGTTATGAGATTCTAATCTCTTTTTAGTTCTTGGCATTAGCTTCTACACCTCCTGAGGTTTCCCGTAAGGAAAACAGACTAACTGTTCTTAGATAACTTCTGGAGCCAAGGATACGATCTTCATGAAGTCTCTGTCACGAAGTTCGCGTGCAACTGGTCCAAAGATACGTGTACCACGTGGACTTTTATCTTCTTTCACGATAACAGCCGCATTCTCATCAAATGAGATATATGATCCGTCTTTACGGCGAGCACCGCTCTTCGTACGAACGATAACTGCTTTAACAACGTCACCTTTTTTAACAACGCCACCAGGTGTTGCTTCTTTTACTGAACATACGATCAAATCACCAATGTGACCAACGCGACGACCAGTACCACCCAAAACACGGATACACATCAATTGCTTAGCACCGGAGTTGTCAGCGACAGCCAAACGAGTAAATGGTTGAATCATCGTATTCCCTCCTTTCGGGGTTCATATCTAGATTATTAGATAACAACTGCAACTTCAAGAACTTCAACAAGTCTCCAAGATTTATCTTTGGACAATGGTCTAGTTTCGGAAATTTTCACAGTGTCACCGATTTTAGCTTGATTGTTTTCATCATGAGCTTTGAATTTCTTCGTATATTTGATTCTCTTGTGGTAGAGATCATGTTTTTTGTAAGTTTCAACAGCAACAACAATGGTTTTATCCATTTTATCGCTGACAACTTTACCGATCAGAACTTTACGATCGTTACGTTCAGCCATCTAAGGAAGCCTCCCTTCTAGATTTGGTTACCCAATACCCAATTCTCTTTCACGCAAAATAGTCTTGGCACGAGCGATCTCTTTACGCAAATCACGAATTTGAGTCGGATTGTCCAATTGACCAGTAGCTAGTTGAAAACGGAGGTTAAAGAGTTCTTCTTTAAAACCATTAACTTTTTGCTCGATTTCAGCAGTGGTTAAGTTCCGGAATTCACTACCCTTCATTTGCTTCACCGCCTACTTCTTCTCTTTTCACGAACTTCGTTTTGATTGGAAGCTTGTGAGCAGCAAGACGCATCGCTTCGCGAGCGACCTCTTCACTAACACCAGCAAGTTCAAACAAAATTTTGCCCGGTTTTACTACGGAAACCCATTTCTCCACGTTACCTTTACCGCTACCCATACGAACTTCAAGCGGTTTTTGTGTAACTGGTTTAGCTGGGAAAATTTTAATCCAAACTTTACCGCCACGTTTGATATAACGTGTCATGGCAATACGAGCTGCTTCGATTTGACGGTTGGTTACCCAAGCCGGTTCAACTGCTTGCAGACCATATTCGCCAAAAGCTACTTCCGTTCCGCCTTTAGCGCGACCTTTCATGCTACCGCGGTGTTCTTTACGGTGTTTTACACGTTTAGGTACTAACATGATTTAATTTCCTCCTTCCGGCTGAGCCTTTTTCTTAGCTGTCGGAAGCACTTCTCCACGATAGATCCATACTTTTACACCAATACGTCCGTAAGTAGTGTGCGCTTCTGCAGTACCGTAGTCGATATCAGCACGAAGCGTATGAAGTGGAACAGTTCCTTCGCTATATCCTTCCGTACGAGCGATCTCAGCGCCGCCAAGACGTCCGCTAGTTGCTACTTTGATACCTTTTGCTCCGGATCTCATTGTTCTTTGCATAGCTTGTTTCATTGCACGACGGAAAGAAACACGACGCTCCAATTGAAGTGCAACTGCTTCAGCTACTAGGATAGCATCAAGGTCAGGGCTTTTGATTTCAGAAATGTTGATGTGAACTTTTTTATTGGACAAGCCAGCGATGTAGTTGCGAATAACTTCAACTTCAGCTCCGCCTTTACCAATAACCATTCCTGGTTTTGCAGTATGAATCGTTACGTTCACACGGTTAGCCGCGCGCTCGATGTCGATGTGGGAAACTGCAGAATCTTTAAGTTTATTTTTTAAGTATTCGCGGATTTTGACGTCTTCAAGCAACAGAGTTCCGAAATCTTTCTCTGCAAACCATTTGGACTCCCAATCACGAATAATACCAATTCTTAGGCCTACCGGGTTGACTTTCTGACCCACACGTTATCCCTCCTTATTTCTCAGATACCACGATTGTAATGTGGCTGGTACGTTTTTTGATCGCGCTAGCGCGGCCCATTGCACGTTGTTGGAACCTTTTCATTGTTGGTCCTTGGTTAACAAACGTCTCAGAAACCACTAGCTTATTAGGATCTAATGAGTAGTTATGCTCTGCATTGGCAATTGCGGAGTTTAGAAGTTTCTCCAGGATTGGAGAAGCTGCTTTAGGCGTATGACGCAGAATCGCGATCGCTTCACCTACCGCTTTTCCCCGAATCAAGTCAACAACTAGCTTTGCTTTACGAGGAGCAATCCGAGCGTGGTTCAATATTGCTTTAGCTTGCATGGTAGTACCTCCTCTCGGTTAAAAATTAAAATTAACGTTTACCGGTTTTCTTATCGTCATCGTGACCTTTGTAAGTACGTGTTGGAGCAAATTCACCAAGCTTATGTCCAACCATATCTTCTGTTACGTATACAGGCACGTGTTTTCTTCCATCGTACACTCCGAAAGTGTGACCAACGAATTGCGGGTAAATCGTAGAACGACGGGACCACGTTTTGATAACCAACTTTTTGCTGGATGTGTTCAAGTCTTCTACTTTTTTCAGTAAGTATCCATCGATAAATGGACCTTTCTTTAAGCTGCGACCCATGGGTGTTCCTCCCTTCCTTGAACCTCAAGAAAATTCATATATCCTAGATTACTTCGTACGACGACGTACAATGTATTTATCGGATGCTTTACCTTTTTTACGAGTTTTGAAACCAAGCGTCGGTTTACCCCATGGAGACATAGGTGATTTACGTCCGATTGGTGCGCGTCCTTCACCACCACCGTGTGGGTGATCATTCGGGTTCATTACAACCCCACGAACTTGAGGACGATTGCCTTTCCAACGATTACGTCCTGCTTTACCGATTTTCACGAGTTCGTGATCTTCGTTACCAACAGAACCTACAGTTGCGCGGCAAACTTTAAGAACTTTACGAACTTCACCAGAGGATAGGCGAATTGTTACATAAGTTTCTTCTTTACCAAGAAGTTGAGCTTCCGTACCAGCAGCGCGCACTAGTTGTGCACCTTTACCAGGCTTCAACTCGATGTTGTGGATAACTGTACCTACTGGAATGTTTTCCAAAGGAAGAGCGTTACCGATTTTGATGTCGGATTGTGGTCCGGATACGATGCGATCGTCCACTTTAAGACCTTTAGGAGCGATGATGTATCTTTTCTCACCATCAGCATAATGGATCAATGCGATGTTTGCGGAACGGTTAGGATCGTACTCAATTGTAGCAACGCGTCCTGGTATTCCATCTTTAGTACGTTTGAAATCGATAATACGGTATTTACGTTTGTGTCCGCCGCCATGGTGACGAACTGTAATTTTACCTTGGTTATTACGACCAGCATGCTTGAACAAAGGAGCAAGCAATGATTTCTCCGGTGTTGATGTTGTGATTTCTTCAAAAGTAGAAACCGACATCGCACGACGAGCTGGTGAGGTTGGTTTATATTTTTTAATTGGCACTCTGATTTCCTCCTTACTTTAAGAAATGGTTTATACCGATTCAAAGAATTCCAATTCTTTGCTTTCTGCGCTTAGGGACACGATAGCTTTCTTCCAGATGGAAGTGTAACCAGAGTGACGACCATAACGTTTTGGCTTAGCTGGCATTCTAAGTGTGTTTACATTTGTAACCTTCACTTTGAAGATTGCTTCGATGGCTTGTTTGATTTCTGTTTTGTTAGCGCGAAGATCCACTTCGAAAACATACTTTTTATTAGCCATTAGGTCGCTTGTACGCTCAGTGATGATCGGGCGCTTGATAATGTCGCGTGGATTTTTCATTGTGCAAGCACCTCCTCAACTTTCTGTACAGCTTCTTGCGTAATGATCAATTTGTCATACAACATGACATCACGAACATTTACGCCATTAGCAGCAACGAATTTCACACCTGGGATGTTACGAGCAGACAAAGCTACGTTGGAGTCGTTATCTACGCCTACAACCAATACTTTGCGATCAACTTTCAGGTTGTTCAAGATTGCTACAAATTCTTTCGTTTTGGGAGCATTCAATTGAAGTTGATCCAATACGATCAAGTTGTTATCAAGAACTTTCGAGGACAAAGCGGATTTGATCGCTAAGCGACGAACTTTTCTTGGCAATTTGAAACCATAGCTACGAGGAGTTGGTCCGAATACGGTACCGCCGCCTTTCCACTGTGGAGCGCGGATACTACCTTGACGAGCACGGCCTGTTCCTTTTTGTTTCCAAGGTTTACGACCACCGCCGCGAACTTCCGAACGACCTTTTGTTTTGTGAGTTCCTTGACGCACAGCTGCTTGTTGCAAAAGAACAGCTTCGTGAATCGCATGAACGTGAGGCTCAATTCCGAAAACAACGTCAGACAGTTCAACTTCTCCTACCTGAGCACCTGTTACATTATATAAAGCTACTTTTGGCATCTGTCTTCCTCCTTTCTTACTTTTTAACAGCAGACTTCACGCTAACGTAGCTGTTTTTAGGACCCGGAATGGAACCTTTAACTAGCAATACATTACGCTCAGCATCTACTTTAATGATTTGAAGATTTTGTAAAGTTACAGTCTCGTTACCCATGTGTCCTGGCAACTTTTTACCTTTTGGAACGCGGTTCGCTTGAATGGAACCCATCGAACCTGGTCCGCGGTGGTAACGGGAGCCGTGAGCCATAGGGCCTGTTGACTGGTTATGTCTTTTGATATTACCTTGGAAACCTTTACCTTTGGAAGTACCCGTTACATCAACGAATTCGCCCTCTGTGAACAGATCTGCTTTCAATTCTTGGCCAACTTCATAGTCACCCAATTGAATGCCGCGAATTTCTTTAACGTAGCGCTTAGGCGTTGCCCCTGCTTTTTTCGCATGGCCAAGCTCTGGTTTAATGATACGGCTAGCTTTCACATCATCAAAACCGATTTGGATTGACTCATATCCGTCGTTATCCACATCTTTCTTTTGAAGAACCACACATGGTCCCGCTTGAATGACAGTTACCGGAACTACATTACCCTCCGGAGTAAACAACTGAGTCATCCCTAGTTTTTTTCCTAAGATACCTTTCATCGTTGACACCTCTTTTCCTTCCTAAACGTTCATTCTATAGTTGTTTTACAGTTTGATCTCGATGTCTACGCCAGACGGTAAGTCCAAACGCATTAGAGCATCAACTGTTTGTGGTGTTGGATTCACAATATCGATTAGACGCTTATGCGTACGCATTTCGAATTGCTCACGCGAATCCTTGTACTTGTGTACCGCACGAAGAATCGTGATGATTTGCTTCTCTGTCGGAAGCGGAATCGGACCGGATACACCTGCACCGGAACGCTTGGCAGTTTCCACGATTTTCTCAGCTGATTGATCAATGATTCTGTGATCATAAGCTTTCAAACGGATACGAATTTTTTGCTTTGCCATATAAGTCCCTCCTTCTATCGCCCAATTTAGTATCGGACATACTCCGCGAAAATTCTCCAACAACCTTTCCCATGGCAAAGGGTCCGGGTGTGTCGGCAACCTTTCGCATCATCGCAACGTCACAGACCAACGTTTTATATTATATAAAATTCAAAAAGGAAATGCAAGCAAAACTTTAGGCATTCGCATAAAAAAACACTCATCGCCTAAACGATGAGTGTTTCTTCTATAAAAAGGAATTACTTTTGAATTGTAGCAACCGCGCCCGCACCAACAGTACGTCCGCCTTCACGAATCGCGAAACGAGTTCCTTCTTCGATAGCGATTGGGTTGATCAGTTCAACTGTAACTGTGATGTTATCACCTGGCATAACCATTTCAGTACCTTCTGGAAGGTTGATGATACCTGTTACGTCAGTTGTACGGAAGTAGAACTGTGGACGGTAACCAGTGAAGAAAGGCTTGTGACGGCCACCCTCTTCTTTAGTTAGTACGTAGATTTGAGCTGTGAAGTTCGTGTGTGGTTTAACAGAACCTGGTTTCGCAAGTACTTGTCCACGCTCGATATCTTTACGGTCAACACCACGAAGAAGGGCACCGATGTTGTCACCAGCTTGAGCGGAGTCAAGCAATTTGCGGAACATCTCTACGCCTGTTACTACGCATTTGCGAGTTTCTTCAGCGATACCAACGATTTCAACTTCTTCTTGAACTTTAACAGTTCCACGCTCAACACGGCCAGTAGCAACTGTTCCACGACCAGTGATGGAGAATACATCCTCAACAGGCATAAGGAACGGTTTGTCAGTTTGACGCTCTGGAGTTGGGATATAAGTGTCAACTTGTTCAAACAACTCAACAATTTTATCAGCCCATGCGCCATCTGGGTTTTGAAGAGCTTCACGAGCAGCTCCACGGATGATTGGAGTATCATCGCCTGGGAACTCGTATTCGTTAAGAAGGTCGCGAACTTCCATCTCAACCAATTCAAGCAACTCTTCGTCTTCAACCATGTCACATTTGTTAAGGAATACTACGATGTAAGGTACGCCTACTTGACGGGAAAGAAGGATGTGCTCACGAGTTTGCGGCATAGGGCCGTCAGCTGCGGATACAACCAAGATCGCTCCGTCCATTTGAGCAGCACCAGTGATCATGTTTTTAACATAGTCAGCATGTCCTGGGCAGTCAACGTGTGCGTAGTGACGGTTAGGAGTTTCGTACTCAACGTGAGCTGTGGAGATTGTGATACCGCGCTCGCGCTCTTCTGGTGCTTTATCGATTTGGTCGAAAGCTACTGCAGCTCCACCGTATCTTTTGGACAATACAGTTGTGATAGCAGCTGTCAAAGTTGTTTTACCATGGTCAACGTGACCGATAGTACCGATGTTAACATGCGGTTTATTACGTTCAAATTTAGCCTTTGCCATTTTAAACGATTCCTCCTTAGAGTAACTATTAGTTTTATATTAAGCGCCTTTGCCTTTTGCAATGATTTCTTCTGCAATGGACTTAGGTACTTCTTCATAATGTGAAAGTTCCATGGAGTAAACACCACGGCCTTGTGTTCTCGAACGAAGTGTTGTGGAATATCCAAACATTTCGGAAAGAGGTACCTTAGCACGGATGATTTGAGCGCCATGACGGTTATCCATACCTTCAATACGTCCACGACGGGAGTTAAGGTCACCCATAACATCGCCCATGTACTCTTCTGGCACAGTAACTTCAACCTTCATGATTGGTTCAAGAAGAACCGGTTTACATTTTTCTTTCGCAGCTTTAAGTGCCATGGAACCCGCGATTTTGAACGCCATTTCATTGGAGTCAACATCATGGTAAGATCCATCAACAACTGTAGCTTTGATGTCCACAAGCGGGAATCCTGCGATTACACCGTTTTTCATGGACTCTTCGATACCAGCTTGAATAGGTGCGATGTATTCTCTTGGAATAGATCCGCCCACTACTTTGCTTTCGAAAATGAAACCTGCACCCGCTTCTTGAGGTTCGAACTCAACCCAACAATGTCCGTATTGACCACGACCACCGGATTGACGAACGAATTTACCTTCAACTTTAGCCGCAGCGCGGAATGTTTCACGATAAGCAACTTGTGGTTTACCTACGTTGGTTTCTACTTTGAACTCGCGAAGCATACGGTCAACGAGGATCTCAAGGTGAAGCTCACCCATACCTGCGATGATCGTTTGTCCTGTTTCTTCGTCTGTGGAAGCACGGAAAGTCGGATCTTCTTCAGCAAGCTTTTGCAATGCGATACCCATTTTATCTTGGTCGGCTTTCGTCTTCGGTTCAACAGCAAGCTGGATAACCGGTTCAGGGAAGACCATTTTCTCAAGAATAACTGGATTTTTCTCATCACATAGTGTATCACCAGTCGTTGTATCTTTCAATCCAACGGCCGCGGCGATGTCACCAGCGTATACAATGCTGATCTCTTGACGGCTGTTCGCATGCATTTGCAGGATACGGCCAACACGCTCACGTTTGCCTTTAGTCGCGTTAACGACATAGGAACCGGAGTTCAAGGTACCAGAGTATACACGGAAGAATGTAAGACGACCAACGAAAGGATCTGTCATGATTTTGAATGCAAGCGCTGAGAACGGTTGATCGTCAGCAGACTTACGAGTCACTTCAGTACCATCGTCAAGTACACCTTTAATGTCAGGTACATCAAGTGGGGATGGCAGGTAGTTAATAACTGCATCCAACATCAATTGAACACCCTTGTTTCTGTAAGAAGACCCTACGATAACTGGGAAGATTTTCACTTCGCAGACACCTTTACGTAGAGCTGCTTTGATCTCGTCGATAGTCAGTTCTTCACCTTCGAGATATTTCATTGTAAGCTCTTCATCAAGCTCAGCAACTTTCTCGATTAGTTCCAAACGAAGTTCTGCAACTTGATCTTTGAACTCAGCAGGAATTTCAACTTTCTCGATATCCTTGCCAAGATCGTCTTTGTACATATACGCCACTTCTTCAACCAAATCAATGATACCTTTGAAATCACTCTCAGCACCGATTGGAAGTTGAATAGCAACAGCATTTGCACCAAGTTTTTGACGCATGGAATCAACTACTTGCAGGAAGTCTGCACCGATGATATCCATTTTGTTTACGTAAGCAATACGAGGAACGTTGTATTTATCAGCTTGTCTCCAAACTGTTTCCGATTGAGGCTCAACGCCCTCTTTCGCACTAAATACACCAACTGCTCCATCCAACACACGAAGGGAACGCTCTACCTCAACGGTAAAGTCAACGTGCCCCGGGGTATCGATAATATTGATGCGGTGACCTTCCCATTGCGCAGTTGTAGCGGCGGAAGTAATCGTGATTCCGCGCTCTTGTTCTTGCTCCATCCAGTCCATCGTAGCAGCACCTTCGTGCACCTCTCCGATTTTGTGAACTTTACCAGTGTAGTACAGAATGCGCTCTGTAGTAGTTGTCTTACCAGCATCAATATGAGCCATGATCCCGATATTACGTGTGTTTTTTAAGGAGAACTCTCTAGCCATAGGTCGTTATGTCTCCTTTCTATAATCTGTTTTATTATTCTACCAACGATAGTGAGCGAACGCTTTGTTAGCTTCAGCCATCTTGTGTGTATCTTCACGTTTCTTAACGGAAGAACCTGTGCTATTGCTAGCATCGATAATTTCATAAGCCAATCTTTCTTCCATCGTCTTCTCACCGCGAAGACGGGAATAGTTGACCAACCAACGCAAACCAAGTGTCGTACGACGCTCTGGTTTAACTTCGATCGGCACTTGATAGTTCGCTCCACCTACGCGGCGAGCTTTAACTTCAAGAACTGGCATGATGTTTTTGATAGCAGCTTCGAACACTTCCATCGGCTCTTTACCTGTACGATCTTTCACGAGGTTAAAAGCGTTATATAGAATGGACTGTGCTACCCCTCTTTTTCCATCGATCATAATACGATTGATAAGACGAGTAACAAGTTTGCTATTATAAATCGGATCTGGCAATACGTCTCTGCGAGTAACTGGACCTTTACGAGGCATAGTTATCCCCCTTTCTTATAAGAATCATCCCTGATTATTATTTCTTATTTTTTTACTTTCGGACGTTTAGTACCGTATTTGGAACGGGATTGCTTACGGTTGTTAACACCGGAAGTATCCAGCGCGCCACGAACGATGTGATAACGTACCCCTGGAAGATCTTTAATTCTACCTCCACGGATCAATACAACGCTGTGCTCTTGCAGGTTGTGACCGATACCTGGAATGTATGCTGTCACCTCTACACGGTTCGTTAAACGAACACGAGCATATTTACGAAGTGCGGAGTTAGGCTTCTTAGGAGTCATAGTACCTACACGCGTGCAGACACCACGTTTTTGAGGTGCACTCAAATCCGTTGCTTCTCTTTTCAAAGCGTTAAAACCTTTTTGCAAAGCTGGTGATTTAGACTTATCCACCTTCGCTTGACGACCTTTACGTACTAGTTGGTTAATTGTTGGCATATCGCCACCTCCTCCCTACATTCATAACATGATAAACTTCTTGCAAGCCCACAGATCCAGGCGAGTCATAAATGAGCAAAGAGAAAGTCTTTGCCAAGGGCAGCAGCAAAAAGTCACGAAAACTTATGTACGCCATCCCACTAACAAAAACGTCTTGAGCGTTTATTCATTTACAACAGCTGCTACCGCAGCTCCAACTTCAATTCCACATGCTTTACCTAGCATCTTCATAGAATCTACGTAGGTTATTGGCACACCCTTTTGATTACAGAGAGCTACCAGCTTTATCGTCAATCGCGGATCTGCATCTTTAGAAACAAAAACTTCAACAGCCCTGTCTTGCTCGACCGTCTTAGTGACTTTCTTCGTCCCTACACTTATATTCTTCGCCTGTTTGACTTTATCATAAGACATAAGGCACCCCCTCCAGAGAAAGGAAAGAATATCAACTTAGGCACACTACGATATATTAGCATTTTGGTGTTCCAGTGTCAAGGAAGAACTTCTTATCTTTTGACATAATCATAGATTCCCAAGAAAAACCAAGAGGGACAGCACATGTGGCCATCCCTCTCAGATGAATAGTCGTTATTCAACGGCTACTGTTTCTTTTTCGAGATCCTCATCTTGCACGAGCACTTCGTTAGGATCCGTAATACGGATGTTCCGGTAACGAGGCATACCCGTTCCCGCAGGAATGAGTTTACCGATAATAACGTTCTCTTTCAGACCAAGCAATTGGTCGACTTTACCTTTGATAGCTGCATCCGTCAAGACACGAGTTGTTTCTTGGAAGGACGCCGCAGACAAGAAGGAATCAGTTTCAAGAGACGCTTTAGTGATACCGAGCAAGATAGGTCTTGCAACGGCTGGCTCATTGCCGGCGAACAAAGCTACTTTGTTGGCTGCTTCATATTCATGGATGTCTACGAAGGAACCTGGAAGCAGAGTTGTGTCTCCAGCATCAACGATGCGGATTTTCCGCAACATTTGACGAACCATAACTTCAATATGCTTATCGTTAATTTCTACCCCTTGGTTACGGTAAACACGTTGAACCTCTTGCAGAATGTAGTTCTGCACGCCGCGGATACCTTTGATGCGAAGCATTTCTTTCGGATCGATAGATCCGTCTGTCAGCTCGTCTCCGGCTTCCACTTGTTGGTTCAGGGATACACGTACGCGGGAACCGTAAGGAACTGCATATACCTTGGATTCCGCTTCACCTTGGACTTCAATTTCACGACGATCTTTGGCTTCACGGATTTCTTTGACGACACCGTCGATCTCGGAAATGATCGCTTGACCTTTCGGATTCCGAGCTTCGAAAAGCTCTTGAATACGCGGCAAACCTTGCGTAATATCGTCTCCGGCAACACCACCGGTATGGAACGTACGCATTGTCAACTGTGTTCCTGGCTCACCGATGGATTGAGCGGCAATAATACCTACAGCCTCACCGATCTCAACGAATTGGCCAGTCGCCAAGTTGCGACCATAACATTTCTTACAAACGCCGTGGTTCGTACGGCAGCTAAGAACGGAACGAATTTGAAGTCTTTCAATGCCAGCATCGATAATCGCATCCGCAATTTCAGACTCGATCAATTCGTTGCGTTGAACGATAACTTCACCTGTTTGTGGATTACGAACCGTTTCAAATGCATAGCGACCTTCAATACGGTCGTAGAGATCCTCAATAACCTCTTTACCGTCTTGGATTTTGCTAACCATGAAACCTTTATCCGTACCGCAATCGTCCTCACGAACGATAACGTCCTGTGCTACGTCTACGAGACGACGAGTCAAGTAACCGGAGTCAGCTGTACGAAGCGCTGTATCGGCAAGACCTTTACGCGCACCGTGCGTCGAGATAAAGTACTCCAGGATTGTCAGACCTTCACGGAAGTTCGATTTAATCGGCAACTCCATAATTTTACCGGATGGATTCGCCATCAAACCACGCATACCGCCAAGCTGTGTAATCTGAGATTTGTTACCCCGTGCTTTGGACTCAACCATCATCGAGATGGAGTTATATTTATCAAGGGATTTCATCAGAATATCTGTGATTTCATCCTTCGCTTTACTCCAGATCGCGATAACACGGTCATAACGCTCTTCATCCGTAATCAAACCGCGGCGGTATTGGTTCGTTACTACGCGTACTTTCTCTTCACAATCTTTAAGAATTCCTTCTTTTTCAGTCGGAACAACAACGTCAGAGACAGCTACGGTAATACCCGCTTTAGTGGAATACGTGAATCCAAGCTCTTTAATTTTATCAAGGATCATCGATGTTTGCGTCGTGTGGTATTTACGGAAGCACTCAGCAATGATGGAGCCAAGGTATTCCTTACCAACCGCTTTATTCTCAGGACGCTCAAGCATGATGGCTCTTAGATCAGCACCTTTATCAAACACAAAGTGAGAATCCGGAATACCATTCAGCAAGTTCGTTTTGGTAGGCTCATTTATGAACGGGAAATCACTTGGATAGATTTCGTTCATAATGATTTTACCGATAGTTGTAATCAACATTGCATTTTGTTGTTTTTCAGTAAAGCTAACTTTGTTCAACGCTTTAGCCGGAATTGCAACACGTGCATGTAACGCCATTTTACCCGATTGGTAGGACGAAATCGCTTCGTGTACTGTTCTAATGATAGAACCAGCACCTTTAGCAAATTTGTTATCCGTTGTTAAATAGAAGCTTCCAAGGACCATATCCTGTGAAGGCGTAACAACCGGTTTACCGTCTTTCGGGTTCAAAATGTTACCTGATGCCAGCATCAGCAGACGAGCTTCAGCTTGAGCTTCAGATGATAATGGTACGTGAACCGCCATTTGGTCACCGTCGAAGTCAGCGTTATACGCTGTACATACGAGCGGATGCAGCTTGATGGCACGACCTTCAACGAGAATCGGCTCGAACGCCTGAATCCCGAGTCTATGCAACGTGGGGGCACGGTTCAGAAGAACCGGGTGCTCCTTAATGACTTCTTCTAGAACATCCCAAACATCCGGACTTACGCGCTCAACTTTACGTTTCGCACTCTTAATGTTATGGGCCAAACCTTTATTCACAAGCTCTTTCATTACGAAAGGCTTGAACAATTCAAGCGCCATTTCCTTCGGAAGACCACATTGGTACATCTTCAGGTTAGGACCTACTACGATAACGGAACGACCGGAGTAGTCAACACGTTTACCGAGCAAGTTTTGACGGAAACGTCCTTGTTTACCTTTCAGCATGTGGCTGAGGGATTTCAATGGACGGTTACCAGGACCTGTTACCGGACGGCCGCGACGACCGTTGTCGATAAGAGCATCTACTGCTTCTTGCAGCATCCGCTTCTCATTTTGAACGATGATGTCCGGTGCCCCTAGGTCAAGCAATCTTTTGAGACGGTTGTTACGGTTGATAACTCGGCGATAGAGATCATTCAAGTCGGAAGTCGCGAAGCGTCCTCCGTCAAGCTGTACCATCGGACGAAGCTCCGGCGGGATGACAGGAAGTACATCTAGAATCATCCAACCTGGAAGGTTCTTCGAGTTACGGAAAGCTTCCATAACTTCCAAGCGCTTGATCGCACGATTACGGCGTTGGCCTTGCGCTGTTTTCAATTCTTCTTTGAGTGTATCTACTTCACGTTCGATGTCGATATCGATCAGAAGCTTTTTAACGGCTTCAGCACCCATACCAGCTTGGAACGCGTAGCCATACTTCTCACGGTAGCTGCGGTACTCTTTTTCGGAAAGTAACTGCTTTTTCTCCAAAGGTGTATCCCCTGGATCAGTTACCACGTAGGAAGCGAAGTAGATGATTTCCTCCAAAGATCTTGGAGACATATCCAACGCAAGACCCATGCGGCTTGGGATACCTTTGAAGTACCAGATATGGGATACAGGAGCAGCAAGCTCGATGTGTCCCATACGCTCGCGGCGCACTTTTTGGCGGGTTACTTCAACACCACAACGGTCACAAACGACGCCCTTGTAGCGGACGCGTTTGTATTTACCGCAGTGACATTCCCAATCTTTGGTTGGCCCGAAGATCTTTTCACAGAAAAGACCTTCTTTCTCAGGCTTTAAAGTTCTGTAGTTAATGGTTTCCGGCTTCTTTACTTCCCCACGGGACCAAGAGCGAATTTTATCGGGTGATGCCAAACCGATTTTCATAAACTCGAAGTTGTTAACGTCCATCAAGGAGCAACCCTCCTTTAAGAATTTAAACCCACTATGCAGTGAATCGA
Source organism: Paenibacillus sp. P36 (assembly GCF_045866505.1). Taxonomy (NCBI): domain Bacteria; kingdom Bacillati; phylum Bacillota; class Bacilli; order Caryophanales; family Paenibacillaceae; genus Paenibacillus; species Paenibacillus sp. P36. The sequence goes on from NZ_AP038372.1 coordinate 8,353,725, forward strand.
TCTCGATCTATTGTGGCGTTCTTTATTCGTTGACTCCTAATTCAGAGCCCTCTAAATTTAGGTTTAATTTATCGCTAGTGACTTCATCGTCATCATCGGCTTCTCGCATTTCGATCTCTTCTTCGTCGCCGGAAAGGATTTTGACATCCATACCCAAGCTTTGAAGCTCTTTGATCAAAACTTTGAATGATTCCGGAACGCCCGGTTCTGGAACATTCTCACCTTTGACAATGGACTCGTATGTTTTCACACGGCCTACGACGTCATCGGACTTCACAGTAAGAATTTCTTGCAGCGTATAGGCAGCACCGTATGCTTCAAGCGCCCATACCTCCATCTCCCCGAAACGTTGTCCACCAAACTGTGCTTTACCACCCAGCGGCTGCTGAGTAACAAGGGAGTAAGGTCCTGTGGAACGGGCATGGATTTTATCATCAACCATGTGTGCCAATTTGATCATGTACATGACGCCAACCGTAACTTCGCGTTCAAAAGACTCCCCTGTACGACCATCGTACAGAATCGTTTTACCGCTACGTTGCATGCCGGCTTCTTCCATTGCATCAAATACGTCGTACTCACGCGCTCCGTCGAATACAGGCGTAGCTGCGTGGATACCAAGGTACTTGGAAGCCATACCCAAGTGAACTTCAAGCACTTGACCGATGTTCATCCGAGAAGGAACCCCTAGTGGATTCAGTACAACTTCAACCGGCGTACCATCCGGAAGGAAAGGCATATCTTCTTCAGGGAGAATACGTGCTACTACCCCTTTGTTACCATGACGTCCCGCCATTTTGTCGCCTTCGGAAATCTTCCGTTTTTGCGCAATGTAGACACGTACGAGTTGGTTCACGCCTGGAGGCAGCTCATCGCCGTTCTCACGAGTAAATACTTTCACATCAACAACGATACCATCTGTACCATGCGGTACGCGAAGGGATGTATCACGAACTTCACGAGCTTTCTCTCCGAAGATCGCATGCAGCAATCTTTCTTCCGCAGTAAGTTCAGTCACACCCTTAGGTGTTACTTTACCAACCAGGATATCGCCTGCGCCGATCTCGGCACCGACACGGATAATTCCGCGCTCGTCAAGATTCTTGAGTGCATCTTCCCCAACGTTCGGGATATCGCGAGTAATCTCTTCAGGTCCAAGCTTCGTGTCACGTGCTTCTGACTCATATTCCTCAATGTGAATGGATGTGTAAACATCTTCTTTCACAAGTTTTTGGCTTAACAAGATCGCATCCTCGTAGTTATAACCTTCCCAAGTCATGAAGGCAACGACAACGTTACGACCCAAAGCCAATTCGCCTTGCTCAGTCGATGGTCCATCAGCAAGAATATCTCCAGCTTTAATCAATTGACCCTTCTTCACGATCGGGCGTTGATTAATGCACGTACCTTGGTTAGAACGCATGAATTTGTGAAGCTTATATTTGACGATGTTGCCGCTGACCAATTTGCCGTCTACCATTTCCTGGCGGCGCAGCCAAATTTCATTTGCAGCAGCTTTCTCAATAATTCCATCAAATTTGGAGACAATACATACTCCCGAGTCCTTAGCGACTTTATGCTCCATACCTGTACCAACAAGAGGTGCTTTTGGAATCAAAAGCGGTACCGCTTGACGCTGCATGTTGGAACCCATCAACGCACGGTTGGAGTCATCGTTTTCAAGGAACGGAATTAACGCAGTCGCAACGGATACAACTTGCTTCGGAGAAACGTCCATATAGTCGACACGTTCAACCGGCAGCGTTAAGTTATCATCTTTGTAACGTACGATAATCGCTGAATCTACGAATTTGTTGTCTTCTGTCAATTCAGCGTTTGCTTGCGCGATAACATAATTATCTTCTTCATCCGCAGTCAGGTAGGCGATTTGGTCAGTAATAGTTCCCGTCTTAGGATCTACCCAACGGTAAGGAGCTTCAATGAAGCCATACTCATTAATACGGGCAAAAGTAGACAGGGAGTTGATCAAACCAATGTTCGGTCCCTCTGGAGTCTCAATTGGACACATACGGCCATAGTGAGAGTGATGCACGTCACGAACTTCCATCCCTGCGCGCTCTCTCGTCAAACCGCCCGGTCCGAGTGCAGATAGACGTCTTTTGTGCGTCAGCTCAGCAAGCGGGTTCGTTTGGTCCATAAATTGAGAAAGTTGAGAACTACCAAAGAACTCTTTGATCGACGCAATAACTGGTCGAATGTTGATCAATGCTTGTGGCGTAATAACATTCGCGTCTTGAATGGACATACGTTCGCGAACAACACGTTCCATACGGGATAAACCGATACGGAATTGGTTCTGCAGCAATTCACCAACGGAACGAAGTCTACGGTTACCTAAGTGGTCAATATCATCCGTATTCCCGATGCCATGCAGCAAGTTGATGAAATAGTTAATGGATGAAATGATATCGGCAGGCGTGATGTTTTTAACTTGTTTGTCGATAACCCCGTTAGAGATTACTTTAACAACCTTGCCTTCTTCTGTAGGTGAATACACATTAATGCACTGAACAGGGATTGTATCCGCGCCAGTTACACCTTTTGGAATGGAGAACTCTTTGTAGCCTGCTCCTTTTTCGATAAAAGGAAGGATTTCGTCTAATACACGACGATCCAGCAATTGTCCTGCTTCGGCGATGATTTCTCCTGTTTCGGAATCTACCAAAGTTTCAGCCAGACGTTGATTGAACAATCTATTTTTGATGTGTAATTTCTTGTTGATTTTGTAACGACCTACGTTAGCCAAATCATAACGCTTCGGATCAAAGAAACGAGCAACGATCAAGCTTCTTGCATTATCAAGCGTAGGCGGCTCACCCGGACGAAGACGCTCATAGATTTCGATTAACGCTTTTTCCGTAGAATCCGTGTTATCTTTATCGAGCGTATTACGGATATATTCATTGTCACCAAGCAAATCCAAAATCTCTGCATCTGTGCCAAATCCTAAAGAACGAAGCAATACCGTAACTGGAATTTTGCGCGTGCGATCGATACGAACATAGATAATGTCCTTCGCATCCGTCTCAAGCTCCAACCAAGCCCCACGGTTCGGAATAACCGTTGCCGTGTAAGTTTTTTTGCCGTTTTTATCCACTTTCGTGCTATAATAAACACTGGGGGAACGAACGAGCTGGGAGACGATTACACGCTCCGCACCGTTAATAATGAACGTTCCCGTATCGGTCATAATAGGGAAATCCCCCATGAACACTTCCTGTTCCTTGACCTCGCCGGTTTCCTTATTAATCAAACGGACTTTGACTCTTAACGGCGCCGCATAGGTTACGTCGCGTTCTTTGGATTCATCAACCGAATACTTAGGATCGCCTAAGCTATAGTCAATAAACTCCAGTACTAGGTTACCTGTGAAATCTTGAATCGGAGAGATATCCTGAAACATCTCACGTAATCCCTCTTCCAAAAACCACTCATACGATTTTTGCTGGATTTCAATCAGGTTTGGAATGCCCAGCACCTCATTAATTCGTGCATAAGTCCTGCGTTTACGTCGTCCAAATTGAACAAGATGTCCCGCCAACTTTCATTCACCCCTCAACTCTACTCAATAAATAAAAAGAAGAAGAAAAACTTCGACCGACGTACACTCAGGACGCCTCCGTTATTGGAGCCCGTCCGAATTAAGCGACTGTATGGATGAAGATTTTTCCCTGTAATCAATAAGACTTTCCAAATATTTCTTCCCATCCTGTTAGAATTTCCTAAAATTCAAACATTATACGTTACAAGTTCAAATTTTATTCATCCTGGAGGAAAAAAAGACTTGACATTTTTTGTTAACTAAAGACATGTGTCCCATCTTAATACTGACATTTTTTAATAATACCACATATGAAATATCAAGTCAAACTAATTTCCACGATTGTCAGATAAGACTTCCACTTACAAAATACTGGAGCCTTACTTTGTGGCCTTGAGTATTTTGTACCCTTTGTCCTTGGATACTTCGGCAACTTCGCTGTAGATAGACTCAAGTTTCTTCATAGCAGAAGGCGCGCCTTGTTTTTTCTGAATGACAACCCAAATCGATCCACCGTCAACCAAACAATCATAGGCATCTGTAAAAATGCGATGCACAACTTCCTTGCCGGCACGAATCGGAGGATTGGTGAGCACGACGTCAAAACGCTGTTCTTTCACCTGCTCCAGAAGATCACTCTGTAGGATCGACACATTAGCAATCCCGTTGCGCCGCGCATTTTCAGTACTTAGCTCAATAGCCCGTTCATTAATGTCGACCATTGTCACATGCCCCTTCGGACACATCACCGCTGCCGATAAACCAATCGGACCATAACCACAACCGACATCAAGCACTTTCGCATCCTCTTTCAACTGCATCGTTTCAATTAAGTGCTTACTTCCATAATCCACACCTTTTTTCGAAAAAACGCCAGCATCCGTCAGGAATGTGTACTTTCTGCCACGCAGTTCCTCTTGCGCTACATTGACATCATGCTTAACTGTAGGACGCTGCGTATAATAATGCTCTGACACGTTAAGATTCCCTCCTCATTTTTACCAATAGGAAAATCATATAACTGTGAGCGTTCCTAAGGCTTTCCTAAGGGTAAAAGCTTAGGTAAAAAAACCTCTTGAAGGCAAGCTTCAAGAGGTTTCCTGAAAAGAAATTACTTAACTTCTACAGATGCGCCAGCTTCTGTAAGCTTAGCTTTAACAGCTTCTGCTTCTTCGGAGCTAACTTTTTCTTTTACTGGTTTTGGAGCGCCGTCAACTAGGTCTTTCGCTTCTTTCAGGCCAAGACCTGTGATTTCGCGAACTACTTTAATTACGTTGATTTTGGAAGCACCAGCGCTAGTCAAGATAACATCAAACTCAGTTTGAGCTTCTTCAACTGCTACTGCTGCGCCACCGCCAGCTGCTACTGGAGCTGCTGCTGTTACGCCAAACTCTTCTTCAATTGCTTTAACCAGGTCGTTCAATTCCAAGATTGTCATGCCTTTGATTGCTTCTAGGATCGTTGCATTTGTGCTCATGGTTAAACCTCCATTATCATTAATAAATTAGTTTGTTGTTTTAAATCGATTCGTACACTGAAATTAAGCTTGACCTTCAGCTTCTTTTTTCTCAGCAACTGCTTTAACAGCAAGTGCAAAGTTACGAACTGGAGCTTGAAGAACGCTAAGCAACATGGAGAGCAAACCATCTCTGGATGGAAGTTCAGCAAGTGCTTTAATTTGATCGTATCCAACTACGCGGCCTTCGACCACGCCACCTTTTACGCTCAATTGATCATTCTTTTTCGCAAATTCAGTCAAAATTTTCGCCGGAGCAACTAGATCGTCTTTGCTGAAAGCAATAGCGGTTGGACCTGTTAGGTACTCATCCAATCCTAGTTCAGCATTTGCCGATGCGCGTCTAGCCAACGAGTTCTTGAGAACTACGAATTCAATACCAGCTTCGCGCAAAGTTTTACGTAGTTGTGTTACTTGAGCTACGTTCAAACCGCGGTAGTCAGCGATGATTGTAGAAGCACTAGCTTTGAACTTTTCAGTTACTTCAGCTACTGCCTGTTCTTTTGCTGCAAGAATTTTCGCGTTTGCCATAGTACACCTCACTTCTTATGCATTTATGTTTCAATATCACAAACAGTAGGAGCATCAGCATTCCTTATAACAATAAGAAATGCCTTCGTAGACGCTACGAAGGCATGATGTGTTCACTTTTTCCCTGATGTACAAAGAAATCGCTATATATATCATAACACCTCGGTAGGAAATTAAGCACATGGCACCTACTGTCTACGGTTTGCATATTCATTTTTATGACCTTTGATAGAGTATCACGCCCAGCAACCGAAGTCAACTGGAAGCTATTACTTATCTGAAGGAGCTTACGTTTACTCGAACACTTGGTCCCATTGTGGAGGATACAGCAATGTTTTTCAGGTAAACACCTTTAGCAGCTGCTGGTTTCGCTCTTACAAGCGCATCAACCAATGCTTTGAAGTTTTCGTTCAACTTGTCTGCATCGAAAGATACTTTACCAAGTGGAGCATGGATTTGTCCTGCTTTGTCAAGACGGTACTCGATTTTACCAGCTTTGATCTCCTGAACAGCTTTCGTAACGTCGAAAGTAACTGTTCCTGCTTTAGGGTTTGGCATTAAACCTTTACCCCCGAGGATACGACCCAGTTTACCAACTTCGCTCATCATGTCTGGAGTAGCTACGCAAACGTCGAACTCGAACCAACCTTGTTGAATTTTGTTGATCATGTCAGCATCACCAACAAAATCTGCACCAGCTGCTTCAGCTTCTTTCGCTTTCTCGCCTTTAGCAAATACAAGTACACGTTTCGTTTTACCAGTACCGTGTGGAAGTACTACAACACCACGAACAGCCTGATCTTGTTTTCTTGGGTCTACACCCAGACGAACTGCAACATCTACAGTTTCATCAAATTTAGCAGGAGCTGTTTTCTTAACAAGCTCGATTGCTTCTGACGGATCGTACAAAGTTTCAGCATTAACAAGCTGAGATACTTCGCGGTATTTCTTACCGTGTTTAGGCATAATGTATATCCTCCTTAGTGGTATTAGCGGATAATCCTCCCACCGAGCGACCTCGAAGTTTTCCAAGAAAACTTCTACGTAAACCGCGGTTTACACAGCCGCATTCCTTGCGGAATTAATCTTCGATAGTGATTCCCATGCTGCGAGCTGTACCTTCAACCATACGCATTGCAGCCTCAACGGATGCAGCATTCAGGTCAGGCATTTTTTGTTCTGCGATTTCACGAACTTTTGCACGTTTCACAGTTGCAACTTTCTTTTTGTTTGGTTCACCGGATCCTTTTTCGATACCAGCAACGACGCGAAGAAGAACTGCAGCCGGAGGCGTTTTAGTGATGAATGTAAAGGAACGATCCTCGAATACTGTGATTTCAACCGGAATGATAAGGCCTACTTGATCAGCAGTACGAGCGTTAAACTCTTTACAGAAAGCCATGATGTTCACACCTGCTTGACCCAATGCTGGACCGATCGGTGGTGCTGGATTTGCTTTCGCAGCTTGAACTTGAAGCTTCACGATTTTAATAACCTTTTTTGCCATGATAGACACCTCCTGTTTATAATATAGATCCCACTAACGAAGGTCTATCCCGAGGAATAGACCTGGTAGAAACCCTTGGTTGTCTTGTGTTATAGCTTTTCCACTTGGTCGAAATCGAGCTCAAGCGGGGTTTCCCTACCAAACATGTTGACATGCACCTTAAGTTTACCCTTGTCAGCCACAATTTCCTCAACAGATCCGACAAAGTTTGCGAAAGGTCCCACCTTGACGCGTACGGTCTCTTTGAGTTCGAAGTCGATCTTCGCCTTCGGCTCTTCCATTCCCATATGCTTCAAAATAGATTCAACTTCCTCAGGTAATAATGCAGTCGGTTTAGAGCCGGATCCCGTAGAGCCTACGAATCCGGTAACTCCTGGCGTATTACGAACTACGTACCAAGAATCGTCCGTCTGAATCATTTCTACGAGAACATACCCTGGATAAACTTTACGCATGACGACTTTTTTCTTGCCGTCTTTATTCACCAGTTCCTCTTCCATAGGCACAAGCACACGGAAGATCTTGTCCGTCATTTCCATGGATTCAACACGTTTCTCCAGGTTGGCTTTCACTTTGTTCTCATACCCTGAATAGGTATGTACGACGTACCATCTTTTTTCCATGAATAAATTCACCTATAGTCCTGTTTATTTAAAAACAAGGCGCAGCAACTCAGAAATTCCAAGATCCAGCACAAAAAAATAAATAGCAACAAAAGCTACAGTACCCAACACAACAAGCGTATAGGTAATCATCTCTTTGCGACTTGGCCACTTGACCTTTTTGAGTTCTGTCCAACTGTCGGTGAAGAAGGAAAAAGTGGATCCGAAGCTTTGTCTCATTCTAGCCAAGAACCCCACAAACTACACCTCCAAAGAACTACCTAGTCTCGCGATGAGCAGTATGTTCATTGCAAAATTTGCAATATTTCTTCAACTCAATACGGTCGGGATTGTTGCGCTTATTTTTAGTGGATGCATAGTTTCTTTGTTTGCAATTTGTGCACGCTAATGTGATGATGACCCGCATGATGTACACCTCCTACAGACACGTTCTAATTAAAGCCCTTCGAAGCGCGTCAAAAAGAAAGCGACTTTTAGGGCTACCTGAAATACTTTATCACAACCAGTTACAGAGTGTCAAGGCAGAAGTCTCACAATTGCAAGAGTAATATCAGTATAGACGCTCCGGTATGATAATAAACCTCGTACAAATAAAAGGCCCGCGCAGCCAAGACCAAGCAAGGCAGCGCGGGCACATTCTACAAATCTCTAACTTCCAAATAGCGTTCAAGCTTGCGTTTCACACGTTGAAGAGCATTGTCAATCGACTTGACATGACGATCAAGGTCTACCGCAATTTCTTGGTAGGATCTCCCATCGAGATAGAGCATAAGAACCCTGCGCTCCAAGTCACTCAATATCTCTCCCATTTTATCTTCAAGTCCCGTAAATTCTTCTTGATTAATCACAAGCTCCTCAGGATCTGTGACCCTGGAACCGCTGATGACGTCAAGCAGCGTACGATCAGAATCTTCATCATAGATAGGCTTGTCCAGTGACACGTAGGAATTAAGAGGAATGTGCTTCTGACGTGTTGCTGTCTTAATCGCCGTGATGATCTGTCGGGTAATGCACAGTTCAGCAAAGGCTTTAAAAGAAGCAAGCTTGTCTCCTCGGAAGTCGCGGATAGATTTATATAAACCTATCATTCCTTCCTGCACAATATCTTCTCGGTCTGCACCTATCAAAAAATAAGAACGTGCTTTGGCACGCACGAAATTCTTATATTTGTTGATAAGATATTCCAACGCTTCGCTACTGCCTTCACGGACTGCTTCGACAATGTCTTCATCTGGCTTGAGGTCATAATCATACATTCTCAGTTCTTTGAGGTCGACACTCACCAACAATCCCTCCGGCCTGCAGGACTACCCAGATTCACATTAAAAGTTTAGGTTAAGTATACATGATGAAATCTCACACCGTCAACGGGGACCCCCACCATTTCTAGCATTTGGAGGATTACTCCCCTCTTCGCCAGCGTTCGAACTGCGCCTTTAACTCGTTGCTCAATTTGCCTTCAAACGGATTGCGTTTCGCTGTCGTCTCCGGTTGAATGCGATCTCGAACTTCTTTGCGATTCTGTTTGATTTTGACGAGAAGTTCACCAGCTGGCAATCGAAGAGCTCCTTTACCGAAAATAACATGCTGCTCAATCATATCGGAGGTGGCCACATAGATTTGCTTACGTCTTCCCATCAGATTCGTAACCAATCGTTCGATCCGTTCATCCGCGGTTTCCTTCTCTTTGGTGTAGAGGACGTTCAACTTGCTCTGTACATACTTCTTCCCAAGTCCAGGTACCATGTAAGCATCAAAAACCAGGTATACCTTCATACCTGAGTACGATTGGTATTCAGCCAGCATATGAATTAACTTATCGCGTGCCCCTTCCAAGTCGGATTCCTTCAGCTTATTCAGTTCAGGCCATGCCCCTATGATATTGTAGCCGTCTACGATTAGAAACTCTTCCATCTGCTTTAACTCTTAGTTCGTTGGCGAACCACTTCATACATCAATACACCCGCGGCTACAGAGGCATTCAGAGAGTTCACGTGTCCCGCCATCGGCAGCTTAACTAGGAAGTCACATCTCTCTTTAATCAGCCTTCCAACACCTTTACCTTCATTGCCGATGACAAGAGCTATGGGCATACTGAAATTCGCTTTATATACATCTTGCGCTGCTGTCACATCCGTTCCCGCGACCCAAACTCCTTGCTCTTTGAGCTGTTCGATGGTCTGCGAGATATTCGTTACTCGAGCAACAGGAACATACTCTACCGCTCCCGCAGATGTCTTGGAAACCGTTGCTGTTAGCCCTACGGAGCGTCTTTTGGGAATAATGACACCGTGAACTCCCGTGCAATCCGCTGTTCGCAGGATCGAACCCAGGTTGTGCGGGTCTTCAATTTCATCAAGAATAAGGATAAAAGGATCCTGGCCAAGCGCTTTGGCTTTAGCAAGAATATCCTCTACTTCTACGTATTCATAGGCTGCTACTTGCGCTATAACTCCTTGGTGCTGAAGTCCTTCTACCATTTGATCAAGCTTACGCTTATCTGTAAATTGTACAAGAATCCCTAAATTTTTGGCCTCCGCTACAATCGGGCCAGCGAATTGCTTCTGTGCATTCTCAGCAATCCAAATTTTGTTGATTGTTCGACCAGCACGGATCGCCTCCATTACGGAGTGCTTCCCGCCAATATATTCCTCATCCATCTCTTGCTTCCTCCTAAAAATTCCTCGTTTAACATAACTTACATCCGTAATGGACTAAGCTTTATTCTTGTGAGCCAGAACAAAATCCAATATTTCCTTCAACCGCTCAAAAGATTGCTTGTAATACAAATATCCAATTAAGCACTCAAACGCGGTGCTGTGCCGGTATTCAAGCACATCCGCGTTCTTGGCTGTCGTTCCTGATTTGGCATTGCGTCCGCGCTTTACCATGTCAATCTCTTCTTCCGTCAGCATCGGCATCAGCGCATCCAACACCTTGGATTGCGCCTTAGCCGATACATAGCCGGTGGCTGCTTTGTGCAAATGATTGGGCCGATGGTTCCCGCCAGAAATCACATATTGCCGAATATAGACCTCATAGACCGCATCGCCAATATAGGCAAGCACAAGAGGATTCAGCAAATGAGGACTCTTGGACGGCGGAAAAACGAACAGATTCGCAGCATCAGTAAAAGTCTCACTCATTTGCGGCGCCAACGAATTCCCTGCGGTGTATCCTCAAGGAATATTCCTTTCTCTGTGAGCAGATCGCGGATTTCGTCCGCGCGCGCCCAGTTCTTCGACTTCCTCGCTTCCGTCCGGTCGACAATCAGCTGCTCAATCTCTTCGTCCAACAATTCGTCAGCCTGTTTCGACAAAATTCCCAACGTTTGATCAAAAACCTGCAGCTGATCCAGGAACATTTGCAAAGCGGCAGCATTCACCCGCTCCTGCTGCAAGTACAGGTTCGCTTCAGCAACGAGATCGAACACCGCTGTGATCGCATCCGGAGTATTGAAGTCGTCGTTCATCTTCTCGACGAACTGAGCAGCGATCGCCGCTACACGCTCCGTATGAGCAGCTTCGATCTCGCCTGTTACTGAGGCTGTGGCCAGACGATGCTTCAGGTTATCATTTGCATTTTGAATGCGCTCCAACGCATTGGCCGCTTGCTTGAGGCTCTCATCGCTGAAGTTCAACGGATTGCGGTAGTGAGCGGATAACATAAAGAAACGGAAAACTTCCGGTTTGATTTGTTTCACAAGATCGCGGATGAGAATGCCATTCCCCAGCGATTTGGACATTTTTTCATTATCAATGTTAAGGAAAGCATTGTGCAACCAGTAATTGGCCATTGGATGGCCAGTCACCGCTTCGGTTTGCGCGATTTCGCACTCATGATGCGGGAACGTCAGATCTTGACCCCCGCCGTGAATATCAATCGTTTCACCCAGATATTTGCGCACCATAGCGGAGCACTCAATGTGCCAGCCCGGACGGCCTTGGCCCCAAGGGCTATCCCAATAGATCTCTCCCGGTTTCGCCGCTTTCCAAAGAACAAAATCCTGCGGATTCTCTTTGCGGTCATCCACTTCAATGCGAATGCCGTATTGGAGTTCTTCCAGATTTTGATGTGAAAGCTTGCCGTATTCGGCGAATTTGGTCGTCCGATAATAGACGTCGCCGCGGGCTTCATAGGCGTAGCCTTTTTCAACCAAAGCAGCGATGAATTCGATAATTTCCTGAATATTGTCCGTGACACGGGGATTCATTGTAGCCTCATGCACCCCAAGTGTTTGGATATCCTCCAAGAAGGCGGCAATAAAAGTTTCAGCCAGCTCCGGAACGGTAACAGCCATTTCCTCGGCTTTACGAATCATTTTATCATCCACATCGGTAAAGTTTGTAATATAAGTGACTTCATAGTTCTGAGTCTCTAAAAAGCGGCGTACGACATCAAAGAAAATAACCGGTCTGCCATTTCCAATATGGATATAATTGTATACGGTCGGGCCGCACACATACATCTTTACCTTACCTGGTTCTAAAGGTACGAACTCTTCCTTCTTGCGTGTTAACGTATTATACATTCTGAGCGTCATGTTCTCTCGCTCCTCCATTCTTAACCCGTTCTAGTTCTAGCTGTCTTCGCAATTCATTAATTTGCTGCTGCATTTCCTGAAATATATCAATAATGGGATCCGGCAAATTACCATGATCCAACCGGTTCACACGCACACCATCCCGCTTCACAAGCTTAGCCGGCATCGTTACAACGGTACTGTTCGAAGGAACCTCTTGGATAACCACCGCATTGGAGCCAATCCGTGAATTCTCGCCAACAAGGAAGGAGCCCAAAATCTTGGCACCCGAACCAATAACTACATTATTGCCAATAGTTGGATGTCTCTTACCTTTCTCTTTCCCTGTTCCCCCCAGTGTGACCCCTTGATACAAGATAACATCGTCGCCAATCTCACAGGTTTCCCCAATGACGACACCCATCCCATGGTCAATAAACAATCTTTGCCCAATCGTAGCACCTGGATGAATCTCGATGCCTGTCATGAAACGGCTCCACTGGGAAACAACACGGGCAATCGTGAACATCTTCCTTTTATAAAACCAATGACCGACTCGATGTGCCCATATGGCGTGAAGGCCAGAGTAAGTAAACACAACCTCAAACCAGCTGCGTGCAGCCGGGTCGTTATCGAATACGGCGGAAATATCAGATTTGATCGTTCGCCACATGCTCTCACCTTCTTTTGTAGGAAATCATACTCCTGCGTATAATAAAAAGCCCCCGCAGCCATATGGCTGCAGAGGCGTGATTAATCGCGGTTCCACTCTGCTTGGTGACTCGGAAGTCTCCCAACTCAAAAACCCGTAACGTGGGCATTTCGGCTGCGCCTACCCTACTCTGAATCCGAGTATTCGGCGCGGCAGCTCCCAGGTGCATTTCCGGTTAGAGGGAATGGATAACTCACAGCCAAAGCCTGATGGCTTCGATTATCCTCTCTGATAAATCCCTAAATAATCGTACTCTCCTGATCATTGCATTCCTTATTGAACTAAGTATAGCGAAAAGAACCCTGTATTACAACAAGTTCCGTAGACGCGAAGCGACTTTTTCTTTTCCAAGCAGATAAAGCGACACATTGAGGTCAGGTCCATGCACTTGTCCTGTCAGCGCAGAACGGATCGACATAAACAATTGCTTCCCTTTATAGCCCGTATCCTTCTGAACTTGCTTCAACAAAGCAGGGATCGCCTCTACCGTGAATGACTCAGCTTGCTCGACTTGCCCCAAGAAGCTGGTCAATACAGCAGGCACATGCTCTTCTTTCAAAACTGCTGCCGCTTCCTCGTCGATAACAAGCTCTTCCTTGAAAAAGATGCCCGACAGTTCGACAATTTCCGCCGCGAAGCGCATTCTCTCTTGATTGAGGCCGACTAGAGCCGTCACCCACGCCTGGCCCGCTTCATCCAATTGCGGCTCGATGTATCCGGCCTTTTGCAGGTGGGGTACACACAGCTCAACAACACGCGAAAGCGGAGCTTTTTTCAAATAGGCGTTGTTCATCCAGTTCAATTTATCCATATCAAACACAGCTGGACTCTTCGACACACGGTCGAGGTCAAACTGGGCGATCAATTCTTCCTTCGTAAACATTTCTTCTTCGCCGCCAGGAGACCATCCCAGCAGAGCGATAAAGTTCACAACAGCTTCCGGTAAATAACCTAACTCCCGGTACTGCTCGATGAACTGGATAATAGACTCATCCCGTTTGCTCATTTTCTTCCGGTCTTGGTTAAGAATCAGCGCCAAGTGCGCAAATTCCGGAACAGGCATACCGAGAGCTTCGTACATCAGAATTTGTCTAGGCGTATTGGACAGATGCTCTTCCCCGCGAATAACCAAATTGATTTTCATCATGTGGTCATCCACGATAACAGCAAAGTTATACGTCGGAATCCCGTCAGGACGCGCGATAATAAAATCGCCGATGCCATTGGATTCAAACTCAACGTGCTCGCGAACCTTGTCTTCGAAACCGATAATGCGGTCTGCCGGCACAAGGAATCGAGTCGAAGGCTTGCGGCCTTCCGCTTCAAAAGCGGCAATTTGCTCAGGCGTCAAGTGACGGCATTTCCCGGAGTAACCGCCCATCTCGCCGCGTGCTTCCTGCTCTGCCCGCTCCTGCTCTAGATCGGCTTCCGAACAGTAGCAAGGATACGCATGGCCGCTTTGAAGAAGCTGGTTAAGGTGAGTTTGATAAATATCAAGTCTTTCCATCTGGCGATAAGGACCGTATGGACCCCCGATATCCACGCTTTCATCCCACTCTAATCCAAGCCATCTTAGACCATTCAATTGATCCTCGATGCCGGATTCTTTATGACGGGTTTGATCCGTATCTTCAAAACGCACAACGAAAGCTCCGCCATGGCGACGCGCCAATAAATAATCAAAAAGTGCTGTACGAGCACCGCCTATATGTAAATGTCCCGTTGGACTTGGTGCATAGCGCACACGTAAAGGTTGGTTCATGACTATACCCTCTCTCCCCAATAATACCTGCTATTCTAGCACATCTCGAATTAAACAAACAACCGATTGCGCTGCAATCCCTTCGCCTCTTCCCGTGAAGCCTAGCTGCTCCGTCGTAGTAGCTTTCACATTGACTTGCTCCGGCTTCGCTTCTAGGGCATCGGCAATAATTTCAACCATTTGCGGGATGTACGGTGCCATCTTCGGCTTCTGGGCAATAATCGTGGAATCTGTGTTCCCCAGACGATATCCTCTATCTTTGGCAAGCTGCCACACGTGTTTCAAAAGGACCAGACTGTCCGCATCCTTGAATTCCGCCGCCGTATCCGGGAAGTGCTTCCCGATATCTCCTAAGCCCAGAGCGCCTAGAATCGCATCGCTAACCGCGTGCAAGAGCACATCCGCATCGGAGTGGCCGAGCAGCCCCTTTTCATAAGGAATCGTTACGCCTCCAATAATGCATTTACGGCCTTCCACCAACTGATGAACATCAAATCCTTGTCCTACACGAATCATTGTTGTTCCTCTCCCCTTACGTTCTGTAGTATCCATTCTGCCCATGGCAAATCTTCCGGTGTCGTTATCTTGATATTGTAATAGTCCCCTTCAACAACATGCACCGTTGTTCCTATACGCTCTACCAGCATAGCATCGTCTGTCCCCAGAAAGCCTTCCTGAAGTGCACGCTGATGCGCCTCCTGTAAAAGAGAAAGCCGAAAAGCTTGCGGGGTTTGGATGGCCCACAAGCTTCGTCTATCCGGTGTAGATTGTATTCGCTTTTCGGAATCTACGACTTTGATCGTATCCTTCACGGGTACCGCCAGCACAGCTGCGTCCTGTTCTTTCGCCTTTGCCAGACAATCGAACACATGTTCTTTTTTGACGAAAGGACGAACGCCGTCATGTACGAGCACCCAAGCGGTATCCTGCTCCAGGGCTTCTAAGCCCCGTCTGACGGAGTCCTGACGCTCCGCCCCGCCTGCCAGCACATGAGTGACCTTGGAAAGCGCATAGCTCTGCACATAGCCTGTACAGCGCTCTACGTCATTTCCGCCTACAACTAAAATGATTTCATTCACTTCATGTATGTTTTGAAATAATTGCAACGTATGTACCAGAATTGACTTCTGTCCCAGTTGTAAATATTGTTTGCTTTCCGCCGTTCCCATGCGCGAGCCCTTGCCCGCCGCCACGAGGATAACCCCTAGCTTCCCCATAAGTCCTAAGCCCTCCAACTCCACCTGAGCGCTTTCTATTCGAAAGCTTTCCTATCAACTAGTAAGTGTTATGTTACATCTCCCTATCATACTGGTTTTATTGAGCTTTTTCCAATAATTTCGGTTTCGCGAAAATCATCCTGCCCGCTGATGTTTGCAGCACACTAGTCACCATCACTTCGAGCGTCATGCCAATGAATTCACGACCGCCTTCCACGACAATCATCGTGCCATCGTCCAGATAAGCGACACCTTGTCCATGCTCTTTGCCATCTTTAATGACTTGAACAATAATTTCTTCACCCGGCAGAACAACAGGCTTCACGGCATTCGCCAAATCGTTAATATTTAGCACGGAAACACCTTGCAATTCACAAACTTTATTCAGGTTAAAATCGTTCGTAATCACTTTGCCTTGCAGCACCTTCGCCAGACGAACCAACTTGCTGTCTACTTCGGAGATCTCTTCGAAATCGCCTTCATAAATCAGCACTTTCACTTCGAGTTCCTTTTGAATTTTGTTCAAAATATCAAGTCCCCGCCGCCCGCGATTCCTCTTGAGCAAGTCCGATGAGTCCGCAATATGCTGAAGCTCTTCAAGTACAAACTCCGGTATCACGAGGGTCCCTTCGATGAAACCTGTTTTGCAAATATCCGCAATGCGCCCGTCAATAATGACACTTGTATCGAGAATCTTATGTTCCTCGTAAGGACGGTGTGTCTGCTTCTCTGGAGCGACTACCCGGCTCATCGCAATAATCTGAACCAGCTCTTCCCGCTTGCTGTAACCAATGCGAAACCCCATAACTGCTAGAACCCCCGAAACGACGAAGGGTAAAATAGGGCTTGCCCACTTCACCTGATCGAGTACAGGGAACACCAATACCGATATAAGCAGTCCAATAACTAGTCCTAATGTACCTGAAAGCAGATCGGACACAGGAATGTCCGCAACGTTTCTTTCCCCTTTGACAAGCAGCTTCATCCCCTTGCCTGCAACCCATGCTGAAAGAATGAACATAACTACCGCGCATAAACTATTGATGACTATTGCTTTTCCTGACTCATTCATGAAACCTGTCGTTCGAAGGATGGCGTCACTCCAGCCAAATCCTAAACTAGCACCCATGATGGCCAAAATGAACTGTACCCATTTCCTCATCATAGATTCACCCCCTGCATCAACATATTAATAAAGCTACATTACAATTATGTTCCAATTTATCCATCGTTAATCACTTCTTCAGATGTAAAATTGAAATATTAAGGGCCTTCCATTATAATGAAATTGGAAGTTACCAACACACCCGAGGTGGATGGAATGAGCTCCTTGACTTTAAAGCAGTTTCAAGATCAAGTATCCGAATTGTTGCTCCGTCACCGAAGTCTGCTTGATGTCTTATCCAAATTTCAACAGTCCGGTGCAGCTGCTAACCGTTCCGTGGTGAAATCCATTACAGAATGTGGCTGTATTCAGGTCAACGCAGCGAAGCAAGAGTACCATCCAGAGATGACTTTGAATGAGGCTAAGGATGTGCTGGGCACTCATGTATCCGGTCACCTGTGTGAACAATGCATCGAGGTTGTCAGTAGTGAACTGGGCAGGAACTTGTTCTATATGTCCGCACTAAGCAACATTCTTGATGTTAACCTGGAGCAAGTCGTTGAGAATGAATCCAAGAAATGCACAACACTAGGACTTTTCAACATGTCATGAACATGAAGATGAACAAACAAAAAAGCATTTATTTTCTCTGAGATCATCAGAAGAAAATAAATGCTTTTTATTTTTGCTATTTGCCGATTAAACATCGGACTTAACGGAATTTGAATCGTCTACACCGCGGCGTTTGTTCTTTCTGCGGATTCGGATGAAAAAACCATCAACGTTTTTTTTTAAGCCATAAAGCGCGTACAACAAGAGCGGTACGAAGATCATTTTGGAAATGGACTCAGGCCATTTGATTGCAATCAGGACAGCTACAGCAACGATAACGGGTGTAATCCAGATAGCCGCTTTAGGAATACCCGCTTTCTTGAAGTTCGGGTACTTCACAGTACTTACCATTAAGTATGACAACATGATCGTACTTACCAAAAGCACGTAGACGTTAATTTCATTAACGAACAACGCTAATGTACAAAGCACACCGCCAGCAGCCGGAATCGGCAAACCGATGAAATAACCAGGTGTACCAGCAACAACGTTGAAACGAGCCAAACGAAGCGCTCCACAAATGGGGAAGATCGCCGTGACGATCCAGGCAAATGCTGGACTGATCACACTCGGATCATTAAAAGCGACTACATACATGATAAAGGCTGGTGCTACACCGAAAGAAATAACGTCGGACAGCGAGTCTAGCTCTTTACCAAATTCACTTTGTGCATTCAATGCCCTTGCTACACGGCCGTCAAGACCATCAAGCAGCATGGCAACGATGACAAGTACAGCTGCGACTCCATGCTCACCACTGAAAGCAAGAATAATCGACAGAACACCTAGGAATAAGTTCCCTACTGTAAAAAGACTGGGAATTGATTTCGTTAACATATGTTTTTGTCCACCTCTGGATTTACTATGCCCTAAACTTGACTTTATAAAACCTCAACATTAGATACTTTATGATTGTATCCACTTTAAATATGTCTGTCAATGAACACTTGTTCTTGAATTCTTTTGAGGCCTTCTTTAATAGCGCGCGCCCTCACTTCTCCGATTCCATCAACTTCATCCAGTTCTTCAATCGTTGCCATCATCATGTGCGGCAGGTAGCCAAACTTCTCTACAAGATTCGCAATAATGATCGAGGGAAGCCGCGGTATTTTCCCAAGAACCCTGAATCCGCGCGGGGAAACCGGTTCTTCAACAATAGAATTTGTATGCGGATAGCCGAGTAATCGAATGATTTGGTGCGGTTCCAACAACTCATCCGAAGATAATCGTTTCAAGCCAGCTTGCATTTCTTTGACTCGATCTTCGGATAATTCCCTTACATAATCTTTTACGAGCAAACGCGCTTCAAGTTCCGCATTGCCAACAAGTTCTTCCAATTGCATGCTAATTAAACGGCCTTCATTCCCCAACTCGTTAATATAGCGATTGATTTCCGCTTTGATTCGCAGCACCATTTCAAATCGGGCAATGACATTGGTGACATCGTGCAGCGTAACCAGCTCTTCAAACTCCGACGCACTCAGGTTCGTCAGCGACTGATCCAAAACCACTTTGTACCGTTCCAAAGTTTGGATAGCTTGATTGGCTTTCGTTAAGATAACGCCTATATCTTTGAGCGCATAGCGCAAGTTTCCTTGATAAAGGGTGATGACATTGCGTCGTTGCGAGATCGAAACAACCAGCTTATTGGTTTGCTTCGCAACACGTTCAGCAGTCCGATGACGGATTCCAGTCTCCGACGAGGAAATGGAGGAATCCGGGATTAATTGCGTATTTGCATAGAGAATACGTTTGATATCTTCGCTGAGGATGATCGCTCCATCCATTTTGGCAAGTTCATATAAATAATTGGGTGAAAAATCACAATCGATTGAAAAGCCGCCGTCGACAATTTCCCTTACTTCCGCGCTATATCCAACAACAATAAGTCCGCCCGTTTTGGCGCGTAATACATTCTCCAAACCGTCGCGGAACGATGTGCCAGGGGCTACCATTTGCAGCAATTGGCTCATGACGTCTCGCTTTATCTCTTCTTTACTCATAGTTTCCTCCTGAAGGCTTGCAGGTTGAATGATTCAAGAGCTAATCCAGTGCCGCTTTCAATGCTTCTGACACCGTGTTCACCCCAATAATCTCCATACCGGGCGGATGCGTCCACCCCTTCAAACTTTTCTCTGGCATAATGACTCTGCGGAATCCTAATTTCTCCGCTTCCTTTACCCGCTGATCAATCCGTGACACACCACGGACTTCACCGGTCAACCCGATCTCACCGAACACGACATCAAAAGGTCTCGTTGCATGATCCCGGAAGCTGGATGCGATACTAATCGCAATGGCTAAGTCAACAGCAGGCTCATCAAGCTTGACGCCGCCAGCCACGTTCAGGTAAGCATCCTGATTCTGCAAGAACATGCCCATGCGTTTCTCTAAAACGGCGATGATCAAAGAAAGTCGGTTGTGATCGACACCAGTCGCCATCCTTCTTGGGGATGGGAAATTCGTCGAAGAAACCAACGCCTGAATCTCTACCAATACCGGACGCGTTCCTTCCATACTCGCAACCACGGTGGAACCGGCAACACCGAGTGGTCTCTCGGACAAGAACAGTTCAGAGGGGTTGCTCACTTCGACAAGTCCTACTTCCTGCATCTCAAAAATTCCGATCTCATTCGTAGACCCGAATCGATTCTTGACTGCACGGAGCACGCGGTAGGAATGGTGCCGCTCTCCTTCGAAGTAAAGAACACAATCAACCATGTGCTCCAGCATCCTAGGTCCCGCAATGGCGCCTTCCTTCGTCACATGGCCGACAAGGACCGTTGCAATCCCTTTCCCCTTAGCTATTCTCATAAAGTGACCCGTGCATTCCCGAACTTGCGAAACGGTGCCCGGGGCCGATGTGATAGCAGGGTGGAAGACAGTCTGGATAGAGTCAATCACCAGGAAATCGGGTTCAATTTCTTGAATGGCTTCTTCAATAAGCTCAAGGTTCGTTTCACAAAGAACATACAGCAGCGGAGATGAGGCATTCAAGCGATCCGCACGAAGCTTCGTCTGTTTAACGGACTCTTCCCCCGATATATAAAGCACCTTCTGATGTGCTTGCGTCAGCTCGAAAGAAGTTTGGAGCAGTAACGTTGATTTCCCGATTCCCGGATCCCCACCTACGAGAATTAAAGATCCAGGCACAATACCTCCGCCTAAGACGCGATTCAATTCCTTGTTGCTGGTCACAACCCTAGGCTCTGGGCTACTTTCTATATGTATGATGGGGGTGGGTTTTTCTTTCGTGCGAGGGGCAGAAGAATTCATCCCCTTTGTACGTACGACCGTTTCAACTTCTTCCACCATCGTATTCCAAGACTGACAACCTGGGCATTTGCCCATCCATTTTGGCGATTCATACCCGCATTCTTGACAGCAAAATTTCGTCTTCTGTTTACTCATGACGTAAGTGACTCCTTAGATCTTTAAATTCATTATTTGGCTATCCTTACCAATAAAGTTTACCATTTTTACGAAGTCCATGAAAGGTCATCTGAAAATAAAAAGCATTTTGCCACACCCAGGAACGGATGCAGCAAAATGCTTCTTTGCTTGCTTTTATTTAGCTGCTACGCCTTCGCCCTTCCGGACAACCAGCTCGCCTTCACTCTCATCAATCGTTAAGGAGTCGCCCTTCGCGATATTGCCTCTGAGAAGCTCCTCAGACAGACGGTCCTCAATATGCTTCTGGATGGCTCTGCGAAGCGGTCTTGCGCCGTAAGTCGGATCGTATCCTTCTTTGGCCAGGAAGGCTTTGGCTTTATCTGTCAACAAGAAGTCCACCTCTTGTTCTTTCAGGCGTTTGCGAAGATCATCCGCCATCAGAGAAACGATTTCAGCGATATGTTTCTCATCCAAGGAGTGGAAGACGATGATTTCGTCGATCCGGTTAAGGAACTCAGGACGGAAACTTTTCTTAAGCTCGCCCATCACTTTATCTTTCATGTTGCTGTAGTCTTTACCAGCATCCAGAGCGGCTGTAAAGCCAAGTGAGGAGTTTTTCTTAATCATATCCGCGCCTACGTTGGACGTCATGATGATCAGTGTATTGCGGAAATCGACTGTACGTCCTTTGGAATCCGTCAGACGGCCATCTTCCAGCACTTGCAGAAGAATATTGAAAACTTCCGGATGTGCTTTCTCGATCTCATCAAGCAATACAACCGAGTAAGGTTTGCGGCGAACTTTCTCCGTCAATTGGCCGCCTTCTTCATAGCCAACATACCCTGGAGGCGCTCCGACCAAACGAGAAGTCGAGTGTTTCTCCATGTATTCCGACATGTCGATCCGTACTACCGCGTTGTCGTCTCCGAATAGAGACTCAGCTAACGCACGAGCTAACTCGGTTTTCCCCACACCAGTTGGTCCCAAGAAGATGAAGGAGCCCATTGGACGCTTCGGATCTTTGAGGCCTGCTCTAGCACGGCGAATCGCGCGGCTGACGGCTTTTACCGCTTCTTCCTGTCCGATAACACGCTCATGGAGAATGTCTTCCATTTTGAGCAGACGATCTGTTTCTTCTTCCGCCAGCTTGCTCACAGGAATTCCTGTCCAGCTTGCTACGATTTGAGCGATATCATCCGGCGTTACTTCTGTATCCAAACGACCTTGTTTTTCTTTCCAGTCGTTTTTCGTTGTATCCAGCTCTTCACGAAGCTTCTGTTCGGTGTCGCGAAGCCCTGCTGCTTTCTCGAACTCCTGGCTTTGTACCGCGGCATCTTTCTCCTTGCGGATATCCTCCAGCTTGTTCTCCAGCTGTTTCAATGAAGGCGGTATTGTGTAGGAGCGAAGTCTCACTTTGGAGCTAGCCTCATCAATCAAGTCAATCGCTTTGTCCGGCAAGAAACGATCCGTGATATAGCGATCAGAGAGTTTAACAGCCTCTTGAATAGCGGCATCCGTAATTTTCACACGGTGGTGAGCCTCGTAGCGGTCACGCAGTCCGTAGAGAATTTGAATAGCTTCTTCTGGGGATGGCTGATCCACTGTGATTGGTTGGAAGCGGCGTTCCAGCGCGGCATCCTTTTCGATGTATTTACGGTACTCATCCAACGTCGTAGCACCGATGCACTGCAGCTCGCCTCTCGCCAGAGCCGGCTTCAAAATGTTGGAGGCATCAATCGCACCTTCCGCACCACCAGCGCCGATCAAAGTATGAAGCTCATCGATGAAGAGTACGATGTTACCTGCTTGACGAATTTCGTCCATGATTTTTTTGAGGCGATCCTCAAATTCACCGCGATATTTGGTCCCTGCTACCACAGATCCCATATCGAGTGTCATTACTCTTTTATCCTTCAACGTTTCCGGGATTTCATTATTAATGATTTTCTGAGCGAGGCCTTCAGCAATTGCCGTTTTACCAACCCCTGGCTCACCGATCAACACCGGATTGTTTTTCGTTCTGCGGCTTAACACTTGAATCACGCGTTCGATTTCTTTGCTGCGGCCGATAACGGGATCCAAATGACCTTCTTTGGCGTAGGCGGTCAGATCTCTCGCTAAACCATCCAATGTAGGTGTATTCACATTCTGAGTGTTGCCGTGGCTCGGAGACACTGTCTCGCTGCTGCCTAGCAATTGAAGAACTTGCTGACGAGCCTTGTTCAAAGAAACACCTAGATTGTTAAGGACTCTAGCAGCAACGCCTTCACCTTCACGAATTAGCCCCAGTAAAATATGTTCAGTCCCCACATACGTGTGACCTAATTTTCTTGCCTCATCCATGGACAACTCAATGACTTTTTTCGCTCTAGGTGTATACGCAATGTTGGTAGGCTGCTCTTGTCCTCTGCCGATTAGGGATTCG
This sequence comes from Paenibacillus sp. P36, assembly GCF_045866505.1. NCBI lineage: Bacteria > Bacillati > Bacillota > Bacilli > Caryophanales > Paenibacillaceae > Paenibacillus > Paenibacillus sp. P36. Next base: position 8,377,212 of record NZ_AP038372.1, read on the forward strand.
ACTTCATCTTGAATTTTTTCAAGACCTAAGCCCAAAGCAACGAGTGCTTTCGCGGCGATACCTTCCCCTTCACGAATAAGACCCAACAAAATGTGCTCAGTACCAATATTGTTATGCCCTAAGCGAACTGCTTCCTCTTGAGCCAAAGAAAGCACCTTTTGCGCACGTTCTGTAAATCTGCCAAACATCATAGAGAACACCTCCAAAAGTAGTATATCTATGGAAAACCTAAAGGATGAATCTTAACTGACTATATCCTGCCGAATTTCTCTCGAATCAGCTCGGCCCGGCGCATATCGCGCTCATCGGCGTTCAGCTTCTCGCCAGCGAATTGCTGTAGAAAGCCAGGTTGTGTCATAACCAGCAGTTCATTCAAAACATTAGAAGAAACATTATTGATAATCCCCAAGTCTATGCCTAATCGCACGTCCGACAGGCGCTGCGCAGCCTCCTTAGAGTCCATAATTCCTGCATAAGACAAAATACCAAGCGAGCGGTTCACGCGATCAATGATACGCATTCTAGACTCTTGCATCAGCTTATGCCTTGCAGCACGCTCATGCTCAATAATTTGCCTTGCGACACTGTGTAAATTATCAATAATCTCGTCTTCGGATTGTCCTAGTGTAATCTGATTCGAAATTTGGAACAGATTACCTAATGCTTCGCTGCCTTCCCCATATAATCCTCTAACCGTCAATCCAACTTGTGTAACAGCGGATAAAATCCGATTGATTTGTTGGCTGAGCACCAGAGCGGGCAAATGCATCATTACCGAAGCGCGAATGCCGGTTCCGACGTTCGTAGGGCAACTTGTAAGGTAGCCCCTCTTTTCATCATAGCCGTAATCCAGCTGGGTTTCAAAAATATCATCAATCTGGTTCGCCAAGTCCCAAACTTCTTTGATTTGGAAGCCTGGGCACAAACATTGTATGCGAAGATGATCCTCTTCATTGATCATAATGCTGATGGATTCATTTTCGCTTAAAATAACAGCACCATTTCTGGATTCGTTAGCTAAGTTAGGGCTAATTAAATGCTTCTCAACAAGTACCATTCGCTCAAGCTCGTTAAGGTCAGACAGCGGAATAAGCGAAAAATTACTGATCGTCTCCAGCTCATCATTCTCCAGCACGCCGGACAACTGATCAAGTACTTCTTGTGATTGTTGATTGGTAGCTAGCATCGGGTAAGGGTAGTCTCTGAGGTTACGTGCAATACGGATTCGACTGCTGATGACGATATCCGACTCCGGTCCCTCTCCCTTCATCCATTCGCTCAATGCATCTCCTGTAAACCGCTGTAGTGTCACTGGATTCACACCTTCCTTACAAAATCACAATCCGGCAATTTTCTTCTCTATCTCGCGAATTTGGTCCCTGATCTTCGCCGCTTGTTCGAATTCTTCTGCTTCAATGCAGGTCATCATATCCTTCTTCAGCGTATCAATCTCCCGCTTGCATTGGATAATGCCACCGCTTCGTTTGGGGACTTTCCCCACATGCACGGTGTTCCCGTGCACTCTTTTGAACAGAGGATCTAACTTTTCCGAAAAGCTCTGATAACAGGATCCGCATCCAAAACGGCCTAATTTACTAAACTGCGAGTACGTTAACCCACAATTCTCACAACGGATCGCTTGGGACTTCGCGGCGGATAAAGAGGAAGGGTCGAAATCAAGTAATCCTGATAAAAGATTATGAATCGAAAACCCGCCAGATGTCCCAGGAATCATTTCACCCTTCTCGCGGGCGCAATTCTCACAAATGTGGAACTCGTTCTTGTCTCCATTCACAATCTTCGTAAAATGAAGAGTCGCCGGTCGTTTCCCGCATTCCTGACAAATCATTTCAAATGCCTCCTCATCTGCTAAGCAAGGATATCAGCATCGCTTTAAGGATTCTAGCTCGAATTTCATCGCGCAGCGGGAGCTTGAAGGTCAACACGTCTCTGGATATCGCTGCCCGAATCAAATTGGCTTCTCGTGTTGAAATATAGTGGCCCTCCAGCAGCTGGTAAATGAGTCCTTCAGAAGCGACTTGATCTATGTGTGTATGAATCGTTCGAAAAATATGATCCAATATCGATCCATGGCTCTTAAGCTCAATCTTCTGGATACGAATGTACCCGCCACCGCCACGCTTACTCTCCACGAGGTAACCCTTTTCCAGCGTAAACCTGGTGCTAATCACGTAATTGATTTGGGAAGGCACACACTGGAATTGATCGGCCAGATCGTTTCGTTGAATCTCGATGGCTCCTTCAGAGCTTTGTTGAAGGACATGCTTTAAATACTGCTCAATAATTTCTGATACGTTACGCATCAATTCATCCTCCCAGACTGCTAGAAGTAAATTGACTTTGATTGACTTTGACTTTCTTTGACCTTAACTAGATTATAATCATTTCCTTTCTTTTTGACAAGTGCTGCCGTTAAACATTGGCCGTATATAAGAAAACTGAGCATTTTCACAGCTTACTCTCAGTATTTACAAAAAAACCCCTGCTTAACGTCAGGGGCTGTTCCTTTTTTTGGGGAGTAAGATTGATGGGCTTCTGCTTTGAGGAAGTGGGAACTACGTTCCGCTATTTTGTTTGTTTGGCTAAAAGCCTGCCTTTTTAGGTGGAATAAGGGCCTGTGGTTCCACTTAACCTCTGAAAGGTGCAAATCAGATCAATAAGCGGCCTACAGTTCTCTTGTGCCGCTTTGCGGGAATCTCACCTTAAAGTTGTCGTAAGAGATGCAAAAAAACCTTTCTGAGATTTCTCTCAAAAAGGTTTTTCTTCTGTGCTTGGCAACGTTCTACTCTCCCAGAACCCTGCGGTTCAAGTACCATCGACGCTGGAGGGCTTAACGGTCGTGTTCGAGATGGGAACGCGTGGATCCCCTCCGCCATCATCACCAAACGTGATGCTTCTGCCAGGAAACATCTATAAACCAATTCAGGACGTCTTGCACCCTGAAAACTAGATACGAAACTTGCGTAAAGTTACAACTATAGGATTCAAGCAGAGAGACTTTTGACTTCGTCAAAAGATCCCTATATTAGGTTAAGCCCTCGACCGATTAGTATTCGTCAGCTGCATGCATTGCTGCACTTCCACCTCGAACCTATCAACCTCGTCGTCTACAAGGGGTCTTACATACTGGGAAATCTCATCTTGAGGGGGGCTTCGCGCTTAGATGCTTTCAGCGCTTATCCCCTCCGTACATAGCTACCCAGCGGTGCCTCTGGCGAGACAACTGGTACACCAGCGGTACGTCCATCCCGGTCCTCTCGTACTAAGGACAGCTCCTCTCAAATTTCCTACGCCCGCGACAGATAGGGACCGAACTGTCTCACGACGTTCTGAACCCAGCTCGCGTACCGCTTTAATGGGCGAACAGCCCAACCCTTGGGACCTACTTCAGCCCCAGGATGCGATGAGCCGACATCGAGGTGCCAAACCTCCCCGTCGATGTGGACTCTTGGGGGAGATAAGCCTGTTATCCCCAGGGTAGCTTTTATCCGTTGAGCGATGGCCCTTCCATTCGGTACCACCGGATCACTAAGTCCGACTTTCGTCCCTGCTCGACTTGTAGGTCTCGCAGTCAAGCTCCCTTATGCCTTTGCACTCTGCGAATGATTTCCAACCATTCTGAGGGAACCTTTAAACGCCTCCGTTACATTTTAGGAGGCGACCGCCCCAGTCAAACTGCCCACCTGACACTGTCCCCATACCGGATCACGGTACCAGGTTAGAACTCCGATACGATCAGGGTGGTATCCCAACGGCGCCTCCACCCAAGCTGGCGCTCAGGCTTCAAAGGCTCCCACCTATCCTGTACAGATCGTACCAAAGTCCAATATCAAGCTGCAGTAAAGCTCCATGGGGTCTTTCCGTCTTGTCGCGGGTAACCTGCATCTTCACAGGTATTAAAATTTCACCGGATCTCTCGTTGAGACAGCGCCCAAGTCGTTACGCCATTCGTGCGGGTCAGAATTTACCTGACAAGGAATTTCGCTACCTTAGGACCGTTATAGTTACGGCCGCCGTTTACTGGGGCTTCAATTCATAGCTTCGGATTGCTCCTAACCACTCCTCTTAACCTTCCAGCACCGGGCAGGCGTCAGCCCGTATACTTCGCCTTGCGGCTTCGCACAGACCTGTGTTTTTGCTAAACAGTCGCTTGGGCCTTTTCACTGCGGCCCCCTCGGGCTATTCACCCTACCGAGGCACCCCTTCTCCCGAAGTTACGGGGTCATTTTGCCGAGTTCCTTAACGAGAGTTCTTCCGCGCGCCTTAGAATTCTCTTCTCACCCACCTGTGTCGGTTTGCGGTACGGGCACCTTCGCCTGGCTAGAAGCTTTTCTTGGCAGTGTGAAATCATGACCTTCGGTACTTAAAATTTCCCTCCCCATCACAGCCCAGCCTTACGGTTAGCGGATTTGCCTACTAACCAGCCTCACTGCTTGGACGAGCATCCATCAGCTCGCGTCACTATCCTTCTGCGTCACTCCATTGCTCATAACGGCTACGGTGGTACAGGAATTTCCACCTGTTGTCCATCGACTACGCCTTTCGGCCTCGCCTTAGGTCCCGACTTACCCTGAGCGGACGAGCCTTCCTCAGGAACCCTTAGGTTTTCGGCGGATCAGATTCTCACTGATCTTTTCGTTACTTATACCGGCATTCTCACTTGTATGCGCTCCACCTGTCCTTACGGTCAGAATTCAACGTACATACAACGCTCCCCTACCCATGCATTGCTGCAAGCCATAGCTTCGGTGGCGTGTTTAGCCCCGTTACATTTTCGGCGCAGAGTCACTCGACCAGTGAGCTATTACGCACTCTTTCAATGGTGGCTGCTTCTAAGCCAACATCCTGGTTGTCTGTGCAACTCCACATCCTTTCCCACTTAACACACACTTGGGGACCTTAGCTGATGGTCTGGGCTGTTTCCCTTTTGACAATGGATCTTAGCACTCACTGTCTGACTCCCGGATTTAAGTTTGTGGCATTCAGAGTTTGACTGGACTTGGTAACCCTTGGCGGGCCCCGCACCCAATCAGTGCTTTACCTCCACAACTCACAACATCCGAGGCTAGCCCTAAAGCTATTTCGGGGAGAACCAGCTATCTCCGAGTTCGATTGGAATTTCTCCGCTACCCCCACCTCATCCCCGAATTTTTCAACATTCGTGGGTTCGGGCCTCCAGTGAGTGTTACCTCACCTTCACCCTGGACAGGGGTAGATCACACGGTTTCGGGTCTACGTCCACGTACTCAAGCGCCCTATTCAGACTCGCTTTCGCTGCGGCTCCGTCTCTTCGACTTAACCTCGCACGGGAACGTAACTCGCCGGTTCATTCTACAAAAGGCACGCCATCACCCATATAGAGGGCTCTGACTTTTTGTAAGCACACGGTTTCAGGTTCTTTTTCACTCCGCTTCCGCGGTGCTTTTCACCTTTCCCTCACGGTACTGCTTCACTATCGGTCACTAGGGAGTATTTAGCCTTGGCAGATGGTCCTGCCGGATTCCGACGGGGTTTCACGTGACCCGCCGTACTCAGGATACCTCTAGGCATACGTTCATTTTGGGCTACAGGGCTTTTACCTTCTATGCCGGACCTTTCCAGATCACTTCGCCTAACGAACTTTTGCCACAACGAGGTCCTACAACCCCAAGGAGCAAGCTCCTTGGTTTGGGCTATTCCGCTTTCGCTCGCCGCTACTGACGGAATCACTTTTGTTTTCTTTTCCTCCAGGTACTTAGATGTTTCAGTTCCCTGGGTCTGCCTCCAATGTAGCTATGTATTCACTACATGGTAACTGCGCATTACCACAGCTGGGTTCCCCCATTCGGACATCCCCGGATCAAAGCCTGCTTACGGCTCCCCGAGGCATTTCGTCGTTCGCCACGTCCTTCTTCGGCTCCTAGTGCCTAGGCATCCTCCGTGTGCTCTTTCTAGCTTAACCTAGAAAAAATACATTTGGTATTACTACCTAAGTTCTTACTTTACGTTTTGTTTCGTTATCTAGTTTTCAAGGAACAAAGTGTTCATTGTGATTCAATTTCCCTTGCCCTATCTCAGCGGCGAAAGTTATCTTATCACAACTCTCGATCTCATTTCAAGTCGAAATTCCTTGGAAATCTCTGTCTGAAAATGATAATTGGTGGAGCCAAGCGGGATCGAACCGCTGACCTCCTGCTTGCAAGGCAGGCGCTCTCCCAGCTGAGCTATGGCCCCAAAGTATAAAATTGGTTGGCCCTAGTGGACTCGAACCACCGACCTCACCCTTATCAGGGGTGCGCTCTAACCAGCTGAGCTAAGGGCCAATATGTGTTTCGGGGAAACTCCCCAAAATAAAAACCCACCTACAAGCTTTCGAAGCTTTCTTCGAAAGCTTGCCATGGGTCCGCTTGGCAACGTTCTACTCTCCCAGAACCCTGCGGTTCAAGTACCATCGACGCTGGAGGGCTTAACGGTCGTGTTCGAGATGGGAACGCGTGGGTCCCCTCCGCCATCATCACCAAACGAGTGCAACATGATTTCCACCATCTTGCTGAAAGAGCTTGCTCTTTCAAAACTGAACACGAGTGAGTAAGCGATGTGTGCTTTCGCACTTGACTGGTCTTATCAAGACCGAGTCTCCATAGAAAGGAGGTGATCCAGCCGCACCTTCCGATACGGCTACCTTGTTACGACTTCACCCCAATCATCTACCCCACCTTCGGCGGCTGGCTCCCTTGCGGGTTACCCCACCGACTTCGGGTGTTGTAAACTCTCGTGGTGTGACGGGCGGTGTGTACAAGACCCGGGAACGTATTCACCGCGGCATGCTGATCCGCGATTACTAGCAATTCCGACTTCATGCAGGCGAGTTGCAGCCTGCAATCCGAACTGAGATCGGCTTATAAGGATTGGCTCCACCTCGCGGCTTCGCTTCCCGTTGTACCGACCATTGTAGTACGTGTGTAGCCCAGGTCATAAGGGGCATGATGATTTGACGTCATCCCCACCTTCCTCCGGTTTGTCACCGGCAGTCATCTTAGAGTGCCCACCCGAAGTGCTGGCAACTAAGATCAAGGGTTGCGCTCGTTGCGGGACTTAACCCAACATCTCACGACACGAGCTGACGACAACCATGCACCACCTGTCTCCAATGCTCCGAAGAGGGCACCTATCTCTAGGTGTTACATCGGGATGTCAAGACCTGGTAAGGTTCTTCGCGTTGCTTCGAATTAAACCACATACTCCACTGCTTGTGCGGGTCCCCGTCAATTCCTTTGAGTTTCACTCTTGCGAGCGTACTCCCCAGGCGGCATACTTACTGTGTTAACTTCGGCACCGAGGAATCGAATCCCCAACACCTAGTATGCATCGTTTACGGCGTGGACTACCAGGGTATCTAATCCTGTTTGCTCCCCACGCTTTCGCGCCTCAGCGTCAGTTATAGGCCAGAAAGTCGCCTTCGCCACTGGTGTTCCTCCACATCTCTACGCATTTCACCGCTACACGTGGAATTCCACTTTCCTCTCCTACACTCAAGTTAACCAGTTTTGGATGCGAACCGGGGTTGAGCCCCGGGCTTAAACACCCAACTTAATTAACCGCCTGCGCGCGCTTTACGCCCAATAATTCCGGACAACGCTTGCCCCCTACGTATTACCGCGGCTGCTGGCACGTAGTTAGCCGGGGCTTTCTTCTCCTATACCGTCACACAAAGCGCAGTTACTCGCCTTGCTGTTCGTCTAGGGCAACAGAGCTTTACGATCCGAAAACCTTCATCACTCACGCGGCGTTGCTCCGTCAGACTTGCGTCCATTGCGGAAGATTCCCTACTGCTGCCTCCCGTAGGAGTCTGGGCCGTGTCTCAGTCCCAGTGTGGCCGTTCACCCTCTCAGGTCGGCTACGCATCGTCGCCTTGGTGAGCCGTTACCTCACCAACTAGCTAATGCGCCGCAGGCCCATCTATAAGCCACAGATTGCTCCGTGTTTCATGATTCTCTCATGCGAGAAAACCAGTTATCCGGTCTTAGCTATCGTTTCCGATAGTTATCCCAGTCTTATAGGCAGGTTGCCTACGTGTTACTCACCCGTCCGCCGCTAAGCACCGAAGTGCTCCGCTCGACTTGCATGTATTAGGCACGCCGCCAGCGTTCGTCCTGAGCCAGGATCAAACTCTCCATAATAGAAAAGCTGATTGTACTCATTGACTTGCTAGCGAGATTTTACAATCTCATTTATAGTCGATTACTCGACTGTGCTTACTCACTCGTTGTTCAGTTTTCAAAGATCAATGACTCTTGTCCTATCCGCTCTCTTTCGAAAGCCGGAAGTTCAATATACCACACTAACTTTAGTTTTGCAACTTGTTTTTCTTAAGTTACTCGTTATTCCCGCATGTCTCAGCGGCAACTTTTATAAGATAACATAGATGCTGCTTCCGAGTCAACCCATATGACAACTGTATTTTCCTTCCACCTATAACAAGGTCAGTTTTAATCCAACAAGCAGAATAACACCCGGTACACCTAGCACTGTTACTGTCCCTAGTGTAGCTGTATTAATCGGCAAATCCACCTGCGTATAGGCGCTCAGCAAATTTAAAGCATATAGCAGGAAGGCTGCTACAACAACATTCAATGTCAGACCAGACAATAATCTGCCAGCCCCTCTGTTACGCAATACGGTAACTAGCAGCAATAGTGAGGATAGTATGAGTAATCCCCATACCGCATATTTAATATACACGTCTACACCTCCAGTAATCGATCAGTGTCAATCATGCTCAGATTCAGCCTTTTAGCCTGCTTGATGAGCATTTCGAATCTCTTCTCAGCCGCCTCCATCGCATAGATGGCATAGTCAATCTGATCCTTGTCCAAGGCAAACTCAAAATGCGCCTGAGCTGCCACCCAATTCGCATGTGCCGAACGGATCTCTTGCAGCAGCAATTGCTTGTCCCGCAGAAGTTCCTCTTTTGCCCCTTTTTTCGTCTGTGGATTCTTCCTTCCGTGCATGCCTAATAGTGCTGGTCTCATCAGCAAACCTCCATGACCCCAAATGCGGGTTAATCTACCCTTATGCTTATGGGAGAAATAGAGCAATTAGAACTAACGCACTGCTTTTACACGAAACAAAAAAAGAGAGCTCTTCAGCTCCCTTTTGCATGATTAACGCTATTTATAATTCCCTGCGGCCTTCCATGGCTTTGGACAGTGTTACTTCATCCGCATATTCCAAGTCGCCGCCAACAGGTAGTCCGTGCGCGATACGCGTAACCTTCAGGCCAAACGGCTTCACTAACCGAGACAGGTACATGGCCGTAGCTTCACCTTCAATGTTCGGGTTCGTGGCCAAAATTAATTCCTGTACGGTTTCATCCCCCAACCGCTTGAGTAACTCGGCGATATGAATTTGATCGGGGCCGATCCCTTCCATAGGGGAAATTGCCCCATGCAGGACATGATAGTAGCCTTCGAACTCTTTGGTGCGTTCCAAAGCAACCAAATCCTTAGGCTCCTGTACGACGCAAATGACGGAACCATCCCTGTTCTTATCTTGACAGATCCGGCAAGGATCTACATCGGTAATGTTGCAGCAGACGGAACAATAGTGGAGGTTTCTTTTCACGTTGACGAGCGCCTTCGCAAAATCAATCACATCTTCTTCCTTCATACGAAGTACATGAAAGGCAAGGCGTCCCGCCGTTTTGGGGCCTACCCCCGGCAGACGGGAGAAAGCATCGATTAACTTAGAAATCGGTTCGGGGTAATACAAAGGAAGTTCTCCCTCATCTTTCAGAATCGTAGCTCATGGTTGTGACTAGAACAAACCAGGGATATTCATGCCACCTGTGAATTTGCCCATATCTTTGTTCGCGATTTCTTCCGCTTTCGTCATCGCATCATTGACAGCTGTAAGCACAAGGTCTTGCAGCATTTCAACATCATCCGGATCAACAGCTTCAGGTTTAATTGTGATGCTTTGTACTTTCTTGTGTCCATTCACTGTACAAGTAACAACGCCGCCGCCAGCTGTGCCTTCAATGATTTTCGTGCCCAGTTCTTCTTGAGCCTTCATCATTTGCTCTTGCATTTTCTTCACTTGTTTCATCATTTGGTTCATGTTATTCATTTTTGTTTGCTCCTTTGTATTTAGTTTAGTCTTCTTTAATGGTCACTAAATCTTCGCCAAACAGTTGAATTGCTTCGGAGATCCACTCCTCTTTGGGTGGAGATCCTGGGCTTCCTTCTTCTGCCACAAACTCCAGAACTTCAGGCGTACTGCTAGTCGCATCACTCTTGGCGTCGTCCCACTCTTTACGCATAACCGTAAGCAAGCGCATGGACTTGCCGAATACTGAGCTGAGCACTTGCTCGATAATGAGTTTGTTCTCCGGTTTCTCTGTGGTGTTACGGTGCATTTCATTCTTGAACGCAACCAATACCACATCATCGAGCATCGAGACCAGATCACCATTCACAAACCAAGCATGGACAGTAATCTTCTTCTCCTTGACCAGACCCAGTACCTGACTCCATTTCATTAGAGCTGCCTTGGTATCCGGACCTTCCGAGGCCTTCAGGTACCCATCGAGCTTAATCCCTGACTTCTTGGACGGAGCAGAGGCCACCGGCATTTTGGGAGCTGGTTTCGTTTCAACGGCCGCACCCGATACTCCCGATTTTAACAGTCCTGCTATCTGATCTTCAAGTTGTTTGAGCTTCTGGGTCATTTGAGCAAAAAGATCGCCTTGCGGCATCCGGCTTCCCTGATCTACCCCTGCGCTGACAGCCGTATGTCCTTCGCCGCTATAACCGCCGCACATTTTCATAATTGAAATCTCGAGCAGGGTTTGGGGCTGGACGGAATACTTCATCTCACTCTGATAATGATTCAGTATTTCTATCATGCCCATCATTTCGTTTGGCGTAAAATGGCTGGCAATTTCACTGAGCTCGCGCATATCAAACACGCGTTCTGTAATGACCGGCGAATTCGGCACCATGCGAACCATGAGCAAATCGCGGAAATAATTAATCAAATTCTCGATACATTTGTCAGCGCTTTTGCCTTCCTGCATGAACGTATCGATTAACTCTAGCGCGGCGCCAAGGTTCTTGTCTTTGATACAAAGCACGAGCTTCTTGAATTGATCGGAAGCCACCCCGCCGGTGATGGACAATATGTCCGAGAGCTGTACTTCCCCTGTTGCAAAAGAGGTCGCTTGATCCAGAAGGCTGAGCGCATCGCGCATCCCGCCATCAGACAATCTCGCAATATAATGGAGCGCTTCCTCGTTAATGGAAATCTGCTCCTGATCACAAATATATTTCAGCCGCTGCACCTGATCATCCATCGAAACACGGCGAAAGTCAAAGCGCTGACAGCGAGAAATAATCGTTGCCGGAATCTTATGCGGCTCCGTCGTCGCTAGTATGAACATCACATGGGCGGGCGGCTCTTCAAGTGTTTTGAGCAATGCGTTGAAAGCCTCTGTAGTCAGCATGTGCACTTCATCGATGATATAGACCTTCTGTCTGACTTCGGTAGGAGCATACTTGACTTTATCCCGAATATCCCGAATTTCTTCAACACCGCGGTTAGAAGCGGCGTCAATCTCAACGACATCCATGACAGCGCCGTCGGTGATGCGTTCACAGGCAGAGCAAGCGTTGCATGGCTCTTCAGCCGGACCGTTTAAGCAGTTAACTGCTTTGGCTAATATTTTGGCCGTACTTGTCTTCCCTGTTCCCCGCGGACCGTTGAACAAATAAGCATGGGTAAGGCGATTTTCTCGCAAAGAATTCTGCAGTGTCTGCGTGATATGTCTCTGACCGACAACCTCACGAAACGTCTGAGACCTCCACGTTCGATATAGAGCAATATGTGCCATAGTGTTCCTCTCCATTAATCCCTGCGTGGAATGCTGAATCCATTATACTATATCGCAACAGGGGATGAAATAGAGGATCAAACATGGAATCCGGATCTGATGCGGATAGACAAAATAAAAAACGCCTCATGAGAAGGCGTCCAAGTTCAAAGTCATATGAAATTTCATTATAAACCGTGCACCTGTTATTGATAAAGTGATACAAGCGAACTCTTATCGTTAGCTCAAGTCAGGCAGCCCCTCGGCACATGAAACATCTCACTTACGGCTGCTTCCTTCCAGACCTGACCGGGTTCATGAGCATTCATTGCGAAGGACCCAACTCTCAACACCACGTGTAAGAGCCAGACCTCACATCACAGTACCGCTAACAGGAATTCAACCCCGCTACAGCGGATTGCGAGTTACAGGGCACCGCTACCTCCCCGTCTAGCACAGTAAAAATAGTATAGCTGATTCACCTGTAAATAGCAACTAAGGGGGAAAATATACCTGTTCGCCTTGATCACCGTGACATTTTCACTGTTGTTTTGTAACGCGGCATATTGGTATCAAAAGCGTTTTGCACTTGAGAGCGAAGCTCTTCAACTTGCGCCGCCGTCAAGTGCGGTTTTGCTTTTATTTTCACGCGAGCATTGGGTCCGTTGATGGCAATATTGGATTTCTCGATTCCTTGAAACTGTGCAAGCACGTTTTTCATTAAGTTCGAATCATCCTCATAGTGATGATACGTTGGATTCAGCGGGTCGTTCGGATTCACATTGGTGATGCCCAAATACCCGTCCCGCTTGTAATTTTGCGCTTTATAATTGCCCGTATCCGTCTGCGGCGGGTTTTTGTTACTCGAATTGATGCCGCACCCGGCCAAGCTCATGGTAAGCAGGATGGCTAAGGTTATTCTTCGCATACCTTTGAACATAAAAACACCTCCCATTGGACTCTAAGTCTAAACTTAGGATGACCAAGGGAGGACGTCTTATGCTGATTGGCAGCAAAGTAATTGATACCAATTAGATTCCGTATTTCTTTTTGAACTTGTCGACACGGCCGCCTACATCGATAAACTTTTGTTTACCAGTGTAGAAAGGATGGCAATTAGAGCAAATCTCAACGCGAAGATTTTGCTTGATTGAACCCGTTTCGAACACATTACCACAAGCGCAAGTCACTGTGGTTGCATGATAAGTAGGATGAATACCTGCTTTCATGTTGGTTCACCTCTTTCCGCCCTGAATCATTTGCTGAATCAGAGTTAATGGACGTACCTTAGGTACTTTTGCATTGTAGCATATTCGCAAGTTCGAATGCAATGGAAAAACGAGTGGAAACCCCTAACTTAGAGGACCATTGTCGTATTTCTGTCGCTGGCGTAGAACTTTGGCGTATGCGAGTAAGATCCAAGCACAACATCCGGCAATTCCTGCTCGAAAATCTCAATCATTTGCTTCATGCCAAGCAGCTCGCCCCGAGCCTTAGGGATAATCCCCAAATAACTTTCAGGGTCAATATTCAGGTTGCGCAATTGAATTAATTTTAATCCCGTTCTTCGCACGAATTCGATCATAGCCTCAATCTCTTCCTCCCGATCCGTTACCCCCGGGAATACAAGATAATTGATGGATGTGATGACACCTTTGTCCGTTGCGTAGCGAAGGGATTTTTCTACATTTTTCAGCGTGTAAGCTCTAGGCTTGTAATAGGCATTGTAGTGATCATCCAAAGCACTGATCGTACTCACACGCATCAGGTCAAGCCCGGCGTCTACGATGCCGCGAATATGGTCTGTCAGCCCTGCATTCGTGTTGATGTTGATGTAACCCATCTTCGTCTGCTCACGAACCTGCTTGATAGCCGGAATAATAAGCGCCGCTTGTGTACTAGGCTCACCTTCACACCCTTGTCCGAAGGAAATGATGCTATCCGGTGTACGTAGATGCTCCAGCATGATCTGCGTGATCTCTTCGATCTGAGGTTTAAAATTCATACGCGTCTGTGGAGCCACAAAGCCGCTCTCATCCGGCTGTTCCGAAATACATCCGAAGCAACCTGCGTTACAGGAATAGGAGACCGGAACAGCGCCTTCCCAACGCTGCAGGAAGGTATTCGAAGCGGTCAGGCACTCATAACCGAGTGCGCAGTTGGATAAGTGCGCGTACAAGCGGTTTTCCGGATACTTGGCCGTCAAGGTTTTGACCTGGGACTCCAGCTCCGTTACATCGCAATGAATCGGATTCCAGAAGTAGGGATTATCCGTTAGTCGAGCAGCTACATAGAAAGCGTCATCCTTCCATACAACAGCCGTATAACCGAACAGCGGCAGCGCCTTGGTCTTGTCGGATTTGACGTAACCGGGCAGCAACAAACGGGTAAACCCTTGCGGCAGCAGCGCACCGACAGCATGATAATCGCCTGGCACCAGCTTCATATCGCCAGTCTCAGCATCTATGCCTACTGGCCGTGTAAAAGGAAGACTGACAAGCGTCGCCCCTTCGGGCAGCGGAATCAACTCGTCTTCCATAATTTCTGTGATCATTTCAGCATTTCGACCAAGCGCCAAAAAATCCGGATGGTCAAAAACGTTTCCTTGTGAGTCTGAATAAACCAAATTCATAACGGTACTCCTCTTTATGCGTTAACGCATCTTCCGCATCTGATTAAGATGCTGAGTTTTTCACTTTTCCTTTGCTTGCCCCTGTTGACGTTGAAGCGCCTGTCGATGGAGAAGCCAAAGAATCCAGGAACTCTTGATTCGTTTTCGTTTCGGCAAGTTTTTTGATGAAGGACTCGGTGTATTCGTGCGAATCGTTCATACCTTTGCGGAGCGCCCATACCTTCTCGAGTTCATCTTTGCTCAGCAGCGCCTCTTCGCGGCGCGTACCGGATCTGCGAATGTCGATAGCAGGGAAAATACGGCGTTCCGCCATTTTACGATCCAGATGCAGCTCAAGATTACCTGTCCCTTTAAATTCCTCGTAGATGACGTCGTCCATACGCGAACCCGTCTCCACAAGTGCTGTAGCGAGAATCGTTAAGCTGCCGCCTTCCTCGATGTTACGGGCAGCCCCGAAGAAACGCTTCGGACGATGAAATGCGCCAGGATCGATACCACCGGATAGTGTCCGGCCTGTTGGCGGAACTACAAGGTTGTAAGCCCTAGCCAAACGAGTGATGCTGTCCAGCAAAATAACAACGTCTTTCTTATGTTCAACTAGACGCATAGCGCGTTCCAGGACTAATTCAGCAACTTTAATATGATTCTCAGGCAGCTCGTCAAAAGTAGAAGCAACAACTTCTCCTTTCACAGAACGCTGCATGTCCGTAACTTCCTCTGGACGCTCATCGATCAGCAGTACGAATAGCTCAATGTCAGGGTAGTTCGTAGAAATACTGTTGGCAATTTCCTTCAGCAGCAATGTTTTACCGGCTTTGGGAGGTGCAACAATCAATCCACGTTGGCCTAGACCTACAGGCGCAAGCAAATCCATGATACGCATGGAAACCTTGTTAGGCTCTGTTTCAAGCGTAATACGCGTATCCGGATAGAGTGGCGTCAAGGCAGGGAAATGAAGCCGCTCGGCAGCTGTTTCCGGTTTCTCGCCATTAACCGCTTCAACCTGAAGAAGCCCGAAATAACGCTCATTCTCTTTAGGAGGACGGCATTTGCCTGATACAATATCCCCGGAGCGCAAATCGAATTTGCGAATCTGGGAAGCAGAAATATAAATGTCTTCTGAGCTTGGAAGATAGTTAATGGGACGCAAGAAACCAAAGCCCTCTTGAAGAATTTCGAGGACACCTTGCATAAACATTAGACCACTTTCAGCAGCTTGTGCACGTAAAATTGCAAAGATGAGTTCTTTTTTCTTCAGCGTACCGTAGTATGGAATCTGATGTTTCTTAGCTAGTTTATATAATTCAGTAAGCTTGAGTACTTCAAGCTCAGCAAGCTGCATGCTCATGTTTCAACCACCAAACTATTAAATTTTCAATTGGATTCTAGCATTGCCTGTTGTCTGGAACTTTATTCCTTACTCTTCGCTCTCGCGCCAAACCTCGGCACCCAGGGAAGATAAATTGAAGACCAAGTTCTCATACCCACGGTCAATAAACTCAACGCCGGACACCTCGGTAATACCGCCTGTTCTTACGCTAAGACCAGCCAGCACAAGGGATGCTCCTGCTCGTAAATCCGTTGCCCGAACCTTCGCCGAGCTAAGCTCGGATCCTTCGATAATGGCGGAGCGTCCTTCAACTTTCATCTTAGCGCCCATCCGCACGAGCTCAGGAATATGCTTGAAACGATTGCTGTAAACATGATCCGTTAGTATACTAACTCCTCTAGCTTGGCACAATAGGCTTGCCATTGGAGATTGCAAATCTGTTGCAAACCCTGGGTAAATTAATGCTTTTACATCGACGCTAGAGTACTCAGGCTGACCTACTACACGAATGGATTCATCCATCTCGTAGATATGTACACCCATTTCTTGAAGTTTCGCTGTTAATGCTTCCATATGTTTAGGAATGACGTTATCTACAGTCACATCGCCGCGCGTAGCAGCTGCTGCAATCATATACGTTCCCGCTTGAATCCGGTCAGGAATGATGGAATGGCGGCAGCCATGCATCTCCGTTACCCCTTCGATCCGAATGGTATCGGTACCAGCACCCTTGATTCTTGCACCCATCGAGTTCAACAATGTAGCTACATCTATAATTTCAGGCTCTTTCGCCGCATTTTCAATAATTGTATTACCCTTGGCACGTGAAGCCGCCAACATAATGTTGATCGTAGCCCCTACGCTCGCCATATCCAAATAAATCTTCGCTCCACGCAGCTCTTTGGCCCGAATTCTTAATGCGCCATTCTCATTGCTTACTTCAGCCCCTAAAGCTTCAAAGCCTTTGATATGCAAATCGATTGGACGTGGTTCAAAATTGCATCCGCCCGGCAAACCGATATTCGCTTCCCCGAACCTTCCGAGCAGCGCTCCCATCAAATAATAGGAAGCTCTTAACTTCTTAACTTTTCCATTAGGCATTGGAAGAGACTTCATTCTGCTAGGATCGATCGTCATCCGATCTTCGTTCCAGTCGATGGTAGCTCCTAAATCCGTCAAAATTTCTGTATATGTAGCCACATCGCTTAAATGCGGCAGATTATCCAACGTTACCGGCGTTTCAGCAAGAATCGCAGCTGGAATAAGTGCAACCGCACTATTCTTAGCTCCGCTAATTTGAACAGTCCCTCGTAGTGGACGTCCCCCGACCACCATTAATTTCTCCAACATGATTCTCCCCCTAAATCCAGGTGCCTTCCTGTAACGCAAACTCCACAACCTAAACGCCAATTGCAACCAAAATTGTATCACAATCTATTGAAATGAACATGAACAAATAAAAGGAAATAAGAACATCAATAACAAAAACGCTTACAGTCCTAGTAACAACTGAAGACAAAAAATAGAAGAAGGAAACGCCCGCAAGCATGCAAACGGCGGACATTTCGCATCCTCCGTTTGCGTCTTGCGGCATTTCCCACTGCATCTATACAATTATAATTAAGCTTGGTTGCTGCTTCCGAACAATTGAATTTTGGATTTTACAACTTCGACCATTGCGTTACGAGCTGGGGTTAGATATTTACGAGGATCATAAATTTTAGCGTCCTTGTTCAGAACTGCGCGGATCGTTTCTGTGCATGCTACTTGGTTCTCAGTGTTAACATTGATTTTACCAACGCCTGCAGCGATCGATTTACGAATCATTTCGTCAGGAACACCGGAACCACCATGTAATACAACTGGAACTGGGATTGCTTTGGAAACTTGCTCGATAATGT
Source organism: Paenibacillus sp. P36 (assembly GCF_045866505.1). Taxonomy (NCBI): domain Bacteria; kingdom Bacillati; phylum Bacillota; class Bacilli; order Caryophanales; family Paenibacillaceae; genus Paenibacillus; species Paenibacillus sp. P36. Next base: position 8,394,944 of record NZ_AP038372.1, read on the forward strand.
CAAAATGGATGTTAGGCTCGCCAGCGTACATACCATGTGCTGTACCTACTGCGATTGCCAAACAGTCAACGCCTGTCTCTTCATAGAAGCGGATAGCTTCTTCAGGTTTTGCAAGGTTAGCGTGCTCTTCGTCTACCGAGATGTCATCCTCAACACCACCGATTGTTCCAAGCTCACCTTCAACGGATACGCCCATTGCACGAGCCGCTTTAACAACTTCTTTCGTCAAACGGATGTTTTCTTCGAAAGAGTAGTGTGAACCGTCAAACATAACGGAGCTGAATCCTGCGCGGATACATTTCATTGCTACTTCAAAGGAGCTGCCGTGATCCAAGTGCAAAGCGATCGGCAGACCGGATTTTTTGGCTGCAGCTTCAGCAATTGCTACTGTAAATTCGATACCCATATATTTCAGTGCGCCTTCGCTAACACCGTAAATGAAAGGGGATTTCAGCTCGATTGCAGCATCCACAATCGCTTGAGCGAACTCAAGGTTGTTCATGTTAAATTGACCCACCGCGAATTTGTTCGCTTTTGCTTTAGGTAAAAACTCATTCATTGAAACCAATGCCATGTTTCTCTTCCTCCTAGAACCTTTTTGTAGTTTTGCGTTGACCGCTCTTGTCATACCTGAGTTATTATAGCACATATACTTTCAAATGATAACCAAGCCCACGCTTCTCAGCCACAAAAAAAGACCCTATGACTAGGATCCCACGGCAAAACCACTGCTTGACTCATTATTTAACTGCATATTAACCGCCATGCGCAACTCATCAATGTCAAACGGCTTCGTAAAATGCATGATAGCACCCAGGTCCGTCGCTTCTTTAATCATATCCAGCTCACCATAAGCTGTCATCATGATCACTTTGATCGAGGCATCAATTGCTTTAACGTGCTTGAGAATATCTAGGCCATCCATACCGGGAATTTTCATATCCAGTAATAGTAGGTCCGGCGAAGAATTTTTGACGATTTCCAAAGCCAATTTACCATTAGAGGCTTGATAGGTATCGTATCCTTCGTTGCTGAAAACCTCCATTAGCAGTACGCGAATTCCATTTTGATCATCGACAATCAGTACCTTTTTCTTCATCCGCCTAGTTCCCTCCCGAAAACGAATAACAAATCCCCTGCACTTCACAGATACATAACGTATTCGCTATTCATTTCCGTTTTCCTTCATGAGAGAGAACCAAATTGAAAACTTTTACAAATAAGTTGTTTTACAGGAGGTGGTTCACATAGCGAGTTAGCTACGCGCAATTCCTTGAGCAGCCTTCACGAATTCACGGAATAGCGGCTGCGGACGGTTCGGACGGGATGTGAATTCCGGATGGAACTGTACCGCCAAGAACCAAGGGTGGCCTGGAAGCTCCACCATTTCGACCAAACGGCCGTCCGGGGACGTACCGGAAATGCGCAAACCAGCGGATTCGATCAACTCGCGGTATTCATTGTTGAACTCATACCGGTGACGGTGTCTCTCGTAAACAAGTTCATCATTGTAGCATTTCTCCGCCAATGAACCTGGAACAATTTTGCACGGATAGAGACCAAGACGCATAGTACCGCCCAAATTCTCAATATCCTTCTGTTCTGGCAGAAGATCGATAACCGGATAAGCCGTAGTCGGATTAATTTCGGAGGAGTTCGCTCCATCCAAACCTGAAACAGAACGCGCATACTCAATAACAGCCACCTGCATACCCAAGCAAATGCCGAAGAAAGGTATTTTCTTCTCGCGAGCATAACGAATAGCAGATACTTTACCTTCAATACCACGATCACCGAAACCGCCTGGCACCAAGATACCTTGTACGCCGGAAAGCAGATCATCCACGTTGTGGTCATAAATTTCTTCTGCATTTACCCAACGAATGTTGATCTCGGAGTCGTTATCAATGCCGGCATGTCCAAGTGCTTCAACAATGCTCAAATAAGCATCATGCAAAGCAACATATTTCCCGACAATGGCGATTTCTGTCTTCTTCGTCAAGGATTTCACTTTACGAACAAGACTTTCCCACTCGGTCATATCCGGTTCATTCGTTTTGAGCTTCAAGTGGTTAACGACATAATCGTCAAGTCCTTGTTCGCGAAGCATCATTGGCACTTCGTAAAGTGTTTCTGCATCTTTACACTCGATTACAGCCGCTGGATCAATGTCACAGAATAGAGCAAGCTTACGCTTCATATCTTCTGTCAAAGAATGTTCGGTACGGCAAACAATAACGTGAGGCTGAATGCCTAAGCCGCGCAGTTCTTTCACACTGTGCTGTGTCGGTTTTGTTTTCACTTCACCTGCAGCTTTGATATAAGGAATCAGCGTAACGTGAATATACATCACATTCTCGCGGCCGATATCATTTTTCATTTGACGGATAGCTTCCAAGAAAGGAAGGCTCTCGATATCACCAACGGTTCCGCCGATTTCAGTAATAACAACGTCGGATTGTGCCTCACGGCCCGCTCGCAATACACGATCTTTGATTTCATTCGTAATGTGAGGAATAACTTGTACCGTACCCCCGAGATATTCCCCTCTACGCTCTTTGGTAATAACGGAGGAGTACACCTTGCCTGAAGTTACGTTCGAGCTTTTGGACAGGTTGATATCGATGAAACGCTCATAATGGCCTAAATCCAAATCCGTTTCAGCTCCGTCATCGGTTACGAAAACTTCACCATGCTGATAAGGACTCATTGTCCCTGGATCCACGTTGATGTACGGATCAAACTTTTGAATCGTAACTTTCAGACCTCTGTTCTTCAGCAATCTTCCTAAGGAAGCTGCAGTAATTCCTTTGCCAAGGGATGAAACTACGCCCCCCGTAACGAAAATGTATTTTGTCACTATGTACGCCTCCTAATAGTTTTTTAGTTGAAAAATTGCAACGTACGCATACGTTTAGTAGTGCCAGATCACCGGCCTGTGTCTTTCTATGCAAAAAGCTTACACCGTAAGCATTCGCTATCGTTGTCGTGGTGCCACTGCCTCAGATTTAGTGTCTACTAAATGAGGGTTTTCATGAAAATCTGGTGAAAAAAACAGCCTGAAAACAAAAAAAAGTGACACCCGTGAGTAGACGGGGCACTTTTTGAACGCTTGCGCGATTTGTTAAGATTCTTTTAAAGCCCATGCAATAGTTTACTCTGAACGGGCAGCGGCTGTCAAGACAAGTTATTTGTCGTCTTCATCCTCGTCATCCAGATCGGAATCGTCCTCATCCAAATCGGAATCTTCGTCCAGATCGTCTTCATCCTCTTCGTCGGACTCCTCGATACCTTCTTCGCCAAGATCCTCTTCGATCTCTTCATCCTCAAAGAATTCTGTATCTTCTTCCGCTTCTTCCTCTTCGGATTCCGTACCAAACGCATCGTACTCGTCTTCCTCTGCGTATGTATCTTCTTCCTCCGCGTAGATGTCTTCATCCAGATCGTCGTCTTCATCATTGATGATTCTTGGACGCTTCGCGTTACCAACCGCATCATCTGATTTCTCGACAGGGTACCAACGCTTCAAGCCCCATAGATTCGTACCTACGCAAGCAAAACGTCCATCGATGTTGATTTCCGTATATAGTTGGGCAATCACTTGCATAACGTGCTGCTCGGATAACCCTTTAATTTTTGCAATTTCTGCCATCAAGTCACGGTAATAAAACGGCGTATTCGCCGATTTCAATAATTCAAACGCCAAATCCACCATTGGCATTTCGCGTGCTTGTTCTGTGGTGATTTTGAGTGTGTATTCGCTACTCATCTAAGGCACATCCCTTTCGACCGTCTTCTTCACTTCTTCTATCTACCTTATCCAATATCTTCATTAAGTAAAACCTATTTTTTCTAAAATTGCAACTACCCGCAAAAAACCTTTCGGACAGGCCCACCGAAAATGAATACAAGCGAAGGTCCCCCTCCGCTTGCGACTGTATCCTAAGGAAGCGGTATGAGCGAGTCACAGCCGTTTCCAGTACCTGAGGAAGAGACACTCCTGCTCGCGCCTCTCTATTTATCCTATGTAAAACCAGCACATCTGACACGGCTTCGCACCCATTTATTTCTATAAAGGCTATCACACGGTCAGAAGGGGTGACCTGTACATAGGATAGGGGAGACTCGATTATTAGCTGTCATGGGGGGATGGCACGTATGGATATAGCCACCTTTCTTCATTCGCTTCATGAGGAAATCGGACTCACCAAGCAATCCGGGAAGAAGCATTTGATCCGTTTCTCATCAGCCAAGGACTACTACGCATGCAAATCCGAGCTGAAGCGAATGAGATCCCGCCTGGCCAACCTGTCCAAGGTTCGCACGATCGACATCATCCATGCCTTCTCCTGCACGCTCCGTTCCGACTCGAAACTCAAGCAGTTCACAGGCAATCCGGTCATCGAAGAAGATACCAAAATTACCGTTCACCAATCGGTCGGAAGCAGAACCCTCATCAAACGTGCAAACACGCTATCTGGCTCCGGCTCCCACACCATCCCCTGGGGCGTTGATCAAATTGGCGCACCTGAAGTTTGGAGCAAGTCGCTAGGCCAAAACATCCATGTAGGCGTCATCGACACAGGCATCGACTATAATCACCCGGACTTACGAAATTCAATCTCACGGGGAATCAATTTATTAAATCGCAGCATGCTCCCCTATGATGATAATGGCCACGGCACGCACATTGCAGGCACCATTGCCGCGACTGGCCGCAATTCGGGAATCGTCGGTGTCGCACCCAGATCGATTATTCACCCTGTCAAGGCATTTGACCACAGCGGAAGCGCTTATGTCTCAGACATTATTGCCGGAATCGACTGGTGCGTAAACAATGATCTCGATATTATCAACATGAGCTTCGGCATGAAGTCATACAACCGTGCGCTGGAGCAGGCTGTTTTGAACGCGTATTACAGAGGAAAAGTCATTGTCGCTTCATCCGGTAATGACGGCAAACGGAAAACGATTGATTATCCTGCTCGCTTCTCCCAGGTCGTTTCCGTTGGAGCCACAACACGGCTAGGCCGAATAGCTCCCTTCAGCAATCGCGGCAAACAAATTGACATCTATGCACCAGGTGAACGAGTTTACTCGTCCTGGCTTCACGGCAAATACAACGAGCTTAGCGGCACATCCATGGCCACGGCTCACGTCAGCGGCGTTATCGCGCTGATGCTGGCCATCAAGCCTTTGTCGCCGCAGCAGATCAAAACCGCGCTGCGCCGGTGCGCGCTCGGCATCAACAAGCGCGAAAGCACACGCTGGCAGCCAGGACACCTGAATGCCAGACGGGCTTTGCGGGCTGCGAGGCAGATCAGAGACTCGCAATGAAAAAGGAGTTAAGCGGCTCATGGCTGCTTAACTCCTTTTTGGTGGGAGCGGAGACTTACATCCGCTCCGGTGCGGATACGCCGACTACGCGAAGCGTGTTGGCGAGGGTCGTGCGCAGTGCGCCTAGCAAGGCAAGGCGCGCTTGCGTCAAGGCCGCGTCATCCGTGATGACGTAGTGGCCTCTGTAATAGCTATGGAACTGGCTGGCCAGTTCGTAGACATAGCGGATCATCCGATGCGGCGCGTACTGCTCCGCCGCAATCGCGATCTCTTCCGGAAGCTCGCCGATCTTGCGCAGCAAGTCGAACTCCGCTTCCGAGGAAAGCTGGGCAAGGTCAACCTGCTCCAGCGGGAGCACCGCGATGCCTTGCTCCTCCGCCTGGCGGAAGATGGAGCAAATCCGTGCATGTGCGTACTGCACATAGTAAACCGGGTTCTCATTGGACTGAGAAACCGCTAAGTCCATGTCAAAATCCAGATGCGAGTCCATGCTGCGCATTGCGAAGAAATAACGGATCGGGTCGACGCCGACCTCGTCCATGAGATCCTCCATCGTGACCGCTTTGCCGGTACGTTTGGACATTTTGACCTTTTCCCCGTTTTGGAAAAGGCTCACCATTTGCGCGATCAACACGACGAGTCGATCCGCTTCGAAGCCCAGCGCCGTCATGGCCGCTTTCATCCGCGGGATGTAGCCGTGGTGGTCGGCGCCCCAAATGTTAATCAAGCGCTCAAAGCCGCGCCCGAACTTATTGCGGTGGTACGCGATGTCCGGCGTCAGGTACGTGAAGGAGCCGTCATTTTTGATCAAAACGCGGTTCTTGTCGTCACCCAGCGGTGTCGTATTCAACCAAGTAGCGCCTTCTTCTTCATAGATATGTCCATTGTCACGCAGTTCTTGTAGAACGGGTGGAATCAGGTTATCTTCATAAATCGACGTCTCGGAGAACCAGTTGTCGAAACGTACACCAAAGCGGCCTAAGTCGCGTTTGATTTTGTCGAGTTCTTTTTTCAAGCCATACGTACGGAAAAAAGCACGGCGCTCATCGTCCGGCAAGCTCAGCAGACGATCTCCTTCTTCTGCGGCAAGATCAGCCGCAAAGCCTTTGATATCTTCCCCGAAGTAGCCGTCTTCCGGCATTTCGGCATCTTGTCCAAGCGCTTGCAAATAGCGAGCTTCAATGGATTTGGCCAGATTCACGACTTGGTTCCCCGCATCGTTAATATAGTACTCCCGGGATACGTCGTACCCCGCAAGGTCCAGCACGTTACACAGCACATCTCCCACAGCTGCTCCGCGGGCATGTCCGAGATGCAAGGAACCTGTCGGGTTGGCGCTGACAAACTCCACTTGCACTTTCAGCCCTTGGCCCACGTTCCTTGCCCCGTAACGCTCACCCTGTGCGAGTACGTCCGCGATAACAGGATAAAGGTAAACCTTGTTCATTTTAAAATTAATAAAGCCCGGTCCGGCAATCTCTGCTTCCGCGATATTCGCTTTGTCTTTCTGCAGGTTCGCAATGATCTGCTCGGCGATTTGTCTTGGATTCTGCTTGGCAATACGGGTCAATTGCATCGCAATGTTCGTTGCGAAATCCCCGTGTGTTTTTTCCTTCGGTACTTCCAGAATGATTTCCGGTAACTGCGCGGCATCCACAATGCCAGCAGCAGCAACTGCATCTGCTATCGCTTGCTTCACGATGACTTTGACTTCGTTTAATACGTCCATTCTTCTTACTCCTCCTGAATTAACAACTTAATCCTGTATGTCCCCGCATGCGTGCCGGATGCATATAAATCGTATTTCCATCGCGTGATTCCGATGCCCTGTTCCGCTTCGCTTGTCAGCTCGTGCGTCTCGATTTCGAGTTCCAGGCGACCTTGCGGCGTATGATAAAATCCGAATCGTTTCTCGCCAGGCGCAAACGTTTGCTCCGCTTGCACATCTCCTTGGCGGACGATGCGGATCTGATTCTCTTCCAGCTTAATAAGCGTCACTGTTCGTCCAAGTTCGCTGCGCTCTTCTTCATAGCGGATGTAGGTGTGATTGCCTTTGCGGTACAGGTCTCCCCGCGCCTTCTGCACAGTTGTCTCGCTCCCGCTCCGGCTCTCAATGCGAATGCGCACACGCGCTTTATCCGTCATGATTCGTCATTCTCCTATTCTGCAGGTCCTCTTTGCACCTTATGTCAAGATAAGGCAAGTTAGGTATTAGTTTATATGAAAGGTTCGACGAATTCAATGTATCACTGCGATCAGCGTTCAGGAATGATGTCGAAGTCGGTCCTTTCTTCATGCCAAAAAGCCCCAAATCTCACGAATGCGTGAAATCTGAGGCTTTCCTTGGCGTGCTTTGTCGTTGTTAAATGGCTGGAATTGGCATCCCAATGTTTGCCCACTGCTCTTTGGCAGGACCATAGGCTCCGATGACAGGCACGCCTGCTTGGCGCATCAAAATCGTGAGCTGTCCACGGTGGTGGATTTCATGCTTAAGGAATGCGAACAGCGTTTCGCCGATCGTCCACTGCTGGCCGAACATGTTCACGACTTCAAGCATTTTTGCGTCTGTTAGCTGTGTGCGGGCAGCTTCCAGGATCCCGGCTGTTGTTGAGCGGTAAGCATCCGCTACGGTTGCAGCCTCTGATGGCGGGCTGATGGCGGCAGAAGGCGCATCGAATTTGAGCCCTGCTACGAGCAGCATACCGCGGTCATTGTGCACCAAGTGCCACGCGATGAAACCTAGCGACCTATAGCCTTCGGCTTGAGGTTGTTGTAGGGAAGCGTCCGTTAAAGCGTCGAGCAGTTGCTGTGTTGTGGCGGATTCGCGTTGGTATTCGTTAATAAAGCTATCTACGGTAGTGAACATAGGAATTACCTCCATGGTTGTGTGATTTCATACTTCATGTAATCAGTATAGTGGAGTGTGGCTGACAACAGTATGGCAGTGTTTGTGGAGGTGGGGGAATTATTTTAGGCGGCGAGTGGGGGAGTCGATCTCAGCTTGGCAGGCCCCTGCGAGCACCATCTGTCGGCTAACGGACTGAGGGGACTCTATTCGCCGCTTTTGGGACAAATTTAGCTTCTAACGGACTCACGTGCCGTTATTGCTCATGATATGGCCTAAAACAGTGACAAAATCACTGAATAACGGCTCCTCAGTCTGATAGCACCTCAAATTCGCTGAATTCCGCAGAATAACGGCTCCTGGGTCCGTTACAGAACATTGGCTACTTGGGAGGCTGGCGGGTGAGCTGCTATTGGTGGGATTCATGGTACTTTGACTAGCTGGCTTCTACTGGTGGGTTTCATGCTCTTAACTAGCTTGCTTCTACTGGTCGGTCTTATGACACTTAATTAGCTGATTTCTACTGGGGTCTCATGTTACTTAAGTAACTCACTCCAATTGGTGGATTCTGTTACTTCGATCACCAGCTTTCCCCTGCGAGCACTACTTCTCGGCTAACGGACTGAGGGGACTCTATTCGCTGCTTTTGAGACAAATTTAGCTTCTAACGGACTCACGTGCCGTTATTGCTCATGATATGGCCTAAAACAGCGACAAAATCAATAAATAACGGCTCCTCAGTCCGATAGCACCTCAATTTCGCTGAATTTCGCAGAATAACGGCTTCTGAGTCCGTTACAGAACTGTGGCTACTTGGGGAGGGGACTGACGGGTGAGCTGCTATTGGTGGGATTCATGGTACTTTGACTAGCTGGCTTCTACTGGTGGGTTTCATGTTACTTAACTCGCTTGCACTTATTGGTGGATTTTTGTTACTTCGACCTCTATCTTACCCCCTGCGAGCACTTTCTATTGGGGTTGGGGTTGGGGTTGGGGTTGGGGTTGGGGTTGGGGTTGGGGTTGGGGTTGGGGTTGGGGTTGGGGTTGGGGTTGGGGTTGCACTCGCACCTGCACCTGCACTCGCACCTACACTCACGACCAAGCTCCGCCCCGCTTTGCGACACCACAAACAAAAAAGCCGCCTTCCCTCTCGCAAGGGCTGACGGCTTTTTCAATTATTTGATCAAATCTTCAACAAATTTAGGCAACACGAATGCTGCTTGGTGTAGGCGTGCTGTATAGTACTTCGTCGGGAATTCCGGAATGGAAGCTTCCTCGACTTGAAGAGGGTCATGCTTTTTGCTGCCCATTGTGAAGGTCCAGAGACCGCTTGGGTATGTTGGGATATTCGCGCTGTATACGCGTACGATCGGGAAGATTTCTTTGACGTCACGGTTAACGGTTTGGATCAGATCTGCTTTGAACCAAGGGTTGTCCGTTTGTGCAACGAAGATTCCGTCTTCTTTTAACGCATCATAGATGCCTTGGTAGAAACCTTTGGAGAACAGTTCAACCGCGGGGCCAACCGGCTCTGTGGAATCGACCATGATAACGTCGTATGTATTTTTGTGATCATGAATGTGCATGTAGCCATCGTTTACGATCACTTCAACGCGCGGGTTGTCCAATTCGCCGGCAATAGTCGGCAGGTACTTTTTGGAGTACTCGATTACTTTACCGTCGATGTCGACCAGAACGGCTTTTTTCACTTTCGGGTGCTTCATGATCTCACGGATTACGCCGCCGTCGCCGCCGCCCACAACAAGAACTTGCTCAGGGTTCGGGTGAGTCACAAGTGCAGGGTGAGCAACCATTTCATGGTATACGAACTCATCTCTTACCGTTGTCATGACCATGCCGTCTAGGGTAAGCATCGTTCCCCACTCTTCGGTTTCGATCATCGACAGGTCTTGGAAATCCGTTTGCTCTCTTACGTAAGTCTCTTTTACTTTCGCTGTAATGCCGAAGCTGTCTGTCTGTTTCTCTGTGTACCACAAATCCATGTTCATACCTTCTTTCGCTTCTATATTGGATGAATAATTACTGACATTCGTTATCTCTAACAGTGTTCCACCGGTCCAAAATGTCATGCAAGGTCGGCTAAAATTTCCCGTCCCTTCACACGCACAAATTGTATTATAGTTCATTACCCCCAAATTGCAATAATTTCCTAGGCCTTTTCCCGAATTCACAAAAAATATTTACAATTTATTGAATACGGAAACCCATGCTTTTCCATACTGGTTAATACGTCCTTAGGGCGAAGCAAGAAAGGAGGTAGGAATCGATGTCCGAAAATGAAAACAATCGTCAGCCTGCTTCAGGCACTCCGCAAAAACAAAGGGAGCAAGAGGTGCCTGCGTCCATGCGATGGATGCGCCGTATTAAAAAAATGTTCTCCTTCTTCTTCACTACCTGTGTGTTCATGCTCATTGCTGCGGCCATCTTTTTCGTATATTTACGCTCGCAGACGCTGCCTGTCACGAAGATGCTGCAAACTTCCCAAATGTTTGATACACACGGCGAACTCATCGACACATTCTATTCCGGGCAAAATCGGCAGGTCGTTCCATTAAATGAAATCTCCCCATACCTTATCAAAGCTACGCTTGCCGTGGAGGATCAACATTTCTATGATCATTTCGGTGTCGATGTGAAAGCTGTTGCCCGTGCAGCGATTGTCAATGTGAAAGCGATGGCGAAAGTGCAGGGCGCAGGTACCATCACGCAGCAGCTGGCGCGAAACTTGTATTTGACGCATGACCGTACCTGGGCGCGTAAAATCAAAGAAACGATGTATGCCGTTCAATTGGAGATGCAGCTAAGCAAGGATGAAATTCTTGCGGATTATTTAAATCAAATTTACTACGGTCATTCGACCTATGGCATAGAAACAGCTTCGGAGCTATTCTTCGGCAAACACGCCAGTGAATTGACGTTAGCCGAGAGCGCTTTGATAGCCGGTGTCCCGAAGGGGCCACGTTACTACTCCCCTTATTATGATATGAAAAATGCGCTGGACCGGCAAAAAATCGTGCTCCAAACGATGGTCCGCAGCGGATTCATCACGCAAGATGCCGCAGACGCTGCCGGCAAAGAGAAGCTGACCATCCAACCGCTGACGAAGAAAAAGCCGGCAGCCGCCCCATATTTCAGAGATTATGTACGGACACTGGCCACCGAAAAGCTCGGGATCCCTGAGGAGCAATTCGACGAAGGCGGCATTCGCATTTACACGACGCTCGACAAGAAAGCGCAGGAAATTGCTGAAAATGTCGTCAACCAGCAGTTGACTGGCAAAACAGAGCTGCAGGCGGCTCTCGTCGCCATTGATCCGCGTACCGGAGAAATCAAAGCCATGGTCGGCGGACGCGACTATTCAGAAAATCAGTTCAATCGGGCTTTGTCGAATACAAGGCAGCCGGGGTCCTCTTTTAAACCAATTGTGTATATGGTAGCTCTGCAAAATGGGTATACCCCCGTCACACAGGTGAAAAGTGAACCGACGGTGTTCACCTATGATGAAGGGCGGCAACGTTATACGCCGAGAAACTTCAACGATCAATATGTAAACGCGAATATCGATATGCGGCAGGCGATCTCCAAATCCGATAACATCTATGCGGTTCATACGATTCTGGACGTTGGCCCTGCGAAGGTAATTGATCTGGCCCACAAGCTGGGCATTGACTCACCGATGAAGCCTCTGCCTTCACTGGCGCTCGGTTCCTTCCCTGTTAGCCCGCTAGAAATGGCGTCCGCTTTCGGAACCATTGCGAATCAGGGTCTGCATAAGGAAGCGACAGCGATTGTGCGGATTGAGGATGCGAATGGTCAGATTTTATATCAAGCAGCTCCGAAAGAAGAGCAGGTGATTGATCCTGCGGTTGCTTATGTGATGACGAATCTCTTGGAGAGTGTGTTCGAGGAAGGCGGTACGGGTAACCGTGTTGCCAGTACGATCAAACGGCCGATTGCCGGTAAAACCGGAACGACCGATACGGATGCTTGGCTGGTCGGCTTCACACCGGAGCTCGCTACTGCGGTATGGGTCGGCTATGATAAGGACCGGGACATCTCTACCGTCGAGTCTCATCTGGCATCGCCGATTTTTGCAGAATTCACGGAACAAACGCTGGAGGCCATTCCACCTAAACTTTTCCAAATTCCAGAAGGCGTAGCCAATGTCTATATTGATCCTGTGAGCGGAAAGCTGTCCAACGAGGATTGCCCGAACGCTCATCTTGAGGCTTTTCTCGCCGGGACGGAGCCAACGACTTATTGTACAGGCAAGCCCGCCAAACCCGCCTCGGGTGATGATAAAAAAGACGCGCCAAAAGGCCAAAACGGCTCTTGGTGGAACGACCTCAAACGCTGGTGGAACGACTGATTTCCAGCCTCCACGCGGCTTTCCGAGAACACAAAAAGGCAGAACTAAGCGCGTCTTAGTCTGCCTTTTTGCTGTCCTAGTATATGAGGTAACATACACTAGGGTCTAGTATACTCGGTTCACATGAACGTAACAATGGATGACACATAATGTTCATAACTTCCAATTATGCCTTGCTACAATTACGAAAGGGCATCTTTCAGCACTTGATCCGAGCGGTTCCACCATTCTTCGTTATGGCTGATCAGCTGTTTTTTCAAGGCTGCACGTTCGTTGTCGGACAAGCCATCCAGGATAAATTTACGCTTCATGGCGCCATCCATCTTGTTAACATGATCGGCCAGGATCTTCCATCCCCGGCGCGCCTCCGTATCGATCAGCATCTCGCAAGCAGACATGCCGGCATAATACGCTCCCTCTTCGGTGCGGTCGACGGCAACCCATACGATCCACGCTTTGCGTCCGTTCGGCACATCCTCTTTGTTCGTCGAAAATTTAATGCCTTTCTCGATTTTACTCTTGGCATGCAGTGTGCCCTCATCGAGATAGGCTTCATCTCCATCGATAATTACTCCTGATACATTGCTAAGATCGATTGCTCCAGCACCGAACCCTTTGTGATTGACTTTGGAGCTTACTATATTCAAGGCCAGCTTCTTTTTATCCGCTTCCATCGTTGCACCTTCCACTCATCGTAATGTTAAAATGATACCTTTGCTTTTATTGTAGCTAAAGTACTCCATGAGAACAAGAGCAGAGAACCGGGGCTTGGCCAGCGCCTATTTCAGCCGTGTTAACAAATCTTTTCCACTCACAGAAATATTCCCTAGGTTGTCTACATATACATGCTGTAGATGCTTGTTAGGCGGGGTGAATCTATTGAGTGTTTTATTCAAAAACCGAAAGCTACAATGGTTGGTTGTCATGCTCCTTGCAGCAGGCACTGTCTTGCTGTCTGAAACTTTGCTCCCATCTGCAAGTAAACTGACGGTGCCCGTCGTCTCTAAGGAGGAACCGTCAGCTCCGGCGCCGGACATGCAGCCTGCTGATCGCGGCAAATCTTCGGACAAACAAACACAGGAACCGCTGAGCTACCGCATTGCGGAGTATCACATGAATGTTGCCTACACACCCGAAACGAGGCAGCTCAAAGGGCAGCAAGCGTTATCGTGGGAAAATCCGGGAACGGTTCCTGTGCAAGAGATTTATCTGCATTTATATCCGAATGCATTCGCATCTAAGAAAACCACGTTTATGCGGGAGTCCGGCGGCAAGCTAAGGCAGGATGAAGCTACGGCGGATAGTACCGGTTGGATGGACTTGCTTTCCGTAAAAACGGAAGATGGCGAGGACCTTACGCCACGCATGTCGTTTGTACAACCTGATGACGGCAATAAAGACGACCACACGCTGATCAAAATACCGCTGTCAAAGCCGGTGGGAGCCGGCGAACGAGTCACACTCAAGACGGAATTCCTCGTCAAACTGCCCCAGGCCTTCGCCAGAATGGGCTATGTGGACGACTTCGTGATGGCTGGCCAATGGTTCCCTAAGGTCGCTGCTTATGAACGAGCCGGCACAAGGGGACGCACCGAGCCAGGCTGGAATCTCCACCAATACCATGGGAATTCGGAGTTTTATGCGGATTTCGGCTTGTATGACGTGAAAATTCAAGTGCCGGCGAATTACACGGTTGCCGCGACAGGCTTCCCTGTGAAACCGGCGGTGACGGAGAACGGGACGAAGACGTACCAATTTTATGCCGATGATGTGCATGATTTCGCTTGGTCAGCTTCGCCTCACTTCGTGTATGTGGAAGAACCTTTCTCTACGCCGCAAATACCCGGTGTGAAGATCAAGCTTTATCTGGATCCCAATCATCAGGATTTGAAAGACCGTTATATGTACGCTGCCAAAAAAGCGCTATCCCGCTATAGCCAGTGGTACGGATCGTATCCTTACTCGACCTTGTCTATCGTTGTACCTCCTCCGGGGGGCAGCGGTGCAGGCGGGATGGAGTATCCTACGCTCATCACCGCTTGGGGCGCGGACGACAAAACGCCGGATCAGGAATTGGAACGCGTTGTTGTGCACGAGATCGGACACCAATATTTCTATGGCCTCGTGGCAAGCAATGAGTTTGAAGAGGCTTGGCTGGATGAGGGCTTTACCTCCTACGCCGAGGATAAAGTGATGGAGGCCGACTTCGGGGCAACCGCTAATTTGCCTGTGGAGTCCAGCTACATTACTTCTCCGAATGCCCTGCGGCAAAACGCATGGGCCTATACCGGACATGATCAATACGCAGAAAATGTGTATACCAGAGGCAAACTCGTGCTGAAAGCCATCGAGAAACAGGTCGGCACCAAAAACATGGATCGTATCATGCGGACTTATTTTCAAAAATGGCAGTTCAAGCATCCCTCCACCAAAGACTTTCAAAATGTGGTCGAGGATGTAACCAAAACAAAGTGGGACGACTTCTTCAATGAATATGTCTACGGCTCGATGATGGTTGATTATTCGGTTGAAAGCATCCATGTGAAAGCCACTGGCAGCAAAGGATCCGGCCCTTACGAGAGCACGGTCCTCATCTCCAAGCGCGGCGGAAATTCACCTGAAGTGCCGATTCAGTTCCATTTCGCCGACGGTACGGTGCTCGACAAAACATGGGACGGCAAAGAGAGCAGCATTGAGTACAAACTAACCCACGCGACGCCTATAGACTGGGTTCGTATCGATCCGAACTACTCGCTCATTCTGGAGAACAAGCATATTAATAACTTTATGCAAGCAGAAGTGAACACCAAGTGGAAACTCCGCCTGAATCTCGGCATTATTCAATTCCTGCAAGCTATTTTCGGGTGGGTAGCCTGGTAGGCGCCCACTCTACAAGGCAAGTTTGCCTTCAGAAAACAACGCTTAGGAGGGACACCGGTGACAACCTATCTCAAATCCGGCTTCAGGGCGGCGCTACGGCAACCCTTCGCTACGATTGTCTTGTTCATCTACCAAATGTGCTGGGGGATGCTTCTATATAAGCTTGTACAAGGGGTATTAGTGCCCCTCATGCACCGGTTTCCCGGCGGCGACCAGCCGAAGCAAGCACTCCAGCTTTTTCTGGCCGAAAGTCAGTTTCAGTTATTCAAAACGGATCTTAGCCATTCTTACTTGTGGTGGCTGGCCGGCCTGCTCCTGGCGCGCATGTTCCTTACCCCGATGCTGAACGGCGGTGTCTATTATTCGCTCACCCATTCCGATCAAAATGCCGGCTATCGCTTCGTCCGCGGCATCAAGGAACTCACGCTCCCCTTCTTCGCCGTGTATTTGATTCGAATCGCTTTGTCTCTGCTCCCGCTCATCTGGGTGCTGCCCAAAGCGCAGAAGGTGTTCGCTCACAGCACGTCTTATGAGCAGGCTTCCCTCGATTTACTGCCTTGGCTGCTGGGCATGCTGGTGTACGGGTTTCTGCTGCATCTACTCTTTATGTATGTGCAGTTCGCCATTGCCGCACGTCTCGGTATAGTATCCACGGTCCTAACGTTCATGCGGTACTCGCTTCCCATTATCGGCCTTTCTCTGATACTTTTGCTGAGCTCGGGACTTTTGGCAGGGATCACGGTCACAACGACCTATATCTGGGCAGGTCTGGTAGCGCTAATCATTTATCAACTTTTCCCGCTCTTCCATATTTTCATGCAAATGTGGTCCATTACGTCGCAATTCCAGCTTCTTTCCGCCAAATTAAGCCGTTAAAAAGCAATAAATAAAACCATAAATGGTTTAGATTTGTTCAATCCCCTTGCAAAAGGGGATTTTTTTGTCTGTAAAGCGAACCTTTACACATTTTTTCAGACCCAATTGCACGAAAAAGGAGGAATTTCGATGTTTATGACGAAATTAAGAGACTAGCATTAAAAAACCAAATATTTCATGCCGAATTCCTCATTTCTTGGGGAAACGGGGGAACCATACCGGGTGAATTGATCTTGCAAGACAGGGATCATAGGGAACCTTCAACCGAACCCTCCAGCTAACCTCGTAGGCACCGGAAGGAGACAAGCAGTTGAAAAAGGTTGTTGCTCTTCTTTTTAGTCTTGTTTTGTTTTTGAGTGTAGCTTTAGGGAGTGTGTCTGCGTCAGAATCCACATTGGACTCAACGGTTGACGAATTGATGGGAGTACCGTACCGCGATGCGGGAACGACAACAAGAGGCTTTGATTGCTCTGGTTTCACCGCGTACGTATTCAACAAATTCGGCATTGACCTTCCTCATAGTTCAGCAGCTCAAAATAAAGAGGGCTACTGGATCGACAAAAGTGATCTTCGCAAAGGTGATCTTGTGTTCTTCGACACAGGGGGCAAAGGCATTTCTCACGTTGGTATCTACTTGGGTAACGGTGAATTTATTCATTCCGCATCCAATGAAGGTATCGTGAAAAACAAGCTAAGCGAATCTTATTATGCGAAAAGATACGTATCCGCTAGACGTGTTCTGTGGGATGATATCTACAATCAACTAACTGCTGAATCCAAGTAATTTTCTTGTTTCATCATGAATAAAGCCCAGACAAGCGTTAGCTCGAATGAGCCGCTTCTCAGGGCTTTTATTCATTTCTTGTGGCTATTTTGTAACTTGACATAGCGTGTAAGCCGTCCTATAATTACGGCATCATGTTTCTAGGGTTCCGTGGCGCTGCAGCGCCAGTCTGGTCCGAGAGAAAACACACAGCGAATACGCTGTGATCACGGAGGGGAAAAAGCCCGGGAGTCTTATCGCACCAGCGATATTGCTTCCAGGCTTTTTTCTTTTTGCCGCGGTCAGATAGGCATCTTCGCATATTCTTTCTTAAGGAGTGATTCACAGATGGCATGGCTTTATTTGGTCATTGCAGGTGTTTTTGAAGTAGTTTGGGCGATCTCATTGAAGTTCTCCAACGGTTTTACACGGCTGGTTCCGTCCAGCATCACCATTGTCGGCATGATTATCAGTTTTTATTTTCTGGCGGTAGCTACAAAAACCCTTCCCATCGGCACAGCCTACGCGGCTTGGACGGGAATTGGCGCTGTAGGCGCAATTATTATCGGCACCCTATTTCTGAATGAGCCCGTTAGTTTACTGCGTATCCTATTCATGATCCTCATTCTGGTCGGTGTTCTCGGCCTTAAATTCACATCCGGTCATTAAGACGGGCGTTTAGATCTTTTTCTTGGGCCGATGATTCCTAAGCCACGATGTAGCTAACATACCAGAAGGAGCTGCCGACAAATATGCGCAAATGCTCCGACAGCGGTTTAAAGATTTCATTCAACTCTTCGTACGAATAGTAGTTTTTAATAATTTCATGCTTGGAGCCATCGGCCAGCTCCCTTCTTTTGTACGTATCTTCGCTATGTTCACTCGTAATCAGCTCGCCGCCTCTTCCCGGGACATACACATTATCCGCAATGAACACGCGGGCTCCCCGACCAAGCCGCTCGTGAAAACCTTGCAGGAACGAATCCAGTCGATTTTTCGGGATATGCGAAAACCAGAAGTTGGCGAGTCCATAGTCAAAATCCCCTTGTACTTCCGAAAGCCGGTAAGCGTCTCCCTCGACGAAAGAGGTATTATGCAGCGGCCAAGATTTGGCTGCAGCAATTTGCAGCACCTCCGGTCGAACGTCCACCCCAACGATGTGCTTGGCTGTCTCCGCCATGAACTGCGTCCAATATCCGGTACCGCAAGCCACCTCCAGGACACGGCTCCCAGCGACCTGCTTCTTCACGATATCCGCCAGCATCGCAAGCTCTTGCTGATAGTCCGCATCCTCGCGGGCATAAATCCGTTCATATTCCGCTGCTCGCGCGCCGTAGTAATCCTGCATGCCTTCTTTCTCTTCATTTAAAAGCCGCTGCCTATCCTTCACCTCGTGTACGATCCGCTGCTTAGCTGCCAATAAGTCGGCAAAAATTGCTCCGCCCTGCGAAGCATAATTCGCGAGTAGACCATGCGTCGCCATCACAATCAGCTGTGTCATCGATAAGCCGGTTTCCTCAGCCATGCGCTCCAGATCGGTCTTCACCTTTTCAGGCAGGTAGACGGAAAGTCTTTTGGTCTTATCATTCTTATCATCCATTGGGAGATTCCTCCTTTTCATTTTTATTATATTAACACATATTATGTGTCATTAAAACATATTAATTGTACTTTTACATACTACTAAGGGAATTTAGGCTGCATGAAAAAGCCGACACCGGCCACTCACCCTCGCATATCGCTCTAGTAAACATAGAATACAAAGCAAGTATATTCATATGTTGATAGGAGATGGAGAAATGATTCCAAAACAACGAATGGCTGGAAAACCGAGCAAAATTATTCGGCTCCCCAAGAGCGCAGGCCTGCCAAGAAGCAAAGCCATGCTGATGTACCGTACGCAGCTTAGAAAATACCATAAGCCCGGTTCGGGTCGCTTTCTAAGCCAACGCACGGTTTCGATCGGTACCGACAACTCGTGGTTCAATGCGCAAATCATTCCCCGCGATCCTGCGTGGGTGCCTGTTACTAATGCCAACTACGTTTGGTATTCCGGCAACTTGAACAGTGAGAATGCGATTATATCGACACGTTTCACGCTTTCTGAACGTAGAGCCATTCTCGGCGCTTCTCTCTTCCTATCTGTCGACAATTATGCCGTTGTCATCATCAACGGCGTGCCGCTCCTCTTTGACGGACCGCAGAATACTCCTTCGTTCTACAACCCGGGACGTACTTTCGACATTCGCCGATTTGTACGGCGCGGGCGCAACGATGTCGTCATCATCGCCTTTAACCTTGGCGGGCAGCGCACCGCGGAAAACCCTGCCGGCGTTGCCGCCAGGCTTGATTTTCGACTCAGCAACTTGCAGTAATAGATCATCTCCATAGGAAAAGGCCGGGCCTCCATCCTTAGATGGAACCCGACCTTTTTTTTACATGAACTGTCGTTCGTTCCCGTAGCGGCGCTTCAATTGACTCAAGAAGAACTGCAACGATAGGAATAACAAGGCGAAGCTGGTCCCTACACTCAAAATAATCCAAGGATGCAGCCTAATATATCTGGAGCCGTACGCGATAAGGGACAACCATTCCCCCGATGTCGTAATGGTAATGGAGAAGCCAGCGTCGCTGTCGCCAATTGTTTCCGTCCCGCCAAGTACGATGTTAAAGACGGCCAATTGCCCCAGCAGGAAGAGCACTTGCATGAATTCACTAAGGAACATGAACGTCATTTCATTCCTCATGCAGGGGATTAAATGCCGGACTGTACGATGAAAAACAGAACCGCCCATTAAACGCGATGCTTCAATAAATAATTTATCATTATAATAACGCGTTCGTTCAGCAATCTGATGAGCTAGCGGAAATACGCCGATGAACGTGACGAGAATGATAAAGGTGGCGGAGAACAACATCTTGTAGTGCGCGTCCGCTTTCATCCACTGATCGAGCCTCAGCCCGAAATACATCCCGGCCAATGGCGGAAATAGAAATACAAACGCAGGCACGGAAGCCACTACCCACTGCATGGCTTTTAGAACACCCCACCTTCGGCCGGTGGTCCCGCTCCACAATCCCCAAGGGAGCGCGATAACAAAACGGAGCAGTGTTAGAACTAAAGTCGTCCCCAGCGTATATTTCAAACCGTTAAGCAGCAGGCTTAACACGTCAAAGCCCCGGTGATCCGTCCCCAACAGGAACGTGCTGTTCGGTGAAAACGGCGGAATGTTGTAGCGGGTTTTCCCATCTTGCTGATACTGAATCATGTTGATTTTGTCCTCCGGCGCGATGCCGTGCGGTTTCAGCCATGTACCAAATATCGCAACAAGAAGGATAAGCACGATAAGAGCAATAGAGAGATAAAATGCGCTAGATGAACGTTTGATCATTGTGAGGCGACCTCCCCTGTGCGAACGACAAACTTTTTACGCAGCAAGGCATACAGCACGTGAAAAGCCATCGCGAGCAGCACGAGCGACATACAAATGACGGACATCGATGTGACGCTTTGCATAGCAGGCGAAGTAATGAAGCCGCCCAGGCCGAATATGCCGCAGATTGCTTCCGCAACAGCCATACTTGCCAGTGCCAGCGTCGTCGCCTTCGGCAGAATCGAGAGCAAATCGAGCATGACGTTGCGCAGTACGTGAGAGATCAGCACCTCACCGCGGGTCAATCCTTTGGCTTGTGCGGTAACGACATAATCCTGCCCCAACTCCCTTGCAATCGCGACCCGCATTGTACCGTAAATCGTAACTGACGGGATTAGCGAAATGGTAAGAAATGGGATGAGAAACGGCGTTCTATCACCGACTTGTACAATCAGCAGCACGTAATGACCTAGAAACTTCGTCGCATAGATTGCGCCTAATTGAATAAGAACAATTAAAAAGAAATCGGGTAAGCCTACAAGCAAAGCCTGTGCGCCATCCAGTACAAGACCTAATCGCCGCCACAATGACGCTGACATCGCCATGAGCATGCTAAGCACAATTGCCAGCAGCAAGCCTGGGATGAAATATGTACAAGTTCGAAGCAGCATGTGAGGTAGCTCTCCGATGACAGAGAGTTCATTGCGGTTATATGGACTGCGGAATTTACCGAAATCGCCATGGAAAAAGCCCTGAATTTGGTCTTTCACGGAGTATCCATAATACCGCCATGAGATGATGGGACGCTCCAATGGAACCGCTGACGCGCGGTAAATGCCTTTGATCGTCAACGCTTTGCTGACGTAATCCCATGACTCGCCATAAGGAACGGACAGCAAGCCCGTTTTGTCATTGAGGACGCGGCTTCCTGGGAGTTGATCGCTTATTTTGTGAATGCTTGTATCCGGTCCGAGCGTGACCCGAATTTGATCTGGCTGGGTAGATAAGAAGGCATTTCGGATGTTGCTCAGAAAGAAGATGCACACAAGTGTAAACACCCCGAGCAACAACCACCGAATCGTTGACTTCAAAACCGGTCACCTCATTCTATTATTCACCGTTGGTAGATAACTATTTCATAGTTTACCATGATTCATTTGGGAGTACTATCCATTTAAATGGTTTTCTTCCTTAGGTGAAGGGAACTACAGGGCCCTATTCGTGCTAAATCCGCTCCATTCAGCTGCAGGAGGGAACTACGGGATGCTAATTCCTCGAGAAAGCCGGAATTTAGGCAGATATCTGTAAAATAGAGGACGGTAGTTCCCCTCCAGTTACGTACATATCGATTCCTGGCAAAATAAAGGACCAGAGTTCCCTTACGCTGGGTGCATCTATCGGTGCTGCAATCGGCGCTGTATCTGTGCTGCCTCAGTCCGTTCCCGCCTGACTGGCCACCAAGCCCAGAAATATAAAAAACCTGGCACACGATCACAAAGATCGCTGCCAGGTATCATTCAAACTCCGCTCGCTTAGGAGCTAAACTGCGCTTGATGCAGACGGCTGTAAACGCCGCCCACTGCGATAAGCTCCTCGTGACCGCCTTGCTCCGTAATGCCTTGCTCCGTCACGACGACGATGCGGTCGGCATTCTTGATCGTCGCCAGCCGGTGGGCGATCACAAGCGTGGTCCGGCCCTGCGACAGCTCGGCAAGCGACTGCTGAATCGCCGCCTCGGTCTCGGTGTCGAGCGCTGATGTCGCCTCATCGAGGATGAGAATCGGCGGATTCTTCAAGAACATCCGCGCGATCGCGAGGCGCTGCTTCTGTCCGCCCGAGAGCTTGACGCCGCGCTCGCCAACGACCGTGTCCAGTCCCTTCGGCTGGGACTGGATGTACCCCTCCAGCTGCGCACGCCGTGCTGCTTCCCAGATCTCGGCATCCGTCGCGCCCAGCTTGCCGTAAGCAATGTTCTCCCGCAGCGTGCCGGAGAACAAGAACACATCCTGCTGCACGATGCCGATTTGCCGGCGCAGCGATTCCAGCTGGATACTTCGTATATCCATGCCATCAATGGAAATGCTGCCTTCATTTACATCGTAGAATCTCGGCAGCAAGCTGCAGATCGTTGTTTTGCCTGCACCGGAAGGACCTACGAACGCAACGGTTTCTCCTGCCCGAATGGTTAAGGAGATGTCATTCAAAACCCGGTCTTCCTGCCCGTATCCGAAGGAGACAGAATCAAATGATATTTGGCCGACCAGATGGTCGACTTTCACGGCGTCAGGACGATCCGACACTTCCGCCTCTGTATCCATCACTTCGCAATACCGCTTAAACCCGGCAATACCCTTGGGATAACTCTCAATGACGTTATTAATTTTCTGAATCGGACCTAGAAACACATTGGTCAAAAGAACGAAGGCAATAAATTCCCCATAAGAAATTTGCTTATCAATCACGAACCAAGTTCCGCAAATCAACACGAACACTGTCACCAAACGCATGAGAATATAACTTAAGGAGACATTCCATGCCATGATTTTATATGATAGCAGCTTTGTGATCCGAAACCGCCCATTGTTATCCTCAAACAGTTTTTTCTCATGCGACTCATTCGCAAAAGCCTGAACTACACGAATACCGCCAATGTTATCTTCGACTCTGGCATTAATGTCGGCGAGATCGCCCATCATCCGGCGGAACGTTTTGGTCATTTTTTGATTAAAATACACGGCGATCCAGAGCAGCACAGGTACAATCACAAAAGTTAGCAGTGCCAACTTCACATTAATGCTCAACATCAGTAACAGCGCTCCGATTAGCGTCATTACCGCAATAAACAGATCCTCAGGACCATGATGCGCTACTTCGCCAATCTCCAGCAAATCATTCGCCATACGCGACATTAATTGGCCTGTTTTGTTATTGTCATAGAACCGGAAGGAAAGCTTCTGCAGATGGTCAAACATTTTTTTCCGCATATCCGTCTCAATATTAATTCCCAGCTTATGGCCCCAATACGTAACGATAAAATTCAGCACGGTGTTCAGCCCGTAGACGGCAAGCAGCCCTGCACAAGCCCAAAGAATCCAAGCCCAATTCCCGGCAGGCAGCAATTTATCGACCACTTGATTAACAGCTAGCGGAAAACCAAGCTCCAGAAGCCCAGCTACAACCGCGCAGGTAAAATCCAAAATAAATAAGTGCTTATACGGCCTATAGTACGAAAAGAAACGTTTCAACACGTTAGTTCACACCTCCATCGATTATTATACATCAAAGAAATTGAATGAGGAAAAAAATAGGCGGTTACCGGACGACAGCTGTCCACAATTCTCATATATATAGTTGAACAGCATTCTGTGTGTGGAGGAACGGATAATGCTTATCAACACTTTGGACACACGAACCGCGATCTTCCTTGCCGCTATGTGCAGTCAAAGCTACGGGCAGTTTGCGAATGGTCCGGAAAGCGTCATTTTACCACGCAATTATCGGATGGTTTCTTCCTTTACGGCCACCTCGGTTTTTAGCAATAAAGAGTTATTCGGTTTTATCGCTGAGTCTGATACGCAGATTGTGATTGTTTTTAGAGGCACGAGCTCAACGTCAGACTGGATTTCCGATGCGATAGCCAGACAAACGGCATACCCCTATGCCAAAGATGGAGGCCTTGTCCACAAAGGCTTTCTCGACATCTACAATAGCGCACGCAAGCAGATTATAGCTGCCATGTCCAAACTTTCTCCCCGCAAAACCCTTTATCTCACTGGACACAGTCTTGGAGGATGTCTCGCCAATTTGTGTGCCCTCGATCTTACGGCTAACACGAGATTTAAGGAGCCCTCTGTCTACACCTATGGTTCACCGCGCGTTGGAAATCCGGCATTTTCCAGCCTTTTCAACCGCAGAACCGGGCCTCGTTATCGTATATATAATACCAATGACATCGTCCCGGAGCTTCCGCCTTTCATCTATCGATCTCCCCGAACCGACCAAGTCTACCACTATCTGCATGTCAAAAAAGGCGTCGAGCTCACCTACCAGGCCGGCTCCGTGTCCGCGAACCACGCGATTAGCGGCTACTTTGCCGAATTGGCAAAGCTGGATCCCCGCTATGCGGAACAATTGCAAAATCGAACACCGGGATTTTGTCCGTGATCCTTGATCCATGATCCATGATTCGAGACTCGTGAACCCGTGACGTACCCGCAAGGTTTAAACAGCGCAATAACGGCAAGGATAGAGGTTGATGCTTATTTTCATGCAAAAGGGGAGCTCAGCCTTGGTCCTGGTTTATTTCCTTGTTTTAGCTTGGTATTGCCTGCATGTGTTAGTCACACTGCCCAAAAAACTGCCGCTCATGACGAATGTGCTGCTCTACATGCTTTTGTCCATCATTGACATTAATCGCATGACATTATTCAGTGTAAGTCTACACTTCTACCACTTTAGCAAACAAATTCCTGAATTCCTTTCGGTTGTCCTATATCGAGATTTTATCTATTGTTTTACGCTGCTTACTTTTGCCAATGTGTATCTCACTGCTTCTAGATTTCTTACGAAAGTGCTTATTTCCCTCTATTCCTTCCTCTTTCTCCTTATGTGCTGCTTTATCCTCAAGTGGACAGGAAGCATAATTACTCTGACATGGAACGCCTATTATGACAGTATCACGCTGCTGATCATGTTGGTTGTGACGTATGGTCTAGGTCGCTGGCTGCTGCACTTCACGCGGAAGGAGAAAAAAGCATGAATGATGAAGTCTATTATGACAACCACTTCAATGCGAATGAGTGGTTTGTTATCGCTATGATCGTTCTCGGGCTTCTAACCGTTGTGATATTGCCCAAAAAATTCACCCCTGTACAAACCTTGTTCACCTTACTGATCGGGATTGTATTTGGTCTTATTTTTGATCATACAATTGGACTGCCTCCCTTTGATCTCTACGATGTCGGAGATGATTCCAATTACCATTGGTTCGATATATTTTCCTATATCATGTATGCTCCATTTGGCTACCTCTTCATTTATCTATACAAATGGCTTGGACTTAAAGGTTATTACATCATTCCTTACATAGTAATCTGGTCACTCATGAGTGTAGGCATTGAATGGCTGAGCTTGTTGCTTGGCGTCTTTCATTACAAAAATGGGTATCGGCTCATGTTCTCCTTCCCTATTTACTTGTTTCTGCAGTCGATTCATTACCTGCTGTTTCAGACACTGCTCGTGAACAAAAGCAGCGGAAACGAAAATAAAAATGCGTAAAAAAACAAAAGGTCCCCTTCCACTCAACATCGAGCTGGATGGGGATCTTTCTTCATTTTTATACGTTTTCCTTCACAGCAAAATGTTTCTGAATCAATGAAATTTGACCGGCATGGATTCCTGTGTGATACATCAAGCGCCCCACCGCTTCCAAAGGCGTCGATGTCCCAATAGCCGTCTCAACGGGGATATGCCATTTTTCCTCCGGTAATTCACGCATAGCTTCAATTAAGTAAGCGTTGGACGCGGCCAGAAGGTCGATTAATTCCTCCTTGTTCGTAAAGACGGCTTTACTGGCGGAAGGACCTCCGCTGGTTTGCAGCTTAAGCCCCTCTGGAAAGCTTCGACCAAAAAACCAGTTGGCGAACATATATTCCACTTCCGCATTATGTCGAAGCATATAGCCAATCGAAGCAGAACCCAATTCAAGGGTCAGATCGGCCTCCGGCAGTTTTTTCATTGAAGCATGGAAACGGTCTTGAATCGCGTTCCAAATCGGTAATACGGTTGCAAAACTCATAGTAATTACACTCCCTTATTCCAATAAATTATGAGGACTTTGGTTGCTGGTGGCCATCTCTTGCTACATGATCAAATTGCTCCGCCGTTAAGTTGATATCAAATGCTTGACCAAAACCTGCCACATATCGGCCTTGCAGAGTTGTCAGTTCAAACAGCGAGAAGTCCAGCGTCTTCAGCATATTAATCGTCGGCTTGCCGAATGCTTCTCCGAAGAGTTCAAAAATGTCTTCATGCCCCTCATTGCCGATGTTTGCAGCTTGGCATACGAAGCGCGCCCGTTGTCTGGCGAACATATTCTCAGTGGAAGTTTCATCCTCAATCAGCATGACATCCACGGAGGGATTGGACTCCATATAGCGGTAATGGTTGGCAATCCGGCTGAGATAGATATACAACTTGCCCTCTTTTTTAACAAAAGGGGCATATGAAATAAAAGGCTTGCCCTGCTCATCTACTGTGCTCAGCATAAGGGATTTCAGGCTGTCGGTAAATTTTAAATACTGAAGTTTCATACTTTCTTTGTCCAGTTGTTTCATAGGGAGTTCCTCCGCATTTCTTTAAGTTATGTACGATAAAGCTTACTTTCATTGAGGCAGTTTCACTTCATGTTCCCCACCTAGTAGATGATAATGGTTTTCATTATCATTATATTGATAATGAAAACCATTATCAATAGCAAAATGAACTTTTGGTCAATTTATTATTTATCGACGACATTCGCCCAGATTTCTGGCAAAGGTTTACAAATATCTTGTTTTAATTTACAATTTTCAACAGGAACATTACTTATTCGACACAAACCTACAGAAGACAAATTTTGATAGGGGCCTTTATACAAATGGATCTTTTAATAAGCGAGAATCGCCGTCAAAGAAATACGATTGCCTTGCGATTATTGCTGCTAAATTTCACGATCATCATCCTTGTCATCACTTTTGCCTACATGAGGCTTGGGTTAACTGCCCCCCATTATTTGTGCATGGCTGCCGCCAATGTCTTGACCCTTACCACCTATATCATCTTTTATTCCTATCAAAAGGATTCCGGTTGGATCGGCTATATCCCTATTGGGGGACAGTTTCTCAACACAATGCTTCTAATGATGTTTGTGCCTGCTGTAACGAATACATTTAGCAGTATTTACATCGTTGTTATCGCCGCCGTTTTTATGCGCAGAAAAGTGATGTTTGTCGCCATTTCACTTGTCTTGGCAGCGGACGCCTATTTCTTCTTTTTTGTAGAAGCCAAGAACTTCGTGCTGTCGTCACAAATCCTTGCAGGCATTCTTACGTGGTCACTGCTCATTATCATCAGTTTGCTCCTGGTTTCCAGCAATAACAGAAAGCTTATGGAACGCTTCTTCACGCTTCAGAAAGATACGCTGGATAAAGCCGAGCAGATCAAACATATGGCTTCCACCGATCGATTAACGCTGCTACCAAACCGGTTCTCCGCTTATGAATTTTTGGAACAGGCGATTCAGCAAGCCAGTACTGTTAATGGCCGAGTGTGTGTGATTTGGGTGAATATTGATAACTTCCAAATGATTAATGATTCTGTGGGGTATGCCACAGGTGATCAATACTTGCGCTTTTTTGCCCGTAAAATGGTACATATGTTCACTCCCGGCATGCATGTTTCGAGATCAGGGGGAGATGAGTTTAACCTCATTATGGATGTAGGCGGCCATGATACGGATTTCATAAGCACTGTTCATGCCATCTGGAAAGCTTGCCAATCCCCTTTTCAAGTTGCCGGCGTTTCCTTTCCGCTCAAAGTGAGTATGGGGGTCGCCTTGTATCCGGATCATGGGCAAACGGCCGAGCAGCTGCTCAAATGTGCCGATGTCGCTATGCGTAAGGCCAAAGCCGGCGGGAAGCATCAGTTCCGTATTTTTGATGAAACGATGCGATTAGATCAGCTTTACAAGCGGAAGCTGGAAGATGCGCTGCAGGGCGCATTGGCACAGAATCAGTTTACGCTGCATTTTCAGAAGCAAATTCATGTGCCCAGCGGAGAGGTCAAAGGATATGAGGCTTTACTGCGTTGGCAGCAGCCCGATGGGGTGTACATTCCCCCTAGTGAATGGATACAACTGGCCGAAGAGACCGGGCTCATTGTGCCGATCGGTTACTGGGTGCTGCAAACAGCTTGTCATACAGCTAGGAAATGGCAGATTGCCTCGCAGATGTCTTTTACCATATCCGTCAACATCTCTGCGCTTCAATTGATGCAGTATGACTTTGCGGATCAGGTTCTAGCCATATTGGAGGAAACCGGACTCGATCCCCGCCACCTAGTGCTTGAACTCACAGAGACTCTGCTCATTCAATCGATTGAAACATCGACCAACCACCTCAACCTCCTTAGGGATAAAGGGGTGCGTATCGCGCTCGACGACTTCGGCAAGGGCTTCTCTTCCCTTAGTTATATTAAGCAATTGCCCGCTGACATTATCAAAATTGATAAATCTTTCATTGATCATATTGACGATTCAACCGTAGATCGGGTGATCATGGAGTCGATATCTCACTCGTTCAGCGAATTGATAAAGAGGTAGTCGCCGAGGGCGTAGAGAAGCATGAGCAGCTGCTCATCCTGCAGGCGGTCGGCTGTGATTTTGTACAGGGGTACTATTTCAGCAAACCGCTGCCTGAGCATCAAGCTTTCCATGCACTCGTTCAAGTTTAACGACAGAAAACCGCTCCCAAGTCGGGGGCGGTATTTTTTTTATGTGAAGTAACATCCCCCTTATTCGTCAAAAAGTGCCGTAGATAAATACCGCTCTCCGGTATCCGGGAGGATGACCACGATGGTCTTGCCTTTATTTTCCGGCCTTTTGGCGATTTCCGTCGCCGCATAAGCAGCTGCCCCGGATGAGATGCCGACCAGCAGACCTTCAGTCTTCGCCAGCGCGCGAGCCGTGGCGAAAGCATCCTCGTCGGATACGCTGAAGACTTCATCGACGAGGGAACCGTCGTAATTATCTGGCACGAAGCCGGCGCCGATGCCCTGAATCTGGTGTGCGCCACGCTGGCCACCCAGCAGAACCGGTGAATTGGCCGGTTCTACGGCGATGACTTGCACGGATGGGTTCCTTTTCTTCAGAACATCCCCCACACCCGTAATCGTCCCCCCCGAACCTACACCGGCAATAAAAATATCAACGTTTCCGACTGTATCCCGCCAAATTTCCTCTGCCGTCGTCTTTCTGTGTACCTCAGGATTAGCTGGATTGCTGAATTGCTGCGGAATGAAAGCATCTGGCAGCTTCGCTGCGAGCTCCTCTGCTTTCTTCATCGCCCCCATCATTCCTTCTGAAGCAGGCGTAAGCACCACTTCCGCACCCAGCGCTTTCAGTAATTTCGTGCGTTCCATACTGAACGATTCTGGAATCGTAATGATTAAGCGGTATCCTAGTGCCGCTGCGGCAAACGCAAGGCCTATCCCTGTATTCCCGCTGGTTGGCTCTATAATAACGGTATCCGGTTTGATTTGGCCGGATTTTTCGGCTTCTTTGATCATGGCGAAACCGATACGATCTTTGACACTTCCGGCCGGATTAAAATACTCCAACTTCGCCATGATTTTGGCTTCAAGAGCCTGCCGTTTATTGTAATTCCAGAGCTCTAGCAGCGGCGTGTTGCCGATTAGCTCTGTCAAATTATTGTATATGGTCGCCATCTCGTATGACCTCGCCTTCTATATTTATTAAACCCATGAACTTACTCGGATAATATAAGATAAGAAAAGTATAGCTTGGAAATGGCGAAAAATGAAATCAGTAATGTTGATAAGGGAGTGCGGTATTTTCTTATATATGCGGATTACCGCTCACTTAATGTAGCAATAGTGATCTTATGTTACACTGTGATGAGAAATCATCGCGAACGTTAGGAGAAATTGACGAATGAAATTAGTATCGTGGAATGTAAATGGGCTGAGAGCATGCGTGAATAAAGGCTTCGTGGATTACGTCAAGGAAACGGAAGCCGATATCGTTTGTGTCCAGGAGACGAAGCTGCAAGAGGGGCAGATCGCCCTCGAACTTGGCGAGGACTACAAGCAG
Organism: Paenibacillus sp. P36; assembly: GCF_045866505.1. Classification (NCBI taxonomy): domain Bacteria; kingdom Bacillati; phylum Bacillota; class Bacilli; order Caryophanales; family Paenibacillaceae; genus Paenibacillus; species Paenibacillus sp. P36. The sequence continues at coordinate 8,425,277 of NZ_AP038372.1, forward strand.
TACTGGAACTACGCCGTCAAAAAAGGCTACTCCGGCACAGCGGTTTTCACCAAGCTTGAGCCGCTTTCCGTACGCTACGGCATGGAAGAGGACGAAGAGCCCGAGGGTCGGATCATCACGCTCGAGTTCGAGGATTTTTATCTGGTGACGGTGTATACCCCGAACGCCAAACGCGATCTTTCCAGGCTGGACTACCGCCTGGAGTGGGAGGATCGCTTCCGCAGCTATCTCAGTCAGCTTGACGCGAAGAAGCCGGTTATTGCCTGCGGCGATCTGAACGTCGCTCATCAGGAGATTGACCTCAAGAATGCCAAAGGCAACCACAACAACTCCGGCTTCACTCTAGAAGAGCGCGGGAAAATGACCGAGCTGCTGGAGGCCGGCTTCATTGACACTTTCCGGCATCTCTATCCGGACCGCACCGACGTCTACAGCTGGTGGTCCAATATGCCCGGCGTGCGGGCACGAAATGTCGGATGGCGCATCGACTATTTTATTGCCTCAGCGAGGCTGAGCACCAACATCGTCAGCGCTGACATCGACTGCGCAATTCTGGGCAGTGATCATTGCCCTGTTCGTTTGGAAGTAAGCTTTTAACCCGCCCCAACGTGAAAAACCAAAAAGCGCTCTCTCACCATCCGGTGGGAGAACGCTTTTTAGCTAGGAATAGTCATAGGTCAGGTTACGTCGTTGACGAACGAAGGTAATGATTCATCTAGCAATGAAGTTAGGATGAGGATCTAGCTTTACTTACTAGAGTTGGGTAATTGCAAAAGCGCCGGAATGTTTTCAGGAAAAGCCGTGACTTGTATATGAAGGTTATAGTCTCCTATTTGAAAATGAAGCCTATCTTTTTCCAGGGTGTACGGGATGTTTTTATCGTCTAAATTATTACTAATTCTGTTCAGCACTTCGGCACTTGGTACCCCGAATGTCACGTTCATAGCAGGCTGCAGGGCCGTCATGGCAATAGGAAGCCATTTTCTCTTTTTCGAAACAACAACGACATGTGCGGTTCCCCCAATAGCAAAAGTAAAGTTGTCTTCCACGTTATCCAATTTAAAGTCAAAAAGCTCCACAAGCAGCGCTCTGAATGCATTCACGTCGTCAACCGGAAAGCCGATTTCTCTCAAATACAGGATCTTTAGATAACCGCTAGGAGGAAGGGCTCCTTCTTGTACATAGGTATGCGCAAGAACTTCTAATAAATTGCCGTCACCGTCCCGAAAATAAACATTTTTGCCTGTTTCGAACTCGTCGACAGACCTGCTGTCAGACCATTGCAGAAGCGTTACCCCGGCTTTTTGAAAGAGGCTCACTATGTCATCAAACGCTGTGAAAGGAACCTCAAACGCCATATGAGCAGGACATAGCGGACGGTCGCCCTCTTTAAAAACCAACGTACAATGGTTTGAAGGTTGAACGTGTATTTCATCCACGGCTTCGAAACTGATGGGAAATTGGAGCTGGTTGCCATAAAATTGTTTCACGCCCTGAATGGATACGGTGTTCAACTCTACTCTAGCAAAATGTGTGATCACGGTCGCTACTCCTCCCTTGCTGATGTGTATGAAACAACATATGCATCAGAATAGCAGCGGTATAGGGCAGTTTTGTCCCATATTTTAGAATGGCTCAGTTAGAGGGACAGCGGCTTCGCCGTTCGAGACGGACGAATAGTGTCCGAATTGCTAAGGGGATAATAAATTGACAGTAACCGTGTTCTTATCTAAAATAATATAGACAGACCTGTCTCTTTTTTATCAATAGACATTCTTTTTTAACATATAGAAAAATATCTTTGGGTAGGTGAATTTCAGATGGAAAAGAAAGAAACAGCCAAGGAGCGCATTTTGCGGGTTGCCGATGAGTTGTTTTATCGTGAGGGTGTGCGTGCGGTCGGCATCGATCGGATCATTCATGAATCCGGTGTGGCCAAAGCCAGCTTTTATCGAAGCTTCGCCACCAAAGATGAGTTAGTAGCTGCGTACTTAGAGCTGCGTCGCCTCCAGTTTCTAGGGAATATCGAGCATGCACGGAAGGAGCATCCGGAGTCCAAGCTCGAGCAGCTCCTTTTTTTGATGGACTATTTAGCTGAACGCATGAAGCGCCCTACGTATCGGGGGTGTTCCTTCATGAATACAATCGTGGAGTTTCCTGAACCAGCGCACCCTAACCATGCCAAAGCACTTGAGAGCAGAAGCGACATCTGGGACGAGGTCACATTATTGGCCGAGGAAGCTGGCCTTCCCAATCCCCGTGACCTCTCCGAGCAGATTCGGATGTTATGGAGCGGCGCCGCCATGGTAGCTTATATCAACAAGGATGATTTCAAGCCTGAGTTGTTTTCCGTTGCAGCTAAGACGCTAATCAACAGCCATCGCGTTGCGGCAGTATGAGGCATCAAGATGACACGGCAAGGTGAAAAAAGCCCGACTCCCATTAAAGGGAATCAGGCTTTTTTGTTTGTTCGCTGAGTCTGCTAAGCTAACTCCTATTCCTCACCCGTCGCAATCGGGTTATCTTCCCAACTGATCCAGTCACTCCAGCTTCCGCTGTAGAGCTTCACGTTGTCAAAGCCCGCTTCGCTCAGGCCCAGGACGTTCGGGCAAGCCGTCACACCGGAGCCGCAATAGACGATGATTTCATCGGCATCGCGCAAGCCGGCAAAATGCTGCTCCTGCTTCGTCGCAGGCAACCAAGCGCCGTCAGCGCCGAGCACACCTTTCCAGAAGTAGTTCCGTGCGCCGGGAATGTGACCGGCCACTGGGTCAATCGGCTCTTCCAAGCCGAGGTAGCGGCGCTCCTCACGCGAGTCCACGAGCACAACACCTGGGCGGCCGAGCTTATCCTTGACCTCATCCATGGAAGCCAGCATGGTGCGCTGCACTTTCGGCGAGAAGGTACGCGGGTACGCGGCGGTCACTTCATCTGTGACCGGGTAGCCCGCTCCTTTCCATGCGGAATATCCTTGGTCGAGCACGTACACCTCGGAGTGCCCGAGGAATTTCAGCATCCACCATAGGCGCGAAGCCATGGCTCCGCCTTGATCGTCGTAGGCGACGACGGTTTTGGTACTGTCGATTCCGAGGCTGCCCACGAGGATGGAGAATGCACCGAGATCAGGAAGCGGGTGCCTGCCTCCGTGCGCCATAATGGCACCGGACAGGTCCTTTTCCAAATCTACGTATACAGCTCCCGTTATATGATCTTGCTCATAAAGTTTTCTGCCAGATTCAGGTTGTCCTAACGCAAAACGGCAATCCGCAATGACGATATTGGCATCGCCCAGTTGTCCAAGCAGCCATGATTGACCTACGATATTTTCCACAGATTATGCCACCTTTCCCTACCTGCAATTAATTCCAGTTACCTCCACTTATTTTATCGTAAAAATGTTGCGCACGGAAGTTATGTTTCGGACGTACAAAAAAGACCGTCGAGGCGTTAGCCTGACAGTCCGACCAGTTGAGACGACCGAGGGGTAACGTTTGCCTGGGAGGAGACAGTCCAAGAGGCCGAGACGACCGAGAGCAACGATTGCCTGAGATCGGCGATAGTTTATGCAATCTCGAGGCGCAGGAGCGGTGACCTTTTGCTGCCCCCACAGAAATAGAGGAACTGCGGTCCTCTATTTCTGCAATTCTCGCGAGTTCCACTTCCTCAGCGGAACTACAGGGCTCTATTTGCCCCAGCAGCACCACATTTCCGCCAATTCCGGCGAAATAGCGGCTCATAGTTCCCCTTCATCCATCAGAGGGGCAACTATCTCACGAATAGCGGACTGTAGTTCCCTCCGCGCCCCCCCTACCTTGCTGCCCACCAGGCAACAGTCAGTCGCAGCAAGCTACAATTAATCCCCGATACCAATCGTAGGATTCACGGAATAAGTGAGCCAATCGCTGCGATCTCCGCCCATTTTATCATAAAAAGCCTGCGCCCGCAGGTTATCCGTAGCCGTGGTCCATGATAGATTCGAGTAGCCATGTCTGGCCGCATACCCTTTGCAGGCGGCGAAAAGCTTCGCAGCCGCGCCCTGACCGCGTTCCGCTTCGATAACGTAGAGATCGTTCATAACCGCTACTTTGGAGGCACGCAATGTACTGAAGGTAAAATATAAGGTCGCAAAACCGACCAATTTCCCATCTTCCGATTCCGCTACAAATTGGATGCCGTCCTTTTGCTCCAGCAGATGGTGGATCAATCCGTTCAACTTCTCATCCTCTGGCTGGCGATATTGGTAAAAGTCCACGATATAAGCGATCATTAACGTTTTTAACTGGGAAATATCTTGTCTAACAGCTTCACGAACTGTAACTTGGGCCATGGAAATGACCTCCTCATCCAAATAAAATCGTTATCGTTATTGTATCCAGAATCCAAAATCTCCAAAATCCGTCTTTCACTGCTCTTCCATCTCCTTGCGATACAGCAGGTAAATCATCCACGCTAACACGAGGCAAAATCCCGCAGCCCAATAGAAAATGGACGCCACATGCATGGATACGCCATAATAAGCTGAAGAACAAAGAATAAAAGCAGTTAAAAGAGCGGGAAAAAACACATGATTCCGGGGGCGCCACGCTTGATTAGCATGTTTGAAATCATTACGTTCCAGCCGCATCGTGAAGCCTAATCGGTTCTTATTCAAGAGCAATGCCGTCAGGCACGCAAGCAGTGCGGCATAGATTTTCAGAGGACGATACCAGGAATCCAGGCTGTCAAAATAATCGTAAACGGGAACATCCGTTACAAGCGCCACCCCGATTAGAACAATGAATAAATAAATCGTATAGCCCACAGCTCCAAGCAATACGATCATGAGTGCATGCAGCTTGCGCAATCGTAATACATAGTGAACACAGATGGCTTCCAGCACGATAGCAAGCATGGGACTCCAGGACTTCGTATCCACAAGGAACGTAAATAGTTCGACCAAACAGGAGATAATCAAGGTGAAGATGAGCACAAGTGGCCATTTCTTATTCACAGAAATTCGAAATGTATGTAATCCCAGCATGAGCATAGAAAACAGAATACATGTAGTAAATGGAATATGTAAAAGCCAACCCATGCGATCCTCCAACCGATAAAAGAAAAGGTGATAATAAAAGTGGTAAAAGCAAGCTTACCCTGGCGAGTTGTACCGTTAACTAACGCGCAATGCGAGGAGTTATGCACGTGGAAATATCCGTCTCCCTACGAGTTGTACAATTGGCCCTCTTGGGAAACCATGCTGCGGGAGCAAACGGAATTCGCTGACCCGCACATTCGGGCGGAACAGTACCGAGCCATCGTCGATGATAGTGGCGTGCTAGCCGGCTTCGTTCAGTTCTTCCCGATTGTCGGCGTCACGCGTTTAGGTCTGGGACTCCGACCGGATCTCTGCGGGAAAGGCAGCGGAATTGGCGTCCAATTCGTGCAGCTCCTGACCCGTGAAGCGCTAAAGCACGCTCCCGGGCAGGAGGTCGACCTTGAAGTGCTTGTCTGGAATGAGCGCGCCATCCGCACATATGAGCGTGCTGGTTTCACCATCACTGATACCTATGAAAAGCAGACGCCCACAGGCGTATCGAATTTTCACTGCATGGTGTACGACGGGAGCTTACACAATTAAGCATCCCTGGAACCTGCAACAACCTCTTCAAATACTTGATCAAACCTGGCAGCAGATTGAAAATCCAACTCTGTTAAACCGCCTGCATGCCATGAGGTAAGCCGCAAGGTCACCATTTTATAATCAATGGCGATCATGGGATGATGGTTATCCACTTCAGCGATACGGGCAACATGATTTACAAAAGAAATGCCCAGCATGAACTCCGCGAAACGATATTTTCGCAAAATCCATTTATGATCGTCCGTCGTCCAGCCTGCGAGCGCCCCAAGCCTTTGATCAATTTCGCTATTCTCAAGTTTCACGCACTTCCGCCCCTTCCAGCCTTACTCGTTCTCCCGGATTCCCCTACTAATCCCTTACTTACCCCTTACTCAAAATCATAAGCGACCGCCTCGGCTTCGCTCTCTCCCGCATACGTGCGCAGCAAATCAAGGAACGGCTTCCCGTAGTTGCGGTATTTGACCTCGCCGACACCCTTGATGCGCAGCATCGCAGATTCCGAGGTCGGGCAGCTTTCACTCATCTCACGCAGCGTGCTGTCGGAGAATATGATATACGGCGGCACTTTCTCGCGTGCGGCAATTTCCCGGCGAAGCAAACGCAGCTGCTCGAACAAGGTATTGTCGACAGCAGCAGCTTTGACCGGCTGTTTGCGCACCTTTTGGTACACAGGCAGCTTCCCTTGAAGCACTTCCGCTGCAGGCTGCATTAATCGGACCACAGGGTACTGGCCTTCGGACAGCTGCAAGAACCCTTCCGAGATCAATACATTGATCAGATCGGAAATTTCTTTTTCCGGCAAATCCCGCATAATGCCATGCGTCGGCAGTCTATCGAACCGATATTCGACAATTTTCTTCGCTTTCGAGCCCTTCAGGACAGAAGCAACCATCGAAATCCCGAAACGTTCATTCATGCGGCGGATGCAGGAAAAAATTTTCTGCGCTTCAACCGTAATATCCACGGTATCGCGATCGTCTTTGCACGAGCTGCAGTTGCCGCAGGTGTCTTTCACATTCCGCTCATCGAAATAATGCAAAATAACATTCCGCAGACATCTCGGCGAATAGCAGTAATCGATCATCGTCTGCAGCTTTTTGTATTCGTTGGCTTTGCGTTCAGGCGAAAGCTGGTTCTGCTCAATGAGGAACTTCTGCGTCATAATATCCTGTGCGCTGAACAGCAGGATGCACTCGCTCGGCTCCCCGTCACGTCCTGCGCGACCAGCTTCCTGGTAATAAGCCTCCATATTTTTCGGCATATTGTAGTGGATGACATAACGCACGTTCGACTTATCGATGCCCATCCCGAAGGCATTCGTGGCGATCATCACCCGAACATCGTCATAGAGAAACGCTTCTTGCATGTAGGAGCGCTCATCATCCGTTAATCCAGCGTGGTACTTGCCTGCGGCGTAGCCTTTTTTCCGCAATGACTCGTACAGCTCCTCCACATCCTTGCGGGTAGCGGCATAGATAATGCCCGGCTGGTGCGTATGCTCTTTCACATAATTGTGAATGTAATCCCGCTTGTTCTCTCCACGAAGAATCGTCAGCTCCAGATTATCCCGCGAGAAACCGTTCACAAAGATGCCCGCATCCGACAGGTCGAGCAGCCTTGCAATATCTGCCGTCACTTCGGCTGTCGCTGTAGCAGTAAAAGCCGCGACAATCGGGCGATTCGGGAGCTCGCGAATAAACGGAGCAATCGATACATAGCTGGGACGGAAGTCATGCCCCCACTGGGACACGCAGTGCGCCTCGTCAATAGCCACAAAGGGAAGATTCAGCGCCGACATCCGCGCGCGAAACCGCTCTGACTCCAGCCGCTCGGGCGCGATATACAGCAGCTTGTATTTGCCCTGCATCGCGCCTTGCATCCGCTGTTCCACTTCTCTGGCTTCCAGTGTACTATTAATGAACGTCGCCGGAACTCCGAGCACGCCTAGGGCATCCACTTGGTCCTTCATCAAGGAAATCAGCGGAGAGATGACGAGGGTCACGCCCTCCATCAGCATCGCAGGAACCTGATAGCAGATCGATTTACCGCCGCCCGTTGGCATAATGCCAAGCGTATCCTTCCCCTCAAGCAGGTTGGAAATGATATTTTTCTGCCCCTCGCGGAATTCCGGGTACCCGTAAACTTGTTGTAAAACCTTCCTTGCCCCATCCAGCATAACTTTTATACACCTTTCTTTAGTTCACTCAAAAATCAGACCAAATAGATGACGGAAACGAGCTTTTCCCCGTCGTGAACCTTCAACACGTGATTACTCGGATCATGGCGAACCGAGCCTGCACCAACATGCATCACTGGGCTGTTACCCAATCCATAGAAAATATCGTCAGCCAGCGTACGCAGGCACTCTTCCTGTTCTTCGGGCTCAAGCTCCTCCCAATCGTCCGCACTCATCTCCAGCAGCTCATAGAAACCATTCACCATCTCAATGCCGCGTACAAAATCAGTGACAATATCCTTATATTCTCTTCCGAATTTAATACCCATTGTAAAGTCTCCCTTCGGTAGCTAACCTTCTAGCTTCACTTTATCATATTATAGGTTTGAATGCAGGGTTAACCGTTTTTCCCCCGGATAAAAAATTACCCTTTGGCATAAACTGTGGAAATGGGCAATTTCGGAAAAAATCTGTTACTATGGAAGAAGGAATGTACCGCTCGGAGGGTAGGAAAGCACACATGCTGAAACTGCAGATTCCCAAAAATCGAATGAACTACCTAATCAAGCAAATCCCGCTGCACTTCGATGCTGCCGTACTGGAGCAGGGCTGGGAGTACTATCATAAAGGCCGCGTGGCGGATGTCGATCTGAAGGGCACAAGCATTCAATCGACGGTTGCAGGCAAGAGACTGCACAACACGACGGTGAACTTAGAGAATTTTCAGGACAGCTCATGCAGCTGCTCCTTCGATGGTTTTTGCCAGCATATCGGTGCTACGTTCTTCAGCTTATACGCTCCCTATGGACGGCCCGAACTGCTGCTGCAACAGTTAAAGCAACAAATATTCGCCCGCAAAAAACCATTGCGAGGCGCCTCCCCGGCACAGGAACGCAAAGAAGCCGCCAAGGCTACGAAACCCGAAGAAGCGGCTTTGCCTGCTGATTGGCATCGTTTTTTTGAGGGGAGATTTCATGGATTCTCGATTTCGCATCAGCACTCCATTGAAACGTTTTATGACTCTGCGTTAGAGTCTTTGCCTGGCTTTGCCGCCGATTGGAAAAGCTCGATGCGCGAGATCTATATGCTTCATATCGTGCTGTTCATGATGCGTAAGATCGAACAGTTTTATCAAGAGACCAAAAGCTCTTACTTGTCTTATTATCACGAAAACGGGTGCAAAATCGCCGCAAAAAACTGTGAGGATAAGCTCGCCCAGCTTACACAAGGGATGGATCTGAACGCCTCCTTCGCGGCTGAGCCCAAACATATGCTGGCTACGCTCAAAATGCTCGGTGAATTCGCGCTGCAAGGAAAAGACAGCCCGATTGACTGGCTTTTCGTGTATCGCTTCATCTGGTGGAGGCTGTCCGCGCAAACAACCGCGCAGAAAGAGGAGATTCAGCGCCTCGACGCCCTGCTGTCCAAGAAGGATCAGCCTGCCAAGAAGAAAGATGCGCTGATTGCGGCTAGAGCCCATTTTCACATTATTCAGGGAGATACAGACAGTGCCTTCAAGCTGCTGGAACTTTTGGCTCATCCTCATGCTAAGGATTACTTCCTGTACCTGAATTATTATTACAACGATCAGCAGTGGAATGACATGCTGGTCTGGCTCCGCTGGCTGTTCAAGTCGATTGCGCAGGCCAATCATGATGATTTCCGGACCTTTTGCCAATACTGGCTTGACACGACCAAGCATTTGGAATCCGACAGCGAATGGGTACAGGTCATGGAGTCCCTGCTGCCTCGCTCCTATTACTATTACACCGCCTATTTGCTGCAGACCAAAAGGTATCGGCAATGGGTTGATTTGCAGCTAGCAAACCGTATTTCGCCATTGAATCTATATACGCTGGAGCTAAAAGCGATTGAAGAGCACGATGCCGCTTTGCTCCTCCCTCTGTATCATCAAGCGGCGGAACGTGCGGTTTTGGAGAAAAACAGAGCTTCCTACAAAACGGCTGTCCGGCTGCTGAAGAAGCTGCACAGCATTTACAAACAATTAGGCCAGAACGATCGCTGGGAGCACTATGTGTATCGTTTAGCGGATAAATTCTCACGCTTGCGTGCCTTCCAAGAAGAGCTCAAGAAAGGAAAATGGATTCGATGATCGAAACCAGCGCGCTGACGGTTCATGTAAGCTCCCTCCCCAGCGGCTCCTTGTTTCTATGGGGATCCCGCGAGAACGGCGGCATTTGGGACGCCCTTGATTTGAAAAATATGCTTTTTGCCTGGCACCGCGCTTCCTTCTATGGCACTTTCATGGAACCCAGTGAATGGCAAAATCGCGAAGGCATTGAGCTGCAGCCACTTGAGGCGCTCGATTATTTCAGCGATCCGCAGCCTGTGCAGCATTTGCAGCTTAGCTGGCATCAGGACTCCGCGGATTTCATCCGGTTGGCCCCTGCGGTTCGCGAGGCATTAGCCACCGGAAGCTTCATGCCGGATTACGAGAAATGGAAGGCCGGCGAGATGGGTTGGAAGCTGCAGCTCCCAGAGGAGCTGCAGTCTCTGGAATCGCCAGCCGTTTCCCGCTGGATTCATGCGCTCATCCCCGAATGGGTGGACGCAGACGGCATCATGAAAGACAATCTGCGCAAGCTGGAGGCGGCGTACCCGCTCATGCGGCGAGGCGAAATCGCCGCCGACCTCTGGCTCGACGAGGAAGACTGGCTCGTCGCCATCGGCTGGCGCCAAGACCGGTCGCCGATGCGCACGTGCCTGCAGCTCGCAGAGCCGGACCTGGCGCACGGCGCAGGCTGGCAACTGCGCGTGCTGCTGCAGGACCGGCTGGCGCCGGACGTGCTGCGCACGGTGACGCCCACCGGCGAGCCGGTGGCGGGCGAACTGCCGCTGCCAGAGGCGTGGCAGCCGGAGCTGAGCCGCGTCGAACGTGACGCGGCCAAATGGCTGCGCATCCTGCCTTGGCTGGATGCGGGCGAAAGCACCCTCCGTCAGACGTTGACGGAGGAAGAGGCTTGGCGCTTCCTCGCAGAGGGAAGCGTGCGGCTCGTGGAGGCCGGGACCAGTGTATTCCTCCCGGCCTGGTGGGATCGCATCCGCAAGATGAAGCCGAAGCTGCGCGCGAAGATCAAGTCTTCCGTCGGTTCGGGACGGGAGACGATGTTTGGGCTCACCCAGCTGATGCAGTTCGACTGGAAGCTGGCTGTGGGTGATCTGGAGCTGACGGAGGAAGAATTCCGGCTGCTGCTGGAAGAAAAGCGCAAGCTGATCCAGATTCGCGGCAATTGGATTCAGCTTGATCCAAAGTTCATGGCTCAGGTCGAGCAGATCATGAAGCAGGTGCAGAAGAAGCAGGGCCTCTCCTTCCGCGACGTGCTCGAGCTGCACTTCGCAGGCGATGCCGCCGGGTTGCTGCCTGCGGAAGATGATCCCGATGCGATGCGCTACATCGAGATGGAAGTCGAGCTGAACGAGCAGCTGCGCCACATGGTCGATCAGCTGACTCAAACGGCGGCGATTCCTACCGTGGAACCGCCGCCAAGCTTCCAAGGCTCGCTGCGCCACTATCAGGTGGACGGCATCTCTTGGCTGCTGTTCTTGCGCCGTTTCGGCCTTGGCGGCTGTTTGGCCGATGATATGGGGCTCGGTAAAACGATCCAGTGGATCACCTACCTGCTCACCGTCAAAGAGACGGAACAGCCTGCGACCCCTTCTCTGCTGATCTGTCCTACTTCTGTTCTTGGCAACTGGCAGATGGAGCTGAAGCGTTTTGCCCCTTCGCTCAAGGTACATCTGCATTACGGACCTCAACGGTTCAAAGGAGCCGCGTTCACGGAAGCTGTCGGCAAAGTTGATTTAGTACTAACTTCTTATACGCTGTCCCATCTGGATGAGGCGGAGCTGGGTGAAATCACTTGGAACTCCATCTGTCTGGACGAAGCGCAAAATATAAAAAATGCTTATACCAAGCAAGCCTCGGCGATTCGCCGTTTGAACGCTTTTCATCGCATTGCTTTGACGGGTACTCCGATCGAGAATCGGCTCACGGAATTATGGTCGATCTTCGACTTCGCGAATCCCGGCTATCTGGGAACGGTGCGCGAGTTTACGCATCGCTATGTGAATGCGATCGAGAAAACGCGCGATGTTGAGATCATCAATAAGGTGCAAAAATTGATCCGTCCCTTCCTGCTGCGCCGCGAAAAGAAAGATCCGGCGATTCAGCTGGACCTGCCGGAAAAAAACGAGTCCAAAACGTTCATCTCACTGACCGCCGAGCAAGGCTCATTATACGAAAACTACATCCAGGACATGTTCGACCGGTTGGATACGCTCTCCGCCATGGAGCGGCGCGGACTCATTCTCGCCGCTCTGACGAAGCTCAAGCAGGTGTGCAACCACCCTGCTTTGCTGCTCAAGGAAGGCCTGACCGCGCCGTGGAGCGGTCGTTCGAACAAGCTGGAGCGCCTGCTCGAGATGGTGCAGGAGCTGCGCCAAGAAGGCGACAAATGCTTGATTTTCACGCAGTTTGTCGAGACCGGCAACCTGCTTCAGCATGTGCTGCAGCAGGAGCTGGGCGAGACCGTGTTGTTCCTGCATGGAGGAACAACCAAAGCGGGTCGCGATGAGATGATCGCGAACTTCCAGGACAATGCTGAGCGGCCGACAGAGGAGCAGCGAAATGTGTTTATTCTTTCGCTGAAGGCCGGCGGCATCGGGCTCAATCTGACGGCGGCGAATCATGTGTTCCACTATGATCGCTGGTGGAATCCCGCCGTCGAGAACCAAGCGACGGACCGCGCCTTCCGCATCGGGCAGACGCGCCATGTGCAGGTGCACAAGTTCGTCACGCTCGGCACGCTCGAAGAACGCATCGACGAGATGATCGAGCGCAAGCTCGGTCTGAGCCAGCAGATCGTCGGCACGGGCGAGAACTGGATCACCGAGCTGTCGACAGACGAGCTGCGCGACTTGTTCTCGTTGCGACGTGAGTGGGTCGAGGCGTAGTTGGTTGTGCTCGCCACGGTGGAACTCATGTTGCGCTAGTCGACCTTGCTTGAAACGTACACCAGCCCACGCAGACGATTGTGTTTAAATGAGAGCACATTGTTTCAGGTTTGAGGCAATATAAGGGAACCGTAGACCCCTATTCAAACTAAAATGGAATTCTCACAGTTTCAGGGGAACTACGGGGCCTTGATATGAACGCACTCTGTCAAGCCCCCAATTTAGTACGAGAGTAATTGAGTGTTTTTTGTAAGCAAATAACTCGGCACAGGAGCAAAATGCAAGCAACGGCTAGCATCCTGATATTCGCGGGCTGGTTACCGCAGTTAATGACTTTCGTTAAGAAGAGCTTCCTGTAAACTATTGTCGCACGCAGCTATTAGCAAACCTATAGTTGTGCATAAGGCCTCACACGGACTCTCTTCAACCCCTACTTTGCTCCTGGGCCCAATTATTGCTTTTGTTTCACCATACTTAGGTATCTTATTCCTGCTAAAGTATCGACTGTCAAGGCCGCGAAGCGCAACGTTTAGCCTTGACAGCTCGGATGATTTGAAGACTATGTCTTGTCCCAGCCTGTCGGCTGGGCACTCTAAACCCTGTTGTCGGTTTTAGGCCGTTACAGATCGTTCGACTTTACACGCGATTTCCCAGATGAATCCGACTAGTTCTCGCGCAACTGCTGTTACAGCTACATTAGATTCTTTTCCACGGTACACAAGTTTACAGTATTTGCTGTTCAGCCGTATTTGCGCTCTCCATGAGACAGCCAGAAGTTCGCCTTCCTGACCTTCCATTCGTTTTCTAAGTTCCCTGCCTATCGATGGCTTATGACGATAACTCCAACTTGATTCAACCAAAGTGCGACGAACTCCACGATTACCCGCCTTGGTAATACTTCCTCTTCGCGTACTAAGTCCTGTAGAATGCTCTCGTGGGACCAAGCCAAGGTAAGCCATGAGCATGGCAGGATTTCGGAAACGTGTAAAACAACCTATTTCAGCAACAAGCGTAAGCGCCGAGATGATGGCTACCCCTTTTAATACCTGAAGTGCTTTAACGACTGGACCCAAAGCCCCTTTTTGAGCATATTGAATAATGCTCGCTTCCAGACGTTGAAGGCGACTTTCGGATTCATGAATCGCCTGCAAATATTCTTGAAACATGAGCTGATCAGATTCTCTTTCCCATTTCAAGCTGGTCAACCACTCTCTGTAATTTCGTGTCCAACGATTTTTGATGGCAGGTGGATGAGAAATTTGACGCCGCAGAAGTAACTTTAATACCCGCTGGCGATCTCGATGGAGATCCTCTTTCGCATCCTCTCTTGAGCGAACAAGATCGCGAAGAGCTTCTTGTTCAGGAGTTGGTACGTGCACAGCTGTTAGTTCTCCCGCGCGAAACAGTGTAGCAAGACGAAGGGCATCTCGTTTATCTGTCTTAATTTGATCGCCTGTCCGGACTGGAATGAGGGAAGGGGCGATAACTTTACAAGTAATACCGAGCGCAGTTAGCCAGTGAAAGAGTACATAACCCGTTGGGCCAGCTTCGTAACAAACTTCTAAGTTTTCAGCATTGCCGAGTTGTCTCATTATTTTCTTTACGAACTCCAGTTTATGAGGGAAGTGCCCAACGAAGCGAGGTTCGTCGCGTCCAGCGTCTGCAACAGCAACAGAAATCTTGTCTTTAGATACGTCTAAACCTATGAATTTTGTGGTATGCTTCATATTAACAGCTCCTATTTTGCTTATTAGCTCTGGATTGGTATGGATTGATTGTTCATTACCAGTTTAGCCTACGATTCAGCAAATATTAGGGGCTGTTGTGCGTTCATCATAACTATTTCAGTGAAATTAGCGCGTTTCTAAGCGAAATGGAGCAAATAGAGGAACGTAGTTCCCCTCTGTTTGCCCAAATGGCTATTTTAGGTAAAATAGCGCCCTGTAGTTCCCCCTCTACTGTGAGGGGACCCCTATCCACACAAAAAGACCGTCTAGGCTAAAGTGCCAGACGGTCTTTTCTATTTAACCTATATCAGTAAATCCAAAAACAAATAATACCCATCACCCAGCGCACAGGAATAGGTCTGAATCTGATGCGAGGTATCCAGATCTGTGTATACTTGTGATAAGATCCCCTGCTTTTGCAGGTTCATCATAAGGATGTTAGAGATGAAATAAGGGCGCCACGTCCAGTTCGCCCCGCGATAACTGTCGTCTTTGTTCCATGCATCCTCTTTGCGTATGTAGTTGGATGAAATTTGATAGCCATCCTCCATGCAGATGTAGATCCGTATGCAGTTTTCAGTCACAGTTGTCGTCGTATGTTCAATAAGCTGATCCGCGTCTTCTGCCGTTAGGATGCGAATAGCCGATTGAGTGACTGCCTCCAGGCTTTGATGAATGACGGAGAGATGGCGGTTCCGCTGAAATTCTCCTTGGCTAAAGAGGCCCATCTCTTCTTTCAGCATGGGTTTAAACCCATCCTTATGCTGCAAATACGGCTCTGCCTTCGAAAAGAGATAACCCTGCACATATCTCGCACCGACTTGCAGTGCACTGTGCAGCTCTTGCTTCGTTTCAATACCCTCGACCAGCAGGGAGGCGCCCATTTGAGCCGCCAAAATGGAAAAAGATTGCATCAATGCTTTGTAACCCGCATGAATAGCGCTTTTTTTCAGTATATTAAGATCGATTTTCAATATTTTCGGCTGCAAACTGGCGATACGATCGAAATTGCTGAACCCGCTGCCTACATCGTCTATCGCGATAATGCAGCCGAATTGCCGATATAACTCTACAATTTGGGTAAGTTCTTGCAGCTTTCCTGTAAATTCTTCTTCGGTAACCTCTATCACGATACGCGCAGGATTGATGTCATATTTCCGCAATAGTTCAATCGTCGGCAGCACGCCTGTGCGCTTATATGTCCGATAGATCCATGAGGGTTTTAAGTTAATGAATAATAAACTTTCATCTTGCGTAGAGGCAAGCTGTTCAATAGCCCGCTCTCTTAAGTGTCGATCAATGAGAAGCTGCACATCTTCCGGAATGTCAGGATTTTTGAAAAAAGGCCCCAAGCTTTCGACAATATCCTCTCTAATTCGCCTTCCCAACGTCTCATAGCCGATGATTTCCTGCGTCTGAAGCGAGAGTATAGGCTGGAAGAACGGACGTACTTCATGTCTCAGCGGAATCCTGCTGTCTTTAACCTGCACGGTGTGCGCCCTCCTCCTGTGAAACCTTCATGTAGTTAAATGTCACATAAACTATGTAATGTATAGTATTGTAAACGACATTGTCGCTTCTTGCAATGAATTCATGGAAGAAAACATAACATGATTGATTTTTAGAGGGATATTGTTGAGCCTTGTCGAATTTCAAACGAATTCCGATTCATTTTATTCTATGTAGAATTCAGGTGACCAAGTGGCTATGAAAACATTCACGAGATCGCGAATCTCCATGTTATACGTTATTTTAATCGTGGCATTACTTGCTTTTGTCAGTGTATCGAACTATATTGCTTCCCGTAACATGGAAAGTGAGAGCAATGCGATCGTGAATGATGCCATTCCGATCTCCAAGACCACGAACAGCCTGCTGACCGACCTGATTAATCAGGAAACGAGCATTCGCGGTTTTGAATTAACGGGCAATGAGCAATATTTGGACCCCTATACCGCAGGCAAAAAACAGTTGGAAGATGATCTGAACAACATCCGTATTTATGATAAAAAATATCCGACTCTCCAACTCATTATGGATACGCAGGCCATACCGGCGATCACCAATCTGCAGCGCTTTTTTGACAGTCAGTTGGAACTCATTCGCGCAGGTAAAACGGATGAAGCTCGAACCCGGATTAACTCAGGCAAAACGATGATGGATCGTTACCGTGTCATCCATTCCAGTATTGAGAAGACGATTGTACAAATCACAGAAGACGCCTACAACTCCTCTCTCAAAGCTGGCCAAACATCTCGTACGATTACCATGGTTAGCGGCATTATTGCACTCATTGCAGGTGTGATGTCCATCTTCATCTCCTTCCGGGCTATTCATGCCGAAGAGGAGCTTCGTAAAAGCGAAGAGACCTACCGGTATATGGCCGAGAGTCTTGAAACCCAGAACGAGGAAATCATTGCACAACAGGAAGAGCAGCAAGTCACTTTGGCCAAGCTTTCCGAAAGAGAACGGGATCTTGAGCTGATTTCTTCCTACCAAGAGAAACTGACCGGTTACGTGGAGCTCAAGGATTTCTTGAAGCACACGCTGCCTGCTCTGCTGAATTCGCTCCTGCAGGATGCGGCTCTCGTTGTTATGAAACGTGACCCCGAACCGGGCAATGGCGATACTGGCAGTACAGGAAGTACTGGCAATCCCACCTACGAAGTCATCCATTCTATCGGATACCCGAAGGAACATATTCGTGTTCATCAGGACGAGTTATTTGGACCGGCAAGGCGTGTATTTGAAGAAGGCACGAACCTGGTGCACACGCGGGATGTAACCGGGCACGAGAAAGGTGTCCATGGCGGGATGATGCATGCCGTCGATCATTACGTTCCTCTGCTTGACGACAAACAGACGGTCATCGGCTTCTTGCTCCTAACGAGCTACCAAAGCTCCGTGTTCCAAGAAAACAACCAACGCCTGACGAAGGGCTTGGTCCGTCAGTTCGGCTTGGCCTTTTTCGCTCAAGTGATGAATGACGAGAGAGTGAAGCAAGCCGCTCATTTGGCAGAATTAAACGACGAGCTTATTGCCGAGAAGCTCTTAATTGAAGGGCAGCGCGACTTGATTCAAAATATTTTGGAATCGGCGCACGAAGGCATGATGATGTGTGATTCCGAGGGGACCATCCTTTTCGCGAACCATCGGATGAGCCGCTATTTTGGCTTAAATGAGCGCATCGGCGAGAATTTGGTAGCTGGCTGCCACGAGATCGCAGCTGAAACGCCGAGCTTCTTCGGCGCAGCTTCTTCCATCGAAGCGCTGATTAACGGCACGCATACGCATCTGACACAGCGATTTGGTTTTGTATTAGATGATCAGCCTCAGCATGCTGAGCTGTATGCGACTGTCGTCAGTGAAGATACGGAGCAGCAGGGTTATCTCTTCGTTTTCCGTGATCGAACGGAAGAAGAGCGCGTTGACGAAATGAAAAATGAGTTCATTTCCATCGTCTCCCATGAGCTGCGGACTCCTCTGGCGAGCGTGCTTGGCTTTATTGAGATTCTGCTCCATCGTGAGCTGCCGCAGGATAAACAGAAGAAATACATGGAGACCATTTATAAGGAAGCTCATCGCCTCTCGAATTTAATCAATGATTTCCTTGATTTGCAGCGCATGGAGTCCGGACGGCAGTTATACCACTTCTCCCCGATCAACTTGCTGCCGACCGTTCAGGATATTGTTGATCAGTGGCAGGATAAGCAAAACCACAACATCGTCATCCATCGGCAAGAATCGGAACTATGGGTGCGGGCAGATGCGGATCGGATCCGGCAAGTTTTCCACAACCTGATCAGCAACGCAATTAAGTATTCTCCAGGCGCGGATCGGATCGACATTTATTTATCCGCAGCGAACGGCAAAGTTGTTGCTTCCGTGCAGGATTACGGGCTCGGCATCCCTGAAGAAGCGCATGACCAGATGTTCTCCAAGTTCTTCCGTGTCGATAACTCCGACCGACGTCAAATTGGCGGAACCGGCTTAGGGCTAGCCATTGTGAAAGAGATCGTTGAAGGGCACAGCGGACAGATCTCCTACGAATCTAAAATGGGTGCGGGAACTACCTTCCGGATTGAATTCGATCAGTATGAGCTATCTTCCATGGAGGGGAAAATCGTTATTTTCGAAGATGATGATGACCTCGCCAAGCTGATCCAAATTGCGCTGAATAAGCTGGATCTTCCCTCCATCCAATTGCGCTCTGCCGAAGAGGGAATTATCGCTTTGAACCGTTGCAAAGGTGAGCCGATTCTGTTTATCGTGGATATCCATCTCGAAGGTGTAAAAAACGGATGGGATTTCATCGCTGACTTATCCAGGCATCCGTTGTACTACCAGACTCCGGTTATTGTCTCTACCGCACTGGATCAACCACATGATTTTCATGAGAAAGAAATTCAGAAATATCTCAAAAAACCTTTCTCCATGGAGCGTCTAGTCCAAGTAGCGAAAAATTTGCTCGATAATAAGAAAAGCAATGCGTACGTTTTTCCGGCTCAAGACAAAGATTCTCTCTCTACTACTTTGCAGCGCAACGGCATCGACGTGGTTGAAATGAAGGAAAATATGGATATGATTGAGGTCGAAATCAAAAAGCCTTCTAGCTAGTTTGCCATCTCTCCCCCTCCTTGTTGAGGGTGGGGAGATTTTTTTATTGTAAAGCAACAGGGATTTCTCTGCCCGGCAGCCAATATACTAGAGAAACTAAGTCATTTACGCAGGAAGGGTGACCCCGGTGGCAAAACTTGAACTCGCTTCCAATCCCATGCAGACACGCAGCGCTTGGACACTGTTCTTCTCCTTACCGATATTCGCTTGGGCCATGTACGATTTCGCGAACACCATCTTCTCCTCCAATATCGTGACGGTCTTTTACCCTTTTTATTTAAAAGAAACGTTAGGAAAAAGCGAAGAGTTGAATCAGATAGCCAGTACTTTCATCACGTATTCCAATGCTTTATCCAGCTTATTTCTCGTCCTGCTTTCGCCTTTATTCGGGGTGTGGATCGATCGCACGGGCAAAAAGAAGGCCTACCTCGTCCCCTTTACGCTCATTGCCATCGTGGCGACTCTGCTCATGGGCGCTTCGGCCATCTGGCATACCGATCAACAGTGGATGGGGCTTAACACCTCGATTCTAGGTGTGATTTTCTTTTTCATGATCGCCAAATTCTTTTATAATTCCAGCTTAATCTTCTACGACTCCATGATTTCGGATTTGGGCAGCGAGCGTGAAATCCCCATCATTTCCGGTGTAGGCGTAGCCGTTGGTTATGTAGGCACGCTAGTCGGACTTGTCGTTTTCCCCCTAATTAACGGCAATCATTATGAAAACACATTTATTCCTAGTGCGCTTATGTTCTTACTATTCTCCCTGCCGATTATGTTTCTCTACAAAGAGAAACCTTCCAAGCCGGTAAGCGAAAAAAAGACGCTTCTGAGCGGCTACCGCGAGATTTGGGCAACATTCAAGGAGGCGCGAAAATATCAAGCCGCTTTCTTGTTCATGATCGCTTACTTTTTCTTTAATGACGCCATTGCTACAGCCATTGCTGTCATGGCGATTTATGCGAATACGGTGATGGGCTTCACAACGGGGCAGTTCATTCTCCTCTACTTGGTCTCCACCGTATCCAGCATTATCGGCTCCTTCCTCTTCGGCTATGTCACCCGCAGTGTCGGGCCTAAAAGAGCCGTCACGATCGTTGCCTTCGTACTTATCGTCGCGATCGCCATCGCGGCTTTAGCGACCAGCCAAAGCTTGTTCTGGGCTGCCGGCAGTCTCTATGGTGTATCAATGGGCGCCATGTGGGTAACGTCCCGAACCATGATCGTGCAGTTGACGCCTGTGGAGAAACGCGGCCAGTTTTTCGGCCTTTTCGCTTTCTCCGGCAAGGTATCCTCGATTGTTGGGCCTGCTCTGTACGGATCCATAACCTTGGCGCTCGCCTCCACAGGGAACTTCGCCAGCCGCGTCGCGCTTGGCTCGCTTCTGCTGCTAGTCGTGATCGGACTCATCGTGCATATGCGGGTTCCGCAGAAATTGCATTCTTCCACATAGTTCGTGTACAATAGCTTTTAATCATAAGCGGAAAGGAGTGAGGGATATGAAGGGTCCTGTGATCGTGCAGAAACAGCATCGTTTCCTATTTCTCATTTCTATTAAACACTAAAGCATTCGTTGCTTTAGTGTTTTTTTTCGCTCTGAAGCCGTCCTAATCTATCGGGCAGCGTTGATTTTGAAACAGTACAAAGATAGGGAAGAGAAACCATTTGTCTGATGGGAGGAGAGATCCATATGCGGTACAAACGAGTCCTCATTAAGCTAAGCGGCGGGGCTGTTGCGGGGGAAAGCGAGTTCGGTTTCGATCCGAAACAACTGGATCATATTGCCAATGAAATTATGACGGTTGTTCAGTTAGGTGTCGAAGTGTGTCTTGTGATTGGCGGGGGCAATATCTTCCGCGGCAATATGGGCGAGAGCTGGGGCATTGAGAAAGCGGAGGCTGACAATATCGGAACTCTCGCTACCGTAATCAACAGCTTGATGCTTCGTGGTGTGCTGAAAGCGAAGACCGACGCGGAAGTCCGCGTCATGACGGCCATTCCGATCGCCTCCGTGGCGGAGCCTTTTATCCGGCTTAGAGCCATTCATCATTTGGAAAAAGGGTACATCGTTATTTTCGCAGGGGGCAATGGACAGCCTTTCGTCACGACAGACTACCCCTCGGTCCAGAGAGCTATCGAAGTAAACTGCGAAGCGATCCTCGTTGCGAAACAAGGCGTTGACGGCGTGTTCGACAAAGACCCTAAACATCATAAAGAGGCCCTCCAATACAAATCTCTCCACTACAACGACGTTATCCACCACAATCTGAAGGTCATGGATCAATCTGCCTTTATTCTGGCGCGGGATTATCACATTCCCATCCATGTGTTCAATTTCGACAAACCCGGCTCCATGAAAGAAATATGCGCAGGGCAAAATACAGGCACGATCATCAGCGGCTCCTCGGAGCTTATTTATCAGCAGGGCTAATAGAGCTGTATTTTCGACGAAATAACGCCCTGTAGTTCCGCTCACTAAGCACGAGAAGACGCAAAAAAGGATAGAGCACAGTATCTAGCAACTGACGCTCTATCCTTCTTTATTTTACTCGTTTTGGTCCAGCATCAACACATAGTAATCATTCGCATTCTTCGTCTTAAAGCCGCAAGATTCGTACAAACCCAGCGCCTTCTCATTTTCGACCGAAACTTCGAGTTTGATCAACCCCGCCTGATGCTTCATCTTCAGCTCACCGATTGTCAAACTCAAGATCTGACGTCCATAACCCTGGCCCCGACGCTCTGGCAGAACGCAAAAGCCATAGATGAACCCGCTGGCATCCGTTTCGATCATGGCTCCAATTTTCCCAATCGGCACTTTCTGTTCTCCGTGCCCGAGCTCTGCGATCCAGGTTTTTTCCTTATCGCCGGTAATCGTTTGGTTCACGTATTCTCTCGTATCCGCTTCGGGCATATTAAAGCCAGACATGTTCAGTTGAACGAGCAGCTCGGTATCCTCTACATTGGCGGAGCGCAGCGTCAGCACTTCTTCACCGTTTTGTGGCACTCCTTCCGCTCCCTCTTGAAGCTCCATCACGTATTCCGAGAACCGATAGTCTGCGCCAAGCTTCGTCAAAAAAGCCTTCCCGCTCGCCGATCCCCGTTCATTGATGAAAATGGCCTTCGGCACCCCTCGGCTTCTGCACGTTTCCAGCGCTGTCTGAACCAATTGCCCAAAGATACCTTGGTTTCGTGCTTCCGGGTGCACCATTCCGCTAATTTCCACTTCCGTGGACAGAAAAGAATATATCGCCAGAAAACCGACAATCCGGTCATCCCGGTAAAATAAAAAGTCATTCGTCACACCCGGCGGACGATCCGATAATGTCCCCCAGTTTAGTTTAATCTCAATATGGTCATGGCGGTTACATGTCTCCCATAGAACCCTAACTTCCTTCAGCTCCTGTGGTGACAATCCTGCCCTTGCAAATATGCCTCGTTTCAATAGATTGTCCTCCATACCTACTTAGTTGCTTGCCTACTGTCATTATACATGTCTATTCTTCGGCGTGGTAAGCTAATAAATGATTTTACATAAAGTTTCGTGCACCGTGAACGATTGATCCCTGTTGTTCGTACTATCTAAGAATTCAGGCAGAGAGGGTGACCCTTGACTTGGAAGAGCAAGATTGGCTTGATCGGGCAACGCGGGGAGATCGCACCGCTCTGTCCCGGCTGTTACAGCAGCATTATGATTTTGTTTACAAATATTTGTTGAAAATAACGCTGAATCCGTCCATGGCGGAGGACCTGACGCAAGATACCATGATTCGATGCATCGAGAAAATAAACTTGTACAACGCAAAATCCAAGTTCTCCTCTTGGCTGATCACGATAGCCACCCGTTTGATGATTGATCAGGCGCGGCGGCGCAAACGCGAAAAAAAGTGGCAGGAGGAACAGCAGGTGCAGGCCCTGCGTCAGATGCAGTGGCACGCCGAAAGCCGGAACGAGGATTGGCCCGATGTGCTGAACACCTTGGCTGAAATGCCTGAGGAAAGCCGCATTCCGGTTATTCTCAAGCATTACTACGGCTACACCTATGAAGAAATCGGTCAAATCCTTGCCATCGCGGAAGGGACTGCCAAATCGAGAGTGCATAACGCTTTGAAACATTTGCGAAAGGAGCTCGAGTAGATGGACGACTTTCAGGACGCTAATCATAAAAAGCCTCAGCAAAGCGGATCTTCAGAGGATGAGACCGAAGCTTCTGCCAATGAGGCTGACGTTCTTAGGCTGCAGCAGGGGCTAGACGCGTTCGACGGCTTATTCCCTGCCTCGCGTCCAAACAGCGCTTGGTTCGATCAACAAATCGCCGCCGTACAAAGAAAGCAGCGTTCGCGGCTGCTCGGTGATCTGCTCAAGCTGTGGGGCACCGCCCTGCTGCTGTTCTATCTCCTCTTCATGGTCGCAGCTGCACAGCCGGTTACTTTCATTACCTTCCAAGCTTTGGCGATCATTGCGCCGCTAGCTTGGCTACTCTTCAGAAAGCAGGTGGATTCACATGAAACATGAAAATTGGGATGCACTACCTATATGGGCTTGGATTGGCATCGCCCTTATTCTGCTCGTGCAAAGCACATGGCTATTCGTTGATGCGCGCAAGAGGAGTGCTCGGTATCCTTGGTTTTGGGGGATTTGGGGTATCCTTCAGGCACCGACGCCGCTCATCGTGTACTTGTTTGCGGTGCGCAAGATTCACCGCACCTTCTCGGGCAAGGGGAATTGAATAGCCTTTAACAGTGAAAAGAGCCAGCCCACTTATGGGCCGGCTCTTTTCACTATTACTGCGCCTGCCGGGCATATTCATCCGGCGTCTGGCCGATAATGGACTTGAAGTCCTTAATAAAATGCGACTGGTCGTGATACCCCAGATCCATCGACAGCTTCGACCAGTTTGGTCTGACGCTCACATCGGTCATTTCCGCCGCATTCTGAATGCGGGCCAGCTTAATGACCCACTTGGGCGTAACGCCCACATAGTGGTCGAAAAGCCGTTGCAGCGTCCTTTTGTTCACATGGAAGTGCTCGCAGAGACTGTCTACCTTCGTGATATCCGGCTGCTCGTTAATATAATCAATGATCTCATTGATAAAGGTTACCTGCGCATCTTGTTCCGGCAGCTTAGGCCGGATCATTCGTTCAATCAGCGCTACCATTTGCGGTTCATCCGTCTGCGCAAACATGTCGCTCTCTAACCTCCGCGGTTCGGTATCAAAGACGTTCTGAACGCTCAGCGGGCTTGCCTGCATACCGGAAACCGGCCGCTTGAATAACGGGTAGAAACCGCCGGGCTTGAATTTCACGCCAAAAACGCATCCCTGCCCCTCCAAGTGGTGGCCGTATTTCTCTTTTCCAGGACCATAAATCGCCGATTGACCCGGCTCAACGACCAAGTTGACGCAAGGATTCGGAATGACGTGCTGGGTATAAGGCTCTTGGCCTCTTAAATCCCATCGAATAATCCAATAATGGCGAATGAAAAAAGCCAGATCCTCCGAGGGAGCCACCCTGGAAAGCTGAAATTTCCGTGCAGTTTGCTGCAGATTCATAATGCCTAGACTGGGCTTGATAAGGTCTGACATGACGCCGATCACTCCTTGTCGCGTTTTTACAATACTTGGAGCGTACAAACTTCTATCATAAACTTAACACATGCCGAGGGAGTGAGTTTAAGTTGGAATTAAAATACGAATTTTATATTGGTGCAACTTGCAAAGAAGTGTGGGATATTCTGGTGACACCGGAGGGGACGCGTAAAATTCTTTTCGGCAGCGTACTGGAGACCACGTTCGAGATCGGCTCTGACTTCAGGTACATTGGGCCAGGCAATGACGGTGATGAAACGGTTCATGTCTATGGCACGATTCTCGCCTATGAACCGGAGAAACTTCTCTCCTGCATCGAGCATGCAGGCCCGTCCTATAATCCGAATCATGCGGATTTTCAGTCACGGATGACGTTTACGTTAGAGACGGTCGGCAGCTGCACCAAAATGACGCTCATCAATGATGAATGGACACCGAACCACCCAAGTTTCGAGAGAACGAAAGCAAGCTGGTGGATGATTTTAAGCAATATTAAGACACTAGCGGAGACTGGCAAAACATTAGACTTTGGTTGGTAAAAAAGCGGCTATCTTCAAGGAGCAACACGCCTTAAGATAGCCTTTTCTCCAATTATAAAGGTAAAAGTGCAAGCGAAGCTTTCCCCTCAAGCCCCTCGACCATGACATGCCAAGCTTGCGGTTTATTCGCAAGAACGGCATAGTAACGGCGCAGGAACGTCGCAACCAGCTTCGCGCTGATCTCCTCCGCATCTTCATCCGTCGGAAGGAAGCAAAGATCCAGCTCTTCCACTGCTTCCCCGTTGTTTTCCCATGAAGGATGCACATACGGGAAATCAATCCGCTTGTAACCGAGATGCGACAAGACTTCTCGCCGTACGTAAGGGTCCATCGGCTTCACGCCGCCGAACGGATGCCCTTCGATCCGATACGGATCGTAGATCTCAGCGAACATCCCCAGCATCGGCTTGCCCGACTCAGCCGCCAGAGCCACCAGGTCATTCCAACGTTTGCGTGCCAGAAAACGGCCAATGCCAAGACCCGCTTGACCAATAATCGTAAAGTCCGTCATCGCCACTTGAAAATCGTCATAATAGCGATACTCTGTCGTACCAACGACCTTCCCTTCGTGCACAGCGACGAACACCCGAATGCCCGGGTCCTCCAACGGTTCTTTCCACAGGGCATATTCCAGCACCTCTTCCGGTGGGAATACCTCCTTCATCAGATCATGCATCGCACGAAACAAAGGGTTGTCTATACTTGTTATCCGTATGTATTCCATTAGTTCCTCAAGCTCCTTTACGTCCTATTTCGAAATGGATTCCGCCACTCCATCAAAAGTGCATAATTCAGTGACTCCTCGTCCTGCAAATAATCCGGCACAACCTGCACCGGCGTCCTCCCGCAGCGCAGCAGGAACGTTATCACCGGGTCCTTGCAGACCCCTGCCATGACCGCTTTCACATAGTCCTCCACGGTCATCGTTTCAGCCTGCTTGTGGTACCCCGGCATCCGCCCTCCGCCAAGCAATCTGCGCAGCCCCAAATGCACAACGACCTCATACATGGACTGCATCATCCATTTGCCAAGACCGAACTTGCGGTATGCGGGCATCACGCAGATATCCACAATATACAGGGTATCGCCGTCTGGCCGGTGCGTACGGATGTAGCCATCGTCGGTTAGCGTCGACCAGCTGTGATCAGCAGCATGCTCTTCGTCATAATCGACAAGCAATCCCGTAATGGAGCCAACAATCCTCCCCTCCACCTCTACACAGAGTGCGCCTTGGGGGAATCTTGTAATGTGCTCCGTGAGCTGCTCCTCATTCCACCATAACTCCGACGGAAAAGGCGGTGGAAAGCTTTCCTGCTGAACGCGAATCAGCGCGTCCATATCCGCTTTTTCATAATTGCGTATGACCGCCTCAATGGGCTTGTGGTCGTCGAAGACGTACAACTTTTTAGCGTAAAATTTGTTCGCATTCGTATCCACCATGCTAGGCATACCCCCCCTCGCCCTGATTAGGACCAATCGGTGTACAGATCCGTCCTGCGGTCACGCCATGTGGTGACAGAGCCTTTTTCGCGGACGAGGGTTAACAAATCCAGATCCAAATCGGCTGTGACCACCATATCACCGTTGATTTCCCCTTCGACCATGATCCCTTTTGGAGGGAAAGGCACATCATTCGGAGTAAGCACCGCGGCTTGCCCGAAATTCGCCCTCATGAAATCAACTGTTGGCAGAGCGCCGACTGTACCTGTCGTAACGACGTAGATTTGATTCTCAATTGTTCGTGCATGGCAGGTATAACGCACTCGGTGGAACCCGTGCCGGTCATCCGTACAGGAAGGAGCAAACAGCACATCAGCGCCGCGGGCTCTAGCCATTCGGACGATTTCCGGGAATTCTACGTCATAGCAGACGAGTATCGCGATACGGCCTTTGTCCGTGTCAAAAACCTGCAGGGAATCCCCAGCCCCCATATTCCATTCCTTCACCTCGGTCGGGGTGATATGCAGCTTTTTCTGCTCGCCGACACGCCCGTCCGGATAAAATAAAAAGGCCGTGTTATACAGCTTGCCCTCCTCAGAGGTAATATGCGTGCCGCCAATGATGTGCATGCCCGTTTGCTTCGCCAGTCCTTGGAAAAGCGTCCGATAGGCCTCAGTAAACGACGGCAGTGCCTCAATCGGCAGCGCTTTGCCATGCTCATCGCCAATGGACATCAACTGTGTCGTGAACAGTTCAGGAAACAGCACAAAATCCGCCTCAAACTCCTGCGCCACCTTCACATAATGCTCCACCTGCGCCGCGAACTCTTCAAAATTGTGTATCGTGTGCAGATGGTACTGCACCGCCGAAACTCGCATTTTCAACGTCATCTCTCCCAACTTGTCATCATTTCTGTAAACCAGAATTACAGGAATTACCAGAGTTACAAGCTAACAAGCACTCGCCCTCTCACTTTCCCGTCCAAAACCTCTTGCGTCGCCTGAACAACCCCGTCTAATGTCACTTCTTTGTACATCATCCGCTCAAGCAGCTGCGGTTTTAATTCCCCAGCCATCCGCTCCCACAGGGACTTCCGAACCTCGGATGGGCAATACACCGAATCAATACCCAACAGGTTCACGCCTCGCAGTATAAAAGGAAACACTGTCGCGGCAAATTCACCGCCACCTGTCACTCCGCTCAGCGCTACGGACCCGCCGTACTTCATCCGGCTCAGGACATAGGCAAGCGATTCGCCTCCTACTGGGTCGACGCAACCCGCCCAATATTCCTTGTCCAGCGGTTTCCTGACGGATGGAGCTAACTCCTCCCGAGGCACTACACGCTCCGCGCCCAATTCGAGCAAATACGCATGATCGGCGGACTTGCCCGTACTGGCTTCCACCACATAACCGAGCGCGGCCAGCATCGATACACTGTTACTACCTACTCCGCCGGTAGCGCCACGGACGAGGATTGGCCCCTTCTCCTTGCTCAGCCCGTTCTCTTCCATGCGCTGAATCGAAAGAGCCGCTGTGAAGCCCGCCGTTCCCAGTATCATCGCTTCACGATGGGACAGCCCCTCCGGCAAAGGCACAACCCAGTCGGCCGGGACGCGCGCATAGTCGCTGAACCCACCGTAATGTCCAGTTCCCAGCTCATAGCTGGTCACAAGCACCTCATCGCCCTCGCGAAAGCGCGGGTCTGACGAAGCCGCAACTGTACCTGCCAGATCGATCCCTGGCACGATGGGGTACTTCCGCACAACGCGACCGTTCGGCGTGCAAGCCAACGCATCTTTATAATTAATACCCGAGTAGCGCACGCGGATCGTCACTTCACCCGGAGGTAAATCTTCTATTCGTAGCTCTTTCACTTGGGTGGAAAAATGCTCCTCCGTCTTCTCCACCACTAACGCCTTAAAGCTATCCATGCTGGTTTAGCCTCCTCGGTCCTCATAGGATTCAATCAAGTGAATTTTCCATCTACTACCCATTTAGTTTACTAAAATCGTGTTCAGTATTCAAAGGTTTCGACGCTGCGATGAAAATTGTAAGGGGCGGTTGCACGAGTGGAACTACGGGGCCTTATTTCTGGGGAATCGGCCTATTTGTGGGTTCAGGTGGAACTACAGGGCTTTATTCACGCTCAAATCGGCTTAGTTCCACCAAAATTGACAAAATAGTGGACTGTAGTTCCCCCTCGCCGGCTCCATGCGCTATTCCCATTG
Organism: Paenibacillus sp. P36; assembly: GCF_045866505.1. NCBI lineage: Bacteria > Bacillati > Bacillota > Bacilli > Caryophanales > Paenibacillaceae > Paenibacillus > Paenibacillus sp. P36. The sequence goes on from NZ_AP038372.1 coordinate 8,454,188, forward strand.
AAATAGCGCCCTGTAGTTCATCTAACGGCACGCGGAATGGGAATGCTACTCCCCCACCACAAATCGCAAAAAACTCCCCGGCCGACATGACCAGGGAGTTCCTCTTATTACTGCTGCTGCGCAAAGCCAGCAGCTATCAAAAACCGTTCGAAAGCCGCTTGCCCGGCTTCATCGCGTTTAAACACGCCGGCGTCGAGCAGCACGTCCATGAACTTGCTGCCGACTTCCTCCTGCAGCACCGCTTTCGCGCCGTCTGCCGTCAGCGCAGCACCGTGCTTCGCAATCATCGCCTCGATCCAAGCCGCATGCTTATGCAGCGGATGAGCGGTCTCTTCGCGGATTGCGCTGCCGAAGTCGGCTTCGCCCGTGAGGATCTTGGCGATATCCGCCAGCTCCTCTTGCAAGCGGCCTGGCAGTACCGCCAGCCCCATTACCTCAATCAAGCCGATGTTCTCCTTCTTGATGTGATGCAAGTGCTGATGCGGATGGAAGATGCCATCCGGATGCTCGGCGCTGGTGCGATTATTCCGCAGCACCAGATCAAGCTCGTATTCGCCCCGTGCGTTGTTGCGGGCGATTGGGGTGATCGTGTTATGCGGGATCCGCTGTCCGTCCTTCTCGCTGAAGGCGAGGACGTCCGCTTCCGCATCGCTGTAGGCGCGCCAGTCTTCGAGCAGCTTGCTCGCCAGCTTGTAGAGCTGCTGCTTGTTATGGCCGCTCAAGCGAATGACCGACATCGGCCATTTCACGATGGCCGCTTTCACGCCAGCGAACTCAGCGTTCGCGAATGTTTGCTCGCTTGGAGCTTTCTCCATCGGGAACTGATGGCGTCCGCCCTGGAAGTGGTCGTGATTCAGAATCGAACCGCCCACGATTGGCAGATCCGCGTTGGAACCGATGAAGTAATGCGGGAATTGATCGATGAAATCGAGCAAACGATAGAACGTATTCGGCGTTGTTTTCATCGGAATATGTTTTTCATGGAAAATAATGCTGTGCTCGTTGTAATACACGTAAGGCGAATATTGGAAGTACCATTTCTCGTTATCCAGCTCTAAGGGAATGAACCGCAGATTTTGCCTTGCCGGGTGATTCACACGTCCGGCATACCCTAAGTTGTCTGCGCAGAGCAGACAGGCGGGATAGCTGCTTTGTGGCAGCGTTTTGAGCAGGGCAATTTCCTTCGGATCCTTCTCCGGCTTGGAGAGATTGATCGTAATCTCAAGATCACCGTAAGCGGTCCCCGCCAGCCAGTATTCATTTTTCTGAATACGATCCATTCGGATATAATTGGAATCAATCGATTGTTTATAAAAATAATTCGTTGCCGCCTCGACCCCACTGGTCTTCGCCGTGTTCCAGAATTGATTGACAACCTCGGAAGGACGGGGCATGAGCAGGCCCATAATCCGTGCGTCCAACAGATCCCGATACGTGGCTGTGTTCTCTTCCAGAAGGCCTGCCTCGAAAGCTGCATCCAGCAGATCTTCCAACAGGGATACAGGGCTGCTTAACTTCTCATCCGGCACTTCTCCTGCATAAGGCTCAGCAAGCCCGAATAAATCAAGCAATGCATTTCGTGAAGTATAGACATCCAACTGCTCGATAAGTCCATTTTGCTTCGCAAACTGAAGGAGCCTCTCTATGGTCAATGCCGTTAACTGCGATGCTTCAACTGTCCGTTCCATGTGCTTCATTCCTTTCTAAACAAGCTTACTCCGCGTAACCGCTCGGGTTATTTTGGTGCCAATTCCATGCGCTCTCAATGATGGATTCCAAAGAATCGCGGCTAGGCTTCCAGCCTAGTTCCGTTCTTGCACGCTCAGAGGAGGCGATCAAGGTAGCAGGGTCACCTGCTCTGCGCGGTTCGATAACTGCAGGGATCGCATGCCCTGTTACTTTGCGGGCGATATCGATCACTTGTTTTACCGAGAAGCCTGTGCCGTTGCCCAGGTTATAAATATTGCTTTCTGCTCCGCCGCGCAGCTTCTCTACCGCAAGCACGTGGGCGCTCGCCAAATCGCTAACGTGGATATAGTCGCGCACGCAAGTGCCGTCTTCCGTTGCATAGTCATCGCCATAAATGGAGATATGAGCTCTCTGACCAAGTGCTACTTGCAAAATAATTGGAATCAGGTGTGTCTCCGGGCTGTGATCCTCGCCGATTTTGCCGCCGGCGTGTGCGCCCGCTGCATTAAAATAACGAAGGGATACATATTTGATGCCATGGGCCGTGTCGAACCATTTCATCATTTTTTCCATTGCCAGCTTCGTTTCGCCATACGTATTCGTCGGCAGGGTACGATCACTTTCCAGGATCGGAATGTTCTCAGGCTCGCCGTAAGTCGCTGCTGTCGATGAGAACACGATATTTTTCACGCCATATTGGTTCATTTTTTCAAGCAGGCAAAGCGTTCCGTACACGTTATTGTGATAGTATTTGGCAGGATTCGTCATGCTCTCGCCAACTAGCGAATTTGCTGCGAAATGGATGATAGCGTCAATGCTGTTTTCCGAAAAAACAGTATCCAGAAACGCGCTGTCCCGCAGATCACCGACATACAGCTTGCCACCAAGCACGGCATCTCTATGCCCTTGCTGCAAGTTATCGACAATAACAACCTCTTCCCCTTTTTCCAGCAGCTCAGCCACTGCATGCGAACCGATATAGCCAGCTCCACCCGTTACTAGAATCGCCATTTACAATACCTCCCCGATTTGTTCGACGCCATTCCCGATATCACATACATAGAAACTTGGCGTCAATCCTGTTTTTTCCGTATATTCTTTGCCAACTTGATCGATAAATGTTTGTACGCTGTCTTCGTGAACCAAGGAAACTGTACATCCGCCGAAGCCTGCGCCAGTCATACGAGCACCTAGCACACCTGGAACTTTCAGAGCTGCCTCAACCATTGTATCCAGCTCAACGCCTGTTACTTCATAGAGATCACGCAGTGAGTTATGGGAGCCAATCATCAATTGGCCAAAAGCTTCAAGATCATTCTGCTCTAGAACTTTAATCGACTTGAGTACCCGATCAATTTCCTCTACAACGTGTTGCGCTCTGCGGCGAACAGTTTCGTCCGGGATCAAGTATTTGAATTCGTTGAACTGCTCCAGGTTTAACTGACCAAGCAATGTGAGGGATGGGAACTGCTTTTGCAAATAAGTGACCGCCTGCTCACATTGGCTTCTTCTTTCGTTGTAAGCGGAGTCGACAAGGCCTCTGCGTTTGTTCGTGTTTCCGATCACCAGCTTGTAGCTGCCGCTATGGAACGGCACATGGCGGTACTCCAGCGTATCGCACATGAGCAGGATCGCGTGATCCTTTTTCCCATTGGCTACTGCAAATTGGTCCATGATCCCACAGTTCACGCCAACGAATTGATTCTCTGTTTTTTGCGCCAGAAGGGCGATTTTCACCGTATCAATCGGATACTTCTCAAGCGTCTCCAGGGCGTAGGCCGTTACTACCTCGATGGAAGCCGAAGAGGAAAGTCCAGCGCCGTTCGGAATTTCACCGTGGAACAAAAGATCGTAGCCCTTCGTAACCGGCATACCTTCTTTGGCCAAGTGGGCAAAGATTCCTTTCGGATAGTTGATCCAGTTATCTTCCTCTTGATAGGTCAAGTCATCTATGGAAATTTGTTTGCGAAGGGCCAGATTGGTCGATGCAAATCCGATGACACGGTCTTGTCTTGGACGGATCAGCAGTGTCGTTCCGAACGTTAATGCAGCAGGGAATACATAACCGCCATTATAATCCGTGTGCTCACCGATCAGGTTAACCCGGCCTGGAGCATGGAACGCTGAAATTTGTGCTGCGGATTCCCCGTAAATTTCAATAAACGTGTCTTTTAAAGCTTGCAAATCTGCCATTCTGGCACCGCCTTTAGTTTTTTATGAGTATGATGTAGGAGCAAGTTTGTAACTTCAGTATAAGAGAAGAATCCAGTGTTGGCTATGGAAGCATGTTATTTTCACATGGAAAAATGTGATTTCAACATTTCTACTTAGCTGCTAAGTATGGTAAATTAAAAGGAGCATAAGGACATATCAACGGAGCTGAAGAAAGCCATGCCCAAGCAGGAAAGCTATTATGTCGTTTCGAACCCACTGCCATCCTCAGAGAGTGCTTTGACCGTGCTCTTTGCAGGTGAGAGTCAGACTAAGCCCGTGCATCGGTTAGGCCCTAAAGTGTACGATTACTACTTAATTCACTATGTCATTTCAGGGAGGGGCGTATTTTCCACGCAGGGGGAAGAGTATGCGCTAGGCGCGGGAGACAGCTTCATCATCGAGCCGGAGCAGCTTATCAGCTATGTTTCGGATGACAACGATCCGTGGCATTACTGTTGGATTGCCTTTACTGGCGAACAAGCTTCCTCTTTGGTCGCTTCAACAGGCATCAACCCTTTGCAGCCTATCCTGCACAACAAACGCAATCGGCATATCCCCGTCTTGTTTCGCCATATTCAGCAAGCTTTGCGAGCCAAGAAAGTGAGTGCCCAGCTGAAGTCCATCGGCTATTTACTCCTTCTATTAGGCGAGTACTGCGAAGCTCTATCCGCGTCTACAATAGCCGGCGTCGTCTCAGAAGCAGAGAGCGACCGGATCGTGCAGCAGGCCATTCACTACTTGTCCACCCAATATGCCGAGCCGATTACGATTGAAATGATGGCAGAGAGCCTGGGTTATAACCGCGCCTATTTGTCTCGCCTCTTCAAGCGCCACACCAAGGTCACGCCCGTGACATTTCTGCTCAAGCTTCGTGTGGATAAAGCACGCCAACTGCTGCGCGAACGGCTGGAACTGACGATTGAGCAGATCGCAGCTTCTGTCGGCTTTTATGATCCGTTATATTTTTCCAAACAATTCCGCCGCTTATACGGCGTTTCTCCGAGTGAGTACCGGAATCAGATCAAATCGCTGTGAAGATGCGTGATTGGTGTCTGTTTAGGGAGGCTCGCGGGGGTTCCGGGGGCGAGGGGCGAGGGGCGAAGGTCGGGGGTTTGGGGTTTGGGAGGGTGAGTTACGGTTCGGGATTCAAGGGGGCGGCGGTTCGAAATTCGAGGTTCGCGATTGAGAGGTCGCGGTTGCGGGCTGTGTGCGGACTGCGGACTTGCGGATTTGAGGACTTGTACCACCACAGGCTACCCGAGCCACTCAATGGGAACTACAGTCCCTTATTTCACAAGAAACCCCCATCATACGTCCCTCAAGGGAACTGTGATCCTTTATTTTGCTGATTTTGGTCGAACCACTCCGATTCGGGTGCAAATAAGACCCTGTAGTTCCGCCCGCCACCTCAAATCGGCTCATTTCGCCGAAATAAGGCCCTCTAGTTCCCTACACACAAAAAAACACCCCTTAGAATTCCATAGAATCTACCCCAAGGGGTATTTTCAATGTCTTTTCTAAGAGGTGTTTCATAGTTCTTATCGTTTACCCGGATCGTAAGGCTCGCCAAGAGCCGATGGCGCTTTCGCCCGGCCTACTGCGCCTGCCAGAACCAAGATCGTTAACACATAAGGCAGCATGTAGAGGAACTCCTGCGGGATATTCTTGGAGAAATCGAACAACCGCATGAAGTTGTTGAGCGCCTGCGCCATACCGAAGAAAACGGCAGCGCCAAGTGCGCCAAACGGATGCCACTTGCCGAAGATCATCGCAGCCATCGCAATAAAGCCTTGGCCGGAAATCGTACTATGCGAGAAAGTACTTGTTGTCGTCAATGTGATGGTTGCACCGCCAAGGCCACCAAGCAGACCGCTGATCAAAACAGCGATGTAACGCACGCGCTTAACCTTAATCCCTACGGTATCTGCGGCACTTGGGTGCTCACCGACGGAGCGAAGGCGCAGACCGAATGGTGTTTTGAACAGCACATAATACGTAACAGCAACGAGAATTAGAGCAATATAGGTTGTCGGATAAGCAGTAAAGAAAGCATATCCGATATAAGGAATTTTCGACAAAAGCGGAAACTCCCATTTTGAAAATACATCATTTAACGTTTCCGTTTGACCAGCGCCATTGAATAACACTTTAACCAGGAACAGCGTGACGCCGGCAGCCAAGAAGTTAATCACGACACCGCTGATAACTTGATTCGCTTTAAAAGTAATAGTCGCTACTGCATGAATGAGCGCGAAGATAAGCGCAAACAGCATGGCCGTCAGCAAGCCGATCCACGGGGACCAAACCCCCATGTTCGCCTCTTCCGCATAATAAGCGCCAACCGCGGATGCGAAGGCTCCGGAGACCATAAGCCCTTCAATCCCGATATTCACCACGCCGGAGCGCTCCGAGAAAATACCGCCAAGAGCACCGAAAATCAGCGCTGTCGAGTATACGAGCGTTGTGTTAATAAGTTCACTGAATTTCGTGAAAAACGCGTTAAGCATTGTGAGCAGGTCCATGTTACGACGCCCTCTCTTTCTTGCGTTTGCTATAGAACGGGATGAGCACCCATTTGACGATGCCTTGTGTGGCTACGAAGAAAATCACCGAGCCGATAACGATGCGGATAATTTCCGGCGGCACGTCGGCCCCGAAGCTCATTCCCGCCGATCCGTAGGATAATCCGCCGAACAGCGCGGCCCCTAGGACAATCCCGAGCGGATTGTTAGCGCCCAGCAAGGATACTGCAATCCCATCAAAGCCGTAACCAGGCGAAGCTGCCGCAACGACTTGATAATGAAACACACCGAGAATTTCAAATACGCCGCCAAGGCCGGCAAAAATACCCGAGATAAACATCGCTTTCACAATGTTGCGATTCACGTTCATGCCCGCATACTTCGCAGCATCAATATTATGGCCTACGGCACGCAGCTCGTAACCTTGTCTTGTTTTCCAAAGAATGATATAGAAGACGATGGCCGCGAGGATCGCAATCACGGTGCCCCAGTGAATCCTGGCATGGTTCATTAGTTCCGACAACCAAGTAATGCTAAGCGAAGCCGAGTCCTGAATCATATAAGAACGCTGCTGCTTCGGCTCCAATAAGAATGTATTCACGATATAGTTCGACAGGAATAACGCGATCCAATTGAGCATGATCGTTGTGATTACCTCGTTAACTCCGCGTTTTGCTTTCAAGTAACCCGCAATAGCTCCCCAGAGTCCGCCAACAAGCGCTCCGACGATAACGGCCAACGGCGCATGAATAATCCATGGAAGACCTGTCACTTTCACACCGATAAAAGTAGCCCCCGTCATTCCCATGACGAACTGCCCCTCAGCTCCGATGTTGAATAGGCCTGTCCGGAATGCAAATGCAACGGATAACCCCGTCAAAATCAAAGGCGTGATCGCACGAATCGATTCCCCGATGTCATACGAATTTCCGAAAACACGGGCAAATAACGCTCCGTAGGCAGCAATCGGATTATAGCCACCTGCCAGCATGACGAGCGCTCCGAATAACAGCCCGAGCACAATCGCCACGATGGGATTCACCGCAGATTCACTTGTAAAAATACGAGCAACCTTATTCATGAGCAGCTCCTTTCCCTGTGCGCTTACTGCCAGCCATCAGAAGTCCGATCTCTTGATCGTTCGTCTCTTGCGGCAGCACTTCTCCCACAATCTGTCCTTCGTAAATAACGGCAATACGGTCCGATACGTTCATAATTTCATCCAACTCAAAAGAAATCAACAAAACCGCTTTGCCCTTGTTGCGCTGCTCGATCAGTTGACGATGCACGAATTCAATCGCCCCTACGTCTAATCCGCGCGTTGGTTGAGCAGCAATGAGCAGGTCCGGATTCTTGTGTATTTCCCTGGCAATAATTGCTTTCTGTTGGTTTCCTCCCGACAAAGAGCGAGCCTTATTATAAATGCTTGGCGTCCTTACGTCGAACTGCTTGATCAGAGCCTCCGCATGGCGGTCTATCGCTTCATAATTGAGGAAACCCGCTTTGTTATAGGCAGGATGGAAATAAGTTTCCAACACCATGTTCTCACTCATGGAGAAATCAAGCACGAGTCCATGCTTATGCCTGTCCTCCGGTATATGCGACAAACCTGCCTCCGAGATCTCTCGCGGCGTATGGTTTGTAATATCGCTTCCGGTTAGCAATACCTGCCCGCTATCAATAGATCGCAGCCCTGTCAGCGCCTCGATCAATTCACTTTGGCCATTGCCGTCTACACCCGCGATACCCAGAATTTCTCCGGCTCTCACTTCGAAATTAAGTTCTTTCAATGCAGCCAGTCCCTGTTGATTCCGAACAACCAGGTTCTTAACCTGGAGAACAGGTTCCCCAAGCTTCACATCTTTTTTATCCACTTTAAAGGAGACATCGCGCCCGACCATTTTCTCAGCCAAAATTTGTGGATTCGCGTCTTTGCTTGCAATGGAATCGATCACTTTCCCGCGGCGAATGATGGTTACGGTATCAGCAATCTCCATGATTTCTTTCAGCTTATGTGTAATGAGAATGATGGATTTGCCCTCTTTCACAAGATTGCGCATAATGACCATCAATTCACTAATTTCTTGCGGCGTCAGTACAGCTGTTGGTTCGTCAAAAATGAGAATATCGGCGCCGCGATACAGCGTTTTCAATATTTCTACGCGTTGCTGCATGCCGACGGAAATATCTTCAATTCTTGCTTTTGGATCAACGCGAAGCCCATATTGCTCAGATAGCTTGCGCACCTTCTCTTGCGCTGTTCTAATATCGACATTAAGCCCTTTTTTCGGCTCCATGCCCAAAATAATGTTCTCCGTTACGGTAAACGGTTGTACAAGCTTAAAATGCTGATGCACCATCCCGATGCCCAGCTCAATCGCCCGATTCGGACTATCAATGGAAACCTCGTTGCCTTGCACTTTTATAAAACCCTCGTCCGGTTGATACAGCCCGAACAAAATATTCATCAATGTGGATTTACCCGCACCATTTTCGCCTAGCAAGGCATGGATTTCACCCTTCATCAGCTTCAAGCTGATCGCATCGTTCGCCACGATGCCCGGAAACCTCTTCGTAATGTTGTTAAGCTCAACAACAGGGACTATTTCACTCATCAGATCACCCTAAGGATCAATTTTTTTTAAAACCCTCAAAACTAAGAACAAGGCTAGTTATTGTAACTAGCCTTGTTTGAACAAAGGAAACCTATCGTTCGTAACCGCTATGCTTATTATACCCGTATTATGGAGTTTCTGGGACTTTAATTTCGCCGCTGATGATTTTTGCTTTGTACTCGTCAACTTTTTTCAAGATATCCGGAGTCACGTTTTTCTTGGAAGTTTCCGGAAGGCCTACACCGTCATCTTTCAGACCCAGTGTAACGTTTTTGCCGCCTTGGAATTTGTTGTCGATAACGTCTTTGGAAACACGAGCAACCGCGTTGTCAACACGTTTCAACATGGAAGTCAGTGTTACTTCATCGCCGAACTCAAGGGATTGGTCTTTATCTACACCGATAACCCAAACTTTTTTACCGTTTTTCGCACGGTCTTTTGCTTCGTTGAATACACCGTTACCTGTGGAACCAGCTGCGTGGAAAATGATGTCTGCGCCATCGTTGTAGATAGTTGCTGCCGCCGCTTTACCAAGGTCAGGTTTGTCGAACGCGCCTGTATAGTTGATTTGAATTTTCGCATTAGGGTTAACTGCTTTCACGCCGGCTACGAAACCAGCCTCAAAGCGTTTGATAACCGGGATGTCGATACCGCCAACGAAACCGATTTTGTTGGATTTTGTCGTAAGACCTGCAACCACACCTACAAGGTAAGAACCTTCTTGCTCGGAGAATGTTACGGATTCTACGTTTGGAGCTTCTACAACGTTATCAATAATCGCAAGTTTAGCATTCGGGTTTTGAGTTGCAACCGTTTTAAGCGCGTCACCCATCAAGAAGCCAATACCCCAAGTCAGGTTATAGCCGTCTTTTACGAATTGGTTCAAGTTCGGCGTGTAGTCCGCATCGCTTTTACTCTCTAGGTTCTTAACGTTTGCGCCAGTTGATTTCTTCAATTGTTGCAAACCTTCCCATGCGCTTTGGTTAAAAGATTTATCATTTACGCCACCAATGTCTGTGACCATGCCGATTTTGAAATCTTTACCGCTGTTGTTGCTTGGTGCTGCGGATGCTGCGCTACTTGCTGCTGGTGAAGCGGAAGCGGCCGGTTTGGTTTCTTCTTTTTTGGCACCGCAACCTGTCAAAGCAACTGCGGACACAGTGACAGCCATTAGCGCTGTTGTGAATACTTTTTTCATCATCTTTACCCCCAAAAATAAATTTAAAATTGTACCTTAAATCCCACATTCTAGGTTGACCAGAATCAGTTAAAATATGTATGTCTGATCATAGACCGAGTGTATCACTTCGGTACTTCAGTGAAAAGCAATCCTACGGCAAATGATCATAATTCGTGATGTTAACCAAGTTGACATGGTCTTTTTGTGTAGCCCCACAATATAGGTTTTAAGCCCCAATTATTTATTATACTACCGCCGGTCAATAAAATCTAGATGACCAATTTTAATTTTTTTTGGTCATCAATGTGAGGAATTGTCCCGAGGATAGCGGACTGCTGAACAGTTTTCCTTGCACCTCCGTACATTGCAGAAATTTCAAGTATTCGAATTGCTCTTCCGTTTCGACACCTTTCGCAATTAACTTCAATCCTAATCGGTGGGCCATCCGAACGATAGCAGCTGCAAGCAGTTGATTCTCGTCATCATCGACTAGGTCTCTGATCAGCGTGCTGTCCAGCTTCACACTATCCAGCGGCATACCCTCCAGCCCGCTTCGTGTAAAAAGCCCCGTACACAAGTCATCCATGGCAATGCGTACGCCTAGCCTTTTCAGCATCGTCAGCTTCTTGCTAGCTTCCTGCACGTTGGAAGACGTGATGCTTTCCGTAAGGTCCAGCTCGACCAACCTGGGATCGATACCTGTTTCTTGCAGTACATCAGCTATATGTGCAATAAAATGATCATCTTTGAACTGCGAAGATTTAATGGTGAACGTCATTCTGAGCGGTTCTTGCCCAGCGTTCTGCCAGTCCCTCATCTGCCGGCATGCAGCCTGAAACGCCCACTTGCCAATAGGGACCATGAATCCCAGTTCATCGGCTGCCTTCCGCCAATCCATGAGCTTGCTCAGCTGCTTGGACCCCTTCTCCCAGTGGAGGCTGACCTCCGTACCGATGAGCTTACGGCCTGCGATTTCATATTGCGGCTGATACCGTAATTCGAACTGTTCCTGCTCCAGAGCCAAGCGCAGCTCATTCTCCATGTGAGCTTTACTCTTCACCATCGTATCAATATCTGAGGCATAAAATTGGAAGCGGTTATTCTCATGGTTTTTGGCCTCGTACATCGCTTCATCCGCACGCTGAAGAAGCTGTTCGGGCTTAGTCCCATCGAGCGGATATAACGCAATCCCCATACTAGCGGTTATCGTAACGGTTTTTCCATCCAGGATAAAAGGTTCATCCAGCACATTTTGAATGCGTATAGCCACTGCTCTGACGTCTTCCGGCTTGGTAAAAGATTCAAGCAAAATAATAAACTCGTCGCCGCCCTGCCGATACACCGTATCAGAACCACGCAGACAACCTAACAATCTCTCCGCAGCCAAACGAATGAGCTGATCGCCAGAGGCATGGCCGTAAGAATCATTAATCTCTTTGAATCTGTCCATGTCGAGAAATACAACTGCCGCAAGCTGGTCATAACGCTGAGCATGAAGAAGCACACGCTTTAAGCGATCCTCGAACAGCCGTCGATTTGGCAAGCCCGTTAATGTATCATGGTAGGCCAAGTAAGCCAGCTGCTTACTCTTTTCCTCCTGTTCGATGCTGTTAAGCCGCAAGTAACGGATGCGAATGGCAAAAAAGAAGCAAATGAGTGCTTGAATGAGGACGAACAAGATCATCTTCGGGGTAAATGTAAAAGAAGCAGCAGCAAGTAGATTAGCCGTCAGCAGAAAGAAACCAAGGATGCCCACATAGCGCAGCTCCTGATCTTTCATCTGTTGAATCCACTTTATAAAAAGGCTTCTCATTCGTGGGGAACCTCCATTCCGGTCATCAAAAAAGGCTATTCCATTTGGAATAGCCGTAGGCGTACCTGTATCGGTAAACTGCTCCTCTCGGCAGCCCAGCCGTCATCGTTGCGGCGGCAACCTAAGACCCGGAGCTTTGCGTCCTTACCTTTCGGCAAGTTTGCCTTTTACAATATTCAGGTAAACAAAGAAAAAGCAGGACTATTTAACTATATCATAATTTTTTCTACTCTGCCTATTTTTAGTTAAATTAGCAAATTGAAAAGTTTAGGATCTTTATTGATCTCGATGTAATCATAGTCCTTGCGGGACAAACGCTCAATAAGGCCCTCATAATCATCTTTATTTTTCAACTCGATGCCGACTAGTGCTGGAGCATCATCCCGATTATTCTTTTTCGTATACTCAAATCGGGTAATATCGTCGGTCGGCCCCAAAACTTCCTCCAGGAATTCACGCAAAGCGCCTGCACGCTGAGGAAAATTAAGAATGAAATAGTGTTTCAAGCCCTCGTACACTAGCGATCTTTCTTTGATTTGCTGCATCCGGTCTATGTCATTATTACCACCGCTGATGATGCAAACTACGTTTTTGCCGCGAATTTGATCTCGGTAAGCATCAAGCGCCGCAACAGGCAGAGCCCCTGCAGGCTCGATCACGATGGCGTTGTTGTTGTAAAGCTCCAGGATCGTCGTGCATTCCTTGCCTGAAGGAATAACAACGATATCGTCCAGCTTTTCTTTGCAAATATCAAAGGTAAGCTCGCCTACCTGCTTCACAGCTGCACCGTCTACAAATTTCTCAATCGTAGACAAGGTTACGACTTTGCCTTGCTTGAGCGACTCCTGCATACTTGCAGCGCCCTCTGGCTCAACGCCAATAATCTTGGTACGCGGAGAAACGCTGTCCACATAAGTCGCCACACCGGCTACAAGACCGCCGCCGCCGATAGTTGCAAAGATAAAGTCCGGCGTATCGGACATCTGATTCATGATTTCCAGACCGACAGTCCCTTGTCCCGCGATCGTACGAATATCATCGAAGGGGTGAATAAACACCTTGTTCTCTTTGGCGCAGTAGGCCTTGGCGTGATTGGAGGAATCATCGAAAGAATCCCCTGTCAGAATGACTTCTACAAAAGAGCCGCCAAATAATTTCACCTGCGAAATTTTTTGCCTAGGCGTCGTCGTTGGCATGAAGATTTTCCCTTCAATCCCTAACTGCTTACAGGAGTAAGCAACGCCTTGCGCGTGATTGCCGGCGCTTGCGCACACGACTCCCGCTTCGCGTTCTTCCGGCGTCAAGCTTTGGATCACATTGTACGCTCCGCGAATTTTAAAAGAACGAACGACCTGCATATCTTCACGTTTCAAATAAACGTTACATTCATACAAGTTAGAGAGCAGCTCATTGCGTTGCAGAGGCGATGGTTCGATCACCTTGCTGAGCACATGATTGGCCCTAATAATTTCTTCCAAACCTACTTTTCCGGAAACAACCATTTTCTCTTACTTCCTTTCTCTCCAATATGCGTAATAAATTTTAAAGATTATTGTAGCATACTGAGGAGCGCCTGTAAGAAAATATTATTGGAACATTTTATGAATGCTAATGTTTCACTCCAAAATATGGCGGGTATTAACTAGCAAGATACTTATAAGGGAGTGATTGCTATGTCGACACAGCCACGTAATATTGACATTGAAGAACGCCATGTGGAGAAAAAATCGGATTCCAGCTTAGTAGCCTCCACCTTCATCAAGTATGCTGCTTACATTATTATCATCTTCGGAGTTCTATATTTCTTAGTTCATTATGTATTTCCAATGTTTTAGAACATGAATAAGCGCGTGAAGAAAGGGCTATCTTGCGGGTCTATGACCTGTAAGATAGCCTTTTTTCAGTGTACACGTTAATGGCCACGCGAATCTCGCATCATTGGGGAACTGAGGTGACACGAGATTCATATGCCTTTCATCCGTCTTCTTGCCCGCTTCCTAGTAGTAATAACGTGGCTGGTCCTGCAGTTCCGCCCGTTTCTGCAAGAAGCGGTAAAACGCGCTTGCTGCTTGAGCCCTTGACACTTCTTGTTGCGGCGCAAACTTGCCGTCGTTGAGGGACATAATGTTAAGCCCTACCACAATCGCAGCGGTACCTACTTGCTTAACTTCAGCGGCATCCGCGAATTGGCTGTTGAACACGCCGTCGAATTTCGCTAGGTTTTTGTACCCAAGTGCCTTAACGATCAATTGTGCCATTTCTTCGCGACTTAGCGTAGCCTCTGGGTTGAAATCAGCGCCAACGTCCAGCAAACCGCGGTCAACCGCATTTTCGACATAGGCAAAATAAGGGGAAGCGTTGCTCACATCCGCAAAGGAAGCTTTGCGATCCGCTCCATAATAGATGCCGCCGTTCCCGCCATTCATCGCGATAACCAGCATTTTAACCAGCTCGCCCCGCTTAATCAATTGATCAGGATTAACCTTGCCATCCTGCACATCAAGCGCTTGATAGTCCAGCATCAGCTGAAGCTCGTTCTTAGCCCAGTGGTTGTCAATGTCACTGACAGTCACTTTATCCAGGGACATAACCTCACCTGTTTGGCTGTTTCTCCATTGTCCAGTTTGCGCATCAAGCAGGAAGGGTTCCCGGTTGAGTTTTGGAATAAGCGTGTAGACAAGCTTGGCTTCTAATTTCTCATTTGCGTTGGTGACTGCTGCAGTTGGAGGAATTTCTCCCGCAGCGATCATCAGGTTGTATTTCTCAATTGGCATTACGCCATTGGATCCGCCATATTCGAGCACATAGTTCAGTTTAATATCGAACTGGGAAAGCCACAGTTCCTTGGCCTTGTCGAGCGCCAGAATCTCCGGTTTTTGCTTCGGATAAGGCATGTCACTGAGTCCGAATTGATAGTTCATAATTTGGCCCGTCACGCGGTCGATGCTGATGGTTACACCCTCACCACCTGCACTGACACCATCAATGACGCGATTAAAGCGAATATCCCAATTCCGCATATGCTTCAGCTGCTCTTCCGAGTAATCCTTGGCGGATGGCTGGCTGAGCACCAACTGGTCCGTGTAGGAAGGAATCTGCGTTTTCACGAAATCTACGCTTTTGGTAACAGCATCCTCTAAGGAAACCTTACCTTCAATGTCCTTATTGTTATCAGGGCTGTACGGCACATAGCTGTTAAAATTGGTGATTTCTCCGGTTTTGCTGTTTACATTGGCCCAGACTCCGCTTCCGGCAATCTTGCCAGTCGGGTCCTTCTCAGAAACGGTGTTCCAGCTTAAGTTCCAATTCGAGTTGGTTTCCCCGGTTTCAGGGTTCGTCCCTTCATTGTAGGTAGCCTCTTGGAGCTTGTAGTCCGAGGAAAGATTGAACACCGTAATGACTTTCTTCACGGCTTCCTCCTTCGTCAGGTTCAAAGCAGCCGTCGGACGTTCAGCCAGCGGTTTGTCCGTTAAAGGCTTGGAATCTTCCGTACGCGGAACCGGATTCCATACTTCACCGGTTAGCGCATTCAGCGAAAACGCTCCCATCATGTAAGAAATAATCGGTAGTTTTTTGCCTTTAGTACCATATGGAATCTGATAGAGTAGCGAAAGATCCGCTTTGTCATGGAATAATTGAGCAGCTTTTTCTTTCGTAACAGGCCCGGTATTCGCTTGGAAGGTAACGTCATCAGACCAATTGTAATTATAATTCGTAACTAGGCCATCGCCGTTCACACTTACTGAGATACCATTCGCAGTAAAAGGAACACCGTCAACCGAACGATCGAAGCGGATGTTGTACTGATAATTCCCGTTCAACGGTGTGCGGAACGCTTTCTCTTCCGAATCGTCGTACAGCAGCTCTTTCTGCTTGTCTGGATTCACTTTAGCAATAAAGGCGGAAGCGACATCTTTGGCTGCAGCGAAGTCAACCTTCGGCGGATACGCCGGTTTATGATCCGGATCATTGTCATTCATTGAATAAGCCGTCAGCGTTCCATCCAGGCCATTAATCGATACGTTCAAATAACCGTAGGTCTGATCTTTTACCTTTTTCACATAATTAATGTTCCATGTCGGGATATTTCTGCCATTTGAGCCATAGTAAGCATTTAAGCTAATCGATTGAAAGTTGAAGCCTTCAGGCAGCGTGATATACGCTTTGGCCCGCTCTATCGCTTGTTCTTTCGTAATTTTGGCATCTAACATCTTGCTGTCGACGACGCCGGGATAGGCAGGCACTGCAATGGCTTTACTGTCTACACTTACTTCACTGGCCCAAACGGCTGGAGCAGCCGTGAGCAACAAACTTGAAGCTAGTACTAACGTTCCTGCTTGTTTGACTAATTTCAAAGTCCTCTTCCTCCTTTAGGAATTAAAAATTACCATAATAACCCTTGACGCTGGAGAGAAAGAAAAAGTTGCTTTAAACCTACAAAAAAAATTTAAAAATAAAAAACACATCTCCAAGCCCCTAGCAAAGAGGCATGAACATGTGCTGCTGGTTTAACTGCCGTTAGGCATCTTGCTCGTTTTGGCGTTTTCTTGGCTAAGGGTGTGCATGAGATCTTTCATTTCACCTTGCGTCAAATCGCGCCATTTGCCTACCTTTAAGCTCCCCAGATGAATATGCATAATCCGAACGCGCTGCAGGCGCACCACCCGATACCCGAACGCTTCGCACATCCGACGAATTTGCCGATTAAGTCCCTGCGTCAGGATGATGCGAAAAACGCGATCGCCCACTGGATAAATTTCGCATGGCTTCGTTACCGTGCCCAGAATGCGCACTCCGCTAGCCATCCCCTTGAGGAACATCGGCGTAATTGGCCGGTTCACCGTCACGATGTACTCTTTGTCATGATTATTTTCTGCACGCAAAATCTGGTTCACAATGTCTCCGTTATTCGTTAAAAGAATGAGACCTTCCGAATCCTTATCCAGTCTGCCGATCGGGAAAATACGTTCCGAATGCCCCACAAAGTCAACAATGTTGCCTCTGATATGAGCTTCCGTCGTACTCGTGATCCCTACTGGTTTATTGAGCGCAATATAGACATGTTCCTTCTTCTCGCCAATCGGTTTGCCATCGATTCGAACTTCATCGCCAGGACCTACAACGCTTCCAAGTCCGGCAACCTCGCCGTTGATCGTGACACGTTTCGCTTCTACCCACTTGTCCGCTTCCCGCCTGGAGCAAACCCCTGTCTCGCTAATAAATTTATTGATTCTCATGCTTGGGAAATCCCTTCTATGCCGTAATCCTATTTTTCTGATATCCCCTATTATGATGGATTCCCCAAGTTCGTTCAAGTCAGGTGTCAAATGGCAAAAAGAAAATCGCCCTTCATCCTGTGAACGGGAGCGATCTACCAATGATCTATTTTTTCGGCATAGCGCGAACGATACGCACCAATTTGCGTTGTGCCACCGTCAATGGCCGGGTATAAGCATAGTTGCCTTTCGGCGAAGGGTTAATGGCCGCACCGCTTTTGAAAGTGCCTGTTCCCGCAAGAACGGCTACTCGAATATTGAATGTATTCATTACGCTAGCAATCGGTGTCGAGATAGAACGAGGACCGCTACCTGCGAAGTTCAAAGCCGCTGCAAATTGTCCTCTCATCCATACAGACCCGGAGTCGCCAGGCAGAGAGATGTTCGTAGGAGCCGTGAGGATCGTCTGATTACGGAACTGCAGCGTAGCGCCCCCCAACTCAGGATAAGGTCCGATATTAATTTGTACGCCTATACTCTCCACCGTGCCGATAACAAACCCTGTGGTACGTCCTGATTTAAAGAAACGGTCTCCCACACGGTAGCTGAGCAAATGACCTTGTGGATTCACGAATTGCCCTGTATTACTGACCAAATATCTCGGAGTGAGCAAACTGTTGTTAAAAGGTATCGCCGTAGCAGCATCCATGAAGTTCGGTCCTGTTAGATTAAAAGGAACAAACCGGAATGCCGTACCGACACGGTCTGTTACATTTACGCCTCCGTCGAGGTTCCCCGGTTGTACAATATTCGCGCCGAATCTGTTCGCTTCAATAAGCACATGGTTGTTGCTCAGCATCAGCAGTTGGCCATTCTGAATGACGATCAGACCGCAAGTCCCTGTCCCCCGATTCTCTCGGCCAATGCTAACGCCGCCCGGAACGGGACGATGTTTGCCGCGGAATTGCGTGGCTCTGAAACGCTTCACCGGAGCTTTCACAGACCGGCTCATCTTCTTCGGTGCCGCTACGGAGTTAGGCCTGAAGGGAGCTCCAGCAATATAACGGACAGGGATGCTAGTGCCGACAACTTTTGCGATGCTTTTACCGATTGCTGTCGTAACCGCGCCTTTACGCGTGTACACGATAATTGCCGCACCGCTTCCAGGTTTATCCGGGTCGGCATAACCAACACCAGTACCCAGAACACCCGGCATTTGCAGCGTTGCGAAAAGCCTGTCATTTTGCCTTAAAGCCTCATAAAAAGTCGCCATGTGCATTCTCCTTTGTAAGGGGATGCATTCAACTTATGCTAGTCTATGTGAGTTTGTCTCCTCTACGAACCTATTTTCAAATAAATAGATGAATCACTCTGAGACGCCTGTAACAGGAGCATTTCTCTAAGACAAACAAGAAGCGTATAATAGAATTCACAACGTTTGAACCATGGAGGCTAGTCATGCATTTTCTTCTATTAGGAGCAACAGGAAGAGTCGGAACTCGCGTTTTAGAGCGAGCTTTGGCAGATAATCATAAAGTAACGGCATTGGTACGCAATCCGCAAAAGGTCAACCAGCGCTCTGAACAGCTTACCTTGCTGCAAGGTGACGCCTGCCATCCCGGTGACATTCGTCGCTCCTTGGAGAGTATAGACGTTGTCATCAGCTGTCTCAATACCGATGGCGGTACGGTGCTGACAGAGTCCACACCTCTTCTCATCGAGGCTATGAAGGCACAAGGTGTAAGCCGGATCGTCACCATCGGCACAGCCGGCATCCTGCAAAGCCAAGAGCACCCCGGCCTGCTGCGCTACGAGACGCCGGACACAAGGCGTTCCTCTACGCGAGCCGCTGAGGAGCATCGCAAGGCCTGGGAGCTGCTGCAGGCCTCCGGACTCTCTTGGACAGTCGTCTGCCCAACCTACCTGCCAGACGGCGAGGCGCTCGGCACCTACCGTGTCGCGCGCGAATTCCTGCCGGAGGATGGCAAGTCGATCTCCGTGGGCGATACGGCGGCTTTTACCTACAGCGTTGCGTGTTCGCAAGAGTATGTTGGTTGTCGCGTAGGACTGGCCTACTAACGGAAAAGAGGCTTTCAGGACATGGCTCTTCAGATTAACTGGAAATGCTACAACTATTTTGAGGAGAAACACTGCTATTGCATCATTAAAATGGATGTTCTCCTGTTAATAGGGATGATCGTGCTTGGTAGCAGGGTTGATGGAGCAGATTAACGGGAGCTTCTCCTGCAAAGTTACTCTTTATGGCAGTTCCCGCTTAAAATAGCTGGAGAATTTCCATTTAAGTTGAACCAACTTAGTGGGACCCGTTCCTTCGGTGCACGAAGTAAAGAGGCTTTCCCAAAGTCATCCAATGACCAAGGGAGAGCCTCTTTTGCCTTTTAATAACGTCATCTTCTTTCTTTGGCCAAAGCAGCAATGTTCAGCCATGAGATTACGATACCGACAATGCGGAACACGTACCCCGCAACCGGGATAAAGCTCAAAAATGCCATAATGATGTTAATGACTGTCTTTGTCGTCGTTCCATTATGGGTGAGGATCGCAAAGACCAAGTTCACAAACACGAGCGGAATTACCCAAGTGTACGACCACAGGTAAACGAATGGGATCAAGCCTAGCAAATATCCCACAGCGATCGCGATTTCCGACAGCAGCTGAAGCAAATTCAGTAAGCGAAGTGTATCTGGACGCATACAACCCCTCCATTTCAGTGAGGAAATGATTTATTGCTGTTATTGTAGCATAGGCGGCACAAAAAAACCGCCCAGGCAGCATGGCCTGACGGTTTTTTCTCGTTTGCGCCTAAAAAGCCGCCTACAAGCTGCTCCGCACCCTGTCCTCGTCGGCCGCTGCCGTCTCCGGATGTCCCTGCTGCAGCTGGTACATCTGGTAGTACCGCCCGAGGTGCGCCATCAGCTCCTCGTGGTTGCCGCGCTCGACGATTTCGCCATGGTCGAGCACCAGAATTTGGTCGGCGTTTTTGATCGTCGACAGTCTGTGGGCAATGATGAAGGTGGTCCGCCCCTTCGACAGCACCTCGAGCGCCGCCTGGATGACGGCCTCGGTCTCCGTGTCGATGGAGGCCGTCGCCTCATCGAGGATCAGGATCGCCGGATCGAACGCCAGCGCCCGAGCGAAAGAGATCAGCTGCCGCTGCCCGGCCGACAGCGTGCTGCCCTTCTCGATCACGGGCTCGTCGATGCCGTGCGGCAGACTTTGAAACATAGCCGCTGCGCCGACCTCACGCAGCGCCGCCTCGACCCGTTCCCGGGTGATGGACGGATCATCCAACGATACGTTGGATGCGATCGTCCCTGTGAACAGGAACGGATCTTGCAGGACGATGCCCATATGCTGCCTAAGCAGCTGTTTGGGCATCTCGCGCACATCGCGGCCGTCGACCGTGATACGGCCCTTGTTCACATCGTAGAAGCGGAACAGCAGATTCAAGATGGAGCTTTTGCCTGAGCCGGTGTGCCCGACAAGCGCAACGGTTTGCCCTTGTTTGGCCTCGAACGTGATGTCCTTCAGCACGTCTTCGCCTTCTTTGTAAGCAAAACGAACATGCTCGAACTTCACGTTGCCCAGATAACGCTCCGATTTCTCAGTCGCCACAGGAATGCCCTGCTCATCCAGCAGTTCAAATACACGATCGGCCGATACAATGGCTCGTTCCAGGTTCGGCAGCTGATTCACGATCCCTACCATGGGGTGGAACATCCGGTTCAAGTAATCAACGAATGCGTATAGCACACCAACCGTAATTAACGAATGCAAGGAACTTCCCCCGACGTACCAGATGAGACCGAAAAAGAACAAATTCCGCACAACGTTCATCAGGTTATGGGAGGTCAGCGAGTTCAGGCTGAGCAATTTATTTTGATAATGCGTGTATTCCTCGTTCAATTGCTCGAATTCTTCCGTCGTTTCCTTTTGTCTGCGGAAAGCTTGAATGATCGTCATGCCTTGAATCGCCTCATTGATCATGCCGTTAATAGAACCGATCCGTTCACGAATCTCATGATTATAGTGCGAGGCATATTTACGGTAAACGATAATCCACACATAAAGCAGAGGAAGCACCGGCAGCGTGAATAAAGCCAAACGATAGTCCAGTATGAACAAAGCTACAATAATACCAACGATATAAATCGCCCCTGTAAAAAAGTTCGCCAACACCTGAACGTACAGATCTTTGACAGACTCCGTGTCGTTGGTGATCCGTGAAACAATTTTACCTGCAGGCTGATTGTCAAAATAATTGATCGGCAGCCGCTGAATTTGCGCAAACACATCGCTCCGCATGCGCTGAATGATCCGATTCGCCGCGGACTGCAGCAGATACCGCTGACCATAGGTAAAACCGGCGCCAATGAGAATTAACACGAAGTAGACACCAGCCAGCTTCATCAAACTGAAAAATTCAGGCTCATAAAACGTATAAAGTTCCTGAATACTGAGCTTTTTAGCCGGATACTCCGCTTGGTCTGCTCCCTGCGTAATCGTCAACTTCCCATCTTCCGTCAACTTACGGACGCCGTCAAAGACGAGCGCTTGGTCCACCCACACAAACTGGGTGCCCACCTGGAGAATCCGAATTTCATGCCCCTTCGGCTCCCCTTCCGCAAAATGATCGCTCCGTTTATAAAAACCTCCGTTCATCGGAACTGCGTTTTCTGTTTTCGTTGCCGATGTGGTCTCGAACCACGGCTTCTCAATGCCGAGAATGTGCGTGTCGATCATCTTCTTGGCGATGAACGGACCTGCCAGCTCCGTCGCAACGGCGACAGATAAGCATAACAGCGCGATCAGCAGAGGTTTTTTAAACAATGCTGCATATTGAAATAATCGCTTGCTTGTATGTTTCATTAGGGTTTTCACCTTCTTTTCATGAGATCATCGATTTGTCCGTTCAGCCAACCTGCTGCTCTTCTAACTGCTGACGGTCATACTGCTCTTTGTACCACCCGCCGAGCGCGAGAAGTTCCTCATGCGTGCCTTCTTCCACGATATACCCTTCATCGAGCACGAGAATCCGATCGGCATGTTGAACCGCTGACAGGCGGTGCGTTGTGATGAGTGTCGTTTTGCCGGCACGTTCAGAGCGAATCCCGCGGATGATTTCGGCTTCTGTCTTGGCATCCACGGCAGAAAGCGCATCATCCAGAATGAGAATTTCCGGATCTACATAAAGCGCCCGCGCGATGGATACGCGCTGCTTCTGACCCCCGGATAAAGCCACGCCTCGCTCGCCAACCAAGGTTTCTAAACCTTCCGGCAGGAACTCCACGTCTTTGCGGAAGGCAGCCAGTTCAAGCGCTTGAATAAGCTGCTCCTCCGTGCCTTGGCTTGCGCCGAACTTGATGTTTTCCTTCACCGTTTTGGAGAAAAGAATCGGCTCCTGCGGCACATACCCGATCCATCCGTGTACGGTGTCGATCGTCAACTGCTCTATCGGCGTATCGGAAATGGCGATTGTGCCTTTGCCAGTCGGATATTCGCGCAGCAGTTGTTTGAGCAGCGTCGTTTTGCCGCTTCCTGTCCGCCCTACAATGCCTAGCGTCTGTCCGCGTTTGAGCTCAAAAGAGATATTAACGAGATTGTCAATAGAAGATGACGGATAGCGGAAGGTGACTGCTTGGAAGCTAACCGAATTGGGCAGCAGCATGGTTGTTGCATTCGGTTCGTCTGTGACATCCGGTTTGTAGCCCAGGGTCTCATTCACCCGATCCAGCGAGGCATTGCCGCGCTGCATGATGTTCATGAGTTCTCCGATTGCGAACATCGGCCATATCAACATGCCGAGGAACGTATTGAAGGAAACGAGTTCCCCAAGTGTCAATTCACTATGAAACACCATGTATCCGCCGTAACATAATCCAATTAAATACGAGATGCCGACCAGGATTTTGACCGTTGGTTCGAATAGCGCATCGATAAGTGCGACGGCAATATTTTTACGAAAAACATCGTCTGTCATCGTTTTAAAACTTTGTTCACTAGCTTTTTCCTGTACAAAAGCACGTATGACACGCACGCCGGCGATCGTTTCAAGCACCCGGTCATTCATTTGACCGAAAGCATCTTGAGCGAGAATGAATCTTTCGTGAATACGTCCGCCGTAAATGGTGATCGCAGCAGCCATGAAAGGCAGTGGAAGGATTGAAGCAAGCGTCAGCTTCCAGCTAATGAAGAAGCCCATCATGCTCAGAATAGTCAGCATAAACAACGTGGAGTCTACGAAGGTTAAAATCCCGAAGCCCGCTGTCGTCGACACCGCTTGCAGGTCGTTCGTAGCTCTAGCCATGAGATCGCCCGTGCGGTTGCGTTCATAGAACGTTGGCGTCATGCGCAGCAGCTGCCTCATCAAACGGGAGCGGAGCACGCGCTCCAGGACGAAGGCGCCTCCAAACAGCTGATACAGCCAAACATACGACAAGCCATAGCCGGCTACAATCAGCGTCCCCCAGAAGGCGAGCAGCTGGAACAGCTTGCTGCCTGTTAAAGTCCCCATGTGTATACCATCAATCGCATAGCCGATCAGCTTCGGAGGTATCACATCAATAATGCCGACGATAATGAGCAGCCCAATCGCCAGCGTATATCGCTTCCAATTCATGCGGAAGAACCAACCTAATTTTTTCAATACGATAAACATTGCTTTCATCACTCCTTTACTTTACTTATCCACGCAAAAAGGCACACCGCACGCAGCGATATGCCTTTTCTTTTCAAAAATCAGAAAAGCGCTCGTTACGAACTTCTTCGTAACCCGCGCTCTTCTTCATTAGCGTATATGAAGGGGTGCAGCCGCCGAACAAACACCATCAAGGCGTTGCAGTATCGGCTAACAGGCGGGTTACTCCGTATGAATTTGTATGGTCGTTCTCTTTGTGCTCAAAATGCGCGTTTGGATCCAGAACCAATTTAATCATCTTGAAACCCTCCTTCTCTACCGCAACCCAGCTTGCGTCCTTTATCATTTTCCAAAAGTTGTATAACTGCGCTTACAGAGGTGATCTTAACACCCTTTTCAAGCCCCTGTCAATCGGAGAAAAAGACTATAAAAGAACTATCTTACCCTTCCATTTTCGGATCAGAATACTTGCTTTTTCCCCTTGTGCGAATGTCACACATGTTTCAAATTCTCGCGGCATATTCATTACATATGAGTTCATATCGCGCAGGGGAGTGGATGGGCATGGTCGATCAAGTGTTTGCCTTGTTAGGATGGATTGCCGCATTCGGAGTCGTAATTGGAGGCGTTGTTGCACTCATTGCCAGGTTCGTTTCGCGCGATTCGACGAAGTACGATATGATTTTTCTGTGGGATAATCGGTATACGCTGGAGGAGTTAGAGTTGGACGAGCCTGTATGAGGATTAGAAAAAAACAGGGCTATCTCAACGGGTCTGAATCGGCCTGATGGATAGCCCTGTGTTTATGGAGTGGGAACTATGATCCGCTATTTTGGCAAATTTGGTCCTTTATCAGATGAAAGGGAACTAGGGGCCTCTATTTGACCGATTCTTGTGGAGAATCAAGTAATTTCGGATAAATAAGGCCCTGTAGTTCCTCTCACCTCAAAATGCAGCCGTTTTGGCTTAAATAGCGGACTCCAGTTCCCTTTCATTTACTTATTTGAAGGTACTGACGACGATGCCGCAGGTGATGCCACAGGCCCCTTAGCTCCTTGAGCTCCAGGTCCTTGGCCATTTGGCTCACCTTGCCCGCCGGGTGCTTGTCCAACTCCGCTCCCTGGTGCCATGACCGGCATCGGTCTATGTACCATTTGACCGCCAAGATGGCCCGTATAACTGACGAGGATCACAGCCGCGAGCGAGCCGATCAAATACATCGGATGCCGGCCGGCGTCTTTCTTTTTCCAAATGAGCAAACCGACACGAACGACCGCAAGAACAATCGCTGCAAGCATAGTTAATTTCGCATAAAATTCATGAGGGACAACCAGGGGATTACGCCAAGGAGACGGGCCCGTCATGACAGCGGCAACCGCGCCAAGCGCACCTACCACAAGGCAAAGCATACCGGCAGAGTGCCACTCCCGTTTTTTCATAATCATCGCAATGATATCAAAAACAAAACTGAAAATAAGAAGTGCGATAGGGACATGCGTCACTATGAAGTGCAGATTGTTCAAGATATAATCCATTAATCTCTCTCCTCACTCATCTATTTTGTTTACACTACAAAGTGTAGTGTTAAATAAATGGAAAGTCAAGCCATGCCAATCAGGGCTCTAAATGAGCCCCATCAGCAGGATAACGATGAGCAGGGATACCGCTATTCGAAGCCGTGGCCATGGTATTAACAAGGTCATTTGCGGGTCAAGAATATGTTTGATGCGAACATTCATGGATGTTTCAGCGAAAGAGGCGTGAGATAAGGATAGATTCGGTGCCGGTGATTGTAGTTTGAGTAGTTTGAGGAGAGCGCTGCCCAAATCGGCAGGTTGATTCATTTGACCAATGGCATACTTATCTGCCCTTAGTTCAATCATAATGGGGTATTTCTTGGCAAGCCATGCAAAGATCGGGATATACCACAGCGCTTTAGACATGATGGAAAGCAGGAAAATAGCGAGCGGATCGCGATGCTTCATATGGCACTTCTCATGGTCGATAACGGCATGAAGCTCTGTAGGGTCCAGCATGTCGAGCAACCCCGTCGATAGGATGATTTGCGGCTTCCGAAAGCCTATCGTCATGGCGGTTGGCGCTTTGGAAGAAATAATGCGCAATTGATGCTCAGCAAGCTGGTACATGCCGCGGTATTGCAAGGTGAGCGCAGCATCCTGGTGTTTGGTAACCAGCTTCTTGGCTTTCATCGCTTGAAAGGCTTGCCGTGTGATTAGCAAAAGGACCGCGCTAAGGGTATAAAGGATCACAACATTCACCAAATTAAGCGCAATGGGTGCAGGGATATGAAGATTTTTGAATAAGATGACGCACAAATCAAAGATGTTATAGCGTGCATGCCATTTGAAGAGATGCTGTCCCACAAAAAGCAGCATTTGTCCCAAGACAAGCCCCGACAAGGCTAAAGAAGCAGCGTACAGCCATTTCAATCGCTTTTCCATCATCGTTATCGATCCTTTTTCATTTCTTTGATTTTTTGCTCCAGTTGGTCGAGCAGACCGGGATCTACTTTATCCAGCGCATCCACCATATGCGTCACCGCCAAGGAGCCGAACTCTTCAATCAGATCAAGCGTGAGCTCTTTGGACTGAGCTTCCATGAAGGCTTCTCTTGTAACAACCGGTTTGTACTGGTACGAGCGGGCAAGCGCCTTTTTCTGCAAAATACCTTTGTCCACCAAGCGGTTCATCACTGTCATGACGGTGTTGAAATTATTTGCTTTGCTGTCGTTGTCGAGCTTCTGTTGAACATCTTTAATCGTCATTTCCTCGACGCTGTTCCAAAGGATCTCCATAATCTTGGCCTCTAAAGGACCAAAAAAACGGTTAAGCCCGCTTCCTTCATATTTAAAATTTTGCATTTTCATGATAGACACACTCCTTACACTACAAATTGTAGTAGGAGTCGTGCAGCGAAGTCAAGATATGCTGTTAAAAGAGAGGGATTTCACTTTACATTTCGTTAAAAGAGATCTATAATACTTACATATAGTAAGTAATTAATTATTTTAAAGCAAAGGAGCGATTCTTATGCATATACAAATATTTTCGGCTGATCAACAAGGTGTTGGGGCATTTGATGGCGGCAATTTTATCGAGCAGCGAGCCATTAGCTTTCCGCGTGAGAAAACGGCTGTAGATCGTGTAGGACCGTTATTTTATTGGGCTTGGGGCCACGCAACCGATGTTGCTGAGATTGGCATGCATCCGCATAAAGCGTTCGAAATCGTCACTTATGTGATTGAAGGTCTCGTGGAGCACCGTGATTCTCTTGGTTCTTTAGAGACTGTTTCTGACGGCGGCGCTCAAGTCATTCAAGCCGGATCCGGCGTCTCTCACGCGGAAGCCTTCCGCACCGCCGGCACCGAAGGCATGCAAATCTGGTTCGAGCCTCACCTCAGTCAATCGGTGAAAAAGCCCGCCACCTACAATCAATACGGACATGAGCAATTCCCGGTCGTCCAACAAGATGGCGTGACGGTGAAAAACGTCATCGGCGGAAAGGCTCCGATTCAGCTGGATACAGACGCCAACATGTTTGATTGGAACCTCGAACCGGGTGCAACGTTCACGTACTCCCTTCAATCGAAGCGGCAGCTTGCTTTCCTCGCTATTCGAGGACAAGGCAGCAGTGAAGCCGCCGCGGATGGCAATGATCCTCAGGCCATCTCCCATAAGGATTTCGTCGTTGTCCAAAATGATAAACAAGCGGATGAAATCCTGCTGTTGAAGGCAGATGACGAGCAGGGTCTGCGCATCATCGCGATTGAAGTGCCGGTAGATCCGGGCTATGCGTTGTACCATAAATAATATGATATTACAGTCGGTGGGGCTATCTGAGCAGATCAGGAATGATCTGATGGATGGCCTTTTCGGCTTGGTTGGTGGGTAGTGGCGTGAGTGGCTCAAGTGATGGAGTAATCGGGAGTCAGAATGGCTTGAGTGGAGTAGCGGGAGTGCTTAGGGGCTTGAGGAGATGGAGTAGCTGGTGGGGCATGAATGGCAGAAATAGCTTGAGGCTGGTGGGGCTTAGATAGATGAAGTAGCTTGTTTACTTTATTGGCTTGGAGAGACGAAGTAGCTAGTTTGCTGTATTGGTTTGGGCAGGTGGAGTAGCTAGTTTACTTTATTGGCTTGGATAGCAGGAGTGACTGGGTTGGCGGAGTGTAACTAGTATGAGGTGGGTGCTACTTTGTACAAAATCGACCAAATGGGAACTACGATCCCTTATTCTGTGATCATACGCCCCATCAGCTAGCGGATGGGAACTACGAGCCTCTATTTTGCCACTTATCCGCCAAATGTGAGCTTTTCGAGGCAAATAAAACCCTGTAGTTCCGTCTACCCTTAAAAACTGCCTATTTCCCCAAAATAGCGCCCTGTAGTTCCCTCACTCCCCGAATTACGGTAAAGACAGAGCCTCCCACGCACAACCTACCGCAGAAAAATCAAAAGAGCTACCCCACAAGTAGTTGAACTACTTACAGGATAGCTCCCTTTGATGCTATTCCAACGATTGAAGCCTAGCTTCGTCCTCGCTGAGCGATTCAGCAGCTTGCTGCACGGCCGGCGCGTCAGATTGATCGGTTGCTTGATCCAACGCGTTCTCGGCTTTACCGATAGCGTTCCGGGCCTCTTGCAACGTCTGCGGTGTTGGATGGGACATCGCATGGTTCACCGCTTGATGGACATTATCGGCTGAATTTTGCGCGGAAGAAATCGGATTCTGTGACTGTAGACTTGAATCGGTCTTGGTCATCGTTTCAATGAGCCTCCTCAAATTAAAAATCATTACATGGGCTATATTGAGACAATTGGTCACATTTTATACCCTGTATTTCATTTCAACCTGATCTGAAGCGTTCCATCGGAGGAAAGCCGCAAAAATCCAATAGGCCAGACTCGCCCCAAATATGTTCAAAATCAAATCATCCACATCCAAACTCCCCACTCTGAGCAGCATTTGCAACACTTCCAAGCCTACCAACGGGCAACCAAAAAGCAGTAGAAACACCCTGTACCGCCTCGCCACCCTAAACAAATACGGCAGGATAAACCCATATGGCATGAAGACGCCTACATTACCAAATAAATTGATCACCCATGTCCGCATAGAAAATAAATGAGCATGAAGAATATACATCCCAATGGTCCTGAAAGGGACTATGTTGTAGTTATACTCCAAGTGCCCCCCGCTTCGCAGGCTCTCACGCCCGAATCCCCAAAACATCCAATACAGCAAACAGCCCGTATAACCGATAAAAAGCAGCCACACGAGCCCCCGGATAAGCCTCTTCCTCATGATGATCGCCCTCCCCTGCTCTCTTTGCGCTCCCCGCTCTGCTCTGCCAATAAAGAACCCTCCCTTCAGTCACGACTGATGAGAGGGTCATTAACTCCCTGCTGTTTCCGCAGGCTATTTGTTCACTGCATCCAAAAATTTGAGAGAGTCAAAAGCTTTTTTCAAACGAGCTTCATTAGCCTCTGTTCGAACCGCTTCGTCCATGCGCAGCGTAACGGTATAAGTCATTTGATTTTGGCTGAAAATGTACGTCGTTTCTTTGTAAGGCACTTTGGCGCTCACATAATTAACTTCGTATTTCTTCGCCTTCACGCCGCCAAGCACTGTCGTTTCCTCTTCGGTATAGGCATATTCGCTATCGCTATCGTGACTCTTCTTCTGCGCTGCGTCCTCTTCTTTTACCGCATCCTCATAAGGTGTGATGGTATCTGCGTTGATGGTCAAGTAACCTCCGGTGAAAAGGAAGGACTTGCTCACTTGGTCTTTGTTGTCGTAGGACTTGCTGCTTGTCCACATTTCAGGAATTTGCAGCGTGTATTTATATTTCTCATTCTTGTAGGCAATGGTACGATTCGGATCCATCAGTTCGTCCAGATCTTGAATGAAACCAAGCTCTTGGTCCATGTGGTCTTTATCCACTTCGATCGTGGTGGTTAAGGTGTGCAAGAGATCATTGATCTCAGCCCCCTCCTCCTGCGGATAGCTGACTTCAACCTCATACTTATATTTATCCTTAATGAAAAAGAGGGAGTACCCCGCGGTCCATTTGTTGCCCAGTGTTTCGGCATGAGCTGTCTTTAAAGCTGGAACGCCGGCCAAAGTAAGCTCCTCAGGGGCGCTGATCTTACGATATTTCTGCACATACTGCGCTTCAAGCTGCTTGCGCTCTCGATCCGCCCACGCGGCTAACGTGTCGCCGGATGAAGCCGACGTCACCTCAACCTGCAGCGATTGCGAATAATCAGAATTAAAGAAGGAGGAGTTTCCGGTATAACTGCTTTTCTGCCAGCTGGAAGGCAGGGCAAATGATAATCCATACTCATTCGTGTAGGTCGTATTGCCATTAGAATAGACCGAAATATCTTTGAGCGATTCATCTTGCGCATTAAAGGAAAGCTTAAATGAATCAAGTAAATCATTATAGCTATTCTGTTTAAAATCGTTATTATAGTGATCCTTCATTACAAATAATTGCACTTTATACAGGCGCCCTTGGTGAAGATAACCCCGCGTTTGAATGTAGCCGTCATCTCCGGAGCGGCCAACAATTTTGGCAAACGGACCGCCTTCGCGCTTGACATACTGGCGCTCCAGAATCGTGGATGCCGCCATATCACTGTAGTCATCCTCTTCGTTACCGGTCAATTTGTTCAAAAGCGCCGACGGAGACAGCTCATCGCTCTCGTTATCAACCTGGATGGACAAGGAGAACTCCCCTTTGGCATCCACGAAGCTAACCGAGTCACCCTCCTCGGATTGGTGCCCTTTCACCAAACCTGCCGGGTATTTCATCGACCAGCCGAAATGGCTGTCGCCGATCTTGGTTTTACCGCGGTCCGCGTCCAAATCAGACCCCTCCGCGTCTTCCTTCCACTTCGTTTCCGGATGCAGCACTTCGCCGAGCGTAACAGACTTCGTCACGGACGCACCCTCTGACTGAATGGTGATATCCACTTTTTCATCCGGCAAATACTTCTTAATCGCCTCATTGTAGTCGACCAGCGTCTTCACCTTGTTCGCCCCGATGGAAACGACCAGATCGTCCTGCTCAATGCCAGCTGCCGCAGCCGGTGAGTCAGGGTCGACGTAAGCAACACGAAGTCCTGTTGAGCTAGGTAAACCAACGACAGCCTCCCAGCTTTCTTCGAGCTCCAGCCCCAAATAAGGGCGTTTCACTTTCCCATACAATTGAAAATGCTTCAACACATACTTGACGGTGTCTACCGGAATGGCAAAGCCGAGATTTTCAACCCCGAAATCGGCATATTTCATCGTATTAATACCGATAACCTCACCGTTCATGTTAATCAACGCGCCCCCGCTGTTGCCAGGATTGATCGCCGCATCCGTTTGAATGAGCTGATATTGCGAGCTAACCGAGCGGTCAAGTCCGCTGACAATCCCTACGGTAACGGAATTTCGCAAAGCGAAAGAAATCGGCGTTCCGATTGCCGCGACGGTTTCCCCCACTTTAATATCCGAGGAAGAAGCGAAAGTCGCGGGCGTTAAGCCGGTGGCGTCGATTTTGACCAAAGCCAAGTCGCTCTCCTCATCGATATTCGTCGCATGCCCGTTATAAGTAGTGCCGTCCGATGTAACAACGACGATATTTTTCATATCTTTGACTACATGTGCATTCGTCACGATGACGCCATTGGACTCGACGATTACACCAGTGCCGTGCGCAAGATTAAAACGATTTTTCTCTAGCGTTTTATCTGAATCGTAGGATGGCTTGCCGATAATCGCAACAACCGACGGTGAGGCTTTTTCAATCACTTTAGGAACCTCGGCATTTATTTCGGATGCATAAGAAGGTGACGGCCCCTGCAGGGATACAAGCAAGAAGGCGGCCAGTAGCGCTGTTGCCCCTTTTTTAGCAACGGTATTCCAATTCCCCATGACGGTCTTCCTCTCTTAACAAAATATGACAGTGACTAGAATCTAGCATATTTGTGATAGAGAGACAATACAAATTTTCCCACATAAAAAGGGGTTTATCGACATTCCGTTATACGCTGCGGGTGGGTGTAGACCGTTAATTGGTCCCTACGGATGAAGCCGACGACCGTAATCCCTAGGTCCTGCGCCAATCTAAGCGCCAAGTCCGTTGGGGCAGATTTCGACAGCAAAATACCGACTCCGATTTTGGCAACCTTAAGCACCACCTCGGATGAGACCCTCCCGCTGAAGGCAATCACTTTATCGCGAACAGATATTCTCTGCCTCAGGGCATGACCGTATATTTTATCCAAAGCATTATGCCGTCCGATATCCGACCTGCTCAAAAGCAGCTCACCCGCCGTGCACAGGGCCGCATTATGCAGTCCCCCCGTAGCCCGAAAATCCGCCGACTGCTCCTGCATGAGGCTCATAAGATGAAAACACTGCTGAATCGTAATCTGGAGTTTCGTAGCAACGGTTTTGGCCGTTCGAGCGTCATTGTGAAAATAAAACTGACGGCTTTTGCCGCAGCAGGAGCCGATGAATCGTTTGGACACCATTTGTTTACTTAGCTGGTGCAAGTGCCGCAGCTTCACGTGGGCGAAGCCGCGCTTTTCCTCCAAGGTGAGGGACTCGATCTGATCGACGAATCGAATCAAGCCTTCAGAAGCAAGAAAGCCGGTAACCAGATCAACCGAATCCGTTGGTGTGTACACCAGCGTAGCGAATTCCTCGCCATCTACCTTGATCGTCAACGGCGTCTCCGTCGCGATCGTGTCCTCTTGAGGAACAATTTCCGTGCCATTATAGCGGTAAATGTTCCATGTTGTCGTTGAAGAAAGCCCTGGCCCAACCTGATCTTGTTCGTTTTCCATCGTCCTCACCCCGCTTCGATCTCCAGCTCTTCAATCCGCTTCTCGACGTATCGCGTGTCTTTGTGGGCATGGTACGTTTCTGCCTTCTCCACAATAACCGCTGTATTATATTCCGGGATGCCGGCATGCGGCTCATAAACGCCCTTCGGGATCAAGCTGTTCCCTTCTGGCCAGTGGACTTCAATATTACCGGTTTTGATCTCGGCAAACTTCACCCTGCCGTGCATGCTGCCGAACCGGTTGTAGACCACAATCGCCTCCCCTTCGCTTAGAGCAAGAGGCGCCGCGTCCCCGGGATGGATCAGCACATCGTAACGATCCGCTTCGTTGAACGGATCGATGTCGCTGTAGATCATCGAGTTGAACTGTTTGCCGCGCCGCGTCGTTACGGCAAAGTGACCCTCCGGCTTCCGCAGCTGCGGAAGCTCAATCGGCAGCAGCGCGCCACGACCATCCGGCGTCGGACAGACGCCGTCCTCGCACAGCCAAGCGCCGCCGTATTGAAACACATCACCACGCTCGCGCAGGTGTTGAATGCCGTTGTAGCTTGGCGCGGCCAGCGCAATCTCCTCGCGAATGGCCGCGGCGCTGCCGCAGCCGAGATGGCGGGCGGCGTCTTCGGGTTTCACGCGGCGGGCCAGATCAGCGTAGATCGCCCACTCCGCGCGGGCTTCGCCGATCCGCGGGCCGGCGATCTCGGGAGAGAAGTACACCATCCGCTCCGTCGAGGTGGACGTGCCTCCCCCGGGCTGCTCGTAGCGCGTCATCGCCGGCAGCACCACCACGGCCTCCCGCGCGTCCAGCAGCGTGGAGGTATTAAGGATGATGTCCTGGTGAACACGGACATCGACAGCGGTTAGCGCTTCGCGGACGAATGCCGGATCAGGCATCGTCTCCAGGAAGTTGCCTCCGGATGTGTAAAACAGCCGGAGCTTCCGCTCCTGTTCCTCGGGCAGGAGCGCGTTCTCTAGGGTGACACCGACGATGTCACCCTGCCAGCTCGGCAGTGCGAAGCCCCAGAGCTGCTCGATGCGGCTGCGGTCGGCGGCATTGCTGATGTCGCCGCCGGGTAAAGAGAAGGGATCCGCGCCCATTTCGCCGGAGCCCTGCACGCCGCTGTGGCCGCGGATGGGCATCAGCCCGCAGTGTTCGCGGCCAAGGAAGCCGCGCAGGAGGGCGAGATTCGCCACCTGCGAGATGTTGTCCGTGCCGAAGCGGTGCTGTGTGAGCCCCATGCTCCACACGAAAACCGCGGACGCGGCACGCGCCAGCAGCTGAGCGAACTCGCGCATGCGTTCGCGGGAGAGCCCGGACGACTGCTCAAGCGTCGTCCAGTCCTGCTGCGCCACGTGGGCGCGCAGCTGCTCGTAGCCGTTCGTGTGCGCCTGCACGAACGCGTGGTCGATGGCGGAGCCGGGCGCAGCCTCCTCCATCTCGAACCATACCTTCATGACGCCGTTCATGAAGGCAATGTCTCCGCCGATGTTCACTTGGTACACATCGTCGGCAAGCTTAGTCCCGAATAAAGCCGATTCGGGAATGGAAGGGATCCAGTACTGCTCCATAGAGGGCTCATAGTACGGGTTAATGACAATGATCTTCGTCCCTTTGCGTTTGGCCGCATACATATACTTCGTCGAGACCGGCTGATTGTTCGCGGCCACACTGCCCCAGAACACAAGGACGTCCGTTCCGATCCAGTCCTTGTAATTACATGTCGAAGCGCCCACACCGACGGAGCGCTTCAAGGCCGTCTTCGACGGCGAGTGACAAATGCGCGAGGCGTTGTCGATATTGTTCGTACCCAGCAGCCTCGCCACCTTCGCCGCCGCATAATACGACTCGTTCGTGATCCCTCTGGCCGTCAGATAAAAAGCCATCCCCTTCGGGTCAATCGTCCGCGCCTTCGACGCAATCGTATCCATCGCCTCATCCCATGTGGCGCGGCTGAATTTCCGCTCCCCGTGCCGCCGTATGAGCGGATAGGGAATACGCCCGAGCTGCCTTAGCTCCGTGCTGCTCATGCGGCTCAGTTCGTCGATGTCCGCATGGAGCAGCTCCTCCCGGATCGCCGGCATCGTATTCAGCCGAAGCACGTTCAGCCGTGTCGTGCAGAGATGCGGCCCTGCCAGCGTCTGGTCGTAAAGCCCCGACACGCCTAATGCACAGCCGTCGCAGACGCCTTGCGTCAATATTCGGTAGGCATAAGGAAGATTATCCCGATTCTGCCAAGCAATTTTGGCCGTTTCCCGAATATGCTGCGGCTTCACTTTGCCTAGCCCGAACGGCACTTTGCTGACCCACAGCTTCGGATCCGGTTTGGACGGCAGCTTGATTGGTCCTGTGTGCTTCGTTTTCCCCATTATAAGCAGCTCCTTTATCGCGATATTGGATTGGTATGATGCAAAAAACCACCGCAAAACACGCCCTGCAAACTTCCTTTTTCGAAAGTTACAAGCGATGTTCTACAGTGGTTAGTCTCCGGCAGGTTCGCTACCAAGTGCCAAGCACTTTTAATATGTATATGCCACACTCGTCTAATCTAGCTGGCATTCTTTTCTTTAGGCAGTCTTCGGGATCAGAACCCTTAGTGGGGACTGATGATGATCGTGTTACTGAACGTGTTGAATGCTGTCGATGTTGATGTCGAGTCTCGTGCTGATACTGCTGCAGTTGATGCCGTTGTCGATATTCGTGTTGATACTGCTGCTACTGTCTATGATGTTGTCGATGCTCGTGTTGATATTGCTACTGTCGATGTTGATGATCCTGTTGACGCTGTTACTGCTACCGTTGATGTTACTCTAGCTCCTGCTGCTGCTCCTGCTGAGTCTAACGGACTGAGCTGCCTCTATTCGCGCCTTTTAAGGTGAAAATAAAATCTAACGGACACCAGCGACGCTATTTGCCATGAAATGACCTCAATCGGCCATTATTCAAGTAAATAACGGCTCCTCAGTCCGATAGCCCCTTCTATTTCGTCGAAAAGTCGACAATAAGGTATCCGTAAGTCCGTTACATTCTGCGAGAGCCCCGAAGGTTCATTATCAGCACGGTATGCGTCTTCCGCAACTCAATCCCACACGGTTCCAATGTCCACAATTCCCGCATTTCGGCGCAACCATGTTCCACTGTTTCACGTCTCACCATTTCCGTGTGTTCAGCACCACGAAGTCACAGCCTACTTCCCGCCAAACTTCTTCTCCAAATCCTGATCAAAAACGAATACGGACATCCCCAAGTCCTGCTCAATGTCGATGTCAACGAACAGCTGGACGAATTTCGCGCCGAGCAGTTCTTCCATCTCCACAGGGGGATGGTCGCGATACATCTCTTTGACCATTTCCGTGCGAGCCGTGCGGAGCATTTGTCTGCCATCGCCCGTCTTCGCCATAAACTTCTCCACCGGTGATAGGTTGCCAGCCATTTCGCAGATTGCCCAGCACTTGCAAAAAGTCGTCGTGACGCGCTCCGGCCCTTTGCCCATATGCCTTTTGCGATAAGCTTTGACCAGGTTACTGAATTCGGCCTCCATTCGGTTCATCGGCCAGCCACCTTTATGTTTGCTCCTTCAATCATAGCAAGAAAGCGCATACCTGACTAGGGGGAGGTTGCGCCTGCGAGCTGCTCCCCTCAATCGCGATCCTCTTCATCCCATCTGCGGGAGTACGCCTTCCGAGTTACCCAGAACGTGGCTCCAAGTATGATAACAAGGGCAATTACGCCCAAAATAATAGCGCCGGTCATTTCCTTCCACTCTCCTTTTATGCCTTATCTATACAATACCTGAAATGTGTGGAGCCGTGCAAAGAGCATTTTACAAGGAGTGAAGTAGTGAAATCGTGTATTGACAGGATCGAAATACGTATCTAAGATATTAATTAGTCACCTAACAAAAAGGAGGATATCCGTTGTCGCGTCACCATAATCCTGAATCACTCACACATATGATGTCTCATTTGCTGAAGATGCACCGCCGAACGATCGATCAAATCATTCATCCGTATGACGTTTATCCCGGACAACCGCCGTTGCTCCTTGCCCTGTCCGCCGAAGACGGACTCAGTCAGCGCGAGCTTGCCGCGCGCATACACAATAAGCCGGCAACACTGACGGTTATGGTTGACCGCATGGAGAAAACAGGCCTTGTTGAACGCCGGCCAGACCCCACGGATCAGAGGGTTACCCGTGTTTATTTAACCGATAAAGGCAGGGGAGTCACTATCCATGTCAAGGAAGCTATTAAGGCGACGGATGAGCTGACCTTTTCGCATTTTCTGCCTGAGGAAATCCTCCTATTTCGCCGTCTCTTGCTTCAAATGCAGGCGAATCTGCGTCCGAAAGAGGAAGAAAATTAGTTAGCCACCAAACAAAAGAAAGGACTTCTTGCGATGTGGAAACTACGATCATTTGTTAAACCTTATTGGCTGATCACCCTGCTTGCCCCCTTACTCATGGTGATGGAGGTCTGCATGGATCTAACTCAGCCTCGCCTCATGGCGGCAATTGTGAATCACGGCGTAGCCGAAGGTAACCTGGCGCTAGTTTGGTCAACGGGCTTGCACATGTTAGGCGTTGCTTTTCTCGGGCTTATCGGCGGGGTGGGCTGTACGTTTTTCACAGTGAAAGCCGCACAGAACTTTGGGGCAGACCTAAGGCTCAGCGTTTTTGAAAAGGTGCAATCCTTCTCATTCCGGCAACTGGATACTTTTTCAACCGGATCGCTGATTACTCGTTTGACCGGCGATGTGATGCAAATGCTGAACATCCTGCAAATTCTGCTGCGCCAGTTTACACGTGAGGCTTCACTGCTTATTGGCAGCATTATCATGGCGATTGTTATTTCGCCAAGGCTTTCTTTAATTTTGCTGGCTGTCGTCCCGATTCAATTTCTTATTTTATTTGTGTTGATGAGACGCTCTACGCCACTTTTTCGGCTGATGCAGACGAGGCTCGATCGCGTTAACACCGTTATGCAGGAAAGCACCTCAGGCATTCGGGTGATCAAAGCTTTCGTTCGCGCCGCCTTCGAGCGAACCCGCTTCGGCAAAGCAAACACCGCCTTGCTGGACGCAAGCCTCAGCTCCGCCCGCGCTCTGGCGACTAGCGGACCGCTGATGACATTGATTTTGAACATCAGCATTGTTGCGGTTCTATGGTTCGGCGGGGGACAGACCTGGAGCGGTTCTATGGCGATTGGCGATTTGGCCGCTTTTATCATTTATATCACTCAAGTGCTCTTCTCACTGGTTTCAATCAGCAATACGCTGATGAATATTTCCCGCGCCCAAGTTTCCGCCGAGCGAATCCGTGAAGTATTGGAGACAGAACCGGATATGAACGAACCTGTGCAGGAACACAGCGAAGTACATACAGAGCGGAATTCACTAGGGGCAGGCTGTGAGTTGGAATTCGAACATGTATCCTTCGTGTATGATTCAGCTCCCGATCAGCCTGTGCTTGAGGACATCTCTTTCAAGGCGCTGCCGGGTCAAACAATCGGAATTCTCGGGGCGACGGGCTCCGGTAAATCCACGCTTGTCAGCTTGATTCCACGGCTTTATGACGCAACGAAGGGCCGCATTCTTTTAGGTGGCGTTGATATTAAGGAAATGCCCGTCGAACAGCTTCGCAGTCAAATCGGTATTGTTCTGCAGCAGTCCATCTTGTTTAGCGGGACCATTCGCGAGAACCTTCTTTTCGGCAGGCCGGGGGCTACTGCGGCCGAGATTGAAGAAGCCGCCAAGGCTGCAGAAGCGGATAGCTTCATTCGCCAGT
Source organism: Paenibacillus sp. P36 (assembly GCF_045866505.1). Lineage (NCBI taxonomy): Bacteria > Bacillati > Bacillota > Bacilli > Caryophanales > Paenibacillaceae > Paenibacillus > Paenibacillus sp. P36. The sequence goes on from NZ_AP038372.1 coordinate 8,492,734, forward strand.
TACCCGAAGGGTACGAGGCGAAGCTGGGACAACGCGGGGTGAATCTATCCGGCGGTCAGAAACAGCGCATAGCGATTGCCCGAGCTCTGCTCCTGCGCTCACCGCTGCTTGTCCTGGATGACAGCACCAGCGCCATCGATCTTGGCACGGAGAAGCGCATCCAGCGATCCCTGCAGCAGTTGATGGCCGGCAGCACACGCATCATCATCGCGCAGCGCGTCACATCGGTGCTGCACGCCGATCAAATTCTTGTCCTGGATGAGGGCCGCATCGCCGCACGGGGAACTCACGAGGAGCTGCTGGCGACAAGCGCGATCTATCAAGACATTTACCGCTCGCAGCAAGGAAAGGAGACCGCCCTTCATGGCTAAAAAGCAGACACCGGCGCAAAAGCCGCGCGCCAAGCACATCGGTGCTACCCTCCTTCGCATGTGGGGTTATCTTCAGCAGCAGCGCATCGGGCTGATCACGGTTATTATCCTTACTGTTGTCGGCAGCGGTCTTGCGCTGCTCGGGCCTTATTTGATAGGCGTCGCGATCGATGACTATATCGTACCGCGGGACCGCAGCGGACTTCTTGGACTCTGCCTTCTTTTGCTTGGCTGTTATTTGTTCAGCGGTGCCGCTACTTGGATTCAATCCTATGTGATGGCAGGGGTATCTCAGCGGACGGTTTGGGAAATGAGACAGGATCTATTTCGCCACTTGCACAAGCTGCCGATCAGTTATTTTGACAAGACCTCTCACGGTGAACTTATGAGCCGCACGACGAATGACGTCGATAACGTAGCAACTACGCTCAGTCAAAACTTAACGCAGATCATTACAAGTATCGTTATGATAGTCGGTTCTTTTATTATGATGATTACTTTGAACATTTGGCTTACTCTCATTACATTGATTACGGTTCCCATCGTTCTATTCACAACGAAGCAGATTACGAGGCACACTCAGCGCCTGTTCAAGGAACAGCAGCAGCGGCTCGGTGAACTCAATGGCTTAATTGAGGAAACGATCTCCGGGCAAAAAGTAGTCAAAACGTTCCGCCGTGAAGCCGCGACGGTCCGCCAGCTGGGTACGATTAATAAGCAGCTCCGCACAGCTGGTACAGGAGCCCAGCAGCTTTCGGGTATGATGGGACCAAGCATGAACATGATCAATCATTTCAGCTTCATTCTGCTGGCTGCCATAGGTGGCTGGATGGTGCTCAAGGGTTGGACGATGGTTGGCGTTATTATCAGCTTCCTCAACTATTCCAGGCAGTTCAGCCGCCCCATCAACGATCTCGCGAATCAATATAATATGATTCAGTCCGGCATCGCGGGTGCTGAGCGTGTGTTTGAAGTGATGGATCGCGAGACGGAATACGATCCTGGCACAAGTTCCGAGCAGCTAACCAACGTGAAAGGTGAAGTCGTTTTTCAAAACGTCTCCTTCCGCTACACCGACGACGTGCCTACGCTGAACGATGTCACGTTCGCCGCAGAGCCCGGCGATTTGATCGCCTTGGTTGGCCCGACGGGCGCCGGCAAAACGACGATCATCAACCTGCTGACCCGCTTCTACGATGTCGGCGAAGGCTCCATCACCATCGACGGCCGCGATATTCGCAGCCTCGATAAAGACAGTTTGCGCAGCCGCCTCGGCATCGTGCTGCAGGATGTGTACCTTTTCTCGGATACGATCCGAGAAAATATCCGCTTCGGCCGTCTGGACGCGACGGACGAAGAAGTCGAAGCCGCCGCGAAGCTTGCCAACGCGGACGGGTTCATTCGCAAGCTGCCTAACGGCTATGACGCCATGTTGACCGCCGGAGGCGGCAACCTGAGTCAAGGCCAGCGGCAGCTGCTCACGATCGCGCGGGCGATTCTCGCCGACCCCGCGATCCTGGTGCTCGACGAGGCGACGAGCTCCGTCGACACGCGCACGGAGCTGCACATCCAGCAGGCGATGGGCGTTCTGATGAAAGGGCGCACGAGCTTCGTGATCGCCCACCGGCTCAGCACGATCCGCGAAGCGAGTGCGATTCTGGTCATCCACGGCGGCGAGATCGTGGAACGGGGCACGCACGAGGAGCTGCTTGAGCTCCGCGGGCATTATTATGAATTGTATGCCAACCAATTCAGCCAGGTTAGCTCGCTTTGAGGAGCCGTTAGGGTTGAAGGCTGCCTCCATGGCTGAGGCGGTCAAGCTGTCCGTTATCTCTAATTATTTAACGGACACCAGAGACGTTATTCTCGTTTATTTCCCTATTTCTCAAACGTAACGGACACCAGAGTCCTAATTAGCTAATAAAACAAGCAAAACGCACATTTTTGGTGTGAATAGCGGCTTTGGAGTCCGTTAGAATTTGAAAATGCCCCAAATTCATTGAATAAGGGCTGCTCTGTCCGTTAGAAATGCAAAAAGGGGGTTCCCATTAAACTGGGGGCCCTCTTTTTTCGTATTTTCAACCGAGTAGCTTAATATTTGGTATTATATGGATTAATAAGGGCAATTTACACTATATCTGGGAGGATGATACACTTTGGACTTTTCGGAACTGCACCAGTTTTTTAACGATATCAGCGGTAGGATTGGAAATGTAGCGGATCAAACCAGCAACCTTTCACAACAACTACAAACAGATATATCTCAATTACAGGCAGAACTGCACACCACGAATATTTTACTCACTATTTTTTTAATCGTGAACATTATTAGTTTAATTCTCAATTACGTTAAAAGAGCGAAAAAGTAAAACTATCAGCAGCGCGAGAGAAGTGCAAGCGTAACGCCCTATTGGGTTGCATCTAAGTGAAGTATGATTATTCGCTTAAGAATTGCCCTCCTAATAGGGCTTTTTTTATACTTTCAAGGGGCAATCGTTATTCCCTCCTCAAATCAGGGCACCCTACCCCTAACACGAATTATATTCATCCCTAGTTATCCATCTTAAATCTTAGTTATATCAACACCCTACAGGATTCAGGTACTCTTAGAGATGTAAACACAGTCATTTCTAAGTACATGGGAGGTCACATATTAGATGAAAAAATCATTCAAACAATGGATTGGCGTTGGCACGACGGCTGTTATGGCTGCAACGGTATTAGCAGGCTGCGGAAGTACAGCGAACACGGCTCAGCCATCTACGCAGCCAAGCGCCGGTGCTGCTGCAACCGCTAACGCAAAGCCGTTCGCAGGTAAAACGATCTCGCTCGTCACAGCCAACCACCCTTGGGCAGACGCGATCAAACCTTTGCTGCCGGATTTCGAGAAGGAAACAGGCATCAAGGTGAATGTCGAAAGCTTTTTCGAGGATCAGCTCACACAAAAGCTGACGGTTCAATTCACATCCGGCTCCGCAACGCCTGACGTTTTCATGTACCGACCGCTTCAGGAGGGTAAGCTTTTTTATAAAAACGGCTGGGTGCAGCCTTTAGATGACTATGCGCAAAAAGCGAATGATTACGATTTCAACGATTTCTCCAAATCAGCCATCGGCTCCACAACGGTTGAATCCAAATTAGCGGGCATTCCTATTATTACGGAGCAAGAGATTTTGTACTACCGCAAAGACTTGCTGCAAAAGGCCGGCATCGCCGTACCGAAAACATTAGACGAGCTTAATGCTGCGGTGAAAAAATTACACGATCCGAAAAACGAAATGTACGGATTCGTCGCAAGGGGCCAGCGCTCACCGCTCGTCACGCAGGTGTCGTCCTTCCTGTATTCGGAAGGTGCGGACTTCACGACAAGCGAGAAAGCGAGCATCAATACGCCTGAAGCGATCAAAGCTTTTACCACATACGGTACGCTGCTGAAAGACTACGCACCTCCAGGTGTGCTTAACATGTCCTGGCCGCAAGCCTTTGGTATTTTCGCACAAGGAAAGGTTGCTTTCTTAACGGATGCCAACTCCTTGTACCAGAACGCAACGGATCCTGCCAAATCTAAAGTAGCTGACCAAGTCGGATTCGCTGTATTCCCTGGCGGTAAAGCGGGCTCCAAGCCTTACAGTATCACATCTTGGGGTCTTGCCATGAATGCCAAATCCGGCAATAAAGATGCGACTTGGGCCTTCATTCAATGGGCGACAAGCAAAGATGTTGTGTTGAAAACGCAGCAAAAAGGCAACCCCGGCGCCCGCGCTTCGGTATGGGATAAACCGGAAGGTACGACCGGATTCCCTGCAGAGCTGGTTCCGATCATCAAGGAAAGCGCCAAAACAGGTGTTGACCACGACCGCCCAACGGTTATCAGCGTAGGTGAGGCTCGTGATGCGGTTGGTGAAATCGTGCAGAAGGTGATGTCCGGCGAAACGAACCTCCAACCGGTTGCCGATAAAGCTAACCAAGCGCTGCAAACGATCATTGATAAAGATAAAACGAGATAAATAGATGTTTGATGGGTGAAAAGGGTCATCTGATGGCCCTTTTTCCTTTCAATCTTTCATACGGCTTCTATACGAAACATCAGAAAGGGTGACTTCAGGTGCAATACAGCTGGTTTAACCGCAACTTAAAATGGATTTATACCCTTCCGGCCGTCATCTTCGTCCTGCTCATGATGCTGTTTCCCATCATCTACACGGTACGCATCAGCTTTTACGAGTGGAGCATGTCCGCTACGACGCCACCTCTGTGGGTGGGCTTAGCCAACTACGCAGCTTTACTAAAAGACGAGCGCTTCTGGCATGCCGCAGGCTCAACGTTTTATTTTACCTTTGCAGCACTCGCTTTGGAGGTTATTCTTGGCATCGCCATCGCCTTACTGCTCTCTAGAGAATTTCGCGGAAAAAACCTCGTCAAAACAGTTTTCCTGCTTCCGATGGTTGCGACACCGGTCGCCATGGGCTTGGTCTGGATGCTGATATACGAGCCAACAATCGGCGTCGCCAACATGATGCTCAAATCATTTGGGCTAGAACCCTTGCTATGGCTGGCTTCTCCCAATCAGGTCATTCCGTCTCTGGTCATCGTAGATGTCTGGGAATGGACGCCGATGATCGCGCTCATCATCATGGCCGGGTTGGCTACACTGCCAACTGACCCCTATGAAGCCGCTGATGTGGACGGCGCAAGTACATGGAGAAAGTTCGTTTCCATCACACTTCCGCTTTTAAGACCAACGATTATTGTGGCAGCTATGCTTCGTTTGATCGACGTATTGAAAACATTCGACATCATCTACGCAACAACCCAAGGCGGACCGAACTTCGCTTCGGAAACGCTGAATCTTTACGGTTATGTACTTGGCTTCCAGTACTTCAAGCTCGGTATGGCGTCGTCCCTGCTTGTCATTTTCTTCGCGCTGGTGATGGGCCTTACGTTATTTATGATTTGGATGCGTAAACGAATGGAGGGAGCAACTTCATGAAGAAAAAAAGAGGTTCACGATTGCTGCAAACCCTGCTCACCTTCATCGTGCTGATTGTTTTTGCATTCCCGTTTGTCTGGATGCTGCTCGCTTCCTTTAAAACACAATCGCAAATTTTGTCGACCGGCCAATTGTTTATTTTCAAACCGACTTTTCATAACTATGTCAGTGTGTTCAAGGAATACGATTTCTTAAAATTCATCTGGAACAGCTTCCTTGTTGCTTTCGGTTCGACGCTGCTGTCCCTTATTCTGGGCCTTCCGGCAGCCTATGCAATTGCGAGACATCACCTACAAAAACTTGGGCTCCTCATTCTAGTCGCAAGAATCATCCCAGGGATTACGTTCCTGATCCCTTGGTTCATTTTATTTTCCAAAATCCACTTGGTGGACACGTATACAGCCCTTATTTTAAGCCACATGCTCGTCGGTTTGCCTTTCATCATCTGGATCATGATCTCCTTCTTTGAAGCTTTGCCAACGGAAATCGAGGAATCCGGCCTTATTGACGGCTGTACGCATCATCAGGTTTTCCTGCGGATTATTCTGCCGATCTCCGGACCTGGCGTGATTACGGCGTCTCTGCTTTCATTTATCTTCTCGTGGAACAATTTCATGTTCTCTGTCATTCTGGCTGGGGACAAAACGAAAACGCTGCCAATCGCCGTATTTAACTTCATGTCTTATTCAGAAATTAACTGGGGCGCTCTTATGGCTGCAGCCTGCATCATTACGCTTCCGGTGCTGATTATCGCCTTAGTCTCGCAGCGCTATGTTGTCAGCGGGCTTTCCGCAGGTGCTGTAAAAGGTTAATTCCGATGGGATATAGCTGGATACAATGATGAGAGAGGTTTTTCCCTCCATTTGGAGGACTTCTCTCGTAGGCGTATACTCTAAGGTATAACGCTTAGCGGACCCGGAAGGTGATTTGGCATGCCCTATAAACTTAATATTTTTAGCAAAATCTTAATCATGTTGATCTTACTCCTCATTCCTATCGTGCTGCTGTACAGCTATACGAACCGGATTACAAATAACGTTGTGCAGGATCAGATTCAATCTTCGAATTTAAATCAGCTCTCTTTCTTCATGCATCAGTTGGATGCGGATGTGGAGCGGTTGGCCATGTCCCCCGTCATTCTCGGGAGCGATCCTTATATGAGGGAATACATCAACCGGAGCGATTCACCGGACTATGATGTGCTGAAGGAACAGTCGCGGATGATTCAAAAGCTCAGCTTACAAAGCGTCTCCAGCGGCTGGGTCAATGAACTCACGGTTGCCATACCCAAAGGAAAGCAGGTGCTTTCCTCCAGTATTTTCGTCAACGGCACGGATGTATGGCCTTGGCATCGAGCCATTCAGCGCACCTGGACCTATGAAATACGGGAGGGCGACAAAGGAATTGGGTCGTTCATCCGGGAAATTAGCGAGCCGATTCGTGCGCAGACGGTGGATCAAGCGAATGTACTTTATCAGGTAAGGTTCAGCGTGCAGAATATGGTGAATCTGATGGACGTGTACAAGCAGGATAAGCGCAGCGACCCTTTTTTAGTGGATGGCAAAAACGCTTTGATTGATAACAGCTCTTCCAATCAGCAGATTACGAATGCCATTAGAGAGCAGCTTATCCTTGATGGGGACCTTCCCAACTCCGGTCAAGTCCAGTTCGAGATCGATCATCAGCAGTATTTGATCAGCTATGTGAAATCTACGCAGCTAGGTTGGTATTTAGTTGATTATGTACCTGTGGAAAAAATACTTTCACCCATTACCATGACGCGCAAATTGTTCTACACCACCATCGGACTTCTGCTCGTTATGAGTGTGCTTGCTTCTTTCATGCTGTACCGAAACGTGCAAATACCGATTGGCAAAATGATGCAAAGCGTGCAGAAAGTGAAGCGCGGCGATTTATCCGCCCGCATCCACTATAAGGCCAAAAATGAATTTGATTTCCTCATTCAGCGGTTCAATGAAATGGCTGAGCAAATTCAAGTGCTGGTCGAAGACGTCTATGCCGAGAAAATCCGGTCTCGCGAAGCGACCTTGAAGCAGCTGCAATCGCAGATTCATCCGCACTTTTTGTATAACTCCTTGTTCTTCATCATTAATTCGGCTGAGATGGAGGATAAGGAATCTGTCGTGGCTATGGCGCAAAATTTGGCAGAATTCTACCGCTATACGACCAGGGTTGAGAAACAGGCCGTTAAACTGTCAGATGAACTTGATCTGGTCCGCCATTACCTGAATATTCAGCACCTGCGTATCCATCGTTTGAAATACGATATTTCCGTTCCCGCGAATATGCTGGATGAATGGGTTCCGCGGCTGATCCTCCAGCCTTTGGTGGAGAATGCCATCCTGCACGGCATCGAACGCAGCGTGGAAGGCGATCTTATCACCATAACCGGTGAGCAAGATGAGAACTGGAACCGCGTCATCGTCGAAGATAACGGCGCAGGGCTGAACGAGGCGGGACTGGCCCGGCTGCTGGAACAGCTGCATTCCCCGATGTCGGATGACATTGGTTGCGGCACTTGGAATGTGCACCACCGGCTGTATTACCAGTTCGGAGAAGGATCAGGGCTTACTTTTTATCCCGGTGAAAAAGGAGGCTTGAAGGCTGTGTTAACTTGGAAGCGCGGTGCGCAGATGAACCTTCCGGAAGCTGGCGGGGAGAGCAAACGATGATTCAACTTTTGATTGTCGATGACGAAGCGCATGTCGTAGATCGGCTTCATGCCACGATTGACTGGGCATCCATTGGGATTGAACAAGTATTCAAAGCCTACTCAGGCAAGGAAGCATTGGAGCTCCTGGAGCAATTCTCCATCGATATTGTCCTTACTGACATTCAGATGCCCGGTATATCGGGCTTGCAGCTCATTGCCGAAATTAACCGCAGATGGCAGAAAACAAAATGCATTCTCTTATCGGGTTACTCCGATTTCAATTATGCCAAAGAAGCGATTCTTCAAGGTACCGAGGATTATTTGCTGAAACCCGTGACCGAACCGGATTTGCTGGCTGCTGTCGGGCGGGTCATGGATAAACTTCGGAGCGAGTGGCAGGAAGTTTTCTCCAAGCAGAGACTAAGCTATACAGTGAAAGAGAACCTCCCTCTACTGCGGGGAAATTTACTGAGCGACCTTCTTCAGGGGCGCAAACTTACCGAGCAATCCCTCCGGGACAAAATGCAGATGCTGGAGCTTCCGGATTTCCATGAACACCCCTGTGTGCTAATGATGATTCGGCTCGAGTCGGATTTCCTGGAGTACGATATGAGCCGTCTATCCCTTATGGAGTATGCCATCAGCAACATGGTTGAGGAGCTGTTCGCGGAGAAATTTGATAGCTGGCACACGAAAGATGCGCATGATTATTTGATTTTTGTGATGAAAAAGAAGCCGCTGGCCGCGGATCAAGAAGACTCCTCCTGGCTCGAGAGAACCGCTTCCGTCCTGCAATCTGCCGTCAAAAATTATTTAAAAGGTAAAATCTCCATTCTGCTGAGCAGCTGGGGACAATTTCCCAGTGAGGTTACCTCCCTGTATAACGCCTCTTTGAACGCTTTTCGCAAACAAATTGGCAGTGAACATGAGCTATTGATGCGGCTCGGCGACGAATCCGTTCAGCCAGAGCTCTCCGCTCTTCAAAGACTGTACGAACCGCCTACGCTCAATCATCTTCTGGAAGCCGCCCGTTGGGAGGATACGGAGGATAAACTGACTCTGATTTTCGATGAAATGGAAGCGAAATTCTCCGAGTCTCAGGAGCATTTGCTGGAGGTTTACTTCTCTGTCGCGTCTGCCTTTGCTTATATTGCCCATAAAAATGGCCGGCCTCTGCACCAACTCATCGGCGGTGATTACGATCGGATGACCGAAGGCATCCCGTTTCGTACGGTCAACCAGCTGCGTGATTGGACGATTCGCTCTTTGCATCGGATGAGAGAAGACATGGATCAAGAGCGGAAAGACAGCCGTGTCACCTTGATTAATGACATCAGATCCTTTATCGATCAGCATCTGGCCAACGATGTCTCGCTGCAGTCTATTGCCGATCATGTCTTTTTGCACCCTGTGTACGTGTCTAAAATCTATAAGCTGGAAACCGGCGATAACCTCAGCGATTATGTCAATCGCGTACGAATGGATCGAGCGGCCTATCTGCTGAAGAACGGTCACGATAAAATATACGAAATCGCCACACAGCTCGGGTACCAACGTCCTCACTCCTTCAACCATGCCTTCAAAAAGCATTACGGCATGACCCCGCAGGAGTACCGTGATCAATATTCTTAGAAGAGGAGGATGTACGGTATGTCGTCGGAAGTTTTACAGCAGTTGAAAAAATCAAAGGTCATTGCCATCATTCGCGGAATTGAGCCTTCACAGGCGCAGCCTCTTTTTGAGGCGCTTGAGCGCGGCGGCATTACACTGGCCGAAGTAACACTGAATACGCCAAATGCGCTGCAAATCATCCAAATGATGCGCAAAAAGTATGAGGGCCGCATGGTGATTGGTGCCGGAACCGTGCTGAACGCCGCTTATGCAGATGAAGCCATTCGGGCAGGCGCCCAGTTCCTGATTTCCCCGAATGTGGATCAGGGCATGATTGAAAAGGCTTTGGCTAGCGAGGTGCTTCCGATTCCGGGAGCCCTTACTCCAACAGAAATTGTGCAGGCTATGAACTTCGGTGCATCCACTGTGAAATTATTCCCTTGCTCCAGCTTGGGACCTTCTTATCTGGAAGAGATCAAAGGACCTCTGAACGATGTGAACCTGCTCGCCGTTGGCGGGATTACGAAGGACAATGCTGCCGCTTATCTCGACGCAGGTGCTTTTTCTGTCGGTGTGGGAGGAAGTTTGGTCTCACTTAGCGAAATTCAAAGAGGGAATTATAAAGCGATTACAACATATGCCGAGCAGCTCATGGCGGCAGTAAACCAGTAAGACATTCTAGGTTATGGGAGAGGAAATTTACCATGAAGATTACGAAATTAGAACTGTTTAAGGTGCCGCCAAGATGGTTGTTTTTGAAAATCGAAACCGATGAAGGCATTACGGGTTGGGGCGAGCCAATCGTCGAAGGGAAAGCGGATACAGTCGCAGCCGCTGTCATGGAGATGAGCGAGCACATCATTGGCCAAGATCCCATGCGGATTGAAGATATGTTTCAGGTCTTGTACCGCGGCGGTTTCTATCGCGGAGGCCCTATCCTGACCAGCGCGATCTCCGGCATCGAGCAAGCGCTTTGGGACATTAAGGGGAAATTCTACAATGCCCCTATTTATGATCTGCTTGGCGGTGCGTGCCGTGACCGCACACGTGTGTATTCGTGGATCGGCGGCGACCGTCCGAGCGACGTTGGGTTGGCGGCCAAACAGCAGGTGGCCGCGGGCTTTACAGCCGTGAAGATGAATGCCACGGAAGAAATGCACTACATCGACTCGCTCAGCAAAGTGGACGAGGCTATCGCTCGTATTGCCGCTGTCCGCGAAGCCGTCGGCCGGGATGTCGGCATTGGCATCGACTTCCACGGACGCATTCATAAGTCCATGGCCAAAATCCTCGTCAAAGAACTGGAGCCGTACCGTCCAATGTTCATTGAAGAGCCTGTTTTGCCGGAAAACAATGAGGCGCTTCGGGAGATCGCCCGCCACACCTCATGCCCGATCGCAACCGGCGAGCGCATGTACACACGCTGGGGCTTCAAAGATCTGCTGGCGCAAGGTTATGTAGACATTATTCAGCCGGATCTTTCCCATGCCGGAGGCATTCTGGAGACTCGCAAAATCGCCGCGATGGCGGAAGCTTACGACGTTGCGGTTGCGCCGCATTGCCCGTTAGGCCCTATTGCCTTGGCCTCCTGCTTGCAGCTGGACACGTGCTCCCCGAACGCTTTCATTCAGGAGCAAAGCTTGGGTATTCACTACAATCAGGGCAGCGACTTGCTCGATTATTTGAAGGATCCAGCGGTGTTCCAATACGAAGACGGCTTCGTCAAAAACCTGACCGCGCCAGGGCTCGGCATCGAAATCAACGAGGACAAAGTTCGTGAAATGGCCGCTATCGGGCACACTTGGAAAAACCCTGTTTGGCGCCAAGCGGATGGTACAGTGGCGGAGTGGTAGGATCCTGGTTCTAGCTTCCTCCCCCCTCTTCTGGTGATTAGGCATAACGTGAGGCTGTTCCCGAAGGTCTGCAAGGACCGGTGGGACAGCCTTTTTGCCTTTTACGGCGAGAGCATGGTGACGGTTGCATAAGAATCCCGCTCACCAAAAGCAGCTCAATCGCCTGAACTCCCAAGTAGCCACTCTTCTGTAACGGACTCAGCAGCCGTTATTCTGATGATTTCAGCTTATTTCGCGGAGCTAACGGACTGTGGAGGCGCTATCTGTGAATTTCCCCGCTGATTTAGGCATTTTCATAGCCAATAGCGGCTCGTGAGTCCGTTAGATGCTGAATCTACCGCAAAAGCAGCGAATAACGTCATCTCAGTCCGTTAGCGTCGACAGCTAGCGTTCGCATACCCTCGAACAAACCAAAAACGGAGCCACGCAAATTCTGCGGGCTCCGTTCTCATTTTAAAGATTATTTCAATTCTGTAATAAATCTGTCCATGTCACCATTCGGTGTAGTCACCGATTCGTAGACTCTGATGGACACGTTATTTTGAACTTGGTTTTGAGTCAAGTTGCTGAAGCTCAGCGATTGCGTGCCGCTCACCAAACGATTTGTTCCACTGAAAGGGAACGAACTCGAGCCTAATGAGCTGCCGGAACCATCAACCAATTCAAATTTCAATTTGGAGAAGTTATTATCTACAAGGACTTCAGGGTCACGTGTAATGTCCAAATCAAGATTTAATTTGTAGGAATAAGATAAGGACGGAGTCGTGATTGTCAGCTGAGATAATGTCCAGCTTTTGAAGTTCAACTTGAATGGATATAAGGAAACATTGTTATGATCGTTGTCGCTTTGCGTGCTGACCGTGTAGCTGGCAATGGTGGATTTATAACCCGTTTGGCCTTGCGAAGCTCCTGCAAGGACGCCCTGCACATTCAATTTGTATTGATCACTTTGGTCTGTCGTTGGAATCGTATAGCCATAGCTAACTACAACTCCAGTTCCTGGAGCGATGTCCGAAGTACCCAACGTTTGACGGCTTCCCGTATACGTGAAACCATCTTTCCCTGTTAAATCCGCGGCAAGTGCCGGTACTGGAATCGGCTTATCACCTTTATTGACCAGCTTGAACTTCGCTAATCCCGTTTTATTTCCGGTTTCTTCGTTATTCGTCACATGCAATTCTTCCAACGATACAGCCAGATTAGGATTGATGAACTCATTCCCTTGCTCGAATACCATCGGTGTACCAAAGGTATAGTTGCCTCCGGAAGGAACTGTGCTTGTTTCTGTTCCGCCATTAGCCGGAAGTCCGAATCCGATGCGTCCTGTATAGTATTGAAGCGGCGTTGTTTGGCCTTGTTTCAAGAAACTTTCAGGTGTAAGAACATAGAAAGCATTCAATTGCGTACTTGCTTCCGTCGTAACCGCAAAATGGATATATTTCTGTTCTCCCGCATTCAGAGTTATTGGGGATTCCTCAACTCTTTTTCCAATAAAAGATTGCCCATTCGATTTCCCGCTAAGCGTAAAATCCGGAATGGTTTCCGCATAACTTCCCGAGTTCTGAACTTTCACTTGTACGATATAGGTTGGCGACTGCCCCGAGAACTGCTTGGACAAGCTTGTCGCCGAATATTTCAAAGATGAAGTCACGCCTGGAATGGAGAAGGTCGCTCCCCACTCTCCCATGAGCGAAGCGTCATTGATCACCGCATCATTACCGCGCCATACAATCGATCCAACAGGAGAATCTGCAAGCTGCGTTTCCTGCTTAGGATATACTTTTGTATCCACATCGATCCAAAGAACATCCGTTAAACTTACGTCCGATTTCACATTAATATCGGTCATATAACTTAGTGTCACATCACTCTGAGGCAAAATCGAACGAGCATTGCTTGCGCTTGGCACTAACGTGTAGTCCGTGCCGTCTGACGTTCTGACACGCAGTTCGTAATCAGGAACCCGAATCGTGGAATTGGACGAATTAGTTAACTTAACGACGGTTCCGACTCTCCAGCCATCCGTTGTTTTTTCCTGCAGGACGCTCTTGACTTGAGCCTGTGAACCTCCTGGAAGGCTGTAGGCTTTCAAATCTTCTGCATGGATTTCCGAATGCTGTCCGGAAGTTATACTCCCAGGTACATATTGCTGCTTCGCTGCATAAGAGGAAGTAACCAGCAGGTCGCGTGTCGCAGGTTGAATTCCCCCGAATGTACCGTCAGCTTGGTTGCTGAGCAGGTTCAATTGAATAGCCAACGCGGCATAACCTTTAGCCCAACTGGAGACGGTGTTATCATTAACCCCTGTAGTTCCTTTAGCTTGGGCATCTTTATTCAATCCCCGAATTAGGAAGGCTGCCAGCTGCTCTTTCGTCACTTCGCCTGCCGGGTTGTAGGTGCCTTGGCCAAAGCCGTCGGTAAGGTTAGCTGCTTTCAGCGCTTCGATATAAGGTAGGGCATAACCATTTGCCGGATCTGAGCTGCTCACATCGCTGAAACTGGATACCTGCAAAGTAGAATCTACCTTCAATCCGAAGATTAAAGCCGCCACTTTAGCGAATTGAGCACGGTTCATTTTATCATGAAGGCCAAAAACGCCATTGCTTACTCCATCAAAAATACCTGCGGAAATCATCGCATCAAATTTAGCTTTGGTTCCCGCATCAAGACCACTTAAATCACTGAAATCCGCTGAGGATTTAGCGCCAGTCGCACCTAGAGCTACAGATGCAAACAAAGTAACAGCCATAGCTGAGCTCACGATAACGGATAAACTTTTCTTCATTGTCGTACTCCTCTCAAAAGCTGGATATAAATCTGGATATCATAAAATCATTTACTTTTTGACCTCGGTTGGTGCCTTTTTTCTCTGAATAAAGAAAAGGACAAAAGGGATACATATGAAAGCAGGGATTGCAGAAATATAGAACGTATCGGCGATTGACCTGACCAATGATTCTTTTTGCATGATGCCGGCCAGATAGCTAGCCGCAGTTCCTGAGGCTGTTGCCATATCTACCGACCAGGAGTAAATGGAGCCTGAAAGCATAGATACCGTACTATTCGCTGTAACCGAATCAACGGGTACATTATCACTGATGTGTTGAAAGTGTTGAATTTGACGATTGCTCATAAGCGCTGTAAAGATGGCAATCCCCAGGGAACCAGCTACTTGACGCACGACGTTAGATAGCGGTGAAGCATTCCCTACTTGCTGTGGAGATACCGCACGCATACCCGCTGTAGTTAGTGGCATCATACATAGCCCAATTCCGATACCGCGGATCGTTAATACGGTATTTAGCCAATGGTTAGGCGTATCCGTCGTGAGATGGTGCAGATCCAATGTCGTGACACCAAGGATGGTAAGCCCCGTGATACACAAAGGGACAATCCCGAATTTATCGGCGAGCTTGCCACTGATCGGCATCATAAGTGCCATCGCGATGGACTGCGGCATCATCACAAGCCCGGTCTGCATGGCGGAGAGCCCTTGAATATTTTGCAAATATAAAGGGGTCAAGAACGTACCGCCCATCATACCCATCATAACTAAACTACCTGCAATAACGCTAATGGCAAATTTTAAATTCTTGAAAAGCTTCAAGTCAAGCACAGGCTGTTCGACTCCGAGCTCCACCCAGATCAAGAGTAGCAAACTGAAGAAGGCAACAAACAGCAAACTAATGATGAACAATGAAGTCCATCCTTGCTGCTGGCCTTTACTTAGCGCCAATAGCAGGCTTCCAAAGAAGACCATGGACAGAATAGCTCCGGTTAAGTCGAACTTCAATCCTTCTCTTCGCGGAGATTCTTTCAGCAAGACCTTCCCAAGTATGACGGCAAGAATCCCGATAGGTACATTGATGAAAAAAAGTAATCTCCAGCTGTAATTCTGGATAAGATATCCGCCGAACGTCGGCCCGAGTGCAGGGGCACACATCGCTGCTACCCCCCACAGGCCAATCGCCGTACCGGTTTTCTCCCGGGGAAACGTAGTATAAATAATGGACATCCCGATTGGCATAATAAATCCGCCGGCAAAACCTTGAATGATTCGGAATAAGATCATTGTACTAGAGCTCCAAGCCAAACCGCAAACTATGGAAAATAAGGTAAATCCGGCTACAGAGTAAATAAATATATTTTTATTTCCGAATTTGGCACCGAGAAAGCCGCTCATCGGAATAACCATCGCAGATGCCAAGGTATATCCTGTAATGACCCACTGCATCGTATTGATGTCCGAGCCGAAAACGGCAACGAACTTGTTCATAGCTACATTCATTAAGCTGCTGTTCAAAACGGCAACGAAGGTACCCATGACGATGGCGATAAGCGACAGCCACATTTTACCGGAGCCTTCTGATTCTTGTTGTTTCACTGCCGATGCATCGGCCATAGCTGCGCCTCCTATTCGGCTTTTACCTTCGTGCCTTCAGCAATCTTGTCTGCAGGATTCACGACAATTTGTTCATTAGCCTTTAATTTATCCGTAGGCAGCACGTACGACCAATCCTGGTTTTTTTCCTCTGTTTTTACTTCAACAAGGTGGGCTGTGTTGTCGGTTACGGTGAATACATATTCTTTTTGATCTTTTTTAATAATTGCGCTTTTCGGAACTTCCAAACGGCTCTCTTGTGCTGCGTTCAGTTTAACTTCCGCTACCATACCTGCAAAAAGTAAACCATCTTTATTGTCTACCTTCACTTTGACAGGGAACGTATTGCTGTTCGCGTTAGCAACAGGACTTACGAAAGAAATCTCGCCTTTAAAGGTTTGATTCGGCAAATTTTGAATCGCAACATCTACTTGCATGCCCGCTTTCACTTGCGTGATTTGGCTGTCGGACACACTCAGTTCTACTTGAACTTGATCCATGTTCACCAGAGAGAGGATCTGCACGCCCGGTTGAGCGAGTTCACCCACGGAAATGCTTTTTTTGACAATAAGTCCGTCGATTGGCGCGGTAACTGTCGCATTGCTTAAACCGCTGTTAGCAAGCTCTAAACCTGCATTTAAACGGTCAACATCAGCCTGAAGCGCTGAAATGGTATTATCAGTTGGTCCTACTTTAGCCAATTGCAGCTTAGCCTCTGCTCCTTGAAGTTGCGCTTCAGCCGCTTTTTGGGCTCCCTGTGCTTGTTCAGAGGCAGCTTTCGCTTTCTCAAAATCAAGTGTTCCTTTATCCAAATCTTCTTGTGTTACACCGGAATTGCTGTCGTAGGAATTTCTTAAACGGTTATAAGTGCTTGTGGCAAGATCGAGTCCTGCTTTGGCTTGCTCCATCGCCGCGGTTGCCTGTTGATAGGCCCCTTGAGCTGCACTAACTGCGCTTTGAAGCCCTTGAATTTCCTGGGAACGGGCACCTGCTTTGGTATCGACAAGTTTCGCCTGCGCCGCAACAAGGGCAGATTCCGCTTGTTTCACTTGCTGTGTCAGATCGTTTGTTTCCAGTTGAACCAGCACATCGCCTTGTTTAACTTTGCTACCTTCTTGCACGTTTACGCTGGCAACTTTACCAGCAACTTTGGATACAATTTTAATATCCTGATCCGGAATAACTTTACCGCTTAAGCCTGCAGTTGCAGGTTGTCCCACTTTAATAACTTGAATCGGTACGGCTGCAGAATCCGCTTGTCCTGAAACTTTGGCGCCACATCCAGGAAGGATTGCAATAGCTGCCAATATGAGAATCGCTGGAACGATTATTTGTTTTCGTATATGCATCGTCGACTAACTCCTCTTGTTTTAGTTGCCCTTCAAATGAATTTTGATTGAAGTGCTGATTCCGGGTGATAATTCAAGCCCTTGATTGTCATCAATCGAAATTTTGATAGGGATACGTTGGGTGACTTTTGTAAAGTTCCCGCTGGTATTCGTAGCAGGCAGCAGCGAAAAGGTCGACGCCGTGGCTTTACTAATTTCTTGCACTTTGCCTAGCAGCACTTTGCCAGGGAAATTGTCCAAATTGATTTCTACGACTTCGCCTTCCTTGACCTTATGAATCTCTGTTTCCTCCACATTGGCCGACACGTACAACTTGTTCGTATCTACGACCATCGCTACCGTTTGACCTGGTGAGGAAACTTCTCCGGCTTTCACCAATGTTTTAATGACAGTTCCTTCAATTGGTGAGCGTAGTGCCGCTTGATCGAGGCTGCTTGTGGGCAAATTATTGTTGTCTTGCTGCCCAATGATCTGATCGGCCAACACATGATCTCCTTCGCTAACTTGCAACGAAGTCACTTTTCCGGTAATTCGCGGCATTACTTTGTAGATGTCTCCGGCAAGCCTGGAATCATCCGTAGTTAGGTAGTTTTGGCCTTCATACCAAAAATAACCGCCGATACCTCCACCAACGACGACCAAAGCGGTCAATATGATATACAACATTACTTTACGCTTCATGATTTCTCCTCAACCTTCTTTTCCAAATGTCTTGTAATCAAATCAAAAGAATTATGAATGGTGACTAATTCTTCTTCTGAGAATCCATTTAAAAACTTAGAATAATTAGCTTCTTGAAAAAAAGAATTTTCCTCAAACCTTGCCAGTTTCTTCTCCGACATATAAATCCAAGTCACGCGGCGATCCACTTCGTCTTTCACACGTTCAAGCCAACCATCGCGTTCAAGCCGATCTATGATACCCGACACGGTACTGTAAGATAAATCAACAGCGTCGACAATCTGCCCAATCGTCTTGGGCTCCTTCTTAATTTGACACAACGTCATGAATTGGGGAGGTGTTAAACCCAAACAATTAATCCTTTTAGCTAACGACTCTTTATGGTATCTCGTCAATTGCCTCAGAAGTTTAGCAATATTGGTTTCAAGATACATCCACACACCTCATTTCAGACGAATAGAATTGAAGAGCGACATTGACTCCCCCAAAAACAAGTTGTATCATAAAACTACATTGTTGTATTATACAACTTTATAGAGGGTTGTCAATCATCATTTTCAGCCTCTTTTCAGATTCAAAATTGGAGTTGGGTATGTTACCATAGTTCATATAGCTAATGAGGTGAAGAAGGATGAAAATAGATTCATTGGAGATCATAGAACTTGAAATGGCCATATTCGTTCGCCGCCTCACGTCCCTGTCATCCGACAAGAAATTCGGAAATATCGATCGCTCTGCTTATCTGCTGCTGCACCAAATATCGGCCCATGGCTGTGCTGGCGTAAAAGCATTGGCGGATATTTTTCAATTGGATATTTCCACCGTTAGTAGACAAGCATCTTCATTAGAGCAGAAGGAATACGTGTACAGAATCCCTGACCCCCAAGACCGAAGAGCATACACCTTGCAAATAACGGATTTGGGCAAACATGAATTAGATGAATATAAAAAGGCAAGGTCGGTTCGATTTAAGGAAGTACTCAAAGAGTGGTCAGATGAAGAATGCCAAACATTCGCACAATTGTTACGCAAATTCAATATTACGATCAATGAAAGTCGTGCCAAAGAGCCCAGCTAGTATTAGTTGGGCCAAAAAAAGAGGTCAACCAGAAAAGATCCGGTGACCTCATACAAAGTGAAACCTTTAAAACAAATCCAGCTGCCTCGGCGCCAGCCCTTCATAATCAAGCCCCAGCATCGCCATCAACTGCTTGGCATTCCCAGCCGCGTGCCCGCCCGAATTGTTGTTGAACACCACACAGACTTCCCGCGTTTTCTCCTGAAGTTGCAGAAGCCAATCCTTCCATTCCAATAATTCCTGTTGATTGTAGTCGTATAAATATCGCACATCGCGCCAATTTGCTTCGTTGTTTTGCACCCAGCCGCCGACATTTCGTCCGTGGAATCGTACCATTGTCATATCGGGATGCGTGACCTCTAGCACGGTAGGAACGGAGCCCACTCCCGCTTGCGGCTCGTCACAGATGCTATGCATCCAACCTTCGCGCTTCATGAACGTGAGCGTCTTCTCCTGCATGTCCTCCTTGAACCAACTCTGATGGCGGAATTCCAGAGCTACAGGCACATCCCCCATTCGTTCTCTCGCATCGCGCAGCACATCCACATTTGCTTTATTGCAATCGAACCAAGGAGGGTACTGGAACAGCACCGTCTTCAGTTTTCCTGCTTCTTGAACGGGTCGAATCGACTGCAAGAAAGTCTCAAACATCTCTCCGATCCCACCGGCAAAAGGATTCGCCCCCCGCAAATGCCCTGTCATTCCCTGGTACGCCTTAATGATAAAGCCGAATCCTTCCGGAGTCTCTTGATTCCACTTGATGTAGTTGCGTTCCGGCTGAATCGCATAAAACGAAGTGTCCACCTCCACAACCGGAAAGTGTGCGCCGTACTCCCGCAGCTTCCCTCTGCTGCCGCCCAACTCGTGATCGCCCCATCCGGCGAGACCGATATTGATCATTGTAAGTTCCCCTTACATCGCTGATTTTCTTTTATTGTAGCTTTTTGAAGGGGAGCTGGACAACTGAGGGGCCTAAAACGAAACATGAAACATTTTCATCCAAAATACCGTCAACAGCATTGAAAAACCATAAGCTAATAGAGGTTTGACCGAAAACAATTTGAGCATAGGAAACATGATGATATTAAAAATAATCGACCATCCTAAAGACCAGCCGTATTGATACTCGATTCTACCCGTCAAAGAGTAAATGTACTCCACCCCGCCATAGATGAGCACCCATTTGACATAGTGAAAAAAGACCTTCATCCGGCCCTTCGGGAAATTCGTCAGAAACAGGAGTGCCGTGGCGGGGAAAGTGAGAAAGGTGTAAATCAATTCCGTGAGGCCTGTATCCCCGAACCAGTCGGGAGTCAGCGTCCAGAGCATACGCTCAGCGCATAAATAGTTGTATAATAAATTACCTATAGCGAAATACATCATCGTAGGTTGATACTTCTGCCAGTTCCGCCAATCGCCCCATCGATACGAAGCCCAAACACTAAAAATAGCCACAAATAAGTGCATAACGACATGTCTCCTTCTCGTTGTATCTATTATACAAATAATTTACAATTATATACAAATAAGTTACAGAATTATACATTTTGAGCCTTGTAGCTTTTCCTGACATAAAGCTGTCAGTGAGCTTGCTATATAGTGGAATAAAAGTGTATAGGAGGCCTATGCATGACTGAACATACGGATAAAATCCTCAGCCGCCGCGATCTCAACCGGGCCCTCCTGGCCCGGCAGCTGCTGCTGCGGCGATCGGACATGCCGGTCCTCGCGGCGGTCCGGCATCTCGTCGGACTGCAGGCGCAAGCCCCCAACCCACCCTACGTGGGGTTGTGGACCCGCCTGCAAAGCTTTCACCATGAGCAGCTGTCGCAGCTCATCCTGGATCGAAGCATCGTGCGCATCGCCTTGATGCGCTCGACCATCCACCTCGTCACGGCAGATGACTGCGTGACGCTGCGCCCGATCCTGCAAGCCGTGCAGGATCGCGGCTTGCAAGGCGCGTTCGGCAAGAAGCTTGCCGAACTGGACCTGGACGCGCTTGCCGCCGCCGGGCGAGCGCTGCTGGAGGCGCAGCCGCTCACGCTAGGTGAGCTCGGCAAGCGCCTGGGGGCCCAGTGGCCGCAGCGCGACGCCACGGCCTTGGCGCAAGCGGTGCGCTGCCGCTTGCCGCTGGTTCAGGTGCCTCCGCGAGGCATCTGGGGCGCCGCCGGGCAGGCCGCCCACACGACCGCGGAGGCGTGGCTTGGCCGCCCGCTGGCGGAGGGGGCCAGTCTGGATGCCATGTTGCTGCGCTACTTGGCGGCATTTGGGCCTGCATCCGTGAAGGATATGCAGGTATGGTCCGGGCTGACCCGGCTGCGCGAGGTCATGGAGCGGCTGCGCCCCAGCCTGCTCGTCTTCCGCGACGAGCACGGCAGTGAGCTGTTCGATCTGCCGCAGGCGCCACGGCCGGACGGTAGTACGCCTGCTCCCCCGCGCTTCTTGGGGGAGTTCGACAATATGCTGCTTTCCTACGACGACCGCTCCCGCATCATGGCGGAGGAGCTGAAGCAGCGTGTGTTTACGGATAACGGCATTATACGCGCAGCGCTGCTTATTGACGGTTTCGTCAGCGGCATTTGGTCCATTGTGAGACACAAACGAAAAGTGTGCGTGTTAACAATCACGCTATTTCGGGAGATATCTGAGGTCGAACGAGCTAGTGTTGAAGCCGAGGCTGAGGGGCTCTGCGCCTTTCATTTTCCTGAAGCTGATTCCGTGGAAATTTGCTATAACTAAAAAGGCTGCCCCACAAGGTCGGAAACAACCTTTGAGACAGCCTTCTGGGCTATATGAGTAGTTATCTTGGGGGTGGAGGGGAACTGTGGTCCGCTATTTCCCAATATATAGCCGATTCTTCGATCCGATGGGAACTACGTTCCGCTATTTTAGCAAAATTGACCTAAACACAAGTAATTTAAGCGAAATAAGGCCCCGTAGTTCCGCTCACCTTGAAATGAGCCTCACTTGGCTCAATTAAGACCCTGTACTTCCCCTATTCCGCGTTGCCAACCACCTGTCGCACATAAAACGCACAACCGGCCTATTTCGCAGCTTTTTCAGCCCATTTCGCCTTCAATGCGCTTTCTACTTCTGCAAGAATCTGATCGGCTGTTTTACCGTCCGTAGAAATACCCAGCTTCGCAGCACGTTTATTCAATGCTGCGGCTTTATTCGCATCTTTGCCTGCTGAGAGAGCTGCACGAAGCTCTTTCGCTGTTTTGCCGTCTGTTGCAATACCCGCCGCTGCCGCTTTTGCTTGCAGTTTCGTCAACTCCGCCGCCTTCATTGCTTCTCTCAGCTCTTTGTTCGTCTTCCCATCCGTGCTAATCCCCAGCTTCGTTGCTTTCGCCTGCAGCTTCGTCAACTCAGCCGCCTTCAATGCCTCTCTCAACTCTTTATTCGTCTTCCCATCCGTGCTAATCCCCAGCTTCGTTGCTTTCGCCTGCAGTTTCGTCAACTCAGCCGCCTTCAATGCCTCTCTCAGCTCTTTATTCGTCTTCCCATCCGTGCTAATCCCCAGCTTCGTCGCTTTCGCCTGCAGCTTTGTCAATGCCGCCGCTTTCAATGCCTCTCTCAAATCTTTGTTCGTCTTCCCATCCGCGCTAACGCCCAGCTTCTTCGCTTTCTCTTGCAGTTTTACCTGCACCGCTGCTTGGATATCCGCTTTGAGCTGCTCTGCTGTTTTGCCTTCTGTGCTGATGCCCAGTTTTGCTGCGGCTTTGTTCAAGCGCTCTGTGTTTTGGGCTGCATTTGCAGTTTTTAGTTCATCTTTGATCTGTTTGTTCGTTTTACCGTCTGTTGATATGCCAAAAGCTTGCGCTTTATCCAGCAATAATTGTTTAAGTGGATGAAACGTGCTGCTGCTCTGCGTTTCCGCCGCAAAAGCCGCCACCGGAACAGTTAATGCAATCGCGCCCACCAAAGCTAGTCCTGTTAATTTTTTCAACATAAGTATCACTCCTCGATTGGTCTATGGTTATGTTTACCTTACGAACCCTATCTTAGCGGATAATTATGTCATAAGTTTGTCATGGTGCACAGCTTAGGCAGTCGGCAAAAATATTTTAAAAACCGTCCCTACCCCAACCTTCGACTCAACTCGAATGGAGCCTCCATGGGCTTCAATGATATGTTTGCAGATCGTCAGCCCGAGGCCTGCGCCGGAGCGATTGCGGCTTTCATCCGCTTTATAGAAGCGGTCAAACAGATGCGGCAGCTTCTCCGGCGCAATGCCCTGACCGTTATCCCAGACTTCGATCCAGCGCTCATTTCGGACCGCTTTCACCCGAATTCCCGCCTCTGATCCCTCTGGGATATGATTAATCGCATTATCCAGTAAGTTGATGAATACCTGCCTCAAACGATCCGCATCCCCCTGCACCCTGAAAGACATCTCCGCCTCCGAACTCAGTTCGATCTGTTTGGACTTGGCTTTCATTTTCAACTGGGTGACCACGTGGGCAATGACATCAGATACATCCATAGGTTGAAAACTCAACTTCACCTGCTTCTCCTCAAAAGACGACAGCTCCATCAAATCATCCACCAAACTGCTCAGTCGCAGCGTCTCTTGGAGAGAAACCTGAATGAACTCCTTGGCATCCTCCGGCTCCACAACACCGTCCGTTATCCCCTGCAGGGAGGCTCGAATCGTCGTCAGCGGCGTCCGCAGCTCGTGCGAAATTTCAGAGAGAAACCTTTTGCGTCCCTCTTCCACCTTCTGCAGCTTGCCTGCCATACGATTCAGCGATCCCGACAGCGATGCTATCTCGTCGTTTCCTCGAACGGGGACCCTTCCGCTAAAATCCCCCAAAGCCAGCGCCTCCGCTGTCTTGCTCATGAGCTGAATCGGCTTCACAAAATGCCGTGAAACAAAGTACAGCACAGCCATCGCCAGCAGCGCCACCGATACGGCCGAGATGTAGATCGCTCGATTGATATCGTTGATCGTCCCTTGGATATTCATAATTGGCGTATATAGAAAAATAGCCCCAACCACACGGCTGTCCTGCACCACAGGACGTCCGACAATCAACATTTTGACCGTACTATTCTGGGTAAAATTGCTCCGCACCGTCACCTGATTCCCTGCCAGCACTTTATCCAGCCATTCCTTGCGTGCCGGGGACTCTCCGATGGACTGGAGTTTGTCCGCATTCACTTTTGGATGCTTGATCAGAGACACGCGAACGTTGGACGATTTCTCTATCGCACTTATTTGTTTGCGGAAATCCTTCTGCAAGGTGGACCCGTCGAATAACTCTTTGGCTAGCTCATCGACCTGTTCCACTTTCTCCAGCAAAAGCTTTTCGCTGCGGTCATATGTCTTCTGTTTCATGGAATAACCGATCGTTCCTGAAATCGCAAGAATAGACACAACTGTGATGGACATGTAGATAAATAAAAGCTTGCGGTAAAAAGAGTTCAGCATGACTCAGGTCCCTCGAACTTGTAGCCAATGCCCCACACGGTCCGAATGCTCCAATCTACTTTTCTTTCTGTATGCGCCGATAGCTTCTGTCTTAGACGTTTTATGTATAAGTCAACGACACGGTCTTCCCCCTCAAAATCCCAACCCCAGATCTTGGCGATGAGATCTTCGCGAGTGAATACCTGATTCGGATTGCGCACAAAAAATAGCAGGAGCTCGTACTCCTTTTTAGGCAAAGCGACCAGTTGACCCTCTACGGTGACATCGTGGGACAGAGCGTCCACCTTCAGGCTACCGGCTTCATAAATGTTTGAGGGCGCCGACGCTTCCGTGCGAATCAGCGTTCTGCGAAGTATCGTCGTCACGCGAGCGACCAGCTCGTTCGGGTCAAAGGGCTTGACCAGATAATCGTCTGCACCCATCTGCAAACCTTCGATTCGCTCATCTACGTGAGCTCTGGCTGTCAGCATCAAGATCGGTACGTCGCTCATGGCGCGAATCTTCTGGCACACGGACCAGCCGTCCCGCTTCGGCAGCATAATGTCGAGCACGATGAAGTCGGGCTGCAGCTCTTCGAACTGCGTGAGAGCCTGCTCGCCGTCATTTGCGGTCATCACCGCATAGCCGCTTTTTTCCAAGTAAAGCTTCGTAATGCGGCAAATATTCAGATCATCGTCCACCACCAAAACGGTTTTCACAAGGCACACTCCCCTGAAGTTAGGTTCTATGACACCATCATACTGGATATTTGTGAATAAAAAATTTATTATTTGCGGATTGCCACCGCTTCCCCCGTTGCCGAGACGGCTTTTTGGGGCGGCTCATTTCGCTTCCGCCACCTTCTCGCTGCCGAGTTAGTGTTGCCGAGCACCAAACAAACAAAAAAAATCCTAGCCTAAGCTAGGATTTTTAAAATTACACTTCAAAAGAGCTTTTCAGCGAAACAATCAGGTTGAACACCAATTTGTCGCTAGTTGTATGCTTCGGATCCACGTTGAAATAGCCATGGCGGAAAAATTGGAACTTATCATGCGGCTTCGCTTCTTTCATACCCGCTTCCACGAAACCTTGCACGATTTGCAGGGAGTTCGGGTTCAGGTTTTCCAGGAAGGAGGCATTTTCGTCCTCTTGGTCATCCAAGATAAGCGGTTCGTACAAGCGGAACTCCGCAGGTACGGCACTTTTCGCATCGACCCAGTGGATCGTGCCTTTGACTTTACGGCCTGTAAAGCCGCTGCCGCTTTTCGTTTCGACGTCATACGTACAGTGGAGCTCGATCACTTTGCCGCTGTCGTCTTTGACGAAGTCGTTGCATTTGATGAAGTAGGCATTTTTCAGGCGCACTTCATTGCCGGGAAATAAGCGGAAATATTTGTTCGGCGGATTTTCCATGAAATCCTCTTGCTCGATGTAGATCTCACGGGAGAATGGAATTTGGCGGCTGCCCATTTCCGGGTTCTCCGAGTTATTCTCGGCATCCAGCATCTCAACGCTATCCTCCGGATAGTTGGTGATGACGACTTTCAGCGGATTGAGAATACCCATCGTGCGGAGCGCCTTCAATTTCAAATCTTCGCGGATAAAATGATCCAGCATTTTCGCATCAACCGTGCTGTTACTGCGGGCAACGCCGATTTCACGGGCAAAAGTGCGAATCGATTCCGGTGTAAACCCTCTGCGTCGCAGTCCGGAAATGGTCGGCATCCGCGGATCGTCCCAACCGTCAACGGCCTTCTCGTCTACGAGTTGTTTCAGCTTTCTTTTACTCATCACGGTGTTCGTGAGATTCAAACGTGCAAATTCGTATTGTCTCGGCACATTTGCCATTTCGCACTCGCGGATGACCCAGTCGTAGAAAGGTCTTTGATCCTCGAACTCCAGGGTACAGATGGAATGCGTGACACCCTCGATCGCGTCTTCAATCGGATGCGCATACGCGTACATCGGGTAGATGCACCAAGCGTCACCCGTATTGTGGTGGTGAGCATGAACCACACGGTAGATCACCGGATCGCGGAAGTTAATGTTCGGCGAGGACATGTCGATCTTCGCGCGCAGCACGCGCTCGCCATCTTTGAACTCACCGGCGCGCATGCGCTCGAACAAGCTGAGATTTTCTTCCACGCTGCGATCACGGTGCGGACTGTTCGTACCAGGGGCAGTCAAGGTACCGCGACTTTCACGGATTTGATCCGCTGTTTGATCATCTACGTAAGCCAAACCTTTACGAATCAGAATGACAGCGCGGTTGTACATTTCCTCGAAATAATTCGAAGCAAAAAAGAGACCGTCCCATTTAAATCCGAGCCACTCGACATCAGCTTTAATGGATTCCACATACTCTGTATCTTCCTTAACGGGATTCGTATCGTCAAAACGGAGGTTCGTTAGCCCTTTGAACTCGTCCGCTAATTCAAAGTTAAGAACAATTGACTTCGCATGTCCTATATGAAGGTATCCGTTCGGCTCTGGGGGAAAACGGGTGACCACCTGGCTGACTTTGCCTGAATTCAAATCTTCGATTACAATATTCTTAATGAAATTGGACGGGGTGCTCGTTGGAGTCTTCGTTTCCATATTGCGCCAGCCTTTCTCCCAATGGTTAAAGTTTTATTTTCTATCATACACTAAAAGTTACTAAAATATAAAGGAGCCCGAGCGATGGAAACATTCGATCATTATCTGGATAAGTACGCAGAACTCGCAATTCGTGTAGGATTAAACGTACAGAAGGACCAAACCGTCGTCATCATGACGCCAATTTCATGTGCAGAATTCGTGCGCAAGCTGACTAAAAAAGCCTATGAAGCAGGCGCGAAAGACGTCGTAATCGACTGGGATGACGATGAAGTAAAAGCGCTGCGCCTTAAGCATGCGCCTGAGTCAACACTTCGTGAATACCCGATGTGGCGCGCGAACGGCCTGGAAGAAATGGCGAAAAACGACGCTGCATTTTTGCAAATTTACGCACCGAACTCCGACTTGCTTAAAGAGGTAGACCCTGAGCGTGTTGCTATTTCCAGCAAAACAGCAGCTACAGCGCGCGAAGGCTTCCTCAACTACATGCGCAACAATCAAGTCAGTTGGTTAATGGTCTCCTACCCGACGGCCGAATGGTCCGCTAAGGTATTCCCGAATTTGAGCGAAGCTGAGCGTGTTAAGAAGCTTTGGGAGCAAATTTTCAAACTAACTCGCGTGGATAAAGAAGATCCTGTTGC
Source organism: Paenibacillus sp. P36 (assembly GCF_045866505.1). Lineage (NCBI taxonomy): Bacteria > Bacillati > Bacillota > Bacilli > Caryophanales > Paenibacillaceae > Paenibacillus > Paenibacillus sp. P36. Next base: position 8,520,374 of record NZ_AP038372.1, read on the forward strand.
CGCATGGAATGAACACATTGAGACTTTGACCGGTAAACAGGATATGCTGAACAGCAAGAAATATAAGCAGCTTCATTTCAAAGCAGAAGGCACTGATCTGTATATTGAGCTTGCGCCCAAGCACCAATGGGTTGCTGCAGGAAGCGAAACCGAGAAAGGTGTTTTCTTCATTCCGAACATTCCAACGGAAGAAGTGTTCACCATGCCTGCCAAAACAGGCACGAACGGAACAGTACGCAGCACGCTGCCTCTGAGCTACCAAGGTTCCCTTATCGATGGCTTCTCGCTTACTTTCGAGAACGGCAAAGTGGTAAAAGCAACCGCAGAAGTAGGCCAAGAAGTGCTGAACAAAATGCTGGATATGGATGAAGGCGCCCGCTATTTAGGGGAAGTGGCACTTGTGCCGTATGATTCGCCGATTTCCAACTCCGGATTGATCTACTACAATACATTATTTGATGAAAATGCCTCCTGCCACATCGCGTTAGGTAATTCGTATCCTTTCACGATTGAAGGCGGAACGTCGATGAGTCTCGAAGAGCTCAACCAGAATGGTTTTAATAAAAGCTTGATCCACGTCGATTTTATGATTGGTTCAGCCGACATGGCCATCGATGGCCTATCGGAAGATGGAACTCGCGAGCCTTTGTTCCGCAATGGCAACTGGGTGTAAGATCAACTAGTCATCCTCTCTCAACAAGAAGACCGCCAAATCAGGAGCATGAGCCCCTTAACCTGGCGGTCTTTCTTCAATGATTGTGGTAGTTTTTGACGACTGCTGACTCTTTCAATACCCATCTGCCCTTCTTCCACTGCCACAATGAAGTGGCGTAACCAAGCGTATCCGAGTTCGCAATGCCGGTAATACGCTGCACTCCCCTCAGATCACATTTCCCGTTTCCACTCTTATCAACAGGCTTCAATAGGCTGTATGCATCCACATTCACGATAATCGGCTTAACCACCTTGCCGTCTTTGTACACGCCGAACTGTTCGTAATCGTCTTTCCGGTCTTTGATATCGATATTGAACGATTTACCGCTCTCTTCGATCTTCATTTTCACCACATAGTTGTTCTTAAAAGTCGCATAGACGCGAAGCGGTGCAGGCAGCGGAATTGCGGTCGGCACATTATTTTTCAGTGAATAGTGGTAAAAGGTCGATAATCCGCCGCTTCCTCCATTTTCCGCGGAAACATAAATCTGAGGCAGCTTCTCGCCGATAAAATCGCAGAACTGCATGTTCGGATTGTATCCGCCTTGCAGAGGGATAACGACTTGCGTTTGCCCGGGGCTCGTTACAACAATGAACAACTGATCATAGTACGGACTGTTCATGTCCAACTTTGTACCGGAAAGAGCCACCTGATCCAGCACGCCGTCGCCTGTCACGTCGATGTCGCGCGTCTGAATGAGCTGCGCTTGTCTAAGCTGTCCGGGCTGCTGCTGAGACGATGGCGGCGCTGGAAGGTCTTCGTTGTTCACCGCTTGAGCCACAACCGTGCCCTGGCCTCCAAGGGATAGGCACCCCAGAAGCAAGCCTACTACCGCTGTTTGCAGCGCTATTTTAGCGCTTTTTTGAAACATGTGAATCATCAGACTCCCTTTGACTTGGATTTGAACTCGGCTTATTGTTTCAAATTTTTCCAAGTTGTATGCGGGAATCTGGTGTTTTACAGATTAGGAGGCCGACGATATTTCGTTGCCTGCTCAAAGGCATACCCCAAAGCCAATAGCTTCCCTTCACTGAACGCGCCAGCGGAAAACATGACGCCCATAGGTCCTTCAGCTGTATAGCCCGCAGGCACGTTCAGCAGCGGATAGCCGGCACGAGCCGCAATGTCATACCCTTCATCGCCAGGAAAAAACAGCGCATCCAGCTGATGCTCCTCAAGCACATGATCAATACCGCGAGAACGCGTAAGCTCCTGATATTTGGCTAAATTGCTGTGATATTCATCCTCTGTCAAGGTACCGCTAGTTTCATTCGACCAAATCAGTGTATTTTGCCCATAAACCAACGCCTTCTCTGCATGCTCATGATTGAACGCAATAACTTCTTGCAAAGTATGTACAGGGACCGATGCATCGAGTTTGGATAAGTAGTCGTTAAGGTCTTTTTTAAATTCGTATCGCAGTACGTCTGAATTCCACTCCTCCCGCTCGCATGGAAGCGATACGGGATCAATCACAACAGCACCCTGCTCGCGCAGCACCTGGATAGCATTTTCGGCAATACGTTGCGCTTCCTCGTTTAAATCTTTGTAGAACCATCGAGGAATACCAATTCTAGCCCCTTGAAGACTATCAGCATCCAGAAAGGCTGTGTAATCACTCTGCCTAGGACTGTTCCCTTCGCTGGCCAGACTCAAAGGGTCACGTGCATCCACGCCAGTCAGCGCTCCGAGAAGCAGCGCCGCGTCCGTAACTGTCCGTGTCATCGGCCCTGGGGTATCCTGCGAGTGAGAGATGGGAATGATGCCAATACGGCTAAGTAATCCTACCGTAGGCTTCAGACCGACCAAGCTGTTATGATGTGCAGGGTTCACGATAGAACCGGACGTTTCCGTCCCGATAGCCGCTGCTGCAAAGCTGGCTGCGGTTGCTGCGCCGGAACCTGAGCTGGACCCGCCAACCTCAATCCGTCCCGGACCATAAGGGTTCAGGACTTGTCCGCCTCTGGAACTATAGCCTGACGGCATCGGTCCGGACATGAAATTGGCCCATTCGGTCATATTCACTTTCCCTAATAACACAGCCCCGGATTCCCGCAGTTTGGCGGCGATAAAAGCATCCTCAGCTGCAAATGATTGCGCTAAGGCCATAGAACCGGCACTCGTATGCATGCGGTCACCCGTATCTATATTATCTTTAAGCAGGATCGGAATGCCGTGCAGTGGGCCTCGGCTTCCCTGCTTTTGACGCTCATCATCAAGCGCTTGTGCGATTTGAAGGGCATCCGGATTGATTTCCAGCACGGCATTGATAATCTTATTCAATTTTTCAATTCTTTTTACATAGAAAGCAACCAGATCGACGGCACGAATTTCGCCCGCTTCCATAGCTTCTTGTAATGTTTTGATATCGGCTTCTACAATCCATTCATCCGGTTTTTCAGACAAATTTGATCGCCTCCTGTAAGTTTCGAGACATGACTGCCTAAGTTATACTATACTCTTGGTGTGGGTATTTTTGGAATGCATTCCAGCGGATATTTTCCGCTCTTCAAATAAGGCAGGTGATCCTCGTGCAAATGATCAAACGAATAACAGACAGCGATATGTTGGGCGGCGATCCTGTATTGATAGACCGCGTTTCCCGCTATTCATCCCGGGGCATTCTCATTGATGGCTTGATGAACATTGCGATGATGTATTTATCAGAATCAGATTTGTACAAGCTGCCTGGCGGCGGGATTGAGGACAACGAGCTGCCGAAAGCTGCTTTTTTACGAGAAATCAAGGAAGAGACCGGCTATGAGGCGGAAATTACGCATGAATTAGGCATTATCGAGGAGCATAAGAACCGTAATCATTTTATGCAGCTTTCCTACTGTTACATTGCCAAAGCGCACCACCCTTCCAGCGCCCCTTCACTAACCGAAAATGAATTGAGACTGGGGATGTCCGTCGCCTGGATGACACTCGATGAAGCATTGGACGTGATGGCTGCCTCCCTGCACAAATGTCAGCGTTATTCGGCCAAATTCATGCTTTTACGCGATAGAATCATTTTGGAACATGCCGTTAACCTTTTAACCGGACAAGACGGGGCGAAAGGAACGTATTTTTAAACCGTGAGGTGTTTTTTTGAAAATCGACCGTTTACTAGCGATCACCATGCTGCTGTTGAACCGCCGAAGAATAAGTGCGAAGGAGCTTTCGGAGCGTTTTGAAGTGTCTCTACGAACCGTATACCGAGACGTGGAAGCCATTAACCAAGCGGGTATCCCTATCGTGTCATTTGCCGGGTTGACCGGTGGGTACGAGATTATGGACCAATACCGATTGGAGCGCCAATTCCTCTCCCTGGAAGAGCTGCAATCCATTATCGTCGGATTAAAAGGAATCCGTTCCACGGTCGGCGACCAGGAAATCGGCAACCTGCTTGATAAAGTCGGCGCACTCGTAGCGAAGTCGGAGCAAAACACGGCCGCCAGATTGGACGACCAGCTCATCATTGATATGAATCCATGGCGACGAGGCAGCGAGGATAAAGAGAAGCTGAACATGCTGCGATCCGCCATTAAGGAATCGAGGCAGATCTCCTTTCAATATATTTCTTCGCAAAGCGAGCAGTCCATTCGCACAGCGGAGCCTATGAGCATCGTCGCCAAAGGTTTTGGCTGGTACTTGTACGGCTACTGCCTGCTTCGTCAGGACTTTCGGATTTTTCGGCTAAACCGCATGAAGGAAATCGAAGTGCTGCCAGAGACGTTTGAACGCCGGGCAGAGGCTAAGGAACCGTTTCAGCATGGTTGGGGCAAAAGAGACCCTTCCACATTGATTAATTTGGTATTGCATGCGCAGCAAAGCATCCAGGCGCAAATTGAGGATTATTTCCAGCCTCAGCAGATCACTTATCAGACGGATGGCTCCATGATCATTACCGCCAAACAGCCGGACGAGCCCTGGCTGCATAGCCTGTTGCTCGGTTATGGGCCTAGTGTGCTAGTTCTCGAACCTGCCCATCTGGCGGCTGCCATCAAAGAAAAAGCTGAAAAAATTGTTCAGCTCTATTCCTAACACTGACATTATGCTGTCAGTCATGGTTGTCTATACTTAGGGTATATCCAATCTAAGGAGGCTTTCCTCATGTTTAAATCAATTCAAGATTTCGTGAACGAATGGAACGAAGAATCCACAGCGACACAACGTGTACTCGACACACTGACAGATGCATCCCTGAAGCAACAAATCGCGCCAGAATTCCGCACACTCGGACAGCTAGCTTGGCATATCGCCACAACCATCCATGAAATGTTATCTCGCGTAGGACTCGAATTCGAAGCACCGGAAGGGGATGAGCATGCGCCTGCCTCAGCCAAAACCATAGCCGATGCTTACCGCGCTACATCATCGGCACTGACGAGTGCCATCCAGTCCCAATGGACGGATGCCAAGCTTACAGAATCCACCGACATGTACGGCCAAATGTGGCTGAATGCGACAACGCTGCGTATGCTGATCTCACACGAAATCCACCACCGTGGCGAAATAATCGTTCTAATGCGACAAGCCGGTCTACGCGTTCCGGACATTTACGGACCCACTCGCGAAAATTGGATAGAAAGAGGCATGCAGCCGCTAATCTAATTGACAACTCGAGCCTTGCGACCCTTCTTGGGCTATAATGGAAGAAAAGCCCAAGGAGTGGTCTCGCTTGCACAATCAAACCGTTATCGTTACCGGCGCTAATTCCGGAATGGGACTTGCAACAACCGTGGAGCTCGCCCGTCAGGGCGCTTACGTGATCATGCTGTGCCGCAGTCAGCCAAGAGGCGAGCTCGCCCTTGCCGAAGCACGCCGTCAGAGCGGCTCAGACCGCATCGAGCTTATGCTTTGTGATCTTGGCTCTCTCGCCAGCATTCGTGCGTTCGCTGACGCCTTCCTCGCCAAACATAACGTGCTGGACGTACTTGTGAACAACGCAGGCGTCGTCACCGTCAAACGGCAAACAACGTCCGACGGTTTCGAAGCGATGCTAGGCGTCAACCATCTGGGCCACTTCCTGCTGACCCAGCTGCTGCTCGAAGCCCTGGTTCGCGCCCCGCAGGGGCGGATCGTTAATGTCTCCTCAGGCGCCCACAAGATCGGGCGCTTCGACTTCAACAACCCTCACCTGACCCGAGGGTTCAGTGTCTGGAGAGGCTATTCGCAATCCAAGATTGCGAATATTTGGTTTACACGCGAGCTGGCCAAGCGGCTTGCAGGCACAGCAGTGACGGTGAACGCGCTGCATCCCGGCGCGGTCGGTACGAATATCGGTGTCGATCGGGACACCGGATTCGGGAAGGCCGTTCACCGCTTGCTGCGGCCTTTTTTCCTAACGCCGGCACAGGGCGCGGATACCGCCATTTATTTGGCGTCCAGTCCGGATGTGCGCTCCGTTAGCGGCGAATATTTTTATAAGAAGAAGATTGCACCTATCTCCGAGAAGGCCAGAGATGATGAATTCGCTGAGCGGTTCTGGGCATGGAGCGAGCGGGAAGTCGGATTAAATCTTGGAAAATAAGGGGAGAATAATCGAGGTTTACGATTCTGATACACGGAGTGTGGCTTCGATTGGACTTCTTTCATAGCCAGGAATCCTTAACTGCGTTTGAATGGATGATGAGAGCTGTTGTGGGCTACTTTTTCCTGCTCATTGCCGCTAAATTGCTCGGACAGCGCTCCATTTCTCAGCTTAGATTCCTGGATTTCATCATTGCACTAATTTTGGGAAATATTATTGCCCACCCTCTCTCAGATGAGCGTTTATCGTTGACCGGCTCTATGATTTCCACCACCGTACTTGTAGTCTTGTACATCTTGACATCCTGGTTAAGCCTGAAGTGGAACGTGCTTAAGCATTTTCTGGATCCGGCGCCTTTGACGCTGATCAAGCACGGGAATATGGTCATGAAAAACTTGCGCAAAGCGCGCATTTCGGTAGACCATCTCTTTTCTGAACTGCGGAAGCAACAGATTGAGGATATTGATACGGTGGCTCTTGCTTTATGGGAGCCAGGGGGAACGATTTCCGTATTCCTTGAGCCGCAGCACCAACCGGTTACGCCCAAAGACATGCACATTCCCACCTCCGCTTTCTCATTGGTGAAGCCGATTATTGTTGAAGGTACGATGAATGAGAAACAGCTGATCCAGCAAGGAAAGAACAGAAAATGGCTGGAAGCCCAGATTCATGCTAATCAGGTTGATTGGGAGGATATCGTGCTGGCCACCATGGATGATCAAGCTCAAATACGCGTATATACAGAGGCCGATACGACCGAAATAAATAAATGAACGAACGTCTTCCTGAGAAGCGTTCGTTCATTTTTAATTAATGACTAAACCGTTTCTCGATTCTTTTACTAATCACCATCGAAGCCCCTACGAATAGAACGACGTAGATCAGACGGGCTGGATTCTCGATAAACCGATGAATATCGTAGCCGATAAAGGAAACCGACATCACCATAACCGCTTTGCCGGCAAGCACAGCAACCAGAAAGGAACGGAATCTCATTCCGACTAACCCTGCCGCCATATTAATAACGACGAACGGTCCTACGGGAAAGAGACTCAGCAGAAACACATAATTAAAAGCCTGCCGGCGAGCCCATACCAGACTTTTCTGCACCTTCGGCTTCTGCGACCACCGCACTAAATAGGGATGCCCAGCCACTTTTTTCACAATCGCGAACGTCACCAAACATCCGCCTACGATTCCGATCCATGAGTACAAAAAGCCGAGCCATAGCCCGTATACAGCCGCGTTCACGCTAATAATGACAAGTGTCGGGAGAGGCGGGATGAACGATTTCATAAAAGGTAGAAGAAGACCCGGCAACGGGCCCAGCGATCGGTATTTATCGACCAGCATGGCCATGTTCTCTTCCGTCATATAAGACAGAAGCTCTGATAATCCCATTGGGAAACACCTACTTTACTTGCAAGAATGAATGGCGGAAGCGCCGCCGTCTATAGGCATGATAGCATATTTTACGAGATTGGAGCACGTTTTGGAATAAGCGCAGACAACGAAAACGGGGCTGTCTCAACATGTCAGGAATGACCAGTTGGATAACCCCGTTCCAATTCAAGATATTCGGACAAAAAAAGCCCACCGAGCCGTGTAAACGGTTACGATAGACTTTACGTGTTCGTGTTCTTCTCCCTGGCTTTCTTGCGATCAACTACACACTGTTCCCACTTCTCCTCTACTTCCTTGATCATAGGATGCAGCATATCGTACATCGCAGCCAGCAACGAAAATCTTTGGGAAAAATGCTCCAGCGATTCCTTCTGCTCCGAACTGCAAGTTTCGATGTTGGGGATTTCTTGTACGGTTTTCTCCGCCCATTTATGAAATAATTCCAAATCCTGCACGATTTTGCGAACGTGATTCAGACTATAGCTTTCAGAAACATAGTAATAATCTCTTCGATCATTACTAGAAGGCATCTTCTTGCACATGCCCATTCTTTCCATATTGCGTATTTGAATGCTTACAGCAGCTTTGGTAACGCCAAGCTGTTCCACAATATCCTGCAAACTAAGAGGACAAGTAGCGAACATAAGCTGTGCGAATATTTTCCCAACAAGCGGGCTAAAGCCTTTTTTTTCGTAATTCAGTGACATAAAATCGCTAATTGTTTGCTTCCACTCAGAGAAAGACTGTTCATGTTGATCCATCGCTACTCTCCTCCTCTGTGAAAAATTAAGATGTTAGTGATAATTGTAGTCAAAAAAAAACAGCCAGTCAACTTTAATGTCGAAATATTGACAAAAATCGATATTGTGAACATTGTGTAACATTTCACAATCCGGAATTGACAATACCATTCCACGGATTTATATTATGATCATTAACAACGTTGTTAACGATAAATACTAACGCAATACAGTTAGTGACATTTTATAGATATACAAGGGAGATGTTTCGAGTGAAGAAACCATTCAAAATTTTATCAACAGGCACACTTGCTGCCGCAATTCTGCTTTCCGGCTCTGCCCTTACTGCAGGTAAAGCATTCGCTGACGAAGCGGTTCCAGCAACAAAATCAACTTTGGAAGCAAATTCTTTTGCAAGCCAACTTATCAACTATCACCTTTCTATCCTTGCTAAGGATGCCGCTCAAGCCACAGGCAAAGACGAAGACGATATTAGAGACGCTCTTGCTGTTGGTGACACGCTGCCTGAAGCTACTGGAATTAGCAACGCTGATCTGCTTTCTGATTTAACACCTATCATTACCTTTGATTTACATAAGGCAAGCAGCTACGGCATCATTTCAGCTGACGAATTGTTAGCTAGTGAAGCCGCTGTTGCTGAACAACTGGGTGCCATCCTGGAAACAAAAGGCGATAAGCTCCCTACTGCTGACAACAACGCAACTCTGGCTCATCTTGTTATGAATCGATTGGATAACGTCGTGCGTGATACAGCCAGCTTTGCAAGAAAAGATCAAAATGACATTTCCGAAGCTCTTCGCCAAGGGAATACACTTGTTCAATCCGCAACATCTTTGGATCCAGGCGAGTTAAAAGATGATTTACTGGGCTTGCTTAAACAAGATCTGCAATTCCAGGTCTCTACGTACGGAGTGTCTCAAGCTGATGCCGATCGTTTCTACGCCCTAGGCGCAGGTAAACTTTCCGAAATCATGAATACATCCGGCTACAATCCAGATAGCGTGAAATGGGCAGCTAAAGATTTAAGTAAACTTGTTGCTAGTCGCATTAACCATGTTATTACCGACACAGCTTTCTTCGCTAGAAAAGATGAGAAAGACGTTCGTGAGGATTTGCTACAAGGCAAAACACTTGTCGCTTCGGCAGCTAATTTAGATCCAGGCGAACTCAAAGAAAAAATTTCGAATGTCATTCGACAAGATCTTGATTTCGTAGTCGCTATGGGTCAGGCTACTCAAGAAGATGCTAACAAGTCTTATGCAGAAGCAGTTTCCAAAATTGCGGATATCATTAATACGCCTGGTTACACGCCTGAGACTGTCGCGGTTCAAGCGGATCTGCAAAAGGTCATTCAAGCTCGTATCGATCGCGTGATCAATGATGCAGCTGTCTTCGGTAAAAAAGAGGAGCGCGATGTTCGCGAGGACCTTCGTCAAGGTAAATCACTTGTTGCCTCTGCAGCAAGATTGGATCCAGGCGAATTCAAAGAAAAAGTTTTGAACCTTCTGAGACAGGATCTTGATTTCCAAGTATCTTTGAATCGCGCAACACAAGAAGATGCTAATAAATATTATTCCGAAGGTGCAGCGAAGCTTACGGACATTATCAACACACCTGGTTACACACCTGAATCTGTTACAGCCCAGGCCGATCTGGAAAAGGTCATTCAAACCCGTATCGATCGCGTAATCAACGACACCGCTGTTTTCGGTAAAAGAGAAGAGAAAGACGTGCTTGAGGATCTTCGCCAAGGTAAAACCCTTGCAGCTTCTGCGGCTAACCTGGATCCAGGCGAACTGAAAGAAAAGGTTCTGAAAGTCCTTAGACAAGACCTTGATTTCCAAGTTTCTATGCACCGTGCAACACAAGCAGATGCAGATAAGTACTATTCCGAAGGCGCTTTGAAGCTCTCAGAAATTATCAACACACCTGGTTACACACCAAGCAAAGCGTAATTGTTAATTGAAAAAGAGCTGTCTCATAGGTCAATCCCGACCTTTTGAGACAGCTCTTTTTGGGTTTTCCGTAACGCCGATTTCTCCTGTTATTCACCGCATCTAGTCCACTTTAAACAACTTAAATGGAATTCCTGCAGTTAATTCCACGAAATCCAGCAATTTTCGTCCATTATCCGATGAATTAGCTGGAGCTTCTCCTGCAATTGCTTAGCCCAGACCAACGCAGCTCCGATTAGCGGTAGTTTTTCCTTCTATATATAGCAGAGGCAACAATAGTCATCCTAGGGGAACCCCCGCTCGAGCTCACGCCTCGAGCGGGTTCACCGCCTCATGGAGCAGCTGCTCCAACTCGGCGGTGTAGGTCGCCTGCTGCGCTTCGTTCCAGCCGAAGCGCTCCGCCATGAAGGCGATGGCTGGCGCCTTCCACTGCCGTGCCCACGCGATATCGAAGAAGAGGGCCCCCGTGCGGCGGATGAAGAAATCCGCCGGCTTCACGGCCATCTCGCACTCGATCGCGTACACGAGCGAAGCGAGCACAGCGGCGGGCATCTTCCGGCACTCCGCCTCATTCCAGTACTGCGCCACCAAGGCAAACACGGCATCCACATTGGAGCCGTAACGCCGCGCCAGCAGCGCAGCCTCAGGACTCGTCAGCCCAAGCCGTTGGCCTTGGCTGATCTTGCTCTGCAAGAACGACTCCAGCTTCGCGGAGCCGCCAACCTCGCCGCCGGAAATCGGCAGCGTGCGGGTACGGCTCGGCGACAACGCCGTCGCCGAAACCAGGCCCTCCGCCACCAGCATGGCGGCGATCTTGTCTACGACCGTCTCCGCCATTTTGCGGTAGCCGGTCAGCTTGCCCCCGGCCATCGAAATGAGGCCGGAGTCCGACACGAAGATTTCATCGCGGCGCGAAATCTCCGAAGGATCTTTGCCCTCCTGATGGATCAGCGGGCGCAGCCCGGTCCAGCTCGACTCCACGTCCGCTTCCGTCAAGCCGAGGGTCGGGAACATCTCGTTCGCGGCGCGCAGCACATAAGCGCGGTCCGCCACGGTAATTCGGGGATTCACGATATCCCCTTTATAATTCGTATCCGTCGTCCCGACGTAAGTTTTGCCGTCACGCGGAATGGCAAACACCATGCGTCCATCCGGCGTATCAAAATAAATCGCCTGACGCAGCGGAAATTTGCTCTGATCAAACACCAAATGTACCCCTTTGGTCAGATGGAGCGTTTTTCCTTTCTTGGAGTGGTCCATTTCACGCAGCGTATCCACCCAAGGTCCAGCTGCATTCACAATCTTGCTCGCGTATAGCGAATAGGACGATTTCTCGTTGTCACCATCCAGCTGATCCGCCACCCGAACGCCAACTAATTTGCCGTTTTTCATCAGCAGCTCTTCTACTTTGGCATAATTCACAGCTTGTGCGCCAAGCTCCACAGCCTTTTTCATAACCTCAATCGTCAGACGCGCATCATCCGTGCGATATTCCACATAGTAGCCGCCGCCTCGCAGATCTTTCTTTTTCAATAGCGGTTCATGCCCCAGTGTTTCTTGTGGACGGAACATTTTACGGCGCTCCGCTCGTTTCACTCCCGCTAAGAAATCGTAGACCCTTAAACCAAGAGACGTAGACAGCTTGCCGAACGTACCCCCTTTATAAAAAGGCAGCAGCATCCACTCCGGTGTCGTGACGTGCGGACCGTTTTCGTACACAATCGCACGCTCTTTGCCTACTTCAGCAACAACCTTCACATCCAGCTGTTTCAAATACCGCAGCCCTCCGTGCACAAGCTTCGTCGACCGGCTCGACGTTCCCGCAGCATAATCCTGCATATCGATTAGCGCCGTGCGCAGCCCTCTGCTCTGGGCGTCAAGCGCGATACCCGCGCCAGTAATTCCCCCGCCGATTACGATTAAATCAAAAGTCGTCTCCGACATGGTTTGCAGCATTTCTTGTCTTTTTAACCCACTAAAGCTATGTGTCACTTCTCGCATCTCCGTCATTACAGTCATCTCAATGATCTCCCTTCGTATATGAAAAATAAAAAGCCGCAACAAACCTAACACGCTATCACGTGCAGGCCGCTGTGGCTTCTCCCTAGTCTCCAACCAAATTATTAACTTGTTATAAGTATATCATAGCATTGCCCAAATTATTTAAAAGCCATCGCGGCTCCAACTGCTTTTTTCCAACCACTGTACAATTGTTCTTGGCGTTCCGCTTCCATCACGGGCTTGAATGCCTCATCCACCTGCCATTGCGCCGCAATTTCCGCTTGATCTTGCCAAAAACCTACAGCCAGCCCAGCCAAGAAAGCTGCCCCAAGCGCCGTCGTTTCACTGATGACCGGACGCTCCACCGTGACGCCTAGCATGTCGCTTTGGAACTGCATGAGAAAGTTGTTTCTCACGGCGCCGCCATCAACCCGCAGCTTCGTGAGCTGAATACCGGAATCGTCTTCCATCGCCTGCAGCACATCTTTCGTCTGATAAGCAAGGGATTCGAGTGTTGCCCGGATAAAATGCTCTTTGGACGTCCCCCGCGTCAACCCGAAAATCGCGCCTCGAACGTCGCTATCCCAATAGGGGGTACCCAGACCAACAAAAGCCGGAACGACATAAACACCATCCGTCGACTCCACACGCTGGGCGTAAGCCTCGGTGTCCTGCGCCATTTTGATCATCCTCAGCCCGTCTCGCAGCCACTGAATCGCAGATCCCGCAACGAAAATACTGCCTTCCAGCGCGTACTCTACTTTCCCGTTCAGCCCCCAAGCAATCGTGGTCAAAAGCCCGCTGCGCGAAGGAATCGCATGATTGCCTGTGTTCATCAGCATAAAACAGCCGGTGCCATAGGTGTTCTTGGCCATCCCTTTTTCAAAACATGCCTGCCCGAACAAGGCCGCCTGCTGATCACCCGCCGCACCCGCAATCGGGATCGCCGAGCCGAACAAAAGATTTTCCTGCGTATGGCCGTATACTTCCGAAGAAGAGCGCACCTCTGGCAGCATGGAAGCCGGGATGTCCAGATAACCCAACAGCTCTTCATCCCACTTCAACTCATGGATATTATAGAGCAGCGTTCGCGAAGCGTTGGAATAGTCCGTCACATGCGCCTTGCCGCCGGTCAGCTTCCAAATCAGCCAAGTGTCCATCGTGCCAAACAGTAAATCTCCTCGCTCCGCTTTCTCTCTTGCGCCATCCACGTGATCCAGAATCCACTTGATCTTGGTCCCCGAGAAGTAAGCGTCAATTAAAAGCCCCGTGCGCTCGCGAAAAATATCATTAAGCCCTTGCGCCTTAAGCGCTTCGCAAATATCTGCTGTCTGGCGAGACTGCCATACAATGGCATGATACACCGGCATTCCCGTATGCCGATCCCAGACGACCGCCGTTTCACGTTGGTTCGTGATGCCAATACCTGCGATCTCCGCTGGCTGAATGCCGGATTCCGACAAAACCGCCGCGATGACTCCTTGAATCGATAGCCATATTTCATTGGCGTCATGCTCTACCCAGCCCGGCTTCGGAAAATGCTGCTTAAACTCCTGCTGGGCCGTGTGCACGATGCTCCCTTTTTGATTAAATAAAATCGCTCTGGAACTTGTCGTTCCCTGATCCAGCGAAAGAATATAGGAAGAGGCTTCTGCCATTGTTCTACCTCCAAAAGTTAGGATCGTTGATCATACTGCTGCCACAATTCTGTGTTCGACGTCGTGACGGCTGTCGCTCCAGCTCCTAATGCCTGCTCCACATCGCTTACAGAACGAATAAGTCCTCCTGCAAAAATAGGAATACCCGAACGTTCCTTCACTTCCTTAATAATGTGCGGAATAATGCCAGGAAGGACCTCGATGTAATCTGGCTGCGTTCGTTCCAAGAGCGTATAGCTCTTTTCAAGTGCGCTGCTGTCCAGGAGAAAAAGGCGCTGAATGGCGATGAGCCCATTCTGTTTCGTCTTCGTGATGACCGTGCCCCGTGTAGAAATGATCCCGGCAGGACGAATGCTCTGACACAGGAACTCAGCTGCATACTCGTCATTTTTCAGCCCTTCAATCAAATCCGCGTGCAGCAGCAGCTTTTTGCCGTTTGCCCGGCCCAGATCCACGATGTTTTTCAACTGTCCCACATGGCTGTCCAGCAGCACAATATAGGTATAAGAAGTTTTTAGCAGCTTCTCTAAATCCTTCATCTTGCGAATCGCCGGTAAAATCCGTTGCTCCTGCAAAGACAAGCTCATCATCTCCGTTCACACGTTCCTATGCACGCCCCTGAGGGATGACAACAAAAAAACTCACCAAAAGATATGCCCATTCCTATGAAAATGGCAATCCTCTGTGAGTCTCCTGTTCTCCGTCACATGTTATTAACTTACTTCCCATTGTACTGACACCTGCTCCACCTGTCAATGAGAACAGCGCCCATCTTACATCAGGTTGATAGCGCCTTGCGTACGGCTAAAATGTATTTGGATTGATCGAGCGGATTCACGCCTCGCCGCTTCCGCTCCGCGTGCACATCCGGCGGACTCGGCTGGTAGCCCCCGAACGACGAAGTGATAACCCCTCTGCCTCCGGACATCGCACTAAGCTTCACTGGATAGTCCAGAGAAGTAGCCACGGGCAGCCGACCTTCTACGACAAATCGATCACCGCTCAGCTGCGGCGGATCAAAACTCGCTCGCATTTGCACCAAATCGCTAAGCACCTTGCCTCCGTAAACCTCTGGAACGGTAATGCGCACTTGCAGCATCGGCTCAAGCAGTGTAGTCCCCGTTTGCGCCAAGCCTTGCATAAGACCCATCGGTGTCGCCACAGCAAAATCAAGCGGGTGCGTATGCCATACATGATGCTCACCCTCCACGAGCGTTACCTTGAGATCGGTAACTTCTCAGCCGAGTAGCCCTTGTTGCAGCGCTTCCGGCACTCGGCGCTCTACTTCGCTCTGGTACTGCGCCAACAATTGATCGGCGCGTACCTGCGACGAATACACGAGCCCGCTGCCCGGCGCCCCGGGCTCGATGCGGAAGCGCAGTATGGCCCAGCACGGCTTGGGCATCGTATAAGCAATGAAGCCTTCACCTGGCTGAGAAGGCGTTTCTTTGTAGATCACGGAAGGCTGATCGAACCTTGCTTGCAGCCCGAATCGCGAAGCCAGCAGACTGGTCAGAATCTCAAGCTGGATGGCGCCCATCACCTTCACATGCAGCTCGCGTTCCTCTTGCAGCCACTGGAGATCAAGCAGCGGATCCTCGTCCGTTAGCTCCTGCAGCGCAGCGACGAGTGCCGGATACTGCGCGTCGCTCTCCGCATGCACCTGCACGGTCAACAGCGGCACGGCAAGCCGTGGAGCCGGCGGCACCGCATCAGGCCGGCCCAGCACGTCGCCGATGCGCACCTGCGTCAAGCCGCAGATCGCCGCGATGTCGCCTGCCGCAACATAACCGATATCTTCGGCGCGGCGGCCGTCGATTTTGCGAATCTGGGTCACCTTCTCCTCCACGCCCCGCGTGGCATTGAGCACGGTGTCCCGGTTGCGGATCGCCCCCTCGTAGAGGCGGACGTACGCCATTCTCCCCATGGTCTTGTCCCGCTCGACCTTGAACACCACGGCCGATAGCGGCTGCTCCGCGCCGCCGCTCGGCCCGGGCAAATAATCGAGGATAGCTTCCATCAGCTCCTCGATCCCCAACCCTTTGCTCGATGCTCCAACGAGCAAAGGAAAGGCCTTCCCCTGCCGCGCATAGCGCTGCAGGGTTGCTTTTACATCGCGTGCCGGGATGGGCACGCCTTCGATGTAGCTCGTGAGCAGCTGCTCATCGAGCTCGGACAGCTTTTCGACCGCTGCCGCGAGGTCGAAGCCGGGCGCGCCGGGCGCGCCCTCGATCAGCACGTTCTCCGCGCCGCGGAACGTGTCTTCGACGCCGAGCGGTGCATAGATCGGCACCGCCATGCCCGTAAGCTGCTTCTCTATGTCGCGCAGCACTCTGTCCGCGTCCGCGCCAACGCGGTCCATTTTATTCACATAGAGTAGAGTTGGAATTTGGAGTGACTGCAGCGCATGCCAAATCATCTCGGTCTGCGACTGCACCCCTTCAACGGCAGAAACAATCAAAATCGCGCCATCCATCACGCGCAGAGAACGCTCCACCTCGGATAGGAAATCTACGTGTCCAGGAGTGTCTACCAGATTAATAGAAGTTTCTTTCCATGTAAAAGTGGTTGTCGCGCTGCGCACCGAAATGCCGCGCTCCCGTTCCACATCCATAGAATCCGTTTGCGCGGTGCCGCTATCTACACTGCCTAAGGCGCGAATTCGCCCGCTATGATAAAGCAAATGCTCGGTTGTCGTCGTTTTGCCCGCGTCCACGTGAGCGAAAATGCCCACATTTCTTCGCGGAATAGCTTGATCTTTGCCCATTTCGTCGGTCATTGAAGTGCTCTGCTCCTTCTATTTACCAGCCTTTGTCTCCCTATTATACTTGAAGAACAGACACCTACGTACATTTACCCGTAAACTTTTGAGGAGGTAAGCGGCTATGTTGGATATTGATCCCTCTAACTCTGATTCTGACTCCAATGAACAAAAACCACCCGTCTCTTCGCGTACAGCGATCCTGCTGCATAAGGAACATCCGGCTATCCTGGCGCTTTCTGAAGCTGACCACCGTTTAGCCTGCCTTATTCGCCTGGTTGGCGAGCTGACTTTGACACCGAGTGCCTCTCCTTTCGAATCGCTGGCAATGTCAATTATTTCCCAGCAGCTATCCACCAAAGCGGCAGCTACCATCAAAGCCAGAGTGAAAGAGATCGTTCCCGAATTCACTCCGGAGCTTGTGCTCGCCGCGGATGAGACTGCTATCCGGCAATGCGGAGTCTCTTTTCCCAAGATTCGCTATATTCGCGATCTTAGCATGAAAGTCGTAGCCGGAGATCTGCGATTGGACGCCTTGCATGAGCTGGATAACGAGGAGCTCTTGAAGAAGCTTACAAGTGTCAAAGGCATTGGAATATGGACAGCAGAAATGTTCATGATTTTTGCTTTGGGCCGTCAGGATATCATGTCCGTCGGCGATGCCGGTCTCCAGCGCGCTGCCCGCTGGCTGCACCAATTGGAGGAGCGCAAGGATGGCAACTACTTGGGGCAAATCGCCCCGGCATGGTCCCCGTACCGAAGCTTCGCCTCGCTTTACTTATGGCGCGCCGTCGATATGGGCTTCGTTGATTCCGGGCTTTCGGTGGAAGCCTGTCTGGACTCGTCGGTGATTGTGGAGGAGACGTGAGGTTGAAGCAGATCAGCTTCATTGGACAATTTCCAATGAAAACACCAATAATGAACTCCAATTGCTTATTTGGTTGGACATAATCCAATGAGACTGTAATATCCGGTGCTATAGAAGCTTGATTAACTGACTTCATTGGATTTCATCCAATAGAATCGCAAATCAACCCTTCATATCACTGTGTTCGTTGGATTTGGTCCAATGAACACAACTAACAGCAAAGCCTGACGGATCAATTTTTCCGTCAGGCTTCATTATGTCGCTTGCTATGTTGCACTTTCTGCAATACACTATCACAACTCCGCCGTCCGCAGTCCCCTCAAATAAGTCTGAAGCAGCCGCCTCAAGCTCTCATCACGCTCAAGCCCCATGCGGAACCCATTCCTGTGCTCAAGCGATGCGAAGCCATGCACCATACTCCGAAAGCCGCGCACCACATGCAGCGCATCCTCCTCACTGAGTCCATACGGTTCAAGAATCCGCAGTAAAAAGAACACAACATCATTGCCCGCCTCCTTCAACTCCGGATCTTCATAATCAGGCAAGATGGAAATAGCCTCATACAAACCCGGATGTTTCCGGGCAAAATCTACATAAGCAAAACCTACAGCTAACAAAGCATCGTCTTTCGCTTTGCCAATTACCGCATCGACCATGGCCGCTTTGATGAGCATCAGTCCACGCCGGGAAAGCTGCGTCCGCAGGTCTGGTAGACCTTTAATATGGTTATAAAGCGATGGCGTTTTTACATTTAATTTGGCTGCTAATGCTGCTAATGTCAGCCCTTCGACACCCTGTGTATCTGCCATTTCCACAGCTGCTTGCAGCACGTTTTCTGCGTCTAGTCCTTGTCGTTGCGCCATGGATGTCCCGTCCCTTTTATCTAAATGTTTGCCGCTGTCATCTGAAATTTCTGAGCTGCCTCCGCAATGGCGCGATCGATCACCGCAAGCGGCTGTTCGATCATTACACCGTGCCCGACCGCAAGAAGACTCGGAGACAGCTGTCTCAATTTGCGTGCGCTCTCCAGCGACACTTCTTTGTTCCATGTGGCCATGGCCGGGAATGGAAACCAGAACTTCATCAAACCGGAAACCGCCACCCCACCGCGAACTTGAAAAGCATCACCGGCAATCAACGCACGGCTGCGTACATCCAGAAATGCCATCGATCCCGGTGTATGTCCTGGAGCCGAAATGGCTTGAAGCGAGCCAACGTAATCGCCATCTTTTAACAACACATCCGGCTTCGTCTGCACCGACTTGGGAACGTCTCCTTTGATCGGTAAATTTGCCTCGCCGTCCTCCAGTTCCTTGCTGCCCGCCAGCAGCTTGGCATCTCTTCGCGAAATATACACCTTCGCCTGCGGCAGGACTTTTTTCAAACCATCCAATGCGCCAATATGATCGCCATGTGCGTGCGTTAGCACGATGCGGGTAATGGGTTTCCCGATGCTCTCTGCAGCCTGAAGAATACCTTTCACACTGAATGGCAAAGCCGCATCAACCAGCGTCAATTCATTCTCTTCCTCCACCAAATAACAATTTACCGGAAAAAATCTCGGCATAAAAGACACCTGATACAAAAACCCTATTTTCGTTACCTTCATTTTGAACGCCTCCCGCTTATTATCTATATAAGTATAATAACTAAGGTCATTAGTTTTGTAAAGCTGTCTTTGGCCTAAATCTCATTTATTTTTCTAATATGATAAAATAACAGTTATCGCACTACCTAATCATGTAAAAAAGTGAGGATTTCCAATGAACACTGAAACTTTAGAGCTTTTTCGTACATTGACTGAACTCCAGGCAGCTCCTGGCTTCGAACGGGACATCCGTAAGTTTGTCCGTGGTGAAATGGAGAAATACACCGATGAGTTCGTCCAAGATGGCCTCGGCAGCTTGTTTGGCATCCTGCGTGGCGACGAGACTGGTCCGAAAATCATGGTTGCCGGTCATTTCGACGAGGTTGGCTTCCTGGTTAGCGGCATCACCGAGCACGGCACCATCAAATTCCAGCCCCTCGGCGGCTGGTTCAGTCAAGTGCTGCCCGCCCAGCGCGTGCAGATCATGACCGAGCAAGGGCCGATCATCGGCGTGATCGGCTCGGTGCCCGTGCACTTGCTGGACGAGGCGGCACGCAGCAAGCCCGCAGACATCAAGACGATGTACATTGACATCGGCGCAGAAGATAAAGCCGATGCCCTCGCCATCGGCATCAAGCTCGGGCAGCAGATTGTTCCCATCTGCCCGTTCACGCCCCTGGCCAATCCGAAGCGGATTATGGCCAAAGCTTGGGACAATCGTTACGGCGTAGGCCTGGCGATTGAACTGCTGAAGGAGCTTCACGGCGGGCCGAAGCTCCCGAATGTCCTGTACGCGGGCGCTACCGTACAGGAAGAGGTTGGCGTGCGCGGCGGACGCACGGCGGCGAATCTCATCCAGCCGGACTTGTTCTACGCGCTGGATGCCAGTGCCGCCGGGGATATGACCGGCGACCGCAATGCTTTTGGGCAGCTGGGGCGCGGAGCGCTGCTGCGCATCTTTGACCCTACGATGATCACGCATCGCGGCATGGTGGAGTTCATTCTGGATACGGCGGAGACGCATAAAATCCCGTATCAATATTTTATTTCAGCCGGCGGCACTGATGCCGGACTGGTGCACGTGCAGGGTACCGGCATTCCTTCTGCCGTGATCGGTGTCTGCGCGCGTTATATCCATACTTCCGCTTCGATTCTTCACGTGGATGACTATGCCGCAGCGAAAGAACTGCTCATTAAGCTCGTGCAAGCGAGCGACCGTACGACGTTAAACACGATCCATGCGCAAGCGTAAATCGTGCTCAAGACGATCACCCCGCCCTTCGGCGGGTTTTTTTTATGCAAATGTAGAACTTATGTTCCAATATATGGTATAATTAGCAGAATCATAGGATCATAGAAAGAAGGCCCGTAATGACGTATATCATTCGAGAAGCAAAACCCCAAGATACGAAAGAGATCAGCAATTTTGTTTCCAAGCGGACAGGCAAGATGATTTCCCCTTTGCACATTGAAAATAGGCTGCATTTTATGCGTGACAATCCCGATGAATCCCTCTATGTGTACGAAGAAGAGAACCAAATACTTGGCACTCTAGGGTTTCGTATTCGTCAAGCGGATGATGCCGTTGTGAAGTTTAGCGAAGTCTCCGTGATATCTATGGAAGAAACAGACAGCAGCCAAGCAGCAGCCGATAAGCTAAAAAGCTATGCAGAGCAGCTGGCCCAAGAACACGCCTGCTCAGGGATGTGGTGGATCACAGGTTCGGAGAACCATGGGGATCGCCGGAAAGCGCAGCAACCGCTTGGGTTTCATGAAACCGGATATCGATTCGTCAAAAGATTCCTCTAAAAAAGTCCGCGAATTGACTACGAAACTTTGAGGAGTGATTATTATGTCAACAGGCTTCAACACAGGAGCTTTTCCTAATCAGGGCAGTGCAGGCCTTTTTATGATTATTTTTACAATTGTGGCGGTGCTTATTGGCGGCTTTATTTTATTTGTCATTATCAAAGGATTTATCACATGGACTTCCAATAACTCAGCCCCCATCGAAAATCTGACCTGTAAAGTTGTAGCCAAAAGAATGCAGGTTAGCGGAGGATCCGGGGATTCGAGTGCTAACACGAGCTATTATGCGACCTTTGAATTTGAGGATCGCCAACGATTAGAATTGCGTGTCGGACGGGATCAGTTCGGTTATATTGTTGAGGGAGATCAGGGAATACTGACTTACCAAGGAACCAGATTCAAAGGGTTTTCTCGCCATTTATCTTTTCAAGCTTAAGAGAGTTCGGTACCCAAAAATAATAGATTTACAAAACCTTTACAAAAACTAAGCAATTTGAAGAAAATCAAAGAAAACACGAAGATAGTCAGTAATAATCTCTTTTTAGCAAATATTCTGAATATTTACAATATTATAATAATGGTCTATAGTTGGGTTAGGCTCACTTGAAGGACAAGCCTTACAGCTGGTAAGGACCCCTAAGGGTAGCCAGGATATTCTCAACTTAGGAAGGGGATAGTCCAATGGACAAGGTTAGCGAAACATGCCCACTTTTCCTTCAAACGACGGAAGAAAAGGTGCGGGAACGCGTTACGTTCATCGGGCATGTGGGAATCCAGAAGCGGTAAATGTGATCAGCGTTTATTCGAGGAAAGGATCCTTTTATAGTCGTAATTTCAACGGAAGTTGGTTTGATTGGAGTGTGCGTAGGGACAATTGAATACGATGTGTGAAACTTAGAGACCTCCGGTTATCAGTGATAAGCGGAGGTCTCTATTTGTGCTCCTTCTAAGACTCTTGCAACGAGAACCGAACAATAAACGTCGTCTTTTTCTCCGGTTTACTTTCTACGGATATCGTACCTGCATGCATATCAATGATCTTTTTCACAATCGATAGTCCTAGTCCGTTGCCTCCTGAGGTTCGATTTCTCGATTTATCCGCTTTGTAGAAACGCTCAAAGATATGAGGCAAGTCTTCCTCAGTAATATTAGCGCCATTATTGGAGATTCGAATAATAACTTCTTTTCGGGTGCTTTCAACATGGACCCCTATGGTGCCGCCAACAGGCGTGAATTTGACCGCATTATGAATTAAATTCGTCCACACCTGGCTCAATAAATCTTCATCGGCCAATAGCGTAACGGGTTCCAGATCAATATCCATTTCGATATTTTTCTCTATCCACTGCGGTTCACAGGCAAGAATATGATTGCGGATCTGCTTATCCAGCCGGTAACTTTTCGGTTCAAAAGGGTGATGCTGTGACTCTAATGACGATAATTTAAGCAAGTTATCACTTAGCTTGGAAAGGCGTGTGCTTTCGGCTTCAATAATTTCCAAATAATGCTTGCGTTCCTCTGGCGTGATGCTCTCGTTCTGGAGCGCCCTTGAGAAGCCGCTGATCGAAGTGAGAGGGGATTGAATTTCATGCGACACGTTAGAGATGAATTCCTGCCTCATTTTCTCCAATTGGCCCAGCTCTACCGCCATGTTGTTAATGGAATCAACCAGTTCTACAAAGGGGCCATTGTGCGGATTATTATCAACAGACACATTGAAGTCCCCTCTGGACATACTTTGGATCGCCGCAATCATAGTTTTAAAAAATTTCATCTGCTCGCTGCGAAAGAACCTGCCCAAGCATGTCATGGTAACGCCCCATAGAAACATGCCGCTGATACAGTTAATAAGCTGAACAATGACCTCACTTGGGCGCTTATCGATATGGGTGTAAATCCACTCTGTCCCGTAAAAGGCAGCCAGCCAGTAAAGAATGATGAGCAGAAAAAAACCTACGGCGAACAAAGTACCGCGTACACGCTGTCCGCGACTTCTGGGGTCCTTTCTCCGCACTTTCTGTTTCATGATTGCAGGACCTCCATCCGGTAGCCTAGCCCCCGAATCGTCGCAATGCGAAAAGCGTGCCGTTCTTCCGGGAACCGCTCGCGAAGCCGATTGATATGCACATCGATGGTCCGTTCGTTGCCTTCATAATCGAAACCCCAGATTTGCTCGATCAGCTGGTCGCGCGAAAATGTTTTTCCCGGGTAACTCGCCAGCTTATAAAGCAGCTCAAATTCTTTGAGCGGCAGTGTCAAGCTCTCGGAGCCAACGGTTACCTCGTAGGTTTTTTTGTTCATGCTGAGGTCGCCGACCTGAACCGTCTGTGATGCAGCAATTTTATAGCGCTTCAGCAGTGCTTTGACCCGCATCGCAAGCTCGACAGGTTCGAAGGGCTTAACAAGATAGTCATCGGTGCCCAGCTCAAAGCCTTTGACCTTCTGCGAGGTCTCGCCTTTGGCGGTGAGCATGAGCAGTGGGATATCATAGTGCTCCCGCAGTTCTTTGCATAATTCCCATCCGTCCATATTCGGCATCATGATATCCATAATGACCATGTCGACTTGGACGGTTTCCAGCAGCTTGAGCGCTTCCGCGCCATCCGAAGCTTCAACCACCTCGAAGCCTTCGTTCAGCATAAAAACGCGAACCAGCTCACGAATATAAGGATCATCATCTACGATCAGGATTGGAGCCATTTTATATCAAACCTCGCTTCATGTTAGGTCTAATTTTCACTTATTTTAGCATAAAGCACTTTTATAAACTGAATTTAAACCAACGGAGGGTCCATTACTATGTAAGGGCTTTTTTTGGTAAAAAAATTGTGATACATTTTGGAGAAAGTATGTTTTGGGGGGACCTCACCGTATGATAACGAATGCGTATACCGAGTTTTCCATGCTTCAAAGCGCTGAAGCCGAAGTTGCTTATCAGCAAGAGGTATGTGCCGAGGGTTATGCCGGCTTTCGCCGCCTGCTGGACGGCTTAACTGAAGCTATTAAAGCAGCCGCAGATGCGGACATCCCTGGCCTGGAGCTGGCACTCGCCAAAGCTGGCCGCCTCTTTCCTGAGCCGGTGCAATTCAGCCCGTCGTGGGAACGCATTTGGGCCGAGCTTGAGGCTACTTTAGCAGCGAAGAAACACGTCCTGACGACCATTTCACCACCGGAACGCACGGGAGAATGGCAGGTCATTATGGATAACCCGAACTTGGTCCAAGAAGTCGTGTGTTACCCCGGCCTGGACTTCCATGACGCGGCGTATTTATACGCCTATTTTCGCCCCCAACTGGAAAAATCGGAATATATCCGCCTTCAGAAGATTCAAACCGTCATTCAAGAGCTTGGCCACTAAGGACGCGGCCACCCATTCATGTTTTCAGCTTCGATCTCATCCACTCGCACCAATGCAGGTCTGCATCTACTTTGAGCATAGCTTTTTTTACCAGAACGTAATTAGCGAACATAGGGTCATGAAACTCTAATTCCTCAAGCGGTTTCTCACTTTGTCCTTTAACCTTTTCGAAGGACTCCATAAACCGCTCTTTCTTCCCTTTATAATAGCTCGCGCGCTCAACCAACATCTTCAGGGCTTCTTCTTTGTTTACAAGGCCAATGCAGTATATTTTCAGCGCAAATTCATCACGCGTTACCGGCGGGTCTGTAGGCAGCCCGATCCACTCCTGAAGTGCTTTTAATCCGGCTTCTGTTAATGAATAAACTTTTTTATCCGGCTTATCTGACTGTACAACGTGTACAAATTCAACATACCCCTTCTGCTCCAGTTGAGCAAGGAGAGGGTATATTTGACTATGCTTTGCTGGCCAAAAAGGCTGAATATGCTGCATAAGCTCATAGCCCGTTCGAGAATCTTTAGATAGCAGGCTGAGCAATCCATAGGAAAGGGTATTCATAGGAACTCCTTGTTATGTCATAATTGACATATGTCTACTTTGGTAGTATGATGATTTTCATTCAAATTATAGAGAATCCGGCGAGTAAGATCAATGGAGAGTGGAGGTATCAAGTGAGTAAGGATGATTTACAGCAAGTTCGTTTCTGGCCGATTATGATTGCCATCTTCTTCGGATCATTCGTTTCGATCTTAAGTATGAGTACAATCAACATTGCTATACCGATTTTGAGTGAACATTTCAATGCTGATTTGAGTAAAATCCAATGGACCATCACCGGATTTATGCTGGCGAGTGGTACAATTGCTCCTATTACCGGTTACTTAGGTGAGCGATTCAGTTATAAGCGACTGTATGCTTTGGCTCTTGTGGGCTTTACTGTCTTTTCATTACTATGTGCAATTGCCTGGGATGCTTCTTCCCTCATTGCTTTCCGTATTATCCAGGGGGCATTCAGCGGTCTCATCATGCCGGCGACAATGACAATCGTGTATCAGGTCATTCCTCGCGACAAGCAGCCTATTGCGATTTCCCTATGGTCGTTATCCGCTATGATGGCTCCTGCCATCGGGCCGACATTGAGCGGATGGCTTCTGCAGAATTGGAGCTGGCACTGGTTATTCCTTCTTAATGTACCTGTTGGACTTATTGCTATTTTTCTCGTTATCAAACTGATTCCCTTCTACCGTCTTTCTGTGCCAAAAAGGTTTGATGCGATCGGTTTAATCACCGTCGTCCTTGGAAGTCTCTCTTTGCTCGTTGCATTCTCTCAAGGCCATGCCTGGGGATGGACTTCGGGTCGCGTCATCGGGTTGTTCGCAGGAGGTGTCCTTATGCTTGGCCTCTTCATCTGGAGGGAGCTGAAAGCCGATTCACCTTTGCTGAATGTTCGCGTCTTGGCTAATGCGCGCTACTCTTTGACACTTATCATTTCTAGTATTGTTACCATCAGCTTATACTCGGGGACTTTCCTGACACCTATTTTCCTGCAAAATATTCAGCATGTAACGCCACTCGATACTGGCTTAATCCTGCTGCCGGCTTCCCTAGCCATGGCGCTCTGTATGCCGATTGTAGGGAAACTATATAGCATTTTGGGTCCGCGTATTCTTCTGTTTGTCGGAATTTCTTTGATTGCGGTAGGCACATTAACACTTAGCTGGTTGAGTGTCGATGTATCCCGCGGCTATATCTTATTTTGGATGATCGTACGTAACGTCGGGATCGCTTTTGCAACAATGCCAGCGAGCAACGCCGGTATGGAGCAAATTCCGCGCACATTGTCCGGTCATGCAACCTCCATGAGCAACTGGGTGCGCAACGTTTTTGGTTCTTTCGCTATCGCCCTTTTCACTTCTGTTCTGGCGTCCCAAACCGCAACTCATTCCCAAGACCTCGCAACTAGCGGGATCACGGATAAAGCCGTTATCGGTATGCAGTCCTTTACAATGAGCGTGAACGATGTGTATCTACTGGCTACGTTCATCGTGTTAGTTGCGCTGCCGCTCAGCTTGTTCGTCGGCAAACGTCCGATCGAGAAAGAATCTCCTGCTGCGATTGCTGCGGTGATTAGCCCTAAAGCGGCTAAATGATTGATGAAAAGTCCTCGCCTTTGCTGTGTGCTGCACAGTTAGGCGGGGACTTTTCTTATTTGAGAGGGCTTATTCATTCGGACTTCTCAGCTGCTTACTTGAATGCGTTCAGGGCTGAGACGACCTTTTTGGCCATGTTGGCTCTTGGATGTGAGGCTACGTTGTACTTTATGCAACAATTTGGTCACTTTTATACGCTGAAACCACTCTTCATTGTATAAAATACAACTATTTCGCCAAAAAGTGCTGTATATCCACCTTTATGAAGCAAATGGTTGTATTAAATGCAATATAGCGTGCTTTAGCAGCATTATTAGGCGTATTTGATTGTATGAAGTGCAATCAAGGGATGGCACGCATCTGCACATTGACTAGAACGAGCAGCCTGCACTTATGGAGCATCAGCTCCGATTCATTTTAACTTGTATAACCCCCTCTTCTCGCACCATTCTCTCTAATAAGCACATCTGCTGCATCTTTGTCACTTGGAGTAGCTAGTCTCTACATCGGTAGTACAGCGCGCATTCTCAGCCACTCTACCCAAACGCAAAAAAAGCCCTCAGCCAAGGAGAATTCCTTAGACTGAAGGCTTCTATTATTAACCCAGCACTACGCGGTCATCCGACAGCTTGCTGCCGCTGATGTTTTCGAACTCACCGAGCAGCTGCTCCACGGTGAGGTCCTTTTTCCGTTCCTCGCTTACATCGAGGATGATGCGGCCCTTGTCCATCATGATCAGGCGGTTGCCTAGACGAATCGCCTGCTCCATGTTGTGCGTGACCATCAGCGTGGTCAGCTTCATTTCGCGCACGATTTCCTCGGTCAATCGTGTGATCAGCTCCGCCCGCGCAGGGTCGAGCGCGGCGGTATGCTCATCCAGCAGCAGAATCTGCGGCTGGGTGAAGGTCGCCATCAGCAAGCTGAGGGCTTGGCGCTCTCCGCCGGAGAGCAGACCCACCTTTGCGCGCAAGCGATTCTCCAAGCCGATGCCGAGGCGCTGCAGCTGTTCCAGGAACAACGCGCGTCTCCGCGCGTTAGTGCCGAAGCTAAGCCCGCGCTTCTTACCGCGGGTATACGCCATGGCGAGATTCTCCTCGATGGTCATTCGAGGAGCGGTCCCCGCCATGGGATCTTGAAAGACGCGGCCGATCCAGCGGCTGCGCTCATACTCGGGCAGGTGGTGGATCGTCTCACCACTGATCGCCACCTCGCCGGCATCCGGCGTCATCACACCGGAGATGATGTTCATCAGTGTCGATTTGCCGGCGCCGTTACTGCCGATGACCGTGACGAAGTCGCCGGGCTTCAAGGTTAAGTTAATGCCGATCAGCGCGATTTTCTCATCAGCTGAACCAGGGTTAAATAACTTGGAAACATTCGAAAGCTTCAGCATCAGCGTCCACCTCCCTTATTCATTTGAATGGCGTGGGCGATGAGCTCAGCGGAGCGCCGTTTGGCGGTTGCTTTTTGCCGGATAGAACGCTGCACGGATGGCAGCACCAGGGCGATGATAACGATAATTGCAGTGATCAATTTTAAATCGGAAGCATTGAGCCACTCCACCCGCAGTGCCAAAGCGACCACGATACGGTACACAATGGAGCCAAGAACAGCCGCAAGAGTCGCTCGGAACACGCTCTGGGAACCAAAGATCGCTTCCCCGATAATGACCGAAGCCAAACCAATAACAATCATTCCGATGCCCATGGAAATATCGGCGAATCCAGATTGCTGAGCAATCATCGCACCGGAAAGTGCTACTAATCCATTAGATAAGCTGACACCAAGAATGGTGGTATTGTCTGTATTTGCCCCAAAACTGCGAATCATGCGGGCATTATCGCCCGTTGCACGCAGTGACAGTCCCAAATCGGTATGCAGAAACCCGTCCATCAACAATTTAAACAAAATCACAACAATGAATCCCACCGCAATCGGAGAGATGGACGTGAACATGGTATCTGCACCAAGCAATGAAATGTTTGGTTTGCCCATAATCCGCATATTAATCGAATACAAGGCAATCATCATCAAGATACCGGACAAAAGCCCGTTAATTTTCCCCTTCGTATGAAGCAATCCCGTACAAGCCCCGGCAGCCAGTCCCCCTGCAAAAGCAGCCAAACAAGCGAGCAGCGGAGAATATCCGTGTGAAATCATAATGGCTGCAATTGCGCCGCCAGTCGTGAAACTCCCGTCCACCGTCAAATCAGGGAAATCGAGAATGCGAAAAGTGATGTAGACACCAAGCGCCATCAGGGCATAAAGAAGACCCAGCTCGACAGCACCGCTCATGGAATCCATCATGTTGAAACAACCTCCTAGTTTAAAATAAACAACGCCTAACCTCAGGTAGACGGGAGAAAAAAAGAGATGAACGAAAGTGACGTCCACCCCTTTTGTATCCCAAAATCTTACTGAATAATGTTTTTCTCTTTATCTTTTACAGCATTTTTCATAGCATCCGTTACTTCAACGCCTTGCGCCTTAGCTGCTTTCAGGTTCAAGATCAGATCGAGCTTATCAGGAACAGTTACTTTCATGTCCGCTGTTTTCTTCCCGTTTTTCAAAATATCAACAGCCATTTGTCCAACTTGATAACCATGATCGTAGTATTTGAAGCCAACCGTTGCAAATGCTCCTTTTTCCACGGTATCGCGGTCACTGGAGAAGAACGGAATGTGCTTTTCGTTAGCAATTTGAATGATGCCATCTACACCACTAACAACGGTGTTGTCGAGTGTAATCAAGAATGCGTCTGCGCGTCCAACAAGGGATTGAGCAGCTTGTTTTACTTCAGATGTATTCGTTACTGGCGCTTTTATAAGTTTGATGTTGTTTTTCGCCAAAGCTTGCTCAGCATTTTTCGCCATGATCACGGCGTTCGGCTCACCTTCGTTGATAACAAGACCGACTGTTTTCACTTTAGGCATGTTAGCTGCAACGAAATCCATCAATTGTGCGACCGCCATTGGGTTCGTGTCCGATGCTCCGGAAACCGTACCGCCTGGTTTGTCTACATTTGTTACGATTTTAGCTGCAACTGGATCCGTAACGGCTGCAAAAAGAACCGGAGCTTTTTTCACTTGCTGTACAACCGCTTGAGCGGATGGTGTTGCGATACCTAGCACCAGGTCGTTGTCTCCGGAAGCGATTTTTTGCGCGATGGATAAATTGTTCGTTTGATCGCCCTGCGCATTGTTGTAGTCAACCTTCAGGTTCGTGCCTTCTACGATTCCAGCGTCTTTAAGCGCTGCCAAAAAGCCCTGACGAGTCGCATCCAAAGATGGATGTTCCACGATTTGCGAAATCGCGATTTTGTACGTTTTTGCCGCAGCTGCCGTTGCTGCTGGAGCTGTTGATGCGCCGCCTGCTGCAGGCGTTGTCTCTGTCTTTTGACCACAACCGGCTACGACCATAAGAGCTGCTGATAATACAAGTGATGCAAGTGCTTTCTTTTTCAACCTAATTACCCCTCTCTTTTTTCCCTTTTGGTTGACTTGAACCCATTGCCCGCTCACCACTTTAACGCTTTTGCTCGGCAAAGTATGTAGGCGCTGTTTGGCATCCAAGCTGTGATTCTAATTTACCATAGTTTAATTGGCTCGCGTGTTTCCGTCAATCGTTTTATCCATTCTGCTAATATATGGACGGGATTAGAGCTGATTTTGGCGATAAAAGTCGCGAAGCAGCTCATCCATAACCCGATTTGTCCGCGCGGCCGTCTGTCCTGTACTTGGGCTTTTCCCCACACCTCTAAGCTCATCCACGACCATCCCGATCAAAGGCTGTTGCACATGGGCCGGATTCGGAATCGTGAACTCCTGCACTTGACCGTCCGCTGTCTCCAAACGAAGATCCCCGCCAAACGTTGAAAAAATGACTTTGCCGAGACTTCCGACAATCTCGTTCACATCACTGCGCTTGTAGCTGTTAAAGCTCCAAATGCCCGTTCCCATCACACCTGATTCAAAAGCATACGCCGTTGTCACGATATCTTCGACTTGCAGTTGTCCGCTCTGATTGCGAGCAAAGCCTTTGACCTCGCCAATCGGCCCCAGCAAATAGTCCAAAACATCCAGCGTGTGGCTAGCTAAATCGACGAAAAGTCCGCCTCCCGAAAGCTCAGGCTGCAATCGCCACGGCAGATCCTGACCCTGGTCTTCTCTGAGCATTTGCAGATAAGTCGTATGGACGAACCGGATTTCCCCCAAAACACCGCTGTCCAGCAGTTCTTTAATTTGAATAAACTTCGGCAGACCCCGGCGATAATAAGCAACGAAAAGCGGTACCCCAGCCACTTCACACGCGTCGATCATCTCCAGACACTCCCCGTGATTCCTAGCCATGGGCTTTTCCACATAAACCGGCTTCCCTGCTTTAGCCGCCATCAACGTATATTCATGATGAAAACCAGGCGGCGTGGCGACATATATGGCATTGACATCCGGATCATGAATAAGCGCATTCGCGTCATCATACCATTTAGCAACGCCGTGTCTTCTCGCG
Source organism: Paenibacillus sp. P36 (assembly GCF_045866505.1). NCBI lineage: Bacteria > Bacillati > Bacillota > Bacilli > Caryophanales > Paenibacillaceae > Paenibacillus > Paenibacillus sp. P36. The sequence continues at coordinate 8,551,430 of NZ_AP038372.1, forward strand.
TAATCTTCCGCCAACGCGCCATTGCGCCGCATAACGGCCACGAGCTCAGAACCCGCCACCTTTTGGAGGGCCGGTCCGCTTTTAATTTCGGTCACATCTCCACAACCAATAATTCCCCAACGCACTTTATCCATTAACGCGTATCCCTCCAGATCATCTTTTGAATGCTACTTTACTTATTCGACAACAGCACTCTTCCTCCTTTTGTATAGTGGCACACTATTTTCCATTGAAATTGGCACTATATTTAGCCCATTTCCCTTGTTACAATACCGTTAAATTTAAAGAAGCAGGTGAAAAGCAACATGTACATTCCTTCCTATTTTAAAATAAAAGATGACGACATCATGTATGAGGTTATCGAACAAAATGGCTTTGCGACCCTGGTTTCGCAGCATGACGGCCACCCGATGGCAACCCACTTGCCGCTTACGCTTGATCGCACCAACAAATGCTTGTATGGACATGTTGCTCGTCCGAATCCGCAGTGGAGAGATCTTCAGCAGCAGGAGGTCCTGGTCATCTTTCAAGGGCCGCACAGCTATATCTCTCCCTCCTGGTACGAAACCAGCGATTCCGTTCCGACATGGAATTACATGGCTGTTCACGTATACGGGCAAGCCGAGCTCATCGACGATGAGGATGAAGTGATGTCCTCTATGAGAAGCTTGATTGAAAAATATGAGGAGCCCGATAGCCCCTATGATTTAGAATCCGTAGACTCCACCTACTTATCCGGTCTAAGTAAAGGCATTCAAGGCTTCAAAATCCACATATCGGACATGGAGGGTAAGGCCAAATTAAGCCAAAATCATCCCGTTCAGCGCCAAGAACTCGTCATTCAGAGGCTGGAAGCTCTCAATCGAGAGAATGAACGGAGTATCGCTGCTTTGATGAGAAAAAACCTTGAGCTTCTTTAAAGTCGAAGATGGGGAACTACGGGCCTCTATTCCGTGAGAATGAGCCAATCTCATCGGGGAATTGGAACTACGGGCCTTTATTTCTCCCATCCTGCTCCAAATGTAAGGTTCTTGGGCGGAATAAGAACCTGTAGTTTCGTTCATACCCTGAATACAACCAATCTAGCTCAAATAGCGCCCTGTAGTTCCGCCGAGCTGCCTGCTCTCAAGGGAAACATACTCTCGACTGCACAAAGGGCTGTTTCAAAAGCAAACTAATCTGCTTTTGAAACAGCCCTTACTTAGAAACCTGATCTGCAGCAAGCCGCTGCTGGTTATCCTAGTTACCGATGAGAAGGAGCCTCCATGGGAGCCAACGCCTCCTCAGGCATCAAACCTGAGTCCGCGGCGAATTGCTCCTGCAGTTGAAGCTGCTGCGTAGCAAACTCGCGGTACATGTCATGCGACTCCAGCAGTTCCTGATGCGTTCCGCTGTCGGTCACCACGCCTTTGTCCAGGAAGATAATCTGGTCGGCATCCACCACCGTCGATAAGCGATGCGCGATGACCAGCGTCGTCCTTCCTTGCATGAGATTCTGCAGCGCCTGCTGCACCACAACCTCGGACTTGCTGTCCAAACTGGACGTCGCTTCGTCCAGCATCAAAATCTTCGGATCGCGCAGCAAAGCTCGCGCAATCGCAATCCGCTGCCGCTGTCCGCCGGACAGCTTAATGCCGCGCTCGCCGACTTCCGTTTCATACTGCTGCGGCAGCTCCTCAATAAATGTATCCGCATAAGCCATCTGCGAAGCCCGCTTCAGCTCCTCCAGCGTTACCTCACGCTGCAAGCCATAACAGATATTATCCCGGATCGTACCTGCTATCAGCGGACTCTCCTGTGAAACATAACCGATCTGGCTGCGCCAGGAAATAAGCGAGAACTGATCAATCGGATCGGACCCTAAGGTAACAGAGCCCTTCTGCGGCGTATAGAATCTCTCGAGCAAGGAGAACGTCGTTGTCTTCCCGCTTCCGCTCGGCCCTACGATGGCCGTCACTTTGCCGGCTTCCATCGTGAAACTGACATTTTTCAGGACAGACTCCCCTTCTTTGTAGCCATAGGTCACATGATCAAAATGAATCGACTGTGAAGCATTCGCTACGGGCACACCTGCATGCGGATTTTCTTCTTCATGATCCAGCACTTTGAGGATGGTATCCGTTGCTCCCATCGCTTTTTGAGCCTGATTGAAAAACTGTGTGATCTGCGTAATCGGCATGACAATTTGGAATAAATAGAGCATGAACGCCACCAATTGACCTGCGGTTATCGCGCCTGAAGCCACTCGCATACCGCCATAACCGAACAGAACAACAAACAGCATCAGCATAACAAACGTTACAAGCGGCGCCATTAAGGCTTGAATCTTACCCTCGCGAAGTCCAAATTTAAACAGTCTTTGAATCCCTGAGCTGCCTTCTTGGTACTCTACAGGTTCGGCATTCGCTGCCTTCACCAAGCGGATCTCGGATAGGACACGATTGAGCACAGAAGTGAAACTTGCTGTCTCAGCCTGCATGCCCTTGGAGATTTTGAACATTTGCCGACCCAGTGGAAAAAGGATGAGGAAAGCTATCGGGAATACGCTGAACATGATGAGCGTCATTTTCCAATCCATATACAAGAGCACCGCAATAGAACCAATAATTGAAATAATACCTGTCACGAACCCTGACATATGCTCGGCGATTAGGCCCTTAATCACAGCGGTATCATTGGTCATCCGGGAGATCGTATCGCCCGTCTGATTATTATCGTAATAGCGAACCGGCAGCACCAGAAGCTTTTTCCATAGTCGCTCACGAATGCCGGCCACAACGCTTTGACCCGCGTGATTTAATAAATAAACCGAGACGCCCGAGGCAATTGCCGAACCAACAAAAGCGATCGCCATGCCGGTAATCTGCATCCAATTCAAATTGTCGAGCGAAAAGCTGTCGACCACATTTTTCGTAAATAACGGTATCACAAGCCCTGCCAATGTTGAAATAATGCTTAATCCTAATGCTATGCCTAGAAGAAGCTTGGGTGGATTCGCCTGCATGATCAAGCGGATGAATCCCCGCCAATTGCTTGCGCTCTGAGGCGCTTCTTTCCTTGTAACTGCCATGTATCTCTACTCCTTTACCCGATCGAATATTCATCCGTCATCTGAATGATTCTTTGCTTTTCAGTATCTCTTTGCAAAATGAATCATACACCTGTATTTTAAACGGAATATAAACAGGAACGAATCGGTCGGGGGATGTAGAGGGGCTCATCTCAAGCCTTATGCCTCCGTAGAAATCTGCCAAATCACACCGAACGGGTCTTCAAGTCGACCGAACATCGTACCCCAAAACATGCGTTCAAAGGGCATGATCACATGACCACCCTGGGATAACGCTTCGAAAATACGCCTCGCCTCTTCTTCACCCTTAAACTCCAATGTCAAATCCAACCCCTTGCCTCTATCCACCGATTCCGTACCTGCATCCGCCATGAAAAAGCGTAAACCAAGCGCCTGAAGTTCCAAATGAAGCACCCGATCCTTCATGGACTCATCAGCCCCCGGCATATCTGCGAACGTACGCAAGCTGACGATCTCTCCGCCAAACGCTTTTACATAAAAGTCCGACTGCTCTCTTGCATTTCTGCTATAAAAATAAGGTGTTAATGTCGCCACGGTGATTCCTCCTATTATGGTGTTGATACAAGCTAGAACCGGCTCTGCGCCTTCGTCCTTCTAATTTTGTTTTTTGCTGTTTCTTTCTATACAATATAGGGGTAAGACTACATATAGATGATCTCGAGGAGGTAATTCGATGAATACATTTACTTATTATAATCCAACCACGCTACATTTCGGACAGGGGACACTCGAGAAATTAACTGCGGAGGTACCCAAATACGGTAAGAACGTGCTGCTCGTATACGGCGGCGGAAGCATTAAACTAAACGGTATTTACACCCAAGTTGTTCACCTGTTGAAAGGCATCGATGCTTCAATTTTCGAGCTGAGCGGTGTTGAGCCTAACCCAAGGCTTACAACGGTCCACCGCGGTGTGGAAATGTGCCGAACTCAGAACATCGACTTAATCCTCGCTGTAGGTGGAGGCAGCGTCATCGACTGTGCCAAAGCGATTGCCGTCGGCGCCAAATATGAGGGTAACTTCTGGGATATCGTTACGCGTAAAGCATCCGCAACTGGGGCGCTGCCGTTAGGCACCGTGCTGACGATTGCTGCAACGGGTTCGGAGATGAACTCCGGCTCAGTGATTACTAATTGGGAGACCAAAGAGAAGCTCGGTTGGGGCAGCCCCTTCTCCTTCCCGAAATTTTCAATCCTGGATCCCGCTCACACAACTTCCTTGCCTGAAAATCAAACCGTATACGGTATGGTCGATATCATGTCACACGTTTTTGAGCAATATTTCCATCATGTCGATAATACACTTCTTCAAGATGGCTTTTGTGAAACCATTCTTCGCACCGTGATCGATACGGCGCCTCGCTTGCTGCAGGATCTCACGGATCTGGAGAACCGCGCGACGATTTTATACAGTGGCACAATGGCGCTGAACGGGACGCTTAGCATGGGAGTTCGCGGCGACTGGGCGACGCATAATCTCGAGCATGCGGTGTCAGCCGTTCATGATATCCCGCACGGCGGAGGCCTTGCCATTCTATTCCCGAACTGGATGACCTACACGCTGGATGCCAATGTAGCTCGGTACAAGCAGTTCGCGCAGCGCGTCTTCGGCGTTACAACTACCGGCAAAACGGACCGCCAGGTAGCTGAGGAAGGTATCGCGGAGCTTCGCGGGTTCCTTAACTCCATCGGCGCGCCAAGTCGCCTAGCGGATTACGACATCGACGATTCCACGATCGAGCTGATGGCGGACAAAGCGATGGTGTACGGCGATTTCGGCAACTTCAAAAAGCTTACACGCGAGGATGTCGTTAACATTTACCGGATGTCCCTATAAAAAGGAGCTATCCTTGAGCAGAGTCTTTGCTTGAGGATAGCTCTTTTTTTATAGCCAAGCGGCCGGATCCCAGCGAAATAGAGGCCCCTAGTTCCCTCCATTCTGCCAAATGGTGGATTCGGGGACAAATAGGGGACTGTAGTTCCCACTACCTACCGCAGCACCGTATAATCTCGCCACTCCTCCGGCAGCAACCGCTGATACAGCGGCTGCAGGTACCGGTCGTCAATCAGCAGCAGCACGCCATGATCCGTTTCGGAGCGGATGAGCCGGCCGCCGGCCTGCTGCACTTTGTTCATACCGGGAAAGACGTAGGCGTACTCGTAGCCGTTTTTGCCCGTGTCTTCGAGGTAAGCCTTAATCAGATTGCGCTCAGGTCCGAGCTGAGGCAGCCCTACGCCAACAACTGCCACTCCGGTCAGTCGCTCGCCAACCAAATCGATGCCCTCCGAGAAGATGCCGCCCATCACGGCGAAGCCGACCAGCGTGCCATCACGCCCTGCTTGGAATTCGGCCAAGTACTGCTCCCGCTCCTCTTCCGGCATCTGAACCGTCTGAACCAGGACACGCAACTGGCTATCCTCTCCCTGCTCACCTACAAGATCCGTAAAGGCCTCATAGACACTACTCATATACGCATATGAGGGGAAAAACACAAAATAGTTGCCCGAACGACGGGTCACCATCTGATAAATCGAACGGGCAATCGCCTCTCGGCTTCGCTCGCGATCCTGATACCGGGTCGACAGCGGCTGGACGAAAACCTCCAGCTGTTCCTTGGCAAAAGGCGAAGGCACGCTCACGGAGTAATCCTCTTCGCCCGCTCCCAGCGTGTCCATGAAAAAGGACAGCGGCGAAAGGGTCGCCGAGAAGAACACATGCGAGCGATAGCCTTTCCCCATCTGCCGGAGCAGATGGGAGGGATCCAGGCAGAAGAGCTTCACACTGACTTCGTTACGATCAGACGTGAACAATGTCATATAGCGTTCATCGTATAGCTTAGCAATGCGGACCAAATTGTGAGCTGCGAAGTAAGTCTCCAGGAGCAGCGGGCTCGCAGGGCTTCCGCCGCTTGCAGCCAGCTCCTTTTCAGCGCTTGCAAGAAAACCATCGAGCAGCGCCAAGAGATCCTCCGGCAGTTCCGGTTCCACCAGCATCTGGCGGTCTCCAATTCTTTTGCGCAGCGTAATGAAATATTGGTTGATGGCCTTAGCTGTATCGTGCAAATCTGCGCGAACACCTTTGAACTCCCGCTGCAGCGCAAGAAATCCGGATTTGGAGAGCGTGCTGCTGTACATTTCCCGCGCCCGGTCAATCAAATTGTGCGCTTCATCCACGAGCAAAGTCGTATGCCGCCTCTGCTCCTCGAACAACCTTTTTAAATTGACACGCGGGTCAAATATGTAATTGTAATCGCAAATCACCGCATCCGCGGCATAAGCGACATCGAGGGAAAATTCAAAGGGACAAACCCGATGCTTCCGTGCATACGACTCAATGACCGTACGCGTCATAATCGTCTCCGATTGAAGAAGATCGAGCACAGCGCCGTTAATGCGGTCGTAATAACCATCGGCGAATTCACAGTGCTCCTTGGTGCAGCGGACTTCGTCCTTCAGACACACCTTCTCCTTCGCCGTGATGGTCACGACATGCAGCTGAAGGCCATGTGCCTGAAGCAGGCCATACGCTTCCTCTGCCGCCGTGCGAGTGATCGTCTTCGCCGTCAAATAAAAAATCCGCTGCAGCAGCCCCTCGCCAATCGCTTTCACCGACGGAAACAAGGTCGACATGGTCTTCCCGATACCGGTCGGCGCTTTGGCAAACAGCTTACGCCCTTCGCTGATCGTTTTGTACACCGCTCCTGCCAGTTTCCGCTGGCCTTCACGATAAGCTGGAAATGGAAATGCCAGCTCTTTGATACTGCGATTCCTTCGCTGCTCATGCTCATAAATTGCTTGTGCGTAGGGGTAATACTGCTCCACTACGTCATGCACGAACTGCTCCAACTCGCTGAACGAAGCTTCCTTCACAAATCGGCGCGTATCTTCCGTCTCCACCTGCATATACGTAAGTTGAACCCGCATATGATGAAGCTCGCGATCTTTGGCTACCATATAGGCATAGCACATCGCTTGCGCCCAATGCACGGGATACGAATCTTCTTCGATGTCGCTGATGTCCGAGGAAGTAGACTTGATCTCATCCACCGTCACAGGACCGCCGTCCGCGTCTTGAAGAAGACCGTCGCACCGCCCGTCAATCACGAACAGGAGCTCCCGGCAAGCAATTTCAGCGGAAACATACACTTCATGCTGATCCGATTCGCCATATTGCTTCTGCAGTTTTTGGTGTGCCTTCGTGCCTTCAACCAGCGCAGCGCTTGTCCGAAAGCCGGACTCAATACTCCCTCTGCGAAATACATATTCGACCAGAGAGCGCACGGAAATGTTGATCGTTTCAGCCATTCGTCCTTCTCCGTTCTAGAACATTTGTTCTTTATTGTAGCATGCGGACGGACCAAATATCTACTTTTTCAGGAAGGGAGCCCCATGTTCTATTTCAGTAAGATCTTCCTTAAACTGCTGCGAATGAACAACAAGTTCATCTATAGTCTGGCCTTTCTTTTCATCCTTCTATCTGCTATCAGTGCTTATATGTTGGAAAAAGAAACCTTCGGCAGCGTCTTCAACGGACTTTGGTGGGTGATGACAACCGTGACCACCACGGGGTATGGAGACTATGCGCCAAAAACCGTGGCCGGCAAGTGCCTCGGCATCTTTCTGTATATTTTCGGAATTGGGCTCATCTCCGTCACGATCAGCAAAGTCGTCGATTCATTATTCGTATACAGACAGCGAAAGGAAGCGGGCAAATTGAGATATCAAGGTGAACAGCATTTCGTCATCATTGATTGGAGCAAAAATGCGGAGCTGGCGATCCAGGAGATTTTGAACACCGACACTTCAACTGAGGTCGTACTGATCGATACTCATGAGAAAACACCGATCGTACATAATAGGGTCCATTATATAAGAGGCAATCCTACCCATATGGAAACTTTGGAGATGGCGAATATGGAAAAAGCCCGCTCCGTCTTCATCTTCGCCAATGAGATCACAGAAGACCAAGCTATGCTGCGCGACCCTTCCTTTGTCGATGGCAAAACACTGCTAGTCGCCACAACCATCGAGCGCAATTACCGCAACGTCCACTCCATCGTCGAGATTAAAAACAGCGAAAATATGCAAAATTTCCAACATGTTAACGTGAATGAATTTATCCTCGGCTCCGAGACCATTTCGCAGCTTGCCGTTCGCTCGGCTTTTTCACCGGGATCGTCACGGATTGTTTCGCAGCTCTTGACTAGGCAGTCCAGCAGCAGCCTTCAAGTGCTTAGTAAAAGGAGCTCTTGGCGCACATACCGCGACGCTTTTGAGCAGCTGCTCCTTGAGGGGGCGACACTGATCTCCGACCGGGATCAACTGAATATTAACCAGAAGTTAGACCAGCTCATCCCCGAGGATGCGCAGCTTTTCGTCATCTGTGATGCGGAAACCTACGAGCGACTCTCTAAGCTAAAATAAAACAAATAGGACACCAACCTCTCCGCGCAGCGCAGAAAAATGGTGTCCTCTAACTTTACTCGTCTATTCAACCCTTCGGCTTAGTAGCCTGTGCCGGCTGAACCCAACGAAACGGTGTCGTATTCCAAAATAAATCCGGATTCACCTGTACATTATGCGCCCAAAATGTAAAGTGCAAATGCGGTCCTGTCGAGAACCCTGTCGTGCCCACGAGCCCGATAATGTCGCCCTGCTTCACCCGGTCCCCTGTTTTGACCCGCAGCTCGGAGAGATGCGCGTACTGCGAAAAAAGCCCCATCCCATGATCGAGATAAATGGAATTGCCGGTCAAATACAAGCTCTCGGCCAACGCCACGATCCCGTCATTGGTCGCTTTGATCGGCGTGCCTTCCTTCGCGGCCAGATCAACCGCCATATGAGCGCTATCGTACTTCCCGTTCACGTAACGGGTGTACCCATATGGCGTCGTCAAAATCCCCTCGATGGGCTTCACGAACGGCCCGCTGAACAGAAATTCCGGCTCGGACTTGCTTCGCGCCAGATCGATTTTCTTCTGATCGGCGTTGATACGCGCCGTATCCTGCTTCATGCTCTCCATCTCCGACGTAACCTTGAGATACTGCGTCTCGAACTTCTTCGCCACTATGGTGAGTGTCTGATCGCCGATCGGGTATTTGCCGGGCTTTGCACTCATTGAAATCGGCAAATAGGTGAAATACCCCGCTCCATATGGCTGGAGCGTGTACGTTTTGTTCAGCCAGGTAATCGTCCCTGGCTCATCGTGACGAACAAGCACCGCATCTCCGGGCGCCGCGCTCTCAGGTATGAGCTTCCATTTGGCGCTCATGATCCCTTTCGCCGCTTCCTTCGTGGCGTAAAGATCCTTTTCCTTCGCCAGCTGCTGCAAATGGCCCTTCTCCTTGAGGATGGCTTCCTTGACCTCCGCGGTCATGCCATCCACCCAAGATTGCCCGCCGTCTACGGTGATCAGCAGCGGATTCTTCGCATCCTTGCTGCTGGCCGGCAGCGCCCAACCAATACGCGGTGTCAGGAACTGTGTTTGCTTCACCGGTAACGCAGCCCCGCCTAACGTGGCCGTCGACGGGGTAGGGCTAGAACCATCTCCAGCTTCCAAGCTGAGCAGCTCAGCTAGCGTACCATCGACGGCTGTTTCCGCAGCAGCCACTTCTTCAGCGGCCGGTTGCCACATGCCGCCGCCATCCTCTGTCGCCGCGATCCCATCGGCGTATTTCACCCAGCCATGGTCCAGATCGACCATGCGGAATTCCAATGCCTCTCTAGGCGGAGGCGTGGGCACCGGTGTTGCTGCAGCCAGAGCATCCTTCCCGGCAACCTTCCAAGAAGAGACCGGACCAAACGGCGATTTGCCGATCACGATGACGACACATGCCGCAAGCACACAAGCGCCTACCAGCAGCGGCCATTGCCGGCGTTTTTTTGATTTCACAGCCTCTATTCCTCCCTCGCTTGCGATGGGCTAATTTCTTCCAATACGTGTCCATAATAACATAAAAAACCCGAAGACAGCAGGGTCTCCGGGTTTTTGTTATATTAAATTTGAACGCCTTTTTTGAGCGCTTTCTGATCAATGCTCGTGTTATTAACTAAAGGAAGTAACTTGACGCTTCGAACCATAGTGGACTGACACAAGTGGCAAGTCGGAACGTGATCAAATGTAAAATTATCTCGCATCCAGCCTTTACAACCTTCTTGTTCACAAGACCATATTGTCACATTTTCTAGAGGCATCTCTTCAAAGGACTTTTTTCTGGAATACATGATGGACCTCCTCAGCGTTTTACGTAAGTAAACTTCAATAGCTAAATTGAAAAAAGACTGCCATTACAAAGTAAAGGCAGTCTTTTAAATTATATTACAGTTTTACAACGTTTTCTGCTTGTGGTCCGCGGTTGCCTTGAACAACGCTGAACTCAACTTGTTGACCTTCATCCAAAGTTTTGAAACCTTCGCCTTGGATAGCGGAGAAGTGAACGAATACATCGTTGCCGCCTTCAACTTCGATGAAACCGAAACCTTTTTCTGCGTTAAACCATTTTACTGTACCAGTAGCCATGAGAAATACCTCCAAAAATTATTAACATGTTTTTTATTCTTCAAAGAGAAAAAATTCACACATTGCAAAAGGTTCACTAACAAAAATGAAAACCCTTTACAATATGTGAATTCAGGTTCTTTTTGTCGATTGGATTCATCATAACATATCACATTTGAAAACGCAAACTATTTCCAATTCTTACATGCTAATGAAATCGCTTACCCGACCCTGTTGATGAATAAAAAAGAATGCGTCCCCAACTTTAGTCTAGGTAGTTACTTGGTCCCCGGACCGTTTGCCGCTTCAGGCAGCGATTCTATACTGAAGGTATCGTAAACACTTAGGAGGGGCTTCATTTTGTACAACATAAGTATTGGAACTATTCTGGCAGCTTCGTTGCTATTCGTGATATTCACCTGGATCGGGAGTGTGAAAGCTTCTCGACTGCTCTATAGCCGCACCATTGAACGCATGCATCGCAAAACGCGCAAGCTGTTGTTTTGGGCCTGGTTCCCAATCATTCCGGCGGCCGCTATTCTAGGGGCTATCGCTTGGATACAGCAGACTATGCTCACTACCTTTTGGATCGATCACGTGTTCATCCAAGCACCGCTGATCCTTTTGCCGCTTCTAACCATCTGGTTCATAGCCGTGCCTAAACTGCTCAAGCTGCGCTCGATCACCAAACAGCCACAAGGTGACACGGAGCAGGAAGCGACTGTTGATTCAACAGCACACTTGAGAGCCGCCGCTCCAGGCCTCATCATTCCTTTTCAAATGACAGCGCTCGCCGCATTAACTTCCTTTTATTTCGCCCTAGTTCCGCCTGTTCCGTTCAAATGGCTTGATATTTCCATACCGCTGGCTGTCTTCGTCTTGGCAACGGCAGCACTTTGGTGGAGACATCAGTTCCGTTATAGGGAGGTAAGCAAAATGGAAGCTTATACGGCTCCGGCCTTTTGGAAACGAGGCTTGGCTATGCTCAGTGTACTCGCCGTGCTGGGAGCATCAGGTTATTATCTTTTTAACTATGCCATGGACAAAAGTGAGCTGCCACCCGAAATCGATATGGCAAGCGGGACGCATGATTACGGCGGTCTGATGCCGGCCGATATGAGTCAGCATAATCACCAAAGCGGAATGGCCGATATGAGTCAGCATAATCACCAAAGCGGAATGGCCGCAATGACCAGCAATTCAGGCAAAATGATCTCTGTTGCCGACCTGACGGGCCCGCGCGAGGGGATACCGGATCGTCATTTTACACTAACCGCTCAGAAAAAGACTGTCACACTCAGTTCCGGCAAAACTGTCGATGCCTGGACGTACAACGGGCAAATTCCGGGACCCGAGCTTCGCATGAAAGAGGGTGAGTTAATTGAGGTTACACTCATTAACCAGGATATTGAGCAAGGTGTTACCGCACATTGGCATGGTCTGGATGTGCCGAATGCCGAAGATGGCGTTGCCGGGGCCACGCAAAACGCGGTCATGCCAGGTGAAACGTATACGTACCGCTTTCGCGCCGAGCAGGTCGGCACATTCTGGTATCACTCTCATCAGGACTCACGCGAAGCCGTCAGCATGGGACTCTTCGGGGCGTTAATCGTGGAGCCGAAAACGGAACCTTTTCAGCCTGTAAAAGACATTACCGTGATGACGCATCGTTGGAAAGGGGCTTCGATTGCCGTTGGCGCCTCAGATCAACTCGAACGCATGGCGATCGCTCCAGGAACGCCTGTCCGAATGCGGCTGATTAACACGGACGATTGGGTGAATCAGAACTACACGCTCGTTGGCACACATTTTGAAGTGGCGGCTATTGATGGAACAGAACTGAATAAGCCCGATGTGTTAACGAATACCCACGTAGTTGTGCCTACAGGTGGACGGTATGATATCACGTTCATCATGCCTGAGCGTCCAGTCTACTTAAATGTAGGAGAGAATCGGAGCGGAGGCATCCTTATGTCTTCCGATGGCAGTGGGGACGTCCCCGAGATTCCGCCTACCGTAGCATTCGATCCTCTTATCTATGGTAGCCCCGCGGCAACCGCTTTTGATGCAAGCAGCCGCTTCGATAGAGAATTTACGCTAATTCTGGACAATAAGCTCGGCATTTTTAACCGCAAATTTGATTTCCTCTATACTTTGAATGGAGGAGTATTCCCGAATGCGCCGATGTTTATGGTGAAGGAAGGGGATCTCGTTAAAACAACCTTCATTAACCGAGGGAATGTTGACCACCCGATGCATTTGCACGGACATCACGTGCTTGTCCTGTCGCACAATGGCAAGCCCTCAACTGGCAGCCCTTGGTGGTCCGATACGCTGGACGTACTGCCTGGGGAGACGTATGAGGTCGCCTTTGTAGCCAATAATCCGGGATTATGGATGGATCACTGCCACAACCTTGTGCATGCCGCCGCAGGCATGTCGATGCACCTCATGTATGAAGGCGTGACGCCCCCTTATGCCGTGGGCAGCGGAACACAAAATCATCCCGAGTAAAAAGAGGGAGGGGATGTAGGGTTTGTGTTAGCATTCATAACATTTCGTTGACAAAATACTGATGTCCGTTTACGCTAGAGAAAAGCAGGAACGACACGAACTGAATAATCTCTTTCGTATAACCTTAATAATTGGATTAAGGGTCTCTACTTAGAAACCGTAAATTTCTAGCTACGAAGAATGTGCGCATTTGCATATTTTTCGTGGCTAGTTTTTTTATGTTCCTGACGTCATACAATAAACAGAAGTAGGAGGTTTATGCCCATGGCGACAATTCTTATTAAGCAGGCAGAAATAGTAACAATGAACCGCGACGGGGATATTTTCGTTGGGGATATTCTCATTGAAGATGACAGGATTAAGGCCATTGGACCTGACTTAGATGTGGACGCCGCACAGGTGGATAAGGTGATTGATGCCAAAAACCGAACGGTCATTCCAGGCTTCGTGCAGACTCATATTCATTTATGCCAAACGTTGTTCCGAGGCAAAGGGGACGATCTGGAGCTGATGGATTGGCTGAAACAGCGGATTTGGCCGCTGGAAGCTTCCCACGACGAGGAATCCATTTATTATTCCGCCTTACTCGGCATCGGCGAGTTGATTCAAAGCGGTACAACGACCATCGTAGATATGGAGACGGTGCATCATACCGACTTCGCCTTCCAAGCCATCGCATCGAGCGGGATCCGCGCTTTGTCCGGCAAAGTGATGATGGACAAGGGCGATGAGGTGCCATTTCCCTTGCAAGAAAAAACATCCGAATCGATTCAGCAAAGCGTCGATTTGCTCGAAAAATGGAACGGCCACGACGGCGGCCGCATCCAGTACGCGTTCTCGCCGCGATTCGTCATCTCTTGCACAGAGGAGCTGCTGCGTGAAGTACGCAGCTTATCCGAGCAGTACCAAGTGAAAGTGCATACGCACGCATCCGAGAATTTGGGCGAGATTGAGATTGTGCAGGCCGAGACCGGCATGCGCAATGTCGTGTATCTCGACCATCTGGGCTTAGCGAATGAGCGCCTCATTCTGGCGCACTGCATTTGGCTGGATGATGAGGAGAAGCGCATCATCCATGAGCGAGGCGTCCATGTGAGCCACTGCCCAGGCTCGAACCTGAAGCTTGCTTCGGGCATTGCCGAGACGCCCGACATGCTGAAGCTCGACATCTCCGTCTCGCTTGGCGCTGATGGCGCACCGTGCAACAACAATCTCGACATGTTCAACGAGATGCGGTTGGCTGCGCTCATCCAGAAGCCCGTGCACGGACCGACGGCGATGAACGCGCAGACGGTCTTCCGCATGGCGACCATCGGCGGTGCCCGTGCGGTCGGTATGGAGCAAGAGATCGGAAGCCTCGAAGTCGGCAAGAAAGCCGACTTGGCGATCCTCGATCTCATCAATTTTCACACGTATCCGTCCTTCGACGTGGATCCGATCTCGCGCATCGTGTACTCTGCGACACGCGCGGATGTGGAGACAACGATCATTAACGGTCGGATCGTCATGGAAAACCGCATCATGCGGACGATCGACAAGGACATTGTCCTGCCTGAGGCCAACCGCTCGATCCAGCGCCTGCTGAAGCGCGCTAATCTGCGCTAACAAGCAAAAGCCAGCCTTCCACCGTATTCCGGTGAGGGCTGGCTTTTATCCACTACTTACCCCAAAGCAGCTTCCCAGCCTCCAGCTTCGTAAGTTTCGTAACATCGCGCCCTGCGTCTTTCTTCAGAATAGCTTCCTTCTGCGTTTTAGTAGCCGGTTCATTCCGAAGGATCGCATCTAAATTATCATATGCCACTTTCTTGATCAGTGCAGGATCTCCGATAGCATCCATGACACGATACATCGCCTCGATGGCAGCATCCTCGCTTGCAAGTCCAAAGCCGGAGTCAGTGCTGAGCATAAACTTGTCAGGGAACTGTTTCATAACAGGTAGAAAATCCTCGATCCGATTCGAACTTTCCAGATTAAACACGGTAAATCCAGCAAAAAAATCCATATAGATGTTATCATATTTCTCTAATAATCGTTTAATATTCTCAGGTGAATTGTAGGCATTTGCATGACCGAAAATGAAGGTTGTTTTGGGATGCGCAGCCAAGGCTTCCTCCAATTTATCAATCACAAAGCCATTCGGCGGGTCGATATGGATTAGAATCGGCGCTTGATACTCCGCGCACAACTCATAAATTTGCGGTAGAAAGCCGTCCATAGGGTCCTTAGCCTTCCATTGCACTTTCGATACAACGGGAGAATTATACGAAGCGGCAGCAATTTCACCTAGTCCAAAATAACCTTGTTCCAGATTATTCCTCACGGTCTCCAAACTAGAAGGATCATGCAGATCAAAACCTGAGAAATACGGCACGAAGAAATCAGGCCTTTCTATATAGGCATCCCAGGCATAGGCATCGGTTCGAATTGCACTTGATTCCGATACATCCCCGAAAAGAATCACGCGATCCATCGCATCCCGCTTCCACATATTTTGCATGCTTATGTACTTCGAGTCGCTCGCATCATGGTTATGCGCATCCGAAAGCGGTATAGAGCTGTACAACTTAAGTAAATCGTTGAAACTTTTTTTCACAACCGCGGGTGGTGTAGTCTCAACAGGTGTTGCCTCGGTTGCCGCCAGGGAGGTTACAACCTCTGTCGGGTTACTTGTGCTTTCTCTGAAATTAAGTGAGCTCAGCCCCCAAAGCCCGCCCCCAATACATACGCAAACGCTTACACCAACTAGCATGCTTGACCTTTTTTTAGGCATCTTAGACACTCCACTCCTTTAGCCAATCCCCTAACGTGAGTTATGCACTTCGAGCGAATCTACGTTGATTTTAACATTAATTAATTACATATATTTCAATTATTTTTCCATATGTTGGTTTACCGCTATGTATCTTACTTTAAATATCCTTCATATGAAATAGGCTGATCCTACTATTTGAAAACATTATAATATTTGAGAAATATTTTCCTTTTTATGGAAGTATACAGTAGATGGTAATCATATACGTCGAAGCACTTTTAATGAAAAAAGTAATTCGAAAAGTACCGTTTTCGTAACACATGCCTGCTCAGTTTAAGAAAATATCAAGTATAATGCAGGTATAATTACCTAAATATTTAGATATTTATACCTAGGTTATTAATTGTGTGCTTGCGAGCTGCTCAGGAGGCGAAGAAGATGCAGAAAGTTAACAGTACTCCCTTGAAATGGGGCTGGACAATTCGGAAGAAGCTTATGGCCTTTTGTCTATTGTTGTTATTGATCCCTACACTTTCACTATCAATAACCGGTTACTTTAACGCCAAAGATGAAACCGACAGGCTTATTGAGAAAAACCTCGAGAACAGCGTCAAACTAATGGTTCAAAATATCATTCAACTGGATACTCTGGTGAAGAACGGTCAATTAACCAGGCAGCAAGCGGAGGAAGACGCTAAACTTATCATGCTAGGCAGCAAGCAGGCAGATGGGACAAGACCGATTAATCGCAATATTGATTTGGGTGTGAATGGCTACTATTTTGTGCTTAATGACAAGGGAGAGCTGCAAGCGCATCCGAGTCTGGAAGGCCAGAACATCTGGGATAAACAGTCGTCGGACGGCATTTATTACATACAGGACATGATTAAACAGGGGCAAAACGGCGGCGGGTTTACGTTTTACAATTGGCCGTTGCCGGGTAGCAGCAAGGAAGCGCTGAAAATCGCTTATGCGCTCAAGGTGCAGGAGTGGAATTGGATTGTTGCGGCGGGATCCTACTACCAGGACTACAATGAAGGGCAGGCTCGCATGTTGCACTCCACGATCACGGTGCTGGTGATCTGCCTTGTGCTCGGAGCGGCGGGAGTTATTTTATTTTCAAACCATATTTCCAAACCGATTAAAAAGATTGCCGCCGAAGCTCGGAAGATGGCGACAGGCGATCTGACTTCGGATGCCTTGCGCATTAAGAACAGGGATGAGATCGGCAAGCTGGCCAGTGATTTTACGACGATGAGTACGAATTTAAAATCGCTTGTGAAGCAAGTGATGCATAGCTCGGATCAAGTTTCCAGTGCCTCCCAAACGCTGCAGTCCTCTATTGAGGAAACGACGCAAGCTTCAAGGAACATAGCGGAGTCCACGCAGCAGATTGCGGCCGGCATCGAAACCCAAGCGATGAGCTCGGAGCAAAGTTCCAAGGCGATGGAAGAAATGACGCAGGGCATTCTGCGAATTGCCGATACCTCCTCGCAAGCTTATGAAACATCGATTCAATCGAAGACGGAAGCGGAATATGGCTTCGGGCTGATCGAGCAGTCGATTGCCAAAATGCAGTCTGTGCAGCAAGCGGTCAACAATATCTCCAAGGTGATGGAGACGTTGAATGTGCGCTCCCAGGAAATTAGCGGCATCGTCACTGTGATGTCGGATATCGCCTCGCAAACGAGCTTGCTTTCGCTGAATGCGTCCATTGAGGCCGCACGGGCTGGGGAACAGGGCCGTGGGTTTGCCGTTGTTGCGTCCGAGGTGAAAAAGCTGGCGGAAATGTCGAAACATTCGTCCGAGCAGATCAATGAGCTTGTCTTCCAAGTGCAGGCGGACATCGCTTCGGCTTCCAGTTCGACCGTTCAAGGCATCGATGAATTCCAGCAAGGCATGCTCGCTATCGAACAAACAGGAACAGCATTTGCTAAAATTGTGGAAACGGCCCAAGGCGTCGTAGGCCAAATTCAGGAGGCTTCGGCAGCATCTGAGCAAATGTCGGCAAGCTCCCAAGAGATTACCGCCACGTTGCAGGAACTGGATCGCATTGCCGGGCATTCGGCCAGAAGTTCTGAAGCGATTACCGCTGCCACAGAAGAACAAATAGCCACGATGGATGAGATCGCGATATCCTCCAGCTCTCTGAATCACATGGCGACGACCCTCAAGGAGATGGCACATCGGTTTCATATTAAAGAATAGGCGGTATAGCAAATGTCTTGTATACGCGCAGTTCTATAAAAAGAGCGACTGGAAAATTTTCCAGTCGCTCTCTGTTTAATTGAAACCTCACTGCCCGCACGGCCCACTCGCAGCTGTTCCTGACGAGTTCCCGGTATACGGGATGCTGGAAGGACGCCGCCTGATGCCCTGGCATCAGGTAGACGACCCGGCCCAAGCCAAAGTTATGCGACCAGCCTAGCGGACCTATAGTTCTCTAAAACTCACCTGAGACTAAAGTACAAGTTTCCGATTCCCTTCTTCGACCATATACTATTGCATTCATTAAATACAGGGAAGGAGGGACTACAATGGTCCACTTCTCAAAGCCCCTTATACAAACTAAGGTCCAAGTAAAGATTATACAAACCCATAACCCGCAAGTTATCAAAATTGTGCCTGTGGCTGGCCAAGTCGGCGATATTCGCGTTAATTCATCTACAAACCGCGTCTATTATGTCTTTGGCGAAAATCTAGTAGGCGTGCTGGACGGTAACACGAATAAAGTGATCGGCAGTGTGCAGACGGGGGAGGGCGCTACATTTCTGGCAGTGAACACGCGTACCAACCTAATTTATTCAACAAACTTCCGAGCTGCTAACGTCACTGTTATTAATGGAAAAACGAACAAGGTCATCACTAACGTACCTGTCGGCGAGCGCCCTTTTGGCATTGCTGTTCATCGCATAAGCAACCGCATTTATGTCGCCAATACGAGTGGAACGATAAGCGTGATCGACGGCGGCACCAACCGTGTTCTGAAAACCATAAGAGTCGGCGGATCACCGGCCCTTATCGCTATCGACGAACGAACCAATCGGATCTATGTCACAAATGTAATGAAGGACTCCGTTCATGTGATCGACGGCTCTACATTGAGCGTAATCAAAACGATTAAAGTAGGCAAAAATCCGATTATCACGCCAGGTATCATCCCCGAGAAGAATCGGATTTATGTAGCTAATAATCTAAGCCGATTTGCCTCTGTGATATCAGGGACAACGCTCGGTAAAAGCACGCCCATTCAACTCGGAGAACTCCAAAGCGAGCTTGCCGTAAATGCCCTGACGAATCGCATCTATTTAACAAGCGCTCAGCAGGAGGGGAAAGGCAAGTTGTTCGTTGTTAGCGGGCTAACCAATACAATTACGGCAACCTTGTCCATTCCCACGTTCTCTTCACTTCTCGTCAACCCGTTGACGAACCGTTATTATGTCGGAGATACAGACACCCGAAATTTGTTCGTGTATAGCGGATTAACGAATCGGCTGCTGGTCAAGCTGCGAACGGGGCAGTCAGCAGGGAGCATGGCCTTGAATAAACGAAGCAACCGGATTTATGTCGGCAACGAAAACTCGATCACTGTCATTCAAGATTACAAATAACAAATAAGCCCCAAAACCCACAGAAGGTGGGCTTGGAGGCTTGTTTGCGTTGATGCTGGTCTTGGTTGGTCTTGGTTGGTCTTGGTTGGTCTTGGTTGGTCTTGGTCGTTCATGTTGGTCTTGGTCGGTCTTGGTCTTGGTTGATCTTGGTCAGTCTTGTCCTTGGTTCGTTTTGGTCTTGGTTTGCGTTGAATTTGGTCTTAACCCTCGCTGCTTGAGCGAAGAGTGGTATTTTTGCGCTGTACAGCTTTCATCAGATCAGCGTTGGTTGCATGTTCATCAGCCATATGAATCAACGCACCGACATCTTTCGGCAAACATTTGCCGCCGTAGCCGCGATTGTCCTCATAGACGAAGGTGTGGCTTCGCCCTATTCTTGGATCCTCCAGCCACACCTCGCGCAGTTCATTGTAATCAATGCCGTGGGCTCCGGCAATATCATAAAACTCGTTGCAAAACGATACTTTAAGCGCAAGGAAGCAGTTCTCCATATACTTCGCCAGCTCTGCGGTACGGGCATCCGTCTGCCGAATTCGAACCTCTGCGTTGTACACTTGCTGGTAGGCGCGAATGACGAAGGAGATGTCAGCCGATTGTCCACCAAATGTTAGCCATGTCCGGTGACGCAAATCTGAGAAATGATGGTCGACGGTTTCCCCATAATATTCGGGTTGAAACACGATTCTTTTCCCTGTCCGTTCCTTCATTGCATCTGTAAAGCCGACAGGGACGGTCGATCGAATCACAATCACAGTAGCGCTCAGCCACGAGATTACTTCCTCTACAATTGAGGTATCACATTGACCGTCCGGAAGCGAGGGAGTTGGCACACACACAAAAGCTACCTCGCAAGCGTTTACCTCCGATTTGCTGCCTATTTCCATAGGTGCATCATACACAGACGCATTCGGAAATAATACGTGAATCGCTTTTCCCACATGTCCGTAGCCAACAATACCCATTTTTATCATATAACCCTCGCTCCTTCTCATTCGCTGTTTACAACGCGCTAGATGCTGCTAAGCTGCAACCTGATCTTCCTTTTCCTGCTCCCGCTCATGGCGCTTTTTCTGTACACCCAGCAGGATGAAGACCAAGAAATAATATCCCCAATAACCAACGAACTCCTCTAAGGAAGGATTTTGCGTATAGCCTAGGAATGCTTTAAAAAATATCCCAACTTGACCGCTAAGCAGCGGCTCTTTGCCGTAATCCCGAAGATACTGCACTCCGTCGATAGGGTGTTCCGGCATAAAGCCCGTTATATTATAGATTTCACCTATTTGGTGACCTGCTGTTCGATATAAACTACCCATAATACCTAAGTCTTGCATGATTCCAATCGCCTGAACGAATAGGCCTGCTGAGATCATCATCAGAAATACAGCGGTTATGCGGAAAAATGTACCTAAGCGAATCTTTTTTGTTCCTTTGAAAAAAAGAAGCCCAACCACGATCGCCAATATAAGTCCAAATAGTGCTCCCCAGCTTTCAAGCGCCTTCTGAATGTTGCCGCCTGTGATTGCTGCGAAGAAGAAAACCGTTTCCACCCCTTCACGCACAACGACCAGAAAGGAATGAACAATCATATTCATTGCGCCGCCAATGGTCAGAATATGAGCAACCTTACTCTGAACTTTTCCTTGCAGCTCACTGCTTTGCTTGCCCATGAACATGATCATATGGGTTAACAGACCGGATGAAATCAGCATAATCCCGATTTTCATGTAATTCTGACTGCCCATACTTGCAAATCCCGTTAACAACACCTGGAAAGCTAGGGCTAATCCATAACTAACGATTACGGCGAAAAACACGCCAACCCACACCCATTTATGCCACTTCATCGCATCAATACGGGTTAAATAGGTAAGGATGACACCAACAATAAGAATAGCTTCAAGCGCTTCACGAAACGTAATGAGAAATGCCTGTAAATCCATAGTTCTCCCCCAGTCCTCTATCATCCCTTCATACGGAAAGACACTTGCGCGTTAGTAGCGGCACAAGTGTCTTTCTATGAGCGAAAAGATTAACGAAGGATAATGATGTCCCCGTTTTGGTAGAATACGCCGTATCCGAACAATTCAGCTACTGCACGTAATGGAATGAAAGAACTGCCGTTTTCAAGAACAACCGGTTGATCCAGTTTGACCTTCTCATTCACTTTCCCATTCTCAACAACTTGGTCGGAACCAGCCACGATTTCTGTTTTCTTGCCATCTTTCGTAATAACAATAGTCTGCGTAGCTTCTACCCATTCAATTTGCGCATCAATCGCTTGAGCAATAACACGAACCGGTACTAGTGTACGGCCGCTCTCTTGATTGACGAACGGAGCGTTCTCAGCTGTGAATGCAGCGCCATTGACTTTATAAGCCTTGTCGCCAACTTTTAAGCTTGAACCATCTTTGTCAACGAGGTACTTTAAGATTTCGAAACCAGCTTCTCTGGTAGCCGCAACATCGGATTTATCAACCGCTTCTGTTAATTCCGTGGCTGCAACACTTGCAGCAGCATATTTCTCTTTACCTAGGAAAACTTCCTGGCTAGCAAGGAACATAGTGCCTTCCGCTACATAACCACGAGCACCTTGTAAGTCCCCAGCATCTTGCTTAACAAATACTTGATTGATGTACTCGGATACTTTCCCAATCATTGTACGTTGAAGCGCATCGCCGATCTCATCCTTCTTGATTTTGCTAGCATCGCCTGAAGCGAAGGCATTTTTCACGAAATCAGCATCAGCTGGGCTTCCGCCTTTAAGGTATGTATACACAGGCATGAAAAGGAAGTAGCCTTCAGTAATAGCTTTCGGTTGATCAGCCGGTGCAGCTAATCCAACGTTTTCAGCGTAGGTATAGGCGGCTAATGCGTAGTTCTTAATTAACGTTTTGTCAAGAATTTGACGGTGGAAGTTGAAGTCGTTCAAGTTGTTATCTTTGATATCTTTCTGGATTAATTCAATCGTTGTTTTCAAAAGAGGAACCATGTTCAAGCTGAACTTTGTATCACGTTTCGTAACGTTCGCCTGCAAAGCGCCTTCATAGACTTGAACCACTTTATCGAAAGCAGCCGTTGCTCCAGCAACGTCACCTTTGGTCAACGCAGGACGAACTTGGTTGCTCATCAGATCACGAAGGTAAAAGAAGAAATACCATTGCAAACCTTTGTCGATAGCTTCTTTGGCTTGGCCTACTTGCAAATCGCCTTTAATGGCTGCGTCCAGTACAAGCAGGATGTTTGCATCGATTTTAGGATCATCAGCTTTAATGTTCACGTCAAGACGTTTTACATCCGTTTGGAATTTATCTACGTATAATTTCTTAACATCAGCAAGTACGGTTTTATCTGTAAAAAGAGCTTTGATATCCGTGAACGCTTGAAGTTTATCAGAAATCGTTTGATCTTCTTTGATTTGGAATTTAGTTTCTGCAAAAGCAACGGATGTTACAGTAACGACACTGGATAGAGCGATGGATGCACTTAAAACTACAGCTAGAAATTTACGCATGAGTTTCTCCCCTAATCATTCAATTTATTGGTTGACCTTACGATTTAAATCCACTTCCTCTTGCGGGCAACCCATATACCCCCACCTAGTAAAACAATGACCCCACCGATGACGGCTATGCTCACAAATGAGTTTGTTTTGTCTGTACGCTGCATAGGTGCGTGTGCGGACGCTTCTTTGACAGGCTCGGCTTGTTTCGCTGTTGTGCTTGCAGTGTCAGCTGCTTTAGCAGGCGCTGCAGTAGCTGCTGCTGTTGCAGCAGGCATTGTCGAAGCTGCTTCTGTAGTCGGCGTTGCACTTGGACTCGGACTCGGGCTTGGACTAGCCGATGCAGACGCAGACGGCTCGGGCGCCTTCGTCTCCACGGCAGCTGCCGCATCCGGTACTATTGTTTCCGTTGGTTTAGCTTCTTTCTCCGCAGCAACAGGCTGATCTGGCTTAGCTGTCGGCTCAGACTTCACTACGGGCTCCGTTCTAGGTGTTTCTGTCGGTTGAGCGACAGGCGTCGGCTCACTTGTCGCAGCAGGCGCTGCAGCCGCTTGGTAAGGAAATACCGGCTTCACTTTACTGTAGATGAAGTTAACCTTCTCTTTAAAAACGTCAGGCTGTACCGGCTTCTTCCCGACTCCGAACAAACCTGGGTTCCCTAAGGCATCGAGCGCCTCATCAAAAGCTTTCTCGATATCCGCTTTGCCTGAACTCATATAAGGCTGCAGCGTATCATAGGTCGCTTTGGCCTTAGCAAGCAACAGTTTGGATGCTGCATAATCGTCGATCCCCTGTATGGCGTAAGTAAAACGCCGATCCAGGTTCATGACGAGCACCCCTTTAAAATTTGCAATGACCGCCTTGCTGTCTTTCGCCTTAAAATTAGCATCTAAGGTGCTGCCAACCGCTTCGCCAAAGTGAGATATGATTTCTGCTCTTCTCTCTTGATAGGCGCTCTCCGCAGCGTTCCAATCGTTCGCCCCGTTACCAATGCTGGATTGCACTAGCTTGAACGTTTCAGCTACATCTTCTGTATTGGCATCCCCGTAGGAATAAGCCAGAGCTGATACCGGCAGAATGACTAACGTTGTCAGAATTACCAGTAGACCAGCCAAAAAATGTCGTTTCAATTCTTCACCCCCAAACCATTTTTTAAATATTTAGAATATTTTTTATTCCGAGTCTATTACTCGATGATAATGATATTCAATATCATTTAAAGTGTCAACAAGTATTTTTAATCACTTTTTCTGTCTTTTTCGCTTACCCATTCGTATAAAATGATGTCGTGATAGGCGGGGTCAAACAAAGGCTCCGAAGTAAATTCCGCGATCCGTTTCAAGTGCCCCTCTACAGGCTTCCCCTGCTGAATAAACCCTTGTACAACATGGTCGGTCAGCAGGACACGCCGGCCCGAATCCGATTCTGCCAACGCTTGAAAATAAGCGTACGTATAAATCCGCTCATGGTCATAGTCCGCTTTCAAATAGTGCAGCACCCGCGTCTCCTCCCATGTAAAAAGGACGAAAGGCTCCCGAATCTGACGGACATAGTCATGCAGCTGGTAAACAGCCGGTTCCTCTACGGCTTGACGTTTTTGCAGCGCGGAGCCGTAAATCGTTTGTATGACAATCAGACAAACTAACAGACTATACAGCAGAGTACGTATAGCGCGCATAAGCGGCTGCTTGGCTGTCTTCAACCGTTCTGCTAAGCGGACAGTTAGCACAAAAAGCAGAAGGAAAATAGGGGCAAGCAGCGGTACAATGTGGCGTGGCTTTTCAATATTTTGACCTAACAATGCCCAAAGCCCGTATAGAATGGCGCAGCCGACTAGTCCATATATAAACCGTTGGTTCTCCCTGCTCTGCGTTTCTTTTCCGAGGAGCAATCGACCAGCGCCTGCCGTGATGGCAAGCATGCCAAAACCAACAGCTATAAGCGTTGAACCTCCAGTTAATGCAGATCCTAATAAATTTTTGAAAAATAGCTGCGTTATGCGCTCCCAAATAGGCATGGGTGTAGAGATAACTCCACCGCCCCATTCGGAAAAGTGGCCTTCGACGAAGGCTAATGACAGCTTCCAGAAGCCTGCTAATGTACCTTCGGACATAACCAAACCGGTTACCCACAGAAGTTGAAATAGCAGCGCAACCAAAGCCGCAGTTCCCACTCTGCGCCATCTGCGTGGTCCCTGCCACAGGCTGTGCCATAGAGGTACAAGCGCAAAAGCGAATGGAAAAAATGATAATCGTGTACCCATTAAAAAACCGAGCATCATGAGTGCCAAGCCATGTCGAAACAGCAAATCTTGGCGCTCCATGGCGTAACGTACGCTCCACAGAAACCACCAAAGCAAAGCCATTCCCGCACATTCCGACATGGGACGCGAGGACATCAGCCATAGATAAGGGCTGCTTAAAACAAGAGCTGGGAGCAAAAAACTCATCGTCCCATTGCCGCTTAAACGACGCGCCAGCCAAAATATCGGCAGCACGGCGCTTAATACAGCTAAATTGTTAAAGATGGATAGCGCTTTCAACCCGTTGTGTATCCATAGGTTAATTATCCATCCACCCAAAATAAAGTAAGGGTATCCTGGAAAGTGAGGCTGCATAGCAAGAAGATCAAAGCGCTCTAAAGCCAGCGTGAAATCCACCTCATCCCATGTTCGCACATAGGGACTTGCATAGAAGATGCTAAGGCACGCCACTATTCCGAGAACAGCAATGGCCTGCAGCATCAGCAGACTATTCACTGCCTTATGCTTCATACACGCGCTTCATCCCGCTTCAATCGAAGACTCGCTTGGCGTTTCTTGGAGACTGGGCGTCTCATTTCCTTATAGATTGCGGGAAGAACAGAGGAAACGTACTGTCTGAACTTAATGAAGGATTGACCTTTCGTCCGTACTTGGTAGGAGATCGGAATCTCCTCCAGCCTGTAGCCTTGACGAACGAGATTAATCGTCAGCACCTGGGCGTAGTTGTAATCATGAATAATGACGGCATTCTCCATGGCGTCGCGAGAGAAACCGCGCATCCCCGATTGGCCGTCGTAAATCCACCTGCGCAGAAGAATCGCCTGCAGCAGAGTGAACGTATAGTTGCCAAGTCTCCGATGCAGCTTCATGCCTTTGATGCTCCCTTTGAAGCGCGAGCCAAAGGTATACTCCGCACGTCCAGCGATGATAGGCGCCAGGACGTCAGGAATTTGTTCCGGCGGATACTCATTATCCGCATCGATCATGATGCCAATGTCGGCGCCGAGCAGGCAGCATTGCTTCAGCCCTTCGCGGACGGCAGCGCCGAGTCCTTGATTGTGCGGAAACGACACAATGTGGTCGGCTCCCGCTGCCTTGGCGACGGCGACCGTACGGTCCTTGGAGCCGTCGTTGATCACCAGCACTTCCACCGCATAGTCGGGGTGGAAGTATCTCGGGACGCGGGCAATGACCCCGCTGATGTTCTCTTCTTCGTTATGTGCCGGCATGAAAACGACAATTTTCTTCTTAGTCATGTTGGTCAATAGCCTCCGTTAGTACAGGTCCTCGACTATGGCTTGGAAACGGTGCGCCGAGCAGATAGGCGAGCGTAGGAGCCATGGAAACAAGGGAATGCTTTTCATCAATGCGGTGGCCTCTTTTAATCATTGGACCATGGAGGAAGAAAGGCACGTAACGCTCCCCCTCATCCAGATGACCATGACCGCCGATGCCGTCTGCTTGGCCGTGATCTGCGCAAAGAATGAGCGTTGTGTTCTCCATCATCCCCTGTACCTCCAGCCAGCCCACGAACTCCTCGATCAACTTGTCGGCTTCTGCAATTTTCTGCGTATAGTCGTCATATAACACGCCACGGCTGTGTCCTGTTTGATCAACGCCAATCAGTTGGGCAACCAGCAAATCCGGATTTTGCTCGGCCATAATTTTCTTCGCGCGTTCGATAATATTGCGGTCGGCAACGTCATTATGCATGACGGCTGTTACGCTTTCCACATCGTCGCCCATGGAATCAATAAGGTGAGCAATGCCGAGGAGGCGCCCTTTTTTACCCACTTTCCGCAGGGAATCAAAGATGCTCTCCACCCGAATTCCCAGTCTCCATACCATATTAGAGCGAATACCATGCTCTCGTGGATACGTCCCCGTGAACATGGAGGAGAAACACACAACGGTACGTGCAGGATACACCGTCTCCATCTGAGCGTACTCCGTACCTTCCGAACGCAGTTTCTTCATGAACGGCGCGTCTGCTTCTTCGAAGCGCTCTTTGCGCATGCCGTCTACTACGATAACGATAACCTTCTTATTAAGTGCTTCGCCCCCAGCTTGAACCTTACTGGAATCACGGGTATAAGTTGGAATTTCCGCGGGCTTCCAGTCAAATAAGTACCGATGCAGAATAAAGCTGTACAACAGCAAACCGGCTGCGAAAAGCAGACCTGTGCCTACGTCGGAGGAAGTACCGTTTTCAAATTGCCGATAGTAATGGTTCCAGACAAACAACAACAGCAAGAACTTAGGCATCTGTTCCTGTGCATTGCCGCTAGTCGAATCACTATTCTTCAGAACAAGCTTCCAAAAGCGGGTAAAGTTCCACCAAGTTGTCCCAATTCTCAGACGATAATAAAAAGTTCCCCAGAAGTAGATGGTGAAAAATAAAAACAGTCCAATTGCTAATAAATAAATAAAAAATTCAGACGATTCCCAAACTAGCATGGCGGCAATGAGGGGCAGCCACAAGTAATTGCGTAAAAAAAGCGGAAAATCGAAGCAATAATACAGGACAAAAAGAGGGAGGGTCACAAGAAGTCCCAAGCCGCAGGCTGACCAAAAGCCGGGATCGGACCACTGGCCAATGTGATAGAGCAGGAAAACCCCTACAACGAAAATCGGAGTAAACGGTTTGCCTTCGTTAAGAAGGTTCCAGCACCTGGCCGCTACAATTTCAAATGATGAAGCTTTCTTCATACGATGTCATCCTTCCGTAGAAAACCATGTCTTGTTCTTGAGATAGTTGGCTTAAGTCGATGGATCCAATTTTTTATTTCATGCCAGTGCAGAGGCATTCGTATAAGGGAGTAAGTACCTAATGTAAATGCAAATAGGAACTTGAATGTATGCGAGACCAGCGCCGCCCGGTACGCGTCTCTTCCATCTACGCCCAGCAGCAGGAGCGATCCGCTCATTGTGCTTTCATATGTACCAATACCGCCGGGGGTAATATGAAAAATTTGACCGGCGATCGTCATGCTGTTCGCCCACACGAGGGAGATAGCACCCGGCTGTAGACTCACCATACGGACAACCGCGTGAATTACACCTGCCTCCAGCACCCAACTTAGCGTGATAAGCCCGATGATGGCGCCCCCTTTTAGCGAGAGAATTTGAAGATTAAAGTAGGCTGCATGCTTCGCTACGAATGGCATTCGGCGGATGACAGGCAGGAAATGAGCGATCGCCAGAAAAATGGCTCCACCGGTCATAACCGTCACCCATATCCAGGAGGAAGGCAATCCTAGTCGTATAATGCCGATGCCGCCTATTACCGCTAACACAAGCATATCAATCAACCGCATAACCGCCACTGAATGAAACGCCTCGTCCCATGTAGCCTTCCCGTGCTTCATAAACAAACCTGCGCGTACGCCGTCCCCCGCTTTGATCGGGAGTACATGATTAATTAACAAACTATAGCTGATGGCATGGAAATAAACACCGAACCGCACACCGGTTCCTGCATACAACCGCCAAGCTGCCGCCTTAAATAGGAAGGAAATCAAATAAACACCCGTCATAAACATGAACCACCGAGGCTGGCGGAAAATGAATACGACATCCTGCAGCCATTCCTCTGAATTGAACCATCGCCATGTTAAATAAAGCGAGCACATCACCAGCAGAATTGCGATAAAACGAATGAGCTGCTTCTTTGGCATTTCCTTAACCTTCTTCTATGTAAATATTTCTAACATATTTTTGATAATGATTATCATTACTAATTATAGAAGGTGCCTCGTCTACGCGTCAATGATAATATTTGATGTTTTACCAGTGTTCGATTGTGAATGATTTGTGTTCATTACTCTCATGTTTCAGGGAGCTGTTAGCTTTTATACTAAGCATAAAGGTGTTCTGACACGAAAGGCGGTTATTCCCGATGAAAGCTGAAACAAGTATTGCTCCACAAAGCGTTCAGTCCCGAAAAATAACATCATCCTTCACTTTGAAAGGCCGCTGGGAGTCGCCGTTTGCTGGGTATCTGTTTATTTCCCCGTGGCTCCTTGGGTTTCTGCTGCTTACACTTTGGCCGATGATCCAATCGATGTATTATTCTTTTACCAAATATACGCTGCTTGACGCTCCGGAATGGATCGGTTTGCGCAATTATGAGCGAATTTTTGCAGATGATGAGATTTTTCGACAGTCTTTGAAAATAACGATTTTGTTTGTCGTATTATCTGTGCCAATCAAGCTGTTTAGCGCGCTTATGGTGGCCATGATGCTCAACAAGAAAATTAAAGGAATTTCGGTCTATCGCACATTCATCTATCTGCCTTCTCTGATTGGAAGCAGCATTGCGGTAGCCATTCTTTGGCAGAATATTTTCGGCATAGACGGCTTTATCAATAAATTCCTAGGCATGCTCGGCATTAACGGCACCAGCTGGATCAGCAACCCCAAGACGGCTTTAGGAACATTAATTATTCTTGTCGCTTGGCAGTTCGGTTCGTCCATGGTGATTTTCCTTGCCGGCCTTAAACAAATCCCAACCGAATTATATGAGGCTTCCTCTGTTGACGGCGCTTCGAAAATAAGACAGTTTGTCAGTATCACCCTGCCTATGCTGTCTCCTGTTCTGCTGTTTAACCTTGTGCTGCAAACCATCGGTTCTTTTCAGATGTTCACGCAAGCCTTCATTATTACAAAGGGCGGCCCGATTAACTCGACTTATATGTACGCTTTGTACCTCTATGATCGCGCCTTTTCCCGATATGAGATGGGTTACGCTTCGGCGCTGGCCTGGATACTTCTCGTGGTAATCGCTGTTGTGACGGCAATCATTTTCGCCTCGTCCCGCTACTGGGTATTTTACGAAACAGAAGGAGCGAAAGGTAAATGAGAAACTCACTTATATCGGCTAAATCGTTTAGAACTCATTCCTTATTGGCTATATTCAGCCTACTCATGATCTATCCCATGCTGTGGTGGTTCGGAGCTGCCTTTAAGTCCAATGCAGAAATGAGCTCTCCTTCTCTTCTGCCCAATGAGTGGCTGTGGAGCAACTTCAGCGAAGGCTGGGTCGCCATTCCTAAATTTACATTCACCCATTTCTATCTCAATACCTTTGAGTTAATTGCCGGAGTGCTTATTACATCTGTCATTTCCTGCAGTTTGGTTGCGTTCGGCTTCGCGCGGTTGGATTTTCCGCTAAAAAACTTCTGGTTTGCCATCCTAATGGTTACACTGATGCTGCCAAGCCAAGTGACTTTGGTGCCTCAGTACATCATGTTTAATACTTGGGGATGGGTGAATACGTACCTGCCCTTCTATGTGCCGCATGCTTTGGCTGGAGGTATTGGAGGCCCCTTCTTCATCTTCCTGCTGGTGCAGTTCATCCGCGGCATTCCGCGTGAGCTTGATGAGTCGGCCAAGATGGACGGCTGCAACTGGTTCGGCATATACTGGCGAATTGTGCTTCCTCTTACAAAGCCAGCGCTCGTCACGGTCGCCATTTATTGTTTCCTTTGGAACTGGGACGACTTCTTCGGACACCTGCTTTATATTAACTCGGTTAGCAAATACACCGTCGGTCTTGCTTTGAAGCTGTTCGTGGACAGCCAGTCGGCACTGCCTTGGGGACAATTGCTGGCGATGTCGCTTCTATCCATCATCCCTTCGCTCATCATCTTTTTTATGGCGCAGCGCCATTTCGTTGACGGCATTGCCTCTGGTGCTGTGAAAGGCTAAAATGAAATAAATATGAAAAAGGTTGCGCATTTGGCAGCCTTTTTCCAGTTTCATAGCATTTTATGAGGGGGATCAGCCTTGTTTACTATGTTCAAGCGTGTCCGCATCGGCCGGCTGTTCTTCGGCAGCTTCGCCGCCTTCATCGCCGTGCTGCTGCTCGTCACCTCATGGATAAGCTACAGCCTCACTTCGCGCGAGCTGGCCAGCAATACCGCTAATTATCAGCAGGATCTATTAAATGAATTAAATAAACGCCTGGTCATTCAGTTAAACTCGATAGAGCAAATGTCGCTAGCGGCCTCCAGAAACATCGATATTATCGGATACGATCCGCTCGAAAGCGACTTATTTGAACGCAATCGCCGAAAGCAGGATTTGGAGAATTTGCTGGCGAGCATTACCTACAGCACAACCATGGTGCAGTCGATTTATTTGTATACGGAGCGACCTTTTATGCCGGATTCGCAGGGTCCTATTCGCGTCTATAATTTGCAAAAAGTACGGGAAGAAGACTGGTTTCCGGACATTCAAAATAACGATTCCGCTTGGATTAAAGAACGGACGATTCAGACTAACAAAGGTCCGCTCAATGTAATCGGCTATGCGAGAAAACTTTACAACAACTCCGGTATTTACTATGGCATGCTGATGCTGAACGTGAAGTCTTCGGACATTCAAGACCTGATTCGCGGGGAAACGGAAGGCCGAAGCCGCCTGTTATTCGATGCTAGCGGCAGGAAAATGACCTCGATTGGGGATCAAAGCCTGCAAGTTGATGAACTGGATAAATTGAAAGTCATGACTGAAAAGTCCGGAAGCACGCATCTATCAGCCAAACAGCAAAGCGATTCCTTACTGGTATGGAGCAAATCGCCTTCCAACTGGATGTTGGTTGAGGTCACGCCTTGGAAGAACATCATTAACGGCAGCATCCGTCTGGCACTGATTCTTTTAACGGTAGGGCTTTCCGCTATCATTATTGGATTTTTTGTCACGTTTTTTATTTCCAGACAATTTACCAAGCCCATCCGGTTACTGCTCGCCTTCATGAGCAAGCTGCCAGACCGGGGTTTTGCTGCAGACTTGCCTCAAGACTATACCAATGAGTTCGGAAACCTGTTTAACGGTTATCGCAAGCAGATGGAACGCATTGAGGAGCTGCTGGATTCCTTGAAAGCTCAGCATA
This sequence comes from Paenibacillus sp. P36, assembly GCF_045866505.1. NCBI lineage: Bacteria > Bacillati > Bacillota > Bacilli > Caryophanales > Paenibacillaceae > Paenibacillus > Paenibacillus sp. P36. The sequence continues at coordinate 8,583,556 of NZ_AP038372.1, forward strand.
AACGCCAGCGTGAAGCGGAAATTCAAGCGCTGCAAGCGATGATTAACCCTCATTTTTTATACAATACGTTGGATCAACTAAACTGGCTGGCCATTGATTCAGGCCAAGATAAAATTAGTAAAATCCTCTCCTTGATGGGCAAAATGTTCCGTATCGGCCTATCTAACGGGGAGACGCTCATTCCGATCGCTGATGAGATCACACATGTCGAATGTTATTTGCAAATTCAGCAAATCCGCTGGGGCGACCGATTGTCATTCACCATTAACGTCGACGAGTCCGCCAGAGAGCTCTATATTCCGAGGCTAACGCTGCAACCTTTTATTGAGAATGCCATTATTCATGGTTTCCACGGCAGAAAAAAAGGCGAGATCCACGTAAACATACAGTTAATCAATCAAGACATTCAATTCCAGATTGAGGATGACGGTGTCGGGCTGCGTCCCGATTGGAATCAACCGAAGGTAAGAAAGACGGGCGGTTATGGTGTGCGCAACGTGAAGGAGCGGATTGAAGCCTATTTCGGGCCTCCCTACGGCGTCCAAATGACCAGTTCCAAAGGCAATGGCACGCTTGTCACGGTTCTGCTGCCACAAATCCAATACAAAGAACAGGTAGAGGAGCGGTATTATGTGGAAAATACTCATCATTGACGATGACTTTCAAGTGCTCGAAGGCATGAAAAAGGCGATTCCTTGGGAAGCTATTGACGCCGAATTCGCAGGCGAGGCCAGCGATGGCGCCGAGGGGCTGGAGATCATCAGCCAAACCCAGCCGGACATCGTCATTACGGACATTTATATGCCTGTGATGAACGGGCTTGAAATGATTGAAAAACTCCGGGAAGCGAACTTTCCAGGGGAGATTATTATCCTGAGCGGGTATACCGATTTCCAATATGCACGGCAAGCATTGCGGCTTCACGTCAGCGACTATTTATCCAAACCCGTTACCGTAGATGAGCTTCGGACTGTGCTGGAGAAAGTCATTAAAGAACTGGAAGCCAAAGAGCTGATCAAGATGGAACAAGAAGACATTAGAAAAAAGCTGATGCTCTATGAACCATTCGGCCAGCAGGAATGGCTGAAGTCGGTCATGACGGGGACGTCCCATAAGGTTTCCGGCCTAAATCTCCCTCCCGCTGAGCAGCAGCACTGGATTCATCGCCACCACCTTGTCATGGGCATTGAGCTGATGAGCACAATACGCACGGCAAACCTGTCGCTAATCGATTGGAATCTATTCCGTTTTGCGCTGGCTAATATCATTCAGGAAATTTTATCGGAAGATTGGCCTGAATCCGACTTCATCGAACTTCACAGCCATCATGCTGCGATCATGTTTCATATTGAGCCTTCGGAGCCTACTGACGCAGCCCTTAGCCGTATTCATGCCATCGGCAATCGGATTACTGACTGTGTGCTTATGTATCTTAAACTGAACATCCGGATCGGAATAGGTCAAATGAAAACAACTTGGCAGGAAATATCCGATTCCACCGAGGAAGCTTTCCTGGATCTGCTCCAGCAAACGATGACTCCGCAGCCAGGCAAACCAACCTCCCTGCCATCGGATTTGGCGATTCGGCCAATCAAGTTTTATCAGGAGCTTGCGGAGGCCATTGTGTATTCAAAGGAAGAGACTGCTTCGCAAATTGTAGATGCCTATATTCATCAATTGCAGCAAACACCAACGATAACGCCTGCTTACTTACAGTATCTATGCACAGAGTTATGGACGATCTTCGCCTATTCCCTGTACAGCGTTGGCATTGTGCTGGATGAACTGTTTCCGGACATGCATCTGCCGTCGGAAATCATGAAAATTCAAACGACAACCCACTTGCAAGAGTGGCTGCGCGCCAAAATTCATATCATCGCCACCAGCCGGCATTGGAATGAGAATTCGAAGCATAAAGAAGCTGTCGATTTCATGATTCAATATGCGCATGACCACTATGCCGAAGAGGTATCCTTGGAAGATATGTCGAAAAAGCTGTACTTATCCCGGAACTATTTGAACCAGATTTTCAAAAAATCGACCGGCGAAACGTTCACCAACTACCTGATTCAGGTTCGAATGAAGAAAGCGCAGGCCCTACTGGCCGAAGGCAAACATCTCATTTATGAAATTTCTGAGAAGGTCGGGTACAAGAACGTCCCTTATTTCAGCTCTATTTTCAAAAAGTATACAGGTATGAGTCCAAGCGAAGTGGGCAAAAGCGGATAACCATCCTTCGCCAAATCAAGCATATGTTTTGTGCTTTGTTATTTTGTGATCAAAAGTGAAAGAAGTGTGTTCATTACTATCATTCTTCATTTTTTCCGTTAATCCTATAATGAGATTGTAGGGACGACTAGCCAGCGAGAGGGGATTATCAATGAAAATGCAGATGAGACAATGGGGCATGCTCAGCATGACTGCTTTGATAGCGCTGTCTTTAAGCGCATGCGGTTCTGGGAATAAAGCAAGTACAGCAGGAGGCAGCACAGCTGCAACGACAGCGCCGAACGCCGCAAGCACGCAACCTGTGAAACTGCGTATTGTATGGTGGGGCTCACAAGCAAGACACGATGCTACGCTTAAAGCACTGGATGCTTATACGAAAAAACATCCGAATGTAACCTTCGAACCGGAATTTTCGGGATTCGACGGCTACGCCGATAAGCTTGCTACCCAAGCAGCCGCCAAAAATGCGCCTGATATCATTCAAATGGACCCGGCTTGGCTTTCCGAATATGCAGGCAGAAACCAACTTGCTGACTTATCCAAAGGCATTCACACCGAAGATATCGACAAGTCGCTCGTAGACTCAGGCAAGTACAAAGATAAACTTTACGCGATCCCTTTAGGCAATAACGCAACCGGCATGATTTATAACAAAAATGCGGTTGATAAACTCGGAATCACGCCACCTAAAAATAACTGGACATGGGACGAATATTTCCAATTCGGTAAAGATGCCAAAGCCAAACTGGAAAAAGATAAATATGTCTTAATGGACGCAACATCGGACTATACAGTCTACACCGCTTATCAACTGAGCCAAGGCAAAGGCTATCCGATTACGGAAGACGGCAAATTCAACATCGACAAAGACACCTATCTGACTTTTGTTAAAAAATATGCCGAGCTTCGCACAGCTGGTGTCATTCCTCCGGCAGAAATTGCGACCACGGATAAAGAGTCTGATGCAAAGCTTGATCTCATGAACAATGACAACGTATTTATGAAGCGTACTTTCGCTGCTCTGCTGCCTGGCTATGAGGCTGTAAAACCTAACGTTTATTCCCTTGTGAATCAACCAAAAGGCGTGCAATCCAGCGGTTGGCTGAAGCCTTCCATGTTCTGGTCTGTGAGCGCGGATTCCAAGTATGCCGAAGAATCCAAGAAGTTCATCGACTGGTTCGTGAATGACAGCGAAGCAGCAGATATCCTAACCACAACACGGGGCGTGCCGGTTTCCAAGAAAATGCTCGAGTATTTAACACCGAAACTCACCCCTGCGGATAAAATGCAAATTGAGCTTATTAAAAACGTAGCTCCTGACGCTCAACCTTTCAATGCCGGGGCTAAAGGCTGGAGCAACTACACAGCGAAGGATTTCAAAACGATCGGCGAGAAAGTCATGTTCGGCAAAGTTACCCCGGAAGCTGCTTATGACGAGCTAGTGAAAAAGGCGAAAGAGTATCAATAAATTCCCATAGATAGATAAACACCAAGAAGGGCTGCCCTGAAGTAGATCATCTACTCGAGGGGCAGCCCTTTTGCATGGCACGGGCGCCTCCTGAGAGGCGTCTGAGCACGTCTCTGTTCTGTTTATTACACAGTAGCGGACAAACCCTCTTCAGGCCTCGGAGCGCATCGCAAAATGCCTCGTACGGTCAGCATCTGTGAGGCGGGCCAATGACCTGCGGATGCCTGTTTTCAGGTGAAATTGCAAAATAGCGGAACCCAGTTCCCTCCCGGGTGAAAAACGCCATTTTTCATGAAAATAGCGCCCCGCAGTTCCCAACGGCAAAAAAAACAACTCTTAACATAATGTTAAGAGTTGTTCTCCGAACTGCTATCTATGCAAGCAAAAGCTTACAGCTTTACAACGTTCTCAGCTTGTGGTCCGCGGTTGCCTTGAACAACGTTGAACTCAACTTGTTGACCTTCGTCTAAAGTTTTGAAGCCTTCGCCTTGAATTGCGGAGAAGTGTACGAATACATCGTTGCCGCCTTCTACTTCGATAAAGCCAAATCCTTTTTCTGCGTTAAACCATTTAACTGTTCCTACTGCCATGGGTAATACCTCCAAAGTTTTAATTAACATGTCTTTTTTCTTGTTTCGAACAAAAAAATTACACATTGGAAAAGGTTTCACAGACTAAAATGATAACCCTTTGCAATAAGCAATTCAGGTTTTACCCCAAAGACTATTAATACTGTACCACACATATTTGGCTAATGCAATTACCCTTCAGAGGCATTTCTTACTAAGGATAAGAGTTCCTCTTTATCCTCTATTTTCAAGGCAATTGTTAGTGCAATTACGACATCATTCGACGGTTGTATTCGACCATTTTCGATGGCATTCAGGATGGAATAACTGACGCCCGCTTTCTCGCCAAGTTTGCGCAGCGTTAGATTTTGCTGTTGTCTCAGCTCTTTCAGCCTGGTATGAAATAACATGCCTCTTCCTCCTCCACTGAAAACTTATTTATCGTCCATCTGCCTGCGAATTTCTGCTCTAATTTTGTCGAAAGGGTCCTGCCAGTCGGGAGGCTTAATGGTTTTGCCAAATTCGTTCTTATGGACTAGACCGTCCGACCACACTTTGGACATGTTGGCGTGATGCACGATGTCAAAAATCGGCCCTGGCTCGACACCCATCTCAACTAAGGTACCCAACACGAAGTACAACTCATCAATCATGGCATCCACTTCATCTTCCAGTGTCGCCGCCTCTTTGAACTCGTCCAGCTCTTCCTGCATCCAAGCCAAGCGAGCTGCCTTGCGGCTCTCCGACAAGCGCTGCGGCGTCGTGCCTACCGGGTGCTCAAAGGTCTGGTGAAACTTTTTCACATCGTCAAAAGCATTTTTCAAAGTCATTCTCGTTTCCCTGCTCCCTTATGTAGGTTTTCTTTTATATAACACTAAAGGGAGCCATCGGTCAATTACAACCGACGGCCTGTGATAAACCGATTTTTCCAGTAGCTATCATTCATATCCAGCATGACGACGCCGGAGCTCGCCGTGTTGCTCACGAACTTGCCATTACCGACATAGATGCCCACATGATTAATCCTGCCGGGCTTGGACGTACTGAAGAAGACGAGATCGCCTTCGCGCAGGTTCGCTTTCTTCTTAACGGCTGTCCCCAACTTCGCTTGATCTGCCGAACTCCATGGGATCGTGATCCCGTTCTTCTTGAAGACCAGCTGTGTAAAAGAGGAACAATCCAGAATCAAACGCGACGTGTCTCTGACGCCAAATTTGTAACGCACTTTACCGATATAGGATCGTGCCGTGCGTACAACACCGCTTGCTTTGCTTGTACTCGTGCTTGTGGCACTATAGGCTGCAGTGGCTGAAGAATCACTCGCAGCAGCGAAAGCTGACTGAGGTCCGAATAACATGGTTCCGGACGTTAATAAGGAAAGCGCCAGGCCGATTCCCACGAATGATTTGCTAAGGCGGCTCTTTTTCACTAGTAACATGATGGGATATCCTCCTTCATGGATCATGGTGATGGGCTTGTTTGGCCCTGGGTCCACCATAACACACATAAAAGGACCGGTATTTACCAGTCCTTTGGGATATCCAAGCGGCGCCTAGCTTTAAGCGCTTTTATTAGAATTTGCTTAAAGTTGGCTGAGTCCCTACCTCTTGACAACACTCACACCGAGTTCGGTGTCTGCTCATTTCGGTACTCGGAGGGGGTCACACCGTATTTCTTGCGAAACACCTGGGAGAAATGACGCATGTCCTGATAACCGATCCGATCAGCGACGTCCGCCAATTTCAGCTTAGGGTTCAAAAGCAGCTGCTTCGCCTGTTCCAGACGAAGATGCGTGACATATTCCTTGAATCCCTGGCCGATCTTCTGTTTGAATAATTGACTGAAATAAACCGGATTCAAGTAAACGATCGCTGCGACCTTCTCCAGCGACAGGTCGTCATGATAATGCGTGCGAATATATTGCAAAGCCACATCGACCGAGCGGTCGCTGCCGCTCGCATGATGCTCGTAGACCTGCGTCGTCGAAGCTTGACGCATGCGCTGTACTTCGGCTGGCACCGCCTCGAAGCGGTTGATCTGTTCGGAGCTCATAATCTGAAAGGGCACCTTCAAATACTTCACGAGGTGGCTGCGCAGCTCATCCACGAGTGTGGTCAAGAGCGCTGCGTCCGGGAATGTGACGATGCCGAGCAGGCTTTTGCTGTCGTGGACCGTTACGAAACCTTTGCCGTAGCGTTCGATCAGTTCTTGGAGGACGTTCTCGATAATGAAATTTTCGAGGAAAACGGCCTTATCGCTCTCCATTTTCACCATAATGAGATGGAAATGCGGGTGCTGCTCCATGAAGGGCTTCATATCGATGCGCCCGGTATCCAGCCCTTGCGCAAAGCGCTGAAAGACAGCTTCCTGCAAATATTTGCGGTTCGCCTTCAGGAGCTCAGACTCCTCGTTCAGCTCAATTTCGTGAGCGATTTCCTCGCCAAGCTTCCGGATCATCTCGCTGAGCACCTCTTTGCCGATCGGCTTCAGCAAATAATCCTTGGCTCCGAGCCGCACAGCCTCCTGCGCATACGAAAATTCGGAATAGGCGGATATCACCACCCATTTCACATTCGGATGCCGGCTCCGGGACATATTCATGAGCTCCAGCCCTGTCATTCCCGGCATGAGAATGTCGGTGAGGACGATTTGAATGCGATGGCTCCGCAGCAAAGCAATCGCTTGCTCAGCGTTCGCCGCGAGATGAACCTGATGCTCGGGAAAGCGGTTGAGCAGCGTACGCTGGATGCCCTCCCGAATCACCGTTTCATCATCTACGATGAGAATGTCCATGGTTTTACTCTCCTTTCCGAGGAAGCGGCATCGCAATGACGACGGTCGTTCCTTCTCCTTGCTTGCTATGAATGCGAAGTCCATAAATATCTCCGAACATAAGAACGATCCGGCGATGCACGTTGGTAATGCCAATGCCTCGTCTCGTTTGGCCGGATGCATTGGGTGTCTGCGGAGATTGCAGGGATGCCATAGCCCCGTCAATATCCGCTGCGTCCTTGATGAGCTGCTCCTGCATGTTCTGGAGGGCACTCTCTTCGATGCCGACACCGTTATCCTCAATCACAATCCGCAGCTCATGCTCGCTGATCTCCGTGTAGACCCGCAGCACGCCAGGCCGATCAAGTGGTTCCAGCCCGTATTTGACCGCATTCTCAATGATTGGCTGAAGCGTCATTTTCGGAAGGACCACATCCAGACATTCCGGCGCAATGTCCAAAACAGTGCTGACCCTGCCTTCTAAGCGGCTCTCAATGATCGTCATATAATGCCGCATTTGATCCAGCTCTTGGCGAAGGGTTGTTTTCGAGGCCTCCTGCCAGTCGCTGCTGTAACGAAACATATGGGACAAAGCTAAAATCACTTTACCTAAACGGTCGTTCTCCCGCTCGTCTAACATCCAATAAATCATATCGAGCGTATTATAGAGAAAATGCGGATTAACTTGAGATTGCAGCGCCTGCAGCTCCGCATTCTTCTCACTCACGGTGGCGAGCGTGATGCGTTCAATCAGCTCATCCATCCGATTCACCATTCGGTTAAAGGAAGATACGAGCGAGTTGATTTCTTCGAACGATTTGACCGTTACTGACCCTTTGAAATTCCCCATCTCCACCTGCTTCATCTCCCGAATCAGCAGCTTAAGCGGCGAGGAAATGTTCTGGGAAATAATACTCGCAAGCACCAAGGACAGGAACACTACCGCTAGAATCACGAGGTACAGGTACTCTCTCGTTTTCACAACCTCAGAGTTAATATCGCCTTTGGGAGTTAAACCGAAGACAGTCCAATCAGACATCTTCGCTTTGGCCGAAACAATCAGTTGGTCTGTTCGGTCGTCCACGACGATCTCATTGTTTTGCGGGCGCGGCAGGCCTCCGAAAGAAGGCGGAATGTCCTTCTCCCCCGCGGTAGAGGCAATCATATGATCTTCCTTATCGACGATATAAACCTGGCTGTTCGGGGAAATCCTCACGTTCGAAAGCGCCGCCAGAATCGGCTGCGGGTTCGTTTCAATCACCAGAACGCCAATCAAGCGATGATCGGTTAAATCGTACAATTTGCGTCCAAATACGAAAACGGAGTCTTGCTGAAACCGGTTGATGATCGAGCCTTTGGATAGACCCAGCCAAACCATTTCACCGGAGGAATCCTGCAGCTTATGATACCAGGCCGTACTGGCATAGTCCGCATTAATCACACTGTCAAAGCCGCGTTCATAGTTATAGTTTTTGCCCGCATTCGTAATGATATGAATTCCGAAAATGTCATCTCTGGAGTAGTAGGCTGCTCCCATGATATTCGTAATGGTGCGCTCATTAATAATGTTAACCGCTTCATCTTTGCTTGTATCACGATCATGGATTAACCTGAGCATCTCATAATTGCTGTTGAGCGATTTCGTAATGCTGTCATAACCCTGCAGCAGCAATTCAAACAGGCCCACTGTTTGGGAAATATTTTTCTCCGCCAAATCACTGATTTTGCTATGAATAATGTCCGTTGTTTTCTTGTAATAGAGCACGCTTACCAAGGTTAAGAGGATCAGCATGCAGGAAATAAAAAGCAAAAACAGCCGGCTATGAATAGAATGAAGGCCCCGTGTCACTTCGAAATCGGTCCCCTTTCGTTAGTCGTTACAGGTTATCATATCACAGGCTGTTTCCTAAACGGCAAAAAGAGAGGGGTGAAGTTAACCCTTCACCGCTCCCGCTACCATACCTTTTGTAATTTTATCGGCTAATAAGAAATAAATGATAATGACCGGCAGCGCACCTAACACGAGAAACGCCCCGATAGCCCCGTAATTAACCGAATATTGACTCACGAAGCTGTTCACCCCGAAAGGCAGCGTTTTGAGCCGCTCGGACGAAATGAATGTCGCCGCAAGAATGTATTCGTTCCAAATATTGATGAACGTCAAGATACATACTGTCATCATTGGAGGAATCGAAATCGGAAGAATAATGCTTCCAAAGATTCGGAAAACCCCCGCGCCGTCTACGACAGCAGATTCTTCAATCTCAGCCGGAATGGATTTCATGAAACCGCTGAGGATAAAGACCGCAATCGGCGTCTGAAACGCGATATAAGGCAAAATGATGGATAGATGCGTGTTCAAAGCATTCAAGTTTTTGAAAATAATCATCAGCGGCAGCAATGTTGCTTGCATCGGAACCATCATCCCGATCAGGAAGATGATCATGACGACTTGGCCATATTTCCACTTGAACCTTGTAATCGCGAAGGAAACCAAGGAACTAAGCAAGATAACGCAGACCATTGTAACCGATGTGACGAAAAGACTGTTTTTCAAATACTGGAAGTAATGCCCCGCCTCTACAGCCGAGGAAAAGTTCTTCCATTGAAGCACTTGCGGGAGGGCGAAAAACCGCCCCGACAAGATTTCCTCATTCGTTTTTAACGAATAAATAAACAACCAAAGCAGTGGATACACTTGTGTAACTACGAGCAACGACAAGAGTGCAATGACCAAAACTTTCAGGATAGAGAAGCTTTTGCGTCTCCGAGTCATTGCAGGTGCAGCAACCGCTGCTTTCCTGACATCTTGCATGGTGACACTCCCCTTCCTTAAGTAAATCTTCTCTCTAGTTTATTAAAGATACCATTGATAATTACAGTTGCAATCAAACATAAGACAACCAAGAATGCAGCGATCGCACTACCATATCCATACTTCATGGATAGGAAGGACATGTTGTACATATGTGTAGAAATGACGTCTGTCGCGTGCGCAGGGCCGCCGCCGGTCATAACCATGACCATGTCAAACGCTTGTAAGGAGCCGATAAAGGCAAGAACGATCGATATTTTGAAAATCGGAATATTCATAGGGAAAGTGATATACCAGTCAGCTTTAAGGCCTTCCGCTCCGTCAATTCGCGCTGCTTCATAAATATCAGCAGGAATGTTCTGAATGCCGGTGAACTGGATCAAAGTGTGGTACCCCAGGTACTGCCACAGGGCCACGAAATACAGAGAGTACATAGCAATCTTTGGATCCGTTAACCAGGATCTCGACCAGCTATGCAGATTCAACATGTCCAATACTTGATTGAGCATACCGCCCATTGCGGCAGGGTTATAAATGGTTTTCCAGAGCTGTCCGACGATAACAACGGACAAAATAACCGGTAAGAAGTAAGCAGAAACTAGAAAATTCGGCTTTTTGATGAATCGGTTCAAGAGAACGGCTACACCTAAGGCAATTGGAATCTCAACCATTGAAAATACAGCAAACATTAAAGTCCGTTTCACAGACGGCCAAAACACAGGATCATGAAACAATAAGTTACGGAAATTATCCAAACCAACGAATTTTGCACCGCTGATCCCGTTCCAATCCAGCAATCCACTATATAACGATACTAGAATCGGTACAAAAACGAGACAGACATAAATCAACAAACATGGCAGTACAAACATGGCAATCGTCCACTTGGAGACTCTTAACACATTCACTTGGCTCGCCTCCTTCATGAGATATACCAATCGGAATTCACCCTCTACACCCTGCGGCGCTTAGGATAAATTCCGATTTGGCTGCTAAATGATTATTTATTTACTTTTTGTTCGTATCGTAAGCTGTTTGGTGCTCTTTGCCAACTTCAGCAGGATCTTTCTTCTGAACGAAAAGGTTTTGGATGCTTGCCAAGTGGCCTTGTGCTGTTCCTGGGTTCATTGTGTTATCGAACGCAAGGTCGCCGCCTTTAACTTGTTTGAACATATCCAGGACTTCCATCGCCATATCGGAGTATCCAGCTGCTTTGAAGTCACCATCAACTTTTTGAGCGATACCTACCGCGCCTTTAACCGCGAATGCTTCTTTCGGGAAGTTCAACATGAAGTAGTTCAAGAAATCTTTCGTTTCTTTCAAGTGTTTGCTGTTAGCAGAAACTGCGAACGCGCTTCCTGGTGCAAGCATGAACTCGTCAGGGTTACCTTTGCCTTTAACCGTTGGGAATTTGAATACACCGACTTTACCGTTAACGGAAGAAGTCTCGATACCGCCTGTTGCCCATGAACCCATGTAGTACATAGCGGCTTTACCTGTTTTGAACAAGTTTTCACCTGCGTTGTAGTCAAAAGAAGTTGCGCCTTCTTGGAATGCGCCAGCTTGAATCAGGTCTTGGAAGCTGCTTACAGCATCCGTGAATGCCGGGTCTGCGAATGTTTTCTTGCCATCAACAACAGCTTGCAGGAAGCCAGGGCCGCCATTTGTGCGAAGCAGCACGTTCATGAACAAGAAGGAACCGGTCCAGGAATCTTTTTCACCGATCGCCATTGGCTGAATGCCTTTGCCTTTCAGTGTTTTTACAGCTGCTACCATGTCTTCGAATGTTTTCGGTACTTCTACGCCAGCTTGTTTGAACAAGTCTTTGTTGTAGTAAACGAGACCGATGTTGTTACCATCCGGCAATGCATAGATGTTGTTGTTGAATGTGTACCAGTTCAAGATGCCCTCTTGGAACGTGCCTTTCAGGCCGTTTTGATCAACCATGTCGTTAAGCGGGGCGAACAATCCTGCATCTACGAAAGGTTTCATTTGAGCGGCTGGATTCACGATGGTGATATCCGGAACTTCTTTGGAAGCTGCTTGTGTTTTGAGCTTCAGCTTTTGTTGGTCCGTGTTCAGGGAATCAAGTTCGATTTTGATGTTCGGGTTTTTCGTTTGGTAGTCATTCACGATCTTTTTCAACATACCGTTTTTCGGATCCGTTGGATCGGGATATATGTTTTGGAACGTGATTGTTACGTTTTCTTTCGTCGTGCTTCCGCCGCTAGGAGCTGCTGATGCGCTTGCGCCCGGTGCCGGTGTCGTTGTGCTGCCGCCTGCGCCACATGCTGTTAAGGAGATAGCCAGTAAGCCTGCTGCTGTTAATTGAAGACCCTTATATTTTTTAATCAATGTGAATCCCCCTCGTTTGTTTGGTGAACTTGATGACCCTATTATCGCTCGAAATTGGCAACCCTTACAATGTGTGAACTTTAGGATTCATGTTTACTTTTTATAGGTTTATGTACCTGAATGTATCCTTTCATGGGCATGCGAAAGACCGGCGATAGGGTTTGAAGAGCTTTAAGTTGAGCTTGGAAAGTGTTTGAGAAGCGTTTGAAAAGAGCTTGAAAAGCGTTGAAAAGAGCTTGAAAGCGTTGAAAGATGTGACTGTCAAAGAGCGTGAAAGTACTGTTAAGATGTGCAGGGCAATCAGGAGCATGAAAGTACTGTTAAGGCATGAAGAGCTTTGAACGTTGAGCAAGGCTTGCCATAGCCCCGGTATTCAGTAGGATACCCCTTATTGTTGATTGTAGTGACGTACAGAGGCGGTAAGATGTGGTTTGATATCGCAATTTTTGGGGTGCTTGCACGAACAACTAACTGGAAAAACTACCGCTAATCCAGCTAGCTTCGAGGTTTTATCTTAAATAAATGGAGTTTCTCAGGCTAAATTCATATAATTGCCCTGTAAAGCATAGAAACCTAGCAGTTTAGTTGGAGTTTTTCCAGTTAATCCATATTCACGCCTCAGTAACGCTCAAATAACGGTAGATTTTCCCTTTATTTTCTAACAACTCAACTCAGCACATGCCGTGAAAATAAAAAACGACCCTCCCACCAAATTGGCAAGGGAGAGTCGTTCTAATAAATAGACTAATAAGCCTTAGGCACCTCAACACGATGAGTGACGCCATCTTCCGTGAAGTAAATATGCGTGTCAAACCCTTGATCGTCCATGAAATAGGACACATACTTCGGCTCGCCATGCTTAATCGGCACCAGGAGCGTAGCGATTCGATGGCTGCGCGCCGGCTTCGTCGTTGCCTTGAGATGCCAATGCAGCGGCAAGCCTTCGATCTCGCTCATGTCCACATCCGCGAAGCCCTCATGCTGCGTAAGCTCCAGCTCGCCGGAAGAGCAATAGACGAAGCGACCGTCCATATCGGCTTTGCGGCCTTGGACTTTGAAGGTCTGCCCGTTCAGCTTCATTTCGTATAGCGTCTGGAACAGCCAATCCACGGTGCCCGTCTGTGACAGATCGATGTGATCCACGACGACAACATAGGTCCCAAAGAAGTACAGCTCGCGTACGTACCGTTCCAGATAAGGAACGTACTCCTTATACGCTGCTGTGGCATTGCTGCGGGAGTAGCCGTAGCCTTTGCGCTGCTCAGCCACTTCAACGAACCCGTTCGCCGCCATGTTCAGCACTTTGTTCTTCTCCGCGTATTGACCAAGGCCATCGATCAAAATATTATTCGTCGAACGCGTCTGCCTGCGCCAGTTCATGTGCATCGTGGAGCTGAACGCCACGTAGTAGCCGCTCTCAATCGCAAGCGGTTCACCATAGGCGTGCAGCAGGAACCCGTTTTGGTCGCCATGGCTATGGCTGACGGAGCCATATTTGCTGCTCTTCGTAAGCAGCATAATGTGGCGCTCAGGATCCGCCATATTCGAGTGAAAAGCGACCCAACCGATGTCGCGGAACCATTTTACCTGCTCGATATTCGCATCCGTTGGCACAATGGCTTCCACTTGCGGATAGTCGTGACGGAAAACCATTTCGTCAAAGCGGAAGTCCCACCAGCCGTAGTTGTAAAACTTCATTTCAGAATCGGTATCCGTCTCACGTACCCGCTCAAAATACCACTGATACAGGCCGTTCCCGGTCACACCGGCGAATTGGCGAATGTTGAAACCTGTTTTCAGGCTAACAGGATCCCCCAGCGTGGATTGATCGCCAAAGCTTGCGCGAAGCGTATCCGGACTGAAAGCGTACAATGGGAAATCGCCCGTTTTCGTAAAAAATGGCCGTTTATAAAAGTTAATACCTGTATATTTTTTCAGCAAGTTCATCGCTTCCGTAACAAAAGCCATCCCGGTCGTCCAATACATCGGACCTTCCGCCCAGCCTCCATCCGGTCCGCCCCAAGGGGAATAGATGCATGCATAGTATTCAAGGGTATAATCCAGCCATTCGCGCGCTTCCGGCTCTTCCTCTAACAAGGCTATGCAGCTCGGGACCAGCACGCTGGAAAGCGAACGAACGGCGTGGCTATCAAATGGCACGTGATGAATTTTGGAGTGGTCTATCACATGTGTAGCAATCTGCCGGGCACGTGCAAGCAAAACCTCTCGCACAAGCTTCCGCTCAAGCTCCGTTAACCGCCCATGCAGCCAGTCGTAGCCCCATGCAATCGCTCCAGTCATGCGGAAAGAGGCCTCATCGTTGTAATCGCGGCTTGTTGTGCCGTTGACATCCCAATTGCAGACGTGCAGCAGCCACGTTTTGGCGCGGTCCAGCATCTCTTCGTCAGCCAAAATCGTTCCGGCTACCGCCAAATGGCGGATCGCATACAAGACTTCTTGCGTGTCCATGTACATTTGACGCCACAGCTTGGCAACACGTTTGTTGCCCGGATAAGGCTGCGGCTCAGCGATGAGTTCGCGATCCATCCACGGTTTCACAGACTTTTCATAAAAGACATCGAACCCGCAGTAAGTCGGATCAGCTTCCAACTCGCTTCGGAAAGCTTCAACCTCAGTGGACTGGAGCCATAGCCGAGGGTGCTGCAAAGAGGCTTCGGCATAACGGTGATCCCGACTAGGCAGCGGAGTTTCCGGTAAGTCCGCCGGGACTTCAAAGCGTCTCACCTTACTCCAAGCGGTTTGTTCGTCTTTCTCCCCGAGCAAAGCGTAGCGCCAGTAGTAAGTTCCTGCCTCAAAGGCATCATCCGGTGTATATAAATTATAGGGAATCGGCTTGATCGTTTGCGTGTCAGCCTCGGAAAATACGTCCGACTGCGAAATTTGCAGCACGTAACGGTCATTCTCCAGTTGGGCCGGAATCCACGTGAAGCGTGGCGGGTTCTCCAACAGTTTAGTTTGCTCATTCGGTTCGTATTGTACGGTTAATACGCCGCTCTGCGGTTCGTATAATGGCGACAGGGTTGTCATCACGATGCTCCCTTCTTCTATCTGAAAATTAAACCTTTATCTTCCGTAATTTGAATACGTGATGTGCCTTTCGGTTGACCGGGTACGGCAATCTCAATTTCCTGCTTGGAAACACGGGTAATTGAGGCGCTGCTATCTGCCCGATACACGTGGATGAAATCAGCTCTACGGTCATTACGACGGTGCAGGACCGCTGTCAACGGTTGACTCGGGTCGATAGAATCCCCTGGCGTATGTACCGCCAGCACTTCATCGCCTTGCTCTGTTAATGCCGTGTGGAACACGGTGGTGTTCTCACCTAGCGAATAAGACAACTGCACTTGGCCTGCATCCGGCACCAGTCCGCCAATGATCGGGTGCTTCTGTTCCGTTAACTCGGAAGCATCTTTCTCTTGAATCCGAAGTGTGTACACCTCGTCCCGTTCTTCAAGCGTTCCTGTTAGAGGCTGAACGGCCGGGTGCATCCACCATTCCATGCTTCGCGCCCCTTCGGCAAGCTCCACCTGGAACCAATCCAGCAGCCACTCGTCAGTAAGTAGCAGGTGGCGATTCATCGTGCAGCCTTCGTAGGCTTCGGTGGATTGCAGCCAGGCGTAGACGGACTTTCCGTCACTAGACGCCTCATAGCGAACGCAGCGCCCTTCATGCGGCGCTTGGGACATGCCGTCCAGAGCCACCGTATTGTGGCTGGACGTTTCGGCAAACCACGATTTCCGCATATGCGAGCCGTAAGGCACCATGCCAAAATCGGGAGTAAGCGTTTGCGCAGGATGCATCAACGTCAAATGCAGCTTGTCGTAGTGGCCGTGGGAACCGCCATGCTCGCCGAAATCGGCGAGGAATGACAGCGGGTTCCCCGCCACACGGCCGATGACGAATCCGGCATCCGGCCAGAGCCTTGAAGCCCGTGGAGCCGTAGGAGCCTGCGGGCGCTCGTCTGTGCCATAGATCAGCGCCTCCAGCTGCTCGCCGCCGGCAGCGCCCAGCTGCCGGTACGCTTCGCGCAAGACCGGCGCGAGGCCGGAAATGCCGTAGATCGCGAGCCCCTGCTCCGCGATCTCAGCGATTTCGCGGGCATAGGGAGCACGCGCGAGCGGCCCGTCATGCAGGGCAGGCAGCGCGCCTTGGTCGTCGGCCAGCTCGGCGAGCGCCTCCAGCATGCCGCGCATGGATTGGCCCTCTGCGCCTGTGACGCCGTAGAGGTCAATACCGAAACGCTGCGCCATCTCGGCAGCGATCAAGTACGCCCGAAGCACGAATACGTGGTAATACGTGCTTCCTTCGAATTCGAACTGATCGGGTTTCACGCCGATCGAGAGATGATGCTTGAAGCCGCCTTGGCCTTCAATCAGCGCCTCCAGCGCCGCTTGTTCGCCGCGCGCCGCGTAAACGCAAGACAATGACGCGTTCAGCCAAGCGGTGTAATTGTTCTCCGCATTGTTCCGCTCATGAATAAGAATGTGCCGGTATTCTTCCATACTCCCGGCAAGCAACCCCAAGAAGACGTCGATAGCCGCCTGCTCCTTCCCGTCGAACACAACGCCTTTATCGCGCAATAACAAGTAAGCGCGAATCAGGGTTGTGGACCAGATCGCCTCCGTGAGCGCTTGATGGAACGCGCGCCCTTTCAGCATCCAGCTTTGCGCTTCCGGATGCACGGGGTAGAGCGGGAACTGCTCGGCGTATTCGACGAGCAGTCTTTTGCTAAGCTGGGCGTAGGAAGCCTCGCCAAGTGCTGCATAGACAGCCGCTGCCTGCAACGCAACGCGTGCCAGCGACTGATGTTTAAACACGAGCCAAGCGCCGCGGTAGGCTTCGCCTTCAATGCTGCAGCCGTGCGGACACGCGAACTCGGCTGCATCGACTTGCCCATCATCGAACACCAGTTCGGTGTGATGATGTGGACAAACATACTGGTGCCACCAGCCACCAGGTTCTTTGGGAATCAACAGGCTGCCGGCTTGCTGCAGCTTGTCGATTTCCTCTTTTAAGATATGGGCTATACGGTCCGATCTAAGCGCGGTACTCATCGCATCATCATCCCGCCGTTGATTTCAATCGTTTCACCTGTTACATAAGAAGCCAAATCAGAAGCAAGGTAAAGCACGGCGCCAGCTACATCATCAGGTGCTCCTTCACGTCCAAGCGGAATGCCGTTAATGGTCGCAGTACGAGCTGCGTCCGTTGTAAACGTCGCGTGGAACATCGTGTTCCCAATAAAGCCAGGAGATACGTTATTCACAGTAATGCCGCTAGCTGCGACTTCTTTCGCCAAGCCTTTGGAGTACGTAAGTACGGCTGCTTTGCTTGCTGCATACACGCTCGAACCCGGTCCACCGCCGTTATGCGCAGCAACAGATGTCATGTTGACGATACGGCCGTAGCCTTTGGCTTTCATGCCGGCAAGCACTCTTTTGCACATGAACACGGTGCTTTTCAAATTAACGTCCATAATGCGGTCGTACATCTCTTCAAACATTTCGGAATTCGGCACACGCTGTACCAAATGGCCTGCATTGTTGACTAAAATATCAATGGTGCCACCTAGCGCTTGCTCCACTTCACTTACGAGTCTATCGATCTGCTCGATATTCGTCACATCGGCTTGCACTAACACAGCTTCGCCGCCCGCCGCTTGAATCGCTGCGACAACTTCTTGCCCTTGTGCTACGTTATTCAGGCAGTTCACGCCAACTTTTGCTCCGTTGCTAGCCAAAGCCAATGCGATGGCGCGTCCGATCCCCGCGTTTGATCCTGTTACCAGTGCAATTTTCCCCGTTAAGTTGATGTTCATATGAATTCCTCCCATGTTTTGTTTAAGATATATATGAATGGGAAAATAAGAGTCTCTAGCGACTTCTATTCCCCGTTTACCAACGAAAATTTTGATCGTTCGCCTTGACGACTAGCCGTCCCGATGAGTGTAACGGACTCTAGGAACGTTAAACGAGTCTATTTGCTTCCTTTTTAAAGGCTAACGGACATGAGAGACTCTATTCCCACTTCAGAGCATAGAAATGCCATCACATCCAGCAAATAAGGACTACTGTGTCCGTTAAAATTGTTGGTGGTAGACTTTTGACCCAATTAAGGTCATCTGAGTCCGTTAGCGTCGATGGTCAGAGGTGAAGGGGCGTGGCAGGATTGGCAGCGTGACTCAAGCGTTCCCCAGGCGTTCCTCCTCCGCCCCGCCACAGCCCAGCCCGCCATCTCCCACCTTGCCCGTAGATGAGCAGAGGTGAGGCGACGTGGCGGGATTGGCCCGCTTCCATCAGCTCCGCATCTTCGGCCGTGCCGTCTCCGGCATCGTCATCGTCAGGCACGAACCGCGTCCCCACTCGCTGTCGACAGACAGCCCGTAAGCCTCGCCGAAAACCATCTGTATGCGCCGATGCACGTTCATAAGGCCAATGCCGCCTCGCCGAGGCGAGCCGTTTTCTTCCGGCTCCGCCAATCGATTCTGCTCCAGCTTCTTCCGCAGTTCCTCAAGCCGCTCCGGCTTCATGCCGATGCCATTGTCCTCCACAAAAACTTGGAACAAGCCGTTTTCCTTCTTGGCATTAATACGGATAAAGTGATGCGGCTCCACGCCGTCCGGAAAAGCATGCTGAAAAATATTTTCAATCAATGGCTGCAGCGTCAACCGAACCATTTTCTCCAGCAGCAGATATGGCGGGATCGCCACGTCAATTTCGAACTCTTTGCCCGTCCGATGCTGCAAAACAATCATGTAATTGCGAACATGGTTCAACTCATTGGCCACAGTAATTTCTTCCAAATTGGTCTGAACGGAATAACGGAGCATGAACGCCATGGCCTCCACCATTTCGGTGATTTCCGTTGAATCCTGAACAATGGCATAACAGTTAATCGTTTCGAGCGTGTTATATAAAAAGTGAGGATTAATTTGCAGCTGCAGCGACTGGTATTCCGCCCGCTGCCGCTCCAGCTTCGTCTCCCCTAGCTCCAAGGCATTTTTCTGCTGTTCCAGCTCCGCCTCGTAGACCCGCTCAATCATATCGGAAAGGCGCGTCACCATCAGGTTGTAGCTGTGAATAAGTCCGCCGATCTCGTCCGTACGGCCGGATTCATCGATGTACTGCCAATTTCCCTTTTCCGTTTCTCTCATACTGTCTTTCAACCAACGAATCGGCGCAATAATCGAACGCCCGAAACGGGTTGCCAGCCACAACGCAATGGCCAGGGTAATCAAACCTACGCTGATCGTTGTCGTTCGAATCGTATTCGCTGGTCGCCGCAGCTCGTCAACCGGCATGGAAGCAACCAGATTCCAATCGGAGTAACCCGATTTGCGCGACACAAACATGCGCTCCTCACCGTCATACTTGTAAATGAAGGTCTGGTTGCCGCTTGCCAGCACATGCGAAGCCAAATCGTCCTGCGGCTTGCGCTCGCTCATGGAACGAGGGTAAATGTAGTTCCCGGCATCGTCTATGATGAAAAAGAAACCTTTTTTCCCCAGACTCACCCGATCCCACGTCTTTGCCAGCTCATCCAGCTTGATCTCGATGGCAACGACCCCGCGATTGGCATCCCCGTAAGAAGGTCCTCTCACTTTACGTGCCATCGTCACAACAGAGCCCTGATCCACCTCGCGAATGCTCATATTCAGCAGCGAGATTTTGCCGTCAACCGGCGTCATTTTCATCAAATAATCATACTTTTCTTTCACCAGTACGGGGTCGAAGTTCAGCAAATTCTGGTTCTCATAGATGACTGAGCGCCCATGCTGGCCAACCGCATAAATCATGTTCAACTGTTTATATAACGTCACAACGGAAATGACCGAAATACGTGCAAATTCCTTGATCTTTTCGCTGTAAACATAATACTCGTACGAATCATCCGGCTTAATTTCCATAAATGCGCGCACATCCGAGTTGGAGGAAAACGCGTTGCTGAGGAGCTCGTAAGCCTGCAAATAACTATCCGTCTGATAGTTGGCGCTGTCGATCATTTGCTCCATGTACTGCTTCACCTGGCCATCTAGCGCTCTGGAAGACTGCACATAGGAGAAAGCACCAACCGATACGAGGGAGAGCACAATCACAATGAGAAAGTTGGAAAAAATTTGCCGTGACAGCGTCTTGCCTCTCATGTACGAATCCCCATTTGCTGGCGATACTCGGATGGAAGGCAGCCTTCATACTTCTTGAATGTTTTCGTAAAATGCGGGTGGTCAGCGTATCCGACTTCCCCCGAAATATCCGTGATGCGCCATTGCGGCTGCTCCAGCAGCTTTTTCGCTTTTTCCATGCGCCTGCGTGTACGGTACTGCACGAACGTCTCCGATGTACTTTGCTTGAACAATTGGCTAAAATATGACGGGTTAAGTCCGATAAATTCAGCTACTTCCTCCAAGGAAACTTCCTCTGCGAGGTGCGTCTCAATGTATTGCTTCGCTACCTCTACAGGGTCTTTCAGCTTCCCTTTCCGCTTATTCCTCAGCTCATCCAAGTGGCCGTAGACCGCATCGGTGAATCGGAGCCAAGCTTCCTCTTCGCTGACAGCCCCGGTTAGGGCAAGCTCGCCTTGCATGAGATACACATCGCGCACATTCAAACGTTGGTGCAGCAGGGTATGAATTTCCTCCAAAATATCGAGAAGCCGATTCAGCTTCAGTTTATAATCTTTGAGCTCGGTATGAATTTCTTCGAGCAAGCTATCTAATTCCGCTTGATGCAGCATCCAGACCGCATGCTCCATGCGGCTTGCCCATTGTTCCAGCTTCGTTACGGCAACGAAAGATTCGGAGCTAACTTTGGACCTGGTGCGAATCAGCTTCTCCAACACGTTTTGAAACCCTTTGATATTTACAGGCTTCAGCAAATACTCTTTGACACCATAAGAAACACATTTCTGGGCATATTCAAAATCGCTATACCCGGAAATAACGACAACCTGGATGTCCGCATCCATTTCGGCAACGCGGGCACACAGCTCCAAACCGTCCATTTTGGGCATACGAATATCGGTAAACAGGAAGTCAGGTCGATCCTCTTGAATCCGCTGTAAAGCGACAACACCATTCTCAGCCGTTCGCAGGCTTTCGATCGGCAGCTCCGATTGTTCGACTAGCTTTTGTAATCCTTTGCGTATCATCGGTTCGTCATCGACAATGAGGATGCGGTACATGAGGCGGCAGCTCCCTTCTTACCCTTCTGAAATGCCCGCTCCCCACGCGCTGGTGTGCTCGTGAGGAGTCGGTCATGCTCAATTGCTTGAGCTTATTTACGCGGCATCGACACAGTCGTACCGGAATCTTTGCTATTGAATTTCTCTGTAGCTTCCTTGATCACTTCATTGCCGCCTTTGGACTTCCACTCTTCCAATACTTTCGGCCAATCGGAGATCGGCTCTTTGCCGTACACCATTTTGACCATGTGAGAAAGAATAACAGGTGGCGCTTGATCGGACAGCGGTGAAATGTCTGGATTTTTCATTAAGGACTCTAGGCGCGGCTCGAAGTTGATACCATCGCGTCCTTCATTTTTCAAAGTCGTATCGTACACATTCATTAATTTCTTGCCATCTTCTGTCATACTAAGTGTGCCTTTATTATAAGTTGTATCTTGAACCAACCACAAGAAGGATTGGCGGTAACGCTCTTCATCTACACCAGCCGAATCTGTCGGCGATTTGTAGTCGATTTTGCCGTCTACTGTTTTGTACGTGTCGCCTTCGATACCGAATGTGAAGAATTTCTCAGCTTCGTCAGACATCATCCAATCGTAGAACTGGATAATTTGCGCAGCATTTTTCACATTTTTGTTGATGAAGTAAGCACGCGGCGCAGGTCCATACAAGTAGTGTCCGCCTTTACCGTCCGGTCCTGTCGGAGATGCGATGATTTCGATATCGCCCGTTGGCACCGTCGTTTTCAACTGTGTTTCCCATTGCAGCATTTCATTGGCATTCATGGACCACATGCCTGCTTTACCGGCAAGGATTGTGTTTTTAAATACCGTTGCGTTGATGGTTGCGAACTCTTTGTTGATTAAGCCTTCGTCAAACATCGTTTTGTACGTTTGCAGCGCTTTGGTCATATTCTCTGTATCGAAAAACTTCGGCAAAATTTGATCGCCGGACTTCTCAAACATGGAGAGGTATGGATAAACGTCATAAGCTCCGAAGAACGAATCCGCATATTTAAAGTTCTCGCGGCCCATGTAAGGGTTCTCAACGCCCATTTCTTTGAACTTGCGAAGTACAGCCATGTACTCATCGACCGTTTTCGGCACGCCTAGACCGGCCTTATCCAGCAAATCCTTACGAACGAAGATCGCGCGACGGGACGGGTTGGACAAATACTCTGGAATCGCATAGATTTTACCGTTGTACGTTACGTTATCCCAAGCGTCTTTCGGCACTTTTTTCAGCAAGTTCGGGCCGTACTGCTTCAGCAAGTCGTCCAGCGGCATGAATACGCCTGCTTTCACGGAACCCGCCATTTCTTTCCCGTTCACACCGCCGCTGCCTTGAACAACATCAGGAATGTCGTTGGTTGCAAACATTTGGATCATTTTTTGTTCATATTCTTTGTGCGGAACAAGCACGATATTCAAATCGGAGTTTGTTAGTTCTTCGAGTTTCTTTACCCATTTGTCTTGGTTGATATCAGGAGACTTCTCCACGTGCCCGAATGCCAGTGTACGCAAGGAGATGGAGAACTTCGTTTTTTCCGCCGGCTTTGCGCTAGCTCCGTTAGCTGCTGCACTGGTTGCCGGTTGTTCTGCTGGCTTGGAAGAGCAAGCTGCCATCGTAGTGGCCAAGAGAACTGCGGCCATCGTCGTGGGAATCCATTTTTTCATTTCTACCCCTCTTTTCATTTCGCTAAAATATGACCTAATACACACACTCATTGTAAAAGCGTTTACAATTTGTCGATATGGGCTGTCTTTAGTTCGAATTGTCTTTTTTTTAGAATGTTGTTAAAACTCGCCATCTCATACATGATTTCACAATTGAATCCTTATGATTTGACGGAGCCTACCATCATCCCTTTGACGAAATGACGCTGCAAGAACGGGTAAATCAGGATAATCGGGATCGTCGCGATAATAATCGTCGCCATTTTGATCCCCTCCGGATCCATATGAGCCAGTCCGCTAAATTGCGATGAGTTAGGATCGATACTGATATCTTCGGATACAATGAGCTGGCGCAGCTTCACTTGAAGCGGCCATAACGCTGGTTTGTTGATATAGTAAAGCGCGCTTTGATACGTATTCCAGTGGCCTACGGCATAGAAAATCCCAAGGGACGCCATAACCGGCTTGGATAGAGGAAGCACGATGTTCCAGATCATTCTGAGCTCCGAGCAGCCGTCGATCCGGCCGGAGTCAATCAATTCGCTAGGGATCTGCAGGAAGAACGACCTCATCACGAAAAAGTTAAAGGCGCTGATCGCACCTGGAATCATAAGAGCCCAAAGCGAGTTCGTCAGATGCAAGTTTTTCATCAAAATAAAGTTAGGAATTAATGGTGCTGTGAAGACCATCGTAATTAGAACCATAATCACAACCGCGTTGCGTCCGGCATACTCGGGGCGCGACACTGGATAAGCCAGTGAAGCTGTTGCAATTAAGTTGATGAGCGTGCCCACTACCGTAATATACACGGTTACTCCGAAAGAACGCCAGATGGCCGCGTCGCTAAACACATATTGATAGTTGATCGCTGTAAATTGCACCGGCAGGAACAAAACCTTGCCATTCACGATAGCTTGAGATGAACTGAACGATTGAGCCAGCACGTTTAAGAACGGCAGGAGCATCGCCAATGATAGGAGCGTTAGAAATACGACGTTAAATATGTTAAAAACTTGCCAACCGGCTGTCGGCTTGCGATTCATATAGCGTTCACCTCCGTCTTAATACAAGCTTTCACCCGTTGTTTTTTTGCTGAGCACATTACCAGTTACGATAAAGATGACACCTACTACTGCTTTGAAAAGACCGATGGCCGTTGTATAGCTGAACTGTTGGCCTAATAATCCCGCGGTATAAATGTAGGTATCCAGAATTTCACCATTTTCTTTATTCAGCGGATTCAAGAACACATACACGCGCTCGAAGCCGAAATCTAAGAATTTACCAATGTGCAGCAGGAACAAAATCATAATGGTTGGCAGCAGTGATGGAAGCGTGATTGAAATGGTTTGTCTCCACCGATTGGCACCGTCCACTTCCGAAGCTTCATACAAATCCGGATTAATTCCCGCAAGCGCTGCCAAATAAATAATCGTGCCGTAACCCGAATCCCGCCAAATCCCTGACGAAATGAGAACCGTGCGGATCCAGGATTCTTCACCCAAGAAGTAAATCGGTTCAAACCCCAGCCAAGCAATGAAATGGTTCACCGCGCCAGTTGAAGGGGAAAGAATGCCGATGGCGATCCCGCTCACGATAACCCATGACAGGAAGTGAGGCATGTACACGACCGTCTGGAGAACGCGCTTGTATAGCACAACGCGCAGCTCGTTAAGCAAGAGAGCCAGGATGATTGGCGCAGGAAATGCAAGCACTAAATCGTAGATCCCGATTAAGACGGTATTTTTCAAAATTTTGATAAAATCATAATGGGCAAACATCCGTGTAAAATGTTCAAAACCCACCCATTTGCTTCCGGTGAAGCCGTCAAAAATGTTGTAATCCTGAAAGGCAATAACTGAACCTAGCAGCGGTACATACTTGAAAATAATAAAATATAAAATCCCTGGCACTGATATCAGATACAGCGCCCTATACTTCCAAAACGTTCGCAGAAAGGATTTGCCCTTTTTCGTCTGCGCACGCTTATTCATCTGTTCTACCGCTTGCGCGCCTACCGCCATCATCTAGCCCCCCTCACTATTTCTTCGTCGATGTTATACCCCTATGGTACCTTGCTAAAGCGCTTGCAACAATGGAATGTCTTTTCACCGACTTGTGTTTTTTTTAGGTTGTAGTTGTTGCGTGCTCTACCTTGTACAAAATACAATATGGGGGACTAGAGCAGCTCGTCAGCTGAGAAGAAACTTCAACCTCGCACCTACAACTGCACCCTTGTACCTCAAATAAACGGTTCGATGCCATGCGTTTCACCTCGCGTTTCGAGTCATCTAGCCTATATTGCACTCTGTGCAACGAAAAGGCTGATAACACACCCCCTGAGCACTCTACGTTGCACTTTGTGCAACGATATCGCTAAAATTAGCTACTTTAAGGGTGACTTTAGGCCAAATGATTGTACTTTGTGCAATGAGAGTAAGGCTTGTGCCCTTTTTGCGGCTTCTACGTTGTAGAAAGTGCAACGAAGAGTGACGCAGGCGGCTCGAGTGTAACTCCCCCTCCTCTCCCGATACTCCAAATCCATTAGATCATTTCCAATGGAAACACGCTTTATCGCCTTATATCCTCCGCTCCATTGGATGAAACCCAATCACTCACCGCAAAATGGCCTCATATCAGCGCCAAATCGAGCACCCCGTTGGATTTAGTCCAACAAACAGGGTCTAAAAGCACCCCAAATCGCCTTTTCGTTGGATTTCATCCAACGAGGACCAACACACTTATGAACGCCGAGCTCGCTGCCACGGTCCATCACCCTAGCTCCCCTCACCAATCCCAAACCCAACAAAAAAAAGCCAACAGCCAAAGTAAAATTTCCACTTTAACCGCCAGCTTTTCAACATTTAGTCCATTTCCAACGTTTTGACGAGGCCTCTCTTCACTTTTATAGGCTTCAAATCCTTGAAACGGATGAATTTTTTCGTGTCCTCGCACCAAATGCGGAACTTGAGCGATTCCAAGCTCGTCATCAGCGTAATCGTCTGCACGTTGCGCAGCAAAGCGTTTTTGTTATGAACCTTTTCCAAGTAATAGTTCGGAACTCGCGGGCTCAGGTGATGAATATGGTGGAACCCGATATTCCCCGTGATCCAGTGCAGCACTCTAGGCAGCTTGTAAAAAGAACTGCCATGCATCGCCGCTTTGACATAATCCCACTCAGGTTCATTTTCAAAATAAGTCTCTTCATAGTTATGCTGTACATAAAACAGCCAAATCCCCATCATGCCCGAAACGAAAAACATAGGACCTTGGATAAGGAGCACAGACTGCCAGCCAATCGCCCAGCACAGTAACGCTAAACTTCCCACGATGCTAACATTCGTGATATACGTATTCATGCGTTCTTTCATTCCCGCACGCTTGCGGTTAAAACGATAATCTATAAGAAAAATGAAGATCGGTCCAATGATGAACATGATCAGCGGATTGCGGTATAGCCGGTAGGTAAGTCTTTTTTTCCATGAGGATTTCTGATATTCATCAACCGTCAACGTCCAAATATCGCCTACACCTCTGCGGTCCAAATTGCCGCTGGATGCATGATGAATGGAGTGCGTGTAACGCCACTGATGATATGGCACGAATGTCAGAATTCCTGTCAACGTACCGACAATTTCATTCGCCCATTTATTTTTGAAAAATGATTTGTGACAGCAATCGTGGAAGATGATAAAGATGCGCACCAAAAAGCCTGAGGCGATAATGTCAATTACGAGCGTAAGCCAAATCGAGACTGAAAGGCTTAAATAGGCGAAATACCATAATGCAAAAAAGGGAATTAACGTATTCATAATTTGCCATAGGCTGTGTTTCATATGCGGTCTTTCGTAGGGCGCTATGTCTGAACGCCACCCATTTTTATCATCATGCTTCATTCCGTTTAGAACTCCTTCTCTCCACATCGTGTCGGATCTGATTTGTTGTCACCTGTTGTAGTACGTTGCAGATCAAATTAAGTTCCCTAATACGGAAAGAAATATTACATCGCACTTTCATCATACGGTTGAAAACGCTTTTTGTAAAATGCAATATAAGTCAATCGTATTTACATAACTCGTCTGTTGTGTAGAATGTATACACATAGATGATGCCTAATCAGACATACGTACGTTATGCAAAATGCTGCCGGAAAGGAACTTTCCAAATGACGATATTAATTATTGAAGACGATTCCAGCATCCAAATGCTGCTCAAATTAAGCCTGGAAGTTGAGGGTTTCCACCCTATCGTAGCCGGTACCGTCGCTTCCGGTCTCGACGTGCTCGCTGCGCAGCCGATTGATTTAATCTTGCTGGATCTGATGCTGCCGGATCAGTCGGGCTTTGAGCTTTTGAAAACGCTGCAACAATCGTATAAAGACATACCTGTTATCGTACTCACAGCGAAAAACGAAATGAACGACAAAATATTAGGCTTCCAGCTCGGCGCCGATGATTATTTGACCAAGCCCTTTGAAACGCGGGAGCTTATCATGCGAATTCGGGCGGTTATGCGCCGAATGACCCCGGATACCACAACACATGCGGTTGATATCCTCCAAGCCGGGGTCATAGAGATCGATCGCAATGAGCGGTCTTTGAAAGTGGCAGGCCAACTCGTCAAAACAACCAGCAAAGAGTTCGACTTCCTCTGGTTACTGTGCAAAAATCCGAAGAAGGTGTTCACGCGGGAGCACATTTTGGACCAGGTATGGGGGTTCGAATACTACGGACAAACCCGCTCCGTCGATATGATGGTGAACCGGCTCCGCGAGAAAATGAAACCCCACGATCATGTGCTGGCCACGGTTCACGGCATGGGCTACAAGCTGGAGGTTTAAGCCATGAAGCTGCGCAATAAGCTGTTCATTCAGCACACCATTACGATTATCATGCTGCTGGCCGCGATGTATGTGGTCGTCAACTATACGCTAAGCAAAAGTATGATTGAGCGGGATACCCAGACGCTTAGCCAATATTACGACCTCCACCGCATCGAGGCGTTAAAAATTGTAAACGATAAAAAAATTAGCATCGAGCAGCTTTTTTCCGGGACGTATGCCCCGCTGATCGCCTCACATCTTGCCGCCAACAGCAACTTCCAAGTCCAGCTCTTTGATCCGGAGGGCACCATTATCGGCGATAGCGGAAACCGGGAAGATCTGGTGAAGCGGAGCGATATCGACGCTGCACTCGCAGGGCAAACCGCCACCGTCATTACGGAAGGTGAGAACAGCAAGATGCTTATCTATGCCTCTCCCTTTCTTTACGAAGGCAAAATTGTCGGCGGGTTCCGCTACCTGCTCGATCTAAATAAACACGAAGAAACCCTGTCCGCCATGAGGACCTGGTTTATTGGCGTCGCGCTGGGCTGCCTGCTAGTCGCATTGCTCGCAAGCTACTCGTTCTCTTTCTTCATCATGCAGCCGCTGCACGCCTTGCAGCAAGCTTTGAAGCTAGTGACCGTAGGCGATTTCAGCCGAAAAATAACCGTACGCAGCCAGGACGAGGTGCGGGAGCTGGCCGATGACTTTAATCAAATGTCCGAGGCGCTGCAAGAGCATATCGAGCTGCTCCATTATGAGCAGAGCAAGCAGAAAAAATTTTACGACAATGTCACACACGAGTTGAAAACGCCGCTAACCTCCATTATCGGTTTCTCCGATCTGATTGATAAAATGGAGCGTATTGATGATATTCGAACCTGTAATGTATACATCCGCAAGGAAAGCACGCGACTGCTGCAAATGGTCGAAGAGCTGCTGCAATCGTCGCTCAAAGGCGATGAGGCTTGGCGGGTGCAGCTTGAACGTACAGATTTGGCTGCAATCTTGACAGATAGCTTGCGCATTTTGGAGCCTACACTGCATAAATCCGCCATTACGACTGCTGTACAAGTAGTACCGTGTGAGGTATACATGGATCCCAAACGTACACAGCAGGTTTTGTTCAACGTCATAGAAAATGCAATCAAGCATAGCGGTTGCACGCAGCTGAACATACGGTTGGAGCAGCAGGAATACCGTTGTCTGGTGCGTATTACCGATAACGGCAAAGGCATGGACGAAGAGGAAACTCGCACGCTATTCCATCCTTCTGCCGAAAAAGCCGAACGGCCTGTATCCGCCCACTCGCATGGACTTGGGCTGCTGCTTTGCAAGCAGCTGATGGAGCTGCAAGGTGGCGACATCACCGTGCACAGCCGTGAGGGAAGCGGAACCGAAGTCATTTTGAGCTTCCAAATGGAACCTATACGCCCTCAAGGTCTGTTACAAAATTGATACAAATCAATGATTTTTCTGAGATAAAAGGAGAGTAATCTACATGCAAGAGGAGAAGAAAGGGCTTTCATGGTTGCGTCTCATCTTATTGCAAATCGTAATCGGTTGTACGTTGATCGGCATTTTTGCTTATGTATTCCGAATCGGCGTCGATGAAGTTCGAACGGTCCCGAAGGACCCGAACAGCCGTGACATGTTCGACGGCGTTCCTATGAGCATGAATGTCACGTACCCCGGTATCGGCACCATCTCGATTGATGATCCCAAAGAGTTGATTGCGTGGAAAGCTTCGTTCACACGTTTATTAAACGGCAGTGGGCAGCCCACTCGTGCAAACGCTTCACGGCTGCTGCTAACAGGCTCCATGGCCTACTTGGATCAAGAGGATGTGCCTTTTCAAATCGGGACCAGCGGCTTCCGTTTCGGCAGTGACTTGGTGAACTCGCTGGATACTAGCGCGGAGATCCGCAAACTGCAAAACATGCTGATCGACAAAACGCTCACCGCAGAAACCGTCGGCAACGTAATTGCCAACCCGGTGCATCAAGTATTTCGCTTGCAGGACGGCGTTCTTGCCGCGTTATCCGAGACGGATCGGACTGCGCTGACAGCACAGATGCGAACGGCGGTCCGGTTGATCGACTTCAGCCATTTTGACTTCATGGCGGAGCGCCCGAGCGCTCACTATGTTGTACAGCTAAAGGATGAATCTTCGAGCGGGAAGCATTGGCTGCATATTGATCTCTATGATAACGCTTACTTCATCGTGTTCGATTTGCTGGACGAAACCAACCATAAAGCCTATTTCAAGTTAAGTGACGCCTCCTAACCTATCGAGGGGATGGTTGATGAAATGGCTAGAAAGAAAAGTAACAGCTCCGTTATGATTTTATCCGTTATTGTTGTCGTGCTTGTCGCAGGATTCTTCCTTTACAAGTCTGGTGTTTTTGGTGGGAAAGCGAAAGGTAAAATTACCGTATATTCCATTTTCCAAGAAGAAGAAGCGCGTAAGATTCTGGATAAATTCAAAGCAGAGACCGGAATCGATTACGACGTTCTTCGTCTCCCGAGTGGTGAAGCCGTGACACGCGTTCAAAATGAAATGGGCAAACCCCAAGCGGACTTCCTCATGGGCGGTCCGGCGGATTCGCACGAAGTATTGAAAAAAGCCGGCGCACTGGAGAATTACATTTCTCCGAACGCCAAAGATATTCCAGACAATATGAAAGATAAAGAGGGTTCCTGGACTGGTTTTTACCTGAATCCAATTGCTATTGGCATCAACGAGCAGCGTTGGAAAGAGAAATACGCTAGCGCGCCTTATCCGCAGACGTTCCAAGAGCTGCTTGACCCTAAATTTAAAGGCGAAATCGGCATGTCGGATCCGGCAACTTCCGGTACCGCTTACACAGCCGTTGCTTCTCTTGCTCAAGTATGGGGCAAAGACAAAATGCTGGACTATGTAGCCAAACTGCTGCCTAACCTGAAAGAAAGACCGAAGTCAGGGATCGAGCCGATTCAAAAAGCGGCTAAAGGAGAGTACACCATCGGTATCACCTTTCTTGGCGACCAGTTGAAAATGAAAAATCAGGGCAGCCCGATTATTTCGATCGTTCCGGAAGCCGCAGGTTATGAAGTTGGCGGACTGGCAATTGTCAAAGGCGGCGCAAACACGGAAGGCGCCAAGAAACTCATGGATTTCATGCTAACGAATGAACCTGGACTTCTTTATACCGAATCGGCTTTCGCAAGCTCCGTGAAACCTACGGTACCGATTCCTAAAGGCGGTATCGACATCAAAACAACCAAATACAACACAAGCTACAGCTTATGGAAAGCTGCCGAGCAGCGCAAAGAGCTGCAGGACGCGCTCAAGAACCTCAAATAAGTAAGCGTTTCCAGGGCATTGGTGCCGCAGATACCCGCATCTTCTGCGGACCAATGCCCATCTAAACCAAGAATGTGGAAGGCGGTCGTGAGCCCCTTATGATTATAGAAAAAAAAGGCATGGGCACCTCGATCAGCAAGCTGGTGAAAGATCCCTCCTCGCTGATCCTCGTACTCATCAGTTTCGCCGTACTCTGTCTCTTCGTCATTTATCCGCTTATTTACGTCATTGCCTTGCCGGGAGCAACGGATTGGACGACCTTCTTCAGCAAAAGCCGTTACGGCACCGCCCTGCTGAACACGGTCGTCAGTTCCTCCCTTTCCGCACTAACGGCAACAGTTTGCGGTTTTATTTACGCTTATTCGATTCATTACAGCAACATTGTGGGGAAAAAGTTTTTCCGGTTTATCGCCTTTCTCCCGATTCTCGCGCCTTCCGTTATGACCGGCCTCGCCTTCCTGCTTCTATTCGGCAGAGGCGGCATGGTGTCGCAAACACTCAAAGCTTGGTTCAACGTCGAGCTTGATTTATACGGCTTGCCGGGCCTCTGGATCGTACAAACGATCTCGTATTTCCCGCTTGCCTACATGACCATTACCGGCGTTCTACGCTCCATATCGCCTAATCTGGAAATCGCCGCCCAGAACCTAGGGGCACGCGGTTTCAAGCTTTTCCGCACCATCACGTTCAAATTAGCGCTGCCGGGCGTTATCAACGCGTTCCTGCTCGTGGCGATCAACTGCTTTGCCGACTTCGGAAATCCCAAACTGATTGGGGGCAACTACTCCCTTCTGGCTGTTGAAATTTACGGAGAAATCATTAATAACGAGCCTGGCCTCGCATCTGTAATGGGCGTCATCCTCGTGATTCCCGCCTTAATAGTTTTCGTCATTCAAAGCAAACTGCTGTCTAAGGGCTCCTATTCCACAATAACCGGAAAGCCCGTTTCTGGACTAAATCGAGTCAAAACGTCCCGCAAGACGGACATCCTTTTGTTTATTTTTAACAGCATTATGGCGCTTTTCATCCTGTCGATGTTCGCTATCACGATCTTGTTCGCGTTCACGAAGAACTTTGGGAGAGACAACACATTTACACTGAGCCATATCACGAAAATGGTGTTCAACCCGTCCAGCCCCGCTGTTCTTAACAGCTTGGTGCTGTCGCTCATCGCTTCTATTCTAGCCGTCGGCTTTGCCTTAGTTCTGGCTTATGTCGTGGTGCGCAAGCCTTTTCCAGGTAAAAAAGCACTCGATTTCACAGCCGTTCTGCCCATTGCTTTGCCAGGGACATTCGTTGGCTTGGCCTTAATCGTTGCCTTCAGCAACGGGCCCATCATGCTTCAAGGCTCCGCCATCCTGATCATCGTAGCCATGCTGCTTAAACAAATGCCCGTTGGGTATCGGGGACTCACCGCCTCCTTTAAGCAGGTAGATAAATCCATCGAGGAAGCAGCGACCAATCTCGGAGCGGACAGCCGCCGTACACTGACAACCATCGTGTTTCCGATGCTGCAAAAAACCATTGTCGCCAACTTCGTCTACGCTTTTATGAAAAATATGAACACCTTAAGCACCATTGTCTTTCTGATTACGCCCAAATGGGTCGTCGCCGCCGTATCGATCTTCAACTACGCTGAGACCGGGACCTACTACTGGGCAGCCGCTGTTGCCGTCGGATTGATGGGAACTACACTCGCTACGCTCGGTGTAATGAAGCTTATTTTCCGCTCGAAGGTTAAAATATTTGATTTCTAGATGAGGAGTGAGAAATGATGAGTACACAAGTTTTATTGGATTTAAAAAATGTCAGTAAAGTGTTCGGCAGTAACCACGTGCTCAAACAGATCGATTTGCAAATCGAACGGGGAAAGTTCATTACGTTTCTCGGACCTAGCGGATGCGGCAAAACAACACTGCTGCGCTCCATTGCAGGCTTTTACACCATAGATGAGGGTGAAATTAAAATAGACGGCCAGCTCGTCAACGATCTGCCGCCCTATAAACGCGGAACGCCGATGGTGTTCCAGGAGTATGCTTTGTTCCCGCACATGACCGTGTTCGATAATGTTGCATACGGGCTGGACATCCAGAAGCGCCCTGAAGCGGAAGTACAAGAACGCGTAAAGACGGCGATGGCCAAAGTGAAGCTGACTGGCCTGGAGGAGCGCTACCCGCACGAGATGTCCGGTGGTCAGCAGCAGCGCGTGGCTATGGCCCGTGCACTGGTCATGAACTCCCCGATCATCCTGTTGGATGAGCCGCTCAGTAATCTGGATGCGAAGCTGCGTGAAGAAGTCCGCGTGGAATTGCGCAGCATTCAACAAGAGCTTGGATTAACTGTCATCTACGTTACCCATGACCAACTCGAAGCTTTGTCGATGTCCGACTCCATCGTTGTTTTTAATAAAGGCGCGATTGACCAGTACGGTACGCCGCATGAGATCTACTACAAGCCTCGCACCCCTTATGTCGCCGATTTTATTGGTACAACCAATTTCGTTGATGCTATCGTGCGCAAAGTGACGGGTGGTACGGCCATAGTGGAGTACGGCGAGAGCGGCCGCACTGCTAGTGTAACGACGGATGAGGTTCTGGCACCAGGCGAAAAGGTTCTGCTTAGTATTCGTCCGGAATCCATGCGGATAAATGCGCCAGAGGCGGGCAGCTTTCTCGTTAGCGGTTTCGTGAAATCATCGATGTTCCTCGGTGAGAAAGAGCGGTATTTCATTATGGATGATAATATGAAAGAATGGATTGTTGATGCCTATGACATCGGATTAACCAGGTTTCAAGGGAATGTCACGATCCATGCCAGTGATGATAAAATTCATTTAATGAAGATAAATGAATAGGACATAAATACAACTAGCAGCTTGGCTGAAAAGGGAAACTTGAGTTTCCTTTTTTGGCTGTTCAGGAGGGATTTTGCAGGATGTTGAAAAAGAGTTTGCTTGTGCTCCTAGTGGGGATTGGGATCTTCTTTGGTTTTCGCTTCATCGGAGAAAAGAAAAGCAATCAGCCGCTCAAGGTGTATGTGATCTTCCAGGAAGATGCCGGGCGGATTTTGCTCGAAACGTTTAAGGAGAAAACGGATCAGTCCTACGACATCATCCGGATGTCGAGCGGCGAAGCCAGCTACCATCTGCTGACGCTAGGTAAAACCGGAATCGATGTAGTCCTCGGCGGCCCTGCCGATCTGCATGAGCAGCTCAAAAACAAAAGCAAATCCCTTCGCTACTCTCCGGCAGCTGCAAGCAGCATTCCAGCTGCATACAAAGATGCCGCCGGCTACTGGACAGGCATGTACATGGGGGCTCTCGCCATCGGCGTGAACCAGACCGTCTGGCAGCAGGACCCTCAGCTGAAGGGTCTGCCGCTGCCGCAGCGGTACGAAGATCTGCTGCGCCCCGAGCTCAAAGGCAAGATCGAGATTCCCGACCCCGAGACGTCGGGAACCGGCTACACGCTGCTCGCTTCTCTCGCCCAGCAGCGCGGCGACGGCGAAGCGATCGCTCTGATGCAGGCGCTGAAAAAGCAGAGCGCCTCCATGACGTTCGCCGGCAACACGAGCGCGCAGCATTTGGCAGAAGGCGAGATGGCGGCGGCCGTCTCGTTTTTGAGCGATCAGCTGCGCTTCAAAAACTCCGGCTACAACATCTCCTCCTTCATCCCACCGCAGGCCGGCTGGGAGATTGGAGCCGTGTCGATTCTGAAGGGCGGCAACAACACCGCTGCGGCTAAGCAGTTGGTCGATTTCATGCTCTCCCGCGAGGTGCAGACGGATTACATGAACACCGCCTTCTCCTTTCCAGTGGCGCCGGATATTCCGGTGAACCCGCTCCTTGCGCCAGTAAAGCTGGAGAATCTACTTGCCACCTACCGCTTCGATCTAGCTGCTCAGCAGCATGAGAAGCTGCTGAGCGCTTGGCGAACGGCAGAGTAACGGGAGGTGAGCGCTGGCAGCCCTCTGCTCTCCTCACGTTGTACTTTGTACAACATGATGGGCCCTGGCAACTCCCTGCCCTCCCTATGTTGTACTTTGTGCAACAAGATGAGCCCCAATTGCCCTCTGCCCTTCTCTATGTTGTACTAAGTACAACAATTTCAGCTAAAACAGGCTGTTTCTGGGCTTTTGGGGTCAAATCATTGTATTTTCTACAATGAAGAGCGGGTTTACAGGGCATAAACCTCATTTATGTTGCAGAAAGTGCAACGAGAACATAGTGCCGGCCTCACCAATTGGAGGTCGATCTCGTTTTAGAGTCCCCCTTCTCCATTCGATTGGACGATTTCCAATGAAACCTGCATTTATTGGGTCAAATCCCACTTTTCATTGGATGAATTCCAATGAGGTTCCTTCAAACCCTACTAAATTAGCTCAAAATCGAACACTAGGTTGGATTTCATCCAATGAGAGGTGCTTTTTGACCAGTTAAATCACCCTTTCGTTGGATTCTATCCAACGAGGCGAAACTCCGAAACTTTCCACTCTACTTCACCACTCTCTAGTCACACCCTATTATTTCACTTAACACTTGCTGCTTTCTGCTTTCTGCCTTCTGCTTGCTCCTTGCTGCTTTACATATACTGCTTACAGCTTATTGCTTACTCACCACTCCTTACTATTCACTATTTACTACTTAACACTTGCTCCTTAACACATTCCACTTACCCCTTATTACTTACTATTCCCTACTTCCTATCTACTTTTCATTATTCACTTCTCGCTTCTCACTTCTCATTGCTCAGTGCTCTCTACTCACTACTCACTATCTACTACTTAACACTTGCTCCTTGCTACTTAACACTTACTACTTACCTCCTACTATTTATCACTTATTACTTAACACACTCACTACTCACCAATCAGTCGCATTACCCACTCTACTCACCAATCCACGCCTTCTCCTCACCTCACGCCAAGTCATAACCATGCAAAAAAACTGCCAGCCCAAGCAAAAGTTCTGCTTCAAGCTGACAGCTTTATGACTTATCCCTCACGGTGAGGGCTGCCTTTTACACATGAACAGGACTAGCTTCCTGCCTTTTCTTCGTGGCTTCAAGTCTGCTTGAACCCACAAACATTGCGGTAATGAAGCCGATGATACCTACGCAAATGCTGAGGATAAAACCGTGATTAATCGCGGTTGCCAACGCACCTTGCAGGAACTGACGGATCTCAGGCGGAATCGTTCCGCCTGCATGCATCAGCAGCTCTGGATTCGCCAGAGTACTAATTTTATCGGCGGGAATGCCTGCTTTGGCCGCACCATCTGCTATCAGGTCACTCAAGTTATTATTGACTATGGTGGACATAATCGACGCACCCATAATACCACCAATGCTGCGCCAGAAGCCAACGATGGAGGAGCTGACTCCCATGTATTTAGGATCGACATTGGCGGCGATCGCACTCTGTGCAACGCTCATCAGCGGTCCGACTGCACCAATTCCAAGCAGAATCATAAGAGCGATCATATACCCGTTAGAGGCGCTCGGGCCAACTTTGGTCAGCAGCAACGCAACAACAATCGTCATCGTCATACTAACGAGCAGCAGCGGACGGAAGGCAAATTTGGACTGCAAGAAGCCGAAAAGAACAGCACCACAAATAAGAGAGGCCATCATCGGCGTAAGCACGCCATTAGAGTTGGTGTGACCTAGCACAGCGACGCTAAAAATAGGAAGATAGGTGATAGCCGAAAACATAAGCACACCTTGGCAGAAGACGATGATGCTGGTTCCTAGCACCATTTTGTTCTTGAAAATGGTGAGTGGAAGGACCGGCTCAGCAGCCCGCTTTTCAACCAGAATAAAGAAAACGGCAAAAACCACCGACACAGCGAACAAGCCAATTTCCTGCCACGAGCTCCAAGCGTAATCTTTCCCGCCCCATTCCAGCGCCAGCATGAGAGAAACGGTTGTGATAATGAGAAATAAGGTGCCAAGATAATCGATTTTCGGTTTGCGTTCCGAACGCGTCTCTTTCAAGGCAATGATCAGAACGAGCATAGAAGCAAGGCCGATCGGCACGTTAATATAAAAATTCCATCTCCAACCTAGATGTTCGGCAATAAAACTGCCCAGCTGTGGACCCGCTACGGAAGAAAGGCCGAAAATCGCTCCGAAAACCCCTGACATTTTGGCAGCATCCTTCGGATCGTTAAAGATTGTATAGATAATCGTGAAACTAATGGGCAACAGCGCGCCAGAACCGATTCCCTGAATAACTCTGAACAAAATGAGCTGATCCACGCTTTGCGCCATCCCGCATAAGGCCGAGCCAATCAGAAACAGGCCGATCCCGATCAGGTAAAACATTTTTCTGCCGAATAAATCCGACATTTTTCCAAACACTAGCATGGTACTCGTCGCCGCTAGCATATACGCGGTAAATACCCAGCTGATTTTATCAAACACGTTGAAATCCTCACTTAGCTTGCTAATGCAGGAAGCGACGATTGTATTATCCAGCGATGACATCAATAAGCCTAACGCCATGGCTAAAATAATCAGCTTCTTATTTGAACCTGAACCATTCATGTTAATCCCTCTCCTCTTGCTCTAAATTTCTAAGCCGAATCAGACCTTCCGTAATCATCTCGAGCTTAGCTTCATAATTCTTCATGCCAATTTGAATACAGATGACTTGCGAAGGATGCATTTTATCCTTGTACAACACGCACAAGTCTTTCAGCTGATCTAACTGTTCCATGATTTGGATCTGCGCTTTCTCCAGCCACTCGATGACCTTGCTATTCCCCACATATTCACCAAAAAACAGCCTCATCAGGAAATCTGATTTCACATTCTCCGCTTCAATTGGGCTTTGCAAGTATTCGTTAAACTGTTTTTTTCCTTTCTCTGTGATGGTGTAAACATTTTTGTTCGGCTTCCCATCCTGTAAAATGCTTTCCTTCGTCAGCAGCTCATCCTTCTCCATTCGGTGAAGCATGGGATAGATCGTTCCGTAACTAGAGCTATAGAAATAGGAATATAACGTTTCAAATAATTGTTTAATTTCATAACCAGTTAACGAACGATCCATTAATGTTCCTAAAATGACGTCCTGACTGTTCAAGGTGAGATCTCCTCCACATAAGCTCATATTTGATATTTCGATTGTTAATATATCATATTGATATATGACGTGTCTATATATGTATGACTACAAATAAAAAAGCTGCCCAAAGTCATCTCTGACCTCAGACAGCTTATTCGAATGCCTACCAGAACAACTCCCCGTGCCCTAATAGCCGGGATAATCCTTCCGCAAAGTAATAATCGCCGTAAATTAGCGGCACATCCACATTCTTGCCTTCCGGGTAATGGCTCGTACCATGAAGGATCAGTCCTTCCTCCGTCTCCGAGTCCCACGCGCCGTAGTTCGTATAGAGCGAGTGCAGGATGCGCTCACCCGCTTGACGGTACAGGCTGCTCTCTTGCCCGCCGCTAACCTGCTCCGCAATCAAAAGCAAACCGCAGGCCGCACAAGCGCCTGCCGACGTATCGCGATATGCCGTGATTCCCTCCGGCAAACGGAAATCCCAATGCGGCACATGATCCTCCGGCAAGTTGGCCATGAAAAAGTGCGCTGCGCGCTTGGCGGCATCCAGATACCGTTCATCTCCCGTGTGGAGATGACTCAGCGCCATGCCGTAAATCGCCCACGCCGTGCCGCGCGACCAGCCGGAGTCAGGGGCGAAGCCCTGCCCGCCTTTCACTTCGAGCTTCTCGCCCGTGTGCGGATCGAAGATCACGATATGGTTCACAGAACCATCCGGGCGAATGAAGTGCTCTAACGCCATGTCGGCATGCCGCACAGCGATATGCGAGTACCGCGGGTCTCCGGTCGTCCGGGAGGCCCAGTGCAGCAGCGGCAGGTTCATCATGCAATCGATGATGGCCCAGCCGGCATTGTCTTCGCCCTCGCGCCACGGGTTCCACGCGCGGATGTAGTTGCCCTGCACGTTGAAGCGTGCAGCGAGCAAATTCGCCGCGAGCAAGCCGCGGCGTTTAGAGTCCTCCGCGCCTAACAGCTTGTAGCGGGCAACGCTCGTCAGCGTCCACATGAAGCCGATATCATGGTCCAAGCGGTAATAATCCGCGATGACTTGATCGAGCTGCCCCTCACAGGACTCAGCCAGCAGCTTCAGCTGCTCGTCTTGCGTGTCGCGGTACAACAGCCACAGCAGTCCCGGCCAGAAGCCGGCCGTCCACCACGACGCAGGCTCCAGTTGGTATTCGCCCTTCACACTGGCATGTGGGAAGCGGTCTCCGATTCTTTGGCTTGTCTTTGCTACTTTTTGAACCGTCTTGTCCCAAGCTTCCTGAACCCAATCTAGTGAAGCACTTGAAGTACTCATGTTGATCACATCCTAAGTTAATTTTATTGAAAGTCAAATCTAAACGCAGCATGTATGTTCAGGTTTGAATCGGACAACACGCCCGGCTTCAACTTAAAATCAAGCGCATAACATGTCTCCGGCTGATCAAAATGATTCACGTGATGGAGAGTCTCGACCTCCCAATCAAACAGGTCCATATCATAAGAAACAAGAACCCGCGCTTCTGCCGATGCCGCTATGACAATTCGCCCATCCTCCGCTTGCTGCGGGTGATGCCATGCCATGAACCGCTCCACAACTGCTGTTGGGGCTTGTGCGAATTCGTAGCTGTCCGTCACCTCTAGTGTTGGCGGCTCTGTTTTGTGCCAAGTGAATCGACGTACAAGTTCATTAAGCTTCTCTGTCTCATAGGCGCTGGATATTTCTAATGCGAAATCATCCTGCTCCTCATTGCTGTTATACTTCAGCACCTCTGCCCGATGCTCCGCTCCAGCTTGTTGATACAAACCGTCAATGATCGGTACAGAGTGGCTTTGAGAGCCGTTGCACAAAATTTCATAACGCTCCGGTCCAAAATATTTCCGCGAATATTGCCCGCTCCCCAGATCCGGAAGCAGCGTTTCGCCTTGCGCATACAGGATGAAATGTCCGATGTCATTATGATTATGCGGTTCATTATTATGCCCGCCTTTGGCCGCGAAAACATAAGCGCCCTGCTCTTGAAGCTGTCTGGACACCAGCCACTGGGCATCCGGCAAATAGTAAGCCGCCGTTCGCCAAGCGCTTTCCTCGATGTCCTCTAAAGACCAGAGCAAATTCCTTAACGCAGGTGCCCATCTGCTGCAGTGATCATCACGGAAACCTGCACGCAGCGACAGCTCGGGATGCTCAATTTCCGGATAAAGCTGCTTCAGGTAGCCGCTTAATCCCATAAATATCCCGGCTTCCCCTTGCGAGTCGGAGAAATTCACAACCTTCCTCCCGTGGAGGAAGCTTTTCTGCTGGAACAAGGCCACTTGCCGCACCTTGTCCGCCTGGAACCAATTGACGGCGCCACCGGTACGCCTAAGGATCAAATCAGCGGCATAGGTGAAGTAACCGAAGCCGTACTGCCAATACATGTACCCTTCGGTACATGCTCCGTCTTCTTCGAAGCCGCTGAGGTACGAAGCGAGCGCGGGAAAAGCTCGCTCCAGCACCGCTGCGAGCTCGTCCTCGTCCTGCAGCGTGTAAATCGCTGCAGCGGCAATGGAGCCTCCGCAGACAGAGGCCCAGTTGTGAGTCGCGGTCTCCCAGTGGCTGGGAGCCTGCGTCACAAAGGGCCGCAGAATGCGGCGCAGCACTTCTTCGCGGATGCGTACGCGGAGAAGTTGCGGCAGCGCGTCGCCGAGCAGCGCGCTGATTTCGCTGAGCGCGAAGGCTGTCTCCGCCGCGAAGAGATCAATAGTGAACGACTCCGTGGAGCGGTTCACCAGCCCTTCTGCCGCATATTGCGCCTCTTCGGCGGGCCTCATTTCCGGCCCATGCAAAATATGCGCAGGCAAACACCATGTATACTCATCCAAAATGGACGAAATTGTATCAGAAAGCGCATCCAAATAGGGGCTGTCCACCCCATCTAACCAAGCTAATAAACCAAATGTCGTCAAACGATTGCGACGGCGGAAATAAACAAGCTCATATTCCCTTCGAGAACCCGTTGTGGAGAATAAACGAAACAAGGAATACGTCAACGCCGGTATCGTTTCCTGCAGAAGCTTGTCCCCTTCTTCTCGGATCTCCTGGATCAGCTGTTTGCTTTCCTTGCCTTGCAGTAAGTGCGCCTTTACTTTCAGAGGCGTTTCCTCATGAAACAACAGCTGTGAAGAGGGATTCGACGCAGCTAGCAGGGCTGCTTTTACATTTTCCAAGTTCAAGTTGTCTACAGATACACTCATCCTAATTCGACCCACTTTCCCATGTCATGTGAAGGCGGCTGGCCTTCCGTCCGAGCAGACTTCCTGGATCTTACCATTTACAAGCTACATATCTTTCATTATAAAGAATTAGAGGCCATTCGTTAGCCTGTTATTTTGACTTTTTTGACTATTATCTTGACCAGTTTGAGACTATGGCGCAACATGGTAGAGAGATAGAGAGAGAGACTAGACTTTACCGGAGAGGTTGGACTGAAAAATGAGTCATCAAGCCGTACAAGGAACCGATGCTCCCAAAGGGCGGTTTCCGGTTTCCCTGCTTTCTTTAACCGCTGGCGCCTTTGCCATTGGCATGACGGAGTTTGTGATTATGGGCCTTTTGCCCAATGTTGCGGAAGACTTGCATGTCACCATCTCACAAGCCGGCCAGCTCATCACGAGCTATGCCATGGGTGTGGCGATCGGTGCTCCAATTCTCGCTTTGTTCACGAACAAACTGCCGCAAAAGCTGCTGTTATGCCTGTTAATGGGTGTGTTCATTTTAGGCAACGCCATCAGCGTCATCGCACCCAACTATGCCATCCTGATGGGCGCTCGCATTGTGACAGCGTTAGCTCACGGGACGTTCTTCGGCGTAGGCGGAGTAATCGCCGTACATCTGGTTCGCCCGGATCGACGGGCGGCGGCCATCTCCATTATGATGGCCGGTCTTACGAATCGCCAATATTATGGGCGTTCCATTTGGCACTTTCATCGGGCAGCAGCTCGGCTGGCGTGCCTCGTTCGGTGCGATTGTGCTGATGGGCATTGTTTCGCTTATCGGCATTATCTTTTTAATCCCGCGCGTGCAGCAGGAGAAAAGCGCGGGTATTCTTCAGCAATTCCGTGCTTTAACGCAGCCCAAGCTGCTGTTGATGCTGCTCATGGGTGCGCTGGGCAGCGGGAGCTTGTTCACCGTTTTCACGTATATTACACCGCTGCTGGAACAAGTGACTGGCTTCTCGGAGCATCGTGTTGCGTGGATTCTCGTTCTCTTCGGCTTTGGCGTTACTTTCGGCAATATCATTGGCGGCAAGCTTGCCGACTGGAAGCTCATGCCGGCATTGCTGGGTAATTACGCGGCTTTGGCCCTCATTCTTATTATTTTTAATATCACGGTTCATCTGCCCGTTGCTGCTGTTATCACCATTTTCGTCTGGGGAGCGGCTGCGTTCGGCATTCTGCCGGGGTTGCAGCTGCGCATTATGACGATGGCGAAGGACGCGCCTATGCTAGCCTCCACTTCGAACCATTCGGCGAACAATCTCGGCAATGCCAGCGGCGCCTTTATCGGCGGGTGGGTCATCACCCATATGGGGCTGACCTATCTCCCTTGGGCTGGGGCTTTGCTGCCTGTGCTAGGGCTGCTGATCGGCTTCGTTAGCTATGGGTTGGAGCGGAAAGAGAAGCGCGCAAGCGCAAATCCTAGCGGGCAAAAACTGGCGGGGTAGTTCGCAGGACAAACCTGACCCTCAAATCGCGGACCCCAGTCCCCTCTGTCGATCAGAGAACAACAAAAGGCATACCCACCAGTAGTTACTACTGAGGGTATGCCTTTTCTGTTATGGCCGCTGCGATTCCGCGGTAACCGGCTCAATTAACTTCAATAACGCGATGACATCCGCTTTATCGAACGTTCTATTGCCATCCATATCGTAGCGCAATGGCGTCACGGCGAGAACGTTGGTGATGTCCCAACGTTTCTCCCCATTTTGATAAAAGAGGGAAACGATACGTTCCGTCGAAGCTGTACCGTCCGAGCTTATCACTTTGACTTGGAATCGGTTCAGTCCTTCCACGAAAGTGACAGGTTCACTCTGTCCGTTCGCCACTGTGATGGCTGCGCCCAACTCACCGCTCTGCGGATCCATTCGCTTGAGCGAGGTGCTAGTGCCTTCTTCCGAAGAGGCTGCGTGAAAGATGAATGCCGGGCTGGCGCCATGAACAACAGCTGCGGTCCACAACGTGGACGTTGGAAGCACTTTGCCATAGCCATCACTCGTGAGCGAAAGCTGTACCAAGGCAGGCTGTACAATAACTGTCACCGCTGGAGACTCCGTGCCGTCTGTGATGCCGCTTCTTTCGTACAGCGCTGTGAATCGGTGTGTACCGGAACTCACGCCTGTTAAGCTAATTTCGGCGTTCCCGTACACGTCTGTCGTTACCCTCGCTCGTTCAGTACCGTTCTCTCTCAATGAAATGTAGCCGGGTTGATTCAGGTCACCGATTAAGTTCCCTACAGATACGGAGAATTGAATAGGTTCCCCAAGCTGAACAATGCCACTCGGATGATTCAAAATGAGTACTGTCCCCTGCGTATTGGGTTTGATGATTTGGGTGATCGGGGCTGAACTCCGCTCCTCGTGCACCGAATCAGGAACGTATGCGGCTTGAATGACGTATGTTCCCGGCAGCAACGCTGCTGATGTAATTGTAGCAGTCCCTGTAGAGTCAACATCTATTGGTGTGCCTGGTAAATTACCACCGCTAAAAACAATATGGCCGCCAGGGATTTGCGGTTCTCCATTCGTATTCGTCACGTGAGCAGTAAATGTAATTGGACTTCCGTAATAAACAGCCTCCGTTACTGAAGCGGTAACCACGACGGTAACAGGGATCGGCTTGATCTGCAAGCTGCTGCTCGTTGACACCCCTTCAAGGTGCTCGTCATCCCCCAAGTAGCTGGCGAGGACGGTATGTGTGCCAACGGCAAGCTGCTCAGTCTCCCAAGTTGCTATCCCGTTCGTCAGCGTCATAGCCCCTGGCCAATTGCTGAAGCCCCCTGTACCTGAAAGTGTGACCGTCCCCGTAGGCACAGAACCTCCGCTGCCTGCATTAGCTACCTGCACGGTTACGCTAACCTTGTGCCCGTAGACGCTATCCCCCGATTGCGGTGTCATAGATAGGTGAACCGTAACAGGCGCTTTGGATACCGGCTGGGTGATCGACTGTGAAACACTCGTGACATGATTGCTATCACCGCTATATTCCGCCGTAATGACGAGATCGCCAACCGGCAAATCATGAGTGGTAAGCACCGCGGTGCCGTTGCTGTCTAGTGAGACTGGCACTTGCAAGCTTTCACCATTATTTTTGAACGTAACCGTACCTGTAGGTTTGATACTAGGATTGCTTGTATTTATGACCTGTGCCGTTAAAGTCGTCGTTTCACCAACTGAAATCCCACCCGATGACGACAGGGTTGTTGATGTGCTTGCTTTGTTTACGGTATGCCCGACAGCCGTTGCTAGACTAACCGCATGGTTGGCATCTCCGCCGTACTCCGCTTTAAACGCATGGGACCCCGCCGATAAAAGATTCGGCATCGTCCAATCAGCCGTTCCTGCATTTAGTGTCGCGGTACCCATAGTGGTTGCACCAT
This sequence comes from Paenibacillus sp. P36, assembly GCF_045866505.1. Lineage (NCBI taxonomy): Bacteria > Bacillati > Bacillota > Bacilli > Caryophanales > Paenibacillaceae > Paenibacillus > Paenibacillus sp. P36. Next base: position 8,628,499 of record NZ_AP038372.1, read on the forward strand.
CTTTGAATGTTACGATACCACTTGGCATAATCGAGCTGCCATTCGTATTCGCCACGGTTGCTGTTAACGTCAATGGAGTCCCGTAGGTGGAAGTCGCGTCCGTCGCTCCTGTAACCGTCAAAGTGGATGACGTAGGAATCAGATTGATCGTCACTGGCGTGGAGCTTGAACTATTCGCAGTATGGGTAAGACTTCCTCCGTAATTCGCTGTAATCGAATGGGTTCCCACGTCCAAATTGGAGGCCGTCCAGGTTGCCGTTCCCGAATTCAACGTCCCTGTGCCCAGCACTGTCGAGCCGTCCTTAAACGTCACAGTACCCGTCGGCCCAAAAATGCTTGCCAGGCCATTCGTCACGGTTGCCGTTAACGTTACCGAATTCCCGTAAGTTGTACTTCCCGGACTGGCGCTAACCGTCACTACGGTCGGTATCCCTAGCACGGATTGCGACAAACTGCTTGATGTACTGTCGAGGTGCTGACCATCTCCATCATAAGTAGCCGTAACCGAGTAACCGCTAACCGGCAACGACGACGTTGTGAAGCTGGCAACGCCACTTCCGTTGACACTCACAGTGCCCAGGACATTGCTGCCTTCTTTAAAAGTAACCGTCCCTCCGGGCTTAACCGGACTGCCGCCTGTGTTGGTAACTGTCGCCGTGAAAGTGATCGGCTCGCCGACGTAAATGAATCCGGCATTCGAGCTAAGCGTCGTATTGGTTTGAATTTTAGACACCGTATGTACAAAGCTAGACGTTTTTGAACCATGTATACCGTCACTGCTTGAATAATTAGCTGTTATCGTATGTTCACCGACGGCTAGACCGGAAAAAGACATGGCCGTGTAAGCGTTGAAGTTTTCAAGCTCTGCCCAAGTTCGAGTCGTGAGTACATTATCTTGACCGACAAGTGTAACTGTTTTGGCCACTTTATCTACTGTGATTGCTGTCACGTAACGATTCCCCGATAACTCCCAGGACTTTACCAGATTGTTATTCGCATCAAAGGCATTCAAATACACATAAAAATTGTTATTGTTATCGCTATACGCCCAGTAATTCAGTCCACCCCATTGAATCACAGGACAGTCCGAACAAGTCAATTTTTTGCCAGACTGCACCGGAGCAAGCCCAGCATTCTTTGTAACAACCTCCGGCTCTGAAGCAACAAGCTCCAACGGTCCCCCGATCAGTGTGCTCCCATCGTAGAATGTTACGTTCCCTGTGGGGGTAGACCCGTTCGCTGCACGATCCGCCACAACCGAAGTAAATGGCACTGACTCCCCATAAATGGACGAAGCCGGGCCTGTTATCGCTTGTTCCACTGTTGTAGATGCATAAGCTGCAGGCTGGTAAAAGTTAACCAGCAACGCGACCATTAGAACTGCGCCAATCCAACGCAGCTTATTCCCATTTTTCCGTTTCACTATCATTCCTCCGCCCTGCGTAACTCTAGTAAGTATACTAAATTTATCGGGTTTCCGGTGCATAAAATGAATAGAAAAAAGCCATCTGCCCCCATCAACCGCGGGTACAAATGGCTTTTCACGTCTCATACGTCAAACAGGACGCTCTATCTCAAACTGCTCTCCCAATTTCGCATAGGAGTTGCCCGCCAGCCGGCTCACCGGTCTCAATTTTTGAGCATCAATATGACCCTTGTCGTACAACTCATTGGCGATGTGAAAATGCACCACGCGGCCGATCAGCAAATCCGCAGAAGGGGCTTCTTCCGTCCCCCCAAGCGGTATGGCTCGCTCGAGAACACACTCCATCCGTATGCTGGCTTCCGAGATGCCCGGCACAGCTACCTTCACACTGGGAACAGGTGTCAGGCCAGCGAACACCACTTCGCTTTCATCAGAAGGTAGTGCAGCTGCCGTTTGATTGATCTCGTTGACATATGACTCATCAGAGATATGAACAACGAACTCCCCTTTGGCGATGGCATTACGCGATGTATCTTTGCGTTCGCCCTGCCGACGCTGCACCGACACGGCGATCATCGGCGGGTCCGCCGTTACAATCGTGAAGTAACTGAACGGTGCGGCATTAAGGACGTCCTCTGTCGATACAGTCGTAACAAAGGCGATCGGTCTAGGAATAATGCTGCCGATCAGCAGCTTGTAATTCTCCCGTTCGGTCTGATTCGAAGGGTCGATGGCGATCACAGACATCACCCCTTTTCTTAATTATTTAAGCTAAATTTGACTTAAACCAAGTTCCCGCTGCATCAACTTCCGAACGAGTCAATTGATGTCCGGCATTTTCCCAATGGACTTCGATCTCAGCCCCCGCCTCACCTAGCAGCTTTTGCAGCTCCTCGGTCTCTTCCGGCGAGCAGATCGGATCATTGCGGCCCGCCCCGATAAAGATAGGGGTGTCGGTCAAATCCGGAAGCTGGATGCCGCGCCGCGGCACCATCGGATGATGCAGGATCGCGCCACGGAGCGCATCCGGATAGTGGAACAACAGGCTGCCCGCAATATTGGCGCCATTGGAGTAGCCGATGGCCACCATATTTCGGCGGTCAAAACCGTGCTCTACGGCAGCTTCGTCCAAGAAGTCGTTCAGTTCTTTGGTGCGGAAGATGAGGTCCTCCTCATCGAAGATACCTTCTGCAAGTCGGCGGAAGAACCGCGGCATCCCATTCTCCAGCACATTGCCTCTGATGCTTAATACGGATGACGCCGGGGAGATCGCTTGAGCCAGCGGCAGAAGATCGCGCTCGGTGCCGCCGGTCCCGTGCAAGAGCACGAGCACCGGAGCCGTTACGTCTGTTCCTTGTTGGAAAATATGTCTCATTGTCCGTTACCCTCCAATTCACGCACCGTGATCGGTGGCAGATTGCGCTCGATTTGAGCACGATTCGCTTCGAACCATTCTGGCAGCATGATTTTCTCACCTAGCGCCTCAGGAGCTTCGTCTCTTGCGAACCCTGGAGGATCTGTCGCGATTTCGAACAGAATGCCGCCTTCTTCACGGAAGTAGATCGCGTTAAAATATTGACGGTCTACAATCGGCGTAGGGTGGTACCCACTGTTCTGCACATGATTTCTCCATAGTTCATGCTCAGCATCATCTTTGGCCCGCCATGCGATATGGTGGACTGTACCAGCCCCGCCTGCTCCATAAGGCATTGGATTCACAAGAATGTCGATGATATTCCCAATATCGCCAAAGGATTTGAAGCGAGCGTAAGCGCCCTCTTGCCCAACTTTCTCAAGCCCCATAACCTGCTCAAGCAGCTGCGATGTTTTGTCCGGAGCCGTACTGTAAAGGATAGCACCGCCGAAGCCTTTGATCGCTTTGTCCGCAGGAACGCCGCCAAATGACCACGTGCTAGGAGCTCCTTGCTCACGCTCAACGATTTCCAATTTCAAGCCGTCGTGATCTTCGAATTGCAGATAGGTCTCATGGAATCTTTCTGTTTTCTCAAAGGATACGCCGAATTGGTTCAGACGTGCTTCCCAAAAGGCAAGACTACCTGTAGGGACCGCATATGTTGTGATACCTACTTGGCCGCCGCCGATACGCCCTTTGCGGGAACCGGCCCAAGGGAAGAATGTGATGATTGTTCCTGGACTACCGTGCTCATCGCCGAAATAGAGATGGTACACTTCAGGTGCATCGAAGTTGATTGTTTTTTTGACCAGACGTAATCCTAGAATACCCGCGTAGAAATCTACAGTCCCTTGTGCACTTTGAACGAAAGCTGTTATATGGTGAATACCTGCTGTTTGTTGTTTTGTCATTTGAAAACACTCCTCTTTATTAGTTTAATTAGTTAGTTTTAGTTATGTCCTGCCCTGTGTAGAAAGAATCTTAGAATAATAATGCATCAATGGAGTAGGCGCCAGCGCCGGTTAGTGCTACACCTATAACAACTACAAGCAGCAGTAAATTGTACTCGTAACCGCCTGTTGTGTTCCAGTAGCCGTTTTTGCCATGCACTTTGGCAATGGCCATCACCATCGTCAACGCAATCAGCAAGGAAGCAAACACAGTACCTAAGCCTGCTGCGAACAATAACCCACCCGCAAACTCCATCAAACCAGCCAGAACCGCCATCGCGACACCAGGTTTAATACCAATCGACTCCATCCAACCGCCCGTTCCTTTCGGACCGTAGCCCCCGAACCAGCCAAACAATTTCTGAGAGCCATGGGCCATGAAACTGAGCCCTACAACCAAACGGATCAGCAGCAATCCTAATGCGATACTCATCACGGATCTCCTCCATTTCAAATTTAAGAATCTTTAATTTAAGATATTAGGTAAAAGGTAAAGTAGTTACGCCTCCGTTTTGGGGACAAACTACTTTTCTATTTGAAACCGTCTTGGGCGAACTTGCCGAGCTTTTTTAACAATTGACTAGCGACCCTTTTCTCTTCGGCAGTAAGACCAGCCACTGCACTCTCAATCACTTCAATATGCTGTGGAAAAACTTCTTCAATAAATTGCTTGCCTTTCACCGTAATTTCCGCAAAAACAAGTCTTCGGTCTTCCGTGGATGTCCGGCGGACAACAAACTCTTTCTTCTCCAGCTTATCGACCACGTAGGTGATATTTCCACTGCTCATCAGCACTTTGGATCCGATTTGTTGAATAGGCTGTGCCCCTTTGTGATAAAGAAGTTCCAGTACGCCAAATTCGGTCCGGTTTAATCCATGCTTGCGGATGTCGCGGTCGCCGTGTGCATTAACCCACTCACTTGCTCTTGAAAGCGCGATGTAGAGATCCAAGGAATCATTTCGCATTTCGCTCATTAGGTTCACCTCATTTCGTTGTTGTTTTTGTTTGTGTTCGATGTCTTGATTTAAAGATACTTTAATTTAAGATAAATGTCAACACCTGATTTTTAAATTTGTTATCTATCGATTTTAGCGTCTGTTACCTTCGAAAAACACAATTAACGACTTCTGTGTCCGTTACATTTTATTATAGCCCTAAAACGAGCAAATAGGGTCGCCTCAGTCCGTTAGCTCCAAGCTCCACACACTTTGACGGCCCTAACCTGCATCAACAGACACCCCCTCTTCCTAAGAAAGAGGGAGCTTATGCCTGAGTATGCCTTATGCCCTAAAATTAACCCACCACAGCCGACTCGCCCTTCTGCAGCTGGTACATCTTCGCGTACCGGCCATTCAGCGCCATCAACTCGTCGTGATTGCCGCGCTCCGCGATCTCCCCGCGGTGCAGCACAAGAATCTGATCCGCATCGCGGATCGTAGACAGCCTGTGCGCGATGACGAGTGTCGTGCGCCCTTCGCTGACAACCTTCAGCGCCTGCTGAATCAGCCCTTCGGTCTCGCTGTCGATGCTCGCTGTCGCTTCGTCCAATATGAGGATGGACGGGTCGAAGGCGAGCGCTCGCGCGAAGGAGATGAGCTGCCGCTGCCCGGAGGACAACGTGCTGCCCCGCTCCACAACCTGCTCATCATAACCATGAGGCAGCTGCTCGATGAAAGGCGCTGCGCCGACATCTTTCAGTGCGCTTTTTACCCGATCGATCGAAATCTCCTCATTATAGAGGCTTACATTAAACTTAATATCCCCTGCAAATAAGAATGGATCCTGCAGCACGATGCCCATATGTTTCCGCAGCGCCTGCTTGGACATCGACCGGATGTCACGCCCATCAATGGTAATACTGCCTTCATTGGGTTCATAAAAACCAAGCAGCAGGTTCATAATCGAGCTTTTTCCTGAGCCTGTATGGCCAACGAGAGCGATCGTTTCCCCTTTGCGAGCCTCGAAGGAAATCTGCTTCAGCACATTTTCCCCTTCTTTATAGGCAAAGGTCACTTGATCAAATTTCACAATTCCTTCCGGACGGCTCACCTTATCTGTTTTCTCAACGTCCTGGCCTTCCATATCCATGATAGCGAACACTTTATCTGCGGATACAAAAGCCCTTTGCGCATTCGTCAGCTGATCGAAAATCCCGATAATCGGTTGAAAAATACGCCCCAAATAATCGATAAACGCATAAAACACGCCAAAGGAAATAGCCGTTTGCAGTGATTCCCGGCCAAAATACCAAATGACCATCGCCGTCACCAAGCTCCCGATTGTCCCTACAATGTTACGGGAGGACAAGGAAAAAACGCGGAACTGCTTCAATTGATTCACATAGCGGTCTTTATTCAGCACTTCAAATTCGTCCAATGTCACCTTCTCGCGGCGAAAAGCCTGAATAATCGGCATGACGACGATCGATTCGTTAATCATTGCGTTCATGTCACTAAGCCTTGCACGCATGATGGTGATGAACACTTTGGAATATTTCAAGTGAATCTTCATAATGAGAGCGAAAATTGGCGGCAGCACCAAACAATAAACAGCTAAGTGCCAATCCAAAATAAACAAGGCGACGAAAATCCCGATAAGCTGCATCGTACTGACGACAAACGTCGCCATGAAACTCATAAATAAGTCGCGTATCGCTTCCGTATCATTGGCAATTCTCGACACCACCTGACCGATTGGCGTGTTGTCGAAATAACGCAGTGCGATGCGCTGGATGTGCTGCATTAAGTCCATACGCATGTTTTTGATGATTTGAAGCGCCGTGGACTGGAATAAATAAGCCTGAGAATAGTTGCAAATACTTGCTACTAAAAGCAGCCCCATATAGAGACCAATCAGTTTCAGCACAGAGGACATCTGACTTGTATCTACGGAAAGATGCTGGTCGATGATGGTTTTTGTAATGTAGGGTCCTGCAAGTTCGGCGCTTACCGCACAGCATAAAATAAGTAGTGCACCGATAATCCTGAATTTATAGACAAGCGCGTACGAGACGAGCCTTCTTGCCGTTGATGGTTGATTCATCGTGTTCTCCTCCCTTCTCCCATTATTCATCTAAACTTGCTTCCATCTGCTGACGGTCCCACTGTTCCCGGTACCAACCGCCAAACTGCATCAGCTGTTCGTGTGTTCCTTCTTCAATAATCCGTCCCTCGTCCAGAACGAGAATCCAATTCGCATGGCTTACCGCGGATAACCGATGGGTCGAGATCAATGTCGTTTTGCCTGCCCGCTCCTTGCGGATATTTTGCAGGATGCGGCTTTCCGTCCGGGCATCTACCGCGGATAACGAGTCATCCAGCAACAGGATCTCGGAATCAATAAGCAGGGCTCTGGCAATCGCCAAGCGCTGCTTCTGCCCTCCGGACAACATGACGCCGTTCTCACCGACGATGGTAGCAAGACCTTCCGGCATTTGCTCAATATCCTGGGTAAAAGATGCCATCTCCACCGCTCTAGCAATTTCATCCGCGGGAGCGTCATGTTTGCCGAGCGCGATGTTGTCGCGGATCGATTTGGACAGCAGCAAATGCTCCTGCGGAACATAGGCCACCCAACTTTTCACCCGATCAATCGCGATTTGCTCAATCGGTACATCGGAGATCAGCAGCTTCTCAGGAGGGATTGGGTACTGCCGCAGCAGCTGCTTGAGCAGCGTGCTTTTGCCGCTTCCCGTACGGCCTACAATGCCTAAGGTCTGCCCCCGCTCTAGCTCGAAAGATACATGCGCCAGGCTTGGGTGATTCGCAGTAGGATATGTAAAGCTGAGATCCTTCATTTCGATCCGATTAGGCACACTAACCGCTACCGGATTATCCACATCTACGATATCAGCCTTCTGTGTCAGAGCCGTATCCAGTCGGTCAGCAGAGGCGCTGCCGCGCTGCAGGACGTTGATAAACTCGCCGAAGGAGATCATCGGCCAGATCAGCATCCCCAGATAAATGTTAAATGAAACGAGTTGTCCCAGTGAAATCTCATGATGAAACACCAGATAGGAACCATATCCGATCCCAATGGAATAACTCAAGCCTACAATGAGGGAAGTCAACGGTTGAAAAAGCGCATTGAGCATCGATACACGCCTGTTCTTATTCATCACTTCGGATGTGACTTGATCAAAGGCTTTTAGATCATGATCTTCCTGCACATACGATCGAATCACTCGAATACCTGAAATCGATTCCAGTGCATGATCGTTCATTTTGCCGAAGGAAGCTTGTGCCGCGAGGAAGCGCACTCTCACCTTTTGACCCAATTTGCTGATCACAAAAGCTAGAAAAGGCAGCGGAATCAGCGCCGCAATCATCAATTTAAAAGAGATAAGGGAAACCATCATCACAATAACAACCGATGCCCCTACTATCGTGGACACCAACGTCATTACTCCATACCCCGAAGTTTGACCGATCGCCAGCACGTCATTCGTTGCTAACGCCATTAGCTGGCCTGTGCTGTTGCGTTGAAAGAACGCCGGCGTCATTTTCGACAAATGCGCAAGCAAACGGCCGCGAAGCACCTTTTCAACCAATGCCGAGTTGCCGAATAAAGTCGTGATCCACACATACGCCATGATGTATAGCAGAACAGCAAGTCCTATCAGCAAAAGGACCGTATGGTTGAGAGCAGTAGCGGACAAATCCCCGCTGCGGATATGGTCAATTGTATTTCCTATCATTTTAGGCGGGATAGTTGTCAATAAATTCACACCTATTAACAGACCGATCGCCAGCGCATAATATTTCCATCTTTCTTTGAAAAACCACCGAAGCTTGATGATAAAAGACAAGAATTCCACCTCTTTCCATTGTTACACACATAAATTGATTCTATAGTTTCGCTCGAGTGAAGTCCATGAGGAAGTTCGATTTAATCAAACTTTCCTGTTCCTGCAACATTTTGGAAATTTTTTATGTAAGAAGGACAAACTAAAGACAACTTTACATCTAGAAAGGAAGTCCTTCCATGAATCTTGTTATGAAAAAAAGTTTTGCCATCCTATCGCTTTCTGCCATGCTAACTGCGGGCACAGCTTATAGCGCGCCTAGTGACACATTTGCTGCAGATTTGATGAAAGGCAACCTCACTGTCTCATTTTCCATGAAGGAAGAGGCTAAAACAATCCAAGCGACAGGCGTCATCACTTCCATTCGTGCGGAAGGCGATCATGCATTAATCCACATTCAAGGTGTAGGTACAGACGGCCTTGTTCTTAACGTCGACAAGGATACGGTCTTTCAAATGGCTGATGGCACTAAGCTTAGTCTTGCCGATTTGCATATAGGCTTAACCGTTTTGGCTGAACATTCCATGGTGATGACGATGAGCCTGCCACCGCAAACGCCAACGTCCAAAGTAACGGTTCTGGATGCGAAAATACAAAAAGATCTGATGGGAACAGCCGGTGTTATTGAAGAATTGCGCAGCGAAAATAAGGATGATCTGCGAATCCGTGTGAAAGGCGAGGGCTTAACGGTAACTTCGCCAAGCGAAATCGTGCTGAATTTGACGAAAGATACGGCTATCGTTGACATGAATGGGAAGAAAGTTGCGACATCAAAGCTTGTGAAGGGCGCAAATGTGATTGGATTCTACGGACCTGCCTTAACAAAGAGCCTGCCGCCTATCGGTACTGCTTGGAAAATCGTTGTTGCGGACAAAGAAGAATAATTTTTTGTAAAAAGCTGAAATCTTCCATGCCTTATGGGAGGTTTCTTTGTTTAACGTGGCTGATCGCACTGTCCAAATGATTCGTTTTTTGATACAATAACTGAAAATTCATTCGAATAAGGGGACTAATATGGAATACATTAGCACACGCGGAAAAGTAGAACCCCTCGGTTTTATCGATGCCATCCTGATGGGATTGGCGAACGACGGTGGTTTGCTTGTTCCCAAAACGATCCCGCAACTATCTGCAGACACGCTCCAGAAGTGGCAAAACCTCTCCTACTCGGAGTTAGCCCTTGAAATTTTCTCCCTATTTATTGAAAACGAAATCCCGCGCGCAGAATTGAAACAGCTCGTTGAGGACAGCTACGGCACGTTCCGTGATGAAGCTGTAACGCCTGTTAAACGCCTGAACGATGGCACTTATGTGCTGGAATTGTTCCACGGCCCAACGTTTGCTTTCAAAGACATCGCGCTGCAATTCCTGGGCAATCTGTACGGCTATGTCTCCCGCAAGACGAACTCGATCATTCATATCCTCGGCGCAACTTCCGGAGATACCGGAGCTTCTGCGATTGAAGGTGTGCGCGGCAAAGAAGGCATTCGCATCTGTATTCTTCACCCGCACCAGAAGGTAAGCCGCGTGCAAGAGCTACAAATGACAACGGTTGATAGCGAAAATGTGCTGAATTTGTCCGTCGAAGGTACTTTCGATGACTGCCAACGCATTATCAAAGAGCTGTTTGCCGACGTTGAATTCAAGCATCGCTACCACTTGCGCGCAATCAATTCCATCAACATCGCCCGCATTTTAGCGCAAACGGTCTACTACTTCTATGCGTACTTCCAAGTTACAGCCAACGACGCAGGCGCTAAAGTTAACTTTAGCGTGCCGACTGGCAACTTTGGCGATATTTTTGCTGGTTATCTCGCTCAGAAGATGGGCCTTCCTATTCATAAGCTCATTCTTGCGACGAATGAAAACAACATCCTTGAGCGTTTCGTGAAGGAAGGCGTGTACCAGCCGGGAGCTTTCCGCGGTACGCACAGCCCTTCCATGGACATTCAAGTAGCCAGCAACTTCGAACGCTACCTGTTCTACCTATACGGCGAGGATGCAGAAGCCGTGACCACCCTGATGGCGCAGTTCAAAGCCGAAGGCCGCATTGTGATTCCTGCCGACAAGCTGCAAGTGGTGCAAGCGGATTTCGCTGCGTACGGCGTACAGAACGAGGAATGTTTGGATACAATCAGCTCCTATTACAAGGAGTATGGTTATTTGCTTGATCCACATACAGCGTGTGGTGTCGCTGCTGCCGACCGTATCGCCGCGGACAGCGAAGTGACGGTAGCCCTTTCCACCGCTCATCCGGCAAAATTCGATGAGTCGATCCGTTTGCGCGGTATTGAACAAACCTACCCGCAGCAAATTCAAGCTCTATTCGACAAACCGCAGTTCCAAACGGTTGTTGGCGGTTCGAATGAGGAGATCAAAGATCAGCTCGTGAAGTTCTTCTAAATCAAAGGGACTGTCTCTGAAAGTCTGAAATGACTTTCGGGACAGTCCCTTTTTCACTTTCTACTTAAACTTTTGCGGAAATTGCTTGATAATGCCGTCCGTCAGCACATCGGCGATCATTGTAAGATGATCCGCGCCTTTATCAAACCACAGGATATCGGCATCCCAGTCCTTAGCCAACATGGCTTTTACATCTTCCGTCAACATTTGCAAATGAACATACATCAAATCTTGCACCGTTTTCATCGGCCAATTTGGATTAGCTTTGCTTAAAAAGGCGGCGATATCGTCAGCGTTGCGGTACCACTCTTTGTTAACTTTGTCGAACTCAGCCGTATTCCCACTTTTCGCCGCATCCACCACCTTGCCTGCAAGCACAATGTGCTCCGTCAGCAGGTCACCCAGCTGGTTCCCGGCAGCCTCCCCGTAGAATGGCTTAATCGCATTCCCAATATCCTTCTGATTTCTTAACAGCCTGGCTAAGGTTTTATCTTTATTTTCTAGATTGGCAAGATCGCTGACCACATAGTTGCGGGTCCATATCGCATGATCCATCCATAGTCTTCTTAAATCGCCTTTCAACTGTACCATCGATTGCGTGTACATCATCTGCTTAGCGGCCACTGTACGATCATCCATATGCGCTTCTGCCCGAAGTGGAGCCGTACTGAAAGCAATAGAGAGAGACAGCAGCGTTAACTTGATCAACTTGCCTTGCATAGGTAAATTCTCCTTTTCATATAAATTGGAATCAGCTCGTTATATTGTGTACGCTCGAGTCGTTTTCATTCATAAAAGAGGGAGGAAGCTCCAGCATGAAGTGACCATGTAGAAATTCGGTATGGCAAAATCAGTCTGGAGACCGAGAAGTTCCTATACCTAAGCAAGAGGACGCGCTTCTTGCACCGTGATATGCTAGAGATAATGAATAATTCAATAGGAGTGAAAATAGTGAATATGAACCGCAGCGCTTTTCTTGGCCCGATCTTGATTCTTTTAGGCATCTTCCTGTTTCTAAAAGGGGAAATCACGTTCAGCACGGGTACCATTTTTGAATACTTCTGGCCAACCTTTTTCGTCATTCCCGTCGGTGTGTTCTTTCATTGGCTGTACTTCTTCATCATGCATCGCAGAGGCGTAGGGGTGCTAGTGCCAGGCGGCATTCTGCTTACAGCAGGGGTCGTTTGCCAAATATCCATGCTGTTCGATATTTGGCATCTCATGTGGCCTGGCTTTATGCTTGCGGTCGCCGTCGGTTTGTTCGAGCTGTATTGGTTCGGAGGCCGCAACAAATGGCTGCTTATTCCGATCAACATTTTGACCGTATTGTCCCTCTTGTTCTTTACGATTTTCTCGATCGGATCGCTCTTCTCCGGCATTTTCCACAATCAGCCCATCTTCGCTGCTCTGCTCATTGTTGCCGGTTTGGCCTTGATGTTTATGCGCGGTCGTGAAACTAGCAAGTATTGAAAAAAACCTTCCAAACCACGAAATTGTGGTCTGGAAGGTTCTTTTTTATTGAGCAACCAAGTTATCCTCTGTGGATTTCTTGATTTGTTTACTGCGTAATTGTCCACAAGCGGCATCAATATCGGTTCCGTGTTCTAGACGGACACTGCAGGAAATGCCTTGCTTTTTGAGCGTATCATAGAAAGCCCGCACGAACTCCCGCTCGCTCCGTTGGTACTGGCTATGCTCATCCACCGGATTGTATGGGATAAGATTCACATTGGCGAGTTGGCGGATGTGCTGAATCAGCTCAGCCAACTGGATCGCATGTTCCTTGCCGTCATTCACGTCTTTCAGCAAAATGTACTCGATCGTAATTCTCCGGTTTGTTTTCTCCAGATAGTACTCAATCGAACTCATCAACTTTTCAATCGGAATCGCTTTGTTAATTTTCATAATCCGCGTCCGAAGCTCGTTCGTCGGGGCATGCAAGGAAATCGCGAGGTTCGTCTTCAAATCGGAATCCGCGAATTCTCTGATTTTATCAGCAAGACCACTTGTGGAAACGGTGATATGTCTAGCGGCAATATCAAGACCCTTCTGATCCTTCACGACGCGGATGAAATCGACCATGTTCTTGAAATTATCGAAAGGCTCGCCAATTCCCATCACCACAATGTGGCTAACGTGCTCGTTCGCGACCTTGCCGTCCAAATGAAGCTGAACCTTCATAATTTGTTCCACGATTTCTGCGCTCGTCAGATCACGGCTCTTAGCCAACAGACCGCTGGCGCAGAAGCTGCATCCGATATTGCAGCCAACTTGTGTTGTTACACATACGGACAGCCCGTATTTATGCCGCATCAGCACGGTTTCGATCAGGTTGCCGTCCATCAATTTAAACAGGAATTTGATTGTCCCGTCCGCTGACTCTTGTTTCAGATGCTCCGTCAAGGTTTGGATGGCGAAATGATCCTCCAGCACCTGAAGGCAGTCTTGTTTGATATCCGTCATCTCCGAGAACGAGGTTACCCGCTTCCGATACAGCCAATCCCATACAAGTAAAGCCCGCGACTTTTTGAAGCCTTTTTCAGCGAGCCAAGCCACTAATTGATCAAACGTTAATCCATAAATGGATCCTTTATTCATGTGTTATCCTCTTTTCAAGACTTTCACTTGCAGTCCAAATTCTATGAAACAGCCGAAGCTTACCATCTACTTATTATTGTGCCAAAAATCGTCCATGAACACAAGAGGAGTGAGCTTCCAGTGTTTCATCAAAGATTTACAAATAAATCGAACATATGTTCTTTATTTTTCTCGCGTTTTGTGTTAATAATAAGAGGTAAGGTTTTTTATCAAATTTAACCCAAGGAGCTGAAGGTTGATGACATTACGCTTAGACCCTTATTTAGTTATGGAAGGAAACGCTAAGGAAGCCATCCAATTCTATGAGAAGGCATTAGGTGCCCAGCAAGTTTTCGTACAAACATTTGGCGAAATGCCTGCAAATCCTGACTTCCCGCTCCCTTCAGAAGCAAATGAACTTATCGGACATGCGATGCTGATGGTAGGCGATACGCGTCTGATGCTGTCCGACGCCTTCCCTGGACAACCTGTTCAGAAGGGTGCCAATGTGACCATTTGCATTTCGATCAAGGATGTTGAGAAATCCAAAGCGATCTACCATGCACTGGAAGATGGCGGACGCGTCATCATCCCACTGTCGGAATCCCACTTCAGCCCTGCATATGGCCAAGTCGTCGACAAGTTTGGCGTAGGCTTCCACATTTTCACTGACCAACCAACAAACAACTAAAGACCGAACGGAATGTCAAAAAGCCTTCATTCCATTTCTACCGTTGGATTGAAGGCTTTTTTATGTAGAACCCCTAACATGTTTATCGAACGATCTTCTCGAGGATTTTCATAGAAGAGGCTGCTATTTCTTCAGCAGCTGGTACTTGTAAAGGTGCAGGCGCTGAAGATGGTGCTGGCTGATCATGAAACATTTTATTCGCATACATCTTCTTGATTTGGCCGTAAAAGCTTGTCGTTCGTATGTAGGAAATCATCCTGCAAATCATTTGCATTTGCATCGTATCTTCAATCCCGGAGGCGATGTTGAAAAGTGTATTCAAACTGCCAATGGCTTGATCCCTAGTGATGATCCCACTTTCCAAATCCCTCACAACCCGCTCCATTTCACTTTTCACGAACATAACTGCTCTGCTCTTTATAGTCTTATCTATCAACCACTGCACCTCCTAGATGTATGTACTAAAATAGTACAACACCCTGCTTGGAATAGCTGTCGAAGCGAGGGGAGCAAGATTATAGTATTTTTCGGGAATGCCAAGGAATCTTGTCGTCTTTTGTTAGGAAAAATTTGTAAACGTGGGCCTTACCTGTATTTTTCTCAGATATTGCATGGTTCGCTCGCTCATTGACAATTCGAAGACCTGCTCTCCTGCTAGCTGAACATTTGCTTCACTAATTCCCGATTTCGTTCTTTGAAAACTTCATTATGCGAAGAAACCATAGCATACTTGTAGGCACCTGGCTGTATGTATTGTTTCGCTTTATTTACAGCATTTGCTGCATCATGGAACGCGCCTGCGATCAGGTGGACTTTCCCCTCATGATTGAGAATATCGCCAGCCGCATAAATCCCCTCAATAGAAGATTCGCTCGCTGCACTGCCTTTAATATAATAGTCGTCTACGATCTCGATCTTCACTTCGCTATTTTGAAGTAAAGTCGTATCCCGCTCATAGCCGTGATTAATGATAACTTCATCAATTTCCAAATACGAAATTTCACCCGTTTCGTGGTTCTCAAGCTGGACATGTTCTATCGTTTCGTGATTTACGCCGGCAATTAATTTAGAAATGGACGAATTAAAGATACATTGCACGGAGCTTTCCAAAAGCTGCTTAACTTGAGCCTCATGACCGGAGAGCGCATCCTTGCGATACGTTAAATAGACCTTTCCAGCCACAGGCTCCAGCTCATTAGCCCAGTCAACAGCTGAATTGCCGCCGCCAGAGATGACAACCGTTTTACCCTTAAAGCGCTCCAAGGACTTTACCGTATAATTCAAATTAGATACCTCATACCGCTCCGCGCCCTCGATTTCCAGCCTTTTGGGATTGAGAATGCCCCCGCCTACTGCGACTATCACTGTTTTCGACAAATGCTTAACACCGGATGCAGTGAGCAGTTCAAAGATCCCGTCTTCATTGCGCCTGATCGACTCGACTTTCTCACTTAAGACAACCTCCGGCGAGAAGGTTAATCCTTGTTCGACAAGTTTCTCGATTAGCTTTGCGCCAGGCAGCGGCGTATGACCGCCAACGTCCCAGATCATCTTTTCCGGGTAAACATGCACTTTGCCGCCAAGCTGTGGCTGATACTCAATAATCTTCGTTTTCATTTCTCTCAATCCGCTATAGAAAGCAGAGTAAAGCCCTGCCGGGCCTCCTCCGATGATCGTGACATCAAATAATTCCTGATTATCCATAAACGTTCACTCCTCATTACTTGTATGCAATTGATTATCATTATCAATTAAATATAAAGCTATTCTTTTCTTTTGACAACAAAATAATCATTGACAACCTTAAACTAGTGCCTTAAAGTATGTTTAGTTATCGTGATGATAATGATTATCACTATCGATGACATCATGGAGGTGTCTTATGGTTCGCCTGTATATAGATGAACTCAACATTGGTTATGGAGAACGTTCGATTGTCAAAAATCTTAGTGCCGCCATTCCCGACAAAAAAATTACAACCATTATCGGTGCTAACGGCTGCGGCAAGTCCACCCTTTTAAAAGCAACAACGCGGATTATTCCTCACCAATCTGGTCGTATCGTACTGGACGGAGCACTTATCTCAAAAGAAAACACCAAAGTGCTCGCCAAAAAAATGGCGATCCTGCCACAAACGCCTGAAAGCGCCAGCGGATTGACCGTCGGTGAATTAGTGTCTTATGGCCGCTTCCCTTATCAAACCGGCTTTGGCCGATTGACAAAAAAGGACTATGACGCCATCGACTGGGCGCTCGAAGTGACAGGCACCCAAGATTTTAAATACAGGCCTGTTGATTCCTTATCCGGCGGTCAACGGCAGCGCGTTTGGATTGCGATGGCAATCGCCCAGGAAACCGATATTATTTTCCTGGATGAGCCTACGACCTACTTGGACTTGGCCCATCAACTAGAGGTGCTGGAGCTATTGCAGCGCTTGAATCGGGAACAAGACCGAACGATTGTGATGGTGCTGCACGATTTGAACCAAGCCGCCCGCTTCGCGGATTACATCATCGCTTTGAAAGATGGCGAAATTGTCAAAGCCGGCGATTGCGAAGAAGTGATGCAGCCTGAAGTTCTCAAGCAAGTTTTCCACATTGATGCGGAGATCGGAAGAGATCCTCGGACCCATAAACCCATGTGCATTACTTACAATTTACTAAAGGGAGACAACTCAAGTGAAAAAACTACTGATTCCATTCCTGCTCTTCATCCTAGTACTAGCTACTAGCGCTTGCGGAGCTGCAGCACCTAAAAAAGAAAATGGCTCTGCAACACCGGCTGCTTCAACTGCGGCTGGGTCCAAAACAATTACGTATCAGTCCGAAGATGGGCCTGTTGAAGTGCCTGCCAATCCACAGCGTGTTATTGTCCTTTCTGCTTTTGCAGGAAACGTAATGGCGTTAAATGTGAAGCTTGTCGGTGTGGAGTCATGGTCCAAAGCTAATCCTAACTTTGACAAAACCCTAAAAGATGTGCAGGAAGTTTCAGATGAAAACTTGGAAAAAATCATTGAACTAAAACCCGATCTTATTATCGGTCTATCTACGATCAAAAATATTGATAAGCTAAAGAAAATCGCTCCAACCGTTACATACACGTATGGGAAAGTTGACTATCTGACCCAACATATCGAGATCGGAAAGCTTTTGAACAAAGAAAGCGAAGCAAGAGCTTGGGTTGACGATTTCAAGAAACGTGCACAAAAAGCAGGTACTGACATTAAAGCCAAAATCGGCGCGGACAAAACCATCTCCGTCATCGAGAGCTTCGACAAACAGCTTTACGTATATGGCGATAACTGGGGTCGTGGGACGGAAATTCTTTATCAGGAAATGAAATTGCCTATGCCTGCCAAAGTGAAGGAAACAGCTCTGAAAGAAGGCTATTATGCCTTGTCGACGGAAGTTCTGCCGCAATTCATGGGCGACTACGTGATTTTCAGCAAAAACCCGGATGCCGACAACTCTTTCCAACAAACGGAGACATACAAAAATACAACGGCTGCAAAAAACGGCCACGTTTATGAAGCTAACGCCAAGGTTTTCTACTTCAACGATCCGTTAACGCTGGAATACCAACTAGATTTCTTCATCAAAAGTTTGCTTAAATAACATCACGAAGGAGCCGTCTCGGATGAAACAATCCATTTCATTTGGTTATAAATTTGCCCTTGGGCTCCTTGTGTTTGTGGGAATGTTTGTTGTTGCTATGGTGTTTGGGGCAGCAGATGCTACCCTCACGGATGTCTGGCTGGCACTAACTTCACACACCACAAGTGATGCGATTACGATCATCCGTGAAATTCGATTACCCCGCGAAATCGCGGGGATTTTCGTTGGCGCGGCTTTAGGCGTCTCAGGCGCCATTATGCAAGGGATAACCCGAAATCCGTTAGCTGACCCCGGTTTGCTGGGGCTAACGGCAGGTGCTAACGCAGCACTCGCCCTAATCATTGCTTTATTCCCGTCAACAAGCTACTTGGGCATCATGCTCGCTTGTTTCATTGGAGCGGCCATAGGAGCGCTTCTGGTTTTTGGCATTGGAGCGATGAAAAAAGGCGGATTCTCACCCATCCGCATCGTTCTCGCCGGAGCAGCGATCTCGGCCTTTTTATACGCCGTTTCCGAGGGGCTCGGCCTTTATTTCAAAATCTCAAAAGATGTGACCATGTGGACAGCAGGCGGATTGATCGGCGCGTCATGGGACCAGCTGAAAGTGATCGTGCCTTTTATCGTAGTGGGGTCGCTGGTATCTCTCCTGCTCTCCAGACAGCTTACCATTCTTAGCTTAAGCGAAGAGGTGGCTGTTGGATTAGGGCAGAAAACGGCGCAAATTAAGGCGATTCTCTTCATCATCATTATTCTTCTGGCAGGTGCATCCGTTGCCCTGGTCGGCAATATGGCTTTCATTGGGCTTATGATACCGCACGTCGTACGTGCCATCGTCGGTACCGATTACCGGTTCATTATTCCAATGTCCGCGGTCTCAGGCGGTACCTTCATGCTGCTCGCAGATACTCTCGGGCGTACCATGAATGCGCCATACGAAACGCCTGTAGTAGCCATTGTCGCGATGCTGGGCTTACCTTTCTTCCTGTTTATCGTACGTAAAGGGGGCAAAGCCTTCCCATGATTCATCCATCCATTCTCAGAAAACAACGCCTGCTCGTAGTTGGGGCTCTGGCTCTTATCATCGTTACAATTGTGATCGGCATGGGGCTAGGCTACTCGTCATTGTCCTATAACCGGCTGCTCCCTACCCTGTTTGGTCAGGGAACCTTCAAAGAACATTTTGTCTTATTTTCAATTCGATTACCCCGGATTCTGATTACCTTATTAGCCGGCATGGCGCTTGCTCTATCTGGCGCGATCCTGCAGGGTGTTACACGCAATGATTTAGCTGACCCCGGCATTATTGGAATAAACTCCGGTGCGGGTGTCGCCGTTGCCGTCTTTTTTCTGTTTTTCCCGGTAAAAGCAGGCTCCTTCGTATATTTTCTACCGTTAATCGCTTTTATTGGAGCTCTACTAACGGCAGCCTGCATTTACCTGCTCTCTTATAGTCGAAAAGAAGGTCTTCAACCCGTCCGATTAGTGTTAATGGGCATTGGCTTCTCCATGGCCTTATCTGGCATCATGATTGTCATCATCTCATCCGCAGAACGTGCGAAGGTGGACTTTATCGCCAAATGGCTGGCAGGCAACATCTGGGGAACCGACTGGCCGTTCATTTGGGCGCTTCTGCCGTGGCTTATCGTGCTCATCCCGTTCACTTTGTACAAAGCCAACCGGTTAAATCTGCTTGGTCTTAACGAGCCCGTTGCAATCGGTGTTGGTGTGTCGGTGGAAAAAGAGCGTATCGTCCTACTTCTTACCGCTGTCGCACTTGCGGCTTCAGCCGTTTCCGTCACGGGAGGCATTACCTTTATCGGGCTTATGGCTCCGCATATCGCGAAAGCTTTGGTCGGGCCCAGGAATCAGCTGTTCATTCCCGTCGCTGTTCTAATCGGCGGATGGCTGCTGCTTCTGGCTGATACCGTCGGTCGCAATTTGCTCGACCCCGATGGGATTGCCGCTGGTATTATGGTCGCGTTGATCGGCGCACCTTATTTTATCTACTTATTGCTGAAAAAAGCATAAAGAAAAACAGCATGCCAAAAAAGCTATCCTCCCGAATGCGGGGAATAGCTTTTTTTGATCATTAATTCTGCTTAGTTCGCAATTTGACTCCAGACTGGATACTCATCCAAGTAACCATATTGGTGCAGCTCCGTAAGTGCCTTGCGGATACTGCTCTCGTCCTCGCCTGACTCACTGGAGAGATCCAATAAGTCGGTTAAGTCAATCTTAGGATGTTCTTTGCAAAAAGCGAGCAAACCTTTGGCCGCCCAGGATAACCGATCGTCCTGAAAATCACCGACCAACCGGCGAAACATTTTCTGGGAAATAATTTTCATCTCGACGAGATTCTGCATCGCCTTCGTTGCCTGCTTCAGATTCATCCGGCCCAGTTTTGCAATATCAACCAAATCGGGGACGTTTGCTTCTGAGGAGAAGCATTTCAATACGATGACAGTCATTTGCGAATAAACATCCATGCCAGGATAACGAAATATATCATCAGTCAATGTAAAATGCCTAGCTGCTTCTTTCCCCTGATTGTTATCCATTAGGTGTCCTCCTTATCCTGAATCATGGAGTTCCCCCTACTCAGGCTCCCTTCCATGATCCGAAGTAGGCACTAGCTTCCCTGAATTTTGCCGGGACTGCTGGAATATTTGTGCCAAGCTGAATTTCTTCTGTTCCCCTTCCGCACCTGCTGCTTGAGCTGGCTCTGGAGGCTCGTCCAATTCTGCCCTAGGTTCGTCCTCTTCCATTTCTCTGGGAGGGCTTACTATGTCTATATCGTGGAACATTTCTTTCCCGGGAAATAATTCGATTTCAGATGTTGCAGATGCAGACAGGCGCTCTTCGCGAACATATTTCGTAAGAATATCTATAATACCTTGGCTAAAATAGCCATCCATCTTCAACTGGTTTAAATAATCGATGACCTCAGTGGGCGTATCGGATGGAATATACAAAGTTACATCCTTGCCAGAGCGAACGTAGACGGTGGATCGGCGTTTTTTCAATCCTGACCGCTCCCGTTCTCGGAGACTCCTTTGGCATCTGTGCCTGCCGCGACTTCGTCCGCATGTTTCAGGGCGTGGTCCAGCATGAGGAACGTGCCTCGCACATTCCGGAATTGGCTGTGCTCGGCTGTATCAAACCGAATGGGAAGACCCAGCTCGGCGTTTATTTTCTCAATCCAGGGCTGCAAAACAACAGCTCCGCCACCGATAAACCAGAACTCGTTCGCATAACGAACGTGCTTCCAGGAGCTGCGGGCAAACTTCAGCACTTTCTCCGCTAATATGCGCATGTGCTTGTTGATCAGGCTCGTCATATCAAACACGACCTTGCCCTCGGCATAGATCTCATATTCTTTGTTGACGAGCATGAGCGTCAATTCGGCTGTGCTTGCAAGCAGCTCCTCACCTTGCGCATTCACCTCATTCCGAATGCTCTCCAGTGCATCGTTGAGATAGATTTTGGCGCCGGTGGAGTGCCTTTGATCCAGATCCAGGCCTGGTCGGAAGAACGCGATATCCATATCTACGCCGCCAACATCGGCAATACCGAAGCCCTTGTGCGACAGATGGGATTTCGAAGTGGCTTCCAAATCATAAACACCGGATACATCATCTATGCTGATATCAGTTGGAAGCATAAATTCCATTTCAACTGTGATCCCTTTGAAAACAGGGGTCGTTACGAACGTGACGGAGTGGACGCCTCCGGTGATTTTACGGGCAAATTCATCGCGGAATTTCGTAATTTCGCGAATCGGCAGGCCGGTGCCCAGGTTTACGGCAGCTTTGATCCGCTTTTTACCCCGTTTGATTGCGTCCTCATGTTGTTTGGCAATGGCATATGCGGCAGCCGTCAGGAGCGTCACCATGGTCTCCGGCCTCTGGGCTTTCTTTTGCACAGCTTTATCTCCGACAATCTCATGAAGAATACCTTCATCACCAATGGCGAGATTCCCCACGTAAACGTGTCGGTACTGATCGCTTTCAATGGCAGGCGATGTAATTTGAACGTCGAGGAAATCCAGGGGATCACCTTGTTCCATCAAAAGAAATCGTTCACCAAACGGTTGTGCTAGTACATTAGGGAAAATGAAGCTACAGTCCAGATGGTCATAGATGACCTTGACATGACTGCTGCCGTTATCTATGGACAGCGTGATGGTAGTGGTTAAGACTTCGTTCTTTGTCAAGTCAATTCCCCTCTCCTACCTTGATTTGAATCTATATACCTATTCGCAATAGGAACGTAGAATGAGTGGGTATTTGGAATATTTCGTTAATTTTACGCTTTCACTGGAATAAAGTTTAAAGTCTAAAGTTTAAACTTTAAACGGTAAAGTTCATGCCTTAAACTTCAAAATTTAAACCTTAAATCTTAAACTTTAAAGTTTAACCTTCAAACGTTAGATCGTCTTTTTAGAGCAGGTGGAAGATTCATCTGTTCTCGATATTTAGCCACTGTGCGGCGTGAAATGACGAGACCTTTGCTGATTAAGAGCTCAGATAGCTGTTGATCCGAGAAAGGCTGCTCTCGGTTTTCTCCCGCAATCGCTTCGCGAAGCTTTTCCTTCATGTAAAAAGAGGAAACCGATGTTCCATCGATCTGCTTCATCGAAGAGGAGAAGAAATATTTCAGCTCAAATATCCCCCACGGGGTTTGAACGTACTTCCGGCTGACCGTGCGGCTCACGGTGGATTCATGTACTTGCAGCGCATCAGCCACCTGCTTCATCGTCATCGGCCCGATATGAGCGGTGCCCCTCGCACAAAAATCGGCCTGGAGCTCGAACATTAGGCTTGCTGTTTGCAGCAGCGTAGCTTTTCTTCGCTCAATGCTGTCCATGAGCCCCCTTGCGGCCTGCCATTGCTGCTTCAAGTAGCGGTATACATCTTGCGATGCCTTCTGCTCCATCAGGCGAAGATAAGAATCGCTAAGAGTAATGCCCGGAATTGCAGCATTTTCGAGAAAAACAGTGTATGTCCCCTCCACCAGTTTCAACGTAAGATCTGGTATCACATAGTGCAGCTGTTCTCTGCTGTACACGGCTCCAGGCTTCGGATTGAGTGCTTTAATCTGTTTAATCGCCGCTTGGATGCGGGATTGCTCTGTATCGTATTTCACCGCTAACTGATGAATCCTGCCAGCGGCAATATCGGGCAAATCCTGTTGGATTAAATCTGCCACCAAGGGGTCTATTCCCTTCATCTGCTGCAATTGGAGGAGAAGACATTCCGCTAAGGTTGAAGCCCCTACACCGAATGGCTCTAAGCATTGGATGATTTGAACAGCTTGACGCACATGCTCCAGCGAGGAGCCTTGAATAGCGGAAATTTCATCTCTCGTATAGGGAAGGTAGCCCTTTGCATCCAGATTTCCGATGATCCATTTGCATAGCCCCTTTAGTCTATTGTCCAAATTCATACAGGCTATCTGTTCTAGTAAAACAGATTCTAACGTAGGTGCAGCGCTAGGATCGACATTAAGTCGCCAATCTGGATTTGAACCGCTGATATTACGGCCTGCCGGATTTCTATGCTTAAGCTCAAGAAAAGGGTTCTCATTCACTTGCTGCTTCACCAAGTCATGCAGATCCAAGGAGGACATATGGAGGATTTCCATAGACTGCCGCATATGTGGGGTAAGCTGCATTCTGTGATCCTGCCGTGCACCTAATGAAATTTCCATCCGCAAACGCCTCCTTTTAAACCATGAAATCGCTTACCACTAGTATATTCGTACTTTTGCTGTAAAATCCACCATGAAAAAGGACTGCACTCTTTAAGGCAGCTAGTCCCTGGTATCCCACCCTAAATAGGGGAACTCCACTCCCTTATTTAGTCAAAATGCAGAAATCCGAGGGCTGATGGAGAACTACAGGGTCTTATTTCCTCTCAATGGGCCCAGAATCCATCCACCGCGACGAAATAGCGGACCATAGTTCCTTCTCCCTCACTCAATGGCCTTTGGGGCTAAAATAGCGCCCTATAGTTCCCCTACCGACTAAATCGACGTGTAATTTATGAGGCGTAAAAAGACCTAGCGATAAACCATCGCCAGGTCCTGCGTACACTTTTACAAACCTAACTCGCGCCGCTCCTCCTCCGTAAACATCCGCGAACGCGTCAAAAACCGCCGGCCCTCCGGGCCTTCGAGTGAAAACATGCCGCCCCTGCCGGGAACCACATCGATGATCAGCATCGTATTTTTCCAATAATCGTACTGGGATTTACTCATATAAAAGGGGGCGCCGCCGATATCTCCCAACCAAACGTCGCTGT
This sequence comes from Paenibacillus sp. P36, assembly GCF_045866505.1. NCBI lineage: Bacteria > Bacillati > Bacillota > Bacilli > Caryophanales > Paenibacillaceae > Paenibacillus > Paenibacillus sp. P36. Next base: position 8,652,681 of record NZ_AP038372.1, read on the forward strand.
CACCGATCAGGAACTCTCCCTGCGCATAACACATGGGAGAACTTCCGTCGCAGCAGCCGCCGGATTGATGAAACATAACAGGGCCATGTTTGGCTCTCACGATTTCAATAAGCTCCAGAGCAGCCTCAGTAGCAACAACTTTACTTGCCTCTGTCATCGCGGCAGCTCTCTTAGAAGAAGCCCAATGCTTCAGGGCTGTAGCTGACGAGCAAGTTTTTGGTTTGCTGGTAGTGCGACAGCATCATTTTGTGATTCTCGCGGCCGATGCCTGAAGTTTTATATCCGCCAAAGGCTGCATGGGCTGGGTAGGCATGGTAGCAATTCGTCCATACACGACCCGCTTCAATGCTGCGGCCCATCCGGTAGGCTGTGTTCATGTCACGCGTCCATACGCCTGCTCCAAGACCATAGAGCGTGTCGTTCGCAATAGCCAAGGCCTCTTCCTGGTTCTTGAACGTCGTAACCGCAAGGACAGGGCCGAAAATTTCCTCTTGGAAAATTCTCATCTTGTTATTCCCTTTAAGAACAGTCGGCTGGATATAGTAGCCTTCCGAAAGCTCACCTTCCACTTTCCCTCTGTCACCGCCAATCAGACATTCCGCACCTTCTTGCGAGCCGATGTTGATATAACTCATAATTTTCTCAACTTGCTCAGTTGAAGCCTGGGCCCCAATCATCGTCGATGTATCAAGAGGGTTGCCTTGTGTGATCGAAGCGACCCGCTTCAGAGCTCTCTCCATAAATTGATCGTAAATCGACTCCTGAATTAATGCACGAGACGGGCTCGTACACACTTCTCCTTGATTGAGAGCGAACATAGCAAAACCTTCAAGCGCTTTATTGAAAAAAGCATCATCCCGCGCAAGCACATCTTCAAAGAAGATGTTCGGAGACTTACCGCCCAGCTCCAGGGTAACCGGTATCAAATTCTGCGAAGCATATTGCATAATCAAACGACCTGTTGTCGTTTCTCCGGTAAAGGCAATCTTAGAGATACGGCTGCTTGAGGCTAGCGGTTTGCCCGCTTCAAGGCCGAAACCGTTAACGACATTAACGACGCCTGGCGGCAGCAAATCTTGAATAAGCTCGAGCAGCACCAGAATGGAAGCCGGCGTTTGCTCAGCCGGCTTGAGAACTACGGCATTTCCTGCCGCAAGCGCCGGAGCGAGCTTCCACGTCGCCATCAGCAGCGGGAAGTTCCACGGAATGATCTGCCCGACGACGCCAAGTGGCTCATGAAAATGGTAAGCCACCATATTGTCGTCCAATTGGCTGAGCGTACCTTCTTGGGCGCGGATGCTCCCTGCGAAATAGCGGAAGTGATCAATCGCCAGCGGCAGATCGGCCGCGAGCGTTTCACGAACAGGCTTGCCGTTATCCCAAGTCTCGGCAACCGCGAGCATTTCCAAATTAGCTTCCATACGATCAGCAATTTTATTTAAAATAACAGCGCGCTCGGCAACTGACGTGCGCCCCCATGCCTCTTTGGCAGCATGCGCAGCATCCAAAGCCAGCTCGATATCCTCAGAAGTTGAGCGTGGAATCTCACAGAACACACGATTATTTACAGGAGACGGATTATCGAAATATTGCCCTTTAACAGGTGCAACCCACTGTCCACCGATAAAGTTTTCATACCGTTTTTTGAACGTTACTTTGGATCCGTTTTGTCCAGGTTGTGCATAAATCATTTTCGCTCAGCCTCCTTAAAATGGTATACATAAATAGATAAGCAAGAATCGTGCCAACGGACAAAATCCCGTCAAAATGGGGTTTATGTATGGCGTATTAACGTTTGATGTTCCGTTTTGATACAAAGGATGTGTTCCATTTTGGGACATTCTTGCCGGCAGCCCTCCATTAATAAAAGCAACTATGGTATGATCGGGTAAGATACGATTGCAATGGAGGGATCTTTTTGCTATCCGTGGAAAATAACTTTTTATCCGACGCAGCGGCAGCTTCTTGGAAGCGCTGTCACGAATTTGGTTTAGTGCCCACCGACCCCATTGACGATGACATTTTAACAGGAATTCACATGCAGTCTCTCCTCAAGCAAAATGAGCAAACCATCCAATACACCGAGCAAATCTTCGAACACATGCATACAGGCATCAAAGAATCCGGCCAGATAGCACTGCTGATCGACCCGAAAGGAACCATTATTCACACGGCAGGAGATATCGACTTCTCTCGGCGAGCATTGGCGGTTCAGCTGCAAGTAGGCGCCAATTGGGCCGAACATCGCAAAGGGACGAATGCCATCGGCGTCGCTCTTACAGAGCGGAAGCCCGTGCGTGTGCATGCCGAAGAGCATTATTTCAAATCGAACCATTTCCTGACCTGCGCTTCTGCTCCTGTCTTCAACGCGATCGGCGAGCTGATCGGAATCGTCAATATTAGCGGCAAGCAAGAGAATTTCCATGCCTATACCTTTACCCTCGCCTGTTTGGCTGCTCAATCCCTGCAAAACAAAATTTTGCTCGAGGAGTCGAAGAAGGAACACCTCATCACGCTAAGAGAGTTGGACTACTCCTCCATGCATCATCCTTTGCCCCTGCTTTCGCTCAGCCGAGATAACCGTATCCTCCGCGCCAATCACGCCGCTATGCGGATCATGGGCGGCGACGTCATCGGTAAGCCCATGCCGAAACTGGAGGGTTTTGCCGTTCAAACCTTACATAATGAACATCAAAAGCTGTGGCAGTCTGTCTCCATTCGAAGGGTGACTGGAAATGATCAGCATTTATACACGTTTCATGATCTTGTCGGCACGTGTCCGACATTCCTGCAGAGGAAAGAGTTAGCCCAGAAGGCTTCAACCGCGGACTTCCCTGTTCTGCTCTTAGGCGAAAGTGGCGTCGGCAAGGAATTGTTCGCCCAATCCATCCATACGGCAAGTGCCCGGTCGGGAGCGCCGTTCATTGCGCTTAACTGCAGTGCCATCCCAGACAGCCTGGTCGAGAGCGAATTGTTCGGCTATGCCCGCGGTGCTTTCACAGGTGCAAGCAAGGAGGGCAATATCGGGAAATTCGAGGCCGCGCATAAAGGCACGATTTTCCTTGATGAAATCGGCGATATGCCCCTTCGGGCGCAGGCTGCGCTTTTGCGTGTGCTCCAAGACGGGCGGATTACTCCGGTTGGGAGTGCGAAGAGCAAAGCCGTTGATGTGCGCGTAATTGCCGCAACGAATAAGGATTTGGCCGCAGAAGTGAAGGCTGGCGGATTCCGGGCCGATCTTTATTATCGGCTGAAGGGCATCCCGATTACGCTGCCGGCTCTACGGGAAAGAAGCGATATCCTGGCATTGGCGCATCATCTGCTCCAGAAGCATGCTTCATCATGCTGTGCCTTCACGGAAGCCGCCAAACGCAAGCTGCTGGCCTACAACTGGCCAGGCAATATCAGAGAGCTGAGCGGCATTCTGATGCAAGCGATCTTCCTGGCTGGCGATCAGCCGATTGATGCTGATCATTTAATGCTGGAAGAAGCGGATGAGCTTACAGGCGGAGCCCCCAGCGAAGATTACCCTCTAACGCTTAAAGAAGCGGAAATTAAAGCGATCAAGTTAGCGCTGACCGCCTCTGAGTGGAATCTCAGCAAGGCTGCCGCCAAATTGCAGATTGGAAGGACGACTTTGTACCGTAAAATCGAGGAATATGGGATCACTTAAGCACCAATAGTCACAGAAGAGTAACTATCGTACTAAAAAGTACGTACTTTTCATCTCCTCATGAAACGTTCATAATAGCAATTGCCAACAGGTGACATCCTACTGATGGTGAGGATTTATGATGCGATGACGGCCGGTTGGCCAACATATAAACAGTTACATGAGGAGGAATTACGCATGACGATCAACCATTTACAATCCACAACAACCCTGTTGAACGGCGTTCAAATGCCATGGTTCGGGTTAGGTGTTTTCAAAGTAGAAGACGGTTCAGAGGTAGTAAGCTCCGTCAAAGCAGCCATTCGTAATGGCTACCGCAGCATTGATACAGCCGCCATCTATGGGAATGAGGCCGGTGTTGGACAAGCTATTTCCGAGGCACTTGCGGAAACAGGACTCGCTAGAGAGGATCTGTTCGTAACCTCCAAGGTGTGGAACGCAGATCTTGGCTATGAATCGACAATTGCCGCCTACGAAGCCAGCTTATCCAAGCTGGGGCTGGAATATCTTGACCTGTACCTCATTCACTGGCCGGTCAAAGGGAAATATAAAGAAGCTTGGCGTGCTTTGGAAACTCTGTACAAAGAAGGCCGTGTGAAAGCGATCGGCGTCAGCAATTTCCAAATCCATCATCTCGAGGATGTGATGAAAGACGCGGAAATCGTGCCAATGGTGAACCAAGTCGAACTTCACCCGCTTCTGTCACAGCAAGAGCTGCTCAGCTTCTCCAAAGCGAATAACATTCAGTTAGAAGCCTGGTCTCCGCTCATGCAGGGTCAACTATTCGATCACCCGGTTCTTAATGACATCGCCGCTAGCCACAGCAAGTCGGTTGCTCAAGTCATTCTTCGCTGGGATCTGCAGCGCGGCATTGTGACGATTCCGAAGTCGATCAAAGAGCAGCGTATCATCGATAACGCCAACGTCTTTGACTTCTCGTTAACGGATGCAGAGATGGCTCGTATCGATGCCTTGAATGAGAATCGACGCGTCGGACCCGATCCGGACAACTTTGATTTTTAATCAGCGTATAAGCAGCAAAAAGCACCAATCCTTCCAATGTGGAGGGACGGTGCTTTTTCGTTTAGCGTGCGTTAGGAACGAAATAACCTTAATCGGCATTATGCAGAGCGTCCAGCGCTGCCCCTCTGTCTTTGAGGAAGAAAACCGAGTTTCCTTGATTGCTCTCATAGATAAAATCCTTCAGACTTTTACTGTTATACACGTCAAAATCGCCAACAATCGCAAATTTCACCTTGTAGTTCGTAAATTTCTGCAAAATCTCACCTGCAAGACGGGTCTTCAACTCGAAAAAGTCTTCCGAAATGTTGGATTTGTCCAATAAAATTTTGTGGCACTCTTCCAGATATTGAACAGATGCCATCAAATCCAATGCCTCTTGCACATTGCTTATGAGGATATCATCACTTTGCACAATAGCGACTCTGGAGTTATTTCTGATATCAACCGTGATTTTCATTCGTATTCTCCTTCAAATCTATTCCCGAATTGCCTGTACAGCCGCTTCTAAAGCACGAATCACCTTATCGCACCATTGATCGAATTCCTGATCTTCTCTTTGCAACTCGGGTTTAGCTAAAATATTGGCGACAGTTGCTTTAATGCCCTGATCAAAACGAGTCGTCGCAACGAACTCCGGAACAAGCCGTTTCAGCTTCGCATTGTCGAACACAACGGAATTCGCCTTATCTCCGAGCAGTCCGCCTCTGTAATTCTCCGTGCTGCACGCATCCAGAAATTCAGACGAAACATGAACTGCCTGCAGTTTGACTCCTAGCGCATCAGCAATCGCTTCATAGATTTGATTCCAAGTCAGCGTCTCATCGGAAGTGATATGTACGGACTCCCCAATAGCATGTATATTGCCCATTAGTCCAATAAAACCTTTAGCAAAGTCACTATTATGCGTCATTGTCCAGAGCGAAGTGCCGTCTCCATGAATGATCACGAGCTTGTTCTCCAGCATACGTTTGGCAATCTGCCAGCTGCCTTTACTGCCATGCACGCCAAGCGGTATGGAGCGTTCATCATAGGTGTGGCTCGGCCTTACGATCGTAATAGGGAAACCATGGTCGCGATACATCTTGAGCAAGTAATCCTCACATGCAATCTTGTTCCGCGAGTACTCCCAATACGGGTTCGATAAAGGCGTCCCTTCCGTAATTCTATAGTCAGACAGCGGTGTTTGGTAAGCAGACGCTGAACTTATGAACATAAATTGTTTGGTTTTACCTTGAAATAAGCGATAATCTCTTTCCAGCTGAGTCGGCTCGAACGCGATGAAATCCGCAACAACATCGAACTCCAAGTGTTCAATTAGACTAGCGACATGCTCTTCATCCCGAATATCCGCAGTGAGCAAGTTGGCCCCCGCTGGCAACGATTCATTTCTTGTACCTCTATTCAGCAGATAAAGCTCGCATCCACTGTCCAGCAGCTGTTTGGTAATTGCTGAACTAATTGTTCCTGTTCCTCCAATAAATAGCGCTTTCATCTTCCACCTCCGGCGTTCTTAAACAATCACTTATTTATTCGCCATAAGGACTCCGAAACCTCCTATGCTGACCACTCTCAGATGAAACCTAGTACAAAGGGCACCCCATGGGTGTCTTTTGTACTGATGGCATTTATTAGCATATAGATACATTTTTAGTTCCAAATATGCATTTTTATGTTTTTTTGTAATTTTCATAATATTTAATCAATACCCGTCCGATATTCAAGATAAGTTTGGAGGTGATCATGACGAGTACTTACCAACAGGGGACTATAGGTACGGATTCCCGAGCCATATAGAACCTTGCTATAAAAAATTGTAAGGAGGAACTAGTGTGAGATCAACATTGCAAAAAAGAAGAAAATACTACATGCTGCTTCTGGCGTCCAGCGTAGGGGCTTATCCAAGCGCCACGCACGCAGCCGACGATTATTCCCACACGGAGTCCTTCGAGGGCGCTGCACTGCCTTCCACCTGGAGCGTGGAGAATGGCGGCTCGGTTGAGCTATCAACAGAGCATTACAAGAATGGAGGCAGCTCCTTGCACTGGTCATGGTCGAGTGGCTCCAAGCTGCGCGACACACAGCCTGCCAATCTAGCCGCAGCGAACGTCAAGCATGGCGGCATGAAGGTATGGATTTATAATGAACATCCCGTCCATGATCAAGTGACTTTCAACTTCGGCAAAACGACAGAAATCAACAATGGCATCCATCATTATTCATTCAAAGTGAACCTGAATTTCAAAGGATGGCGAGCCGTCTGGATCAAATTTAGGGAAGAGGGTAAAAATCCCGCTTATACGCAAAACATAAACGAGCCGCTCGAGGCGATGCAAATCGTACCCCCTGCCTCCGTACCATCAGGGAGTCTTTATTTTGATAACTTGGAATTTTGGCCCTTCATGGTAACGGCAAGATCCGCAGATGATCAAATGCCCAAGACTGGCCTGAATGTCGGCCAAAGCTCTTGGGATAATGTCTACTACTACAGTCAACAACAACCTACGCTTCCGCTGCCAGCGACGATCACCCCGCAGGAAATTAATGCCTTTGATACGATCTCAAGCCGATATGAGAAGTGGATTTATGGAGATGCCCTACAGTATGCACAGTTAATCGGTCCGCTCAAAATGAGATATGATGCCCTCCAAAGCTTCATTCGAGCGGGCCTTGCTGCTTACAACGCGCTGCATATCGTCAGACACCCTGATGGGACAATGACCGGAGAAGCGCTTTATGCAAACGCAGACCCGCATTCGCTTAAATTCGGCGATGATGTCAGCCAAACGGTGCTGCTGCCGCTCGTTTTCGATTACAAAATCAACGTTAATCTGATAAGCAAGCAAAAAGTGATCGATGTACTCGATTATATGAACGACCAAGGTTGGGCGAACGGAAGTGCCATCGGCACTCAGGATCATGAAGCAAACAGGCACAGCGGGTACTTTCATGCCGTTTATCTTATGCGCAATGAGCTGAAGGCGGCAGGTATTTTCGAACGGGAGCTTGACACTATATTCTGGTATACGAATTTTGGTAAAACATTCGATAATTCCGTTTACGAAGAGACAACGGCGGATGAAATCCGAACAAAATTCATGTATGACTTACTTTACGTGCTAGGTATGGATAATACCCCTAAGAAAGCACAGTACATGAAAGGCCTCGTCGGCCTGTACGAACAAGCGCTGCAAATCGCACCTGGTTTCGCCGATACGATTAAGCCTGACGGTACCCTTTTCCATCATCGCGGCGTCTATATGAATGCCTATGGGGATCATGCGATGCAGACGGCTTCACTGATCGCCTACCTCCTGAGCGAAACTCCTTATGCCCTGTCCGATGGTGCAAAGAATAACATCAAAAAAGCCTTGCTCACTCTAGAGCTAGCCTCCAATACCTACACCATGCCCGTCGGGGCAACCGGACGTTTCCCCAATACGACCAGCCAGCTGACAAGTTTACTCGCATACTCCTATCTAGCCAAGGCCACTACCCCCATAGATACGGAACTTGCTTCCACTTTCACAAGACTTTGGAATCCGCAATCCAAGTTACTGCAAGGTCTGTTCAAACAAGCCGACTCGTACGGTGTTGAGTATATGGATACGCTTGGCGGCTTACAGCTTGCTGACGAACTGTCAAAGGCGGGGGTTCCGCCGAAAGCCAATCCGCAAGGATACTGGGTCATGCCCTATGGCGCAATGGCTGTTAATCGAGTAAATGACTTACTGATCGGAATAAAAGGCTGGAGTAAATATGCTTGGAACTTCGAATCTGCCAGCAATCAAAATGTGTATGGCGCATATCAGAATTACGGCAATATGCAGATCGTGAAGAACGGACTGACTTCCGGAATCGTCGAAAGTGGAATTAATCTTGACACCGGATGGGATTGGAGCCGTTGGCCTGGCACGACAGTCAAGCACCTGTCTCTGGCTGAGTTGGCACAAAAAGCTGATCAGATGCGGCTTTTCACGGATAGTACCTTCGTAGGCGGTGTGTCCTCTCAAAATAAATATGGCGTTTTCGCTATGAAACTGCATGATACCGTTTTTGACTCCAGTTTCCGAGCCAACAAATCCGTCTTCTTTTTTGGCGATAAAATGATTAGCTTAGGCTCCGATATTCAAAACACAGACTCCCTGCACAATACGGAAACTACCCTGTTTCAATCTTATATGCCAAACAGTTCGATGCCATTCTGGTATAATTCCACCGCCTCGGTTACTCAAGCAACTTATACGAGTACGATCACAAGTGCAGCCCCGGCCTGGATCGTAGACCCTTATGGGAATGGATATGTACTGCCGAATGCGGCTGGAACTGTCATTATGCGTGGTACGCAAAATTCTAGAAACAGCGCTGGCACGAAAAACACGTCCGGCAGCTACACCACAGCCTATATCAATCACGGTTCTGCTCCAGCATCGGCAGGTTACGAATATGCCATTAAAGTAGGGGCAGGAGCACAGGGGACAGCCGCATTCGCGAACAACACGCAATACACGGTTTTGCAAAAAAATAGCGACGCCCATATTGTCAAAAACACAGAGCCTGGGAAGGAAGTTACCGGCTATGCCATTTTTAACAGCAACGTGCCAGTCAATCAAGGCCTGATTCAAAGCAGCAGCATCCCCCTCATGGCGATGGTCCAGTCATTAAGTTCCGACAATATTGTGCTAAGCGTTGCGGATCCTGATCTGCGTCTTACCGGTTTGTTAACGCCGAGTAGGATGTTAAAGGCCACCGTTATATTAAATGGGGCATGGCATCTGAAAAATGCAAACAGTGAGGCGCGGGTAGTTAGCGCAAGTTCTGCGACAACGACTGTAGAGTTTGATGCCGTAAATGGGAAATCAATAGATATCGAATTGATTAAATAAACGGCAAAAGTCTGCGCAAAGCCGTTAAGAACGTATTGGCTTTGCGCAGACTTTTCAAATTCCTACCCTATGGTTGTCTTAGTTTTTGGGAACCTTGGGAACCTTCCTTCCTTTCGATCCAAACTCCCTAATGTGCACTTTTGCCTCTACCTCTACGTTTGAACGGCTGAACGCTTCGTCCCAGTCATCCTTTACTTTCTTCCATTCCTTGTAGTTCTTGATCCTGAATTGTTCACCAAAGCCAGCAACATCCACTTTATAGGTGTCTTTAATTTTGGCAATAGCCTGTTCTGCAATCCGTTTGACCTCATCTGCGATCAGCGCATCCGCTTTTTTAATAAAATCCTCTTTAAATGCATCGTTTACCGTCCAGTCCTCTCCAAGTCGGCCTTCGGATTCAATGGAAACTAGAAAGGAAATCTGTTCCCCTTCCACCTTCGGTTTAATTTTTGTGTTTATTTCATTAACTTCATAGACCAATTCTTTCTTTGTTTTTTTATCAACTACCGTCAAGACCCCTCCTCTACCTCCATTTCCGGTTCCCAACACCCAATTGATTCCCGACACTTCCTCTTTATCTAACCAACCGACTAACCGCGTCTTTTTTCCTGAAACAATAGCTGCTCCATGCATCTCGGATTCGTTCGTAAGATCAATTTCCTGAACGAGGAAACTTTGGCCACTAGACAGGTTGACGGACATCTCCCCCAAGGTCACCTGACGAGGGATTTCTAGCGTTTTGTAATGATTTCGCGATTTATAAAAAATATTAAAAGCCGGAATCTCTTTGTTTTCCGTCTTTTTTTCGAGCGCTGTTCTCGCAAGCCCTTTGGAAAAATATACACGAACGGTTCGTCTCATCTCATGATCTCTTTGAAAAAAGTTCATTAAGTCCATCAACTGAGAGGCAGACGTAATCTTATCGCTTAAAATGATGACCTTCAAATGCGTATAATACGGGGACCGATCTGTTCGAGATGACGTCCTTCTAATGATTTCGAATATATTGGAACCCTCATCCGTAAGGTTAAAATAGCCTTTCACGATCCCCTCCTTCGTTCCGATGGTCGTATTGACGAATTGTTGCGTCATTTTTATCCGATGGTCGGCTGAATCTTCCCCTTGATCGAGTCCGATTCCGGCGACCATGCCAATCTGTTCGATTTCCCGCTTATCCCAACACCCTGGGAGTACAAACAGCGACAGCATGGAGAGAAGTAAGACATTCCGTTTTGCACAAGTTTTCACGGGGTTTGTCTCCTTTTTCTAAGTGAAGCAATGAGCAGCAATAAGATCGGCATGACGCCTGCCGTGACTAACGATATATTGCCAATAAGTTCTCCGAGTTTTATACTGCCGTTCAAATCGCTTGGATAAATGCCAATGATATAAATAACAACCAACAAACCGATGTGTACATAGTTGATATTGATGCGAAACAGTTTGCTTATTCCAAGACTTGCGATGTAATGGGAAATGATATACGTAGTAAAAATTTCAACTAGCCAGACTCCGATAAAAATAACCTCAAAATTTTCTAAAAAGAACCCTGCCATTTCCACGTTTTTAATGAGTTCCAAAGTTGGCCAGGTTAACGTGCTGGATTCTGAGACGCCTAATACATCAATGACAATAACTGAATTTATCGTGTACAGGACAATGATCAGGGCAACGCCGATGATGGCTGAACGCACCATTTTTTTGGGCTTATCCACGAAAGCGGAGAACACCATAATACATTCAAAGCCTGAATAAGAAAGTGCTGTCGAAAGAAGGCCGTTAAAAACAGGGCGCATCCCTTCGCTCAGAACCGGGCGTAATTTATCGACGTCAAAGTCTTGGACGCTGAGCAGCATAACAAACAAAATGCTTATATAGGTAACCGGCAATAAAAATTCCATAAGTCGGGCAATAGGATTTATTTGTCCCAGAAGCAAATAACCGGCAACAAACAGAAAAGTGATCATTGTCACTTCAATCGGCGTTTGATCTAATAGAAATTGCCTGATCACCTCGGCTTGCATGCGTACCTCGAAGGCAGCCATCAAAATGTAGTAAACGCAGAACACCAGGCTGAAAGCAATCCCTATTGCTTTGCCGACAATCTGCTGATTGTATTCAAAAAATGTCTTTCCGGGAAACCGTTGGCTTACCTTCGCACACATAACGGCTAATGCCACAGAGATTAAGCCAGCTATGATGATGCTAATCCATACATCCGGGGTACCGATCTTCTCCGATGTAGCCCTTGGCAGCGTGAGGATGGACAGTCCGAGAATCATGGACGTATTTAAGACAGTTAATTGCGATATCGAAATCTGATCGCTTCGCACGATCTTCATGTCTCCATCCCCCTTTCCTCCGCTGCGTTAATTCGCACGCTTCTTGTCCTTGGGATCAATCAAATTCGGACGCTCTTTGATCCACTTCAAGGGATATTTAATGATCGAATCCTTCCAGTTTGAAGGGTGATAATGCACGAACACGCCGGCATAGTTGGTTCCAAAACTTTTTAACTTCATGATATGAGACAGCAGAAGCAGCGTAACCATGATGATGCCGTATAAGCCCAACATCGAGGCTGCAAACATCATGAAGAATCTTAGCATCCGCATGGCGATTCCTGCCGAATAAATGGGGATTGTATAGGAAGATATGGCCGTGACGGCTACAACAATGACCATGATTGGGCTCACAATACCCGCCTGTACCGCGGATTGCCCAATGACAAGACCGCCGACCATACCGATGGCCTGTCCAATTGGCCTGGGCAAACGAATAGCGGCTTCGCGTAGGATTTCAATGGTTATTTCCATCATCATAGCTTCTACAAAGGTAGGGAAAGGAACACCCTCTCTGCTGGAGGTGATAGATATAGCCAGCTTGGTGGGAATTAGACCTTGATGAAAGGAAATAAAGGCAATATACAAGGATGGCAGATATAGAGAAACGAAGGCTAGGATATACCTCATCATGCGGATTAAGCTTGAATACATCCAGCGTTCGTTATTGTCTTCCGGTGAGTAAAGCATCATGGGAAATGTCACCGGCACAATAAGCACAAAGGGCGTACCGTCCAGGAGGATCGCCACTTTACCCTCCATCAAAGCATTGACCACTCGATCCGGCCGTTCTGTGTTCATAACTTGAGGGAATGGAGAAAAGGTATTATCTTCAATAAACTGTTCAATAAACCCCGAATCCCCGGCATCGTCGATATGGATGGTCTCAATTCGGCGACAAACTTCCTCCACAATCTGATCGTTTGCAATATCCTTAATGAAAGCTATAACCAGCTCTCTCTCGGTACGCTTGCCAACGTGATATTGGAGCATCGTGAAGGTGGGATCCTTGATCCGCTGCCGGATGAGCGAAATATTTGTTGAGATGTTCTCAACAAATCCTTCACGCGAGCCCCGCACCACGGATTCCGACTTCGGTTCTTCAATGCTTCTTCCTTCTAAATGCGCCGTGCTGAGAATGATATAGCTGCTAATTTGGTCAATGATGAGTACGGTATTTCCTGATAAAATATTGCGGATACATACCTCCGCCGAGTCGTCTTCTACCAGTTCAGTAAGCACAATCGTGCCGTCTATGACCCTTTCTTTGAATCGATCCGAAATGGCATCTCCGTCGGCCGCTTTCATCTGCATGAGCGGTTGCAGCACGCTTTTATTAATAACCTCCGCATTTCCGAGTGTAGTAATATAGATAATGGCGGCTTTCCGTCCCGTATTTCCAAGTGCTATTTCTCGTAAAACGACATCATAATTGTGCCCGATAACATCCATAATCGATTTAATACTAGCTGAAAGGGACTCACTCACCATCATTTTCGGTCCCCACCTTCCAACGTGATTTGTCAGATCTTCATGGTATTATTTGTTTGGAAAGAATTACTTATACGCAAAAACCCGATCAGCTCTACAGAGCTAATCGGGCTTCTATTTTACAGATATGGCAATCTTTATGATCCACTTGCTCGCATCGGCGCGAAGAAAGCTTCCTCTACATCCTGAGCAGGCAACGGCTTGCTGTAATAATAACCTTGAATCTTTTTGCAATCATTATCCATAAGAATATCCAACTGTTCCTTCGTTTCAATGCCTTCCGCAATAACGTCCATATTCAAATGCTGCGCCATCGAAATAATCGTGGCCACAATCGCTTTATCATTATTGTTCTCCGTAATATCGCGGATAAACGAACGGTCAATTTTGAGCTTGTGGATCGGCAGAAGCTTCAGATAACTCAAGGAACTATATCCCGTTCCGAAGTCGTCTAGGCTGATTCGAATGCCTGATTCCGTCAATTCATTGAGAATACTTCTGGAAACCGTCGCATCCATCATCATGCTTTCCGTAATTTCCAGCTCCAAATATTGCGGCTCAAGTCCCGTATCTTCAAGAATTTCTTTAATGTACATCGCCAAATTGGTCTGGTGGAACTGCTGGGAGGATAAATTGACGGAAACAGGAATCAGCGGCCCGCCGCCGCGATGCCATTCTTTCATTTGCCGGCAGGCTTCTCTCAACACCCATGTGCCCATTTCATAAATAATGCCTGTTTCTTCGGCTATCGGAATGAATACGCCTGGAGAAATGGTGCCCTTCGTCGGGTGATTCCAACGAACGAGCGCTTCGACGCCAATCATCTGACCGTCCCCGGCTCGAATTTGCGGCTGGTAATTCAAGAACAACTGTTTGCGCGTAATCGCCTGACGCAATTCAACTTCCAGCTCAATTTTCTCCTGCAGCTGCGCGTTTAGTTCGCCCGTATAGAACTGGTACCCGTTCTTGCCGTTTTTCTTCACTTCGTACATCGCAGTGTCCGCATTTTTGAGCAGCTGCACGGCATCCGCGCCGTCGTTCGGATATACGGCAATACCGATACTCGCTGTGACGTAGAAGTCATTCTCTTTAAGTCGATACGGCACGCCAATCGCTCTGATGATTTGTTCAGCAAAATCGGCAACTTCTTCCCTCTCGTAACGGCTGTCACAGAGCAATGTGAACTCGTCACCGCCCATACGCGCCAAGGTCACATTCATGCCCTCCATGCATCGACGGATACGTTCACACATTTCCTGCAAAAATTGGTCCCCATATGTATGTCCAAGCGAATCATTGATTAATTTAAACCGATCCAGATCCATCACCATAACGGCGAACTGCTTAGCTTCGCTATCGATCATTTGGCCCAGCACTTCATTGAACATTCGCCTGTTAGGCATTCCCGTCAATTCATCATGAAAAGCGAGGTGTTGGATTTTCTCTTTGGACTGCTTTTCTTCTGTAATGTCTTTGGCAATGATGTAACTGCCGACAACTTGTCCATCGAGGATAACCGGCGCGTTAATCACACTAAGTTCAACACGATGCCCTTGCTCGTGGATAATCGCAGTCTGGTACGTCTGCATCTCGCCGCCGCGCGACTTTACAAACATCTCCCTCGTGCGCTCCTGATCTTCCGGTACAATGAAGGGTAGAATATTGTCGATGGTTTGATTGCGGAACCATTCACCGGTTAACCCTGTTAGCTGCGTGACAGCCGAATTGAACCCAATAATGCGATACTGCATATTGATTGAAATGATGCCATCCTGATTATTTTCAAATAAAGATCTATACCATTTCTCATGTTCCTCAATTTCGTTATCTTTGCGTGACAATCGATTCGATATAAATATGCCAAAAAGCGACAAACCTAACGTGAACAATGTACCCCCTGCAATCGTATAAGCCAAAAGCTTCTGATCCAGAAACATACCCTTCGTTTCGTCTAGCGCATCTAGCATTTGAAATTGTGCTGCATACATACCCGTATAGTGCATGCCGACCACGGCAGCTCCCATAATTAAGCCGCTGCCTAGCTTCTTCCACATTCTACTTGGCTCTGTGCCCTTGCGGAAATAGAATGCTAACCATAAAGCCGCGATGGACGCCACAATAGCAATGATGATTGATAGTACGAAATAAACAGGCTTATAGGAAATATGAATTTCCATAGCCGCCATCCCGATGTAATGCATGGCCGAGATGCCCGTTGCGAGCAGCAGCCCTCCTGCAAGTAATAACCGCCATGATAATTGACTGCGGCCCACCACATACAAGGCCAGGAAGGAAGCCGCGATAACGACCACGACGGAAAGTATGACTTTGACTAAGTTATAGGCAACTGAAATGTTCAGCGAAAATGCAAGCATCCCGACAAAATGCATAGACCATACGCCGAGCCCCATTGCGATCGCTCCAAAAAGGAGCCATAACCAGCGAAACATCCCCTTGGACGTGCTGATTCTTCCTACTAAATCGAGGACAGTATAGGATGCCACGACAGCAACCACATAGGAAAATGCAACCAAAACCATATCGTATGTACCATGCAAATGATGCACTGCTAGACCTCATTTCAACTATAAAATATTGGCAATCATTTATAATATATATATTACCTGATTTGTCGAAAGATATATAGCTTCCTAACATGTAAAAAAGGGCTAACTGTTTAACAGTTAACCCTTTCGACACAGATGGTTGTTAATACTGCGCTGCTTCCGTTGGATTCATCGTCAACGTAATATCCAAGTTCCCGTTCCTGCATCTAATGGCATCCAGGAAGTCTTTTTGATTCGTGAGATGGTCGATTGTGACCATATACACCAACTCGTACAAGCTGCCGAGCTCCGTCGTTTTCACTTTTCTCAGCTCATAAGCAATGCCGAATTTGTTGAAAATCTCATCAAATGCTTCCTCGTACCCCAGATTCTCCGGGATCGTAACTTTCAACAATCTTTGGGAGGATTTCTTAGCTCCAAATTTAATAGTTTTCAAGAAAAACATGAGTAAGCAAAGCGCCACGGTGAATAGCACCGCGTAACCGAAGGATCCAACGCCACAGGCCAATCCAGCGGCCATCGTAAATAAGACAAAGGCGATATCCTTCGGATCGCCGGGAGCGCTTCTGAACCGAATGATGGAGAATGCGCCGGCAAGACTAAATGCTCTGGCAATATTGCTGCCGATTAGCAGAATAATGACGGCTATGATCGCCGGAAGCACAATCATCGTCAACGTGAAGCTTTGATTGTACATAGGCTGTGTTTTCATATAAGTGAAGCTGATAATTGCGCCTAGCGCGAACGAAATTAGAATCGTTAGCAGTGCATGAACGAACGTTAAATTATCCGAATTGACCTGCATTGAAGTCAAAATAGTATCTATCATCTCTCCACGACCTCCCCTGCGAATCTTCTGTTTCGCATTTTTTTATATTCATTGCCGTATTTCGAGAAACTCGTCCGGAACATCTCATGTTCCGACAGCATTTTCGACAGCCAGACAGGTATCGTTTTCTCGGCCTTCACTTCCATTAACCATTGCCCGCCGCTGATCAGCGATTCCCCATAATCGCCATCCTCCAGCTTGAGATCATACCGCCTGGACCGAATATTCGTATCAAACGTAATTCGCAGGTCCCGATTATTTTTGCAAAACATGGCGATCCGGTCATAAGCCAGATACACCTTCGGCTGCAACTCGTAACGCTGGAGGAAATAGTCGATTTCATGAATAACCTGTTGATTCATATAAGGTTTGAGCTCCGGCACATCCCCTGTGCGGACAAACTCATAAGCCTCGTTCAGCTTGAGCGCAGTCCTCCGCTTGTTCACTAAGCCGAATACCTTCTTTTTAAGCTCCAAGTACACTTTGCCGTCTTTTTCAGGTATGCCGTAAGCTCTTATTCGCAGCTTCTCCCTGTATTTCGGCTTCGCCAAGCTGTTTCGGATTAAAGAATCATGTTCCGTATCGTAATACATGTTGCTTATCGAGTAGAATTTATCATTCTTGTTGTATTCATCAAGCTCCATATAGGCCAGCAGTTCGTTATACAACGTGGAAAATGATTGGGTATCCATAAGATATTTATTTTCATATCGGTTAAATACTTCTATGGCCATTAGGCTGCGCCCCTTTCGCATTTGCGTGTGTTTGCTGCTTCATGTCTGTATCTTAGCGG
Organism: Paenibacillus sp. P36; assembly: GCF_045866505.1. Lineage (NCBI taxonomy): Bacteria > Bacillati > Bacillota > Bacilli > Caryophanales > Paenibacillaceae > Paenibacillus > Paenibacillus sp. P36. The sequence goes on from NZ_AP038372.1 coordinate 8,670,282, forward strand.
TCGAACCTTTAGTGAAACTTAAATGAGTATCGCTTTGTAAATTATTTGTTAAGCTCTAGACAAATGATAAGATTAAGTTTGATTAAAGGTTCGCTCCCTATAATGAAGGCATGCAATTGAGCTTCATCACACTGGCACAAAAGGGGAAACGAAAATGAGACTATTAATTGTCGAAGATGAAATTCATTTGGCCGAGGCCCTCACCCAGATTCTTAAAAAACATAATTATTCCGTTGATACGGTTCATGACGGTCAATCGGGATTGGATAACGCATTAAGCGGTATTTATGATCTGCTATTGCTCGACATTATGCTGCCTGAGATAGACGGCATTACCTTGTTGAAGACGATTCGCAGCAAAGGAATTGCGACTCCGGTGATTTTGCTGACTGCGAAAGGTGAAATTTCGGATAAAATCACAGGTCTGGATCACGGTGCGGATGACTATGTGGCTAAGCCGTTCTCGACAGAGGAGCTGCTCGCGAGAATCCGAGCAGCCTTGCGGCGCAAGGGAGAAGTCGTCGCGGAGGATGCTTTGAAATTCGGAGATATCGAATTGAATACAGGGACGCTCAAGCTGACGTGCAGCGGGAAGGAACTTAAACTCATTTTAAAAGAAAGTGAGTTATTGGAGCTTCTGATGTCGAGGAAACAAGCGGTCATCTCCAAGGAGCAGATCATTGAAAAGCTCTGGGGTTTCGATTCTGAGGTGGAACATAACAATGTCGAAGTGTACATTTCTTTTTTGCGGAAAAAACTCACGTTCTTGCAGTCATCTGTCCGTATCACGACAATCAGAGGCGTAGGCTACGTATTGGAGGCGAGCTCCTAAATGTTCCGTAAGCTGCGCAATCGATTTCTTATCGTCAATCTGGTCATCATCACGTTCATCATGCTTCTGGCCTTTGCCTCCATTTATACAATTACTTATCAGAATGTACGCAAAGGTATCGATATGGAGCTGCATCGTGTCACTGATTTCTATCATAATCCTGATGGGAACAAAGGCGTACCGCGGCCAGGCGGGAGTCCTCTCCCCCAGCAAAGCTATGATACCGCCGGTCCCCCGCCGGAGCGTTCCGTCTCTTTCTTGCTGCAAGCGGATGACCAGTGGAATCTTGTAGCCGCGAACTCCCGGTTCGACATGGATACGGATTTCTATACCCTTGCTTTACAAAAAGCCGTCTCCAGCAAGTCGGATAACGGCCAATTTCATTTGGAAGGCAATACGTGGGCTTATCTGGTACAAAAAAATGGCACAGGAAACTCCGTCGTCTATTTGGATATCACCGCTCAAATGGACATTCTTACGAATCTCATCTATACCTTCTCCGTTGTGGGATTCATTATGCTGATCGTCATTTTCTTTACGAGCCGGTTTTTCGCGAATCGGTCTATAGCGCCAGTGAAAGAAGCTTTCAATAAGCAAAAGCAGTTTATCGCTGACGCCTCTCACGAGTTGAAAACACCGTTAGCCGTCATTAATACGAATGCCGATGTTCTATTGGCCAATAGTGATGACACGATTCACAATCAGGTGAAATGGCTGCACCATATCAAGTCCGAAACGGAGAGAATGAAGACGTTAACCAACGATCTCCTGTACTTGACCGAGATGGAAGATTCCAGAGCAGGCTTGCTGTTTGCGAATTTCAATATCAGTGAAGCCGTTGAGGGCGTCATCCTCACGATGGAGGCTGTTGTGTACGAGAAGGATATCTCGCTCACCTATGGGATTGAACCCGATCTCAGCCTGCGCGGCAGCTGCGAGCAAATCAAGCAGGTGGTCATGATCCTTTTGGATAACGCGATCAAATACACCAAACCGAAAGGTTCGATTGCGCTTACCTTGCAGAAACGGCATAGCGATATTCTGCTCACGGTGACCAACACAGGCGAGGGTATCCCCTCCGACCATCTGGGGAGGATTTTCGACCGCTTCTATCGCGCTAATCAATCCCGTTCGCGTAAAAGCGGCGGCTACGGCCTTGGATTAGCCATCGCCAAATCCATTGTCGAACAGCACAAAGGGAAGATTTATGCGAAAAGCGTGCTGAATGAGACCACTTCGTTTTATGTTCAGCTTTCATAAGGCACCGATTATTTATCGCTTTTTAAGTTGCTCTTAAGGATCATAGGATACAATTTTTCCAAACGACTATCCTACTACAAAGGAAAATAAATACAATGATGCATGTGGACGCCTTATTTTCCTCTTTCCCTTTCATTTATACCGAACGGCTCGTCTTACGGCAAATGGATGTCGCGGATGCGGAGGATATCTATGCTTTTTACTCCGACCCTCAAGTCACCAAGCACTTGGATTGGCATGGCCCCTCTTCGATCGAGGACACCCGTATGCTAATCGACTCGTGGAATCAGGCTTTTTCAGACAGAAGATTAATTTCTTGGGGGATTTCCTTCTATCCTAGCGAATCTCGGCATATTATCGGGACCATCACAATTATGCCTACAAGAGGCATATTTGATGCCGATCACCGTTATCCTTTAACTGTCGGCTATGATCTACAGACCGATTATTGGGGCAAAGGCATTATGTCCGAAGCCATGCAGGCGGTTATCCATTTCAGCAAGACACATATAAGTCCTCATAGAATTCAAGCTGAAGTTTACCCTGAAAATGTGGCCTCACTGAAGCTATTAAAAAAGCTCGGGTTTCAAGAAGAAGGGCTGCTGAAGCAGTATTTAATGCATGAGGTTACGAAGACCTTTCTTGACGTGGTTTTACTTGCGTTGTTGATGAATTAGCGTGTGTATATAAAAGAGAGGCCGTTTGAAACCTTGTGGTTTCTGACGGCCTCATTTTTATTGGTTCATATTTGTTGCTTTGATACGACGAATCACTACACGTTCCTGCTCCTGATTCATCTCTTCTATTCTTCTGTTTAGAAAAAAAGCATCAATCCAGCTCCAAAGCAAAGATCCAGCTAATATGGCTATGCTGAACCATAAAAGAAAGTAACTAAATGCTTCTAATTCTGTGTAGACCGCCAATAGAATGATTGCAAGACCAGGAATAACCGTAGCCGTAAACATCAAGCTTGCATACAAATAATTCTCTGTATAATAACGGTGAGCTCCGAAATAATGCAGCACAGACCATAACGCCCATACAACTTCCTTAGATTTGCGCTTCTTCAGCAGTTCTGCTTCTAAGATAGCTAGTTCTTCCAATGTTAACGTACGCAATAAATTTAAATTATCCATTATATGATGTTCGTTATGCCTGCGCTACAGCAGCTTCTGAGTTGGCTCGTGCTTGGTGGATCAGACGGATTTCGGAAATAATCTCATTCTCAACTTTTTCATTCGTATCTCTAATCATCCCTGATAACAGGAACAAATCAACGAGTGACCAAATACCCAAACCGCCTAGTGTGAGTAACATAGCTACTCCTGTTCCAATTCGACCTAAATAGAAACGGTGACCCCCAAATGAGCAAGTGAAAAACCAGAGTAGCCATGCAATACCACCTGATTTCTGTTTCTTACTCATCTCGGATGCAAGCAATTGAAGCTGTTCCGATGTTAAACTCTGTTTTTGCAATAGTGACGACATAGTTCGACCCCTTCTCGTATAATGTTTAAATTATACCGTGAGGAAGTATCATTTTATATCAATTTTCCCTAAAATTTGGTCAAGTTTTCACAAAGATTCATATAGAAAAAGAAGAAAACACCCTTACAGGTGTCTTCTTCTTTGTTAACTTTGCCCCGAAGTTTACTGAGCCGCTCGCTCCGGAGTTAGCACGCTGGCGGTTGGCTCAACCTGTGCCGGCCGAGTATCCGGTACCGGTACAGGCGCTGCCGTCGGTCTTTTGACATCTCGAGATTCAGGCACTGCCGTTACCTCACTCGCTTGTCGTGATGTAGCAGGCACTTGTCTTGGACTCTCCGCTGCCTGAGCCGCGGCATTTCGTCTTGCCTCCGTGACGGATGCTACCGGTGAAGGCTTCGACTCGTCCGCCCTTGAAGCTGCTGCGTTTGATCTCGCCTCTTCCGCGGTAATCGTTGGCGGTGCAGTTGGTGTCACAGAGTCAACAGATTTTGTATCAGCTGTTGTTTCCGTCTTTTTATCCGTATCCGTTGTCTGCGTACTTGTATTTGTTGTATTTGTTGTATCTGTTGAGTTTGCAGTATTTGTTGTTTCTGTTGTCTTTTGATCAATAGTCGGAGAGCTCGGTGGAGCTGAAGCTTGCTTATCCGTATTCGTCGCATTCGTCAATGAACATCCGCTAATGATCAAAACAGCAGCTAAGCCAACGAACGACCAGCGGTACGAATTAAATTGAAACTGTTTAATCATGATAATTCTCCTTTTTAACTGTGACTTGCTGCCTGATAAATTAACATTGCCAGGTACACTTACAGGACGTATATAGCTCTCTAATAATTGAATGAGCGTATATCCGTAACTGTCTCTTCCCGCTGGTTCAAGATAAGAAAGTGCTAACGCGTCGCTTGCAATCTCCTGATCTTCACGCATGCGTTGATTCGCGTACCAAAGTACAGGATTAAACCAGTGAATAATCAATAAAAATTGCATAATCCAATTGATTCCAATATCATTCCGTTTGCAGTGGGCCAGCTCATGCAGAAAGATATGCCGCAGTTGTTCCTGGCTCAAGCTGTTAATCACACTCTGCGGTATAACTAACCGTGGTTTCCAGAATCCAAAAAGCGTGGGCATCGTCAATTGGTCCGATACGACTAGAGTGATTGGTTTATGTACCGACATTAGCTTTTGACATTGGGAGAATAACTGCAGGATGCCGGTGTCTGTCATCGGAGTCGTTTCTTTTGTTATTTTCTGCGCAAATCTACGGTTAATCACTAACGTGTATATGCCAAATACGGCAATACCAAGCAACCATACATACATGGAGTACCTGTACAAAATAGTACCTACGGAGTCCACAGCAGCCAATCTCTCTTGTGCTCCTATCTGAACTACGGAGTCGATTTCGTGAATGCCGCCAGAGTAAGATAGCCAATTGTAGATGCTTAAATCGCTTTCCAGATCCCAGGGTAGGAGCAGCCGCACCATGACCAACAACCACATGAGATAGTGCCATCTAGGTTTTATCCGTTTATGCAGAATACGTTGGGTTAGTAGGATCAACACGGCCGTAATGGCTGCCATTACCGATACCGACAAAATCCACTCAAAAATACCTTTGAGAAGTTCATTGGTTTGGTTCACTTTCACCCTTTCCTTCCTGAAGCCGCGCCGCCTGTTCTGGCATCGCTGTTTATTTGGATTTATTTTCGAGAAGTTGTTTTAACTCTTTAATATCTTCCTCCGACAGCTGCTCCTCCTTCAAAAAGTTAACCAGCATCGGCTTAAAGGCGCCGCCATACATTCTTTTCAGAAAAGATTGCGTCTCTGACTTCACACATTCACCCTCAGAAACTAAAGGGAAATAGGCATACACTCTGTTTTCTTGCGTAAATGACAACGCCTGCTTCTGCGTTAATCGGTTTAACAGGGTTCGAATCGTTTTCGGCTTCCAATCCGTCTGATCCTGCATAGCTTCAATCACTTCATTCGCCGTGCGTGGGGACTGGTTCCAGAGCACCTTCATTACTTCCCATTCAGCATCCGTAATATGTGGGACAGTTTTCACATTAGCTACCTCCTTTCCACTTGGATTACAAATGTAATACACACTCAGTATTACATTTGTAATCCATACTTGTCAAGTTCAACGACTAGGTCATGATATAGCAAAAAACCACCCTGCAGAAGGATGGTTTTCTTCTTTAATCGTTCAATCCCTTGCCTTCGAGAATTTTCGGCACATTTTTCTCCACCCGCGATTCTCGCGTTTTGGATTGTTTCGGCTCAGAAAAGTGAAGCAGATAATTTCGTTGCCGTCCAGGTGTTAAGGCTTCAAAAGCCGTTTTCAAGGCAGGGTTCTCATCCAGCTTCATTTGAAACTCTTCGGCAACGGTGAATTCTGTATGCTTTTTAAAACTGACTTCCAAACCGGCATTTTCAACTTCAATCGCTTCGTTAATGTAAGCTTTCAAAATCGGCTCCATAGCAAGGATTTCCCGAACATGCGTGAACCGAATCTGGCGCCCCGCCTGAACATTCTCCGTTTGTTGAATCAGGATACCCTGAGCATCCTTCAGCAAAACTCCTTTATGAAACAGAAGCGCACAATAGTCTTTAAACCCGTGTATGAGAACGACGTTTTTATCCTGAATCGTGTAGCAAGGATGCATCCACTTGTATTCCTCGGTTAGCTGGCAGTCAAGAACGATTCGCCTCAACTCTATGTATTCTTCCTTCCAGGTTTTGGCCTTACTGATAAATTCGTCAACCTTAGGATTGGTTTTTGTCATGAAAGATCACCTCATCAAGCTTCAGTTATATGCATATTCTCCTTTGATGACGAAAAACGAACCCCGAATCGTTCCAGCTAATTTAGACTTCTGCCTAGCGAACTTGAACTTCGGTTCTAGCTCCTTAGGTATCTCCATCCCCTCAGAAAGCTTAAAACCAACCGCCCGCTTCTTAGGGTCATCCACCGTATACATGACATTGATCGACAGGCCATCTTCGTAAAAAACATAGGTAAACTGAATATTCTCCACTTGAAAATGTGAGGTTTCCAAAGGTTTGGCGGCAAACTCAATGTCACGTTCTTTTAAAACTTTGTTCACATAATCAAGGTTTTCCTGACTTTCACTGGCGGGTATAACCTCGAATTCATGCTTGTATTTGTTCATGAAATAACGGGCTTCATTCGCGCGTAAACCGGCAAGCGCCTCTGCTACTGGTGAAGTTTCCAAACCTACTGTAGATACATTTTTAAAATCAACGATATACGACATTTCCATCCCTCGTTTTCTCTCATTATTTGATAGTACTAGGATTCCATATTTAACTAAAAGATAAACCGTCCAGCTATTCATATTATAGCAAAAAGTAGACCATCCTGAGGAAGGATGGTCTACTTTCGTGTTTTTGATTTATTTGGCATAAACCATTTTCTTATTGATCATCAGCGTAGACAGTAGCGTAATAAGCGCAATGGATCCGACCACAATAGAAAGCATCCATATTGCGTAACTAAAGCCGTAAGCAGTGGAAGCCAAACCACCGCCAAATGCGCTGGCTCCTTGGAACAGATAAGAGACGACAAAAACAGAGGATAAAAACTGCGCTTTGTTTTCGGGAGACGCGTACATGGCTGCGAGGCCAATCCCTCCGGTTACTGAGAATCCATAACCGAGTCCTCCAGTAATCGACGAAATGACAAATAGGATGAAAGAATGCATTTCCGACGCCATGACAAGAATAACCAATGTCGAGCCTATCAGAAGCGTTCCAACACGAATTGAAGGCAGTGGACTCATTCGTCCTGCAATCGTAGCCCCCACCGCAATTAGCACACTCAAAATCGATAACACCATACCGATCACAAGAATATCTTTCGTCCCAACGACATCGCGCGCAATTTGAGCCCCAAGAGATAAAAATATTCCTCCATAGGCAAAACCGATTCCTACGGCCAAAGCTGCCAGGAGATAAATGCCCCATAATCCTTTCGGTATCTTAATCCCCGCTGGTTTCCAGTTCGATTTACTGCCAGATCGAGATGTTTGATTTTTCGGCAGGAAGAGACATAGGATTATGCTGACAAATATGAGTAAGAATAAAACCCAATAACTTAAATGTAGCGGGAATGGCTCATATTTAATTAGAATTGCCCCAAGAATTAATGCAATGAACACACCAACTGCCTGAGTAATCGTGTTTATCGATCCGGGAAATTTCGTGTTCGATGTCGGATTAAACTCTACAAGCGCTGCGGCCCCCGCCCCCGAGGTCAATCCAACCCCAAAGCCCTGTAGTGCTCGGGCCACAAACAGCCAGTGCAAGTTCGGAGCTAAGGCAAAAACGACTGCGCCAAAGAGGAGGAAAATAAGTCCGATCATTAACGTCATTCGGCGTCCGATGTAATCTGAAATATTACCTACCATCACAAGCACAAAGATGATTGCAATAGGATACATAGCAAAGATACCTGTCGTCGTTGATTTCGAGAGGTGCCAATCCGTTGCATATAATGGAAACACAATGGAGGGCGCTGCACTCGACCATAAACAGAGCACGAGCACCCAGGCGACTATCCAAAATGCTGCTTTGGTTGACTTGCCTTTCATTTGTCATCCTCCAAGAAATAATAAGTTTTTGGCGAAAAAACCATATCGTGTAGTCTTCCCTTTTTCCAATCACTTATTATAAGAAGGCGACGTGTTAGTTAAGTCGAAAACCTTGCTCTAACTTGCTCCATATACCTCAAACTCATAGATTCGTGCCGCAACGTTTGTCGTTTGGGTAGGCGTCGTGACGTTCAACTTGATATATCTTGCTGATACGGAAGCGATATTATCTAACGTAATACCACTCGTATTGTTGGTTACGTTGACCACTGTGCTCCAGTTCGTACCGTCGGTGCTGACCTGAATATTGTACGCCTTCGCGTTGTAAGAGGCTGTCTCTCCTCCTTCCGATGCGTGCTTGATGACAAATTGGTTGACTTGTTTCACAGAGCCGAGATCGACCTGCAGCCAGCGGTTGCTGGATATTGAACACCACTTGCTATCATTGATAACGCTGCCGTCCACAGCTTTCGCCGCGATTTGCGAGGTGTTGCAAGCACTATCAGCTGTCGCCTGTTTATTTAATGCTAAATTGGGAGGTCCGTATACCTCAAACTCATAAATTCGTGCTGCAACATTTGTCGTTTGGGTAGGCGTCGTAACGTTTAACTTGATATATCTTGCTGATACGGAAGCGATATTATCTATCGTTACGCCTTTCGTATTATTCGTTACGTTGACCACTGTGCTCCAGTTCGTACCGTCCGTGCTGACCTGAATCGTATACGCCTTCGTGTTATAGGAGGTGGTCTCTCCACCTTCTGATGCGTGCTTGATGACGAATTGGTTGACTTGTTTCACAGAGCCGAGATCGATCTGCAGCCAACGGTTGTTGGATAATGAACACCATTTGCTATCATTAATGACACTGCCGTCCACGGCTTTTGCCGCGGTCTGTGAGGCGTTGCACGTGCTGTCAACCGTCGCGGGTTTATTTAATGCCAGATTGGGAGGTCCGTATACCTCAAACTCATAAATTCGTGCTGCAACATTTGTCGTTTGGGTAGGCGTGGTAACGTTTAACTTGATATATCTTGCTGATACGGAGGCTATATTGTCTATCGTCACGCCTTTCGTATTATTGGTTACGTTGACCACTGTGCTCCAGTTCTTACCGTCCGTGCTGACCTGGATATTGTAAGCCTTCGTGTTATAGGAGGCGGTCTCTCCGCCTTCCGATGCGTGCTTCACAACAAATTGGTTCACTTGCTTCACAGTGCCAAGATCGATCTGCAGCCAACGGTTGTTGGATAATGAACACCATTTGCTATCATTGGAGACGCTGCCGTCCACAGCTTTAGCCGCAGTCTGCGAGGGGTTGCAAGTACTGTCAACCGTCGCGGCTTTATTTAATGCCAAATTCGGAGAAATGACCGTAATCGTGTATGTAACCTTACTCGTTCCATTTAGCGAAGTTACAATGATCTTCGTGCCCGTCTCTAGCGTCGTCGCTTTCGTTATTCCATCTGCTTGGTAGATCTCGAAAGTTGCATTCGCTGCCGGCGTGATCGCAGCCTTCAACTCAGCTAACTTGATGCCACTCTCGATCGTTATCGTCTCATTCGCAGTCCCCCCGGCGCTTACCGTACCGATCGAAGAGGTTATTGTAGCAGAGCTGCACTGCGCGTTTGTGCTCAGAGCCGCCCACTTTGCATACAGCGTTAGATCTCTAGTGATTCGATCTGTCGACTTGTATGCTTGCGTCAAGGCACTGTCGTAAAACCAACCTTCAAAGCTGTAGCACTCTTTCACAGGGGTATGCTGAAACAACACTGTACCTCCGCCCGGAGATACAAATTCAGGACTAATCGTTGAGCCACCGTTCGAGTCGTAAGTCACGACCAGTTGGGAGGGGACATACCCTGGATCGCCTCCGGCAAATACAGGAGCTCCGACTGTCATTAATGAAATGATGATCACTACCACCATCAAGTAACCTCTTATCATCGTTGTAATCCTTTTCTTTCCCTGCCTACGTCCTGACCCTTCCATCATTCATGCCCCTTTCTCCTACCCTAATGAGTGCATCAGCAGCATAAAGACTACTGCACCATTCATAATGTTATTCACATAAACACAGAAGAATGCTTGGTTATCAGGGATCTAGAACGGTATGTTTAGAAGGAATTATGCGAAAACAGATGCCGCGCCAAAAGGGCTTTTCCTGTAATAGGAAGAGCCCTTTGTCACATTTTATTACGACCTAAAGCAACTTAATTAGCTCCTCTAGCTCCTCGACCAATACTTTTGCAAGTTCAAAATTCGTATCTTTTAAAGCCAATTCTATTTTCATTTCAAGTGATTTTTTATTTTGTTCATGTTCTAGATAGTCTTTATCAAAATGACTAGCATATATCATCTGTCTAAATTTCCGCATACTCATTTTTCTAATCGTCTTATCGTCAATGATTAAAACATAATCCATACCATTTACAACCGAATAGAAATCATGAGAAATCATGAGTATCGCACCTTTGTAGTCTTCAATGGCTTTCTCCAGTGCTATCTGCGTATACGTGTCTAAATGGCTTGTCGGTTCATCTAAAAGCAATACGTTTGCTTTGCTGGCAGAAACCTTAGCCAACTGAAGCATATTTTTTTCTCCACCAGATAAAGACTGTATCTTTTGATTAACGATTTCCCCTTCAAAGCCATAGTTTGAAAGATACGATCTAACCTCATCATACGTTTTAAATCCAGCATCGATGAATTCTTCTAGGATTGTATTAGAATCCTTTAGCACTTCACCTTGATTCTGAGATAAATAAGCCACTTTAACATCAGCGTTTATTTCAATTGAAGCATGCTTATTTGTAAAGATATCTCGGAGTAAAGTCGTTTTCCCGGTACCGTTTGGACCAATAATGGCTACTTTATCCGTAGATTTTATCTCAAAGTTAACATTGTCTAAAAGCAACTCATCAAAAGTAACACTATAATTATTAACTTTTACAACAACGCTGTCTTCAATTTCATTATCCATACCAAAACGAATATTCGGTTGCTTAATATCAACGAATGGCGCCTTAATTCTACGCGCTTCCAATCTTTCTTGAAACCTAACTCTAGCTTTTAATGCTCTGCCTCTAGATGCTTCTGAATTAATAGTTGCGATAACTCTAAGATTATCAATAATGTTATCGTATCTCTCAATTTCTTCTTGCTCAGCGACTGCGATCTCTTGCAACTCAATTTTTGTCTGAAGTAATGAGAACGTATACTCCATATATCGCCCATCAAACTCTTGGATCTCCATGTTTTCAAGGTGTATGATTTTATTGAAACAATGATTCAATAGATATCGGTTGTGCGTAACAACCAGCAGCATTCCTTTGTGAGAATTAATCAGATTTTTAAGCGCATTTAAGTTTTCGAAGTCTAAAAATACATCAGGTTCATCCATAATCATTAAGTCTGGACTACTAAGCATTTCCTTCATCACTTGAATAAGTTTGAATTCCCCGCCACTTAGATCGGATACCCTAAGATCCTTTAGCTTCATGAGGTTTGCTAGATTTAGTTTCTTATTGATATTACTTTCAAAATCAGCCCCACCGATTGAATCAAATGCGTCTAAAGCTAATTGATACTTTTCTAATAACGAATCCATATCATCCGGTGATGTTTCCATTTCCGCACAAATCGATGTTATTTCATCTTGTATCTTAATAAATTCTTCCCCTATATATTCAAAAACCGTTATTTCTTTCGTTTTGTCGAATTGTGGGAATTGACTTACATGCCTAATTTTGCAAGTCGGATCTATTTCTAACTTGCCCTCAAACAAATATCTTTCTGGATCCATAAGTATATCTATCAATGTACTTTTTCCACTGCCACTTGTTCCTATAAAAGCGCAATGTTGTGCCTCTTCAAGCGTAAATGAAATGTTTGTATATAGTTCTTTTTGCGGAAATGAGAAGGATAAGTTTTCAACTTTTATCATAGTGTTACCTTTCTATACAAACGTAGATTATGAGTTTACCGTTGTAAGAGTAACACTGTTTACTATCAACTACAATCCCATTCGGGGAATAGCAGCATTTACCTTACAAAACCAAATCAAAAGGCGTCCAATTGGACGCCCTTCGTCTCTCTATTTGAGCATTTGATAAACTTGCTCGACATCCTTATCCCCGCGGCCTGACAGATTGACGATAATAATTTGATCTTCGCTCATCGTCGGCGCCAACTGCTTCGCGTAGGCAACTGCATGCGCGCTCTCTAAGGCAGGAATGATTCCTTCCGTGCGCGACAGTTCCTGGAAGGCTTCCAGTACTTCCTCATTGGTGACCGTTGCATATTCAGCCCGGCCCGACACCTTCAGGTGGCTATGCTCCGGTCCAATGCCCGGATAATCCAGTCCTGCGGCGATGGAATAGGTCTTTTTCGGCTGCCCTTCCTCATCCAGCAGCACTAAACACTTAAAGCCGTGTATGATGCTCGGAACGCCTTGGGTCAAAGAAGGTGCTTGATCGGGCTCCACCCCGATTAAGCGAACGCTCGGCTCGTCGATGTAATGAGCGAACGCACCGATGGCATTACTGCCGCCGCCTGTGCAGGCCACAACCGCGTCCGGCAAACGGCCTTCTTTCTCTATAATCTGCCGCTTCGACTCTTCACTAATAATGGCCTGGAAGTGCTTGACCATCGTCGGAAACGGATGCGGACCTACGGCGGAGCCTAGCAAATAGAATGTATTTTTATAATTGCGAACCAGATCGTCCAGTGCCTCATCTACCGCATCTTTCAATCTTCCTTGTCCTTTATGTACCGGTACGACCGTTGCACCTAGTAGCTCCATACGGAACACATTAAGCGCCTGCCGACGTGTGTCCTCAGCTCCCATATAGATGACACATTCCATATTAAACATAGCGCAAGCCGTTGCCGTAGCCACACCATGTTGTCCGGCACCCGTCTCAGCGATGATCCGCTTCACTCCCATCCTCTTAGCGAGCAGGATTTGGCCAATAGCGTTGTTGATCTTATGCGCTCCGGTATGATTCAAATCCTCGCGCTTTAAGTATATTTTCGGCCCTCCCCAAGCTTTGGTCAGCCGCTCCGCATACGTCAATGGATTCTCACGTCCAACATATTCGCTCAGATAATAACGAAGCTCTTCCTTAAACTCCGGATCGTCTCTAAACTTGTAAAATTGCTCACTCAAATAACTCAACACTTCCTGTAATTCCGGCGGGACAAAGCTGCCGCCAAACTCCCCAAAGTATCCCTCTTGCTGCAATTGTTGGTCCATAAGTAAGCGCCTCCATTTTATGAGATAGGAATGGTACTCTCTCCTAATATCTTACCATAATTTTCTGGTGTCGTATTTAAAAGAAAATAGGCAAACTATGTCCTGAGGCTCGGCACGAATGCAGAGTGTACAGATAAAAATCATAGTAGCATCGATTTCATTTTGTTTATTTACATAAACTTCTTGCTTATCTAAATTGACATGCAGCTGGGGAAGATATATTATGGACTATATAAATCGTCGATTCAATAAGTCGACAATAAACGTCTAGGAGGAAATATACATGAGTAAATTACTTATCATCAATGCACACCCGGATTTTGATTCCAAAACCTCTGCAAGTCTCGATGTGTTTAACTACTTTCTGAAAGTATATAAAGAGAAGCATTCCAATGACGAGGTTATTGAACAAATTAATCTATACGACGATGGCGTACCCGCACTTGATAAAAATGTATTGAGCGCATGGTCGAAACTAGCGGAAGAGAAAGAATTAACGAGTGAAGAAAAAGAAGTAACCGATCGCATGAACACCCTATTAAAACAATTCAAAAGTGCTAATAAATACGTCATTGTATTTCCAATGCATAACTTCAGTATCCCCTCGAAACTAAAGGATTATATAGATAATGTTATGATTGCGCGGGAAACATTTAAATATATCAGTCCCCCAATGAGTAACGGAAGAGCATCTGTCGGACTTCTCAATGATGGAAGAAGCGTCGTTACCATTCAAGCCAGTGGGTCCATTTACACTAATAATGACTTCTATGCCGAGCTGGAGTTCACGAATAAATTTTTGAAGTCCATGTTTGATTTGATGGGAATTGAAGATTTTGAAGCAGTACGAATTCAAGGAACAGCCTTTTTAGACAGAAATGAAGTGCTGCAAAAGGGATATCGAGATGCTGAGGAGCAGGCTTTGAAGTTGGCGGGTAAGTAAGGAATTTTTTCTAAGTGTCAATTCGCAAGAGTCAGGTAAAAAAGAAAGACCATTCAACATTCAAGTGGATGGTCTTTTAACAGAATTTTGTTTATTGATTAATTTGACCGCCATCTACTGTGTAAATGGATTGGGACACATAAGAGGCGTCGTCGGACAGCAGGAAAAGTGCTACATTGGCTACTTCTTCCGCTTCGCCGTATCTTCCCAGAGGCACCGCAGCGCCAAATGCTTTTCTTGCTCCTTCGGCATCCTCGGGAACTGTATTTTTTTCGATATTACGCATCATTTTGGTATTAATTACACCAGGAGCCACCGCGTTCACACGGACACCGAACGGAGCCGCCTCTAAGGCAACCACTTTCGTCATTCCGATGACCGCATGTTTCGAGCTGTTATAGCCTATAAAACCAGGAGCACCGATTAGCCCTGCCCCTGATGCTGTATTCACGATACTTCCGAACCCTTGCTTCTTCATGACGGGTACCACATATTTTAGACCTAGAAACGCGCCTTTGACATTCACATTAAACACGAGCTCGAATGTTTCCGTAGGATAATCCTCAACATTTGCGGTCGTACCCTCGACTCCTGCATTGTTAAAGAAACCATCGATTTTGCCAAACTTTTCAACAGTTGCATCGACGTAAGCCTTAACCTCTTCCTCTTTAGCCACATTGGCTTGAAGAGCGATAGCACTTGAATCATCAAGGTCAAGATCAGCGATAACCTGTTGTACTGCATCCAAATTCAAGTCCACCAAGGCAAGTTTTGCTCCTTGCTCTGCAAGTTTTTTGGCTGTTGCTTTCCCGATCCCGCCTGCTGCGCCAGTAATAACGATGACTTTGCCTTCAAATCTTTTCATGAGTATTCCCTCCCGAAAGAATATAGTATATCTAGACTCGATGCCATAGACTCTATCATTGTGCTGTATATCCGCCATCTATAATCAGACTGTTACCCGTCATGAAAGAGGAATCATCACTAGCCATAAATAGTACCGCTTTTGCCATTTCTTCCGCTTGGCCGAGGCGCTTCATCGGAGTGAGGGCAGAAAGAGCCTGCTTGCTTTCTTCCGGAATAATCGGAGTATCAATGAAACCTGGACACAATGCATTAACTCGGATATTTTGTTCTGCATATTCAAGTCCGAGCGAGCGCGTTAAGTTTACCACGCCACCTTTAGCTGCATTGTAGGCTGCCGAACCAGGCGAACCCACCCATCCGTACATGGATGCCGTATTGACGATCGCACCTCCGCCGGTTTTCATCATCTCGCGGATCGCTTCTCTTGCTACTAAGAATACGCCATCCAAGTCAACGTTTACCGTGTTGCGCCACTCAGAGTATTCCAAATTATGCGTAGGATGAACCCGACCGATCCCTGCATTGTTGAATACGATGTCCACTTTTCCGAAAGCTTCTACCGTTTGTTTGAAAATATTCACTACTTCTTCTTCACTAGTAATGTTTGCTTTGATGAATAACGCTTCTGCATTCTGCGCCTTCAGTTCGGTTTCGAACGCCTTACCTTTTTCTTCATTTAAATCAATAAGAACCACTTTTGCTCCTTCTGAAACAAATAAACGCGCTGTTGCTACACCAATTCCCGATGCTCCCCCAGTAATCACGGCTACTTTGTTTTGCAGTTTGCCCATCGTTGATTCCTCCAGTACAATGTTTTAAATAGCGCTCAGTCCTCACGTATCACGTGAATAATTGTGCTATTTTGTTCACAACTTAATTGTACTCTTCTACTCTGAGTTAACCAATCATCAAGATAGACTGAAATGTCGATATAATAGACACAAATCGTATAAATGTCTTTTTTGAGAAGGAGATTTTTCGTGAATAACGAATCAATAGTGACATCTCAGCGTCGAAGCAGGACTCAAGAACATCTGAAGACTGCCCTTATCAAGCTCATCAAAGAAAAAGGTTACCATTCTATTTCAGTAAAAGACATTGTAGACGGTGCAGCTTATAATCGCAGCACCTTTTATGTCCATTACCAAGATAAGGTTGAACTAGCTGAACAACTACTTTCTTCCATGCTCCAGGGATTGGAGGATGCGGTAGGAAAACCCTACGTTCCCGGACAAAAAGTATATACAACAAAACTAAACATCCCGTCTTTCAATATCGTTACCTACATTTATGAAAACCAAGATTTTTTCGAGCTTATCCAATACGATGATACTTTACCAAGGCTTCATACGGCTTTCCCACAATCCATATTAAAGATCTATAATGAAAAATTTGTTTTCGAAACAATTAATAACATCCCCGTTAACATGGATTACTTTAAACTTTATACTGCCTATGGCTTCTACGGGCTTATTCTGAATTGGATTAAAAGCGATTTCAGGGAACCCAAAGAAGAGTTTATCCAAGAGGTAATTGATTTAACCAAAACACATATGTACTCGGTAAAGTATATAGGGAATTAGCGAGACCGAGTTTTGCTTTGCGAATCTGGTGGGTCTCACCGTTCCCCCCTTTACAGGCTATTTGGAAATTTGACTATAAAAAAACCGCCTTCAGTGAAAAGGCGGTTTTTTTAATTTCTATTACTGTGGCATAAATTCCGTGAACCCCATAGTCTTGCTTGCCGTGTTTTTCCTATGTCTATAAAGCTATGCTAATATATGATTTCGTATATTAAGTCAAATCTACCTTTGTAATATCTTCATGGGTATATCCACTCGCACCTTTAATCTGAATCTCATTCACATAACGGAAATGTTTAAAAACCCGTTCCAATCCCATTTCGCGCTTGGGGATTGGCGGTTTCTAAAAATTCAAGAACTCGCTCCAACAGCTCAATTAGCTCTATTGCTCTGCGTAGAGCACGCGATCGTCCAATGGTGTCTCAACATCCATACTTTGCTTTAAATTGTCACTTACTTTTTTTAATCCTTCCTTTAAGCTATCTATTTCTGAATCATGCAAGGAATTTAGTATCACATTTTCCAAGTCCAAGAATATTTTTTGAATGAAATGAGCTAGCTTTTTCCCCTCTTCCGTTATATATAATTCTTTTTGCCTTTCATTACCCACCGTAATTTTCCGTGTTATATATTTCTTCTTTTCCAAAATTTTTAAAATATTTGTAATTGTAGCATTCTGCTTTCCTAGATATTGAGCTAAATCTCTTTGTATAACCCCAGGATAAGTAAAAACATAATTTATTGTTCGTGCTTGTATCTCATTAAGCTCTATTTTGCTTAGCTGCTCAAGAATAAAATTTTTCTGTAAAATATTAAGAACGTGAATTTGTTCTGAAATATGATTAGATCCTTTTATCATAGATGAACTCCTTTTTTTAAGAATCATACCACAATAATTAGAAAAATAAACAGTTAAAAATACAACAATTAAATTGACAACAGTTTAAAATGGTAGTACGATTCTTTTCGAGTAGACGATTGTATTTCTCGATTTCACAATTCGTGCTTAAAGGAGCGTGCTTATTATGAAAGTTACCTTGATAACTGGCGGAAATACAGGTTTGGGGTTTGAAACAGCCCGACGGTTAAAAGAATTAGGACACAAAGTGTATATCAGCTCGCGCGATGAAAGTAAAGGAAAGCTAGCTGCCGAATCTCTTGGAATAGATTATGTTGTTCTAGATGTTACAGATGACGGATCGGTTGCAAATGCAGTTGAAGCAATAAGTCAAATTGAAGGCCGCTTAGATGTTCTTATAAATAACGCAGGAATCCCTGGACCCTATGCAAAACCTGAAGAAATTACGTCGGACATGATGTTACAAGTGTATAACACCAATGTTTTTGGAATCGTTCGCGTTACAAACCACTTCCTCCCTCTTTTAAAAAAATCCGAGGAACCTGCCATTGTAAATGTGAGCAGCGGCCTTGGCTCATTTGGACAAGTGCTGAACCCAGAGAAAATTGAGTCTAAGGTTAATGCCCTTGCCTATAGTTCATCGAAGGCTGCCGTTGGCATGCTTACCGTACAATATGCAAAAGCCCTTCCCGATATAAGAATTAATGCCATAGACCCGGGTCCAACTAAAACTGGAGAAAAATTTAGCAACGGTATGCAAACGTTACAAGAAGGCACCGATGCCGTTGTAAAAATGGCCACTATCGACAAAAATGGTCCAACCGGAACATTCACCAATAGAGATGGTATTATTCCCTGGTAATAACAATATTATGGAGACTAAACATGAGCTTAACTAAACAACAAATCATCGATACAAGCAATGAACTAAAAACCAATTACTTTATATCTGGTTTAACTCCAAGCGATATTAAAGCCACCCTAGGACTGAATTCCGATGAACTTAAAGAAACGTTGAATCTCGGCAACTCTTCCGACCCGGAAATGGTTTGGAAGTTACGCGATTACATGGAAGAGAAGATCAAAGAATCCGGTAAAGAACCTCATCCTTACTCTGTACTGATTAATAACATTTGGTACAGATACAAGTGACAAAATCGTAGTTTTTCAATACGGGTTTATAGGCAAAAATATGAAAGGAGCTGCCGCGGCAGCTCTTTCTTTGATGTTTACAGATTTTTATTTCATGATCTGCTCAATAGGCTGATGATTCGGTGGCGAGGCACTCGAAAAGTCGGTCTTTTTATTGATTTAACTCGTTGAGTTAACCGGCACGTTATCATAATCCCCAAATCGCGTCTCGTCAAGAGATAATGTGTGAATGAACGACATAGCGCGGGATCCCCCCTTATGCTTTCTAAATAGGAATGAAATTCCGCGTTTGCAGGGCGATATCGCTTTTTCCAATTCATCCGATGTCACGTAAAATATTCTTCAGATCATTGAGGAATAAGGAAAGGAGATCTGCATGAACAGCGTGTATAAAATCAAATTTTTGCTCTTTTACGGGGAAGCGCCCGATACAACTTGTTACGGGTATATGGAGCTGAATCAGGATGGCACTATGATCGCACTCTACAATAGTAGCGGCGAGGAAATCGACATGTTTGGCGGCCATGAATTTGTCAGAATACGGGCGATTGGCAAATTCAATAATGAAGACCGTGATAATTTCTACTCCTTGTTAGAAAGTGATGGGGTAGGTTAACCTGCACGACAGACAGACGAAGATTTGGAGTCAAGACACTACGTGGAACGCGATGAATTGGCTCAGCTTAACGGGTTTATCGGAGAAAAATGCGAAAAGAGCTTGCCACGCAAGCTCCTTTTTTTAAGATCAACTATCGAAACTCATTCAAAATTCAGTTACATCGACAAATTTTTTTAGGTTCTTCATGCCGTCTATGAAAGCAATTTTAAGGCCATTCTTATGATGAATAGTAATATTATCGAGCCGTACCGCATCCCCCACATATTGGAACAAGGAATCCGCCCATTGCACGCATTCGTGGAAGTTATCTGTCGAACAATCTCCGCTTTTGTCCTCCTCATGATCACATCGAGAATAAGCAGACGATATCCAATATGACCATCTATGACTTCGTGGGCGGCATTGCGGCAAATTTGGCGTTTAACGATAAGCTCAACCATTGGCTCATCATCGTATCGCTGCTGATGTTCTTCGGCATCTATTTCCTCGTGTCCAAGATCGCACTCAAAAGCCGGACGTGCAACCGGTTGGTATCCGGCACTCCGACCGTCGTCATCGAGAACGGCAAAATTCTTGAGGATAACATGCGAAAAATCCGTTACACGTTGGACTCCCTGGCACAATCTTTGCGTGAAAAAGATATTTTCAATATGGCCGAGGTCGAGTACGCTTGCTTGGAGGATCACGGGAAGCTGTCCGTCAAGAAAAAAGCGAGTTTGAGTGGGTAACGCGCAAAGATCTGAAGCTACACCCCACGGCCGTCCAGTCGTATTGACGGCATAGTCATGGAAGACAATCTCGCCCACAACGGGCTGACTGTCTAATGGCTGGAGCAGGTACTGCGGCAGCGGAACAAGTCTGTATCCGACGTGTTCTATGCCGTGAAAGGTACGAAAATCAGTTGTATTTTGACTACTATCGGGACCACATTGACAAGCCTATCGATTAGCCCCGACCTCAATACCGACATTGTCTGCACTCTTGCTCTACAAAATGCCGCCCCACGGAGTAAATTTCATCCATATTCACAGTCCATTTTAGGATATCAATTCGCAAATAAAAAGTGATAATTAATAAACAAAACAGCCGTGGGTAATACAATTCGCCGCCGCGTGAAGCTCGGGGTTGTTCGCTAAACCATAAAGCAGATTTAATTGGCTTTACCCCATTTCCACCAACCTTCTATTGTAAATTCTCTTAGTATTACTATTTAAATGGAAATATAAACGATCCAAATCTTTAGGCCATCTTATTATATCGACAAGCTGGAGGAGAATAAGCTCAAATACCTAGGTCTGTACGAGGTATATGGGATCGACCGTAACTTGTTCTCGTAGCCACTGAACGACCTGAACATTGATATGTAGTCTTAAATGAAAATATCCGCTGTCCATTACAAAATAAAGATACCTTGGTTTGCTTTCCAAGGTGCTGACAAATTACATATCTTCCACAAAATAACTTCTTTTACGAAATCGGAATCAACCCGATAAATACTCATATACTGCAGTCATTGCGGCGTTTCTTATCCTTCGAGCACGCTTAACACCTACTTGGGTGGCTTCAAGAAGTTTTGATTCTGGAGCTTTAAGAATATCCCCAACCGTGTTAAGCCCTAGTGAGAGTATCTTATCTATTTGCCATAATGTAAGATCTAAAACACCAACTGGTTTTTCAAGTTCTTGTGTTAAAAGAATTGTCATATCCGGCTCGTCAAACTTAGGATGTTCCACTAAAAGTGATTCATAGATTTTGTGATTCTCTCCATATTCAGTCATTTTTTTTATCGACAATGACTTAGCGATTGTAAGAGCTGTGGATGTAGGAGTAGTTTCTAAAGCAATCAAAGTCCCTAGGTTAACTGCATATCTCGTGCCTATTTGGGCTCTTGTTGCCTTAATGCCAGAAGCGTGCTCAATTACTATTCCTGTATACTCTAATAAACGCAATGCTTCTTTAACTGGTTGCGGTGCATCTCTATGTACCCAAAAATAACTAGACGTTCTTTTATCATCAGTTAAGTTATGAATGTTTTTTTGTTGTATATCAGGCAGTACATCACTCTCAATAAATCTCCTGCCCCAATCAATCAGTGGACGATGACCAATAAATTTTTCGGCCAATTTTGAATGCTCTGACCAGATATCAGTTCTATAATACTCCCTAATTACCTTATTTATTGCGTCACTATCAAGTTTCTGAGCAAGTAGAAGTGTTTTCAGTAAATGACGAGGATTTCCGCTAGCTGCATAGGCTAATATAGCGAAATTCTCACCTCGCTTCGAAATGGTTTTTATAATTGAACTGTCTTCGGCCTGCTTTGTTACGATCTCCCTCATATTAGCAACATACTTCTCGTCTTGGATATCTCGATGGAGTGACAGGACAGTTGCATCATGCATCGGTTGAAATGTCTCACCAAAAACTGTTACACCAGGGTAAACAGCTGCTTTGCAAGAAATATAAGGACTTCTGATATCCCTAAATAATGTGAAGAACTGTCTTTGTTGCTCTGGTAAAAATACATGTGCTGCCTCGTCAATAAACACGACGAACCTTGATATATCGACATCTCTACAAATATCCTCAACAGCATCTAAAAATAAATCAGTTGTAGGCATCCCTTCAATATCTACATCGGTTCCAGGGTTCTTCCACGAGTCCTCGAACGCTTGTGTGATATCTTCGATTTTTGTTTTTTTAAATACCTCTGCGGTAACGCTTCCCCCTGCTATTACATTTAAACTTGTTGGTGTAATTGTAAGCTTTCCACTTTTTGAGAGTACTCTTATTAACTCATGGCAAATTCTAGACAGCATCCAATGATGAAATTGTTGCGGATTATTTGTTTGAATTAAGGAACTGCCTCTGAAAGTAACATATATTGGCAATACTTTGTCTTTGACAAATGACTTTTGTAGCTCACTTTGAGCCACTCGAAATAAAAATGATTTCCCCACACCACGACTTCCAACTAATATTGTTGGGGTTCTAGATTTTAGTTGATCAATAATTTGTCGATCTTGTTTCGACTCGACAAAATAACCTTCAATTTCCTCTAACTTTATCTCTTCTGTTCTATAAAAGAACTCTGCCACTTATTAGAACACCTCCTGTGGTGTTTGAAAACTATCTCTAATGAATGATATATGCCCAATATGCTCCATAATGCTAGTTTCTAAGCGTACCTTTGCATCTGGTCCAAAAAAACTAAAATATCTCGAACATAAAGAAAAAACCACTAACATACTTGCTGTTTCCGCTTTTTCATGCCAGTCACGGAAGCTTGAATCGGAAAATGCCAATGTAGGTGGTAGTATTTTTGCAGTAACATAATTACCGTGTGTATATTCAGAACACTCACGATAAAGTTTCTTTGCCAATTGTAAAAACAGTGGAGATTCCTCAATTAAAGGGGGGGAAAATGCAGTAAAATAACTTTTTGAAAAGATCCCATTATTTTCATCTGTTATTGTACTCCAGTATATATCTTGTTGCCCGCACATCCATAGCCTTAAATCCAACTCTCTGAAAGAGAAATAAACTGCAGCTAGACTATGTTCAATAAAAAACCTTAAAGAATTATAGGCTTGTCGATAAGAGCCTTGAGAAATATTAATTAAACCTTGAGAATATTCTTTAAAAGCCATATTATACAATTCAAACTCTGGACGATCCTTCAAAACCTCTAACCATTCATGTAAATCATTAAGAAAATTATGATTTTGAGCATGAATCTCGCTTCTTCCTTCTACAAATGACATGTTTACAATATCCTTGCAACGTTCAACAATTCCCAAATAATGTTCGTGACATGTTGCCATTGACTTTAACCCCCTAATTGCATAACTCGAAATAATTATTTCAACATCGTATAATTTTTTCCTTCTTTTACCTCATTTTTTCTATACATCTGATAATCTGTAGCCTCAGAATAATTATTTGCGTCACTTATGATACAGCTCAGCTTAACGGGAATATTGGCGAACTCTGGGGTCTTATTTAAATTCTTGCAAGTCCAATAACATGTGCATCCAAACTGCGCTAGGTGACTATGTTATCAAAAAAACTCATTAGAGATTCCATTGAGGATTCTTTACTATGAATAATGCATGGTATCTGTAAAGATTGAGAAACTTCCTTTGCATAAGCTATCTCTTCTTCTTGAAAACTTTCTAAAAATGATTTATTAAATAATTGAGCATCTCTATTTCTTAAGCGAGTTGATATTTCTTCAACAGATTCTTTTAATAGAATAAAAGCCTTGGGGTATAAATTATAAAATGTCTGCTTCGGTATTCTAGTTATTTGTCCAAATTCATTAATTAAACAAAAATGACCTTCTAACAAAATAAATTTACTGTTAATATCAATTTGGTTTAGTGCTCTAATAAGTATCTCTTGATTGTTATCAATGTCTTTGACTCTCTTGTTATCTGCAAACTCAATATTTTTCGCATCGGATATCAATTTGCTGGCTGAATAACTAGGGATATTATATTCTTTTGATAGAAGTTTACAAAGGGATGTTTTACCTACCCCATGAATTCCACCAATAAAAATAAGGTTATACAAGTTACCACTCCTCATTTAATATAACAAAAAGATTGTGGCGCCTTGCCCGAATTAATAATCTCAATTAGCTCAATTGGCTTTTTAAACAAAACCGCTTTATTTATTTTTATAGCATATCCGGATTCCCTACCACTAAAATACTCTTGAAAAGAACTTTGGCTAATACCAGACACTGCGCATGTATTAATCCATATATTTCGGGGATCATCTACTATTATTTCATCAAAAAATATTTCACCAATTATTTTACCCACTGGTCTTGTAGAATAAACTAAAATTGATTCAACGTTTCCTTTTTTAAATATGCTTTTTCGATATTCATACTTCTTTTCACCGGTAAATATTTTGTCAGCGTACTCAGGTTTAATTGACAAAAGTACTTTCATCTTTAATATCCTCCGCTTATTTATTTCTTAATGTTCGCAAAATAAAAAACAGTCACAGATTGCATGCACAAATCGTAACTGCCTTTCTATAAACATTTTGTGGAAATTAACTTTTACCTTCCAAATGTCCATTATAAACGTACTCAATCGAATTTTTTTTATAATAATCCTCTAATACCTGTGTCTCAGCGAAATTGTAAAATTTAATGTGATGCTCAAACATTTCTTTCCTATCACTAGATATCGTGATAATAGGTTTCTTTGTTCCTAAATATTTAAAACACTCTTCGAAAAGTTCTGTACCGATTCCTTGACTACGGAAATTTTCGTGTATTCTAAAAGTACAAATTTTCTTTTCTTCATCTGTATTCTTTAAAATTGCAATCCCAGTTAATACAGACCCCGGAAAATCTTCAACCTCTGAAAGCGCTATAATGATTTCTCTTTTGCCATTTTTCAATTCAATATCTGGAATTACAACATTAAAAAACCATCCTTCAAATTGTGGGTAACTTTCTGTCAGATCTCTTAAATAGTTGTATAACTTATCCTTTGCTTTTTCTCCAACTTCATTGATTATATATGACCTTAGTAACTCCGGTTCAATTTCAGATACTCTTAAATAAACATTTTTTTTAATACTATTACTCACTGTCTCTCCCCCTTTAGGGAACCTATTCAATTACAAACCTATTGCCTTGGATATCAAGTTACCTAAAACACCACCCAAAGCTCCTAATATAACAATTACAATTACATACTTGAAAATTAGCATCTTCGTATCTTTTTGAGATTGAAACCTTGTCAAATCAGAAAAATCCTCTATGTATTTTTTCTCATATTCGTTTTTAGAGGAGTTATAAACGTTCTCTGCTTTACTTTTAATATGATAAGCGATAATTGTATAATCAGCTTCATCGATGTAGCTTTTCCATAAGTTGTTTTCCAAAATTCTACTATTTATGTCTTTACCATAATGAATTATAGTGTCATTTGCGTTCCTTAGGATTAAATAATGAACAGCCAATAACTGAAATTTTATCCCTTTATTAAACTGTTCCTTAAGCTCCTCACTATAACTTCTAACGTCATTTAATCTGAAATCAATTACTTCCGTGTTGGTAAACTGATTATTTAAAATACTTACACCTTTTATTTCGTCATTTATGAAAACTATTCCTTTTTTTGAGGCCTCAATACGAATTCTGAAGTAGTATCTCGAAACACTATTCAGATCTATACTATCTACCTTAATTTCAATTATTGTTCCTGGAGTTGTTCCATTCCTTTTAAAACTCACAAGGTCTATTTGATTTTCAACTTCTAAAGAATATATTACGAAAGCTGACTTTCCATTTGTTGCATTTACAATCAGCCTTTTAGGTTCTCCATCTGTTGTAGTAAAATTCTCATTAAAGATGGCATTCACCAAACGATTGTTTGAAATCACCATTCCTAGATCTTTTATTTGATTCTTCTGCACCTCAAATGGTGCATATAAAAATATACTCTTTATATCTTGCATGTCTTCAACTAAAACACCGAAGTCAAAGCAATATACTTCATCATTTTCATGAGGTTTATCCCAGATGTTTACATGTACTGTCGCTTTTTTTTCTATTTCTGTCTTATAGTCTTTCGCGGAATACCAAATAGCGAAGCTTCTCATCGCTTACCCCCTTTGAAAATGCTTATAGGATGGGATTTTATATTATTTGATTCAATTTCAATCACTGCTTAATATCAATTGTCCTTATCTCCTTATTATAAGCATTGAAAAAAGTAAATCAAACTATTACTATTTTTCCACTACACTCCCAGATTTATAAAATTTGCATCATTTATGGTAAGGCTCCCCCCGATTTATCCGCATAGCGCGATAAATCTGCTCCACCAGCACCAGCCGCATCAACTGGTGCGGCAGCGTCATGCGGCCAAAGCTCAGCCGCATATCCGCACGGCGCAGCAGCTCGCTAGAGAGCCCCAGCGAGCCGCCGATCACGAAGGCCACCTGGCTCCGCCCATAGGTGGCCAACTTATCGAGCGAGGCCGCCAGCTGCTCGCTCGACCACATCTCGCCGTCGATGGCCAACGCCACGACGTACACATCCGGACGCAGCGCAGTCAACAGACGCGCTCCCTCACGATCGCGCACCTGCTGCTCCTCAGCGGCGCTCATGTTCTCCGGTGCCTTCTCATCCGGCACCTCAATCATTTGCACCTTGGCATAAGGCCCAAGGCGCTTGACGTACTCCGCAATCCCATCCACAAGATAGCGCTCCTTCAACTTCCCAACCGTTAAAATCTGTATCTGCATAAACGAATACTCCCTCTTTTAATCTATTCAAAAACAAAAAGGAAGGCCTAAGCCTTCCTCATACAACTAGAAATCGCGCCAACTCCTGGCAATGCTCACAATGGGAAGGAGGCTCCCAGTTCGCGAAGTGGGTTTTCAGTAAATCCACAACGTCCGGCGCTTCCTCGTATTCATCGACAAACTCATCAATCGCGATTTCCACATGATCCTTACAAACTACGTGCATGCAACTACCTCTCATCCGCATTGTTTCTATATCTTATTTATCCGTTGCTTCCACTAACGTTACGACCGCATTCATCTTCTTGCCGCCGCGATAGAAAGTGACGTTCACTTTATCACCAATATGTTTCTCATTGTATAAATACTTACGCAGCGTGATCGTATTATCAATCTTCCGGTCATCCAACAACACGATGACATCCTGCGGCTTCAGACCCGCCTCTTTGGAAGGGCCGGATACTTCGAAGACGATAACTCCAGTTTTCACATCTGCGGGCAGCTTTAATACATCCGTCCCTTTAAAAGCTTGCAATTCCTGCGTCGAGACACCCATCAGCGGTCTTTTGACCTTGTGATCGGTGATCAAATTATCGATGATCGGCTTAGCGCTATTAATAGGAATCGCGAAACCTAATCCCTCAACGCCGGTGTCCGCAATTTTCATCGAGTTAATCCCAATCACTTTACCGTCGATATTGACCAGCGGTCCGCCGCTGTTTCCTTGGTTGATTGCCGCATCCGTCTGGATGACATCCATCTCCCAGTCATAATCCGTACCCTCGCGGGACAAAGCAACCGGTATCGTTCGCTTCGGCGACGAGATGATGCCCTGCGTGACGGTTGGTGAAAAGCCAAGTCCTAATGGATTACCGACGGCAATCGCCATTTCCCCTGCGCGGAGTGTCTCGGAATCGCCAAATTCCGCAAGGACCTTAATATCTTTTCCATCAGCTTCCAAGACCGCTAAATCCGTGATCCGATCACGGCCGACCAGCGTAGCCTTGCGATGTTCACCTTGAAAATTGACGATTTCAAACTGGTTCCCATTTTCGACAACATGGCTATTGGTTACGATGCGCACCTTATCTCCATTCCGGGAAAAAATGACGCCCGATCCAATCCCGATCCCGCTCTCTTGGCCCTTATCATCCTTCTTGGAGGAGATCACGCTGACCACAGCCGGCTTGATTTTCTCCGTTGCCGCCACGACAGAGTCGTTGATGTTCATCGGACGCGTCTCTGCATTCGCAACTGCAGCCGGTATCGCTATCGCATCGGTTTGCGATTCCTTATGACCCAAACCGCTAACTAAGCCAACTAGCAAAAGCATCGATAAAGCCCCGCCTACACCTGCGATAAGGGCCACATTTCGTCTGCGTTCCGTAAAGCCTGTAAATCCTCCCGACCGTTTAGGACGCCACACAGGCTCTCGCTGCTTGGTTCTTTTGGTCGAATAAAAATCATCATCAAACAAACTCACAGGGTGTCCCTCCTTGCTGACAGGGGGCGGGTCATGCCGCTCTTGCCTCAGAATCTTATTTGCAAAAAATAGGAATGTTTCGTTCCGTTCTTGCCTACAATAATAGTAAACCAAATCTCTCAAGGAATTACTAGAGTTAACAGTAACTTTAAATTGGAAAACCAAAGGAGAATGCACATTATGAATCGAATTCCATCCCATATGGACGAAATCAATATGATCGGGAAGCTCGCAGATCTCAAGGACAGCCTTTACCACCAATCCCTCGTGCTTTCATCTCTCATTCAAACACTGATTGATAAAGGTCTGATCACGCCGCAGGAAATACAGCTCAAATCCAAAGAAATCGACGCCGCGCTTACTCCGAATCCAACACATCCCATTTCGTAGAACGGTCGAAGTACGTATCCATTAATCGTAACTGCTTAGACTCCGGGGCGCGCTCTTGTACTATGTTATTCACCGTTAGCCTGGCCAAATCCATTAAATTATGGTCACGGCTTAAATGGGCCATATAGACGGACTTCGTCTTATTCGTCATCACGTCACAAAGCGCTTCTCCCGCGGCTTCGTTGGATAAATGCCCCTTATCCCCGAGAATGCGGCGTTTAATGCTCCAAGGATAATGCCCTACGCGCAGCATGTCTACATCATGATTCGTCTCTAGCACCAGAGCATCTGAATCTACGATCTTCTCTTTCACTTTCTCGCTCATATAACCGAGATCCGTGACGACACTTACTTTTTGCTCCCCATCATAAAAGCAATAGCCCACCGGTTCCGCCGCATCATGCGAAATCCCGAACGATTCCACACGCAGCGTACCGAATTCTTCGATGCTGCCGGTTTCCATAACCCGCTTATTCTCTTCCGCAATCACACCGATTTGGCGGTCCAATTCCACCCACGTCTTCTCGTTCGCATAAATGGGCAAATCATACTTACGCGCCAGCGCGCCTAGACCCTTGATATGATCCGAATGCTCATGTGTGATCACAATGGCGTCAATCGTATTCGCGGCAAGTTCGCGTTCCTTCATCAACGCCTCCATCTTCTTCGCGCTGAAGCCCACATCGATAAGCACCTTGGTCTCCCCATTGTCGACGACCGTCGCATTCCCCGTCGAACCGCTCGACAGCACTGTAAACCTCATACCCATCCTACCCTGCTCCTCTATGCATTCATCTACACATGTTTTAGTTATTTATGTAAAACGCTACGCTATCACTCTACTTCTTATCCGGCTTGTTCTTATCATCGTTGTTACTTGTACTTCCCGGTTTGCTGCCTTCCGGTGTTCCAAATGGAACGGGATCCGACCCTTTTTGCGGAGACTCCACCGCGCCGTTGAACGCTTGCAGATAATAAATATCGTGATTATCGATCGTAATCCGCCAATGCGGGAACATCGGCTGTGTCTGAGAATTGTAAGGCTGTCCATGGTACCCCAGTCTGACTTCTGTGATAACCGAGCCTTCGCTTAAATAGTTATCTACAAGGCTGCGCACCGCTAACTGAGCGGGAATCAGCTTTTGCTCCGTTTGTTCTACTCCTGATTCTACTTCAACGTAGGCTTGACGGTAACTGGTAATTTCTCCATTTTCCTCATTCAACTCTACCGTCACATCAAAAAGCGGAAGCTTGCCATACAGCTGATTAAATACATAAGTACCATTCGTTCTTACCGCCGAATCCAGCTGATACAGGTTAAAATTCGGAATTTCCGACTGAGCCTGAACTTCTTTGCTTGCCCCTTTGCCGAGCAGCGCGCTCATGCTTAACGGCGTTTTCAGCATTTTCTTGTCCCCAGGCTTTATACTATCGTCATATTTCACCGTAATAACCTTCAGCTTCGTAACATCCGTCGGCAATTCATCGGCTAATCGAATATTTTTACTGTGGAGTGCGCGATTCAGCTCCTCGATCGTCCCTGACGTGTCTAGCGAGATTTCCGTCTGATTGGAGCGATTGGTGGACCACAGCTGGAAGCCAAGAATCATATTGAGCAGCAAAAAAGAGCAAATCAGGATCGTTTTGGCCCTGCTCCAATTCATGGTCTCACCAACCTTTCCATAAAAATAGTGTTAATCAACCTTATTCGATGAAATCATACGTGCCATCTCGCAGCTCCAACGCCCATGCAGGAACTAACGTGAGGGTCTTTTCCGAAACAACCGGATGATACGCCGGAAAAATAGAGACGATGCTGGACCGCCGCTGATAATACTGCAACCGTTCTTCTAACGCGTCACCGGATAATATTTCCCCATCTTTCCGCTGAGCTGTCTTCAGATCCGGAATAATCATGGACCGTTCGAATCCAGAGATGATTCCCTTCTGTACCTGCATTTTCAGAGAACCATAGCCCTCAGGTTGTGAGGTCACAATCGGCAAGGATTCATAATACTGACGGAACGTGAAGGCCTGATTGTCAAAAAGCTGCTTCTGTGGCGTCCGAGCCACCATATATTTACCGTCCCAACCAATATGTTGGTTGATGAATTTAATACCCGCAAGCAAATTCTCAAGCACTTCACTTTTGCTCTCCACAGGAGCGACAGGGTCCGAGTAGGTCACCCACCGCAGGTCGCGATTAAGCTGAAAACCGCGTTTGCTGTCCGTGTAGATTTCCGAACCATCGCGCTCTTTGAGATAGCGGGTGATGCCAGGATCTACGAACAAGCTTTGCTTCAATTGATCCGCTGTAAGCAGGGTGTAATTGAAAGTAAAACTCGGCAGTCTGAGCGGCTTGACCGGAAGATAGTAATCACCGCTGTTCGTCGTCTTATACAGATTCGTAACATCACCGAAGGCTGCAAAATTCTCCACGTCTTTACTTGTAAAATCGGCCCCGATCACCTCATAGCCTACGCCTGGTGAATCCGTAAAGAAGAAAGCGCGAACATCTTCGTTATTGCCTTTCGAGTAAATCCATATCCGCGTCACTTTATCGTTATCCGCCGGCAGCTCGCCTTCAATCCGCAGCACCTGCTGCAAAATGGTGAACGGGATGCCGTCCCGGAACCGGATCTCGACGCCTTGCTGTTTATTGCGAACATCTTCCCAGTTCACATTCACCAAATACATCGATGTCTTGCGGAAGCCCTTAAAGCTCCGCTGCTTAATGTTATCAAGCAATCTTGTATAGTAATAATTCGTGGGATACAGCACGGAATGCTGTTGATTGCCCAAATGGACAATAATTTGATCGGGAAAAAGCATATCCTGCAGCTCTGCCTGCTTCCCAAGTGTCTCTGTCTGCACATAGTTGCTTTGTTGAATTGGCTCAATCTTGGGCGGGCTGTACGACGCCAACAAAAAACTTTGATACAGCGAGGTACCAATCAGGATGACAAGCGCGATAGATTTTAAACTCTCAATCATAGCTCATCCTCCTCCTCTTGCTGAATCGGCAGCGTAAATACAACACGGGTCCCTTGTCCCAACTCGGATTCTAAACTAATCGTACCGCCATGCGCTTTGACTATTTCCCGGGCAATGGACAACCCGAGTCCTGTACCGCCCATATTCCGAGAGCGCGCTTTGTCTACGCGATAGAAACGGTCAAAAATACGGGTCAAATCCTTTTTCGGAATCCCAATCCCATTATCCTGAACGGAAATCTCCAGCATATCCTTCTCGATCTTCCGAGCTTCCAGCCGGATTGCGCCTTCATCGCCCGTATACTTAATGGCATTGGACACCAGGTTATCGAGAACCTGATCTATTTTGTCACGGTCAAGCAGCAGGCCGGTTACGCCTTTCTCGACCCGAATCACAATCTCAATCTTGCGCTGCTGCAGCTGAAAAGAGAACCGATCGGCCACTTCCTCCAGCATTTCGCTCACAAGTGTTGTAGATTTACTCATCATCGATTGCTTGGAATCCAGCCTCGATAAGTGTAAAAGATCCGTCACCAAGCGGATCATCCGCTCTGTCTCGCTGCGTGTCACGCTGATAAAGCGCGAGGCCAACTGCGGCTCCTCGATGGCGCCATCATCAAGCGCTTCCAGATAGCTCTTGATCGTCGTCAACGGCGTGCGAAGCTCGTGCGACACGTTCGCGACGAACTCGCGTCTGGCTTGCTCCAGCTTCTCCTGATCCGTCACATCCTGCAGCACCGCAATAATCCCGCTCTGGCCTTCTCCCCGGCGATGAATCGGCGTGAATGTAATCCTTACGGAAAACTGCTCATCATCATCCGGCAATTCAATATTGAGAAGCGTCGTGCGCACCTCACCCTGAAGCAGCCCTTGAATCGTTTCGTCCGGAATCCCGAGCACCTTGGAAATATCGAGACCGATTGTCGTCTCTTCTTCCGCCTGCAAGATTTGCTTCGCCCTGCGGTTCAGGACGATGACATGGCCTTTATCATCCGTTGCGATGACCCCGTCGTTCATATTCGTCAAGATGGAGGCCAGCTTCTCCTTCTCCTCTTCATTGAGAGACAGGGCTTCCCTGAGCCGATTCATCATGAAATTAAACGTATGACCAAGCTGGCCGATCTCGTCGGTACCTTGAATAATGACCTGTTGATCAAAATTGCCCTCCGCAACCGCTGTCGCTTGTTTTGTGATCTCTTTAATCGGATTCGTAATCGTACTAGTGAGGATAACACCAAGAATAGCCGTTAATCCTAACGCAATCAGTGTACCCGAAATCAGGATGCGGTTAATCGAACGGATCGTCTTATAGACATCCTCCATGGACGCAATCAGATAAACAGCGCCCAGAACTCGCGCACCGCTGCCCACAGGCTTAGCGATAATGACCTTCCGATAACCATCCTCGTCGGTGAAGATCCGCTGGTTGTCCTTGATCCCTTGCAGCGCTCGAATGACTTCCGGCTGCGTATTTTTTTGCTTTAAATGATTGGGAACCGACGTGCTAATGACGTTCCCGTTGGCATCTATAATTTGAATTTCAGCATTATTAATCGAAAATAAATTGCTAACGAACTCGTTCAAATCCGCGTACGTTTTCTTGCCTTCGGCAGCGTTCTTGCTGTCTTGATCTCCTGTGAGGTAAGACCCCACGAAACCCGCCAGCAACGTAACCTGGCTATTGCGCGAAACCAAGAAGTCGTTCTTGAAATACGTCTCCACCGTTTTGTAGAAATACACCCCGATCAGCTGCATCGCAATCAAAATAAGCAGGACATACACAATAATCAGCTTCGCTTGGATCGATTGAAAGAAGCGGATGCCCTTCATGCTCAGAAGCCTCCGGCTTTAGGGCTGCGCATTAAATAGCCAAGCCCCCTGCGCGTCATGATGTATTCCGGGCGGCTCGGGTCCGTCTCCAGCTTCTCGCGCAGCCGGCGTATCGTCACATCGACGGTGCGCACGTCGCCGAAATACTCAAAGCCCCATACCGCTTGCAGCAGGTGCTCGCGCGTCATCACTTTGCCGGAGTTTTTGGCCAAATATTGAATCAACTCGAATTCGCGATGCGTCAAATCGAGCGGAACCCCATCTTTATACACCATGTACATGTCGTTATCGATGAATAAAGCATGAATTCGCATCCCGTTGCGCTGCGTATCCGACTCCGTCGGAGCTGTCTGCACTTTCGTCTGGCGGCGTAAATGCGCCTTGACTCGAGCCAGCAGCTCTCTTGTACCGAATGGCTTGGTGACATAGTCGTCCGCGCCCATCTCCAGGCCAAGTACTTTATCCAGCTCGGTATCTTTGGCTGTTAACATAATAATCGGTGTGTTCAGCTTCGAGCGCACCTCTCGGCACACATCCATCCCATCCTTCACCGGAAGCATGAGATCCAGCAATATAAGATCGGGCTGCTCGGAGAACGCAAGCTCTACAGCGCTTCCCCCATCATAGGCACAGACCACCTGATAGCCCTCTTTTTCCAAATTAAATTTCAAAATATCTGCAATCGGTTGTTCGTCATCCACCACGAGAATTTTCCCAAACAAACCTACCACCGCCTACTCCAGGATAAACTGCGAAGTCGTCCTATTCCTTGCATACTACCCTTTATTTTATCATATATTCAACTAAAAAGAGACAAGGCCCCCGAGTTGTCCGGTTTGACCTTGCCTCTATGTAAATTAACGATTTAAATACTTCAATGGATTCTCCAAGCTGCCGCTTTTGTGCACTTCAAAATGCAAGTGAACGCCTGTGGAATCGCCTGTACTTCCCATAATACCGATGGCATCACCTTTTTCAACGATTGAACCCTCGGTAGCAATAATTTTGTTCATGTGGCCATACAGCGTCTCGTAACCATTCAAATGATTAATAATCACATAATTGCCGTAATCTGATTTATATCCTGTTTCGGTTACTTTGCCATTGTCGGCTGCCATGATGTTTTTGTTACCCGTAATATCGATTCCCTTGTGAAGCTTGCCCCAACGCACGCCGAACGTACTGGAAATACTCGGGGAAATAACAGGCCATGCGAATTTTCCTGTGCCTTCGCCTTTCACGACCTTGGTCCCTTTTTTCACCTTCGCCGTGACAGGTTGATCAATAATTTCTTCGTCCACGAGCTGCTCGTTGGTCATTAACCCATCGACCTTCGTCACTTGGATCGTCACCTTCTTCAACCCATTTTTGCCGGGTGAAATCGGTTGAACGACGCCTACGCGCTGCGAATCATCTTTTACATATTCCGTATCGTATTGAATCTCTTGATTCTTCACAATCTTTTCTGTCGTTTTGACGGACAGCTTGGGCTTAAGCACCGTAACTTCCAGCTGATTGCCAATCTTCAGCTTGTCATCCTGAAGGCCAGGATTTTTATCATAGATGAATTGCTTCGTAACTCCTAATTTCTTCGCGATGCAGGAGACGCAGTCTCCCTCAACTACCGTGTATTTCGCAGGCGTCACATCGCCAGTCGTCAACTTCTTCACAACATCTTCCGGTTTAGTCAAATCTTCCGGCTCAATCGGCACTTCGACTGTATCGACTTTCTGAACAAATTCCACTTTCTCCAGCTCTGACGGCGCAGTGGAAATATCCTCGCCCTGGCTTGCAGATAGAGCAGAGACCTTAGCTGTTTCCTTGGCTTTTGGTGTAAAAGGCGCACTGACTTGTTCCAAGATCTGATCAGCTGTCTGCTGATCCTTCACAATTGCGATGGTATTTCCATCTACCTTCAATTCGACCCCGACCGGTTGGGGCACTAATGCCTTATTAAGCGTGGCGATTACAGCTGAATCTTCCGTAACCGGATTGTAAGCCTTTTCAGGCGTGTAGGTGACACCGTTTGTCTTAAGAACGACATGAACATCTGGGAAATTCTTTTGCACTTCTTCTGGCCTTTGTTGCTTATATTCATCAATCAATTTATTATCACTCACGACACCTACTTCTTTGCCGTTGAGCATAACGTGATATACATTTACCATATTCGCTTGCACATACTGATGACCTGCAAACGTAATAGCCCCTGTTAGCGCTACCGCACCAACTCCCAGAACTAGAGACCATTTATGTCGTTTGATTACCGTTAGCGTCGTAGTTGTCGATACTTCTTCCAGCTGCTTGTCTGATATTGATTCATTTCCGGTCAAGCTTTCTCGCTTCGGCGTGAATCTCTTGATGAGATCCTGAACAAAGCGCATACCCCTGAAACCTGTCATGATCTTCTCCCTTTGAACGGTTTTGCATCCATGAAGTAATTATTCAAATACATCCTAATGATTAATTACTCCAAAATACATAAATAAACCTTAATTAGACATAATATCCGTGAAGATATCTACCTTTTGTTAAATTTAACACACTTTCTCTGCTTATTTCAACAAAATACTCGATCTCCATGTGATAGATTCGTGTCCACCGCCAAAAGAAGCCGTTAAAGTTTCATTTTTTTGTACATAAATCCAATAGATTTACACCCAATTACGAGAAATGACGAATTTGAGTGAAAAATTGAAAGGGGAGCTTATGCATGGAAATTAATTTGGAAGCTACGTTCACAGATCGGTCTACAATGGAGAAAACAGCTGAAGTCCTTAGATCTCAAGGTGTGCTGGATATCAAGTTCAATTATGGCGGTGAGCCACATACGGACGACTTTGCCGGCGGTTTACTGCAATCGGTTGATAGCTTTTCGGCAGCTGAACCCTCTTACGCGCTCATCGTTTGTGTAGAGAAATCGCGCTACCGTCAAGCTGAGGACACGATTATGAAATTCGGCGGACAGCTCCACTAGGGCTAATCCAAGATCTCGAATGAGGAAAGCTAGTATTTGTTCAGGATAGCTGTTAACTGTTGAAGTTCCGTCTCGCTCAAATATTTCTTGAGCGTATCATTGACCTGCTTAAGTTCATCCGTTGTAATCCCGTCCTCAAGCAAAGCAGACAGATGCTGCACCTCATTTTGCGGCAGCTTAGCAACAACAAGAGAAAATATTTTCATCTTATCATCGCTGGATAACGCTTCTTTCTTCTTAGCGAAATCCTCGGTCGACATGACAAGTTCCTTCTTCTGCTCGTTTGCATCACTTACACGCCCCATGACGGCTACGGCATCATCATCCTTCACTCCTTGGGAAGCCGCTTCACCAGATGTTCCTGCGTCCGAATGTAAGGGATCACTCGAATTGGAACCAGGTACGCTTCCAGACGGGCTGGGACTAGGACTAGGCGTAGCTGCCGGCGGTGTTTCCACCGGGGTAGCTTGCTTCCCCCCGTCTCTACGCATAACTATATTCAAGTCTCCCGCCAATCTTGCAGCAAAATCACTAAATTGAATCTTTTTACCCAAAGCCGGTATCTGATATTGTCGAAATATATCCTCTACATACATGTTAACAACATACCATGTCGTAAACATTGTGATTGTTGTAATAAGTACACTACTTATGACGATTTTGCCCAGCCACGTTAATACTTTCATTCTCTCTATCACTCCTGCCGCTTAAATCTGTTCCCTCCTTCCCAGTATTGACGAAATCGTGCCCATTAAATCCCAATGGACAAAAAAGAAATCCTCTAGGCTGCTGATGAGCCTAGAGGATTTTGTATTTATCTCGAATGAATTAAGCGTAGATTGGACGAACCAAATTCGTTTGCTCACGGTTACGGCCTACGGAGAAAATCGCGATTGGAATGCCTGTCAGCTGAGAAACACGCTCAACGTAGTGTCTTGCATTCTCAGGCAGGTCACTCAATGTACGCGCACCAGACACATCTTCTGTCCAACCCGGAAGCTCTTCGTAGACAGCTTCACACTCTGAGATGGCTTTCAAGCTAGCCGGGTAGTGCTCGATAAGCTCGCCGCGGTACATATAGCCTGTGCAAATTTTAACCGTTTCAAGCCCTGTCAGAACGTCGATGGAGTTCAAAGACAGGCCTGTAATCCCGCTAACGCGTCTTGCGTGACGGACAACCACGCTGTCGAACCAGCCAACACGGCGCGGACGGCCTGTTACTGTGCCGTATTCGAAGCCTTTTTCACGGATCCAAGCGCCAATTTCGTTGTCGAGTTCCGTCGGGAACGGACCGTCGCCGACACGAGTTGTGTACGCTTTGGCTACGCCAATAATGTTGTGGATCTTCGTTGGACCTACGCCGGATCCGATACATACGCCGCCAGCCGTTGGGTTGGAGGAAGTTACGTACGGGTATGTGCCTTGGTCAATATCCAACATAACGCCTTGTGCACCTTCGAACAGGACTCTGCGACCTTGATCGATGTACTCATTCAGAACGACAGAAGTGTCCGTTACATATGGACGAATGATTTCTGCATATTCGAGGTACTGCTTAAGAATCGGCTCTACATCTAGTCCTGTGGAGCCGTATACTTGCTCGATCAATACGTTTTTCTCTGCGACGATGCGTCTTAGTTTTAATTCAAACTCTTCCGCATCCATTAGGTCCGCGATACGAATCCCATTGCGTGCTGCTTTATCCATATAACAAGGTCCGATCCCTTTGCGGGTCGTACCAATTTTGCTATCGCCTTTACGATCTTCTTCCAGACCGTCAAGCACCAGATGGTACGGCATGATCACATGCGCGCGGTCACTGATGTTTAAATTTTTTGTCGAAAAACCATTATCATGAATGTAGTTAATTTCTTCAATGAGTGCAGCGGGATTAATAACCATACCGTTCCCGATAACACATGCTTTATCTTGGTAAAAAATACCGGAAGGAATCATCGTCAGCTTATACTTCTTCCCGCTGATAATAATCGTATGGCCTGCGTTGTTACCACCTTGGTAACGAGCTACAACCTCAGCAGATTCCGCTAAGAAATCCGTGATTTTCCCTTTCCCTTCATCTCCCCATTGCGTTCCGACAACAACAACCGTTGACATATGCACTTACCTCCGTACGGTGACGAGTCACCCATAATGAGCCGTTATGGCTTTCGTATCACTGAAAAACATGGACTTCATTAAAGCACTAAAGTGTTCAGCGTCCACTACTCACCGAAGGAACCAGGTCTCCTCGGCAGTAATCTGCAGGAAGGGCACCTACCTTTCGGCATGAAAAACGACCTTAACTCGAAGCTGCCCTGCTTAGATCTGATCATGCAGGCAGACGAACAAGGTTTTTTTCACCGTCTTTAGTGTAGCAGTCCCCCTACGCAAAGTCAATGAAAAACGAACAATAATAAGTGCTCCTGTATAATCGTTCGGATATTGGTCATACTATGAAGTTGCGCCCGGCTTACCCCATTCGCATAACGGCCTCGTTGTCTTTATATGAAACCTTACGTTGGGAACTTCAGGCCCTTATTTCTCCTGAAAATTTGCACGAGTGCGAAAAAAAGCAGCAGGCCGTTAATACTGCGCGGCCGCTGCTTCTTGATGACTACGATCCATGTTCACGAATTTGTTAAATTGCTTCAAGAACGCCAACTCAACGGTTCCTACCGGACCGTTACGCTGTTTGGCGATGATAATCTCGATAATGTTCTTCTTCTCGGATTCTTTATCGTAGTAATCGTCCCGGTATAGGAAGGCTACGATGTCGGCATCTTGCTCGATGGAACCCGACTCCCTAAGGTCAGACATCATCGGACGTTTGTCCTGCCGCTGCTCAACACCCCGGCTGAGCTGCGAGAGCGCGATAACCGGTACATTGAGCTCACGCGCGATTTGCTTCAGCGTACGGGAGATCTCAGAGACCTCTTGCTGACGGTTATCGCCTTTGCCTCGGCCGGCAATCAGCTGCAAGTAGTCGATGAGGATCATGCCGAGCCCCTTCTCCTGTTGGAGACGACGGCATTTCGCACGAATATCCGCAACCGTGATCTGAGCCGAATCATCGATGAAAATATTCGCTTCCGACAAGGCGCCAATGGCCATCGTCAGCTTCTCCCAGTCATCGCCTTCGAGATACCCCGTCCGCATGCGATTGGCATCGACGTTCGCCTCGGCGCAGACCATACGTTGAACGAGCTGCGCCGCGCCCATCTCGAGCGAGAAAATCGCGACGGTTTCCTTGGCGCGTACCCCTACGTTCTGCGCTACGTTCAGCGCGAACGCGGTTTTACCTACAGAAGGACGCGCTGCCAGAATGATTAAGTCGGAGCGCTGAAAGCCCGACGTCATCTTGTCCAAGTCGATAAAGCCCGAAGGAACGCCTGTGGATCCGCCTTTATTCGAGTAGAGAGACTCTACCTTCTCGAAGACTTCCATGAGCACATCGCGAATGACCACGAAGCCGCTCGAGCTGCGGCGCTGCGAGATCTCAAGAATCTTCGCCTCCGCTTCGCTCAGCATGGACCCAACATCGTCTTCATTGGCGTAGCCATTGGTGACGATTTGGGTGGCTGTGCGGATCAAACGGCGAAGCATCGATTTCTCTTCGACGATAGCCGCGTAATAGTCGATGTTAGCAGCTGTCGGCACCGCGTTGGCGAGCTCGGATAAGTACGTAACGCCGCCGATCTCTTCCAGCTGCTGTTTGTTCTGCAGAAGCGATGTTAGCGTGATTAGGTCGACAGGCTCTTGATCCTCCGCCAGCTCAACGATCGCTTCAAAGATGCGCTGATGCGCCCCCCGATAAAAGTCGTCGCTCGTAATCCGCTCCATCGCGGTAATCAAAGCGTCACCGTTAATCAAAATGGCGCCGAGTACGGCTTGCTCGGCTTCTATATTTTGAGGGGGTACGCGATCCATAAACATATTGTCTCCGCTCATGCTTCAGTACCCGCCTTTCTTTTCATAGTTTAGTAGTCTTGGTACCAGACAATAGATAAGAGCCCCTCCTAGGGACTCTCATTTGCCTTCTCAGTCACTTATTTCTCTTCCAGAACCTGTACGTTCAAACTTGCTGTAACTTCGCTGTGCAGCTTCACAGGGACCTTCGTAACGCCTAGTGTACGAATTGGTTCGTCAAGGACGATTTTGCGTTTATCAATCACAATCTTGTACTGCTTCTCCAAAACTTCTGCGATTTGCTTGCTCGGAATTGCGCCGAACAATCGGCCGCCTTCACCGGCTTTCGCTTTGATTTGAACCGTCATTTCGTTCAACTTCTCGCCTAGCGTTTTGGCATCGGCTTTCTCTTGATCCTTTTTGCGTTGTTCCGCTTTCTTCTGATTATCCAGCACCTTCACTGTCCCCGTTGTCGCGGGAGCTGCAAGCCCCTGAGCAATGAGGAAATTCTGTGCGTAGCCCTCGGATACTTCTTTGATTTCGCCTTTTTTGCCTTGGCCTTTAACATCTTTTAGTAAAATGACTTTCATTCGAAAAGTCCCTCCTCTTCCTGCATCTCATCGAGTACTTTCTTCAATCGGTTCGTTGCTCCCTCTAATGTCGTGCCATCGAGCTGAGTTGCTGCATTAGTCAAATGACCGCCGCCGCCCAGCCGCTCCATCACGAGTTGGACGTTCATCTGCCCCAGCGATCTGGCGCTGATGCCGATCAGTCCATCCGGCCGTTCAGCGATGACAAAGGAAGCCATAATATTCGTCATATTCAACAATGTATCAGCAACCTGTGCAATCATCAACTGAGAATATTTGCGATTAGGCTCAGCAACTGCCAAAGCGATATGCTCATGGATCGTTTCTGTATGCTTGATTACTTCGGCTCGCTCGATGTACGAATCGAGATCTTCCTTCAGCAAACGCTGAATCAGCGCGGAATCTGCGCCATTACGGCGCAGATAGGAAGCGGCTTCGAAGGTCCTCGCCCCTGTGCGGAGGCTGAAGCTCTTCGTGTCGACTACGATGCCGGCCAGCAAAGTCGTAGCCTCGAGCACTTCCATCGTCAGCTTCTCATTGATGTACTGCAGAAGCTCGGTCACTAGCTCGCAGGTAGAGGACGCATAAGGCTCCATATAGACGAGTGTCGCGTCATTGATGAACTCCTCGCTGCGGCGATGATGATCGACCACAACGACCCTGTGCGTCTGCTGGAGCAGCTTAGGCTCGGCTACCATTGAAGCCTTGTGCGTATCCAGTACCACAGCCAAGGTCCGCTGCGTCGTAATCTGCATCGCCTGCTCCGGTGTTATGAACCAGCGATGCAGCCGCTCATCACCGGCAATCGTCTCCATCACTTTCTGGATCGAGGGATTCACTCCCTCAAGCACGATGTAACCTTCCTTGCCAATCACTTGCACAGCCTTCAAGATGCCGATTGATGCGCCGATGCAGTCCATGTCCGGAAAGCGGTGACCCATAATAATCACTTTATCGCTATCCTTCATCAAATCCCTTAAGGCATGGGAGATGACCCTGGCCCTAACCCGCGTGCGCTTCTCAACCGCATTCGTTCTTCCGCCATAAAAGCTCAGCCTCTGGCCCACTTTCACCGTCACCTGATCGCCGCCGCGGCCTAAAGACATGTCCAGGCCCATCTGCGCCATTTGACCAAGCTCCATTAATTGCTCCGCACCAGATGCGATCCCGATACTTAGCGTCATCGGCAGCTTGTTCTCTATCGTCAGGTCCCGGACATCGTCCAGAATTTCAAATCGCGTTTGCTCTAATTGACGCAGCGCTTTCTGATCCATCAGAATGAGGAAACGGTCGGAGGACGTCCGGCGCAAATATAGCTGATTTTTCTGAGCCCATTCAGTAATCTCACCTGTCACTTTGGCCAGCATAATGCTGCGCGTTTGATCATCCAGACCTTGCGTTGACTCCTCCAGATTATCCATCATGACGATACCGATCGCCGTCTTCTCATCTTCGTACTTTCTCGCCAAATTCGCATGCTCCGTGATTTCCCGGAAATAGAGCAGTCTTTCTTCGGCCCGAATCGAGACTTGATAAATGGACTTCCCGATGGTGAGATCTACTTTATCGCTTTTATCTTTTCGGTTTTTCAGGTCTGGCAAATATTCGTACAACGGCTCGCCGATGACGGAATCCTGCCCAAGCATTTTCGCCACAAACGGGTTGTGCCATTCGATGCGCTTCTCTTCATTATATAAAATAATTCCGATAGGAAGGCCGCTCATCACTTCATTGCCGGCTTTTTTGACCCGATGCGTAATCGTTCCGACATACATATTCAGCTCTTTGCGAAAAGCTGTTTCCGCTTGGAGCGTGAAGTACGCCAGAACGGCGCAGACCAGGAAGGCCGTAACGCCCAGCCACCATTTGAACATATAGATGGTAGCTGACATGATGATGAGCAGAACGAAAATCCACACGATGTGTTGACCGTGCCATCGCTTCAAAAGGAACTTCGGCATTCGAACTAGCTCCTAATCCTATAAATTTTTCTTAAACCGTTCACGGATTGGAAACGCAACATCAAATACCCCTAGTAAGCTGTAAACGATAAAAAGTGGCGGCATGAAACAAAGAATGATCATCGCCACGATCGGCAAAATTGGCTTCCACTTGTTCGCATGCGCAACAAAGAATAGAAAACAGATCGCTTGAATAGCGAACGCCAGCATCAATAGTGGCATTGCATTCATCATCAGCGTCGGAATGAGTGAATTGGAAGCTGGATTCATAAAGAGATCGAGCACAAACACGATCAAATAAATCCACACCAACGATTTCTGCAGCATCCACTCGCGCATTGGGCGCAGACCTGGGATGCCTTCTCCTGTTTTGTTGAGCAGCCAGCGGCTAATGCCGTGAGTGACAAAGGTGTAGAACAACGCCACAAAGATCAGATACAAAGGTATCACTTGCACAATGAAATTCACATACCAGTCCTGGTCCTTCGGTAGAACCTCCCGAATCCCCGGCGGCATACTTGCAATGCTGTCCATCATGAAAAGTTTGAATTTCGCTACCGGATCGAATCCAAGCGAATACCCAATGAGCAGACTAAGCAGTGACTCCGCCAGAATGGTGATAATTCCTGCTGTAAGTACAGTTCTAGCGGCGGCTTTGCGTTTATATAAGTTACCCATGACCAGTACCGGCGGCAAGAAGAACAGCGATACGGACATGAGCGATATCCCATGCCACTGGGTAAGCAAATAAACGACGAGCAAGCTGATGACATAACTGATGACGAAACGTTTGGTGCTTGATTTAACATATAACATCAATACAGGAATCATGAGAAAACTAAATGTGAAAATAATAAAAGGCGTCATTAGAGATAGCAATGAAAGGATCGTCACCGCACTCCAAATGATGCTTTGCCAACTTCGATTCCCCAACCGGGCTCACCTCTTACGTAAATGTTCTTCGAGCGATGAAATGTCGCCGTACCAGTCCTCAAGTTGATGGCCCTCTTGGCGGTGCTTCTTCATTTTCTCTACAATGGCTTCGTCCAAATCGCGATAAGATATACCCAGTCTTCTTCCCAAAATATAGCCGCTTGAAATTAAACTGGCTAAGCCATCCACAATTCTGACATGGCTGCCTTCCCATATGCCTTTAAGCAGGTGCGCTACGTGATCTACGACTTCTGTCTTGAGCCACTCAATGACTTTGGCTCGTCTGGCTAGGTCTACATCCTTTTCCCTATTCAGCAACCGTCATCTCTCCTCATCCTACAAAAGACTATAGCGTTAATTATACCACAAAATAGGGGGAGAAAAGAAAGCCTCTACAAAGCCGTGCGTTCTCTCCTCTCGCCTATGGACTTCTCGGCATACAAAAAAGACAGCCGTATAAACAGCTGCCTTCTTAGTAAACCCTATTCCGTTGTGTAAGGCAACAATGCGAT
The DNA here is from genome assembly GCF_045866505.1 of Paenibacillus sp. P36. Lineage (NCBI taxonomy): Bacteria > Bacillati > Bacillota > Bacilli > Caryophanales > Paenibacillaceae > Paenibacillus > Paenibacillus sp. P36. Next base: position 8,714,614 of record NZ_AP038372.1, read on the forward strand.
TGTACGGGAACGCTTGATAGCGATCGTCAATGCACGTTGGTACTTAGCGGAAGTACCAGTTACACGTCTAGGAAGAATCTTCCCGCGCTCACTGATGAACTTTTTAAGAGTTTCGATGTCTTTATAGTCAATGTGCTTGATTTTGTTAACTGTGAAGTAACAAACTTTACGACGTTTACCTTTACCGCCTTTACCACGAGGAGCAAATTTGCGATCGCCGCGATCTTCACTATTGTTATCTCTTTTTTGGAAAGCCATGAATTTGTTCAGTCCTTTCTACTTTAGAATGGCAAGTCATCATCGGAAATGTCGATCGGTTTTCCGTCATCGATGAAAGGATCTTGCTGCTCGCGTGACCCACCGCCACGATTGCCACTGCCTCCGCTGCCGTAGCTAGCGTTTGCGTTCGATCCACCGTCTTCACGATTTCCGGCACCGTTACTGGATTCAAGGAAGCGTACATTATCGGCAATCACTTCGGTCACGTAAACTCTCTTGCCCTCATTGTTGTCGTAATTACGTACCTGAATTCGGCCTTCCACTGCTGTCAAACGACCTTTACGCAAATAGTTCGCGCATGTTTCGGCAAGCTGCCTCCACGTGACGATATTGATAAAGTCCGCTTCGCGTTCTTTCGAACCTCCGCTTGTGAAAGGACGGTCTACTGCGAGAGTAAACTGTGTAACCGCAACGCCGGCTGGCGTATAACGAAGTTCTGGATCTCTGGTCAATCTACCGATAAGAATGACACGGTTCAACATAGAACATTCCCCCTGACGAAAATACTGGCATGCAATTAAGCTACGTCGTTTGTGATTAAGTGACGGATAACTTCATCCGTAATCTTAAGTACGCGATCAAGTTCAGTTACAACAGCAGGTTCTGCGTTGAAGTGTACAAGCACGTAGTGCCCGTCACGGAACTTATTGATCTCATACGCAAGACGGCGTTTGCCCATCAGGTCATGTTTGGAGACTTCGCCTCCACCGTTCGTGATGATGCCTTGAAACTTTTCTACTGTAGATTGAACAACTTCTTGCTCAACGTCAGTACGAATGATGTACATCAGTTCATATTTGCGCATGTATGTCACCTCCTTTTGGACTAAGCGGCCCCTGTTCAAGCTTGTTCGCACAAGCGAAGGAGCAAGGAGCGAGGATTCTTTTTCAAAACTCGCACCTGAATACTATAGCAAATTGAACGCCAGATTACAAGTCTTTCTCTCAAGGATGAACATGGCAACGCCTATCGTACATGCTTCCCCTTCAGGAGGGTAATCTAAACCTGATTGAAAATCTTTCGAAGAGGTGATCAATGTGGGTGAATGGACACAGTTCAATGAAGGCGATCATGTACCTAACGACGGCGTATACATCGAGATGGGTGAGAATGCCGTCCACATGGGTATTGAGAACCCGAAAATAGTCACGTTAAAAAAAGGAGACAGATTTCCGGCCAACAGCAACCATAATCGGAAATGGCACCGCAAAAAGCCTTAACTAGGAGAAATTCACCATGAGAACATCCACGTTTACTTGGCTGTTTACCTTCATTGGTGCAGCCCTCTGTTTAGGTCATTATTTATTTCACGATCATGATGCCTTTTACATGATCTTCTATGCACTTAGCGTTCCTGCATGGTTTGCATCCACATTCACGGACATCTATGAGATCTCCATGTCTCGGATGCTCGTCATCTATGTATTAACAATCGCTACATGGGCGCTAGTCGGCTATGTCATTGATCGATTCTCTATCAGTTACAGAAACCGCAACAGGAGCTATTAGCGGCTGAAATGAAGGAAAGCTGGCCCCTAGGTAGTTTAATTTACCTGCTTAGGACCAGCTTTTTTACACAATAAACCTGTACCCGGATCCCCAAACTGTACCTATGTACTGAGGTTTCGACGGGGTCTCTTCGATTTTCTCTCTGATTCGGGCGATATGAACCGTGACGGTTGAGGCATCACTCATAGCATCCAAGCCCCAGATTCTCTCAAAAAGCTCTTCCTTGCCAAACACCCGATTGGCATTCTGCAATAGAAATAGAAGCAAGTCAAATTCTTTTTGCGCCATAACGACTTCATTTCCGTTCACAAAGACACGCCTTGCCTCCTTCTGAATCTCCAGACCTCTAACTTGAATCGTGCTTCCTTCATTCCCTTTGCCAAACCGCTCTTTCATCCGTTGGAACTTTTTCAAATGAGCCCCTACCCGCGCAACCAGCTCGCCGGAGCTGAAAGGCTTGGTAATATAATCGTCCGCACCAAGGCCCAAACCATTAATTTTATAAATTTCCTCTGCTCTAGCCGATACCAGAAGAACGGGAATATCGTCATGCTCGCGCACTCTCTTCAATACTTCAAATCCATCGATATCCGGCAGCATGATATCTAAAATGATCAGCTCAAAGTCTTCATCCTTGAGAGCTTTCAATCCCGCTAATCCACTGTTCACCGTCTTAACAGAGTAACCGCTCAACTCGAGGTAATCTTTCTGGAGATTGGCGATACTTTGATCATCTTCAATAATCAGAATTTTTTTCATCATAACCTCCAAGCCTACTAGAACTTCTTCAGAGATATCATTATCTGAGTACCCTCTCCTACGGCACTTTTCGCCCATATTTTCCCGTCGTGACCTTCTACAATTTGCTTGGCAATAGCAAGTCCTAGTCCACTGCCGCTTTTTCTTGAAGGGTCCACCTGATAAAATCGCTCAAAGATATGGGGAAGTTTATTTTCCGGTATTCCTTTTCCATTGTCCTTAATCTCTATGATCGCAGATGTTCTAGTTTCCCTGAGAATAATCTCAATCTTTCCATCCGCTTTCTCTACATATGTCATGGCATTATCAAGAATGTTCTGTATGACCCTCTTTAATCTTTCACGATCAATTAAAACTTTGACTGGCTCATTAAGTTCATTTATTAACGATAACGATAGGTTAGCCTTTTCGTATTCATATTTATGATCCGCGACACAATCCTCAAAATAGCTCTCCAAATCACTCTTTTCAAAATGGTAAGGAAGCTGGTTCAAATCAAGCTTGGAGTATAGAAGCAGATCATCGATCATAGCGTTCACGAGAATCGCTTTGGATCGTGCCGTTTCCAGATACTCGTCCATTTTCTCAGGTGTTTTGGCGACCCCATCGATAATTCCTTCAATATACCCTTTGATCGAGGTCACAGGCGTCTTTAAGTCATGAGAAATACTTGAAACCAGAAACTTTCGGTTATCATCATATTTTTGCTGCATATAAACCGATTCTTTCAGCTTAATTCTCATGAGCTCCAGCGTCCTGCATAACTCACGAACTTCACCCTCGCCTTCTTCTGCAATCCCTTGGCTTAAATCACCTTCGCTAATTTTATTAGCAGCAGCCTTGAGTCTGGAGATCGGCGAAATAATGCCGCGGGAGAATCGATACGACACCCAAAAGTTCGTTAACAAGAAAACAACGGTGAACACACTAACTGTAAATATGCCGAGCAGCACAAAAAAGTTCGTTTTCAGCTTGATTGGCGCAAGCAGCAGCAGAACACCGGGATCGCCAGCCTGCACCTTGTAATCCACTCTTGTAATCATATATGTTTTACCGGCAAGTTCGACCTCATCGCGAGTTGCCTGGTTGTCTGAGAGCATAAGGCTTCTCTCAATATCGATCCTGTTGAAATTTTGCGTAGCGTATACAACTTCTCTATTTTTTAAAATAATCGCACTGGCATCCAAAGCGTTAACCCGATTAGCAAGCTCTTGTTGAAATTTCGTATCCAAAAGCTGCTCGAACTTGAGGGGCTGTGCTTCTCTTTTGATCTCACTGATCGCCGCTCGAACTTCGAAGGCCTTCTGAACCTCCTTCGTATCGGCTTCGCGGCCAAAAACCTTCGTATAAGCAGCAACGAAAATAATAACAGCCAGAACTGTCAAACCAACGGAGAGCAGCACAGCCAGCGCATTCATCGTGAAGAAACGTTTGGTTAAATGCATGAAGATCCCTTCCTATATATCCTTACTGTCAAACAAATAATACCCTGTTGTAAATAACATCATACCACAGCCCGACATGATTAGAATCTGACGGAATATTTTAAAAACATTCATCGTTTCCGATATCCATAAAGTATACCAATCCAGCATCGAAGTAATGAAAAAACTGGAGTAGGACGAGAAGACAATACCCAATGAGTTAAAAACGATAAATATCAGAATCGAGAGGAAAAATACAGCTAGCCCCCCTTGTATCACGTTAGACAACAGGACGACAATTAGGGCAAACACAAATACGGGGAAAAAGGTTAATCCGTACGATAAAACAACCTTCAAGATCCCTGGCAAGCTAGCCGATGAGGGATTAAAAATAAACCCAGCTAATAACGAAAGAATCATCACAAATAAGAGGTTGCCGGCAATAAATAAAGCTAAATTCAACACTTTTGCGCTAAACACACTGAATCGGGAGACTGGTCTCAAAAGTGTTATTTTCATTGTATTCGATGAGGATTCACCGTTAAACATATCGATCGCCACAAAAATGGCAAACAGCGGCAAAAGCGTATAAGTAATAAACGATAGTACGACGATAGGAAATTCAACGCTTCCTACAACCCGCAATCCAAGCCCATGCTTGATGGTGGTTACAGCGATCTGTCCGACCAAAACAGCAAGGATAGATAAAATGGCAGCCGCCATCATTTTTTTCTTTTTCAACAACTTCACGGATTCATTGATAAATGCGGCCTTAAACCCTTCCATTCCGGTCCACCTCACTAACAAAAAAGTTCTCCAACGAAGAATAATACGAGAGGATATTCTGCGTATATTCTACATTAACAAGTTTGCCTCCATAAATGATGCCGATTCTTGTGCACGTCAGTTCCACATCATGAATCAAGTGGCTTGAGATAAAAAATGTCGTGCCTTCCTGAGAAAGTTGTTTGATCAATTTCCTCATCTCCAGCATCCCTTCAACGTCTAGTCCGTTTAGAGGCTCGTCCAATATTAATAATTTAGGTTTCGACAGTATAGCAGCCGCGATCCCCAGTCTTTGTTTCATCCCCAGTGAAAACTTCTGAGATTTTTCATTTTTATATTTCAACATGCCTGTGAGTTCCAGGCACTCATCAATTCTCTTCTGATCAACATGCGGATAAAATCTAGCGAACATCTTTAAATTATCATTAGCTGTTAAATAAGGATAAGACTCCGCTGTTTCAATCAAACAACCCACATGCTTCATGGCGTTAACATAGTCGTCTAAAATGCTGGCACCGAAAATTTTCACATCGCCACGGTCTGGCTTCATCAGTCCAGTTATCATTTTCATAGCTGTCGTCTTCCCTGCACCATTCGGCCCAAGGAATCCGAATATATCGCCTTGATCAACATCCAGGTTTAACTCTGTGATCCCTCGGCCATTTTTGAATGCCTTCGTTAATCCACTTATTTCAATCGCCTTGACTGTCAAATTCCATCATCTCCCCAAAAAAACGCTCAGGAAGCCGCACCGGCAGCCTCCTGAACCTCTCTCTTCTATTCAAATATGCGGCTAAACTCTCCATCGTAATATGGTTTCGAGACTGATCTGTATGAATTTTCGTTAACAATCTCAACATTCATTTCAAAATAAACTTTGCCTGTAGCGCCTTGATGAATAGAACCATTCTTCTGCTCGCCTTTTGCATCCTTATACGTGAATGTTGAGGACACGGCTGGATCATATTCAAAGTCGAAAACATCTTTATTCGGATATTCGCTCTCATAACCTGGAATAACCGTTTCGGAATATTTCCCTTTCACTTTATCGTTGTCTACGCTTGTGATCTCAACCATTCTTTCGCCGATTTTCACAAACTTGCCGTCTTTCTCCATCACGATATCGTTTTTATATTTACCTACATACTTACTGCTAAATCCATTGGAATAGCTAACTTTTTCAACTTTTGCGCCAGTTAGATCAGGTAGTGTGATTTTCGTATTGCCAACTTCAGAAAGCTTTACAATGACATTCAGGTTCAAATCGTGCTGAACACCGTTTTTATCTTTTCCGGACAGCGTAATATCGCCTGTTACATTTTCAAGGTAGCCAGCTTTATTTTCATTAGCCGAGCCTACCACCTTTTTCACAAATACATCGCTTTCTATAGTCGGCAAATCGCGCTCATCGTTCAGCATCTGTTTGATACCAAAAGAGGAGACAGCATTCAGGACGGCTGGTACCTGAGTTTCAGACAAGCTGCCCGAATATACTTTGCCACCTTCAGGTCCTTCCTCTACTTGCACGTAATCTTTCAAGCCGCCAACGACAGCGTCAACGATTTTTTCAATTTCTGGTGCTCCCTTTTCTTTAAAGGGGTTCTTGAAATCTACAGAACGAAATTTGGTCTCATTCGCTGGATATTCCATTACATAATAAGTATTGTCTGTTCCATTTTTATTAACTGATTTCGTTATGTCAGAATAATAGTATCTTGAAGTTGTTTCGCCATTGGCGTCTTTCGTCGTTGTATTCTCTTCCTTCTTATGGTTCTCAACATCCATCTTTTGCGACGTTGATCCTTGAATTAAGGTTTTATCGTTATCTTTCAACGTATACAGCGCTTCGAGCGTGTAATTCTTCATATCCTTTTCCATCATGTTTGCAGTTGTTTTTGCTGAACCTTTTAACCGGTCATAACCCGATCCAAGCAGCGTATCGGCAAATGCCGTGGATACGAATAAACACGCTCCAATCGTAAAGGACAGTACAGTAACGGATTTTTTACTAAGTTTCATCTCTTTTCTCCTTTTAACACAATGTACGGGAAACGTTTCCTTATATTTATATTAATATAACCTTATTGAATCCATCTAAATGGAATATTAACAAAGTATAAACTCTTTTTTATGAGGAAGGTACTAAAAAAGCCGCACAGCTTTCACGCTGCACGACTTGATTTATTTCCTAAATACTTTCTTTTCAGAGATCATCCCATCTGCAAAATAAACGATTTCCGCAATATAGCCAGGTTGATTAGAAATGGCGAAATCATAGGTTTTCTTACCATTCTCGTCTTTCACCAACTTGCCCTTTGCTCCTGTCTGCTTCACCAAATCATCATAGGTGCTTGTCATGCTTATCTTATCAGCTTGCTCCTTCGTTATCTGAGGAAGCGGCTCATCCTTAGTTGTATCGTTGCCACCGGCTGCTGGCGTTGCTGTGGCAGATGTTCCACCGCCTGTCCCATTTGTCGCACCAGGCGTCGCTGAAGCCCCTGTGGAAGGCGCTACGGTCGCTCCTGCTGTTGGGCTTGGCGATGCACTCTCTTCACTCTTTTTAGCGCATCCTGTGGCTACTACAGCTAGTACCAGAAATATCATCATCCATCTTTTCATTACGCTTACCTCCTTCTTGTTGCCAACACATCAATATGAACTTATTCTGCTTTTCCTTTAGCCTTTTTATCCCTACTAGTTAGACAAAGGACTGAAAGCAAAATAGCCTTCTACACCCTAATAGACGTTTTAAACTCCTAAAATGTTTCACGTGGAACTTAATAATGGAATTAATATGGTTCTGGACAAAATAAAAAAAGCCTCCTGCAGATGCAGAAGACTTTCATTCCTTAGCTAGTAATAGCTTGTACGGAAAGAGTGGGATTCGAACCCACGCACGCCTCGCGACGCCTAGCTGATTTCGAGTCAGCCCCCTTGGGCCTCTTGGGTACCTTTCCAATAAAACGCGAGAACAGGATTCATTATATCAAAAAAATCCTGTCCCCGCAAGTGCTTTTCCACAGCATTTTTATGAGGATTCTTCCTCTTTTTCTGCGTTGGATCGAAGCACTTTCTTCAGTTTACTTTCGAACTTCGTTCTTGGTACTAGAACACTGTGTTTACACCCTACACACTTAATTCTAATATCCATCCCCATCCGTATGATTTCCATTTCATTCGTGCCACACGGATGGGGCTTTTTCATTTGCACAATATCGCCAAGTTGATACTGCTTTTTCTCCATACGTCCGCCACCGCCTTTTCAACTACATCGTCTCAATTTGCACACTATCGAGTCTTTTCTTGATTTCTATGTTCAAAAGCCTCGTCACATTAAATTGTCGCGTTGGTTTACACTCTGCAATAATGCGAATCTTCAGATCCGTTGTACCCACCACTTGAACACCCAACACTTCGGGCTGCTTCACAATATCCTCCGTAAGCTCTTGCACGTGCTTGACGGTATCCTTGAGAATTTGCGTAGCATCGTCAATATTTATATGATGAGGAATCGTCACATCGACCACGGCTAAAGAATTGTACGTAGAAAAATTGGTCACCTGTTTAATATTTCCGTTCGGAATGATATGGACCTCACCCGTCCAGCTTTTAATCCTTGTGACTCGGATGCCAATCTCTTCAACAGTCCCTTTAAATGAATCAATTTGAATGACATCCCCTACTCCAAACTGATCCTCAAAAATGATAAAGAAACCCGTAATCACATCTTTCACCAAACTCTGCGCTCCGAAACCTATCGCGAGTCCAAGCACACCTGCCCCCGCCAGCAGAGGCCCAAGATTTAAACCAACTTGTCCAAGGATCAACATAATACAAATGAGATTCACGGTGTAGGCTATTAAATTATGTATAAGGCTTCCTATCGTATTCGTTCTACGTCTATCAAACTTCAGTGGCGACTTGTCTCTAGCAGCCATCATATGGGCAATCGTTTTATCCGCAATTTTGATACATACTCTTGCAACAACATATATGAGAACAATTTTTACGATAATCCAAAATAGGGAAGCTAGTATTTCAGGGTTCGATAGATGCTCTCGAATCCAGTTCATCAAATCCGTGAAATACTTCGTAATAAAGGCCACGGTTTAGACCTCCTTTTTCATTCCATGGTAACATATTTATCTTCTTTTTTAAAATAGATGCCTCTGATTTCTACGTTCTCAGATTCAATAATCTCTTGAACTAGTGCTAGATTTTCTCCAGGAAATTCAATAGAAAGGGCACAGCCGGCTGTAATTTCTTTCGGAGTAGGTCTGATGTCAATTTCTATGTCCGCATACTCTAGCAGCATCTCGGCGCGCAGAGCCTGCTGCGTAGAATCGAAGGCTAACAACATAACGGAAATATTCAAGGAAAATCCCTCCTCTCCTACGTATAAATGTCTCTATCTATCCATATACTAGTAAAAAAAGAAGAAGTACTTTGGAGGGATATGATGAAATTCCAAATTGGTTTCGACGGAATGAAAGACACGGAACTGACCCCACTCAAAATTAAGCACACAGACGCCGATACCCCTTTTCTTCTCTCTAAGCATTTGCAATCCATTTTTAGTAAGCTACCAACCTATCAACCTATCGTTGTTATCTGTGTGGGCACCGACCGTTCTACAGGAGATTCACTTGGTCCATTAGTTGGCTCTCATTTGAACCGTACGACAAATCTTCGTAACCTTCACTTATTCGGTACTTTAGATGAACCTGTCCATGCCATGAACCTATCTGAAACCGTTGATAAAATTCAACGTCAATTCGATAACCCTTTTATCGTTGCTGTCGATGCTTGTTTAGGTCAAGTATCCAGTGTAGGCTGCATTCAGGTTGCTGATGGTCCGCTTAAGCCTGGTGCCGGCGTTAATAAAGATCTTCCTCCCGTTGGCAATATTCATGTGACGGGGATCGTCAACGTAGGCGGCTTCATGGAATATTTCGTCCTTCAAAATACGCGGCTCAGTCTTGTCATGAACATGGCGAATGTAATTGGCGATGCTCTTCACTCAGCATTACGTCGCACTCAAGCCTATGTACCAAGCGCTAAGACGGCTTTACAGATTGATTAATTGCCTCTTTCTCTTCTGGACTTAATGTGTAAGTAGATTGTCCATTTTGAATCGGCTTCGCATACAAGTACATCTGCTCACGGCTATGTATTCCTGTCAAAACTACACCATCTTGAAAATCATCCAAAATGGCAATTGTGAAGCTCAGGTTACTTCCGCCATCATTGAAGGCGTTGTATCGATGGATCGCAACTTTGGATTTCATCTTCGTTAGGGATTGACGAATTGTATCAACCTGGGCTGACGTCATTGCTGACTCGGCCTTTTGATCGTTGATTGCTTGCTGCATTTCAATGAGGAGCTGCTCCATATTATCTGAACTTGAACCATTCATCATTTGCGTATATCGTTTACGCAAAGAAGATAATTTAACCGAAAGTATAATGACGATAAGGAATAAAACTAAAATCAATGCCAAAATGGCTAATACAACAAAGTTGCCATTCAATCCGAACAGTTCCCCCATGGTTGATCCCTCTTTCTACTTAGCATACTGCGATTGGATCTCTTTCACTGCATAAACAAGAGCTTCCACTTCTTCATCCGTTGTAAAATAACCTATGCTTGCTCTTACCGCTCCACTAGCTAATGTGCCTGCCGATTCATGAGCAAGCGGCGTACAATGATAGCCGGATCTAACGGCGATTTGAAAAGATTGATCCAATATGAAAGCCACTTCCGATGAATCCGCGTTGTTCACATTAAAGGAAACAATCCCTGTTTTATTTTGTCCAAGAGCCGGGCCAAGAATCGTGACTCCTTCAATTCCCAGTAAACCTTCCATCAGCATTTGCGTTTGACGCCACTCTTTTGCATGGATCTTCTCAATCGTTTCCGCTATTACAAATTTCACGCCTTCGTTTAATCCAGCAATACCAACTGTGTTTTGCGTACCTGCCTCATAGCGATCAGGCCTTACCTTTGGTTGATGAATGGCCTCTGATTGACTACCTGTTCCCCCGTGTAAGAGCGGCTCCAAATCAATGTCAGGATGGATATATAAACCACCCGTTCCCTGAGGCCCTAGAAGCCCCTTATGACCCGGGAAAGCCAACATATCAATATTCATATCGCCTACGTGAATAGGCAGTATACCAGCGCTCTGAGCCGCGTCTACAAGCAACTTAGCGCCATGAGCACGGCATATCTCCCCGATCTCTGCCACAGGCATAATCGTCCCCAATAAGTTAGAACTGTGATTAACAACTACAAGTGATGTATTTGTCTGTAATGCCTTTTTGAAAGCATCCAGCTGGATATTTCCTTCTTCATCATTACGGATATAAGTCAGTTCTATTCCAATCGTAGCCTTCAAATGTTCCAATGGTCTGCGAACAGAGTTATGCTCAATATTCGTGCAGATCACGTGATCCCCGGGTTTTACAAACCCTTTGATCGCTTGGTTCAGTGCATGTGTCGTATTCAATGCAAAAGATAGATCATTCGGGTTTTTGATCCCAAATAAGCGGGCTAAGTTTTTTCTCGTTTCAAATAAGACCCGACTTGCCTTCACAGCCATCTGATGGCTTCCCCGCCCTGGATTAGCCGCATATTCTTGCATACACGTCATCATCGCATCCATTACAGCCGGTGGCTTTGGCCAGGAAGAAGCAGCTTGATCAAAATACATAACACCTTTCATATGTTCACCCACCCTCTCTCGCGGATTCAGAATTCCACTCATAAATATAGCATACCTTAGTTTGATCTTTCTGCTCGAAAGAAAACCATCGGTATGCTATCTAATTTCAAGAGATTTTGCCTTGAAGCAATTCTAGCAAACGGTTCAAGTCGTCTTTTGAATAGTAGAGAAGTTCGATTTTACCTTTATCCTGCTGATTCTTGATTTTCACCGTAGTCCGGTAAATATCTCTTAATTGATCTTCAGCTTGGTTGATATAGGGATCTCTATTCTTTTCTTTTTGCTTCGTTTTTTCTTTTTCTTGACCTGGTGATTCCTCAAGCATTTTCACGGCTTCTTCAAGTTCGCGAACACTCCATTGCTTACTAATGGTGTTTTCCGCTAGCTCTTTTTTGATTTTGTCATCTTTAACACCAACGATAGCTCTTGCATGACCCATCGATAATGTTCCACGTGAAACATATTGTTTAATTGATTCCGGTAATTGAAGAAGTCTCAGGAAGTTGGCAATATGTGAACGGCTTTTACCAACCTTAGCAGAAAGCTCTTCTTGAGTTAACGAGAACTGATCGATAATTCCCTGATAAGCAAAAGCAATCTCCATTGCGTTTAGATCTTCCCGCTGAACATTCTCAATCAAGGCAATTTCCATGACTTGTTGATCCGTAAAGTTTCTCTCGACTGCTGGGATCGTTGCAATCCCCGTAACCTGAGATGCTCGGAATCTACGCTCACCGGCAATGATTTCATACCCTTTAAGAACCTTACGAACAATAATAGGCTGGATGACACCATGTTCTCTAATTGAATCGGCTAACTCTTTAATGCTATCTTCGTTAAAATGCTTTCTAGGTTGATAAGGGTTAGCTCTCAATTGTGCTAAAGGAATTTGAATGACTTTATCGCTCTCATCAATATGTAGTGATGTAATTAAAGCATCCAATCCTTTACCTAAACCTTTGTTTAGGCCTTTGGTCATATCGAGATCACTTCCTTCGCAAGCTCTAAATACACTTCCGCGCCTTTTGATCTAGGATCATAAGTAATAATCGATTGTCCATGACTGGGAGCCTCGCTCAAGCGAACGTTCCGCGGGATAATCGTTTGATATACTTTTGTTTGGAAGTATTTCTTTACTTCCTCAATGACTTGAATGCCGAGGTTTGTTCTAGCATCAAACATCGTCAATAAAACACCTTCAATTTGAAGCCCTGTATTAAGATGCTTTTGGACCAATCGAACTGTATTCAACAGTTGGCTTAATCCTTCAAGCGCGTAGTATTCACATTGAATTGGAATGATAACAGAATCAGCAGCAGTTAAAGAATTAATTGTAAGAAGACCTAAGGATGGTGGGCAATCAATAAGAATATAATCGTACATATGCTTAACCAGTTGCAAAGACTTCTTCAAACGCACTTCTCTTGAAATCGTTGGAACAAGCTCAATCTCAGCTCCTGCTAGTTGAATCGTCGCAGGTACAATCTTAAGATTTGGAACATTCGTATCCACTGTTGCATCTTTGGGGTGGACATCGTTAATAAGCACATCATAGATGCAATTCACGACATCGGCCTTGTTAACCCCGATCCCACTAGTCGTGTTCCCTTGTGGATCGATGTCAACGAGAAGCACTCTCTTCCCTAGTGAAGCCAAGGAAGCACCCAAATTCACAGAAGTTGTCGTCTTACCGACGCCACCCTTCTGATTCGTTATTGCTATAATTTTAGACAAAACCATTTCACCTCAATCGCTTATGTTCCAAATGCCATACTAAAGCAGTATATCTATCTTAACATATCTATCATTCAGTTACCTTATCTATATTTGATAGTTTTATCTCATAAGATGCAAAAAAACGGCTTGCGCCGTTTAAGGTAGCAATAAATGCTCAATTATTCTTAGGAATTTTAATTATAATTTCGTAGTGATCCTCATGATCTTTCTCAGACGTGTTAATATTCAGGCCCGAGCTTGTAACCATTTCAACGGATTGGCGAATGGTGTTTAAAGCGAGTCGAACATCCTTTGAAAAGGATACGCGACGTGACTTTTTAATCTTTGTTGCTTCCTTTAAAAAATTAATCTTGATCTCTGTTTGTTTTACGTTCAGCTCTTTAGCAATGACTTCTTCAAGAATTTTCACTTGCAGTTCTTCTTGATCCAATGCAAGCAAAGCTCTCGCATGACGCTCCGTAATTTTCCGCTCCATCAATGCCATCTTAACAGGTTCGCTTAGATGTAAAAGCCGGATCTTATTCGCAATCGTTGATTGGCTCTTACCGAGTCGCTGAGCTAAGCTCTCTTGCGTCAAATCATGCATCTCAATCAATTGCTGATAAGCAGCAGCTTCTTCGATTGCAGTCAAACCTTCACGCTGCAAATTCTCGATAAGAGCAATGGATGCAGCTTGAGAATCATTGAAATCTCTCACAATTGCAGGGATTGTATCAAGACCTAGCTTCTTAACTGCTCTTAGGCGCCGTTCTCCGGCAATGAGTTCGAATGTATTGTTTTTGACTCTGACAACGATTGGCTGAATAACACCATGCGTTCGAATCGTTTGGCACAATTCATCAATACGATCATCATCAAATAAGGTTCTAGGTTGATATGGACTTGGAATAATAGTATTAACCGGTATGTTTTTGACCTCATCCGTCGACGAACGATCAGCAAGTCCAAATAGCTTTGAAATTTGTTCTTTCATAGGAAACCCTACCACCAACTCTTCCCGTAGTTTAAGCGACCATTACGATCCAAAGATAGACGACCTCTTCGTCCTACAGAACGAAAACGCTTGTCAAGAATACGGCGAAGTATGACAAGTGCAATCACATAAACTCACTACAAATTGAATAGATTCTTACTATTATATATTCTTCATCGATAATAGATTTCCTGCTTTAAGCAATTGTGAAACTTAAATGAATAATGTTTCACGTGGAACATTTCACCTTTTCATAAGTGGCTCTTTCAGAGGAAGTCCAGCCTTCCTAGGATACTTAGCTGGTGTTGCAGCAAGCTTTTGAATTTCTACAAAATGCCTCAGCGATTCCTCAACAGGCAGCTGCATCTTAAGAACTTTAATAACTTTCCCCTTCAACTCAGATAAGCTATAAGCAGACTCACTTAGCTCTTCTTCTATCTCAGACCCCTTCATTGCAATAAACGTACCATCCTTCTTCACAAAAGGAAGACAAAATTCATTCAACACTTGAAGTCTAGCAACAGCTCTAGCTGTAACCAGATCAAACTGATCACGATACTTAGGAAGTCTAGCAATATCCTCTGCTCTACCATGAACACATTCCGTATCCGTTAAACCTAATTGTGAAACCAACTCTTTTAAAAACAAAATTCGTTTATTCAAAGAATCAATGATCGTAACTTTCAGATGAGGAAATGCAATCTTCAAAGGAATGCTTGGAAACCCGGCTCCAGAGCCAATGTCTGCAATCGTAGATATGGAGCTCATATCAAAATTAAAAGAAACAGAAAGAGAGTCGTAGAAATGCTTTAAGTATACCTGCTCTCTCTCCGTAATACCTGTTAAATTCATTTTCTCATTCCACTCTACAAGTGTCTTAAAATATTGCTCGAACTGTTCCAGTTGTAGAGCGGAAAGAGTAATCTGATGTTTCTCTAAAAAATGAACAAATTGTTGTTGAATAGCATCCATATGTTAACCTCTAGCCGCTGTGACTCTGTTATAGTGTTCCAAATAAACAAGAAGAATAGAAATATCGGATGGTGTCACACCTGCAATACGCGATGCTTGACCAATCGAAATTGGACGGATTTTAGCGAGCTTTTGCTTAGCTTCTGTTGCAATCCCATGAATTTCACTGTATTCGATATCATCCGGAATCTTCTTCTTCTCCATTTTACGGAGACGCTCTACTTGATTGCTTTGTTTCTCAATGTAACCTGCATATTTAACTTGAATCTCAACCTGCTCTTTCATTTCATCGTCCAGCTCAAGCGGTGAAGGAGACATTTGTTCAATATGTTTATATTCAATTTCAGGACGACGAAGCAGCGCGATTGCTGGAACAGAATTATTCAAAACTACACTTTCCAAGCTTTCCAAAAGCTGTTGAACATGCGGTTCCGGTCTAATTTTATCCGTATTCAAACGCTCGATTTCTTGATCTACCAATGCTTTTTTATTTAAAAACGTCGCGTAACGCTCCTCAGAAATCAGTCCAATATCATGGCCAATTGGGGTTAAACGCAAATCAGCATTATCGTGGCGAAGCAGCAAACGATATTCCGCACGGGATGTTAATAGACGATATGGCTCGTTTGTCCCTTTTGTAACTAAATCATCAATAAGAACACCGATGTACCCTTCGGAACGATCCAACACAACCGCTTCTTTACCTTGAACTTTGCGAGCCGCATTAATTCCAGCCATAACCCCTTGCCCAGCTGCTTCTTCATACCCAGATGTCCCGTTAATTTGTCCGGCAGTAAACAAACCGCTAATAAGCTTAGTCTCCAGAGACGGCTTCAATTGAGTAGGAACAACCGCATCATACTCGATGGCATAACCGGTACGCATCATTTCTACTTTCTCAAGACCTGGAATGGAGCGCAAAATACCAAGCTGCACATCTTCCGGCATACTCGTTGATAAACCTTGTACATAGTACTCAGATGTATTACGGCCTTCCGGCTCCAGGAAAATTTGATGCTTCGGTTTATCGGCAAAACGAACAATTTTATCTTCGATGGATGGACAGTATCTCGGCCCAGTACCTTCAATCGCACCTGAAAACATTGGAGCACGGTGCAGATTCGAGTTAATAATGTTATGCGTCTCTTCAGATGTGTACGTTAACCAACAAGGCAATTGCTCATTAGCAGCCCCTGATTTAGTCTCAAAAGAGAAAAACTTAGGCTCATCATCACCAGGCTGAATTTCCGTTTTACTAAAGTCGATTGTATCTTTATGAACCCGCGGCGGAGTTCCCGTTTTGAAACGCACGAGATCAAAACCTAATTTGCGAAGCGACTCCGATAGTTTCACCGAAGGTTGTTGATTGTTCGGACCGCTCTCGTACATAAGCTCACCCATGATAACTTTCCCTCTTAGGTAAGTTCCTGTCGTAAGGACAATTGCTTTAGCATAATACTCAGCGCCTGTTTTAGTAATAACACCTTTGATCGCGCCATCTTCGACAATGAGCTCTTCAGCCATACCTTGACGTAACGTTAAGTTTGGCGTTGCTTCAATCGTTTCTTTCATTTTATGCTGATATGAAAATTTGTCGGCTTGTGCACGAAGTGCATGCACAGCTGGACCTTTCCCAGTATTCAGCATGCGCATTTGAATATACGTTTTGTCGATGTTGCGACCCATTTCGCCGCCGAGCGCATCGATCTCTCTAACAACGTGGCCCTTTGCAGGACCACCGATAGATGGATTACAAGGCATGAAAGCAACCATATCCAAGTTAATTGTTAAAAGTAGTGTATTACATCCCATCCGGGCAGATGCCAGAGCAGATTCACAACCTGCGTGTCCAGCGCCAATGACAATAACATCAAATTCACCAGCATGATATCCCATAGTTCAAAGTCCCTCCCTCTTTTATGAAAACGAAAATGCTGTCGGTTTTCATTTACCTAAGCAGAATTGTGTAAAAATTTGATCGATCAACGACTCTCCAACAGAATCACCAATGATCTCTCCAAGCTGTTCCCAAGCCGCTCGAATATCAATTTGTATCATATCAATTGGCACGTATTGCTCGTTTGCTTCAAGCGCATCATGCAACGAACGTTTTGCTTGCTTCAATAAGGATATATGTCGAACGTTGCTAACGTACGTCAAATCACTTGACTCTAGTTTGCCCTCAAAGAAAATTGCCGCAATCGCTTTTTCTAAATGATCGATACCTTTATTCTCAATCAGGGATAGCTCGACAATACGTTCCTGTGGAAAATAACTCAACACTTGGTCGATATCGAGCTTACGACTGAGATCAATCTTATTCAAAATAACAATCGTTTGTTTATCCGATAATTGCTTCATTAAAGCAAGCTCATCCAATTGAAGTGCTTCATTGCTATTCAGCACCAGCAAAATCAGATCCGCTTCAGCCAAAGCAGTTTTCGATCTTTCCACTCCGATTTGTTCCACAATATCTGTCGTTTCGCGAATCCCCGCTGTATCCAACAACTTAAGCGGAATACCGCCTACATTGACAAATTCCTCAATAACATCCCTTGTCGTTCCTGGAATATCGGTTACAATCGCCCGATTCTCCTGCGCCAATTCATTTAACAACGACGATTTCCCTACATTCGGCCTGCCGACAATCGCGGTCTCAATACCCTCGCGCAAAATTTTGCCTTGCTCAGCGGTCACCAAAAGACGGTCAATTTCAAGCATTACCGTGTCACATTTACTCTTTATGAAAGCATTCGTCATTTCTTCAACATCATGCTCTGGATAATCAATATTGACTTCCACATGAGCCATTAATTCAACCAGCACATATCGTAAATGTTTGATTTGCTTCGACAAATTTCCTTCAACTTGCTTTAATGCCACTTTAAAGGCTCTGTCCGATTTGGCGCGAATTAAGTCGATTACAGCTTCCGCTTGCGTCAAATCAATCCGACCATTAAGGAAAGCTCGCTTCGTGAATTCACCGGGTTCCGCCAAACGTATCCTCTGCTGTAGCAATAAATCCAGCACCTTCTTCACAGAAACAATGCCGCCGTGGCAACTGACTTCAACCACATCTTCCATTGTAAAAGAACGTGGAGATTTCATTAAAGTAACGAGAACCTCCTCTACCTTTTCGGCAGAAGCAGGTTCTATAATGAATCCATAATGTACCGTATGCGTTTCAGCATCAGATAATTTCGTTTTTGAGCGAAAAACACGCTCCACTAATGGAACTGCCTCATCCCCGCTCACACGAATAACCGCTATCCCACCCTCACCGAGCGGCGTAGAAATAGCAGCAATCGTATCATTTAACATAGTATTAACACCTCGAATTTACCTCATCTTAAAGAAAAAGCAATGACTTATGCTCATGTCATTGCGGCTAAGGTTATTTGACGGCGATCACGACCCGACGGTTCGGTTCTTCGCCTTTGCTATAAGTTTTGACAACAGGATGCCCTTGCAATTCAGCATGAATAATCTTGCGTTCTTGCGAATTCATCGGCTCCAAAATAACTTCTTTTTTCGACTTTATGACACGATTCGCCAACCTTAAAGCTAGCTCCTCTAACGTCTTTTTACGTCGATCTCGGAAATTTTCTGCATCTAAAATAATCCGGAAATGCGAATTTGCATAACGATTTGCGACAATATTGACTAAATACTGCAGCGCATCGAGGGTTTGTCCTCTTTTACCGATCAAAATACCAAGCTCCGAACCACTCATATTCAACTGGTAGCCTTCGCGATCCTTTGTCGTGTCTATGGTGATGGAAATTTTCATCGCTTCGAACATATCTTGTAAGAAAGCAATGGCTTCCTCAAGCGGATCTGGTATCAATTCAAGCTCAACCTTAGCTTCTTTGGAACCAATAAACCCAAACAACCCCCGGGAGGGCTGTTCCAAAATATGAATCTTAACACGATCCTCCGAAACCTGCCATTGAGAAAGACCGGCTTTCACCGCGATCTCAATAGTTTTTCCAGTCACCACAATTTTTTTCATTTGGACAGGCCACCCTTATTATTTTGAGATCCAGGATTTTTTTGTTTTCCAGGAGAACCATAAATAAAGTAAGACTGAATAATGGTGAAGATGTTACCGTAGATCCAGTAAAGTGGCAGCGCAGCTGCGAAATTCATGGACATCACGAAAATCATAACCGGGAAAATGTATAGTAAGCTTTTCATTTGTTGATTCATTTGAGAAGACATAAACATTTGTTGAACGAATGTGGTTGCCGCGGCAATGATCGGAAGAATGTAATAGTGATCGGGCTGTCCTAAATTCATCCATAAGAAAGTATGCTCTCGAATATGGTCATTACGCATGATAGCTTGATAAAGCGCAATCAGAATTGGCATTTGAACAATGATTGGAAAACACCCAGCTAACGGATTCACACCATTTGACTGAAATAACTTCATTGTTTCTTCCTGCTGCTTCTTCGCATCATCTTTATACTTTTCTTTAAGCTTCTTCATCTCAGGCTGCAACTCTTGCATCCGTTTGGAGCTCTTATACTGTTTCAGCGTCAGAGGCAAAATAATGAGACGAATAATGAGGGTTACGACCAGAATGGATAAGCCATATTGACCCCACAACTTGACGGCGAACCAGTCGAGTGTCTGCGAAAGCGGGTACACAAAATATTTTACAAAAAAACCTGCCGTATTAGGATCAATTGGTGCCATAGCAGAGCTACTAGGACTACATCCTGACAACAATAAGATCAACGCAGAAAGAGCTGCAAGCAAATAAAGTCGACGAGTCAAAATGAGATCCTCCTAAATATCTTTTCCAACATAAACTATAACACAATTTAAGCGCGAAAAGAAATAATGCTTCACTTTTTTATTGTGTCATTTCTTTTTAATAAAGAAGCCTTTCGGATTACATGCCAAATGCTTTTCTCCATCTCGGCATATTCCATGTCTACCGCAGGTTTCCTAGCCAGCAAAATGTAATCATAATGCGGCGTCAAATTCTCTTTTTTCAAACGGATGATCTCTTTCACCATTCGTCTCAAGCGGTTCCTGACAACCGCGTTCCCCACTTTTTTACTCACCGAGATACCAAGTCGGAAATTCTCCATTTTAGGCTGAGGTAAATAGTAAAGAACGAATTGATGGTTGGCCATTGATTTGCCATATCGATAAATCTTATTGAAGTCTTCTCTTTTAGCTAATCTATATTCTTTTTCCACAGACATGTACGCTCCAGACCGTTAACTTCAGATAAGCGAAATTACCACTTAGGCATCTTATCTATTTTTGACCGAAATGACGGCATATAAACTGTCCATCCAAATGCAAAAAAAAAAGCCCCTTCCGGAGCCTCTTTTTACGCGCTAAGAACTTTTCTTCCTTTAAGACGACGAGCTTGTAGAACTTTACGACCGTTCTTCGTGCTCATTCTTTTACGGAAACCATGATTCTTCTTACGCTTTCTCGTATTCGGGTTAAACGTCGGACCCATCTATAGCACCTCCCTACCTGAGGATATCCATCCTACAAAATTTCTACTACTCATTAAATCATATATCACTCAAGAAAGTCAACCTACCCGAGCGTGCAGAAGGAAATGCCAAAAAGATCACAATAAATCGAAAAAGAATAACCTGTGTATAAATTTTATCCACCGAAAAGAGAAGCTTGTCGAAAATCAACAGAATATTAACAATATCTTGTGTTGTGAACAATTTCTATGCACAACTTGTTGTAATTGTGGATAATCCCAAACAATCCGTTGATTAACAAGCTATCTTTTGTTAAGATGATAATGTTTCTGTTGTGGATATACACGACCACTTCTCCGATTTATCAACAGTCTGTGGATAACATTGTGAACAAAATTCCCTCTACAAGAATAAGTCATTTTAACCGATTCTTAATAATGTGGATAAAACGACAAAAGCCGTCCTTTTTTGACCCCATCAGACATGTTGGTTCTTTTCGCAATAAATCGCGCAGAATATACTCTGATTGCGTTCAATCTATGCGTTTTTCGGATCG